>PGZM01000001.1 GCA_002841395.1 Firmicutes bacterium HGW-Firmicutes-9
AAGGACTATTGACGCTTGATCTCTCGAAGAAGACTAATCCTGATCTGATTTGTCGCTGGATGCCCTTGTTAGAAGGACGCAGGCTGACAATGCAGGATGGAGTCTGCTACGTTGCAGGTGGACTTTCGGGTATGCACGTATTCGATGTAGCCAATACCGCAAATCCCAATGAGACGTATTGGTATGATACAGGTGGCGGGTACGCAAACAAGGTAATTCTCGCGTACAGCAAAGCATATCTAAGTGCGCATCTTGCATCCAATGAGCCGCTCGTCATCTTTGATTCATCCAATCTGATTCAACCGAAAAAGCTGGGATTCGTGCCGAAT
Organism: Firmicutes bacterium HGW-Firmicutes-9; assembly: GCA_002841395.1. GTDB lineage: Bacteria > Bacillota > Clostridia > Christensenellales > CAG-138 > UBA7703. The sequence continues at coordinate 330 of PGZM01000001.1, forward strand.
GACGAGGCAGTATTTAATACGGCGTTTCGTTCGATTTCGTATGCAGATGGGATGATCTATGTTCCAGGTGAATTTCACGATATGGCGGTAGATGTGCGTGATTCGGCGCATCCAGCTGTAGTGGGTAAAACTGGGATGGAGAATCCAGTCAACGGTGATTGCTCTGCGGGACTTTATATTTCAACTAGCAGTACGCAACTGCAATTAATTGACGTTACCGATCCGATGAACCTCCGATTGATCTCACAGTTGCAGAAAAACTCTAGTGGAGAAGCAATCCGTTTTATCAATCCGACAACTGTGATTACCTCTGCAGATCCGGGCATCTGGATTGTGGACGTTTCTGATCCTCAAAATCCGAAGAGAATCGCCGAACTTGCGATTCCTGGCGGAGTGATGGATATCTTTATCGATGGGACAACCGCGTATCTGTCGAACCTCGGCAACGGTATTCAGATCGTCGATCTTTCGGATTTGAACCAGCCGGTGCTGAAGGATTCGTTTACGACGATCGGACTAGCATACGACTGTTTTGCAAAAGACGGGCTCATCTATGTTGCCGATAGCTTTGCGGGTATGACCGTCTATCAAAAAGGAGATGCACAACCGAAGCCTGGTGATTCGGACGCGGCGAATAGTGCCTCAAACGTGCTGTCGGTCAAGACCGGAGAGGAACCCTACTCGTTGAACTTGATGACCTCCAATCAACCTACGCCTACCGAGGTGTTCAACTATATTGTCACCAGCGCAGCTGACAGCGGAGAAGGAACGCTGCGCTACGCACTGGAACGCCTTGATCTGAACACTACGATCACATTTGATCCCGCCGTCTTTCCCGTAGCCAAACCGGTTTCAATCGCGCTAGAATCGCCGTTACCCGAAATTTCGTGGGATCACCTGACGATCGACGCGAGCAATGCAGGGGTCATCCTTGATGGCAGCAAACTTGAGAACGGAAACGGACTGACCGTCTACTCCTTCTACAACAGAATTATGGGCTTGCAGATCGTGAATTTCCCACAGCACGGGATTGATCTGCAAGGCGGCAGCAACGTTGTGGGCGGCAGTAGAAATATTGGTAGTGGGGCGTTGGGACAGGGAAACTTGCTGAGTGGCAACGGTTTGTATGGCATTCGAGTTGGCGGCTTTGATCAGACTGTGCTTGGTAATTTTGTCGGCATCGATATCAGCGGAGAAAAAGCGATGCCGAATTATGACGGTATATTTGTAGGAGAAGCGCTGCGAGTCACTGTTGGAGGTACTGTACCCGGTGAAGGAAACGTCATCAGCGGTAATCAGTTCATCAATTTCGATAGCTGGGGTGACCAAACGCGAGTTATTGGCAACCTCATTGGCCTTAATGCTAAAGGAACGAAAGCTGTTGTGGCAGAGACTAGCAACAATGTGGTTCTCGAAAGCAACGTAATGAACAATATCATTGGCGGTACGACACCCGGAGAACGTAATGTCATCTCTGGTGCAGGCATCGGCGTTGTATTCAGCGACCCCAACAGCTATTGCTGCTCTGTGATTGGTAACTACATTGGCACCGATATCACGGGAACAAAATCAATTCCAAATCATGATGGTATTACGATGTGGACAAGCGGAAACCACCGCGTCGGCGGCACGCGGGCGGGAGAAGCGAATCTAATCAGCGGCAATCTCAACGGCGTGCAGCTAAATGGTTATGGCGTGTCGGACAATATCGTACTTGGTAATATCATAGGGTATGACGCAAACGGGAAACCTTTGCCGAACGAAACTCCAGTTTCGGTAAACATGGGACAGAAACACGCGATCATCGGCGGATATACGCAGCAAGAGGGTAACCGCATTTACGGCGGGTCGATCTCAATGCGCATCACCAACCGCGGCATACAATCTTGCTATATCGCGGGTAACGATATCGACAACCCAGACGGCCTAGCGATTTACTTTGAGGATGGCGCGAACAATAACTTTGTGCAGGGGAATACGTTCGGTAAATCGCGGGGCAATATCTTGCGCGTGGACTTTGGTGATGGGAATATGCTGCGCTCAAACGCATTTGCAGGACAAAAAGCACAGGACATTATCCTGCTACTCGAGGGTGGAAATAGTGAGCTGGCAGCACCGACGATTACCTCGGCAACAGGGACAAATGTTTCAGGCACAACCTGTGCGTTTGGACGAGTAGAAGTCTACCTGTTCGAAAAGACAGGAATTACATCCATCGGATTTGTTCTAGCCGATCAAAGTGGGGCATTTTCCTTTAAAGGAAATGCACCGTTGAGCGGAAAGCAGTTAGTTTTGCTTGTAACCGATGTGCTGAGCAATACATCGATGTTCTCACGACCCTACACCGTTTCATGATGATCAGGATATGAAGTTCTGCAATCCCCATCTTCCAACGTGAGGCGCCGTCGCCGCCGCTGATCGACTTACGAACCCGGTGCAGCATATGCCCCGCATTTAATGAAAAACAAAACAAAAAGGGCACGGAGGCTCAAGTGGGCCTCCGTTTCGATTTTACGAGGAGGAGGCGGTGATGCTACGAAAACTGAAGAAGTATACACCGACTCCGTTTAAAGCGAAGGACTCGATATATGACAAACAGGCGGCGGACAACGCCGTTTCTTTTATTGAATGCCTTTCGCATACCAAAGGTACATGGTCGGGGAAACCTTTTCTGCTCATCGACTGGCAGGAGCAGATTATCCGTGACGTGTTTGGAACATTGAAACCGAGCGGATACCGCCAGTTCAATACTGCGTACATCGAAATTCCCAAAAAGAATGGTAAGTCTGAGCTTGCGGCGGCCGTCGCTCTGCTTTTAACCTGCGGCGATAATGAAGAGCGCGCCGAAGTGTACGGGTGCGCGGCGGATCGCCAGCAGGCGTCGATTGTGTTCGAGGTCGCTAAGGACATGGTGACTCTGTGTCCCGCGCTGGCGAAGCGCGTGAAGATCCTAGCTTCACAGAAGCGGCTCGTGTACCTACCGACAGGAAGCTACTATCAAGTGCTCAGCGCCGATGTCGCCAGTAAACACGGCTTCAATACGCATGGAGTCATCTTCGATGAGCTACACACCCAGCCGAACCGCCGACTCTTTGATGTTATGACCAAAGGCAGCGGTGACGCGCGCATGCAACCGCTGTACTTTCTGATCACTACAGCCGGGGACAACACAAACTCCATCTGCTGGGAAGTACATTCGAAGGCGAAGGACTTACTTGACGGCAGGAAGACAGACCCGACGTTTTATCCGGTCATCTACGGCACCGAGGAGAACGACTCCTGGACAGACCCGAAGGTATGGAAGAAAGCGAATCCGTCGCTCGGGATCACGGTGGGCATCGACAAGGTGAAAGCCGCGTGCGAAAGCGCACAACAGAACCCCGCCGAAGAGAATGCGTTTCGCCAGCTTCGATTGAACCAGTGGGTGAAGCAGGCGATCCGCTGGATGCCAATGGACATATGGGATAAATGCGCGTTTCCGGTTGATCCCATATCGCTAGAAGGGCGTGTCTGCTACGGCGGTCTCGATCTTTCGTCCAGCACAGACATCACGGCGTTCGTTCTTGTTTTCCCACCACTGGATGAAACAGACAAATACGTTATTCTTCCATTTTTCTGGATTCCGGAGGAGAACATCGCCCTGCGTGTGCGACGCGATCATGTGAACTACGACCTTTGGGAGAAACAAGGATTTTTACTGACGACCGAAGGAAACGTTGTGCATTACGGATTCATCGAGACGTTCATCGAGCAACTCGGCATGAAGTACAACATCCGCGAGATCGCGTTTGACCGTTGGGGCGCGGTGCAGATGGTACAGAATCTTGAAGGCATGGGTTTCACGGTCGTTCCGTTTGGTCAGGGGTTCAAGGATATGTCGCCGCCGACGAAGGAGCTCATGAAGCTGACACTTGAACAGAGGATCGCGCACGGTGGGCAGCCGGTGCTTCGCTGGAATATAGACAACATCTACATCCGTACCGACCCCGCTGGGAACATCAAACCGGACAAAGAAAAAAGCACCGAGAAAATCGACGGTGCTGTTGCGACGATCATGGCGCTGGATAGGGCGCTTCGCAACGGAAACGAAACGAACAGCTCCGTATACAATACAAGAGGGTTATTGGTTCTCTAATTAGATATTCATGTTTCATGTGGATGTGTTCTTGGGAATGAAGTTCTCATTTTGATTTTCTGTGATGATCAGAGCTTAGGCAAAAATGTGATATACTAAGAAAGACAGATGCCGAGATGGAATGAATCAAAAGAACACTATACCGTCAGGAGAGTGAAACGATGAAGAAGTTGATAAAGAGTAATGTGTATTGGATCGGGAAGACGGATTGGGAGTTGGAATCTTTCCATGGGGCGGATTATACGATCAAACATGGTTCGAGCCAGAACGCCTACTTGATCACGGAAGAGAAGACTGTTCTGATCGATACTGTTTGGATGCCGCACGCGAATGAGTTCATTAAAAACGTGGAAAGTGAAATCGACCTTAATAAAATCGATTTTATCGTCATCAATCACGGAGAGGTCGATCATAGCGGAGCATTACCGGCGCTGATGGAAAGAATTCCGAATTTGCCTATATACTGTACTGCGAGCGCGATTAAATCACTGACGGGACAGTATCATCACCCGGAATGGAATTTCAACATTGTAAAAACCGGTGATTCCATTGATATCGGGAACGGCAAAGCACTGGTGTTTGTCGAAATGAAAATGCTGCACTGGCCGGACAGTATGGCAACCTATCTGACGGGTGACAACATCCTGTTTTCTAACGACGCTTTTGGTCAGCATTTCGCGGTAGAGGAATTGTTTAACGACGAATCTGACACTTGCCTATTGTGGGCGGAAGCGCTAAAATACTACGCTAATATCCTAACACCGTTTTCAGTATTGGTGAAGCGGAAAGTCGAAGAGGTCTTAGCGTTGAATCTCGCAATTGATATCATTGCACCCAGCCATGGCGCGATCTGGCGGGAGAACCCACTAAGTATCGTGGAGAAATACTACGAATGGTCAAAGGATTACCAAGAGGATCAGATTACCATTGTATACGACACCATGTGGGAAAGCACAATGCAACTAGCGCACAAAATTGGTCAGGAGATTTCGCGCGTATCACCCGCAACTAAAGTGAAGATCTTCAATGTGTCAAAAACCAACAAGAATGATATTATGACAGAAGTCTTTAAGTCAAAAGCAATCGCTGTTGGCAGTCCGACAGTCGGACAAAACATTCTGTCCTCGGTAGGCGGATGGCTGGATTTTCTGAAAGAGCTGAAATTCAAGAATAAAAAAGCGGCTGTCTTCGGATGTTATGGGTGGAGCGGAGAATCCACAAAGGTACTGCGAGAAAGACTGACAGACGCTGGGTTTGAAGTGGTTATGCCAGAAATCAAATGCAACTGGGTGCCTGCGGAAGACGATTTTAGCAAAGCTGCAGAAGTTGCAAATGCTCTATGTGATTGATTCAGAGGAAGTGATAAGAAACCTACCCAACACTATAAAAGACATCTACACTTCGTAGATGTCTTTTTTGTTTGGGATATGAACAAGGTGTTATTCAGAATGTAAAAAAGAAGAAAAGGCACATCCTTATATGGATGCGCCTTTTGATTTACCGGTTACTTCTGAAGCAATCGCTGCACATGACCGGACGGTCGGTGCGGGGCTGGAACGGAACCTGGCAGGCTTTGCCGCATTCCGAGCAAACTGCGTCATACATCTGACGCGGCGCGTTATCGCGGTATCCGCCATCGCGGGAACCGCCTCGGGAGTTGCCCTTACGAGCTACGCGGCAGGCTTTGCAGCGCTGCGGTTCATTCGTAAAGCCTTTTTCGGCGAAAAATTCTTGCTCGTTGGCAGTAAAGGTGAATTCTTGTCCGCAATCTTTGCAGGCGATGGTCTTGTCGTTGTACATCAAATACCTCAATTAAAATATTGTATGGTGCGTAAATACACCACACAAGTGCCACTGTACTGCATTTTTCTACGGATGTCAATTAAATGTTCCATGGAGGAAACGTATGAATCCACTTCGAGCAATCTTCCACTCGCGTGACAAGCCGAAAGACTCTCTCAATGGTAGCCGCTACAGTTTCTTCTTCGGCGGTACGTCCAGCGGCAAGCCGGTGAATGAAACGACCGCCATGCAGATGACGGCGGTGTATTCTTGCGTGAGAATCTTGTCGGAGACCGTAGCAGGCTTGCCGCTGAACGTCTACCGGTACAATGACAGAGGTGGGAAAGAGAAAGCGTTTAAACATTCCCTTTACCGACTGCTGCACGATGAACCAAACCCCGAGATGACGAGCTTCGCGTTTCGGGAAACGCTCATGAGCCACCTGCTCTTGTGGGGCAACGCCTACGCGCAGATCATTCGAAACGCCAGAGGCGAGGTGATCGCACTCTACCCGCTCATGCCGAACAAAATGACAGTCGACCGTGATCAAACCGGTCGGCTTTTTTATTCGTACCAAAGGAGTGTAGAAGATCCCGCAACATTGGGCAAATCAATCTGGGTGACACTTTCTCCTTCGGACGTACTGCACATTCCCGGACTCGGGTTCGACGGCCTGATCGGTTACAGCCCGATCGCCATGGCGAAGAACGCCATCGGACTAGCAATTGCAACAGAGGAGTATGGCGCAAAGTTCTTCGCCAACGGCGCGGCACCGTCCGGCGTACTGGAACACCCCGGCACGATCAAAGATCCGCAGCGGGTCAAGGAAAGCTGGAACTCGGCATATCAGGGCAGCGCGAACGCACACAAAATCGCGGTGCTCGAAGAGGGTATGAAGTATACGCCCATCGGGATTGCGCCGGAACAGGCGCAGTTTCTGGAAACGCGCAAGTTCCAGATCAATGAGATCGCGCGCATCTTCCGCGTGCCACCGCATATGCTGGCGGACTTGGAGAAATCGTCGTTCAGTAACATCGAGCAGCAGTCGCTAGAGTTCGTCAAATACACGCTCGATCCCTGGGTTGTGCGCTGGGAACAGAGCATGTGTCGGGTACTGTTCAGCGAAAGCGAGAAGCCGACGTACTTCATTAAGTTCAATGTGGACGGGCTGTTACGTGGCGACTACGCCTCGCGAATGACTGGGTATGCCACCGCACGACAGAACGGCTGGATGAGCGCGAACGACATCCGCGAACTCGAGAACCTCGATCGCATTTCACCTGATTTGGGCGGCGATCTGTACCTGATTAACGGGGCCATGACGAAGCTGGAGGACGCGGGACTATTCGCGGGGACACAATACAAGAAGGAGGATTCCGCTTGAATAGAAGATTCTGGAACTGGGTGCGAAACGAGGACGGCACCCGAACATTGACATTGAACGGCACGATTGCCGAAGAGAGCTGGTTTGAAGACGACGTCACCCCAAGGATGTTCAGGGACGAACTGAACGCCGGAACGGGTGACGTTGTTATTTGGATCAATAGTCCGGGCGGCGACTGCGTGGCGGCGAGCCAGATTTACACCATGCTCATGGATTATAAAGGGCATATCACGGTCAAGATCGACGGCATTGCGGCGAGCGCTGCGTCGGTCATCGCTATGGCGGGTACAGAGGTGCTCATGGCCCCGACCAGTTTGCTCATGATCCACAATCCGTTGACGGTAGCCATCGGCGACAGCGAGGAAATGCTGAAAGCCATCGCCATGCTGGATGAGGTGAAGGAGAGCATCATCAACGCATACGAGCTGAAAACGGGTATGTCCCGCGCGAAGCTTGCACACCTCATGGACGCGGAAACGTGGATGAATGCGAATAAAGCGATCGAGCTTGGTTTTGCGGACGGTGTGCTGGAGGACGAGAAGAAACAAGCGAAGCACGATGATGTTGTGTTCAGCTTCTCCCGTCGTACGGCGACCAATTCGCTGCTGAACAAGTTGCAGAGAAAACAGACTAGCAAACCAACCGATGCGAAGGAGACACTCGTTGCCCAAGCAACCGAATCGAGATACCCCGTGGAGCCGCTTTATCAGCGGCTCTCTTTGATTTCACACTAAGGAGGAAATGAATGAATACGATTCTACAGCTGCGCGAGAACCGCGCGAAGAAATGGGATGCCGCAAAGGCGTTTCTGGACGTCAAGCGCGGAACGGATGGACTGCTCTCCGCCGAGGACGCAAGCGCATATGAAAAGATGGAGGCCGAGGTCGTCGCGCTCGGTAGAGAGGTTGAACGTCTTGAACGCCAGGCGGCGTTGGACGCGGAGCTCAACAAGCCCACCGCCGACCCGCTGACCAGCAAACCTGCGCAAACCAATACGGAGCAAAAGACTGGCCGCGCAACCGCCGAGTATAAGAAGGCGTTCTGGAACGCGATCCGCTCGAAGAATCCGCGACCGGAGATTCTCAACTCCCTGGTCGAAGGCACCGACAGCGAGGGCGGCTATCTTGTACCGGATGAGTTCGAAAAGACGCTGGTGCAGAAGCTGACGGAAGCGAATGTGCTGCGTCCGCTTTGCCACGTGATTCAGACCAGCTACGGAGATCGGAAGATTCCGGTGGTTGCGTCAAAAGGCTCCGCCGACTGGGTCGATGAAGAGGGCACCTATCCCCTCTCGGACGATTCCTTCTCGCAGGTCGTCCTTGGCGCGTATAAGCTCGCGACCATGATCAAGGTGTCGGAGGAATTGCTATCGGACAGCATCTTCGACATCGAAGGATATGTGTCGGAGCAGTTCGGCAAGCGCATCGGCGACAAGGAAGAGGACGCGTTCCTCAACGGTAATGGCGTAAGTAAGCCCATCGGTATCCTCAATGCCACCGGAGGCGCGGAAGTTGGCGTGACCACGGCGGGCGTTTCCGCGATCACGGGCGACGAGCTGATCGACCTCGTGTACTCGCTCCGCGCACCGTACCGCAAGGGTGCGGTTTTCGTGCTCAACGACACGACCGTGAAGCTGCTGCGCAAGCTGAAGGACGGCGACGGTCAGTATCTCTGGCGACCGGGCATCACGGAAAACGCGCCGGATACGATTCTCGGCCACCGCATCGTGACGAGTGAGTTCATGCCCTCCGTCGCGGCGGGGAATAAGTCCATCGCATTTGGTGATTTCTCCTATTACTGGATCGCCGACCGTCAGGGCCGCACGTTTAAGCGCCTAAACGAGCTGTACGCGACCACCGGCCAGGTAGGCTTCCTCGCGTCCCAGCGTCTCGACGGCAAGCTCATCCTGCCGGAAGCGATCAAGGTCCTGCAGCAGAAGGCGTAATGGAGGGTATACATGGAAATCGTGGATACTCCTGTGGGCGACGTGACCCGCAACTGTAAGAACTACGCGACGGATGGCGGCGATCGACTGGTGATCGGTGGCACGCTGGAGATTCAGGAGGGAGCTTCGGTGACGGGGCTTCCCTCCGCTGCGGCGGACAGTTCCGGTGTCGTCCGTATCGCCGCCAACCAGGCTGCGAGCGTCGCGGCAGACATTGCCGCGCTGACTGTAGATTTCAATACGCTGCTTGCTGCGCTGAAGGCGGCCGGGATCATGGCGGCGGACGCATAACGATATGAGTACGTTGCTGGAGAAGGTCAAAGCGAACCTGATCCTCGAGCATGACGCAGATGACGAACTGCTACATCGCTTGATCGACGCTGCTGTTTCTTACGCGGAAAGCTATCAGCACCTGACCGCCGGGACTTACGAAGCGGCGGGTATGCCGCCAACGACCGAAGCTGCAGTCATCATGCTGGCCTCCCATTTTTATGAAAGCCGGGACGGCAGCACGGGCGGATTCTTCGCGGACAACGTACAGGCTGGTCAGCAGGTGTGGAACACGGTGAATACACTGCTCCGACTCGATCGGGATTGGAAGGTGGGTTCGTGAGCTTTGGCAAAATGAACGTGCGCATCTCGATTGTTGAAGAAACAGTCGGTAAGGACGCGGAAGGATTTGCGACAAAAACGGATACGATCGTCGCGTCCGTACAGGCATACCGGGAAGGGCGGCATGGCTCCCAGAAATGGGTCAACCGCGCCGCATTCTCGGAGGCAACCGATCTCTTCCGCTTTCGGACGATTCCCGGGCTGACCTTGACCACGGAGCAGGTAGTTCTGTGCGATGGTGAACGGTTCGAAATCACGTCCGTTGAGGATGTAAAGGGAAAAAAGATGTACCTCGAGGTGTTGGCAAAGAGATTGGAGGCGTCGCATGGCTAAGGTGTCGATACAGCTTCCAACGGCATTCATGGACCAGTTGACGAAGATTTCTGCGAAAACAGATGTTGCTATTCCGAAGGCGCTGGAGGCTGGCGGCAAGGTTGTATTCGAGAAAATGAAGAGTAACCTGAGCAGCGTAATCGGCAGGAATACGAAGTATCAATCCCGTTCGACCGGCAGACTGCTCACGGCGCTTGGCGTATCGCCGGTCAAGGTGAACGACGAGGGTAACTTTGATGTCAAGGTAGGATTTTCCGAGAGCCGGAGCGTGAGCAACGCCATGCTGGCAAACATTCTGGAATATGGAAAGCATGGTCAACCGCCGAAGCCGATTCTAAAGCCGACACGGGCTTCCAGCAGAAAACCCTGTATCGAGGCTATGAAGAACGTGCTGAAGGGAGAGCTGGGAGTGAAGTGAGCATGCTGGAAGAATTAAACACGATCGTGGAAAGCGTAGGGCTTCCGGTCGAGACGGGCGTCTTCTCCAGAACAGCGCCGGAAGAGTATGTCGTGATCACCCCGATCTCGGAGCATTTCACGTTGTACTGTGACGACTATCCCGGACTGAATGTCGAGGAAGCGCGGTTGTCGCTCTTTTCGAAGAGAAACTATACCAAAAAGAAAGACCAGCTTGTCCGAGCATTGCTCTCGGCGGGATTTATCGTGACTGATCGGCGATTCATAGGCCGTGAAGACGATACGGGATATTTTCACGTTGCGATTGACGTCGCAAAAGAAACGGAGGAAAACTGAATGGCTACAGTGGGGTTGGACCGGCTGTATTATTCCAAGATAACGGAGGACTCAGCCGGGGATGAAACGTACGGCACGCCGCAGATGCTGGCAAAGGCGATGTCTGCGGATCTGGAGATCGAGTTGAATGAAGCGACGCTGTTCGCCGACGATGCAGCCGCAGAGGTCGTAAAGGAGTTCAAGAGCGGTAAACTCTCGCTCGGAATCAACGACATCGGGGCTGCGGTCGCCGGCGATCTGGTTGGAGCGGTGATCGATGATAACGGCGTGGTGATCTCGCAGGGCGAAGGGATGCCATCGCCGGTGGCTGTTGGATTTCGAGCAAAGAAGAGCAACGGCAAGTACCGGTACTTCTGGCTCTATCGCGTGATTTTCGGCATTCCGGCAACGAATCTTGCCACGAAAGGCGACAGCATAAGCTTCAACACGCCGACGGTCGAAGGAACGATCTTCCGACGCAATAAGATCGATGGACAGGGTAAGCATCCGTGGAAAGCCGAAGTCAATGAAGATGACGCGAGCGTATTACCGGCAACGATCACCGGGTGGTATACGGCCGTATATGAACCCACGTTTGCCGCGACGGTGGAGTAAAGGAGAGGCAAATGGAAAGTGAACGCGCAACACCTATCTCGATTAGCGGCAAGACATATGAACTGGTACTGACCACTGGGGCTACGAAACAGATTGCAAAGCGCTACGGTGGACTGGCGAGCCTCGGTGATAAGCTCATGAAAGCGGAGAATTTCGAGAACGCTTTGGACGAACTGATCTGGCTGATTGCGCTGCTGGCGAACCAGAGCATCCTGATTCATAACTTCCAGCATCCGGAGGATAAGCGAGAGCTGCTGACGGAAGAAGCGATTGAGCTTCTTACCACGCCGACGGATTTGTCGGATTACAAGGACGCGATTATGGATTCCATGCTGCGCGGGACCAAGCGATTTGTCGAGAGTGAACCGCAACCGGAAAAAAACGCGCCTGCCGGGTGAGCGATGAAGAAACGTTTGCCCGGTTGCTCTTTTACGGAGTGACTCTGCTGAGTCGGCCGGAGCGCGAAGTCTGGCTCATGCCGCTTGGCGCTCTTTTGGATCAGTGGGAGGTGTATCAGCAGTTTCATGGGCTGGCAAAAACGAAAGTGGAATACTCAATCGAGGATGTTATTCCTGTTGGAATATGAAAACTGGCAGAAGCCATGCTCCTGCCAGTAGATGTCAACGATCAAATGATATTGTAACGGTATTATGCGTTGCTATTGCTTTGGCAGCGCATAAAGTTCATCGATGCTCATGCCGAAACGTTCCTGTACCAACTGCTCGAAATAAGCAAGGGGTTTATCATAGAAATCCTCGCCTTGTGTACCGAAGGCATCGTTGAACATACGGGTTAACGTATCCGGATCGGGGTATTGTCCGGTATATTCCTTCGTGGCAGGAAAGTAGTCGAATGCGGCTCCTTCGGTATTACTGTCTATGGAAATATGATATTTATCCTCGCTCAGAAGATATGTGATCCGCAACCCGTAACCGTTAACCTGATCCAAATATTCAATGTTCCAGTCTTCGTTAAAGCTGCCCCACTCCGGTCTGTGGATTGCAACATTCATATAGTGAGGATCGTGCTGCTCATATACACCGCACGTTCCAGCAGAATCGAAACCAAACCCAAACTTTGTTAAGGAGAATTCGGATTCGACATACTGCCCCAGCGAGGTATTGAGATCATTGCTGGTTTGTAATACCAATATTGCGGCGCCACCCCTGCTGTCGAATATTAGGGTATTATTGATTAGGCCATAAGGAATAACAGCGGACGGAAGCCCGTGCCAATCGCGCAACTCGTCGGTAGTTATTTCAGCGATGCGCTGCTGTATCAAATCCGCATCGTCAACATAGTATTGCACGGCAACATTGGCCTCGTTTTTTTGAAGCACTACTTCGATGCTGCATTCAGTAAAGTCCGTCTCGATATTGAAGAAATCTTTGACGGAGGCCAGGGCGGACATATTGTAATTGTCGCGTACCAGGTCGGTGTATTTTTCCAGATCTGCATCGGGTACATAATATGTCAACTCTATGAGGCAGGCACCATTTTCGTGTTTATCGTCGTGTGGTTTCTGCTGCCTGATTGTTACGATACTGCCGTCTTTTGCGGAAAACTCGCAAAACCCATTCTTGGAATATTCATCAAAGCGGTCGCCTTTCTCTTGCTCTGAAAGACCCGACACGTCAGCCATATAGGCAACGGCCGCATACATATTGCCTTCTGCAGAGATGGACAGTAGGAAGGGGCTTTTTCCCTCCATTTTTTCAGAGCCTTTGCTGAAGGACGCCGAGAGTAAGATGAAGATATCTGGCAGCGGTACTTCGGCAAATGGATTGAATTCGCTGTCGAGTAGATCCATTGGCGCGTATGGTTCTGGCGCCGGTGCAGGCGTTGGCGCGGCTGTTTCAGAGGGAGTAGGCGCATTAGACGCTTCCTGCTGCTGTGGTGACGGAGCTTGAACCATGTCGACTTGCTGGTTCGAACACCCGCTAAATGAGATGACGAGGGATACGAGTAATAGTATCGATACAATCCGTTTCATGCTATTTCCTCCTAGAAAAATTGATCAGGGGAAGATGAAATGATGTTCTTGCTTGTATTGTAACACACTGATAAAAGTTGTAAATATCACTTGTGAGAAATCCATTATGATTGCGGAAAAAGGCGATGCGGAAACAGCATGTAAGTGTGATATAATGACGGAAAAAGGGGGTACACATATGAAAAAGACGATTCAAGCTTTGACTGCTGTAACCTTTATTCTCATGGTCGTTGTGAATGCACTGGCTAACATATTGCCAATCAACGGTATTGGTACAGGCGCCGTGTCAGACTCGTACCCGAACCTGTTTGCGCCCGCGGGCATTACGTTCGCGATCTGGGGCGTCATCTATTTGTTGCTTGCCGCGTATACCGTTTTTCAACTTGGGCTTTTTAAGAAAAACAGGAACATGAGCGATGCGCTCATGAACAAAGTCGGCGTGATTTTCTCCATATCATCGATCGCGAATACGGTGTGGATTTTCTCTTGGCATTACCGGATCATCGCCCTTTCGATGGTGCTCATGCTGCTGATCCTCGTGTGCCTTGTCCTCATCGTCAGTGCGATTCGAAAAGAAACGCTGAGCACGAAAGAAAAAGTGTTCGTCAAGTTGCCCTTTAGCATATACTTTGGCTGGATCACGGTTGCTACCATAGCGAACTTGACCACGCTTTTGGTAAGCGTGGGTTGGAATGGATTTGGATTGTCTCAAGTCGTTTGGGCGGCTGCTATCATTGCTGTCGGCGCAATCATCGGCATCATTACCATCTTACGCAATAAGGACTATCCCTACGGGCTTGTGATCTTGTGGGCATATGCCGGGATCGTAATCAAGCATGTTTCTGCAACGGGGTTTAACGGCATGTATCCTGCTGTTATGATTACCACAATTGCAGCAATGGTGCTGGTTGTCGTTGCCGAAGTGATCGCAATCACGAAAAAGGCATATTAAATTGGATTTTGAGCGATCGACATAAGGTATTCATATGATCTACACACCATCTACAAAGCGGGCCACGCTGCTTGCGTTGGATGCACATCGTGGCCAATATGATAAAGGCGGGTTGCCATATATCATGCATCCGCTGCACGTCGCGGAATCCATGGAGACAGAGGATGAGTGCGTCGTCGCGCTGTTGCATGATGTGTTGGAAGACACTGAAATTACAGTGTCCGATCTACAAGAATGGGGGACTGCTGAGCGGCAAATTGAAGCGCTGAGGCTACTGTGTCATGACGAATCCGTGCCTTATTTGGAGTACATTCAGAAACTCATGTCAGATCCAATCGCAGTGAAAGTCAAGATTGCAGATCTGAGGCATAACTCCGATCTGACGCGATTGACAACAATCACGGAGGAAGATCGTAAGCGTGTGGAATTATACAGGGAAGCATTACAGCTGCTTCAACAAGAAATAGTCAAGAAATAAAGCAAGAAGTTATTTTCAAAGGAACGACCTACGGGCCGTTCTTTTTTTGCGCTTTTTTTGAGGGGGAGGCGAGCACATGGCGAACGATTTTGGTCTGAAGATCGGAATCGACGGCGAACGGGAGTTCAAGGCCGCACTGAAAGATATCAACCAGCAGTTCAAAGTGCTCGGCTCCGAGATGAAGCTGGTTGAGTCACAGTTCGACAAACAGGATCGCAGTGTCACAGCGCTCACTTCCCGAAATGAGGTGCTGACCAGGCAGATTGCGGAGCAGAAGGAGAAGATCGAACTACTGCGGCGCGCGCTGGAGAACGCCTCGGAATCGTTCGGTGAGAACGATCGCAGAACGCAGCAGTGGACGGTACAGCTCAACAACGCGCAGGCAGAGCTCAACAACATGGAGCGGGAGCTCAAGAGCAACGAAAAAGCCATCGACGGTGTCGGAGAAGAGTTCCAGGACGCAGGGAAACAGGCAGGTCGGTTTGGCGACGAAGTCAACGACGCTGCGGACCGTTCGGAACGGGCGAAAGAGCGGTTTGAAAAGCTAGGTACGGTGCTGCGAACGGTAGGTGCCGCTATGGGTACCGTACTGGCTGCCGCCGGCGTTGCGGTGTTTCAGCTGGGGAAAGCGGTGGTCGAACAGTTTGGTGCGCTGGAGCAGAACCTCGGCGGCTCGGAGGCGGTATTCGGCGAATATGCCGCGTCGATTCAGAAGACCGGCGAGGACGCATATAAAAACCTCGGTGTTTCGCAGAGCGAGTACCTAGCCACCGCGAATAAGATGGGCGCGCTGTTTCAGGGCGTCAGTGTCGATCAGCAAACTAGTCTGGAACTGACCGAAAAGGCCATGCAGCGTGCCGCGGATATGGCGTCCGTCATGGGCATCGACACCTCCATGGCACTGGAAGCGGTAACCGGCGCTGCCAAGGGTAACTTCACCATGATGGACAACCTCGGTGTCGCCATGAGCGCAACGAGCATTCAGGCATATGCGCTGGCAAAAGGGTTGGACTTTACCTGGAGCTCGGCTACACAGGCGCAAAAGGCCGAAGTTGCCATGCAGATGTTCTTTGAAAACACGGAGCAATATGCCGGTAACTTTGCACGCGAATCGTCGCAGACGATCACCGGTTCGATCGGGATGCTGAAAGCGGCAGCACAGTCGTGGGTGGCGGGACTCGGTAACGCAAACGCGGATACGCTGGCGTTGACGCGGAATATGACAGACTCGTTACGAACCGTTATGACAAACATCACGCCGATACTGGAGAATATCGTCAAAGCGCTGCCGGACGCATTGGATTCGATCCTATCCGAAGTATCGGGGATCCTGCCCACGCTGGTGAGCACGGCGGCGTCGCTATTTCGGCAGTTGCTTGGAACGGTACTGAACCTGTTGCCCGATTTGATCCCGGTCGCGGTGGATGCCGTTATGACGATCATCTGGGCACTTGTCGATAATCTGCCGCTGCTGGTGGGTGCGGCGGTGCAGATGATCACCGCACTGGTCAGCGGAATCGGACAAGCGTTGCCGCAATTGATCCCCGCAATCGTACAAGCAGTCGTGCTAATCGTCTCCTCGCTTTTGGAGAATATCGACCAGGTCTTCGAAGCAGGCATGTCGATCCTGTTCGGGCTGATAGAAGGAATCATCAATGCATTGCCTGCGTTGATCGAAGCAATGCCGCAACTGATTGTGGCAATCGTCGAGTGCCTGATCGAAAACCTGCCGAAGATCCTTTCTGCCGGTGAGCGGATGATCGGGGCTTTGATTCAAGGGATCGTAGGCTCGATCCCGCAACTTTCTTCGAATATGCCGAGGGTTGTTTCCTCGATTGTGAATGGCATTTCCAAAGCGATCGCTTCGGTTGTAAACATCGGAAAAAACATTGTGCAGGGGCTTTGGCAGGGCATCCAGTCCATGGGTCAGTGGATTCAGGACAAGATCGGGAGCCTGTTCCGCAGCGTGATCAACGGCGCGAAGAGTGTGCTCGGCATCCACAGCCCCTCGACCGTATTCGCCGGGATCGGTGAGAACATGGGTCTCGGGTTAGGCGTTGGCTTTACCGACGCCATGCGATCCGTTGAAGAGGAGATGAAACGTGCGATCCCGACCAAATTCGACGGGCTGAATATCGACGTCGCCACTGTCTCGAAATCCCCATCTTCTTCCAATGAACGAGGCACATCGTCTCAGGCGGGGAACGTGGAAAACAAATACGAGATCGTGATCAACAACCCTAAGCCGGAACCGGCGTCGGGCAGCATCCGAACGACGTTGCTGAAGCATTCGTATGGCTTGGCGTAGAGGAGGTGTTAAAGCTTGCCTGAGAATTGGACATTCAACGGTTTCCCGCTCAGTGCGCGAGGAAAGTGGGATGTGGAAGCCGTCATTGAGGGAGTGGGTATTCCCAAATTCCGTGGAAATGACCTGCGGGTACCCTTTCAGCACGGGAACCGATGGATCAAGAAACGCTTTGATAGCAGGAAGGTCGTTCTTTCCATGTGGATCAAGGGTACGGATCGGGCCAACCTCGACGATAACATTGATGATTTTCTGACAGCGATCGGACAGCCGGGGCTGCATACCCTGAGCAGGACGTTGCGAAGCGGCGAAACCCGGCTGGCACAGGCTGAGCTTTGCGCGGAGATCCATTTCGTTCGAAAGAACCCGGGATACGCGAAATTTGCGTTGGAGTTGGAACTGCCCGATCCGTTCTTTTACGCGACGGGAAAGACTGCGAACGTCAGGACGGTTTCGACCTCTCCCTTGACATGGACACATGCAAATTCAGGCTCCGCGCCGGCGACGAATCTTGTGATCACGCTGGAAGGTCCGCTGAGCAATCCGGTTCTGAGAAATCAGAACAACGGCGTCTGGATTCAGTACATTGGAACGATTCTAAGTGGCGAATCCGTTGTGCTGGATACGAAACACTTCACATGTTTGCAGGGTGATCAGAATATGATCTCGATCGTCAAACATGGTGGCGACGCTTACTGGATGATTCTGGACGCCGGAGACAACAGCATGGAGCTGGAAACGGAAACGACCGGCGGTGGCGTAACGATTCAATACTACCCCGCATATTTTTAGGAGGAACAGAACATGCCCTACCCAACCTTACCCGGACGGAGATTTGAATACGATGTGGGCGGCGGTTCGGTCTACTACGGGAACGATATCAACGGTATTACAACGGCTTTGACGACCGAACAGATGGCGCAATTGAATGGAATTGGAAATACAAGCATCGTCATCTCCAAAGAAGCCTATGATACCGAAGCGGTGAGAACCGTTTGGGTGTTTCTGCCCGAGAAATTCGTCATTGCCGGGCTTGGCATGATACACAGAGTCTATACCACCGGCGGTGCCAGCGGCTCGATCGCTGTCGCGGGTAGTGCGGACAGCACCAATGGACTCGACGGTACCTGGATCAGCGCAACGCTGCCGAACGGCGCAATACCGGCAAAGATGATCGACGACGACGTATGGAGGGATAGCATTCAGCCCTGCACGTTTTCGGAAGCCATCAAGGTTCTGCGACTTCGCTATTATGCGCCATTTGATGGTGCAGATTATTCACGGATCTATATCTACGCGCTGCACATCTACGGCGTTAAAGCCTCAGGAGAAGTACCGGACGATATCCTGTTTCTAGACGATGATGCATCCGGCGATCCTGAATTTATCCGGGACCTCGATTTCGGCGACAGGCCGGAAGGCACGACGGTAACACATCGAATCAAACTTCGAAACAGCAGCACGACGAAGATCGCCAACAACCTGACGCTAACCCTGATCGACGTCGACTTGACGTTCAGCATGGACGAAGGTGCTACTTGGGTGACGGGGGCGACCATTACCTCGCTTGCGCCGCAGGGGACGAGTAACAGCATACTGATCAAGAACACGATCCCGCCTCCAACGCAGATGCTGGGTCCCCGCGCACCACGATTTGAGGTAACGATCGGAAGCTGGTCGTAAGGAGGGAATATGCCGGATAGAATCCGACTGATCACACCGCAGAATGAATCGATCACCAGCAGCCTCGCCCTGACGGCAAAGTGGGCACGTACCTATGAAGAACTGACGAGAGCGGATTTCGATGAAACCGGCATATTCACCCACGTCGTCACCCGCGAAACAGATGGATTTGCCTTGCAGCTGGATCGGGACCCCAACTCAACGCCGGAAGGATATACGCCCGGCGCAGACTGCGTTCCGCTCATGACAGCGGTGAGCACAGACGGCGTTACGGTAACTGACAGCGGGAACCTTGGAACCGGATATGAGGGCTGGCGCGTGTTCGACAACAACAGCAATACCCGCTGGGGTGTTGCTACGACTTCCGGCGTTCTTACGGTGGCTCTGTCAACAGCGAAGATCATAGCCGGTTATTCCATTCGTGCGAGAAACGATTCCTACCTGATCGACAGCCCGAAAGCATGGGCGTTCGAAGGCAGCAATAACGGAACCGACTGGATGGTTCTGGATGCACAGTCCGGCGTGACGTCATGGAGCATGAACGAGCGCAAGGAGTTTGCGATAGCAAGCCCCGCTTCGTATCTATACTATAGGGTTAACATCAGCTCGAACCAGAGCGGTACGGACACGTCGATTTCCGAAGTGGAGCTGCTGGAAGGCGTACCTTACGGCTTTGATTACTACGGCAGCGGAAATCGTGTCGTCGGCCCCATCCCATTAAGCGGGACAGCATATGGAGACGAAATCCTAACATGGACGCTGGGCGACATGCCTGCTGGGACGAGCGTTACGATCGGATGTGCCCTGACGACGGATGAGACGCCGCCATCGTCGTATACCCCTGCAACCAACGGCGCGCAATGTCCGGTGATCGCGGCGAACGACGATATGACCGGCAAATATTTGTGGGTCAAGCAGGAACTTGCCACCTCTGACATCGAGGTCACGCCGTCGCTGTGCTCCATGGAGATGCAGCTGGTATTGGACGCAACGGCCGATCTGACGATTGAGATCGATCGAACCACGCTGTTCAGCGGTATGAACTACCGCTCGAATACGATGGAGGCGCTGCCGTGCGGTGAGATGACGACCTTCGAGCCATATGATGTGTACGACGGTTTCCTGTACTGGAGAGCGCGGGCTGTCAATGCGACTCTTGGGATCGACACGGGTTGGAGTACACCGAATACGTTCAATCTCATGGGCGGTCCGTTTCCGCTGCCGCGCTTTTTCACAATGTTGGAAAACAGGCAGTTCGGGAAACGGCGGGAGACGCGCGCGCTATCCGTCGTGGAGAATATGGGGTTCGGAAAGCCGCGTGAAAAGCGCGCACTCTACTTCCCGGAGAACTGGGCTTTTGGCTATCTAAGAGCGGGCAGAACGCTATACACCGAACGGAACGTGACCGACGATCCTCCGTTTCCGCGAATCGACTCGATCTCGATCACCAGAGGACAGGCGGGTTCGGTGCTGACGTTACAGGGCAGCGGATTTGGATATACGCATACGGCGGTGGATGTTGGAAACACCAACCGTTATCTGAGAAGCTACGGCGGGTATGTCTATAGCAATGACATACCATGCAACGTAATCGCATGGTCATGGACGGAGATCACCTTCCAGCTTCCGCTTGCTGCGGAAACAGGGCCGATTAAGGTTCTGCTGACAGAGCCGACGCTTCAAGAGAGCAACTCCATTGGCTTTGAAGTGTATGCCGGATTGCCTTCAGACGATGTGGGTATCGAATTTTTCCTCTGCGACAGGGCAAATCCGAACGTGCTAGTCAAGCAACTGGATGGCGCTTGGGGTAAAGCGTTTCAGATGGTGCGCAACAACCCCGGCAGCGGACGATTCAAAATTAGCCGATACGATGCAGTCGGCGGAAATAGCACATATCTCGCTGACGACAATCTGATACTGGTGAAGCTCGACGGCAATCCGCTATTCAAGTGGATCATTGAATCGAGGAAACCGAATTATGTAGATTCCGGCGAACAGCAGGTCATAGACATAAGCGGACGAGGTGTACTCTCTATGCTCGGCTGGGCTGTGGTATATCCGGAGGACATGGGTACGCCAGTTCTAGACCGGCCGTTCTTCGGCACTGCAAGCAAAGTTCTTAGAACGCTGATTCTGGAAGCACAGGCACGAGGCGGCTTAGTTAACGTGATCGTCGACTGGGAGGACGATCGGGACAGCCTGGGGAACGTGTTCTCAGAGAATATCAGCCTGTCCTTTCACGTTGGTACGCCACTGTTGGAGGTTGCGACGAAGTTCACCGAGGGACTTGGGTACTTCGATATCGAAATGACGCCCGAGCTCGTGCTCAAAATCTATAAGACCAAAGGCGAGGATCTGCACGAGACGGTGATCTACCGACCGGGTCAAGCGATCGTCAGTCATGAGAACCAAATCGACGCAAAAAGCGTGGTCAATGAAGTACTCGTCGAAGGCGGAGACAAGCTGTTGGCGGTTGCTGCACATTCAGCCAGTCAGGCGGCATATGGAAGACGCGAAGGATATCTTTCGGCAAGCAACATCCAGGAGGGACTCAGCGAATACGGTCAGGCCTATCTGAATCGTGTTGCCTATCCGATATGGGGAATTCAGGGGACGGTAACGAAGTTTTCGGACGATCGGGGCAACCGGATGAAGCCCTTTGAGTCCTACCTGATCGGCGATTGGATTGGCTGGAATATTGCGCCGGAAGGTTATGACGACACTGGCTTTGACGGTGTACTGCGAGTTTGCGGAATCACGGTCAGCGAAGACGACGATACCGGGGACTTGGCCTATACGCTGGAATTGCACGATACTATGCTGGAGCATGAGATTCAACTCAACCAGAAAGTGGAGCGAATGTCTCAGTATAGCGGGTCGGATGTACTGTCCGTTTCACCTTCCAGCAGCGGCGGTTATTCGGATTCGGAAGTGAACGCCATGCTGACCGCCAAAGCGAACGTTAATCACCAGCATACCGGCGTATATGCGGAGATAGACCACACGCACGGTTTCTTAGCTCTGTCGGATACACCGCACAGCTATCTGGGGCAGGGGACGAAAGTCGTCGCCGTCAAAGCGGATGGCAGCGGCCTTGAGTTCGTGACCGCCAGCAGCGGAGGCAGCGGCAGCGCAACGACCTATGAAAATCCGATTGATGAACCACCTGCAATAACGCATCCGATGGACGATGAGTTCACCGATACCGTCATGGACGGCAAGTGGTCCTGGATCAACCAGGGGACGTCTACTTGGACGGAGAACGGTAGATATGGTGCAATGGACATTTTGTCCGGAGGGGATCACACGAGGCTTTTAGTGCAGGAAGCGCCTGCCGGCGATTTCACCGCCTCCGCTAAATTAACGGTTCTTGGACCGAAGGCGAATTACTTTAACTTCGGTCTTTGCCTATACAACAGTGCGAACAGCAGAAGAATCGTATTCGGGAAGTGTAGCAGGAGTGGATATTCAGGGATACAGGCGATCAAACTTACCTCGAATACAGCGTTCTACAGCGACGCGTATTTGAATGGTGGCTGGGATTCGATCTTCATCTATGTGAGAATTCGAAAGGTCGGTACTTCCTATTCTCTGGATATGTCAGCCGACGGGGATTTCTGGTGGCAGGTATACACGGAAACCATATCCAACTTCCTGTCGGCGATCAGCCACGTTGGCGTAGGGTATCACCGAAACAACACGAGTGGCGTGACATATCAGGGCAGGTGCGAATGGTTCCGGGTGACGGAACCGTGAGGTCATTTTTTCAAAGAGAGTCGAATCGAGCAAATCGATAGGGCGCCCCTCTCGGAGCGCCCTTGCATTGCATGATTCAATTCTGTGGGATGCCAGAAAGGTCGCATGAGGGAATTCTGGGAATTGAATCATGCTAAGCCAATCATAACAAGAAAGATCCAGATAAAAGGCACTCATTCGGGGGAAAGAGTGCCTTTCTTATTTGCATGGTATGAATCATTTTAGGGAATGGGACATACCCGGGTAGGTAGGTTGGTATATACCATGCAAGCTTCTTTTCTACTTGTATTTTATCAGGTTTAAATAGAAAAAACCATGAAAAAATCATGAATTCTATTCGATCTGTAACGGAGGAAATTGTGGATTTTACGCGCGTTTTGAAGAGGGGCACGTCTGGTGAGGACGTGCTTTTTTGTAAGCAAAAGCTGCTGGTGCTTGGGTTCTATGGCGACCACATCACGACTGTAACCAAGAAGACATTTGGCGCGGACACACTGGAGGCTGTGAAGCGGTTTCAGCAACAATCCGGGCTAACCGTCGACGGGGTGATCGGGAAGGAAACGTGGGCGGCGTTGTTCGGCGACACTACGACGAAGGCGGAACCGATCACGAAAGTGACTGTAAGTGACAAGGCGAAGGCGGTCTGCGCACTTGCCCTGACGCGGATAGGGGATCTATATGTTTGGGGCGCATCCGGCTTAACTGACCTGTCAGATTCGAAGATTCAGGCGAAGGACGACGAGTACGCGCGTGCGATTACGTTTCGGGACAAACAGTACAAATATGGATTTTCTGACCTAATTGCACATGACTGTTCCGGCTTTCTTTCGTGGCTCATGCGCGAGACCGGGATTTGGGATGATCGTAAGAATTGCGATGGGCTCTGGGCCTTGTGTATTGCTGTCGCGCGCAACGAGTTGATCGCGGGTGATTTCTTGTTTCGAAACAGCACGACGAATGCCAACGATGAAACGCATGTCGGGCTTTATTTGGGGCGAGGTATGGTGATCCACGCGAAAGGTCGCGACGTCGGCGTTGTGGTGGAGGGAATCAATCAGGGCGGCAGCGGTTACTGGCATAAATGCGGTCGCTGCAAGCTGTTAAATCAATAGAAGTGGGGGAACGGAATTGGATTATATCGGAGAGATTATCTCGGGCATATTTGCCTTGCTGGTCGTATTGCTGGAAGTGCGCATGACGCGCGAGCGAAAGCAAGCGGAAAAGCGAGCCGCCATTCGCGCGAAGGAATCCAAGCTCGCCATGAAGATGCAGGATGCAAATCTATCGCTTTCTCTGGCGACGGCTATCGCTGTGGAACGCGGGGAGACGAACGGTGAGATGAAGACCGCACGCGAGAAAGCTGAAACCGCGCAAGAGGAATATGACGATTTTGTCCATGAGCTTGCTTCGGAGCAGGCTACATCAATCTAGGAGGAACATAAATGAAAAAGAAACTGATTTTGGTACTGATCGCACTCGTACTACTCGCGTTACCCGCCGTCGCGTTGGCGGACACTGGTGGAACCGCCGAGGCCGCCGTTGCCGATATCCTGATCGAAAATGCCGTGAACATAATCGCGGCATTTTTTATTGCGCTGATCGGCGTGTTTGGCGCGTGGCTGACTGCGAAGCTCGGCAAGGCGACTCAACTCGACACTGTGAATCGCGCGCAGCAAGAACTGATCAAGCTCGCGCAGATCACAGT
This sequence comes from Firmicutes bacterium HGW-Firmicutes-9, assembly GCA_002841395.1. Taxonomy (GTDB): domain Bacteria; phylum Bacillota; class Clostridia; order Christensenellales; family CAG-138; genus UBA7703. Next base: position 24,740 of record PGZM01000001.1, read on the forward strand.
CGGCGAGCTGAAACAGACGGTTGTGGACGGCATGAAGGCCGCGCACAAGGATGGAAGGCTGACCAAGGAAGAGATCACACAACTCGGTCAATTGCTCTTTGACAAGACTACTGCGAAGCTTTCTGCATCCGCGATGGATGTGCTGACAGCCGCTCAAGTTGATGTCTCCGCGCTCATTACGGGCGCTGCGGAGCAACTGATCGCGGGAATGAAGTGAACGGCGATTGTGAAGCTGAGATGGGGGCGTCTTCCGGGACGCTCCTTTTCTTGTTGGAGGAGATATGACGCAACGGGAACGAGAAGAAATCCTGCAGCTACGAATCGACGGGATGAGTTATACGCAGATCGCTGATAAACTGCGTATTTCACGAAACACGGTGAAATCGATTTGTCAGAGAGTAGGGATACAACCTACCGAAGCTACGGAGGAGAATCACGATTCCGATCACTGCAAGCTATGTGGAACGGTACTTGCTCAGCATGCGACAGGCAAGCATAAAAGCTTTTGTTCTGATTTGTGCCGTAGAGCCTGGTGGAAACAGCATCAGGATCAGCGAAGTTTTAAATCCGGTGTTAAAGCGAAGTGCTCTAACTGCGGCCGAATTTTCTTAGACTACGAGAAGAACCGAAGAAAGTACTGCTGCCATGCCTGCTATATTCATGCGCGGTTTGGGAAAAAGAAAACATATGACAACCGAGCAGTTTGAACGGGAGATGCGTTATCGCGTTTCGATAGCAGCGGCAAATAGCATGCTGCGTAGGGGGCTGATTTCGAAGGCTGAGCACGATGTATTCAATGCAATTATGATTAAGAAACACCAACCGCCGATCGGAGGAATCTTGCTGAAAACATCTGTTGATAGTCAGCCGGATCAGAGCTAATATGCCACATGATAGGAGCATAGGAATGAATCGAGTGATCCATAAAGTACAACCAACGATTCGGGCAATTCCGCAACGAAAGCGTGTTGCTGCTTATGCTCGTGTGTCAAACGACAAGGAGTCTATGGTGGAATCCCTAGCGGCGCAGGTCAGTCACTACAGCGCGCACATCCAGCGGAATCCACAATGGATCTACGTGGGTGTATATGCGGATGAAGGACTTACGGGGACGAAGGACGCGCGCCCAGAGTTTCAGCGGTTGATTGCCGATTGCTATGCGGGGAAGATCGACATGGTGATCACAAAATCTCTCAGCAGGTTTTCGAGAAACACGCTGGATACACTCAATATCCTGCGCGAACTGAAGCAAAGAGGCGTGGACGTATTCTTCGAACGGGAGAACATCCATAGTAATTCAGGGGATGGCGAGCTGATGCTCTCTATCCTCTCTTCTTTTGCGCAGGAAGAGAGCCGCTCCATTTCTGAAAACTGCAAATGGCGGATACGGGAGAAGATGAAGCAAGGCGAACTGGTTGGGCTTCGCGATATGTACGGCTATGTGATTGACCGGAATATCGTATCAATCGAACCCCAGCAGGCTCAGATCGTACTGCAGATCTTCGATTGGTATCTCAGCGGCGATTCCAGCGTCGTAATCGCGAAACGACTGAATGCGGCTGGGGAGCAAACGCTGAACCATGCCGCTTGGAGCGCGAAACATGTCCGCGAGATACTGACAAACGAGAAATACACAGGAAACGCGCTTTTGCAGAAGTCCTTCATAACCGATCATCTGAGTAAACGAAAGAAACGGAACCATGGGGAAGCACCGCAGTATTATGTGGAACAGTCCCATCCGGCGATTGTTGACATCGATACATTTCAAGCGGCACAGGAGATGCTTAAAATATCCAGCGAACGATATAAGCCCAGCAACCCAGTTAACGCGCGATATCCCTTCACCGGTAGGATTATCTGCGGTAATTGCGGAAAGAACTTCCAGCGGAAAACGACGAAGGAGCGCATAAGCTGGCAATGTGCGACCTATTTAGAGCACGGAAAGAGCGCATGCCCGGCAAAGCAGATACCGGAATCGGCGCTGCTGGATGCATCTGCGGAAGCACTTGGATTCGCATCGTTTGACGAGACTGATTTTCTCAAACGGGTTTTGCGAATTGAGGTATTGGGAGCCAACACGCTGCGATTTGTATTTACGGATGGAACCACTACCTTATCGGAATGGAAGGACCGTTCACGCTCGGAGAGCTGGACGGATGAAATGAAACAAGCGGCCAAAGCAAGATCATTGGCAATCAGGGAGGCAATGTACAGTGGAAGCAGCACAGAAACGAGTAACGAAAATTGAACGATCAGCAGTCGCGTTCGGTGAAAACCAGATTCGACCGCTTACGAAACGGCGCGTTGCAGCATATGCGCGGGTATCAACCGACAGCGATGAGCAATTCACGAGCTTCGAGGCGCAGGTTGATTATTATACCCGCCAGATTACCGCAAACCCGGACTGGACGATGGTCGAAGTCTATACGGACGAGGGTATCAGCGGGACGAACACGAAGAAACGGGAAGGCTTCAACCGTATGATCGCGGATGCACTCGCTGGAAAGATCAATTTGATCATAACGAAAAGCATCTCCCGATTCGCCAGAAACACAGTTGATACACTGACAGCGGTTCGCCAGCTCAAGGAGAAGGGCGTAGAAGTGTACTTCGAAAAGGAGAACATCTATACCATGGACTCCAAAGGCGAGCTTCTGATTACGATCATGAGCTCGTTGGCGCAAGAGGAGAGTCGGTCGATCAGCGAGAACGTCGCTTGGGGCAAGCGCGCAAAGTGTGAGGAGGGGAAAGTCTATCTTCCCTACAAGCAATTTCTTGGATATGAAAAAGGCCCTGACGGGCAGCCGCAAATTGTCGAAGAGCAGGCAGATACGGTTCGGTTGATTTACAAACTATTCCTAGATGGGCTTATGCCATCTGGTATCGCAAAGCGGCTGGAAGCTATGGGGATCTTTTCTCCTGCGGGGAAATCGCGCTGGCAACCGGGTACGGTTGAGAGCATTCTCACGAATGAAAAGTACAAGGGAGACGCACTGCTGCAGAAAACATTCTGCGTAGACTTCCTGACCAAGAAGATGAAACGAAACGAAGGGGAGTTGCCGCAATACTATGTGGAACAGAGCCACCCCGCGATCATTACTACGGAGGTGTTTGACGAGGTACAACAGGAACTCAAACGCCGCCGTGAAGCTCGATACGTTGGCAGGAGCGGGTGCTTTTCCAGCAAGATTATCTGCGGGGAATGCGGCAGCTATTACGGCAGGAAGGTGTGGCATAGTAACGATAAATACCGCACCGTGATCTGGCGATGTCAGCACAAATACAACAACGGCGAGCCATGCAAAACGTCGCACGTGACCGAAGATCAGATCAAGGCGGCGTTTGTGGCTGAGATGAATCGGGTGATTGCGAGTAAGGAACAGGTGCTGGCTGACATCGGGATGTTGATTGCGACGCTAACCGACACTCGTGAGATGGAAGAAAAGGAATCCGCTGCGCGGAAGGAACTGGAAGCAGTGTCCGCGTCGATGCGCAAGCTAGTTGATGCCTACGCGCATGCGATGATCGAGCAGAGAGAGTATGATGACCGATATGCGGGGCTTCTGGCTCAAAGCCAGGTGCTTGAGGAGCAAATTGTACGGATCGGAGAGCAATGCGAGCAACGACGAGCAAGAAAGCACGAGCTGGATGCATTTTATAAAGTGCTCAAGTCGACAGGGCCAATATTAGAATTCGATGAGGAGCTGTGGAATGTGGCTGTGGAGTCGGTATTAGTGCATGAAGACGGCAAATTGCAGATTAAGCAACGCATAAGAATTTGAAGTACCCGGAGACTGGATTATAAGCATTTTGTGATAATAATTGGCTTAAAGCTTATGAATCTGATCCATCGCTAGCAGGAACATCTTTGCTCAACGCAGCGAATCTTGCTTCCATTGTTGGATTACCACTTGTCAACCTTCTTATTGATACATCTTGAGCCTTTTCATTAGCGAGTCGAAGATTTCGATCTGTTCCTAATAATGCTTCTCTAGTCTTCTGTAGGTGGTCTATTGACTTATCAATTTCTTCAATAGCCGATTGGAATCGCTTTGAGGCAAGGTCGTAATTCTTACCGAAAGCAGTCTTAAATCTATCAAGCTCAGCTTCAAAATTGGAGATATCAATGTTTTGTGCCTTAACAAGCGCTAATTCTGATCTGTACTTTAGCGAATTCAGAGCTGCGTTGCGCAACAATGTTATCATTGGGATAAAGAACTGAGGTCGGAGAACATACATTTTCGGATAACGATAAGAAACATCGACAATACCACCGTTATATAGTTCGCTATTTGGCTCAAGTAAAGAGACGAGGATGGCATACTCACACGCCTTTTCGTTGCGATCCTTATCTAGTTCCTTGAAGAAGTCTTCATTCTTTTTCTTTGTAGCAGTCTCATCGCTCTCATTCTTCATTTCAAACATTATTGAAATGAACTCGGTGCCTGAATTATCTGCTTCGCGGAATATATAATCCCCTTTGCTTCCAGTCTTTGCATCGGTGTCTTTCTCAAAGTAAGCCATGGGAAAAGCCGCAGAGCGGATCCGTGCAAATTCTGTTTCACAATGTTGCTCAAGCGTTTCGCCAACCATTTTTGTCGACAATTTTAGTTTCATGTCTTTCAGACGCTCAATCGCATCATCACGATCTTTTATTTGAATTTCGTATTTCTCTTTCAACGATGATTCTAATAGTTTCTGCTCAGTTTCTTTCATTTCAAGATCGCGTTTTAGATCATCTCGTTCTTTCTCGACAGCTCCGAGAGCATCTCTAAGCGCTAATTTCTTTGAAATATCAGCGGCTTTTAATTCTTCCTTTAAATGAGTTATTTCTACATCTTTCTTCGATACTTCGTCGATTAGTTTCCCAGCAGCAGTAGCTTTTATGAGCTCTGCATTAGTACTTATTTCGGATTTTAGGCGTCCTATTTCGGCATCCCTTTTTGCTACTTCTTTCTCCATTTGACTCGAAAGTTTAGCTTCTGCGAGTTCAATAGCGGTTTTCTTATCTTGATCAAAAAGTGCTGAGCGTTCCTTGACCGCCTTTTCAAAAGCTTCATCTCGAACCTGATTAAGTATACTGGCATAATCAGCTTCGTCAATATTGAATATTTTTCCGCAATTGGGGCACTTTATATCTGACATGTTGCACCTCCGTTATCTTCAAGCAAAGTCTGCTTCAGAAATCATTAGTTGTTTTTCTTAATAATGCTGCTCCTAAAACCATACGCCTGTAATGCCATGGAACAATATCAGATCTTCAGGATCATCAAACTAGATATGCTTTAAGCTTATGAAAGTGCGCATGTCGTTAATTGATTGTTCAAGTTGTTGGGGAGTGTAATGCACGTTTCGATGATTCTCGGGATGATGAATCTGATGACGTATATATTCACTAAGTGTCTTTTGTTCAGGTGTACAAGTACCATTTTGCTCTCTAATATACGTCATCAGAGGTTTTCCGTTTTTGTATTCAGCTAACCAGCCTTGCTCTTCGATATGACCATAAAGTTCATTGTGATATTCTTCGCTGATTTCAGAAAATGCTGCAAAATTAATCTCGTTCAATGATGGATATGGCAATTCGTTAGGTTGAACAGCAATTACGTTCTTTTCATCGTTAATTATTGATATTAACCTAAGGTTGTCAAAATCTAATTCCTTTACTACGACTGGACTATGAGTTGTAATAAGAATTTGTGTATTCTGCAATTCCGAAAGTGTTTTGAATGCTCGAACTAATAATCTTTGGTTAGCAACGTGCTGAGATGTTTCTGGTTCTTCAATCGCGTATATTATACTTGCGTTCTCTCTTTCCAGCAGTTTACGTTCTGCTTCTGCTCTAAAGAAATTGAATAAAATCATTCTCTTAACACCACTGCCACGCTTATTTATTGGAATATTCTCGTCACCAGCTATAGATACATTTTTAAACACATCCGCCCATTTTAAACTTGCTGATGGTGGGAATGAAGGGGTAAGAGTATTTGCTAGTTCGGGGTTCAACTCTCGTATTTTATCGAGCGTTCTTAAGGATACTTCGCGCAACTTTGCGTCGACACTTTGAGCTACTCTTTCTAGCAATTCTGAAATATCATTCTCATTTAGAATGCTTTTTACAGCTTCCTTAAGAGGATCTTGAACTTCACTGTCACCATCGCAGTTTTTTCGATCGGCCTGGAATAGGGAGTATATTGGAAGATATGTTTGAAGCTTTTCCCAGATTGATTTTGCATCATTTTTCGATACATCGATATCGGTGATATTTAGTTGCAACTCTGCTCTGTGATGATTTCGAATAGCTTCCCTCATCACAGCGTTCCTTGTTCGATCATTGCATTCAATTTCTTGATCATCCAATATTCGTTTTAACTCAGTATCCTTTTTACTCAACAAATCTGAACAATGTTGATTCACGGGATGATTCGCGCGAATGAAGATTTTTGTATTTCCTGCATTCGGGTATCTCTTAACAATTTCAAGCTGACCAATTCCGTTTAGTAAGTACTCCGCTTGAAGCGTAGTTTCATTTGTGGCGTCAATTACTACTCTATCAGGAAGATCTTCGAAACAGATAGAAATTGATATTTCATTATCTCCTTCGGCAGCTGCAACAATATTTATGTCCGGCTTGTCAATTTTCACAACCCCTTTGCTGTCATTAAAAAACACATCAAGAGCTTCAAGGATCGTTGACTTCCCAATGTCATTTTTACCAACGAATGCAGTTAGCTTTCCGAATTCGATTGACACATCCCCATGGTAACTTCTGAAGTTATGCAGAACCATCGACTTCATTAACATGCTGTTTCTCCTTAAAATCTAAGATGCGAAAAAGCTGAGTAATTGCAAAGGTTTGTGCCAAAATAGTCTAGTTGATTATAACGCCTTAACTATTTCAATAAACTTCTCCACCTGAAATGCTCCGTCGACAGCCAAATCTTTATTTTTAAAGACCATATAATAGCGATAATTTGTGCCAGCTTTATGTTCCCAGGCTCTGCCGAGAGCGACTTTTTGCCGCGACTCGGAATTCTCCAGATGATCGCCCTTTGGCTCAACCAAGATGATCGTTCCACGTTTCGTCAGCACGATAAAGTCCGGGTACATATTGATGAACCCATTGATATAGAATCCGTTACGGGAAATATTCCGGTGCCACCATTTGACATTATCCAATGCAGCTAATCTGCGCGCGACTTCATATTCGAAATCATTCATATCCTCTTCTTCGGAATAGAGCGATTTCGGTAAAATCCCAGTATGCCTCACGGGTGTGATTGCGGCCTTTAGCGCATACGATGGACGGCAAAGGATTTTTCCTTGTTCGATCCAAAGATTGAACGTATCTTCGCTATGTTTAAGGATAAGCGATTGTACTTTTTGCTCAAAACGCTTCACATAGGGATATGGAGATTGTTCAAGATCGCTGAGTTGGTCCGCAGAGAACCCATCGACGACGAGTTTGATATAATCCTTGAGCTCCTTATCATTGATCGCGTCGTTTTTCGAGAGCTGCTTGTAAATGATACTCATACCATGCTGCAAACGGCTTTCCGGTGGGAGAGAATTAAACCACTCTTTGATATAAACACTATCTCGATTAGAGAGATCAAACACACGCGGTTTTGCATCCGCAGTTTCGGTGATATCAACCTTAGCAATTTCAGCATCCAGGGTCACGAAATCAATTTTTGTATCTTTTCCACGCAGTGAAAAGCCCTTTGTTAAACGGTTTTCATCCAGCAGAGCATACTCGATTTCAGAAAACAGGCTCGCAGGAGCATCAACAAAAAACTGAGGAATTCGTAAGCCTCTCGCTTCTTCTTCAAACTGCGGTTCCATACGAAATACATTCATTTTGCCAGATACCTCCATCGGTCCGAACTGGAAGTCCTCATCCATATGTGTGATCGCTTCTTCATATTGACCTGCCTGCTCAAGCGCGGGCGCAAATAGACTCTCTGCCTGCTTCACTGTTTCCGGCTGATTTTCCAGATATGCGCGGATGCGAGCCGTGTCGATTTCCGGAAGGTCATCTTCCTGCTCTGGCTCCTTTAGCTGCAATTGCTCCGACGCAGGTGCTTCTATGATCGTTTCCGTCAAGTCCTCGGCGTGATAGTCTCGGCTACTGAATCCCGCACGGTTCAACGCGGCGATAACATGCGTGAGTGTATCGCGAAAATCATTTGAAGAAGTCAAAACATAGGAGATATTGAGCATGTCGGTTTCATTCTTTGCCGTATAGGGCAAGCGGAGAATACGCCCCAGTATCTGCTCAACATCTACCGCGGAAGAACGATTTGCAATCGTCGCCAATACGTAAGCGAATGGGCAGTCCCAGCCTTCCTTCAATGCGTTGACTGTGATGATATAGCGGATAGGGCAAGTTTCCGAAAGAAGATCCACATTTTTGAGTTCGTTGATCTCGGCTGTTTTGATGGCGATCCAATCCTCCGGTATTCCCATCTCTACCAGCGCATGGCGCAGTTTGGTGAAGGTCGTATTTTCGTCCTTGCCGCGTGGTTGTGCCTGCAGCAACACAATCGGCCGAATATATCGGCCTGTTGTTGCCTGGTCAATCTTTGCTTTCGCTTCAAGATTGTTGCGGATGGTGATTGCATCGAGAAACACATCCGAATGCGTTTTTCGGTTATAAACAATGACTGGCAATTTAACCATGTTTTCGCGTTTAAGTTGCAAGGCATCTACATAGGAAATCACATTGCTATTCGATTTCGGCGTTGCAGTCAGATCTAAAATGAAACTCGGATTGAAGTTTTTCAACATTTCCAAACTAAGATCGGATGTAGCATGATGGCTTTCGTCCACGATCACGATAGGTTCTAACGAACGGATGGCTTGAATCAGCGCGGTATCATCTGCATCTTCCAGTTTGTGCTCCGGTTTGGCATAGCGCGCAAACGGCGCGAGATTTCCGTTCTCCTGATAAGCTTTGCGCCCTTCCTTTTTGCTAATTCGGAAAGAATCATAGCTCAGCACGAAGATAGACAACCGTTCCCGAACCGTTGTCGGGCTGAAGTCTTGTCCGTTTAGTAGCTGCTGTTTTCCATACACTTCCACGCGATTGCCAAAATCTGAATTGATGCGTTGACGATAGGGGTGATCCGCATTAGTCAGCGCCTTATAAGTTTGCTCCAGAATGGAATCCGACGGAACAAGCCAAACGACAGCCTTCGCTTTCGTATACGGCAGCGCATCAAAAATCGGCTTAATGGAGTTGCATGCGATGAAGGTCTTGCCGCCTCCGGTCGGAACTTTGAAGCATACATCGGGCACACCCGGAATCTCCGTTCGATACGGCGAGAGCCCAGAAAGTCCGATCGGTACATTCTTTTCGTTCCAGAAGGCTTCGTATGCCTTGGGGATATTCTGCTTCTCCGAAAGGAGCGCAAGGAATCGCGTCAAATCGGCGATGACATCCTTTTGAAAGCGCTTGAGTTCCATGATCGATCTCCTTACAGCCGTGAAATATCGCGCGGAATCTTTTTGAAGACAATGTTGTATTTTCGCAAGTCGTCGGCGCTCAGCGCCAGTCGGTCCGCATAGATCAAGTAGCCGTCCGCGCGAGTGCGGATGGTCGCGAGGAACGAATCATCCAGTGTGGTCACGGTTTCCGGTTCATAGTAAAAATAGTACGCCGTCTGGTTATGCGTTCCGAGGAAGTAATCGTTTTCTTCCGGTGATTTCTCACCGATAGTCTTCTTCGTTTCCATAAAGTACACATACGCGCGAATCCGATCCACGCCAACGGATTCGTTGAGGTTTCCGTCTGCAAGGAGCAGAACGTCGCCTAGCTCATAGAAGGAGAAATCGCCACCTGTACCTTCCACCGCGCTGTTACCCTCGCCATAGCCACGGATAACGCGTTTAACCCGCTCTGCAGTGATCGTTTCAGCATAATCCTCTGTTTCGACAAGGATGAATTTACGATTGCCGCCATCCTGTTTGTTCAGGTTCAGTACGGCGTGGGCGGTAGTGCCGGAGCCAGCAAAGGAGTCAAGAACTATTGAGTCGGCATTGGTAGCTAGATGTAAAATACGGTTAATTAATCTTGTTGGTTTTGGCGTTTCCAATGGGGCTATTCCGTTAAAAATGCTCTTCAGCTCTTTCTTGGCTTCATCAGTATGTCCAACATCTGCATACATCCATAGATTTGTTGATGTCTTGCCTGTTTCTGTTTTCTTGTGGTTCTTAAAACGGATCCCGCCTTTTCCATTTCCAGTGAAATAGTAAGCCGGCCAGTTGCCATGTTCATATCTTTGTTGAGCTTTTACTTGAGATTCACTTAAAGGAATCTTCAGCATGATCGCGCAAACACCAGCACGGACAGAAGTCTCATCTAAGTTGCAAAGCGATGCTCGCTTTTGCTCATCATGAATGTCCCGAAGTTCATATTCTGCCCATTCGTTCATAACGGATAAGACTTGAGATTGCTCATCCTTCCAATGTCTTCCCGCAGATGGGTAGATAAGCTTTCCTGTGATCGGATGTTGAATGGCGTATACCATTCCTTGATGATCAGCGGCTCCTGCAGCAGAAACATCCCCTGACTGCCAATCGACTGGATCGTTATCTGGACTACTGTGTCTTGCCTCCATTGCCTCGGTGCGTTCTAACTTTTGAGGCATCCATGTTGCTGTTTTCGAGTAGACCAGGACACTATCTGTTTCATACGGTATGCCTTTGGCGTCATTTCTTGGAGAATATGTTTTTTGCCAAATTATATTCGCTATAAAACTCGATGACCCAAATATTTCATCGCAAATTAACTTCAAATTGTAAAGCTCATTATCATCAATGCTAATAAATATTGCCCCATCTTCCGTCAAAAACCATTTTAGTAATTGTAACCGAGGATACATCATGCACAGCCACTTATCATGGCGCGACAAATCCTCGCCCTCTCGACCAACCACATCCCCAAGCCACTTCTTCATCTTCGGATCGTTGACGTTGTCGTTGTAAACCCATTTTTCATTTCCCGTATTGTACGGCGGATCAATATAGATGCACTTAATCTTACCTTCATACTGCGGCAACAACGCCTTCAGCGCAACAAGGTTATCCCCATGGATAATCATGTTCTCGCTTCCGTTGTCCGATTCCGTTTGCCCCTCGGCGCTATAACTATACTGACGCTCCAGAACACGGTATGCAACGTCCTGATGATGGTTGATGACTTTTTCTTTTCCGATCCATTCAAGGGTGGGCATGTAGAAATCCTCCGAACCTGAGAAGTGACAATCGATGATTACAACTCAGTAAAGTATACCAATTTTTGCGCCCAAAGTATAGGAAAGAACATCATACAATTTTCAGCATTTTCGTTGAGTCTCAAGCGAGTCACGATACTCTTGCGCGTTTCAATATACTCCCGCGCGTAACTCCTAGGTGGGTGCAAAATCGACACTCACCATCAAAATAAAAATAGCTTTATCCAAATACAGCAGCACAACGGAAACGTGTGAACTCAAAAAAGCCCTAACTTAGGGCTTTTTTCGTAAAAAAAGTACCCACGAAACGTATCATTTCGTGAGTACTTAGCTGACCAGGTTAGGCTATTCTGGGCGGGATCAAAGATCTCGTTTTGCGCCGTAAATATAGGATTTTCTTGTCACAAAGCATAGGCTAAGTATTTCGGTCTAAAACATTAAGTAGGCTAAACGAAAAACAATCAGCTTTGTAATGATGAAAGAGAAGGGAATTCACCGATCTATTAATCACATGAGCATAATCTCAGGATTAGCTTGCCAGTTTAATCATGGTAATTTTCTTGCTTTAATTTGGACACCCATCAATCTAGCTCCGGTTTTTGATTCCATTGATACAAGGGCGGGCTCAGCTATTAAGACCTGATTCTCCTTCAGCACTGAAGTTTCATCATTTTTTCTGATCAACACTTCACCTTTGACAACATAAAACATGACATAAGTGTCCATTTGACATTCGGGGATTTTTCCACCAGCCTCTAGTACAATTACGCGCGCTTTGAAGAAATCATTCTGGTAAAAGACATTCACCTGTCTGTTTTCGTATCCTTGTGCTACTAAATCCATTAAATCGAATGTTTCCATTATTCTTCCCTCTTTTCAATCTACTATTCAGTTCATTTATGCAATTCATTATAGCTTCCTCATTGCATTATTCGGGTCTTGACCGTTTTTCTCCCAAATGAAATCACATGAAAGGGAAAATACAGAGTCGCAATCTATTTTCTATAGCGAATCGCACGAGTTGGACAAACTTGCTGGCAGTTCGTGCATTGATGGCATAGCGCAGTAGTTATAAACGCTTTTTTATCCTCATGATTTACGACAATTGCACTAGAGGGGCACACTTTCTCGCATTTCTTGCATCCAATGCAAGCCTGCGTCTCGACTTTCTCGGATATCTTGGCAAATCGGCCAAATACCTTCTGCAACGCGCCGAATGGGCAGATAAGATTATGGAACACTTCTGGCTTATATCTAAGAGTAACGAGAACGGATACGACCACCCAGAAAGGAAGGACCGGCAAGTCGCGATGCAGCACTTTTTTTGATACCATCATAACTACAATGCTGACAACGAGTGAGATCCACGTGAAGTATCCGCTTTTCAGCCACTTAGGCGCGTTTTCGGTTTGAAATTTCAGTTTTTTTGACAGCCACTCCACAGGTATCATCAGAGTATTCATTGGGCAAGCATATCCACAATAAACTCTGCCGAAAACGAGTGCGGCAATCAGGCTAACTCCAAATAAAGCCAGCCAAATGACAACCTTTCCGTTTGCAAGAAGGAACAAGAACAAAGCGAGAAATAGAACACGTACACTTGTAATAAGACATTTCATGATAGCAAAACCTCCTATTGATCTCATTTCATTATAGGGATAGAATAAAAAATATAGTGTTACCGATGTAACACTATTGGAGGTTACTATGAAAAACAGTCTGGAGCTATTAAAGCAGATTGACCTGGTAAAATCCTTCGACGCGAATCAACTCGAGTCATTATTGCAGGCAAAGGGCAACAAAGTGAATTCGTACGAAAAAAATAACATCGTCCACTTTGTTGGTGATATTTGCGAGAATCTTGAAATTATCCTATCAGGTGAAGTGGTAGTCGAGCGCATAGATGAGTCCGGCAAACTCATGACAATTGCGGAATTCTTTGATGGCGATATCCTCGGCGGCAATTTGCTATTCTCAAAAAACCCATATTATCCAATGACTGTAACCGCAAAGAAAGCAACCATCATACTAGAGATAAGCAAGAAACAGCTTTTTGAACTATTTGCTAGCAGCCTTGATTTTTTGAAAAGTTATCTTGAGTATATCTCTGATCATTCGGTCATTCTTGGGGATAGAATCAAGCATTATGTGAACCGAACAATACGCGAATGCATCATTAGTTACTTGAATTATGAAAGCAAGAAGCAGGAATCGAGTACGATAAAATTAGAAATCACGAAAAAAGCACTTGCTGAGAGGATTGGCGTGCAACGAACATCTCTCTCAAGAGAATTAACGAAAATGAGAGATGAAGGCCTGATAGATTTCGATTCTGAAAGTATCAAAGTATTATACACATCTGATGATCCCAAGATGATGACATAAATGCTTCTAGTTGTTATTGAAAATAGCATTCGCCGCGCTACCGAGAGAGCGCGAGTTGGAGACTCTAATCAACCAGTATTTAGAGATCATTCAAGAGATTCTAGAAGTCTTATTATTCGAATCCTTATGTGAATTAGCGCTGAATCTTGATTTTGATTTAGGAGAAAAGCATGAACCCCAGGACGTTTGAATTTGAAGCAGTGATTCGCAAAGTGGAAGATATTGATGGTGCATATATAGAAATTCCATTTGACGTGAAAATGGAATTCGGGAAAGGTAGGGTGCCAGTAACGGCCACCTTTGATGGAGAGCGTTATGAAGGCAGTCTTGTAAGAATGAAAACTCCATGTCATGTCATTGGAATTAAAAAAGAAATTCGAGCAAAAATCGGTAAGCAGCCCGGAGATGCTGTAAAAGTATCTATTGTAGAAAGAGCGAGGTGAAATCAAAATGTGGAAATGCCCAAAGTGCGGACGAGAGTTTGAAAACGAAAACCAGCAACACTACTGCGGAGAATCTCCCAAAACGGTTGAATCATATATTGCGGAGTACCCTCTTAGCATTCAGGAATATCTAAATCAGTTACGAAAAACCTTACTGGACACACTGCCGAACGCTCAGGAGCGTATCTCATGGAGCATGCCAACTTATTGGGACAAGCATAATATATTTCATTTTGCTGCATTCAAAAATCATATTGGCATTTATCCTGGGTCAGAGGCTATAGAACACTTTTCAGATCGTCTTGTGGATTACAAAACAAGCAAAGGCGCTATTCAATTACCATATAACAAGCCGCTTCCGCTTGATCTCCTTGCTGAGATAGCGAAATGGTGTTATCTTACGGGGGACCACCATTGATCGGTTTGAGTGTTGAGGATTGAAGATGCTTATGACAAACGAAAGAAAAGTTACCATTATTCCACCAAAACCCAAATATCATTACCGGGTTGGTATTTATTGTAGAGTGAGCAGCCGAAGCCAAGAACAACTGACTAGTTTGGCTACACAAGCTTCTTACCTTACAAGGTTAGTTGCAGCAAAACCGGGATGGATACTGTCTGATATTTATCTCGATATTAAATCCGGCTCAGAAGAGGCTGACCGTAACGAGTTCCAGCGGCTGCTCACAGATTGCCGAGCGGGGAAGATTGACGTTGTGCTTACAAAAAGTATCAGTCGATTCGGAAGAAACACGGTCGAAACTTTAGCAACAATAAATGAGATGAGGGCAAAGAGAGTCGAGATTGTATTTGAGCTGGAAGAGATAAGCACGAATGACTCAGCAAGTCAACTTTACATCTCAATTCTTGAAGGTGTAGCTCAGGAAGAGAATTTAAATAGAAGCGAAAATATCCGCCTTGGTATTAAGCATAAAGTTGAGAATGGAACTGCGCGCATTTTCTTGAAAAGATGTTACGGTTACTTAAATGATGATAGCGGAGATTTGCGTATTAACGATATGGAGGCAGACGTTGTTCGAAGTATTTTTGATATGTATTTAGCAGGAAAGAGTATTATCGGTATCAAACGGGAACTTGAAAGAAGCAACATATTGTCACCGACGGGTAATAGCATATGGTGTAAACGAAGTATAGAAAACATATTGGCTAATGAGAAATATTCAGGGGATGTTTTAGTATTCAAGACATATTGTGAAGGCTTTCCTGAATCAAAGAGAAAAACAAATACAGACGGGAAACATGAGCAGTATATATCAATATCTAATAATCCAATGATTATATCAATAGAAACATTTAAAGCAGCAAACGAAGAGAGAAATCGGCGAAGCAATGTATTTAAAACCGAAACGGGAAACAACAGAAAATCTACCCGGTATAGCTCGAAGAAAGTAGAAATCAAACAATAATAGCCTATTCTAAAATGCAACCATCACACATGGAGCAGGATAGGCAAAAACCGTATCAGAGATACCGCAAAAAACGGTAATATTTGAATATTCGGCTTTGAAGTACGATTTACTTGAATAATAAGGCATTTTTATGGATATCAGTCTCATTTCTATACTCTTGCGCGTTTCTGCTATACTCTCGCGCGTAACTCCTAGGTGGGTGCAGAATTGGTACAAAACATCAAAACTAACCAAGTTTTCAATATTTTCAGCAAGCGAACAGAAGACCGCGAACTCAAAAAAGCCCTAAGTTGGGGCTTTTTGCATAAAAAAAGTACCCACGAATTGTATCATTTCGTGAGTACTTAGCTGGAGGCGCCACCCAGATTCGAACTGGGGGTGGAGATTTTGCAGACCTCTGCCTTACCACTTGGCTATGGCGCCATCGCTATGCGGTTGTACAATGGACTCTTAAAACAAATCCATTCATGAAACGGCGATGATTGGTTGGTGCCGTCTCATGAATGGAGCGGGAAACGGGGCTCGAACCCGCCACCTCAGCCTTGGCAAGGCTGCGCTCTACCGAATGAGCTACTCCCGCAAGGAGTCTGGTGCCTCAGAGTGGACTTGAACCACCGACACAGGGATTTTCAGTCCCTTGCTCTACCAACTGAGCTACCGAGGCATAAAAAATGGCGACCCGGAGGGGGCTCGAACCCCTGACCTCCAGCGTGACAGGCTGGCGTACTAACCAACTGTACTACCGACAACAGGGCTCGAACCTGTGACCCCTTGCTTGTAAGGCAAGTGCTCTCCCAGCTGAGCTATGCTCCCCCGCACATCACAAATGCAAAAATAAGTATAGCGGAGAAAGGGTGCCCTGTCAACGGAAAACTGCTACTTTGCAAATAGAAAAATCATGAAAACTTGACGTTTTGGTTTCACCGTCAACACGGGTGGAAGCAACGCCGTTTTACTGAATTTTTTCGTGTTCCGGCTTTTTTCAAGGGTTTTGATTGCATGTGCCGGAATGATGATATATAATATGGAAACTCAATCAACTGTCTGAGAAACAGGCGAAGGAACGGAGGCAACACAGATGGAACTCGCATCCAAGCGTAAAACCAACACGAGAGACCTCGTGCGCGCCGGCATCCTATCCGCGCTCATCATCGTGATGACCGTTGTGCCTTATACAGGATATATCAGCTATGGTCTCGTTGAGATCACAACCTTACATATTGTAGTCGCCGTCGGAGCCGTCATGCTCGGCTGGAGATACGGCGCGGTGCTCGGCTTCGTCTGGGGCGTGACGTGTATGCTGCGCGCGCTGACCAACCCGCTCTGGGCGCCGTTTGTCAACCCGATGATTTGTCTCGTCCCGCGTATTATCGTCGGCATCGTCGGCGGACTCACCGCGCAGGGACTTCGCAAGCTCCGTATGCGCTCCGGCCTCGTTGCGGCAATCTCTGCCGCGGCTGCGACGCTGACCAACACCGTGCTCGTGCTCTCCGCGCTGAAGCTCTTCTCCGTGGTGCTCACGGGGCTTCCGCTGCTCGGCACCATCTACGCCACGCTCATCGGTGTCAACGGCTCCATCGAGCTTGTGGCGGCGATTCTGCTCGTGCCCGTCATCGTCGCTGCCGTCAGCCCGAGAGAACTCGTGCTGGGCATCGATATCGGTGCGTCCACGACAAAGTTTGCGCTGGTCAAAAACGGCAAGTGCATCAAGGAATATAGAAAGCCCGACGAACAGAGCTTTGAAGACGCGCTGGATAGCTTCGGTTATGCGGGCGTGAAGCGCATTGCGGTCACCGGCGTTGGCTCTTCGTTCATCACAGGCAATCTCAAGGGTATCCCAACCGTGCATAAGGACGAGTTCACGTCCGTTTCGCGCGGGGCAACGAAGCTCTCCAAGAAGCTCAACACGCTCGTCGTCAGCATCGGAACGGGTACGTCGTTTACGCGCATCACACCGATCCGCGCGTGGCACGTCGGCGGCACCGGCCTCGGCGGCGGCATGCTCATGGGCCTCAGCAGCCGTCTTTGCGGCACGGGCGATATGGAAGAACTCCAGACGCTTGCGGCTAAGGGAGACCTCCATGCCATCGATCTGCAGCTCAAGGACGTGTTTGAAGGCACGCTTTCGCACCTCACGCCCGACGCTACCGTCGCCAACATGAGCAAGCTCAGCGACGCGTCCATGCGCGAAGATGTCGCGGCGGGACTTTGCAACATGATCTTCCAGTCCATCGGCGTGATGGCGGTGTTTGCCGCAAAGCGGCACATGACCCGAACTATTATCATGGTCGGTACGATCACGGACTGGCCGATCGCGCAGCGCAGCCTGGATGAAGTGGCAGCGCTTCACAACGTCAAGTTCATCGTGCCTGACCATGCCGCGTTCGCGACCGCCATTGGCGCGGCGCTTTCCGAGTAAACCGTAAGATTACGCTACAAAAAAGAGAGCGCTTACGGGCGCTCTTTTTGGTGTAAAAACGAAACAGGTATCAACATGCCGGAAAAGTCCGGAAGACTTTATCCGGTGGAGACACATATAGGAGGAATTGTGAAACACTTTAACGTAGCCCTGTTGGGCTTTGGCACGGTTGGCAGCGGCGTTTACCGTATCGTCAACGAAAACGGCGCGCAGATCGCGCACCGGGAGGACATCGAACTCTCCGTCAGCCGCATTCTCGTGCGGGATTTTGAGTATGAACCGAATCTGGACATGGCGCCGCGCGCGCTCTTCACCACGTCGTTTGACGAGATCATTTCCGATCCCGCGGTCGACATCGTGGTTGAGTGCATGGGCGGCATTGAGCCCGCAAAGACGTTTATCATCCGCGCGCTGGAAGCAGGGAAGACCGTCGTTACCTCCAACAAAGAGGTGATGAGCAAGAATTGGCCCGTGTTTGAGAAGGCCGCGAAGGCCACAGGTGCAGGACTGTATCTTGAGGCGACCGTCGGCGGCGGCATCCCGATCATCCGCACGATTCTCGACTCCATGCAAGCCAACAACATCACCCGCGTGATGGGCATCATCAACGGCACCACGAACTACATCCTCACGCAGATGACCGAGAACGGCCAGAGCTTTGAAGATGCGCTGGCGGACGCGCAGGCGCTTGGCTATGCTGAGGCGAACCCCACAGCGGACGTAGAGGGCTATGACGCGATGTACAAGCTCTCGATCCTCTCGTCGATGTCCTTTCACGCGCATATGCCCATCGAGGTGATCTACCGCGAGGGGATTACGAAGCTGACCAAGGCGGACTTTGAGACGGCTGCGCTGCTGGATTACCGCATCAAGCTGCTCGCTATCGGCAAGAAGGAAGGTAACAAGATCGAGGTGCGCGTGCATCCGACGATGATCCCCAAGACGCATCCGCTCGCGAGTGTGCGCGGCGTGTTTAACGCGATATTCCTCACGGGTCACGCGGTGGACGACGTGATGCTCTATGGCCGCGGCGCGGGTTGTATGCCGACCGCCAGCGCGGTGGTGAGCGACATCGTCTACGCCTGCCACCACGAGAAACAGCATAAATACATGACCTTCGTCAATGAAGATAACATGTCGAGCGATATCGAGCTCGTCAAGGACTTCCATTGTATCTACTGCATTCGTCTGCATGTTGCGGATAAACCCGGCACGATGGCGGCGATCGCCGCGGCGTTTGCCGAGCAGGGCGTGTCGCTCAAGAGCGTCATCCAGCTTGGCGAGAACGACGGCGTGTCCTCGCGCATCACGTTCCTGACGCATGCTGCAAGCGAGTTTGGCGTAAACGAAGCGCTCAAGAAGATTGAGTCGCTCTCGTGCGTCAACGCGGTGGAGAGCGTCATCCGCGTAGAGGAGTAAGATTCGGTCAAACCGAAATTAACACTTGCAATGAACGGCTGGCTTCGCTATAATGTTCGTTGCAGCGCTGATGTAGCTCAGTCGGTAGAGCACCTCATTGGTAATGAGGAGGTAGGCAGTTCGAATCTGCTCATCAGCTCCAAACAGAAAAATGGTATTCCAATAGGAGTACCATTTTTTTGTTTCCAGCTTAAGGCAAATTGCAACGGCTTATCCCGCGAAAGACGAATATTGGTAATGAGGTGAGCGACGGTGCCGCAGGCAGAAATCGATCCGGTGGATCGATTTCAGGCGCGAACGGGCAGACATTTATGGCTGCCCTGAGTTCCTCTGTTTGTCGCCGAAGGCGACATCGGTAGGCAGTTCGAATCTGCTCATCAGCTCCAGAACAGAGAAAACAGCATCCCAAACGGGGTGCTGTTTTGTTATTTTCCGTGTTATGAAAATAGCATCGATGAAGCTCAATGAATAACTGTAAATAACAGTTGATAATTCAAATGCAACAAATCAACAAACGCTTTTATAACGTAGATTATTAGAGATATTGCAACAATAATTCGATCGATAATACAAAATATGACATTGACATTATATAAATTAGCAGTATTATGGGGGCATAAAATGGAAAGGATGGTCTAGACTATGGAGCAAAGAGACGCATACTGGAATCAAGTATATGAGTTTCATAGTTTCATCTACTATTATGAATCAATACGGAGGAGAAGCTTGTTTTGGAATCAGTTTTTTAAAATATCACTCGCGGTTCTAACAGCTGGGAGCGTGGCAAGTTGGCAGATATGGGAAAAACTTGCAACGCTTTGGACGATTATCGCTTGTGTGTCTCAAGTTGCGATAATTGTTTATGAGTTCTTACCCTTTAAATCGCGGCTTAGAGACATAAAGACGTTAGACACACTACTTTGGAGCATAGCTCTTGGCGCAGATAATCACTTATTCGACGTTGAACGTGGAGATTTGAGTGATGGACAAATCAATGATTTAATCACGGAGTACAGAAAACTCTGGAAGATGGCTGAGGATAAATTTTTCAAGGATGATTGTGTACCTGATAATGAGAAGCTGAAGGAAGATGCTAAAGAGAAAGCAAGAATCTATATGCAAAGGTTCGTAAAGGAGGATCATTAAATGCTTATCACGGATGATTCTGATCGCAAAAGTATAAGCTCAATTTTGGTGGAACAATCCAGCTATACTCGCGCTCCACTGATGAGCGCTTTTGCTGACATGCCGACGTTGACAAGAAAACCGGC
The DNA here is from genome assembly GCA_002841395.1 of Firmicutes bacterium HGW-Firmicutes-9. Taxonomy (GTDB): domain Bacteria; phylum Bacillota; class Clostridia; order Christensenellales; family CAG-138; genus UBA7703. The sequence goes on from PGZM01000001.1 coordinate 45,344, forward strand.
AAGGGTTACAAAGGAAAAGCCGTTATGGGATCAAATTCAGGACGAACTCAAAATGCTAAAGGAGTTAATTGATAAAGTACCAAGTTAGGCGAACGACAACCCCCGACCGCATCCCGCGACCGGGGGTTTTTCATACCTTGGTAAATAATAGAACGGAAAGCATGCTTGACATTTTCCGAACTTGTGCTATTATGATGGAAAGCGCGCTTTCCATTACAAGAAATCCTACCCACGGAGGGATTATGAAGAACAGACTGGAAGAATTACGAAAACAGCGGGGCATCCGGCAGGAAGAGCTGGCGGCGGCTCTCGAAGTCTCCCGCCAGACCATCGGCTCTCTGGAGAACGGGAGATACAACCCATCGATCCTATTGGCGTTCAAAATCGCGCGCTACTTTGGCGTGTCGATTGAAGAGATATTTATTTACGAGGAGGAATCCATATGAAGAAACAAGGCTTGCAAACCGTATTGGGCATTCTTGGTCTCGCGCTGCTCGCAGCGGGGCTGTATCTTGCGAAAACCACCGATGCCGCGGCTGGCATCATGCGCGCGCTGCCATATGTAATGATCGGCGTTGGCTGCGGCTTGTTTGGGCAGGGTATGGGCGGCGTCATCGAGCGCAGCATGCTCAAGAAGCACCCCGAAATCGCCAAACAGAAGGAGATCGAGGTCAAGGACGAGCGCAATCAGGAGATCAGCAACCGCGCGAAGGCGAAGGCGTACGACGTGATGGTGTTTGTGTTCGGCGCGCTGATGCTCTCATTTGCGCTGATGAACATCGATCTTGTCGCAGTGCTGCTGCTGGTTTTTGCGTATCTATTCGTGATTGGCAGCGGCCTCTATTATCGTGTCAAGCTGGATAAAGAGCTGTAACGAACAGCTTGCCGACGAACGGCGGCGGACATTCAAAGCAACAACGCTTGTGCAGTGAAACACAAAACCCCCGAACGCAGTTTGCGATCGGGGGTTTTGCTCTCTCTATGGTCTCTATTTTTTCTCTCTCTGGGTCTCTCTCTTTATTCCTGATGATCGGTGGGAATAACATCCTGTTCTTCGACAATTGTTGCAGCCGGATCAACAGCAGACCTCTTTTTCTTGCCGACGAGCCTTACAATGCCATACGTCGCCGCGCCGAACAGTGCAATGATGCTCACATACTGCGCAATCAGCAGCGCAGCGCTTGCGGCACTACCCTCGCTACCGCCCTCTCTCGCGCCCTCTGCGCCGTCAGGCATGGCGAACGGCCGCGTGTCGCCCTGCTCGCCGGGGAAGGCGCTGTCGCCGCTCTGAGGCGGGAGCATGGCGTTGTCACCCGAAAGCTGCGGCAACTCCGACAGATCGCGCGGCAGTTCACCGAAAGAACCGTCGAGCATCACATCCCCGTCGGGTTGAAAAGATCCATGCGTAAACTGTGCGGTGCGCACCGGAGCCGCAAGATAGCTGACAAACTGAGTGGTCGCGAGGCTGTAGCCGCCGAACGCGATCATTGCCGCGAGCACCACGCCAACTGCAATCTTCGCGATTCTGTTTGCGCCGCGACGGAACATCTTGCCGAAGATGTAGTCCGCGTGCAAGCCGAGGTGGACTCCCATCAAAAGAACGGCAAGCGCCGCAGAGAAGTAGTGCAGCATCTGTGCGTTGCCCGCGACGCGAACGGTGAACAGCGTCTTGTTGATCAGCACGCCCGTGATACCGACGGCGAGAAATGCGATCAGCAGCAGTACATCGACGATATACCGCGCGCGTACCATCGCGGGCGTCGTCTTCGAAAAAAGCTTGCGCGTGGTTGCGGCAATCCAGCGCCCGTTGACAAGGTGGTGAATGACGAACAGCCCGATGAGCGCGAGACCGCCGATCTCGTGAAACTGGAAACTGATGACCTGCTTTCTGTACATCAGCACCAGCAGCACGAGCATCACCGCGTCCAGCGCGAGCTTGAGCGCGCGTGTGCCGCTTGCGCTGGGCCGCTTGTGTTCTGTTTGCTCCATAGGATATTGCCCCCTGTATTGTTGTTGCGGGTAGCATATCGGATAAATGTGGCAGACGCCCCGGAACAAAAGCGGCAACTTTTTGGCAAATTAAAGCAAAAAATAGCCGCCTCTCGAAGAAGACGGCTATCTGTGATTGAATCCGTTATTTATAGATCAATCCGACCAGCGCGTTGGTCCAGCTGGCGGGCAGTAGTTTCGCCAATAGCACAAACACCTGATATTGGAGACCTACGGTGTAATATGCCTGCGGGTTCTTCGCGTTTGCGGCGCGGAGTACCGCTTTTGCTACCATCTCCGGCGGCATGCCGTTCTGCTCGTCGTGCTCCATGACGGCAACTGCGTGATCGATTGCCTCGCCATAAATCTCGGCGCCCGCACAGCTCTTCTTGCGTGCTGCGGTAAATCCCGTTTTCACGTCGCCCGGCAGAATTGCACAGGCCTTGACGCCAAAGGGTTTCACCTCGTTGCGGAGCGCGAGGGTGAGGGAGTTGGTTGCGGACTTCGTCGCGCTGTAGAACGCCTGAAACGGAATCGCGATCGGCGCTGCGACCGAACTGATGTTGACGATGTGTCCGCTCTTCTGTGCGCGCATCGCGGGAAGCACTGCCTGAATGCAGTGCAGCGAGCCGAAGAAGTTGACGTTCAGCTGGGCATACGCGTCCTTGGGGTCGGTGTATTCCACCGCGCCCGAGATGCCGAAGCCCGCGTTGTTGACCAGCAGATCAATCTGACCCTCGGCTTTCATTACCGTGGCAATTGCGGCTTTTACCTGCTCCGGTTCTGTGACGTCCGCCGTGATGTGGCGGATGCCGTCCGTGTCCGCGCCATTCCGGCTGAGTTCATAGACGGTGAACCCGTTCTTCGCGAGCAGTTCCGCGGTCGCGTTGCCGATGCCGCTGCTGCCGCCGGTGAGCACGCAAACCCGTTTCATTTTGCTTCCTCCGTGAGAACCGTTGCCATGATATCCATCGCTTCGTCGAGCAGCGGCTCCTTGAGCGTCGCCATATAGCTCGTGCGCAGCAGGCACTCCGTTGCGGGCGTGGCGGGCGGCAACACGGGGTTGACGTAGACGCCGGCGTCGTAGAGCATTTTTGCGATGGTCAACGTGCGGATGGTTTCATAGGTGTAGATCGGGATGATCGGTACATCCGCGGTGTATTTGTGCGGGATGCCGCGCTCGGTGAGGCCAGCGCGCACATAGCGGCAGATCTCCTGCAGGCGGCTAACACGCTCCGGTTCACGCTCCAGCACGCGGAGCGCTGCCAAAGCGCTTGCGCAGCTTGCGGGCGTCATGGACGCGGAGAAGATGAATGGACGCGACGTATGGCGCACATATTCCGCTACTTCGAGGCTGGAGGCCATATAGCCGCCGAGGCTCGCGAGGGACTTGCTGAACGTGCCCATGTAGATATCCACCTCGTCCTCGAGGCCAAAGTGGCTCGCGGTTCCGCGGCCGCCGACGCCGATGACGCCGAGGCCGTGCGCATCGTCAACCATGACGCGCGCGCCGAACTCTTTTGCAAGCTTGACGATCTCGGGAAGATTCGCGATGTCGCCGCCCATGCTGAACACGCCGTCGGTGACGATGAGCTTGCCCGCCGAGTCGGGAATCTGCTCCAGCGTGTGCCGCAGGTGATCCATATCCGCGTGGCGGAAGCGAACCATCGTGCCAAAGGAAAGGCGGCAGCCGTCGTAGATGCTCGCGTGGTTTTCCTTGTCGCAGATGACGTAATCGCCCTTGCCGACGATCGCGCTGATGATGCCAAGGTTGCTCTGGAAACCCGTGGAGAACGTCACGACCGCTTCTTTGTTGAGGAAGCGCGCGAGTTCTTCTTCCACTTCCAGATGCATCCGCAGCGTGCCGTTGAGAAAACGGGAGCCGGAGCAGCCGGAGCCGTAGCGTTCGATGGCCTTGATGCCGGCTTCCACGACTTCCGGATGCGTGGTGAGTCCCAGATAGTTGTTGGAGCCGAGCATGATGCGGCGCTTGCCTTCCATCATGACCTCGATGTCCTGGCGCGACTCCAGCGCGTGGAAATACGGGTAGATGCCCGCCTCGCGGGTTTCTTTGACCGCTGTCAGGCGGCCGCACTTTTCAAATAAATCCATTGTTACCCCCAAATATCGGTTGATGTTGACCCGGCCGTGCTTGTCCCCCTCGGCAGACGGCGAGGTGAATGAGAATCATGAGAAATCTTGTTGTTTTATGATTGTGTAGCGAGATGGCGATTTAGTTTTCGAAAGAGGCTCGCCAAAAGCTGCACCTCCTGCTCATTAAAGCTGCTGACCGCGGAGCTGACCGCGCTCGTCATATCCGGCAGCTGACGCCCGTAATAGTCGAGAAACTTCTTGGTGACGTGCAGGTGCGCTTCTCTGTGGTCGTCGTCGTTGCTGACGCGCTCGAGATACCCTTTTGTGACGAGTGAGTTGACCTTGTAGGAGGCGTTCGGCTGAGAAATGCCGATAAACTCCGCAAACTCACCGATGGTCGGGCGATCCAGCAGATAGATCACCTCCGCAGAAAATGCCTCCGTCGCACTCAAACTGCCCGCTTTCTCGCGGAGCTGTCCGAAGAGATTGCGATAATGCGAAAGCCGCAGGTTTTTATACAATTCGGATACTGCTTCTGCAATGCCGGAATGAGCCACGTCCACCACTTCCCGTTCGTGAAGATTGAGCTGGAAGATAAGCGCGAGAAAAAACGCCTACCCGCCAAAATACATAAATATTTTTATGTATTCTAGCAGGTAGACGCGTGAATGTCAATATGTTTTGAACAACGAGTACAGATTTTACGTCGTTTTGGCCGGATTTTGCCGAAAATCCGCGGTTTACTCCGAGATTGTCTCCGGTTCGCCGATTTCCTCGCCGAAGGTCTCCACACGGATGGTTTTCACTTTCTGCTCCACGATGGGCTTGCTCTGCACACCTGTGACGCAGGTTGCAATCGCGTCCACGGCATCCATGCCTTCAATCACCATGCCGAATGCTGCGTAGTCCTTGTCGAGATACTTTGCGTCCGCATGGAGGATGAAAAACTGGCTGCCTGCGGTGTCGTAGGCTGCCGGCGGGTTATAGGGGTTACCCTGCCGCGCCATGCTGACCACGCCGCGTTCGTGGGAGAGGTGGTTCGGGTGCTTGTTGTTGGAAAACTCGCCCTTGATGCGGTACCCGGGGCCACCGGTTCCGGTGCCGGTCGGGTCTCCGCCCTGGATGACAAAGTTCTTCACCACGCGGTGAAAGATGGTTCCGTCATAAAAGCCTTTGTTGGCGAGCGCGATGAAATTCTTCACCGTATTGGGTGCGATATCGTAATACAGCTCCATTTTGATGATGCTGCCGGTCTGCATTTCGATGGTAGCAACGGGTACTTTCGTAATCACTGGGTGTCCTCCGGTAATTTTTCAAAATATCGGCGAATTTTGCCGCAAGCGGCGCGTGTTTCCAATCGCCGACGTTCCTCATTTTCCTGCATTTGCCATGAAAAGTCAATGAACGATTTCTTATTTTTATATGAACGTTTCTGCGCAAAGCGTATCCTACGCACAGCGCCGATGAACCGGCCTGTCCCGGCGCGCGCCTGTTGGGTATTGCCGTGAGAGTGTGATACAATGATGCAGCAGTCACTGTGCAGATAAAAAAGAGCGATCAGACTTTACGGAAGGGGCAAGGATATGAGCTATACCGCGAATGAGAGCCGTTATGGCGAGATGATCTACCGCAACAGCGGAAAAAGCGGGCTGAAGCTGCCGCTGCTTTCGCTGGGTCTTTGGCACAATTTCGGCACGAACGACGACTATCAGAACATGAAAAACATGTGCTTTGCGGCCTTTGACCGGGGCGTGACGCACTTTGATCTCGCGAATAACTACGGGCCCGTCCCCGGCAGCGCGGAGACGAACTTCGGACGCATCCTGCGGGAGGAGTTTTCCGCCTATCGCGACGAGATGATCATCAGCACTAAGGCGGGTTACACGATGTGGCCGGGACCATATGGCGACTGGGGCAGCCGGAAATACATACTTGCGAGTCTCGATCAGAGCCTCAAGCGCATGGGACTGCCGTATGTGGATATCTTCTACCACCATCGTATGGACAAAAACACGCCGCTGGAAGAGAGCATGATGGCGCTCGACACGGCGGTGAAGAGCGGACGCGCGCTCTACGCGGGGTTGTCAAACTACGACAGCGCGACGGCGCGGCAGGCAGCCGCGATCCTGAAGGAGCTCCGCTGCCCGTTTGTGATCAATCAGGTGCGGTATTCTCTCTTTGACCGCCATATCGAGGCGGACAAGCTGGAACAAACGGCGGAGGACGCCGGATTCGGCATCATCTGCTTCAGCCCGCTCGCGCAGGGGCTTTTGACCGACCGCTATCTCGGTGGAATCCCCGAAGACAGCCGCATTGGAAAAGGCGGGCCGTTCCTGAAGCGCGAACAGCTCACGGAGGAAAAGCTCGGCCAGATCCACGCGCTCAACGAGGTCGCCCGTTCGCGCGGGCAGAGCCTCTCCGAACTTGCGCTGAGCTGGGTGCTCAGAAGCCCGCAGATCACCAGCGTGCTGATCGGCGCTTCTTCGCCGGAGCAGATCGTACAAAACCTTGGCATTCTCCACGCGCCCGCGTTCACCGCGGAGGAACTCGCAGCGATCGACGCGATCACAGGCATAAAGGCGTAAATCCGAATATCACTACAAATCCGGAGGGATCAAACTTGTTTCACATCGTACTCGTTGAACCGGAGATTCCGCAAAACACGGGCAACATCGCGCGAACCTGCGCTGTGACGGGGGCAAAGCTCCATCTCGTGCGTCCGCTGGGCTTCTCGGTGGACGACAAGCAGCTCAAGCGCGCAGGACTCGACTATTGGCACGAGCTGGACATCACCTATCACGACAGATTTGAGGAGCTGGAGGCGGCTTATCCCGACGCGCGGTTTTTCCTGCTCTCGACGCACGCGACGAGGAATTATGCAGAGGTCGCGTATCGCGACGGGGACTTTCTCGTCTTTGGCAAGGAGACCGCGGGGCTTGGGCAGTCGCTATTGACCCGCAGGAGCGAGGACGCCGTGCGCATCCCCATGCGGGAAGGACTCCGCTCGCTGAACCTGAGCAACAGCGTGGCGCTCGTCGTCTACGAGGCGCTGCGGCAAACCGGCTTTCCGCAGATGCGATAGGTTGTAAATGCCTCATTGCACGATCCGGAAGCGATTCGCACTTGAATCAACCGAAAAACGCGCAAAAACAGGAAAATAAGGCTTGCAACAAGTCAGGTCGCGTGGTAATATAGTTCTGTTCGATTTTTATCAAGGAGGTGGACTACTCGCATGGGTAAGTACTGTGAAGTCTGCAACAAGGGTGTCATGTCCGGCAATCTGGTCAGCCATTCCAACCGCAAGACCAAACGCGGCTGGGCGCCGAACATCCAGGGCGTGCACGTCGTCGTTGACGGTAGAGCGACCAAGATGAACGTTTGCACGCGGTGCCTCCGTTCCGGCAAGGTTAGCCGCGGCAACTAAGCCATTTTACCAAGAGAAATCACCTCTTTTATTCGGCATATCCGAATGAGAGAGGTTTTTCTTTTTTTTTGTAAAAAAGCAAAAGCGAATGCTTGTAGTTATAGTGTTGATCATCTAGCAAAAAACGGAACACTTTTTTCAAGCGTTCCCAAATATCATAATTTGATAAGTATGAATGACTAATTATAAAACTTCGTTTAATTCTGATAGTTTCTCTTTCGGCAGCCAACCAAAGTCAGACGTGTTCAGAATACAGCACCATAACCAACCATTGAGTTCAATCTCTCCTTCGACAATGTTGCCTTCACTTACCTCCAACTCGTTAGCTGAGTAATCTTTTAATACTGTTCCATAATCATTCTCAACCTGAATCATCTGTTGAGGAGTCCAACCTTCTGAAGTACTGTCTAAACGATAGCAGTATATCCAATCATTCCATCCATCCTCTACGTCAGATGTTCTACCTAATTTTACTTTTTCTCCCTTTTTTACTGTTATAGGCTTACTGTTATTGGGTTTATGCTCTTCAACAACTTGATACTGCATTTGCCGACATCTCCATTAAAAATTTGTTTCGCATGATCAGCTTCACAATCGAATTTTCGATTGGCATTTATTTATTATAAACATAGATTTGAAAGAATTAAAACAATTCGTATAAATGAACAAGCAGTCAATCTCAATGATATTCTTTCATAGAGACAAATTAAAAAGCTGCCTTCCGGATCGCGGTGGATCACGAAGGGCAGCTTACTTATTTGTTTGTTTTGTTATTCGTGAATCGCTTTTTCCTGACGTAGCTTCTTGATCTTGCGGCGAAGCGGCAAGTCGAGCGCGAGGAAGAGGATAGCGAGCGAGAGCGTGGCAGCGCCGATGATGAGGTTCCCGTAGGAGAAGTTCCCGAAGGGTTCATGCATCAATAGGTTCGTGATTCCGAGCGTCAGGTTCGGAATCGCTGCCGCGAACTCGATGATCATAAACACGGTCCAGAAATAGTTGATCCGCTGATAATGCCGGATCTTCGAGTCGATGTCAGTATAGATATCAAACACACCATCAGACGCGGGTTTTCGCAGATAAACCCAACGCATATAGGTGGCAACGACCTCTACGCCGTTCTCCTCTAAAAAGCGCAGATAGGCGATGCTTTCCGCGTGCGTCGGCAGGTTCTCCAGCAGTTCGATGCGATAGATATACTGCTGATCCGGCGTGTCGGTAAACACGTAGCGGCACCAGGAATAGTCCGTAAACGCCATCCCCCGCGCGGACATATCGTTGAGCCACTGCTCCTCTTTCTCAAAATCCCAAAATGCTTTACGCACAATGTGTTTCATCTTAAATCCCCCTGACAATCTTCCCGCCTGTTTCGATCAGATCCTGCAGACGTTTGATCTCTGACTCCACCACGGATTTGCCCAGCGTTGTGATGGTATACTCTTTTTTGCGCGAGCCCTGCTCGCCCGCCACAGGCTGAATCCACTTCTTCTCCAACAGGGTATTGATCGCACCATACAGCGTCCCCGCGCCGAGGTCGACCCGGCCGCTGCTGAGATCGCGCACGGTCTGCATGATGCGGTACCCGTGCATAGGCGTGTAGAGGGCAAGCAATATGTAAAATACCGCCTCCGTCAGCGCCCCTCTTTCGTTACTTTCCGGCATTATTCTTCACTCCAAACACTAAATTTGTTACGTTATACGATATATCGGAAACCGTAATAGAATTGTATCGCTTGCCGATATAGTTGTCAACTACTATTTTCACGATTTTGCCGTTTTATTTTGGATGCGAAACCAAAAAAACCGGAGCATTTCTGCTTCGGCATTTTTGGTATTGAGAAATATTCTAGCGTTATTCCGTGTACGGCAGCAACGCAACAACCTGCATAATCGGCGGCAAGCTCTCCAATACAATGCCGGTGGTCACCGCGCTGACCTTTGCGCCCTCGACAAGGTCTGCTTCCGTCAGGCCTTCGAGCGCGAACATATGCACTGTGAGGGTGATGGTGTTGCTCAGATCATCCTTCTTCTCTTCACCCAGCGGCAGCAGAGAGATGCTGTAGCCGTCCTTGCCCGGTGTGACGTTCAGAATCGTGCCGTTTTGAATCACGCCTTCGCTGTAGGGTGCGATGACGCTGATGCTGCTCGCGGTGCCCTGTGCGGGGAGCGAGCGGGTCAGCTTTCCGTCATAGTGGACTTCGACGAACGCGCCAACGATCAGCGCGTCACCAAGCTCTTTTGCGATCTTGTCGCTCAAATGAAACAGTATACTCGCCTGTCCATGGTTATGCCCCGGCAACTGCTCCACAAGAATGCTGCCGTCTTCGGCGATGGAGCTGATTTCTCCACGATAGATAACGTCCGTTTTACTTACTACCATGGCGCATCCGACGAGCAGCAAAACCCCGGCTAATAGAAACGCGGTCAGCGTAAACATCTTTTTCATCATGATTTCCTCCTGAATTTATGCGTTTTCATCTATAACACTCCGTAAACCCGGCGATGGTTGCGTCAAATTATGAAACTGGATATAATAATATGTTGTATTGGCCTTAAAAGGCAAAAAATAAGCATATTTTCGGGAGGGCGAACGATGGAACGCACGCGCAGAGCCGCGGACTGGAAAACGGTATTTCCCATTTGCTTCTTGACGGCAGCTGTGTTTCTGTTTCTTTGCACAAAGAGCTCGCCGCTGTATCCGCTCAACGAGTGGGTGGACGCAAACATCTACTTCACCATCGGCAAGGGCATGATGCACGGTTATGTGCCGTATCTCAACCTTTACGATCAAAAAGGGCCGATCGCGTTCCTGCTCTTCGGGATTGCTTCGTTGATCTCGGGCACATCGTTCTTTGGCGTCTATGTGATCGAGACCATCGCGTTCTCGTTCTTCCTCTTTGCCGCATATCGCATCGCCGCGCTCTACACCGAGAAGTTTGCGTTGATCGTACTGCCGGTGATTTCGGCATTTATCCTCGGCAGCCTGAGCTTTTCGCACGGTGGCAGCCTTGAGGAACTGATGATGCCGCTGTTCGCGTGGTCGCTCTACGACACGCTGCGCTACTTTAAGGAATCGTACCCGAACCCCGTTCCGCTCGGCATGATTGCGCGCAATGCGCTGTTTGCGGGCGTGATGCTGTTCGGAAAATTCACCTTTCTGGCATTCTATGTCGTCTGGATGGGTGTGATCGCGATTTCGCAGCTGATGGCGAAGCATGTCAAGCGCGCGTTTTCCGCGAGCGGGCTGTTTCTGCTCGTCATGTTCTCCGTCGGCATTCCGCTCGTGGTATATTTTGCGCTCAACGGTGCGCTGAAAGATTTCCTCTACTATTACTTCTACGCGAACATCTTCAACTATTCGTGGACGGACAAATCGTCGCTTTTGACCACGGCATTTGTCATCATCAAGAGCGTCGGCGCGTTCTCCTATCGCAACCCGCAGATCGCGCTGTTGATCGCGCTGGGTCTCGGCTGGTTCCTCGTGCAAAAGCGGGATCAGGTGCGCATCATCGAGAAGATCAACGTTCTGCTTATGGCGGGGCTGCTTGCGTGCGCGATCTATATCGGCGGACAGGGCTACCGCTATTACGGGCTGGTGCTCACGCCGTTTATGGCGCTGGGGATGGTTCCCATCGTGCGCCTGCTGGAACGTCGGGAATATCTTGTTGCGGACAAGCCCTGGTTTAAGCGTACGATGTTCCTCGGCATCTCGATCGTTATGGTCGGGTTTGCGCTGTTGATTTCGGATAACCGCTACATGCTATCTATCCCGCGGGAAGAGACGCCACAGGCTCGTTTTGCGAGCATCATGCAGGAGAAGAAGACTGAGGACGAGGTCACACTGTTCTGTTACAACATGCCGGACGCAGGTTTCTATCTTGCGGTAAACGAGATTCCGCCGTATCGCTTCTTTGCGCGTGTCAATGTGGACCTGCCTGAGCTAAAGGAATCACAGAGCCGCTATCTAGAGGAGAAGAGCGCGGAGTTTGTCGTCACCCGCAATTTGGAACTAACACAGGATGGTTACCAACTCATAGAGACCCAGGAATTTTGGAGCGAAGAACAAAATGATACATTCAGACTCTATCAGCGCGTCGACTGAACGCGCGACCTCCGGCAAGCGGCTGCTGCGTACCCTTGCGGTGCTCATCGCGCTTACCCTTGCGCTGACGCTTGCGGGCTGCGATCTGTTGAAGGATCGTTCCGCTACGGAGTTGACCATCGAGGACGCGACACAGATCGACGTTGAGGACCTCGTGAAGTATGAGGAACTGCAATTGCTCGATCTGCGCAAGGCGGATATCTCGATCGATCAATATCAATCCGTTCAGAGCGCGCTGCCGAACTGCACGATTCTCTGGAGTGTGCCGATTGCGAACCAGCGCTTTGACAATCAGGTAACACAGCTGACGCTGCCTGTTGAAACAGATGCGACCTCGCTGGACTTACTGCGCTATTTTCCGAACTTGAATACGGTGGATGCGCGCGGTTGCACCATCTACGATGCGCTCGTGAGCAAGAGCCTGGAGCGCAAGGATATCTCCTTTGTCTGGCAGGTAGAAATCGCGGGCGTACCGCTCACCAACACCGATACGATGCTGGATCTCTCCGGCAAGCCCATAGAAGCGGAAACGCTCATGCAAAACCTCTATTATCTGCCCGCGTTGACCGCCGTCGACATCACAAACACCGGCATCGGGGCAGAGGAGGGCGCGGCGCTTGAAGCGCGCTATCCCTACATCGCGTTCTCGCGTACGATCGATGTGTTTGGCGTATCGGTGAGCACGGACGCGACAGAGCTCGATTTAACACAGGCAACGATCACCGACGAAGCGCAGCTCGGCGACGCGCTTGCATCTCTCAAGAAGCTCACAAGCTGCGATCTGACAGGACAGACCATCTCGTTTGAGACCATGGACGCGCTGAAAGAACGCTATCCGCTGATTACGTTCTCTTTCTCGTTTGACCTCTTTGGTCAGCGGCTGACGCCGGAGACCACGGAACTCAACCTGCAGGGGCAGACCTTTACGAGCGCAGAGGAAGTAGCGGCAGGGCTTTCGCATCTGCCCGCCTTGACACTATGTGATCTGAGCGGTTCGGGACTTACCAACGAGCAAATGGTACAGCTGCAGGGGCAGTTTCCCGCGTTGAAGTTTGTTTGGCTGGTGCAGGTCGGCGCTTGGCAGGTGCGAACGGATATCGTCGCGTTTACCACGCAAAATCGCAAGCTGTTCCCGAACGATGCCGCGGTTTTCACCAAAGAAGGCAACACGAAGCTCACCGACGAGGACGTTGCGGGGCTGCAGTATTGCACGGATCTGGTGTATCTCGATCTTTCCAATAATAAGCTCACGGATATCTCGTTCGTGAAAAATATGCTCAAACTGCGCCTGCTCAGCATCGGCAACAATGATGTCAAGGATATCTCCGCACTCTCGTCGCTGACCGAGCTGGAGTTTTTGGAGATATTCACAAACCCGATCGCTGACTATGCGCCGCTGACGGGACTGACGAAGCTGACGCACCTGAACTGCACGCGTACGGCACTCGCGGATATCACGCCGCTGGCGGGCATGAAGCAGCTCAAGATGCTCTGGATGATGAACAACAAGCTGGTTGTCAAAGAAGACCTTGCGAAGCTGATAGAAGCCCTGCCGGACTGCACGATCTATACGCGCGGAACGAACCCGTTGTCTGCGGACTGGCGCACGGCTGCCATCTACCACGAGTTTGAGATCGCGTCCGGCCTGATCCCGCCCGATCCTTCGCCCACGCCGGAACCCTCCATCACGCCGGATCCTTCCGCGACGCCGTCGCCTTCCGACGAGCCGACGGATGAACCATTGGGATAATTAGGGATGAGCTTTGGTAGTTCAACCGTAACCCGATACGTCATTTGACAATCTAGAACGCAAAAAAAAGAGACGCATTGCTGTGTCTCTTTTTGTTGGTTAGGTTGTTATGCTTTCTTGCTCTTACCCGTGAGGGCGAGGGTCACAACCGCCGCCTGCACCAGCGTGATGCCGGCGAAGAGGTAGGACCAGCGATCCGTAAACACCATGGTGCCGGAGAGTACCTGCGTCATGATGAATGCTACGATCACGCCCGCGGCGGGCAGTAAGGTCGAGAGGCTGAATGCCGTGTTCTTCTTGGTGCCCTTATTCTCGCGCTTCTTCTGGAAGATCGAGAGAATCGTTCCGATGCTGATCACGGTAAGCGCGGTCAGAATCAGGTTGAGCAGCGACCAGGTCGGCCCGGCGAGAGGCGTTCTCTCATTGGTGATGATCTCCTGCAGTGCGGGCAGTCTCGTCAACGAGCCGTAGATGACAACGTCTGCATCCGGCATGTTGACCGGGATTGCGGTTGTCCAGCCGTCAAACGTGAACTCGTCCTGCTGCGGATTGACCGGAACCGGTACGACCGTGCCATAGGCCACGTTGGTGTAAACCCTGTACGGCGTCACACCGTCCAGACCCGCCTCAGTACCGCCGTTGACGAAGTACGTCACCGTGTGTACGTGCGGCTCAGACCACGTTGCCGTGAAGGTTTCGTCCCCTACTGATCCGGCGGGAATGTTGTCCGTCGGCGTCCAACCGAGGAAGTCATAGCCTTCCCGTGTCGGATCGTCGAGAGTGATCAGTCCGCTTTCAACGGTGTACGTTGCGGGGTTGCCCACCGCGTTTATGCCGCCGTTCATCACGTAGGTGATGTCATAGACGATCGGAGCGGACCAGTTCGCCGTGAAGGTCAGCGCGCCCGTCGTTCCCGTCGGGATGACGCCAGCAGGCGTCCAGCCGAGGAAGACGTATCCGGCCTGTGCCGGGGCTGCCAGGGTGATCGTCGGGCTCTCAATCGTGTAGGTTGCCGGGTTTGCCGCCGGGTTCGCGCCGCCGTTCATCACGTATGTGATCGGGTAGACGATCGGCGTCCAGGTCGCGGTGAAGGTTAGATCACCGTGAGAACCGAGCTCAATCGTTGCGTCCGCGGGATCCCAGCCAGCGAAGGTGTAGCCCAGCTGTGTCGGTGCTGCGAGGGTGAAGGTCGGGGTTTCGACCGTATACGTCGCGGGGTTGGCTGCATCATTCGTGCCGCCGTTCAGGACGTAGGTGATGTTGTAGGCAATCGGCGTCCAGCTTGCGGTGAAGCTCAGATCGCCGGTCGAACCCTGCTCGATGGTCGTATCAGCGGGCGCCCAACCTGCGAAGGTGTAGAAGTCCCGTGTCGGATCGGCCAGCGAGAACGTCGGGGTTTCGATCGTGTACGTTGCGGGGTTGCCCGCGTCGTTTACGCCGCCTGCCAGATCATAGCTGATGTTGTAGGTGATCGGCGTCCAGCTTGCGGTGAACTCCTTATCTCCCGTCGAACCGGCAGGAATACTGCTGGTCGGCGACCAACCAGCGAAGGTGTAGCCTGTGCGGGTCGGATCAGCCAGATTGATCGTGCTGCTCTCAACGTTGTAGATGCTCGGGTTGGCCGGGCTGTTTGTACCGCCGTTGAGATTGTAGGTAATCGAGTAGTTGGTCGGTGCTTTCCAGATCGCCCAGACGTACCGATCGCCGACGGAACCCTGCGGGATCGTGTCCAGCGGGAACCAGAACCAGAAGTCATAACCTGCACGCGTCGGATTCGCCAGATTGATGGTCGGCGTTTCGATTGTGTACGTTGCGGGGTTCGCCGCATCGTTGGTTCCGCCATTGAGGTAGTAGTGGATCGTGTAAGCGCTCGGCGTCCAGGTTGCGGTAAATGCCTTGTCGCCTGTCGAGCCGGTCGGGATGGTGTCCGTCGGCGTCCAACCAGCGAAGTCATAACCGATTCTGATCGGATCACGCAGCGTAATCGTTGCGCTGTTGACCGTGTATCTCGACGGGTTCAGGAAGTTGTTGATGCCGCCGTTCATCGTGTAGGTGATGTTGTAGCGAATCGCGGTGGACCACCTTGCCGTAAACGTCTTGTCGCCCGTGGAGCCGGTCGCAATCGTATCGGTCGGGCTCCAGCCAAGGAAGTTATAACCAAGGCGTGTTGGAGCTGCGAGTGTGATCGTCGCGCTGGTGACGTTATATGTCGCCGGGTTGGACGGATCGTTCGTGCCGCCGCCCAGGACGTAGGTGATGTTGTACGCAATCGGGTCAGACCACGTTGCCGTAAACGTCTTGTCTCCGGTAGAGCCGGCCGGAATGTTATCCGTCGGCGTCCAGCCGAGGAAGTTATATCCTGTCTTGGTCGGGTTTGCAAGGGTGATCAAGCCGCTCTCTACCGTATAGGTGGAGGGGTTCGAGCCGTTGTTCACGCCGCCGTTGAGCTCGTACGTGATGTTGTAAACGTTCGCATCCGACCATGTTGCGGTGAACTCTTTATCTCCGGTGGAGCCGGCCGGAATATTATCCGTCGGCGTCCAGCCGTTGAATGTGTATCCGGCTTTGGTCGGGTTGGCGAGCGTGATCAGTGCACTTTCAACGGTGTATGTCGTCGGGTTGGAACCGTTGTTCACGCCGCCGCCCAGGACGTAGCTGATATTGTACTCGATCGCGTCAGACCACATCGCGGTAAACGACTTGTCTCCGGTCGAGCCGGTCGGAATGTTATCCGTCGGCGTCCAACCGAGGAAGTTATATCCCGCTTTGGTCGGATTGGCGAGTGTGATGTCCGCGCTCTCGATTGTATAGGTCGCGGGGTTGGCTGCATCGTTCACGCCGCCGTTGAGCTCGTAGCTGATGTTATATTCGATGGGGTCAGACCACGTGGCTTCAAAGCTCTTGTCTCCGGTGGAGCCGCTGGCGATGAATCCCGTCGGCGTCCAGCCCAAGAACGTGTAGCCGTCCCTGGTCGGATCTGCCAGCGTGATGTCCCCACTCTCGACTGTATAGGTCGCGGGGTTAGATGCATCGTTCACGCCGCCGTTGAGCTCGTAAGTAATGTCGTAAACAATCGCTTCGGACCAGGAGGCCTCAAAGCTCTTGTCTCCGGTGGAGCCGCTGGCGATGAATCCCGTCGGGGTCCAGCCTTCAAACGTGTAACCGTCCCTGGACGGATCGCCGAGCGTGATGTCCGCGCTCTCGATGGTGTAGCTCGCGGGGTTGGAGGCGTTGTTGACGCCGCCGTTGAGCTCGTAAGAGATGTTGTACTCGATGGCGTCAGACCAGACTGCTTCAAAGTGTTTGTCCCCCGTGGAACCACTTGCGATGAAGCCTGTCGGGCTCCAACCTTCGAACGTATAGCCGTCTCTGGTCGGGTTGGCCAGCGTGATGTCAGCACTCGAGATCGTATAGCTCGTGGGGTTAGAGGCATCATTGACGCCGCCGTTGAGCTCGTAGGTGATGTTGTACTCGATCGGTGCCGACCAGGAAGCCGTGAAGGTCTTGTCACCGGTTGAGTTGTTCAAGATCTTATCGGAAGGCGACCAGTTCAGGAAATTGTATCCTGCGCGGGTCGGATCCTGTAGGGTGATCGTGGGATCATTATAGGTATAGGTCGACGGGTTACTCGGGTGATTGACACCGCCGTTGAGCTCGTAGGAGATGTTGTAACTCGTCAGTTCCCAACTCGCGGTAAAGCTAAGATTTCCGGTCGTACCCTTTTCGATGGTCACATCGGAGGGAGTCCATCCGGTGAATGTATAACCCAATTTGGTCGGGTTCTGCAGCGTAAACGTCGGCGTTACCTTTGTATAGGTAGTGGGGTTCGCCGGGTTGTTTGTACCACCGATTAAGTAGTAGGTGATGTAGTACGTACGAGAATACACGAATGTGATCACGTTGCTGCCGAAATCAAGGGTAATCGACTGAGGGCTGTTCGAGATCAGCGTGTAACCTGAAATCGAAATGGCAGAAGCAGTGACTGTTTGTCCAACGTGCCCGTCGTCTTCGTAGGGGTCGTGCAGTTGTGCACCTGCGTCATCTACATAACGCACGGTGTAATCGACGTCGATACTATCCTTTAAATGGATGTAAACGTTGTAGACCGTCGGATCGGAAGAGGACAAGAGCTGTACAGTTCCGTTGCCGGTCATCTGGCTGTTTGTGATAAATGAAGATTTTCCGGCGAGTGCAAATCCCGTGTCTGTCTGCAAGAGATTGACAAGGGCTCTGTTGGTCACAGCCGAGTAGGCTGTAATCTTTTCGCTGGTCAGCGGGGACATCACATAATGCTGTAAGAGATTGGAAGTGTTATTTCCAATATAGATCCAGATATGTAGTTCTACCGCTTTATAAACTGCGGTAACGGTCAAGTTGCTCGTCACGGCTGAGAAATCAGTGTCCCATCCGTCTGCAACGTAGCCATTCCGCTCGGGGTGTGCGGGTGCGGTGGCTGCCTGACCTTCCTCCACTGAAACAGTGGAAATAAACGTTCCATCAAAATCCTGGAACGTGACATCATAATATGTAGGAGACAGTACGGTGTCTCCACCTTCTCCTTCACCAACAGCGGCCAGCGCCTGTGTGGGGAACAGAGAGAAAACGAGCATAAAGCTAAGCACAACGCTAATAGCTTTTGTAAGACGTGACCCTTTCATGGTTTTATCCTCCTTGTAATAACAAGAGCACTTATGAGAACTCTGTATGCTACTATAATATGAACAAATAGTTACATCGCCGTTGCTTTCTTAAAAAAAGTAACAGTATTTTTGGGTTTTTTTTCAAAAAGCGGGGCTGTATTTCTAGTTTTCTTAATATTTCCGTAGTTTTGTCGCATTTAAGTTGCCACTTCGCGAAAAACTCAGTAATCAATGGCTTTCTTGTAACTTAGTCACCATGTGTAGCCTTACAAATCTGCTATTTAAGAATACTGCTAAAATGAGTAATTATACGATGAGTACACGAGTTGCGATTCTTATGGCATTTCTTAAAAGAAGCAGATCATTACGGAGCTCGATTTCATACAGTAAATCGCACAATAGAGTGCTGTTTGCGTAACGATTATGTAACAAAGACCCATTAGTGCTGGATCGAGGATGTGCTGCTTTGAAGGTAAACGCGATATGAAATGAAAAACACCACGCGTGGTATGGATTTTGCGATACAAATTTGAGGATGCCGATGAGAAGAGGACGCGAATTCTCAAAATAGTCATCCGTCAGTCGATTGTTCGGTCAAGTACCCCACATGGTAATACATGAGTTTGCTTTTGATACAGAAGCATGATGTACATGTTTCGCAATGAATAGCTTTCATCAAGCAACAAACTGTAACAGCAATAAAACACCGTCCGTATAAAACGAACGGTGCTTTGTTTCTATGTTGTTTATTGGCCTATAGTTCTCCTGTGCTCAGGCCGAGCGTATTGATCACATGGCGGATATGGATGCTCATGGCGCTCTTAGCGCCCGCGCCATCCCGAAGACGCAGGAAGCTGACCATATCCCGGTTGTCGTAGATCACGATGTTCTTGAGCGCCTCGATGTTGTCTGACATCTCCATTGCCTCGTTGACCGCAGCGTTGATGATCGGGAACATACGGATGATGAACTCGTTGTGGGAGGCCGCCGCGATCATCTCGTGGAAGCGTTGATCTTCGTCCGGCCAGTTTCCGTCCGTCCGGACCAGCTCCTCAACATATTTTGCCTGCGCGAGAATGCGTTCCAGCTCCTCGTCCGTCGCGCGGAAGCACGCGAGCATCATGCACTGCGGCTCAAACATCAGGCGGATTTCATACATATCCGCAAGCCGCGCGTGGCTCAGCGCACCCATGTCGTATTTATTGAACATAGTAAGATCGTCGCTGATAAACGTGCCGCGCCCGCGCTGCACGCTGAGAATGCCTTGCGCGATGAGATAATGCACGGCTTCGCGCAGCGTCGTGCGGCTCACGCCGAGGCTCGTCGCAAGCTCGGTTTCGTTCGGTAGCTTATCGCCAGCGGAGAATTTCTTCTGCAGCACGATCATGTTGTAAAGCTCGGTTGCCGTGCGTTCCGAAAGGCTTCTGTTGTCGCCGGACATGAAGGTCACCTTCTTCTTTTTATCGGATGGGACATCCTCGGGAAATCTCTGATGACTCGCGGAAAATGCTTTCAAACATCATACATCATATATTTTCGTCTTACAAGTCAGCAGAGGCTGTTTTGGCTTGACATCATATGACTGATTTAGTAGTATGATGTCGTATCAAGACGTTATACATCATACAACGAGCCATTCAACAGACAATGCGATTTTACAATTCAGCTCATGGAAAGACAGAACAAACTGACGATTATATACGCACCAGAAAGGAACACGAGGGATGAACAGGAGAATCCTCGCGATCAACCCGGGCTCTTCCACAACCAAACTCGCGGTCTATGAGGGCGAAACGCCCTTGTTTGAGGAATCCATCGAGCACAACGGCAGCGCGATTGCCTACAGCACCGATCCCGAAGGCGCACTCGCGTTTCGCATGAAGCATATCCTCTCCGCGCTCGAAGCGCACGAAGTATCGCTTGATTCGCTCGACGCGGTGATCGGCCGCGGCGGCATGCTGCATCCGATTCCCGGCGGCGTCTACACGGTCAACGAGCGGATGCTTGAGGACTTAATGAGTGTACGATATGGCGACCATGCCTCCAACATGGGCGCAATGCTCGCAAACCAGATTGGCAAACTACAGCACATTCCTGCCCTGATTGCGGATCCCGTCGTAACCGACGAGCTCTGCCCGCTCGCCCGGCTATCCGGTCATCCGGAGATCAGCCGGGCTTCTGTATTTCACGCGCTGAATCAGAAGGCGAAGGCGCGCAGATTTTGCGCCGAACGCGGTCTGAAATACGACGAGGTCAACCTGATCATCGCGCATATCGGCGGCGGTGCGACCATCGGCGCGCATGAAAAAGGGCGTGTGGTGGACGTGAACGATGGCCTTTGCGGAGAAGGACCCTACAGCGCGCAAAGATGCGGCGGCTTACCGACCAACTCCGCGTTGCGCCTCATGGAGCGGGAGCAGCTCTCCGCTACCGCAATGCTCAAAAAGCTCACCACCAAAGGCGGACTGATCGCATATCTGGGCACCGACGACGGCAAGGAAGTCAGCCGCCGTGCGCAGAACGGGGATGAGAACGCCCGGTTTGTCTTCGAGGGGATGGCCTATCAGGTCGCGAAAGAGATCGGCGCGTGCGCGGCGGTTCTCAAAGGCGACGTGCAGGCGATCATCCTCACGGGCGGGTTCGCGCGGGACAAGATGTTTACGGGCTGGATCGCGGAGCGGACGAAGTTTATCGCCGAGATTGTGGTTATGCCCGGCGAGGACGAGCAGCAGGCGCTCTGCGCGGCGGCGCTGCGCGTGTTGACGGGAGAAGAACAGCCTCTGATTTACGCGTAAGATTTGGCGCAACGGACGGGAGAGTTATGAACGATCACCTGACCATCGTCACAGGTCACTACGGCAGCGGGAAGACCGAGTTTGCCGTGAACCTCGCCTTCCGCCTCAAGCGGGAGGGAAACGCGGTTACCCTTGCGGATCTCGACATCGTAAATCCATACTTCTGCTCTCGTGAGCGGAAGGAAGAGATGACGAGCCAGGGTATTCGCGTAATCGTCTCCAAGGGTGCAGACTCCGATTTGCCAGCCATCAACCCTGAAGTATATGCGCTGTTTGAAGCGGGCGTATGCGGCATTATCGATGCGGGTGGCGACGCGGTTGGCGCGCAGGCGCTCGGCAGGTTTTCGCAGAAGATCAAATGCATTCCGTACGAGCTACTATGCGTGGTAAATTTCAACCGGCCTGAGACGAACACGCCGCAGAAGGCCGAAGCGTATTTGCGGCAGATCGAGTACAGTTCACGTCTGAATGCAACTGGACTCGTCAACAACACACACCTCGATCACCAAACTACCACACATGATATATTGCGCGGCGCGGAGTTGATCGAAGAATTATCGAAGATAACGCGCGTTCCCGTGAAATATCACATGTTTGAAGAGCGGTTTTCTGGGCGGCTGGAACTGCCGCAGGCGCAGCAGTTCCCGATGCAGCTATACATGAAAAAGCCCTGGGAGTTCTAGACGAAGGATTGTATCCGCTACAGATCTTAAGAAGCTAGAAGAAAGTATAAGAGGTGATTCGATTGGCTGGTAAAGTCACGTTTCGAGAAGAACGCTGCAAGGGCTGCGAACTCTGCGTTGCCGTTTGCCCGAAGCACATCATCGTGATGCGTCCTGCCACGAACGCAAAGGGCTACCATCCCGCGACGGTGGAGCGCATGGAAGAATGCACTGGCTGCGCAAGCTGCGCGCGGATGTGTCCGGACAGCGTCATCACCGTGGAAAGGGGCTGAGCGTATGGCAAAGGAATTATGGAAGGGTAACGAGGCGGTTGCGGAGGCAGCAATCCGCGCGGGCTGCCGCTATTTCTTCGGCTATCCGATCACCCCGCAAAACGAGATTCCCGAATATTTCTCCCGCCACATGCCGGAGCATGGCGGAGTGTTTCTGCAGGCCGAAAGTGAAGTCGCCGCGATCAACATGACCTACGGTGCGGCCGGCAGCGGCGCGCGGGTCATGACGTCCTCCTCCTCGCCGGGCATCAGCCTCAAACAGGAAGGCATCTCCTATATCGCAGGCGCGGAACTGCCGGTCGTGATCGTGAACATGATGCGCGGCGGCCCCGGCCTCGGCAGCATCGCGCCCGGTCAGGCGGACTATTTTCAGGCGACGCGCGGCGGCGGCAACGGAGACTATCGCACGGTAACGCTCGCGCCAGCAACCATTCAGGAGATGACAGATCTGACGCAGGAAGCGTTTGATATCGCGGACCTCTATCGCATCCCCGTGCTGATCCTTGCGGACGGTATGATCGGGCAGATGATGGAAGCGGTCGAGTGGAAGAAACCCAGGGCGCGCAAGCTCCCCGCAAAGGATTGGGCGACCGACGGCACGAAAGGCAAGCGGGAACACAACATCGTCAACTCGCTGTTCATCGATCCCAAGGACTGCTCGGCGCATAACATCCGCCTGCAGCAGAAACACGACAAGATCACACAGAACGAAATTCGTTATGAAGAGTATCTGACAGACGATGCCGAGGTACTGTTTGTGGCCTATGGCACGACCGCGCGCATCTGCCAGTCCGCCGCGCTGAAGCTTCGCGAAGCCGGCGTGAAGGCGGGCGTCTTTCGCCCGATCTCGCTCTGGCCATATCCCGAGAAAGAACTCTACGCCTGCGCCAACCGTGGCAGCGTGAAGACCGTCGTCTGCGCGGAGATGAGCATGGGGCAGATGATCGACGACGTGAAGATCGCGCTCAACGGCACCAAGCCCATTCGCTTCTTCGGCACGGGCGGCGGAACATTCCCGACCCCAGCGGAACTCATGAATGTCGCGCGCGCAGCGCTCGAGGAGGTGTAAGGCAATGGCAATCGTCTATCAGCGCTCCAAGGGCCTGACCGAAATCGAACAGCATTTTTGCCCGGGTTGCACGCACGGCGTAATCCACAAGCTCGTGGCAGAGGTTTTGGAAGAGCTCGACATCATCGGTTCGACGGTCGGCGTGGCATCGGTCGGCTGCTCTGCATTTGCATATAACTACTTCTCCTGCGACATGCAGCAGGCGGCGCATGGGCGCGCGCCCGCGGTCGCGACTGGCATCAAGCGCGTGCATCCAGACCTTGCGGTGTTCACGTATCAGGGCGATGGTGACCTCGCCGCCATCGGCACGGCGGAGATCGTCCATGCCGCGATGCGCGGAGAGAAGATCACCGCGATCTTCGTCAACAACGCAATCTACGGCATGACAGGCGGCCAGATGGCGCCGACGACCCTGCTGGGTCAAAAGGCGACCACGGCTCCTCAGGGCAGGAACAAAGAGCAGCACGGTTCGCCGATTCGCATGGCGGAGATGCTTGCAACGCTCGATGGCTGCGCGTATTCCGAGCGCGTGATGGTAACCGACCCCGCGAGCATCGCAAGAGCGAAGCGCGCGATCAAAAAGGCATTTACTCTACAGCTTGCCGGTGCAGGTTTTACGATGGTGGAACTACTGTCCACCTGCCCGACAAACTGGGGACTCTCGCCCATAGAGGCGGTAGGCTGGCTCAAGGAAAATCTTGTGCCGTACTATCCGCTCGGCGTGTACGCAGACAGGTCAGAACAAAAGGAGGAGGCAACACGATGACACACGAAATCATCCTTTCGGGATTTGGCGGACAAGGCATTATGGCGATGGGCAAGATGCTCGCGGAAGCGGGTATGCAGGAGGGCTTGAGCGTCAACTGGCTGCCGAGCTACGGGCCGGAAGTGCGCGGGGGAACCGCGAACTGCTCCGTCATGCTCAGCAGCGAACCGATCGTTTCCCCGATCGTGCTGGAACCTACCGAGATTATCGTGATGAACAAACCTTCGCTTTTGCGCTTTGAGCCGCAGTTAAAGAGCGGCGGAGTTGCGTTCATCAACAGCAGCATCATCGAAATTCCGGCGACTCGCCGCGATATCAGCGCGTTCTATGTGCCGTGTCTCGATATTGCGCAGGAGCTCGGCAATCCTAGAGCTGCCAACATGGTCATGCTCGGCGCATATATCGAGGTCACCCAGTGCGTGCAGCAAAAGACGGTGGAGAAGATGCTTTCGCACCTGTTTACGGGAGCAAAGGCAAATCTCGTTGCGCTCAACAAAGAGGCGCTCCGCCGGGGAGCAACGTGCATCCTGAAAGCCGCTTCCTGAGCCTAGTTTTCAGAACAGAAAAATCGCGACACAATCAAAAAGCACACTCGATCAGGAGTGTGCTTTTTGTTTTTTCGTTATTAAGTCAGATACAGAATGCAAACGAGCTCTTGCAGCGTGTCGCCCTGCTTGCGATAGGCGATAAAGTGATAGCCATCCAGCGTGTCCTCAAATTTGTCGCCGACCTTCTTGAGTCGCTGCGCTTCTTCCGTCCAGAAACGGATGGACGTTTGCTGCAACTTGTCTTTCGCGTCGCTGGCGGGAAGCAGGTCTAAGAGCAGAGCGGGAATCACCTCGTCGTTGGCGGTGGCAAGAGATTCAGAAGCTTCTGCAAGGCGCTTTTCAATATCACTCTTGGGATTACCCTGAAAAACCTCCGGCAGTTGGAATGTGATCTCCAGCGAAGAGAGGTCGCCGTTGCGAAGCTCATAGGTCAGCAGGACTTCGGCTTGCTCGGATTCGCTCCAGATTAGGGTGTATGTCGTCGGCTTATTGCGTACGGGCGCTGCGGCGTAGAGTTCGCTGCTCAACAGGTGCGTTTTGAACACAGATTCCGGAACACCACGCGTGGTAGATGATTCTTCGGGATCATTGGAGGGCGCGGAGGCATCTGCCGACTCGGTTTCTTCACTCGTCTGCTTTGAAGCGGTCTCACTCGCTGGCGTTGGCGAAGCATCGGGTGTTTGTGTCGCACTTTCCGCGCGCGAAAGCAGATAGATCACCACGGCGGCGGCGACGATCAAAACCAGAAAGATGATGTTGGTCAATTCCCGGCGCAAGGTCTGCTTCATGCGTTACCTGCCCTAATAAAAAGATGTCGATCACAAAAGTGCGATCGACACCAGTATAGCAGATGTTTGTATTTTTACGATAGAAACTGTCGAAAAAAGGGAATCAGATAGCGATATTTGTCAAATCACTGGAATATTGTTTACAGTCGCCCTTCGTGCAGGAAGCGGACAACGCGCTGTGCGGCGTCAGGATTGCGAATCTTCGTCTGCGCTTCGCGCATGGCTTCTTTGGCGGAACGGTCTTCTTCGAGCGAAACGGCGAGCGCGGCGCAGGCTTCCTCGTCTTTTCCTGTCAGGCTCATGCCGCGCGCGGAGAAGTAGACAGCAGATTGCGCTTCAAACGGATCTTGCGAAGGCAGATGCACGAGCGGCTTTCCGCAGACAGCGGCCACCGCGCTGAGCGCACCGGATGGCGCGGTCAACATCACATCGCACGCGGCGCAGTAGAGCGAAAGCGGGTCTTCTGGCGCGAGTACCTCGACGCGGATGTCGCCCGCGTATCGCGCGATAAACGGGCTTCTCGGCGGCGCACCGTCCGGCGAGACCACGCAAACGCGCCCATCCTCGTTTCGGATGCAACCCAACAGCGCATCGACAGCGGCAATCGTATTTTCGGCATATGGAATGAAGTAGCAGGGCATATGCTGCGGCAGATTGAGCAGCGCGCGTGCATCCGCCTTCTCCTCATCCCGAAACCAATCGGCGGGGAGCGGAATTCCGGCGGGCAGAATCGCTTTTTTCGAAATACCACGTGTGGTATATGCACTGGCGAAGCTTTCGTGTGCGGTGAAGTAGTGGTCAAGCCGCGTTTCTTCCAGAAATGGCACGCAGGCATAGTCGCACGAAACATAACAGCAGCGCGCTGAGAATGCGAGCGTCTTTCGAATATGGCTGACGGCTTCTGCGGTGTAGCGATGCAGGCAGAGCACCGCATCAAACTCGCCTTCGTGCAAAAATGTGCGCAGTTGCTCCGCGAAGCGTGCGTTGACCTCGTAGACTGCCGATTTGCGCTTGCCTTCGCGGATGAACGAACCGTTCGCTGAAAGAAACGCAAACCCGCGCGGACTGTACAGCGCCTCTTCCAGCGTGCGGATCTGCGAGAGCGTCGGGTGCAGTCCAAGCAGCGCCAGCGCGCCAACGACGAGACAGGTGTCCCCGCGCGCCGTGAACGCTAGCTGGAGCGCGCGCGAAACAGCCCGCTGACTTTCGCTGTCCGGCCCGGTTAGAATCAAGACCCTCATTCCGGTTTTCCTCCCATCCCCATGTGAGAAAAATCGTATCCAGGCTTTGGCGACGTCTGCCTCAGCCGCATTTGCTGAATCCGCACGCGCGGCAGATGACGCAGCCGCCTTCGTGCTCTACCTTGCCGCCGCATTCGGGGCAGACGTGTACTTCCGCGGCGTTCGCGGGCACGTCCGATACATCGATCGGGACAAACGGCGCGCTGCCGTTTTGCGGCACGGGCGCGGACTGCGGTGTCAGCGTCTTTGCCTGCGCATCGGGCGTTTCATAGTCCGCGCCGTTGTCGATGTATTTGCTGACTTTGAGCAACACACGCGCAATCGCGTCCGGGCAGGAGGTGCAGCTCATGTTCTTTTGCCGAATGGTTGACGGGCAGCGAATGCCCTTGAGCTGATCGTAGACCTCGCTCATGGAGATGCCGCTGCGCAGCGCGATGGACGCAAGCCTTGCTGTGGCTTCGCTCTGGCTGGGGCAACCGCCCGCTTTGCCGGTGCTGGTGAAGACCTCGCAGATGCCGTTTTCGTCGTAATTGACGGTGACATACAGCGTGCCGCAGCCGATGTTCATCTTTTCCGTAAAACCGCGGGTGACGAGCGGGCGCGGACGCGGCTCGATCTTGCCGTAGTTCTCCGGCAGCGGGGCTTCCAGCTCCGGCTTATCCGAGTCGCTCTTGCCGTCGTTGACTTTACCGATGTTGAGCACCTGTCCCGTGCGGCTGCCGTCTCTATAGATCGTCACGCCCTTGAGCCCTTCGCGATACGCCATGAGATAGACCGCGTAGACGTCGTCCCGCGTGGCAGCGTTCGGGAAGTTGACCGTTTTGGAAACTGCGTTATCGGTGTAGCGCTGGAAGGCTGCCTGCATGCGTACATGCGCTTCCGGCGAGATATCGTGCGCGCAGACGAACACCTTGCGCACCTCTTCGGGAATCTCCGCGATGTGTGCGATCGTGCCCTCGGCGGCGATGCGTTGGAGCATCTCTTCGCTGTCTAAACCCAGCGCGCGGAGTTTTTCCATCAGCAGCGGGTTGACTTCGACCATCTGCGTGCCGTCCATGACGTTGCGAATGTAGACATAACCGAACACCGGTTCCACGCCGGAGGAGCAGCCCGCGATGATCGAGAGCGTGCCCGTGGGCGCGATGGTGGTGACGGTCGCGTTACGGATAGGTTCCTCGTCTTTGAGCGTGCTCTCGGAAAAGAGCGGGAACGCACCGCGCGTCTTTGCGAGTCTGCGGCTTGCGTTGTGTCCGGTGGTCTGGATAAACGACATCACGCGCTCCGCAAAGGCAACACCCTCGTCGGAGTTGTAGGGGATACCGAGCGCGAGCAGCGCATCCGCAAAGCCCATCACGCCAAGGCCGATCTTTCGGGTGCTGCGCGTCATCTCGCCGATGCGCTCGAGCGGATAGTTGTTGACATCGATGACGTTGTCAAGGAAATGGACGGCTTCTTCAACCGTGGTTTTGAGCAGGTCAAAGTCCAGTTTGACTTTTCCGTCCTCCGTCTTGAGCAGCGAGACGAGATCGATAGAGCCAAGGTTGCAGCTCTCAAATGGCAGCAGCGGCTGCTCGCCGCAGGGGTTTGTGCTCTCGATTTCGCCGACCGTGGGCACCACGTTGTCGCGGTTGAGGCGGTCAAGGTAGACGATGCCGGGTTCGCCCGTCGCCCAAGCGGCGTCGACGATTTCGTCGAAGACCGCGCGTGCGCTGAGGCGGGACACACTCTGCTTCGTCTTGGGGTCGATGAGGTCATACTCTTCGCCCGCTTCTACGGCGCGCATGAACGCCTCCGTGAGTCCCACGGAGATGTTGAAGTTGTTGATGTCATTCGTGTCGCTCTTGCAGCGGATGAACTCTAGAATGTCCGGATGATCCACGCGCAGGATGCCCATGTTCGCGCCGCGCCTTGTGCCGCCCTGCTTGACCGCTTCGGTTGCGACGTTGAACACGCGCATAAAGCTGACGGGGCCGCTCGCGACGCCGCCGGTGGAGCGCACGGTCGCGCCTTTTTGCCGCAGGCGCGAAAACGAGAATCCCGTTCCGCCGCCGGATTTGTGGATGAGCGCCGCGTTTTTCACCGCCTCAAAGATATCCTCCATGCTGTCGCCGACTGGCAGCACGAAGCAGGCGGAGAGCTGCCCCAGCGGGCGGCCTGCGTTCATCAGCGTCGGAGAGTTGGGTAGAAAGCGCAGGGAAGTCATCAGATCATAAAACGAATCGGAAACGGCTTCGATGTTTGCATTCGGGTCATAGAGCGTGTCCGCCTCCGCGACTGCGCTCGCGACGCGGCGAAACAGACCCTCTACATCCTCGGTCACCTGTCCGTGTTCATTCTTCGCGAGATATCTTTTTTCGAGTACCTTCATTGCGTTGTCATTGATGCCACCAATTGCCATGGAAAATCCCGTCCCTTACTAAAATAGTCATATATGGTGCGTTTGTTGCGTAAAACTGAATCCGTTACCGGTAGATGATAAGACGCCCGGTTCAGGCGCAAATTCAGCATAGCACCATATCTGGTAGCAAACAAGTCTTGACATAACCAGATATTGCGAGTTTACAGATCGTTAACTCTTGTTACACCCTGACTTTGGTTTTCGATTCAGCGGTTGTTTCTTCGCCAGAAACAAAAGCAACATAGCGGGTAAAAACGGCGTTCAATACGGGAAAAATCCTGAGAGGTTGCAACAAAGCGGACGAACCAATGCATGATAAAAAGAAAAACCCGGAGTAAAAATCTCCGGGTATGATGAAAATCATTTCTTTGTGACAGTTATGAAAAGCTTGGTTAACGTTTGTAGTCGAGAATCAACAATCTGCGGTCGCCCAGCGTGTCGTGCGATAGCGTCGCAGTGTTGGCGTTGAGGTGGTGCACGCGGCGGTTTGCGTTTGCGGCGAGCAGCGGCTCCAGACCCTCGATGTTAAAGTGCAGCGCGGGCGTTTTATAGTGCATGGGAATGAGCACTTTCGCGTTGAGCCGGTCGGCGAGCTCCGTCGCGGCTTTGGCGTTGATGGTAAACACGCCGCCGATGGGCGCAAGCAGCACATCCACATCCCCGATGGTTTTGATCGTCTCATCAGGGAGCATGTGTCCCAGATCGCCGAGATGCAAAATCTTGAGTCCGTCGATCTCGTAGAGGAACACGATATTCTCGCCGCGTTTGGCGCCTTTTTCATTGTCGTGATAGTTGGTGAATCCCTTGACCGATATGCCGCCCGCAAAGTGCTCGCCCGGGGTGCGGATGATCTCCGGCGTGCCCGCGACGATGGCGAGACAGTTGTGGTCATGGTGCTCATGGCTGATGGTCACGGCGTCGCAGACGAGGTCGCTAAGTTCATACCCCGTCTCCGGATCGCACGGATCGGTTAAAATGGAATATCCGCTTTCACTCGTGAGCAGGAAGCAGGAGTGTCCGTACCATGTGATTTGCATAAAAATATGATCTCCTTATGTGAAAATAGCCCTGCCTAAAGGCAGGATCGTCGAGAAAGCATCTTTGGTTTCGTCGGCGAAAGTTAAAAACAGATTCAGTGCCGGATGGGAAACGAATCAGGTCTCAATATGAGTTAGCAAGAAGCCGTAGCATTGCGCTGCCAAGTGCGCCGCAGCGGGAGAGAAGCGCGGGACGAATCCGCGGGGGAATCGTGTGAAAGAGCGTCAGCGCGGCCTGTTCCGCGCGGGCAAGTGCCGCCTTGCTTTCGTGCGCTACGGTTGCGAGGATCAGCGCTCGATGAAATGCGTCTTGATCGGGACAACCGGTTCCGTCGTGCCGGGAGAGCACATACATGCGGTTTTGCGCAAGCGCATTGAATGCTGGCTCCGGTGCGGGCAAAAGGCGATGGATCTCTTCCACCAAAGCGTTAAAAAACGCAGGCGAAAAAGTGAACAACAGCCAGCCGTTGACCACGCGAACAGAGTCGACAAGTTGCGCATTGTAAAGCGAGCCAAAGT
This sequence comes from Firmicutes bacterium HGW-Firmicutes-9, assembly GCA_002841395.1. Classification (GTDB taxonomy): domain Bacteria; phylum Bacillota; class Clostridia; order Christensenellales; family CAG-138; genus UBA7703. The sequence goes on from PGZM01000001.1 coordinate 75,456, forward strand.
CGAGCGCTGCGAGCGCAGCCGCGTCTGCGCCTTGCGGAAGATGGACGCTTGCGTGCGCGTCACGCGCGGGTAAATGAATCCGCGAAACGGGCGCATTTGGGAGCGCGCCGCCGAGTACGCGGCGAATCTGCGCGCGAATATCGCTTTCAAACGGCGGTTTCATATCAGACAGTGTACCCGCGCGGATTCGCTCTGTCAATGACTGTAGGTACTGGGATACCCGATTTTGCGTTGGATGCGATAAAATTTTACGTTTTTTGCGTGAAAATCGTGTGAAATGGATCAAGGAACATGCGTATTTCGGGCAGATCACGCGAAGAAATGTAAACTTCCCGCGCTACGCTCTACCATGCCGGAATGCGTGTGGTATAATATCCGCATATGTGAACCGCAAGTCAGCGATGTGGAACGATGTTTCATCAAAAGCGAGGTTCGCTTTTCGCAAATTCGTCATATCATATACGAACGGAGGCCGCTATGCCCAACAAACAATTGCGTTGCCAGGTCAGCGTCCGCATCTACGGCGAAGAGAAATGCTTTGGACCGGGTGTTGCAGAATTGCTGGAGCGGGTAGATCGACTGCGCTCACTGCGCAAGGCGACCATCGAGATGGACATGGCATACAGCAAAGCCTGGAAGATTGTGAAGATCGCGGAAGAGAACCTTGGCTTCCCGCTGCTTGTCTCCGTGACCGGCGGCAAGGGCGGCGGCGGTGCAGAACTCACGCAGGATGCAAAAAACTTCCTCACGGCCTACCGCAGGTTTGAAGAATCGGTTCGCAGCTATGCCGATGAAGCGTTTGTTGAAATGCTGGGCGGCTGATCGCGCGCGATTGATTGGAATAGTCTCAGGAGAAATGCAGTAATGCCATCCTCCGAAAGCAGATAGATTTTAATTATAAGGAGAAACGCAGAGATGCAGTTTACCAAAGTACACGGACTGGGCAACGACTTTATCATATTAGATGGCAGAACCGAATCGCGCAACTACTCTGCGCTGGCGCGCAAGCTCTGCCACAGGCAGACGGGCATCGGCGCGGACGGCCTGCTCATCATCGAAAACAGCAATATCGCGGATATCCGCATGCGCATCGTCAACGAAGACGGCAGCGAGGCGGAGATGTGCGGCAACGGCATCCGCTGCTTTGCAAAATACGTCTATCAGCAGAAGATCGTCGATAAAACCGAGTTCGCGGTCGAAACCCTCGCCGGCATCATGCGCCCGAAACTCGTCATGCAGGGTGGAGACGTCACCGGCGTGACGGTCGATATGGGCGAACCCGTGCTGGAGTGCGCGGAGATCCCCGTCGTGGGCGAAGGCCGCTGCGTCGGCCGCGAGATGACGGTGCAAGGGCAAACCCTTCGTTATACGACCGTGCTGGTCGGCGTTCCGCACACGTTGATCTATGTGGACAATCCCACGGACAAAAAGTGGATGAACATGGGCTGGGATATCGAACACGCGAGCGTGTTCCCTAAGCGCAGCAACGTCAACTTCGCCAAGGTTGTAAACGATCATACGCTTGAAATGCGCACGTTTGAGCGCGGCTGCGGTCCGACGCTTGCCTGCGGCACGGGCGCTTGCTCGGCGGCGGTGGCGAGCTATCTCAATGGAGAGACCGGACGCAGTGTGGACGTCAACATCGAGCTTGGCACTCTTCACATCGACTGGGCGGAAGACAACCACGTCTATATGACGGGACCCGCAGAGATCGTCTTTACCGGCGAGATCAAACTCTAACAGATCACCATTTTGGGCGGGGAACCGCCCTTTTTTTGTTGCGCAATTTCCTAGTAATTTGAACAGTCTATACAGAAATGTGATAGACCATTGTCATTGTGAAGAGAGTGTGATACGCTTGCTTTCAGACGGTCGCCTGACCGAACCAGATTACATTTCTATGCAATTCTTTCTGGATGGGAGCAACGCAATAATGGAGACAAACGTAGCGCCGGAGATGGTCGCGACGGACGAGAAATCCGCCGCAGAACAACTTCGCAAAAAGACCTTTCACCGCAACAAGTGGTTCTATTCCATCAGCGGTATAGGCCGCGACATGAGCTACTCGCTGATCGACTCGTTCCTGCTGATCTACATTCAGTTTGGCGTTTCGCTGACGCTTGCGCAGTTCACGACGCTGAGCTTGATCATCGGCGTCGGCGGTCGCCTTTGGGACGCAATCAACGACCCGCTGATGGGCGCGATCATCGAAGGCTCGCACTTTAAAAAAGGCAAGTTCCGTCCGTGGATACTGCTCGGCGGCATCCTGTGCGGTCTCGTCATCATCGTGATGTTCAACGTGCAGAGCATTCCCGGCTGGCGCTTTGTCGTGTTTATGACGGTGATGTACCTATTATGGGAATCTACGTTTACGATGAACGACATCGGCTATTGGGCGATGCTGCCAAGCCTTTCGAGCGTGAAGGAGGAGCGAAACTCCATTACGACGCTCACCGTGCTCTTTGCGGGTGTCGGCGCGATTCTCGCGCAGGGCATCATTCCGCAGGTGACGGTTGGCGACATGCGCGCGGGCTATCGCTTTGTTTCGATCCTGATCGCCGCCGTGTTCATCGGCTGCCAGATCCTGCTGTTCTTCACGGTAAAAGAGCCGCCGCGCCGCAAGGTTGAAAACAGCGAAAACATCTCGCTCAAGAAGATGTGGAAAACCATCGCGCGGAACGACCAGGTACTCTGGATGACGCTCTCGATGCTCTTCTACAACATTGGCAGCACAATGTTGATCGCACTTGCTGCAAACCTACTCTATATGGAAGTTGGATACAACGGCACGCTCTACTTCTACGTGGTCGTGGCATATGGCGTGACGATGGTCGCGGTCAACGCGCTCTATCCCGCGCTGGTCAACCGCCTCGGCAGAAAGCGGCTGCAAAACTGGAGCATTCTTCTCGCCGTCGTCGGCTACGCCTTGATTGCGCTGTTGGGCTGGCTGCCGGTTCTGCCGTTTAGCATCGCACCTCTGTGCGCATTTATCATCATGGTTTCCGCGGGGCAGTCGCTGTTCTACATGAGTTGCATCATCAATATGGCGAACTGTGTGGAGTATAACGATTATAAACACGGCGAGCGCAACGAGGCAGTTGTTTCCACGCTTCGCCCGTTTATGGCGAAGTTTGCTGCGGCGATGCACACGCTGATCGTGACGCTCGTGCTCACCATCTCCGGTACGTTCCTGCTGAGCCAGTCGATCAGCACGCTGGAAACCCAGCGCGACTTCTTCGACAAACACAGTCCCGCCGATCAGGTCTACTACATCCAGCAGGTGCAGGACTACCTCAAGGAATATGAAGGGCTCAAGGCCGGAACGCCGGAATACAAAGCCGCTGCTGAACTGGTTGGCAAAGAGATTGCGGCGGACGACGTCATCAGCAAGTTCCAGCTGGATCCGGAGTATGTGCCCGCGTTGAGCGACGCGATGGTGATCGTCAAAACCGAGGCTGGTGAAGAGAAAGAGCTTGAAAGACTGGGCTCGTTTGATGCGAACTCCATCTCGGCTTCCAGCGGAACGTTCTCGATCAAGATCGACGATCTCAAGAGCGGAGAAGAAAGCGCGGCGAACCTGCATTTCCGCGACCAGCGGACGCTGACCATGCGCATCTGGGTGCGCCTTGCCGCGACGCTGCTGCCCGCGCTGATGCTGTTGATTGCGCTGTACATTCAGAAAAAGAAGTTCATCATCGACGAAGATTACTACGATCAGATGATGCACGATATCAATAACCGCAAAGAAGAGGAGAGCTCTCTGGCATAGCTCCAATATGACGAGAGACGATAAACGCGCCGAATTATATTCGGCGCGTTTATCTTTTGCTTCTATATGGTTTTCATTTTGTCCATTCACTCGCTTCCGGGAAGTTTTGCATGTGTAGGTAATTTGGAAAAAATTACCTCACCCACTCACTTGCTTCTGGGAAGCAGTGCATGTGCACCGTGGACAGCGCACGGTAGCCATCGGCAAGACCGATAAGCTGCCGCAAACCCAACCGGATCGAGCGAAGCTTGAAATACATACAGATATCCGCAAGCATCTTCTGGTCAAACTGGCTCTTGTGGCAGGCGAGCGCTTCCGCACGGGCAGAAAACGTCTTCTTGACACGCAGATAGGCGTTCGGCTTATCCGTATAGTAAAACGCCAACGCTTTCACCGCATGGCTGCCGGAAACGCCGATGCTGAGCATCACGCTCTCAAACGGCGCCATGTTCATGCTCATCTTCGCGGCCATTCCCGTCTTGATGTGGTCAATGTGGCACTCGCTGATCACGTTTGGGTCGGGCGCGAACACAACGTCCGGCTTGATGCGAACGATCTGCTTTGCGATCTCGGAAGCCGCATCCTCCATTCGATACATCCCGCCGTCATAGAGCGGCAAAAACGTCACATCCGTCACGCCAAGCAATTTCGCGGAAGCCAGCGATTCCTGCTGACGGATCGCCACCAGCTCCTCACCAAAAAGAGCGGGATCGATGCCGCCCATTCGTCCGTCGGTGAGAATCACGAACGAGACGTGCTTTCCTGCCGCCGTCAGCGCGCGGATGCTCGGCGCGCAGGCGACCTCGATATCGTCCGGATGCGGACCGATGAACAGATACCGCTCATATGCATCGAGTTTGGGAATCGGGGCGACGCGTTTTAAGATGGCGTTGAACATGTATCTTCCTCCGAAGCGAGAACTGATTTGCACTCGTAACAGTATATCACCTGTGCGGCGTTGCCGTAAGCTGTGATGCAAGGTATAATGAAAATTGCATCGAACAGTTACAGCGAACGAATTATTGACGAAATACGCGCGAAAGCAACGGGGGACAACGCATGCCGATTCCAAACATACGCAGCCAGCAAGTTTTAGAAGGCAGCGTCTTGCTTTGCCGTACAGATGCGGTGTTCGATCCGGCGCTCGCCGGCGCGTGGGAGGGTGTGTTTGCGATGCTTTCTCTTGGCGAGCAGTCGCCTGAAACAGAAGGCATGAAAGCAGAATTTCGGCTGAACAGCGCGCTTCTTGAGGAAGCGTACACCATCCGTGCGAATGAGAACGGCGTGCTCGTCGAGGCGGGCGGCATCGCAGGCGTGGTGTATGCGGCGGGTACACTTGCGCAGCTTTCTGCAGAGCACGACGGAAATCTGCCATGTTGCGTGGTCGATGACGCGCCGGAGCAACCCTGGCGCGGTATTCTCATCGACGTCTGCCGCCACTTTTTTCCGATTTCTACCGTCAAGACGCTCGTCGATTTGATGGCGTACTACAAATATAATCGCCTGCACCTGCATCTCACCGAGGATCAGGGGTTTCGCTTTGAGAGTGAGAAGTTTCCGCTGCTCAACAGCGTTGGTTCCTATCGCAAGAGCACGTTTGACAGGCACAAGGATAATAAAGGACATAACGGAACGCCGCACGGCGGGTACTATACCAAGTCAGAGCTTCGCGAACTCGTGCGCTATTGCAAAGCCCGCGGAATCGAGATCGTGCCCGAAATCGATATGCCCGGTCACGCGCTCTCGATGATTGCGGCGTATCCCGAACTCGCGTGCGTCAACGAACCTGTAGAGGTTGCGACCTACTTCGGCGTGACGGATTTTTCAAAGAAGCTTTTCTGCGCGGGCAGCGAGAAGACGTTTGAGTTTTTATTTGCGCTCCTGGACGAAGTGCTGGAAATCTTTCCGTTCCCTTATCTGCACATCGGCGGAGACGAGGCGCTCAAGAGCGAATGGAAACGTTGCGCACGCTGCCAGAAAGTCATGCGCGAGCAGAAGTTGAAGGACGAGCACGAGCTGCAAGGCTATTTTCTCAACCGTGTGATCGATTATCTAAAAGCGCGCGGCAGAGAGGCGATCGTCTGGAACGACGGGCTTTGCGATACGCTCTCGCGGGACGCGATTTGCCAATACTGGACGCCGCTGACGAAGAAAGGCCCCGGACAGATTGCGCAGTATGTCAACGCGGGCGGGCGGGCGATTCTCAGCCCGGTGACGCGCGTTTATTATGACTATCCCTATGCCGCAACGCCGTTGAAGAAGACTTACGGCCTTTCGCCTTTGGTGCGCGGTGTTAAAAAAGAGCACAGTCGAGATATCCTCGGCGTAGAGGCGGCAATCTGGACGGAGTGGATCGATTCTGAAGAGAAATTGTTTTTCAACACGCTGCCGCGCCTCGCCGCGACGTCGGAAACGGGATGGTCAGTTCAAGCGCACATACACTACAGCGCGTTTTTGAAGCGACTCCAGCCGCACTACGCGCTCTATGAGCGACTTGGATTGACCTATGCAAAGCAAGTGGAGAAACCACTGCCGGTACTGCGCCGGATCAAGGGTACCGCGCAGTTTGTTGCGGAAGAGACGCACGCAGAACTCTATGCACAGCAGAAGACAGAGCAAAGCCCATCAAAACGGAGGTAAAGCGTATGAATGAAACTTTGGAAAATCTGAAAACACGCAGGAGCATCCGCTCCTTCTTGCCCAAACAAGTGGAAAAAGACCTGCTGGATCAAGTGCTGGAGGCGGGAACCTATGCGCCCACCGGCAGCGGCAGGCAGTCTCCCGTCATCGTTGCGGTACAGAATCACGCAACAATCAAACATCTTTCCCACATGAACGCAAAGGTGCTCGGCAACGACAGCGACCCGTTTTACGGCGCGCCGACGGTGCTCGTCGTTCTCGCGGATCGTTCTCGCAGAACGTATCTGCTCGACGGAGCCGCCGTGATGACGAATCTGCTCAACGCGGCGCACGCGGTTGGCCTCGGCTCCTGCTGGGTTCATCGTGCGAAAGAGGTGTTCGAGAGCCCGGATGGACGTTCTCTCCTGTTAAAATGGGGCATTCACGGTAATTACGAGGGCATCGGCCACGTCGCGCTTGGCTATCCCGCGAGCCCCGCGCCCGAACCCGCACCGCGCAAAGAGGACTACATCATCCACGTTTGAGCGGACGCGAGCGGAGGAAGCATGCGCATTACGAACCTCTTAAAACGACACGCACGTGCGTTTGCAACTGTCAGCACGGGGGAGATTCGATTCGACCCCGCGTTTGGCGCACTTTGCGAGCAGAATGCCTGCGGGTTCTATGGCGCATGCTGGATGTGTCCGCCGGACGTCGGCATCATCTCCGACTGGATTGCAAAAGCGCGGTCGTATGATCACGCCATCGTGTTCCAAACCGTGCGGGAGATTGAGGATTCGTTTGATATCGAAGGCATGCGCCGCGCCGCACGGGCGCACAACCGCCTGATCGTACGCCTCCGGCATGCAGCAGAAAAGGCGGGCATCGATTGCCTCCTGCTCGGTGCAGGAAGCTGCGGCGGTTGCGCTGTTTGCGCGCGGAAGAGAAACGAGCCGTGCGCGCATCCCGATCGCGCGGTGGTGCCGCTGGAAGCGGCGGGTGTTGATGTTACGCAGCTTGCAACGCTTTCCGGCATGCCATATATCAACGGCAAAAACACAGTGACGTACTTCGGGCTGCTGCTCTATCGCGGCGAGTTGGAAGCATAATATTCTGAGACCCAGTAAACCATACACAAGGAGAAATGCATGAAAATCCTCGTTTGCAACGTTGGCAGCACTTCGCTGAAATATCGCCTGTTTGATCTGACCTCCGGAGAAGAGACGCTTTCCGAAGGGCGTATGGAGCGCGTCGGCACGCAGGCAGGCGCGTGGTCGCACAAGAATGCGGGGCAGGAAGCGGTCAAGCAAACGCTGCCGATTCCCGACTATGCCACGGGCATCCGGCTCATGCAGGAAGCGCTGCTTGTCAAAACGCTGGACAGCATGGAGTCGTTGGATTGCGTCGCGTTCAAGGTTGTGCATGCGCAGGGCGTAACCGGCGTGCAGCTGCTCGATGAGTCCGTGCTCTCTGCGATGGCGGCGTTTAAAACGGTCGCGCCCAGCCATAACCCGCCGTATATTGCCGCGATCCGTCAGTTTCAGCAAGCGTTGCCGAATACGCCAATGATCGGCTCGTTTGAAACCGGCTTTCACGCGACGATGCCGCCCAAGGCGTATCTCTATTCCGTGCCGATTTCGCTTTACAAGGAGCATGCCATCCGCCGCTACGGCTTCCACGGCGCGTCGCACGAATACGTGACCACGCGTACGTCGGAGCTCATGGGTCGAACCGATATCAAACTGATCTCCTGCCATCTTGGCGGCAGCGGCTCGCTCTGCGCAGTCGTGAACGGCAAGTCGCTCGATACCAATCTCGGGTTCTCTTTGCAGTGCGGCATCATGCACAACAACCGCTGCGGCGACATCGACCCGTATATCCCGATCTATCTGATGAAGGATTTCGGCTATTCTCTCGCGCAGATCGAGACCATGCTCAATAAGGAAAGCGGCCTGCTCGGCATGAGCGGCGTTTCCAATGACCTGCGGGATGTGGAACTGGCGGCGGAGACAGGAAACGAGGACGCGCAAAACGCGGTGGACAGCTATTGCTACCAGATTCAGAAGCAGATCGGCAGTTATGCCGCCGCGATGGGCGGTGTGGACGCGATCTCGTTTGCGGGCGGCATCGGCGAGAACAGCGCGCTCGTGCGCAGAAAAGCGCTTGAAGGGTTGGAGTTCATGGGCGTTTCGCTCGATATAGCGAAAAACGAAACTGCAAAGCCGGACTGTGAGCTCACGGGCGAAGGCAGCCGCGCGCGGATTTTCGCCATCGCCACCAACGAGGAGATCGTGGTTGCGCGAAAAGCAAAAGCGTATCTCGCCTCCCGCACACAAGCATGAAAACACAATATACGCGCAATACGCGTTGCATAAATACTTTTCACAGTTAATTCACGATCTCGTGCTTCGATAAGAAGGCTAATAGTTAGAGCGATATTTGCGAATCATGCGCTATGCTTATTTGCATAACGCATTTGCGCTATGCATTCGCGTTGCAAAGCGACACCGTTTGGTTTATACTGCGCATATGAAACGCAAAAAACGCAGACGCAAATCAAAGGCGGAGATCATCACGGCGGTGCTCTACGGCATCTTCGGCCTGCTTGTAGCCGGGGCGCTGTATGGCCTCGGCGTTGGCGCGACCGCACTCTTTGGCGAGACACTCGGCAACCACTATTATGCGGTGCTGGCGGAAAAAGCCGCGCCCGTGGACGCAGTGGATTTCGCGCTGCTCACAAAAGAGAACCCCGAAGTTCGCGGTTGGGTGCGCCTTGCGGATACGGCGATCAATCTGCCGCTCGTGAAGACGACGGACAATAGCTTCTACCTCAACCACCGGTTTGACGAGGTGAAAAACAAGCTTGGCACGCCGTTCATCGATGCGGGCAACGTCGGAGACTTTTCCGATCGGCATACTGTGATCTATGGGCATGCACTCGGCAGCGGTTCCATGCTCGGTTCGCTGCTTGAATACGAAAACCCGAACTACTTCATGCGCAATCCGGAGATACAGCTGTTTTTACCGGATGGCACGGTGAAAACCCTTGCGGTGTTCGCCTGCTCCCGCGTGCCGGGGGTGCGTAGCGCGATCCCGATTGCGTTTTCGAACGAGACGGAATTCCTCGCTTTTGTTGAAGATCTTTACGCGACCTCCGCGTTTACAAGCAGCGTAAAAATTACCGCGCAGGATCAAATCGTGTCCTTCTGCGTCGCCTTGCCGGATGGCGGAGACGGCAGACTGCTCGTGAGCTGCAAGCTCACCGACGGCAGCGCCGCCACAACCATTGGCACGATGCAGACGCCGAGCGTACCCGTTGCGACACAAGCATCCGTGGAAGACACGCAGATGCCGGACGAGTCCGCGCTGCCCGAGCAGACCCCATAAATCTTGAATAAAATCGCGCTACAGGCCGCCTGACAGGCGGCTTTTGCATGGAGTTGATGTGCGTTTGGCGCTGGAACGCGCGGTTCTGTTCTTTTTTTTAAAAATGTGGTATCCTATACGCAATTCTGAGGAGTAAACACACGATCCAGAAAAGAACGACGCAAAAAGCGCATAAAATCAAACAATAGCATGCAACCAAACGCAAGGTAGACGAGTGTTCTAGGTGAAGACGACACTTGAGCGGACGAAGGAGCAAATCGCTTGTTCGATTCCATCAAACACGGTTTTCACGATGATTGCCGCGGTTCTTCGCGGCTTCGGAACAAGACGAACGGATGAAAAGAGAAGGGGAGATCGATTATGAAAACAAAACGTACCCTGATTGCACTCATTCTTTGCGCGGTGCTGCTGGCTTCCTTTGGATGCGCCGCTGCGCCAAGAGCGACTGAGAGCGAAAACCTTGCATATGCGGACTCCGCAAAGGGCTCCTACGACATGGCAGCGCCGATGGAAGAGGCCGCAATGGCACCCGCTGCGGCGGGGGAAGTCGCACAGCAGTCGGGAGAACCGACGGGCGATTTCGACGTGCGCAAGATTGTCTACAATGCGGATATGTCCGTGACCGTGGATGATCCGTCCGCCGCGCTCAATACGCTGCTGCAGAAGACCAAGTCGCTGGGCGGCTATGTCTCCGGCTCGTATGCAACCACAGATGAAGAAGGCACAAACTACGCATACGCCACGCTGAAGGTACCCTCCGATCAGCTCGACGCGCTGGTCACCGCGGCTAACGCGCTCGGCAAAGTCAACGACTATCGACTAAGCTCGGACGATATCTCGCTATCCTATTACGACATTCAGGCGCGGCTCACCAGCGCGAAAGCCGAGGAGCAGCAGTTGTTGGATATCCTCAGCAAGTGCGAAACGGTAGAGGAGATTCTCGCCGTGCGCCAGAGCCTTTCCAGCGTGCGTTCGGACATCGAGAGCTACACCGCGCAGATCCGGCTTTGGGATAACCTCGTCGCGTATGCCACGCTCAGCGTGACCATCAGCCGCACACCTAAGACGGCGGTGGAAGGCGAAAACGATCTGATCCAGCTTTGGAAAGCTTCGGATGTTTGGAACAAGATGGAGCGCGGTTTCCAGAACAGCGTGCGCTTTGTCGCAAACGCCATCGGCGCCATCGGCATCTTCATCGCGATTGCCTTGATTCCGGCAGGCGTACTGTTCCTGCTCATCGGGCTGCCGATCATTCTGCACAAAAAGAACAAACGGAAAAAGGCTGCAGCGTTGAAGGCGCAGCAGGCGATGTCCGCTGAACCGGACGATACCGTCAAACAGAACGAATAAAAATTTTGAATTCAGGGGGATGGAATAGGTGGTAACGATCAAAGAGGCCGTGACCAAGAAGGATTTGGTCAAGTTCATGGAATTCCCGCTCGAGCTTTACAAGGGAAATTCCTACTATGTGCCGGACATTCTGGCGAGCCAGGTTGCCGACATGGAGAAGGACAAGAACCCCGCGTTCGCATTTTGCCAGGCAAAGGCGTTTCTCGCCTACCGCGATGGCAAGATTGTCGGCAGGATTCAGGGCATACTCAACAACCGTGCAAACGAAACCTTCGGCAAGAAGTATATGTGCTTCACACAGGTCGATTTCATCGATGACGACGAGGTTGTTGACGCGCTGTTTGACACGGTGGAATCCTGGGCGCAGGAGCTTGGCTGCACGTTGATGCACGGCCCGCTCGGCTTTTCGGACATGGACCGCGAGGGCATGCTGATTGAAGGGTTCGATCAATTGAGCCTGTTCCACACCTATTACAACCATCCGTACTACCTGACCCAGCTCACGCGGCGCGGCTACGGCAAAGAGGTTGATTGGGTCGAGATGCGCTTAACGCTCCCGACCGAACCGATCGAGTCCGTGACCAAGGTCTCGGACTACGTGAAAAAGCGCAAGAAGCTGCACGTGGTCAACATGGGTGATAAGCCACTCAAGGAACTGATCAACGACATGTTCCTGCTCTACAACCGCGCATATACGCTCTTTGGCATGATTCCGCTGGATGATGCACAGATCGCCAAATATGTCAGCGAGTTTCGGCCGATGGTCAGCAAGCGCACAACTTCGTTTATCTACACGGAAGAAGGCGAGATGGTCGCGTTCGGCATCTGCTGCCCCCGTCTTGACAAAGCGATGCAGAAGATGAAGGGCAAGACGATGCCGTTTGGCTGGATTCGCCTCTTAAAGGCGCTCAAGGGCAAGAACGACACGGTCGATCTGCTGCTCATCGCAGTCCGTCCGGACCTCCAGGGACAGGGTGTGAATGCCATCATCCTCGACGACATGCAGCACAAGCTCATCAAAGCGGGCGTGCGCTATGCCGAGACGGGACCCATGCTCGAGATCAACGACCACATCCTCGCGCAGTGGGAACGGTTCCAGGGTGTACAGCACAAACGCCGCCGCTGCTTTGTCAAGGAACTGTAATCAAGCAAAGAAAGCTGCTCTCAAACGGGAGCAGCTCTTTTTTATTTTGATACAAAAGAAAGGCGGTATGTGACAAACTTGCAGAACAATTTGTGTTTGTGTGATATAGTGTAATCAATTCAACAGGGAGGACATGATTATGAGACTGAGCGCACCGACAATAATTATCTGGCTGCTCGCACTGATCCTAGCCGCACTGGCGATTCTGAGCAAATTCATCGGCATCCCCGTCATCGGCGGATTCATCAAGCAAAATGATTTCTGGGTTATGACCGCGGCCTACGGCCTGTTATTCCTTGGAACACTGTTTAAAGGGCTGTAAGTCAGCTCAAAACAAAAATGCCCGCGAAAGCGGGCATTTTTGTTGCGTAAATGTCGTTTGCTATTTGGTGTCGCCAAGACGCTTGACGAAATATGATCTGACCTGCGCCAGCGCCTCTTTTGCGCCGACGGCTGAAGGAGCCGTTCCCTGCGCAAGAGAGCCTCTGCCGCCGCCTTTTCCGCCGAGCGCCGCATTGACCGCGGGCATGAGCTCCGATACGTCGATTGGAAATCCTGCTCCGCTCGAGAGCACGTAAAACAGCCTGCCGTCTGTCTCGCTGAGCAACAGCGCGAGTGTCTTTTCGGCGGAGGACGACTGTGCGAGATCCTTCAGCCTTCCGGCATCCACACCGCTGACGAGCTGAGCCACCACGCGGTATTTGCCCGCTTGGGCTGCTGCCTGCAGAAACTCAGCCGACATATAGACGTTCAGCGATTTCGCGAGCTCGCGCTCGCTCTTTTTGAGCGCACCGAAATCGTCCGAAAGTTTTTTGACCGCGCCGGGCACCGCCTCCCGTTGGCAGGAGAAACGCCGCGCGATGGCGTCGAGGTCGTCGTGCTGCGCTCGGTGTAGTTTTAGCGCCCGCTCGCCACAGAAAAACGTGATGCGCGTGCCGCCCTTATAGCTACTGGCATCCGCTACGAAAATGGAGCCGATTTCGCCCGTTGTGTAGCAATGCGGCGCGCAACAGGTGCACATATCCGCGCCTTCTACGTGTACAATGCGGATCGGCGGCTGCAATCCTTCCGCGTGCTTTCGCAGCGGAAGCGCGGCAACCTCCTCCTCGCTTTCGTAAAACGTCGCCTGTACGGGTAGGTTTTTCCAAACGAAACGGTTTGCAAGCAGCTCCGCTTCTTTGATCTCTTCGCGGGAGACGGGTTTGGCAAAGTCGATAGTCGCATAGTCCAGCGCGAGATGGAAGCCGACGTTGCTCGCCTGAAATAGGTCGTAGAACGAGAATGAAAGCAGGTGTTCGCCCGTGTGCTGCTGCATTAGATCAAACCGGCGCATCCAGTCGATAGCGCCAGTGACGCTTGCACCAACCGCGAGCGCGCGGTCTATGCGGTGGTAGATCTCGCCGTTCTCCTCGCGCACGTGGAGGACGTTTGCCTCGCCCAGTGTGCCAGTGTCGGAGGGTTGTCCGCCGCCTTCGGGGAAGAACACGGTCTGATCGAGCACAACGTCAAACTTGTCTTCGACTGCCGTGCAGGAGAGAACGGTGGATTGGGTTTCGGTTTGGTGGCTGTCTAGATCATACAAACGCTTTGTCATAGGTTACCTCAGCGATCAAAATTGTAGTCGTCAAATAAACGCAAACTGTTTTAAAACAAAGATAAAGAGAGACATCGTCACGTTAAATAAACGCAAACTGTTTCAACGCAAAGATGAAGATAAACATTGTCACAATCGATAGCACGCTGGTCACGGCGACAAGCGTGCCCGCTAGTTCGTCGTCCGCCTGCATGCCGACCGCCATCGAATAGGTGACCATTGCGACCGGAGCCCCGAAGATAATCAGTGAAACGACGATGTGTTCACCGCGGAAACCCAGAAGCAGAAACGTGGCAACCATGATCAGCGGTATCAGAATGAGCCTAAGTAGAGATACCGCGAGAATCGCCGGGCGGTTCTTCTTCACAGCGGCAAACGAGATAGTGCCGCCAAGCAGCACAAACGCGAACGGCGTTGTCGAAGCCGCGAGTGCGTCGATGGGTTTTTGCAAAACGGCGGGTAACTTGAGCTGGAGAAAATTCGCGAGAAAGCCCGCCAGGCACGCGATGATGACTGGATTCTTCAGAACCCGAAGGAGCACCTCGCCAAAGCGCACTTGCTCGCCGCGGTAGCGTTCCATGGCAACGACGGATAGCGTGTTAAACAGCGGAACGGTGAGCGAAACCGCGATCGACATCATGCCGAGATTGTCTTCGCCAAGCAGCGCCGCCGCAACCGCGAGGCCGAAGATCGCGTCGTTGGAGCGGAACACACCGAGAATCAGCACGCCGCGCCGGTTGTTCTCCTTGGAGAACACGGGCACGAGTAACGCAGTCAGCGCGTAGATGATCGCAATGCCGATTGCCATATAGAGCAAAAACGGCGTTGCAACCATCGCCTTGAGGTCAGCCGCCGCAATCGCGCGGAAGCACATCAGCGGCAGCGTAACGTAAAAGATGATCTTGTTTGCGTTTCGCATCAGATCTGTGGTTACGATATTGGTTTTGCGCAGCACGACGCCGATGATCATGTAGATCATCAGAGGCGCAACGACGCTGAACGATAAAAGTAAGTTTTCCATGAATCTCCCCGGTTTCTTTGATCCATACGCACAAGCGATATTGTGTGCATTATAACATATGAAACCCGCAGTAAGACCGTGAAGCTGCTATTTTGATGGGCGATTCGGTGATTCTGAACAAGGTTCGTTGAAAAAGGCACTGAACGAGCTGTGGGAACACAATTTTACGCTTCGATTTCGATTTGACAAAATAATCTGAAAATGATTAACTCCCTGTAAAATGCGCGGATAATGACACGAAACACCTAACTACTTGTTCCTTTTGAGGACAAATGATGGTATGATGACAAATAGACAGATAGACAAGCGCGACTATCTCGCGGAAAAGACGAAGCAAACTGAACAAGGGCGATGGCACGACAAACGCAGCAAAAACGGCTGTCATCGCCAGACCAAATCACGTTGATATCGTAGCGTAGTACCCGGGGGTTGCATGGATGAACAAATTTTCGGACGAAACAGCACTCTATTACTTTAATCGCGGCGTTTCCACGGCGGCATATCTGGAGCTCGGCTGCCACGAAGGCGCAGGTGAATTCGGGGAACGGGTGTTCCGTTTTTCCGTCTGGGCACCGAATGCGGAGTCCGTCAGTGTGGTCGGCACGTTTAACAAATGGGACGAGAAGGCCGATCCGATGGAGCGCGTCGGTACCACCGGCGTCTGGGAAGTCGCCATCGGCGTGGCGCGCCCAGGCGATCTTTACAAATATGCGATCGGAACCTATACAGGCGAAGTGATTCTGAAAGCGGATCCCTTCGCCTTCCGTGCAGAAGCGCACGGAACGGCCTCTGTCGTCGGCGACATGCCATACTATGAGTGGTCCGATCAAGATTATATCGAGGGTCGGGAGGATCAACCCGACACCTACAGCGAGCCGATGAACATCTACGAGGTGCATCTGGGCAGCTGGAAGCAGGGGCTTGGCTACCACGAGCTGGCGCATGAGCTGGTCGATTATGTGGTCGATATGGGATATACCCACATCGAGATCATGCCGCTGATGGAGTATCCCTACGATCCCAGCTGGGGCTATCAGGTCACGGGGTATTATGCGGCGACTGCGCGCTACGGCGAGCCGGAAGAACTCATGTATCTCATCGACTGCGCGCATAACGCAGGCATCGGCGTAATCATGGACTGGGTGCCCGCGCACTTCACGAGAGACGAGCACGGTTTGCGCCTCTTCGACGGCACACCGTTGTTTGAACATCCCGATCCCCGGCGCGGCGAGATGCCGCAGTGGGGCACGCTGTTGTTCAACTTTGAGCAGACGCAGGTGCAATCGTTTTTGATCTCCAGCGCCATGTATTGGCTCAAGGAGTTCCACTTCGACGGTCTTCGGGTCGACGCGGTGAGTGCGATGCTCTACCTCGATTTCGGTAAGAATCCGGGCGAGTGGCTGCCCAACCGTTACGGCGGACACGACAACCTCGACGCGGTCGCGTTTTTTAGAAAGCTCAACTCGGCTGTCAACAATCTTGATGGCGGCAAGATGCTCTTTGCCGAGGAAAGCTCGGCGTATCCCTATATCACACGTCCCGTTTCAGAAGACGGCTTAGGCTTTGCCTACAAATGGAACATGGGTTGGATGAACGACATACTCACCTACATGAGTATGGACAGCATCTATCGAAAATATCACCACGACAAACTGACATTTTCCCTCTGTTATGCGTTTTCGGAACACTATGTGCTGCCGTTTTCGCATGACGAGGTGGTGCATGGCAAAAAGAGCATGCTCAGTAAGATGCCGGGCGATTACTGGCAGCAGTTTGCGCAGCTAAGGCTGCTCTACGCATTTCAGTATGCGCATCCGGGCAAGAAGCTCATGTTCATGGGCTGCGAATTCGGTCAGTACATCGAGTGGAAAGAGGACGATTCGCTCGACTGGTTCCTGCTGGATTATCCCAAGCATTCGGAAATGCAGCTCTACGTGCACGATCTAAACCATTTCTATCTCGACAACCCGCCGATGTTTGACATCGACGATAGCTGGGCGGGCTTCCGCTGGTGCGGGGTGGACGATAACATCCACTCGATCCTTTCGTTTATGCGTACCGACCGGGACGGCAACAGCCTGCTCTGGACGTTTAATTTCACGCCGCAACCGTGGCTCGACTATATGATCGGCGTTCCGCGATACGGGCTTTATACCGAGGTATTTTCCACCGACGCGCCATACTTTGGCGGCACGGGGGATTATCCCAACGCGCCGACAATGTCTGTCTGCGAACCCTATGGCGAGCATCCGTGCCGCATTCGCCTGCGGCTGCCGCCATTTGGTGCGGTGTGCTATCGCATTACCCCCAAACCCCTGCCAAAAATCGCGGCAATACAGGAGGACGACGCATGAAGAAACGAATCGTAGCGATGCTGCTCGCCGGCGGACAAGGAAGCCGCCTTGGCGTGCTGACATCGAGCATGGCGAAACCCGCCGTGCCCTTTGGCGGGAAATACCGCATCATCGATTTTCCGCTGAGTAACTGCGTCAATTCTGATATCGATACCGTCGGCGTGCTCACGCAATACCGCCCGCTCGCGCTCAACAGCTACATCGGCACCGGTCAACACTGGGACCTCGACCGCATGAACGGCGGCGTGTTCGTGCTGCCGCCCTATGTAACAGGCGTGGACGGAAGATGGTACACAGGTACCGCAAACGCGATCTATCAAAACGCAGAGTTCGTCGACCAGTACAACCCGGACTATGTGCTCATTCTCTCCGGCGATCACATCTACAAGATGGACTACGGCGCGATGCTGCGCTTTCATATCGAGAAAAATGCCGTCGCGACCATCGCTGTGTTGCCTGTTCCGATGGAAGAGGCGCATCGATTCGGCATCATGAACACGGATGACGCGGATCGCGTCACCTCGTTTGATGAAAAACCCAAGCAGCCGAAATCCAATAAGGCTTCGATGGGCATCTACATCTTCAACTGGAAAGTGCTCAAGGAGAGCATGCGCATCGATGATGAGAATCCGGATTCTACCAACGACTTTGGCAGCGACATCATTCCTGCGATCATCAAAGGCGGTCTACCGGTGTATGCATATCCGTTCAAGGGATACTGGAAAGACGTCGGAACCATCCAGAGCCTCTGGGAAGCGAACATGGACATCATCGCAACGCCTCCCAAGCTCGTGCTCAACGATCCGCAGTGGAGAATCTACAGCCGAAACCCGATCATGCCGCCGCACTACGTTGGCGCAAACGCTTCTATCACGCAAAGCCTCGTCACGGAAGGCTGCCGCGTGGAGGGTAAGGTGCACCACAGCGTGCTCTTCTCCAACGTCTCCATCGAAGCGGAGGCGGAGGTGTACGATTCCGTCATCTTCCCCGGCGCGGTGATCCGCCGCGGGGCGAAGGTTTATAAAGCGATCGTCGGCGAAAACTCGGTGATCGGTGAAGACGCGATCATCGGCGGCGAGCTGCGGCTTGGCGATCAGGTGGACAATTCGCTGACCGGCACCATCACGCTGGTTGGCAACGATATCAGCATTCAGTCGGGGACATATCTGCCGCAGGGCACGGTCGCCACGGAAGATGTTTGCGGAGGTAGAAGCCTATGACAAGCAACGCATTCGGCCTCATCTACACGGGCGAAACCAACCCCATGCTGCGCGATCTCGCGTTGTCCCGTTCGGTCGCTGCGGTGCCGTTTGGCGGCAGATACCGCTGCATCGACTTCATCCTCTCCGATCTCGTCAACACGGGCGTCACCAGCGTCGGACTCATCACGCAAAAGAACTATCATTCCCTCATGGATCATCTGGGAGCCGGCAAGGAATGGGATCTCCACAGAAAGCGCGAAGGTCTCTTCATGCTGCCACCGTTTATGACGAAAGAGAACACGGGCCTCTATCGCGGCAGCGTGGATGCCATCCGTTCCTGCCTTGGGTATGTGCGCAGAAACCCGCAGCAGTACGTGATTTTGTCCGGCAGCCATACGATCTTTAACATGACGTTCAACGACATGCTCGCGCGGCATATCGAAACGCGCGCGAACATCACGATGCTCTATAACGAAGGCGAAATCGCCGCAAGCGAAGAGCAGAACCTCGATCTGCGGCTGTTGATGGATGAAAGTGGTCGCGTGAATGAGATGGAGCTCAACCCGTTCTCGCCGCGTTCCGCCTATCGCAGCTGCGACGTAATGATCATGGATAAGCTCTTGCTGGAGTATCTCGTCGAGGAGGCGTATTCCCACGGGGATTATGACCTCACACGCGACATCCTGCTCAAAAAGTGCCAGACGCTCAAGATCATGGGCTATCGTTACGACGGTTATGTTGCGCGGCTGGATTCGGTCAACGACTTCTTCCGCCACAACCTCGCGCTGCTGCAGCCGGAAGTACGTAATGATTTGTTTAACCCCTCGCACCCGATCTATACGAAGGTCAAGGACGAGGTCAGTGCAAAATACGGCGAAAACGCAGTGGTCAAAAACGCGATGCTCGCCGACGGCTGCCAGATCGACGGAACGGTGGAAAACAGCATCGTATTTCGCGGTGTCAGCGTTAAAAAAGGCGCGGTGGTCAAAAACAGCATTCTCATGCAGGGCGTCAGCATCGGCGAAAACTGCCTGATGGATCACGTGATACTCGACAAAGGCGTCGTCGTGCGCGACGGACGCACGCTCACCGGCTACGACGGATTCCCGATTATCCTCAAAAAAGGCACAACGATCTGATAATGACTTTATGGCCGTTGTTCTCTCTGCGATCTAATACTATCGCAGAGGTGTATTTGACTTCGTGTATTCCGGTGCGGCAGATGCCGCGTAAAATGGTTTTTTCGGGAGGGCTCACAACATGAAAGTGCTGTTCTGCGCAAGCGAGTGCGTACCGTTTGTCAAAACCGGAGGTCTAGCGGATGTCGCGGGCGCGCTTCCGATCGCGCTGGCCAAAGAGGGGCACGATGTGCGCGTCATATTGCCGAACTATCGCGTGATCGACACCTACTGGAAAAACCGCATGGAACATGTCTGCCACTTTGACGTGCTCTTTGGCTGGGAAAAGCAGTATTGCGGCATCAACTGCGTGGTCGAAAGCGGTGTAACCTACTATTTTGTGGACAACGAGTCACACTTCGGCGTGACGGAAATCTACGGAGACGGCATTACGGAAGGGCTGCGATTCGCATTCTTCTGCCGCGCGGTGCTTGAGGCGCTGCCGCTGATCGATTTTGTGCCGGACGTGATGCACCTAAACGACTGGCAGACTGGTTTGATCGCGACGCTGCTCAAAACGCAATATGTCGCAAACCCCATTTACGCGCGGATCAAGACCGTGTTTTCGATCCACAATCTCAAGTATCAGGGCATCTTTTCCTGGCGCGAGATCGCAGGCAGGCTGGGATTGGATGAACGCTATTTTACCTATGAATATCTGGAGTTTTTCGGTTGCATCAGCTGCATGAAGGGCGGACTTGTCTTCTCTGACCGGCTTTGCACCGTAAGCCCAACGTATGCCGAGGAGATCAAAACCCCGTTCTTCGGCGAAAATCTCGATGGCCTCCTGCGCGCACGGGAAAACACCCTCAGTGGCATTCTCAACGGCCTCGATTATTCGATTTTCAACCCCTCGGACGATCGCTTCCTGACGCATCACTTTGACACGGATACGCTGGATAACAAGCTTGCCTGCAAGCGCGCGCTCCAGCGCGAATGCGGACTGGAGGAGCGGGATGCGCCGCTGATCGGCATGATCGCGCGGCTGTCCCAGCAAAAAGGCCTTGACCTTGTGGAACGCGTGCTGGGAGACATCATGCGCAGCGACGTGCAGATTGTCTTCCTCGGAAAAGGTGACCGTCGCTTTGTCGACCTGCTCAACTGGGCAAACTGGCGCTATCCCAAGCGGGTGCATGCACGCATCGAGCTGGACGAAGGCCTCGCGCACCGCGTATATGCGGGTGCGGATATGTTCCTCATGCCGTCGCAGTTTGAGCCGTGCGGCCTGAGCCAGATGATCGCGCTGCGATATGGCTGTGTGCCCATCGTGCGCGAAACAGGCGGACTAAGGGACACCATCAAGCCGTATAATATGTATACCGACGAGGGCAACGGTTTCTCGTTTGCCAACTACAACGCGCACGAGATGCTCTTTACCATTGAACGCGCGGTGACCTATTGGAACGAAGACAAGGCCATGTGGCGCCGGATGATGCTCCGCGGCATGGCGGATCGCTTTGACTGGGCAAAGCCCGCAAGGGCATATCTTGCGCTGTACGAAAAGATGCTTCCTCCGCCTGTTGCAGAGGAAGAAGAGAGCCCTGCGGAAGAAGCCGCGCCGCTGAAGGTTGCATCAATAGCAACAGAAGAATCCGAAGCATAAACACACGAGAAACTAAAAAAGAGACGTTCTTGCGAGCGTCTCTTTTGTGTTGTTATGTTTTACTCGGTAAATCAGATCAGTTCTTTGGTGCTGGACGAATCTTCGCCGTGGGACGCAGAGTTCGTGCCGGAAGTAGCATAGGCGGGCAGCGGAAGTCTGCCGGTGAGATCGAGGTAAAACGCTGCGTTGGCGGCCTCGGTATACGGGAGCAGGAACACGACGCCGATGCCCGTGATGGAGGCGAGAATCCACCAGCCGATAAAGCTGAACTGGAGGCAGAAGAGCCGCCATTTTTTGTCCACCATCAAGCGCTTGGATTCCTCGATGGCATCCATTGCGGACATATCCGGGTTCTCGGCCATGATGTATGGCGCCATGCTGTAGCGATAGGCTGCGACGATACCCGGGATAACGAACAGCAATGTCCAGGCAAGAATTTTCAGAGCCATCAGGATACGCAGCAGCAGCGCATTGCCAAAATACGGAAAGCGTGAGAACAGTGTCTCGATCTTTGGCGTTGCGGGACTTTCGTAAAGCGAAAGGTTGAAGCTGTTGTAACCCAACTCCACCGCGCTGCCGACGATGAACGCCGCGATGCCGTACATCGCGAAGAGCACCGCCATAGAGGCAACAATGCCCACGAATGGATTGAGCAGAGCCTGGAGCTGCTGAACGTCAAACTGTCCGTGTGACCAGCGTTCCACCATATACGGAAAATCGCTTTCACCAACTTTAAAGTCAAAGCGAAATCCTCTCGCGCTCGCGCCGCCAAGCAATGATGCGATCAGGCCTGCGAGCACCGTCCACCAGTAACGACCGCGCAGGATGTTCCATGCGGTCTCGCGATAATCTTTTGCAAGTCTCATTTTTTGTCATCCCCCCATTTTATATACATTTGGCGATCGCATAGCGGGAAAGCGAACTCCCGTTATTCGATCGTGACCCAATATTTGTCGATCATGCAGACCGGACGATAGGCGAGCTTGGAATAACGGAGATTCTCTTCGCCGGAGTCGTCCTCGCGGTTGATATAGAGCGTGTCCTTCTCCGCGGCGTACTTGGCAAACCACGACACGATCGCCTGATAGGAGCCCGCGTAGTCCACACGCGCTTTCTCAACATGGCAATGGAGCGTGTCGCCGACGATCTCGCCGACCGAGAGCGCGACGATGGTACCCGCAACGTCAATATAACCCGCCTTCTGACCCAGTATCAGCGAGGAAGCGAGCAGCTCTTTGGCGCGCTTCATCTCCTCGGCCTCGATGACCTTGTCCAGCGGAACATGCTGTTCATACTCGTCTAAAAACGCGATGGCAGCAGGAAGCGTTTCCTCCGTCACCGGAACGAACTGCGCGGAAGGATTGTCCTTGCAGAAGCGGTTGAGGTGGTTGCGCTGCGTGTGATATTTTTTACCGGGAAAGTTCATCAGATCGCACGCGTTATAGACATAATCCGCCCAGTCGCGATGGGTAGAGACGATTGCGCGGTTGCCGTAGCGCTCGCACAACAGCGCGACACCCTCTTTCGGCACGGCGCAGAACCGGAGCGGCATACCGCTCTCTTTTGCATGGAGCTCGATTGCGTCCAGCGCGGCGTTCAAATCGCCATTGCCGATCGGGAAGACAAAGCAGGTTCCCTCGCCGGGATAGGTTGCGAGCATGACGAGCATGCCGGAAACGATGGTATAGGCGGAGCGGAAATACGCGCGCCACTGAAACACGGCGCCGAGCGTATAGTCGCAGCTGCGGAATGGTTGCACATCCAGATACGGCTTGAGTTCATTCGCGTTCTGGATACATATTTTTGAAAACTCTAACATAAAACCCCTGTATGATACAGCGCAGCCGTGGAGAAAGCTCTCCTCGCGCGGTTGGCACATAAATTGACTTTTATATGATAACACGCTTGTTTGCATGAGGCAATGTTGTTGCATTGTGCGCAGGTGAACGGATTGCAACATTTTTATGTGTCTGAAGTGGAAACACGAGTTTTTTGGTCGGGAATGGGAAAATCTGAAGCAAAATGCAGCAAGCGACCGAGCAGTCTGGAAAATAAAAATATGGATTTGTGAAAAATAACACTCCACAAAAGCACGCAGTAGGTGTACAATATACGTACAAACGTTCGTATGATGCGAACAGAGGAGGAAGAATGAAGGCGATCTCGTTACCACAGCTCCGCGCCGAGGCCAAGCGACAGCTCATGAACTACCGGCGCAACAACTCCCGCGTTTACCGCAGCAGCGCAATCCGTGCGGAAGGAGGCGAAATGCTCGCGTGGATTCGCGCGATCGACTCCGCGCGCATCTATCTGCGCGCGCAAAACCCGGCAAAAGAACGATACATGACGCGTCTCTTCGGGCTAGAGACCCCGCTGCCGCGCAGCCAGCCTATGCGCGCGCGGTTGATCCGGCTCAGTGAGGAGATGTGTGTTTCGGAATCCACGCTCTATAAATGGCGTGAGGACATTCTGGAGGTCGTGCTGTATGCCGCAATGGAGGCGGGCGTGATCGGGCTATTCGGCATTCGCGCGGCGCAGGAGCAGGAATGCGCGCAAAACGAATCGAACACGTCCCGCGATTGACGCGGTTTGCGACGGGGTGTTAGAATCAGAGCAATCTTTGGCATTCTTGCGTGCCTAGCGCGCAGAACCATTTGCACAAAAGGAGTTGCATGGCAAACAAAACCAGCCTGACCATCGGCGCATATACCGTTCAAGTGACACGTAAGCGCATCAAAAACATGTATCTTCGCGTGCTGCCGCAGGAGGGGATTTCTGTCAACGCGCCAATACGCACCACGGACGCGGACATCTACCGCTTTGTGATAGATCGTGCGGACTGGATCGCTTTGCAGCTGCGGAAACAGGTGGCCGTACTGCCGCGCGGATATGAGGACGGCGACGCAATACCGTATTTCGGCAAGAGCCTGACGCTGCGGCTCATCGACCGCACGGGACGCTCCCACATTGCGCTGCGCGGGGATGTGCTGGAGCTGTATATCCGCCCTGACGCGGACGAAATCGCGCGCAAAAAGGCAATAGACGCCTGGTATCGCGCGGAGCTGTATGAGGCGGCCGGCGCGATGCTGCCCGCCATCGAGCGCACGGTCGGCAAGCGCGCGGGCGAGCTGAAGGTGCGGGATATGAAGACGCGATGGGGCACCTGCAACATCAAAACTGCGCTGATTACGCTCAATCTCCGGCTTGCGGAGCGGCCCGCGGAGTGCCTGCGATACGTGCTCACGCACGAATTGTGCCACCTGCACGAGTCGGGGCATGGCGAACGCTTCTGGAAACGCATGGACGTGTACTATCCGGACTGGAAACGCGTGCGAAAGCTGCTCAAACAGCGCATCTGACACAAGAGAGAACAGAATCGCTTTCAACAAAAAAAGCCGGGGCTTATGCTCCGGCTTTTGTGATGCACTGTTCAGGAAAGGTTGTTCTTCTTGAGCACGGGGATCATGCGCTTCGCGATCAGCGCGGCGACGAGGCTCTTGGCGAGGTCGCCCGGCACGAACACGAGGAAGCAATACAGCACCGCCGTCCAGACGGACACCTGCTTGCCGAGATAATAGTTGCTCAGGAAGTAGAAATACGTTGTGCCGAGCACGTAGACCGCGAGCAGGCCGACCAGCGCCGCGATCAAGAGCCGCCAGAAGGTGGGGTTCTCGACTTTTTGCACGATTGCGCCCGTGATGAACGCGCCGACGACGAAACCGATCAGGTACCCGAACGAGGGCTTGAGCACGTAACCGATGCCGCCTCCCTGTGTGAAGACGGGGATGCCTATGAGGCCGACCGCGAGGTAGACCAGCGCGCTGGCCGCGCCCAGCTTTTTGCCGAGCAGCATGCCCGCGAGCACGACGAAGAACGTCTGCATCGTAAACGGTACGAGCGGCACGGGCACGCGGATAAACGCGCCGACGGCGATCAACGCCGCAAACAGCGCAACGAGTATCATTTTATACGTGCGGGATTTTGCAACAGGGTTCATTGGAAACAGTTCTCCTAACTTGATTCTCTTATTACTTTGCCGAACTTCTCCGGCAGCGCCGCGTTCTGCGCGGCTAGATCACCTTTACGCTGATTTCGCCGGAGGAGAGCGCTTCCCGGTGCCCATCTGCAAACTCTACGACGAGGCGGCAGTGGTCGTCTACGTCGATTGCGCGGGCGGGCGTTGCTCCGCCTTCTGTGATGACGTTCACCTGTCTACCCAGCACGAAGCTGCGCCTGCGGTATTCCGCGTTGGTTTCCGCGCTACCGAGCGCGCGGTAGAGCGGCAGAAAACGGTTGAGATATTCCGCGATCATGCGGTTTTTCGCGTCCGGCGCGGGGGATATGAGCACGCTGCCCGCGATGTCCCGAATCTCCGCCGGAAACCCGCCGTCCGGTTCCAGCACGTTGATGCCGGTGCCGAGGATCGCGTACTCAAACTGTCCGCTCTCCATGTCAAACGAGCCTTCCGTGAGGATGCCGCAAATCTTCTTGCCGCGCATGAACACGTCGTTGACCCACTTGATGGAGGCCGGTTCGCCGGAGAGCGCTTCCACCGCGCCACAGACGGCAACCGCCGCCGTGGTGGTGATCAGCGTCGCGTCGTCCGGCGCGATCTTGGGCTTGAGCAGGAGGGAGACGTAGACGCCCGTGCCCTGCGGGGAATAAAAGCTGCGCCCTTTGCGTCCGCGCCCGCCAGTCTGTTCGGCGGCGATGACGACGGTGCCTTCGGCTGCGCCTTCGTTTGCGAGCTTGCGGAGCACGAGGTTTGTCGAGTCCACCGAATCGAACACGCGAAGGTCGAGAGACTGTGCGTCGCCTGTGAGATATTGCCGGATGCCGCTTTCGGAGAGCACGTCGCTGGAAGCAGCGAGGCAGTAGCCGCGGTTCGGGACAGCCTGAATCGGGTAGCCATCGGCTTGGAGGGCTTTGATCGCCTTCCAGACCGCGTTTCGGCTCACGCCGAGGCGGCGGGCGATTTCCTCACCGGAGAGGAAGACGCTCTTGTTGGATTCGAGTAGGGTGCGAAGGTGGTCTTGTACGGTCATGGAGAATCTCCTTAGGGGGTAGTATAAATGGGTGCAAATAAAATGTCAACTGAACAAAATAAAAAGGGTGACGTTAAGCGCTCAATCCAATCTCCTGATTGAATATCCGAAACGATCAACTGAATCCAGATAGTATGAAAACAAGAAATCGAAAACGGCTTCATATTTCTCGCCTATTTTATTTGTTAATTCAAAGCAATTCTTAATTATTCCAAGGTCAGCCTCTTTTAATGCATCCTCGCGAAACAAGAAGTTGATCTTCTGAGGAATGTTCGGTTGAAGTTCTCCTAGGGCATTAGGGCAATGAAACAAGAAAACCTTGAGTTCTCTACAAGAAAAACCATGGAACTGATCTCTAATAGATGTTCTAGAATGAGTACACCGGATAATCTGATTCGAGATATTACATAGGTTATATGATATGCATATATAGGAAGTATCCAGGGTCTCAATGTTAAAACCATCTTCTTCTCCCTCAACATAGCATTTACTATTTTTAATTGCTTCTGATTCGAAAAAATCTCGACTTAAGCCTTGACTTATTGAGCAATCGAGAACATCTATTATCGGTTGTCTTTCAAAGAGATCTCGCTTTTCCTCGGCGTTTAACATCCGTTCATTCAACTCGTTTGATTTGTCATTTTGGCGAATCGCAACTAAGCCTAAAACAACCGTACCAAGAAATGCCTCAAACCCAGCAATGTATGTAATCAGCTCTCCCGCTTGCCAAGTTGAAGCAAACCAAGGTGAGATCGCGGGGATTCTATATGCAATATGAACAAGAATCAAAGGCAAAAAGAACAGACTAAATCCGATCATAGCCGTTTGCCAAATATGTTTTTTAATCCAATCAAGTATCTTTGACATAGAATTCTACCTCCGAAATCCCATTTCCCTCACTATACCACCCAGTAAACCCAAACGCGAGAGAGGATTTTGTTACACCCCAAAAAGAAAAAATTCCCCCGCCGACAACCGCCAGCGGGGGTAATTTTTTTCCTTAAATCAAGGACTTATCTCTTTTTTCTGGAAAGGTTCAATAGCGCAAGCCCAAGGAACAGGATGCCCGCACCGATCAGAACCAGAATGCTGGTCATCGGGGTCACCATCTTGTCCCCAACCTGGAACGTCACGCCCAGCATCTGCTTAAACCCGTCAACCACTTCCGCTGGCGCTCCCGCAAACCCGGTCGTGATCGCGTCTTCCATAATCACCTGCCGCAGCAGCAGCGCGGAGTGCGACGGCGGGAAGAGCTTGATGACCATCTGCACGCTCTCCGGCAGCTGGCCGATCGGGATGTAGATGCCCGTCATGAAGCCGATGATCGTGCCGATGATCGTACTCGCGATCGAGAACGCGTTGTTGCTCTGGAAAAACGAGACGAAGAACAGCACCAGCGCGGTGTTAGAAAACGTCGAGAGCAGGATCAGTCCGAAGATTTTCAAGAACTGAATGCCCGTAAACATCGTGCCGCCACCGCTGAGCAAATACAGCTGGCATAGTACGAGCGCCACGACGCACATAATTACGCCGATCACAAACGCGCTGAGGATATAGCCGCCCGCTATGCTGACACGCGGCATCGGCGAGGAATGGATGTCCTTGATGATCTTCTTGGACTTGTCCTCGACCATTGTGCCGAACGCGCCCATCGTGGTGGTCACAGACGTGACCGCGATGAGACCCGCGACGATCCAGCGATCCATGATGTTGCGCGCATTGGCGATTTCGCTCATGCTGCTCGACCAAACATCGCCGAGGAACAGCGCATACATGCCGATGATGATGAACACCGACAGCAGCGAGAAAAAGACCGATGCCCGATCTTTAAAGAAGACAAGGAGGTTACGCTTCATAAAGTTAATCATTCGCGAATCTCCTTTCCCGTGATGGCGATAAATGCATCGTCCATTGTGCCCGTCGTGACGGTAAAGCCCGTGATAGCATCCTTGTATGTGTCAAGCAGCGGCAATGCGGCGAGCGTGTTCGGAACTTTGAGCGTCACGCGGTCTGCGACGACCTCCGGCGCAAGTCCCGCGGCGGTGAGCCTGCTTGCCAGCGCCTCCGCCTCCTTCGTGGTGAGCGTGAGCTTATCGCTCGTAAACCGCTCCTTCAGGTCGGAAGGCGTGCCTTTGGCGACGATGTTGCCGTTGTCGATGACGATGACGTAGTCCGCCTCCGCGGCCTCTTCCATATAGTGCGTGGTGAGGAATATCGTCATGCCCGTGTCGTGCTGGAGCTTTGTGATCGTCTCCCATACGCTCTTGCGCGTCTGCGGGTCGAGGCCGGTGGTCGGCTCGTCCAGAAACAGAATTTTCGGCGTGTTGACCAGCGCGCGTGCGATGTCGCAGCGTCTGCGCTGACCGCCACTGAGCTTGCCGTAAGGCCGCTTCATGATCTCCTGAATCCCCATGCGCTCTGCAATGTCGCGGATGGTCTTCTCGAGCTGTTTCCCCTTCAGCCCGTAAAAGCCCGCGCGGATGTGCAGGTTTTCCGAGACGGTGAGCAGCGGGTCTAATAACCCGTCCTGAAACACCGCGCCGATGGTATGCCGGATCGCGTTGTCGTCACGTCCCAGCAGATGACCATCCACCTCAACCTTGCCCGCGTCCGATTGCAGAAACGTGCAGATGATGTCGATGGTGGTTGACTTGCCCGCGCCGTTCGGCCCGAGGAACGCGAAGATCTTTCCCTGCTCCACGTAAAAGTCGATGCCCTTCACGGCGGGTACCTGTCCGTAGCTCTTTTGCAGCCCGGACACCTCAATGATGTGTTCCAATCAACAATTCCCCCTTTTTCCATTGGTGATTTTCGCTACACAGTATAATATACTTCATCACGTGAGGCAATAGAAATTGCATCAAATATGATCGATTCTTTGTAAAATTCATGCAAAAGCGATAACGGCAGGCTCCGATCAATGCAGATCAGGCCTGCTTTTTTGAGTTGACATTCTATCGAATCAGTCATATAATATCGATAACAAAAACGCGATATGATAACTCGCAAGGGAGAACATCTCGATGGACATCACGGTATGCATCGGCAGCTCCTGCCACCTGAAAGGCTCACGCGCGGTGGTCGAGCGGCTGGAACAACTCATTCTGGATGGCGGATGGAAGCAAAAAGTGGCCTTGAGCGGCTCGTTTTGCATGGGACAGTGCCAAACGGGCGTGAGCGTGCGCGTCGATGGAGCCTATCACTCGCTCACGCCGGAAACGACGGAGCAGTTCTTCCTGCAGACGATCCTGCCGCGACTGCTGTCGGGAACGTCTCTGTAATGCAACAAATCGAAACTGTAATACCGGATTAAGAAGGTTAAACAACGTGTCGGATGTATTGCGGCTGAAGAAGTCGAACTGCAAAAACTGCTATAAATGTATTCGCCATTGTCCGGTCAAATCGATCCGCTTCTCCGCCAACCAGGCGCATATCGTCGGCGAGGAGTGCATCCTTTGCGGGCAATGTTTCGTTGTATGTCCGCAAAACGCAAAGGAGATCGCGGACGGAACGGAGCTGGTTCGCGTACTGCTCGACGGCGTGAACCCCGTGATCGCAAGCCTCGCGCCTTCATTCGCCGCGTATTTTGAACAGGTCGGGTTCTCCTCGCTGCGCGAGGCGCTCATACGGCTTGGCTTTGCTTCCGCAGAGGAGACGGCGCTCGGCGCAACGCTGGTCAAGCGTGAATATGAGCGGCAGCTGCAACAGGCGCAGGAGGATGTGATCATCAGCTCTTGCTGCCCTTCGGTCAACCTGCTGATCCGGAAATATTATCCCGAACTGATCAAGCATCTCTCGCCCGTGGTGTCACCGATGATAGCGCACAGCATCGACATCAAGCGGCGAATACCGCAGTCAAAAACGGTGTTCATCGGGCCCTGCCTTTCCAAAAAGGATGAGGCGGAGGACAGCCTCGTTGACGCGGTGCTGACGTTTGACGAACTCTCGCGGATGCTGGCGGAAGCAAACATCGTACCCGAGCCCGTGCAGGACAATCCCGAGGAGAGCCGCGCGCGCCTCTTCCCGACTGTCGGCGGCATCCTCAAAACCATGGATGTCCCTGATACCGGCTACACCTGCCTGACGGTGGACGGAACGGAAAACTGCAAGGCGGCGCTTGCGGATCTTGCGGCGGGGAATCTGCACAAGTGTTTCCTGGAGATGAGCGCATGCTCCGGCAGCTGTATCGGCGGTCCGGTCATGGAAAAGTATAAAAACTCGCCCGTGCGGCACTATCAGGCGGTGATTTCATCCGCGGGCAAGCGGGATTTCGCCGTGTCCATGCCGGAGACTGGCTCTCTTGTGCGGCGGCATACCTACATCGGCGTGCCCGTCTCGCAGCCATCGGAGGAAGAGATCGCAAAGATACTTGCAAAGACCGGAAAACTCAAAAAAGAGGATGAACTGAACTGCGGCAGCTGCGGCTATAATACCTGCCGCGAAAAGGCGATTGCGGTTTGGCAGGGCAAAGCGGATATCAGCATGTGCTTGCCGTTTCTGATGGATAAAGCAGAGCGTTTTTCCAACAATATCCTGAGCCATACACCAAACGGCATCCTCGTGGTCAACGAGGAGTTGGAGGTACAGCAGGTCAACGCCGCTGCGATGAAGATGCTGCATATTTCGCATGGAGGCGACGTGCTTGGCGAGCCGCTGGTGCGCATCATGGACCCGCTGCCGTTTGTTGCGGCATTGGAGGGCGGCGCCGTTCGTGAGCAGCGCGCGTATTATGCGGAGTATGCCAAGTATCTGGAGCTTTCGCTCGTGCACGACAAGGAGACACATATTCTGATCGCGATTCTGCGCGATGTGACGGAAGAGGAAGAGCAGCGCCTCAAGAAGGAGGAGATTGGCCGCCAGACGGTGGAGATCGCCGACCGCGTGGTCGAAAAGCAGATGCGCATCGTGCAGGAGATCGCCTCTCTTCTTGGTGAAACAACCGCGGAGACCAAGATTGCGCTCACCAAGCTCAAAGAGTCCATCAACAACGACGAATCGCGGTAACGGATTTACTGCGATGCAGAAAGGAGGCGATAGCCGATGATCACCAACAGCCATTTATGCGCCGATATCGGCTATATGAGCCTCAACCATGCGGGCGAACAGCTTTGCGGCGACCATGTCGAAATTGCCGAGACAGACGGGAACTCCACGGTGATTGTGCTTGCGGACGGTCTCGGCAGCGGCGTCAAGGCGAGCATTCTCTCCACGCTGACGAGCAAAATTATCTCCACGATGCTTGCGGCGGGTCTTCGCCTTGAGGACTGTGTGGAGACGATCGCCGCGACGCTGCCCGTTTGCAGCAACCGCGGAATCGCGTACTCGACATTTACCATTCTGCGCCTCGTCAACAACGAACGCGCGGAGATCATACAATACGACAACCCCGCTGTGATCCTCCTGCGCGAGGGGAAAAGCGTAGAAATGCCGACCACGATGCTGACCATCGGCGGCAAGCAGATCTACCGCACGGATGTTGCGCTGCGGGAGAACGACCTGTTTCTCGCGCTGAGCGACGGCGTTGTGCACGCGGGCGTCGGCGGCGTCTATAACTTCGGCTGGCGGCGGGAGGATATCGCGCGCTTCATGGAGCCGTTCTGGCACGTCGGTTTCACGGCGAAGACGCTCTCGACGATTCTGCTGCAGGAGACAAACCGCCTCTATGCCGCGCAGCCAGGCGATGATGCAACGGTTTGCGCCGTGCGGATTCGACCGCGCGTACCGATGAATCTGCTCTGCGGACCGCCCGCGAGCCGCGACGACAACGAGAAGATGATGTCGCTCTTTTTTGGTAAAGAGGGAAAGCACATCATCTGCGGCGGCACGACCGCGTCGATTGCGGCGGATTATCTCCATCGTCCGCTCAACGTCGGCCTTGCGTTTCCCGATCCGGTGATTCCGCCGACCGCGACCATCGACGGCGTCGATCTCGTGACGGAAGGCATCATCACCATCAACCGCGTGCTGGAATACGCGCAAAACCACCTCGACGACAACAGCGCCTATGAGCGATGGAGCATCGGACGCGACGGCGCAAGCCAGATTGCGCGGCTGTTGTTTGAGGAGGCAACGGACATTAACTTTTTCGTCGGCTGTGCGGTCAACCCCGCGCACCAGAACCCGGAGCTGCCGATCAATTTCCGGCTCAAGATGCGCCTGGTCGAGCAGCTGTCCGACTGCCTTTTGAAGATGGGTAAGCGCATCAAGACGAGCTATTTTTAACCCGCGGTCTGTCGGCGGAACGCTCCGCAAGACTGAATCGCAACGTTTTATCATAAACACGCTGGAGGAACAACACACACATGCAGCCAACTTTTGACTACAGCGCGGTGGACGACATTCTTTCCCTCTATGGCAAGAAGGAGTCGAATATCATCGCAATCCTGCAGGACGTGCAGGAGCGTTATCACTATCTGCCGCGCGAAGTGTTTCCCTATCTTTCAGGCGCGCTCGGCGTCAGCGAAGCGAGGCTATACTCCGTCGCGACGTTTTACGAGAACTTCTCACTGGAAGCAAAGGGCAGGTTCGTGATTCGCGTCTGCGACGGAACCGCCTGCCACGTGCGCAAATCCATCCCGATTCTGGAACGCCTGCGCAAAGAACTCGGACTTTCGGAGGCAAACAAGACCACCGCGGATCGCGGCTTTACGGTAGAGACGGTCTCGTGCCTCGGCGCATGTGGCCTTGCTCCCGTCATCACGGTCAACGATCAGGTCTATCCTGCCATGACGCCGGATAAAGCGAGCGAGCTGATCACCGCTCTGCGCGCACAACTGGCGGCGGAAAGCGAGGGCGCAAGCGCATGAACAAGCTTTGCAATAGAGACGAACTAACGGCGTTGCGCCACGCGTGCGCGGGAGCACTACAACTGGAAACGAAGCGAATTCTCGTTTGCGCCGGCACGGGATGCGTCTCCAGCGGATCGATGAAGATCTTTGAGCGGCTCAAAACGCTGTTGGAAGGTAAGAATATCCCCGTTTCGGTCGAGCTCGTACACGAACCGCACGGCGAAAGCGTGGGGCTCAAGGAATGCGGCTGCCACGGCTTTTGCGAGATGGGACCGCTGGTTCGCATCGAGCCGCAAGGCTGGCTCTATACGAAAACGCGGCTGGAAGACTGCGAAGAGATCGTGGAACGTACCATCCTTGGCGGCGAGCGCATTGAGCGGCTGATGTTCCAAAAAGACGGCGCGGTTTACCCGAAACAGGACGAAATCCCGTTTTATCAAAAGCAAACGCGCGTTGTGCTGGAGCACTGCGGCCAGATCGACGCGACCAGTATCCGTGAATATCTCGGGTTCGGCGGATATTCCGCCTTTGAAACCGCGTTGTTTGACCGCACGCCGGACGACATCATCGACGAAATCACGAAGTCCAATCTGCGCGGTCGCGGCGGCGGCGGATTTCCCGCAGGCCGCAAGTGGGCGCAGGTGCGCCGCCAAACCGAGCCGGTCAAATACGTGGTTTGTAATGGCGATGAGGGAGACCCCGGCGCATTTATGGACAGAAGCGTGATGGAAGGCGACCCGCACCGCATGCTGGAAGGCATGATGATCGCGGGGCTTGCCTGCGGCGCAGCGGAAGGTTATATCTACGTCCGCGCGGAATATCCGCTCGCGGTCAAGCGGCTTCGTCGAGCGATTGCTCAGGCGGAGGAGCTAGGTCTGCTCGGCGAGCACATCCTTGGCACGGATTTCAACTTTATGCTGCACATCGCGCGCGGCGCGGGTGCTTTCGTCTGCGGCGAAGGCAGCGCGCTAACCGCCTCGATCGAAGGCAAGCGTGGCATGCCGCGCGTGAAACCGCCGCGCACGGTGGAACACGGCCTGTTCGACAAGCCGACCGTGCTCAACAACGTGGAAACATTCGCGAACGTACCGCTGATCATCAACCGCGGAGCGGACTGGTACAGGAGCATCGGTCCTGAGAACAGCCCCGGCACGAAAGCGTTTGCGCTCACCGGAAACATCGTCAACACGGGTCTTATTGAAGTGCCGATGGGCACCACACTACGCGAAGTTATCTTTGACATCGGCGGCGGCGTGCGCGACGGAAAGGCGTTTAAGGCGGTGCAGATCGGTGGTCCTTCTGGCGGCTGCTTGACGAGCGAAGACCTCGATCTGCCGTTGGACTTCGACTCGCTGAAAAAAGCGGGCGCGATGATCGGCTCCGGCGGGCTGGTCGTGATGGACGAGGACACCTGCATGGTGGAAGTCGCGCGGTTTTTCATGCACTTCACGCAGAACGAATCCTGCGGGAAATGCGTGCCCTGCCGCGAGGGAACCAAGCGCATGCTTGCGATTCTGGAGCGCATTGTCGAAGGAAAAGGTGAGGAAGGCGACATCGAACTGCTGTTGGAGCTTGCGGACACCATCACGGCGACCGCGCTCTGCGGCCTCGGAAAATCCGCGGCGTCGCCTGTGGTGAGCACGATTCGCAGTTTCCGGGATGAGTACGAGGCGCATATCCGCGAAAAACGGTGCCCTGCCGGCAGCTGCCAGAAGCTCAAGCGCATCTGGATCGATCCCGCCCTGTGCAAGGGTTGCTCCAAGTGTGCAAAATCCTGTCCGGTGAACGCGATCTCCGGCCAGATCAAACAGCCGTTCTCCATCGATTTGTCCAAGTGCATCCGGTGCGAGTCGTGCATTTCTACCTGTGCATTCCACGCCATACGGGAGGGCTGATCGATGGAACAAAGAGCGTTTACGACGGTGGATGGCATCCCCGTAGAGATCAACGGCGAAAAGAACCTGTTGGAATTGATCCGCAAAGCGGGCATCAAGCTGCCGACATTTTGCTATCACTCGGAGCTTTCGGTCTACGGCGCGTGCCGCATGTGCATGGTCGAGACAGAGCGCGGCGGGCTGGAAGCCGCCTGCTCCACACCGCCGAAATCGGGAATGGTGATCAAAACCAATACCGAGCGCTTGCGCCGTTATCGCAAGAATATTCTGGAGTTGTTGTTGGCGAACCATTGCCGGGACTGCACCACCTGCGGCAACAACGGGAAATGCAAGCTGCAGGATCTCGCGATGCGCTTCAATATCGAGGGCGTGCGCTTTCCCAACACCGCGCCGCAGCAGCAAAAGGACGAATCCTCGCTCTGCATCGCGCGGGACTCTGCCAAGTGTATCCTCTGCGGCGACTGCGTGCGCATGTGCAACGAGGTACAGGCGGTCGGCGCGATCGATTTTGCGCATCGCGGCTCCAAGATGGAGATCAGCACCGCGTTCTGCGTGCCGATTGCGGAATCCCCATGCGTGGGCTGCGGCCAGTGCGCGGCGGTTTGCCCGACGGGCGCAATCGTCGTGCGCGACAATGCAAACCGCGTCTGGCGCGCGCTGGATGACCGCGGTGTGAAGGTCACCGCGCAGATAGCCCCAGCTGTGCGCGTTGCGCTCGGGCGGGAACTCGGTTTGCGGGAAGGCGAAAACAGCATGGGCAAGATTGTTGCCGCGCTCCATCGCATGGGTTTTGACGAGGTGTACGATACCTCCACCGGTGCGGATTTGACCGTGCTGGAGGAGAGTGAAGAACTGCTCGCGCACTTGGAAAGCGGTAGTGATCTGCCGCTGTTTACCTCCTGCTGTCCTGCATGGGTGCAGTTCTGCGAGAAGACGTTTCCGCAGCTGCTGCCGCATGTCTCCACTTGTCGCTCACCGATGGAGATGTTTGCTGCTGTGATCAAGGAGCAGGAAAAGACATCCTCTCGAACGCAGTTTCACGTGGCGGTTATGCCCTGCACAGCAAAGAAGTTTGAGGCCGCGCGAGACGAGTTTTGCGTGAATGGCGTGCCAAATGTGGACGCGGTGATCACCACACAGGAGCTGATCCGCATGATCAAAGAGTCCGGCGTGGTGTTTGAAGACCTGGAGCCGGAAGCGCTCGATATGCCGTTTGGCGTAACGTCCGGCGCGGGCGTGATCTTCGGCGTGACGGGCGGCGTGACGGAGGCTGTGCTGAGAAGACTTGCCAGCGATAAGTCTCGCGGCGGGCTCTATGCTTCGGCGCTGACCGGCGTGCGCGGCATGAAGGGTGTGAAGGAAGCAAGTGTGCCGTATCTCGACCGCGAAGTGCGCATTGCCATCGTCAGCGGGCTTGCCAATGCGGATGCGCTGGTACGGAAGATTATCGCTGGAGAGGCGCATTACGACTTCGTCGAGGTGATGGCGTGCCCGGGCGGCTGCGTCAGCGGCGCGGGACAACCCTACAGCTCCTCCGCTGCCAAGGCGGAGCGCGGCGAAGGTCTCTACGCGGTGGATCGCGTCTCCAGCGTCAAGCGATCGGAGGAAAATTCGCTTGTACAGGCACTCTATGGCGATGTGCTGAAAGGCCGCGTACACGAGCTGCTGCATGTGGATTACGTGAAGGATGGAGGGCACAACGCATGACGGAGCTTTCGGTTTGTATCGGCAGCGCCTGCCATCTCAAAGGCGCGTATAATGTGATCTCCACGTTTCAGCATCTGATCGAGGAGAAAGGCCTTCACGATCAGATTGCGTTTGCGGCGAAGTTCTGCACCAAGCAGTGCCATAAGCCCGGCGTCGCGGTCTCGCTCGACGGCGTCAAGAGCGTGATAGCTGCGGAGGAAGCGCGGAAGTTCTTTCACGAGCAGGTGCTGCCCGCCGTGGAACAGGCGAAAGGGTAAGCGATTAGATTGTAGTTCCGAATATAAAGCGAATAAGAGTAAAAACGTCCGGTGCGAAGATCGCGCCGGACGTTTGTGTTGTTATAGTTCTTTGAGCGCAGGGATATGATTGATCTGCGTTACTCTGCCTGCTCCGCTTGATCCGCTTGCTCGAGAATCGCATCATACCGCTCTTCATCCAGCGGATATTTCTGCACGAGCACAATACCCAGTAGGAAGATGAGCGCGGGAACAGGCCCGATCAAGAGGCGAATCGTATACAGTGCGCTAGCAGTCTGATCCACGATATTCGGCACAAACTTCGCAAAGCCCAGGAACACGCCGGAGAGCGCGGCAGCGAGCGCGACGCCAATCTTGGAGAAGAACGTCCACATGCCATAGTACGCGCCCTCTTTGCGGGTCTTGGTCTGAATCGCATCCACCTCGACCACGTCCGGCAGCATCGCAAACGGCGGCACATAGCCAAAGCCGATGCCAACGCCCGCGAACACCATCACGCAGAAGGTGAAGATCATGCCGAGTGTGTGCGCAAAGAGGAACATCGCAAGACAGCTGAGCACGAGGATGCCGAGCGCAAGCTGATAGGTGCGCTTCTTGCCGATGCGCTTGGCCACCAGAACCGAAATCGGTACGCAGAGCATCGCAACGCCGAGCAGCAGCAGCATGGCGATGGTCGTCATGCCTTCGTCCTGATAGATGTATTTGAAATAGTAGACCAGCATGGTTTGCACAAATGTGATACCCGTGAGGTTCATCGTGTAGACCGCGACCAACCGCAAATAGGTTTTGTTCTTGAACACCACGCCGAAGGTTTCAAAAAACTTGGTCTTAGGGCGGGGCTGCTCGGCGCTCGCTGTTTCGCGCACGGTGAAAAACGTCGTTAGAATCGTCGCCGCCATAATAAAGCCAAAGAGCAGACCGACGATGGAATATCCGGTGTGCGGGTTGCCAGCGAGTTCCACGATGGGAATGACCACCGCGGCTCCGAGAATCGTACCGATTACGGCAAAACTAAAGCGGAAGCCGTTGAGCGTGGTGCGCTCCTGATAGTCCTTCGTGATCTCCGGCGTGAGCGAGCCGTAGGGGATGTTGACGACCGTGTAAGCGGTGTTCAACAAGCACAGCGCAAACGTCGCCCAGAGAAAACCTGCCGTCTGACGGCTGGAAAAATCAGGCGCGGAGAAGAAATACCACATCGCAAGCAGCAGCGGAATCGCGCCGAAGAGCAGATAGGGCCTTCTGCGACCCCAGCGGGAACGCGTGCGGTCGGAGAGAAATCCCACAAGCGGGTCGGTGACCGCATCCCAGAATTTACCGACCAGGATGGCGATGCCCGCGAGCGCGGCGGAGACGCCAACCGTATCCGTCAGATAGATCAGCGAGTAGAACCCCATCGCGGTGAAAAACAGGTTTCCGCCGAGATCGCCGATGCCGAAACCGAGTTTCACGGAAAGCGGCAGGCGGGAGGAATGCGAGACCTTGTTGTCAGCGACTTGTTTCATGATGATACCTTTCTATGCAAGATTCCAGATTTTTTGCGAGCTGCTCCGTAGCAACTTTCGCGGTATGCTTCGGGTGTGCGTGATATTCCGGCATGAGCGCGGTGAGGTTGACGCAATCGCCGGGCACGATGAAGGCGCGTTTGCGGATGTCGTTCGGTCGATTGGTGATGTTTCCGCCCATGAGTCTGCTCGCGAGATCGGCGAGGTTCAACACGTGTTCCACGATCCGGTCGTCGCTTGGCGGGGTGTCGTTCTCCATATAAGATACGTCGTGATAGCTCATCAAATCGACAAGCTCCATATGCTGCATGGCAAACCAGCCTTCGCCCGTGCGGCGGTCGGCAAGCGCAAGCTCCAGCTTTGAGAGACCCTTGAGCGATTCTTCGGGCTTTACGCGTGCCCAGCCCTCGAGCCGCACGCGATACATCCGCTGGACGACGGTTTCCCGACTGGGATCGATGCCGAGCGCGTGCTCCGCGACCGATAGCGCCGCGGGCAGCAGCGCATTCCAGCGACGCTGCCGGTTCTGCGCGTCGCTCTCGTCCGGATGTGCATCGGGTGTTTGATAGTTGTAGGTTGCGGTATAGAACGACTCTGTAATTGCGAGCAAGCGATGCTCAACCGCGACAAGGCGCGGCAATAGCTCCGCCAGCGTGTTCTCAATCTTGTTTGCACCTTGCGAAAGCCCGCAGAGTTGTTCCAGCTTGCAGACGTGAGCAACGACCTTGCGATGGTCGCGCTTGTCATATTGATAATGTATCGAGATCGGCAGAATGCGCACTTCCTCCGTGCGGTTCGCGCGCTCGATATCGCTTGCGCACCAGAACCCCATGCGCACCGCGCCTTGCTCAATGCGCGGCAGGGTTTCGCTGTGGTAAGAAATCTGTCCTTCCGGCGCAAGGCCGAGCGGATTCGGGCCGTCCTTGAGGACGGCGCGGATGCTGGAGAGGCTGCCTGCCTCGCACTTGACGTGATAGACGGGCATCGCGCCCGCGCGCGGCAGCAGAAAGCGGATGAACGCATCACCCCAGAGCGCCACGGCGTAATCGTGCACAAGCCGCAGGCCGGGTTCGTGTTTCAGCGGTGACCCCGCTTTTCTAGCCAGTCGCGGCAGCATATTTTCAAACACGTGGAAGATCAGCTGCGGTTCGTCGCCGTATGGGTGCCGAAACGCGACGATCAGGCGCGAACGCTTTTGCTGAAAATCTCTTAGTTCATCGAGAATGCGATCCGGCGAGAGAATCTCCACACCGGTGAATGCGAGCGCGTATTTCAGATAGGCGGGGATGAGCGCGCGTCCCAGCCGCACCAGCGGCGTGGAGCGCTTCGACGGAGCGAGCTGATGCCGCGATTCTGCGGTAAGGATCGGTTCGGCTGCCAGCCGCGGTTTACCCATAGGCACCTCCGGATTTTGGTTTCTTCGCAAAAAAAGACATGTTCCTGAAAGAAGAATACTAGCTTTCATTATGCTAAGAATGCGTTGCCCTGTCAACAGTCGGCGTGGTTAAACGCGCCACGTGATCAGCGCGGTGTTGAGCTGCGTTTCGTCGCGAACGAGGCCGTTCTCTGCGACGCTGTGGAAATAAGCTGTCAAGATCGGGTGGGATTGCTCTGCCGGGATGCCGAAGATTTCGAAGTAACGTTCGTTGCGCGCGATTGCATCCGAGAGCGGCATGGAGTACTCAAATTTGCGAGAGAAGTTTGAGACGTCCGCTTGCCTGCCGGAAAGATACAGCGCCTCGATATACCAGAGCGTCTCCGTCGTCATACCGCCCTGCGGGCGAACATCCAGCCGCTGCATGAGCTGTTTTCTGTGGAGATCATACGATCCGCGCGTGACCGCGATGATGCCGCAGGCTTCGCTGGCGTACGACTCCATGCGCTCCAACTCAGTGAAGTTGCAGATAGCGGGACACATGGAGGTGAATACGAACGAGAATTTTCGGTCTGTTTGATACGTTTCCCACATGCTATTCTCATAGCGTATGTTATAGAGACCCAGTGTTTCCGCCTGCGCGCGGCTGACAGAGAGGGACGCCGCGTCCATCTCCAGCGCGGTGACATCAAGCCCCCGCGCGGCGAACGCATGCGAAAATGCGCCCGTGCCGGAACCGATGTCCAGCACGTGATCGCACGCGCGGACGAGCCCGCGATCAAGCAAGAGTTGCGTCATCTCCGCCGCATGCGGATCGATGGCGGCATCCATTTCCTCGCGCCCTGTTGCCAGAAACGAGTAGTAGGGAATCCAGCGCGCGTTACGTTCGATGCGCGCCTGCCGGTCTCCGTGACCGCCTGCCTGCTCCCATGCGAGCGCAAAGGCTTCGATTGAATCGAACATGTTTCCTCCGTTTGGCGTGATTCAAGAATCGTATGGATAAAGCGATTTGGGACAAAAAGAATCCGCCGCGCTGTGTACGCCGGCGGAATCGAAACTTGGTCTTGTTATTTCTTTTGAAGCATGGCTTTGAACACGCCGCGCGGGTCTTTGACGAGCAGCACGATGAGCCAGACGATCAGGCCGAGTGCGACGACAGACAGCCCCAGAAACAGGTCGTTGAGCAAATCCGCCGGTACGGGGGTGAAGAACGAGGCGGGTTCCGCCGCAAACTCGTAAATCGCATCGACGAACCACATCAAAGACGCGCCCCAGTAGAGAAAGCAGAGCGTGCTGAGTTTCATCTCATCCTGCGGGGCTTTTTTATACCAAAGCACCGTGCAGATGATTGCCGCGAATACGGTAACAAGCAGCGTCATACGCGTTTATTCCGCGAGTGCGGGCAGCGTCGTCTTTTTCTCCAGTGAGGAGGAGACGAGCACCATCGCGCCCCAAACTGCGGTGACAAGCAAGGCCATCCCGACGCCGACGGTGGACATCTCATGCAGCATGATCGTCGCCTCTGCCGGGGTTGCAGCTGCCGTCAGAAACGGCGTCCACGGGACAATTTCACCGTGCCAGACATGCTCAAACGCAAGCTGGAGCGATCCGCCCCAAAGCAGGTTGGATAACCAACGCAGTTTGTGGGAGAACGGAATCTTCGCCGCGTGCTGTTCGCTTGTCTCTTCCGCCTCGCGGCGGTATTTCGGGAGCAGCTTGTTTTCGTGCGCCAGCACGATCTGCGTTGTGACGGTGACGATGGCCGCTTCAGCAGCGGAAACCAGGAAACATGCCATGAAATGTTACCTCCGGGGTATGATGAATTCGGTGTAATTGACTGTTTAAAAACAAGCTTTTCTAGCGTTGTTCTTCGACTAAAACAAGCCTATCGCAATCAAAATTGGCTGTCAATACGCAACGCGCGTTGATTATCTTTCGTTGGCAGGTTTTTCAGTAAAAAGGTGAGAAAAGCCCGTCGTGGTTGCTCTAACGAACGCGCCAGCGGATGGCGTCCACGCGCGCTTTTGCCTCGGAGATGATCCGCTTGGGTTGCTTTTCAAAGAACTCGACAACGGGCTCGTTCTTCACGATGTTCCAGATTCCCGCGACGCGTCCGTTGACCGCTATGGAGGGATTGCAGATGCCGGATTTGAGGATGAGTTTGGATTTGTGCTCGGCGGGTACCACCGCACTGCGATCGGAATAGGAGACGATGAACGGATCAAACCCCGAAAGCAGCGTCAGCTCCGGAATGTCTTCGGTCTGTGTTTCCGGCGCAAAAAAGTATGTGCTGCGGTTCAGCTCAAACTGCTCCAGATCGTCCAGCGGAAGTTTTTTGAGAATGTTGGCTTCCGCTTTCCAGAAACCGAAAAACCACGCGGCATCCGCGAGCGTCGCAGGCCCGTAGACCGTAAAAAAGCGGCGCACCAGCTCCGGCAGCACATCCTCCAGCGTCTGCGTCGGCTCGGCGGAGATCAGGTCAAAATCCCGGCTCGTCATATCCCGAAATGCAACGCGACCTTGCCGCGCGAGCCAAACGAAGATGCCGCCCCAGGGCGAAAACAGGGCGTCGATCATCTCGCCGCTGTACTGTCCCGCGAAAATGCGCCGGAATTCCGCGCGTGAGGTCACGCCGTCCTCCATATAGCGGATGACTTCCTCCGCTGCGCTCTCGACAAGCGTTTGCCCGAACATGCGGGTCAAATACGATTCGCCCTGATGCAGCGCGAGTAGCTCCGGCAGGTCTTCGTAGACAACGCCGTGCAGCGTGCCGCGATAGAGCCAGGTCTTTGTCAGCCGCGTTTTCCAGCCCGCGATGTCCGCACCGCGAATTAGCGCGGAGAACGCCACGTTTCGATAAAACCAGCTGTGCAGCCCCATCAGCTCATGGGACAGTGTATCCAGCTCCCTGCAGGGACGGGAAAGATACAATCCGTGCATGCGTCTTCGGATGATGCTATCGATCTGGTCTTGTTGCGTCATGGCTCACCTCAATCAAATATTTAAACACCACATATCTTGTATTTATAGATTATATCGGATAATATGAATATAACGATAATAAATATTGTTAAGAAAACTTGATCTTTCGGAGGGCACGAATGGAACATCAACAGGATCAACCCTTGCAGATCCCTTGGGGCAAGTTCCTTGGGGATGTTGCCGTCTGCGCGCTCGGGGCCTATGGCGGACCGGAGGCGCATTACGGCGTGTTCATCGACCAGCTCGTGGTCAAGCGGCAGTACCTCACCGAAGAGGAGATGACGGAACTGATTGGACTCACCGGAATTTTACCGGGGCCAA
Organism: Firmicutes bacterium HGW-Firmicutes-9; assembly: GCA_002841395.1. Lineage (GTDB taxonomy): Bacteria > Bacillota > Clostridia > Christensenellales > CAG-138 > UBA7703. The sequence continues at coordinate 118,549 of PGZM01000001.1, forward strand.
GCAGTACGCAGACCATCATCGCCATCGGCTATCGCGTCGGAGGACCCTTGCTCGCGCTGTTGACGTTTCTGGTTTGGGCGCTTCCTGCGCTTGTTTTGATGACGGCGTTGTCGTTTTTGTATGTTTGGCTGGCGCGCGTGCAGCCTTCGCTTTCGCTTTTGCGGTTTGTGGGTCCTATGGCGGTTGGGTTCATGCTCTCCGCCGGATGGCGCATCGGCAGAAAGGTCGTTAAAGACTGGCTGACGGGACTGCTCTTTGTTGCCAGCGCGGCGATCACTGCGTTTTTGCGCACACCGTGGATTTTCCCTGCCGTCCTGATCGCGGGTGGGTTGATCAGCATTGCCGGCTCTAAAGAGAAAGACATCTGGAACCGTGCCAGGATTCGTCCACCGTGGCGCTATTTACTCGTGTTTGTGGGGTTTGCAATTGCCGGTATTCTGATCGAGTTATTCTGGGGCAATCCGATCGCGCGGCTGTTTGCGGACTTCTACCGCTATGGCTACCTCGTCATCGGCGGTGGTCAGGTGGTGATACCGATGATGTATGGCGACCTGGTGGAAGCCACGCAGAGCCTGACCGCGCAGCAGTTTTTGACCGGGTACGGTTTGGTGCAGGGTCTTCCGGGGCCGATGTTCAGCTTCAGCGCGTTTGCGGGCGGCTTGGCCGCAAGCGGCGCAGGCGCGCTGCGCCAGATTGTAGGGGCGGCTGCGTCAGGGGTTGGCATCTTCCTGCCAGGCATCCTACTGATCTATTTCGTCTACCCGATCTGGGAGCAGCTGAAGCAGATTCGCGCAATCAAGATATCACTCCGCGGGATCACGGCGGTCGCGGGCGGATTAATCGCGGCTGCTGCACTGGTGCTTCTGGCTCGAAACGGGTTCTCGCCGGAGGTGCTGGCCGTTACAGCGATCACCACCGCTCTGCTCATGAGTAAAAAGATTCCCGCACCGTTGATTGTATTATTGGTATTGATCGCGGGCGCGGTGGCGGGTGAGCTGGCATAGATAATCTTCCAGAACATTATGTGAAATAGCCGGAGTGTATTGATCCGGCTATTTTCTTGCCGCATGATTGTGTTCTCTGCTAAATGTGATTGCCAACGCCATTGAGGAACACGTCGGCAAGCATCTCGGCCTCGGATGCTTCTGTTCCAAATTGAAACTGTTCTGGCATTATGCTGCTGAGTGCAACACATCCGAGCATCAGACTCAGGAACGTGCGGGAGACAAGGCGTGGGTCAAGATTGCGATACACGCCTTTATGCATGTGCGTCTCGTGAAACGAATCGGCCAGCGTAAAGATATGCGGGAGCGCCTGCTCCAAAAGACCTGAGAATGCGACTGGATTGCGCGGCGCTTCAGCAAGCAGAATCTGCAGCAGCGGAAGGTTCTCTTTGATAATTCGGATGCGGTTTTGCATGATGGATGCGATAGCCTGCTCCGGTGAAGTGTCATCGCCGCTTTGCTCCAGCGCTGTGAGTAGATACGGACGAAAGATGCGGTCTACAATCCGTTCGCTCAGCGCGGAAAGAAGCCCGTGTTTGGAGCCGAAATACTTAAACAGCGTCGCTTCCGAAACGCCTGCTTCGCGCGCGATTTCGAGGGTTTTCCCGCCGTCGTATCCGTCCCGCGAGAAGATCAGCACCGCGGCGTCCAACATGGCCTCTCGCTTCTTATTGGAGATGCGTGCACTGGTGTCAAACAGCGCGTCGTGCGCGGTCTGCTCTGCGGACTCGACCTTTTTCGTCGTGAGGTTCATGCGTTGTTACCCTGTGCGGTTCTGCCCGCCTTTGCGCGCGGATCGTCAACGGAGAAAAACTCGCCGAAAAACGAGCCGGGCACGGAGCGCATCCTGGAAAGCCGCATCGCAAACGAGTTTGCATACCGCTCGGCATCTGCTAACGCCGTCCATTCATAGATGCCGCCGAAATCTCCGGTTTCGTCATTGATCAGCCATAGCTTGGAGCGAAACCCCTGCATGCCGAGGAAGAACGGTATCATAAAGTTGGCATAGAACATCGTGAATTTTGCGGACGTGTTGGAATGAAACCATACCCGAAACACGCCCTGTACCGGCGGCATTCCTGCGTCCATTCGTACCGCATTTTTGAAGATGCGGAATTTGCGCCCGTCTTCGATGACGACGGTTTCGTGGATTCTGTTTCTCGGGAAGCGGTAAGCGTCCGAGAGAAGAAGGCCTATCCCGCGCAAATAGGTCGGTAATGCGCGCGGGGAAATGGTATGGTCTACGTTCATGGTTACTCCTGTTTGCTTGCGGATTTCATCCGTTTCTATGTTGAAATGATGTTACCACTACAGAAAATTAAAGTGAATACTTTAATTTGATATGGCGACATATCTTTCTTATATAGTTCCGTCTAAAAACACGAATGGAGTACGAATGAGAACGGCTGTAGCTTGCGATACAAAACGCAATGGCTGCGGCGACGAACGCTTCATTTTGAACAGGAACCTGCGATATCGCAGGGTTTTGCTCGTGCATGATTTGCGCTCTGTGCGTCATTATTCCTTCGGTTTTTTCATCAGCCGCGCGTAGGAGATGGAATCCTTGCCATAACGTGAGCGGATGCTGTCCATCGCGCGGTCGATCTTCGCGCTCTTGATCTTATCCTCGGTCGTGTCACCGATGAGCGTCATCTGCTCGGTGCAGCAATCGCTCAGATTCGTTCCGGTGACCGAGAGCAGCCGCACGGGCGCGGACATCGACCAGGATTTTTCGACGATAGCGCAGGCTGCCTCATAGATTTCGCGTGTGACGTTGGTCGGCGCTGTGAGCTTTTGCTGGCGCGAGATGGTCGTCAGCAGCGGGTCCTTGATCTGGATCTGCACCGTTGAGCAGTACAGTCCGTGTTTTCTGAGGCGCGAACCCACTTGATCACTCAGCGCGAGAAGCCCTGCACAGATCTCCTGTTTACCGACCAGATCGTGCGCAAAGGTGATGCTGTTGCCGACGCTTTTCGGCTGATCCGATTCATCTTGCGGGCGAACGGGACTTGGATCGATGCCGGAGGCGTATTCCCAGAGCGTCTCGCCGCTGCGTCCGAGGAGCAGCCGTATCTGCTCGCGTCCGGCGCGCGCGATATCGCCGATGGTCTCGATGCCCATGCGGGAGAGGTGCTCCGCAGTCGTCTTCCCGACGCCCATCATGTCCCGCGCGGGAAGCGGCCAGAGAATCGATTGATAGTTCTCGCGCGTGATGCAGGTTGTCGCATCCGGCTTTTTATAGTCGCTGCCGAGCTTTGCAAAAATCTTATTGAACGATACGCCGATAGAGATCGTGATGCCGATCTCCTCGTGTATTCTGCGGCGCAGTTCGTCGGCAATCTGCTGTCCGCTGCCAAATTTGTGGAGCGAACCGGTCACGTCCAGCCAGGATTCGTCGATGGAAAACGGTTCGACCAGATCCGTATACTGCCCGTAGATCAAGTTGATCTGATCGGAAATCTCCACATATTGGTCGTGGTGCGGCACAACCAGCGTGAGCTGCGGGCATTTCCGCTTTGCCTGCCAGATGGTCTCCGCCGTCTGCACGCCGTATCGTTTGGCGAGGTCATTTTTTGCGAGGATAATGCCGTGTCTGCTGTCCGGATCGCCGCATACCGCCATGGGCACGAGTTTCAGCTCCGGCCGCGAGATACACTCGACCGAAGCGAAATAGGAGTTGCAGTCGCAATGCAGTATCGTGCGTTCCAAAGGATACCTCGCGTTCGTGGCAGATCAGGTTTGTCTACATAATAATCAAACAAATAACGATGGCAAACGTCTATTCGTATTATATCAAAACAGGACGTGAACAGACAATGCGGAATAGAACATTTGTTTTCTTTTTATGAAATTCGAGAGAAGATAGTATGCCTTCTTAACGGAAAAAGCATCGCATAGGAAAACACGGTTTCAATTTGGTATTTCGCTTCAGAATGGTATATGGTATGATAAGAACAGTAAATAAACAATGAATTCGGATAATTTCTCTTCAAGTTACGATCCAATCGAGGTTGTGATCTGCTGCCGGAATAGCCGGTACGATATATATCATAGCAGACGAAAAGGAGCACGAACGATGTACTGTTCAAACTGTGGAACACAGAGCAGCGGCAACTTTTGCCCCGAGTGCGGGGAAGTGATGGCGGGTGCGAATCGTCCGGCCGCGACACAGCCGACGGTAATGCCGAATGTTCCTGCGGGAAGTCCGGTGGTGCAAACCATGAATCCGAACACGTCAAACGTGGTGTATATACCCGTTCCGGCGCAGAAGCGCGGGTTCAACGGTTGGGGCGTGGCTGCGTTTGTGCTGTCATTGATCGGTTACTTTGCCAGTGTCATCTCTTTCCTGGAGGGAAGTATCTGGATTAGCGTGGCACTAATCGCGATAGAAATCGTACTGATCGTGTTCGGTTTTCGTGCCGCAAAGAAAAAGTATCTGGGTCGCGGTCTGACAATCGCCGCGCTCGTGATCGCATGCCTAACGGTATATTTGGTGCTTATGGTTGCGGTTTTTCGGGATAGTGCATATGATTATTTAGAGGAGTATTCTTCACTCATAGGCTTTCGGGTTTCGGATCTGTTCAACCGATTGATCTAGTCATTCTTCGCTTTTTCTATCCAATCGTATGAAGCACGAGCGAGCAAAACACCAGATCGCGTATTGACGGCAAGATGCAGCGAAACGCTTCCAAGCGCGCTCGGCGCGCTTTTTTAGCGCAAACTTCAAAAAAATTAAGCGAAACCATATTGACACGCTGAAAAACATGACATATAATCAAGTCACTTAAACGCTTAAGCGAATCTTTTTCATTTCTGTTCGTTCCTGCAAGATTCAAAACACGACAAACAAAGATTGAAAAAACGAGACGGACGGTATAAAATGAATTTGCGAACTTAAACGCTTAAGGGTCACCGTTTCTTATCATGAATGGAAAGTTTAAAAGGAGGAAAGAATTGTGCTGAAAAAATCCACGGTAATCCTTATGGTTGTGCTCATGGTTTTGGGTCTCTTTGCCGGTTGCCAGGCGCCCGCGGCGCCGGAAGCCACCGAACCCGTTACAACGGAAGAAGCAATGGTTACGGAACCCGAGGCTCCTGCTGCGGAGCCGATCACGATCGACTTCATGAACTTCTCTGCTAATGAAGGCGGACTTCTGACCCTCGGTCTGATGAAAGACCTGTTTGAAAAGGACAATCCCAACATCAAGATCAACATCGAAACATTCGGTTGGGACACCTACGGCACGCAGCTGCAGACCCGCATCGGCGGCGGCGACGCGCCGGACTGCTTCGAACTCGGTCTCGATGCGTTCCCGTCCTACGTTGACCAGAGCGCAATCCTGCCGCTGGACGAGATGACTGCGGCAACCACCACCGATCTGAGCATGCTGACGGAAAAATCCGTGCAGGCGTTCTCGCTGAACGGCGTGAAATATGGCATGCCGTACAGCTACTCCACCGTCGTTCTGATCTACAACAAGGACCTCTTTGATCAGGCTGGCGTCTCCTACCCGACGGCCGACTGGACCTGGGCGGATGCGGATGCAGCCGCGCTGAAGATCAAAGCCCTCGGCGAAGACTATTACGGTCTGATTCAGCCGATCTCTACCTATGAATTCTTCAAAGTAGTCAAGCAGTACAACGGCGGTCTGCTCAACGACGACAACACCGCGTTCACCGTCAACCGTGCGGAAAACGTAGAAGCGCTCCAGCGTCTTGTCGACAACGTGCAGGTCACCAACATCTGCCCCAGCACGGAACAGCGCGGCAGCCTCGATGAATGGGGCATGTTCAAACTCGGCAAAACCGGCATGATCGTTACCGGCATCTGGGCGTTCCCGTCGTTCACGACCGATTGCGCCTTCAACTGGGACATCGCAGTTGAACCCGGCGCGGTGACCAAGGCCACACACTATTTCGCAAACGGGTTGGCCATCAGCGCGGATTCCGAAAATGCGGAAGCAGCCTATAAGTGGATCGAGTTCCTTGCAACGAGCGAACAGGTTGCGCAGCTGCGCATCCAGCTCGGTTGGGAACTGCCGTGCGCCACGTATCAGACCGCGATGGATCAGTATGCAAAGCTGACCCCGCCGGCAAACCGTCAGGCAGTGTTTGATTCCCTCGACTATGTTGTGCCTGTGCCGCAGATCGCACAGTTCAGCCAGATGGGCGACATCCTTGGCGCGGAACTCGAAGCCGCAGCCAACGGAACCAAGACCCCGCAGCAGGCGCTCGATGATGCGCAGGCCGCACTCGAAGCCGCCATCACCCTCGGTTAACATCACGTTGTTTCGTTGGTGGGAGCAGGACTCTTCCTGCTCCCGCCAACCGGATTTGGAGGAGTCTCAATGCGGAAAAACCGGAACAATCACACGCTTACCGCGTCCGCCTTTCTCGCGCCAAGCATGGTTGGCTTTTTGCTGATCGCAGCCATACCGTTTGCGCTGTCGTTCGGCATCAGCTTTACCTCCTGGAGCGGAATCAAGGGACTTGCGCTTTTTTCGCCTTCGTTCTGGCAAGAAAATTTTATCGGCTTTGAGAACTACGCAAAAATTCTCAAAAGCAAAGAGTTCTGGGTGTCACTCCTACATGTGGCGCAATACATGGTGCTGTATATCCCGCTGATGCTTGTCTCCTCGCTCGGCATTGCGATGCTGCTCAACAAACCCAGAAAGGGCACGGCGTTTTTCCGGCTGTTGTTCTACATTCCGGTGCTGACGAGCTGGGTTGCGGGCGCGATCATCTGGAAATGGGTGCTTGATCCGCAGTACGGCATTCTCAACGACATTCTTCTGCGCGTGGGCATCGAAGGCCCCGCGTGGTTGCAGGATCCTAAATGGGCGATGTTTGGCATCGTGCTTGCTTCGGTCTGGAAGGACATGGGCTTCTACGGCTTGATCTTCCTCGGTGGACTGAAAAACATCAACCCGATCTATTATGAAGCGGCGCATCTCGACGGTGCGGGCAGATTCCAGAGCTTCCTCAAGATCACGCTGCCCATGCTCACGCCGATGGTATTCTTTGTTCTGATCATCAGCCTGATCAACTCGTTCATGCTTTTCCCGCAGGTGATGATCATGACCAACGCGGGTCCCGCGGGCGCAACGCAGGTAATTGTGGAACGCATCTACAAATATGGCTTTAGTTATTATAAAATGGGGTATGCCTCCGCACTGTCGTGGCTATTGTTTTTGATCGTGTTCCTGTTTACGTATCTCCAGCAGAAGCTCCAGAAAAAGTGGGTGAACTATGATGCGTAACAGAAACAAATCACTCTCGAATCTTTGGTTCTACGTCTTCGCCAGCGGCATCGGTTTTTTGATCGTCATCCCGTTGTATTGGATGATCATCACCGCGCTAAAGACGCAGACCGCGATCTTCACCTACCCGATCGAGTGGTTCCCGAAGGAAATCACGTTGCAGAACTTTCTCGATCTGTTCGCGCGGTTCCCGTTCGGCAAAGTGCTGCTCAACAGTACGATCGTGTCGGTGTCGTATTCGGCGATCTCGATCGTCACCTGCTGCATGGCGGCATTTGCGTTTGCGAAGATTCCATTTAGGGGCAGCGAGGCACTTTTGAAAGTGTATCTCGCGACGCTGATGATCCCGTTTCAGAGCACGCTGATTCCGCTGTTCATGCTCTTCAACAGCGCGGGGCTGAGCAACACCTATGGCAGCGTGATCATTCCGTCGCTGTTTCGCGTGTTCGGCATCTTCCTGCTCGTGCAGCACATGCGCACCATTCCGGACGATTACATCGACGCTGCGCGCATCGACGGAGCCTCGTACTTCACGATCCTCTGGAAGGTGATTTTGCCGCTGTCGCTCCCAGTGATCGCGGGGTATGCGGTCATCACGTTTATGGACGCGTGGAACGACTATCTCTGGCCGCTCGTGATGCTCACAAAGCCCGAGATGATGACCGTTCCCGTCGCGCTCGGCATGGTCAACGGTCAGTTTGAGCGAAACTTTGGTGTCCAGATGGCGGGTAGCCTGATCTCGATTGTACCTGTGGTGCTGATCTATTTGGCGGCACAGAGCAAGATGAAAGACGGTCTCACGCTGGGTGGAATCAAGGGGTGAAGGGCGGTGTCGCAGACATCCAAAGATCCTGTGGATCTTTGGAAGCCCTGAACGGGCGGACATTCATGGCCGCCCCGGGGCGGTTGCACACAGCCAATTCGTTGATTTTACCGATAAAATATTGCACCTCGCATCTGGCGGGAAAGGAACTCGGCTTGGGTAAGAGAATCACGATCAAGGATGTTGCGGAGGACACCGGGCTGTCCATCGCCGCGGTTTCTTATGTGCTCAACGACAAAGAGGGCGTCCGCCCGGAAACGCGGGAGCTCGTGCTCAGCGCGGTGGAACGTCTGGGGTACGTGCCCAACTATACCGCGCGGGGCTTGGCAAGCCATCGTTCCCGCTTGATCGGCGTTTGCAGCCCACAGACCGAGCCCGGCAGCAAGCTGATGTTCGACAATCCCTTTTACAGCAAGCTCTTCAGCAGCATCGAATATGAATGCAGGCAGGAAGGCTATCACGTGATCGTCTCCGGCACCGACGCGGACGAGAGCTTTCTCAAGCTCGCGCAGCAGAGAAGCCTCGACGGCATGATCATCGTGGGTTCCTATTCCAAAGAGTTTTATAAGGACCTGAAGAAGGCAAATATGCCCGTGGTGCTCGTGGATACCTATCAGAACACCGAAAAATTCCACGAGGTGCGGATTGACGACCGCAAAGGCGGATATATGGCGACGCAGTATCTGCTGGAACTGGGACACCGCAATATCGCGTTTGTCTCGGGTACGCTGCGGGATCAGGGCGTCACACAGCTGCGCTTTGAAGGATATCGCCGCGCGCTGGAAGAAAGTAACATTCCCTATCGCAAAGAGTTGGTGTTTCCTGGCGTGGTCAGCTTTGAAAGCGGTATGGAGAGCGCAGAACGCGTGCTCAGCCAGAAAAACGATATCACCGCGATGTTCTGCACGGCGGATATCCTCGCCGTCGGCGCGCTGAAAAAGGCGCTGGAGATGGGGCGAAAGATCCCCGACGATCTTTCCATCATGGGCTTTGACAACCTGAATATTTCGGAGTATACCTCTCCTTCCATCACCACGGTCGGGCAGGATATCGAGCTGAAGGGAAAGCTCGCAGTGGAGATCATTCTCGACGACATCAACAATCTGGAGAAAGAACCCCGTTGCATCGTGCTGCCGTTGGAGATCGTGGAACGGCAATCCACGCGCAGGATTTAACCCGCAGGCGATCACACGCCCATATAGAAAAGAATTGATCACAAGTAATGCCCCCTTTACGGGGGTGTTTTGAAAGGTAAGTATGACCCGACTCCATAATCAGAATAGCAATAGAATCCGAAACCTGAGCGAGCGCACGGTTGATGGGCGCAGTGTGCTTTCCTATGATTGTAATGCCACGATTGCCTACGGCATGGGCGAGCGCTTCGACGGTGTAGACCGCATGGGCAAGACGACGGAGACGACCATCATCGAGAAGTTCACCCATCAGGGCGAGAACTCGTATTTTCCGTTGCCGTTCTTCTTTTGCAACGATGGGCACGGTGTGTTTGTCCAGAGCGATGCCGCGGCAGTCTTTACCCTCACGGCGGGAAATGTGGAGATCACACTGCCGGAAGGCGACTGCGACGTTTATTTTCTCTACGGCACACCGCGCGAGATCGTCGCGCAGTTTGTCGAGATGACAGGAGAGCCGGTGCTGCCACCCGATTGGACGTTTGGCCCGTGGGTCTCCGCCAACCGGTGGAAGAGCCAGAAGGACGTAGAGGAGCAGCTCGACAAGATCGAAGCCTCCGGCTATCCCGCAACTTCGCTGGTCATCGAAGCGTGGAGCGACGAGGCGACGTTCTATCTCTGGAACGGCGCTGAATATGACTTGAAAGATGGCGGGGAAGCGTTTTCTGCTTCCGACCTTCGTTTCCGTGAGCCCTGGCCGAATCCGCAGGCGATGATCGATCGCATGCACCGCATGGGCATCAAGCTCATCCTCTGGCAGATTCCCGCACTCAAACAGCTCGAAGAGGGTGAAGTTTGCCCGCAGCATGACCGCGACGATGCCTTTGCGTTGGAGCAGGGGTATGTGGTGCTCAACGCGGACGGAACCCCCTATCGCATCCCGCGGCAGTGGTTCATCGGCGCGCATGTGCCGGATTTCACTGTGCCGGAGTTGTGCTCGTGGTGGATGGAGAAGCGGCGGTATCTTCTCGAAATGGGCGTGGACGGCTTCAAAACCGACGGCGGCGAATTTATGCACGACTTGACGACTCGTTTTCATAACGGACAGAGTGGTGTGACCATGCGCAACCGCTATGTTGCGGATTATGAGGCGGCGTACACCCGCGCAATCGGCAAAGACCGCACCCTGTTTTCCCGCGCGGGCTATCTCGGCGCGCAGACCACGCCGATTCACTGGGCGGGCGATCAGGTATCTTCCTTTGAAGAGATGCGTGCAGTATTGGGCGCGGGACTTTCGCTGGGTCTAAGCGGTGTGCCGTTCTGGAGCTTTGATATCGGTGGGTTTGCAGGTCCGTTACCCTCCGCCGAACTATACCTGCGTTCGACCGCGATGGCGGCGTTTGTGCCCGTGATGCAGTGGCACAGCGAGCCGCTCGGTGGGCAATTCGGCGGGTTTGACACCGGCTTGGTCAACGACAGAAGCCCTTGGAACATCGCCCTGCACGCAGATGACGAAAGCGTGGAGCGTGTTGCGCGGTTCTATGCGCGACTGAGGATGAATCTGCTGCCGGAGCTGCTGCGTCAGGCGCAGATTGCGGTCAAATCGCGGCTGCCGATGATGCGGCACCTCGTGCTGGATTATCCCGATGATGCGCAGGCGCAAACGTGCCACGACGAATTTATGCTCGGTGACTTGCTCATCGCTCCTGTGCTGCACGAAGGTGCAGCCGGACGCGACGTGTATCTGCCGGATGGGCAGTGGTATAGCTTGCTAACGCGAGAGACGATTGCCGGCGGGCAAACATTGTTCGTAAAAGCGAATCGTGACGAAATCCCAGTGTTTCTCCGCACTCCCGGCACAGTTGTACTCAATCTTCCGGAATCGCTGCTACTCGGCGGCGACGTCGGCAACAGCGTAGAACGGCTCAACACACCCGTGATCGCGGTCTCCGGTAGAGCGAGCTTGGATTACACCGACGCGTTCGGAAACCGCGCGATCCTGCGTGACGGTGAGATCGTGCAGGCGAACCTGCGGGTATTGGATATTTCAATGTTGAAATTCGAGGAGATATAACCCATGCGTGCTGGGTTACGCGAGCGGCTACTGCGCCGCATGGACGACATCACCGCATTCTACGCGAAACAGAGCGGCGTGCTCGCGGTGGCGGCATTCGGCTCCAACGCCGAGCGGGAACGGTTTGACGAGAGTTCCGATCTCGATTATCTGGTGTTTGTCGAGCCGGACGCGAAAGAACGGATCATCGCGGAAGTAGGCTCGCTCTCGCAGCTCGGTGAAGTCGACGCGCTTCGGGGCGTCTACGGCGACGCGGTGCAGCTGCTGTTCTCGGACGGCGTGCTGTGCGATTTCGGCATCATTTTACCGGAGCAACTCGCGACGTTTCCGCACGGTGCGGGCAAATATCTCTGGCAGCGTGATGATTGGCAAGCAATCGACCTCTCCGCACGTGAACCCGCGCGAAAACCCGCGCAGGAGCTGCGCGAAGATGCGTTGTTTCATCTATATGTTGGGTTGCTGCGCCTTCAGCGCGGGGAACAGGCTGCGGCGTTCGAGGAGATTCAGGTAAAAGCCGTGCAGTGTACGCTTGCACTGCTCGAAGGAGATTACGCTGATGCATTCTCATCGTTCCGCCGTGCGGAGAATAACGTCTCAGCCGGTTTGCTGCAAACGCTGATGCCCGGATACGGACGCACGCACGAAGCCGCGGAAGCAATCTTGCGGTTGATAGCAGAAATGCAGGAAATGCCGCTTTATCGTGCCGTTGCTAACTTGCTGAGAGAAACGTCTCTTGAATCAATAAAGAACCTTCCGTCGAAAGGATGATTGTATGGATTCTGTAATCGAACAAGCATGGTGGAAAGAGTGCGCGGTGTACCAAATCTATCCGCGCAGTTTTTTTGACTCCAACGGCGACGGTATCGGCGACTTGAACGGCATCACACAAAAGCTCGACTACATCGCCTCGCTCGGCGTCGGTGCGGTTTGGCTCAACCCGGTCTACGATTCGCCGAACGACGATATGGGCTATGACATCAGCAACTACGAGGCCATCATGCGCGAGTTCGGCACGATGGCGGATTTTGACGCGCTGCTGGCGGGGCTCCACGCGCGCGGGCTAAGGCTGATCATGGATCTCGTGGTCAACCACAGCTCGGACGAGCACGTGTGGTTTGTGGAGTCTCGGAAGAGCAAGGATAACCCGTATCGTGATTTCTACATTTGGCGGGATGGAAAAGACGGAAAAGAACCCAATAATTGGGCTTCCTTCTTCACGCCGTCCGCATGGAAGTATGACGAAACCACTGATCAATGGTATCTGCACCTATTCTCCGAAAAGCAGCCGGATTTGAACTGGCAAAACCCCGCCGTTCGCGCAGAGGTGTACGCCATGATGAACCGCTGGTTTGACCGTGGCGTGGACGGCTTCCGCATGGACGTCATCAACCTCATCGCCAAGGCGGAAGGATTGCCGGACGGCTCCGGCACACCCTCGCCGGAAGGATACGTCTTTGCGCCGGAGCACTTTGCAGACCTGCCCGCGGCGCACGATTATCTGCGGGAGATGCGCAGAACGTGTTTTGCCGGAAGGGATTGCATGTGCGTCGGTGAGACGCCGTTTTCCAGCAGCGCGACGGGATTTTCCTATGTCGATCCCGCGCATCGCGAACTTGACATGGTGTTCTCGTTTGACCTGATGGACATCGACAGCGGCAAAAGCGGAAAATGGGAGATCGTGCCGTGGAACCTTAGCCGCATGAAAGCCATCATCGAGGACTGGCAGACCGCGCTGGCAACGGGCTGGAACAGCCTATTTTGGTCGAACCACGATCAGCCACGACCGGTTTCGCGCTTCGGCAGTACGTCGAGCGAGGAGCTGCGCGTCCGCTCGGCAAAGATGCTTGGCGTTGCCATGCACCTCTTGCGCGGGACGCCGTTTATCTATCAGGGGGAAGAACTCGGCATGACGAATGTGCCTTTTCGCGATATTTCGGATATCCGCGATCTGGAGAGCCTCAACTTCTATCGTCTCGCCGCCGCGCGCGGAGAGGAACAGAAGGCGTGGAGCGCGATTCTGCAAAAAGGGCGGGACAACGCGCGCGTGCCGATGCAGTGGAGCGCGACGGAGAACGCGGGCTTTACGACAGGCACACCTTGGTTGATGGTGAACCCAAATCACGAGCACATCAATGTAAATGCGGCGGAGCAGGACGTGGAGAGTGTCCTGCACTTTTATCGCAAGCTGCTGCGCTTGCGCGCGGACAGCCGGACGCTGATCTACGGCGACTTTGCCCTGATCGAGCGGGAGCATCCGCAGGTGTTTGGGTATACCCGTTCGCTGGATGGAGAAACATACACGATCGTGTGCAACATGAGCGGTATGTCCGCCTTGTTATCTGTTGTGCCAAACGGGGACTGCGTTTTTTCCAACCTGACAGATCATTCGGGAAGCACGCTGCAACCATATGAAGCTAGGGTCTATCGCAACAATCGTAACTGATTGATATTAGTAAGATTTGAAAAATATCGATAGCGCCACAAAGCCGTCCGGCATAGCCGGACGGCTTTTTCTGTGGGAAACATGAAATAAGGAAGGAGTTCATGAAAAGCGGTTCGCTGCCGCAAATCGCCGGATTAAGCCGTTTCGATACGGAGATGCGCTTCTTACAGCTCGAAGATACGCTTGTAATTGTCGTCGATGGTCTTTACTTCCGCTGCGGTCAGCTCCCAATCGCCCGCTTTGGCGTTCTCAATCGCCATGGCGGGTGTGGTTGCGCCCATCAGCGCACAGGTGACGCCGGGTTGCGACAGCACCCAGTTGATCGCGACTTCGGGAATGGTCGCGCCGCGCGTGTCGCCAATGTCTTTGAGCACTTTGAGTAGTTCCTGCGCCTTGCTCCAACCGGGTTCTTCAAAGCAGTTATAGAATCCAACGCGCTGCTCCTTGCCGCCGACTGCGGGCTTTTCAAGCTTGCCAGAGAGAATGCCGCCGCCCAGCGCGCCGTAAGTGACGCAGCCGATGTTGTTCTTGCGGCAGAAGTCGATGACGCCGTTTTCAAGGCTGACCTGATTGAGTAGGCTCAGCGGCGGCTGGCAGCTGACGATGCCCGCGATCTCAATGCCGACTTTCATCTGCTCCGGCGAGAAGTTGGACACGCCGACTTCGCGGCAGAGGCCTTCCTTCTTCATCTTGGCGAGTTCGTACAGCGCGCCTTCGATGCCGAAGTTCGCATCCGGCCAGTGGATCATGTATAGATCGATATAGTCCGTCTGGAGGCGCTTCAAGGACTGCTCCATCTCCCAGCGGACGAGTTTGGGGCTCAGGCACTTGACGTATTCGCCCGCGATGCGGTGGATGCCGCACTTGGTCGCGAGGCAAACCTTGTCGCGTCTGCCCTGGATGGCCTTGCCGACCGCGAGTTCGGACTCAAAATGCGGGCCGTAGCCGGGCGCTGTGTCTACCATATTGATGCCGACGTCGATGGCGGCCTGAATCGCCTTGATGCCTTCGTTCTCGTCTACTTCGCCGAAGAAGTCGTTGCCCAGCGCCCAGGTACCCTGACCGACTACGGAGACGTCGAGACTGCTGTTACCCAATTTCTTATAACGCATATGTTCTCTCCTTACGTTTTGATGGTTGTGTTGTTTCCGATCGAGCAAAGATATGAAATCGTATTGGAACGTGATACTGCTTGCAGTATGACACATGCCATGACAAATGTCAATAATTAAGGTGAATTTTACTATGATTCTTTAGTTTACGCGAGATCTCGCGTGATTATGGGATTCTTGCAAAAAAATCTGCCCTATTATGGGTTGTTTAATTTCTTTCTTTGATGACATCAGTTACAATATTGAATAGCATATCTTTATTCAATATTACAAATCCAGATGCGACAGCGTGTTTCGGACAGGCAGGGAATTCAACATAGAAAAGTTGTTGAAAAATGTATTGACAAACGTCAAAGCGTTTGATACGATGACGCCAACAAACGTTATAACAAATGTCAAAACACAATTCACAAGCAAAATTTCTGAGTTGGAAACAAATTCAAGCAAAAAAATACCAAATAACAAACAACTTTAAAAAGCCTGCCCGAAACGCGCATCCATCTGGATTTGGCCGGATTACTGTATCCGGTTGAACATAAAACAACTAGGAGGAAGACACAGGATGAAGAAAATTGGTTTGATCGTTCTGGCCATGCTCATGGTATTTTCCATGTTTGCCTGCCAGAGCACGGCGCCGGCAGCGACGACCGAAGAAGCTCCCGCAGCAGAAGCCGCAGCAACCGATGCTCCCGCAGCCGAAGCGGCAGCTCCTGCTGAGAAGACCACCGAAGGGATGAAGATCGCATACTTCGTCTCCACGATGGCCAACGAATTCCACCAGGCCCGCGCAGCGGCCGCCATTCAGTATGCAAAAGATAAGTATGGCGCCGAAGTCGTGATCATGGATGGAAAATCCGACGACAACACGATGATCAACAACGTCGACATGCTCGCCACCTCCGACTTTGACGCGGCGGTGCTCCATGTCTGGCAGCCCGACGCGGTTGCTCCCCTCGTCATGAACGCGATTGATTCCGGCGTGGCGATGATGACGTTCTTCAGCCCGCTTGCGGACACCGGCATCCCGGTATTCCGTTCGGACGAAGCAGGCGGTTCCTTTGCAATGGGCGCCAGCGCTGCCGAGCAGTGGGTTGCCGCAAACCCGGATAAGCCGATCGTAACCGTGCAGCTTGGCTGGCCGGATCACACCGAAGTCAAGAGCGGCCGTACCGATCCGTTCGTCGCCGGTATCGAAAGCGTTGTTGGCGCGGGCAACTACACCAACCTCGGTTGCATCGATTCCAAGGGCAGTGCGGATGCGACCAAGGAAGCCATGGCCAACATCCTCATCACCAACCCCGATGTCAACATCATCTACTCCGAAGCGGGCGATTTGACCCCCGGCTGTATGGCAGCTCTGGTCGACGCCGGCCGCGGCACGATGGACAATGGCGTCCCGACAACGGAAATCGTTGTCAGCGTGGACTGCCCCGTCAGCGAACTCAAGGCGATCTTTGATCCCAGCAGCTCTCTGAAGATGTCCCTCGGCCTCCCGCCGATCCAGACGTCTGAGAAGATCATCGACATCATCGTCGGCGTGTACCTTGGCGAAATCGCACAGGTTTCCACGCCCGCCGAAGAGCTCTTCGGTGAAGTGTACCCGGTCGACTTCTACAAGCTCCAACTCTCCGAAGTTATCGCATGGTACAACCAGCAGTTCGGTACCAGCCTGGTTGAAGCGGACATTCTCGGTTAATTCGAACGCACAGAAGATCGCGACAAACTTGGGAGGGGTCACTATGGCTCCTCCCAAGAAACTGATTGGATGGAGACAAGTCAATGGAAACTAACGTATTGCAGATCAAGGGGCTTGTAAAGGATTTCCCCGGCGTACGCGCGGTGAACGACGTTTGTTTTGATATCAAACGAAATGTCGTGCATTGCCTCGTCGGCGAAAACGGCGCGGGCAAATCGACCTTGATCAAGATCCTGACGGGCGCCTGCGAACGCACATGCGGCTCGATCTTATTAAATGGAGAAGAATATTGCGCCAGAAGCCCCAAAGACGCCAGAGACAAAGGAATCAGCACACTGTTTCAGGAGCTGAACGTAGTGGATCAGCTCACGGTGGAAGAGAATCTGACGCTCGGCATCGAAGACACGACTTTTGGATTTTTACATAAAACCGACAAGATTAAGAAGATCATCGACGTGCTGAAGGACTTGGAACCCAGTATCAACCCCAAAGAGCGCGTCGGCCGTCTCAGCGTTGCGAAAAAGCAGATCATCGAGATTGCAAAAGCGGTTGCTTCGGAGACGGAGATCATCATCATGGACGAACCGACCGCAGCGCTCTCCGAATCGGAGATCGAGCGGCTGTTTACGATCGTGAAGCGCCTGCGCGAAAAGGGCGTGACTGTCATCTACATCTCGCACCGGCTGGATGAAATCTTCACGCTGGGCGATTACGTCACCGTCATGCGCGACGGTATGCATGTCGCCACCAAGCCGATTGCCGAGGTCAAGGATCGCACGGAACTTGTGCATCTGATGATCGGCAGAACGGTCATCGAGTCCTACGTACCAAAGGAAGAGCAGTCCGACGAAGTGCTGCTCACGTGCAAAGATGTTTGCAACCACAAGCTCAAGAACGTTTCGTTCAACGTCAAGCGCGGCGAGATCGTCGGGTTCTACGGCCTCATCGGCGCGGGCAAAACGGAGCTTGCGCGCGCGATCTACGGCGCGGACAGCTATTCCGGTGAGATCGTGCTCAAGGGCGAAAAGCTGAAAGGCACGCCGGAAAAGGCGATCAAGGCGGGCATCGCGCTCGTTCCCGAAGAGCGCAGAACGCAGGGGTTGTTTACGCTCTTGACCATCAAGCATAACATCTCCGCGATGAACCTAAAGAAGATTTCCAAGCTCGGTTTGCTCAACTCCTCACAGGAGCGCGCTACGGCGAAGAACTACATCGAGCAGCTGAATATCAAAACCGACTCGATGGACAAGGAGACCAGCAAGCTCTCCGGCGGCAACCAGCAAAAGGTCGTGTTTTCTAAGTGCCTGTTTGCTAATGCCGATCTGCTGATTCTGGATGAACCCACGCGCGGCATCGACGTCGGCGCAAAGGCCGAAATCTATGCCATTGTGCGGGAACTGGTCGCCAACGGCAAGACGATCATGTTCTTCTCCTCCGAACTGCCGGAGATTTTACATTCCTGCGATCGCATCTTCCTGCTGTACGAAGGCGAGATCAAGGCTGAACTACAGAACGGAAAGGATATCGACAGTCAGGATATCATCCATATCGTGACGGGAGGTGCGGCATCGTGAACAAACCCATCAAAGCATTAAACGCGCGGTCTGCCACGGGTAAAATCAGCAACGAGGCATTCCTCAACAGAGTCATGTTCCTTGTTCTGATCGTGCTGTTCGCCCTGGCAAGTATCTTTATTGATAAATACTTCTCTACAGCAACCGCGTTGAACCTGATCGCAAACAACTGGTATATCGTGATTCTGGGCATCGGAGTAACATTCCTGCTGGTGTCGGGGCATCTGGACATGTCTGTCGGCGGCATCGTCGGCATGGCGGGCGTACTCTCCGCCTACTTTACCCAGCCTGCGAACGAGGGCTTCTCCGAACTGGGACAAGGTCTCGGGCTGCCGTACGGTGTGGCGATTCTTTTAACGCTGCTGGTTTGCCTCTTCATTGGCATGCTCAATGCGCTGTTCATCGCGAAGATGCGCGTGGCTTCGATCATCGTGACGCTCGGCACCATGTCGATTGCGCGCGGTATCGGACAGGTTGCGGCGCTCGGCGCGCAGCGCAGTGCGGGACTGCCGGATCTATTCGGCGTCATCGGCAACGTGCCACTGTTTGGGCCTATCAAGATCGCGGCTGCCATTGCGGCAATCCTCGTTGTGATCGCATTGTTCATCGAGAAGAAAACCTCGTTCGGACGGCGTACCTATCTCATCGGCGCGAACCGGGAGGCGGCTCGCCTCTCCGGCGTCAAGGTAGAGCTGCACATCGGGCTATTGTACATGCTCAGCGCACTGCTCGCGGGCATCACGGGTATCCTGCTCGCCTCCGAAATGAAGGCCGGCATCTCCACGCGCGGCGCAGGGTTCGAGTTTAACGCGCTGGTCGTGACGCTGCTCGGCGGCGCAAGCATCGACGGCGGCGTCGGCTCCGTGCTGGGCATGGTCATCGGCGCGCTGATTCTCGGTGTGGTTTCGTCTGCGGCCTACGGCCTCTTGCTGCGGCCGGAATGGCAGTTCATTCTCAAGGCGGTCGTGACGTTCCTTGCAATCATAGCGCAGCGCTATCTGCTCGATCGGCGAAACAAGTAAGTCCGGCGGCAGGTAATGGATCAGTTGGAAAGGGATTAAGACTATGTCATCAAATTGCACTCCGGCAAGTCTTCGGGCTCAAAAGGCCAAGAGGATTGTAAAAGAAATATACGTTTACATCATTTTGCTGGCGGTCGTCACCGTGTTGAGTCTGCTCAAAGGCGACCTGTTCCAGCGGGGCAACTTCCTGTTCCCGCCGAACATTGCAAACCTTTTGCGCATGTCCGCGCCGATTCTGATGATCAGCAGCGCATTTACGCTGATCTTCATCACGGGCAACATCGACCTCTCCGTCGGTAGTACGTTGAGCCTGACTACGGTCGTGCATGCGATTCTGGTGCTGAACGGTTTTCCGTTTGCGCTGTCGCTTGTGATCGTCGTCGCGCTCGGTGTTCTGCTCGGCTCGGTCAACGGCTTTCTTGTCATGAAGCTTCGTATCACACCCGTTATTGCGACGCTGATTACGATGAATGCGTATCAGGGACTTGCGCGCTATCTGGTTCCGCCGGGAATCTCCTCCATCACCACCACGGACACGCTGAAAATGCCGGAATGGATGGGGCACTTCTCCAAGGATCAGGTGTTTATGGGGCTGTCGTGGGCGTTCATCGTCGCCATCGTGCTGCTCATTGCGCTGGTCATTCTGCAGAAACGCACGCTCTTTGGCAAGTATCTCGTCGCGGTTGGCGGCAACAGAACCGCGGCGGAGCTCTCCGGCATCAACGTCGTCAAGGTGGTCTGGGGCGTCTATATCCTGCTCGGCGCGATCTCCGCGCTCGCAGGCGTCGCAAGAGCCAGCTATCTGCTCATCGGTGAGCCGTATACCGGCGTCGGCGCGGAGACGGAGGCAATCATCGCGTGTCTGTTGGGTGGCACGGTGTTTACCGGCGGCGAAGGATCGGTCGTGAAGTCGTTTGTTGGCGCGATCATCATCGTTTGCCTGACGTTCGGGCTCAAGTCCGTCATTCCCGAATACTGGCAGCTGCTTGCAAAAGGCGCGGTGCTCGTGTTCGCGGTCGTGCTCAACCACCTGCTGTCCAAGGAAGCCATCGCGGCATAACGCAGCGATAACCGCAAGATAGGACGAAATATAGCGGCAACGACGAAAATTTGCCGCAGGAAATAGAAGATTATAGCAATTGACAAGCGTTGTGCAGCACAACGTTACTGGGGGTACATAAATATGTATGAACAAGATAAGCGCGAGATCATACGCGCAGCACTCGAAATCAAAAACTACGGCTTAATCGCGCTCTCAGGCGGGAACGTCAGTGTCCGCAAAGAGAACGGAGATGTGGTCGTCACGCCTTCCGGCACTGCCTATGAGACCATGCGGGAAGACGACCTGATCGTGTTCAACAAAGACGGCGTTCGCGTCGAAGGAACGCTTCGCGAGTCGGTCGACACAGTCGCGCTGAAATACATCTACGACCAGCTACCGGAAGTCAACGCCATCATCCACACGCATCAGCCTTACGCAACCGCCGTCGGCCTGATCGGGGACACGTTCCCCGCGGCGCTGACCACGCTTGCAAACGTCACACTTGGCGCAATCAACGTCGCGCCCTACTGCTCCGCCGCGAGTCTGGATATGGGTGTACAGGCGGTGAACTATCTTGGCGGCAAGCGCGCGGTGATCCTCAAACACCACGGCGTGATCGCTGTCGGCGGCAACCTGAAGGAAGCGCTCTATGCCGCAATTTATATGGAAGAAGCAGCGAAGGCATACCTTGCGGCAAAAGCCGCGGGCAATGTCGCTATCATGACGGATGAGCAGACCGCAGACGCCGTCGAGATCCACAAATCCTACGGACAGAATCACTGATTCGCGCGCTAACGTTCGCGTAGGCTGCCCTATGCAGCGCCGCGCGGACGATCGATATGCTGGAGGCACAAGGCTTGAGCAACTTGCAAGAAAACCTGTTCGGCTTATATGAAAAAGCATTGCCGAAACAATTGAATTGGGAAGAACGCCTATGCGCGGCGAAAGAGGCCGGCTTTGATTTCATGGAGATCAGCATCGACGAAACGGACGAGCGCATTGGCCGCCTGCACTGGAGCAAAAGCGAGCGCACGAAGCTCATGGAGACAATCCACCGCGCAGATATGCCGATTTTGTCCATGTGCCTGAGCGCAAACCGCCGCTATCCCATCGGCAGCGAGCGAGAGGAGACGCGAAAGAGCGGCATCCAGCTGATTCGCGACGCGATCGACTTTGCGCTGGACTGCGGCGTGCGGGTCATCCAGCTTGCCGGATATGACGAATACGCAAACCCCAGCACGGAGACGACGGTGCAAAATTTTCACGATTCTCTGGCGCAGTGCGCCAGATACGCGCAGGAAAAGGCGGTTATGCTCGCGCTGGAAACCATGGAAAACGACCTGATGGATACCATCGGCAAAGCGAAGCACTACGTGGACGCGATTCAGTCCCCGTGGCTGAAGATCTATCCCGACCTCGGCAATCTCTGCGCAACCGGGCATGATATCGAGAAGGAGTTCCTGCTCGGCATGCAGGACATCGTCTCGATCCATCTGAAGGATACGCTGCCAGGCATCGTACGGGATATTGCGTTCGGCGACGGTAACGTGGATTTCGTCTCGTTCTTTCGCCTCTTACAGCGCGAGCATTACAGCGGGTTGTTTGTCGCCGAGATGTGGACGGACGAAACCCCGCGCTCGATTCAAGCCGCCAAGGACGCGCGCGCGTTTATCGCAGATAAAATCGCGCAGGCGCAGCAGCTCTAACAAAAATCAACCTGCGGCGGAATCCGCCTTGAAGGAGAACACATGAGAAAAACAGGCATCAAACGCCTCTCGAAAGAGAGTTTTGAACAATATGGCTCCTATGCGAGCATTCTGGAGCCGTCCGGCCCTGCTTTTGGCGAGGAACCGGTGGTGTTCTATCGCGACATGGTGCAGCAGAGTCTCGGCTTTGCAACTACGGCTTCCTATTCTTCGTGCGTCGTTAACCAGCGCCCGTGGGTGATCACGAATTCTGAAGTGCACGACTACTGCCATGAGACGATCCTCTGTCTCGACGGGGATTATCTGATGCATGTCGCGCCTGCAACGTTTGACAAAGCAATTCCGGCGGATCAGATCGAGGTGTTTTTGATTCCCAAAGGCACGCTCGTCAACGTCAAAGCAGGCGTCTGGCATCAGGCGGGATTTCCGTACAACTGCGAGCGCGTGCATATCCTCTGTGTACTGCCGGAACGCACCTATGCGCGGGATTGCTATTGCTTCAACCTGCCGAAGAAGGACCAGATCGAGGTTTTACCGGAGTTTGTTGACTAGACGAAACATCTGCTCGGCACATTGCTTTTCAGCCACGCTTTCCTGTATGATGGCGGTAAGAAAGTGTATGTCACGGGAACAAAATCACGTAGTCTCAACTTTGCCTAATTCTAGGCGTGCTCCGCTTGCGGTATCATTTCGAACAGTGGGAGGATCGAATGGGACAACAATATCTGCTCGGGTTGGATAACGGCGGAACGGTCACAAAAGCCGCGCTCTACGCCACGAATGGCGCAGAGATCGCGGTCGCGGGAATGCAGGTCAAGCCGATCATGGAGAAGGTCGGCTTTGTCGAGCGCGATATGGACGCGCTCTGGCAAGCGAACGCTTCGGCCATTCGCGACGTGCTGGAAAAATCCGCGGTCAACCCAAAGGATATCATCGGCGTTGCGGTCACGGGACACGGCTGCGGCGCTTATTTTATTGACGCGGAAGGGAAGCCTGCCGCCAACGGCATCATCTCGACCGACACGCGCGCAAAGGAATATGTCGAGCGCTGGAACGCGGACGGAACCTATGACGCGCTGCTTCCGTTGACGATGCAGATCATCTGGGCGGGGCAAACGCTGCCCATCGTCGCCTGGCACAAGGACAACCGTCCGGACGTGCTCGCGCGCGCGGACAAGGTGCTCTCCTGCAAGGATTATATCCGCTTTTGCCTCACGGGAGAGGCGTATACCGAGCTGACCGACGTTTCAGTCGCCAACGGCATCAACCTCAATACGATTGATTATGACGACGCGATTTTTGATGCGTTTGGCATAGCTGATTACAAGCGACTATTCGCGCCGCTGAAAAAGTGCACCGATGTGTGCGGCTTCGTGACCGAAAAAGCCGCGCGGGAGACGGGGCTGCTTGCGGGCACACCCGTTGCGGGCGGGCTCTGCGACGTCGCCGCCTGCTGTATCGGTACGGGCGTGACCTCGCCGGACAAAATGTGCATGGTTGCGGGAACGTGGAGCATCAACGAGTTTTTATCCGAGAAACCCTTTGCCTCCAAGCAGTTGTTTCAGAACGCGCTGTACTGCATGGACGACTACTGGATGATCCTCGAAAACAGCATGACCTCCGCGAGCAACCTCGAATGGTTTGTCAAAAACCTGATGGGGCAGGAAAAAAACGCGGCGGATGAGCAGGGAATAAGCGTGTTTCAGACCGCAGACGCGATGGTCGCTGGCATCACGCCGGAGGATTGCCCGGTCATCTTTCTGCCGTTTTTGTTCGGCACCAACGTCAACGCGGACGCAAAGGCATGCTTTCTTGGCATCAGCGGATTGCACACCAAGGCGCATATGCTTCGCGCGGTGTATGAGGGCGTCGTGTTTTCACACCGCACGCATATGGAAAACCTGCTGCGCTTCCGCGAGCGGCCTTCCGGCATCCGTATTTCCGGCGGGGCAGCGCGCTCCCGCGTTTGGGTGCAGATCTTCGCGGATGTGTTCCAGATCCCGATCGAAGTTTCCGCGGGCAAAGAGCTCGGCACCATGGGCGCCGCGATGTGCGCGGGCATCGCATCCGGTGCGTTTGGGGATTTTTTACAAACGGTTGACGTGTTTTCAAAGGTGGAATACACCTGCACGCCGAATCCTGCCGCAGCGCAGCTCTATGAAGATAAGTTCCGGTTATACACCCGCCTTAGCGCGCAGCTGGACGAGACATGGAAAGACTGGGATAAAATTCTGAAAAAGTAGGCAAGAAAGAATCGATCTCTGCCGGACACTTGTGGTAACACCATGGATTTGAACCGGTGAATCACTTGTGAAAGCGCAGAAATCGTTTTCAAATACTGTAAACTGTGATACTATAAATCAATATTGATGAACGTAGTTGAGGGCGCCGTATGGAATCCAGATATGATATGCAGATGATGGTACATGTCTCAAAAATGTACTATATGGAAGGGCTCACGCAGCAGGCCATCGCCAAAGAGCTTGGTATCTCCAGATCATATATCTCCATGATTCTCTCCGAGGCAAGAGAGCTCGGCATCGTTGAAATCAACATCAAGAATCCGCTCGCGAGCAATGATGCGCTGGCAAAAGAGCTTTCGCAGGCGTTTGGCATCAGCAACTGCTACGTCACGCCGACGGTAGTCACCGCGCTGACGCCGCTGACGAAGATCCTCGCGGCGCAGGGCGCGATTGTCGCGGAAAAGCTGATTGAGAGCCACTCGACCGTTGGCGTTGCGTGGGGCATGACCTGCTATGAGTTCATGAAGGCGTTTTCCGAAAACTCCGGCTTGTTCGATGTCAACGTCGTGCCGCTCATCGGCGGCTCGCACCACCTTTCTTCCGAATATCAACTCAACGAGATGGTTCGCCTGTTTGCCGAAAAACTCAAAGGTACGCCCTCGTTTATCTATGCGCCGGCGCTCGCGGAGTCCATCGAGGACAAAGCGCTGCATATGAAGAGCCAATACATGCAATCTATCGCCGAAAAATGGCGCAAGATCGACGTCGCCATCGTCGGCGTCGGTTCCCCGCCGGAATACTACAGCGACAAGAGCCAGTTCGATCCTGTCGCGCTGCGCAGATCCTATGAAGACAACCCGGATAAGACCGTCGGCGACATCGGCGCGCGCAGGTTCAACATCCAGGGTCAGTTCCTCAAGAATGACTACAATGAACGCATCATGGGCATCGACGAAGAGGGGCTTAAGAGCGCGAAAAACGTGCTCAGTATCGCCGCAGGCCGGCACAAGGTGCTCTCCATCATCGGCGCGCTCCGGCTCAACATCATCACGCATTTCGTGACCGACGAAACCACCGCGAAGACGATTCTTTCGCTGGTATAAACTCTAAACAAACAAAAACCGCGGCTTCTGCCGCGGTTTTTTTGCAACCTATCTATATAGAGGCTACGCATATTGCGTAGTTTTTATTTTTCACTGAGAATCGCGAGCGCGGCGCTGCGGTCGGTGATCAGCACGTCGATATACTTGCCCTTCAGCGCGCCCGTGATGATGTCCTTCTTCTCCTCGCCGCACGCAACGCCGATCACGGTCGGGATGCGCTTGAGATCGTCCAGCGAGGCGGAGATGATGCGATCCATGAGCGGCGTTTCGCACGGATGCCCGTCGATGTCGATATAGCGCCCGCAGATGTCGCCCACCGCGCCTTCGTTGCGGAGCGTCTGCGCGTCCTCCATGCTGATGTGCCCGGAGCGGAACTGTGCGCTGAGCTCCGGTCGCGTGGAGCCGAGGCCTACGACCGCGACATTTGCGTTTGCGAGCCGCTGGAAGTGCTCCTGAATGTGCGGCTCGTCCATGAGAAGATCGCGTAACACTTTGCTCTTAACCATAAACGGCGCCTGCAGCAGATAGCTGTCCCCGTTGAATGCGCTGGCGAGCGTCAGCGCAAGGGCGTTTGCATCGGTGTCCATGGTCTTGTTACCGATGCCGCCGAGCAGCTGGATGACGTCCACGCGCTTGTAGGCGTTGTGTCGAATATTTTTGACCACGTAGCTGAGCGTCGTGCCCCAGGCGATGGCAAGCAGCACGCCGTTTTCGAGGAACGACTCGAGGTAGATCGCGGCAGCCGCGCCAACGTTTTGCTTGCTCTCTTCGAGCGTGTGGCTGCTGGGCGCGACGATCACATGCCGGATGCCGAAGCGGTCTTCAATTCTTTTTGCGAGTTCGATGCCGAAGGAAGAGATGTCGTCGATGCGAATTTGCACGATGCCGGAGGAGATGGAAGTTTTAAGCAGGCGCGAAACCGTAGGACGCGAAACATGCACCTCCTGCGCGATTTCCTCTTGCGAGCGGCCTTCTACGTAATATAGTTTTGCGACCTTGATCAGAAGATCGCGCTTTTCGTCGATCGGCTGCGGCATAGTAATCCTCCTCCTCGCGATGGTTTGAATATAGTGCATCCACTCCGCGTTGTCAAGCTTATTGAGAGCATTTTGTGAAAATGCACACTCTAAATGAACATAAATACGCGATTATTGTCTTTGAGGAACCTTTGGAAAAGCCATAGCGTGAACATATGTGCATTATGATGCCAAAACATTGACATTAAATGCGCGTCTCCATATAGTGAGAGCAGACAGAAACCACAGCAGAAAATTGGAGTAAAACCATGAAGCAAGTATCTGCGTCCATCCTTTCGGCAAACTGGCTCAAGCTCGGCGAAGAGCTCAAGCGGGCGGAAGAAGCCGGATGTGACTGCATTCACGTGGACATCACCGACGGACACTTTGTCTCAAATCTCACCATGGGCATGGACATCACGCGCGCGGTTTGCAACTTCACGGGCCTTCGCACGGATGTTCACCTGATGATCGAGGAACCGGGGCGATTCATTGCGGCGTTTGCGGACACGGGCGCGGACTCGATCACCTTCCACCACGAGGCGACGGCGCATCCCTTTGAGCTGATCCGCGAAATCAAGAAGCACGGCAAGCTCGCGGGCGTGGCGCTCGATCCTGCAACGCCGGTGGAAGCCATCGAGCACTATCTCGATCAAGTCGATCTGGTGCTGCTGGTTGCGGTCTGCGTAGGGTTCGGTGGGCAGAAGTTCATCGACGCGGTGGACGAGAAGATCAAGCGGCTCGCCAAAATGCGAAAAGACAAAGGCCTGCATTTCGAAATTCAGGTAGACGGCGGAATCAACACGGGAAACGGCGCCGAGAAGCGCGCACTGGGCGTCGACAACCTCGTCGGCGGATCGATGATCTTCTTATCAGAAGACATCAAAGAGACCGTTCGGCTACTGAAGACCTGACTCATTCTTACAAATTTACTAAGAGAACGTACGGCTACTGAAAGCCTGATCCATTCCATATCGTTTTCACAATCAAAAATCAATATATATGAATCTACAGGAGGAACCAATATGAGTCTCAACAGTGATGCCATCCAGGGCAAAGTGTGCGTCGTCACCGGCGCCGCAAAGAGCATCGGCTTCGCCATCGCGCAGAAGTACGCCGAGCAGGGCGCAAAAGTCGTGCTGATCGACATCGATCCGCTCGTGCTCGAATCCGCAAAAGCGCTCGCGGACAAGGGTTATACCGCAAAGGGGTACATCCTTAACATCACCGATCGCGACGCCGTGCTGAAGTGCTTTGCGGACATCGTGGACACGATGGGCGATATCTACGCGCTGGTCAACAACGCGGGCGTCGTCGATACACGTCCGTTTGAAGAGAACGACGAAGCCATCCTCGATAAGATGTTCAAGGTCAACGTCTACGGCACAACTTACTGCATCCAGGGCGCGCTGCCGAGCATGAAGAAAAACCACGGCGGCAAGATCATCAACTTCGCCAGCAAGTCCGGTAAGACCGGCTCCGCCCTGATGGCGCCGTACAGCGCGGCAAAGGGCGCGGTGATCGTGCTCACGCAGGCGCTGGCGTTCGAAGTCGCCAAAGACAACATCAACGTCAACGCGGTCTGCCCGGGCATCACGGACGCGACGGGCGTCTGGTCCTCCGTGAGCCGCGGATACGTCGAGAACATGAAGATGGAGCGCGACGCGATCGTCAAGAAATTCACAGAAAAAGTGCCGCTCGGAAGACTGACGGACATTCAGGACGTGGTCGATTTCGTGTTCTTCCTGACCGCCTCTGCGGACTACTGCACGGGTCAGGCGTTCAACATCACCGGCGGCAGAGAGATGCACTAACCGGCTCATTTTAGGAGGATATTATGGATCTGAATTTGAAAGGCAAGACCGCCATCGTCACCGGCGGCACGACGGGACTCGGTGCGGGCATCTGCGATGTTCTCGCGGAAGAGGGCATGAACGTCATCGCAAACTATCTGTTTGATCCCGAAGGCGCGGAGAAGTTTGTAAAAGAGCTCAGCGAAAAATACGGCACCAAGTGCGTCGCCATGTACGGCGACATCTCCAAGGCGGAAGACATCGACAACATCTTCGTGCAGGCGGAAGAGAAGTACGGCCACGTGGACGTGCTCGTCAACAACGCGGGCATCTGGCCCACGACGCCGATCGAGAAGATGAGCGATGACGAGTGGAGAAAGGTCGTCGATATCGACCTCAACGGCACGTTTATGTTCTCTAAGCGCGCGGCGATTCACTATCTCAAACACGACGTGAAGGGCCACATCGTGAGCATCTCCAGTAAATCCGGCTTCACCGTTTCCTCGCCGGATCACGCGCACTATGTGGCGGCCAAAGGCGGCGTGAACATGATGACCAAGGCGCTTGCGCGCGAGTTCTCGTCCCGCGGCATCATCGTCAACGGTGTCGCGCCCGGCATGGTGCGTACCCCCATCAACGAGGACAAGCTCTCCCAGCCGGAATGGCTCAAGTACTATGAGGATCGCATTCCTGTAGGCCGTGTTTCGACCGCGCGGGAAGTGGCATACACCGTTGCGTTCCTGGCCTCGGAAAAAGGCATGTACATCGCCGGAGCCATCGTGGACGTAACCGGCGGAATGCTGATCTAAGACAAGTTCAACCAGTAAAAAATTACGGAGGAAGAATCAAGTGGAAAAACAGGCATTGGGTCTCGTGGAAACCAAAGGACTCGTCGGCGCGATTGAAGCAGCCGATGCAATGGTCAAGGCCGCCAATGTGACATTGGTCGGCAAAGAGAAGATCGGCTCGGGCCTCGTCACTGTCATGGTGCGCGGAGACGTCGGCGCGGTCAAAGCCAGCGTGGACGCAGGCGCTGCCGCCGCAAAGCGCGTGGGCGAGCTGTATTCGGTGCACGTGATTCCGCGTCCGCATGAAGACGTGGAAAGCATCCTGCTCAAGTAACGGGAAGGACTGGAGAATACGATGGAAAAGCAAGCGCTCGGTCTCGTGGAGACCAAAGGCCTGGTCGGCGCGATTGAAGCCGCCGACGCGATGGTCAAGGCCGCCAATGTGCAGCTCGTCGGCAAAGAGAAGATCGGTTCGGGTCTCGTGACCGTCATGGTGCGCGGGGACGTCGGCGCGGTGAAAGCCAGCGTGGACGCGGGTGCCGCGGCAGCCAAGCGGGTCGGCGAACTGTATTCGGTGCACGTCATTCCCCGTCCGCACGAGGATGTGGAAGGAATTCTGCTCAAGTAAACGAGCGTATTCGCGGCACCAAACGGCAATAGGAGAAGAATATGGATATCGATAAACTCATACAGGATGCGGTCAAAAAGATCATGACCGACGGGCCTGAAACGCAGGCTTCCGCGGGCAGATATGACGCGTCCTACGCCAAATACATGGATCACACGGTGCTCAAGCCCGAAACCACGCGGGAGACGGTCAAGCGTTTCTGCGACGAAGCCAAAGAGTACGGCTTCGCGAGCGTCTGCATCAATCCCACGCACGTGGTGTATGTCGCCGAACAGCTCAAGGGCACGGGCGTGAAAACCTGCTGCGTCATCGGCTTCCCTCTGGGCGCGAACACGTCGTTCATCAAGTCGCTGGAGGCCATGGAGGCCGTCAAGAACGGTGCGGAAGAAGTCGACATGGTGATCAACATCGGCGCGCTGAAGGACCAGAACTACACGCTCGTCTATGAGGACATCAAGGCGGTTGTGGACGCGGCGCACCCCAAGGCGATCGTCAAGGTCATCATCGAGACCAGCGCGCTGACCGACGAGGAGAAGGTCATCGCCTGCGAGCTTGTTAAGCGCGCGAAGGCGGACTTCGTTAAGACCTCCACCGGGTTTGGCAGCGGCGGAGCAACCGTCGACGACGTGCGGCTGATGAAGCGCACGGTGGGCGATGCGTGTCTTGTCAAGGCCAGCACGGGCATCAACGACCGCGCAACCACGGACAAGATGCTTGCGGCGGGCGCGGTGCGCATGGGCACGAGCAAGGGCATCCTCATTGTGAAAGATGAGAAACCCGCGAAAGACGCGCCGGTGGTTTACTAACAGGAAAGGCGAATGGGACTCATGGAAGCAACGACGGAACGGGCAACGGTACAGCGGCTGGTAACAGAGCGCATCGTAAAAACCGCATATGAGCAAACGGGCAAGCGATTTGTTCCCGCGGCTGCCTCCAACCGCCATATCCATGTGTCGGCGCAGGATCTGGAGACGCTCTTCGGCAGAGGCTATGCGCTCAAACCGGAGCGCGCACTCTCGCAGCCGGGGCAATTCGCGGCCGCTGAAACCGTCTCAATCGCTGGCCCGAAAGGGCGGATCGATCAGGTTCGCGTGCTCGGCCCCGCGCGTGGAAAAACGCAGGTTGAGATATTGACTACAGACGCATTCCGGCTGGGCGTGAAACCCGTCGTGCGCATTTCGGGCGACATCGAAGGCACGCCGGGCGCAACCATCATCGGCCCTGCCGGTACGGTCGAGCTACAGAGCGGCTTGATCGTCGCCATGCGGCATGTGCATATCTCCGTGGAGCAGGCAGCGTGGCTGGGACTGCAAAACGGTGATATCGCGAGCATCCGAAAGGATGGCATCCGCGCGCTGGTGCTGGAAAACGTGCCGGTGCGCTGCGGTGAGGGACACAATCTCGAGCTGCATCTGGATATGGAAGAAGCCAATGCGGGCAGCATCAAAAACGGCGAGCTGCTCGAAATCGTTGGCATTGTGAGGAAAGCATGAGCCTGAGCGACGATCAAATTCAAAAGATCATAGCGCGGGCGCAGAGTTCGATGAACGCCGCGCAGCATGATTGCGCGGCGCTGGCGGCGGGCGAGGACGGCGTGCTGGTTCTGGTACCGGGGTTTGTGCCCGCGCCGGAGCGGGCGATCGCCGCGCTTACCGCCCAGTATGGCAAGCGTGTACAGCTCGTGTTCCTGAGCAGTGCGATGTTCACCGCAGACGAAACGTCAAGTTGCAGCTTGGACTGGGCGACGCAGAAGAACGAGCTGGTCGAGCTGCTTGTGCGCGCGGAGCACGCAGTGCTGCTCGCACCCGGCACGGCGCTGCTCGCGAGAATGGGTACCGGAGACAACGCGGAGGATTTTTCTGAAGCACTCGTGCGCCGCATCCTCTGGGGAAAAGCCGTGGATGTGCTGCTGGACTTCGAGCCGCCGAAATTTCGCAGAGACACGTATTTTGCCCGTCTTGCGGAGGCGATCGATCAACTGACTTCCATGGGATTCCGGTTTTCGACCTATCAGCCGTGCGAGGGCGGGACAGGCAATGTCTGCGCGCTCGTCACCGAGCGGGAAGTGGTCGAGGCCAAGCAGAGCGGCAGAAAGACGATCGTCTGCGCTGCGGGCGCGATCGTCACACCGCTTGCGGTTGACACCGCGAAAGAATTACAGATTCACATCGAGCGTGCGCAAGATTAGCGCACACGGAGGGAAAGCATATGATGATTGGGGTTGTCAAAGGCAGCGTCGTGAGCACCAACAAGTCCGAGACCCTGACGGGGTTGAAGCTGCTGGTCGTGGCTCCGCTGGATCTGGATACCATGCAGCCAAAGGGTAGTCCTCTTGTCGCGATCGACGCGGTCGGCGCGGGCGAGGGCGAGGTTGTGATGTGCTGCAGCGGAAGCTCTTCGCGGCAGACCGCGTTTACGGACGGGAAGCCGAGCGATCTTGCGATCATCGCGATCATCGACTCCATCGATCTGCGCGGCGAGCGCGTGTTTGAAAAATACGGCGAACAGTAATCCGGCGAAGCGCAGCAAGAGGACGGAAAGAGGACAACATGGCATATTCGGATACGCAGATAGACAGCATTATCAGTGAAACGCTGGCAAAGTTTCAAAACCAGCCGTCAAAGGCGCGCGGCAACTGGTTGTGCGATACGATGGAAGAAGCGATTGCAGCGGCGAAAGCCGCGCAGAAAGAGCTCATCAAGCTCCCGCTGGAAAAGCGCGGAAGATTGATTGAAGCCATGCGCAAGACCTCGCTGCAGCACGCGGAATCATTGGCGCGCCTTGCCAACGAGGAGACGGGCTACGGCAGAGTCGCCGACAAAACGGCGAAGAACATCCTTGCCGCGGAAAAGACGCCGGGCATCGAAGACCTGCATGCGCAGGCGTATACGGGCGACTATGGCCTTACGCTGGTCGAAGCCGCACCCTATGGCGTGATCGGCTCGATTACGCCCTCCACCAACCCGACCTCGACGGTCATCAACAACGCAATCAGCATGATCGCCGCGGGCAACGCGGTGGTCTTTAATCCCCATCCCGCGGCAAAGCGTGCCTCGCAGGAGGCGATGCGCATCCTCAACGAGGCGATCGCGCAGGCGGGTGGCCCCAGTACGCTGATCACCACCGTGAAAGAGCCCACGCTCGAGAGCGGCAAGGTGATGATGGAGTCCAAAGACATCCCGCTCTTGTCCGTCACGGGCGGCGAGGCGGTGGTCAAGGTCGCCATGCGCACGGGCAAAAAATGCATCGCGGCAGGCCCCGGCAACCCGCCGGTGATCGTCGACGACACGGCGGACATCAAAAAGGCCGCGAAGGACATCGTCGACGGCGCAAGCTTTGACAACAACGTCGTCTGCATCGCGGAAAAGGAAGTCTTTGCGTTTGCATCCATCGTAGACGAGCTGGTCAGCGGGATGCAGCAAAACGGCGCATATCTCGTCGCAGGCGAAGACATCGACAAAATCGTCAACACCGTTCTGGTCAAACAGAACGATACATATGTGATCAATCGAAATTACGTCGGCAGAAACGCAGCCGTAATCCTCAAGGACAGCGGCGTGCCGTTTACGGGTGATCCTCGCCTCGTCATCGCGCGGGTGGACAAGAACCATCCCTTTGTGCGTACGGAGATGCTGATGCCGGTATTGGGCATCTGCACCGTTACGACCATCGAAGAGGCGGTCGAGGAAGCCATCTGCGCGGAGCAGGGTTGCCAGCATTCGGCGATGATCCACTCCACCAACATCAAGCACCTCTCGCTCGCGGCGGCTTCGCTGAACACCACGGTGTTCGTGAAAAACGCGCCATCCTACGCGGGGCTAGGGTTCCAGGCGGAAGGGCACACCACGCTGACCATCGCAACCCCGACGGGCGAAGGGCTCACGAGCGCAAAATCCTTTACCCGCGCGCGCAGATGCGTGCTGCACGGCGATCTAAGGATCGTGTAACCGGAATTCATGTAGAAAGCTGTGACTATGGCGGATATTCTCGAAACAATCAAAGAGGCGGGCGTAGTCGGCGCGGGCGGCGCGGGATTTCCCACGCATGTCAAGCTGCGTTGCAACGCCGAGATCGTAATCGCAAACGGCGCAGAATGCGAACCGCTGCTGAACGTCGATCAATACACCATGCGGGACGCTGCTGCGGAGATTGTCGCGGGGCTAAATGCCGCCATGCAGGTAACGGGGGCAAAGCGCGGCGTCATCTGCACGAAGGAGCACTATCACGACGCGGTAGCGTCGCTCCAAAAAGCGGTGCACGGCAAGGACGGCATCTCGCTCAAGCTGATGAAAAGCACCTATCCCGCGGGCGACGAGCAGGTGATGGTCTACGAGGTGACCGGCAAGGTCGTGCCCACGGGCGGGCTTCCCATCGACGCGGGTGCTGTCGTGCTCAACGTGACGACACTTAGAAACATCTACCGCGCGACGCAGGGCACGCCTGTGACGAACAGAAGCGTGACCGTGACGGGAGAGGTTGCCTCGCCCGTGACGCTGGAGGTGCCGATCGGAACCCCCTACCAGGCGCTGATCGACCGCGCGGGCGGACCCAAGCAGTCGGACGATTATGTCGCGCTCATCGGCGGCCCATGTATGGGCGCGCTGGAGAGCGACTGGAGCAAGCCCGTGACCAAGACCACGGGCGGGATTATCGTACTGCGCGCGGATCATCCGCTGGTCGCCACCAAGACGAACGATTTTGCGCGGGATGTCAAGCTCGCCAAAGCCGTTTGCTGCCAGTGCAGCCTCTGCACGCAGATGTGCCCGCGCAACGCGCTTGGGCTGAAAGTCGAGCCGCACAAGGCGATGCGCGCGGCCGCGAACGGAGACGGTGCGCTGCTGGGAGACGTCAACGGCGTGTTCTCCTGCTGCAGCTGCGGGCTCTGCACCTATTATGCATGCAACTTCGGCCTGAACCCCTCGGCGATGATGACGCGCATGAAGGAAGGCTTAAGCCGCGCGGGCGTCAAGCCGGAGAAGAAGATTGCCTATCCGGTTTCGGAAGGATACGCGCTGACCAAACTACCCGTCTATCGGCTGGAGTCGCGCATGGGCATGGATGGGTTTGAAGCGAACGCACCGCTCGTGCGCGAGGAACTCGCGGTTTCGAGCGTAACCATTCCGCTCAAGATGCACATCGGCGCACCCGCGGAGCAGGTGGTATCGGTTGGTACCCGCGTGAAGCGCGGCGATCTGATCGCGCGGATTCCCGAAGGAAAGATGGGGGCAAACGTGCACGCGAGCATCGACGGAACGGTAGCGGCTGTGGATGGTCAAGCCATCCGCATCGAACGATAGGAGTTTTTTATGAATGCACTCGGTATGATCGAATGCCAGAATATTCCAAAGGGGATTGAAGCCGCGGACAGCATGCTCAAGGCTGCCAACGTGCAGCTTCTGACCGCACAGGCGGTCTGCGCGGGGAAGTATATCGCGCTGGTCTCCGGCGATGTGGCGGCGGTTTCCGCCGCGGTGGATGCGGGCGCTGCGACCTGCGGCGGGGGGCTGATCGACAAGCTCGTGATCCCCAGCATTCATCCGCAGGTGCTCTCCGCTGTGGTCGCCTGCTCCGATGTGCCGCAGCCAAAGGCGCTGGGCATCATGGAGTCATTTTCGCTGTGTGTGGCAATCAAGATTGCGGACGCGGCGGTGAAGACCGCGAATATTTCGCTCATCGAAATCCGTTTGGGCAGAGGCCTTGGGGGTAAGGCATTCGTCGTGTTCACGGGCGATGTTTCCGCCTGTGAGGCGGCGGTGCGCGCGGCGGAGCAGGTGGAAGGCGCGCAGGGGCTGCTCTCGCAGTCGGTCGTGATTCCCGCGCCGAACATGGAACTCATTCGCTCGATCTATTGACGGAACCGGAGGACGGAAAGGGGGATTGCCGTGTATACAGGACGGGTGATCGGCACAGTGGTGGCGACCAAGAAGTATGAGACACTGGAGGGCATCAAGCTGCTCCTCGTGGAGACGATTGAAAACGGCAAGCCCGCAAAGACAATCGTCGCCGCGGACGCGACGCGGCAAGCCGGGCCGAACGATCTTGTGTATCTGATCGGTTCCAAGGAAGCTTCGCTGCTGTTTCGCAAAAAGCTTGTGCCGGTGGACGCGGCGATTGCCGGATTCATCGACGAAGACCCGATGTAGAGAACAGAAGAAACTCGATTTATGATCCAGATTTTATAAAAAGTTAAAGGAGAATTCGTATGAGACAGGCACTCGGTATGGTAGAAACCAAAGGGCTCATCAGCGCAATTGAAGCAGCGGACGCCATGGTAAAGGCCGCGAACGTCACCCTCGTGGGCAAAGAGAAGATCGGCTCCGGCCTCGTGACCGTCATGGTGCGCGGGGACGTCGGCGCGGTGAAGGCCAGCGTCGAGGCGGGCGCCGCCGCCGCAAAGCGCGTTGGCGAGCTGTATTCCGTGCACGTCATCCCCAGCCCGCATGAGGTTGTTGAGATGATGCTTGCGGAACAACCCAAGGCGAAAGCGCCGCAGAAGACCGCCGCGAAGGCGTGAGGACACTCGTATGAGACTCGCCAGGGTCGTTGGAAACTTGGTTTCGACCATCAAGGAACAGACGCACTACAACTATAAACTATTGATTGTCGAGTATCTGGATGGCTCTGGCAACCCTGTGGAAGCGCAGCAGATCGTATTTGACGGGGCGGATGCCGGAATCGGCGATCTTGTGCTGGTCAATGTTGACGGAGGAGCCGCCAAGCAGCTGCTCCGCGACAAGGAGATCATCGCCGACAACACGGCATGCGGCGTCATCGATCACTGGACGTTCGACGGGAAGGTGTACGGGAAGTAATCCTGTCCATAGCGAGAAAAAATAACAGTAAAGGTGTTTGATATGAACATCAATGAAGTGGTAAAAAAGGTCACGGAAGAGGTCTATAAGCAGATGGGCGCTTGCGCAAACACGGAAAACCCTGCGGCATGTAATCTGGAGCTGGCGGGACACATTGAGCACTCGATCCTGAACCCCGACATGACGCGGGCGAAGGTCATCGCGGAATGCGCGCTTGCCAAGCAGTATAAGTTTGCAAACGTCTGTGTGACGCCCTATTTCGTCCGCGAGGCCGCGGAAGCGCTCAAGACCTGCAATGTCGGCATCTGCGCGCCGGTCGGCTTTCCGCACGGTGCGGCGAGTCTTGCCGCAAAGCTCTGCGAGATTAAGGATTGCGTGGCAAACGGTGCGACCGAGCTCGACATTGAGCTGAACATTGTCGCGATCAAGTCCGGCGAGTTTGACGAAGTCAAGCGCGAGCTGAAGGCGATGGTAGATGCGGCGGGCTTTGGCGTGAAGGTCAAGGCGATCTTTGAGCAGGGTGTGCTCACGGACGAAGAAAAGCGCAAAACGCTGGAGATCATTCGCGACGTTGCGCCCGCCTTCGTCAAGATTTCCAACGCGTTGACCGGCAAAGCCGCCTGCAAAGACGATGTTGCGTTCGTAAAAGGCATTGTGGGCGATGCGGTCAAGATCAAGATCGACGGCGGCATTAAGACCGCGGCGTTTGCGCGCGAAATTCTCGCCTCCGGCGCGGAGCGCGTTGGCTGCTCCGCCTCTGTCGCGATCGTCACCGGCGCGTAAGGCACGAAGTATATGGAGCTCAATCTACGGGGTATGACGGCGATCGTCACCGGTGGAAGCCGGGGCCTGGGCGCTGCGGTCTGCGCGCGGCTTGCGCAGGATGACGCAAACATGCTCTTGACCTATGCCGCGAGCCGCGACAAGGCGGAATCGCTTGCCGCCGGGCTTGCAGCGCAATACGGCGTCCACGCGGAAGCATTTCGCGCGGATGTCTCGGTAGAAGCAGACGTTGTCGCGCTATTTGCGCACGCAAAAGAGCGCTTCGGTACGATCGATATCCTGATCAACAATGCAGGCGTCTGCCCGATGATGCCGATCAAGGACACGTCCTATGAGCTGTGGAATCAAGTGATGGCGGTCAACATGGGTGCCGTGTTTCTTTGCTGCCGGGAGATGATCCGGCAGGCGATTGCGGCAGGTAGACCAGCCAGCATCGTGAACATCGCGTCGGCGACGGCCTATCTCGGCTCCCGCAACGGCAAGACGCACTATGCTGCGAGCAAGGGCGGCGTGATCTCGTTTACCTCGTCGCTGGCCAAAGAAGTCGCGCGCGACCACATCCGCATCAACGCGTTTGCGCCCGCGATCATGTACACCGACATGACCGCGGAGCTGTTGGATCGGGACATGGCGTATTATGAGAAGCAGATTCCCGTGGGTAGGATTGCAACGCTGGAGGAAGCCGCGGATGCGATTCTCTTCCTCGCCTCGGATGCCTCGGCGTATATGACGGGCTCCGTGCTGGATTTCAGCGGCGGACAGCTGGGCAGATAGGTTTTCTTAAAGCAAATAATACGAACTAAAATTTGCGCACGAAAATCTCGTGCGCTTTTGTTGTATCGCGATAGTCGTTTATTAGAAAAACGAGTCGAATTGCGTTATTGACCCGACTCCAGTTTTTGTTTGGCAAGCGCACGGAACTGGTTGTCCGCAGGCGCGGTTTGCAACAAAAGCTCAAAATCTTCTCTTGCTTTCTTGTTCTCTTGCAGGCGTAAATACAGTGCGCCGCGAAAGAACAGCGTCGTAGGATCATGCGGGCTGATCTGCAGCGCGCGAGTGTAGTCGTCGATTGCCTCATTCACTTCACCAAGTGCTTCAAATACTCTTGCGCGGTGGGTAAACGAACACGCGAATCCCTGACGCACGCGGATCGCGTTGGAAAAATCCCCCAACGCTTCTGCATACGCGCCGGTCTTGAAATGTGCAAGCCCCATGTTGTTGTATGCGCCGCCGTGCATGGGGTCGAGTTGAACGGCAGTGGCGAAGTCCGCAATCGCTTTCTCGTTCTGATCGAGGCTCGCATAAGCGAGCCCGCGGTTATAGTAGGCGTTTGCATCCTCCGGATCGATCAGAATCGAATCCGAAAAATCTTCAATCGCCGCGTCAAACCGTCCCAGCGTAGAGAGCACATCCCCGCGTGCGCTCAGCGCATACGCGTTGTAGGGATCGAGTGAGAGAGCTTTGTCAAAGGCGAGCAGAGCGTTCGGATAATCCCCGACTTCGTCGAGTAGCGCTCCTTGACGCAGCAGCGGGTCCGGGTTCCCCGGCTCCTCCTGCGACGCCAGCGCATATGCCGCGAGCGCTTCCTGAAAGCGCTGTGCTTCTTCCAGCAGGATTCCCTGCTGCAGATGGTCTATCATATCTATACCCGACTTTCTTCCGGCTGAACGAAATGTTGTTGTTCCTGCGTATGGGGTCATTGTATCAGTATGCCGCGGGATGTCAATGTGCATGCAACCCGATCGGATACATCAAAGTGTAAGCGATTGCGATAGATCAAGAAAATCTTACATTCTGTCATATTGACAAATTTTGATATGAGAGTTAGTATTAGTCGAATCAAGATTTTTTGATATGAGGTGTAGTTTATGGAAACCCGACACGCGCTGGATGCGAAAGTGTTTAAGGCTTTTTGCGACGAAAACCGGCTCAGGATACTGGAGCGGCTTCGCAGCGGCGAGAAATGCGCCTGCATGCTGATCGAGGACCTCGGCATCGGTCAGAGCGCGCTGAGCTACCACATGAAAATCCTCGTCGAATCCGGCATCGTATCCACCCGGCAGGAGGGGAAATGGACGCACTACAGCATCAGTGGCGAAGGCAGCGCGCGTGCGCTTGCGCTCCTGAATGAAATCACCACGCCCGACACGGTTCAGCATGACAGCTGCACCTGCGCGAGCTGAATACGAGTTATTCGACGCATTAGAAAACGAAACGATAGAGGCAAAACATGCAACTTCTAAAAACCATCTGGGACTTTTTTCAACAGCAAGTTCTCTCGATGAAATGGCTCAACGACCTGATCGGGAGTCTACTTGGCACAGTGGGGCTGGATTTGACCAACCGTTGGACGGGTAGCCTGCAATTCTTCCTGTATGACGTCATCAAGATTACGATCCTGCTTTGCACGCTGATCTTCGTGATCAGTTACATTCAGAGTTTCTTCCCGCCGGAGCGCAGCAAAAAAATCCTCGGCCGTTTCCGCGGGCTTGGCGCAAACATCGTCGCGGCTCTCTTGGGTACGGTGACGCCGTTTTGTTCCTGTTCGTCGATTCCGCTGTTCATCGGTTTCACCTCCGCGGGGTTGCCCGTGGGCGTGACGTTTTCGTTCTTGATCTCGTCGCCGATGGTCGACCTCGGGTCGCTGGTGCTCTTGATGAGCATCTTCGGCGCAAAGGTTGCAGTGATCTATGTGATCTTCGGGCTTGTCATCGCTGTGCTCGGCGGCTCTCTGATTGAGAAACTGCACATGGAGCGCCATGTCGAAAGCTTTATTCTCACCGCGGGCAGCGTCGATATCGAATCGCCCGACTTGACGGTAAAAGACCGCCTGATTTACGCCAAAGAGCAGATGGTAAGCACGTTTAAGAAGGTGTTTCCTTATGTGCTGATCGGCGTTGGCATCGGCGCCGTGATTCACAACTGGATTCCCGAGGAATGGGTCGTTACCGTGCTCGGCAGCAAAAACCCCTTCGGCGTGGTGCTGGCGACGTTGATCGGCGTACCGATGTATGCGGATATCTTCGGCACGATCCCGATTGCGGAAGCGCTCTTTGCAAAAGGCGCGCAGCTTGGCTCGGTGCTCTCGTTTATGATGGCGGTGACGACGCTCTCGCTTCCGTCGATGGTCATGCTGCGAAAAGCGGTCAAACCCAAGCTTCTTGCGCTGTTTATCGCAATCTGCACCGCCGGCATCATACTGGTCGGTTATTTATTCAACGCGCTTCAGCCGTTGATCGCATAGGAGGAACCATATGGCAAAAACCTGGTACCCGGTCATCGATTACGTCCTCTGCACAGAGTGCGGAACCTGCATCGCAAACTGTTCTCATGGCGTCTACGACGCGAAAAAAGCGCCGTCGCCGAGTGTGATTCACCCGCTTGGATGCGTCGATCATTGCCACGGCTGCGGCAACCGCTGTCCGGTCGGCGCGATTACCTATGTCGGCGAGAACACCGGCTGGACCCCGCCGAACGGTACACCGGCAGCGAACGAAGGGTGCTGTTCCTGAGGAGCGGACAGCGGCTTAGGGAATCGTCTTCGACTGAGCGGGGATATATCGACTCGCTTACCTGCAAAAGCGGAAGCCTTTGGTTTACCACCTGAAATGTGATTGTAAGTGGAGTTCGACTGAAGGTTTGTTACAAGTGAAGCTGTTCGAAAAAATAGCACGGAGACATTGACAGAAACGTAAGGAGCGAACATGACGGAACGAAAAGCACAGCAGGAAACGGATGCGCCGGAAGTGACTGCCATGGTAGAAGTCAAGTCGAGCAGGAAGCGCGTTATCCTCAAAATTACGCTGATAGCTGTGATTCTCGTCGCCATTGCGGCAATCTGGGTTATCAAGAATCGCGCAACACCGAAGGTTGCAGCCGAAGTCAACGCTGTTTTAACGCAAGCTGAGGACAGCGGCGAGACAACTACCGCAGAAGAGCAGGATGAGGATTTTGCGTTGGAGACAGATGCAATCGACCTTGCCGCGCTTTTTACTTACAAGCTCCCGATCATCATCGACTTCGGATCGGACTCCTGCATTCCGTGTCAAGAAATGGCTCCGGTTCTCAAAAGCGCAAACGAGGACTATCGGGGAAAGGCGATCATCAAGTTCGTCGATGTCTGGAAATATACGGACGCTGCAAGCAACTTTCCTGTCCAGGTGATTCCCACACAGGTATTCTTCAATGCGAACGGAACGCCGTATGTCCCAAGCAATGATCTTGGCATCGAATTTGGTTTCTACAGCACGAAAGATACGCAGCAGCATGTCTTTACCGTTCATCAGGGCGAATGACCGCTGAGCAGTTGGACAAGATCCTTGCGGACATGGGAGCAGGCGAATGATCGACACGTGGCTCAGCCAAATCAGCGCGCAGATCAACCAGAACATGTGGCTGGCTCCGTTGCTTGCGCTGTTCGCAGGGGTACTAACGTCCTTTACGCCATGCTCACTCTCGAGTATCCCTCTCGTGATTGCGTATGTCGGCGGCATCGGCGTCGAGCCGAAAAAAGCCCTCCGACTCTCGCTGGTGTTTGCACTTGGAGCTGCGATTACGTTTACCGTGCTTGGCGTCGTTGCGGCAAGCGTCGGGCAACTGCTCGGTACGGGCGCGAAATGGTGGTATATCGTTCTGGGCATCCTGATGGTGCTCATGGCGCTGCAGACGTGGGAGGTCGTGCAGATCATACCGTCTACCTACCTTACAGGGAAAAGCAAGCGGCGCGGTTACGCGGGCGCGATGATCATCGGTATGCTTGGAGGACTGTTCTCCTCTCCCTGTGCAACACCCGTTCTCGTCGCGTTGCTGGCCATAGCGGCGGGAAGCGGGAACCTGCTCTGGGGTGCGCTGCTGATGTTGGTTTATGGTGTTGGCCACGGTGCGCTGGCGGTGCTAGCCGGTTCATCAATCGGCGGTGAACAGACTCGTGCAGAGTGAGCGCTACGGCGCGCTTTCCCGCATACTGAAAATCGTGAAGGGCATTCTGATCCTGATGATTGGACTGTATTTGTTCTATTTAGGGTTCTAAAGGCAAGAATACCGGACATAGATTTAACAAAACGAAAACAAACTTGATTTAAAATAATAGAGCATTCGAAAGGAAACAATCATTATGGCACTCTTTGGCAAACGGAAAGAAAAGACGGAAGAGACCTCCTGCGGCTGCGGTTGCGGCTGCGGATGCGACAGCGAAACAATGGAACAGGCGGTAACCGCCAAGACGGAAGGCGCGTCGGTTAAGGTACTCGGCAGCGGCTGCGCCAAATGCAACGCACTGGAAGCGGCCACCAAAGCCGCGCTGGAACAGCTTGGCATGGATACAACGATCGATCACGTGACGGATTTTGCGAAGATCGCAGCGTACGGCGTGATGTCCACACCCGCACTGGTGGTGGACGGAAAAGTGGTCTCTTACGGCAAAGCGCTCAAGACCGAAGAAGTCGTCACGATCCTGAAAAAGGTTCGCTAACAACCCAACTTATAGCCATTCATCAGAAAGAGGAACGTTTATGGAAACGAAGAAAGGCTCCGGAATCGGTTTTTTTGAAAAGTATCTGACGCTCTGGGTTGCCCTCTGCATGGTCGCCGGTGTGCTCATCGGGCAGTTTTTGCCCGGCGTTCCGGCATTCCTGGGAAAATTTGAATATGCCAATGTCTCGATCCCGATCGCCATCCTCATCTGGCTAATGATCTATCCCATGATGCTCAAGGTCGATTTCCAGAGCATCAAAA
The DNA here is from genome assembly GCA_002841395.1 of Firmicutes bacterium HGW-Firmicutes-9. Taxonomy (GTDB): domain Bacteria; phylum Bacillota; class Clostridia; order Christensenellales; family CAG-138; genus UBA7703. The sequence continues at coordinate 161,334 of PGZM01000001.1, forward strand.
ACGTCGGTAAAAACCCCAAAGGCTTGTTCGTCACTTGGGTTACCAACTGGCTCATCAAGCCGTTTACCATGTTCGGCATCGCATGGCTGTTTTTCTTCGTCATCTTCAAAACGCTGATCCCCGCCGAACTGGCGAAGGATTATCTCGCGGGTGCAATCCTGCTCGGCGCCGCTCCCTGTACGGCGATGGTGTTCGTCTGGAGCCATCTGACAAAGGGAAATCCGGCATACACGGTCGTGCAGGTCGCGACCAACGATTTGATCATCCTTGTCGCATTCACCCCGATTGTCGCGCTCTTGCTCGGCATCGGCGGTGTGACGATCCCCTGGGATACGCTGCTGTTGTCCGTTGCGCTGTTTGTGGTGATTCCGCTTGCGGGCGGCGTGATCACGCGCACCAGCATCATCAAAAAGCGCGGGCAGAAGTATTTTGAAAAGGGTTTTCTGCCGAAATTTAACAACATCACCATCGCAGGACTGCTGCTCACGCTTGTGATTATCTTCTCCTTCCAGGGTCAGGTGATCCTCGAAAACCCGCTGCACATCTTACTCATCGCTGTGCCGCTGGTCATCCAGACATTCCTGATTTTCTTTATCGCGTACGGCGCGAGCAAACTGCTCAAACTGCCGCATGATATCGCAGCTCCTGCGGGTATGATCGGCGCTTCCAACTTCTTTGAGCTCGCGGTCGCGGTGGCGATTTCGCTCTTCGGTGCGAAAAGCCCCGTTGCGCTCGCAACCATCGTCGGCGTCTTGGTCGAAGTGCCTGTGATGCTCACGCTGGTCAAGATCGCAAACCGCACGACAAATTGGTTTCCTGAAAACACGAAATGACCGACCCGCGAAAGGGGCATATCGTATGAAGATTATCGTCATCGGAGCCGTTGCCGCCGGAACCTCCGCCGCGGCGAAAGCGAGGCGCAACTCGGAGGATGCCGAGATCACGATCTATGAACGGGACAGCTTCATCTCCTACTCCGGCTGCGGCATGCCGTATTTTCTCGGCGGCGAGGTGGAGAAGGCGGAGTCATTGACCCCGCGCGATCCCGCATTTTTCAAGAGCAAGTATAATGTCGAGATCAAAACGCGCCACGAAGTGCTTTCAATCGACGCAGGTAACAAAAACGTGTCGGTCAAAGATCTCGCGTCGGGAGAAGTCTTCACGGATCACTACGACAAGCTGATCATCGCAACCGGCGCGCGCGCGGTAACCCCGCCGATTCCCGGACGCGAAAAAGCGCATGTATTCACCCTGCGCAACATCAATGATATGCTCCGCATCGAATCGTTTTTGGTGGAAAAGAAGCCGAGAACGGCTGCTATCGTCGGTACAGGCTTCATCGGCCTTGAGATGTGTGAAAGCCTCACGCGGCTCGGCATCTCGGTGACGCTTCTGGAAAAACTCCCGCAGGTCACGCCGGGACTTGATTCTGACATGGCTGTCTATGTGGAGGAACACCTCAAGAAGAACAATATCACGGTAAAGACCGGTGTTTCGATCACTCAGATCACCGAAGACAGCGTTGTGCTTGCGGATGGAACGACCATCCCCGCGGAACTCACGCTGCTTTCCACCGGCATTCGTCCAAACGGTGAACTCGCAGCCAGCGCGGGCGTTACGCTCGGCAAATCCGGCGCGATTCTGGTCAACGAGCGCATGGAGACGAACTTGACGGATGTGTACGCTTGCGGGGACTGCACGGAGCAGTTCCATGTGGTCACGGGGCAACAGGTTTATCGTCCTTTGGGATCGACTGCGAACAAGACAGGGCGAATCGCGGGCGACTGCGCGACGGGCGGAAATCTTCGCTATCGCGGCACACTCGGCACAGGCATTTTCCGCGTGCTGGGGCTTTCTGTCGGCCAGACGGGGCTTTCCGAGCGCGAGGCGCGGGAGGCCGGCTATGATATCGTGGTCAACCACAACATCAAACCCGACAAGCCGGAATATCTCGGCGGCGAGGAGATGGTCATCAAAGCCGTCGCCGACCGCGCGACGGGCCGTATTCTCGGCGTACAGATCGTAGGACGTGCGGGCGTAGACAAGCGCATTGACGTGTTCGCAACGGCGATCAGCTTCGGCGCAAAGGCAGAAGATCTGTTCTATCTCGATCTGGCGTATGCGCCGCCGTTTTCCACAACGAAAGACCCGGTGATGTATACGGGTATGATCCTCGAGAACGCGATCCACGGCGGACGACCGCTGATGACCGCGCAGGAGCTTCTCGCGCGACAAGAGGCGGGAGATCAGGTGACGGTAATCGACGCGCGCGTTTCCGCGCAATACGAAAAAGCGCATGTGGAAGGCGCAAACAGCATTCCGCACGCAGAGATCCGCGATGCCGCGGAGCTGCTGGATCAGGATGACGTTGTGGTTACCTACTGCAACAAGGGCACGACGGGCAACGCCGCGCAAAACATCCTCATCAACAAGGGCTTCCGCCATGTCTACAATCTTTCCGGCGGCATGAAGCAATACACGGTAACGCGAAAGACCATCCGAAAGTCATAACGGCACACAAAAATACAAAGCCACCCGAAAGGGTGGCTTTGTTGCGTCAAGCATAGGCAACCAAATCTATGCTTTTTTCTTGCGTTTGCCGGATTTGCCTTTCAGCGTAGACTTCTCTCCGGCGCTTAAAGCATCCTGCGCATCATGCCGGTGCGCAAGGATATGCTGGATGATTTCTTCGAAGAAGAGGAAGAAAACCGTTCTGGTTTTTTCGTATGGCAGCAATCCCGCAGGTTGCGGATATTTGGAGAGCCAGAAGATGCGGTCACATTGACCGAACAGGTTTGTGTTGTACTCCTCCGCGACGATCACCACGTCGCAGCCCTTCTTCTTCGACTCTCCGCAGACGGTTTCAAACGAATGGAACGCGCCGGTTACCGTCATGACGATCAGCAGCGTGTTTTCGTCCGCGATCGAGGCAACGGAGATTTCGTCCGAGAGCGCCACGATGATCTTATTCGAGAAAATTCGCAGGCGATACTCGAAATATTGCGCGCATAGGAAGGAGGGGCCGTATCCGAAAAGGATGATGTTGCTGTGGCTTTCCATCAGTTCAAGCAGCTCCGTGACCATGCTGTCGTCGAAGCTGTCGATATACTGGCGCACGCGGCTGAGCTCGCTACTGTGCTTCTCCTGTGGCATTTCACGCCCCTGCAGGAACGACATGTACTGCTTATAGCCGTCAAACCCGAGCTTCTGCACAAACTTGGAAATCTTGGAAACCGAGCAGCCGCAGAGCTCCGCTGCCTGTCCGATGCGTACGACCTCGGTGGAAGCCGCGTATTCGGAAAGTTTCCGGTGAATCTGTAATTCCAGAGGGTTGAGATGATTCTCATCAATATTCATGACGGGGATACTCCATATCGCTTGTTTCGTTCAAATTGTATCATGCCATCTGCGACAAGTAAACATGATTTAACAGGAAAACTTTCCAAAAACATATTAATAAAAGCAAGAATACAGAAAATATTCCAAAAAAATGTTGACAAGCAGCTAAGGCACGTATTATTATGGCGACATCAAATTCAATTTAACACCCAATCACGTTTACCATATCAGCATCTGGAGGCAGCAAAGTGAATAGCAAGCGTCTACTTGAGGAATTGAACACTCTTTTAACACCCGAACAGATTAATACGAATGCGGACGAACTGTACGATGCCGCGGCGGATCGATACAAGAAATACGCAAAGGCGCGTAAGGTTTTGGATGTGCCGTCGCCTATTGCGATCGTGTATCCAAAGAACGCGGAAGAGGTCAGCACGGTTTTGCGTTATTGCAACGAAAACGGTGTGAACGTAATCGCCAGAAGCGGCAAAACCGCAACCGAAGGCGGCCTGGAGAACTGGAAAGAACTCACCATCGTGCTCGACAGCCTGCATCTGAACAAGATCATCAAGATCGACACCTACAACAGTCAGGCGACCGCGCAGGCAGGCGTTGCGTTGCAGGTTCTGGAAGACGAGCTGCGCAAGGTGGGTTACACCACCGGGCATTCGCCGCAGAGCAAGCCCGTCGCGAAGATGGGCGGTCTGGTAGCGACCAGAAGCATCGGCCAGTTTTCGACGCTGTACGGCGGCATCGAGGATATGGTCGTGGGTCTTGAGTGCGTGTTCCCGGACGGGCACATCTCCCGCATCAAAAACGTGCCGCGCAGATCCGGCGGACCCGATATCCGCCACATCGCAATCGGCAACGAAGGCACGCTCTGCTATATCACGGAAGCCACGGTCAAGATTTTCCGCTATTTCCCCGAGAATAACCGCTTCTACGGCTATCTCGTCAAGGACGTCGCTTCCGGCATCAAGGTGCTGCGCGAGGTCATGGTCAACGGCTACCGCCCGTCGGTTGCGCGTGTGTATTCCGAAGAAGATGCAGCGCAGCATTTCTATCACTTCCACAAGAACCAGTGCGTGCTGCTCTTCATGGCAGAGGGAAACAAAGCGATGGCAGACGCGACCTGCGTTGGCATCGAAGAAGCCGTTGCGAAATATGCAGACGGCATTCTGGAGACCGTGGACAGCAAGCTCATCGAGAACTGGTTCAATCACCTGAACTGGTCGCAGCAGGATATCGACGACGAGTTCCAGGGCATGATCGAAAACGACGCCCACGCGGGCTTTACCACCGAGATTTCGGCGGACTGGGAGACCATCCCGCAGATCTACGACAACGTGATTCGCCGTGTTCGCACAGAGTTTGCCCGCGCACACGACATCACGATGCTCGGCGGACATTCCTCCCACAGCTATCTCAACGGTACAAACATGTACTTCGTCTACAACTACAGCATCCACTGCGCGCCGGAAGACGAAATGATGGTCTACCACCATCCGCTACAGAAGATCATCGTCGAAGAGACGCTCAAAGCGGGAGGCTCGATGTGCCACCACCACGGCATCGGCAAATACCGCAGCGAATGGGCGAAATCGGAGCACGGTTCGGCATTCTACATGCTTGAGAAGCTCAAGGAAGCGTTTGATCCGAACGGGATCATGAACTACGGCACGATCTATCCTCAAGAGGAAGGTATCAAAGCCTATATCAAGTAAGATATTCGCGCGATTCGCATCAAGATGCAATCAAGCTTTATATCAAGTAACACTAGGGTTTTAGGGATGTAAGGGGTTTGTTACCGCGGGGCTATCTACGCCGGTCGCTACCGCGGAGCGCAAAAAAACAAAAATATGGAGGAGCTATGAAAAAAGAAAATCTCAGGCGCTACCTACAGTTTGCTCTGATTATTCTGGCAGCTGGCGCGATCTATCCGGTCATCTACCTTCGTACCAACTATCAAGTAACGCTGCTGGAAGTGTTCAACCTTTCGCAGACGCAGTTGAACAACTTCTACTCCATGCTGGGTCTGGCGTACGTCATCGGTTATATCCCGAGCGGACTGCTCGCGGACCGCGTATCGGCCAAATGGCTGGTCGGAATCTCCCTGCTGGGCGTTTCCCTCTGCGGCTTCTGGTTCGCGCAGGTTCCCAGCCCGGGTTCCGTCAACGTGATCTTCTTCCTCTGGGGCATCTTCTCCGTTCTCACGTTCTGGAGCTCCCACATGAAGATCGTCAAAATGCTCTCCAAGTCGAATGAAGAAGGGCGTTTCTTCGGCATTCTCGACGGCGGACGCGGCGTTGTGGAAGCACTCATGGCAAGTATCGGTTTGGCAATCTTTGCCTCCGTGCTCGGTTCCAGCACGGCGTTAGCGGACAAACAGGCTGCGATGACCTCCGTCATCTACCTGTACTCCGCAATCGTGTTTGTCGTTGCGATCCTGATCCTCATCTTCGTCGACAGCGACAAGAAGCTCGCCACGCTCTCCGGCAACACCGGCGAACGCGTTGAGAGCGAGAAGTTCCACATTCGCGACATCGGCAACCTGCTCAAGAACAAGTACATCTACCTTATGAGCGGCATCATCTTCATGGGTTATGCAGTGTTCTGGACGGTTTACTACATCGGCGGCTTCCTGCAGACCAACAAGCTCATGGACGCGGTCACGGTCGGCACGATCACGGTCATCATCCTCTGGATGCGCCCGGTCGGCGGCTTCCTCGGCGGATTCCTTGCAGACAAGATCGGCAAACCCAAGACGAACGGCATCGCGCTTGCGGGCGCAGCAGTGCTCCTCGTTGCGGCGGCTGTGTTGCCCCTGATGGGCTTCGGCATCTCCGCGCTGGTCGTTCTGCTCGGCGTGTTCCTGTACATGATCCGCGGCACCTACTGGTCCTTCCTCGGCATGTCCAAGATTCCGGCAGCCACGATGGGCACGGCGATCGGTCTGATCTCCTTCATCGGCTACCTGCCTGACATCATCCTGCCGCAGATGAACACCTTCCTCTGGAACACGTTTGGCGATCAGGGCGGCTATGTCTCCTACTTCATCGTCAGCGCAGTGTTCGGCCTCTTGGGCATCGTGATCATCTCGATCTATGCCAAGCTGAACAAGAAAGAGAAAGCTCTGAACGAAGCTGCGTAAAGCGCAGGAACTATAAGCTAAAAAAAGCTCTGAACGAAGCTGCGTAAGCTTTTATCAGAGAAACAGCAAGAAAACGCGCGCTTTGCGCGCAGAGTAAGGCAACAAGATGAAACTCATTTGTCTGGTCAAGTTCGTACCCGATGTGGGCAGCGCGAAATATGATTTCGAGCGACACACGTTGATCCGGGACAGCGCACATCTGCAGCTGAACCCCGACGACGTATGCGCGGTAGCGTTCGCCCTCAAAATCAAGGCCAGACACCCGGAGACGATTGTTGAGGCGGTGACCATGGCTTCGGCCAGGGTCACCCCCAACATGGAAGACCTGCTGCGGATCGGCGTAGACTGCGGCGTCATTCTCTCGGACCCGGCGTTTGCCGGAAGCGATACGTTTGCGACAACGCGCGTGCTCGGCAGATATCTTTCCCGACAGGACTTTTCCTATCTCCTGACGGGCACGCATTCTATCGACGGCGACACAAGTCATATTCCCGCCCAGCTGGGCGCACTTCTCAATCTTTCGCAGATGTCCGGCGTACAAAAAATCGACGAAAGCCTGCTGGGTCAGGGCATCGCTCGGTTTGATGTGGAATCGGAACAGGAAATCACCACCTATCAGATGCGAAAACCGTGTATTCTGAGCTTGACGCGCGAGAGTGGCTATAAGCTGCCGTACGCGAGCCGGGCGAACCTCGAAAAAGATTTTTCCGCGCAAATACAAGTGGTGTCCAATGCAGATCTCGGGTTTCTGCCCGAGGAGGTCGGACTCACCGGCTCCAAGACCCGCGTGGTCGAAACCTATGTCAAGCGGCTGGAGCAGCGCGAACAGCGCACCGTCCGCGCCGACGAAAGCGGCGTGGAATACGTCTTCCGTTTTCTGACGGACAAAGGATTCATCTGATATGATTCGTTGTTTGATCTACATCGATCCGAATGAAACGGAAAGCTCTCTGGACTTGATTGAAGCCGCGCGACAGCTGCACGGCGATTCGTTTGAAGTCACGGGGGTATTGTGTTCCGCGCTCGATCAACCGCTGCCGAATGTCTTTGACCGCCTGGCGGTTGTGGCATATCCGGAGAGCGGCTGTGTCGATCCCGCGCAGGTTGTGGATACCATGCAGGCGATGCACTGGAAGGACAAATACCAGAGCATTCTGATTCCCGCAACACACTTTGGCCGCATGCTTGCGCCAAGGCTTGCGATGCTGCTCGGCACCGGACTTGTCGCGGATATCACGCAGATTCGCCGCAAAGATGACGTGGTCGAAGTCATCCGTCCGGCGTACAGCGGAAGCCTCATGGCCTGCATCCGCTACGTCGGCGAAGGTCCTATGATGATGAGCGTGCGTCCGAACGTATTTCGTGATATGGTGAAAGAGGAGCGGGCGATGCGAATCATGCCCATGCAGCCGCGGACAAGCGGCGGCGGGATTGAGCGTATCGAAGTAAAGCCCAAGCAGATCTCCTACGACATCCGCGAATCCGACGTGCTGGTTTCCGGCGGCGGCGGAGCCGCAAAGTCGTTTGCCAAGATCGAACGGCTTGCGGAACTTCTCGGCGGAAAAGCATCCGCCAGCAGAAAACTCGTGGACGCGGGCATCGCGCCCCGCAGCATACAGGTCGGACAGTCCGGCAAGACGGTCAGCCCGGAGCTTTACATCGCGCTCGGTATCAACGGCGCGATCCAGCACATCGAAGGCATCAAACAGGCAAAACACATCATCTCGGTCAACATCAACAAAGACGCACCGCTGACGAGCCTCTCCGACATCGTGGTCGAAGGCGACGCGGACCGGTTTCTGGATCAATTGATCCGCAGAATTCAGCAATATCAGCAAAGCGAATAACGTAGGCAACACGCACCGCAAGGTGTTTGTAAATAATCACAAAAATTCAGGAGGATTTCATTTATGCACGTTTCTGATTTCAACATGGACTTCTTCTCGCTCAAGGGTAAAAACGCAATCGTCACCGGCGGCAACGGCGGCTTAGGTCAGGCATTCTCCGTAGCGCTCGCCAAAGGAGGCGCAAACGTACTCGTTCCGAGCCTTGCGGAAGACGACGGCAGCACCAAAGCGCTCGTGGAAGCCTGCGGCGTTGAGTATAAGTTCATTGAGGCGAACATCACCGCGGAAGGCGAATGCAAGCGCGTGGTCGAAACCTGTGTCAACACCTGGGGCAGCGTGGATATACTCGTCAACTGCGCGGGCATCAGCATCAACGTGCGCGACGTGACGAAGTATACCCGCGTCGAGTGGGACAAGATGATCGCCATCAACCTCACCGCGGCGTTTGAGATGATCCATGAGTGCATGATGTACTTCATCCCGCAGAACAGCGGCAAGGTCATCAACATCGCGTCGCTCTACTCCTACCTCGGCGGTCAGTGGTCGCCCGCCTATGCCGCAACCAAGCACGGCATCGTGGGTCTGACGAAGTCCATGTGCGACGAGCTCGCGCAGTGGAACATTCAGGTCAACGCCATCGCCCCGGGCTACTACGCAACGCCATTGACCGAGATGACCCGCAAGGACGAGAAGCGCAACGCGGAAATCCTCTCGCACATCCCCGCCAACCGCTGGGGCGACACGGCCGATCTGATGGGCACGACCATCTTCCTCGCGAGCCGCGCTTCCGACTATGTCAACGGCGCGACCATCATCGTTGACGGCGGCTATTTGATGCGCTAATATTGCCCACGAATAAGGGGAACAACATGAATCAGAAATACATCGTCGCCATCGACGGCGGCACGCAGAGCACAAAGGTGAGCATCTTCGATACCACGGGTCACGAGATTTGCTCCCATACGGTCAAACTCCGTCCCATGCATCTCTACGGAGAGTGCTTCGCCGAGCATCCCGACGACGACCTTTGGGACAGCTTGAAGGAAGCCTGCCAGGGCGTGTTTGCAAAGTTTCAGGGCGATAAGAAGGACATCATCGGCGTGGGTCTCGGCTCCATCCGCTGCTGCCGCGCGCTGCTGAAAGCGGACGGCAACCTCGCCTCTCCGGTGCAGAGCTGGATGGACATCCGCCTCAGCAAGCCCTATGAGCATGAAAACGATGAGGTGCGCTACGTCACCACGACGACAGGGTATCTGACCCATCGTCTCACGGGTGAAACGAAGGACACGCGCTGCAACTACGTCGGTCCCTGGCCGATCGACTATTACAAGCTCGAATGGATGGAAGACAAGGAAGCGTTTGACGCCTACACGACACCCAGAGAGATGCTCTTTGAGCTGGTCGATCCCTCAACCATCCTCGGTAACATCACGCCTTTCGCGGCGGAAGCTACGGGTATCCCTGTCGGCACGCCGGTTGCTTCCACCTCCAACGACAAGGCCGTCGAAGGCCTCGGCGCGGGTTTGCTCAACAACGGCACCGTGCTGGTATCCCTCGGCACCTATATCGCGGCGATGATGCTTGGCGACAAAGCCAATCAGAACCCGCAGAACTACTGGGTCAACCCAGGCGCGACGCCCGGCGAATGGCTCTATGAGAGCAGCGGCATCCGGCGCGGCATGTCCACGATCTCGTGGGTGCTCGATTTGCTCGGCGGCGACATCGTAGCCGAAGCAAACCGCCTCGGCATCTCGCGCGAAGCGTATATGAACCGCCTTGCGGCGGAAGTGCCCGCGGGCAGCGATGGGCTATACACCCTGCTGCACTGGCTTGCGCGCCCGACCCACCCGCATGAGCGCGGCGTGATGCTCGGATTCTCCGGCGTCCACAAAGGACCGCATATGTTCCGCTCCGTGATGGAAGGCATTGCGATGACCATGAAGAACAACGTGCAGGCGATGGTGGACGAGCAGGGGATCACGCTCAAGAGCATCGTCGTCAGCGGCGGCGGCTCCAACGGCGAACTGTTCATGCAGATCATGGCGGACGTGTTCGGCGTACCTGCCGTACGTAACGTGGTCAACGGTTCCGCGAGCATGGGCGCCGCAATCTGCGCGGCTCTTGCGCTGGGCGTTTATCAAACGCGTGAAGAGGCGATTGCGCAAATGGTGCAGGTGCGCGATTCGTACCAGCCGATCCCGGAACATGTAGACATTTATCGCGAAATCAACGAAAATGTTTATAAGCACCTAGCAGATCAGACCGACGCGCTGCTGAGGAAATCGCATGAGATTCTCACGAAGCACAGTTGCTAAATCAATCTAGTGATATGGTACGTGCCGGACGCAGTGCGGAGAGCGATTGGAGGATAGCTTTCCATACTGCGTGCCGGCATTTTTTGCCTTTTTCGCACAGGTTTCTCCTTAAAATAAGTACTTATTGATACATTTCCCTTCAACGCGCATTTTTGTTTCTCGCGCGAATTCTAGCAAAGGCAGGCATAGTTGATGATACGTCTGGAAAAAGTCAGGAAAACATACGATGGGCAGAAGAACATCGTAGATGATCTGGATTTTGAAATCCGGAAAGGTGAGCTCGTCGTACTGGTCGGCGAAAGCGGATGCGGCAAGACAACCACCATGAAGATGATCAACCGCCTGATCGAGCCGGACGGAGGGGATATCTTTATCAATGGCAAAAGCATCAAAAGCTTCAACAAAAACGAGCTAAGGCGCAACATCGGCTATGTCATTCAGGATATCGGCTTGTTTCCGCATCTGACGGTACGCAAAAACGTATCCATCGTGCCCTTGCTTTGCAAAAAAGACAAGGCGGAGGTCGATCGCTCTGTGGAAGATTTGCTCCGGCTTGTGAACCTCCCGCCGGAAGAATACGCGGATCGCTATCCTGGCGAGCTCAGCGGCGGACAGCAGCAGCGCGTCGGTTTTGCGCGGGCGCTTGCCAACGATCCAGACATCATTCTTATGGACGAGCCGTTCAGCGCGCTGGATCCCATCACGCGCGAGCAGCTGCAAAACGAACTACTGAGTTTACAAGAGGAGCTGCACAAAACCATCGTTTTCGTCACGCACGACATCGACGAGGCAATCAAGCTCGGCGATCGCATTGCCGTGATGAGCGAAGGGCGCATCATCCAGTTTGACGCGCCGGAAGAGATATTGAAAAATCCAGTCAACTCGTTTGTGGAATCGTTTGTCGGCAAGGACAGGCTCTGGAAAAAGCCGGAATTCCTCAAAGCGGAAGACGTGATGAACACCAAGGTGGTCACCATCGGGCAAAACCGCTCCGTGGCGCACGCCATCGAGCTAATGAAAATGCACAACACCGATGTGCTGGTGGTCGTAGACAAACCCACGGAAAGTTCGGGCAAGATTCTGGGCGTTGTCGGCACCAACCGCTTCAAGGGCGTTGGCGACAACACGATCAAGATGAAGGACATCATGAAATCCGACTTTCCGCGGATATCAAAGGACATGTGCCTTGTGGACGTGCTCAAGATTCGCAAATCGAGCGACACGCTCTACAGCCCTGTCATGGACGAAAACGGCAGGGTGGCCGGCATCATCACCAACGCCAGCATCATCAGCGTGCTGACGAAATACATCCCGGATCGGGAAGACTATTGATCTGTTCTTTGGAACGCGACCAGCCGGAATACACGGTTTTCCGGCAGAGCGGAGGTAATTATTCATGAAACTCATACAATTTTTTGTCGATAACGGAAACTACATTCTTCAAAAGGTAGGCGAGCATCTTTATCTTGCGGGTGTCGCCGTGCTGCTGGCTTGCCTCGTCGGCATCCCGGTGGGATTTTTGATCACGAACAATAAAAAGGTTGCGACCATCGTGGTCGGCGTCGCCAACACGATCCAGACGATCCCATCGCTTGCACTGTTTGCGTTCGCGATTTCGGTGTTCGGCATCGGCGCGGACAACGCGATCTTCGCGCTGTTTCTCTATGCGCTGCTGCCGATCATTAAAAACACGCTCATCGGCATCCGCAACGTCAGTCCAACGATGATCGAGGCCGCGCGCGGCATGGGCATGTCCCGCGGGCAGATCATGTTTCAGGTGGAGGTGCCGCTGGCAATCTCCGTGATCATGGGCGGCGTCCGCATCGCAACTGTTACCGCAATCGGAATCGCGACCATCGCGACACTGATCGGCGCGGGCGGCTTGGGCCAGCTGATCTATCAGGGCATCGGCATGATGAACTATGAGATGATCTTCGCAGGCGCAATCTGCTCCGCGGCACTTGCACTGCTTGCGGACTTTTTACTCGGGTTGGTCGAGAAGAAGCTGACCTCCAAAGGACTTTCAAAATCTATGCAGCGGGCAAAACCGTTGTGATACGAATTGATCCGACAGCGCATCGGCGCGTAAGACACTACAGGCGCACGAAAGGGGAGACGTTATGAAGAAGCGACTATTTCTACTCACTGCAATCATGCTTATTCTGTTATCATTCGCAGGATGCCAGAAGAAGGATCAGGTTGTCCAGATCGCGCACAAGGACTATACCGAGCAGCGCATTACGGGACAGATGATCGCGGTCTACTTGGAAAGCAAGGGCTTCAAAACCGAAGTTTCGGAGCTTTCCGGCACGCTGCTTTGCTATACCGCGCTGCGGCAGGGAGACGTGGACGTCTATGCCGAGTTCACAGGCTCTGCATACGGCGCAATCTTCGATCAAACGGAGATTCTCGGCGTTCAGGAGACGTATGACTACGTCAAAGACCGCTGCGAAAAAGAGCACGGCATCACGTGGCTCAAGCCGCTTGGCTGGAACAACACGTTTATTCTCGCCATGCGCGCGGAGGACGCCGCGGAGAAGGGGATCACCAATGTTTCCACGCTTGTGCCGTATGCCGCGGACTACGTCATCGGCTGCGACGATGAGTTTATCATCCGCACGGACGGTCTGCCGGGGTTAAAGATCGCTTACGAAGGCTTGAGCTTTAAGCAAGAGATTCCGATGGATCAGGGGCTGACCTATGCCGCGCTCCGCAACGGTGATCTCGACGTGATCTCGGCCTATTCCACCGACGGCAGAATCGCGAAGTACGACCTCGTGACGCTCACGGATGACAAGAACTTCTTCCCGCCGTACTTTGTCACGCCGATCGTTCGTATGGACTATGCGGAAAAGAATCCGGAGATTATTGCCGCACTCAACGACCTTGGTGGACGCTGGACGGACGAGGACATGCAGCGCTATAACCTGATGGTGGACGAAGGCGCGGATGCGCGCGAGATCGCTACCCTCATGCTGCGCGACGTCGGGCTGATCGACTAATTAGAATTTGCGCAGTGCGCAAGGACCGATCGGGTGAGGATATGTCTATGAATACCGATCAAATTCAGAATCAAGTTGCCGCGGAGCGCTTTGACGTCATCGTCATTGGCAGCGGGTTTGCCGGGCTTGCTGCCGCAATCGAGGCAAAGCGCGCGGGCGCAAGCGTCTGCGTGATTGAGAAGATGAAAGCCGCGGGCGGCAACTCGATCATCTCCGACGGCGGAATCGCCGTGCCCGCCTCGCAAGCGCAGGCGGAGCAGCACATTCAGGATTCCAAAGAACTGTTTTATCAGGACATGATGCGGGCTGGTTTGTATTGTAACCAGCCCGCTTTGGTGCGTACGCTCGCGGACGGCGCAAACGATGCGTTTGAGTGGTCAAAATCGTATCTCGGCGTGCCGTATCTGGAAAAAATCGAGATATTCGGCGGTCACTCCGTTGCGCGGTGCTTCACGGCAAGAGGCATCACGGGTGGCACGATTATCAAACAGATGCTACTAAAGATTCGGGAACTCGGCATCCCTATTCTTTTTCAGCACAGGTTTTTAAGCTTTTGGAATGATCAGAATGACACGATCATCGGCGTACGAGTGTTAAAGAATTACGAATACGCGAACTCCAGCGCAGGTGAAGAAATCAAGATTTTCGCGGAGCGCGGGATCGTGCTAGCCACGGGGGGATTCGGCGCGGATGTCGCCTTCCGGCAGGCGCAGGACCCACGACTGGATGAAACGATCGACACCACCAACAAGCCGTTTGCCACAGCGGAAGCGTTACAGGAGGCACTCCGCATCGGCGCAAAGCCGGTAGACCTGTCGAAGGTGCAGCTTGGCCCGTGGGCTTCTCCGGACGAAAAGGGATACGGCGTCGGGCCATACTTCTCGGAATACGTCGTGTTCCAATACGGCGTTGTCGTCGATCCCGAGACGGGCAATCGCTTTTGCAACGAGCTTGCGGATCGTAAGACACTCGCAGACGCAATGCTAACAATCGGGCACCCGTGCGTCGGCATTGCGAATCAGGCTTGCGTGGAACAATCCGGCTGGAGCATCGAAAAGTGCCTGAAAAAAGGGGTTGTGAAGTCGTTTGATTCAATCGAATCTTTGGCGACGCATTATGGTATTCCAAATGAGACGTTAAGGAATACAATCGCCTCTTTCAATCAAGCAGTCACAAATGGGAAAGACGCTGAGTTTGGGAAACCAATCCTCGTCAATGCGCAGCAAATAGCAACCCCACCATTTTTCGCTATGCGGCTTTGGCCGAAGGTGCATTTCACGATGGGCGGGGTTGGCATCAACGAGCGCGCGGAGATGCTTGACCGTGACGGCAATCCTATCCCGCATCTCTTCGCCGCAGGCGAGGTCACGGGCGGCGTGCACGGCGCAAGCAGACTCGGCAGCTGCTCCATTACGGATTGCCTCGTGTTCGGCAGAATTGCTGGCAAAAACGCCGCTGGCAACTGATCAAGTAAGAATCAATCAACAAACAAGCCGCCCTGACGGGCGGCTTTGTTGTATACGTGCGGTAGTTTGATGTTCGTTTGCGCTTAGTTCTCTTTCGCGTACGGCACGCCGAGCTTGGCGGGCACGCTGAGGTTGCTGCGCGCGATGGTGAGCACGATAGTCAGGATATATGGCAGCGCGATAACCAGCTCGTTGGGGAAAATCGTGTGCCCGCTGACCGCCTGGATGTAGATGGCAACTGCGTCGGCAAGACCGAACGCCAGCGTGCCGAATACCACACCCTTGGGATTCCAGTTGCCGAGGAAGCAGATCGCAAACGCGATCCAGCCACGTCCGCCGATGATGCCGCTCGTGAACATGCCAAGATACCCAACCGTGTAAAACGAGCCCGCGAGTCCGCCGATGGCGCCCGCGACGAGTACCGTCAAAAAGCGGATGCGGTTGACGCTGAGTCCCGCGACGTCCACCGCCTCGGGGTTCTCGCCCGTCGAGCGGAGTGTCAGCCCC
Organism: Firmicutes bacterium HGW-Firmicutes-9; assembly: GCA_002841395.1. GTDB lineage: Bacteria > Bacillota > Clostridia > Christensenellales > CAG-138 > UBA7703. Next base: position 176,961 of record PGZM01000001.1, read on the forward strand.
AGCGAGGTTTTGTACAGCACAAACACCGCGACAGGAATCAGCACATAGGCAAGATACGTCAGGATGTTCTGCTGGAAGAAGATCGGACCGATGACGGGAATCTTGGATAGCAGGGGGATTGCGATCTTCGGGAGCGTCTGAATCTGCAGCGGCGTGGTCGGCACGCCGAACAACACCCGCTGGAAGAACGCGCAGATGCCCGCGGCGAGGATATTCAGCGCCGTGCCCGTGACCACCTGCTGCTGCTTCATATACACCGTCACGACGCCGTAGAGCGCCGCCATCGCCATGCCGCAAAGAATCGCAACGAGCAGGCCGATCACGAGGCTGCCCGAAAGATATACGCCGACAAAGCCGCCCCATGCGCCGATGAGGAAGATGCCCTCGATGGCGCAGATCATCATGCCGGTGCGCTCCGCGTAGACCTCCGCCAGCGCACCGAGGAACAACGGTGTACTCATCATGATGGCGCGAGTGAGAAGATTGACCATATTATTTTCCACCTGCCTTCTTCAAGCGCTGCTTTTCGCTGCGGGTTTCCGCCGCCTTGCGCACAAAATAGGACATGATCACGCAGATCATCACGACACCTTCTATCAGATCGATGATGCTCGCGGGGATGTTCAAGCCCGGCAGTCTGCCCATTGTCGTGCCCATCACGTTGAGGAACCCGAATAGGATGGATGCGAAGATACAGCCGATGGGGTTGCCGTTTGCGAGAATCGCAATTCCGATGCCAAACGAGCCGATCGAGGTGTTGAAGTTTTGCAGCAGCATGTGCTGTACGCCGTTGACCTCTGTAAAGCCCGCCATACCAGCGAGTCCGCCCGCGATAAGAAACGCGGTGACATAGATTCTGCCGGAACGGATGCCGCCGAGTTCGGCCGCGTTGTGATTGTAGCCCACGGCACGGATGCGGAAGCCCAGCGGGGTTTTGTAGAGCAGCACCCAGATGAGGATTGCGGTCATAACTGCGATCACAAAACCGAGGTGCACGCGCGTGCCGGGCACGATTACAGGCAGATATGCGCTCTTTGCGATGGCGTCCGTCTGGAGATATTCCGCCTTGGTCTCCTGCAGGCTTGTACGTAGGAGGAAGTCCATCAGTGCGCTGACCACATAGGTGGACATCATGCTCACCAGAAACTCGTTTGCGCGGAACTTGGACTTTGCAAAGCCGATCAGCCCGCCGACTACCGCGCCGGAAGCAAAGGCCGCGACCAGCACGATTAGAATCAGCAACGCCTGCGGGATGCGCCCGCCAAGCGCAAGCGAGAGCGCGATGGCGGCAATAGCGCCCGCGTAGAACTGTCCCTGCGCGCCGATGTTGAAAAGATTCGCCTTGTAGGTGAACGCAAACGCGAGCGAGGTAAAGATCAGCGGCGTGGCTTTCACGAGGATTTCGCCCATCGTGTAGCCATCCGACGTGATTTTCTTCACGGCGAGCGCAACCACTTCGATGGGGTTGAGTTTGAGAAACAACAACAGGCTTGCACTGATGACGAGGCCGACGAGCACCGCGCCGATGTTGTAGAGCGGAACACCGAGTCGCTTCTTCATGCTTGCACCTCCTGTTCTTCCGAGACGCCGGCCATCAAAAGGCCGATTTCTGCGGTTGTTTTTTCTCCGTTGTGGAACACGCCCATCAGCCGCCCGCGATACATGACCGCGATCCGGTCGCAGAGCTCAAACAGTTCCGTCAGCTCGGTGGAGACCAGAAGAACCGCCTTTTTGCGCTCTTTCTCTTCCAGAATCACCTTGTGGATGCGGTCGACCGCGCCCATATCGAGGCCGCGCGTGGGCTGGTTGAAGATCAGGAGCTTCTGCCCCAGATCGACCTCACGCGCGAGCACGACTTTTTGCTGGTTGCCGCCGGAGAGGCTCCGCGCCGTATCGCTGGGGCCTGTCGCCTTCACGCGGTGCTCGGCAATCTTTTCCGCGGTGTAGCGGTTCAGCGCCTTTTGCCGGATGAAGCCGCGGCTCTGCCAGCGGGGGGAGAAGCTGCTCTTGAGGAGCATATTTTCCGCAAGCGTCATATCCATGACCATCGCGTCGCGGTAGCGGTCGACCGGCACATAGCCGATGCCGGATTCGATGCGCGCGTGGATGCTCGCGTTGGTGATGTCCTGTCCAAGGAAACGAATTTCGCCGCAGGTTGGCTGGCGGGAACCGCACAGGATGTCGCAAAGCTCATCCTGCCCGTTTCCGCTGACGCCCGCAATGCCGAAGATCTCGCCTTCGTGTACGGTAAAGCTCACGCTGTCCACGCAGGCGGACGTGCCCTTGAGCGCGAGGGAAACGTTGTTGAGCTCCAGCACGCCGGTAGCGTTCTCGTAGTCGAGCGCTTGGTCGCGCTCAGGCGGGACGATCTCCTGCCCGATCATGAGGCGCGCAAGCTGCTGCTCGTTTGTCTCCGCGCGGCGGACGGTGTCCACGACGACGCCGTTTCGCATGACCACGATGCGGTCGGCAACCTCCATAACCTCTTTGAGCTTGTGGGTGATGAACACCACGCTGTTGCCCTGGTTGGTGAAATCGTGGATGAACTGCATGAGCACTTCGGACTCCTGCGGGGTCAGAACCGCCGTAGGCTCGTCCATGATGAGGATGCGCGCGTTGATATAGAGCGCTTTGAGGATTTCAATCTTTTGCTGAACGCCGACGGCAAGCTCGCCGACCTTTTTGTCAACAGGGATGTCGAAGCCGTACTTTTCCGCGAGCGAGCGGATGCGGCTGTTGCATTCGTTTAGGGGAATATAGCCGTGTACGTTGCCGAGGATGATGTTCTCGGTCGCCGTATGCGTTGGCACAAGCGAGAAGTGCTGCTGAATCATGGCGATGCCGAGGCGCATCGCGTCCGCAGGGGACTTGATCTGCCTCTCTTCGCCGCAAATTTTGATCGTGCCTTCGTCTTTTCCATACAGACCGTACAAAATTTTCATGATCGTGCTTTTGCCCGCGCCGTTTTCCCCCAACAGCGCGACCACCTCGCCCGCGTTCACGGAGAGGGAGACGTCCTTGTTGGCGACGACTTTTGCAAAACATTTCGAAACATGCGAGATTTCTACGACGGGGGTCTCGGGTGCGCAGTTGACCGCATCGGTATCGGGAAGAGCGGATTTGACAGGAGCAGACATGTTCTTTTGTCTCCTTCGTAAATGGCCGAACGCCGGCGTGCGTGCGCCGTCTTGGCGAATGATCGCGAAAGAGGGCTTTGGCAGCCGGCGTCCGGACGGATGATACGTTTGATTGTCTATGTGTCAGGGGTTAGCAAGTCTGACGGGGTCAATGTCAATCAAACATGGCCTTGAGGTCGACCGAACCGGCCTTGAGGGCTTCGACTGCCGCGTTGCAGGCGTCGATGGCTTCCTGCGGGCAGTTATCGGTGTAAACGGGGAAGTAGATGCCTTCGGCAACGCCGACTTCGATGGTCTGGTGGCCCTTCAGGTTGCCCTGCAGCCAGTTGTTGATGGCCCAGACGTACATGGTGGCATAGTCAAAGTTGATGGACGCAACGACCGTCGCGGGATCGATGGTGGTTTGGTCGGACGAGAAACCGACGACTTTGGCGCCCTTCTCGATTGCGCCGTTGATGACGCCGAGGCCGAGTTCGTTGGCATAGGCAAACATCACGTCTGCGCCTTCGTCGATCATGTTTTCACTCATCTGCTTGCCCAGCGCGATATCGCTCCAGCTGTTGGCATACGCAAGGTTGAAGGAAGCGTCCGCAATGCCGCGATCCTTGGCGATGGAAACGGCGGACTTGCCGTACACAGCCATGAGGTCCTGCATCGCCTGGTTCGGGTCGCCGCCGATCATGCCGAACTTGCCGCTTGTGGTGATGTAACCCGCGATGATGGACGCGAGGTAGGAAGCTTCATACTCTTTCGGGAAGAGCGGGCAGAGGTTGTCGCCGTCGTTGTTCGAGCCGTTGACCAGCATGAACAGCGTGTCGGGATAGCTTGCGGCAACGGTTGCTGCTGCTTCGTCAAACTGGGAGCCTGCGGCCATGATGATGTCGTAGCCGCGCTCTGCGTATTCACGGAAGGTGGACTCAAAGTCGGCTTCCGCAACGGCTTCGACGTATTCCATGCTGGTGCCGAGCTGTTCATTGCAGGCGACCACGCCGGCGTAGTTGGAAGCGTTCCAGCCCTGGTCGTTGATCTGACCCGGGAGCAGCAGGACGATTTTCACATCCGCGGCGGTCTTCTCGGCAGCGGGTGCTTCGGCTGCGTCTGCGACGGGGGCATCGGTTGCTTCCGCGGGCTGGGTCGTTGCGGCGGGCGCGCAGCCGACGAACAGTGCGGAGATCATGAGCAGTGCAAGTACGAGCGCAATAGACTTCTTCATTTGGATCCTCCTTGTTTCTCTCTGCAAACTATAGCCTGTAACATCGTTGTCCGGCTACATTTCGATTGTACCCTTTTAAAAAAGCGCTTCTCAATGCGGGTAGATTACGGTTTTGTTGAAAATACTACACAGATACACAATTTCGACACAATCAGGGCGGTTTGACAGCACATCGCCGCCTCAAAAGGCGGCGAAAACGGGTTTGTGTAAGATTGTAAATAGATGGTCGGCACTAGGATTTCCCATCGACCGCGGCAAACTTATTGCGATAGTCGAGTGGCGTCATGCCATATTTTTTACGAAACGCGCTGCTGAAATACCGCGCATCCGAAAAGCCCACAAGCTCCGAAACGTCGCCGATTTTCCGGGTGACATCCGCGAGATAGACGCGGGAGTGTTCCATACGTACGTCGTTGAGATAGTCTGAAAAATTCTGGCCGGTGGTTTTTTTGAAGAGCTCGGAGAGGTAGTTGGGCGAGATGTAGAGCGCGCTTGCCGCGTCTTTTAACGAGAACTTGGTTGCATAGTGCTGTTCGATGTACTCAATCGCGCGCAGAATCAAAAGGTTTTGCACGGGAGCCGTCCCTTCCGGCGGCGCAACGGACTCGCGCAGCGCTTCCGCACGCGCAGACAGCTCCTGCTCAATCTGCTCGAGCGTCTGGGTGATTTCCTCCGGCGAAGTCGGTTTGGTGATGTATTTTCGAACGCCGAGCTCGATGGCGCGCTGGGCATAGTCAAAACGGCTGTAGCCGCTGATGATGATCACGGGAATTTCACGGTTGACCTCGCGAATCTTGTGCACCATGTCGAGTCCCTGCATGCCCGGCATCTGGATATCTGTAATCACGACATCGACTTCGTTTTCATAGAGGAACGAGAGCGCACTCTGCGCCTCCTCAAACACGCCGGAGACGACCCAGCCTTCGTGCAGGCCCAGCAGCCTTCCAAGGCCTTTTCGAATCTTTGGTTCGTCGTCGACGATGATGATATTCATGCCTGACCCTCCTCGTTGATCGGGATTGCGATCTCGTCCGGCAGTGCGACTTCGTCGATCGGCAGCACGATGGTGATCGAAAGCCCGCCGCCGAGCGTATTGTCCACCACAAATTCGCAGCGGTCGTTGAAATGCAGCTGGAGTCTTCTGGCGACATTGCGCACGCCAATATTTTTATACCCGATAGAATCATTGCACAACAGCCGCTTGAATTGATACAGCTCGTCCGGCGTCATGCCGCGCCCGTTGTCGCTGACGGTGATGTAGACGCGATTGCCCGCGCGGACGGCGTTGACGCGGAGGATGCCCGGCCGACCGGAATGATGGATGCCGTGGTCGATGGCGTTTTCGATCAAGGGCTGCAAAATCAGCTTTGGCACTTTGAAAGTTTCGAGCGAAGGATCAAAGTTTAGTGTAAATTCCAGCTTGTCTTCCAGCCGGAATTTCTGGATGAGCAGATAATCCCGAACGTGTCTGCATTCCTCCGCGAGGGACACCATTGAGGTGGCGGTGTCCATGCTGTATTGCATGAGCTTGCCGAGCGCGACCACGATCGCGCTGACTTCCATCTCGTCGCGGTCGATCAGCATCCAGTTGATCGTGTCCAGCGTGTTGTAGAGAAAATGCGGATTGATCTGCGCCTGCAGCGCCTCGATTTCTGCGGTTTTCTGCGCAATCTTCTCCTGATAGACCTGATTGACGAGGATGTGGATGCGGTTGACCATGTAGTTGAAGGTTTCGGTCAGCTCGCCGATCTCGTCCTTTCGGTCGTTCTCCAGTTGCAGCTCAAAGTTCTTGTCCTGCACCTGCTTCATGCCGGTTTTGAGCCGCGCGAGCGGCTTTGTGATCGCGAGCGCCTGAATCATTAGAAATACCGACGCAAGCACAATCGATACCGCGACCAGTACTACGGTGTATTGCTTGAGTGAGCTCGCCTCGGGAAACAGCTTGTTGTCGGGGATCATCGTAAACGTGACCCAGCCCGTGAGGCCGTTATACTGCGAGCAGACATAGTACGTCGTGCCGTCCAGCTCGATGTTGGACTTCCGTTCGCCTGCTTTGTATCGAAGCAGGATCGCTTCGCGCCAGTCCTCGCGTACGGCGTTGTCGCCGCAGATGACCGCGCCTTCGCGATCCGTGATAAACGTGGTCTGATAGCCCAGTATTTTTTGCTTGGTCAGGATATAACTGCCGAAGGTGCGCGGGTTGACCTCCGCCACCACGAGTCCGAAGGTCTGTTCGTTTTCATCTCGCAACCCTATGTAAATCAAAAGTCCGTCCGCGGGATTCAATTCGCGATCGTACAATCCTGTGGTCAGGTTCGACCAGATCGCCTTGCCGGGGTATCGATCCGCACGCTCATACAGCATCGTGAGAATATCAGGATCGAGCGCGGCGTTTTCCGTGCGGCTTGTGTAGATGATTTGTTCGCCGAGTAGAATATTGACGGCGCTGATCTCGCCGAACGGGCCGAACAAGTTCTGGCAAAGCTGCGCTAGCTCCGCTGTGCCCACTAGAACCGGCGCTTCCGCCTCGCGCAGGTTTGCGAGCTGCTGCGCCTCGGCGCTGCCCGCGACGGTCTGCATCAGACTGTCGATCTGGCGCACCTTGACGTTAAGGCTGACGTCCACGCGGTTGATCGTATCGGACAAGACGCGTTTCTCGCTCTGCCGAACGACGTTGTCTGCTTTTTGATAAGATAGCACGCCGATCACAACACCAAGCAGCGCGAGCGGAATCGCGCCCATGATGAGCAGTTTCTTCCAGAATGAGATGTTGCGAAAAAAGTGCATCTGCTTCTCCGATCTTGTGGTCGAACAGTTGCATTGTATCGAATGAAGCGGGGGATTTCAAACAATTCTGAAAAAGATTAAACATTTACCATGCACGTTTCGGGAAGCATCTGACTGACAAACCATACAAAAACATAGAAAAAGCCCTCCGGCGGAGCAATTCCGTGGGAGGGTTTGTTTTTGCAATTCAGGTTATTTAACGTTTCAATTGGTATTTCATCAGTTCTCGCATATATAATATGAAAATTTACTGCTCCTGACTGGTGGAAAGTTGAATGATCTTCTCCACGGTGATGTCCTTTGTCGGGACATTGCAAACGCAGGTGCGGTTTGCGAGCACCGCGACGCGGTCGCATACGCCAAGGATTTCCTCAATGTCGGACGAGATGAAGATGATGCCGACCTTTTTCTTGATGAGGTCGTTGATGGAGTTGTAGATGTCGATCTTGCTTGCGATATCCAGACCGCGGGTCGGTTCATCGAGGATGAAAATCTTCGCGCGGCTCATGATCCATTTGGCGAAGATCGCCTTCTGCTGGTTGCCGCCGGTGTACTCCATGATGCTGCTGTGCAGCGTATGCGGAATATTCAGCTTTTCAACATAGTCCGCGACGACCTGCTCGAGATACGTCGTGTTGATCAGGCTAAAGCTGGAAAACCGCTTGAGCGACGACACCGCAACGTTGTTGCTGACATCCAGATAGCCAAAGATGGAGTCAGTCAGTCTGTTTTCCGGGATCAGCGCGACGCCGTTGCAGATCGCCTTATACGGGCTGTCGAGCTTGATCGGCGTGTCGTTGAGGAAAACTTCGCCTTCTACGCCGTCGACTGCGCCGAAGAGGCAGTTTGCCAGCAGCGTTCTGCCGGAGCCAGCAAGACCGGTGATGCCGAGGATTTCGCCTTCGTGCAGATCGAGATTGATGTTTCGCAGCTTATCGGCAAAGGCGAGATTTCGCACGCTCAAAATCGTCTTGCCCTGCTCGATCATGATCTTGGGATAGCGGTTCTTGACGTAATGCCCGCTGAGCATCTTGATGATCTCTTCCTCGGGGCATTCAGAGACGATCCGCGTGCCGATGATGCTGCCGTTTTTGATGACCGTCACACGATCGCCGATCAGCGAAACGTCCTCAAGACAGTGCGTGATGTAAAACACGCCGGAACCCTTTGCGCGAATCTTGCTGACGATGCGATAGAGCAAATTCCGCTCGCTCTGCGTGAGCGCGGAGGAGGGTTCGTCGAGGATGACAATGCTCGCCTCGGAGATATACGCGCGGCAGAATTCAATAATCTGGCGCTGCGCAAAGCCGAGCGTCTCGACCCGGTCAAACACAGACACAGGAAGACCGAGCTCGTCGATCAACTGCTGGCACATGTAGTTGAGCTTGTCGTAATCGATGCTTTTGAGGAATCTATTTTTATAAGGAAGCTTGTTGAAAAAGAGGTTTTCCGCGACTGAGAGCTGCATCAGCATCGTCGCGTCCTGACGGATGTAGATCACGTCGTCAAACATTTCGCCGGAGACCATGCGGCTGCGCACAAGCTTGTTTTTGATGAAAATGGAGCCGGAATCCGGGGTAACGAGGCCGCTGATCACCTGCATCAGCACACTTTTGCCCGCGCCGTTCTCACCCATGATGACGTGAATCTCATGCTCGAAAAGATCGATATTGATATGACTCAGCTGAAAGCTGTCCAATTGCAAGTTGACATTCTCAAGCCTGAGAAGTTCAGATGACATGCTTGCACATCCTTTCGGGGGACTCTTGCGGGCTATTATTCCTCGTAGATATTGACGGAAGTGTAGAGTTGAATATTGAGGTCGAACAGATAATCTTTATACGCATCGTTGAGCGTGGAGTTTGTGATGATCTTGTCGGCGATGTCGAGGTCGCCCACGCGATAGAACGACTTTGCGCCGAAGTGGTCGGCAAGGCACACGACCGAGACGGTCTGCGCCATCTTGCAAGCCTGTTGAATCAGCGAGGCTTTGCTGATGCTGGAGACGGTGACGCCCGTCTTTTTACTGATACCCTCCACCTCGACGATCAGGTGGTTGAGGGAGAAGTTTTGCATGTTGTTGATTGCGAGCTGTCCGTAGACCGCGCAGTCATCAAGGTCTCCGCCGAGTAGAATGAGTTTGTTGCTGGGCGAAGCGGAGAACTCCAGCGCGATGCGCAGATCGTTGGTTAAAACCGTTAGGTTTTTCTTTCTGGTGAGCAGACGCGCGGCCTTTTGATTGGTCGGGCCGTCCGTCAGCATGATGATGTCGTTGTCGGAGACAAGGTGGAAGATCGTATCCGCAATCTCCGTCATCTGGTGCGCGTGGTCGGCCGAGGGCTCCTCCAGCAGGATGGGCTCGTCGAGTTCGGCATTGAGTACCGCACCGCCATGCGCGCGCTTGAGAAACCCTTCACTTTCGAGTTTTTCCAGGTCGCGTCGGATCGTAACTTCGGTCACGTTTAATAAGCTGCTCAGTTTTGCAACCGATACATGCTTGTCTTTGGTTAGATAATCTTTGATGATTTTGATGCGTTCGATAGCAAACATGACGTTGTAAACGACCTTTGCAATTTTTACGGCTTCCTTAATACTACATGAAAATGCGCAAATGTTCAATATCTGAAAGAAAAAGATAAGTACAGAAACGAAACCATACGCGCTCAAAAAGAAGCTGTTGACAAGCGAAAAAGAGGGTGATAAAATACAAAACACACAGAAAAGAAACAAAAAGAACATATTCAAACGAATCAGAACATTTTATTCAGACACGTTCGATCAGGACGGTCAAATCCGCAACTCCGGCAATCAAACCACAGAAGCATTCAAAAAACAAAACAACCCGAACGAAAAAATCATACGCGAAAGTATCATATAAAGTGGAAATCCAAACTGTTTTTTAGACCCTTTTCTTATATGAAATCAAAATTTGCTGCGGTATCAGCCGCAGCAATGTAAAAAACAAAAGGAGTGGAATCAATGAAAAAAGTATTCATGTGCGTTTTGGCGCTGGTGATGGGCCTGGCAATGTTCGCTTGCGCCGCAACCCCCGCGCCCGCGGCTGAGCCCGCAGCGCCCGCAGCACCCGAAGCTGCGGCCACAGAAGCAGCGGAAACCATGACGGCCGGCGGATACATCGGTATTTCGATGCCGACGCAGTCGAGCGAACGCTGGATCAAAGACGGCAACACGATGAAAGAGATTCTGGAAGCCAAGGGTTACACCGTTGACCTGCAGTACGCGGAAGACGATATCCCCACCCAGAAAGCCCAGATCGAAAACATGATCACCAAGGGCGCGCAGGTCCTGATCATCGCGGCGGTTGACGGCTCCACGCTCTCCGCAACGCTCGACCAGGCTGGCAAAGACGGCGTGAAGATCATCTCCTACGATCGTCTGCTCGTCGACACCGAAGCCGTTTCCTACTATGCAACGTTCGATAACCGTGGCGTGGGCCGCCTCCAGGCGCAGTCCCTCGTCGATGGCCTCAAGGCGCTCAAGGGCGAAGGTCCGTACAATGTTGAGCTCTTTGCCGGTTCTCCCGACGACACGAACAGCTTCTACTTCTACTCTGGCGCGATGGACGTTCTCCAGCCGCTGATCGATGCAGGCACGATCGTCGTTGTCTCCGGTCAGACCGCGCAGGCGGACATCGGAACCCTCCGTTGGGACGGCGCAGTTGCGCAGGCCCGTATGGATGCGCTCCTCGTTGCCAACTACACCTCCGTGCAGCTCGACGGCGTCCTCTCGCCCTATGACGGACTGTCCCGCGGCATCATCTCCGCGCTGACCTCGTTCGGCTATGAACCCGGCACGGATAACTGGCCCGTCGTGACCGGTCAGGATGCAGAAGCTGCCTCCATCAAGCTCATCATCGCTGGACAGCAGTACTCGACCATCCTCAAGGACACCCGTGACCTCGCCAAAGTTGCAGCTGGCATGGTTGACGCAGTGCTTGCCGGCACCGAGCCGGAAATCAACGACACCACGACCTATGACAACAACGTCAAGATCGTTCCGTCGTACCTGCTGATCCCGTACACTGTCACCGTTGACAACTATCAGGAACTGGTTATGGATTCTGGCTATCTGACGGCTGATGACATCAAATAAGCCTTAGATCCAAAGAAAAAAAGTGAAAATCGGCTAGCGGTAAAGCATGGTCAAAAAACCGCTAGCCGATTTGAATCATGTGGGTGTAAGATATAGATGTCGATGTCCCTGGATCGCAAAAAAGGAGTTTATCTATGGGAAAATACATTTTAGAAATGCGGAACATCACAAAGACGTTTCCAGGCGTCAAAGCGCTGGATAACGTCAACTTCCGCGTGATTCCGCACCATATTCATGCGCTCGTCGGCGAGAACGGCGCGGGCAAATCAACGCTCATGAACATCCTGAGCGCTGTTTATCCGCACGGAACGTATGAAGGAGACATCGTCGTAGACGATGAAGTGTGCGTCTTCAGATCGATCAAAGACAGCGAAGCAAAGGGAATCGCGATTATTCACCAGGAGCTTGCACTGATCCCCAGCCTGTCGATTGCCGAGAACGTGTTCTTGGGCAATGAGCAGACCGATAAGGGACTGATCATCAATTGGGATAAAACGAGAACCAAAACAATCGAAATGCTCAAAAAAGTTGGGCTTGACGAACGAACGGACACGAAGATCAAAGACATTGGGCTTGGAAAACAGCAGCTGGTCGAAATCGTCAAAGCGCTCGCAAAAGATGTGCGGTTGCTGATTCTGGACGAGCCGACCGCCGCATTAAACGATAAAGACTCAGATCACCTGCTGGACCTGCTGGTCGATTTGAAAGCGCACGGCATCACGAGCATCATCATCTCACACAAACTCAACGAGATTACGAAGGTTGCGGATGAGATCACGATCCTGCGTGACGGCGCGACGATTGAGACGCTGGTCAAGGGCGTAGATGATATCTCCGAGGAGCGTATCATCAAGTCGATGGTCGGTCGCGAAATCGTGGACCGCTTCCCAAAGCGCCAGAACAAGATCGGCGACATTCTGTTCGAGGTCAAGAACTGGAACGCCTTCGATCCGCTGGACAGCGAAAAGCAGGTCATCAGAGACGTCAACATCAACGTCCGCAAGGGCGAAGTGGTCGGCATCGCCGGCCTTATGGGCGCGGGACGTACCGAACTCGCAATGAGCCTGTTTGGCAAGGCATATGGCACAAAGATCACCGGAAAGATCTACAAAAGCGGCGAAGAGCTGGATTTGAGGGATGTCAGCGACGCGATTGCAAAGGGCATTGCGTACGCCACCGAAGATCGCAAGACCGCGGGCCTGATCCTCATCGACGACATCAAACGAAACATCACGCTCTCCTCGCTGCATTCGCTGCGTAAAAAGAGCATGGTCATCGACGACAATCTCGAGATCAAGGTCGGCGAAGAATACCGCAAGAAGCTGAACATCAAGTCTTCTAGTATTCTGCAAAAGACCGGCGATCTCTCCGGCGGCAACCAGCAGAAGGTCGTGTTCAGCAAGTGTATCTTCTCGGATCCGGATATTCTCTTCCTCGATGAACCAACGCGCGGCATCGACGTCGGCGCGAAATATGAAATCTACACCATCATCAATGAGCTGGTGGAAAAGGGTAAATCCGTCGTAATGATTTCCTCCGAATTGCCGGAACTGCTCGGCATGTGCGACAGGGTTTACGTCATGAACAGAGGAATGATCGTAGGCGAGCTGAAGGCGAGTGAAGCCTCACAGGAAAAGATCATGCAGTTTATTATGCAAAGCAACAAGGAGGTCTTAAAATGAAACGGATCAAAAGTCTGCTCAGGGGGAATATTCGTCAGTACGCCATGATCATCGCCTTGGTCGTGGTGGTGGTTATCTTTGAATTTTTGACCAAGGGCATCTTGCTCAAACCGCTGAATATCTCCAACCTGATTCAGCAGAACGCGTATATTCTGATTCTTGCCATCGGTATGCTGCTTTGCATCCTGACCATCGGCAACATCGACCTTTCTGTCGGCTCTGTCGTCGGTCTCGTCGGTGCGTTATCCGCCATCTTCGTGCTCAAGCTGAATATGCCGATCTGGATCTCGATCGTGCTTTCGCTCATGGCGGGCTTCCTCATAGGCGCCTGGCAAGGTGTGTGGATCGCGTATATCGGCGTTCCGGCGTTTATCGTTACACTTGGCGGCCAGCTGATCTTCCGCGGACTCACCATGGTAGCCCTTCAGGGCACGAGCCTTGCTCCGTTGCCGACGAGCTACACTTTCCTTGCCGCGGGCTTTGTGCCGGATATTGCGAACATTGAGGGTATCAACCTGCTTGCGCTCCTGTTCGGCGCCGTTGCCTCTATCCTGTTCATCATCAACGAGATCAACAAGAGAAGAAGCAAGAAAAAATACAACTTTGACGTTCCGTCCATCGGCGCGTTCCTCTTTAAGCTCTTTGCAATCACCGCGGTCATCATGGCGTTCAGCTATGCGCTGGCACTCTACCGCGGCATCCCGACCGTGCTACTGATCGTCGTAGCGCTGGTGCTCATCTACACCTTCGTGACCGACAAGACCATCCCCGGCCGTCACATCTACGCATACGGTGGCAACCCCAAGGCGGCGCGCCTTTCGGGCATCAAGACCAAGCGCGTGCTCTTCTGGGTCTACGTCAACATGGGCGTGCTCGCAGCGCTCGCCGGCATCGTCTTCACCGGACGACTCAACTCCGCAACGCCGAAGGGCGGCTACGGCTTCGAGCTTGATGCCATCGCGGCGTGCTTCATCGGCGGCGCATCCACAACGGGTGGCATCGGCACCGTGGTCGGCGCAATCGTCGGCGGTCTCTTGATGGGCGTTCTGAACAACGGCATGTCCATCATGGGTGTCAGCATCGACTGGCAGCAGGCGATCAAAGGTTTCGTTCTGCTGATTGCGGTTGGCTTCGACGTCATCTCCAAGATCAAGTCGAAGGTCTAATCGATCCAGTGTTCGCCTGACGGCGCAACTCACGTAAGCCAATTAAAAGCCCCTTGCTCCGGTAAGAGCGAGGGGCTTTGTGTAATGCCAGATGGGTTGGTGATCAAACTGCCTACGCATGATTTTTCGTTTGATTAGATCGCTCAGAAATCTTCCGGCAGGTTGTTAACAACATTCTGTATAAATGTGTCTACGACTGCGGCGTCGAACTGCGTTCCTTTGCTGCGGATCAACTCTGCGATGGCGGCATCTTTGTTCATCGCAGGACGATACGGCTGCTTGTGCACCATCACATCATATGCTTCGGCAACAGCGAGAATGCGCGACTTCCAGTTGATGTTATCACCCTTGAGCTGCATGGGATAACCCGTTCCATCGATGCGCTCGTGGTGGGAAAGCACGATATCCGCAACGCCATAATATTCGCTGCACGTCCCGAGCAGGCGATAACCGGTTTCCGGGTGTTTCTTCATCAGGACCCATTCTCGTTCGTCCAGCGCACTCTCTTTCGTGAGCAGCTCGATGTTGAGGGATACTTTGCCGATGTCATGCAGCTCGCCCGCGATGCGTAAATCGTTAATGTCCGATGGATTGAGGTCTAGTGCGTGTCCCAGCATGTCGCAAAGATCCCGGACGCGATAAGCGTGCTCCTGTGCCAACGGTATCTTTCGAATCAGCGCGTCAAAGACTTCCTGTATCACAAGACTATGGTAGCCGCCTGTGCCGGCGATCTTTTCCTGATACATGTTTTGTTCCGCGCGGTTCATGATGTCGTTTGTGTTTTGCGCAGAGTCCGTTTTCGTCTCAAGTCCAAGCGACACGGAGGCGCTCATGCCGTTGACGCGCACGACGGCGATTTGCTCTTTGAGACGCTCGACGATTCCGCTCGCCTGCGCTGCATCCGTTCTCGGCAGCAGGATCAGGAATTCGTCTCCGCCGATGCGTGCGATAATGTCATCCGAGCGACAGGCGGCCTTCATCGCGTCCGCGACGCTGACAAGCAGCATATCCCCATATTCGTGCCCGAACGCGTCGTTGATCACCTTGAGTCCGTTGACGTCCGCATAGACGATGGAGAGCGGCAGATTCCGCTCGACATCCAGCCGACGCAGTTCTTCTTCGAAGAAGTGGCGGTTGTAAAGCTCGGTCAACTGGTCGTGATAGCTGAGGTATTCGATGCGCTTCTGCCGCTCCTTGCGTTCACTGGAGTCGCGGAAAACGAGCACGCATCCCGTGACAGCCCCACTCTCGTCGAAGATCGGCGCCGCGGTATCCTCAATCGGAAGCTCCGATCCGTCCTTCGCGATGAGCATGGTGTGGTTCGCGAGTTCTACGATCTGGTGTATCTCAAATACTTTGTCGATCGGGCTTGGCACAGTTTCCCGTGTGTACTCGTTGACGATGCGGAACACGTTCGCAATAGGCGTTCCTCTCACCTCATCGATTGTCCAGCCGGTCAGTCGCTGCGCGACAGGGTTCATGAACACGATGTTTTTCTCCACGTCGACAGCAAACACGCCGTCGCCAACAGAGGTCAAGGTCGCTTCCAGTTTCTTTCTATTGTCGTTCAACTCTTGCTGTGCGGACTCGATTCTGCCGAGCAGATGATTGATGGAGTTGGAAAGCAGTGTGATTTCTTTTCCGCGGAACTCGGTTACTCGTTTATAGTTGTCACTCTCCGTGTCGATCTGTCCGACTTCTTTGACAAGCCGCAGGAACGGCTTCGTGATTCTGTTGCCCCAGATCACGACAAGCACGATTGCAACCGCGGTCGCAATGAGTGTGTTGATGATCGTAAAACGCAGCAGCTGGTTCATGGAAGAAAGGTAGATGTCCCGTGAAAGCGTGAGCTGAAAGCGGACGGCTTCCGAAGGAACATATGGGTCCGGGATATCCAGATTGATGTCGATGCTCTCCTTCGTCTTTTCCATGCTCGTGGCACCGGAAACAGATGCGACGCCAGTTGCCATAGAGTCGGCATCATGAATGGTACTCAGTTTGACGACTTGTGCGCCGGAGATTGTCTCGATTGTGCGCATGGTATCGGCGTCCAGCTTTTTACCAATGATCAGGTAACCGTTCGCCTGTTTGACAGAGATAGAGTCGACAACTTCCGAAGAGGCGATAAAGTAGTACTCTTCTCCGATCTGCTTGATGAACGAAACATCGTGGCTGAGCGCGGCATAGGACAGAAGTTCTTGCTGTGCAAGCGTAAAGCTCTCGGGGAATGGTGCGTATGACTGTGCGTCGTCATCGAAATACTGGCTGTAGACGACAGCTCCGGATAGATCCACGAGCAGGAAGAAGTTCAAATCCAGGTTGACGAACGTACTCTCGCCAAGATTCATTTCGATATAGTCGGGATTGGTTCCCCTTATAAAGTAGTAGGTATCGTCCCAATGCGCCCAGTCGTTGACGGTGCCGATGTTATGCTCCATCTTGTCGTTGATATAATTTGATACGCTTTCCGCGGCAACATGAGCCTGAAGGTCCTCCTGTTGCCCGATATAGCTCTTCGTGAAGAACCAAAATGCCGCGTTGGATATAATAACGCTCAAGAACATGAGCGGTATGATTGCGTGTAAAATCCTGCTCTTGATGCTCATTTGTTACCTCTTCATTGCGGCAAATAAATTGTTTGAATCCGGGTTTTAACCTTTTGCGAACCATGTGATAGGGGTGTTCCTTCATTCTATTATCAGTTGGCGAGTTAGTCAACAAAACATCGAAAGAATGTTACCTAAAACGCTGGCGACAGAAATGGTGTATTCCATTGGGCAGGTATGCAAAGGCGATAAGCAGTCGCGTTGTTTGAAAACGGGAGCTCCTGTTTTGAAAACGGGACAACATCGCGAGGACGGTTGAGTTTCGTAGCGAAAGGCGATATTCTATGATTGCAGAATTCTCAAATCTTGTTAGCCGCAGAGATCCAATCATACTCCGCGGTGATAGATGCACTGTAAGAGAAAGAATCATATGCCAGGCTTCCGCACGCGTACAATCGCCTGTGGACGAACATCTGTTTCGCATTTCGCGCGTGAAAGCACGCGCTTTCATAGAAAGCATCAAACGGAAAAAATCAAAGAAACGCGCTCTGTTTTCCAGCGAAAAAGAGGGAAAATGGAGGCGTAATTTGGTGTATTCAAGCGGACTTAACACAAACTTAACATAGACTTGTTTTCAAAATAAGTGCGCTCAATTTCAAAAGAGCAGAGGAGCCACGCTTGCTATACTCGTAGTATCAAAAAAGGAGGATATCCGTGATGAAACTGACCAAACGTCTTCTTGTGTTCGCAATGGTTGCGATTATGGCGTTCGGCGCGTTCGCCTGCAAAGCAGCTGAACCCGCGACGACCGCACCCGCCGTATCCGGCGATTCCGCGGCAGCTCCGGCCGCAGAGGAACCCAAGGCCATTGAAAAGGTGGTCTACGCCTATGCTACGTTTAACAACATTCCCACCGAAGAGACCCTGACAACCGTGGAAGAGGCGATCAACGCCATCACCCGCGATAAGATCGGCGTCGAAGTGGAACTCAAGCCCATCGTGATCTGGGACTACTCCAGCACTGTCAGCCTCGCGCTGCAGGGCGGCGAGCAGATCGATGTTTTCCAGAGCCTGGGCGATCTGAGCACGGCAATCAGCACCGATATGTGCCTTGATATCACCGACATCATCGACACCTGCGCACCCGAGAGCAAAGCGCTGATCGGTGAAAACTGGCTCGCGGCCTGCACCTCCGGCGGAAGACTCTATGGTCTGCCGACCTTTAAGCCGATCGCGCTGACGCAGATGGTGGTCTATCGTCAGGACATCGCGGATGAGCTTGGCATCGACATGAGCAAGGTCAACAGCGTCAGCGACGTGACCGCGGTTCTCGAGCAGGTCAAAGCGGCCTATCCGGATATGACGCCGGTCGCAGCCGTCAACCAGGGCAACCTCGGCCTCTCTCCGCAGAACGTTGACTACCTCACCGACAGCATGTATGCCCCCAAAGGCGTGCTGATGGGCGACGAACTGACCGTTGTGGATTATTTCGCATCGCCTGAGTTCGCAAACATCTGCAACCTTGCGCGTGACTGGTACACCAAAGGCCTCGTCATGAAGGACGCCGCCACCACCTCCAGCACCGCGGCAGAACTCATGGCCTCCGGCAACTATTTCTGCTACATCGCGTCCTACAGCTATCCGGAAGCGGACACCGCTGCTTCTCTGGAAGCGCAGTGCGGCGGCTTTGACCTCGGTGCAAAGACGATCGGCTCCGCGTTCCTCGATACGTCTTCCATCAACGCGCTGACCTGGATGGTTTCCTCCACGAGCGAAGCGCCGGAAGCCGCGTTGAAGTTCCTCAACCTGACCTTCACCGATCCGGACGTTACCAACCTGATCATCTATGGTCTGAAGGATCGCGACTATGTCCTGAGCGATGATGGCTTCATGAGCTATCCCGAAGGACAGGATGCAACCACCGTGCCTTACACCTCGCAGCTTTCCTGCGGCACGCTCGGTAACTTCTTCATCATGTATCCGATGGCGGGCACCAATGTGGAATCCCTCGCCTGGGAACTCGAACAGAACCAGAGCGCAAAGACCTCCGTTGCCATGGGCTTCACCTTTGACAACAGCGCCGTCAAGACCGAGTACACCGCCGTCACCAACGTGATCGAGCAGTACCTCTACGGCCTCGTCTGCGGTAGCGTTGACCCCACCACCGAAATCCCGGTCTTCCTCGAGAGACTTGCGGATGCCGGCATGGGCACCATCATCGCCGAGAAGCAGGCGCAGCTGGATGCCTGGGCAGCAGGCAAATAAGCAACTGATCTACTGAGTACCGTACTTCGGGAGCGGGAGGGGGTCACCCTCTTCCGCTCCCGCATCCGTGCAAAGTCCGCTTTGTGCGGAATGAAAAACGACCGGAGGGCCGTTCTGTTATGACAAAGAAAAAGAAAAAACAGCAAAGGGCAAGCAGCGCGCCACTTTTATTGATTGCAGCGCCCGGCATACTTTATCTGCTGATCAACAACTATGTTCCGATGTTCGGCGTCTTTCTGGCGTTTAAGGATTTCAACTATCGAAAAGGTATTTTCGGCAGCGACTGGAACGGACTGGATAACTTCCGCTTCCTCTTCAAGACCCACGATGCGTGGGTGATGACGCGCAATACGCTTTTGTATAACCTCGCGTTTATCATCATCGGCACAGTCGCGGCAATCTTTGTCGCGGTGTTGATGTATGAGCTTGGTCAGCGTTCGCGCGTGAAGTTCTTTCAGTCGATCATGCTGCTGCCAAACCTCTTGAGTTGGGTCGTCATCGGTTTTATCGTCTACGCGTTTTTGAACGCGGACACGGGCTTTATCAACAACACTGTGCTCAAGGCGCTGCATATCGAGCCGATCTCGTGGTACAGTACCACAAAACCATGGCCATTTATACTCATTGTGACCTACCTTTGGAAATACGTCGGGGTCAACTCGATTATCTATATGGCGAGCATTTCCGGCATCGACAAGGGCATCTTTGAGGCCGCGCAGCTCGACGGCGCGACAAAGATGCAGCAGATTTTCAGAATCACGCTGCCGATGCTCAAGCCCACGATCATCATCCTCACGCTCATGGCAATCGGCCGCATTTTCTATTCGGACTTCGGCCTGTTCTATCAGGTGCCGCAGCAGTCCGGCCGTCTCTTTGAAGTGACGCAGACCATCGATACCTATGTATACCATGGCCTGATGGAGCTCAAGGACATTGGCATGTCGGCCGCAGCAGCGCTGTATCAGTCCGTCGTCGGCTTCCTGCTCGTGCTGGGCGCAAACGCGCTGGTGCGCAAGGTTGACCGCGAGAACGCGCTGTTTTAAGGAGGGAGGAGCATATGAAGAGACATTCCAGAGACGACGGAGCGAGTTTCCGTCTTGGCTCCACCATTATCCTCAGCGTGCTTGCATTTCTGATTCTGCTGCCGGTGGTGTTGGTGGTCATCTCGTCCATCACGGACGAAAACGTGCTGATCTCGTCGGGATACACCTATTTCCCCTCGAAGCTGAGCCTGGATTCCTACTACTACATGATCAAGCAGAGTGAGATGATCCTGCGCGCGTATGGCGTGACCATCACCGTCACCTGCGTGGGTACGATCATCAGCGTGCTGATCACCACGATGCTTGCGTACCCGATGTCCCGCCCGACCTTCCGCTATCGCAACATGCTGGCGTTCTTCGTGTTCTTTACCATGTTGTTCAACGGCGGTATTGTCGCGTCCTACATCATGTGGTCGCGCGTGTTTCAGATCAAGGACACGATCTGGGCGCTCATCGTGCCAAACTATCTGGTCACGGCGTTCAACGTGTTCCTTGTGCGCAACTACTACGTGACCTCTGTGCCGCTCTCGATCATCGAATCCGCGCAAATCGACGGCGCGAGCGAGCTGAGAATCTTCTTTAAGATCATGCTGCCGCTGGCGATACCATCGGTTGCGACCATCAGCCTTTTTACAGGATTGATCTACTGGAACGACTGGATCAACGGTTTGTATTATCTGACGGACGCGAAGCTTTACGGTATCCAGAACCTGCTCATCCGCATCATGAACAACATCCAGTTCCTCAAGGTGAGCTCGAACGTTTCGCTTTTGGGCACGATGAGTGTCGATTTGCCGGGTACGTCGGTTCGCATGGCGATGGCGGTTATTGGCATTCTTCCGATTGTGATCATCTACCCGTTCGTGCAGAAGCACTTTATCAAGGGTGTTGTGCTGGGCGCGGTCAAAGGTTAAAGAAACCATCTGGGAAACAGAAACCGAAACCCCGCGTCACTGCGGGGTTTTTTAGAAGAGAAGGAGCGAAAAATCATGACCGTTCGTGAACTCACAGATGCAATCATTCAAAAGACAGGAGCCCCGAGACTGCCGGAGGAGCACACCTGCGACCGGCTGATCAGTGGCAGCTGGGATATGGAAGTGAATAAGATCGCCACCACGTTTATGGCGACCGTGGACGTCATCCGCAGAGCTGCGGAGGCAGGCGTGAATTTCATCATCACGCACGAGCCGACTTGGTTTACCGGCATGGACGGCGCGGACTGGCTGCAGGAAGACGAAGTATATCTCGCGAAAAAAGCGTTGATCGAGCAACACAACATCGCCATCTGGCGCTTTCACGATCATATGCACATGGCGAGCGAAGACGGCATTTTCCGCGGGTTTGAGCAGGAGATGGGGTGGGAGCAGTATCGCATGGCACCGCCGACCACCGATACGCTCGGCTTTGGCGTCACCGGCAAGCCCGACGGCTGCTATGAGCTTCCCGAGACGACATTGCGCGGACTCGTCGAGCTCTTCAAAACAAAGATGAACATGAATGTCGTGCAGATCATCGGAGACCCGGAGATGAAGGTATCCCGCGTGGGCGTGCTGCCCGGCGGCGGCAGCCTCGGCCTCGGCACGGAGCATATGCCGATGCGCTATATGCGCCTTCGCAATGCAGATGTGCTCATCTGCGGCGACATCACGGAATGGACGCTGCCTGCGTATGTGCGCGATGCAATGCAACTTGGCTTTAACCGCGCGATCCTCGTTCTGGGACATGAGCGCAGTGAGGAACCGGGGATGAAGCACTTGGGTAGCTGGCTTATGGATATCGCAAATGGCATACCGGTGGTGTTTCTCGACGCGGAGGAACCGTTTTCTTATTTGTGAGTCAACATACACTTTGACAGAAAGCAAATAAGAATCGCCGGAAAAGCGATATTTTCCGCAAAACGGAAGTGATATGATTTTTCTGGAGAATCAGGCTAAGTCACCAGTATCGAAGCAAACATGTTCTCAAATATCCAGTGCGATCAATATTTAGAAGTTCAAGTATTCCAAACTTCACTTTGGAGGAACAGCCCATGGCAACCATGAATATCGACTATTTCTCCATCGCGCGCAGAGGATTCGTCTCCTTCAACGCGATTTTGCCCGTGGAGCGTCCACCGATGGCGGATCAACCGCCGGCGTATGTCAAAGGCCCGTTTCCGACGCTGTACCTGCTCCACGGATTCTCCGGCAACCGTAACGACTGGATCGCCAACACGCGCATTGCGGAGCTTGCCGCGCGGCGGGGATACGCCGTCATCATGCCGGATGCGCGGAACAATTTTTATCTCGATATCGAAGAGTCGCTGGAATATTGCGGCGAGTTCATCGGGCGCGAACTGGTCGAAGTCACGCGCAGCATGTTTCCGCTCTCGCAAAAGCGCGAGGATACCATCATCGGCGGCATCTCCATGGGCGGTTACGGTGCGGTGCGAAACGGGCTGAAGTACGCGGACACGTTCGGCGTGATCCTTTCGCATTCTGCCGCGCTGATCACAAACGAAGTCGCAAACATGACCGAAGGCATCGGCAACCATATGGCACCGTATGCATATTATAAGCACACATTCGGAGACCCCAAGGCGCTGCTGGGTTCCGACAAAGACCCGATGCATCTTGCAGCGGAGCGACTCAAGGACAATACTGCGCCGAAATTATTCCTCGCGTGCGGTTCGGAAGACTTTCTCTTTGCGCACAACGAAGAATTTCACGCGCATCTGGAGAAGATCGGCTATGATCACGCATGGTGGGTCAAGCCCGGCGAGCACGATTACGACTTCTGGAACGCGTCACTGCCCGCGAGTCTCGACTGGCTCGACCAGCAGCGGGGATAAACGCCATGCAGCTGGAATCGGATTTGGTGCTGAAGCTGCACGTGGAGGTCGGCGAACCGAAGCTCGTCGGCGAGACCGGCGTGGGAAAGTTGATGATCATCCCCATCACGGGCGGCAGCTTTGAAGGCGAACAGCTCCGCGGGCGTGTGCTGCCCGGCGGCGCGGACTGGAGCACGCATCTGCCGAATGGCGTTGCACATGTGCACGCGCGCTATTGGATCGAAACCGATGACGGCGCGATCATCGCCGTCGAAAACGAGGGATTCTACAACCAAAACCGCGCGGACGCGATGATTCGCACTACACCGCGCTTCACCTGCGACATCAACGGCAAATATGCGTTTTTAACGCGCGATGTCTACGTCGCGGAGCTCAACAGCGGCGGCGAGAACGCGGTGGTTATACTGATCTATCGGCTGCACTAACGAATCAAATTTCACCCGACGGAGGAATGGATGCAACTCTCAGCTCAAGATTGCAACAGCTGGCTTCGCTGGTCTGGACGAACTTTTTACGACAAAACCCACGATGCGGTGTTCTTCAACTGGACCTGTTCGGGGTTTTCGCTGCGCTTTTCCGGCACACGGCTGGAGATGAACGCCGTGGCGTTTTCGGAGACATATCCCGGAGAGGCGGATAGTTTGCCTTGGTTTGCGCTCTTTTTGGATGGAAAACACGAGCCGGAACGAATCTTTTGCCTGCAGGCGGGACAGCAGACGGTCACGCTGTTTGAAAGCGCGTCAAAAGAGACGCACACGCTAAAACTCGTAAAGCGTTCGGAAGGTTCCAAAGGCAGGGCGGGCTTGCGTTCGCTCTCGCTGGATGGCGAGCTGCTGGAGCTGCCAGCGGAACAGTGTAGACGCAGGATCGAGTTTGTGGGCGATTCCATCACCTGCGGATTCGGCAACGAGATGCCGCCGGAGGCCGCGCAATTTTCTGCGGAGCAGGAAAACGGGCTTTTGTCCTATGGCGGGGTCGCTGCGGTACTACTAGATGCGGAGTACCAGATGATCTGTGTATCGGGTATTCCGCTGTGCTGGGCGAGAGACGAAAACTATCGTATGACGCTGCCGGGTGTGCCGGATTTTCACCCGCCCGTACGCACGATGGAAGGATACTATGCGTTTGCCGATCGGTTCCACGAGGAGCGCGAGGGCAAGACAGACGATTTTTCGCGCTGGGATTTTTCGCGATTCGTGCCGGACGTCGTTGTGATCAACCTCGGCACCAACGACGCGTTCCGCATCCGCGTTTCAGGCAACGATCCCGCCGAAGTGGCGCACTTTCAGGCGCGGTATGTCGCGTTTCTGGAGCAAGTCCGCGCGCTGAACGGCGATCAAGCGTGGCTTGTCTGCACGCTGGGTTCGATGGATTATTTCCTCTACGACAACATCGAAAAAGCCGCCGCGGAATACCGCGTGAAGACGGGAGACGAGCGCGTTGTGTGCTACAAGTTCGGCGCGATCGATCCTTGGGGAGAGGGCATGGGCGGACTCGGCCACCCGAACGCAAAAACACAGCTGCGCATGGGCAAGGAGCTTGCAACGCTTCTGGAAACGCTGATTTAGGAGTATTGATATGTTGGATCTTTCGATTTTCTCGCGCGAGTGGTCGGCTCCCGCGCTACCAGTTGAGATTCCCCACGGGGATATGCCGGGCGACAAGGTTTCGATCAATGAAGGCCATGTCGCAAAGGCAAACCTGATCTTTCCGCGCCTGCTTGCGCTGCTGCCAGACTTACTCGCGCAGAATCCCGCACAGCGCGCGGTGATTTCGGTCTGCGGCGGCTCCGGCGTGGGCAAGAGCGAGACGGCCTCGCTGCTGAGTTTTTATCTCAACCAACTCGGCGTCGGCGCATACACGCTCTCCGGCGACAACTATCCGCACCGGATTCCGTTGTTCAACGACGCAGAGCGGCTGCGTGTGTTCCGTGTGGCTGGATTGCGCGGACTGTTGGATGAAGGTAAGTATTCAGAAGGGCACGCGCAGACACTTGCGCTCCTGATGAAAGAGGGCGTGGAAGCAAACCCGAAATCGGTGCAGACGCATCCATGGATGGCGGAGTATCAGCACGCGGGTCGGGCTGGGTTGAAATGCTATCTTGGTACGCAGAAAGAGATCGACTTTGCCGAACTTTCCGCGATTCTTACAAAATTCAAAAGCGGTGCGGACGAGATTTTCCTCAAACGCATGGGCAGGGAAGAGACCGCGCTCTGGTACGACCGCGTGGACATGAGAAACATCTCGGTGCTTGTCGTCGAGTGGACACACGGCAACAACGACCTGCTGAAGGGCGTGGATATCCCGATTTTGCTCAACAGCACGCCGGAGGAGACGCTAGCGCACCGCAAACTTCGCGCGCGGGATGGCGCACCAGACAGCCCGTTTACCACCATGGTGCTGGAGATTGAGCAAGGACTGCTCCGCTCGCAGGCGCACAAGGCGAAGATCGTCGTGAGCAAAAGCTGCGAGCTATTGACGCCGGAACAGGTCGCGAGCCTGTAACAGGAGAACACATGCAACACGAAAACCCACAGGCAAGCCCGCTCGGCGGGACGATGCTGAACCTTTATCCCGACAGCCTAGGCGCAAACCTGAGCGAAGCCGCCGCGTTCTTCGCAAAAGACGATGTGCGCGGCGCGTTTTCTGCGCTTTATGTGCTACCGAGCTTGTTTCACACCGACCTCGACCGCGGGTTTTCCGTGATCGACTACGGCATCGAGGCTTCGCTTGCGTCGCAAGCCGACCTCGACGCAATCCGCGCGGGCGGCGTTTCGCTCAAGCTCGACTTTGTGCTCAACCACGCTTCCGTGCAATCGCCGCAGTTTCAGGATATGATCGCGCGCGGGGACGATTCCCCGTACCGCGATTTCTTCATCGACTGGAACGCGTTCTGGAAGGATCGGGGCGAACTGACGCCGGAAGGCTTTGTTCAGCCGAAAGCAGAGCTGATCGCCGAGATGTTCTTCCGCAAACCCGGCTTGCCGATCCTGATGGTGCGCTTTCCGGACGGAACAGAGCGCCCGTATTGGAACACGTTTTATCAGGAGGTTCGTTATCCGCGCCTGACGGCGGATGACTGGGCGCGTATCTTGTCGCTGCCGCAGCGCGAGGCTGAAACGCTTACGGATCTATTGAATGCCGCGTTGGAAGCGGGCAAAAAACCTGCCGAGATCGATTGGCCGGTGGGACTTTCCGAGGCCGGTGTCAACGCGCTCGAGTCGCGCAGAACGTATCTGGGTCAGATGGACCTGAACGTGAAAGAACCGCTCGTGTGGGCGTTTTACGAGGAGACACTGCAAAAACTCGCCACCTATGGCGCAAAGATCGTCCGGCTGGACGCGTTTGCCTATGCCTCCAAGATCGCGGGAAGGCGAAACTTTTTCAACGAGCCGGAGACGTGGGACATGCTGGAGCGGCTGCGCGGCATGGCGGCAGGCCAGGGGCTTATGCTGCTGCCGGAGATTCACGCGACCTATGCCGAGCAGACCTATGCCGAGATTGCAAAACGCGGCTACATGACCTACGATTTCTTCCTGCCCGGTCTGCTGCTGGATGCGCTGGAGACAGGCTCCGGATCACTCGTTCGCCGCTGGGCGGAGGAGCTGAAGCAGAACGATTATCGCGTGGTCAACATGCTCGGCTGCCACGACGGCATCCCGCTGCTGGATTTACGCGGGCTGGTGCCGGATGAACGGATCGAATCGCTGATCGAAACCGTCGTTGCGCGTGGCGGCTACGTGAAGAATCTTTACGGGCAGAAGAACGCCTATTATCAAGTCAATGCAACGTACTTTTCCGCACTGGGAGAGAGTGAGCGGCGGTTGCTGTTCTGCCGTGCGGTACAGCTCTTCATGCCCGGCATGCCGCAGGTTTGGTATCTCGACCTGTTTGCGGGCAAAAACGACCACGAAGCGGTCAGCCGCGCGGGCGCGGGCGGGCACAAGGAGATCAACCGTACGAATCTCTCGAAAGAGCGGATCGAAACGGCGCTCGACATGGACGTCGTGCAACGACAGCTTGCGCTGCTGCGATTTCGCAACACATTTCCTGCGTTCGGGTTTGAGGCGAAGCTGACGCTCACACAAGAGAGCGAATCAACGTTAGTGTTTGTTTGGGAACAGGACGGATCGACCGCAAGGCTCCGCGCGGACTTTGTGACAGCTGCTTTCTCTGTGGAGGGGATCGATCCGCAGGGCACGACGATTTTTTCGATGACTGAGATGGAATAATCAATAGAAGTGAGGAACACGATGAAACGAACGGAACTGGAACGCGTTTCCCCGAGTGCGGTAGGGCTATCCGCCGCCGCAATCGAAGCATTTTTAGACGAGCTGGAATCCGGCTTTACCGAACTGCACGGGTTAATGATCGTCCGCCACGGCAAGGTTTGCGCCGAGGGATGGTGGTCGCCCTATGCGCCGGGCATTCGCCACGGGTTGCAGTCGCTTTCCAAAACATATGCGGCGACGGCAGTCGGCATCGCCTGTACCGAGGGAATTTTGCGGCTGGATGAGCACATCTCTGAGATTTTCCCGGACGAAATGCCGCGGGACGTCTCCGAAAACCTCAGCAAAATGACCGTGCGCGATGTGCTCTGTATGGGCACCGGCATGGAGATTATGCCGCGTCCGAGCGCGGATTGGATTCGCGATTTTCTCGCCACGCCCGTTGTGCATGAACCGGGCAGCGCGTTTTTCTATAACAGCACGGGCTCGACGCTGCTCGCGGCGATGGTGCGCCGTCGTTCCGGCGAAACGCTCAAGCAATATCTCACCACGCGCCTCTTTGACAAGATCGGCATCGATGCCGAAAACTTTTTGATGGGCACGATGCCGGACGGGACCGAGGTCGGTGGCGGCGGATTCTTTGCCACGACGGAGGACAATCTCCGCCTGATGATGCTGTATCACAACGGCGGCGTCTGGGCGGGCGAGCGCATCCTTTCAACCGAGTATGTCCGCGAGGCGACCAGCAAGCAGATCGATACCGCGAGCGAAGCCATTGGCAATCCGCCCGCGTTGGACAACTTTGTGGGATACGGCTTCCAGATCTGGATGTGCCGTCATCCCGGCTGCTATCGCGCAGACGGCGCATTTGGCCAGTATTCGGTTGTGCATCCCAAGCTGGACATGATCGTTTCGATCAATGAGACGGCAGGCAGCGCGCATTGGGCGCAGAAGACGCTCGATTGCATCTGGTGCTTCTTCGAGCGCTTGGAGGCTGAGCCGTTCGTTGCGGACGATGCGGCGGATGCACGGCTCAAAAACAGAATGCAGCGGCTTAGTCTACCAAAGCCCGTGTATCAGCCGAACGGCGCGCGGGAACAGTTTACGGGTTCGTTCGTGACCAACGGCGGCAAGCTGGTGTTCGGCGAAGCGACGGGCAGCATGATGGGCGGCATGCCACTGCCGCCGGATGTCGCGGGCTGTACGATTCGTTTTACGGATGTGGCATGCGAGCTCAAGATGCGCTTTGCGGACAAACGGGAGCAGACCTATCAGATCGCGCTGGACGGCTCCCGCCGGGAGAATGATTACAATTTCGATGGTTCGCCCATGACACGCGTGCTACTGAGCGGCTACTTTGAGACACCGGAAAAGCTCGTTTTCTCTGCGCGCTTTGTCGAAACCTGCTACGAGCAGGAATATTGCCTTGCACGCTTGGGCAACACGCTGACTTTCACGCGTCGTGGCACGAACGCCTCGTTCGCATTTCTCGCGAATCTTGTGCCCTCCGAGTGCGTGATGGCGCGGATATAAGCACATCGTTTTCTAGAATTCTTGCACATTCAGAACAGCGCCGAAAGGCGCTGTTCTTTGTGATACACGTCTATAAAAAATATATACTCGAAATGCAAAAATAAATCTTGACAGCGTTAAGATGCGGGATTATAATCTTGACGTTGTTAAGATTATAACAGATTACAACGCTGTTGTTCACGCGAAAAGGAGCTTATTATGTCGGATAAAACATATCACCACGGGAATCTGCGCAACGCGCTGATTGAGGTTGGCATCTCCCTGATTCATTCAGAAGGGATCGAGCGGCTTTCGCTCCGGCGCGTCGCCGCGCTCTGCGGCGTCAGTCAGGCCGCACCCTATGCGCATTTTGAGAATAAGGAAGCGCTGCTGGATGCCATGCGCGCTTATGCGACGGAGCGATTCACCCAGGCGCTGGAGACGGCAATGCAGACGGTGCCGAACGAAGACGACCCGGAACTGCTGGTTGAGATGGGCAAGCAATATGTGCTGTTCTTTCTGGAGAACCCGCAATATTTCAACTTCATCTTCTCGCAGTCGTGGATGCAGATCGATCTTGATCTGACTAACGATTCACCGACGAATTTTCCGCCGTTTCTGTTGCTGAAAACGAACACGGTGCGGATCTATCGAAAGCTCGGCGTGCCGGACGAGAAGATTGAAGACATGGTGATTGCCATGTGGGCGAGTGTGCATGGGTTGACGTCGATTGCGACTATGCGCAACGTGCACTATTCCAAAGACTGGAGTAAAAAGATTGAAGACATCATCCGCAACAACTGATCATCGCGCAAAAAGCCCGCTTCGAAAGATCGGAAAACTGGGATTATATGCGATAGCTGTCATCGTCGCAGGAATGTTGATCTTTGCGCTGCTGATTGCGATCAACAGCCCAGGAACGACAAGACCGTTTTTAAATGAGGATGGAACAGTGGTAGAAAACAGTATTGCAGAAAAGACATTTGTCGAGATCAACGGTGCGCGGCAGGGGATGTTCATCCGCGGCAAGAGCCTTGATAACCCTGTGCTGCTGTTTGTGCACGGCGGTCCCTGCTTTCCCGAGTATTTCCTGTTTGACCGCTACGAGACGGGGCTGGAGGAGCTGTTTACCGTCTGCTATTGGGAGCAGCGCGGCGGCGGGCTGTCCTACACGAAGGGCATGGACCCGAACAGCGTGACCATGGATCAACTCAAGCAAGATACCATCGCGGTCACCGATTATCTGCGTGATCGGTTCGGGCAGGAGAAGATCTATCTCATGGCGCACTCCGGCGGAACGTTCTTCGCCATTCAGGCGGCGGCGGAATCTCCCGAACGCTACTGCGCCTACATCGGTATCGCGCAAATCGCCGACCAGGCGGAGTCCGAGCGGCGCGCATATGCTTATATCAAGCAGCGCAGCGAAGAGACGGGAGACCGGAAAACGCTCAAGCAGCTTGCCGCGTACCCTGTGCTAGAGCAAGAGGAAGCTGTGAAGCCGTTCTTTCAGTCGATGGTGCGGGATCAATCGATGCATGCGCTCGGCATAGGTACCATGCGGAACATGCGCTCGGTGATGAAGGATGTGTTCCTTCCGGTACTGCTGTGCAAAGCGTACACCGTGCAGGAGAAGATCAACTTCTGGGCGTCGAAATTTACGTTTATCCGGCAAACGAACCTGCACGATGAAGTGCTCGCAACGGATCTGACGCAAAAAGTGCAGTCGCTGGAGATTCCAGTCTACTTCTTCAGTGGGGCAAGCGATATGACGGTCAATTACGACTTGTCAAAATCGTTTCTGGATGGTATTTTATCTCCGGTGAAAGGCTTCTACATGTTCCAAAACTCCGCGCACAGCCCGCAGTTTGAGGAACCGGAGCGCATGCTGGAGATACTGACAAAAGATGTACTCGCGGGCGAAAACAACCTTGCGGATGACGTTTTGAAATAATAGAAAAGATATTTCGTGGGCAAAAAAGCCCTGCGGATAAAGTTTAATAATAAGAAGGAGAAAGAACATGAAAAAGAAACCAAAGAAGGTGTGGATCATTTTACTCATCATAGCGGCGCTTCTCGTGCTGCAGACACTGCCGGTTTTCTTCCCGAAACCGCTTGGCAGCATCGAGATGGCGGACGAGCGTATCCGGCTCTACTACCAACCGGGCGATGAAAAAGGCGCAAAAGAGGTCTTTGACCTGCTCAACGAGAAATCCGGCGAAATCTACGAGAAGATGAACTTTGCAAGCAGCACACCGACGAACGTGTACCTGTACAAAACCCAATGGCAGCTCGCGATCCGCGAGGCCGGGTTTGCGACGCTGATCATCGCGCCTCCGTGGCACATCGGGGACAGCCACAACGGAAACATCATGATGGTTTCGCCCTACACGCCGGTGCGTGTGCATTCGCACGAAAGCATACTGCTTGCGACGCTGCACGAGCTTGTGCATTCGATCGTGTTCCAGATCAATCCGGAGCTGAATTACTTCTGGGACAACGGCTTGGCCACCTATCTTTCTGGTCAGACGTTGGATGAAAGTGTGGTTGAAACCATGCCGATTCCTACGATCACGCAGATGCACACGGACAACGGGCTGGAATTCGCCAATATGGGCGGCTACGAGTTTTCGCGTAACTACATCGATTTCCTCGATCAAACCTACGGCTGGGACAAAATCGCTGCCTATGCCGCGGGCAAGGGAGATTATGAATCGATCTTTGGCGCTAGCGAGGCGGAGCTTTACGACGCCTGGTGCGAATACTTAGGTAAATAACAACTGCGACACGAAATTCGGCGGGGAATATACCCCCGCCTTGATTTCTGCGGCCATTGTCCGCTAAAAAGGAAGGAATCACATGAATCACGAAGCAATTATCATCTGCCAGTCGCTCTATCGAGGGAATACCCAGCGTCTGGCAAAGGCTATGGCATACACACTCGGCTGCCGCGTCGTCTCCGCGGAGGACGCGCTGAAGATGGATCTCTCAACATACAAGGTCGTCGGTCTTGGCTCGGGCATCTACTTTACCGCGCATCATCCGCAGCTCTTCGAGGTGGCGGAAACGCTCCAGGCAAATCAGCGCGCGTTCGTTTTCTCGACGCGCGGCGCGCCGATGGTAGGCACGTATCACCGCGCAATCAAGGATGCTCTCAAAGCGCGCGGCGCGCAGGTCATCGGCGAGTTTTCGACGAAAGGATTTGACTGTACCGGCCCGTTTATCCTCGTCGGCGGCGGTAACATAGGAAGACCCAACGAGAAGGACGAGCAAAAGGCGATGCGCTTTGTTCAGCGAATTTTACCGCAGTACACGGTCGACGACACGGCAACGGAACAAGGACACTTCGTCTCGATCAATGCGAATTGCGTTGCCTGCGGGACGTGCGTCTCTGTCTGCCCGCTGCATGTGTTCTCGTTCGAAGGTGAGCAGATGAAGCCTACCGGCGAGCTGGACTGCATCCATTGCGGCATGTGCCAGCGGGCGTGCCCGGAACGGGCAATCGCCGTCCGGCACGGGTTCAAAGACGCGATCGGAATCGCGAAACGGCACGCAAAGCGCATAAGCCTCTAAGACTATCAGCGAACAAAAACATACGCACGCTAAACAAAAATCACCCTTTTGGGTGTTTTTTTGATCTTCAAAGTGTAGGCAGCCGTGCGAAATCGCTGAATCGGTGTATACGGTGATTGAGTCATTGACGGTTCATCCCAAAGGACACTACAATGGAATCAACCAGATCATTGAAACCGTCAAGAAAACGACGTTGGAAAGAGGTTCTTATGAAGAATGTCGTCATCACCGGAAGCACGCGCGGCATTGGCCTCGCGATGGCAAAAGAGTTTCTCAAGGCCGGGTGTAACGTCACGCTGTCCGGCAGGGGCGAAAGCCTTAGTCTGGAGGTTGTCGAGGCACTGCAGCCGTATGAAGGACGCTATCAATATGTCGCTTGCGATGTACAAAAAAGAGCGGAGCACGAAGCACTTTGGTCGGCCGCGGTCGCAACGTTTGGCGCGGTGGATATCTGGATCAACAACGCAGGACAGAATGCGCCGCACGACTGGATTCAGAACACGCAGGAGTGCTATGTCTGCGCGGTCGTCAGCACCAACATCACCGGCATGATCCTTGGTTCGCAGGTTGCGGCAAAGGGCATGTTGGAGCAGGGTCACGGCGCAATCTACAGCATGGAAGGCCTCGGCTCCAACGATATGATCCAGCAAAAGACGATTCTCTACGGAACCAGCAAGCGCGCGCTGACGTACTTTATGAAAGGGCTTGCAAAAGAGCTGGAAGGAACGGGCGTGATCGCCGGGCGTCTCTCGCCGGGCATGATGCTGACTGACTTTATCACTAAGACGCCAGACGGCGCCGTCGCCGCCATCAAAACCGACGAACGGTTCAAGAAGATATTCAATATTCTTGCCGACAAACCAGAGACCGTCGCGGCGTTCTTCATCCCGCGCATGCTGAAGAACAAGAAGAACGACAGGCAGATCGCCTGGCTCACGGGCGGCAAAGCGATGTGGCGGTTTATGACCGCGCCGCTGCGCAAAGGTCGTTTGGTTTAAGAAAGTTGCAATCCCATTTGCCGGAGAAAACAGGAGAAGCGAATGAACTTGACAAAGGTTTGGCATCAGGAGGCGTTTCAAGGCACGCACCGTAAAAAAGGATATTTTGAGGGCTGGTATCTCAAGCTCATCGATCAAACGCGCACAGCGGTATTTGCGTTGATCCCCGGTGTTTCGATCGGAAAGACAAAAGAAGAGTCTCACGCGTTTGTCCAGCTGATCAACGCGGTCACGGGGAAGACGGAATACTTCCGCTTTGCGTTTGATGCGTTCTCGGCGAATCATAAAAAGTTTGACGTACGCATCGGCGGCAATCATTTCTGGGACGGCGGAATAGACGTCGATCTGCAAAACGAAACGACGAGCCTGAAAGCCAACCTGCGTTTCGAAAATATCGAAAAGTACCCGACCTCGTTGCTGCATCCCGGCATCATGGGGCCGTTCTCGTTTGTACCGGGCATGGAGTGCTATCACGGCATCGTGAACATCCGGCATACGATTGTCGGAAGCATGACATACAACGGCGCGTTGCTCGAAATGACGGGCGGCGAAGGCTATATCGAAAAAGACTGGGGCAAATCGTTTCCTCAGGCGTGGCTCTGGATGCAGGCGAATCACTTTGCAAATCCGAATAGCTCGTTTATGTTCTCAATTGCGCGCATTCCGTGGCTCGGCACTTCGTTCACGGGATTGATCAGCTTTTTACGCACGGATCAAGGGTTCTTCCGGTTTGCGACCTATAACGGCAGCAAGGTGCGGAGCCTGAAGATGGAAGGGAATCAGATTAAAGCGACACTGAAAAGCTCGACGCACGTGCTCTCGTTTACGGCGAATTATGCGCGCGGCGGCATACTCAAAGCGCCGAAAAACGGCATGATGCTGCGCGAGATTGAGGAAAGCATTACGGCGGAGATTTCGCTGGAACTATATGATCATCACGGGAACATGCTTTACCAGGACGCGAGTAATCGCGCGGGCATGGAGATCGCCGGACAGTTCGATTATTAATACTTCGCGTCGAAGACGGATGGAAAAAGAAACAAAAAATTCATGTTGAACTCCTTTATATACCATGCAAATCTGTTAAAATAGTAGTAGAAACCATTTTTACAAGAACATAGAGGAGGAAGGAACAGGCCGATGTATAATTTACTGATTGGCGGCGCCGCGGGTCAAGGCATTGAAACGACGGCGGCGATTTTGGAAAGACTGCTGAAGCGATCCGGCTATTTTGTGTTTACCGTAAGGGACTTTATGTCCCGTGTGCGTGGCGGACACAATTTTTCTCTACTTCGTTTCGGCACAGAACCCATCCATTCACACAGCAACCGGCTCGACGGCATCATCGCGATGGACGACGAGACGATATTGCAGCACATCAGCCAGCTTAAGCCGGATGGGTTCATCCTCTGCGATAGCAAGCTGACGACGACGGATGCGCGTGCGATGAAGCTGGATATGGATGGCATGGCGAAGAAGCTTGGCAATCCGCGCGTTGCGGGATCCATCGCCATCGGCGTGATTTTGAAACTATTCGGTGAATCGCAGGACGGGGCGGAGGATGTGTTCCGCGCGTTTGTGAAACAACCGCTGATCGAGATCAATCTCAAGGCGTTGCAGGAAGGCTATCAGTTTGTTGAGACGCGCTTTGAGCACCGCAAGGGATCGTACAAAGA
Organism: Firmicutes bacterium HGW-Firmicutes-9; assembly: GCA_002841395.1. Classification (GTDB taxonomy): domain Bacteria; phylum Bacillota; class Clostridia; order Christensenellales; family CAG-138; genus UBA7703. The sequence goes on from PGZM01000001.1 coordinate 211,728, forward strand.
CTGGATGCTCATCTCCGGCAGCCATGCGGTTGCGCTCGGTGCGGCGGCGGCGGGACTGCGTTTCTATTCGGCTTATCCGATGTCGCCCTCTACGGCGATCATGGAGACCATCGCTTCGTTTGCGGATGATGCGGGCATCGTAGTCGAGCAGGCGGAGGACGAAATCGCCGCGATCAACATGGCAATCGGCGCATCTTATGCAGGCGCAAGAGCCATGACCGGTACTTCCGGCGGCGGGTTTTCGCTGAAGGTGGAAGCGCTGGGACTTTCCGGCATGGCGGAGATTCCGCTTGTGGTGATCGACGTGCAGCGCCCCGGCCCCGTGACAGGTCTCCCGACGCGCACGGAGCAGAGCGACTTGAAGTTTGTCATCTCCGCGTCGCAGGGCGAGTTTCCGCGGCTGGTGATCGCGCTGCGAAATGCGGAGGACGCGTTCTATCAGACCATGCGCGCATTCCATCTGGCGGAGAAGTACCAGATTCCGGTGATTCTGTTGAGTGATCAGTATATCGGCGATGCGACGGCTACCGTCGAGCCGTTTGATCCAGTGCGCGTACAGGTGATGCCTTCCGGAAATGCATATACCAGCGAAGAGGAGTACCTGCGCTACCGCTACACGGAAGACGGTGTCTCGCCGCGCTTGATTCCGGGCAAGTCCGAACATCTTGTATGCATCGACAGCGACGAGCACGACGAGCGCGGGCACATCACCGAGTCCGCCGAGGTGCGCACAAAGATGGCCGACAAGCGCATGAAGAAACTTGAAGACTTGGAGCAGGAGCTACTGGAACCGGAATTCATCGGCGCAGACGATTTCGACACGCTGATCCTCGGCTGGGGCTCGACCTGGGGTCCGATCACCGAGGCGGTCGGCCTGCTCAATCAAAATGGCAAGAAGCGCTATGCGGCGCTCGTATTCGGGGATATCTACCCGCTGCCGCAGAAACTGCTGCGCGAAAAAGCAGCCGTTGCCAAGCGCTTGATCAACGTAGAACAAAACGCAACAGGACAGCTCGCGGGGTTGGTTCGTGAAGCAACAGGTATCACCTGCGACGGCAGCATCCTGAAATATGACGGCAGACAGATCACCGCAGAGGAGATCCTCGAGCGCATGCAGAGGGAGGAAGAGAAATGAGTACGGACACGTTTAGCACCTATGAAACAGCTTGGTGCCCGGGTTGCGGAAATTTCGCGATTCTGGACTGCCTGAAAAAAGCGCTGGAACAACTGGGTAAGAAACCTTCCGAGGTGCTGCTTGCGGCCGGCATCGGACAGGCCGCGAAGACCCCGCAATACCTCAGCGCAAACGCGTTTTGCGGACTGCACGGGCGCTCTTTGCCCGCCGCGGTTGCGGCAAAGATCGCCAACGAATCGCTCACGGTGATCGTGAACACCGGAGACGGCGACTCCTACGGCGAAGGCGGGAACCACTTTCTACACAACATCCGCAGAAACGTTGACATCACGCATTTCGTGCATGACAACCAGATCTATGGCCTGACCAAAGGGCAAGCCTCCCCGACCTCCATCGAAGGGCTTGTCACCGGCGTTCAGACGGATGGAAACATCAACGAGCCGCTCAATCCGATGCTGGTCGCAATCGCTTGCGGCGCGGGATTTGTCGCGCGCGGATTCACCGGACGAAAAGAGCAGCTGATTTCGCTGATGAAACAGGCGATCGAGTACAAAGGCTACGCGCTGGTCGATATTTTGCAGCCCTGCATCAGCTTCAATAAGACGAACACATTCGGCTGGTACAACGAGCGCGTCTATGAGCTGGAAGAATCCTACAACCCGCAGGATAAGATCGCCGCGATGACGAGAGCCATGGAGTTTGACGAGAAGATTCCACTCGGCGTACTCTATCGCGAGGAGAAATGCACCTATCACCAGAAGAACACGGTGCTAAAGACGGGCACGCCGCTGCTAGATCAAACGACAGACCCGGCCGTGATGAACCGCCTGATCGCGTCCTACATTTAAACGGGATGTAATCGCAATTCCGCTGACACGGCTATAACAAACGAAAGAAGAACGCTGCAATGAAGAGCCGAAAACTCTGTTGCAGCGTTTTTTGTTGTTTGCTAGGAGTAATGTGAAATCGATCAGGCTTCGCCCTTTTGCTGGCGGTACTCGTTCGGCGTAGTGCCGAAATACTTTTTAAATACGCTGATAAAGTGCTTGTCCGAGGCGTATCCAGTTTGCTCGGCGACGGATTGAATCGTCATGCCGGGATTGCTTTTGAGCAGCAGCGCCGCCTGCATCATACGAAGTCTGGTCAGAAACTTTGTGTACGATTCACCCTTCTCTTCGTGAAACACACTGCTGAGATACGCGGGCGTGACGCCCAGCGCCTCTGCAACGTCAGTCTGCGTAATGGGTTCGGTGAAGTGCGTTGTGATATAGCGTGCCGCCCGTTCGGCAAGCTCGGTATGCTCCTTGTCGCTGTCGGTAAAACAGGTGGCGACAAACTGCGCGATGTTTTGCGGCGTGAGGTCGTCCGGCAGGGTCGCGGCCTTGCGACGCTGGGAGAGTGTTTTCTCCAGTCGTGCGAGCGTCTCGCGCAGCGCGTCGTCGTTGAGCGGTTTTAACAGATATTCCGCGACGCCGAAATGCAGCGCGGTCCTTGCGTACTCAAACTCGTCATAGCCGGTTAAAATGATGATAGGCAGCGTCTTGCCCATGCCCCGCACGCGCTCAATCAGCTGCAGCCCGTCCATGCCGGGCATGCGCAAGTCCGTAATCATCAGATCATACCGCTCGCGTTCAAACAGCGTGAGCGCAGCCAAGCCATCGTGCGCGGCTTCCGCCGCGACGAATGCCGGATGCAGGCGCGGCAGGCTCGCCGCGAGATATTCGCGCATGAGCGGTTCATCTTCTACGATTAGAACGCGGTATTGGTTCGGCATGAACGTTCCCTTCCTGATTGGCTTGAGAATTCGTGATGATGGTTTGATCGTTATTGCTTCGTCGGTGGACAGAGCGGGCTTTGGCCGTCTGCTTTTTGCGGGATGCGGATGGTGACGCTTGTGCCGACGTCGCGCGTCGATGCAATCGAAATCGCTGTACGACTGCCGTATTTCAGCTTGAGCCGCTGGGCGATGTTGACGAGCCCCACGCTGCGTGTTTCCGCGTATTTGGGTGCGGCAGCGGGATCGGAAAGCGCGAGGAGAAGTTTTTCCAGCTGTTCCTGCTCCATGCCGATGCCGTTGTCGGAAACGCAGATGACGACGTGCTCGTCTTCTGCATAGACGCGAATCGATATATGGGACGACCCGACGCGTGGCTCGCAACCGTGGATCAGGGCGTTTTCGACGATGGGTTGAATCGTGAGCGCAGGCAGATGACAATCCGAAAGCGCGGGGTCGAGCTCGACTTGATATGTCAGATCGTCATGCCGCCGTTCCTGCAGGCTCAGATAACATTCCGCAATCTTCAGCTCTGCGGAAAGAGAGATATCGCGATCGGTATTCACCATGCCGCGCAGGAGAATCGAAAGCTCGTCGATGCTGGCAATCGCGTCGGTATATCGTTCGCTCTTGACGAGCAGGCTGACCGTACTGAGCGTGTTGAAGAGGAAATGCGGACGAATCTGGTTATAGAGCGCGTCATATTGCGCGATTTTTTGCAGATACTCCGCCTCATACTTCTCTTTTGTGAGCAGCGCGTCCCGCTCGATCATCTCCGAAATGCGCACCAACAGCTCGTTGAACGAGCGGTTGAGATAGGCGATCTCTTCCGCGCGGTGCTCGCTTGCGCGCACGCTGAGATCACCACTCTGCGCCGTTCGCATCACGTCTACCGTGTTATTGATGGGTTTGATAAACGAGCGAACAAACAATACCGTTACAAAAAGGCCGACCAGCGCGCAGACAAAGCCCAGCAGAATGGTAAACTGGCGCGCGGAAGCGACGTTTTGCATGAGGCTGGACTGCGCGTTGACCGCGATGACGGTCCAGTCGGTATACTGAACGGGTTGCGTGTTGATGATGTATGTTTCTTTATCAAAGTGGATGCGTGTCGGGCTCTCGCCGCTGATCGCCGCGCGAAACGCCTCGCTTTGCGTCAGATCCGCGGGCAGCGTACTGCGCTGATAGATCACGCTGTTTGCGCTGTCGATGATCAATAGCGCGCTCTTATTGAGCAGCTGTACGTCGTCCAGTACATCCTGAATTCCGCTGTAGTTCGCGTCTACGCGGATCACGCCCAGCGTGCGCGAAGAATCGGAAAGGCTTCTGAGCCGCTGCACCATTGAAAACACGGTCAGCGTATAGCCGTTGTTGGACTCCACATGCGCGGGGATAAACACGGTGCTTGCGGTGTCGAGTGCTTTTTGATACCAACTCTCCTGTTGATAATCGATCGAAAAATCGATCGCATGCGCCGTGCGCGTACTATAATAGATCTCATCGGTGAGGATATAAACCCGCAGGATATCTTTGCGCGGGATGGTCATCACCTCGCGCAGATAGTTTTCGATTGCGCGGCGTTTTTCCAGCTGATCGGCTGCCGAATCTGGCGTTGTTGCAAGCAAACTCATGATTCGTTCGCTATAATAAGGAGACATGCAGAGCCGCGAAAGATCGTTGATGTAGTTGCCGGTGTTGAGCGAAATCTGTTCGATGAGCTGCTGCGTCTGCGTCGAGGTTTGTTCCAACAGGTCGTCGCTATAGCGCATGAAACCAATCGTGGACACCAGCACCACCGAGCCGAAGATCAGCAGCGAGATGACCGCGAGAAGTCGATTTTTCAGATGATACGTTTTTTTCACGGAAGACATGCTTTATGCAACACACCTTTCGAGATGAGTATAGCATATTTCTCTTTCAGGCACCTGAAATCGAAAAAATCAGCACCCGAATCCGAAAAATGTGGAATTTTCATTCCAAACCTGCCATGACATAATGACAACGAGGGGTGCGCTTGCACCTAACTTCTACAAGGCACATCTAAAATATCGAGGAGGAACAGTCAGTCATGAAAAAGTGGATAGCAATGCTCTTACTCTCGCTGATGCTGGTAAGCACGCTTGCCGGATGCACACCCGCGGCAACAACGCCGGCAACGGAAGCACCCGCGGCAGCCGAAGCCACCGAGCAGGCCGCGGCGACCGAAGCCCCGGCACAGGACGTGAACCTTTCTTTCTTCACCGGCAAAGTGGAGACCATCGATCTGCTGGATGAAATCATCGCAGCGTACAATGCCCAGTCCAACGGCATCACCGTTGAGCAGGAGTATCAGGCGGATGCGAGCAACATCATCAAGATCAAGTTTGCTTCGGACGCAGTGCCCGATGTCATGACCACCTACGAGCAGGAGTTCGTCGACCAGGGTAAATACCTTCCGCTGAACGACATGAGCCAGTGGTGGGATCGCCTGATTCCTTCGATGAAGGAAAGCTGCACCGATTTGGCCAGCGGCAATCAATATCGTGTTTGCACCAACATGACCATGGCGGGCTTCTTCTATAACAAGCAGATGTTTGCGGATCTGGGCATCACGCCCGCAACCACGTGGGAAGGCTTTGTCGCCAACCTCGAAGCCATCAAGGCGGCCTATCCCGATGTTGACCCGTGGTTCATCTTCGGTGAAGCCTGGCATCTCGGCCACCTGATTGAGTTCTTCCCGCAGGGCTACATCAAGGCCAAGTACGGCGCAACCGCCGCGAAGCAGGCATTCTTGAGCAACGATTCGTCCATCCTCCAGTGGGGCAGCCCGGATGGCGCGATGGCAACGTTTGCCAAGAACCTCGTTGACCTGCAGCAGAAGGGCCTGATCAATGCGGACGTGCTGACCGCCACGAGCGATAACTGCATCGACGCGTTTGTCACCGGCAAAGCCGCCATGTTCTCCAACGGCATGTGGTGCCTCTCCGGCATTCTCGAAAAGAACCCCGACATGGCGGACAACATCGGCTTCGCGCCGTATCCCGCGATGATGGCGGACGGCGTACCGGTCGTGCTCGTTGCCGAAGATTCCGGCTACAGCATCTATGTGGATTCTCCCAACAAGGATGCCGCAGTTGACTTCCTCACCTACCTCTTCAGCGCAGAGAACATGAAGAAGTACTCCGAAGCCCTCGGTTCGCCGAGCGCATTCACGGACGTCACCGCCGACTGGGCGCCTGCAAGCGTTGTCTCCGGTGTGAGCGATGCGGTCAAGAGCGCGACGAACATCGGCTTCACCAATGAAAAACCCGCCGGTTTCTCAGGCGACGACGCGGGCAGACTCGTTCAGGATCTGCTGGCCGGCACCTACACGCCGGAAGAGTTCGCCCTCGCGTATGAGGCGGCCTGGAACGCAGGATTCTAAGTTAACCAAACTTTTCACACACGATTCAACCAACGGTGGCGGCTTTCCGGAACATCGGCAGGCCGCCTCCGTGGTTATACGGGGTATCGCATGCGACACAAACGGATTTCCTGGGCGCAGTTTCTGTCCTTGCCTGCGCTGATGCTCTACGGCATGTTCTTTGTCTATCCGCTTTTGCGCGGCATCGGCATGAGCGTGACGGACTGGGACGGCATGGGCGAAGCCACGTTTGTCGGGCTTCAAAACTTCATCGATTTTTTCCATGATGCGCGTGCGATGCACGACATCAAGACGACGCTGATCTTCGCGCTGGGCAGCGCGGTGCTGCTCAACGTGGTGGGTTTGTGCTACGCGTTGCTGATGAACAGCGACTTTCGCGGCAAGAGCATTGCGCGCGTCGTCATCTATCTTCCCGCCATCATCAGCCCGCTGATCATGGGCTACATCTGGTTCTTTCTGCTGCAGCCGGGGCGTGGATTTCTGCACTATGCGTTTGCGCAGCTTGGAATGACCGATATCATCGGCAGCTGGATGAGCTCCTATCCTTCCGCGCTGTTGGTGCTGGTTCTGGTCAACGTTTGGCAGTTTTCGGGCATGACGATGATCATCTATCTCGCGGGATTGCAATCTATCCCTTCCGAGATATCGGAGGCCGCGCTGATCGACGGCGCGAGCAACTGGCAGCGGTTCTGGCGCGTCAGCGTGCCGATGCTGATGCCCGCCATCCGCATCAATGTGGTGACGAATATCATCGGCTCGCTGTCCGTGTTCGACGTGATCATGTCGCTCACCGAAGGCGGCCCGGGATATGCGACCGAGAGCCTTTCGATCTATATCATGCGCATGTGTTACGGGAGCAGAACGGGCTACTCGACAGCCGTGGCAATGATTCTCTTCTTCATTATCCTCATTCCCGTGTTGGTCTCGATGCGCTTTACGCGCCAGAAGAGCTAGGAGGTGCTTGCCATGAAAGAAAACAAGTGGGGCAAAGCGCTCCGTGTTCTGATGATATTGATCATCTGCGCCGCGTGTCTGATTCCGTTTTACGTGCTGCTGGTGCTCTCGCTCAACGCGCCTTCCCGCGTGTTCTACGAAGGCAATATCTTCATGCCAAATTTCCACTGGCAAAACTTTATCGACGCATGGAACAAATCCAGGATCGGTACGGCGATGCTCAACTCTGCGATCATCACCGCGGGTACGCTGATTGTGACCATCGTGACCGGCGGGCTTGCGGGCTATGCCATCGCGCGGCACTCTACGCGCTACAACAAGTTTGTGTTCGGGCTCTTGATCGGCTGCATGATGATACCCGGTATCATCAACACGGTTCCGCTGTATATTCTCATGCGGCAGATCAACGCAATCGACACGCTCTGGGGCATGATCTGCGTCTGTTCGACGCTTGCGATGCCGAGCGCGGTGTTCATCTATGCGACGTTCATTCGTGCGTTGCCGCGGGAGATGGACGAGGCGGCGGCGCTCGACGGCTGCTCGCCGTTTGCAACGTTCTGGCGTGTCATTTTTCCCATGATCAAGCCCGCGACGGCTTCGTTTGTGATACTCAACGGGTTCGGCATCTGGAACAACTACGCGCAGGCGGTGTTCTTCCTACAGAGCCGGGCGAAGCAGAACATTCCGCAGGCATTGTCGGTCTTTTTCCAGCAGTTTGCGGGCGCAAAATGGCACCTGATGGCGGCGACCGCGGTGATCGCGATCATTCCCGTCGTGATCGTATTCCTCGTGTTCCAGAAACAGTTCATCAAGGGATTGTCTGACGGCGCACTAAAGGGATAGCATTTGAGCAACACATATAGAGGTTTCAATATGGAAATTTACCCGGAAAAAGGGCGATATCTGCCCGGTGAAGATATCGCGCTCACGATTCAATACAGCGGGGCTGCGGAACATTTCCGCATCTCCGTTTTTCGGATGGACGCGTGTATCCAAGTGATTGAAGTCCCGCGGACAGGCGAGCGCACCCGCGTGCTGCTGTCGCCAATGGCGGACGATTTCTGCGGGCTGGGCGTGGTGTGCGAAACCGAGGATGGCGTGCACGCCGTCTGTGCCGTCGATATTCAGAAAGACCTGCGCGTGTTTCGCTATGGCTTTCTTTCGGACTTTTCGCACGCAGAGACGAACGAGTCGGACGTTCTCGCGATGGCGAAGCATCACGTCAATGCCGTGCAGTTTTACGACTGGTCCTATCGGCATGATACGCTGGTTGCGGAGTTTGACGACTATACAGACATGATGGGGAAGCCGAACTCGCTCGAGGCCATTCGGCGGAAGATCGCCGCTTGTAACCAGCGAGGCATGTGCACGCTCGGCTATGGTGCGGTCTATGCCGCGAGCGAAGCGTTTGCGCTTCAACATCCCGAATGGCGGCTGTATGCCCGCGCAAATGAGCCGATCCGCTTCATCGATGTGTTCGCGATCATGAATCTTCGAAGTGGTTGGAAAGAACACATCATCGCGCAATATCGTGCGGCGGTGGACGCGGGCTTTGATGGCATCCATATGGATACCTACGGGTTTCCCAAGACCGCGCTGGATGCAGCGGACAATATCGTCCATCTTGAAGACGACTTTGCGCCGTTGATTGAGCAGACGCGGAAAGCCTTGCCGGAGGCAATGCTCGTGTTCAACAACGTCGGCGGCTGGCCGGTCGAGCTGACGATGCATGCGCCTGTCGATGCGGTCTATATCGAGGTCTGGCCGCCGTTTGAGCGATATGAACACCTGCGGCAGCTCATCATGACCGCAAAACAGGCGCAAAAGCCCGTGGTGCTTGCGGCATATCCTGCGCCATTCCGGCTCGACACGCCAGCGCGCGCGCTCAACGCGCAGCTCGTGCTGATGAGCACGATTGCCGCGCATGGCGCAACCCAGCTCTGGTTTGGTGAGGAAAATGCAGCGCTCACGCAGGGGTACTATGCCGACTATACGCGGTTGACGGCGGAGCAGGAGCAGCTGCTTCGGTCGTATGACGATTTCATTGTGCGCTATGAAGAGCTGCTGTTTGACGATTCTCTGCTCGACGTGAGCATGACGCACACCGGTTGGGACAATGAGGAGTATCTGTGCAGTGTTCCATATTCCGTAACCGGAGAAGGCGAAAAACTCTGGCTGATACTGCGCGAGCAGGGCAACCGTAAGCTGATCACGTTGATTAACTTGGCGGGCGATGAATCCTCGTTCTGGAACGCGGGCAGAAACGCGCCGCGATTGCTGGCGGACGTGACCCTGCGCATGCAGGTGTTTGGATCGATGGTTAAGTGCTGGACTGCATCGCCGGATCGAAATGCGGGCACCACGGAGCCGATCGAAGTTTCGCGCGAACAGGGCGCGCGTGGGGATGTTCTCACGATCTGCTTGCCGTGCGTGGAACGCTTTGCTATCCTCTATCTGGAGACGGAGGCGTAGCATGAAACAAGCATGGTGGAAAGAGCGGGTGTTTTACCAAATCTACCCGCGGAGTTTTCTGGACACGAACGACGACGGCGTCGGCGATTTACGTGGCATCATCGAAAAGCTGGACTATCTCAAATCGCTCGGAATCGGCGCGATTTGGCTTTGTCCGGTGTACGATTCGCCAAACGACGACAACGGATACGACATCCGCGATTACGAGAACATCATGGCGGAGTTTGGCACGATGGCGGATTTCGATGCGCTGCTGGAGGGCTTGCACGCACGCGATATCAAGCTCGTGATGGATCTCGTGGTCAACCACAGTTCCGACGAGCACGCGTGGTTCAACGAATCCCGCAAGGCGAAGGACAACCCGTATCGTGATTATTACATCTGGCGGGATGGCAAGGATGGTAACATTCCGAACAACTGGGCTTCTTTTTTTGCGCCGTCTGCGTGGAAGCTGGATGAGACGACAGGGCAGTATTATTTGCACCTGTTCTCGGAAAAACAACCCGACCTGAACTGGGAGAATCCGGTGTTGCGCGAGGAAGTCTACGCGATGGTCAACCGCTGGTTCGACCGCGGCGTGGACGGATTTCGCATGGACGTGATCAACTGCATCGCCAAAGATGAGGGGCTGCCGGACGGAAGCGGGTCGCCGAACGCGGCAGGTTGCTACGCGGGACGCGATTGCCTTTGCCTTGGCGAGGCGCCGTTTACCTCGCCGGAAGAAGGCGCGAAGATGCTGGACGAAGAGACAGGCATCTTCGACATGATTTTCCCATTTGACCTGATGGAGATCGACGACGGCCCGAACGGAAAGTATGATCCCGTGCCGTGGACGCTCGCAAAGTTTAAGCAGATCGTCAACCGGTGGCAAACCGCAGCCGAGCACGGCTGGGGCAGCCTGTTCTGGTCGAATCACGATCAGGCGCGGGCGGTATCGCGCTTCGGCTGCACCGACACGGAAGAATTGCGTGTTCGCTCGGCAAAGATGCTCGCGGCGGCGATGCATCTTCTGCGCGGCACGCCGTTTGTCTATCAGGGTGAAGAGCTTGGCATGACGAACACGCCGTTTCCGGATGCGTCGGCGATCCGCGACATCGAGGGCATCAACGCGCTCAACGAGGCACGCATCAGCGGGCGATATGACCAAATCTGGAAAGGTATCCTGCACAAAGGCCGCGATCACGCGCGTACGCCTATGAAGTGGAACGCTTCTGCCAACGCGGGATTTACGACAGGTGAGCCTTGGATCATGGTCAACCCGAACTATGTTTCGATTAATGCAGCGGCTGAAGAAAACGACTCGGATTCCGTCTTGAACTTCTACCGCAAGTTGATCGCGATACGAAACAGCAGCCGCACACTGCAATACGGCGCGTATCGTCCACTTTGTACGGAGCACACACAGTTGTTTGCCTACGAACGCGAGCTGGACGGCGAGACATTCATGATCGTCTGCAACATGAGCGGCGAGCGCGTATCGTTGCCGGAAGAGCTGCACGGGCAGGTTGTACTCTCGAACTGCGAGCACACAGAAGTCGGCGTATTTGCGCCCTATGAGGCGCGCGTATTGCGCAAAATATAGGGAAACTATCACAATACAGAAAAAAGCACGCGGATTAATTACCTGCGTGCTTTTAATTTGCTTGATTTTCAAGCGCTATGTTCATAAAGAGCGAGCAGATTGGCAACTATTTAAGCGCAGTCGCACCATTGTCGAGCTCAATCATCACAGTGGCGATCGAATTGGATTCCAAAACAATCTGAATGAGCTGTCCTTCGATCCTTAGAAATACTTCGCTGGGGGTATTACTGTTATTGAGCAAAACAGCCGCAATCCCGCCGTCCGGATTGCGAAATGCTGCGGCTTCCACCGTGTTGGAAAACGCGGTGGTGCCGATCTGCCTTGCACCCGGCGCGATAAAGTGGCTGAAGTGCCTGATGTAATAGTAGGAGAGCCGCTTTTCATATGTGCCGGCTTGTAGGTTGCACATCAGCGGCGCTTCACAAAAGTTGTTCGCGTGGTTTGGGCCGCCTTCGCTGTTGAGCGCGATGTTCCAGTCGAAAAACGTATTCATGCCCGCGTTGAAGTTGCCGATCATATCGTGGGCATACATACGCGCGCTATGGAGCTGGTCGTCGCTGCTGTAGTGCTTGTATTCAATGCAACCTTCGGAGAAGAGCAGTTCGAGACTTGGGTATTGCTCCCGTACCAGACGCAAAGCGTCAAAATGATCTCCGCTGTACCAGTGAAACGCCGCGCCGGAAACTATATCTTTGGTGGAATCGTCGACGATCTCTCGCACACGGTCAAATAGGCGTTCCTTATTGTGATCCCATATGTAAACCGCGATATCCCGCAGGCCGTTTTTCGCAAGTGCAGGGCAGAGATAATCCTGCAGGAAGCGCTTTTCATCTGCGGCGGTGAATTGGCAGCTGTCCCAAAGTTGGTTTGCGTTGGGCTCGTTTTGCACGGAAAGCCTGTTGATCAACAACCCACGCCGCATATACGCGAGGATATAGCGGCAGATATAGTCCGCCCACGGCGCATAATATTCTTCCTTCAGTTTGCCGCCAAAGCTTCTCTTGCCGCTTTCCTTCATATAAGCCGGTGGCGACCACGGGGTCAGCATGACTTGAATTGGCTCGCGGCAGATTTCCTGCGCTGTTTTGATGAACGGAATCACATACGTCTCGTCGTGCCAGAGGTTTAGCTCCGCATCAGGGCGGGAAGCCGCCTCATATTGCGACAGCGCAAAATCGCAGCTATCGATGGAGGTTCGCACCTGCGTATAGCAGAGCCCATCCTTGCCGAAAACATCCTTCAGAACTTGCCGCTGCATGGCGGAGGACAGTTGCGAGAGCGTGTAGCCAACGGCCTCCGTGATCGCGCCGCCGAACCCGCGGATAGTTTGATGCATCACGTCAGGGTATAGATTGATCACGTCGCGTTCCTGCGCGCCGGTGTCCGTTGAAATCGCGCAATCACATTCCTGCTGTTCGATTCGTTTGTTCAAATACGTTGTTTGATGGATCGTTGCGCGCAAAGCGGGCACCTCGTTTCCTGTATTCTATGAAAAAGCGATGGATAGCATAATCAGGCATACCGAAAAATGCATGCCTGCTTATCGTAAGAAATAGTCGATCGATACTAGCATGCGATGTCGACGTGCTGCAAGCACCCGAAAAACGGATAAACGGCAAAAGTTGCTGTTCTTTGCGGAAATCCATGCTAATAGATTAATATGATGCAAAAAAATAAACCTGTTTCATACAATCACTTGCAAACGCAAATACGATGCGGCTGTATTATAATAAAGACAAAGTCATGATAGCTTGGCTCTCTGTATTCATCTTGGAGAGCAGGCATTGCAGATCGACGCACCACATCCGGGGGATATGATGAAAAAACCGATCATTCGCGGTTCCATCCGAAAAAAACTATTTTACAGCATGCTGATGCTCACGGTGTTGATTACCGCGGCGGTAACCATCGTCGCGCTGATCAGCACGTATTCCACCATGCGCGAGCAGCTGATCTTTGATCGGCGCACCAACATCGGCTGGCTGGAGAACCGCCTCTATCTAGAGACGAGGAACGACACCAATCGCTTTTATGAGTTCGAGGTCGACAAGTCGTTGAAATTCGATGTGCTTGCCTGGTATACGGGCGGCAACAATGCAGACGTCTCGGTCAAGCTCGATTTGATCAAGGCGCTCAACTCCATCATCAGCCTCGACAACAACATCAACTCCATCGATCTGTTCAATTTGGGAAACGGCACGGTACTGCGCGCGGAGCGATCAGGCGCCGCGTTTACGGAGACAGGTGACTTGCTCTCAGCATGGAATGCGCGTGAGGAGGGACTGCAGACCAATACGGTCTATCTACGCGAAGGCAGGGAGATCGTTGCCTATCATCAGATTCACCGATTCTTGGATAACAAGCCGCTTGCGCTGATCGCGATTCATCAGCGGCAATATAAGCTCCAGGATATTCTCGCGGACATCAAAATCACCAACAACGAATCCATCCTGATCTTCAACGACCAGAACGATTTGATCGAATCCAATCTCGGCACAAATGGCGAAGTTGCGCTGGCGCAGGCTTCCGCGATCATGGAGCAGATTTCGGTCAGTGACAGCCGCGAGATGGTGCAGGACGGGAACTTCTGGTTCTATCGCGCCGTCAACGGCGGAAAACTGCGCATTCTGCTCGTCGTAGCGGACAAAGCCATTGTCTCATCGCTGCAAAAGACGCTGATTGCGGGCATCGTGGTCGCTCTTGCCGCGGTTGCGGCGGCGGTTGCCGCCTCGGCTGCTTTTGCGCGGTTTTTGTCGAAACCCCTGATCGCGCTTGCCGCGAGCATGGGAAAAATTCGACTCGACAGCTCGCAACAGCTGGAGCGAAGCGAGCGGGACGACGAGATCGGACTTCTGCAAAACAGCTTTGCGGATATGGCGGAGCGAACACAGAACCTGATTGCCAGCGAATATATTGCAAAGATCGAAAAGCGAAACGCGCAGCTCCGCGCGCTGCAGGCGCAGATCAATCCGCACTTTATTTACAACACATTGCAGGCCATCGGCGGCATGGCGCTCAAGCACGAGGTGCCGGGCATCTATGAGGTCACGCTGAACCTCATCGACATCATGCGCTATTCGCTCAATTTCTCCAAAGACCGCGTGCGCCTTGGCGACGAACTGAAGTATCTGCAAAGCTATCTACAGATTCAAAATGTGCGGTTCGGCAAGCGGCTCGATCTGTCGTTTGACGCGCCGGAGGACTGCTTTGAGTATCTTGTGCCGAAGCTCATTCTCCAGCCGCTCGTCGAGAACTGCTTTGAGCATGGGCTTGCCGAGCGATCCGGACGATGGACGGTTACCGTGTCTGTCGCGGTACAGGGTGACGATCTTTTATTGACCGTCAGCGACAACGGCGTCGGTATTCCGCTAGAAAAGCTGGAGCAGATTCGCGCGACGCTGGAATCCGGCACCGAATCTTCCCTGCGCGGCGCGGAACACATCGGGCTGACGAACGTTAACGCGCGCATTCGCCTGATGTTCGGCGGAGAAGATTACGGCCTTACCATCGATAGCGATCCTGAGGAGGGAACAAGCATTACCGTTCGGCTTCGTGCGGTCAAGGAAAGCGAGGGGCAGGATGTGCAAGTATAGCGTCGTCATCATCGACGATGAACCGTGGACACGGGAAGTGGTCAAGCACCTGGGTCAGTGGAAGGAGCTCGGGCTCTCCATCGTTGGCGAAGCGTCGGACGGTGACCTCGGACTGGAGATGGTACGCGAGCTGCGGCCGGATATCATCCTCACGGATGTACGCATGCCGTATCTCAACGGCATCGACCTCGTGCGCACGCTGCGCGCGGAGGGCAATCAGGCGCAGGTGATCTTCTTCAGCGGCTACGACGATTCGTCCTATATCCGCAGCGCGCTGCGGCTTGGCGCTTCAGACTATCTGCTCAAACCAATCAAACCCAACGAGCTCAACGAAAGGCTCAAAACCTGCGTCGAAGCGATCAAAAAAACCACGTCGGAGAACGGCGGCGCGAACGCCGCAATCACCGAAGCGCCGGGATTCATCGACGCATCGTGGGCAAAGCCGTTTTATGTGCTGTGCTCGGATCTTCAAATGGCGCTGCAAACAGGCGAGGTCGCGTCGGTTGAAAAGAAACTCGCGGAAATTCGCGCACTTTTAACGCAGAACGAAGGAGAAACGCCGCAGAGAGGATCGCTGATTCAGGTGTATTATGCCTTGATGGGCATCCTGCAGCGGTATATCTCGGACAGCGGATACAGCGTGGACGAGGTGTTTGGCAAAAGCAACACGTCGTTTGTCTTCGGGCGGGACAGCACGAGCGAGCAGTTGTTCCGGTATGCGCGAGAGCTGCTGAAGACGGCGGTGGTTCGTGTTTCTGAACTTACGCGCAACAGCACAAAGCTCAATCTGGACTCCGTACGGGAGTTTTTGAAGGAAAGCTATGCCCGTGGGGTCACGCTTGAGGAAACGGCGGCGCGGTTCTTCGTCACAAAGGAGTACCTGAGCAAGGTGTTCAAGTTGAGGTTTGGCGAAGGGTTTACGGAATATGTGACCAAGCTACGGATGGAGCGTGCGCTGCGGCTGATGTGTGAATATGACATCGCAATCAAGGATATCGGTCCTGCTGTGGGTTATTTTGACACCGCGCATTTCTACCGCGTATTCAAAAAACACTTCGGTTTTACGCCGGGTCAGATGCGCGCCGCATTAAATATAAACAATCAAACAGAGCAAGAATAGCAAATGCGTCATACCCTTCCTGTGAGATATGGTTGTATCACAGGTCAGTAACATCATATCGAATTTGGAGGAAGAGAAATGAAAAAGGTATTCATCTGCATCATGGCGCTGTTGCTCGCAATCGGTTCGTTTGCATGCACGGCTGCTCCCGCAACCACGACGGAAGAACCCGCCGCACAGGCGCCAGCACAAACCGAAGAGCCGGCGGCTGCCCCGCGCGAGGCGGAACTGAACATCATGATGAGCTTCCCGCAGTATATGGATCAGTGGGAAACCTACTGCAAGCAGTTTGAAGCAAAAGTGCTCGCAGAACAGAACATCAAGCTCACCATCAACCTCGAAATGCCGAGCTCCGACCAGTACGAAAGCGTTCTGCAGGCACGCCTGACGGGCGACGACGCGCCGGATCTCTACACCATTCACCGCAACAACCTTGGCGTCTACAACGAGGCCGGCAATATCGCCGATCTGAGCGGACAGCCTTTCGTTGACAAGCTCTATGAAAATGTTCGCGACACCGTGACGGTCGACGGCAAAGTGCTGGCGGTTCCGATCGAGTCGATGGCATGGGGCGTGCTCTACAACAAGGCGATCTTTGCCGAGTGCGGCCTGACAGCGCCGAAGACGCTGGACGAACTCAAGAACGTCGTCTCCGTGCTGGAATCCAAGGGCTACACGCCGTTCATGCTCGCGTTCCAGGAACAGTGGGTTCCCCAGCTGATGACCGCGCTGACCCTCGGCGGCAAAGTCTCCGGCGAAGTGACCGACTGGGTCGATCGTATGTATCAGGATGCGGGTTCGTATGAAGAAGTCCGCGAAATCTTTGACGTCATTAGCCTGATCATGGAGCACGGCACAGACCGCGCGATGGAAGAGGGCTCCCAGGCGGGCGCCGCTGACTTTGCAAACGGCAAAGCCGCGATCTTTGTCCAGGGCACCTGGGCCGCAGGCACCATCCTCGAGACCAATCCCGACTTCCAGCTTGGCGTGTTCGCACTGCCGATCAACAACAACGAGAATTGCACCCGCGTCAACCTCTCGACCTCGACGACGCTGGCTGTGCATCCCTCCAGCAAAGAGATGGATCTCGCGCTCGCGTTTGCCAACTACGTGCTCGACGATCAGGATTCTTCCGCGCTGTTCCAGAGCTGCACATTTAACCCCATCGCTACTTGCCACACGTTTGAGGCGGCGTCCTGGGTCAACGATGCATCGGCTTATGTCGCAAACGGCCGCGCGTATCAGGACCTCGTTCTGCCCAGCGCCGTGACCGATGAGCAGGGCAAGCTGCTGCAGGAACTCTATGTTGGCAGCATCACGGTCGACCAGTTCATCGCCCGCATGGACGAAGTCTTCCAGCAGGCCAACGCACTGAACTAAGCCAAGGATCAAACAGGCAACGGTACCGAGAGGGACGAAAGTCCCTCTCTTTTCAAAAATGCGGCACAGAGGCTTTGCCCTGCCTGCACTATTTGATCCAACAGCACCTTTGTCCGCACGCGGACGGAGATTGAGGAATACGGTATGAAATCTAGTTCGGCGCAGCTTGCGCGAAACAGCAAGACGCGCAAACAAAATCTATCCCTGCTCTTGTTCACACTCCCTGCCTTGATCGTCTACGCGCTGTTTAAGCTGTATCCGGCGTTTTCCGGCATCTATTATGCCATGACGGACTGGAACGGTGTCGACAAGACGTATTCGTTCATCGGGCTGCAAAATTTTATTCGTGTACTGCGTGACACCTATTTCTGGCAGTCGATCTTGTTTACGTTTAAATACGTTTTCGTGATGGTCATCGTTGCCAACATCGTCTCGCTGACGCTTGCGGTTGCAATCGAAACGCGCAGGCGCGCGCGCGGCGTGTTTCGCACGGTATTTTATCTGCCGAATATGATTAGCATGGTCATCGGCGGATATATGTGGATGTTCATCTTCACCAAGGTGCTCTACTATCTTGTGGACAACTTTAACGGGTTCTCGTTTCTGGACCATATGTGGATCGGAGACCCGCAATATTCGTTTGTCGCGATCATCATCGTTGCGACCTGGGGCGCGGTCGGCTATCTCATGATCATCTACATGGCGGCGCTGCAGGGCGTGCCGGAGAGCATGAAGGAAGCAGCTGTGCTAGACGGCGCAAATGCCTGGCAGCGTTTCTGGAAAGTGGAGTTTCCGATGATTCGCCACGCGCTGACCATCTGCGTGTTCTGGACGCTCAATGCCGCGTTTCAGGTATTCGACGTGATCTATACGCTCACGGGCGGCGGCCCCGGCCGGGCGACGCAGTCCGCAGCGATCAATATCTATGAGGAAGCGTTTCGCGGCAATATCCAATTCGGTTATGCGACCGCGAAATCCACGGTGTTGTTTCTCATTGTGCTGGTGATCACCGCGATTCAACTGAGCGTGATGAAGCGCAGGGAGGAGGAGCTATGAAGAAGAGAAGTGCGATTTCGGTGGGCGTCTATCTGTTTTTGATTCTCAGCGCGCTGTTTACGTTGGCTCCGCTGCTGCTTGCGCTCATCAACTCCTTTAAGTCCAACGGCGAGATCCTCACCAACGTGCTCTCGCTGCCAAAGCAGATCAACTTTGACAATTATGCCCGAAGCATTGAGAAAATGCACTACCTGCGGAGCCTCGGCAACACGGCGTTTCTCGCCGTTGGCGGCGTGGGCTTGATCGTGCTTTTCTCCGCGCTTGCAGGATGGAAACTCTGCAGAACCAAGACAAAGCTGTCGAGATTTCTGCTTTCGCTGTTTATCTTTTCGATGCTGATTCCGTTCAGCTCCATCATGATTCCGCTGTATAAGGTCATGTTGGCGCTCGACATCAAAAACTCGCTCTTAGGGTTCTGCTTTGTCTATGCGGGGCTCGGGGTGAGCATGGCGATCTTCCTCTATCACGGCTTTGTGAAGGGGATTCCGCGAGAGCTGGAAGAGGCTGCGGCAATTGACGGCTGTTCACCGCTGCAAACCTTCTTCCGCATCGTGTTTCCGATGCTCAAGCCCGTGACGGCGACCATCTGCATCACAAACGTGCTGTGGATTTGGAATGACTTTTTGCTGCCCCTGATCGTCCTCTCCGATAACAAAAAATACACACTGCTGCTTTCTACAAATACGCTCTTCGGGCAGTATAGTTCGGACTGGTCGGCGATCCTCAGCGCGCTGGTGATCGCGGCTCTGCCGGTGATCGTATTCTACGCGCTGCTGCAAAAGCAAATCCTAAAGGGAATCACAGACGGAGCGATGAAGGGATGAAGAAAGATTTTTTACAATGCCGCTCAAAGAGCATGTATCTTGGCGATACGCCGGTGCTGCTGCGCGGTTTCGGCCTCGGCGGCTGGCTGCTGCCGGAAGGCTATATGTGGCAGATGGAGGGCGAATATGACCGTCCGCGCCGCATGGAGCGGTTGATCGAGTCGCTTTGCGGAACGGAGTATGCGGCAGCCTTCTGGGAACGATACGAGGAGAATTACATTACACGCGCGGATATCGAGTGGATCGCAAGCTGCGGGTTCAACTCGGTTCGCTTGCCGATCAATGCGCGACGGCTGTTCCGGTTTGACGGACAAAGTGCCGAGTTTGTCGCAAGAACATTAAAGCACGTCGACGATTTGATCGATTGGTGCAGGGAACTTGGTGTTTATGTCATTCTGGACATGCACGCGGCACCCGGCGGACAGACCGGGCAGAACATCGACGACAGCGAAAACGACCAGCCGGAGCTTTTTATCGATCCGCTCTTTCAGGATCAGCTCTGCGCGGCATGGGAAGTACTCGCCGCGCGATATGCGGATGAACCCGTTGTTGCGGCGTATGATCTTTTAAACGAGCCGTTACCGGATTTCTTTTCTCAGTATAGCGACGGCGTGCTGCCGCTGTATCGGCGGTTGATCCAAACGATTCGCGCGATCGATCCGCATCATATGATCATGCTGGAGGGTGCGCATTGGGCGACGGATTTCTCCGTACTGGACGACATGACGCGTGAAGAGGCCGCCGACAATTTCGCGCTTCAGTTTCATCGCTACTGGAGTGCGCCGGACGAGGAGAGCCTGGCGCGGTATCAGGCGGTTTCCAACCGTCTGGATATCCCGCTCTATCTCGGCGAAAGCGGCGAGAATAATCTGGAATGGTACACGGCGATGTTCCCGCTCTGCGACAGGCTCAATATCGGTTGGTCCTTCTGGAGTTATAAGAAGATGAACTGCAAGAATTCTCCAGTGACACTCGCGCGGCCAAAGGGATGGGATATGCTGATAGAGCATATCAATGCCGGCAAAACGCTGTCGCAAGAGCAGGCGAGGGGCATTTTTGATGAGTTTCTGGATTGCATCAGTAAGCCGATGTATCAGGATACAGTCATGTGCGCGTTGACGCGGACGCCGCCGTTTGTGCTGCCGTGTGAAGCGTTTGACGAGAGCCTAATTCAAAGCCAACGCACGCCCGGCGCAGAGCTGCGCATGAGTGAACAGGCGAGCTTGCTTTTCCGCGATGGGCATACGGGCGAGCCGGACTATCGTCGTCTCAAAGGCGAGCCACAGCCGGAAGAAGAAAACATCGTGGTTCGCCTCAAAGCAGGGGATGAAATCGGGTATTATATCAATATCGCAAACGCACCCGCAAGCGGTAGATTACTTGCGTGTGGCGAAGCGATGCTAGAACTATCTGTGGACCATATGCCGGTTGAGGGCGTACGAATGGATCATGGCGAATATCGCTTCTCGATTCATCAGACAGGAGAGCTGACACTGAGTATTCACTGTCTGAAAGGCGAAATCGATGTCGACCAGATTGTGTTTGAGTGAGCGCGGCGCGTTGTATTTGCTCCTGCTTCACTTCTTAAAAGAACTCGTCTGTAGCAAACGCTTTTAATATGAAATCCAACGAAAGACACAAAAACCATCTCGCTTGGGGTGGTTTTTGTTTTCTTCCGTCCTGCAACAAAAAAACAATACAAATTTGCTCTTCTCTTCGAAAAACTATCAAAACATATGAAATTCTCACAAAATTGATAGCGGAGCGTAAAAAAATTTTATTTCGTGAAACCTGCGTGTCACACACAATGTTCTGCGATAATGTGAACTATACATGCAAAAATACAATGATTTGCAACATAAAAAGAAAAATTATTTCACGAAAATACGAAAATAGCGTTGACAAACCATTTTTTGATTCATATAATGCAATCATACAAGTCAAACAGTGCTCTATGAAGAAATATTATTACACCGAAACCAAGAAATCATATTACACCAAGAAAAGAAGGTTGCTTATGGAATTTGAATGCGCGGTATTAGACAATATCCGGTCAAATTACGACGAAATATTTTCAGCGGAGCGAAAAGTTGCCGATTATATTTTGCGCGAGCCAGAAAACACGGTTCGGATCAATGTATCAGAACTTGCTGAGGCAAGCGGAGCGAGCGACGCGACGGTAATTCGCCTTTGCAAGCATCTTGGTTACAAGGGTTTCTATCAGATGAAGCTGCAGCTGGCGCACGACCTTGGCAGAGACCAGCTGCTGAGCGGAAATATTCAGTCCAACGAGATGGGAACATGGGAAGACGTGCTGAAGGAAGCAGCTTCCAACATCATGCAGACAAAGAACAACATCAACGGGGAAGCGCTGCTGAAGTGCGTCGATCTCATCCTGAACTGCGATACGGTTCATCTGGTCGCAATCGGCAATTCGATCCCTTCCGCGCTGGATTTCGCCTTCCGTCTTGGTCGGCTCGGGATTCGTTCTACCAGCTCTAGCATCTCGGAACACCAGATCAACAATGTCGATTTGGGTACGCAGCGAGATTTTGTCATCGGCATCTCCCATTCGGGCAGTTCCAAACAGGTGCTGCTGGCTCTGGAAGTAGCAAAGAAGCGCGGCATGAAGACCGCTGTCATCACGGACCTCTTGCGCACGCCAATTGAAAAGGAAGCGGATATCACGCTCAGCACCGGGATTGAATATTCCAGCGTCTATATCTTCGGCGCGGCGTCGCATATTTACATCACCGCGATACTGGATATCCTGATTTATCAGCTCGACCGGGCAAAGAAGGACGCAGCTAAGAATGCTCTGGCGGACGACGTTGAATACCTGCTATCGGAGACAAAGCTCTAAACGGAGGACGGCATGACATATCGGGATGGATACGCAGCGTATCTTCAGCAACTGCCACAGGATGCCGAGTATGTAAAAACGAGCGAGACGCGCGTCGTTCTCGGATACACAAGCGATCTGGATGTACTGCTAGAATGGGACAGCGAGGTTTTCTCGGAAATCATATCCAAGTATCTGCGCGAAGAACCATCCTATCAAATTGGAGACGTCATCGACTCTTTGGAATCATTCGCGAGAATCGTTGCATATCATATGATCCACGGGCTCGGCGGAGAGGCCGACATCACGAATATTCAGGTCTGCGAGTATCTTGAAAAGAAATTTCAAACGGAGTATGCGCTAGGCGGCACGTGCGCGCAGGGAGCAGCGGCGCTCAACGCGATCGGTTTTCCGGTTCTTGCGCACATCACGGATCGCTCAAACGAAGTCTGCCGATTGATGAGTGGTGACGGGCTGCAGACGGTGACCAAACAGGGCGTTGTCCCAATGATGCAGAGCGCAACCACAGAGCTGCCTGTGCGCCACATGATACTACAATATCCCAAGGGAGCTGTGATCTGTGCCAACGGAAGAACATACAAAGCGCCGTTGTCCAATCGGTTGATTCTGGATTATGACACCATTCATAAGCGAATGCCGGTCGATCCCTGGTTTTATGAGTACTGCGAGTCGCACGCGGAACAGATACCCGTGTACTGCATATCCGGCCTCAATGCGATTGTCGATGAGCGAATCATGTCCGCGAAAATCGAGGAGTTGATCCAGCATTTTCAGGCGGTGAAGCAGAGAAACGCCGACTGTATCGTCTATCTGGAAGGCGCATGCTACTTGAATCCGGAACTGAAGAATCTGGTGTTTGACCGCATGTCGAGCGTTGTGGATATCTACGGCATGAACGAAGAGGAACTGGTGGATCATGCTTGTCGGTTCGGCCTTAAGACGGACAAAGAAAATCTCCCATCCGTTCTGAAAGCACTTGGACTGTTGCTTGAGAAATATCCCGTTCGCGGCATCGTCATGCACACCAAGGATTATGCGATGTACTTCGGTCAGAAGCTGCCGAACGTCAATATGGAAAAGGGACTGACGATTGGGAATCTGATGGCGGCGACAAGAGCGAGAACAGGCCGTTATGGAACGTATCAAGATTGCAGCGACAGCATGGAGCTTGCGCTAAGCGCGGAAGGAATCCGGTTTGCCCACGAGCTGCAGCACACGGATTTCACAGATTGCGTTTGCATTGTGCCGTCACGATATATGGAACATCCGAAGTACACCATTGGACTCGGCGATACATTCATGGCGGGATGCCTCACGGCATTGATCCGCTAGGAGGGAGAACGCGCATGGCGCTGTTGATGGGAATCGACCTTGGAACCTCGGGCTTGAAAACCATCATCATCGATGAGGCGGGTGAGGTAAAAGCGCTGAGCAAGCGTTCCTATATATTCGATACTCCAGTCGGCGGGTTTGCAGAACAGGATCCAGATACTTGGTGGACTGCCTGCAAGGAGACGATTCGCGAAGCGATCGCAACCTGCGGATGCAACGCAAAAGAGATTGCAGCGATCAGTTTTTCGGGCCAAATGCACGGCCTCGTCCCGCTGGATGATGACCTTCAACCTGTACGATCCGCGATATTGCATTGCGACGCACGCTCAGGCAAGCAGGTAGAACACATGCGCCAAAAGCTCGGGCTGGAAGGCACGCGGTCGCTTGTCATGAACCCGATCTACACAGGATTTCTCCTTCCGTCATTGCTCTGGGTCAGAGAAAACGAACCGGAGCGGTACGACAAGATTCGATATGTCTGTCTCCCGAAGGATTATTTGAAACTCAAGTTGACAGGCGAACTGTCTACGGACTACTCGGATGCATCGGCAACGCTGGCATTCGATATCCGTGAAAACAAGTGGTCGCAACCGATTCTGGAACTTTTCCAGCTGCCGCTAACCCTTTTCCCGCGCTGCTGTTCAACAACGGAGCGCGCAGGCGAGATCAGTATAAAGGCGGCAGAGGAGACCGGCTTACGGGCGGGAACCATCGTTGCCGCCGGCGGCGGAGATCAGGTGATGCAGGGCATCGGCAATGGTATGGTCAACGTCGGGGATGCAACGGTAAACATCGGCTCCAGCGGGCAAGTCAGTTTTCAGATTGACCGCCCTGTCTTGAATCCGGAGTTGAACACCAACATGTTCTGCGGATACCGTCAGGGCAGATGGATACTATTTGGCGCTACGATGTCTGCAGGACTCTCGCTGGAATGGTGGCACAGAAACTCCGGTAATATCGACTATGAAACGTTGGATCGTGCTGTGGCGCAAGTGCCGCCGGGATGCGACGGACTACTGTTCCTTCCTTATCTAAACGGAGAGAGAACCCCGCACCTTGACCCGGATCTGCGTGCCGCATTTCTCGGGCTGAATGTTGGAGCTACGCATGCCCACATGACGCGGGCGGTGATGGAAGGCGTTGCCTTCTCACTGTTGCAGAGTATTGAAATCTGCGGGAGTCTCGGTTTCCGGGCACAATCTCTGGTCGCATCCGGCGGCGCCGCGCGCAGCAAACCCTGGCTGCAGCTGCAGGCAGATATCTATAATCTGCCGCTCCGCGCAGCCAACGCGAAAGAGCAGGCCGGGGTGGGTGCGGCGATTGCAGCGGGCGTTTGCGCAGGCGTCTACAAAGACCTCGCGGAAGGGTGCAGCGCGGCGGTCAGCTATCGCGACGAGATCATACAGCCGGATGCAAAACGACACGATACCTATATGGAGTATTACACATTATATAAAGAAGCAGCTCAAATCAACCGTCCTTTATTAAACAGGTTAGCCACTCTCGGCCGAGGCGAACGGATCAAATAAGAAATCTTAGAAATGAAGTGATATCTTTGAATGCCATGATGAATGCAAATGAAACCTACGAACACATACTCGACTGCAAAGGCGTTTATAAGTCCTTTGGCGGAACGCATGCGCTGCAGGATGTTCAGCTGCAGGTGAAGAAAGGCGAAGTTCACGCTCTGCTTGGCGAAAACGGCGCGGGAAAATCCACCTTGATGAAGATCATCATCGGTCTGCAAAAGCAGGATGCGGGCGAGATTTTCTTTGAAGGTAAGCCGTATAATGCCAACGATCCGGCGGAGGCCATCCGTGCGGGCATCTCGATGATCCATCAGGAGCTCAATCCTGAGCCGTATCTTTCGATTGCGGAGAGCATTTTTCTCAAGCGCGAGGATACCTTTCATCACACGCCGTTTTTGAACAAGAAGGAGACCAACCGCCGTGCGGTGGAGCTCCTTAAGCAATACAACCTTAACATGAACCCCAAAGCGCTCATGGAGTCTTTGACACTCGCGCAGATGCAGATGATCGAGATTCTCAAGGCCGTCTCTTGCAACGCAAGGTTGGTTATCATGGATGAGCCGACCTCCTCTCTGGACAGCGAGGAGACGGAACGCTTGTTTAAAACCATCCGCAACCTGAAAGAGCAAGGCGTTACGATTATCTATATCTCGCACCGCATGGAGGAAATATTCCAAATCTGCGATTCCTATTCGGTGTTCCGCGACGGTCACTTCATCGGAACCGGAAAAGTTGACCAAATATCGGTGAACGAGCTGATTACAATGATGGTCGGCCGAAAGGTGGAAAACATCTTTCCGAAAGTGGACTGCCCAGCGGGAGACGTCGTGTTCAAGGCGGAAGGACTCTGCGGAAAAGGATTCCACGATATCAGCTTTGAAGTGCGCGCCGGAGAGATCGTCGGTTTCTCGGGCCTGGTAGGGTCGGGACGCAGCGAAACCATGCGTGCGATTTTCGGTCTTGATCCGCTGACCAGTGGAAAGATGTATCTAAACGGGAAAGAGATTAAGATCAAGAGCCCGCGCAGCGCGATCTCAAAAGGCATTGCTATGATCAACGAGGATCGAAAGAACTATGGCCTGTGCCTGTTCCGCTCGATTCGCGAGAATATTTCATTGCCGAATCTTCCGGCCAGGCAGAAGGGGTTTCTACTGAACCAGAGGCGCGAAAAGAACGAGTGCCGCGTGGTCGCAAAGACACTCACCGTGAAAATGGCAAGCATCGAGTCGCAAGCATATAGCCTCAGCGGCGGCAACCAGCAGAAAGTCGTTATCGCAAAATGGGTCATGGCTTCCCCAAAGCTGTTGATTCTAGATGAACCGACCAGAGGCGTGGACGTTGGCGCAAAATCGGAAATTCACGCTCTGATGAGCAAGTTTGCCTCAGAAGGCATGGCGATCATCATGGTGTCATCCGAACTGCCAGAGGTAATGGGCATGAGCGACCGGATTCTGATCTACCACGAAGGCAGAATCAACGGAGAGGTAATGCGCGCGGACATTCTGAACGCGAGCGTTAACCAGGAAACAATTTTGAGCAAAGAATTTGGCGGGAGATAAACGAACCATGAACAAGAAACAAGATACAAGAGTCCTTGGAATGGATCAACACGATTTAAATATCTTTATGAAGCGCTACGGCATTGTTTTCGTCATGCTGGGTATGTTTGTCATACTGATGTTCGCTTCGCCCAACTTCCTTAAGACCAACAACCTGATCAACATTCTGGTTTCCGTCTCGATCAATGGTGTTCTGGCGTTGGGTATGGTGTTTGTAATCACCGCGGGCGGCATCGATCTTTCCGTCGGCGCCATGCTTGCGCTTGCGAGCACCACGATCGGTGTTGTGCTCAACCTGACTGGAAACAACCTGCTAGCCTGTTTAGCTGCGATATTGATCTGCGGATTACTCGGGTTTGTCAACGGCGTACTGGTTGCAAAGTTTAACATGTTCCCGTTCGTCGTAACGCTTGCAAGTCAGCTGGTTATTCGCGGGTTGGGGTTTGTTATTTCAGGCGGGTACTCGTTTGCACTGGCAAATCCGAAGTTCTCGCAGATCGGCCTCGGAAAACTCTTTCCGCTGATGCCTTATCCTGTAATCATCCTGTTGGTTGTGTTCATGATCTCTTACATTCTGCTGCACTGGACGAAATTTGGCAGATATGTCTACGCCGTCGGCGGAAACATCAACGCAGCGACCGCATCCGGGGTCAATATCTTCTGGACGCGCACCATGACATTCGTCATCAGCGGCATCTTTGCCGGCATTGCGGGAATTCTGATGACTGCAAAAATCAACGCAGCGCAGCCCAACATCGGAGTCGGATATGAAACGGATGCCATTGCGGCCTGCGTCATCGGCGGCGCTTCGTTTGCCGGCGGCGTCTCCACAATCCCCGGCACGCTGGTTGGTATCGTCATCATCGGTCTCATCTATAACGGTATGAATCTGATCGGCATTGAGTCCTATTATCAGACGATCGTCAAAGGTCTGCTGATCATCGGCGCGGTCATGCTCGACATGACGATCAACAAAAAACGCGGTTAACCCGCGCCTTCGAGAAAAACATCAATTCAGGATCTTACCCCACGACGGGTAAAGATAAATAAAATGGAGGAATAGAAAAGTGAAGAAAGTACTCGTTCTAGTGTTTGCACTGATGATGGTCATGAGCTTTGCAGCTTGCGCCACCACGAGTGCCCCGGCCGCAACCGAAGAAGCCGCAACCGCGCCGGAAACCGTTGCAGCCACCGAACCTGCCGCCGCGCCGGAAATCCACGTTGCATACATCGCGAAGAACACCGTGGACGCATTCCACGCCACGCTGAACGGCGCCGCGAAAGTCGCTCTCGATGCGATGGTTGCCAACGGCACGATCGCTGACTGGCAGCTCTACGATGGCCAGACTGACCCGATCATCCAGACCAACCTGATTGAAGATGCGATCAACAATGGCGCAAACTTCGTCATCATGCTCCCCGCTGAAGCCGAAGGCAGTGCACCCGTGGTTTCCCGCTGTGCGGAAGCCGGTATCCCGATCATCGTCGTGAACTCCATGACGAACAACACCACCGATCTTGCAACAGCTTTTGTCGGTTCCAATGACGTTCAAGCTGGCGAGATGATGGCGCAGTTCGTTCTGGATAAAGTTCCCGATGGCGGTAAGTACGCGCATATGATGGGTATCGTCGGCAACTCTGCTCAGATCCAGAGAGGCGAAGGCATCGCGAATATCATGGGCGCTCAGAGCAACTGGAGCAGCGTCGGCGATTTCGCAGCGGACTGGTCCGCGGATAAAGCGGTCAGCTTCGCAACTGACGTTCTGACCCAGTACGGCGATGAGATCAAAGCGATCATCTGTGACAACGACGATATGTCGTCCGCAGTCCAGGCGTATTGCAACTCCGTCGGCCGCTCGGATATCGTCTGCATCGGCGTTGACGGCAATGCCGGCCCGCTCCAGATGGTTAAAGATGGCGCGCTTCTGGCGACCGTTCTCCAGGATGGTGCAGCTCAGGTTACGACCGCTGTCGCCCTGATCCCGGATGTCATCGCGGGAAACACCGTTGAGAAGTCCATCATGGTTCCGTTCACGCTCGTCACGTTGGATAACGTTGACCAGTACCTGAAGTAATCTCCCGTAAATACTAGACTACTCAGAATCGAAGGTTGGGGGCAACTCTCCAAGAGGGTTGCTTCCAACCAGGACCAGTTTACAACTGAATACAAAACCCCGAAAGCGGGTTCCGACAAAGGATATCCGGTATGGCGTCAACCGAACCACTCAATGCGGTCTCAATGCGAGATTTTACGGTTTAGAAACCAAGACCTGACATCAAATCAATGTCGGTTTACAGATATAAATATTATATTTCAAATATCGGAGGAAAGCAACAATGCTGATGAACATGAAGGAGATCCTCTCCGTCGCAAACGAAAAGAACTTTGCCGTACCGGCTTTTAATATCGGCACCTGTCAGATTATGAAAGCGGTTGTAGAATGCTGCGAAGAGAAGAAGGCTCCTGTGATTTTTGCCGTCCATCCCAAGGAACTCGCGTTCCAGGGCGACAGCGCGATGGCAGCGCTTCGCGATGCCGCGGAAAAAGCGAAGGTTCCCGTTTGTATCCATATGGATCACAGCTCTACAGTAGAAGAAATTCTGCATGCTGTGCGCACCGGTTTTACGTCTGTCATGATCGACGCGTCCCACAAATCGTTTGAAGACAACGTGAAAATCTCCAAGCAGATCGTAGACATGGTGCACCCGCTGGGTATTTCTGTCGAAGCGGAACTTGGAACCATCGGAACCACCGGCAACGACACAGAGGGCGGCACCAGCGAAATCATCTATACCGATCCCGACGACGTGGTCAAGTTTGTTAACGCAACGGGAATCGATTGCCTCGCAATTGCGATCGGCACCGCGCACGGCATCTACCCCAAAGGATTCAAGCCGCACCTGAAGCAGGAGCTGCTGACCGAGATCAAAAAGAAATCCCCCGTGCCGCTCGTGCTCCATGGCGGCTCTGCAAACCCGGACGAGGAAATTGCGGAGAGCGTAAAGCGCGGCATTAACAAGATCAATATCTCCTCTGATACGAAAGACGCGCTCTATCAGGAATTGCGCAAGACGCTGTTCAACGATCCGAAAATTCGCGAGCCGTTTGAACTGTATGTCGACGGCATCGTTGAGATGAAGAAGATCATCAATCACAAGATTGAGTTGTTCAATGCGGCCGATAAAGTTCAGTATTACAGCTTATAAAAGGAGGCAACGCATATGTCCGGCGATCAAATCAAAAAGCTATTGAGCAAAGGGAAAGGCGTACTGCAGCTGACACCGACCTGGGTTCCGCGCGGTTTCAATGAACCCGGACGCAGACTCCGTTTGCATCCGGACGACTATTTTGCGTTCGGTATGGATCGCGGAGGCATATGCGAGCGCTGGCTTGGCTCGGTTACTGTTGCGCTGAACGGCCCGAAAACAGGCGCGACCGAAGGCATGAGCTTCGTTTTAGCGGATGCGAAAACGCGCGAAACCGTTCTTTTTGCGGATGTGGTCAAGGAATTGGGCGAAAGCTTGATCGGCAAGACGTTGTTTGAGCAATATGGCACATGGCCGACGTTTGCTAAGATTTACGATTATGATAAACCCCTATTCCATCATCTGCACTTGACGGAGGAGCGCGCAAACAAAATCGGGCGTCACGGCAAACCGGAAGCTTACTATTTTCCGGTGCAGTATAACTCTTATCTCGGTAGATTCCCGCTGACGTATTTCGGCTTTGATCCTTCCACCACAAAGGAAGAAGTGCTGGAATGCATCCGCAATTATGGTAAGAAGGATACGCGCATCACCGAGCTTTCGCGCGCCTACCGTGTGCAGCTGGGTACCGGCTGGTATACGCCAGCCGGCGTGATTCACGCGCCCGCCTCCGTTGTGACCTATGAGCCACAGTGGAACAGCGACGTCAACACGATCATGGAAAACGTCACGATGGGTGAAGTGAACCCGGGCAATCTGTTGACGGACTGTCAGCCTGCCGAAGAAAAAGGCGACATCGATGCACTCTTTGCACAGATTGACTGGGAAGAGAGCACGCGCGCCGATTATAAACAGAAGTATTTCCGCGCGCCGAAACCCCTGCCCGAGACGCAGAAAGGCCTGTCCGAGCAGTGGGTGGCATACGCCAACGAGTGGATTGCGGCAAAAGAGGTTACCGTCGCACCCGGTGCAAAGATCAAGCTTGCCGACCAGGCATGCTATTGCGCGCTGGTTGTACAGGGACATGGCAGCTTTGGCGTGTTCGAATGCGAAGCACCCGGCGTGCTGCGTTTCGGTGAGATCTCCGGCGACGAGTTCTTCGTTTCGGAAGACACGGCGAAGAAGGGCATTGTCATCGAGAATACAAGTAGCTACGAACCGCTGATCATTCTGCAGAACTTTGCCAACAACAACCCTGCGGTTCCGCAGACGCTCTAAGGGGGTAGCACTGTGTATTTTAAATTTGGTGTAGACAGCTTCATTTGGGCGGAAAGCTTTGGTGAAAAAGACCTCTGGATCATCCAGAAAGCAAAGGAACTGGGATTTGAGACGGTCGATTTTGCGATCTCCAACCCGTTTACGTTTCCCACCGAGCAGGTGAAGGCGGAGCTTGCGCGCGTCGGCATCGATTGCGTTTGCACGACAACCTTGACGCCAGAGACGAACCCGATTTCGCCGGATTCTGCGATTCGAGCGGAGGGCGTTCGGGCGATGAAAAAATGTGTGGACATCTGCAACACGCTGGGCACCAATATCCTCGGCGGCGTAAACTATGCCGCCTGGGGCTACATCACGAAACGACCGCGTACGGACGAAGAGTGGAAGTGGGGTGTCGAGTGCATGCGGGAGGTCGGCGAATATGCCAAAGCGACAGGCGATGTCGTCATCTGCGTGGAGTGCGTAAACCGATTTGAAACCTTCTTCCTCAATATTGCGGAAGATGCCGTCAAGTTCTGCAAAGACGTCGGCACAGGCAACATCAAGGTGCATCTGGACTGCTTCCATATGATCCGCGAAGAGAAAAGTTTCTCGGGCGCTGTCAAGACGTGTGGGAGAGAGTATCTCGGATACATCCATGTCAACGAAAATGACCGCGGCATTCCCGGCACCGGACTGGTTCCGTTCAAGGAATTCTTCCAGGCGGTGGCCGAGGTTGGCTACGATGGTCCGCTGACGATTGAGTCGTTTGATCCGAGCTTCACGGAGCTTGCGGGCAACTGCGCGATCTGGCGGACATTTGCGCCGACCGGTGAAGCGCTTGCCACGGAAGGGCTCGCGAACCTGAAACGAATCGCGGCTGAACTGTAAGGAAGGCGGAACGTATTATGAAAGTATATCAACCTGCAAAAATGGAAGGGACAACGCAGTACGGCGGTGTGGTGCGCATGGCGTTCGGCATCGGCGACGGCGCAGAGATGGGCTGCGGTACACTGACCCTGCGCCCCGGCGAAGCGATGAAGGAAATCGAGAAACACAACTCGGATGAGATTTTCTTTGTTGCCTCGGGTCAGCTTCAGATTGCGGGACAGGATGGCATGCGCGTTTCCGCAAGTGCGGGTGAGATCGTGCATTTACCGATGGGTGAATGGCACCTTTCCAGCAATCCCGGGACAACGGATACGGTTCTGTTCTGGGTGAACAGGGACTAGATATAAGAGGAGAGTATCATGAAAATAGCAATCGGGTGTGATGAGGCGGCGTATCAGCTCAAGGTAGCGCTCATAGAGCACCTGAGCCAGCGGGACGACATCGAACTCAAAGACTTTGGCGCAAACGCCGGCGAAGTCATCCTTTACCCGGATGTGGCAAAGGCTGTTGCGGAGGCTGTTGCGGCGGGCGAATTTGAGCGTGGCATTCTTGTCTGCGGCACAGGCATCGGCATGGCGATTACGGCGAACAAAGTGCCCGGCATTCGCGCGGCGGTTTGCCATGACCCGTTTTCAGCGGAACGCTCCAGAAAGAGCAACAATGCGCAGATCATGTGCATGGGTGAGCGCGTCATCGGCGTGGAACTGGCAAAGTATCTGCTCGATGTCTGGCTGAAATGCGACTTCTCGGGCGGGGGGTCGACGTCGAAGGTCAACCGCATCGATGAGATCGACGCGATGTATCACAAGAGCTGTTAAGAGGTAACCATATGAATCGAATTATGAATGATCCGAATTATGTCGTTGAGGATATGCTCAAAGGATTCGTCAAAGCGAATGCCGACATCGTATCTGCGACGGGTAACGCGCGCGTGTTGAAATACAAGAACGCGCCTATTGCAAACAAGGTCGGCATCGTAACAGGCGGCGGCAGCGGGCACAAGCCAGCGTTTATCGGATACATTGGAAAAAACATGTGTGATGCGGTCGCGGTTGGCGAAATCTTTTCTTCGCCGGCTGCAGCGGCATTTCTGGATGCCATGCAAGCGGCGAATGCCGGTCGCGGGGTTGCCTGTCTGTACGGTAACTATGCCGGCGATAACATGAACGTCAAGATGGCGATGCGCAAAGCCAAGGCGATGGGCATCGAGGTAAAGACCGTTGTTGCCAACGACGATTGTGCCTCCGCACCGAAGGATGAGCTTGAGAAGCGCCGCGGAGTCGCGGGAGAAGTCCTGATGTGGAAAGTCGGCGGCGCAAAGGCTTCGATGGGTGCGGATTTGGATACGGTGATTGCGGCAGCGCAAAAGGCGATCGACAACACGCGATCTGTCGGCATCGGAACCGCACCGTGTACCATACCCGCGGTAGGGCATCCGAATTTTACGATTGCGGACGGAACCATGGAGCTGGGCATCGGCCATCACGGTGAGCCGGGCGTGAGCGTCGAACCGCTTGCGACGGCAAATGAGATCGCAGAGAAGATGTTAAAGCTGATTTTGCCGGATCTGCCGTTCGCTGCGGGAGACGAAGTAGTTGTGCTGCTTTCGGGCCTTGGCGCGACGCCGGTGATGGAGCAGTATATCGTCTATAACAGGGTTGAGGAAATCCTGTCGGAACAGGGGATTCGGGTTCACCGCGCATACGTGGGTAACTATTTTACCTCACTGGAGATGATGGGCGTTACGCTGACCGTCATGAAAGTGGATGATGAGCTCAAGCAGTGCATCGACTATCCGGCTGACTCGGTGGGACTCAAGCAACTATGATCGGAGCGTGCAGCATGACAATCAAGAACACCGAAGCTGGTAGGATTGTGCAGGATTTAATCCGCACGATTCACGAAAATGCAGCCTATCTGAGCGAGATCGATGGAAAGATAGGCGATGGTGACCACGGAATCAACATGAACAAAGGCTTCACGATCTGCGAACAGCGGCTTGCCGATCAGGAATTCTCGCTTTCCGACGGGTTCGCTGTGCTGAGCCGCACGCTCATGGAAGATATCGGCGGATCGATGGGACCGTTGTACGGTGTTTTCTTTGACGAGATGTCGATTGCGTGCGCGGACTTGCAGGAAATCGGGGCAAAGGATTTTCTTGTGATGCTGCAAAACGCTCTTGCCGGAACACAGGAAATCGGCAGCGCAAAGCTCGGAGATAAGACATTGCTTGATACGCTGATTCCGGGTTTGGAGGCGTATTCCGCCGCGTTAGACGCAGGAAAAAGCTTTCAGGACGCCTTAAAGGATCTTCAAGCAGCGGCGAAAGCAGGCTGGCAGTCCACCGAAGGGATGATCGCAAAGATTGGGCGTGCAAGCAGGCTCGGCGAACGCTCGCGCGGGGTGCTGGATGCGGGCGCGACCAGCTGTTATCTGATCCTAAACGCGATGGCCGACTCGATTTTAAGAATGTTGGCTGCGAGCAAATAGTACTGTTTATAAAACGGGTTTCACCCGGTTAAAATTGTTTCTGATACATTGATTCTCCTCCTACTTGTGTTTGAAACGCAAAGGTCGCCCGGATATCCGGGCGACCTTTGCGTTGTGGATTGGAAACCTGTTCTTGAGGCGGAGGTAATTTGCGACCTTGCGCAGCAGCTGATCCAGCTGCGAAGTGCCGTTGTTACTTGCTCTTGTAGAAGAGCTTGGTGCCGACGAAGTAGATCACGCTGGCGACCACCATCGCGTTGATGGCGGCGATGCCCCACTTGACGAAGTTGCCGACCAGAGCGCCTGCGACTACGCCCGCGATGGCTGCCCAGTTGACATTGCGCTCCGCCACGGTGCCTTCCGCATAGGCTGCACGATGGAGGAAGAAGTCCAGCATGATGATTGCGCCGATCGGCGGGAGCGTCGCGTTGAGGAAGCTCAGCCAGCCGATGAAGTTGTTGTAGAGCCAGATTGCCGCTATCGTGCCGACCACGCCCGCGATGAGAACCATGGGGCGTTTGCGCACCTTGGTGATGTTGGAAAGACCCAGACCGGAGGTATAAAGTGCGTTGTCGTTTGTCGTCCAGATGTTTGCACCGAGGACGATGAGCGCGGGAATCGCAAGACCCTGTGCGATCATGACGTAGAAGATGTCGTCTTTTCCGGTGAATGCGCCGCCGACCGCGCCGAAGGCGAACATCAGCGTGTTGCCGAGGAAGAACGCAACGACGGTGGTGATGATGGCAATCTTATGGTTCTTTGCGAAGCGGACAAAGTTCGGTGTAGCCGTGCCGCCGGAGACGAAGGAGCCGATGACCATGCCAACCGCGGCAAAGAGCGTCAGGCTGCCTGCCGACTTAGAGAACATGGCTACGAGGCCGCCGCCCGCCGTCGTTGCCGTCACCATCGAGTAGATGCCGAGGATGGCGATCAATGGAACGGAGACGAAGCTGACGATTTCAAGACCCTTCATGCCGAAGTAGGCAGAGGAGGTCATGCACGCGCCTGCAATGACGACGAGAACCCAGGGGCTGATGTGGAGAAGTTCCGCGGCGGGGATTGCAAACATTGCAACGCCGACGCCGAACCAACCGATCTGCGTGAAACTGATCAGCGCAGAGGGCAGGTAGGAACCAAACTTGCCAAAGGAGCGATGCGCCAGCAGGTCAAGGCTCAGGCCGGTCTTGCTGCCGATGAAGGCCAGCACGCCGGTATATGCGCCGAGGATCAAGCCGCCGATGAGAATCGCCCAAACGAACCCGGAAAGATCCAGCCCGTTTGCCATCTTTGCGCCAACGCTCATGCTGGCGGAGAAGAACGTGAATCCGAGCATGATGACGAACATCGACCAGAAGCCTTTGCGCTCCTTCGCGGCGGAAGGTACCGCTTCCAGCGAGTAGTCAGCGTCCACATGCTGCTGTTTGGATTTCTCCATAAGACAACCTCCATAATTGCATTTTTGAATGTAACTACTTACATCCGACAGGAATAATGTACCCGAATTAAACAGCCGTGTCAACAAAATATGACGCAATAACAACCAAAAACTTCAAAATTTCGTCAAATTACCGTTATCATCTCAAAAAATAACGGAAAAATGACGGAAGATGATTTATAATTGCATGACAATCGTTCCCATTCTCCTAGGGAACCGTTTACAAGCCGCGCCGCTTGTAGGGCGATTGCGATGCGTGATATAATGAAACATCACCGCAAAGGAGCGACGTGGGGTTTCATGAACATTCGCAAAGTAGCAGAAATGGCCGGGGTCTCCGTTGCCACGATCTCACGCGTACTCAATCATCCAGAGCAGGTGCTGCCGGAGACGCGGGATCATGTGCTTGCCGTCATGAAAGAGCAGAATTATACGCCAAACTGGTTCGCCCGCGGCCTCAACCTCGGCACGACGAAGACGGTTGCGCTGCTCGTTCCTGAAATTGAGAGCGAAACGCAGCAGCGTATCATCTCCGGCATCGAAACCGTTGCGCGCAACAAGGGATATGCTGTGTTTTTCTGCAACACACACGGAAACGCGCAGATCGAAGAAGAGAGTCTGCATATGTGCGAAAACCGTCGAGTGGACGGCATTGCGCTCGTTTCCACAAATCTGGCCAAGGAGCGTGTGCTGCAAACCCGCGAAAGCGGGATTCCCTGTGTACATGTTGGCAAAAATCGCGACAGCGGCTGCGACACGCTTTGCTATATCGATTTTGAAGAAGGCGCATATCGTCTCACACGGCATTTGCTATCATTTGGATACCGCAGTATCGGGCTTGTTCGCAACCTTGCGGAGCGCAATATGAGTGCCCAGATGGAAGCCGGATTTGCAAACGCAATCCGCGAAAGCCAGCAGGAGATTGAGACGAGGCTATACGCCTGTGAGGCAAGCGTGCAGAGCGGCTATCTGTTTGCGCAGCAGCTGATGCAGCAGGATGTGCTACCGCAGGCGTTGATCACCGCGGGAGACGGGCAGGCGCTTGGCGTGCTGAAAGCCGCGCAGGATGCAAACATCTCCGTGCCGCAGAAGCTCGCGCTTGCAAGCATGACCGATTCGCCCGTTTGCGGGCTGGTGAATCCGCCAATTACCGCGCTGGAGCTGCCCGCAAGCAAACTCGGCATGGCGGCGGGGCGGCTGCTGTTTGACAGCATTGAAAATAAAGAGTTGGAACTCGGCGTGCCGCAGGAGATGGTGCTGCAACCCAAGTTAAAGATTCGCCGTTCCTGCGGGAACGAGAAGTATATCTACGAACTGTTTGACTAATCGGGTCAAATTTCGGAACATAGAAGCAAACACAGCCAGAAAAATTTAGACGAACATAGAAACACCTCGATCACGAATCAACCGCAAATCAAACAATAGCGAACAACCGCTTCAAACATAGCATCCGATAGACACATTGTTCAGCAAAGGGGCAGTCGCAATGACGAAACCGATCGATTTGATGGGAATTCCTCTGAAAAACGCTGTGATCACTGCGGCGGGGCCTTGGGCGCGCGATGGAAAATCCATCCAGCGCTGCATCGACGCGGGTGCAGGCGCGGTGATTACGGAGACGATCACGCTGGAAGCGAAGCAGCGCGTTTCTCCGCGTCTGTTTGTAGATGGCTACCGCATGTTCAATACCATGCTGTATTCCGATCTGCATCTGGAACAGTGGGAGTCCGAACTGGAACAGGTGAAAAAACGAGACAGCAAGCTGATCTGCTCCATCTGGGGTTCATCTGCTTCAGAGATTGCTTACCTGGCATCCAAGGTAGAACGCATGGGCGCGGATGCGATTGAGATCAGCATCTCAGCGCCGATCGGTTCCCGCAACGAAAGCGTTTGTAATCACTCGGCGGATATTCACGCGTTCGTCAAAGCCGCTGTGGAGGCCGTATCGATTCCAGTTATGGTAAAGCTTTCCTATGAAGCTGCGGTATCCCCGGCGTTTCTGCATGCGATAGAGCGAGCTGGCGCGAAGGCCGTCAGTGCAATCGACGCGATCAAGGGCTTGCGCGGGGTTGACATCGAGTCTAGGAAAGCGGAGATGATGACCTATGGCGGGTACACGGGCAGGAACATCCGGCCGATCTCGCTTGCGACGACCGCGCAATTGCGGCAATATACCCAGATGCAGATTTGCTCTGTGGGCGGCATCAAAACCGCCGAACATGCGCTGGAGTTCATCATGCTTGGTGCGACGGCGGTGCAGCTCGCCTCCGCGATTCAGGAGGATGGCTACGGCGTCATATCGAAGCTCATTCACGATCTGGACGATTGGCTCGCGGGACATGGATATTCGGATATCGAGCAGGTGCGCGGCGCAGCGTTGCCGTCGTTGATGCCGTTTGAGGACATCAAGCCGCAGCGAAGAAGGGCGGCAATCACCGATCATTGCGATATCGCGACAACGGATTGCAACATCTGCATCAACGGCTGCCTCTATGACGCGATTGTAAGACGCGATGGTTGCATCGAAATCGACGCGGCGGCGTGCGAGGGATGCGGGCTTTGCTCGTCCGGCTGCCCGAGAGGAATTATCACCCTTGGCTGGTAAGAAGATAAGCACATAAAAAAGGAGCGATTTATCGCTCCTTTTTATTTCGGAGACTTAGTCTAGAGATTTTAGATGTAGAGATCTGTCTGCACGGCGGTCTTTGCGACGATCTTTCCTTCGCGGATGACATACAGCCGTTCCGGCGTAAGACGGATTGCATCGCGCGCGTCTTTCGCGTTGACGACGACCAGATTTGCTTTCTTGCCAACCGCGAGACCGTAATCTTTGAGTTTGAGAATCTCCGCCGCGGTTGTTGTAACCATGTCATAGACGGTCTCGATTTCCGGCGGGAGGCTCATCTGCGCCGCGTGCGCGGTCACGTTTGCAACCTGGAGCATATCCGCGCTGCCATAAGGATAGAACGTATCCTTCACGCAATCCTGCCCGAAGCTCACGAGAATGCCTGCCGCAAGCAGTTCTTTCACGCGCGTGATCCCGCGGCGAATGGGCTGTTTGTCTAGGCGACCCTGCAGGAGCAGGTTGGTGACGGGGTTCGTGATGAAACGAACCTGCGCCTTTGCGCACTTTTCGATGACATAGTTTGCGTAGTGATCGTCATATGCCGCGAGCGCGCAGGTATGTCCCGCCGTCACGCGTCCGATCCAGCCGCGTTTGAGCGCTTCGTCCGCGATCATCTCCAGCGTGCGATAAAACGGATCGTCGGTCTCGTCGACGTGCATATCGATGTCGGCATCAAACTTTTCCGCGATATCGAAGCAGATGCGCACATGTTCCCGGCTGTCGTCGGGCGAGTGCTCGTTTGCCGGCATGCCGCCAACGACGTCCGCGCCGGCTTCCATCGCCTGCCACATCAGCGCCTCGCAGCCCGGGTCTTTCAGAATACCCTCCTGCGGGAAGGCGACGAGCTGCAGATCCATCACGTGGCGATATTTTTCACGGAGGGCTTTTACGCCTTCGAGCGGCTTTAGCCCGCCGATGGTGTCAACATCCACGTGAGAGCGCATGTTGAGCGTTCCGTTTTTCAGCGCGCGCAGGAGCACGTCTTCCGAACGCGCGAGGATATCCTCTGTTGTATAGTCTTTTTTCTTGTCCCAGATAATTTCAATGGCTTCTTTCAGCGTTCCGGATACATTCTTGCGAACCACGTCGAAGATATTGACCTTGTCGAGGTGGATATGCGGGTCGATGAGGCTGGGCGTAACCAGCGCGCCACCTGCGTCGACGACGGTTTCCGCCGGATAGGAGAGGTTGGGAGCGATTTCGACGATAACGCCTTTGTCGACGGCGATATCCGTCAGCGTGTCTTGTTCGCGCAGCTTTGCGTTCTTGATGAGCAGTTGCATGTCGGGCTTCCTCCTGAAACATGATTTGTAAACGGTTACGAGAAATACGGGAAGATTTGATGGATCACATCCGCATCTTATCATAGAAAAACGCGTATTTCAAGCAAGCAAAATGGAGAAAAATGCTGAAATTAAGAGAATTATTCCAGAACAAGCTCGATTTTAGAAAATTGAAAACAGCAGTAGACAGATTGAATGTAATTAGTTACAATAGGTTTGTGGAAGTCATTATCGTTTATTTTGCTCGTCATCATAACGGCATAAAGAGAGTGACAAGTCACGAATGCGGGTGAGCAGAGCGCCCGGCACTGCAAAAGGAGAGTCGATCGATATGGAAACGCTTCCCATCGGAAAACCGATTGAGCGTATTGACGCGCGCGCAAAGGTAACAGGGCGCGCGGAATATGGCGCGGATATCCGTTTGCCTGGTCTGCTGTATTGCAAGGGCGTTTACGCCGCGCATCCGCACGCAAAACTGCTGAAGGTATATACCGAAGAAGCCGCGAAGATGAGTGGCGTCGTCTGCGTCGTCACCGGAGCAGACATTCCCGGCGAGAAGATGTTTGGAGAACTGTATGTGGATCAGTACGCGCTGGTCTGCGACAAAACGCGCTTTTACGGCGACGTGATCGCTGTTGTTGCGGCGGAAACGCAGGAACAGGCAGACGCAGCCGCCGAACTTGTTCACGCGGACTATGAGGAACTTCCGATTCTGGCGACACCGAAGATGGCGCTGGAAAGCGATATTGCGATCAATGCGGATTATCCCGACAACATCTGCGGAAACGTGCATGTTCGAAAGGGCAACGCCGCCGCGGGATTGCAGGAAGCGGACGTCATCGTTTCCGGTACCTACAAGACCGGATTTGTGGAGCACGCCTATATTGAGCCGGAATCCGTGACCGTGATTCCCGACCGCATCCGCCGGGAACTGACGGTGCTCGGTAGCGCGCAAGCGCCGTATAACCTGCGCCTGAGCGTCGCGCGAACACTCAACATCCCCGTTGCGCAGGTGATCGTCAAACCCTCGGTCATCGGCGGTTCGTTCGGCGGAAAAATCGAGTCCGCGGAGTCGCTCGCTGTACGGGCGGGATTGATCGCGCTCAAAACAGGCAGACCCGCGCAATATACACTGACCAGAGAAGAGTCGATTCGCGAAAGCTATAAACGGCACCCGATCGATTTTGATATTCAACTCGGTGCAAAGCAGGACGGCACACTTGTCGCCATGAAGGTGGAGGCAATCGGCGACGCGGGCGCATATATCAACATGTCCCCGCCGGTCATGTACAAGACCGCAACGCTTGGGCCCGGACCGTATCGCATTGAAAACGTTGACTACAACGCAACGAGCGTGATGACCAACAACGTGCATACCGGCTCGATGCGCGGATTTGGCACACCGCAGGCGATCTTCGCGTTGGAAAACGCGATGGACGAGCTCGCGGCAAAGCTGAATTTGACCCCGACCGAGCTGCGGCGCAAGAATCTGCTGCAAAACGGAGACGTCAGCCCGTGCGGGCATCTGCTGGATTTCCACGAAGTCAGCATTCGCTCCGTGATGGAAAAAGCCGCGCAGGAGCTCGGTTTTGATGAGAAGTTTGCGCAATATGCGCAGGAAAACAAAGACGGCCGCCGCATACGGCGCGGCGTCGGCATTGCGGTCAGCATGCGCGGCGCGAGTATCGGCGCGGACGGAAACGGATTTGACGTCGCCCGCGCATTCATCGAGGTACTGGAGGACGGAAGCGTCAATGTCGACCTCGGACTGACGGAGCTGGGGCAGGGGTTGCGTACCTGTCAGAGCCAGATGGTAGCCGAAGGCATGGGCGTATCGTTTGAGCGCATCAGCTTCGGTAACACGGATACCTCGCGCGCGCCAGCAACGGGCGCATGCATCGCCTCGCGCAGCACGCTCTTAGGCGGCGGCGCACTCAAAGACGCGAGCAGGAAAGTGCACGCCATCATGGCACGTGTACTCGAACGGAAGTTTAACAAACCCACGGACGATATCGTGTTTGCGGAGGATCGCGTCAGGTTTGCTGACGTCGATATCTCATTTACCGAAGCGGCAAAGATTTGCTATGCACTCTGTGAGACGCCGATTGCGGTCGGCACCTATGTGGTGCCAAAGCTGAACTGGAACGAGCATGAAGGCTTTGGCGAGCCGTTTTATACCTATACCTATTCCTGCCATGCGGCGGAGGTCTCGGTCGATCTCGACACGGGCAGCGTGGATGTCATCCGCATGGTCGGCTGTCATGATATGGGTCGCGCAATCAATCCCGTTCTGGTCAAAGGACAGATCTACGGCGGTTTGGCGATGGCGCAAGGCATGGCGCTCACCGAGGATCTCGGTCACAACGCGAAGACGAGCGCGTTGAAAAACCTGAACTTTGAAGACTATCTAATCCCCACCGTGCTCGATGTGCCGGACGAAAATGTGCCGCTGCTGGACGAGCACCCTGATCCCAGGAGCGCATTTGGCGGTCGTTCGCTCGGCGAGCCTGCGACGGAGCCCGGCGCGGGTGCGCTGATCTGCGCGATCAACCATGCGCTGGGGCATCCGGGATTGATTCGTGAATTACCGGCCGACCTCGACCGCGTATTTGCCGCGGTTCGGGCGATGGAAGGAGGAGACGCGTGATGGAATGCCGCGAATATAGTAAGCCAACGACGCTGCAAGAGGCGATAGACGCGCTCAAAACCGCTGAAGACGGTGTGAAGCTCCTTGCGGGCGGAACCGATCTATTGGTCAACGCACGGGAAGGGCATCCGTATCGTGAGCTGACGATTGTCGATATTTACGGGCTGCCGGAGCTTTGCCGGATCGAAGAGATGGATGGTTGGATCGCCATCGGCGCGGGCGTGACGCATACGCAGATCGAGCAGTCCGCCTTGATTCGCGAAAAAGCAGGCGTGCTTGCCGATGCTTGCCGCACGGTCGGTTCTCCGCAGATTCGGAATCATTCTACCATCGGTGGTAATATCGCGAACGCTTCTCCTGCCGCTGATTCACTGGCAGCGTTGAGTGTGTTGGAAGCGGAGGTGGAAGTCAACCGCCTCGGCGAAGTCCGACGTGTCCCACTTGGCGATATCATTGAGAAACCCTATCGCACGACGCTTTCCGACCGCGATTTGATTACCCGCATATTTGTAAAGAAGGCAGATGCGGGGACACAGTTTCACTTTTATAAACTCGGGCGCAGAAAAGCGCTCGCGATCTCGCGCATGACGATAGCGACCCTTTTAAAACGTGATGGATCCGGCAAAGTCGAGCGATTTCATATGACGATGGGCGCGACATTTCCAAAGCCGATGCTGTTTGAGGATGTCGACAATATGCTAATCGGGAAGCGCCCGACCGCGAAAGATATTCAGGCGGTTGCCGATGCGCTCTCTGCTAAGATTCCGTTGATCGCGGGCATTCGACCCTCCACCGCATATAAACAGCCTGTTTGCAAAAAGATGGTGGAGCGGATTTTGAGCGAACTTTTGGGAGGACAGTAAACATGAAAAACATGCTGTTACGCTTTACGCTGAACGGAAAGCCGATGGAGGGTACGACCCAGCCCAACAAGCGGATGCTTGACGTGCTGCGCGGCGATCTTTCGCTCACGGGAACCAAGGAAGGCTGCGCGGTCGGGGAATGCGGCGCGTGCACGGTGATTCTCAACGGAGAGCCGGTTGCGAGCTGCCTTGTCGCCGCGGGACAGATGCAGGGTGCGGAAGTGCTGACGATTGAAGGCATGAGCGAGACGCTGATCGGGAGCGTGTTGCAGGACTGTTTTGTGGAAGGCGACGCGGTGCAGTGCGGCTTTTGCACACCCGGATTTATCATGACGGCGTATGCCTTGCTGCTCAAGAACCCGCACCCGACCAGAGAAGAGATTCGCGAAGCGGTGGCCGGAAACATCTGCCGCTGCACCGGATATATCCCGATTGTCAACGCAATCGAACAGGCGGGTATTCGCATTTTGGAAGAGTAAACTGATTTTTGTAACCTTCAATCAAATATTATTGTCTTCAGACATGATAGAACCCTCCGTGATACACGGAGGGTTCTATTTTATATATGAAAGAAAATACTATTGGAAAAGAACGCATGAAATTTCTACGGAATTAATCACTAAAACACGCTTCTACTTTGCGGATACAACACAACTCGTATTCGCTACAATAATCCGTTTTATCGCTTGACAGCAAAATAGGATAATGGTATATTGTATCCAATCACTGAATTTGACGCGGATCGCACTTAATTCTTCAACACTCTGAACAAAATCGTTGAAAAAAAGCACATTCACAGTAACGCATATAGGCGAAACAGTTTCCACTCGATATTCGCGCCTCACAGAACGTGATATACCTAGTATGCTGCGAGCTTGCATCTATCTCTCCATCTGACAAAGAAATAATTTCAAATTAAACATCAATTTTCTGCATTCAAAACGATCAAACGTTTACAGTCATATTTCATGCTGAAAAAGTTCAGCTCAAATAACCCCAAAATAAAAGGAGGAAACATGATGAAGAAGGCTCTATCCATCCTGCTCGTGCTGCTCATGGCGTTCAGCGCCGTGG
Organism: Firmicutes bacterium HGW-Firmicutes-9; assembly: GCA_002841395.1. Taxonomy (GTDB): domain Bacteria; phylum Bacillota; class Clostridia; order Christensenellales; family CAG-138; genus UBA7703. The sequence continues at coordinate 256,017 of PGZM01000001.1, forward strand.
CTTGCACCGCAACTGCGCCCGCAGAACCCGCTGCGGAAGCCACCACCGCACCCGAAGCTGCAGCCGCCGAAGCCGCGGTAGAAGCGACCGAAGCTCCGGTGAAGGTTGACTTCTCCCAGAACCAGAACGTAGCGCGTGCATCGGATGCCGCGAAGACCACCATCGAACTGCCCGTAGTTGGCATCGGCTCGACCATCACGACCGACGTCAAAGCCGCAGGCGACTACACGATCTGCGTTATGACGAAGAACTCCACAAACCCGTACATGAACGGTATGTGGAAGGGTGCGGAAAAAGCCGCAGCCGATCTCGGTATCAAGGTTGTCACGCTGGCTCCGGCACAGCAGGATTCCATTGAAGAGCAGATCGCGATCATGGAAGCCCAGATTCAGCAGGGCGTGAGCGCGTTTGTCATTCACCCGTCCGATTCTAAGGGCATCATGCCCGCCGTCGATGCCGCGAACGAAGCCGGCATCCCGGTGATCTCCATCGGCACGGCGTCCGCTTCCGGCTCCATGATGCGCACCGGCGTTGACTATTATGAAACCGGCGTTGTCGTTGCCAAGTACCTGTTTGACATGGCTGGCGGCGAAGGCGGCGTGATCATCCTCGAGGGCCCTCCGGGCGCACAGAACGCAGAAGAGCGTAAAGCCGGTGTCACCGATACGCTTGCGCAGTATCCCGGCTACACCCTGATCGACTCGCAGCCCGCGAACTTCAACCGCGCGCAGGGTATGCAGGTCATGGAAAACCTGCTCCAGCGTGAAGGCGTCAAAGACCAGCTCAAGATCGTCATCGCGGCGAACGACGAAATGGCGCTCGGCGCAATCCAGGCGCTCAAGGCTGCCGGCATCACCGATGTGCTCGTTGGCGGGTTTGACGGCTCTGCCGATGCTTCCCAGGCCATCAAGGCTGGCGATCTGACCGTTACTTACAACACCGATCCGTTCGGCTCGACCTACTATGCCATCACGATGCTCGTGCAGTACCTCGACAGTGGCATCCTGCCCGCGGAATACTTCATTCCGTTCCCGTCCGAGCGTCATAAGCCGCTGATCGACTCCAGCAACATCGACGATTACATCAGCAACTTTGCCTGGTTCAACTAAGTAAAGTACGTTCTGAGCAAAACGGTCTTCCGTTTTGTCGGAACATAGGCGACACCAAAGCAACAAACATCCTTGCGGGGCGGCGGCCGAATAGCCGCCGTCCCGCACGCGACACACTCGTCGCGTTTGGCATACTTTAGGGGGTTTTTGGATGGAACAGCAACCCATTTTGACCGTTCGGGGCTTGAGCAAGTCATTCCCCGGCGTGCGTGCGCTCGATGGCGTGGATTTTGATCTGCGCGCAGGCGAGGTGCATGTGCTCGTCGGCGAAAACGGCGCGGGTAAATCGACTCTCGCGAAATGCATCCTCGGCATGTATCAGCCGGAGGAGGGCGAAATCGAACTCCGCGGAGAAAAGCTCTGCTTCTCTTCGCCCAAGGACGGCATCAAGCACGGCATCGTTGCGGTGTATCAGGAACTCACGATGGTTCCGTATCTCAACGCTGCGCAGAATATCTTTTTAAACCGCGAGCCGCTGATCCGCGGCACGGGGCTCATCAATCATCGAAAAATGCAGCGCGACGCAAAGGCAATCCTAGCCTCGCTCAGCTGTGCAGATATCGACACCAAGATTCCGGTCAAGCTGCTGGATGTGGCGCAGCAGCAGATGATCGAGATCGCAAAAGCGCTCTCGTTCAACCCGAAAATTATCGTACTGGACGAGCCGACCGCGTCTCTTTCCGAGCGCGAGATCGAGCCGTTTTTCAAGCAAGTGCTCAAACTCCGCGAGCAGGGCATAGGCATCATCTACGTCTCCCACCGCATGCAGGAGTACCATCGCATCGGCGACCGGATTACCGTGCTGCGCGATGGAAAGTTTATCCGCACGCTAGATGTCGGCGAACTCACGGACGAAGAACTCGTCAACCTCATGGTTGGCAGAGACATCGCGCAGGTTTACGTCCGCACGAAGAACGAGCACAGCGGCGAAGCGCTCCGCACCGAAGACCTTCGCGACCACAAGGGCCGCGTCAAGGGCTGTTCGATCACGCTCGATCGCGGCGAAATCGTCGGCATCGCGGGTCTCGTCGGCGCGGGCCGCACGGAGATGGCACGCTTGATCTTCGGCATCGACAAACCAGCCGGCGGAAAAGTATATCTCCATGGCAAAGACGTGACGGGACGCTCGCCGTCGTTCATCGTGAAAAACGGTCTCGGCCTGCTGCCGGAGGACCGCAAGCGTTACGGACTTGCACTGAAGAGCTCTATCGCGTGGAACACCGTTGCGGTCAGCCTCAAGAGCGTGTTCCCCAGCGGCATCGTCTCCGAGCGAAAGAACAGAAAGATTGCGGAGGATTACGTCAAGCTGCTGAAAACCAGCACGCCGGACGTCGTCCGCCCGGTTTCCCAGCTCTCCGGCGGCAACCAGCAGAAAGTCGTCATCGCCAAGTGGCTCAGCGCGAAGTCGGACGTCATCATCTTCGACGAACCCACGCGCGGCATCGACGTCGGTGCGAAGATGGAAATCTACGCGCTGATGGATCGCCTCGCCGCAGAAGGCAAAGCGATTTTGATGATCTCGTCGGAGCTGCAGGAAGTCATCGGCATGTCCGACCGCATCTACATCATGAAAGACGGCCTCATCACCGGCGAAGTGACACGTAACCAGTGCTCACAGGAAGAGATCGGCCGCGCGATGGTGCTTGGCAAGGAGGTGGAGGCATGACGGTGAAATCGCTTAAAAAGCGCGTGGGGGCTCTCCCGCCCGCTGTATGGATGATCGCGGTCATGCTCGTGTTCTACGGTCTTAACACCAAGAACTACTTTACCGCGAGCAACTTCATCTCGATTCTGATTCAGGCGGCGCCCTTGTTCGTCGTCGCTTGCGGGCAGACGATCATCGTGCTCATGCAGGGCACAGACCTCTCGCTCGGCGCATCGCTGAACATGATGACAGTCGTCTGGGTCGTGCTGATGCAGAAGAATTTGCCGATCGGCATTGCGCTCCCGCTTGCGATGGGCACATCCGTTTTCGCGGGCTATCTCAACGGCCTGATCGTCGCAAAGATGAAGCTGCCGCCGTTCATTGCAACGCTCGGCATGCAAAACATCTTAAACTCGATCGCGCTGGTGACGTCAAACGGCTCCTCGGTCTATCACGAACACGCGATCTATAAGATCATCGCAAAGAGCAGCTTTCTGGGAATCCCATACATCCTCTGGATCGCGATCGGTTGCTTTGCGCTGACCATGGTGCTGCTAAAGTTCACCAGATTTGGCGCGCGCGTCATCAGCATGGGCGGCAACCCCGAATCGCTGAAGGTTGCGGGCTACAGTCCGGATCTTGCGACGATTCAGGCGTTTACCTATACCGGATTTATGACGGCGGTTGCGGGATTCATCCTCGCCTGCCGCGTCGAAAGCGGCAACCCGATCGTCGGCAACGGGTTTGAGTTCAACTCCGTCGCCGCGGTATTGCTCGGCGGTACAAGCATGCGCGAAGGGCGCGGCGGTGTCGGCGGGACGGTGTTCGGTGTCCTATTGATTCAAATTTTGAAGAACGGTCTTGTGATGATGAACGTTTCTTCCATCTACCAGACCGCCATCATCGGCATCGTGGTGCTCTTTGCCATCATGCTGGATGCATACATCAAACGCAGGCAGGAGGAGTAGGGAATAGTTATGATGAAAAAAATCGGAACCTATCTTCTGCAGTCCAAGTACGCAATCAGCGTTTCGGTGCTGGTGTTCGTCGTCATCGGATCAAGCCTGATCACATCCTCGTTTTTAACCGCGGATAACCTGATCACCGTGCTCCGCCAGACGAGCGTGCTGTTTATCCTGAGCTCCGGCCTCACCGCCGTCGTGCTCACGGGCGGCATCGATCTTTCGATCAACAACAGCGCAGCGCTGGTCGGCTGTATCGTAGCGCAGCTGCTGCTGCTCGGCGTGTCGATTCCGGTGGTCATACTCGCCGGTATCCTTGTTGGCGTCGTCATCGGCATCTTCAACGGCCTGCTGGTCGGCATCCTCAAGCTGCCGCCGTTCGTCGCAACCTACGGCACGAACATGGTCGTGCTCGGCATTTCGACCATCGTCATGCAGGGCAAGGTCATCTACGATCTGCCGAGAAACTTTACGCCCATCGGCGTAGGCTACGTCGGCATCCTGCCGATCCCGGTCATCATCGCGATCGTGCTCACGGGCGTTCTCTACTTTGTCTTACAGAAAACGACGCTCGGTCGAAACATCTACATGCTCGGCAGTAACGCCTATGCCGCCAAATACAGTGCGGCTAAGAGCGTGCGGGATACCATCACCGCCTACGTCATCTGCGGCATTACGGCTGCCATCGGCGGCATCGTGCTCACCGCTCGCCTTAACGCGGCGGACGCGAATATGGGCAACTCCTACGGTCTGCAGATCGTAGCCGCGGTCGTCATGGGCGGCACCTCGCTGCTCGGCGGCGAAGGCGGCATTTTCGGTACGGTGATCGGTGCGCTGGTGCTCACCATCATCCTCAACGTCATCAACGTCATCGGCGTGTCGAGTTATCTGCAGTCGATGGCGGTCGGCATCGTGATCATTCTCATGGTGTGGCTAGACGTCTTTACCAGAAGCAAACGCGAAAAGCTTTCGCGCGCATAATAACGCTCAATCAGCGCAAAAACGCGCGATAAAACACGGAAAGGTTCGGAGGTTTAACCATGGCAAATTTCACGATTCGGCCAATCAACACGGGCTATGTGCCCACGTATCCCAAACAATACCACTATCACCACTCGGTCTATAAGTACATCACGGGTATTTCGGACGAGAAGGAAGCACTGCCCGTACTGACCTTCCTCATCGAAGGCGAAGGCAAAAAGATCCTCGTCGATACCGGCATGGCCTGGACCGATCGCGCGGATAAATATCATCATCCGGGTTCCTGGCAGAGCGAAGGCGAAGCCATCCATGAGCAGTTTGCCAAACTCGGCATCGCCTGCGAAGAGGTCGATTATGTGCTCTTTACGCACATGCATTGGGACCACATCTTCTATATGGATAAGTTCACGAACGCCACGTTTATCGCGCATGAGCGCGAGTATGCGTTCGCGCTCGATCCCATCCCGCTGTACTACAAGAGCTACGAGCATCCCTTCCTCGGCATCAAGCGCCCGTTTGAAGGCATCAAGGTCGACACCTGCTCCGGCGAGGCCGAAATCGTCCCCGGCGTGCGCGCATTTGAAACCTTCGGTCATTCCCCGGGACATATGTCGATCGAAGTCGACACGCTCGACGGCAAGTACATTCTCGGCGGTGACTCCGCGTTCCGTATGGCGAACTTCAACGCGATTCCGGAAATCGGCTACAACGTGACCCCTCCGGGACGTTTTGCGAACATCATCGAGTGCTGGAGAAGCCTCGAAATCACCAAAGAGCGCGCGGAGAGTCTCGATCACATTCTCGTGACGCACGAAACCGAGCTCATGACGCGGATGGAGAAGACGCCTGTCTTCGGTCTGGGCAAGTAAGCATTTAATACCAGGCGGGACGATTCCCGCAGAATAGCAATCACGATCTATTCCTTCATGAGTGGAGCGCGGCTCCGGCCGCGCTCCTGACTCCTCCCTGATAAGACCAACCCCGTTATGACAACAAAGGATCAAACCATGAAAAGCAGCAACGACGCAAAACAGAAGACCATCGCTATCATCGCCTGTGCCGATACGAAAAAGGCGGAGATGGAGTTTCTCCGCGCGATGTTTCAACAGGAAGGCTTCGGCGTACTAACGGTCGATCTTTCGACACAGGGCGGCTACAGCTATGAGGCTTCTGTCTCCCCGCGTGAAATCGCGATGGCAGGCGGCAGCACGATCGAACATGTGCGCCTTTCGGGACGCGCGGAGGCGATCGCCGTCATGGAAGCAGGCGTTGTCACGATTGTTTCGAGCTTGTACGCAACGGGAAATATCGACGGCATTCTGGGCATCGGGGGACTGCAAAACTCCCGCATGGCGTCCGCTGCAATGCGCGCGCTGCCCGTAGGCGTTCCGAAACTGATTCTCTCTACCGTGGCCTGCGGAAACCGTCCATTTGAGCTGCTGGTTGGGGACAAGGATATTACGGTCATGCCGTCAGTTGCGGATATTGCGGGATTGAATCCTTTGACAGAGACGGTTTTAACCAACGCCGCAGCCGCCGTGATGGGCATGGTTCGATTTGGCGGACATACGCTTTCGAGTGATCGCCCTATGATCGCGGCGAGCATGATGGGCGCGACAAACGACGGCGTGGTCGGCGCGGTTCGCCTGCTGGAAGGCGATGGCAGAAGCGTAGTTACGTTCCACTCCACGGGCGTCGGCGGACGCTGCATGGAGCAGCTGATTGCGGATGGGAAGATGCAGGCCTGCCTCGATCTTTCGCCGCACGAGATCATCTCGCAGGATGTATTCGGGTTCGGATTCTCCGCCGGCGCCGCAAACAGGCTCACAGCCGCGGCAGAGCGTGGAATCCCTACAGTGGTCGCACCGGGCGGGATGGATTTTGTAGACGTATCAGCAAGCGAGTTTTTCGCGGGTGCGCTCGGCGCACCGGAAGCGCGCAAATATGTGCTCCACAACAGCGAGATCGCGCATGTCAAACTCACAGCGGAAGAAGCAACACGCGGCGCAGAAATCTTTGTGCGAAGGCTCAATCTTCACAACGGCAAAATCACCGTGATTCTACCGTTGCAAGGCATTCGCAGCGATACGCGCGAAGGGCAGAAGCTCTATGATCCAGCAGTAGATCAGGCGATCTTCACTACGATTCGCAAGGGGCTGCGCAAGGATATCCGGCTGATCGAGCTGGATGCACATTTCTTCGACGAGGCATTCAGCAAATGCGCGTTTGAAGAGATGACACGCCTGCTTGCAGACTAACTTGGAACACAACGTTCTGCCTTTTATCAGAACGAGAAATAGAACAGACAACAAAGGAAACAAACATGTTTTTCGATCTTCCGTTTGACAATGAAGAGAATATTGCATCCGGCGATTTTGTGATCGCCACCTATCTGGTCAGCGGCGTAACCGAACAGGACGCGCTTGCCCGCGCTGGCAAGTTTGCCATCGGGCAAACGGTCGGCACGTGGGTAGAGCTGCCGGGCATCACGCAGAGCATGGTGGAAAGATATCAGGCGCGGGTGCTCTCGCTGGAACTCCTCCCTGCGGAGCCCGTTTGCGCGGTATTGCGCGTGGCGTTTCCCGCGCACAATCTGCCGAGTTTTGCGATGCTGCAGACGGCCCTGGTCGGCAACGATGTTTCCACCGCGTTGAGCGTCAAGCTGCTGGATATCGCGCTCACACAGACCGCGCTGAAGCGTTATCAAGGACCGAGGCAGTCCGTACAGGGTGTTCGTGCGTTGACCGGTATTATGGATCGCCCGCTCGTGCTGAACATGATCAAACCCTGCATCGGCTATAGTGCAGAAGAAGGCGCGAAGCTCTTCTATGAGAGCGCAATGGGTGGGGTAGACCTCATCAAGGACGACGAGGTGCTCGCAGAGATCCCGATTCTATCGGTGATGCAGCGCGTCCGCGCGTATTCTGTGGAGGCGCAGCGTGTGCGCGAGCAGCGCGGAACAGCGCCGGTTTATATCCCGAATATCACTGGAAGACCAAAATATATGCGCGAGACTGCGCAGATGCTCATAGACGAAGGCGCGAAGATGGCGATGGTCAACTTCGTGACCACGGGACTCGACGCGTTTGCGGAACTTACAGAAGAGTTTGGCGATCGGCTTGCGTTCCTCGCGCACTATGCGGGCGCGGGCATGATGAGCTCCGCTTGGATCGGCTACGCAAATCCCGTATTGCTCGGCACCCTGGCGCGGCTTGCGGGTGCGGACATGGTGATGACCATGTACCCCGGCGCACCGGGCAGCCGCGGTTATCTGGAGTTTTGTAAGACCGTGCAGAAGCAGAAGCTGCCGCTGGGCAGCGTGAACCCTATCTTTACGGTGGTCGGCGGCGGCGTAACCCCGCTCAACCTCTCGGCAGTCATCCGCGAAATCGGCAGCGACGTCATCCTCGGCGTTGGCGGCGCGATTCAGGGACACCCGATGGGCGCAAGAAGCGGCGCGGAGGCCACAATGGCCGCGGTGCGCGCAGCACACGAAGGAATGCCGCTTGCAAAAGCCGCGGAAGCATGCCCGCCGCTTGGCGCGGTGCTCAGCGGATATCAAGGCTGATATTACAAACAAACTGACATCAAAGGCAGGATACTATCATGGCAAAACCAATCGTCATCGGCTGCGACAACGCGGCTGTAGAACTCAAACATACGCTCATCGGCGTGCTCAAGCAGCTCAACATCCCGTATGAGGATGTCGGCGTGGAGAGCGAGCAGGATCAGACGCTCTATCCCGAAGTTGCGGAGCGCGTCTGCGAAACGATCATGCAAAGCGATTACCAGAAAGAGGGCATTATCATTTGCGGCACAGGCATCGGCATGGCGATGACCGCAAATAAGTTCCCCGGCATATTCGCAGCCGTCTGCCACGACTCATTTTCGGCGGAGCGCTCGCGTCTTTCCAACAACGGAAACGTAATCTGCATGGGTGCGCGCGTGATCGGACCCGAGCTCGCAAAGAAGATTTTGCGTGAATGGCTCACGCTGGAGTATGTTCCCGGCGGAAGCTCACAGCCCAAGGTGGACTGCATGCGCAGCATCGACGGCGCAAGCCGCAAGTAAACGAAACGCAAGTAGAGAAAGATACGATATGAAACCGCTGTTGATGGGTACCAATCTCAAGATGTACAAGACTGCCGCGCAGACGCAGGACTATCTTGCTGCGCTGCAGACGCTTACGCAGGATCTCCGAAGCGATGTAACGCTGTTCGTGATTCCGTCTTATCCCGCGCTGGAGCGCGCATCTAATACGGTCAAGGACAAGGCAATCCTCCTCGGCGCGCAGAACATGCACCCCGAAGAGCAGGGGCAGTTCACGGGCGAGGTTTCGCCGCTGATGCTGCAGGAGTTGAACCTTGATATCGTCGAGATTGGGCACAGCGAACGGCGGCATGTATTCCACGAGACCGACGAGCAGGAGAACCGCAAGGTGCTCAGCGCGCTCGACCACGGCTTTACCGCGCTGCTCTGCGTCGGCGAGACGGCGGAGCAAAAGGCGTCTGGCATTTCGGATGAGGTGCTGGCGATGCAGCTCAAGATCGGGCTTTCCGGCGTGAAGCCGGAGCAGGCAGACCACATTTGGGTCGCCTACGAGCCGGTTTGGGCGATCGGCGTCAACGGTGTGCCCGCATCGGCAGACTATGTGCGGGAGCGACACGCGAGTATCCGGCGCGTATTGACACAGCTATTCCCAGCACTGGAAATTCCCGTGTTATACGGCGGCAGCGTCAACCCACAGAACGCCGAAGAACTCATTGTACAACCCAATGTGGACGGGCTCTTCACTGGGCGTGCTGCATGGGAAGCGGAGAAATTTAACGCGCTGATCCGGCAGGTGCTGCCGCTCTGGCAGCGTAAGCAGTCTTAACACCCGAAACGGAAGAGAGAAGAGAGACACGTATGGAACAGGCGAAAAAACGCGAAGAACTCTACATGCTCCTTAACATGGCGGCGCAGCGCGCCTATGCACGCGGCATCCAGACCGGTAGCGGCGGCAATCTTTCCGCGCGGGACATCGAGGCGGGGCAGATGATCGTGAAAGCCAGCGGCGGATCGTTTGCAGACTGCTCAAGCGAAGGCGAAGGCTTTGTTGTCACCAAGCTCGACGGCACCCGCGTGCAAGATGATGACCCCAAACCCACGCGCGAAGTCGTGCTGCACGGCATGCTCTATGAACTGCTGCCCGGCATCGGCGGCGTGATGCATTGCCACAGCCCGTGGGCGGTCGCGTACGCCTATCGCCACGAGGTGCTGCCGATGACGACGCAGCATGTCAAGCTCAAACTCGGACACGATATCCCGATTCTCAACGTTGATTCGCCAATGCTCCTGATGGAGCATGTGCCGCTTGTAAAGGCGTTATTTGAAGAGAATCCGAAGCTCACGGCGTTCATCCTCCGCGGACACGGCGTGGTCGCGGTCGGAAAAGACATCATCGAGGCGGAGCACACCGCGGAACTCGTCGAAGAAACGGCGCAAATTGCCTCCCTGCGCGAAATTTTGGATCGCAAATCATAAAATCTCGTCTCGTGTGATTCACGCGGAAACGGATTGTATGCTATAATACAATCCGTAGTAACCCTATGGGAGGAAGCGTCATGGCGAAGAAACCGGATTTGCCCGTTGCAAAAATCCAACTCAACAACAAGCGCATGAGTGAGTTGATTTGCGAGCAAATTTCCGATTGGATCATGGACGGAACGTTGGAAGCCGGGCAGCGCATCAGCGAGGATGAACTCGCGGAGCGGTTCGGCGTGAGCCGTATGCCCGTGCGTGAGGCGGTTCGCATGCTTTGCGCCAGAGGCCTCATGCAGAGCGTTCCCTATGTCGGCAGCTCGGTTCGGAAGCTTTCAGACGATGAGATTCGCGAAGTCTATTTGCTGCGCAGCGTACTAGAGCCTCTCGCAGGTCGAATTTCGGCGGCGCAAATTTCGGAAGCGGAACTCAACCAGCTGCTTGTGTTACAGGAACAGCTGGAGGCATACGGACAAAAACCGATCAGCCTCGAGACCAGCAAGCAGATGTATCAGCTCAACCGCGAGTTTCATATGAGCATGTATCGTCCCTGCCACATGGATCGTCTGATTCAAATGATCGATTCTCTCTGGGACAGCATCGCATACCTGCGCATGCGGACGGCGTTTAACCCCAAATACCCCGAGCAGATGCAGGAAGAGCACAGGCGATATATCTCACTCCTGGAACAGAGAAAAGGCGACGACCTCGCCCGCCATCTGGAGGAAAACCTCCGCAGACACGTCGGCTCGTTTCCAGTGACACCCAAGCAATAAATTAAACGTATCAAAAAAGCCCCATCGTTTTGATGGGGCTCTGTGTTTGGTTGGATTAGTTCTCGAACGGATTTTTCTATCGCAGGCAATCCAACAGGGTTTTGAGGAACAGTTCCGGATCGTCCGTAATCGGCGAATGTCCGGTCGAATCCAGCGTAATCAGCGTGGAACCGGGGATATCCTGATGCGCCTGTGTTGCCCAGGCATAAGGCACGACGAAGTCGAGCTTGCCGTGAATCAGCTTCACAGGGCACTGAATGTTCCTGAGCCGGTTGCTTCCTTCTGCGGCGCCGTTGTACTTGTCTGTCATGTTAAACATGAGGAGCGAATAATCGATATCCACAAGATTTTGCTGCTTCAGCATGGCGTCCAGATACAACTCATAATCCGCTTCGGACGGCTGTTTGAGATTGTAGATTACGGCGTTCCAGATGGCGCGCAGCGTCGCACGGTCGCCGGATGCATACGCGTTGAGAATCGGCAATACCTGCACCGGATCGGATGCGATTTCTTCCTTGGTCTTCAGCAGCTCTCCGATGACGGGCTGGCCGGTTGCGTCTTTTTTAAACATCGGATAGCCGGTAGGCGGCACGCTCTCCACTAGGATTGCGTTCTTCACGCGCTTGGGCAAATCCGCGGCCATCTCCAGCACCACACCGCCTCCGGTGGACCAACCCACGAGCGAGCAGGTGTCGATTCCGGCCTCGTCAAGGAACCGCTCAAAATCCAACGCCAGTTCACGCAACGAATCGAATCGATGATTGTAGGTGCTGTCGCCAAATCCGCGAAGATCCGGCGCGAATACGCGATACTTATCCTCAAGCTGCTCCATGGTCGTCTGCCAGTGCACAGAAGAGGACATGTTGCCATGAATCAGTACAACCGTTTCACCCGCGCCGCATGTGCGATATGCCAGCGTTTCGTCGCCGATTGACAACTTCTTAACTTCATATTGCTTCATTGCTTTTCTCCTCATGGATTGGTGTTAGTACTACTAGTATACACAAAAAATTCAGTCGTTTCAGCAGGATTTTAGAACAACTGCGGTTCCCATTCCGCCGCCGATGCAGAGCGAAGCAAGACCGATCTCTTCTTTTGCCGCGATCATGCCCGCAAGCAGCGTCACGATGATGCGTGCGCCGGACGCGCCGACCGGATGGCCGAGCGCGATAGCCCCGCCGTTGGGGTTGGTGCGCGCGAGAAGTGTTTCCGCTGCGACGCCGTGCTCCTCGCTCAGCAGTTTGATCACACCCAGTGACTGCGCCGCAAACGCCTCGTTGAGCTCGATGCGCTGCATATCCGCCAGCTTGAGATCAGCCATCTTCAGCGCCGCGCGAATGGCGGGAACGGGCCCGAGACCCATGACGGAGGGCTCCACACCGCCTTGTCCCCAGGCCACGATTTCCGCCAGCGGCGTCAGGGAATAATCCTTCAGCGCCTGTTCCGATACGATCATCAGGAATGCTGCGCCGTCGTTGATGCCGGAGGCATTGCCCGCGGTGACGGTGCCGTCTTTTACAAACGCGGGTTTGAGGGACGCAAGCTTTTCCAAACTCGTTTTACGGTTGGGGTATTCGTCTGTGTCAAACACAGTCTCTTCCTTGCGGTTTTTCACGATGATCGGGGTAATCTCCGCGCGAAAAACGCCTTCGTCCACCGCACGAATCGCTTTTTGCTGGGATGCAATCGCGAAAGCATCCTGCTCCTCGCGCGTGATGCCGTATTTGCGGGCGATGTTTTCGGCGGTGATGCCCATATGGCTTCCGTCAAACGCGTCGGTGAGCGCGTCGAACACCATGTGGTCGACGATCTCCTTGTTGCCCATGCGAAGGCCCTGACGCGCGCCGGGGATGAGATAGGGAGCAAGGCTCATACTCTCTGTGCCGCCCGCGAGGTAGACGTTGCCCATGCCGGAGGCGACGCTCGCCGCCGCGGACATGACCGCCTTCATGCCGGAGCCGCACGCCATCGAGATCCCCCAGGCGGGAACTTCCACCGGAACACCCGCATGAATGGCAACCTGCCGTGCGACGCCCTGTCCGCAGCCCGCGGGCAGGATGTTGCCGACGATCACTTCGTCCAGCCGATCGGCAGGAACTCCGGTCAGAGCGAGAATGTCTTTTGCAACCGCGGCTCCGATTTGCGCCGCGGGAACGGTGGAGAGACCTCCGTTGAACGAACCGATTGCGCTGCGTTTTGCCGCCGCGATATATACTTTTTCCATCAAAATCTCCTATTCCGGCCCGGTTTTGGGGCAAACGTGAAATTACGCTTGACTTGTAACCGATACCTGTGTTCTGATTATTAGCGTTAAAACCATGTAAAATCCAGATGGAGGCTACCAATGCCGAATCCAACATTCAACAACCTCTCGGAGGATAAGAAAGAGCGCATCTTAAATGCTGCGATCAAAGAGTTCCGCGTGCGCAATGTGCGCGAAGGCAATCTTTCCAACATCGTCAAGGACGCAAAGATTGCCCGCGGGAGTATTTATCAGTATTTCCCCTCCAAAGAGGACCTGTATATCTACATCTTCGATACGCTCCGTGCCCAGCGCGCGGAATATGTTTTCCCTGCCTACGAGCTCTACAAAAAAGCGCCGTTTCTCGAATTCTTTCAGGCGTTTTACCTGCGGGATGCCGAGTTTTTATTGATGCACCCGGATCACATCGATCTTGGCCAGCAGCTCTACGGCTGCTCGCACCCGGTTTCGCAGGGGCTCATCCGGCAGCAGCAGAATCGCTATCGCGATATGTTTCTCATCGGAATCGAGTTTGACAAGCAGCGCGGGTTGATCGACCACAATGTGGAATCCGCGATTCTCGCCGATCTATGCGTGCACTTTGTGACGGACATCTTTATCTTTCAGAGCGTCTACTCACAGCTCACCATGCAAAACATCCGGCTACACTGCCAGCAGACGCTCTTCCTGCTCGAAAACGGCACGAAGCCTCGCCAAGCGTAACGAATTACAGACGCATGCCACCGTTGACTTCCAGCACGTGGCCCGTGACATAGCTCGACTCTTCGCTCGCTAAAAACAGAGCCGCGTCCGCAATCTCCTCCGGCTGGCCGAGGCGACCGAGCATGGTCATCTTGGCAAACTTATCCAGCAGATCCTGCGGAACCGTTTTGAGAATATCTGTCATGCAATATCCCGGCGCGATTGCGTTACAACGCACATTCGCGCCTTTTCTTGCGAATTCTTTTGCCCAGGTCTTCGTCATGCCGATTACGCCAGCTTTGGTTGCGGCATAGTTCGTCTGCCCGATGTTGCCGTAAACGCCGACGACAGAGGAGATGTTGATGATGGAGCCGTAGCCGGACTCCATCATGGCGGGGCCTACGATGCGTGTGAGATTAAACACGCCCTTGAGGTTGACGGAGATGACGGCATCCCACATCTCGTCGGTCATCTTCTGAATCAGCGCGTCGCGCGTGATGCCGGCGTTGTTGACGAGGATATCGATCTTGCCGTGCTTGGCGAGAATTTCGTTGGTTGCCGCGCTGCAGCTCTCCGCGTCCGTTACGTTCAGCGAGATAAACTGCACGCCCTCCTGCTCAAATGTGAGGGGGCGGAGATCCCCGGCGTAAACAATTGCGCCTTCCCGTGCAAACCGCTTTGCGCATTCCGCGCCGATGCCTGCCGCGCCGCCGGTAATGAGCGCAACCTTTCCTTCCAGTCGCTTAGCCATGTTCAAGCCTCCATTTCAAATTCACGAAATTGTGTTTAGCTAGATTATTTGTACGTCCGTATCAGACGCGACAAATCCCAAAACAAGAGAGATAAACTCTGCCGGTTTTTCATACATCACAGCATGCCCTGCATCCAGAATCATGGCATGCGCTGCGTTTTGAATGCCCGCAACCAGTTCTTTTTGCTGATAGAGCGGGGTGACATAATCAAACTCCGAGGAGATCACGAGCGTTTCCGCTGTGATGTCTTTTAGTTGTTCGCGCACGTCGTGCCCTTCCGCCGAGCGAATGAGCCTGCTGAACGCGTCATAGATTTCGTCCGTAAACACCCGCTCAAACAACGCCTCGCGCGCGCTGGCCCAGGCGTAGTTTTTCACGTAAAACTGCGGCGAATACACGATCGGAATACAGGTTTTGAAGAACTGTCTGCCGTTTCGGCTGCTGCAGGCATATTCCCAGCTGTGCCCGATATCCCTAAGCCAATCGGACGTATTCGGCGTGGTGTTGGAGAGGATCAGCTTTCGCACGCTGTCCGGGTAGGCCGCAGCATAAGCCAACGCAACTTCTCCGCCGTAGGAGATGCCGATGATGTCCCAGCGCGCAAGTCCGAGGTGGCGCATGAACGTATCGACCAGCGCGACCTGAATCTCCAGTGTGTATTCACGATCCATCTTCGCTGTGCGGCCTTGATCAAAGAAATCGAGCAGCAGAAGCCGGCACCGCTTGGAAAACGCCGGGATGAACTTATCCCACGAGGCGCAGCTCATAAAGATGCCGTTGAGCACCAGCAGCGGTTCGCCCGCGCCGTGATCTTCGTAATAGATCTCCTTGCCTTCAAACAAAAAGGTTGCCATATTTGCCTCCGATGCCGTGTTACGGCATGTACATATATTCGCGCGCCTGTACGGAGAGTTCCGCGCGGAATTTCGGATGCGCGATGGAAATCAGCCGTCTTGCGCGTTCTTCAATCGTCAATCCGCGCAGCCGAACCGCGCCGTATTCCGTGACAACATAGTCCACGTCGTTGCGGCTGAGCGACACCGCGGCGCCGGGTTTGAGCAGCGGAACGATCTTGGAGATTTCCTCGCGCTCGCCGGTATTCGGGTTTTTGACCATCGCGGTGGAGTAGAGCGCGATAAACGAGCGTCCGTTTTTCGAAATCTGCGCGCCGATGGCAGTATCCGCCTGACCGCCCGTGCCCGAAAACTGGATGTGACCGAGGCTTTCGGAGCAACACTGTCCGGTTAAATCTACCTCAATAGAGGTATTGATCGACACCTGATTGTCGTTTTGCCCGATGATGTTGGGATCGTTTGCCCAGGAACCCGCTTTGATGCAGATCTGCGGGTTGTTGTGCATATACTCGTACAACTCCTGCGTGCCCATGCCAAAGCAGCAGACGGAGACGCCGGGGTAGAGGGTCTTTTTCCGGTTGGTCACGACACCTTTTTTCATCAGGCGCATGATGCCTGTGGTCATCATCTCTGTATGTACTCCGAGGTCTTTTTTGTCCGAAAGAAACTCGCAGACAGCGTTCGGGATTCCGCCGATGCCGATTTGCAGGCAATCTCCGTCGTTGACGAGCTCGGCGATATGGCGGCCGATCTCGCGATCCTTCTCGTTTGGCGTTACGTCGGGTATCGTGGGCAGGGAATAGTCGCTTTCGATGATGTAGTCCACGTCTTCGTAGGGAACCAGATGATCGCCCGTCGTGTGCGGGATGTTCGGGCTCACTTCGAGGATCACGATATCCGCTGTTTTAACCATCTCCATTTCATACACGTTGGAGCAGGAGAGCATGACGCCCTCCTCGGTCGGCATGGAGGCCGAGCAGACGAAAATGTTGGTCTTCACCGCAGTGTTGCGCTTAAAGCCCGCCAGATGCAGGTGATTCGGAATAAACGAGATGCGGCCTGTATGCTGCAACGCGCGCAGCTGCCCAGAATAAAACCAGGAGTCGATGCGGAATGCGTTCTGATAGCGCAGAAAATCCGTGAGATATGGTGCCTGCACGGTGGCAAGGCTGCTGGTGATGGTCACATCGCGCACGCGGTCAGCGATGGTGTGCAGCTTCATGAGAAACTCATTTGGTTCTGCGCTCGCCATGCCGACGGTGATGACGTCGTTGCTCTTGACCATCTCGAGCGCTTGCTCGGCGGTGATACACTTTTCCGGATACTTGGTGCGGAAATCAAACATGAACGGAGTTCCTTTCTCTTTCTGTCGGAGTGGATACGCTTATTTTGCCTGTCCCCAGCGGATGCAGGAGGAGGCCCAAACATAGCCGATTCCCGCCGCAATCATGGTCACAACTGTGCCGTCCTGAATCCTGCCCTGCTCCAAACCAAGCGCGAGCGAAAGAATCTGGTCGATCTGCCCGATATGGCCGTATTCTTCCAGATAGACGGTTTGTTCCGGCGTCAATCCCAGCTCTGCAACCATTGCCTCGTGCTGGGAACGCTTGAAGTGCAGAATGGCAAGATAGCCGATGTCCGCTCTGGTCAGCCCGCCGGACTTGCGCAGGGATTCGTCGATGCAGCGATACCAGTTGGCTACGGAAACTTCGTTCAGGCGCGCTTTCATGTGCGCCGCGTCCATCAGTCGCAGAGAACGGTATCCTTCTTCGACGTTTTCCGGCGTAAACGGGCGGCAGATACCGCCAATCTCAACGCCCGCGTCCCGCGCGAGGCTGCCGTCGCCCATGATATGCGTGCCGAGCACGAGGTTGCGATCCATGCCTTTTCTGAGGATGAGCGCGCCCGCGCCTGCGCCGAGGTTATACATCATGGACATATCCTTGTCCGTGTAGTCCACAAAGTCGCCGTTACGATATCCGCCGACGATCATCACGCAGTTGATCTCTTCGTCCGCGGTCATCATGTCCTTTGCAATCTTGATGGCGGAGCAGGTGGTGCAGCATCGGTTCTGTACATCAATGCCCCAGGCGTTGTCCGCGCCGATCTGTCCCTGCACATACAGCGCGGAGGTCGTGAGCGGATATTCCTTCCATTCTTCGCCGATGCAGAGGATCAGATCGATGCTCAGCGGATCGACGTTGCCGCGCGTGAGCGCGTCTTTCGCCGCGCGGACGGCCATCTCCTGCGTGCCGTCGTCCTCGCCCGGAATTCTCTTTTGCAGAATACCGAGTTTGTTCTTTACGGCATCCTCGCTCCAAACGCCTTTTGTCGCCTCTGAAATTTCCTGCGCCGTCATGACGCGCTGCGGCAAATAGAGACCATAGCTCCATACGCCAATACCTTGATCCGGCATACGATGACTCCCCTTTCCAATGGAAACCAATTGGTTATTTGATTCAGTTGAATGATTGTTTCAAGCGTAATTTGATGGTGAAAAGACTTTGAAAAACGAAAAGTGACAACCACGTCATTTCGGTGCCAGTATAGCAGACGCAAAAATGAATTTCAATGCTGAATTTTAGATTTTTTTGTTTTTAGCGTGGATATTGGCTGTTTTAATCCTGAGAATCGCTATTGACAACACTGCTATTTGCGGGTTATTATGCAAGTGAACCCGGAAAAACAGGCTTCAAATCACAGTTTCTTCTATCAATATTTACAAAATTCGCTTCACAATGACATTGATGTCACAAATTGAAATTACAACCACCCAAAAGGAGTTGCAGTCTATGGTCGAATTCTTCCAGCAAGTTGTCGGCGGCATCGAAACCGGCAGCATGTATGCTCTTGCATCGATGGGGTTGGTGCTCATATTTCAGACGGCGAAGATCATCAACTTTTCGCAGGGCACGCTGGGCATGTTTATGGCCTATGTCTGCACCGGTCTGATTTTAGAGCTCCAAATGCCGATGTGGGCGGCCGTTCCCGCGGCGATGGGCATCGCGATGCTGCTCGGCGCCTTGATCGATCACTTCTTAATGAACAGCAAACAAAACATCACAAACCTGAGCCGCGAGATGATCACGCTCGCGCTCATCATGATCTTCCAGGGCTTGGCGCCGATGCTATTTGGCGCAAACGAGACCCCGTTTAGCAAGTTTATCTCCGCGTCCGCGCTGGATATCGGCGGCGTAAAGATTTTGCCGAACTCGCTGTTGATCATCGGCATCACCTGCGCCATTATGGCAACGCTCTTCATCATTCTGGAGAAGACGACGCTGGGCGTCGCGGTGCGCGCAACGGCATCCAACCCGCAGACCGCGCGCCTGCAGGGCATTCCCGTCAAGCTCGTAACGCTCGGTTCCTGGGCGGTAGCAACCGCACTCGGTTGCCTCGCAGCGGTCATGGTAGCTCCCCTGAAAAACGTCACCGTTTCCATGATGGACAGCATTCATCTCAACTCGTTCATTGCCGCGGTTCTTGGTGGTTTCTCCACCTTCTACGGGCCGGTGGTCGCCAGCTTCATTATCGGTATCGCAAACAATCTGCTGGGATACTATGTCTCGACAAAGTGGTCTCTCCCGATGCTGTATGCGCTGATTCTGTTGTTTATCGTGCTCCGCCCGAACGGCCTGTTTGGCAAAAAAATCGTCAAAAAGGTGTAAGGAGAAACACATGCGCCTGATTCGTAACAAATATCTGCAATATCTGCTTGTCGGTGTGGCATTCTTGCTGCCGGTACTCCTGCGCGGCGTACCGACGGCGACCGTTACCCTAGCCGCGAGCATGGTCTATACCGCTATCGCAGGGCTTGGCATCAACGTTCTGCTCGGTTATTCAGGACAGATCTCGCTGGGACACGCGGCGTTTATGGGGCTTTCTGCCTATCTGAGCGCTTACTTAACCAAGCAGCTGGAACTTCCGTTCATACTCTCCGTGCTCATCGCGGTAGCTGCTCCCTTACTCATCGGTCTGATTCTAGGCGCCATCGCCGTCCGGCTTGAAGGGTTTTACCTTGCCATCGCGACACTCGGCTTCGGCGAAATCCTCCGCCAGCTGTTCATCGAGATGGATTGGTTCACCGGTGGATTCTCCGGCGCTTCTGCGACGTATCCAACGATCTTTGGTCAGACGCTTACAAAGAACGGCATGTATACGTTCATGGTCTGCCTGCTTGTAGTGCTGATGATGCTGGTGCATAACCTCGTGCATTCTTCGACCGGGCGCGCCATGATCGCCATGAAGAGCAGCCGCTCCGCCGCGATGGCGATGGGCGTCAACGTGTTTCAATACAAACTCATCAGCTTCGCCATCAGCTCCGTTTTTGCGGGACTTGCGGGTGTTTGCTATGTACACTTTTTCCGCCATGTGGATCCCACGGTCTGGACGGCGGGACTTTCCCTCAACCTCATTGCGCTCGTGGTCATCGGCGGCGCAGCAACCGTCGGCGGCGCGGTCGTCGGCGCGGTGGTCATGCACGGCTTGCCCGAATTGATGAAGGAAATGCCCATCATCGGCGAAATTCCGGGCTTACCGCTGTTGATCGTCGGCATCCTGATGATCATCATCCTGATCTTCTACCCGCGCGGACTGATCTTCGTACCGCGGGGCATCATAGACTCCATCAAAAAACGCTTTGGCAACGCCAAGAAAGGGGAGGTGTGATCTATGTCCCAGGTATTATCGGTCAAAAACCTCTCCATCAGCTTTGGCGGTCTCCGCGCGGTGGACGACCTCTCGTTCAGCATTGATCGCCACGAAATCTACGGGCTTATCGGGCCGAACGGCGCGGGCAAAACCACGGTGTTCAACTGCATCACACAGTTCTACAAACCCGACACGGGTGAAATCCGCTTTACGGATCAAAAGGGCCGCGAGCACCTGCTCAACGGCATGCCACCGCATAAGATCATTGGTCTTGGACTTGTTCGAACATTCCAAAATACCGAGATCATTCGCGAACTGCCCATCATCGACAACGTGCTATTGGGTGCGCACACCGAGTTTAAAGCGGGCGTGCTGGCGAATATGTTCGCCATGCCGTGGGCGAGAAAGCAGGAGCGAGAACTGCGCAAAAAGGCGATGGAAGCCCTCAAATACTGCGGGCTGGATCAAATCGCAAACGAATATGCCGGCGCGCAGCCTTACGGCGTGCTCAAGCTTATCGAACTTGCGCGTACATTGATGTGCGAGCCGAGCCTGATCATTCTGGACGAACCGGCGGGCGGATTGAACGACGCGGAAACAGAACGATTAACCGAGCTCATCCGCGGCATCGCGCGGGATCATCACTGCGCAATTCTGCTGGTCGAGCACGATATGAAGCTCGTGATGGGGCTTTGCCACCGCATCTGCGCCATATCGTTCGGTAAGAAACTGGCGGAAGGCACTGCGGCGGAGATTCAGGAGAACGCGCTCGTGCAGGATGCATATCTGGGCAAGGAGGACGAAGCATGAGACAGCAGACCGATGCCTCCAAGTCCGCGCTGAACATCTCGAATCTTTCCGTCTCCTATGGGCGGATCGAAGCGCTCAAGCGCATCAACATGCAGATCAAAGAGGGCGAAATCGTCGCCATTCTCGGTGCAAACGGCGCGGGCAAATCCAGCCTGCTGCGCGCGATCTCCGGCCTTGTGTCGCCCTCCGGCGGTGAGATTCAGTCCTACGGCAAGGTCATCAGCAACGTTCCGGCGGAGAAGCTCGTCTCTCGCGGCATCGTGCAGTCTCCCGAAGGACGCCAGATTTTCTTCGATCTTTCGGTGGAAGATAACCTCATCGCGGGCGGGTTCACCGTCAGCGCGGCGGAGCGAAAGAAGAACCTCTCGATGGTTTATGAGCGCTTCCCGATTCTCGGCAAACGTGCAAAGCAGATTGCCGGAACGCTCTCTGGCGGCGAACAGCAGATGCTTGCCATCGGGCGCGCGCTCATGGCAAACCCAAAGATTCTGCTGCTGGACGAACCGTCTCTCGGTCTCGCACCGCTGATCGTTCGGGACATTTTCTCGATCGTTCAGTCGCTCAACGCGCAGGGTGTGACCGTAGTTCTCGTAGAGCAAAACGCAAAGCAGTCGCTGAAGATTGCAAATTATGCCTACGTGCTGGAAGTCGGCAGCGTGTCGATCGAAGGACCCGCGGACGAACTGCTGCGGGACGAGCGCGTGATAGACGCGTATCTGGGCAAGGGTTGAGTTCAGTAGTTGAACTGCTTGCCGCAACAAGAGTGATTTGGCAGTTTTGCCATTCATAAACGAAAGCAAATAAAAGGAGGAAGACCATGAAGAAACTCGTATCGTTGATTTTGGTGTTTATGATGATCAGCTCCGTTTTCGCCTGCGCACCGCAAACACAGCCCGAAACCACAGAACCCGCCGCCGCGACGGAAACGCAGGAAGCCGCCGCAGAACCCGAAGTGACGGAAGCCCCGGCTCCGACGCAGGGGGTGACGGACACTGAAATCCTCATCGCAAACAGCATCGCCGTCTCCGGCGCCTACGCGCCCGTCGGTGTACCGTTTAAGTACGGCATGGAAGCCTATTTTAAGATGGTTAACGACAACGGCGGCATCGCCGGCAGAACCATCAACTACACACATACCGACGATGAATTCTCGCCCGAGAAAGGCATCGCGGCGTTTGAAAAGTTCTTCTATGATGACAAAGTGTTCGCCATCGTCGGCCACTTCGGCACGCCCGTCGTCGCCGCAACGCTGGATGAGATGAAGACGCTCGGTATCCCCACCGTCTACTACGCAACCGGCATCGGCCAGCTGTATCAGGACAAGGCAGAGGGCAACGACCGCTCCTCCTTCCCGATTCAGCCGATCTACACCACCGAAGGCCAGGTCATGGTGGCATATGCAAAGGGCTACTTCAACGCGCAGACCGTCGGTGTTGTGTACACCAATGACGACGCGGGCAAGTCCCTGTTTGAAGGCATCTCGATTGCCGCCGAAAAATACGGCGTGACCCTCGTTTCCGAGTCCATCCAGGCCGGCGCAACCGACGCATCCGCGCAGGTTGCCAAGGTGAAGGATTGCGACATCGTCATCGCGGCGATGATTCAGGCGACCTTCCCGGTTCTGATCAAGGAAATGGAAAAGCAGGACATCATGAAGCCCGTCCTGACCACCTACGTCAACGTCTCCAAGACGCTGACCGACGCCAACGCAGAGCATGTGCAGAAGCTCATGAAGACCGAGGGCGCGGGCATCTACGGCCTAGGTTGGGTTGACACCACCGATCTGACCACCGAAGAGTTCGTCAACTTCTACAAGTACATGCCGCTCGTCGGTGCAACCGAAGCGGACATGAACGCGTTCGCCATGACCGGCTGGATCGCGAGCAGCGTATTCTGCCAGGGTCTCGAGCGCGCTGGTAAAGACCTCACTTGGGAAAGCTTTATGGATGCGATGGAATCCGCGCCGATTCAGAACCCATTTGGCGGCAGCGTTGACTTCTCGGATGGACAGCGTAAGGGCACCACGGAGATGAACCTCTCCAAGATGGACGACACCGCAGCCTCCGGCTGGTCGCTGATCATCCCGATCAAGAGCATCGACGATATTCTCGCCGGTGTGAACTAACCGACTCCTTCGGCAGAGCTCCAACTGCCGATGCGTTCCGGCTTACCTGAGCCGGGTATCGGAACCAAAGAAGAAAGAAGAGCTTCCTATTATAGAAAGCTCTTCTTTCTGTTTGTTGGTTACCATTCACAAAGAGGCGTGATCTCACATTAAAACTTAGGTTTGCGGAAATGCGCAGAGGACAAATTCGTGTGCTATAATGGCAACTGATGATTTCACGTTCCAATACTAGTTTGAGAATCATGTAAGGTGAGTGATTATGTCGTTTCCCGTATTGCTGTACCATGAGATTCGCGAAAGCGCGATGCACCATCCCGGCCAGACGTCGCCGATTGAGGTCAGGCAGGATTATAAGGATCAGCTTCCTGCGCCGCTCTTTGTCACGCTGGAACAGTTTGCCGAGCAGATGGAGTATCTTGCCGCGAACAACTATCACACGCTGACGCTTGCGGAGATCAAGGCCTATTATTACGACAACGCCGTCTTGCCGGAGAAATCCGTGCTGCTGACGTTTGACGACTGCTATCAGTCGATCGGGTTGTATGCGTATCCGATTCTGAAAAAGCACCGGTTCCACGCGGTCGCATTTGTCGTGACGGGGTGGTTGAACGCGCAACCAAAACCCTTTACACCGGATCATTCTGTTTGCATGACGCAGGAAGAGCTTTCGGAATTGACGGATGTGTTTGAGTACGCCAACCATTCGCATTCGTTCCACACGCGGCAGGACATAAAGATCAGCCGGATGATGACCGCGCAGGATCAGGAACTGATCGCCGATTTAAAAACGTGCAGCGAGCATTCGCTGATCTCGGCAAAAGATGTGTTTGCGTATCCATTCGGGCTGTACACCGAGCAGAACATCAATCTGCTGCGAGAGTCGGGCGTTCGGTTGGCGTTTACATGCGAGCAGGGGCAAAACGATAGCACGACCGATCCGCTTTTACTCAGGCGAAACTTGATACCGTACATGATGGATATGGAAACGTTCCGTCGTGTCGTGGGTTGATAGCATATAAAACTACAAAGATAATCAGGAGCAAAATGGAATGAAAAAAAGACTACTTGTGATACTTTCGCTGATGCTGACCCTTGCGCTGCTGCTTACCGGCTGCGCAACGAAAGCCGTGCCGGAGATGACGTTGTCCGGCAAAACACTCAACATCGGCGTGCTGCCGGCAGAGTCGGCGATCCCCATCATTCTTGCGTATGAGAAGGGCTTCTTTGAAGAAGCGGGATTGCAGGTTTCGATCAAGGCCTTCTCCTCGCCAAACGACCGGAATGTCGCGGTGCAGGCAAAGGAACTGGATGGCGTGATCGGAGACGTGATGACGGCGGCGGTGTTTGTTGACAAAGGTATCCCGATGAATATCACATCGGATATCAGCGAGGACTTCAAAATCCTGTCCTCCCCGAACTCCGGTGTAACGCAGATGAAGGATTTGGCGGGCAAGAGCGTTTCTCTGGTCAAAAACTTCATTCTGGAATACATCATGGATCAGTTTGCGGCAAAAGACGGATTTACGTATGAAATCGTAGAGATTCCCTCCTTCTCCGGTAGAGCAGAAGCGCTGATTGCGGATCAGGTGGACGCTGTCGTCTTCACCGAACCGCAGGCGGGTATGCTCGTGCAGCAGGGGGCGCATCTGTTGGGTAGCTCCAAAGAGGCCGGCATCAAGGGCGGAACGCTCATGTTCATGGATGACGTCATCAACGATCGTCCCGGGGATATCAGCGCGTTCTATCAGGCATACAATCGGGCGGTTGACTATATGAACAGCACCGATGTGGCGGAATACAGCACGATACTGACCAACTATCAGTTCCCGGCAGCGATAAGTGATTATCTCACCGGAATGTACGGTACCTTCCAGCATGCCAACGTGATCGCACAGGATCAGTTTGACAGCATCATCAGCTGGACGAAGGACAAAGAGCTGATCGGCAAGCTCTACACCTACGACGAACTGACTGACTTCTCGTTTATCCAATAAACAAACAGATAGAAAAGACCCTCCCGGCGAAGCGCCTCCGTACTTCGGATCGCCTTGCCGAGAGGGTTTTTTATTTTGCTTAGTTGCGTGCGTTTTGCTTTTGCCAAGGGACGCAGAGCCGCTCCAACCGATCCAGAAGATAGAAGAGCAGGATGCCGACGAACCCAAGCGCGAGGATCCCGCTGAACATCTCCACATAGTTCATCTTTGTCCACGCGCTGAGAATATAGTAGCCGATTCCGAACTGCGTTGCGTAGTTTTCCGCGAAGAACAGAGAGGCAAGCGAAATGCCGATGCTGATTCTCAGGCCGGAGAAGAGATATGGCAACACGGCGGGGAAGATCAGATAGCGGTATTGTTGACGCTGCGACACGCAGAAGCTGTCCATCACTTTAAAATACACGGGATCAATCTGCGAAACCCCGTCCCGCATCGACAGCATAATCTGAAACACGATGATGAACAGGATCAGCATGATCTTTGAGGGGTTACCCAGCCCGAAGAGGAGCATGAACACCGGCAGAAACGCAATCTTGGGGATGGGATAGATGAAATACAACAGCGGCGAAAACAGCCGCTTGCAGGTCTTATTAACGCCGAGAAGCAGCCCCGCCGGAATGCCGAGAACGAGCGAGATCCCGACCGCCGCAGACACACGAAGCACACTAGCACCCGTGTGTTTCAGCAAAACGAGTGGAACAGACACAAAATATGCCAATGTTTCCAGCGGGGAAGGGATCGTATGCGTTTTGAGCAGCAGATGCAATATCTGCCAAATGAACAAAAAGCCGATAAACCCTGCCAGCTGGCTGCTCAAAAGACGCTTCAAAAACTGCTTCATGATGCTTCGAGCCTCAGGAGTTTCCGAATCCGGATGCACTCGTTATAAAACGAGATATCTTCCCGGGGATTCTGAATTGCAAAGCAGGGGTTCTCCTGCGCGGTTAACGTTCCGTCCTCGCTCAAAATCAAGATCGTTTGTCCAAGCAGTACAGCTTCCTCAATATCATGCGTCACAAACAGCAGCGTCGCGCCTCGTAATTGCCTTTGCCGAAGGATCAGAGTTTGCAGCTCTTCCTTTGTCATGGCATCGAGCGCGGAGGTGGGCTCGTCCATCAATAAAAGATCAGGGTCGCAGATCAACGTCCTTGCCAGAGCGACACGTTGCTTTTCACCGCCGCTCAACTGATGCGGGTATTTGTCCTTGTGCGGCTCCAGGTGCAATTCCGTCAGAAGGGACATGACCTGCGCGCTGTGATCCTTGCTTCCGATCCGCATCTTCAGCGGCATGGATATCGCTTGAAATACGGTTTGCCACGGAAAGAGACCAAGCTCCTGAAACAAAAAAGAGGTTTCTTTTCTAGGACCTGTTACCGTTTTGCCGTCAATTGTCACGCCGCCCAGATCGGGTTTTAGGAAACCTGCGATGAGGTTCAATAGTGTGCTCTTACCGATGCCGGATTTTCCGATCAGGGCATAGGTGCTGTCGCGCAGCAAATCTATGGAAATATCTCGAATCACAACGGAATCCCCGAATGAGAAGGAGACGTGATCCAGTTTGACATGGGTTTGTTTCGCGTTACAGCATTCCATTGATTTCGCCTCGTTGATATCCTAATGAACCTGATTGCGGATATACATTCGTTGTTTTATAGATTGTATCATTCACGGGAGCGATAGGCAAAGGAAGGTTAACATCATCTTGTAGCGCATCCGATGTAGACATGAACGGATAGGCCATCCGCATGGATTACTATATTTTCATTACTGCTAATTGTGGAGTGAAACTGGATAAAATGGTGGAATCGTGAGGCGTAGATCGATTGGTGAAAGCGCACATGCATTCAATAATTGCGTATTTTGTTCGCTCCTAATGATGTCCTCCTCTAATTGTTTATGAACACGTCTTGGATTGAATCGGAAAATTGCGTTTTTGATGAATAGAATGTGGAATGTATAGTATACAAATTTACCCGCTTGAAAGTGCCTGTTTAGTGGAAATTACGCAGAAGATCTTTGAGGATAGATCACTTTATACAATTTTAAAACTGCCACACTGCTTGACGCGATGAAGTTGTCAGTTTATACTTTGTAAGGTGCGACAAAAATATTTTGCAGCGAGGGCGATATATGAGTGATTTAGAACGCTCACCAAATTATCTGAAAATCGCAATTCGGATAGCGGAGAGAATAGTAAACGGCGATTTGACGGTCGGCCAACGTGTATCCGGGAGATCGCTGTTGGCGCCGGAATATGGCGTTTCACCGGAGACCATACGGCGCGCGCTCAAATTGTTGTCCGACATGAAAATTGTCGACATCAAGGACAAGAGCGGCGTTTATGTCCTTTCGGCAGATAATGCAAAGCGGTATCTCAAAAACTTCGAAGGCTGGAACGAGCAAAGAGAGTTGAGAGCCAAGTTTAAAACACTGCTGGCACAAAACAGCGAGTTGAACCGTCAAATTGCAAAGATTTACGACGATATTTCAGGTTCGCTGGACGCGATTTCATCCTCGAATCGCAACTTGCCAACATATGAAGTTCGGGTCAGCCCGGACTCGGTACACGTTGGGAAAAGCATTGGCGCGATCCGATTCTGGCAGTTTACGGGG
This sequence comes from Firmicutes bacterium HGW-Firmicutes-9, assembly GCA_002841395.1. GTDB lineage: Bacteria > Bacillota > Clostridia > Christensenellales > CAG-138 > UBA7703. The sequence continues at coordinate 283,755 of PGZM01000001.1, forward strand.
GCTACAATTATCGCGATTCGCCGCGCTCATAATTTGATTCTTTCCCCGGGACCATATGCGGAGATCTATGGCGGAGACGTGATCGTGTTTGTCGGAGATGTCGCAACCGTTCAGTCGGTAGAACGCTTTTTAGGAGGTAATGATTGCGTAGAAATACAATCCCCCCAAGAGAAGGAGGAAATGGATGATTCAATTTGAGCATGTTGTCAAAAAATATGGCGACGCGACCGTGCTGGACGATATTAGCTTTACGATCGAACCGGGACAATTCGCGGTGTTGATCGGCCCGTCTGGATGCGGAAAAACGACAACGTTAAAAACGATCAATCGGTTGATCGAGCCAGATGATGGCACGGTTAGAATCGATGGAGACGATATTTCCGAGGTGAATCGCGTGCAGCTGCGCCGAAGAATCGGATACGTGATTCAGCAGATCGGCTTGTTTCCCAACATGACGGTTGCGCAGAATATTACGGTTGTACCAAAGCTATTGAAGTACTCAAAAGAGGACTGCGACAAGATTGTCCATGACATGCTGGAAATGGTAGACATGCCGTATGATCAATATGCGCATAAATATCCCTCTGAGATGTCCGGCGGACAGCAGCAAAGAATCGGCGTGCTCCGCGCGTTAGCCGCGTCCCCGCCGATCGTGCTGATGGACGAACCGTTTGGCGCGCTCGATCCGATGACGCGCAGCGCGCTGCAGGATGAAATACTGCATCTGCAAAAGAAACTCAAAAAGACGATCGTTTTCGTCACGCACGACATGGAAGAAGCGCTGAATCTTGCGGATGTGATCATCTTCATGGAAAACGGCAAAATCACGCAGATGGCGCCGCCGGAAGAGATGCTGAAAAATCCCGCAAATGAAAGCGTCAAGAACTTCCTTGGCAAGCACATTGCCGTGGACGATCCTTCCACACTGACGGCGGCGGATTTCCTTCGCACAAATGTTGTGACAGTGGACAGCAAGAAGAGCCTTCGTACCTGCACTGCGCAGATGATGCGCAGCAATGTTGACTCTCTGATCGTCACCGACGAAAACGACAAATACATTGGCACGGTCTCTGTCGAGGACATCAAGTCCGTATCCGGCGACGATTTGCGGGTTGCAGATGTGTTGAAGAACGATCGCGAGACGTTCCGCGTGGATGACGACGCAAAGAGATGCTTTGACAAGCTGCTCTCCACAAAAGACAACTATGTGATCGTGCTGAAACACGATGATACGGTTGCCGGTATCATCACAAAAACAAGCATAGCAAAGGCGCTAGCAGAGCGGCTCTGGGGGTGACGACATGGAGTATCTGACAAAAATGATCGATCTCTATGGCGAATCCCTGCTTAGAAACATCGGTATCCATCTGCTCTATGTATTTGCTTCGGTCAGCATCGGGTTTGTACTCGGACTAACACTGGGCATTCTGCTGTATCGATCGGAAAAATACGCGAAGATCATCTTGCCCGTACTTTCCGTTTTCAATACGATCCCCGGTATCGTATTTATCGGCATCTTGTTTCTATACCTTGGCATGAAGCCGGCAACGGTCATCATTGCGTTGTCGATCTACGCGATGTTCCCGGTGCTGAAAAACACGTTCGTCGGGCTGACGAATGTGGAGCGCCGCTATATCGAGGCTGCGCGCGGCTGCGGAATGAACAACAGACAGATTCTATTTCGCGTGGAGCTGCCGCTCGCGATTCCGACGATTATCGGCGGACTGCGCATGGCGACGATCTATACCGTGAGCTGGAGCGTACTTGCCGCGATGATCGGTCTGGGCGGTCTGGGAGAGTTTATCTACCAGGGGATCAATATCAACCGGAATGACATCATTCTTTTGGGCGCGATTCCAGCTGCTGTTTTAGCGATTGCGCTAGGGTTACTGATCGATGTGCTCCAGCGCAAAGTGACGCCGCGCGGAATTCGAAAGGAGCTGAATCGTAGATGAGTGTTTCCATTATTCTGGAGCATCTGCTGATGGTGGTTGCCGCCGTATTCTGCTCCATTCTGGTAGGCTTGCCGCTGGGGATTGCATCCTACTTCTTCACAAGGGTAAGACGCATCATCCTGTTTGTCGCGGATGTATTACAGACGGTGCCGTCGTTGGCTCTATTGGGTATCATTATGATTTTTGTTGGTGCCGGAAAGACAACCGTCATCATCGGCATCACGCTGTATTCTCTTTTGCCAATCGTTCGAAACACCTATCTTGGGCTGTCGGAAGTTGATCCCGGCGTCAAGGAAGCGGCGCGCGGCATGGGAATGAGCCGGTTTTACAGGCTGATGCATGTGGAGCTGCCGCTCGCTTTCCCGATTATTTTCACGGGAATTCGAATTGCTACCGTTAACGCGATTGGTACGGTTGTATTCGCGGCCTCGGTTGGCGGCGGCGGACTCGGCGCCATCATCTACAAGGGGATTCGCGTTATGAATATGAAGTGGATTGCCTTTGGCACGCTGTCGCTGATGGCGATGGCGATTGTATTTGACATTGCAATGGGCGGCATTGAAACCCGGTTGAACCGGAAATTTTCAGGCCCGTCGAATTGAACGATTTCAGAATAACGTATGCAGCAATCAACTGCAGACAGAAAAGAGATGATTTACGGGAAGACCGTAATACGGTTTACCAAAATGAAAGGATAGAGAAAATGAAGAAAAAACTACTATCAATTGCACTTGCGACAATGTTGTTGCTTTCCATCGTTGCGATGGCCGGCTGTGCAAAAAAGGCGGACACGGAACTGACCCTGTATGAAGGAGACTATTCCGAAGTTACGATTGCACACTATCTAGTGAAATATCTGGTGGAGGATCAAACAGACCTGACAGTCAACGTGAAAGATCAAATGTCGCTGACAAACCAGTTCAAAGAAGCGACTTCAGATGATCCGAGCTGCGATATCTTGCTCAACTATGACGGTACGCTGTTGAGCCAGTGGTTACAGCAGGATGTCACCGCGGTTCCGGAGGGAACCAGTCTCTACGACTATGTAAAAGAAAATATCAAAGCGCAGTTTGGCGCAGATCTGCTTGGCAAAGTCGGCTTGAACAATACCTACGCGATTGCCGTCATGCCGGAGACTGCCGAAAAATATAGTCTTGCGACTTGCAGCGATTTGACTGCGATCGCTCCTGAACTAACCTTCGGGGCGGAGGCAAACTTCTTTACGGAAGAGTTTACGGACCGTTATTGGTCGTTTGTGGAAGCATACGGCATGGAGTTTGCAAACTATGCGTCCATTGACATCAATTTGAAATATACGGCGATTGCGAACGGCAATTTTGACGTGACAGAGGTTTATACCACGGACGGTCTAAACCGCAAATATAATCTGGTTATCCTGACGGATGACATGAATTTCTTCCCGGAGTACAATGGCGTTTATGTTGCGCGTGAAGGTCTGTTTGAGGACTTTTCAAAGGCAGCGCCGAACCTACGCGAGGTGCTTGATCTCTTAACCGGGCAGATCAGCAGCGCGGATATGTCCGGCATGACATATGCCGTTGACGTTGAGGAAAAGAGCCCGGCGGATGTCGCGCACGACTTCCTGCTCACAAAGGGATTAATCAAATCCTAAAAACAGTAGTAGAAGCAAAAAACGGAAGGTGAAATTCACCTTCCGTTTTTTGTATGAGTTTTTGCAGATCAATAGTGTAGATTGAATCATCGTATCGTGGCAGAAATAGTACGGAGTTCGGAATAAACTCAAAAAAGCAAAATATGAAGCCGACACATTAAAAAATGAGGATGTTTATGAAGTAATGTTACTAACTGCGAATAATATCCGCAATCCGTTTACAGGCAAAGCCGTCACCATAAATACTAATCCGTTCAAGGAGTCTTCGAAACGCAGATCCGCTTTGGTACGATGTCTCTCTCAAGTTCGATTCTTCTCGTCTTTACAGCATTGGTCCGTCAGTTATTGATTATTCATTCTTCACAGATTGATAGGACAAGGATCCAGTGTTAATCATATTGGTTCTGACTGGCAAGTATCTGATTCTTACTCGTCTAATAAAGCTGCTCATCGCGGCGTAACGATCTCGTGTACTAGTCACGGGTTTCCACAGCTACGTGCAACTGTTGTGTTCAAATGCATAGGAGCGCTATTGCAGCTATCGCACGGAATCTCAATTATCAGTGTGCCCGGTTCTACCAACGTCAAAGTGAAGCCGATATACTTCTATGCATAATTGTTTTTACCAATTATGACTTTATCGCACTAAGGTTTGACTACTATTCAAGTTAGCGACGCAATTGCGCTCTCAATTGTTTAACGCAACTACACAGTATCGTAGATCAGGCAAACTCTGGAACTGACATACTTATTTCTCCAGTTTAAGTGCAATCATGTTAAGCGCTCTGAATAAGTATTCACCTTTTATTTTTCTCGTCGTTTTCTTTTCTGATGGTGTTATCTTTTCCTTTCTCACGCAACTTACTTATTGTGAAACGGATCAAATGTATGAAAATATATGAAAATAGTATGGCGTTTTCATGTTTTTCATATTTGCGATGAAACTGGATTGATCATATAATCGAATTGCAAGACAAAGAGAGCTCCATCTGAGCATAATCAGAGTTAACGAATCAGGACAGAAAATATAGCAATAGAATACTCTCTTCACTGGATTTCAAACCGGCTTGACATTTTTTCCGATTTATATATGCAACTGCAGGAAGGCAGGATATATCAGGATACGGTAGGGGTGGATAACCAACAGTTGAATGATGGATCAGATAATGAATCAGCAAACAAGCAATAAATCAAGCAACGGAATATTGGCTTTGGTGGTTGCGGACATTAACAATCCTTTTTTTGCTGATATCGTAAAAGGCGTAAACAAGGTTGCCCGAGTAAACGGTTACACTGTTTATACTTGCGATACCGACGAAACGGTCAGAAACGAGCTTAGCGTACTCTTGTCGATCAAACAGCAGCGGTTCGACGGGCTGATCATCACCCCAGTATCGGAACAGGCAAGCAAAAACGCACGACTCCTGGAATCGATTCAGGAGAGTGATATACCGATCGTGCTGATTGACCGCGAAGTGAAGAGCGCGAATTTTGATGGCGTCTTCATCGATAATCATAAAGGCGCTTTCGATGGCGTAGAAGCACTCATCCGGGCAGGGCATCAGGATATTGCAATAATTACCGGACCCGCAACATCAAAACCTGGCAGAGATCGGCTCAAGGGTTATCAGGAAGCGATGCAGCTGTATAACATTCCCGTCAACGAAGCGCTTATACAGCATGGCGATTTTCGTTGGGCGAGCGGCTATTATCTGACACAGCGCTTGATGCAGATGGAAAATCGGCCCTCCGCGATCTTTGTTTCGAACAATCTGATGAGTATAGGCTGCATCAAAGCGCTGACTGAACTGCATCTACATATTCCGGATGATGTATCGCTTCTGACATTCGACGACAGCATCGCGCTCAACGCAATCAGCCAGAACATCAGCATTATCAACCGCTCGGCAACTCAAATGGGCATCGAGGCAGCAACAATTCTCATCGATAGGATTCGGAACAATGAGAAGAGCGTGAAACGGATCCCGAAAAGAGTTGTTTTATTACCAAAGCTGGAACTCCGTGGATCTGAGGTCGCAGCAAGTAAACTATTAAAAAGTTAGTGGGAGCATCGCATGAAAGCAGGAAAAATTGTAGTCTTCGGAAGTTTCGTCGTTGATTTAACCAGCTGGGCAGACCATCTTCCTGTGCCGGGCGAAACCATCAAGGGTAGCGTTTTTAAGATGGGCCCCGGCGGAAAAGGCTCGAATCAAGGCGTAGCAGCCAGTCGGGCAGGCGCGGATGTAACGCTTGTGACAAAAGTAGGCAACGATGTATTCGGGCAGACCGCGTTGGAGTTTTACAAAAACGAGAATATGACGACAGAGTACGTGTTTGTCGATTCTGAAAAGGAAACGGGCACCGCGCTGATCATGGTCGATGAGAAGGTTGGACAGAACCAGATTCTGGTTGTTAGCGGCGCGTGCGACAATATTACGAGGTACGAAGTCGAGCAAACATTTTCGCTAATCGACTCTGCTGAGATCGTTCTTCTGCAGCTCGAAGTGAACATGGATGCGATCGAGAAGGTAGTTGATTATGCGCACGCGAAGGGTAAGAAGATCGTTTTGAACACGGCGCCAGCGCGTAAGCTGCCGGTATCTTTGCTCCAGAAACTGGACATCGTAACCCCGAACGAAATCGAGGCAGGTATCCTGACCGACATGAAGGTTGAAACCGAAGCAGATGCCGAAAAGGCTGCGCAGATTCTGATGAACAGCGGCGTGAAAAATGTGGTCGTTACCATGGGCAAAAACGGCGTGTTCGTCATGACGCCTAAGCGCAAAGAAATGATTCCGCCTATGCAGGTCAAGGCGATTGACACAACTGGAGCCGGCGATGCCTTCAACGGCGGATTCGTGACTGCGCTGTCCGAGGGGAAGGATATCTTCGAAGCCGCGCGATTTGGCAACGCTGTGGGGGCCCTGTCCGTCACAAAAATCGGCACTGCACCCGCAATGCCACACCGCAGCGACATCGACCGCTTTATGAGAGATAACACATAGAATAGCCATTTTGTTCATGTGCAAAGAGATATTCATACTAATGAAAGGGGAATCGATATGTTAAGAGGAATTCCGAATTGTCTGTCTCCAGAACTGATCAAGGTCATCTGGGAAATGGGCCATGGCGATACGATTGTGCTGGCTGACGCGTTTTATCCTTCCGCTGCCTCGGCAAAAAGGAACGGAAGCATCTTATTGCGCTGCGATGGTGTGCGCAATACCGAAGTACTCGACGCCATTCTTCAGTTCATGCCGTTGGACGAGTCGATTGAAAAGCCGGCGCTGATCATGGATTTGCAGGAATGCGATCGCGGCAAAGTTGCCACTCCTGTTTGGGATGAGTACAAGAGCATTGTGAAGAAGCATGATAAAAGAGGACTTGACTGCGTCGGTATGATCGAACGGTTTGCATTTTACGAAGCCGCCAAGAGCGCGTATGCTGTCATCGCTACGGGTGAGGAATCGCTCTACGGTTGCATGATTCTGCAAAAAGGATGCAAGTAAGAGATTTTAGTCGTTTGGAAATGAGCGGAATCCATCCGTAATAGATGCGAATTCGGTAGAATTTGACCAGAAAGAGGAGGCAACAATCCTTTGATCGAAGTCGAAGTCCGGAATCTCACAAAAAAATACGATAACCATCTTGCGGTTGACGATATCAGCTTTTCTATTGAGACGGGGAAAATCTATGGATTTTTAGGCCCCAACGGCGCGGGGAAATCGACCACAATGAATATTCTTGCTGGTTGTCTTGCCGCGACAAACGGGCAGGTACTCATTCATAATCACGATATTTTCGAGGAGCAGAAGGAAGCGAAACGGCACATTGGCTATTTACCGGAACTTCCGCCTTTATATCTTGATATGACGCCGAAAGACTTCCTTGTGTTCGTAAGTGAGATCAGGTGCGTTCCGAAAGCGCAGCGTCTCATGGATGTGTCCAAAATCATGAATCGTACAGGCATATCCGAGGTTGCAAATCGACTGATCGGTCAACTTTCGAAGGGATATCGGCAGCGCGTTGGAATCGCACAGGCACTGATTGGAAACCCGGAGGTAATCATCCTTGACGAACCGACCGTTGGCCTCGATCCTGCGCAGATCATCGAAATTCGCGAACTGATTCGCCAACTCGGGAAAGACCATACCATACTACTTTCAAGCCATATTCTCTCCGAAGTAAGCGAGCTTTGCGACGAGGTGATGATTCTTTCGAAAGGAAAACTCGTTGCGCGGGATACACCTGAGAAACTCGGTGAAATGCTCGGGTCAGGTAATCGCTTATACATGCAAGTTGAAGGATCGGAGGCGGAGGTTCGCGCCGTACTACAATCTGCAGGCATGGTAGAGAAACTTCTATTGAAGACACTGGATACCAGACGCATTTCAGTGGAACTTGAGGCAGACGATGCAGTCAAGGAACGGATATTCTATGCGTTTGCTGAGGCGAAGCTGTTGATTCGCGAGATGCGGACGGAGAAAATGACGCTGGAAGAGATATTCCTCGAATACACCGGCTTGGGAAAGGGGGATACGTATGGCGGGAATTTATAAAAAGGAAATGCGTTCCTATTTCCGGGGCTTGATGGGTTGGGTATTTCTTGCGTTAATTCTGCTGACCTTCGGTATTTACACGTCTGTGCTCTGCCTTTCAAAGGGGTTTGCAGATTTCTCGCTAGTCCCATACAATGCTCAGTTTGTATTCCTGATTGCAATTCCACTGCTTACGATGCGTTCGCTTGCGGAGGAACGACGGCAGCACACCGATCAGTTATTGTATTCCTCCTCACTCAGCTCTGCCGAAATCGTGATTGGCAAATATCTTTCTTGCGTTACAATTCTCGCTCTTCCGCTCGTCATCAGCTGTTTGTATCCATTGGTTCTGTCCGGTCACGGACGTGTCGTTCTGGAAACCACCTTCTCCACAATGCTTGCGTTCTTTCTGCTGGGATGTGTTCTAACGGCAATCGGGCTATTCTTTTCGGCTCTCTCTACAAACCAGTTCGTTTCCGCCGCGATCAGCTTTTGCGCGTTGCTTTTCTGCTACTTTGCAAATGATCTCGGATCACTGCTTTCCACAAGCATTGCAGCTGCATTTTACTTCTTCTCAGTTCTGGCGATTGCGGCTGTCGCATTGCTGCGCGTGATGACGAAGAACTGGCTGGCGGCGGGAGTTGCTCTTTTGATTCTTGAAGGGGGCCTGTTGCTGATCTACCTGTTTGTGCCCACGATACTGGATGGTTCCGTCGCAGCGGCATTCGGTAGCATCGCAGTGTTTGCAAAACTCGAGACTTTCAGCAACGGAATCCTTAATATCACCGTTCTATTGCAGTATGTGTCCTTGGCCTGGCTCTTTGTCTTTTTCACCATACAGGCAGTAGAAAAAAGAAGATGGAGTTGAAGCGGCTATGAATGTGAAGAAAACAAGCCGCAGAACGAAAAGCGGGATCTATAGTCTGGCGATCTCTCTCGTGATGATTGCCTTGGTGATTGGCGCGAACCTGATCGTGTCGCTCCTGCCAAAAAGCGTGGTAAAAATTGACACCACCGCAGAGAAGCTTTATACGGTATCCGGTCAAACGGAGCAGGTGCTTGCAGGGCTAAGCGAAGATATTCAGATCTACCTGATCGTTGAGCCTGGCAAGGAAGACAGTTATATAGTTAACCTTCTTGGACGCTATGCACAACTATCCAGGCATATCAAGCTCAACCGGATCAATCCGCTGATCCACCCGACCTTTACCCTCAACTATTCCGACGAAACAGTAGAAAACAATGGCGTGATAGTGACCTCTTCCGCGCGAAGCATGCTCGTACAACAAAACGATATGTTTGAGTACGGTTTTGACTATACCTACTACACGAACGCGACGGTTTTCACTGGTGAACGTAAGCTCACCGGCGCAATCCGCTATGTAACGGAAGAAAACGTACCGACTGTTTATCAGCTGAGCGGGCATGGTGAAACAACTATTTCAGAACGGCTGACGGAAGCGATTGTTACCGAGAATATGGATCTCAAAGGGCTCGACATTCTTACCGCAGGCAGTATTCCTACCGATGCATCGGCAATATTGCTCGTTTCCCCGCAGACGGACCTTTCGGCTGACGAAGCGAGTATACTGCAACGGTATCTGGATCAAGGCGGTAAGTTATTATTGATCTCCGGCTTCTGTGCGGAACCGATGAACAATCTCTACGCGATGCTCTCTGCCTTTGGTATGGAGCCGGTGCAAGGCGTGATCATTGAAGCGGACGGCGCACGCAGCATCTCTGGCTATCCATATTATCTGTTGCCGGTTCTGCACGAGCACACGATTACAAATCCTTTGATTCAGGATCACGCGAAAATTGTAACCCCTACTGCAATGGGAATCCGCGAGATGGCAACACATCGCAGTTCGCTCGTCATATCTCCGCTGCTCATGACCTCGGACAAGTCGTATTCTAAGACGGATCCCTACGGTACGCAGACATTTGAGCGAGAAGCGGGCGATTTGAGCGGTCCGTTCCGTGTTGGAATGACGGCGGAGGAGCGCATAAATGATCGTGATATCAAGCTAGCCTGGTATAGCTCGGATATGATGATACTCGATCAGGCGGATGACATTGTTTCCGGTAGCAACATCGACCTTGTGGTCAATACACTGGGGTGGTTGTGTAATCAGGAAAACGGCATCAACGTTCGTGCGAAATCCACGGTAACACCTTACCTGACGGTTTCGACAGCCCTGAAAAATATCATGGGCACGGTGATCACGGTGATCCTGCCTGCGGCGGCGCTTGCAGCCGGAGTGGCGATCTATTCGTATAGGAGACGCCGCAAATGAACAGAAGGAAACTCTGGGGTTTGATCTTGCTTGCTGGGTTCGCCACGCTGATGATAGCGGGATATTTAGTTTACAAAGCTATGTCTGCGCCGACAAGTAGCGAGAGCCGGACGATACTGTTTCAAGCGTCCGGTATACAGCAGATCAAGAGCGGGTACGCGGGAGAGGAACAGATATTCCTGAAAGAGAACGGCGTTTGGACATACGCCCCTGATGAGGCGTTCCCCCTGAACCCCGCGTATATCGAGGATATGGAAGACGCACTGCTTTCGCTGACCGCGACAGCAGAGATGTCGATTGGAGACCCTGCGGAATACGGTCTTGTGATACCGGTCTTCGAGATTTCAGTCATAGCCGAGAACGGCAAAACGTTTACCTGTGCAGTCGGCAACGAGAACAAAACCGCCGATGTCGTCTACCTTTATGTTGACAAAAGCATCTATACCGTAGACATCGATTTTTCGAGACGGTTTAGCCATACGCTTCTGGAGATGGTTAAGAAGCAACCATTACTGGACTTGCAGCCGTCGGAAGTTTCTGCCTTCTCCATAGAGAACTCAAATGGTTTATGCGAACTTACACGCGATACAGACAGTGCGCCGAGCGGGGTGGATCGTCTCACATGGATCATGTATGACGGTACTCCGGCGGACGATGAACGGGCAAAGTCCTTGCTTCTTGCAATCGCGGGTATGCGCGCGGAAGAATGCGTCGCATACAAGCCGGATGCGGCAACACTTTCGGGATACGGATTCGATCAGTCGGCTGCGGTCATCGGGGTTTCGTATAACGACACGAACTGGACGGCACAGATAGGCAACAAAACGGACGACGGAAAATATTATGCTTATCTGCCGGAAGTGGGTGTGATCTGCACCTTTGAAGCATCCGTTCCCGAACAGATTCTTGGGATATCGGCACAGGACTGCCTAAATCGCGCAGTGTTCCCTGTCTCATATGAGAATCTGACATACGCCGAAGCCAAGTATGGAGGCGAAATTCAGCGGTTGAATTTTCAGGAATACGGCAAAGCCTGGGACTTCTACTACAAGCTCTCCACCATGCGAGCTGAACAGCTTGACGATTCGGAACCCGTGGGGAATGCAGATGTGACGATTACGGTATACACGTCGAATCCAAACGTGAACTATGTGATCGCGTTTCGGAAGCTCAACGAAGATTTTTATCGCACAGATATGTTCGGCTATGGTCAGTTGGTCAACAAAAGAGACATTGAGGAACTGCTCAGCATACTGGACAAGTGAAGGCTGGTTCAGAGGAGGACAATCATGATTGAGGTAAGCGGATTATATAAGGCATACGGCTTGAATCAAGCAGTGCGCGGAGTGTCGTTTCAGGCGCAAAAGGGTGAGATTGTCGGTTTGATCGGAAGGAACGGCGCAGGTAAATCCACCACGATGAATATGATCGCCGGATACATTTCTTCTGATGAAGGGAACGTCTGGATCAACGATCACGACATCCTGAAGGAGCCGCTGGAGGCGAAGCGTCATTTGGGTTACATGCCGGAAGTGCCGCCGCTCTATTCGGAGATGACCGTCTTTAAATATCTGGAGTTTGTCTGCAAACTCATGGGCGTAGAAAAGGGGCGGATTGAAAGCCACCTCAAGGGAATCCTGGATGAAGTCGGGCTTGAGCACATGAAAAACCGCCTGATCGGGAACCTTTCAAAGGGCTACCGCCAGCGCGTCGGCATTGCCAAAGCGCTCTGCGGGGACCCAGAGAATATCATTCTCGACGAACCGACGAGTGGTCTCGATCCACAGCAAATTGTTGAGATTCGAAAGGTGATTCAGGCGCTTGGCAAAGAACATACGGTCATAATTTCCTCGCATATCCTCAAAGAACTCGCCGATATCTGTACGCGTCTGATCATCATCGACCGTGGAAGAGTCGTTGCGGATGATACGATTGAGCACCTGATCAGCCGATCTGACGCGGGACGTGTGCTGGAGCTGAACGTCAAGGAGCCGGTAGATATTACTAAGGTTTTACGAGCAGTCGAAGACGTGACGGACGTAACGAGGCAGTCCTTTATAACCGGAAATGCGAACTATCGCATCACACAGAAACCGGGTACGAACCGGAGCGAGGCGGTCTCCCGTGCGGCAGCCGCAGCCGGAGCGACGATCCTTTTGCTGCGGCCGGTCGAATACTCGTTGGAAGACGTATTTTTCGATCTGACGCAGAGAACTTCTTTGGAAGCAGGTGAGGTACGATGAGAGCGATCGTTCAAAGAGAATTCGAATCCTACTTTAATACGATGGTCGGCTATATCTTCGTTGCCATCTGCATGCTCGTCTGCGGTGTCTTCTTCACTAGTACAAATATCATCGGCGGATCTGCGAGTTTCGTAAGTGTTGTTTCAAGCGTTAGTTATGCGTTGATACTGATCACACCGATTCTGACGATGCGCAGTTTCGCGGAAGAGCGCAAGAGCAAGTCCGATCAGCTCTTACTCACCGCTCCGGTTTCAATTCCCGGAATTGTACTTGGCAAATATCTCTCGGCAATGCTCGTTCTCTTTATCACACTTGGAGCAACACTGGTCTTTCCGATTTCGCTTGCGCTGTTTGGTGAGCCGTTCTGGAGTGAGATTTTGCTGGGCTACATTGGCATGGCTTTGCTCGGTGGAACATTCATCGCAATCGGGCTGTTCGTTTCTTCCATTACGGAAAATCAGCTGACCGCCTGCATTGCAACATTGGGATTGTTGTTCTTCCTCTGGCTATCCGATTCGCTGATACCGAACCTGACGAATGAGACGCTCTCTACAATCCTTCGCGCGCTGTCGCTGTACGGACAGTTTTCTGCCTTCACAAAAGGCGTACTGAATGTAGCTACGATTGTATATTTCCTCTCGGTAACCTTCCTGTTTCTGTTTTTCGCGGCGAAAGCCGTGGAACGCAGACGATGGAGCAAAAACTAAGAACGAAGGTGAAACGAATGAACAGCAAAGAAAAGCCTGTGCCGAACATGAAAACGCGATCCGAAGGCTCCGGCAGACGGCGCAATTACCGAACGACGTCCATCGTTTCCATCGCCGTGCTATTACTGGTGGTGCTGAGCCTCAATGTGCTTGTCACCATGCTGGATAATCGATTCAACCTGCATGCGGACATGTCCCAGCAGAAATATTTCAGCATCTCCGAAACAACCAAACAAATACTCGACGGCCTAGATCAGGATATATATGTATATTCGCTCTATGAAACGGGCAACGAGGATACTCGCGTAACCGAACTGATGCGCAACTACGCGGCATACTCCGACTCCTTCCACTATGAGAATGTCGATCTTTCACTCAATCCGGGCTTTACGGTGGAGTTTGATCCGGCGGGAAATGGAATCTCCGCGGGTTCCATGATTGTGACGAATGAGTCTCATACGCTTTACAAAGTATTTAGCCTGTTCGAACTCTATTCGATCGACCCGACGGGAACCTACGTTTTCTCGTTTAACGCAGAATCCAGAGTGTCTTCCGCGATCATCTATCTTCAGACAGGTGTGTCGTATACGATAAAACTTCTCGCCGGTCACAGCGAATTCACCAGGGGTGACCTTTCCGAACTCGTGGTCGCGCTGAACGGCTTGAACTATGCAGTTGAGACCTATGATTCGACGATCAGCACCGAAGAGCTGGATCCGAACTACGATTTGCTGATGGTTGTCAGTCCTGCTGAAGACCTTTCCAACGCTGAGTTCCGCAGTATTCAAACGTTCCTGAAAGAGGGCGGAAATGCGATCTTAATGCTGGACTACGTGCTCTTCAGTGCGACAACAGGATATACGCAGATCATTCTGGATGATTTGAACAACTTTAATTCGCTTCTGATGATGTACGGACTTTCCGTAAACAAGGATTACATCATCGGCGGAGATGAAAACAGGCTCTATAAGCGTGTGACGGGCTTGGTGCCGACTCTGTACAGCCATAGTATTACGGATCCGTTAACGGAGAACAATTTGATTCCGATACTGATGGACTGCAGCAGCATTACGATCGCATCCGGCGAAAATATCAAAGCGGGTGTTCTATTGGAATCGGACGACAACACCTGGGCAAAGCCAGTCAGCACCTCGATGATCGCCCGCTATGAAGCAGGCGATGCGACTGGACCGTTTGCGATCGGCGCTGTTGCGCAGAGCGGGGATTCCAAGATTGCGCTATTCAGCTCATCATCCTTTGTACTCTCGAATCCGGACGGAATCGAGCGTTCGGCAAACGAAGCCCTCATCATAAACACGGTCAATACGTTGGCGGAAAACACGAACAATCTGAATATTCCAGCCAAGAGCATGATGCTTGGTTCAATGGAGTTTTCTAACAGCACGCAGCCCCTCATTCTGGAAATTCTGTTAATTGCGGTAATACCGATTGCGATCGTCGCTACCGGCTTTACAATCTGGTTCAAAAGAAAGCGGATATAGCGTATGGGATCAAAGAAGACCTGGGTGCTGATCTCCCTTGGAATCATCCTGTTTCTATGCATTGCAGGGGCGATTGTGTTTCTGTTGCGCGAGGAAGATACCGATTCAAAATATCGCGCCATCAGTGTGTACAAAGTATCGTATACGAAGGTAACCGGCATGAAGATCACTCAACAGGACTCGGTGATCGACATGGTGAAGACAAACGGCGTTTGGCAATTCCGCGATCAAGCGGGAGTCAGCGTTGATCAGGGATCGATGGAGTCCGCTCTGACGATGGTCTGTTATCTCTATGCGCAGGATAAACTCTATGATGAGATAGAGAACCTCTCAAACTACGGTCTGGATCCGGCGGTGATGCAGGTTGAGATTGAACTCGATGACGGAACAAACCAGACGGTTCGTTTCGGATCATTCACTTCTGCCCGCGACGGTGTTTTCATGACTCTCAGCGGTTCTGACGCGCTGTATGTTTATGATCTTGACAGTTACAGCATTCTTGAAAACGCAGCCAAAGCCATGAGAGATCTGACCATCGATATAGATGCGGACGAGCTGGATACAATTGAAATCTTGCGCGCCAGCGGTGCCCGGATTCCGATTTTGATGACGAAGATACCGGAGAACCGGAGAGTCGGGCTGGAGAGCTGGATGTTGCAATCCCCATTTACAGCGATTGCAAATGCGAAGGCGGTTTCCCTTGTGAAGAGCTTCTTCGCTTCGCCACGGTATTCGTCGTTTGTTGCGGACACGGTCTCCGACGATTATGGTCTCAACAGCGACTCGGCATACATCTACCTCAAGGAGTCCGGTGGAAAATCCGTCAAGATATGGATCGGGAATCGTCTTGACAGCGGCAGATACTATTGCATGCAAGAGGGCGGAAACGGAGTATATGAGCTTGCGAGCGGGTTTGAGGCATTGTTGGAAATAGAAACGGAGAATCTGTTCCCGATCGCAGTATTTCCGGTAAGCGCTGAGAATCCCGTGAATGTGACCATCAATCTGGGCAGCGAAACGTTCCAGCTTGACCAAAGCGCAGGCGGCGGATTCACGTTAAACGGAAAGACGCTGTCAGAGGATGTGGCGAATACGCTCTTTGCTTATCTTGCTGAGCTGCAATTCCGCGGCGTTGTGGAACAGGCGGCTATTACGGCGGAGCCGAACGCGACCATTGTATTGGAACAGAGCGGAAACGAGCTCGTTTATCGCTTCTACGGCTACCGAAACGACTACTACGCGGTTGAGTTCAATGGTTCCGGTTCGCTCAGCGGATATATCAAAGCGGATCACTTGGCAGTTCTTGCGGCTGCGTTCAACGAAGCTTCAAAGGGTTGAAGACATAAGATTTCAATGGTAATTCAAATTTCGATCACAGGCTTGCTGCAGATATTCGGGATATGTATCAGTACAAGTGTGTGGCGGAAATGAAAATAAAAGGAGGATGTATAAGAATGAAAAAGGTTCTGGTATTCCTGATGGTTGCTTTGATGATGCTTTCCGTGGCATGTGCAAAGCCCGCCGCCCCTGCCGCTGACTCCAATGCTGCGGCACCCGCAGAACCCGCTGCAACTACCGAAGCAGCGACGGAAACAACCGAAGCAGCTGCCCCCGTGGATGGTGCTATCACACTTGGTTCCGGCTATTCAATCATGACAACCGTGAAGCTGCTGGGCATCGGCTGGTTCGACAGAACCGAGACTATGGTCAGAGAGTTTGCTGAGAACACCGGCAACAACACCTATCAGACTGGTCCGTCTGAAGTCGATGCGGCTGCCACCAACCAGCTCCTCGAAGACGCGATTGCAACTGGTGTCAACGCCATCTGCATTATCCCGTTCTCGCCGTCTTCCGCGGATTCCGTTCTCGCGAAAGCCAGAGAACAGGGCATCGTCGTCATCAGCCACGAAGCAACCGACCAGGTTGAGTGCGACTACGATCTCGAAGCGTTCGATAACTTTGCATACGGTGCAATCCTGATGGATTACCTGGCAAAGGGCATGGGCGAACAGGGTGAGTATTACACCACGGTTGGCGGTCTGACAGCTACTTCCCAGAATCAGTGGGAAGAAGGCGGATTCAATCAGCAGCAGGCAAAGTACCCGAATATGACGGCTGTTGAGAGAAAGATCGAGACCAACGACGCACAGGCCAAGTCCAAGTCGATCATGGCTGAAATGATCAACAAGTATCCCGAACTCAAGGGCTTCCAGGGCGCAACCTCGCAGGATGCTCCTGGCGCAGCAGAAGCCGTTTCCGAAGCCGGCCTGATCGGCAAGATCACCGTCGTCGGTACTTCCATGCCGTCAATCGCTTCAAAGCAGCTCGAAGAAGGTTCGCTGTTTGCGATGGCTCTCTGGGATCCGGGCCTCACCGTGTATGCAATGCAGACACTGGCGGTCATGATGCTTGATGGCAACGGCGCGCTCATCAACGAAAACCTCGACCTGTCCAAGGCTTCCGGCTATGAAGGCGGCCTCGCGGGTTATGAGAAGTTGTCGTTCACAGATGGCGCTGGCGATGGCAAGATCATCTTTGCAAACGCGACGTTGGTTATCGACAGCGTTGAGAAGATGAACGAGTACAAAGATGCAAGCGGTAACTTCTACCTGTAAGAACGAAATCCGAATCAATATCCCGAAAAGTTAAACTTGCGGCGAATGTCCAAATAGATGGAAATCTGTGGAGGTGATCGCAAGATCACCTCCCGCCGCGCGTCAGTAGAGGAACAAAAATGTACCATTCGTCCATTACAATGATATAATCAAAGAAATCACATTTCTTTTTATCATTGTTGGTACGGCTCATCATAGGATATGGTACAAATCATTACAAATCTTGTACAAGGAAGGTTGCGACTATGTCGGATGTTATCCTTCGCGCGATCAATATCAACAAATCTTTTGCCGGAGTGCATGCTCTGACGGATGTAAACCTAACCATTCGCAAGGGTGAAGTCCGCTGCCTCATCGGCGAGAATGGCTGCGGGAAATCAACGCTAATTAAGGTTATCTCTGGAGTATATACTCCAGATTCAGGTGAGCTTGAAGTAGCAGGGCATAAATTCGGAAAATTACAGCCGGATCAGGCAATGAGTATGGGAATTCAAGTAATCTATCAGGATTTCTCGATTTTTCCGAACCTGACGGTTGCGGATAATATTGCCATGAATACATTTCGCGTCCAAAAGAAAAAGTTGATCAATTGGCGGACGATCCGCAGAAAAGCACAGGAAGCGCTGGATCACCTTGACGTAAAAATTGATCTTGACGTCAAGGCGGAGGCTCTCTCGGTTGCAGATAAGCAAATCGTTGCGATTTGCCGAGCCATCATTCAGGATGCCAAGCTCATCATTATGGATGAGCCGACAACAGCGTTGACGAAAAAGGAAGTTTCCTCGCTGCTGGACATTATTCGGCAGCTGAAAGAGGAAGGGATTTCCGTTATCTTCGTAACGCATAAACTCGAGGAAGTTATCGGCGTTACTGATACAGTCACCATTCTACGAAACGGCGTTTGCGTGGTCGACGGCGAGGAAACCTCGAACTTTGATGCCAACAAGCTCGCTTTCTACATGACGGGGCATGAAATCGTAGATGAGAAATTTGTGCCTGAGATTACAAATGGCAAAGAGCTTTTGAGGATAGAGAAACTTTCTCTCAAGGATGGATTCAACGACATTACGCTTACAGTCAATAGCGGAGACGTTCTTGGCGTCACCGGACTGCTTGGTTCGGGAAGAACGGAACTGGCGCAGTGCCTTTTCGGTCAATTCCCCGCAACCTCAGGCGAGATTTTTATTGAAGGAAAACCGGTAAAAATCCGGAGCGTAAAAGATGCGATTAGGAACGGTATCGGATATGTGCCCGAAGATCGTTTGACAGAAGGCTTGTTTTTAAAGAAATCGATTGCAAGCAATATCTTCGTCAGCGTAATTGAGAAGTTCCGAAAAGCACTCGTTTTTTCCGATAATCGCTCGCTAAAGGCGACAGCCGATCGATGGGTCAAAGAGCTCTTGATCAAAACACCGGATTCGGAGAATATCATAACGACGCTTTCGGGCGGCAACCAACAGCGTGTCGTGCTTGCCAAATGGCTGGCTCGTAATCCCAAAATCCTGATTTTGAATGGACCGACCGTAGGCGTTGATATCGGGTCGAAGCTCGAGATTCATAAGGTTCTTCGTAAACTTGCGAATCAGGGTATCGCCATCATTATCATCTCGGATGACATACCGGAAGTGTTAACGAACTGCAACAAGGTTGTCATTATGAAGATGGGACGCATCGTCGGTGAGATGGATTCCAAAGTGGTTAAGCACGAGCAACTTGCGGGTATGCTTGCATAATGTGGAAAATACACAGAAAGGATCAAAATCAATGATTGGAAAAAAGCTCAGCAGGATCGCAAAAACGAATGAGTTTTTTGTCTTGCTTGTTATTCTCGTTGTATTTTTTACAGTCAGCGCAATCAGCCCGGTCTTTTTATCCGCATACAGTCTTGTTTCGGTCATAAAGACAGCAATAGAGCCGATTATCTATGCGGTTGGAGCATATCTCGTCATTCTTTCCGGCGGGATCGATCTTACCGTTGCGGGCATCGGTGCGTTTTCGATGTTCACGGCAACAAAGATTGTTTTCAGCATGAACTACGAAGGCTCCGCGCTATTGCCCTATCTGCTGGCAATTGGGTTCGGCGCTGCGCTGGGAATGATCAACGGGCTTCTGATTTCGCGGCTGAAGATTCAGCCTATGATCGCGACTCTCGGCATGAACAGTATAATCAACGGCGTAATGCTGTTTTTTATCGGTTCTCGTGAGATTTCTCAGGTTCCAATTGGGATTCAAACCGCCGGGAAGACATATGTCATGACCGTATATAATGCAAACGGTGTAGCGGCGCCTCTTTCTACCACGATTTATATAACGATTGCAGTCGTATTCGTGGTGTATCTATTACTAAGGTATACGATGCTTGGCGCGAACATTTTTGCAATAGGAGGTAATGTAGAGTCTGCCATGCGCGCAGGAATCGACGTGAAGAAAACACAGTTCATCGTATATGTGCTCGCCGGCATGCTCTATGGTCTCGGCGGTATGGTGCACACGATTACCTACGTCAACAGCAACCCGATGGACCTACTGGGCCAGGAGATGATCACGATTGCCGCGGTCATAATCGGCGGCGCTCGCATTACGGGTGGTCACGGAACGCTGACAGGTACGGTACTTGGCGTACTGTTGATACAGCTGATCGATAACTGTCTGAACACGGTTGGTATTCCGAGCTTCTGGCAGAGACTCGTTGTCGGTCTCGTACTCTTGGTTGGTACAAGTTTAACATCTTATCAGGCGCTGAAAGAGAAGAGAAGGCTCCACGTAGAAATCTCGTCGGCACCTATTTCGATGCAGTAAGGAGTTGGATATGGAAATGAATCGGACAAAGAAGAGTTCCTGGTTATACCATATCTTTTATGAGACAAAGCTCGGTTGGCTGTTTTCGCTAATGGTCATCGCTTATGTAGGTATGGGTTTCATGTCGTTTGCGCTGAAGGGGAACTTCAAGTATTTCTCCCCGAACACGTTGCAGACGATGGCCGGGCAGATCCCGGAAGTCGGTATTCTGGCAATTGGCATTATTCTGCCAATGATCACCGGCGGCATCGATTTATCGATGGTTGGAAAGGCGAATCTTGCTGGCGTAGTTGCGGCAGCGTTTATGACATCCGTCATTACGGAAACCACGCCGGATAGCACGCAGATGCTCATTGCCATTGCAGCAATCTTGCTTGCGCTGGTCGTCGGTGCGCTCGCCGGTTTGATCAATGGCATAATCATCAGCAAATTCAACGCGCCGCCTTTGATTGTAACGCTTGGCAGCAATTACGCATTCATGGGCATTGCCGTGGTCATTACGCAAGGCAAGTCAATTGTCGGCTTACCGGCGGCATTTAACAGCCTAGGACAAGGATACACGTTAGGCATTATTCCAAACCAATTTGTGGTTCTTGCGATTGTGGCCACGGTGATTTGGTTTATGACATCCAAAACTCCTTACGGCACGAAACTGTTCATGACTGGTTCCAACATGGTTGCCGCGGAGTTCTCGGGCATTGATATCAAGAAACTTCTGCGCACGACTTACACAATCTCAGGCGTACTTGCAGCGATCTCGGGTTGCATCCTCTTCGGCCGCTCGAATCAAGCGAATGCCGACTATGGTACGACATATACCCTGCAGGCGATCATGATCGCTGTGCTTGGCGGAACCAGCCCGGAAGGCGGCGAAGGCAACGTTTTAGGCGTGATCTTCGCGATGTTTACCATGCAGTTCCTGGCGACAGGCATGAACTTCTTCCAGGTAACAAACGTAACTTACCTCAAAGACATCGTTTGGGGCGGCGTGCTGCTGATCGTTATGGTCGTGAACTATGTTACCGCATTGCGTCGGACCAAGAACGCTTTGAAAAAGTCTTTCTAATAAACCTATAGCGGAACTTGATTACTCGTAAGCAACGGGATACATCAATTTGGCATGAATAACTGTTGGATATAGAAACTTAAAGGACAACAAATGAAAAGGAGCAAGGTATGAAACAAGCATTGGGCATGGTCGAGACGAAAGGCCTGGTTGGGGCAATCGAAGCGGCAGATGCTATGGTGAAAGCGGCAAATGTAACGTTGCTCGGAAAAGAGAAGATTGGCAGCGGCCTCGTTACCGTCATGGTTCGGGGAGATGTAGGCGCCGTGAAAGCCGCAGTTGAAGCGGGTTCAGCGGCGGCAAAACGTGTGGGCGATGTCGTATCGATCCATGTAATTCCGAGCCCGCACGACGACGTGGAGAAAATACTGCCGTAACGGAAGATGTCAGATAGGAGCTTGAATATGGATATCAATGAAATCATAAAAACGATCACGGAGCAGGTCATAGCCGAGATCAACAAGAGTGGTTGCTCCACAGCGCCGGAAGGCAAGACCAACTACGCAAGGTACATCGACCACACGCTGCTCAAGCCGGATGCAACGGAAGCGAAGATCAAGAAGGTGTGCGACGAAGCGAAGCAATACAACTTTGCGAGTGTCTGCGTGAATCCTTCCTACATTGCATTTGTGGCAAAAGAGCTCAAAGGAAGCCCCGTCAACCCCTGCGTTGTCATTGGGTTCCCGCTTGGTGCAACAACACCCGCGGTGAAGGCTTTTGAAACAAATGATGTCATCGAAAAAGGCGCAAAAGAGGTCGATATGGTGCTCAACATCGGCGCTGCAAAATCCGGTAACTGGGCGCTAGTGGAAGAGGACATCAAGGCGGTGGTGCATGCGTCACGCGGGCGCGCGCTGGTCAAGGTTATCCTTGAAACTTGCTTGCTGACGGATGAGGAAAAGGTAAAGGCCTGCACAATCAGCAAACTCGCCGGAGCGGACTTTGTGAAAACATCAACGGGCTTTTCCACCGGTGGCGCGACGGTAGAGGACGTGAAACTCATGCGCGCGACGGTCGGCCCGCAGATGGGCGTGAAAGCGTCCGGAGCAGTGCGCGACTATGAAACCGCGAAGAAGATGATTGAGGCTGGAGCAACCCGTCTTGGCACGAGTTCAGGCGTTGACATCGTATCGGGGAAAACAGAGAATCACGAGTGCGTAAACTGCGGTAAGTGTACTGTAAACTGCCCGACGGGCAATGTCTCTGTGAACAAAGGCGTATATTAAAAATCGGAGGAGTAAGCATATGCAAGAAGCATTAGGAATGGTTGAAACAAAGGGACTTGTTGGCGCAATCGAAGCGGCTGACGCAATGGTCAAGGCGGCGAATGTCACGTTGATCGGTAAAGAGAATATCGGTTCCGGTCTGGTGACCGTAATGGTTCGCGGTGATGTCGGCGCAGTAAAAGCATCTGTCGAGGCCGGCGCTGCAGCAGCCAAGCGTGTTGGCGAACTGTATTCGGTGCATGTCATTCCGCGCCCGCATGCGGATGTGGAAAACATCCTGCCCAAATAACGTAGATCGCGCAAGAGAACAAATATGAATTAGAGGTGCTGCAGATGATGGAGTCGGAAGTCAAACGTCAGGTGACGCTTCGTATGCTCAAAGAGTACGCGGCAAAATCGGTCTATTATGTTCCGGCAGCGGTATCAAACCGGCATATCCATTTGTCGCAGGATGCGCTGGAAGCTCTTTTTGGCAAAGGATACACGCTCGAGCAATTTAAGCCGTTATCGCAGCCGAATCAGTACGCCTGCGAAGAGAAGTTAACATTTGTGGGTCCGAAGAACAAGATGGATGGCATTCGGATACTCGGACCTGTTCGTTCGGCTACGCAGATTGAGTTTTCCTTAACTGATGCATTCTACTTAGGAATTCCTCCGGTTGTACGCATGTCCGGCGATTTGAAAGATACTCCCGGCGGCAAACTGATCGGTCCAAACGGAGAGTATATGCTCACTAGTGGGGTTATTATTTCCCAGTGCCACCTGCATGCGTCCAAGGAGGAAGCAGCATGGTATGGACTGAAAGACGGAGATTCCGTTTGTGTTCGAAAGCGCGGTTTGCGGACTGTCTTGTTTGAGAATGTACTGGTACGCGCGGGAGATACGCATAGTCTGGAGCTTCATTTTGATACAGACGAAGCGAATTCGGCGTTGATTGAAAACAGCGATTTGTTAGAGGTCGTTCGGAGCTGGGAGATATGATTGACGAAGCGCAAATAAGGGAAATCATTCGCCGGGTAACAGAGCGCGTTCTGGATCGATTGATGGCGGAAGGACTCTTCCTGCCGGAGCAGAACGGGGCGCTTGTTCTCGTGTCGAATTTTATCCCTGAACCGGCGCTGCTTAACAAATATCTCAAAAGCCGTTTCACAACCGGGGTAACTTGCGCTGCGCTTGAGCTATATACCAGACTGGATCCGGAGTTTGACGCAGTTTTCGCAGCTCGAGTGGATGAGCAGCAACGATTGTTCTCTACGCTTAAATTCTATGAACACATCGTGCTCGCCATGCCGTCGATGCAACTGCTGAACAGGATAGCAATCGGCGATGACAGCGGATTTACGGAACAGCTGGTGCTGCGCGCAATTCTAATGCGAAAGAAAGTGACGGTGGTGCTGGACTACCAGCCGCCGAAGTTTAAGCGCGGCACCTTTTTTGAGGGCGTCGTGAACTCCATTACGGCGCTGAAGGACATGGGGGCGGAGATTGTTTCACTAACGCCTGTGCTCAGATCTGCTGATCTTGTCTGTGAGCTGGTGACGGAAGACACGATACTACGGGCGTATTTATGCGGAGATCGAAGCATTCAATGCACAAAAGGGACCATTGTTACACCTTTGGCCAAAGATAAGGCAAACGAACTCGGCATTGCGATCGAAGGATAGGAGAAAACCATGATTCTAGCGCGTGTAAGAGGTAACGTTGTCAGCACAAATAAAGCGGAAAAACTGCTTGGATTAAAGTTGCTGATTGTCGTTCCAATCGATATTGAGACCTTTCAGGAGAAAGGGCAACCGCTCGTTGCCATCGACACGGTGGGGGCTGGCGAGAATGAGGTTGTCATGTGCGTTGGTGGCAGTTCATCGCGACAAACATCGATTACGGATGGAAAGCCTTCCGATCTGGCGATTATTGCGATCATCGACTCCGTCGAGCTGCGCGGGGATATCGTTTTTAGAAAATACGAGCAGAAGGAATGATCTGCGCGCTGTCGCATAACCGCAACCGACCTTCGGCCTGCATTTTGCATGCGATTTTGCAGGCGGCCGGAGTAGCAAGGACAGGGAGTGATTTAAATGAGTTTATCGGATGAGCAAATTCGAATGATAATTGAGGATACGGTCAAGCAGATTTCCGGCATCGGCAGCGGCGTGAGCACTGCTCCGACCTGCTGGCTCTGCGACGACCCGGAAAGCGCGATCCAGGCCGCTAAAGCCTCGCAGGAACAGCTGATGAAGTTATCTCTTGAAGAGCGCGGCAGACTGATCGAATCCATGCGTATAGCCGCTCGCGAACAGGTCAACTACCTCTCTGAGCTTGCGCATAAGGAGACGGGATATGGCAAGGTCGCGGACAAAATTAAGAAAAATCTTTTAGCGATTAATAAAACCCCTGGCATAGAGGACTTACCGACGAGCGCCATGAGCGGCGACTTCGGTCTTACCATTGTGGAATGCGCTCCGTTTGGTGTTATCGGGTCGATCACACCTTCCACAAACCCGACATCCAGCGTGATCAACAATTCTATCAGCATGATCGCTGCTGGAAATGCGGTTGTTTACAACCCGCACCCCGCGGCGAAACAAGCGTCGATCGAGACGATGCGCATCCTAAACGAAGCCATCGTAAAGGCTGGGGGACCGCCGGCGCTGATCTGCACGGTTAAGAACCCAACGCTGGAAACGGGCAAATATATCATGGAACATCCGGATATTCCGCTACTGTCCATTACTGGCGGCGAAGCGGTGGTGAAGGTTGCGATGAAGACGGGAAAGAAAGTTATCGCCGCGGGCCCAGGCAATCCGCCAGTCATCGTGGACGATTCGGCAGATATCAAAAAAGCCGCTCAGGATATCGTAGACGGGGCGAGCTTTGATAACAACGTGCTCTGCATTGCTGAGAAGGAGGTTTTCGCCATTTCAGAAATTGCGGAACCGCTCATGCGCCATATGGAACTGAACGGCGCGTATCGTCTGACGGGATCAGATGTAGAGAAGGTTGTCAAGACGGTCTTAATACACGAGAACGGTAAATACGTGGTCAATCGCAAGTTTGTTGGCCGCGATGCGACATATATCGCCAGCGAAAGCGGCGTGAACTACACGGGCAACCCAAGGTTGCTCATCGCCAGTGTGGAGGAAAACCACCCGTTTGTCACGGTCGAGATGCTAATGCCGGTGCTCGGTGTCGTTC
This sequence comes from Firmicutes bacterium HGW-Firmicutes-9, assembly GCA_002841395.1. Classification (GTDB taxonomy): domain Bacteria; phylum Bacillota; class Clostridia; order Christensenellales; family CAG-138; genus UBA7703. The sequence goes on from PGZM01000001.1 coordinate 309,528, forward strand.
AGGTGTACACGATTGAAGAAGCAATATCAAAGGCAATCAAGGCAGAGAACGGCTGCAAGCACACGGCCATGATCCACTCTCAGAATGTAACGCATCTGACCATGGCGGCAAAAGCGATGAACACCACGATTTTCGTCAAGAACGCACCATCCTATGCGGGACTCGGATTCAACGGCGAGGGGTTCACGACACTAACCATCGCGACCCCGACCGGCGAGGGACTGACGAGCGCGAGAACGTTTACCCGCTCGCGCAGGTGTGTTCTGTATGGCAACTTGAGGATCGTGTAACACGGAGGATGAAGCATGGGTGTTGTAGAACAAATCCGTGACGCAGGCGTCGTTGGTGCTGGCGGAGCGGGTTTCCCGACACATATCAAAGCAGGCGGCAAGGCGGAAATCGTTCTGGCAAATGGTGCCGAATGTGAGCCGCTGCTGCGCGTCGACCGCCTGATGATGCAGCATTATCCGCAGCAGGTTGTTCGCGGGCTCAAGGCGATCATGGAGTCAACCGGCGCAGGCAGTGGTGTCATCTGCCTGAAAAAGAAGTATCACGACGCGATCGATGCGCTGGAACAGGCGATCTCCGGGGAACCGAATATCCGTCTGTTTGAGATGGAGAGCTATTATCCCGCAGGTGACGAGCAACAAATGGTCTACGAGGTCACGGGCAAGGTAGTGCCGACCGGCGGCATACCGCTGGATGTTGGTGCGGTGGTCTGCAACGTCAGTACATTGATCAATATCGCCAACGCGATGGACGGTCAACCCGTGATCGACAAGGTAGTTACTGTAGGCGGCGAGGTGAAGCGGCCGGTCACGTTGAGAGTACCGATCGGCACCCCGATCCGGCTTCTGGTGGAAGCAGCGCAGGGGCCGAAAAGCCTTGATGGATACACGATCGTAATCGGCGGACCTGCGACGGGGAAACTCTGTAACGATTGGGACGAGCCGGTCACGAAAACGACCGGCGGAGTATTGGTGTTTCCGTCTGATCACCCGTTGATTCAGAAGAAAACGGACCAGAAGGAAGTGGACTGGAAGCTCGCCAAAGCGGTCTGCTGCCAATGCAACATTTGCACGCAGATTTGTCCGCGCAATAACCTCGGCCTCGGCGTAGAGCCGCACAAGGCGATGCGCGCTGCGTTTATGTCCAACGGGAAACTGCTCGGCGATTACAACGGAATCTTCTCCTGCTGCGACTGCGGGCTCTGCAGTTATTATGCCTGCAACTTCGGGCTCAGCCCGAGCCGCATGATGGCGCGCATGAAAGCGGGTCTGCGCCAGAATGGCGTAAAGCCGGAGAAGCGGATTCGCACCAGCGTATCCCAGAGCCTCGAGTGCACCAAGGTTCCGACCAAGCGGCTGATGTCTCGCATGGGGATTCTACAGTACGACACGGAAACACCGCTGGACGAGCAGGGCGTATCCGTTTCGATCGTACAAATTCCATTGAGCATGCATATCGGTGCGCCGTCGATCTCGGTGGTCAAATACGGGGATCGGGTAGCAAAGGGCCAATTAATCGCAGAGATTCCGGAGAAGAGCTTGGGCGCGCGGATTCACGCAAGCATCGGTGGAATCGTAACAAACATCACAAACAACATGATAGAGATATCAGCGCAGAAGCGGGATAAGGAGTAGGGTCTTGAACGCATTAGGCATGATTGAAACAAACAGCATTCCGGCGGGGATTGAAGCCGGGGATGCGATGCTCAAAGCGGCCGATGTCACGCTGGCAAGCGCTCAGCCGGTCTGCGCGGGCAAATATATCGTGATCGTCTCCGGCGGCGTTGCGGCGGTGGATGCTGCGGTAGCGGCGGGCGTTGCAACCGCGGCTGAGGTGCTGGTGGATAGCATCGTGATTCCAAATGTACACGAACAGGTGATTCAGGCCATCGGTGCTTGCTCGGAAGTGTTTTCAACCGGCGCGCTGGGACTGATCGAGACGTTTTCGCTCGCTTCCGCGGTGATTTGCGCTGATACGGCGGTCAAGGCCGCAAACGTGAATCTCATCGAGATTCGGCTCGGGCGCGGGCTTGGCGGCAAGTCGTTTATCACGATGATCGGCGAGGTTTCCGCGGTGCGCTTTGCAGTAGAGTCGGCGGAAAAACTCGAGGAAACAAAAGGAATGGTCGCGCGGACGGTGGTCATCCCGTCACCGCATCCAGATATTTTACAGACAATCTTTTAACCGTTACGCAGAGACAAGGAGAAGAATATGGAAAAACAAGCACTTGGTCTGGTGGAAACCAAAGGTCTTGTCGGCGCGATTGAAGCCGCTGACGCGATGGTAAAGGCAGCAAACGTTACGTTGATCGGTAAAGAGAACATTGGCTCAGGCTTGGTCACCGTGATGGTTCGCGGCGATGTCGGGGCGGTGAAGGCAGCCGTGGAAGCGGGTTCCGCGGCGGCAAAGCGTGTCGGCGAGCTCGTCAGCTCGCATGTGATCCCTCGTCCGCACGACGAGGTGGAGGGAATCCTTCCGCAACAGGCTGCCACGACAGAGAAACCGCAGGCAAAAAAAGCGACTGTAAAGAAATAAGTTTGGTACTGGCGGATCGAAAGGGGTGAACCCATCATGTACACCGGAATAGTTGTCGGTTCGGTCGTATCGACAGCAAAGGACGAGAAGCTGCAAGGGATAAAGTTGCTCGTTGTACAGATGATCGAAAACGGAAAACCAACCAAACTCATCGTTGCCGCGGACCAGACAAGACAGGCCGGACAGGATGATTTTGTGTACCTGATTGGCTCGAAAGAGGCCTCGCTCATCTTTCGGGGCGGATTGGTCCCTGCAGATGCGGCGATCGTTGGATTTGTAGATCAATATAACGAATATATTTAATAGTAAGGAGAATGCACAATGGAAAAGCAAGCATTGGGAATGGTGGAAACCAAGGGCCTCGTAGGCGCGATCGAAGCCGCAGACGCAATGGTAAAGGCTGCGAACGTCACGCTCATCGGTAAGGAAAAGATCGGCTCGGGTCTCGTGACCGTGATGGTACGCGGGGATGTCGGTGCGGTGAAAGCATCTGTTGAGGCTGGCGCCGCTGCAGCAAAACGCGTTGGAGAGCTGTACTCTGTCCATGTGATTCCGCGCCCGCATGAAGATGTGGAAGGTATTCTACCGAAATAACTTGCATAGACGGGAACCAGTACATCGTTTTATGAACGAGAACAGGATCGGAGATGCCACAAATTGAGGATTGCTAGAGTAGTTGGCAATGTAGTTTCAACAATCAAGGACAGAAAGTTTCATGGGCACAAACTCATGATTGTTGAGTTTGTCGATTTGAACGGAAACCCGATCGAATCGCGCCAGATCGCCTTTGACGCTGCGAACGCGGGCGTAGGTGATCTTGTGCTGGTCAATGTGGATGGCGGTGCGACAAAGATGTTTTTCAACGACGATGAACTGATTGCCGACTGGACAATCTGCGGTGTTTTGGATCATTACTCAATCGATGGCGTAACGATACGCAAACCGTAACAGACAGAGGTGAAGACACTTGGATATTGAAGCGATCGTGGCGAAAGTCACGCAAGAGGTATATGCGCGCCTTGCGCCTGCCGAGCTGGCTGAAGGCGCAAAACCCGCACGGGCGAGAATGCTCACCGGCATGGAGCTGGCAGGCTCGTTGGAGCACTCGCTGCTAAACCCGGACACATCCACTGATAAGATCAAGCAGGGCTGCGAGGAAGCGAAGAAATTTGGCTTTGTGAACGTCTGCGTTTCACCTTACTTTGTCAGTCTGGCAAAAGAGCGGCTGGGTGGATGCAACGTTGGTATCTGTGTGCCCGTTGGATTTCCGCACGGCGCGGCATCTACAAAGGCGAAGTGCGCGGAGATTCGAGAGGCGATTCTAAACGGAGCAACCGAGCTGGATGTATCGCTGCAGATCGTTGCGATCAAGTCCGGCGACTACGACGCGGTGGAAAAAGATTTGGCGGAGATGATCTCCGTCGCGGGCGGACGAGCGAAGGTCAAGGCAATCTATGAGCAGGGGCTTTTGACGGACGAAGAGAAGCTGAGGACGCTTGCGATTATTCAAAGAAGCTGTGCCGATTACGTGAAGATATCCAACGCATTGACCGGAGCGAAAGCGTGCATGAACGACGTCAAATTCGTGCGCTCTATCGTTGGCCTGGGGATAGGCATTAAGATTGACGGCGGGATCAAGGACGCAAAGACCGCTTCCATCTTGCTGGGTTCGGGTGCAAATCGCCTCGGATGCAGCGCGTCGGTGCAGATTGTGACCATACCGGCTGAACCGTAAGTAACGTTTTTAACGGTTGTCGCTGGATGCGTCGCCCTTTTTGGCGTTGCTTCTTAGGTGAATGCAGGCAGGAGTTTATTTGAGCGCTACCTACAGGAGAGTATTGCTATGAAAATGGTCAAAGATAAGAAACTTGCCATCGGCGCGGATTTTGCCGGATATCCATTGAAGGAGGCGGTCGTTGCGCACCTGAAAAAGAAGGGGTGGGAGATCGAAGATGTCGGCGTAACGGATTTATCCGTAGACAGCGATGAGAATATGTTTCATCGGGTTGGGTTGCGCCTTGGAGCGAAGATATCGGAAGGCGAATATGAACGTGCGTTGGCATTCTGTGGGACTGGCATGGGGATTCACATCGCGGCATCAAAGTGTCCGCGCGTCCATGCGGGCGTTGTGGAGAGTGTTCCAGCAGCATTGCGCGCCATCACAGGCAATGGCGTAAATGTACTGGCGATGGGTGCATTTTACGTTGCGCCAAAGATGGGTTGCGACATTGCCGATGTATATCTGAACGCCTCTTTGGGCAGCGGGTATGAATGGTGGACGAACTTCTATGAGTTCCATAAGTTGGCGATCGATGAACTTGATGCCTTCGACTACGAGACGTATAAAGCAAATGGATTTAAACTAAAATACCTTGGTAACTATCCAATCAAACTTGAAGTAAAACCCGAAGATTAAAAAACGAACTGGATAGAACGAATCGATTCTATCCAGTTTTACTTTTTTGCGGTAAAATGAATCTACGATATATCGCTATTCAAAACTCTGCCATTCACCAATCAACTTGAATGTGATATCTGGATAGGGAGAACCTCGAAGAGGAATTACTCGCCCTTTGACTCGAGAAGGAGCCAAATAATGTCTCGTATTCAAGAGATAGCTTCGAAAGCGAACGTATCAATCTCAACGGTTTCCAGGGTCTTCAATAATTCCGGCTATGTAGCGGAAGACAAGAGGACTGCTGTTCTTGATGCAGCAAAACAGCTGGGATACAAGATACCAAAGAAAACCAAGGGTGAATACGATAAGATGGTTAGCGATGTGGTCGGCATTGTGGTGCCGGATATCAACAACCCTTTCTTCAGCGAGTCCATAAAAGGCATGATGAAGGTTATGCGCGAGAACGATATTCATAGTTTAATTTGCGATACGGATGAAAGTCCTGAAATAGAAATTCGATCGTTGCAAACTCTTCGTCGGCAAAAGGTGGGGGGACTTATCATTACACCGGTATCAAGCGCAGTGGAGTATAACGCAGAGTATCTTAGGGAATTCAACAATCTCGGCATGCCTATTGTGTTGCTAGACCGCGACATTAAGTTTTCCGGTTTTGACGGTGTTTTTCTTGATAGTTTTCGCGGAACATTGGATGCTGTTCAGACACTGATTAATAACGGGCATACGGAGATTGCAATAATTGCAGGCCTGATCACATCAAAACCTGGTTTGGATCGCCTGGAAGGGTATCTGGAAGCGCTGCGACAGAACAATATCCCCATCAAGGAAGAGTATATCCTCTACGGCAACTTCAAACAGGACAAAGCATACGACTTAACATCGAAACTACTCGAAACAAAAAAAGAAGTCACCGCAATTTTCTCTTCGAACAACCTGATGTCCGTTGGCTGTTTTGAGGCGATTAACAATAAAGGATTAAAAATCCCGGATGACATTTCGCTTATCTCGTTTGACGATTTCTATTTCTTTGGCGCGGGCAATATCAACATCAGCGCTGTGTTACGCCCGACAATGCAGATGGGCGTTGAAGCTGCGATGCTTCTTGTTGACCAAATCAAGTCGAAGAGAAGACCGAAAGATCAAATGTCAAAGCGAATCATTCTCTCGCCACATCTCCTTTTGCGAGGTTCGGAGAAGTACCCGACCAATCGGTTGCCGAAACCGTAGAGATTATTGTGAACTCACGGATTACAGAGCAGAACAAATAGAGATATTAAGAGAAGTCTGCTTGAAGCGAGTATATAACGAAGTTTGGACAGGGTCTGAACGTGCTTTCTGACAAGTTTATTCAGTGTCAGGTATGCTTGTGCGCTGTTTGGACGGAGCTCGTTGCAGTCTCTTCGCGAACGCTCTTTACACCTCCGATGAAAACAGAAGTAATAAACCGCGGTGTAATTCCCCATCATTTTATTTCTGTAGAATTTTCCGAAGAAAAGGCTTTGCACTTTCCAACTAGTAGGGTTGACCCGGTTCCGTGCAAAATCCAACTCTCAGGCAACGCAAAAACCGCCCGATTTGGGCGGTTTTTTACTGGTTGCGGGGTATGGACTTCTTTGCTCATATTAGACACGTTTGCTCGCACTTCGTGTTTCGCAAACAGGCTTTCTTCGCAAAGCTCGCCGCCAAAAAAGCCGATACAACGGCGTTTTTGATGCCGCGAAACGACGGTGATCGCGGCTTCAAATCCATCTGAATGACGAGTGAAATAAACAAAGACCATCCAATTGGATGGTCTTTGTTTATTTGGTTGCGGGGGATGGACTTGAACCAACGACCTCCGGGTTATGAGCCCGACGAGCTACCAACTGCTCTACCCCGCGTCAAGCGCCGTTCGGCGTGCAAAAAGTAATATATCACATACGATGCATTAAGTCAACCCCGGATTCACCCGACGGGAGTAAACAGATGGATTTTGAACTAAATATGTTTTGCGATTTAAGTATTGCGAAATGGTGCGTCGTCTGCAATAATATAAGAAGCATTTCTCTGTATTCCTGCGCACGGGGCATACTCCACTTCTTATTTCCCGTGACGCTTAAAAAGGAGGGATACCCATCCGCATGGCTTGCGGTGCAGCAGTGTGGAGACCTGCTGTAATGCGACCGTTCCTTGTGCGAACGGTTGCGAGTTGGGCGATGAGCGAACGCTGCGCCCGATGAAGCCAAGAAACTATGGCAAACGTAACACTCAAAGGCATCAAGAAGGTCTACGACAAGAACGTAGTTGCGGTTCAGGAGTTCTCTCTTGAAATCGCGGACAAAGAGTTTGTTGTACTCGTCGGCCCCTCGGGCTGCGGCAAGTCCACAACTCTGCGCATGATCGCCGGTCTGGAAGAGATCACCGAGGGTGAACTCTACATCGGCGACCGACTCGTCAACGACGTCGCCCCGAAAGACCGCGACATCGCGATGGTCTTCCAGAACTACGCGCTCTATCCGCACATGACCGTGTATGAAAACATGGCGTTCGGACTCAAGCTGCGCAAGGTTCCCAAAACGGAGATCGACGAGAAGGTCAAGGAAGCAGCAGAGATCCTCGGCATCACCGAGTATCTGCAGAGAAAGCCCAAGGCGCTTTCCGGCGGACAGAGACAGCGCGTTGCCATCGGCCGCGCCATCGTGCGTCATCCGCAGGTGTTCCTCATGGACGAGCCGCTTTCTAACCTCGACGCCAAGCTGCGCAACCAGATGCGTGCTGAGCTCATCAAACTGCGCCAGAACGTCAACACCACGTTCGTGTACGTTACCCACGATCAGACCGAGGCCATGACGCTGGGCGATCGTATCGTCATCATGAAAGACGGTTTCATCCAGCAGATCGGTACCCCGCAAGATGTGTTCAATCATCCGGCGAACCTGTTCGTCGCGGGATTCATCGGTTCCCCGCAGATGAACTTCTTCGATGCGGAACTCTCCATCGAGAGCGGCAGATACGTCGTCCGTATGGAAGGCGCGATCATCGATATGCCGGAAGCGATGCAGAAGACGCTCAAAGACAAGAACGAGCAGCCCAAGAAGATCGTTCTCGGCATCCGCCCCGAGCACATCGTGCTCACGGACGCCAAGCGCAAGGATGCAGTCCCCGCGAAGGTGGACGTGTCCGAAATGATGGGCAGCGAGTTGTTTGTCCACGTTACCGCCGTTGGCAAAGATTGCGTGCTGCGCATCGCGACCATCGACCTGCCCGTGGAAAACCGCCTCGGATTCAAGTTCGGCGATCAGCTGTACTTCACGTTTGACGGATCGCTCGCGCATCTGTTCAATCCGGAAACCGGCAGCAATCTGCTGTAACTCAAACAGTGCCTCATACGCTCCCGTTTACGCGGGAGCGTTTTTTTGCTCGAAAAGTCACAATATTTGAGCGCGCGCACGTCTACACAAAAGCGTAATCTTTTGCTAGAATAATGAAAGGATGTACTGCCAACGCACGGTGCGTTCCGGAAAGGAAGCGGAAATATGCAGATAGACGCGAGGGGCAAGGCCTGCCCGATGCCTGTGATCATGGCGAAAAAGGAGATTGACGGCGGCTGTCAGGAGCTGACTGTATTGGTCGATAATAAAACCGCGGTGGAGAACCTCACGCGGCTTGGCAACTCCGCCGGCATGCATGTCACCACTGGGGAGAATTCCGAAGGGCTGTTCGTCCGCCTGACAGGCGAAGGAAAGTTCACCGAGGAACCAGTAATCGAATGCGCGACAACGAGCAGCGGTTACGCGGTTTTCATCGGCAAGGATATCGTCGGCGCGGGCGATCGCGAACTGAGCTATAACCTGATGAAGATGGCGCTCTATACACTGGCGCAGGGCGACAGCGTGCCTGCACACGTGCTGTTTATGAACGATGGCGTGAAGCTGCCGGCGGGCGAGGAGCAGCAGGTGATCGACAGCCTGATGACGCTGATCGAGAAGGGTAGCAAGGTGCTGGTCTGCGGCACGTGCCTGAATTTCTACGGCATCGCGGACCGTCTCAAGGTCGGCATTGTCAGTAATATGTATGATATCCTCGGCGCGATGCAGCGCGCAGATAAGGTGATCTCGCTGTAAATGGAACACTATTGGTTGTTCGCGTTTGATTCCCCGCATGCGGCGATCTCAGCGCAGCGGCTGCTCTCCGGCTGCGGCGTGGTTGTGATGCCGACGCTCAGGAGCATCACCGCGAGCTGCGGCATGTCCCTGCGCCTGCGGGATGAGACCATCGAAAAAGCTAAAGGAATTTTGCGCGCGTCGAGCATCGACCCCGCGCTTTATCGATTATATCGGGTAGAGCAGGAGGGAAAAGAGACTGTGTGTACGCCGATCGAATTCTGAATATACCTGAAGAAACCCGCCAAATCGGCGGGTTTTTTGCTAAGGCTCTCAGTTCTACTTTGATCTGAAGAGGTGCACTCAATTCTATACGAAAAATAGAAGTTAGGGATTCAATGTATAATGGGATGAAAACCTGATGAATAAGGCAGGTCTTTATTTAAATACCGGTAAATCGACTTTTTAATAAGGTAACTAACGTTACGATATAATGGGTAAGACGTAGAAAACGCGTTCCATAGATATGTTTCAGTAACCATCTCGCAATTTGGGTAAAGTGCTTTTACGGAGTCAAAACCATTCCATGTCAGAATGACACCGTTTACATCAGAAAGTTGTGAAATTTTCAACTCATCTGAGGGCAAATCAATGCGAATGCACTTAGCTTCGAATGTCGGCTCAACATGAATGAGATACTCTTTACTAATTTCTAATACAGGAGAAAACTTGCCGAATAGATTTTGACTGGTCTGTTTATACGCCTTTGGTAATTCGGAAAATAATCTTTGTAAGTTAAGCTGGAAGTCGGCAAGTACAAACCCAGTCTCATAACGGTTTATTCCGCAAGCACGTGCTACTTCTAGCTCTTTGAAAGATTCTTTGAAATTTTGAGGTGCCCAGATTCTGCTAACAGAATTTACTTTTCGTTGTTCTAATTCTTCTATGGCCCCCTTAACTAGGTGGTATGCGAATTTCCCTTGAAGTATTAGTGAGATATTGCTCGGTCGTCTCTTGGCAGGACGAGTTCTGATAGACTCGAATAAACCTCTTCGATACACAGTGTCGAAACCGCTTTCCAGAGATTTAATAGGATCCATAATTATCGCGTCCACTTCTGGGTTATTATCTGTCGATGTTAGGTAAGGTGATGACTCAACTGCATATTCTATCAAAGAGCTCCACAGTTTGCTAACTTCTTCAACAGGTACAACATCTTTAAAATATACGTTCTCCTGATCTGCTCTGTTGTACGATTCACAACTACTTGCTACAGCATCGAGAAAATAGAAAGATAATTCTTCTAAAACTATTGTTGGCAAATATGCTGGATCAATGAAGGCCTTATCAAAATAATCATCGATAATCCTTAGCATGATGCCCTCAATAATTTCTCTTGTTGTTTTGTATTTTAGTTTATAGTATGAAATTGTTTTGCATTCACTTGAATTCTCTTTAGAAAACTTCTTGATCAAAACTCCATTTTCGCCTCTTTGTACTTCGTAAATTCCTATGGTCGCAGATATATCAGAGTTTTTGATATATGCTATTCCAAATTTCCAGACATTAGGATAGAAATGATGTTTAATAAAAGCAAGTTCATTACTAAAGACATTGTTAAAGTTGTCGATAATATCCTGTAATTCCTCTACAGTTTTACTATCAAGTTCTTCTGATATGGTCAATGAGCTTTCTTTTTCACTGTAAATCTTTCGCCTATGCCCTTCATAAATCTTATGAAGTTTAGCAAAGAACGATTCGTCAACAAGTCTATCTGACTCATTGAAGTAAATAGTCTTGTGATCTTCATCAGCAAGGTTAAGTCCCAATGCGAATTCTGGTGAGACGTGAATATAGAACACTATTTTTTTAGTTATATCGACTAGAAAGAGTATTGCGGGGTCACAGGATATTCCCTTAATAACAGAATTGAACACTTTGGTTTCACAAGAGTATTTATAGTCGCTTTTCTTTCCGCTTTGATTACGATTGCGATAGTCAGTGGACATGGTTTTTATTTGAACGTTAAATTTGCCAATAGGGATCATTTTTGTGTGCGAGTTCTCGCACAACTCAAAACAACCATCAAAATTGGGAGTTTTATCTCCCTCTGCAAAATGAACCTTAATCTTTTTGCTTCTCTCTAGTATATCCCCAAGTATCCTGTTACCATCGCTTTCAGAGAACGCGTTTGTATCATAACCACCGATGTTCATATTCACACCTACTAAGTTGGTTTTCTATAAATATTACACAGTTAAAATGAATTTACAAGTTGATTATTAAATATCTAGATTTATATGTGCTTATAAAATGAACGTAAAAGAAGAATTTTGAAAAAACAGAGGAAACCCGCCAAATCGGCGGGTTTTTTGATACATGGGGGTATACTCTTTTGTATATGGTAGTTACCTCGCGAAATACATGTAAATATTTTTGAGAGATACCTTGACAGGTGAGGTATATGTTGTTAAGATATACCTGCAAACGGAAAGGAGGTGCGCCATGTCCGTTGCATCGGAATTAATCCGTGGGAATACGGAAACGATCATCCTGGCGCAGTTGATGAAAGGCGATGGCTATGGTTACATGGTCAACAAAGCGATTTTAAACCTGACGGGGGGAAGGTTTGAGCTAAAGGAAGCAACGCTGTACACAGCGTTCCGGCGGCTCGAGGACGCGGGCTGTATCGTCTCGTACTGGGGGGACGAGACGACAGGCGCGCGACGCAGATACTACTCCATCACCGATCTGGGCAAAGAATCGTATCGGCTGCGTAAGAAGGAATGGGAGACTGCAGAAGCAGTGATTGACAAACTATTGGCTGAAGGAGAAATAGGGGGATCCAAATGAACGAGAAACTAAGACATTACATCGATGACCTTTTTGCAAACGCGCCGTCTACAGTGCGCGCGGTTGAACTCAAAGAGGAGTTATTTCAAAACCTCACCGATAAGTACAACGACCTCCTCGCGGAAGGAAAGAGCGAAGAGTCAGCGTTCAACATCGCAATTGCGAGCATCGGTGATGTGGACAGCCTGATTTCCGGCCTTACCGGAGAGAAGCGTCCCGAAAACGAAAAGAGCAAGAAGCGCTCCGCCATTCTCGTGGCAATTGCGATTTCGCTCTACATTCTCTGCCCTGTGCCGGTCATTCTGTTGCAGAGTGAGATTGGCGTGATGGGACTGTTCCTCTTCGTCGCGATTGCAACCGCGCTGCTCATCTACAACGGCGTCACCCGCGAACGCTATGTCAAAGCGGATGACACCATGGTAGAAGAGTTTAAGGAGTGGAAACAGAACAACAAGCAGAAGAACAAAGCAGTAGATGCCATCATCGGCTCGTTCTGGCTCATCGCCGTGTGCGTTTACATCGTCGTGAGCTTTATGACGGGAGCCTGGCACATTACATGGATCATCTTCCTGATCGCGGCGGCGGTTGCCTCCATGATCAAAGGATTATTCATGCTCAAACAATAACGGGGGAATCAAAAACACTATGAAAGCAGCAGGCATTATTCGAATTATTGTCGGCCTCGTGATCGCGGTGCTGCTCACCGCAATCCTGGTCGCTCTCTTAACCGGTCACAACATCTTCTCGCGTTTCGGCGCGGAAGGCAACTGGGTCAATCGATTCGTGAACGGTGTGACTTACTACTCCGGCGGCGTGGATGAGGATAGCGATCAGATCATCGTTTCCGAGCAGGCAAGCGTTCCCGCAGCCAACATCAACAAGATCAAGATCGACTGGGTCGCGGGCAGCGTCAATCTGCGCGTCGGCACATCGGACGAGATCGTCTTCTCGGAGTCTTCCTATCGCAACCTGACGGACCGTCAGAAGATGCGCTACACGGTCTCTGACAGCGGCACGCTCCAGATTCACTTCTGCGAGAACCTTGAGAACATCTTCGATTGGTTCAATGTGGATGCGAACATGCCCGCAAAGACGCTGACACTGGAAGTTCCCGCATCGCTCATCGGCAAGCTGAGCGAGGTGGAAGTCGAAACCGTGTCCGCCAAAATCGACCTTTCGGGCGTGTATGGCGACAAAATCGATCTTTCGACCGTCTCCGGCGAGGTTCGCTGCGCGGATGTCGCGACAGAAGAGATCAAGATCGGTTCGACGAGCGGTTCCATCGTTTGCGAAAACGCAACGGCGACGACGCTTGATCTGAACAACGTCAGCGGCAGTATGTTTGCATCAGGCGAGTTCGTCCGCGTCGATGCGGAGTCCGTCTCCGGCACGATCAAGCTGGCATTCGCCAACGTTCCGGAACGTGTGAAAGCGGATGGCGTGAGCGGCAACTTTACCATCTCTCTGCCGGAAGGCGCAAGCTTCACCGCGAAGCTCGATACCGTCAGCGGCAACCTCAGCTGCGCGTTCCCGGGCACGCTCGGCAGCGACCTTGTGGTCGTCGGCGATGGTGATGCAACCTACCGCTTCAATACGGTCAGCGGCAGCGTAAGAATCGAAAAGAACTAAACAAAATAGAAGCACAACGTTTGCAGCCGGCGGTTCAACCGCCGGCTTTATTATTATGATTGTTTCTTGGCGTTGTCAGGAGGACGCTCAAAATGATATAATCAAGCAACATTTAGGCCGCGTTTGTTGAAAAACAGATGCGTTTTGGAGGGCATATGACGATCTTTTGGAATGTTCTGGTTGTTTTAATCATGGCACTCGGACCAAGAGCGATGGTTCTTCTCTCCAAGCGATTTCGCATTCTCGGCATGCTCGGCCCCGTTTTCCTCTGTTATGCTTGCGGTATTCTTTTTAGCCTGATCATTCCGGAAAAGAAGATTGCGATGGATATCTCGGAGATTCTGGTGCCGATTGCCATCCCGCTGATCCTGTTTTCCGCCGACCTTTCGAGTGTTCGCAAGCTGGCAAAGCCCATGCTGAACTCCTTTATTCTGGTAGCGGTTTCCGTGTCTTTGGTCGCGTGCGCGACCTATTTGATCTTTCGAACGCTGATTCCGGAAGCGTATAAATACGCGGGCATGATCATCGGCCTGTACACTGGCGGTACGCCGAACCTGATGGCAATCGGCGCCGCGCTTTCGGTCAGCGAATCGCACATCGTGCTGGCGAATGCATCCGATGTGATCGTCGGCGGAACATACTTCCTGCTGTTGATCTCCGTCATGCCGCGGCTCACGCGCCGGTTCCTCAAACCGTTTGTCAAAACCGAGACGGAATCGGACGAAGGATTCATCCAGAACCTGGAGAAGACTTACATCCCGGACAAAGAGCCGTTTTCGCTCAAACTGATCCTGCGGCATGTACCGATTGTGCTGCTGGGCATACTTTCGCTTGCTATCGCGGCGGGGCTCGCGCTGTTGATCACCGGAAAGCTGGACGTCGTGATCATCATGCTTGTGGTCACAACCTGTGGCATCGGATTTTCGTTTATCAAGAAAGTTCGCGCAGCGCCCGGTTCTTATACCGTGGGGCAATATCTGATCCTGATGTTTTCGCTCGGCATCGGTATGTCGTTTAACTTCAGCGCGCTGAACAAAGAGGCGCTCTTGCTGCTAGCGATGTTTGCAACGGCGCAGTTCGGCGCGGTGCTTGTGCATTTGCTCCTGTCCAAAGCCTGTAAGATTGACGCAGACACATCGTTGATCACGTCTACCGCGGGCGTATACGGTCCCGCGTTTATCGTTCCGGTCGCGGAAGCGCTGGATAATCGCGAGGTCGTGCTGCCCGGGTTGATCTGTGGAATTTTGGGATATGCCGCAGGAAACTATCTTGGAATCGGGATTGCCATTGCGCTGAAGTTTTTCGGCGGTTAAAATAGAGATGAGGATGAGACAAGTCTGAATCCCAGATCTGAAAATCGGAGGCGCAAACGATATGCTACCCATTCAAACAAAGCTCACAAGCGGTGAACTTGACGACGCGCTGCGGTATCTTTACGGCGACGCGCTGGAGGCGCAAAAACAGAAATATCTGGCGCTTGTGAACGCGTTTGAGGGTGCGTTTGGCGAGAGCGACGAGGCGATGCTTTTCTCCGCACCGGGTCGCAGCGAGATCGGCGGCAATCACACCGACCATCAGCTCGGACGCGTGCTCGCGGCGACGGTCACGGTGGACACCCGCGCGGTTGTTGCGCCCAGAGACGATAATGTGGTGCGGATTCATTCGCAGGGATATACGCCGCTTTGCGTCACGCTCGATCAACTTGCGCCGAACGCCGCGGAAGAGAACGCGAGCGAAGCGCTCGTGCGCGGCATCGCGGAGCGCTTCACGCAGACCGGCCGCAAGGTCGGCGGGTTTGATGCGGTTACCGCGTCGGATGTCCCGAAGGGTTCCGGGCTTTCTTCCAGCGCGGCATTCAGCATACTCGTGAGCACCATCTTCTCCGAGCTCTACAACAACGGCGAGATTTCGCCCGTCGAGCAGGCGCTGGCGAGCAAATATGCCGAAAACAAGCATTTCGGCAAACCCAGCGGGTTGATGGATCAGGTTGCGTGTGCCGTCGGCGGCTTTGTGACAATCGATTTTGAGCAGCCGGATGATCCGAAGATCGAGAGGATCGACTGCGATCTCGCCGCGCTGGGCTACGGCATCTGCATCGTTAACTGCGGCGGCAACCACGCGGATCTTACGCCGGAATACGCGGCGGTGACCAAAGAGATGGGCGAAGTGGCGCAGGTCTTTGGAAAAACCGTGCTGCGAGAGGTTGACGAGGCTACATTTTACGATTCACTGGGTCAGCTGCGCAAGACCGTCTCCGACCGCGCGATTCTGCGTGCAATGCACTTCTTTGGCGACAATGCGCGTGTGCCGCTGCAGGCCGAAGCGCTCAAGAGCCACAACATTGAGACATTCCGCAGACTGATGAACGAGAGCGGACGATCGAGCTTTATGCTACTGCAAAACGTTTGCCCGACGGACGTGAACGAACGCGGGCTTGCGCTTGCGCTCGGGCTTTCGGAGCGCATGCTGAAGGGGCTTGGCGCATGGCGCGTGCACGGCGGCGGATTTGCGGGAACCATTCTCGCGCTGGTGCCGCTGGATATGATGGCGGACTATCAGGCGCAGATGGAGCGCGTGTTTGGCCCCGGCTGTTGCTATCGCTTTGCCGTTCGTCCTGTCGGCGGCGTCAAAATCGGATAATCATTATAGAAAAAACAAGCCGCTTCCGAACGAACTCGGGAGCGGCTTTTTGTCTGGCTGATCGTTTTTATTGATTACAGCTTGAAGATCGCAATACCGATAAAAATCAGCACCGTGACGATGGTCTGCAATGATAGCGACATGGAAACATCCGCACGCTCCTGCTCGTTGTTGGTAAAGACAGTCAGGATGTACGGCGCGGGCGTCATAAACAGGATGATGACCGCCCAGCGCATTTCGTCCGTCAGCGGGATAAATGCGCCGAATACGAGCAGCGCAACCGCGCAGAGCGCGGCGCACACCAGCGTGCGCACCAGCACGGAGATTGCGGCGGTGACGAAGTTTTTGCCGGAGAACTCGATGCCGTAACCCACGACTATGAGGATCACGCAGGAGAGCGGAGCCGCGACGAAATCGCAGAGCGACTTGATGAGATCGGTCACGCCGGAGGGAGCCAGCGCACGCGAAACGCCGAGCATGGCGAGCGCAGCGCCGATGATCATCGCCCAGGGAATCGGATTGGTCAGGAGCGCTTGCAATGATTCTTTTTTCGTGCAGCCAATGCGTGAATAGAGAACGGCGATATAGCCGGAGAAGATGAAGAGCACGTGCCCGAAGTCCAGCGTCGCCATGTTGCGCAGGTTTTCCGCGCCGAACAACAGCGCGTAGAGCGCGTAGCCGAGCATGCCGACTTCCCAGCCGGTGGTCATGTATCGAAACATCGGGCTGCGTTTTTCGAGCGGCTTTCCGATTAGAAAGCCAAGCCCCAAGCCCGCGAATCCGAGCACGAACATCGTGACTGCGTAGACGAGGATGCTCGCGGAGTACTCCGCCGTGAAGAACAGGCTAAAGAGCAGCGCAGGCAGCGCAAATTTCATCACGAACGCTTTCATGCCGTCTATGGCCTCAGGCGAGAGAATCTCGCGTTTGCGCGCGAAAAATCCGATGCCAAGCGAGACGACGAGCGGCAGCACGACCTTCAGAATCGGGATGACCGATTGCATAACAGTTCCCCTTTCGATTGCGCGTTAGTCAAACGCCCGCCGGAAGGCGGGCGCGGTATTCGTTAGTCTTGTTTTGCCAGTTTGGTAACGAGCGCGATGTGCTCCGGCGTGGTACCGCAGCAACCACCCAAGCCCCATACGCCGCCCTGTGCGAGCTTTTGCATCTCGCTGGCAAAGGCGTCAGGGCCGACAAGATAGACCGTCTGACCGTCCTGATACTCCGGCAGGCCTGCGTTTGGCTGCATGACGAGCGGCTTTGTTGCGCACGCGGTGAAGCGCGGCAGCAGCGCGACCAGCTGTTCCGGCCCAACGCCGCAGTTGCAGCCGAGCGCATCCACACCCGCTTCTTCCAGCGCGGCGACGACGGTTTCGATGGTCTCTCCTGTCATCAATCGTCCGGCGGGGCTGTAAGTCAACGTGCAAAGAACGGGAAGACCCGCGCCGTACTGTTTTGCGGCTTTCACGCATACAAGCGCTTCATCCAGCGCGCTCATGGTTTCGATCAAAATGCAGTCCGCGCCTGCGGCGATGCCCGCTTCGATTGGCTCACGGAAAAATGCAAGCGCTTCTTCCTCCGTCAGATCGCCCAGCGGCTCCAGAAACTCGCCCAGCGGGCCGATATCGAGCGCGGCATAGGCTGTTTTGCCGGAGGCTGCAATCGCTTCTTTCACGAGCCGAACGCCTGCTGCGGCGAGCTCAGCGGGCTTGTGGGTGATTCGCTTAAGTCGCGGTGTCGTGCTGCCGAACGTATTTGACGTGATGACGTCCGCACCCGCTGCAAGATAAGCCGCGTGGACAGCGCGCACCGCGTCTGGGTTCGTGATGTTCCAAACATCCGGCGAGGCGCCGGCGGGCAACCCCGCAGACTGCAGCATGGTGCCCATGCCGCCGTCGATGATGAGATGTTTCTTTGAAAAAGCGTCGGAAAACTGCATGATTGTCACTCCTTGTTTGGTCGATTCTAACACGATATCGCCTCTTACGCAACGACTACCGCGCGTAAGGCAGAAAAAAGCGGCGGGAAAGCGTCTCTCCCGCCGCGCGATGCTTTGCTCGCTTATTCAAACTTTGTGTTGACGACCTTTGGCGGGCCTTCCAATAGCTCCGGATTGGCGAGATATTGCTTGAATCTGTGGAACACCGCCGCAAAATATGCGCCGGAACCGATGCGCTCGTCCATGACGATGCCCATAGGCAGACACCGCTCAAACACGATTTCCTCGCCTTTTCGAATCGGCACTTCGCGCATATTGCCGAGGGTGACAAGGAGGCTTGTCGTACCGAATTCATAGACGTGGTGGAAAATGTGGTTCGTGCGGATGCTTGCAAGGTTGCTGATGACCATGCTCGTGTGAAACGGGCTCGCTTTGATCAGGCTCTGCGGGAGCAGTCCGTGCAGATCCATCCACTTCAGCACGCCCGCGGCGACGCTCAGAAGCCCGGGAATTTTGAGCAGCTTCTTCATCAGATCGTCCGTGGCGTTGGTTTCGCCCGTACCGCGGTTCTCGCTGATGTAGCGATCCATGGTCTCATGCACGGCAAAGATGTCGTCTTCCATTTGGAAATACATCTTGCTCATGGTTTCGTCCAGCGAGCCGGGCTTTAGCACGACCATGCCGACGGAGAATTCGTTGCGCTGATAGATGCGCTTGTTGACGATGAAGCGATTGAGCAGCGGATATTCCGCAGCCGTGCGCAGATACGCCGCGAGCACGAGACCCAGATGCGAAAAGCGGTGGCCTTGCTTGCGCTTTTCGTTGAGATACTTTTGCATGGGCGCGATCGGAATATCGATCTCGATCATGTTCATCGAGTCGTAGCGATACTTGAGGATATAGGGGATGATCGAATAAATAGGATCCGCGTCGGTGACGCGCCTTCCGTCTTTACGCATGTCGATACCTGCCTAACTCTTTCAACTTTATCAACAAGAATACCACATTTGTCGGGTTTTTCGCAAGTATATACCCCTGATGTGATGGCTAACAGGAGAAGAAAACCACTTACTGCGTGGATGTATATCCAAATCGTGAACTATGGGCGAATTTTCTCGCGCAGGCAGGCCAACGCAAAAAGATTGTGCTATACTAAATCGAAAGAAATGGAGGGTTAAAACTATGAAAAAACAGATCAAATCGATCGTTGTTGTAACTCTGATTCTCGCGCTCAGCCTGAGTCTGATCGGCTGCGCAGGCGCGCCGCTGCCGGAAGGCTTTGACAAAGAAGAAGTCGGCACCGCTGCAGAAGAAATCGTAGGGCTGGCGACCGCGGGTGACTTTGATTCCATCATCGCCTCCATGCGCGACGACATGAAGAACGCAGTCACGGTGGATCAGCTGAAGGAAGCCTGGGGTCCCGTCTATCAGAAAGCGGGTGCATTCGTGAGCATTAGTAAGACCGCAATGACCGGCACGACGGACAAGACGACCGGTGAAGAATACGCGGTCGTGCAAGTGCTGGTCAAGCACGAGAGCGCGAGCCTCGTCTACACGATTTCGTTTGACAAGGACATGATGCTCGTAGGCCTCTATCTGAAATAACAAAGTGTGACAACCAGCAATTTATGTGCGGGAGGTAATCTCGTACAAAACACATTGGCGAAGCGGAAGAGATTCTGCTTCGCCAACTTTCGCAAAAACGGGTCAACGCTCTGCTCAAATAGCAGTTTTGCGCATTCCTATAAATTATAGTACACTTCTTTTGAGAGATAATGATCAATTGAACACAAGGAGAACCAATGCCATGCTGACACAGGAGACCATCGAAGCCTACTGTACTTTGCTGCACCGGGAGCTGATTCCGGCAACCGGGTGCACGGAGCCAATCGCGATTGCTTATGCCGCAGCGCTTCTACATAGAACACTCGGCGCGCTGCCGGAGCGGATGGAGATTGGCGTCAGTGGCAATATTTTAAAAAACGCTAAGAGCGTGGTCGTGCCTGGCACAGGCGGCAAGAAGGGCATCGCGGCTGCTGCCGCGGCGGGAGCAGTCGCAGGCGACAGCGAACGCCTGCTGGAAGTCATCGACGGCATTTCGGATGTGCAGCGGGAGGAGATAGAAACATATCTCCATACAGCAAAACTCACGGTCAGCTGCGTGGAAGACGGGCTGACGCTTGACATTCGCATCACGGGTTATAGCGCAAGCGATTCGGCCTATGTCCGCATCGCGGGCGCGCACACCAATGTCGTGCGGATCGAACGAAACGGCGAAACGCTGCTGGATGTACCCGTCGTGCAGGCGGGGCACGAGAGTGACGCGCCGGACGCCCTCAATACGGCGGATATCGTCGCGTTTGCGGATTCGATCGATCTCGATCTCGTCCGTGCGCCGCTGATGAGACAGCTTGCGCTCAATATGGCGATTTCGGAACACGGCATGACCCAGGGCTGCGGCGCAAACATCGGACGCGTGCTGCTCTGCGAAGGGACAGGCGATCTCGTCGCCCGTGCACGCGCATATGCCGCGGCGGGATCGGATGCCCGCATGAGCGGCGCAGAGCTGCCGGTGGTGATCGTGTCCGGCTCGGGCAATCAGGGCATCACCGCGAGCGTTCCGGTTGTGATATGGGCGCGTGAGCGCGGCTTTTCGGAGGATGCACTTTTGCGCGCGTTGATCGTCTCCGATCTTGTGACCATCCATCAAAAGACAGGCATCGGCAGGCTCTCTGCATTTTGCGGCGCGGTCTGCGCGGGCTGCGGCGCGGGCGCGGGCATCGCCTACCTCGAAGGCGGCGGCTACGACGGCGTGGCGCATACGGTCGTTAACGCGCTCGCCATCATCAGCGGCATGGTCTGTGACGGGGCAAAGGCAAGCTGCGCCGCAAAGATCGCTGTTGCGGTGGACGCGGGCATCCTCGGCTATCGCATGTATACGCAGAAAAAGGAATTTCTCAGCGGAGACGGCATCGTCGTCAAAGGCGTGGATAACACCATCCGCAACATCGGGCGCCTCGCGAAAGACGGCATGCGGGAAACCGAAACCGAGATTCTCTCCATGATGCTGGAGACGGAGACGAAATAATAACAAACAAAACGCCCTGTCGGGCGTTTTTGCTTGTGTTAAGATTCTTACGGCCAGTAGACCTGTTCCACAAGCGATACGCTGCCGTCGCTTTCTACATGAATATAATAGAAGTAGGTTTCCAATAACAGGGATGTGTTGAGCAGGTAGATCGAGCGGAACTGCGCAGGTGTTACGGAGACGGAGATCGAATCCGCAACCGGATCGCCGTTTGGTTTGTACATAAGCTTAAGCGAGACATCGTCGATATCGATCGCGCGCAGTTGTGGATTGGTGTTTTTCTTCACGTACTCCGAATCAGCAAAGTCCTGCACCATAGCCTCCGCCGCTGCTTGCGTATAACCCTCGTGATCGACTAAGAAATTTACGGCATCGTTGCCGCGCAGCATATCAAAATAGTCAAACTTT
The DNA here is from genome assembly GCA_002841395.1 of Firmicutes bacterium HGW-Firmicutes-9. Taxonomy (GTDB): domain Bacteria; phylum Bacillota; class Clostridia; order Christensenellales; family CAG-138; genus UBA7703. The sequence goes on from PGZM01000001.1 coordinate 331,127, forward strand.
GCAACTCCTGTCTCGGGGTCAAACGAGATCAAATCCGCATAGCTGGAGTACATGGTGGGTCCCTTTGGCGTTGGCGATGCCGTCGGTGTTGGGGATACGGTTGGTGTTGGCGTTAATGAAACAGTCGCAACGGGCGTATCGGTCGGAGCTGGGGTTGGCGGCTCAGGGGTAACGGTCGGTGTGTCCGCAGGCGGTTCGGTTGCTGAAAGCGTCGGAGCGATTGTGGTCTGCGGGATAGCGGGCGCGGCGCACGCGGCAAGCAACAGCATGGCAAGCGCCACAGCAAGGATAGAAAGAATGTTCCGTTTGGTATGAATCATACGATTACCCTGCCTTTCCAAATGTACTGTACAAAGTTGGAAACAAAAAAGGAGCCGCAGCTCCTTTTTGTTTTATATCACTTCACAGTGACGAGTTCATATTTCCTAGTTCCAATGCCGAGCGCTTCCGCATGATCCAGCGTGAAGGTCCAGTCCGTGTTCGGCATGGAGTCCGTGAAGTGGTCGTGGTGGCTCTCGCATTTCTCTAGATTGTCGCTCAGCCAGCTGCCTGCCATAACTGGCATGCGATTGCAGGCGTCGGCACAGGCCTGATCGAGTGCGACGGGATCAAATGAGGCGAACATGCCGACATCTGGGATGATCGGCACATCGTTCTCGCCGTGGCAATCGCAAAGCGGCGAAACCTGGGTCACGATGTTGATGTGGAAGTGCGGGCGGTTTTGCAGTACTGCGAGAGAGTATTCCGCAATCTTCTCGCAGAGCGCAAGCTCGCTGCTACCGCCGTTGTTTTCAATTGCATCAAAGTTGCACGCGCCGATGCAGCGACCGCAACCGACGCAGAGATCGTGGTTGATGCTTGCAATCTTTTTCTCATCGTAGCTGATCGCGCCGTGTGCGCACTGCTTGATGCACTGGCGGCAGGCTTTGCACATGTCGCGGTCGACCGTGGGTTTTCCGTCGCAATGCTGTTCCATCTTGCCCGCGCGCGAGCCGCTGCCCATGCCGATGTTCTTCAGCGCGCCGCCAAAGCCGGTCGCCTCGTGGCCTTTGAAATGATTGAGCGAGACAAAGATGTCCGCGTCCATGATCGCCTGACCGATTTTCGCTTCTGTGACGTGCTTGGTGCCGGTCAGCGGCACGAGCTTTTCGTCAAGTCCCTTGAGGCCGTCTGCGATGATGACCTGACAGCCCGTGGAGGCGACGGAGAATCCGTTTTCCGCGGCGGCGTCGAGGTGCTCCAGCGCGTTTTTTCGGCGGCCGGGGTAGAGGGTGTTGCAGTCGGTCAAAAACGGTTTGCCGCCTTTGGCGCGGATGACGTCCACGACCGCGCGCGCAAAGTTCGGGCGCAGGAACGAGAGGTTGCCCGGCTCGCCGAAATGGATTTTGATGGCGACAAAGCGATCTTTAAAATCGATGGTCTCGATGCCCGCGCGCTTGATGAGCCGCTGGAGCTTCACCGTCAGCGGGCTGTCGAAGGTTGTTCTTAAATTGGTAAAATATACTTTGGAAGGCTGCATTGAACTGTTATCTCCTCGAAGAAGGATTTTCACTCTTAGCGAATACTAGAATGATAGCACGAATGTTCCGATAGAACAACCCGTTCAGGTATTGCGTTTTTCGTCGAGAAACGATATGATTCTTCGTTGAATAGTTTGATTTGCAGACAGTACAATTGGCTTAGGAGCTACTCTTGCGCTGGCTAGCGAGAAACGGAAACGGTGAAAAGAAGAGTCATGTCACACACACATCAAAAGGGGCACGGGATTGGTGCCATCATGCTGCTCTCCGCGTCCCTCATCTGGGGCGTCGCATTCGTTGCGCAGAGCGCAGGCATGCAGTATGTCGGCCCTTATACGTTTACCGCCACGCGGAGTGTGCTTGCCGCGCTTGGGCTGGGTATCCTGATCCTGATCCTCGATAAAACGGGCATGAAGTCAAAGAATACCGACAAAAAAGTGCTCTGGCGCGCGGGTATCATCCTCGGCGTCGTGATGACAATCGCCAGCAATCTCCAGCAGGTGGGGCTTTTGACTACGTCCGCGGGCAAGGCAGGGTTTATCACCTCGCTTTATATCGTTCTTGTGCCGATGTTTGGGCTGTTTCTGAAACGCAGACCGCATCCGATGACCTGGATCAGTGTGTTGATCGCACTGGTCGGCTTGTATTTCCTCTCGATCCGCGGCGATTTCACGATGAGTCAGGGCGACCTGCTCGTGCTTGCTTCCGCGCTTGCGTTCACGGTGCAGATCCTGCTCGTCGATCATTACTCGCCTAAGGTCGATATCATCCGTCTCAACTGCATTCAGTTCAGCGTGATGGCGATTCTCTCGGCTATACCGATGATGATATTGGAGCAGCCGAAGATGCCTGCCATCTCAGACGCGTGGCTGACCATCGTCTACGCGGGTCTTTTCTCCGGCTGCGGCGCGTATACGCTGCAAATGATGGGGCAACGGCGCGTGGAGCCTGCAACGGCGTCGCTGCTGCTCAGCCCTGAGAACGTGTTTTCCGCGCTCGCGGGCTGGGTGATTCTCGGCCAAACGCTGAGTTTGCGAGAGCTGTTCGGCTGCGCGCTTGTGTTTGCGGCGATCATTTCTTCTCAGCTGCCGTGGAGAAAGTGGTTTGGTAGCCGCGCGATTTCATCGGAAGCAATTCCGGTGCTGGCGGCTGAAATCGAGGCGGTGCAGGCGGAAGCTATACAGAGTGAAATCTGATCTGATAAGAATACAATCAGAAAGAAAGCAAGGTTATCGCCTTGCTTTTTTTGTGGTTTTCCGTATGATGATACTATGCAAAACGAAGATCGAGACACGCGAACAACAGAAGAATTGAATGATAAGCTCCTCGTCGTCTCCGTAGGTACGCACACGCGTCTCGGAGACGTGCTGGAGTTCGCATTGTCGGAGATTGACTTTGAGACGCAAAACGTTGAGGGCTTTTTACGCGTCAACCATATTAATCGCCGCGTGCTCTTTGCTGTCAGCACGGATGCGACGGGCGAGAACGCGAAACTGCGTGAACTTGCGGCAAATATAAAAGCAAATGCGCTCGAACATTGCGTCTGCGCGGCGATTGCGGACGGCGCGACAGGCGGGGAAGCGCATCTGGACATGATTCGCCTACTGCGCGCGGCAAATGCCGCAGGCGCAAGCGTCATTCCTAAGCCACTACTGGAAAGCGGACGCGGGCTACGGCAGTTCGCGCACGGCAAAGAGACGCCGTTTGTGCAGTATCGCATGCAAGCGCGGGAGTTGATCGCGCGGCTCCATGGTGCGCAAACGGAAACAAACGAGAACCCGCGCGTGCGGCTCGTCACTGCGTTGGAGGGCGGCGTCGCGCATGACTGGCGTGAATATCTATCCCGACTGATCGAATCCAAAGGCGGCGAGCTGCTGGATATCGGAGAAACAGACGAAACCATACTCCTCTGCGAAAACACGGAAGGCCTGCCGAACGACAAGACGTTGTTACTCCTAGCTGGTTCCGGTAGGTTGCGAATATTGCTTGCTTCACCCGCCACAGGCAGCGAACTCTACACCGCTTGCCTGATCAAACGTGCATGTCTGCGCGGTAACTACATGATCCCGCCGCGTGCCATACTTGTGTTTGACGGCATGAGCGCTGTTGAGACGATGGCGAGCAAGGCGGAGATGGATCGAGTGAAGGCGCATCTTGAATACGGCGTGTAAAGCCGACAAAACCCAACGAAGAAACGAATCAAACAAAAAGCGCATATCGGTCTCGATATGCGCTTTCAATTGAATGGGCGTTATACATTGCGCTGCTTACGCTTGCGGAGCAGCAAGTAAATCACCACACCGATTATGGCAACCGCAGCCAGACCTACGAGAGGCCAATTGACAGAGGAAGCGACAAAGATTGCGGTTGGTCCATCCGCTCCTCCAATGATACCGATATCCATAAAATAAAGAGTCTCCTTACTTTTTGATCGGACATCATTCTACAACAAATGCCGATATCATGCAAAAGAGCGGATTATCGAACGTTGTCCAGAATTTCTTGATATCGCTTTGTCGCGAGTTCGCTTTTCTCGCCTTTTTTACAGAAGTCGAGCTTGGCGAGCTTTGCATGCGGGCGTTCGACGACGATCTGTCCGTCTTTTAACTTGGATTGCAGCACGGAAAGCGCATCCTGAAAGCGTGGGTCGCGCTTTGCCGCGTCGTAAAACGAGAGTACATAGACATAATAGAACAAGTTATAGTTCAAGAACGGGAACGACACTTGGTGAAACAATGTGCCGATGCCGTAGTGGCACGGCCCAAGCGGTGCACGCGTCACCCAGTGCGAGAGCAAAAACTCGACTGCACGGTTCAGCCGCTCGTCGTTGTTTAAGTATGTTGTATGGCGGAACACGTCCAGTGCGGTCAGTGTCGGTCCGGGATTCGATGCCTCGGTTTCCGGCCCATGCCCGAAAAAGAACTTGTTGCAGCGCCAACCGCCGTCTTCATACTGCGTGTCGAGCAAGTGTGAGAGCGTCGCCTCCAGCCGACTGTCCTGCGCAAAACCGAGCGCGCAGAGCGTCTTTGCCGCATGAATTGTTTGGCAGGGGAAGATGCTGCTCTTGGGAACAAGTGAAAACCTACCATCCGGACGCTGTGCCTGCCAGATCAGCGCGCTCGCGCCGTCCAGCATCGGGTGCGACAGATCCAAGCCAAGCTCCGTCAGCGTGTAGGAGGCCTCCAGTGTCGAGAAAGGCCCGCCTTTGATCAGGTTGCCGTCCGGCGTCGCCCAGAGGTCGCCGCCGTTGTCACGGCTTCTTTCAATAATATATTGTATATCTTTGGGATAATTCATGATATTTCGTTCCTTTCCTGAGGAAAGTGCTATAATAGAAGCAGTCCATCCGATATCGTCGGAACGCGTGCTTCATCATGAAAGCTTTTTCTCGTAAAGATAGAACAACCCTTTGCGATAGACGATTTCACCTGCTTTTACGTACCCGCGGGATTCGTACAGATGCAATGCCACGGGATTTTGCGAGAATGCATCGAGCCGAATTGCGTTAATGCCGCGCGTGAGCACCTCGGTTTCCAGTGCTTCCATCGCCGTTTGTGCAACGCGTTGCCCTTGAAAGTCCGGGTGGACGCAAAGACGGTGCAGCACCACAAAGCTTGGTTCATCGTAACGCCATGCGGCCGGTTCATAGTCCCCCGCGTGACATTCTTCCAGAACATATGCAACCGCAATTCGTTCGCCAATGCAACCTACATGCATTTGACCCCTGATGATATCTTCACGGATGATGGATTCGGTGGGGTACTTTTCATCCCACTGAGGAATGCCAATCTTGTCCATCTGCCGCGTCGCGGCACGATAAAGCGACATAAGCTGCGGTAGATCATACTCGGTTGCTGCTAAAAACTCCATCAAAGCCTCCGCATTTGAAAGATACACTATTATACCGCGCGGTATGCGCAAAATCACCAAAAACTTTGCTAATCTGTCGCATAGAAGTCACCGTATTTGCATGAATATACAACACCGAATTACGCGTTGCGTTGCCTGCGATTTTTCAAGTGCAGGAGACAGCACTTTCCAAAAAGGGCTTAAAACCTGGCTTTTTCATGTAAAAGGCAACAGCGGTGTGAATTTTTTGTTGACTTCATGCGTGCATATATGTTTATATATAATATAAACGCATGGTCATATGATCAGGCAACTATATACGTTGAGATCGGGCGTATTTACGTACGCCCGAAATGATTGTACCAGACGGGATAAAGTCTTCTTTTTAGGCACATCGGTCCCAGTGCCTGCTGCGCAGGCATGAGCCGGATTACTGGCAAGACACGGTTCAAGATCTTTGAATTCTGACGAGTGCGTCAACTCAACGGCACGGATGATTTGTTGCCAACAAACATCCGAACAACAAATTTGTGAGGTGCTTGCATGAAAAAGCAACACGGTGGTAGCGTCAAATGCTGAAATATGGTATTAAGCGCGTATTCGCAGCTATTCTGGCCGTTATCATTCTGATCACCGCTACATTCTTCCTGATGCACATGGTGCCCGGCAGTCCGTTTCTTTCCGAGCGCATGACCGACAAGGTCAAGGCGAATCTCGAAAAGAAGTATGGTCTCGACAAGCCGCTTACCACGCAATATCTGATCTATGTAGACAACCTTTTGCAAGGCGACATGGGAACATCCTTGCAGAAAAAGGGTCGCTCTGTCGTCGGTATTATCGAAGAGAAATTTCCATACTCTGCAAAGCTCGGCGCGTTTGCAATCATACTTGCGCTCTCGGTCGGCATTCCATTGGGAGCGATCGCTGCAATCAATCATGAGAAATTGATCGATCGATTGGTCATGCTATTTACCACGATCTTTATATCTGTGCCTGGATTTGTATTTGGTACATTGCTGCTTGTCATATTCTGCGCGATATTAAAAATCGCGCCTGCAACATGGACCGATTCGCCAGCCAACTACGTGCTCCCCGTGATTTCGCTTTCGTTCTATCCGATCTGCTATATCACGAAGCTGACACGTTCTTCCATGTTGGAAACGCTTGGACAGGACTATATCAAAACCGCGCACGCGAAAGGCCTTTCCGCCTTCAAGGTGCATTTCAAGCATGCGCTGAAGAACTCCGCCATCCCGGTTATCTCGTATGTTGGTCCGCTGACTGCGTTCCTTTTCTCGGGTACGTTTGCTGTGGAAAAACTCTTTAGCGTTCCTGGTCTGGGCCGGTTCTTCGTGGACAGTGTCTCCAACCGTGATTATCCGGTTATCATGGGTACAACAATCTTTCTTGGATGCTTGATGGTCATGATGAATCTCATCGTAGATTTCGTCTATGGCATGGTCGATCCCAGAATCAAGTTGCGATAAGAGAGGTTGACATGAAAAAGACAGAAACACAACCGAAGAAAGTCAGCCTACGGCTCAACCCCTTCAGCATGCACGTCAATCCAGATCTGTTTGTTCCCGCGTCGGAGGAAGAGAAGCAGGAGCTTGTCATCACCCGCGAAGGAACCTCGCTCTGGAAAGACGCGATGCGCCGGTTCCGCAAGAACAAGTTTGCAATGGTCGCCCTTGGCTTGATCATCCTGCTTGTGCTCTTTGCGTTTGTCGGTCCGCTGCTTTCGCAGTATGACTACGATCAATTCAACCCCGGTCACGAAGACCAGGCGCCAAACTGGCAACATCCGTTCGGCACTGACCGATTCGGGCGGGATCTATTAGTTCGCAACATGTACGGTGCGCGCATATCGCTCTCGATCGGTATTATAGCGGCGGCACTCACGCTTGTGATTGGTTCGCTTTACGGTTCCATCAGCGGATTTACCGGCGGCAGAACCGACAACATCATGATGCGTGTCATCGACATCATCTACTCGCTTCCGGATCTGTTGGTCGTAATCCTGTTATCCGCAACATTGAAAGTCCCGCTGGAGAAGATACTCGAATCCAGCGCTGCTTTCTCCGGCATTAGCGAGCTCGGACCCGCGTTCTTCTCGATGCTCATCGTGTTTGCACTCATGTATTGGGGCACGATGGCGCGTATCGTGCGCGGCGAAGTGCTGCGCATCAAGGAGCAAGAGTACGTGCTTGCTGCGCGTGCACTCGGTGCAAACAGCGGCAGAATCATCCGCCGCCACGTGCTGCCGAACTGCATCGGTCCCATCATCGTCACCACCACGCTGCAGATTCCGTCCGCAATCTTCACCGAATCCTTCCTGAGCTTCATCGGCCTGGGCATTTCCGCGCCGCTTGCTTCGCTCGGTTCGATGGTTACGGATGCCTTGCAGGGTGTGTATTCTTATCCCACGCGCGTTGTGTTCCCTTCGGTCATCATCGCGCTGATCATTCTCGCGTTCAATACGGTGGGCGATGCACTGCGTGACGTGCTCGACCCCAGAATGAAGAAGTAGAGGTGCCGCTTTGGAAAACAAACGTTTATTAGACATAGAAGATTTGCGGGTTTCGTTTTTCACGCCCGGCGGAGAAGTGCAGGCAGTTCGCGGCATCTCCTGGTTTTTAGAAGAAGGCGAAGCGCTAGGCATCGTCGGCGAATCCGGCAGCGGTAAGTCCGTTTCCGTTTACGCCGTCATGCGTTTGCTGCAACATCCCGGTCGTGTGGTCGGCGGTACCATCCGCTTTAACGGAACCGATATGTTAAGTCTTTCGGAAGATGACATGCGGAAGATTCGCGGAAACGATATCGCGATGATCTTTCAGGACCCGATGACCTCGCTCAACCCGGTGTATACGGTCGGAAACCAGATCGGTGAACCGCTCAAGCTGCATCTCAACATGAAGGGCAAGCGCGCCCGCGCGCGTGCCGAAGAGTTGCTTGCGCTGGTTGGCATCCCGAATCCTGCGCGCAGACTCAAACAGTATCCGTTTGAGTTTTCGGGCGGTATGCGTCAGCGTGCGATGATCGCAATGGCGCTTGCCTGCGAACCGAAACTGCTGATCGCGGACGAACCGACGACCGCACTCGACGTTACGATTCAGGCGCAGATTCTGGAGATCATGAAGGATCTCAAGAACCGGCGTAATATGAGCATCGTGCTGATTACGCATGATCTCGGCATCGTGTCCGATATCTGCGACAAGATCATCATCATGTATGGCGGCGAGATCATGGAATATGGTCCAATCAACAGCCTCTATAAGAATCCGAGCCATCCTTACACCGAGGGGCTCATCAATTCTCTGCCTAAGATCGATCAGCCAGAGGGAACCCCGCTTACCCCGATTGAAGGCTCTCCGGTCGATTTGATGCATCCGCCGGCTGGCTGTCCGTTTGCGTCGCGCTGCGACAAGTGCATGAAGGTATGCTTAACGGAGAAGCCGCCGTATTTTGAGATGGAGCCAAACCATTATTCCGCTTGCTGGCTCCATTACGACCGGAAGGGAAATTGAGCCATGGAAAAGCTGCTCGAGATTAGTCACCTCAAGAAACACTTCATCATCAAAGGCGAGAAGGCCGGTCATAACCGCCTGCGCGCTGTTGAAGATGTCTCCTTTGACATCTATAAAGGCGAAACGCTGGGTCTCGTCGGTGAATCCGGAAGCGGTAAAACGACAGCCGGACGTACGCTCCTGCGACTCTACGAGCCGTCCGGCGGTTCGATCATCTATGATGGCAAAGACATCACAAAAGTTCCGATTCAACCGTATCGTCGCAAGATGCAATACATCTTTCAGGATCCATATGCCTCTCTCAACCCGCGTATGACGGTTGGCGATATCGTCGGAGAAGCGATCGATATTCACAAGCTTTGCAGCAGTAAGGCGGATCGTTCCGAGCGAATCGAACATCTGCTTGAGCAGGTTGGCTTAAACAGCGAACAGGCGACGCGTTATCCGCATGAGTTCTCCGGCGGTCAGCGTCAGAGAATCGGTATCGCCCGCGCGCTAGCGGTCGAACCGGAGTTCATTGTCTGCGACGAGCCGGTCTCCGCGCTGGATGTTTCCATTCAAGCGCAGATCATCAATATGCTCGAGAAGCTGCAGCAGGATATGGGACTTACGTATCTATTCATTGCGCATGATCTCGCGGTCGTCAAGCATATTTCACAGCGCATCGGCGTTATGTATCTTGGCCACATTGTCGAGCTTGCGGAGACGAAAGAACTCCACGCGCAACCGTTGCACCCCTATACGCGCGCGCTGCTTTCCGCCATCCCCGCGTTTGATCCGGAAGTCAACAAGGCTCGTAGACGTATAATTCTGGAAGGTGAAATTCCGAATCCCTTGACGCCTCCGAAGGGCTGCGTTTTTTCGACGCGTTGCCCGTATGCAAAGGAAATCTGTCAGCAGGAAGTTCCTGCGCTGAAGGATTTGAGTTGCGGCCATCAGGTCGCCTGCCATTTCGCCGGCGAAATCTAAACAAGTTCCCCATCAGGCACGGGCCTGTTAATATCCATAATTCTATCCGAAATGAGAAGATCCCTGTTCCGTGCGAAGGCAATCAAAGCAGTTGCCGTTTCGCATAAGAACCAAAGATGTTCCCCATCAGGCACGGGCCTGTTAATAAACAAGGAGGAAGATGGAATGAAAAAGACACTTACCCTAGTACTCACTCTTGTCATGATCGTGTCTCTGGCGTTTGGCATGTTCGCATGCAAGACGGCGGAACCTGCCGCACCGGCAGCACCGACAACTGAGGAAGCTGCGCCCGCCGACGCGACGGAAGCGCCCGCTCCCGCAGAACCGACCAGCGCGACCGTTTGCGTTGGACCGGAACCCGCAACGCTCGACCCGAACATGAATGAAGCGGTCGACGGCATGATCTACATCACGCACCTGTATGAAGGTCTCTATCGCCCGAACACCGACGGCTCGTTCTCGCTCGGTCAGGCGAAAGATATCACGATTACGGATAACGCTGATGGCACCGCGCATGTGGTCGCCAACCTGCGTGATGACATTTTCTGGAGCGACGGCAAACCCGTCACCGCCCAGGATTTCGTGTATTCTTGGGTTCGTCTGTGCGATCCGGCCACCGGCTCGTCCTACGGCTACATCGGCCAGGACTTCTTTGCCAATGGTCATGAAGTTGCTGATGGCACCATCACCCCGGATATGCTGAGCGTCAAAGCGGTTGACGACAAGACTCTTGAGTTTGATATCGCCGCGAACGTTCCGTACACCAAGGACCTTCTGGCGTTCCCGAGCCTGATGCCGCTGCGTCAGGATATCGTGGAAGCGAATCCCGAAGGCTGGTCCGTTGAGCCTGAGACCCAGGTTGCCAACGGCCGTTACATCCTCTCTGAGTTTGCTCACGAGAGCCAGATCGTTCTGACGAAGAACCCCGAGTATTGGGAAGCGGACACCACGCTGCTCGATACCCTCAACTGCATGCTCTCCGATGACGACAACGCCATCCTGGCCGCGTTCAAATCCGGAGACCTCCAGCTGGCTGACTCCTTCCCGTCCGACGAGCTTGCCGCTCTGCGTGAAACCCCTGAGTACACGCAGTTTGGTCAGATCGGCCTGTACTACCTCGAGATCCAGCAGATCGACGGCGGCCTCGATGTCCTGAAAGACGTCAACGTCCGCAAGGCGCTCTCTCTGGCGATCGACCGTGACTTTGTCAACCAGACCGTCTGGGCTGACTCCCGCATTCCCGCCTACTCGCTCGTTCCTTACGGCGTACCGGATGCCACCCCTGGCTCCGACTTCCGTAAGACCGCCGGCGAAACCGTTGGGGGCGATATCTCCACCGATTACGCAGCAAACGTAGCAAAAGCGAAGGAACTCCTCGCCGCAGCCGGCTATCCGGATGGCGCGGGCTTCCCGAAACTCGAGTTCTCCATCAATGAGAACACCGGCCACCAGGCGGTTGCCGAAGCGATCATGCAGATGTGGAGCCAGAACCTCGGTATCCAGGTGGAAATCGCCACCATGGATTGGCCGACGTTCCAGCAGTACCGCAAGACCTCTGACTGCGAAGTCGCACGTCAGGGTTGGATCGGTGACTACACGGATCCCGCAACCTTCTTTGATCTCTTTGTGAGCACCGCCGGCACGAACGACGGTCACTACAACAACCCGGAATATGATGCACTGGTTATCGGCGCCCGCACGGAAATGGATCCTGCGAAGCGTATGGAAATGTACCATCAGGCCGAAGCCATCTTCATGAACGATATGCCGGTCGTCCCGATCGTGTTCTATGCTGACGACGTTCTGTCGCAGACGAACTTCACGGGCTTTGGCGTAACGGGCACGGGCCTGAAGATGTTCTGGGGCGCAACTGTCGCCGAGTAAGAACATACTTCCGTCAACCTAGCAACGACAGCCCCGCAGACTTGTTCTGTGGGGCTGTTACTTTTTTACGCTGGAACACATGCGTAAGATTATGATATGATGGCGTTACTCGTAAATTCCAAAAAACAAGGAGCAGCAAAAATGAAGTTTTCCGGTACATTGCTCGTGGTAAAAGATATCAACCGCGCAAGAAAGCTCTACGAAGGGTTGCTTGGCTGCGAGGTCGCCATGGATCAAGGCGTATACCTTGCTTACACAAACGGTGTCGCCCTGCAGGAAGAGAAGACATGGCTTTCGTTCATCGATCGCGATGAGGACGAGATCGTCTACGGCGCGAACAATATGGAACTCTATTTTGAGGAGCACGAGATCGAGTCGTTCTATATCCGTCTTCAAGTATTTGATATAGAGCTGATTCACGATTTGCATGAGCATAGCTGGGGGCAAAGAGCGGTGCGCTTCTATGACTTAGACGGGCACGTCATCGAAGTCGGCGAACACATGGGTGATGTTGCGCGTCGATTCCTTCACGAGGGAATGACGCATGAAGAAGCAGCGAAGCGCATGCAAGTGCCGCCTGAGCTGCTTGAGTCGTTTTTGAACGATAAAGAATAAAATATTGAAGACAAGTATTACGAAAAAAACAAGGGCGCCGGTAGGCGCCCTTTGTGATGTGATTTGTATTACGGGGTGGGAGAGGTGCTCGTCGTTGGCGTTGTCGTTCCCGGAGAGAGCTCAGGCGTCGGCGTCATCTTGGTCTTGTTGTTCGCCTTGCCGACCGTTGCGGTCATCGCATCGGCACTGTACAGCAGCTTCAGCGTTTCCTGACCTGCTTTGCCGTCCATCGGGAGGCCGTGATACTCCTGGAAGGTCTGCACCGCTGAAACAGTCGTGCTGCCGTATAGACCGGTAGCAGCGCCGGTGAGATAGCCAAGCTCGATCAACCGGTTTTGCAGCTTGGTGACGTCCTCAACCAGCTTTGTAATGACCTTTGTCCGATCATCGCCGTCGCCGCGTGTAAGATAATAGGCCTTTGCCTGATCGCTCATCAGCAGTGTGTAAGTGCCGTTGCCGATGATGCCGTCCCAATCCTGAGAATCGGTGAAGTTCTTCACCTGGAAGAGACGGATCGCTGTCTTTGTGGAAGGACCGAACTTATTTGTTACACCGCCTTCGGGCTCTTCCATATAACCAAGCTCGATGAGTCTCTTTTGAATATCCGGAATCAAGTCGCTAACGGTTCCGATGTTCACAATGTTTTCGGTCAAGGCCGGCAACGCGGGCGTGATGGAAACTTCCTCGGTTGGCGCCGGTGTGTTGGTCGGTGCAAGAGACGGTGTCGGGGTCGTATCCGTAAGCGAGAGCTGACCGTCATCAGGACGTTCCGTTCGTCCGCTGTTGGGTAGCAACACTGCCAACAGGATAATGGTGACAAGAACAACCGCGAAAAGACCGCCGAAGATGATTAGTGTCTTGGAAGGCAGCTGTGCAAGGTAAAGCCCGAGCGCATGCATGAACTTGCCGAACTTCGTGCGTTTCTTTTTATGCCGCGGACGTTCATACTCATCGTCCTCCAAGTCATCCGCGTATCGGTCTCCACCATCGGGGTAACGCGTACGCGCGGTTCCGCGGGGCACATACTCTTCGCCGTCCATCATTCGCGTGCGGGATGTGCTGGAGCGCGGAGAAAACTCTTCAACGTCGTCCGGCATGCGCGTGCGTCCCGTCGCACTGCGCCCCGCATAATTGTAATCCGTCTCGTGCGGGATGCTGGTGCGTCCTGTTGCGCTGCGCGGTGCGTAACCGTAGCCATCCTCGCCGGAGGGCATCTGTGTACGCCCGGTGCCGCGCTGGGAATAATCCGTCATCTGCAGACGCGTGGCATACGCGCTGTCAGGATTGTCATAATACTGTCCGGCAGGTCTGCGCGGCGCATATCCATCCGCAGGCTGCTGTGCATACGGATCAACCGGCTGCTGCGGCGCATAATAGCCCTGGTTGCCCTGGGCGGTTCCCTGCGGATAGTCGTATCCGTAGTTTTGGTCGATCGGACGCGGGGCATAGGGGTTCTCCGGATCCGGATAACCCTGCTGCACAGTATAACCCCGTTCGTCATAACCGGGATTTGCAGCGCCAAAATTGGGATCGTAAGGCGCATTGGGGTCGTACTGCTGCGAAGGTGTGCCTCCGTATACCGCCGGATCCTCAGGATATCCTTGCGGCGCACCGGAACCCTGTCCGGCCGAGCGGGGGTCTTCGTCATATGGCGGATAACCGTAACCGCCGTCGTGCTGATCCATATGGTTCACGCTCCTCGTTTGGGAATCGGGTTTGATCATAGTATAGTAGTGATTGAATGGCGAATAAATAAACGTAAGTCAAAGCATAAAAACAACGCATAGCGCTTTTTGCGATACACAAAATAACCGCCATTCCAATGCAACTATAGTTTACCATAATATATAGGGTGCAATGATCGTTGTTATTGTGAAGAATCTATGGATAAATTGTTAATCCTTTCACAAGTAACACGCGCAAAGTGGGGGATTTTTTATAAAAAAGGAGTCGAAATGCCGTTTTCAAGCATCCGACTCCCGCTTTTCTTACGCAATTAAGTTGTAAATTGTGAACAAGGCTGAGGATTATCCCATAATTGTCTTCGTAGAGCTGCATCCTATGCGCGTAGCGCCTGCTTCGATCATCGCAAGTGCTTGCTCTTTTGTACGGACGCCTCCGCTTGCCTTTACGCCCATGTCGGGACCGACCGTCTTTCTCATCAGGGCGATGTCTTCCACTGTTGCACCGCCAGTGGAGAAGCCAGTGGAGGTTTTTACGAATGCAGCGCCAGCCGCTTTCGCCGCAAGGCAGGCATTGACTTTTTGTTCGTCCGTCAACAGGCACGTCTCGATGATCACCTTGACAATGGCGGGCTTTGCCGCGTTGACGACCGCCGCGATATCCACCTGTACGGCGGCCCAGTCTCCAGATTTTGCAGCGCCGATGTTCATCACCATGTCAACTTCTTCTGCACCGTCACGTACTGCGAGAGCGGCTTCCACAGCTTTTGCGCCGCTTGCCATCGCGCCAAGCGGGAACCCGACAACGACACAGGTTTTCACGCCGCTGCCCGTAAGCTCGCGCGCAACGAGTGAAGTAAAGCTTGCGTTTACGCAAACGCTCGCGGTGTGATACTGCTTTGCCTCTGCGGTAACGGCGAGGATATCCGCGCTCGTTGCGTCAGCTTTGAGCAGCGTGTGATCCAGATATGTATTCAACGGATTCATGCAAAATACCTTTTGAGCAGTCCCTCAAACCCTTTGCCGTGTCTTGCTTCGTCGCGCGCCATCTCATGCACTGTGTCATGAATCGCATCGAGATTAAGCTCCTTTGCGCGCTTGGCAAGCTGTGTTTTCCCGTCGCAAGCGCCAAACTCGGCTGCTGCGCGCAGTTCAAGATTCTTCTTTGTCGAGGTGGTGATCACTTCACCCAGCAGCTCTGCAAAGCGGGAGGCGTGATCCGCCTCTTCAAAGGCGTAGCGCTTGAAGGCCTCGGCTACTTCGGGGTATCCTTCGCGCTCGGCGACGCGCGCCATCGCAAGATACATACCAACTTCGGTGCATTCGCCAGAGAAATTCATGCGTAGGCCTTCCAAAACTTCTGTGTCAACGCCGGCCGCGATGCCGACCACATGCTCGGCCGCGTAGTGCTTGGCATCCTGTGTGATTTCAACGAAGGAATCGCCGGGCGCTTTGCAAACCGGGCAAAAATCGGGAGGGGTTTCACCGGTGTGCACGTACCCGCAAACTGGGCAGCGGAATTGCTTCATCATTATAATTTGCTCCTTTCGGGGATCAAAAATACATAAATCGTGTGTTGTTACCATGATCGAAAACAGGTCAAGGCACAACACCAGTATAGCCGCGGGAATGTAAACATTCAATCACAAAAACGAAAAACACTACCAATAAGGGGCTAATTTTGCTATACTGCAAGGCGATGAACACTCAAAAATGGGAGACTGGAATGAAACGACTTCTCAGCATATTGCTGGTTTTGACAATTCTTACCATTCCCGCGATTGCGCTTGCGGACTTTGACTACGACTCGATTCCGACGCCGAACATGCTGGTTGTGGACGGTAACGATACGAGCGTTGTGTTCTATGAACGCAATGCGGATCAACGTGTGTTTCCCGCCAGCACGACCAAAATTATGACCGCTCTGGTTGCCCTGGAGAATGGCAACCTTGACGACACACTCACGGTCGGCGACGAGGTGCTCGGTACGACGATCAAGTTTACGGAGCTTTCTTCTCTGATGGGGATCAAGCCCGGCGAAACGCTGACATTGCGGGATCTTGTTTATGGACTGATGCTGGTATCCGGAAACGATGCGGGCGAAGCGATTGCCAAATATGTCGGCGGTTCTGTCGACGGGTTCGTTGCGTTGATGAACCAAAAGGCGCAACAAATCGGCATGAACGGCACGCATTACACCAATCCGCATGGCGTACACGACGACGATCACTACACTACCGCGCGCGATATGGCGAAGCTCATGGCATATGCGCTGTCCATAGACGAGTTTGTAAAGATCGCTGAAACCAGAACCTATACCGTGCCAGCAAACAGCGTTCGTCCCACGGAGCTTGTGCTACTCAACACAGACCGCATGTTGAACGCCGTTCCCGGCGATCCGGTGAATACGGTATATCCCTATGCCATCTGTGGCAAAACGGGCGACACACCCATGGCAGGAAAGTGCTTTGTGGTTGCAGCGGAAAAGGACGGCGCGCGCGTCATCATCACCATGTTCGGTGACAAGGCGGATCTCTATAACGGTGATACCATTACGACAAACCTCGCTCGTTTCGTGAATGCCGCCGCGATATTTGATCATGTGTTTGCTAACAATTTTGCCACCGTGACAGCGGCGGAGCTCGGTCTGCAAAAGACGTTTTCAACCGGCGTGGTGAATGCCAATGCTGCGGATTTGCAGGACGGCCAACTGACCATGAGCGCGCAGATCGAAAACTTGACCATCCGCACGTCGAATGATAAGGTGAACAACATCAAAGCAAATGCAGGCGCGATCACGGCAAACGTGGTGTTGACCACCGATGCGCAAGCCCCGATTACCGCCGGACAGACGATGGGCGTTGTGGAGTATAAGCTCGGCGAAGACGTGATCTGCAAGGCGGATCTGATCGCAGATTTTGCGGTGAGCGCGGCTTCCGGCGAGGTATCTTCACCGGATGAGACCGCGATTGTGACCGAGGGTCCGGACGGAACCGCGCTGATCGACAAAGGTCGCAAGGACTGGAGCGCGTCGGATACGCTGACGCTGACGTTTGTGCTATTGGCGATCCTGCTTGTTGCGTTGATTGTGACGTTCGTTCTTTCAGAACGCAAGCGCCGTTATGAGCGCAAACGCCGCGCAAGAGCAAAACAGCGCAGACAGCAGTATTACGAATAAGATTTGGAAGAAACAAAAGCCGCTGCAATATTGCAGCGGCTTTTTTGATGTTGGGAGTGATTGGTCAGATACCAAGTGTCTGCTTTAGGAAGTGCGCAACGCAGCTCTGGTTGTTGTCGACGTCGAGCACGATGCGGGCGGCGGACTTTACTTCGTCAATCGCGTTGGCTGGCGCGGCGCCGATGTCGGCGAGCGCGACCATCTCCAGATCGTTGTTGAAGTCCCCGATGGCAAGGATCGTCTTTGCGTCTTTGCAGCGCGATCTGGTGTCTCCCAGCGCGATACCCTTGTTCACACCGTTGGCAACAAACTCCAGATACCAGTCGCATGTGCGGAATACCGAGAAATGCTCGATGCCCTCCACCTGCATGACCGCCTCATAGATCGCGTCCAGATTCGGTGACGTATGCGCAATCAGTAGCTTGAGTGCGGGTTCGGGAATCTCTTCCAACGGAAGTTTGGTCACGGGAAACTTTTCCATAACGGAATAGGGATCGTCCCGCTGATCCGGGTTGGTTTCGTAAATTTCATGACCCGAAAAAACTTGAATGCAGGCATCCGCGCGGACGGAGAGCACGCATTTGACAATGCGCTCCATGATCTCGCGGTCGACGGTATGCGTCGCGAGATATTCCCCGCGGGAAAGATCGTAAAGCCCTGCGCCATTGAGCAGAATGCAAGGCGCGTTCACGGGAAGATCGCGCTCGATTGCGCCGATAATCTTTGGCGCGCGTCCTGTCGCGACGCCGAACCGGCCGCCCTCGCGGACAAAGGTTTCGATGGCAAGGCGGTTCGCTTCCGAGACGCGCTTGTCGTCGTCAAACAGCGTTCCATCCAGATCAGAGTAGAGATAATAGCCTTCAAAGGCGCCCATGTAGCCTCCAATATGTGTCAAAGCTGCCCCCTTGAGGGCGGCACAATTGCGTCTATTCTAAACGAGACGTGCAGAAAACGCAACCGTTTCGTGCATTCAGGCGATTATTTTACCGGAATCGGATGGAATTCTGATGCTTCTATAAGATTGATGAAACCACGCGTGACTTGAAAAAAATCGGGTACGCGAGTATACTGAGGAACGTGACACCACATGCGGTTCAGTAGGCAACAGGCGTTGTGTCGAAGCCCAGAAACAATCGTTTCGGAGGATGTGTGCATGAGCGAACGGATCAATCCCAGGGTCGTCGGCGTTGGCGCCGCCAACGTGGATGTGCACGGGCAGAGCCGCAAAGCCATCATCATGCGGGATAGCAATCCCGGATATATGGCGACCTCGGTCGGCGGGGTGACGCGCAACATTCTCGAAAACCTCGCGCGGCAGGGTCTGCCCGTTGCGTTGCTTTCCGCCTCGGGAGACGATCTCTACGGCGAGAAGATTGTGCGGGACAGTACAGCAGCCGGCATCGACATGTCGCACGTACTGATCAAGTCTGGCGCGGCGTCATCGAGCTATATCGCGATTCTCGATGAACGCGGCGATATGCTGCTCGGCATGTCGGATATGCGCATCATCGAGGATCTACCGACTTCGTATCTCGACGCGAACGCAGACCTCTTGCAGAATGCAGAGGCGATCGTTTGCGACGCATGTTTGCCCGTACAGCTGCTTGATTATTTAATCTCGGTCACAGCGGGTAAAACGCCCGTGCTGATCGATCCTGTTTCGACCGCTTATGCGCGGCAGATGGAGCCGATCGTTGGCAAGTTTTACGCGATCAAACCCAACGAGATGGAGTTGAGCATCCTTTCAGGGCTGCCTGCGGAAACAGAGCCGCAGATCGAGCGCGCATGCGAAGCACTGCTAAACCGCGGGGTACAGCGCATCGCGGTCAGCCGCGGAGAAAAGGGCTGTTACTATGCTGACAGCATGGGAAACCGACTCTATCGTGCGCTGCGGCCCGTTTCGCAGATGGTGAACGCGACGGGAGCCGGAGACGCATTTATGGCGGGATTTACCCATGCGCTGGTGAATCGGCTTGCGGTAGAGGATATGCTTGACTACGCGCTGGCATCAGGGATTACCGCGATTCAAAGTATGACGACGATCAACCCGGATATGAGCGATGCGCTCGTTCGGGAAAACCGGAATCGATATCGACTGTAAGGACAGAAATTGCCCGAAAGGAGCGAACAGAATGCAGATGAAAGATTATTTGGATGTGTTACCGGAGATTCAGGAGGCGCTTGACCACAACAAACCCGTGGTCGCGCTCGAAAGCACGATTTTAAGCCATGGCATGCCGTATCCGGAAAACGTGGACTTCGCCGCGGAGGTGGAGAAGGTTGTGCGCGCAGAAGGCGCGATCCCCGCAACGACCGCGCTGATCAACGGCCGGATCAAGGTCGGCCTCAGCCCCGCGGAGCTGCAGACCATGTGCAAGGCGGAAAACGTCGGCAAGGTCAGCCGCAGAGACATGGCAACCTATCTTGCGATGAAGAAAAACGGCGCGACCACCGTTGCAACCACCATGATTTGCGCGGCGATGGCGGGCGTGAAGGTGTTTGCAACCGGCGGTATCGGCGGTGTGCATCGCGGCGGCGAGGTGACGATGGACGTCTCCGCCGACCTGCAGGAGCTCAAGCAAACGCCTGTTGCGGTGGTTTGCGCGGGCGCGAAGCAGATTCTCGACATCGGGCGTACGCTGGAATACCTCGAGACCATGGGCGTGCCCGTGCTCGGCAACGGTACAAGCGATTTTCCCGCGTTCTATTGCCGCAAGAGCGGCTACGGCGTGGATTACGCCGCCAAAGACGAGGCGGAGATTGCCTCCATCATCAAGACCAAGTGGGAGCTGAATCTGGAAGGCGGCGTGCTGATCGGCAATCCGATTCCGGAGCAGTACGCGTTGGACTTCGATGAGATGGAAGCGGTCATCAACAAGGCGCTCGCCGAGGCGGACGAAAAGGGCGTGCGTGGAAAAGAAATCACGCCGTTCCTGCTTGCGAAGATCAAGGAAATCACAAAGGGCGTGTCCTTTGCCTCCAACGTACAGCTCGCCTATAACAACGCGCGCGTTGCGGCGAAGATTGCAAAAGAACTCTGCAAGCTCTCGTAACAGATAACACAAAGGGCGTATCAAACAAAACGGGTGCCGCAACTGCGGCACCCGTTTTTGAGTCACTTGCGTTATATAATGCAGGAGAATAACTCGTCCAGCGAGATTTGATAGAAGTAGTCCTGCGCCTGCAACCGACTTAGCGCTTCCCGGATCGTAGTCGGCTCATATCGACAACCGACGAGGGAAGACGTCAGCTGTTCCAACCCTTCCTTTGCGAAGAAATCGCCGTAGAAATGGATATCCTTGATGCAGCCGCCTTCAACGAAAACATGCGCCGTCAGCTTTCCGCCGGAGAAGCGGCCCTCCCGCATGACGTTGAACTGCGGGTCGTTGCCGAAGTTCCACGACCACTGATCAAACACAGCCTCGCGAATTTCGATGATGCGGCGAATATCGCGCTCCGTGAGCGTATAGGTCTCCATATCCCGCAATAGATGCGAGAGCATGACGTCGCGGAATGCAAGACTCGTCATCTTCTCGGGCAGATAGTCGGCGATGTTGGTCACGCGCTGGCGAACCGACTGGATGCCTTTTGCGATGATCTTCTCGTCCGCAACGTTTAGCGCGCGAACGAGCGCGTCCAGATCGGTATCAAAGAGAAGCGATCCATGGTGCAGCACCACATCCCTGCGGATATACTGCGCGTTGCCGGAGAACTTCTTGCCTTCGATGGTCAGATCGTTTCTGCCGGAGAACTGCGCGTCCACGCCGAGGGAATGCAGCGCGTCCAGTATCGGCTTGGTAAAGTGCGAAAACTCGATTCTGTGCTCGCCAGGGTCGCGAATGATGAAGGAAAATTGCCATCCATTCGGATCCGTATAGATGGTGCCGCCGCCGGTGACGCGCCGGACGATGTTGACGTTGTGCTCACGCGCATACGCCATGTTGATCTCAGCGAGCGTGTTTTGATAGCGCCCGATCATCAGCGTAGGCGTGGTTCTCCAAAATAGAAAATAGGAGGAACCAATGTCGAGTTCTTCCATCGCGTATTTTTCGAGCGCAAAATTAAAATTTGCGTCTTCCGCGCTCCAGGCGGGAACATCTTGTGATAGCGTGCTGGGTTCGGGCGGCACAAGATAAATCATGTTTTCTCCTCCATATGCGCCATCGCTTCCGCGGCATGATAGGAGCTTCTGACAAACGGGCCGCTCGCGACATAGCGGATGCCCTTTGCCAGCGCGAGCTCTTTGTATTCATCGAACTGTTCCGGCGTAATGAACGCTGCTACCGGCAGGTGATTTTTGCTCGGCTGGAGGTATTGTCCGATCGTGAGCATATCGCAACCGATTTCAGCAAGATCGTCCATGAGCGAGAGCACATCCTCCCGCGTTTCACCGAGACCGACCATAAACCCGGTCTTGCTGTAAAGCCCCGCCTGCTTGACGCACTGCAGCAGCTCCAGAGAACGCCGGTAGTTTGCCTGCGGGCGGACGACGGGGTAGAGGGCGGAGACGGTTTCGACATTGTGATTGATGATATCCGGCTTTGCATTGATCACACACTGAAGCGCGGCTTGATCGCCCTGAAAATCCGGAATCAGCACTTCAATCGTGCTTTGCGGTAATCGTTTACGCAACGCTGTTATCGTCCGCGCAAAATGCTCCGCGCCGCCGTCAGGCAGATCGTCGCGCGTCACGCTCGTGACCACGATGTGCTTTAATCCCAGCGTCTCAGCTGCTTCGGCAACGTGTTGCGGTTCGTCCGGATCAAGCGGAAACGGAGCGCCTTTTGCGACCGCGCAATAGCGGCAGCCGCGTGTGCAGACGTCGCCAAGTATCAGGAAAGTAGCCGTCTTACTCTTAAAACATTCGCTCCGGTTCGGGCAGTTCGCGTCCTCGCAGACCGTATGAAGCGAAAGCGAGCGCAAAAGAGCGGTCATCTTCCCTTCGGCGACCGGATCAAACTGCTTCTTGAGCCATTGCGGTTTTCGTGTGATCGACATAAACATTACTCCAGATGAAATTGTTTGCACTGCTAACAATATCGCAAAGAATCTGAAAAAGCAAGCAGAGCAACAATCAAAAAACGGGTCTGAAACGGAGTGTAACCATCCGCCAGACCCGTTTTAATTCGCTTACGATTATCCTAATGCGACGTCGAGCACCATCATCACAAGAAAACCGCCCATCACGCCGAGCGTGCCGACATTGCTGTGCTCGCCCAGGTGCGCCTCAGGGATGAGTTCCTCCACGACTACATACATCATAGCGCCCGCAGCAAAGGCGAGCATCCAGGGCATGTACGGCGCGATTAACGCAGAAGCGAGCACCGTGAGCAGACCGAAGATGGGTTCCACGATGCCGCTGAGCATCCCGCTGACAAACGCTTTACTGACCGGCATGCCTTCCTGCCGCAGCGGCAGAGAGATCGCAGCGCCTTCCGGAAAATTCTGGATGCCGATGCCGAGCGCGAGCGCTATGGCAGGCGCAAACGCGAGGGGAGAGGCTGCGCCATGCTGCGCCGCGAGCGCGAACGCGAGGCCGACCGCCATACCTTCGGGGATATTATGGAGCGTGACCGCCATGACCAGCAGCGACGTGCGCTTCATATGCGTGCGGGGACCTTCCGCATTTTTGGAACCGGGGTGAAGATGCGGAATCAATGCGTCGAGGCCCATGAGGAACGCGATGCCAAGGATGAAGCCGAGCGCGGCGGGAATCCAGCCGATCTGACCCGCGGCAGTGGCTTCCTCAATGGCGGGAATTAAGAGGCTCCAAACCGAGGCCGCGATCATGACGCCCGCGGCAAAGCCCATGAAGATTTTTTGTACACCACCGCTCATCTGTTTGCGGAAGAAAAACACCATCGCGGCGCCAAGCGTCGTCATCAAAAACGTAAAGCCGGTGCCAGCAGAAGCGTATAAAAGAGCTCGTCCCATACCGTTTACCATCCTTCATTGCAATTCAATCACTATCAGGATCAATTACTAAAATCGTAACGACTTTTCACTGGCGCGTCAAGTCCTTCTTAAAATAGTCGGATTAAAAAAGAATTGCCCCCGTTTGCAACTGTCGCGCAACGCCGAGCCATCATCGGAACCGAGCAACGATCTGCAAATCGGGGGTCAATTCAAGGAGAGAGGAAAAGAAGAAATACGATTGCGACGCCCTGGTGCCTGCCCGCATTGCCCAGATACGAGCCTGCAACCCGACACGCTGTTCTCCGTTTGTGCGCCGTGTTGTTAAGGCGATGGGACAAGCATCGCGAGAAAGCGAAACACGCGTTCTTGCCCCGCGCGCGGTTCCCCGTAGCAAACCCCAGAGACACGATCGTGCCGCATGCAGGCAGCTGGCGAACAGCGCAGAGTTGGCGCACTTACGAAGGGGATAAACTTGCGGTGCAGCCGCAAAACGCAACCGCACCGATAGATTGTTGACTTAACTTTCGAGGATGTACTGGTTCAGCACGGTTTCAAGGTATTCCTGCCGACCGGACGTGTTTGGCGTGACCCCGTGGATCAGCGCGTATGCCTCCAGTTCGGAGAAACCGACTCTGCCACCGATGATGTCCTTGCCGATGCCTTCGGCATAGCTTTCGTAGCGTTTTGCGATGAATTGCTCAAACACGCCGTCTTCGATGAGCTTTGCCGCCACGCGAAGACCTTTTGCAAACGTGTCCATGCCTGCGATATACGCGAGGAACAGGTCGTCCTCCTGGAAGGAACCGCGCCGCACTTTTGCGTCGAAGTTCAGCCCGCCGGTGGTGAATCCGCCCGCAAGCAGCACCTCATACATCGCAAGCGTGGTGTCATAGATGCTGGTGGGAAACTGATCCGTATCCCAGCCGAGCATTGGATCGCCGGTGTTTGCGTCCACGCTGCCGAATACGCCGTTGATGCGCGCCATGTTCAGCTCGTGCTGGAAGGTATGCGCGGCGAGGGTCGCATGGTTGGCCTCAATGTTCATCTTGAAGTACGGTTCCAGATGATACTTGCGCAGGAACGCAAGAACGGTTGCCGTATCAAAGTCATATTGATGTTTCGTCGGCTCCTTCGGTTTGGGTTCGATGAGGAACTGTCCGGTAAAGCCGATTTTCTTTGCGTAATCCACGGCCATCTGCAGCAGCCGCGCAAAATTGTCCAACTCCAATGAGGTGTTGGTGTTCAGCAGGGTTTCATAGCCTTCGCGTCCGCCCCAGAAAACATAGTTTTCGCCGCCGAGCAGCTGGGTGACCTCAATCGCCTTCTTGATCTGCGCGGCAGCATACGCAAACACGCTCGCGTTGGGAGAGGTGGAGGCGCCGTGGACGAACTTCTCGTCGCTGAAGCAGTTGGACGTACCCCAGAGGCACTTGATGCCCGTGCGCGCCATTTCCTGACGGATTACCTCGACCACCTCGTCGAGCACACGGTTGGTCTCGAGCAGGTTGCCCTGCCGCGGCGCGATATCTGCATCGTGGAAGCAGAAGTAGCCGATCTGCGCCTTTTCCATAAACTCAAACGCAGCGTGTACGCGTGCCTTTGCGCGGGCGATATCGTCAGCGGTTTCATCCCACGGGCGGAAGATCGTTGGCCCACCGAAGGGATCGTTTCCGCGATGGGTGAAGGTATGCCACCAGCTCATTGCAAAGCGGAGGTGATCCTTCATTTGCTTTCCGGCAACGACCTCGCTGGGGTTATAATACTTAAACGACAAGGGATTTTTGCTCTTCGGCCCTTCGTATGCGATGGTGCCGATCTGCTCAAAATATGCCATGATAGGACTCCTTTGGCCGGGGGGTCAGGTGTATCAGTGGAGATTACAGCAAGTGTTTACGCAACGGACTTGACTGCGCTGCGCTTGCTGACGACGTCGAAGATAACGGCGGCCAGTAGGACGAGACCCTTGACGACCTTCTGGAAGTTACTATCAACGCCGATGATGTTCATGCCGAGGTTGAGCACGCCCATGAGCACCGCGCCGACGACCACGCCGCTGACCTTGCCGATGCCGCCATATGCGGATGCGCCGCCGATGAAGCAGGAGCCGATGGCATCGAGCTCATAGTTGGTGCCCGCGGCAGGGTTTGCCGAGGTGAAGCGCGCCGCAACAACAAGAGCCGCCAGAGCGCTTAGGAAAGAGACGTTGACATACGCCGAGAAGTAGATGCGGTTGGTGTTGATGCCGGAGAGCTTCGTGGCCTTCTCGTTGCCGCCGAGAGCGTAGAAGTGGCGGCCAAACGTCGTCTTCGCGGTGATGTAGGTGTAAACAGCGACGATGCCGATGAGCCAGAGCAGGATGTACGGGATGCCCTTATACTGCGAGAGCTTGAACATCAGCAGCATGACGATGGCGCATAGCATAACGATCTTAGCGTAGAGCGACGCGGGTTTTTCTGCGGCATAGCCTTTACGCTTTTTGTTCATATTGGTCAAAATGGTGGAAACGATGTAGATGACGCAGCAGATCACACCAAAGATGATGCTGGAGTACTTGATCGCGCCGCCGTCAAGCGCCGGAATATTCACGTAGTTGTTGAAAATGGCGAGATACTTATCCGAGAAGCCCGAGATGGTCAGGCCGCCGAGGATTGCCTGTGCAAGTCCGCGGAAGAGCAGCATGCCAGCGAGGGTAACGATGAACGGCGGGATACGCACATAGGCGATCCAGAAGCCCTGCCAAACGCCGATGGCGACACCGCACAACAAGCAGATGACCATTACAAGGTAGATGTTCCAACCGAGGTTGACCATCAGTACGCCCGCAATCGCGCCGACGAGGCAGACCGTTGCGCCGACAGACAGGTCGATGTTACCGCCGGTGAGGATGCAAAGCAGCATGCCGACCGCAAGGATGACCACGTAGGAGTTCTGCATGATCAGGTTGTTGACGTTTTGCGGCAGGAACATGCGTCCTTCCGAGCGGAATACGAAGAACAGATAGACCAGAACAAGGGCGATGACCATCGTGTTCTTCAGAAGAAATGATTTTGTTTTTTCCCAGAGGGCTGTGTTTTTGCTGCTCATGACTTATGCTCCTTTGTTTACGCTGAGTATGCTGGACATGATGCGCTCCTGAGTCGCGCTCTTTGCGTCCATTTCACCGACGATTTTGCCCTGGCTCATCACGTAGATGCGGTCGCACATACCGAGCACTTCCGGCATCTCCGAGGAGATCAAGACGACGGATTTGCCCGCCGCGACAAGGTCGTTGATGATGCAATAGATTTCGTATTTCGCGCCGACGTCGATGCCGCGCGTTGGTTCGTCAAGAATCATGATGTCGGGTTCCGCGAACATCCATTTGGCGAGAAGCACTTTCTGCTGGTTTCCGCCGGAGAGATTGCCGACGTTCTGTTCAACGGATGGGCTCTTTACGCCGAGCTTTTCTTTCATCACACCCGCAACCTTATATTCCAGATCCAGGTCGAGTATGTGGTGATGGCTGACCTTGTCAAGCCTTGCAAGCGTGGTGTTGACGCGAATGGGATTCGAAAGAATCAGGCCGTTGCCTTTTCTGTCTTCCGTAACGTAGGCAAGACCGTGCTTGATGGCATCCCGTTCATTGGCGAGCACGACCTCTTTGCCGTGAATCTTGAGTGTGCCGCGGATGCTGTTGCCGTAGCTCTTGCCGAAAATGCTCATAGCAAACTCGGTTCGGCCGGCGCCCATCAGGCCCGCGATGCCGACGACTTCGCCCTTCTTGAGTTTGAAGGAGACGTCGTCCACCACCGTGAGGTCGGAATACAACGCGTGCTGCACAGACCAGTTTTCCACTTCCAGAACGACTTCGTCCTGCACATGCGATTCGCGCTTGGGGAAACGGTTGGTGAGCTCGCGACCGACCATGCCGCGGATGATGCGCGCTTCGTCAGCCTGCTCTTCCGCCATATCGAGAGTTTCGATGACCGCGCCATCGCGGATGATCGTGATCTGGTCCGCAACATACGCAATCTCGTTGAGCTTGTGGGAGATGATGATCGAGGTCACGCCGTGGCTCTTGAAATCTTTGAGCAGGTTTAAGAGCTTCATCGAATCGCTCTCGTTGAGAGAGGCGGTCGGCTCATCGAGAATCAGCAGTTTCACGTTCTTGGAGAGAGCCTTTGCAATTTCGACCAACTGCTGCTTGCCGATACCGAGGTCCTTGATCAGCGTGTGAGACGATTCCTTGAGGCCAACGATGGCGAGAAGCTCATCCGCCTTGGCGTAGGTTTCGTTCCAGTCGATGTTGACCGCGCTGCCGCGCTCGTTTCCGAGGAACATATTTTCCGCGATGGAAAGATACGGCACCAGCGCCAGCTCCTGATGGATGATGACGATGCCGGCTTTCTCACTGTCGCGAATCTTCTGAAAATGACAGACCTTGCCGTCATAGACGATTTCGCCCGTATAGCTGCCGAACGGATAAATACCGGAGAGTACGTTCATCAGCGTGGATTTGCCCGCGCCGTTCTCGCCGACCAGCGCATGAATTTCGCCGCGCCGTACTTCCAGACTGACGTCGTCCAGCGCTTTGACGCCTGGGAATTCCTTTGTGATATGTCTCATTTCGAGAATGTGATCCGACATAGTGTTCCTCCAAGATCGCGTGTTGAAATCAATTCCAGATGGAATTAATAGATTCGTAAGTTGTTTCGTAACGATTTCACTGCGCCAGAAACGAAATAAGCGACGTACTGAAATCGCGGCGACGGGAGATTTGGGGAAAAAAATTCGAAGGGCGGGCGGGTGACCGCCCGCCCTTCGACCGGTAGGACCGGAAGTTGGTTACGCTTAGCTAAGCTGGTCCGCGGTGTAATAACCGGAATCGATCAGCAGCTCTTTGTAGTTGTTGATGTCTGCAAACACCGGCGCGCAGAGGTAGGTCGGGATGATGCCCGTGCCGTTGTCATAGCTCTTGGTGTCGTTGACTTCGGGGGTCTTGCCCGCGAGCAGATCGCTGGCCATCTGGACGGTCTGCGCTGCGAGAGTACGGGTGTCCTTGAAGATGGACATCGACTGTTTGCCAGCGATGATGTCCTTGGTGTTGGCAACGTCGCAATCCTGACCGGTGACGATCGGGTACTTGCCGGTGTAGGAGCTCGCCAGAGCGTTCGTTACGCCCTTCGCGGTGGAGTCGTTGGAGCAGAGGCAGGCATCCAGCTGGGTGCCGTCAGCATAGAAGGACGCGAGGATGGCTTCCATGCGGGCCTGGGAGGTCTCGGTGCTCCACGCGGGGGTGGCGACTTCTTCGAACTTCATCTGGCCGGAAACAACCGTCAGAACGCCGCTGTCGATGTACTTCTGGAGAACGTCGATTGCGCCCTGATAGAAGTAGAGAGCATTGTTGTCCGCCGGGTCGCCCGCGGTGATTTCGATGTTGTACTTACCACCGTCGGCAAGCTTCAGAGAGGACTCAATGTACTGGCCCTGGATGGTGCCGACCATGTAGTTGTCAAACGTGCAGTAGTAGCTGACGGCGTCGGTGTCCATGATCAGGCGGTCATACGCGATGACGTAGATGCCCGCTTCCTTGGCGTTGCCGAGAACCTGGGTCAGCGTCTTGCCGTCGATGGCGGCGATGACGAGAACCTTCACGCCCGCGGAGATCATGTTTTCGATCTGGCTGACCTGAGTGTTGACCTCGTTGTTGGCATACTGCAGATCAACTTTGTAACCAGCGGCTTCGAACTTTTCTTTCATGTTCGCGCCGTCCTGGTTCCAACGCTGCAGATCCTGTGTGGGCATCGAGATGCCGACGAACTTGTCGTTCTTGGCGCTGGTGCCTGCGCAAGCTGCCATTGAGAACAGCAATGCCACGACTAGGAGTACGGTGATGATTTTCTTCATGTGTACAATTCTCCTCCTTAAGATGTGATGTGTTTGATGTGCCTACTTGGCTGTATCTACAAGCTATCACAATACTAGACAATCAGAAACAGGATATATCGGATAAATTCTGCTCAAAATTGGCTTATTTTTTACAAGCAAATTTAGCAGTAGCACAATATTGTGCATGCTGTTAAAAAATACGACAAAATAATCCTGTATTATAAAATCGTGCTAGTTTTTATAACAAAAACGCCCGAACTGCTTGTTCGGGCGTTTATTACGTTGAAACAACTGCTAATTGAGATTCAAATACACTTGTTCTCTGCGGTGAAAGCCGCCGTCGATGATCACTTCGTCGATGTTCCCGCGCGTTACCATGATGGGAGAGAGTTTTTTATAGGGCACATCGTAAACGCCGTCAAAGATCGTATCCGTGGTTTGCGGCATCTCGCCAAGCACCATCTTGACAACAATTTCCGCGGCTTCTTTTGCAAGCTTCTCCACGGGTTTATAGACGGTCATCAGCTGTGTACCTTCGACGATACGCTGGCAGGCGGCAAGATCTGCATCCTGACCGACCAGCTTTACGGAGCTTGCGAGGCGGTGCTCCGAGAGCGCAAGAAACGCCTGACTTGCGAGGTCGTCGTTGCCGCAGCGCACGCCGTCGAACTCGATACCGTCGGCAATCGCTTTGTTGACCACGTTGTAGGCAGTTTCGGCGAGCCAGTTCGGCGCATACTCCTGCGCGACGACGGTCAGCGTGCTGTTTGCAATCACCGCGTCAAAACCCTGGTCAGCCTGCGATACGTTTTGATCGGTGGGCGAGCCGCAAATGCTTAAAATCCGTCCGCCACTGGGCAGGGAGTCGACCAGCGCTTCCGCCATCATTGTTCCGACCATCTCATTGTCAAACGAGATGTAGAGATCGCTGTTGGCGTTCATGATCAAGCGGTCATAGGAGATCACATAGATGCCCGCATCCCGCGCTTTCTGGACGATATCCGAAAGTCCGTAGCAATCTACAGCGACCACCACGATGGCGTCCACGCCTTTTTTGATGAAGTATTCGATTTGCGAAACCTGCTCGCTGGAGCTGCCGTTGGCAATCTGTACGTTTACCTCAGCACCGAGCTCGCTGACGGTGGAGACAAACACATCCCGGTCCCTCTGCCAGCGCTCGATTAAGAACGAGTCGAAGGACATGCCGATCAACGGCTTATCTTCGCCGCTCGGTTCGCTGCCTGTTTCCGGACTGCTTCCTGAACAACCGGGAGAAAACAGCGCAAAAAACAGCGCAAGCAGCAGGGGAATTGCGCGTTTCCAAACGCGGGCATACATCATAATTGCGCCTCCGTTTCGTCTGTTGGCGTTGCATGTACGGGCCTTAGTGTCCGGCGGTTTGGAGCAGTTGCTCGCGGTACTCGGTTGGGGTGACGCCCTCGAATCGCTTGAACAGCCGCGAGAAATAGTTCGGGTCGTTGTAGCCGATCTCGTTACAGATGGCTTTGATGTTCAGCCTGCCGTCCGCGAGCAGTTGCTTTGCGGTGTCTACGCGTTTTTGCGTCAGGTAGTTGATGAAGTTATCGCCCGTCTGTTCCTTGAAAAGCTTGCTGAAATAGTACGGACTGACGTGCACTTCCCGCGAGACTTCCTCTAGCGTGAGGTCGCGGTTAAAGTTGCGGTCGATGAAAAGGCGCGCTTTGGCGACGACGCGGTTTGCTTTTTCGTCCGCCTTTGTGGAGACGTTTCGTGCGCTTTCCGCGATTTTTCGCAAAAACCACACCTTCAGCTCCTCAAAGGTCTCGGTCGCGAGCACGGTCGGCAGATAATCGTCGCGATCGAGAAAGTGATACTTGAGCCCGCCGCCTTCGTGAAACGCGTTGTATTCCGCGCGCATCACAAACTCCAGCACCTTGAGGCGGATTGCCATGTCGTGCTCGGGGTAGCGCTCCACCATCCATTGGAAGAACACCTCCGCATCGGCAATCGCTGTCTGCGCATCGCCGCGCAGTACCATCTCTTCCAGATGCTTTTCACGCTCGGCCGGATAGCCTGTCTCGTAGTCCGACGCAATCGGCAGATCGTTGAAGTGAGAAACGATGCCTTTGCAGTGCTTCAGTGCTTTCACCGCCTGTGTATAGCTCTCGCAAAGGCGGTTGAGCGGCACGGAAGGCCCGATGCCGAGCTTGCATTCCACGCCGCATCGGTCCTCGACGCGGTGCGCCAGCGCGCGGCCCTGTTCGATCAGCAGCAAGCGCTCATAGTATTCATTTTCCGGCTCTTCTGCGGGTCGAATGACGATGATGCGGGTTGCCATAGCGGGGCCAACGACACAGGGGAAGGATTCTTTGATCAACCCGCGGATCGCGCTGTAACCCTCGCTTGTTTTGATGTTGAGATCGAGCATGTCGCCGTCGACCATGCGCGTGAGCTCCAGCACCATGACGGTCGCATACTTAGAGTCGATTCCCAACAGGTCAAACAAACGCGCATAGGCCGCGGGATCGTCACTCTGCATCAACAGTAGATAGACAAAACTGTTTTCCAGCACAGGCAGCATGTTTTCCATGCGCTCGCGCGTTTTCAGCGCGGTGTTGCGCGCCTTTCGCTCGGAATCCACCTTGCCCATCGCACGGCGCAGCACGTCCGCAAAGACGAGCCGATTGACGGGCTTTGTCAAAAACTCAAACACGGAAAGCCGGATGGCTTCCTTGGCGTATTCAAACTTATCATAGGCGGTCAGCACGATAAACAGAATGCCGGGGGAGGTCGCCTGGATCGCCTGAATCGCCTCCATGCCGTTGATGCCCGGCATGCGGATATCCATCACCGCGATGTCCGGGCGGAACCGCTCGGCGAGCTCGACCGCATCGTAGCCGGTCTTTGCCGTCTCGATGGCGCATTGGCCCGGGAAACTTTTTTCGAGGATGAATGTGAGCGCGTCTAGTTCGATGCCCTCGTCATCTGCAATGAGAATTTTGTACATGTTTTACTCCATTGAACTGATCGTGTGATTATAAATAATATCAGACGATGTGCATGTCGCCTTTGGGCAGGATGATGGTGACCGCGGTGCCGCGACCGCGACCGCCGCTCTTGATTTCAAACACGTCGTGAATGCCATAGTAGATTCGCAGACGTTCGATGACGTTTTTCAGTCCCGTTCCGCGGTGTTGCTGTCCGTCCATCTCGATTGCGACCGGCTGAGCGACAAGAACGGTTTCAATCTCATCCCGCGTCATGCCCTTGCCGTTGTCGGTGATGGTGACGAGGATGCGATCCTCTTCTTCGCACGCGGTGAGAGTAATGCGCTTCTCCCACTTGACGTCGCGCAGGCCGTGGTTGATCGCGTTTTCCACGATGGGTTGCAGGATTACGCCCGGCATCATCACGCGTTCAATCGGCCCTTCCACGCGTTTGAGATATTGAATCTCGTTGGAGAAGCGCACGTTGATGATGTGCAAATACGTTTCCACCTGGCTAATCTCGTCCGCTAGGCTGCTGGCCTGTCCGGTGTGTTTTACGCTGTATCGGAAGAAGTCCGCGAGGTTTTCGACAAACAGCGTCGTTTTCTCGGCGCCTTCCATCATTGCAAGCTGCGCGCCTGCGTTGAGCGTGTTATAGAGAAAATGCGGGTTGATCTGGCTTTGCAGGAAGATCAGCTGGCTCTCTTTAAGGCTACTTTCCATGCGAAGCTGCGTCTCTTTGAGGCGGCTTTCCTCCGCCATGCGGGTTTTGATCTGGTCGACGTGCTCTCGTAAACTATCCGTCATCTGGTTGAACGCGTCCGCCAGCACGCCGATTTCATCTCTGGATTCGACAGAGATAAAGTCGATGTCAAAGTCGCCTTTACCAACCTGCTCAACCTGATGCGCAAGTTTCGTCAGCGGTTTTGTGATGGTGCTGGAGAGCAGCATGAGCACGAACATATTTCCGGTGATTGCGACAAGCAGGATCACCGTGCTGAAGGTTTGCATATAGCCGAGGGATGCGCGCAATGTATTGTAGCTGTCGGCGTTGGTTTTAAACCGCGCATTGTTGAGTTCGTTGATATAGGTATCCAGATAGCCGTAATATTTGCTCGCTTCCCGGTAGATCGAGCGGTATTGTTCGACGTCGCGTCCGCGCTTTGCCGCAACCGCAGAATCGGCGAGCTGGAGATATTGACCGGAGATGTTGCGTATGTTTTTCTCCATGAGCTTCATTTCACTGTCCGTGGGCTGATCGTTTAGACTCATGATCTGCTCGCTGTAGCTCTGTTCGCTCAGATAATAATCGTTGAGCGCGGCAGTGCTCTTTGTGTTCAGGTAGCGAAACATGTTTTCCTGCACATCATCCAGCGCAACCATCAGTTGGTTGAGGCTGACGTTGCTGGCATAGACCTTGTCGATGGTGCCGACGAAGTTGTTGATGCTCAGGTGCATGTAGATGTTGACAAACGCAACCATGAACATCGTGAACGCAAACACGAGCACCAGCTTGGTGCGCAGCGGTAAATCGATGAACGTGCGATGCACGCGGGAGAGAACCTTCATTCGGTGCCTCCCGTCTGTTCGTGTGCCGCGCGGTAATCCTCCAGATTGGCGGCAGTGACAAGCTGTAAAACGACGGGGGTAAAATCGCTCGTGCGCCCTTGTTCCAGATACTCCATCAATGTGGTCACGCAGGAAGCGCCGACGCGGTTTGCGTCCACGGTGACGGTCGCCTGAATGACGCGTTTCTCGATTGCGGAGAGGATTTCGTCCGAGTCATAGTAGCCGAGAATCTGAATCTGACCAACTTTGTTGTGGTCGACCACCGCCTGATAGGCGCAGATGGTGTTGGTGGCGTTGAGGCAGATCAGCATATTCGGGCCGTAATCCTTGCCGAGCTGCGGCGGTGTATCCGCGCTGGCAACAGAGCTCGGGCTGGACACGACCATCTCGCGGATGGTTTCCTCCGCGGAAAAAACATTGTTGTTGTCGATGGTTACGACGTCGAGCGTGACGTTTCTGCCTTCAAGGCTCTCCTTGATGCTTGAATAAACGATGTTTTGCGCGTTTTCGGAGATGTCGCTGCCAAAGAGCACGACCGCGTGGTATTCACTCGGCATCTGCGCCATCGCAGCGCGAACCTGCGCGCCGTAAAGCTGCCCCAAATCATAGCTGTTGTAGCCGACGAAGCCCTGCCTGCCGGTGCCCGTTGCATCGGACATCACGGTGATTACGGGGATGCCGTTCTCGATGGCGCGTACGATCAGCTGGCTGATCGCGACCGAGCCGTCGGGTTGGAGGATGATGCCGTCGACCTTTTCCGCAATCGCCATCTCCATCAGCGCCGTGAGCGGATATTGTTCCGTCAGAGAGTTGCCGATCCATTCGACCACGACGTCTGATTTAGCGCCCTCTTCCTTAGCCGCGCGCCACACGCTCTCCCAGAAGGGGTCGGTGTGGGACTCGGTCACCATTGCAATGTGGTATTGATAATAGCTTGATCCGCCGGTGTCAAGGTTGAAGGTGCGGGTGATCAACACGCGATA
Source organism: Firmicutes bacterium HGW-Firmicutes-9 (assembly GCA_002841395.1). GTDB lineage: Bacteria > Bacillota > Clostridia > Christensenellales > CAG-138 > UBA7703. Next base: position 365,653 of record PGZM01000001.1, read on the forward strand.
AGCAAATACGCTCGCAAGCGTGACGAGAGACATCACGATCACGGCGAAAATCGAAAGGTTCGCCTTGGTTACGTTGGAACGTTTGCGCGGCATAGGGCAGCTCCCTAATTTCTGCTTGTATTTAGGGTGAAACACGAAATATCGTTACGGTAAGACATGGTTTTTTGAAGTTAGAGCCATGATAACACAAATGTGCAAAGATTTCCATCATGCTGCTCGCGTGGACAAAACAGAACAAAGCACCCGCACATACGGGCGCTTTGTTTTTGATTTGACTGTCAGCGCGGTGGATTATTCCATGTTCAGCTCTTCGCCGGTATCGAGATTGACGCAGTGCCAACGCATCCCTTCGTCCTGCTCGGTGTAAAACAAAAATCCTTCACCGACGCACAGCGGATCGGTATGCGCCTCCCAACTGCGGATGACTTCGCCGCTGGCAAGATCGACAATCGCGATCTCTCTGCTGACGGTGTTGCCTTCAAAATCGGAGTACACGCCGTATGCGACGATGAGCTTATCTTCGTAAACATTCAGCGCGGTGATGAAGTCGTTTGCACGGAAGACCTGTATTGCGTTGTTGCCGTCCAGATCTGTTCGAACAATCACCCACGGGTCTTTTTCATCGCGCGTATAGATGAACTCGCTTGTGATGCAGTACCCGGAGGATGGGATTTCGTCCCGGACGCGCGTTTGCGCGCCGCCCGATATTGGGATGCGAACGATACCGCCGTCTTCCATGCTCTTTTTGATCACATATCCGTATTCGCCGTCGCAAAAGTTCAGAGTGATGGTAAAGTCGGTGAGCGGCGTTTGCTCCGAACCATCCATGCGGAACCGATAGTACGAGCCGTTTTCGCCATAGCCGTCACTATAAACCCAATCGCCGTACACGCTGATGGAGGAACAGGCGAATTTAGAGAGCTGCTGCACGTCGCTTCCATCCGTTCGCATACGATAGGGGGTATCGTTGTCGTCGGGGTTGATAAAATAGATCCAGTCGCCAGCGACATTCAGGCAGTAACCGTGTACACCCTCAAACTTCATTCGTCTGCTACCATCGGTGCGCATCTTGTAAAGCGAAGCATAATCTCCCGTAAAGCGCGAATAATAAATCCATCCGTCCTGCGTTGCGACTAACCCGCCGCGCCAGTACGCCGCGCGAATCGTATTGGTGATGTTTCCGGCCGAGTTGCCAAGCACGTTGACACGGCTGGGATCGCTGTAGTCAGGCTGGAAGGGCAGTTCGACCGCGCCTTCCAGCTGATTTTCCGCGAGCCAGTTCGCGATCGTCTTTACGCCTTCCGGTGCGTTTAGGATGCCCTCCGCCAGAATTCGCTTCATCTCCTGCTCATTTTGTTCATTGAGAACAAGCAGCGCTCCCGCTGCTGCAAGATAAGCATCCGTGTTCGTCGGGTCGATTTGCGTCAACTTGATCGCAGCTTCATAGACGCGCTCGAAGTCGCCTTCCTCTTTATATTGGCGGATTTGGGTTTCAAGCGTTTCCGGTGTATCGGCCAACTCAATGTCGGATTGCGGGGTGACGGTCGGCGTTGCTGTTGGTGTTGCAAGCGGGGTGTCGGAGGTCGCAGCGGGAGTGCAAGAAAGACAGCTTGCGAGCAAAAGAACGACAAGTAGGCAGGGGATTGCCTTTTTCATTTTAGAACCTCCTTTTCGATATGCGGTTGTTGAAGCTAGAAAGAGCCAGTCAAGATAAGAGAGGTTATTCAGATTGAAAACAAAAAAATCGACATCTTTAGTATATAACGACCAATTGGCTTGTCAATACTTGAATCAATGGTGATCCGTGTACCCGTTGAAACCAGATTATGAGCAACAAAATTCGGATAAATCAGGAAAATCACGATATTTTACTGTTGGAGCAGTTCGAATTATGGTATTCTCTTAGAAACAAAAGTAGCTGTATCTCTCTGACATGATACAGCCAATGGAGTACACATGAGAAAAGCAGGTCGTGAAATTAGAAACTTTGATGAGATCGTAGATGTGATATCTCGATGCGATACCATCCGCCTTGGCATCAGCGACAAAAACGCGCCGTATATTGTGCCGCTATCGTTCGGTTTTGAAGTGCTGGATGGCAAGCTCGCGATCTATTTCCACGGCGCGAAAGAGGGAAGAAAAGCGGAGTTGCTTCGCTCGCTCCCGCGCGTCTGCATCGAAGCGGATCTCTGCCACGGTTTTCCATCAAACGGCAAAGGCGGCTATACCTGCGATTACGAAAGCGTGATTGGTTACGGTGTCGTCGAGCTGTTGGAGGGTGAAGATGCGATAAAGGGCGTGCGGTTGCTCAATGAGCATTGCGGCATCACGGCGGAAGCGTGCCCACCGGAGGCGATGGCGGTCACCGCTGTCAACCGCGTGGTGCTGGACGAACTCTCCGGCAAGCACAGAAACCTCGGCGACCCGAACGCATAACTTCTTACGATTTACGTATATATTAGGAAAGGCGGAACCCACTTGTGCTGATGCAGCTGCCGTCCATCGTGGTTGTGGTCATCTATCTGCTCGCGGCGCTGCTGCCCGCGCTGTTTTTGATGCGCTATATCTATCGCAAAGACACCATCGAAAAAGAGCCGAAGGGAATGCTGGTCGGTCTTGTGTTCCTCGGCGTTGCGGCGGCGGTCGTCGCGGTTATTTTAGAGACGCTGGGGATCAATCTGCTTTCACTTTATCTGGAGGAAGGATCGCCCGCGCATACGATCGTGATGGCGTTTCTCGTCGTCGCCGTGGTGGAAGAGGGCGCGAAGTTCGTCTTTCTGCTCTGGCGTACGTGGCGCGACCCGAACTTCAATTTTCGCTTTGACGGTATCGTCTACGCGGTGTTCGTCTCGCTTGGATTTGCGGCGTTTGAAAACATCAGCTATGTGATGGGTTACGGCCTGGTGACCGCGGTTGCGCGTGCGCTGCTCGCGATTCCCGCGCATATGGGCTTCGCGGTGTTCATGGGCTACTTTTACGCGCGGGCAAAGCGCTGCCATGACGAGGGCAATGTCGCCGGCAAGCGCCGAAATCTCTGGGCGGGATTTCTCGTTGCGGTGCTACTGCACGGGTTCTATGACGCCTGCGCACTGATGGGCACACTGCTCTCGCTGCTGTTGTTCCTCGCGTTCGTGATTGCGATGTATATCATCGTCATCCGCCTTGTGAAGAAGGAGTCCAAAACAGACACGCCAGTGTAAGTAAATATGGTATATATTCCGCCGCTTTCCTGCGGCGGATTTTTATGAGGTAGTTATGAAGACAGAAATGGGAGAGTCGCTAGTTTATTCGTGGTTGCGACACATCGAACGCTGCCAGCTCACGCAAACCAATTGGAAGACATCTCCGAGTTGGAAGCTCGACAACGAAGCGGCAATTCAAGAGTTAATGACATTCTCTGAGAGTGAGTTCTTGAGCGTCTATGGCAGGAACGTATTCAAAGGAACCACTCTGATGACCCAGCTGTTGCGGCAAGGCGAAATAGACGCTCTTGGAACGCGATTTGGTACGGACGGAACCAATCAAGTAATTGCAGTGGATGTGGCTTTCCACGCAGGCGGTCTGCTTTATGGGCGCACGAAAGAAGATACGGCACTCGCGGTAGCAAGAAAGTGTTTGCGTGCGACGATGTGCCTTGCAGGATATTTTCCTCACGCAACAAGCGGAGAGATAATATTTGCGTCGCCTAAAGTGACTCCCGCGACACTGGAAGGGATGATCCCCGCGGTAGAAAAAGCGAATCTCTTAATATCACAATTCTTTCCGCATCTTCAAGCTCGATTGATTGTGAATGGTGCGTTTCGCGACGAGATACTACTGCCGGTTCTTGAGATTGGAGATACCGTTGCGGACACATCAGAGCTCTTTTTGCGTTCGTATCAGATGCTCGATTTGTTTGGATTGATAAAGTAAAAGCTAATGAGATGAGCCTGTGAAAGCAGGCTTTTTTGTTTGTAAAAACGGACTTATCCTCCCAAAACAAAATTGCGCACAACACAATCAGCACTCTCGCACTTAGAGTGCTAAATTTCACAATTCCATTACAAGCTGTCTGTTTTTTTGTAAAAATTCTTTTGTATGATACAGGTGTTCCGATAAGGAACCACTATTAATCGCACAACCCAGCGCCTGGGTTACGGCGCAAACAACATTTATTTTTCCAAAGGAGGAAGATGGATATGTTCGAATTAGTACCTTACAGCAAAAAGCGCAACCTGACGTTCTACAACCCCTTCGAAGAGCTTGAAGACATGCAGCGCCGCTTCTTTGGAGAAAGCGCGGTTCGCGACTTCAAAACCGACATCCGTGACAACGGCGAGAACTATTTGCTCGAAGCCGAGCTGCCCGGATTTAAGAAGGAAGACATCAGCGTCAATCTCGAAGGCGACACACTAACCATCCGCGCGGAGCGCAACGACAGCACCGAGGAAAAGGACAGCAAAGGCAACTATATCAAGCGCGAGCGCGTCTATGGCAGCTTCTCCCGCAGCTTTGATATGACCGGCATCCGAACCGAGGACATCGCAGCGGCATATGAGGACGGCATCCTGAAACTGACACTACCGAAAAAACAGGAAACCCTGCCCGCATCCCGCAAGCTGGAGATCGCCTAAGAAAGCAACAAAACAGGACGCGCCTCCCGGCAAACAATCGAGCCGCCAGAAATGGCGGCTCTGATTTTTGTTCGGGAGATGCTGTTTTACCAAGAATATCAATCAAAAAGCGTGCAATCAAAGCGAAAAATAATATATTTGAGAATTATTCTTGACAAGATCATATAAATTGAATAAAATCAAATTGTAATAAACGAAAGGAGTTTACGTACATGAACGTTTATGATTTTACCGTAAAGGGAAGAGCGGGCGAAGACGTTTCGCTCTCGACATATAAAGGAAAAGTACTTTTGATCGTCAACACCGCAACAGGCTGCGGCTTCACTCCGCAATATGAGGGGCTGCAAAAGCTTTACGACGCGCACAAGGACAAAGGATTCGAGATTCTCGACTTCCCCTGCAATCAATTTGGCAATCAGGCGCCTGGTTCTATCGACGAGATTCAGAGTTTTTGCACGCTGAACTATGGCACGACATTCCCGCGGTTTGCAAAGATTGACGTCAACGGCAAAAACGCCAGCGATCTTTACAAGTTCCTGAAAAAGGAAAAGAAAGCCGCGCTCGGTTCCTCCATCAAGTGGAACTTCACCAAGTTTTTGATCGACCGCGAGGGCAATGTCGTCAAACGTTTTGCGCCGACGGACACGCCTGAAAGCATCGAAAAGGACATTCTCGCACTCCTGTAAAGGAACTGAGAGAGTACAACAATACATAAAACATTCTCACGCACCTGCAAGGGAGAGCGGAGAAAATAGAACGAAAGGAAGCGAGTAACATGAGCGAACAAGCTGCCGCACCGGCCCTCTGCGGAGAGGCAAACGGCAAGTATGACGCGTTATTGCTGGAAAACCAGCTGTGTTTTCCGCTTTATGCGGTCTCCAAGGAAGTCGTCCGCCTGTATAAGCCGTTCCTCGACGAAATCGGGCTGACCTACACACAGTATATCGCGATGATGGTGCTCTGGGAGAAGCGGTCTCTGACCGTCAAAGAGCTCGGCGAATACCTCTATCTCGACAGCGGAACGCTCACGCCGCTTCTCAAGAAGATGGAAGCGCAGGGGTTCGTGTCCCGTCAACGAAACGCGGCGGACGAGCGGAGCGTGATCGTATCCGTCACCGCGGCGGGGGAAGAGCTCCGCGCACGCGCGGCGACGATTCCGGAACGGTTGGGCGCATGCCTACCACTCAACAAGAGTGAGGCGGAGACGCTGTATCAGCTGCTCTACAAGGTTCTGCACGCCATCCAGTAAACAAATTGGCACAACAACAAACAGCCGCCTGTATGGGCGGCTGTTTTGCGTGCGTGGAAAGCCTAGATCCGTTAGATGATGATATCGAGCGTGTATTTGCCGCCGTGATAGAGGGTATCCGCCATCGCAAAGGGGCGGTGCGTCTTGTCGTAGTCTACGTTGCGGATACGCAGCGCGATGCCTTTCTTTGCGCGAAAGAGCGCTTCTGCGTCTTCACCCGTGACCGGAACCGCGTTGACACGCTGCCGCGAATAACCGTTGGTCAGATCCAGCCCAAACTCCTGATGCAATACGTCGTAGAGAGATCGTTGTGAAAAGTCAAACTCCTTCAGCCGTGGAAATCTGCGCAAAGAAATCCAGACGCGTTCGATGGCGATCGGGCTTTCGTCCGCCATGCGGATGCGTTTGAGGCAGAAGATCGGCTCGTCGACCGCCATCTCGAGATTCTGGCGCACTTCCGGATCGCCGGGGCACTCCTCAGCCTGAATCACTTCGCTGGAGGGTTGCACGCCGAGCGAGCGCATGTTGCTCGAGAAACCCTGTTTTTGATATGTCTTGTCGAGTTCAAATTGTGAGACAAAGGTACCCTTGCCCTGTACACGAAAGAGCTTCCCTTCGTTGACCAGCGCGTCGATGGCACGACGAACGGTCATGCGCGTGGTGGAAAACTGCCTGCAGAGTTCGGGTTCCGATGGGATGGCGTCGCCGCGCGCATACTCGCCGCTGTCGATACCGGCGTTGATGCGGTCGATGATTTGCCGAAAGATCGGCTGTTCGTTGGATTTCATTTCGCTCAACCCCCTTGACCGGATTTCCTGTCTATACAAGATAATTACATTATAAAACTGTTTTCCAAAAATGCAAGAAAAGCTTTCAAATCCTTATTCTCATTGGAGGATCACGCACATACTGGCTCAAAACAATCGATATATAATCACTGATAACAGTATTTAGCAAAACTGTATGAAACAAGAGGATTTCGAAAACAGAAAGCGCCGGAAGAAATCCGGCGCTTTCCAGCTTGCTTTCGTTTAGTCGAGGATCGTACCGTCGGTTGCGATCGTGACCACCTGCCAGGGAATCATCTTGCCGCTGTTTAACAGCGCGCTCTTGACCGCGTGCTCAATGCCGCCGCAGCAGGGCACCTCCATGCGTACGACCGTGACGCTCTGGATGTCGTTGTGGCGCAAAATCTCGGTGAGCTTCTCTGCGTAATCCGCCATGTCCAGCTTCGGGCAGCCAATGAGCGTAACATGATTTTTGATGAACCGCTCGTGAAAATCCGCGCGGGAATACGCAGTGCAGTCCGCTGCGATAAGCAGCTTGGCGCGGTTGAAATACGGCGCGTTGACGGGCACGAGCTTGATCTGCACCGGCCACTGGCTCAAGCGCGAGGTTGCTGTGCTCTCCGTAGTCGCGGTGGAGCAGCCGCAGGGTTCCTCCGTGCGTTCCTGCCGTTCGATGGCGCGGCTGCGCGTGCCGGGGCAGCCGAAATGCGGTGTTGCATGCGCGGTGTGCACCGCGGCCTTCTCTTTCTCCTGCTTTGCTTTGACCGCTGCTTCGTCGTAGGCCGCGGCTTCGCGCTCTACAAACGTAATCGCGCCCGTGGGGCAGACGGGGAGGCAATTGCCAAGCCCGTCGCAATAATCGTCCCGCATGAGCTTGGCCTTGCCGTTGACGATGGCGAGCGCGCCCTCGTGACACGCGCTGGCGCAGGCGCCGCAGCCATTGCAGAGTTCTTCGTCGATCTGGATCATCTGGCGGATCATATTCAAAAATTCCTTTCGCTATTGGCTTTCAATCGTTATTATTCGTGATTCAAGCATCGGCTGAATCAAAAAGTGACGACGTCTCTTGACGCTGTAACCGCAGTATACTATGATAAAGCAAACAAGTATGTTGGAAATACAACGATAATACGATCGATTTTACGGTAAAATAACGTTGTAGACAATAGAAGACAGAGTCTGATTTTGAATAACCGGATTCAATCCGAAGGAGGGAAGACGATGAGCGCCCAGGGAAACCCGCAGGTGTCCTATGCATTTTTGAAGAAGACCACGCTGTTTCGCGGCACGACGGAGGATGAACTACCGACGCTGATCAGCTGCCTTGCGCCGGGCTATCGTGACTTTGCAAAAAACGAGATCATATTGCATCAGGGCGAGGATATCACGTCCGTCGGCATGGTTCTCTCCGGGCGGGTGCAGATCCTTGAAGAGGATTTCTGGGGCAACCGCAACATCATCGCGGACGTGTGGCCGGGCGAGACATTCGGCGAATCGTATGCGTTTCTGCCGGGGGAACTGCTTCGCGTCAGTGCAGTTGCGGCGGAACCGAGTGCGGTGATGATGATCGACGCGCGCCATATGCTCGAGATCTGCTCCAGCGCGTGCCGCTTTCATACGCGGCTGGTGCAAAATATGCTCGCCGAGTCTGCAAAGAAGAACCTCGCACTGACGATGAAGCTTTCGCACATGAGCAAGCGCACAACGCGGGAGAAGCTGCTCTCGTATCTTTCCAGCCAGTCACTCTCCGCGGGGAGCGATCAGTTTGAGATTCCGTTCAACCGCCAGCAGCTCGCGGACTATCTCTGCGTAGACCGCAGTGCGATGAGCAATGAACTGTGCAAGATGCGTGACGAAGGCATGCTGTCGTTTGACAAGAGCAGCTTTCAACTAAAAAGCGAGATTGAAGTATAGCGTGACAAACAAAAAAACTCCCGCAGAAGCGGGAGTTTTTTTTGTTTATAACACGTATAAGAAGATCGAAAGAAATTGCAGCACGCTGCCCGCAAGCACGAAGATGTGGAACATCGCATGAAAATACCGTCGCTTTCCGCCGATTCCGTAGAGAACCGCGCCAATGGTGTACGCAAGGCCGCCCGCAAGCAGGAGCCAGAACCCGCCGGGCGAGAGCGCAACTAGGGCGTATTTCACAAAGAAGATGACCGCCCAACCCATGAAGATGTAGCAAAACATCGAAAACGTGCGATATTGCTTGAGATCGATGGCGGTGAGCGTAACCGCGAGCGCGGTGAGCGCCCACTCCGCGCCAAATACCGTCCACGCGAGCGTGGGATACAGCGGACGCAGTGCCACGAGCAGCACGGGCGTATAGGTGCCCGCGATCATGAAATAAATCGAACAATGATCCAGTACCTGGAGCACTTTTTTACCCAACGAGGCTTTCAACCCGTGGTAGACGCTGGAAAGGCAGTAGAGGATGATCATCATCACGCCGTAGACGATCGACGAGGAAATTGCCCATGCGTCGCCGCCGAGCGCGGACTTGATGACACAGAGGAGCAGCGCGACAAACGCAAACACACCTCCTGTGATGTGAGAAGCCATGTGGAAGATCTCTTCGCCTCTGGTGTAGTTGGGCAGATCTCGCTCGATTAAGGGAATTCGCATGTAGTCTCCGTTCTGGTGGTTCAAAAGCGATGATCGCTTATATTAGGTAACGTCAATCAGTTGCCGCACATGGCGGACAGCTCCTCGTCCTTGCCAAAGAGTGCGCATGCGCCGCTGTGATGTCCGCGCAGCAGTTCGCTTGCACGAAGGCGCGTAAAGAGCGGGGAATCGAGCGCGGCAAGCAGAGAAGTGTGCTTGAGGTTCGTGTCCGAAACAGGCGAAAACGGGCAGGGCTCCGCGCCGCCGGTGGGGTTGATGTGAAAGAATCCGCGTCCCGCAGCGAGGCAGCCGTCCGAGAACTGTTCGTCACCCGGGAAAGATACATAGATCATGCCGTCCTGCTTTGTTCTCAGCTCGTCCAGTCGGCTTGCGAGATATTCCCGCTCCGCGTCGCCGGGTGCGAGCGCTTCCGTGCCCGCGTCCGCCGGAACATAGTCAACAAAGAACGCGACCTTCGCGCCGAACGCGCGCAGTTGCGCAAGAAACGCGTCGTTCGTGACGGTCTTGATGTTCTCCGTGGTGAGCGTGACGGATGCACCGAAGAGGATGCCCTTTTCACGCATGCGATCCATGTTTGCGGTGAGTTTTATATAGGTGCCCGCGCCGCGCCGCGCGTCGGTCTGCTGTTCGTCGCCTTCGATGCTCACGATCGGCACGAGGTTGCGGTTTTGATCGATCAACTCCAGCATATTGTCGCTGAGCAGCGTGCCGTTGGTGAAGACGGGAAAGAGAATATCCCGCTGTTTTGCCGCGCATTCCAGCACGCCGCGCCGCATCATCGGCTCACCACCCGCGAGCAGGCAGAACGAAACGCCCATATCGGCAGCTTCCTCAAAAATGCGGCACCAGTCCGCGTCTGTCAAAAGCGCGGTGGTTTCAGCGTCGTCGCAGATGCTGTTTGCGCGCGCATAGCAACCCGCACAGTGCAGGTTGCAGCGATTGGTGATGCTCGCAATCAGAAATGACGGAATATGCCTGCCTGCGGCTGCGTGCTTTGCGCGCGTTTTCTCCGCGCGCTTGCCCGCGAGGGCAAAGGAAAGCAGAAACGCGGTCTCCTTCGGGTTTTTCAAGCTGGCCGCGAGCGCATCTTTGACGATGAGCTCCACGCCGTCGTTTAAATATTGATCCAGATCAAAATTGGGTTGCATGGTGTCTCCTTGTTGTTTCGACAGCGAATCGCCAAAGCCATCCGCGTGATGTTGATGCTCTAGGTGTATGAAGCGAATCACACACGTTGGTATCCTATCAGATTGTCATTCAACATGCAATCAACTAGATGACGGAACCGTGAAAAAGCCGGTTCAATTCATACCAATTATACAACCAAAGAGAAAGTTTCCACAAATATGGCGGTTTGAAGCTTGATTTTTCTCAACCATAGGTTTCGTTTTGATGATTAAGAAAAGAAAGTATGGTTTTTGCACAACGCGTCTATTGACGCAACAGAGAAATCGTGATAACTTGAAATTGTACTCAAATCCAAATTGAAATACAGATATACCAAACAATTGAAAAAGGGGATTGCGTCGTCATGCAACACGAGAAGAAGGAAGAGGTTGTGCGCGTTGTCAAATACGTGCTGTTTTCCATTTCGGCTGGTGCGATCCAGTCGCTGGCGTTTTCGCTGCTACATGAGATTCTCGATTGGCCGTATTGGCCGTGCTATCTCATCGCGTTGGGACTCAGTGTGCTTTGGAATTTCACGCTAAATCGCAAGTTCACGTTCCAGAGCGCCGCCAATATTCCGCGCGCCATGCTGCTGGTCGCCGGATACTACTGCGTGTTTACGCCGCTTTCCACGCTATGGGGCAATGCGCTGGCCAATATCGGCTGGAACTATTACGTCATTCTATTTGGAACGATGCTGATCAACCTGACCACGGAGTTTCTTTTCTGGCGGTTGGTGGTCTACAAGGACAGCATCAACACCAATGATCGGGCAATCAAGAGGCAGGCGCAAATGCAGGCGCAGGCCGCAGAACAGGAGGAGAAACTATGAGCGAACGGAAACGGACCAGAACGCAACGCGCGATTTTGCACGCGGCGAAGGTTTTGTATGAAAAGAACGGTGTGGGCAACGTGCCCTTTGACGATATCGCGGAGACGGCAGGCGTTTGCCGCACGACGGTGTTCAACCACTTTGCGGACGCGGCAGAGCTGCAGCAGGCGCTTGCGGTAGCGGAGATCGGTGAACTCATCGACTTTGGCGAGGAGTCGGAACTAAGCGGACTTGCGCTGATCCATGCGCTGCTCGATAAGCTCATCGATGACACGGCGAATTATCCGCGCGTGATGGCGAGGCTTGCCAACGCCACGATTCTCGGCGGCGAAAGCGGCAGGGTCAGCGAGATCGAGCGGCTCATCGCGCGGCAGTTTGAACAGGAGTTCGGAGCATCTCTTGCAAAGGCGAGCGTTTCCGCCGCCTTGCTTGCGCAGATGACAATGGGGCTCTATTACGGGCAGGTCAACCATCAGCTGGCGTTTGGACTGCCGTTTGAGGCGGAACAGATGCGCAAGCAGATGCGCGGCATGCTGGAACTTTTACTGCGCGGCGTACGCGCGGACCAATAAAAAAATCAGTTTATCATTAGAAAGGATTCATATTATGGAACAGAGTGGCATCAGCCGCTGGGATGATCCCAACGCAATCAACGAACAACTCAAGAAACTCACCGATGCACCGATTTATGAGGTTTCTTCGGAATATTATCAGAACGAAGTCATGCGCTATTTTGACGAAAAGTGTACCCGTTCCCGTGCGGTATATGAGGAAGCAAAAGAGTATATCCCCGGCGGTGTGCAGCACAATCTCGCGTTCAACAAACCGTTTCCGATCTGCGTGACGCGCGCGGACGGTGCCTATTTGACCGACGCGGACGGCAACCGCTATATCGACTTTTTACAGGCGGGCGGCCCAACCATCCTTGGCAGCAACAACGAAGCTGTTCGTAAGGCCGCGATGGGATTGATCGAAGAATGCGGCCCGGTCACAGGACTTCTGCATGAAGCGGAGCTGCTCATCGCAAAAGAGATTCACCGGCACATGCCCGCAGTCGAGATGTTCCGCATGCTCGGCAGCGGTACGGAGGCCGTGATGGCATCCTTGCGTATCGCGCGCATCGCGACGAACCACAAGCGCATCATTAAAATCGGCGGCGCGTACCACGGCTGGTCGGATCAGATGGTGTATGGGCTGAAGATTCCCGGCAGTCGCGCGTTGCTGGAATCCCACGGCATCCCGAAAGGTTGCTATGCGCTCACGGACGAGGTGCGTCCGAATGATCTGCACATGCTCGAAACAATGCTGCGCCTCAACCGTGTCAAGGGCGGTACGGCTGCGGTCATCGTCGAGCCGGTCGGCCCGGAGAGCGGTACGCGTCCTGTTGCGCAGGCGTATAACGCGGGCGTTCGCGCGCTGTGCGACAAATACGGTGCACTCTTGATCTTCGACGAGGTCGTGACGGGCTTCCGCGTGGGCCTAGGCGGCGCGCAGGGCTACTTTAACATCGTGCCGGATTTGACGATCTTCGGCAAGATCGTCGCGGGCGGCTATCCCGCGGCGGGCGGCGTCGGCGGAAAGAAGGAATACGCTTCTTTGATGGCGGCGGGACTTGCAACGGGCAAACACCGCGCGTATGTCGGCGGCACGCTGGCGGCAAACCCGCTCTCGTCGCTTGCGGGTTATACCGCGATTCGCGAGATCGAGCGCACCAATGCCTGCGAAGTTGCTGGCAAACAGGGCGATAAGCTCACCGACGGATTGAAGGCGTTGATCGCGAAATACGACCTGCCGTTTGTGGCGTACAATCAGGGTTCGATCGTGCATCTCGAATGCACGGGCGCGATGAGCTATGACTATTCCAGCATGAGCTTTGTCAAGTCCGCGCTGGGACTATTGAAAAACAAGGCGATGATGACGCGCCGCAAGGACGCGATGGAGCGCATGGGCGCGGCCTACATGGCAAACGGCATCGTAACCTTGGCGGGCAGCCGCCTATACACCTCGCTGGCGGACACCGACGAAGTGATCGCGGATGCGCTCACGCGGTTTGAGACCGTGTTTTCACACGTGGTCAACACCGGCGCGCGCTGAGAAGCAAACAAAAGAAAAATTCGCACACGATAAATGACACAGACGGGAGAGAGCCAGATGGAACGCTATATCCTTGCCCACGACATCGGTACCAGTTCCGACAAAGCGGTGCTGGTACGGTTTGACGGAACGATTCGCGCGACGGCGAGCGAACCGTATCCGACCTATTATCCCAACCCCGCATGGGTCGAACAGGACCCCGCGGACTATTGGAAAGCCGTCTGCGAAACCAGCAAACGCGTGCTCAAAGACAACGACATCTCGCCGGACAGCATCGCGGCGATTGTGTTCTCCACGCAGGCGCAGGGTGTCATCCCCGTTTCGGAGGACGGAACCGTGCTTTATCCGAACATCACCTGGGTAGACGGACGCGCGGAGAAGCAGGCGCAGAATATCATGAAGAAGATCGGCGGCAAACGGCTCTTTACACTGCTCGCGGGTACGCCGATCATGGGCAAGGACTGCATCGCAAAGATCATCTGGCTCAAAGAGGAACGTCCGGAGGTCTATCAAAACGCCCATCGAATCCTCGACGTCAACGGCTATCTCAAATTCCGCTGCACGGGACGGATGGCCACGGAGCTTTCCGGCGCCTCCGGCTACGGATTCGATCTCAAAAAGAAAACATGGTTGTCTGTTCTCCCGCTTGCGGGAATTGATATGAAGAAACTCCCGCCGCTCGTCAAGAGCACGGACATGGTCGGCGGCCTGACGGAAGACGCCGCGCAGGAGACGGGCCTGCTTGCGGGTACGCCCGTGTTCGGCGGATGTGACGATGTGCAGTCCGCGGCGGTCGGCTCCGGCCAGTCGGAGGATGGCGACGTGCACGTCTACCTCGGCACCTCTGCTTGGGTTGCGGCTGCGACCAGAACGGGAGATAGCTTCAAGCACGGCGCGGCGGCGATTCAGAGCGCCGATCCTGCGATGAACCTGATTGCGGGCATCACAGAGAGCGCGGGCGCGAACATCGAGTGGATTCGCGACCAGTTCTTCCGCCACGAGAAGGAGAAGTACGGCTCGGGTGTGTTCAACTATATGGACGAGGTGATTGCCCATGTGCCGCCAGGAAGCGACGGACTGATCTGCACGCCGTGGATGCTTGGCGAGCGTTGTCCGGTTTCGAGCACGACCACCAGAGCGACGCTGTTCAACATCACGATGGTGCACACGCGTGAGCACCTGATGCGCGCGGTCTACGAGGGCATCGCCTTCAACATCCGCTGGATTTTGCAGAACTTCTGCAAGGATTACGGCATCGCCTGCGACGATATCCGTATCATCGGCGGCGGCGCGCTGGACAAGGGCTGGATGCAGATTTTATCCGACGTAACAGGGCGTAACATCAGCGTGGTCGAAAACCCGCGCAACGCGGGCGCTGTGGGTGCGGCGGTGGTCGCGCTAATCGGCCTTGGCGAGCTCGCATCGTTTGCGGATGCGAAGAAGTTTGTGCGCGTAAGCGCGGTGTTCACGCCAAACGACGAAAACCAATCGGTGTATGACACGCTGTTTTCGCAGTATCAGCAGCTTTACCATTCGCTCGCGAGCGTGTATGCGGCGGCGAACGGAAAGCGATTCACCGAGGAGAAAGTGAAAGCTTGACAGGAGCAGAATATATGACGAAATCACAGGCTACAAAGGCCTTTCTGGAACTCTCGGCACAACTCCGCCATGAAGGACTGCTGAGCGATACGCTCTCGGTAAAAGCTGCATTGCGCGGAGACGACGGAGAGATCTTCTTCGCCGAACTCGCGGGCGCGGACATGACCATGCAGGAAGTTTCGACGGGAGAGGCGCAGGAGCCGTTATTCTTCGCGTTTACCGTCAAACCGGAGGCAAAGGCGCTCCTGCTGCTCACCGGTACCTATGCGCCGGTGGTCGCGCAGCGGATGCGCGCGCTGACCGCGGAGCTAGACGATATGGCGCAGATCGTAGGCCTGACCGCACGCGTTGCCTCTTCGCTTGCGCCGGAGGAGATCGCGCGGTGTTTGCGCGGGCGGAACAGCTGCTTCGTCAAAGAAGAAGGCATGCTGATCACCGGGCGTGCGATCAGCGAGGCGGTCACGGGCGCGATTCTGCTGGAAAAGGCCGCGATGACGCATCTATTGGCCAAGACAATCGGCGGAGCAAAGCGTGTGCCGCTGTTTTCTGCGGCGCTGATGCACTTCATCTATCAAAAGAAGTATTCCAAGATCAATCTCAGCGCGGAAACGGTGCAAAAGCCGTGCGCGGAGGAATCCGCCGATATGCCCGCACAAACCGCGCGGGAACGCGAGATTCGCGCGCAGATTGTGGAATATGGAAGACGCCTGCAGGACGAGGGCTTATTACAGGGCACGTGGGGAAATCTCGCCGTGCGGCTGGATGAACGATACATGCTCTGCACGCCGAGCGGGCTGGATTATCGCCTGCTCACGCCGGAAGATATCGTGAAAGTAGAGCTAACGACGCTGGATTACGGCAATCAACGCAAACCCACGAGCGAGAAACGCTTGCATCGGGATATCTTTGCCGCGCGGTCAGATGTCGGCGCGTCGATTCACACGCACGCGAAGCTTTGCGGCGTGTTTGCGGCGGCGAGAAAGAGCATCTGCTGCATCGAGGGCGATATGAAACGTCTGGTAGGCGACGAGATGCGCTGCGCAGGGCATGCGCTGCCATCGACCAAGAAGCTCTCAAAGGTCGCGCTGGGCGCGCTAGGCGATCGTAACGGGTGCTTGCTCATGAACCACGGAGTGATCTGCTGTGGCACCGATCTGGAAGCCGCATACCAAACCTGCAAGGCGGCGGAAGAGGCGGCAGGCCAGCAGCTGGGACTATAATCGAAGAAACAAAGAACGGCGGAGCGCGATGCTCCGCCGTTTTGTGTTGCGTGGTGTTTTATGCTTCGAGCTTGCTCATGCGCGCGAGCACGTAGATCAGCACACTGTTCCAGTAGATAGCGGTTTCGTTAGTGGAATAACTCTCGACGGAGTCGATATAGCATTCCGCCGCGGGTTTGCCGGAGAGCAGCGTCTTGGCCGCAAGGTCGTGGAGACCTTCATCGGGACCGCCGACGAGCATGCCGGGCATGGCTTGCCTTGCTGCAGCTGACGGGCGGTGATGCGGGTATTTCGGCGAGGATTCGTCGATTCCGGTGATGTAGTTGACGCCGAGCGGATTGTTGCCGAGGATATAATCGAGATGCGTGCGCGCGGCTTTGCGGAATCGTTCGCTGGGCTGCGCGTCGTTTGCCAGCAGTAGCGTCATCGTTTGATTGAGCAGGTACATATTGCTGCCCCAGAGAAACTCTGTAATCGAGATGCCGAGCGGGCTCTTTTCGCTACGCTCGCAGATTTGTTCTGCGGTTGCGAGCAGATCCGAACGGATGCGTCCCGCTAAGAAATCGTCTTCACAGGCGCGCTGACCAAATAGCATTACGGCATTGCCGTAGCCGCCCATGTCCGCCCAACCAAAATCTGCCGAGCGTCCTGCCTGATAGTGCGCGGTCGCGTTCGCGAGATAATAGGACTGACCCGTTGCCTGATACAGCGCGCAGGCGGCGAAGTACCGCTCGTCTGTATCCGTCTCGTCGTCATATTGTCCCGTGACGACGCCTGCCGGATTATGGAAGGGCAGGGGTTTACTGTGCTTCAAAAACTCATATGCGTTGACCGAGGCACGCAAACACTTTTTTGCAAACGTGCGGTCGATCGATTCATACAGCGGGGCTGCCATCGCCATCACGGCGGAAAAATCGCCTGTTGCAGCAGTGGAGACGGGGAAGACGAACAGATCCGCGGTTTCTTCCTGCGGGTTTGCGGTGATATCCGGGAAATATGCGCAGGTCACCTTGTGGTAGACGCCGCCGTCGTCGCGCTGCATTTTCAAGAGCCACTCCAGCTCAAAGCGCACTTCGTCCAGCACGTCCGCAACGCCGTTTCCGCTTTCGGGAATATCCCAGTCGTCACCGAATGCTTCCGGCGCGGCCCGAAACGCCAGAAGCAAATCGGCAACGGCTTTACAAGCGGGCACAACATACCGTCCGTAGTCGCCGGCATCGTGCCAGCCGCCGGAGACGTGGAGGAACGTATCCGAACCGAAAACACGAGCAGGTGCGGTATGACATGCCGGATGAGAAAACACTCCTGCATGCGCGGCATCGAGCGCGACGCCGCAGCGTTGCAGATAAAACATTCTTCCTACAGGTTTGATGAGCGATTGCGTCATGAAATTCCTCTGTGTGTTGCTTTGTAGTTGTGTGAACACGTGCGTGCCGAAGTAATTCGGCGATAACTCTTCGTTGGTGATGCTTTCCATCGTGCGCGCCTCCAAACGTTTTGATTGCCACAAGTAGATCGGTTAGAAGGGGAAGGTTGGAATTTGTCGGTTAATCGTTGATGTCCTTGACCGTATCGCCCTTGAGCAGCTGGCCGGAGACCATGATCTGCTGCGGCAGCGCGGTCTTCGGCTGCTCGATGAGTTCAACAAGCTTTGCAGCGGCTTCGCGTCCCATCGCCTCTGCGTCCTGATGATAGGTGGTCAGGCGCGGACGGAGCACCTGCGAAAGCAGAATTCCGTCGTAACCCGCGACGCTCATGTCTTCCGGAATCGAGATGCCTTGCCGTTCCAGCTCGTTCATACCGCCGATAAAGGAAAAATCGTCAGGGTAGAGGATGCAGGTTGGCCGATCGCTGAGCGCAAGCAGCTCTCGCGTGGCGAGCCCGCTGAGCTTCGGGTCATGGTACAAAGCAGGCTTAATATAGTATTCCGGCACCTTGATGCCGAGACTTGCGCAGGTTTTGTTAAAGCTGATGAGTCGTTTCTGCGTAACGGACGTATCTTCGCCGTGGATAAAGGCGATTTTGCGATGACCCATTTCGTAGAAATAATGCACCAGTGCGGAGACGCCGCCGATGTTATCCGAAAGCACGGAAGTGCGGTTGTCGTAGACAAAATCGAGCGAAACGGTCGGGATTTCGCTTGCGATGAGCTTCAGCACCGCGGGATCAGAAAAATCAACAGAAGCTATGATCACGCCGTCGCAATTGCGGTATTTCGCGTGCTCATAGTAGTCCATTTTAAATTCGCCGATGTCTTTGCTGATAAATGTGATGTCGTAGCCGAGCCGTTCTGACTCGACCTTGAGGCTGTCGAGGATCGACGAAAAGTATTCGTGTGTAAGGCCGCAGGCCGTCTTGTCGACAAACAGAACACCGATGTTGTGTGAACGTCCGAGCTTTAGTCCGCGCGCTGTCGCGTTCGGCAAATAGCCCATCTCTTTTGCGACACGGCGAATTTGCGCGATGGTATCCGCGCCGATATCCGTGTGTCCGTTGAGCGCTTTGCTCACCGTTGCGCGCGAAACGCCGCAGCGCTCGGAAATATCCTTGATCGTCACCATGATGTTTTATCCCGCCTGTCGAACGAAATTGAGAGAACCGATTGACGATAGCATCATCGTCGATAAAATTAGCTGAACGTTGTGAAATAGAATTGTGCAAAAAGAATAAGTAAAATTAAGATATCCTTAAACGATTTCGCGCTTTTGATTATAGCCGCTTCTTTTTCGCTTGTCAATACAATCAAGGGGCAAAAAAGTCGTTTCAATGTATAAAAATATTGGCATAGACTGCATACATTTTTGCAAAACGAAGAATTACGAACGAAATCCAGATGAGAGAACGCACAATCTGCGAGAAACAATCGTTGACCACTAAATCGATTAAGTTGAGTTTGAGCAACATTTGATTCGGCCGCATTTGCTGGAAGCGGGCGCAATATCTCTTGCGCAAACGCTGTGAAACCCTTCAATTAGGCGATTTTTCATTGCGCGACCATACAAATCGTGTATAATGTAAGAATTAAAGCGACACAATGCCTGCGGTAAATCTTCGTAAGATACACGCGCATTCTTAATCACACAAAACATCTCTTCCGATCCGACCGAATCATCCATCCCTTTGGAGGAACAATCACATGGACTGGAACAATATGAAGATCATCTGGACGGACGAAGCGCCGGTCTATTTGCAGCTTGCGAATTATTTCTCCGCGCGGATTTCCTCCGGCGAACTGCGGGAAGGAGATGCGCTGCCAACCGAGACGGCGCTTTGCAAGATGCTCTCCATCAGCCGATCGACCGTTCGCCAGGCGTTTCAGATGCTGGAGGAAGAGGGCGTGATCGTGCGCAAGAAGCGCGTCGGTACGCGTGTTTGCAAACCGAAGCTTAAGCGCAGCATCAACAACCTCTACAACTTCACGACGGAGATGATTGCGCTGGGGCTCACGCCGAGCTCCAAGGTGCTCTCGTTTACAACCGTCCATCCGCCGGTAAAGATTGCGGAGACGTTGCAACTCTCGCCTGGCGAGACTTGTTTTCGCATCGAACGGTTACGCCTCGCGGACAGCGAGCCGCTTCTGATGGAGACCGCATATATACCAACACGCATTTGCCCGCAGCTCGCGCGGGAACAGCTCAACGATTCGCTGTATGCGACCATTCGTGAGTGCTCCGGCTCTTCTCCGCAGGAAGCGGTGGAGATCTATGAGGCGGTCACGCTGAACAAGCGCGATGCTGAGCTCCTGCACATGCGCGCGGGCGAGGCGGCTTTCCGCATCCAGCGCATTTCCAAGAATACGGCTGGCGAAATCTTTGAATACTGCGTAGAGCTTGCGCGCGGGGACAGCAACAAGTTCCAGATCGTGTTGAAGAACTCCGGCGTGCAATATTCGCGCGTGCGATAAACGACTATGCCACAGCATACATTAGCAAGAGCACTGTCTAAACAAGATTCCTGAAAAATAATGCTGGTATTTTTCAAAAACCGGTATTATAATCAAATTAGCTGAAACCGTTCAGCTTCGTTACCCGGTGATTTGCAGATCGAAAGCACAAATCACCTCCAAGCTCGGGCAACCGTGCCCGACGAAGAACCAACTAGGACCCGAACAGAAAACGAATGATACGCCGTATGACAGTAGTCAGCGGCTATTGGTGTTTTTGGCGAGCGTGAAAATGCCATGAAAAACGGGTATTATGTATGGAAAATCGCATACATAACGCAAAAACGAAGCGGCAAAAGTGCCGATTTCACGTTAAATTCACATCAATTTTACCTGTATTTGATGTTGTGGAAGAATAATCACAAAAAATAGCGTAATAGTGGTTGATTTATTATGAAATAGAAAGTATAATGACAACGAAGTAAATGAAAGGAGAAACACTAACATGATGAAAGTCAACGTGACCAACCTCAGACGCTTTTTCGAAATCGTCAACAACAGCGAAGGTTCGATCAAACTGATCGTCGCTGAACGCGAGCCGGAAGAACTCAAGGGAAACACTTTTGTTCAGAACCTCTTGCTCGACACGCAGAACGGCATCACCAAGCTTTCTATCGAAACCGAATCCGAGCGCGATACCATTCGTCTCATCCGGTTCATGATGGAAGACGGCAGAAGCCTCAACGAGACCACGGGCTCTTCGCGCATCTACGCGGCGTAACCAAACACTCCAGCAGTGCGGTTCGTTCCAACGGCGGAGAAGAAACCACCGATGGACGAATCCCGGGTCGGGGGCAAAAAAACCGAATAGAGTGACGAAGAGGCTTACAATGGCGTAAGCTTCTTTTTTTATACTCTTTTTCAGGAAAGAGTACGTTTGCGCGAAGAGGCTTACAATGGCGTAAGCTTCTTTTTTTATACTTTTTGGTGATAAAGACAGGGGTTAAAATAAAAAAGCGTCGAGAACCGACGCAAAAATTATTATCCACCGATTTGAACTTGTATTCCTGCTTTGGTCAGTGTCTCCGCGAAGGCGGAGAGGTCTCCGTCTCGCATTTGCTTTTTCCCGTCATACGCATACTCGATCTGCAATCTTTTATACTTGTTTTCACCCAACTGATGGAAGGGCAGCAGTTGCACTTCCTTTGCGCCAAGATCATGCAGAAACTTTGCAAACCCGGCAAAATCCGCTTCGCTGTCGTTATACCCTGGGATGACAGGGATACGGACCACGACAGGGGTGCTGCTCTTGAGCGCGTTTGTTATGTTGCGCAGGATCAGCGCGTTGCCCACGCCGGTGCCGGATTTGTGCTTTGCGTCGTCATAATGCTTGAGATCGATATAGGCAAAATCTACGGCGGAGAGCACGCGCGAGAACACATCTTCGTTGACGCAAGCTGCGGTTTCCAGTGCAACATGTATGCCCGTCTCGTGCAGCGCGTGGGCGAGCTCCAACACAAACTCCGGATGCAGCAACGCTTCGCCGCCCGTGAGCGTCACGCCGCCGCCGCTCTCGTCGTAAAACGGCTTGTCCTTGACGAGCTCGGCAACAAGAGTCTCTACCGTGTAAGCGATCGCCTTCTCGCCGGGCAGCGGCTCCATCGGCTGGCTTTCGGGATTGCTGCACCAACCGCAGCGCAGATTGCATCCCTGAAAAAACACGTCCGTGCGGATGCCTGCACCGTCGTGAATCGAAAACTTCTGTAGATTGAATACCAATGCTTCTTGCATGTCGCTCGCCTCGTTTCGTGTCGATTTTACACGAAAACACGAAAAAAGTAAACCAAATACTTTCAAAAGAAAGTAAAAATGATTGCGTATTAAATAACAACGTTGACTTTGTGCAGGATCACTTTTACAATAGGGAAGAAGATTTTTATAAACGGCGGAGGTAAACATGGCGAATCCCCTGCGCATCGGCATCATCGGCACGAGCTTTGTCAGCGACTGGATCTGCGAAGCCGCGCAGATGAGTGAAAACTGCGAGATCACCGCGGTCTACTCGCGCGATTTGGCGCGCGGATCGGCGTATGCTGAGAAACAGTGTATCGGCGGCTGCTTTGACGACGAGGAATCGTTCTTCTCCTCCGACCGCTTTGACGCCGTCTATGTTGCCAGCCCCAACATTCTGCATTATCGTCAGACGCTCGACGCGCTGAACCATGGCAAACACGTCCTCTGCGAAAAGCCGCTCGCCATCAATGCAGCGCAGGCCGAGCGCATGATTCACCTTGCGCATGAGAAAGGGCTGATCCTGCTGGAGGCGATCCGCCCGGTGCACGATCCGTTTCTCAGCGCTCTGCAGGAGAACCTCCATAAGGTCGGACGCATTCGCCGTGCGACGTTTGAGTTTTGCCAGTATTCTTCGCGCTACGATCGCTTTCTGGCAGGGGAGCGGCCGAATGTATTTGAAGCCTCGCTTGGAAATGCCGCATTAATGGATCTTGCGGTCTATTGCCTGCATGTCTGCGTCGCGCTCTTTGGCGAGCCGCGGAAGCTATCAGCCGGCGCGAGCTTTCTGCCCAACGGCACAGAAGCCGCGGGCACCATGCTGCTCGATTACGGCGAACAGCAGACGACCATCTCCTATTCGAAGGTGACAAGTTCCGTACACCCGAGCATCGTGCAGGGTGAACTCGGCACGCTTGTGTTCGACACGCTGAATCAACCGAGCTATCTGAAAATGCTCTATCGAGACGGAAGAAGCGAGGAACTCTTCACCCCGGTTAAGAACAATATGGTGCATGAGCTCAACGCGTTTTCGCGCATGGTTGAAAGCGGCGAGTCCACGGCGACGTTTGACGAGCTGAGCCTGCGGGTGATGCGCCTGCTGGACGAGGCGCGCCGCCAGATCGACATCGATTTCGGCGCGGGCGAAACGCTGTAAACATAATCTAACAAATTTCACGCTCGCAAGGGCGTGTTTTTTATTTTGGGTATTGACAAGCAGACGAATAGGTAATATATTACCATACGGAAAAGGTAATGCATTACTTAACGGGGGGGGATTACATGGAACAAGTACAGGCAATGTTGGATGGGATGGACGACAGGACGGCTGTGTTCGGCACGCTGTTTGTGACGACGACGCTGCTGGAGACGCTGCTGGATCGTGCGTTTGCGCCATATGGCATCACGGTGAAACAGTGGCTATTGCTGATCACGATCTCGTCACTGTTTCGGGAGCCGCCTACAGTGAAACAGGTTGCGCGGGCGATGGGGACCTCGCACCAGAACGTCAAGCAGATTGCAGTAAACCTCGAAAAGCGCGGGTTTCTGCAACTTGTCAAGGACGCGAACGACGCGCGGGTGACGCGACTGATCACCACGGAGGCCTGCCGCGCGTTCGGCGAGGAGACCACGGAAGCCGGGAGCGCTTTTATGAGAGAGGCGTTCGCGGGAATCGACGAGGCGGATCTGCGCGGCGCGCGCAACACGCTGTTCTCGCTCTGGCAGAACGCGATGCGGATGAAGTAGGAAAACGAACACGACATAGGCGCAATCGAGCGCAGGGAGAAAACACATGAAAACGTTGGTACTTTACGCAACACAATATGGCTATACCGCAGAATGCGCGGCAAAACTCAAGGCAGAGCTGTCGGGGGACGTGACGCTGGTTGATTTGGAGAAGCAGCGTGCACCGGGTCTTGCGGACTATGACGCGGTGATCGTCGGGGGATCGATCTATATGGGACGCGTTCAGGCGAAGATTTCGGAGTTTTGTGCGGCGAACGAGGGGGAGCTGCTGCAAAAAGCGCTCGGTCTCTTCCTGTGCTGCGGTCTGCCGCAGAATCTCGAGGAGAGCCTGTCTGCATCGTTTCCTAAAGCGTTGCGGAAACATGCAAAGTCGGTCGGTTGCTTCGGTGGGGAGCTCCGCACCGCGCGCATGAAACCCATGCATAAGCTGATTGCAGGCATGATGCAGAAGGTCGGCGGAAAAAACGGTATTGAGCCACCGAAGGCTAACCCGCAGGCGGTGCTGGACTTTGCCGCTGCTATGAACGCCTAACAGAAGCACAAGCGCACAAAAAAACGGAGCCAATCGGTTCCGTTTTTTTGTTGGATTTGGTTTATTAGAAACATATCGTGATATGCTGACCGAGCCCCTGATAATCGTGCGTGAGCTACCATGCACCGTAGAACGACAAGTATGCATCCACCAGAGAAAGGTCGAGTGCATGCCCGCCTTCGTGCGGGTGAAACTCGCTCTGGATACCGCGTGCCGTGAGCGCATCCTGCAGTGAAGCCGCGCCGGCAGAGAACGGATCGCTCTCGTCACCACAGTCGAGATAGATCGAAAGCTGATCCATACCGTGTGTTTTGGCGTAATCTTCCAGGTTGGAAGCATCGGCAGGATCGGTCGAAAGCCAACGTTCGAAATGATTGCCTGAGAAGTCGCTGTAGGTGAGCGCGGGACTATATGAACCGATTTTGCTGAATAGCTGCGGCTGATGCAGGCCGATTTGCAGCGCAAACAGCCCGCCCATTGAGAAACCGCCGATGTAGCGGCCATCCGCGCTTGGGATCGTGCTGTAATGCGCGTCGATGTATGGGATCAGCTCCTCGCAAATGAACTGCTCCATATGGCTCGGCCCGCGAACGCCGTCCGCCATGTCCGCCACGATGGTCTTCGCGTCGTCGTATCGCGTATAGGGGAACACCATGATCATCGGTTCCAGCGCACCGCTTGCCACCAGCGCGTCGGCGCGTTCGCCTACCTTACCGAAGTCGAGCCAGAAGGTTTCGGTAGAGCTACTTCCGTGCATCGCATACCACACGGGGTATTTTTGCGCGGGCGAATAGCCGGAAGGCAGATACACAATGTACGGCACGGTGGCGTCCATCGCGACGCTTTCAAACGTATAACGCGCGCTCTCGCTCTGCGTGAGCGGCGTCGGCGCTGGTTCTGTCGCTGCTGTCTGCGGGGACGCAAAACAGCCCGCAGAGGCGAGCTGTAGCGCAAGAATCAGTTGTACAGAAAGTACCGCGCGAAGAATACCGCGAAAGCGGGAATTATTTGCGGATGATCTGCAGGTTGGCTTTGATCCGTCGTTTTTCGTCATACATTTTCGCATCTGCCAGGTGCAATACATTGTCCAGTAGCTGGTTCACATTACAGGTCAGCGATTCGATGCCGTGGCTCACGCTGATCAGGTATTTCCGGTTCTCGTTGGTATTAATCTTGTTGAATTCTTCTACGATTCTCGTCCAAACATCTTCGGCGGTTTCCTCCTCGATTCCCTGGAAAACGATCAAAAACTCATCGCCGCCGAGGCGTACGAGAAAATCGTTGGCACGGATGCAGGAGCGGATTGTCTTCGCAACCGTGATGATCAGTTCGTCACCGGATTCGTGACCGAGCGTGTCGTTGATCTCCTTCAAGCCGTTGATGTCGATGAAGCAAATGCTCACGGAGCAGTTGCTCTTGGAGAGCGAGTTATATAGATCGGAGAGTTTGTCGATTCCCGCGTGGCGATTATAGGAGTTCGTCATCACATCATATTCAGAGAAAAATTTAACCTCTTTACTTTTTGCGCGACTAACCGTAATTAAACCCGCAAGAACGAGAGAGATAAACAGCACCAAGAAATATAGCGGAAAGTATTGTATGAGTGAGTATCGTGCGAGGTCGAAAATGTTGCTGGAAGGATATTTGTTGTTCTCCAAAGTTTTTGGAATAAACCCGACAACATACCAGTAATCCGGCTCGCTGGTGATCTCCATTGTTGTGCTGTCGAGCTGCGAAATGGTGTTGTATGGGATCGCGGCATAGGTAAAGTAGCCGTTACTTGTCGTCATCGTACCCGTGCCGCCCGCTGATATCAAGTTCCATTCTTTCGGATAATAACTTGAGAATTTCACTGTGGAATCTGGATTGTACGAAAAAGACCACTCTTTGTAGGAAGCGCGCGAGTGGTATAACCAGAAGCTGTCATTGTTGAGCAGATATACTTCTCCCTGACTTCCGGCGGCGACTGAGGCGATTTGGGAGAGCATATCGTTTGCCGCATAGTTCAGAATGATGATCCCTTGCTTTACGCCGTTTGCGTCGAAGAATGGCTGTGCGAAGCGAATGACGGGATTGATCGGAAGCTCGATCGCGCCGTGTTCCATATTCAGATCGAGCGTGGAAATATACAATTGATTCTTATTCAGACCGATCGTATGTTGAAAGTAATACCGCTCTTTTTTATTTTGGAGCTGATCCTGCGGTACGACAAATGCGCCATCCGGTGAGTAGTCCACACGGATGATTTCGTTTCCATCCGCATCCAGATAGCGAATCTGGTCGTAGACCTTTCTGCTGTTTGAGTAGGCGAGCCAGAGTTCTTCGAGGTGTTCGTAGTCTCCACCCTTTTCAAAATGCTGCTGAACCGTATCGTTGATGAACTGCAGATCGGAAGCAAGGCGGTTGATTTTATATTTGATGAAGAAGCGTTCCGTCTCTACCAAACTGCGCTCTGAGATATCGGCCTTGATCCGTTGCTCACGGTTTGCTTCCGATTGAAGGATCATAGTTGCCGCAAGCAAACCCAGGGAGAGCACGATGAAGACGATGATAAACGACAATATGAAGGTTTTCTTATCGACTTTGAATAGTTTTTGAATCATGTTTAACCCTCCAACGATCGTCGGCGAGAAGCGGTAGTGAGAAGCTAAGAAATGGCTTGAATGTTGTTACACAATCTGGTCTCGACAAAGGCGTTTTGAATAGCGTTATTATAACAATAGAATATTATGAGTTGTGCGCAATGTCAAATATTGGATTGGCAATAGTCGAGAAACGTGTAAAGAAAAAGAGGCGGTGCATAAAACACGCCTCTGGAGATGGTGCGTACTTATTTAGTATATGCCACCGAAAGTTGATGCCGCCGTTGGTTTCAGCGAGGAGTATCGATTTCTGTTCGCGGTTCCAAATACAGTTTACTTCGAGACGCAAAAAAGACCACCCGAATGGATGGTCTTTTTCGTGGTCGGGGTGACTGGATTTTCCGCTGGGCTTCGGCTTGCTTGCGCTCCGCGCGGCGCAAGCGTTCGCCTGCGCTACCCTGCTCCTAAAAGCCTCGCACTGCGAGCCTTTTCCCGCCTGACGGCGGTCAGAGCTTCAAATCCAGTTATATGCAAAAGGCCAATAAAAAAACAGCCAATAACGGCTGCTTTTTTATTGGTCGGGGTGACTGGATTTGAACCAGCGACCTTTTGGTCCCGAACCAAACGCGCTACCAAACTGCGCTACACCCCGAAAAGCTGGAGCCAATGTGGGGACTCGGACCCCAGACCTGCTGATTACGAATCAGCTGCTCTACCAACTGAGCTACATTGGCAACTCATGCTTTTCAATTATAGGGAACTGACACTTTGGTGTCAAGACATTTGTGCCAAATATTTCCCTCAAAGTCGCGTGCAGGCAGTGCCGCGTCGCACATCTACAGGACAACAAGAAAGCACCCGCGCCTTTGCAAGACACAGGTGCTTTGTTCTGTTTATTGGATTAGAAAAACTGCGCGACGGTATGTGTGCGCGCCTGATAAGTCTTCCATTCCTTGACGCACTGGAACGACCCGATTACGGCGAGAACGCCTGCCAAAAGTCCCCACCATCCGGATAGTTGTCCGTAGTCAATCACCATAATGACCACGGAACACAGCGCATATACGAGAAGGATGATGGAAGCAACTCTACTGCGCAGCAAATGCACCAACAGACTGAGGACCAGGAGAATCGCCACATCGATAAACGCATAGATGTTGATATAATCAAGTAGATTGGTCAATGCAACAACTGCGGTTATACCTGCGCTGGCATAACCTAGAATTGCAGCGGAAAGGCACTTTTGCCGCCCGAGCGAGTATCGCTTCATAAACGTGGCCTTGTCCAGCCCGGCGGGTGCAAAATCGGGTGAGCGCTTCTTCATCTGCGCGGCGGGATCAAATGCCACATGCGCAGGCGGGGGAGTTGTGGTCGTCTGTCCGGACTCGGACGAAAGATTGAATCCGCAGTTGGAGCAAAACTTCGGGTTACTCTCAGGTAGCTTCGATCCGCAATTGATACAGTAGTGCATAGAGCCTCCCAAACGGTAATATGTACTGCGTCAACAGTAACATATTGCCGTTGACAGTACAAGACTAAATCGCCTGCTTCTCCAGCTCTTCCTTTTCCAGCACGGTATACGCCACCTTGCCGACGAGCGTCTTGGGCAGCTCGCTGCGGAACTCAATGTCGTACGGCATGGCATATTTTGCGACGAGCTTGCTGCAGTGCGCGAGGATCTCCTCCTTGAGCACGGGCGTGGGCAGCACGTTCGGCTTGAGCACGACAAACGCTTTAATCTTCTGGATCTTGTAGGAATCCGGCACGCCGATGACGCAGCTCATGAGCACCTTGTAGTGCGCGTCAATCGCGTTCTCCACCTGCGAAGGATACACGTTGTAGCCGCTTGTGATGATGAGGCGCTTGATGCGCTGCTTGAAGAACAGGAAGCCGTCCGCGTCCATGTTGCCAAGGTCGCCCGTGTGCAGCCATGTGTGACCGTCTGCGTGCTTTCTGAGCACGTTTGCGGTCTCCTCAGGCTGGTTGATGTATTCCATCATCACGGAAGGCCCGCATAGGCAGATTTCGCCGTCCTCGCCATAAGGCACTTCTTCCGTCGTGCCGGGCTTGACGATCTTATAATACGTGTCCGGGAAGGGCAGACCGATGCTGCCTTCGCGGTACATGTCGTAGGGCGTGAGACAGCTTGCCGTGACGCACTCGGTGGTGCCATAGCCTTCACGCACCTGAACGGTTGCGCCATGCTCCATCAGGAACGTATCAAACTTCTTCTTCAGCTCGATGGAGAGCGTATCGCCGCCGGAGAACACGCCCATCAGCTGGCTCATGTCCACGCCTTCCATATACGGATTGCGGGTAATGCCTTCATATAGCGTCGGCACACCAGCGATGTAGTTCGGCTTTTCTTTTTTAAGCAGCTTTGCATAGCTTTCGACCGAAACGCGCGGTACAAGAATCGCCGTGACACCCGCGACCAGCATCGTGTGGATGCAGACGCCGAGGCCGAATCCGTGGAACATCGGCATAGCGGCGAGCATGCGCGCGCCGGGCTGTACGCAGTGTCCCATCGCGCAGGTCTGCAGCGCGAGCGCGTTGAAGTTGAGGTTACTGAGCAGGATGCCCTTTGTGGTGCCTGTCGTGCCGCCGGAGAAGAGGATGGCGGCTGCGTCCGCGCCGCGGCTCACGACAAAGCAGGATTCATCCTGCTTCTTCGCGCCCGCGAGGAACGATTTCCAGTAGACGACATCGGCATCCTTGGGCACTTTCGGGACCTTGCGTCCTTCCGTGAGCGCGAAACCGAGCTTCATCACGGGAGAAAGCGCATCCTTGACGCTGGTGAGCACGAGCGTTTCAAACGAAACCTCCTTGCGCACCTCTTCAAACTTGCTGTAGAACACATCCAGCGAAACGACGGCCTTGGAGCCGGAGTCCTTGATGTAGAAGGCGATTTCGCCGACACTCGAAAGCGGATGGATCATTGAGGCGATTGCGCCGATGCGATTGAGCGCGTAGAAGCAGAGTACGATCTGCGGGCAGTTTGGCATGCAGAGGGTGACCTTGTCGCCTTTTTTGATGCCGATGGCGGCAAATGCGCGCGCGGTTTCGCGAATCTGCTTGACGATATCCTGAAACTTCGTGGCCTTACCCATAAAGGTGATGGCGTTGTAGTCGGGATAGAGGTTTGCCGCTCGCTCTACCATGTCATACATGGAAGCATCGGGGTAGCCGAGCTTATGATCGACTTCGCCGTAGAACGCGAGCCAGGGCGCGTTCACGTTGGACATATCCTCGCAAAACGGGAAGCAATTCTCGCTGATTACAATCTTCTTAGTATTCAATGTTCAGTTCCTCCTTGGACGGAATGTCGAGCAGTTCCGGCTCTGCCAAGAATTTCTTGAGCAGCCGGATGGTTTTGGAATAATAGTAGCCGTCGGCAATGCGCTCGTCGAGCGTCAGACCGAGGTTGAGCGCGGGTTTGACCGCTACCGTGCCGTCTTCGCTGTAGAACGGCTGCATATGCTTTTCGCCGACGACGACGAAAACGGAGTTTGTGCCCCAGTTGGTCAGGTGATGATAGCCCGCGTTGAGCTTGATGGAGCCAAGGTTGCTGATAAAGACCGTGCTATTATACGGGTCTTCGTTCGCGAGGTCCTTGGGCATATGGCCGTGCTCGTCCAGCGAACGGAGGATTGCTACGATCAGCTTGCGCATCCACATGGGCGTCTTGGCAAGCGTGTCGAGGATGTCCGTCGTGCCGTCTTTCTTGTTGCTTTTACGCACGGAATACACAAAGTCGGCGATCTTGTCGTGAATCATGTCGATCGCGGGCTTTTCGCTCGTCGGATCGTACTTGAGGATCATGACAGATTCGTCGGCATTGTCGGAAAACGCTTTTTTTACGATGAAAGAGAATGTGATGTGGTTGCGGTCGTAGTAGCGGTTGCCGATGATGAAGCGGTTCATGCGCGGGCGCATTTCGACGGTTCGCGCAAGCGCTGCGAGAATCACATGGAAAAACGTGTACTTGTATTCCGGGGACTGCGCGTTCTTCTTCTCCAGATACGCTTCCACCGCGCTCATGTCTACGAGCTCTTGAATGAAGGCTTCGTTGTCTGCGCGGTTCGGCATCATGATCGGCATAAAGACGTGCATCGAGTCGAGATCGCGTACAAGAGTTGCGTCCCGGCGGTCGCCGCGGCGGCGTTTGGGTTCTTTATTCATTTTTTATCCCATTCCAATCCTGAAGTATGAGTGCAAATAATGTCTAAAATATAAACGTTTCTCAACAAATTGTCAACGAACAGCCACGATTACACGGTTCCAAATGCAAGGCAAATTTTGTATGATTCTTAGAAAATTGCGCACAATGCGCGTTAATCACCCGCGTTATTCCCCCGAAACATTGACAATTTCAGCAGGTATCGGTATACTTCTTCTAGATATACCGCGAGAGGAAAGCTATGAGCGACGAAGAAAGCGACAGTACCGGCGACCATTATCAAAACCGCATGACCGGATGTTTTTTGAAGCACATAATCTGTCTCTGTTGATGAAAAGAGCACAGGTTATGCTTTTTCTATTTCTTGGCGCTTGCGCCAGATGCAATAGAAGAGGCGCTTCTTATTTTTTCGCCGCG
The DNA here is from genome assembly GCA_002841395.1 of Firmicutes bacterium HGW-Firmicutes-9. Classification (GTDB taxonomy): domain Bacteria; phylum Bacillota; class Clostridia; order Christensenellales; family CAG-138; genus UBA7703. The sequence continues at coordinate 396,974 of PGZM01000001.1, forward strand.
CGATAAACAACAGTCGCGCGATAAACTTGTTTTTGAAAAGGACTATTACGGAGTAAAAAAATGGGCAACGATCCCTTATTCTGGCAAATCATTCTGCAAGTCGTGCTGATATCGCTCAATGCGGTGTTTGCGTGCGCGGAGATTGCCGTTATCACAATGAACGACGCAAAACTCGCAAAACTTGCTTCCGAAGGGGACAAGCGTGCGATCAAGCTTGCGCGCCTTACGAGCCAGCCTGCGCGTTTCCTCGCGACCATACAGGTCGCCATCACGCTATCCGGCTTCCTGGGCAGTGCGTTTGCCGCGGACAACTTCGCAAAACGCATCACGGCGGCAATCACCGCAAGCGGCAGCGCAATCCCCGCCGCAACGATCAACACCATTTCGGTGCTGCTGATTACGTTGATTCTGACGTTCTTTACGCTCGTCTTTGGAGAGCTTGTGCCCAAGCGTGTCGCGATGAAAAACGCGGAAAAGCTCGCGCTCAGCATGGCGGGTCTTGTCAGCGGCGTAGCAAAGGTGTTCTCGCCGCTCGTCTGGCTTTTGACCATATCGACAAATGGAATTCTGCGCCTGCTGGGCATTGATCCCAATTCGGAAGCGGAGGAAGTCACCGAGGAAGAAATTCGTATGATGGTCGATGTTGGCTCTGAGAAGGGTACCATCGAGGCCACCGAAAAAGAAATGATCCACAACGTGTTTGAGTTCGACAACGTTGCCGCGGAGGACATCCTCACGCACCGCAAGCAGGTGGACATTCTCTGGATGGACGAGAGCGACGAAGCATGGGCGGATACCATCCACTGCACGCGGCATTCGTTTTATCCCATCTGTCGCGACAGCTCGGACGACGTGGTTGGCATTCTCGACGCCAAGACGTATTTCCGCCTCAGCGACCGCTCGCGCGAGAACGTTATGCAGGAGGCGGTGCAGCCGCCGCGCTTCGTGCCGGAGACGATCAAGGCGGACGACCTGTTCCTCGATATGAAACGCAGCCGAAACCACTTTTCGGTGGTTATGGACGAATACGGCGGCATGTGCGGTATCGTAACCATGAACGACCTCATCGAGGTGATTGTGGGCGATATCGACGAGGTGGAAGACGGCGAAGAGCATATCATCACGGTTGTTGCGGATGGTGTCTGGCAGACGCATGGTTCTGTGCCGCTGGAGGATCTCTCCGAAATCATCGGCTACTCGCTCCCGACGGGCGAGTTTGACACGCTGAACGGATTGGTCTTCAGTGCGCTAAATGAAATACCGGATGATGGCACAGCGTTCGCTGTCGACGTAGCGGGATTGCACATCGACGTCAAGGAGATGAAGGATCACGGCATCGAACTCGCCGAGATTTCATTGTTGCCGATGCAATCACTCATCGATGTAGCCAAATAATAATAGAAGTAACTTTCTTCAGCAAAGTAAAAGCCCGATTTCAGCGAATGGAATCGGGCTTTAAATATATTTGGGTTATACCGGTTAGTCCGTTTCTTCAACAATTTCATGCATTTGAGCCCAATGTTGTTCCATCTCTTCCACAAGCCGGAACTGGGTGCGGGCGCGGTCGAGATTCTGTCCCTTTCGCGAAACGTGGAAGTACACATCACCCGCAAGATGATCCGCAAGAAAGCGCATGCCGCACTCCAGCGTCATCATCTTCGCGCCAACGGGCAGCATCACTTTTTCCATCTTCGTCAAGCTCTCCCCGCAGGTTGAAAGATATCCTTTGACGTATGCTTTATAAAGCCCCAAGTCAAAATGCACGCGGGATAAATCCCTCTCGTCCTCGGCAGCGGTAGACGCGCCAAAGCGGATTGCATCGCCGAAGTCGTTGACGGAAAGGCCGGGCATCACCGTATCAAGGTCGATTACGCACAGCGCTTTGTTCGTCTCTGCGTCGAACAGAACGTTGTTGATCTTGGTATCGTTGTGTGTAACACGAAGCGGGAGTTCGTCTGCACCTTGCAGATCGGTCAGCGTGTGCGTAAATGCCTCTCTGGATAATACGAAGTCGATCTCACGCTGGATAAGGTGGCTCACACCTGCCGCATCCTCCGCAACAGCGCGTTGAAAAGCCGCAAACCGCACGGGCGTATCGTGAAAATGCGGAATGGTTTCCGTGAGCTGCTCTGCCGGAAAATCAGCCAGTTGATTTTGAAATCTGCCGAATGCTACCGCGCTCTCGTAGAAAAGCGATGCATCTGCGCTCTGATGACAAACGCTGTTTTCAACCAACTCGTAAACGCGCCAGTACGCCCCGTTTTCCACCACAAAACTTTTGCCGTCGAGTGCCGGAACAAGATTGAGCACGCCGCGCGGGTCGCTGACCTTTTTGCGCAGATGCGCCGTAACCAGCTCAATGTTGCGCATCAATGCTTCCGGCTCACGGAACACATGCGTATTGATGTGCTGGAGGACATAGCGCGCGCCGCCTTCGCAGACGACGAGCTGCGTTCCGTTGATATGCCCGCTGCCAAAAGGTTCGCAAGAGATTGGCGCGCCCAAGAGCGCGAACGAAGAGAGCACGGAATGCATGCTAGTTGATTCCTCCGATGCTGGAGATTTTTCGTTTCTGGTAGAGCGATTGGATGCCTAGAGAACCAGTGTGTGCGTACAAAGCGATTACTTTTGAAAAAGTGCTTTGATCCCTTTCAGAGGTTCATGATTGAACAGATGGACAATGCCCTCAATTTGCCGCGGAGAGATATCGGACTCCGAGCTCATCAGCCGCAGCGGCGTTGTGTAGAGCACGTGATCGATGACGTTGTGGTCGACCTCATTGGTAGACAACGCGGACTCGGCAACTTTGCGCCCGACGAAAGCTAGAATTCGTCCGAGCAAAGTATGCTTCACTTCGCTGAGCGTGACATTCAGCGTGTGCTTTTCACCCTTTTGCCGTTCGCGCGCGGGAATCTCCCGACCGAGCACTGCGGCAAACGCGCTGTCGGGTACGTCGATACCGCTCGAAAGGTCATAATAACAGGGCGCGGCATCTCGGAAGTCCGGCACATGAATGTCTTCATCCGGCTTGGCATCGATGGCTGCACGCAACCGCGTATCTTGGCACGAAGCGGAGAGACGAATTTCGTACGTTCCGCCTTCCACACGCCAGTCCGCAACGGCCACATCATAATAGCACAAATCACGCCGTTCCAGCGAGAACGAGACCGCTTTTGTTTCGCCAGGGTTGAGATAGACTTTCTCAAATCCCTTCAGCTCCTGAACCGGCGTAAACATCACGTCCGAACGGTGGGAAACATAGAGCTGTACGATCTCCGCGCCCGCGACGGTTCCGGCGTTTTTCACATCCAACGTAATATGGACCGTTTCACCCGCGTTCAGGTGTGTTTGATTCAGACGTAAATTATTATAGGAAAAAGAAGCATAGGAAAGCCCATGCCCAAAGGGGAATCGAACCGGCTTTTTCGCAGTATCATAATAGCGATAACCGACGAAGATGCTTTCTCGATACTCTACCGTGCGCGTATAGCCGGGGAATAAGCGATAGCTGGGTGTGTCGGAGAGCAGCATCGGCCAACTCTCTGTCAATTTGCCGGAGGGATTGATTTTTCCCGTGATCAGGTCCGCAGAAGCGCCGCCGCCGGCTTCGCCGCCGAGATACATCAACAGGATCGACTTCACCTGATCCGCCCAGGGTAACTCCACGACTGAACCACATTGCAGCACCACCACGACATTCGGATTCACGGCGGCAACGCGCTCAATGAGCGTAATCTGATTTTGCGGCATCGCGAGAGATTCGCGGTCAAATCCTTCGGACTCGTAGCGATCCGGTAAACCAGCATAGATCAGCACCGCGTCTTTGCCGAGCGCAAGATCGCAGGCTTCCTGTAATAGCATTTCGTCTGTTGCGTCTGTCTCTTCGCGATACCCTTCGGCAAACGCGGCATCGATACCAAGTTTCACGAGTTCCTCAAATGGTGAATCGATCAAAAGCGGCTGAACCTTACTGCTGCCTGCGCCCTGATAGCGCGGGGACTTGGCGAATGCGCCGAGAACGGCGACGCGGCTGTCTGCGGACAGCGGCAGCAGTGAGCCTTCATTCTTCAACAGAACCGCGGAGTGAGCGGCTGCTTCACGCGCAAGTTTGTGGTGCGCTGCCGGATCAAACGACTCATGTTTGCGCGCTTTTGCGCGCTCAACCAGCGCGACGACGCGCGCGGCACAACGGTCGACCACTTCCTCACGGAGCGCACCGGAAGCGACAGCCTTCTCAATCTGCTGGTCGTGATATAGACCCACAAAGGGCATCTCCAGATCCAGTCCGGCGGAGACGCCGGCAACGCGGTCGTGTACCGCACCCCAGTCGGACATCACAAGCCCGTTGAATCCAAACTTAGTGCGCAGCACGTCGGTGAGCAGCCACCTGTTGTCGCTCGCGTTGACGCCCTTGACGCGGTTGTAGGAGCACATGACGGTCCAGGGTTGCACCTTTTTGAGTACACGCTCAAAGGAGGAAAGATATAGTTCAAACATCGCGCGCTCGTCCGCGACCGCGTCGATGGTGAGCCTGCGATATTCCTGATTGTTGAGCGCAAAGTGCTTCATCGAGGTGCCGACGCCTTTGCTCTGGACGCCTTCGATAAAAGCCGCCGCGAGTTCGCCTGATACCACGGGATCTTCGCTGAAGTATTCGAAGTTGCGTCCGCAAAGCGGGCTTCGTTTGCAGTTGAGTCCGGGGCCAAGCAGAACATCCACATCCGCCGCACAGCACTCTTCGGCAAGGGCAACGCCGATGCGATGCAACAGGTCGCGATCAAACGAGCACGCGGTGGCGCACGCCGTCGGGAAACAGGTGGAACGAACGGTGTACAACCCCTTTTCGGGATCGATGACTTCCTTGCGGAGCCCGTGAGGGCCGTCTGACAACGTCACAATGCCAAGTCCGACACGCGGAATCGCCTTTGTGCGCCATTTGTCCGCGCCGGAGAGAAGACTCGCTTTTTCGGAAAGCGTCATTTGAGAGACGAGCCGAGAAACTGAATCGTGTTGTTCCATACTGCACCTCCTGATTTCAAACACAGTATACCATGCCCGTGCGTTTCGGGAAAAGAACCGTTGGTTCACTTTTATAGGACGCTTCAATCATACGATGTAACAGTTTCCGGCATCTTTCTTCCAGTACAGATCTACATAGAATCCGAAAACTCGCAGATAATGACGAAAATTAAGTTTACTTTTCACGTTTTAGGAAAACAAATTACAATTAGTGCACATGAAAACTATTGACAATGTAATATTCGTGTGATAAATTGTCTACAGGTTTAGGAGCAACTCCCACGAAAAAGGCAAAACCCGTGAAAGCGGGTGACGCAAAGCTAGAGGGCCTAATGGTTTGAGCAATCGAGCCGATGGCAGCCAGATGCCGAATTGAGTGTCCTACCGCAGTTTTCATACAAGGCGGAGTAGACTTATTTTTGGCAGCTTGGCAATTAGAAGGCAGGCTGTCTTTTTATTGCTTCGTCGCTGGGGTCACTAAACCGAAACAAAAAATAACGTTTCGGAGGGGTATTTGTATGAAAAAGAGATTGATGGCGCTGCTGATTTGCGTTCTGCTTCTTGTGATGGTGATCCCGGGTGTTGCGAATGCGGAAGGCAACAATGCCGCTCCGATCAACGCGGTCTCCATCTATCATGCGCGTTATTCGGATGCGCAGTTTAAGATCTTAGAGCGCATGGTTGCGAATGCAAACCGTCAGATCGAGATCGCAGTAAAATTCGCGCAGCTCACGCCGTGGAACGACGTTGCCTGGCTGCTCGATCTGGTTGATTCTATCGTAGCGCCGGTGTTTGCATATGCAAATTCTATTGGCGCGGTTGTTGTTTGCGAGTATACTAGCTATTATATCGACGGGCAGTACGTATTGGTCGATCCGCTCCGCGTCATCCCGCTGTAAGACCAGCGGATGCGCCCGGCGGAGCGAGGAGCGGAAATGATCAGGTCAAGTCGGGATTTTGAGGGGATATTCGGCGTACACGCAGAGCGGATGCTTGAAATCTGCCGTGCGATTGCCGACCTGCCCGGCGTAGACAAGATCATACTCTTCGGCTCTTATGCAAAAGGCTGCGCCTCTTGCGAAAGCGATATTGACCTTGCGGTGTTTTACACAACTTCGGATACGCGCATGCTGCGGCAGTACCGTCAGCTTGCGCGTATTTGCGTGAATTCGGAAATCGATATTCAAGTTCAGCCGTTTCACACCTATGAATTAGCTACGCCGTGTGGTATTATAGAGGAAATTGAAGCGTACGGATTGGAGCTTTGCCCCTAGTAAAGGACGGTCGATGATCGGCTGGAAGCTCCCGGTGATGAAATGGACGGCATACGGTTTAACAGAAGAACAGCTGAAGGAGAGATTGCAGCGGAAAACGAACCAAGCGCAGAACTGCTGGCAAAGCAAGGCGACTTGGAAGTCATTCTGTACCGTATCAACGGCGAGTCCGTGGTGTGGCTATTTCCGGCAACCGACCCCAATGCGATCGAGTATTTCTTCGTCCATGCGGGCGGAGTCGATCTTGCGATGGACGACGGGCTTGTCTCGCTGGGCGCGGGAGAATCGTTCTCCGTTTCCGGGCTTACGACGGATGTACCCGTCAAAATGCACGGAGACACGGAGATTCTCTACGTCACCAACTGCCCGGCATTCGAGCAGGTGAAGGACGTCGACGTAAGCCTCAAAGAGCTGCTTACACGAATCAATGAGAAAGATCACTATACCTCACGCCACAGCAAGGCGGTGCTGCAGTATTCGCTTGCGATCTATGACGCAATGCAGGATCGCGGACCCGAAATCTCCCGAGAGGATCTTGCGTTTGCCGCGCTCTTTCATGATGTCGGCAAATGCTTCGTTCCGGTTGAGATCCTGCAAAAGCCGGATAAGCTCGAGCAGGCGGAGTTGCGTTTCATTTTACGCCATCCGGTCGACAGCGGACGGATGCTCCTGCCGAAATTCGGCGAACAGATCGCCGAGATTGCGCGCAATCATCACGAGCGCCTCGACGGAACAGGATATCCACGCGGGTTACGGGTGGAGGACATCAGTCTCTCTTCGCAGATCGTCGCCGTGGCGGACGCGTTTGATGCCATGACAAGCAACCGAGGCTATAACATCGTCAAAACATTTTTGGAAGCAGCCGAGGAACTCGCGTCGCTTCCGCATCAATATGACACGAGAATCACCAGCGTGCTGATGCAGCTTGTCAGCAGCGGTGCGCTCGAAGAAGGAGTAATAACCGGCGTATGAACAAACTGGAGAAATGCGGATATTGGCTGATGCTTTCGGATTATGACCTCGGTACGATCGATGTATTGATTCGTGGCGAGCGTTGGGTCTACGTCGCCTATCTTTGCCAGCAGGCGGTCGAGCGTCAGCTCAAGGGCATGTACGTCTATTATATGGATACCGAACCCCCGAAGACGCACAATGTCAATTTTCTGTTTTCCAAGATCACCGGCAGCGAACCCTTCCGTGCGGAGACGGACATCGCCCGCTTTGACGAGCGTAAGAATGATTGCGAAGATTTCCTGATGGACGCAATGTTCTATTACATGTCCGATTATCCCTTCTCGTACAAAAACATTGCGACGCGCTTTGTCGACAGTACGCTTGCCAACGAGCTGCACCAGAAGACGCTGCTCTATGTCGCGTGGCTGCGCTCGTTCCTGCCGGAGATTGAAATTCCGAAAATCCCGTCCTGATCGTTTGTTGAAAACCGAACTGTAAATATAAACAATATCTTCTGTAACACAAAGGCCACCCGAACGGGTGGCCTTGTTGCTTGATTGGAGTTGCGATTATCCGGCTGGTGTAGCTTCAGGAAGCGGCGTATCAAACGCCTCGGAACCGGGTTTACTGGTTTCATGCGGTTCTACGGTGTCACGCAGATAGTCCGCACCTTGATCCAGCAAACCAGCGGCGTCCTCCGCAATGCCGGAATCTTGCATAAACACCAGAATCTCCTGCCAGGCCTCTTTGCCAAGCACGCGCAGAGTGCTGATGAGCCGTTCCAATTTTCCTTCGAGCAGATCCTTGCCGTCCAGATAGGTTAGCACGGCCATGAGCAAAATCAGCAGCACGACCAGTACCCCGATCAGGCGAAAGATGAATTTCATTTGGGTGTTCCTCCTTATAGCGAGAGGTAAACAGGGCATCGCTTACCACATACAGTATACTACGATACCTGAATACGTACTGTGAATGTTGTGTAAAAAGTATCTATCAGGGAATTTTTGATTATACAGTTATCGCGCGGAATTTCCGCGCGAAAGCTGGCTTCTCTTTACTCGACCGTCATATGCTCGGTGTTTGCAATGGCGGTTTCGATCATTTCTGTAAAATCGAGCCGCGCTTCACTGGCGCGGATGTCCTCAAGCTTTGGCCGCGTCACCGGGTGCTGTGGCACAAACACGGTGCAGCAATCCTCAAACGGCAGGATAGAGGTCTCAAACGAACCCATCGCCTTTGCTCTGGTCACGATCTCTTCCTTGTCAAACCCGATCAGCGGACGGAAAACGGGCAGATCCACCGCGTCGTTGGTGACGGTGAGGCTCTCGATGGTCTGGCTCGCGACCTGACCGATCGACTCGCCCGTGACGAGCGCCTGCGCGCCGCAGGAGCGCGCGATGCGCTCTGCGATCTGCATCATCAACCGACGCATGAGCACCGTCGTTTCGCTCTTGGGGCATTTCTCATAGATTGCCAGCTGAATCTCCGTAAATGGAACCAGATAGAGATCAACTTCACCCGCGTAGCTTGCAAGAATCTTGGTTAAATCGACAACCTTTTCACGCGCACGCTCGCTGGTGTAAGGATAGCTGTAAAAATGCACTGCTGAGATGCGCACGCCGCGCTTGGCGATCATGTGTCCTGCGACCGGGCTGTCGATGCCGCCGGAAATGAGCAGCATCGCATGTCCGTTGGTGCCGACAGGCATACCGCCCGCACCGAGCTTTTCTTCCGCAAACAGGAACGCCTGTTCCTGCCGCACTTCGACACCCACATAGAAATCCGGCTGGTGAACGTCTACCCGAAGCACAGGGAACGCCTCCAATAACAATCCGCCCAGCGTGCGGCAGATATCCTGCGAACGCATGGCAAACCGCTTGTCGGCGCGGCGGGCGATCACCTTAAAGCTCGCCTGCGGCAAGCCTTCGATGCGGCGGGCGACGAGCACTTTTGCCGCCTCGACCATTTGATCCCAATCCTTCTCGACCGCCAACGCGGGGCTGACGGAATGGATGCCGAAGACGCGCGTGAGCTTGTCCGCGGATTCGTTCATCGACTCTACCGGGATGCCGAAAACGAACACGCGACCCTGTTCGCGCACAACTTTGACGCGAAGCGGACGCAGGGCAAGTGTGATGCGCTTCATAAGGCTGCGTTCAAAATACGGGCGATTCAGCCCCTTGAGGTGGATTTCCGCGTAGCGGACGAGCATGACTGCTTCCATGTGACTCTCCAAATTTGATTGTTTTAGTTGTATCATCGTGATGCGGGCGAAGTCTGCGCGATCATCTGCGCTGAAAACGTCGCAAAAATGTGACTTGTTCGGTCAAAGCGGTTGCCGCGGCGTCCATCTCTTCGATGGTGTTAAACGGACAGAGGCTGAAGCGCAGCGCGCCTTCCGCACGAGCACCGGAGATGCCCATCGCGGCGTGAATCCGGTTTTGTCCCTTCTTGTGCGTCGAGCATGCGCTGCCGGTGGAGACGAGAATCTCCCGCTCGGAGAGCGCGTTGACCAGCACCTCGCCGCGTACGCCGGGGAAAGAGACGTTGAGGATATGCGGAGCACCCGCGTCAGCAGTGGGGCCATTGAGGAATACGTCCGGAAGGGATTTCAGATTCTCCCAAAGCCGCAGCTTGCAGGCGCGCATCTGCGCGATCCAAGCTTGCTGATTCGCGCGATACTCGGCCAGCGCCGCATCCATAGCGAGGATGCCGGGCACGTTGCTGGTACCGGACCGTAGGTTTTTCTCCTGTCCGCCGCCAATCTGTCCGCCCGCGAACTTGACGCCGGATTTCACATAGAGCGCGCCGACGCCTTTCGGCGCATGAAACTTGTGCGCGCTGATGCTGTATAGATCGGATGCGTTCTTCGCAAACGGGAGTTTGCAGAACGCCTGTACACCGTCCGAATGCAGCAGTGCGGAGGGTGCGATTTTTTTGACGAGCGCGGAGATCGCGTCGAGGTCGTTGATCGCGCCTACTTCGTTGTTGACGTGCATGATGGATACCAGTGCGGTGTCCTCGCTTAACGCATCCTCCAACTTTTTAAGATTCACCGAGCCGTCTGCGTTGAGACCAATGAACACAACCTCTGTATCCGGCGTGTTCTCCAGCGAACGAAACACTTCATAGACGGAAGGATGCTCGCCCGTTGTGGTGATGATGCGCTTTTTCCCGCGAATCGGTTTCAGCGAACCCAGAATCGCCATATTGTTGGATTCCGTTCCGCCGGAGGTGTATAGAACTTCGCTTGCACTACAGCCGAGCGCAGCGGCAAGGTTTGCGCGCGACTGCTCCATCGCTTTTTCGGCGGCGACAGCGGGTTTATACGCGCTGGCCGGATTATAATATTGCTCGGTCATCGCACGATATGCTGCGTCCGCCGCCTGTGGCAGGACGCGCGTGGTCGCGCTGTTGTCGAGATAGATCATGCAATCACTCCGTTGAAAACCTGTGTCAGCGCGCAGAAAAAGCGCGCATTGGAAGTATAGCACATTCTTGCGCGCTTTGCTTGCTTTTTCCGTGATTTACGTGGTCGATCAGGTGTTGAACTTCTCTTTGAGGTACCCGTAACCCTGCGATTCCAGTTCCTCCAGCGGGATAAACCGGAGCGATGCACCGTTGATGCAGTAGCGGATTCCGTTGGGTGATTCAGAGTCTCCTTCAAACACGTGCCCAAGGTGCGAATCTCCCGCGCGGGAGCGTACTTCCGTGCGATGCATGCAGTGGCTGCTATCCGTGCGTTCTACGACCACCGACGGTTCGACGGGCTTGGTGAACGAAGGCCAGCCGCAGGAGGAATGATACATATCGTCGGACGTAAACAGCGGCTCGCCGGTTGCGATGTCAACATACAGCCCGCGCCGCTCGTTGCCGTAGTACTCGCTGGAAAACGGCCTTTCGGTCGCGCTTTCCTGCGTGACGGCAAACTGCTCCTGTGTGAGCTTTTCGCGAAGCTGATCTTCCTCCGGTTTGCGATACCGTCCCGCGTCGATCGTGCTCTTGGAGAGACGTGCGATCTCCGCAAACGGGATGTGGCAATAGCCGTTGGGGTTCTTATCCAAGTAGTTTTGGTGATATTCTTCGGCAGGATAGTAGTTGACGAGCGGCTTGATCTCCACGGCAAAACGCGGCGTGCGCGCGCGTTCAATCGCGGCGACACGTTCCACGGTCGCTTGCGATTCCGCGTCGGCATAATAGATGCCCGCCTGATACTGTGTGCCGATGTCGTGCCCCTGACGGTTGACCGCCGTGGCGTCGACCACCTCAAAATAAGCGAACAGGAGCTGATCGAGGGTCACGCGCGACGGGTCATAGGTGACCTTTACTGTCTCGCGAAAGCCGGTCTTGCCGGTGCAGACGGTCTTATAATCCGCGTCCTTTTCTCCTGTACCGTTTGCATATCCGCTCTCCGCGTCAAGTACGCCTGGGATGGACTGCATCAGCTTTTCCATGCCCCAGAAGCAACCGCCCGCGAGATAGATGACGTTTGTTTGATTTTGTTCCATATGCGTTCTCCTTTGTGAACCATCATACTTACAGTATGAATGTTAGCATCAGCTGGAACCGCTGTCGAGAGACGAGGTCACATAACGAAAGAAAAAGCCCGCATATAGCGGGCGAAGCATCAGGATTCGGTTGAAATTGGCTTCTTTTTGCGGATGAGTCGCACCAGCACCATGATAGAGAACGCGCACAGCGCGATCATGCATATGAGAATTAGCGTGCAAATAATCACGGCAAATGTGAAAGTCGGCACGCCTGCGGGATTCATAATAAACGCAACGTCGTTGTTCAGAAAGACGATACAAAAATCGATCTGGAATACGAGAAGCAAGAGAGAAAACCAACCGACGGACATACGTAAATATTGGATTCTGCGTGCGGCAAGATATAGCAGAAGCCCTCCGAAGATGGAAAGGTTGCCGGTAAAGATCAAAATCGCCATGAGTATTTCTATCGGCAGCACACTGCCGAGGATCAAGCCAAGGAAATAAAAGACTGCGAAACATAGAAACGGTGTAAACAGAAGAATCGCCGCAGCGATGGAAAGCCCGATCGGCTTACGCCTGCGCGCGGGACGCGGAGCAACCGGAGGAAGTGGCGAAAGCGGGGGCAGGGGCAAGTCCTCCAGAGCGACGGAGACGACGGAAACAATCTCATCCGCAACGCTGTTTTGCGCGGAGAGGTTCGGGCGTATCCCGCGAATGTTCTTTTTCACAACGATTGGTTTTGCCAAAGCGTACCTTCCTAATATGAGCTTCCGCCAAAGATAAGTTGGTCTTTCAAGCGTTCGGAACGTTAGTTTGATTCAACGATGGCTTCTTTCGGCTTTTTCTTAAATGCTTGGATGATGAGCAGCACCGAGAGTGCGAGCAGCGCGATCATGCACAAAACAGACGCAATCATGGAGGCAGCGGTCAAAATCCGCATCGTGTCCGTAGCGAGAGCGGCAGGGTCGGAAGAGAGGTTATACCACACGGCAATGATGTATAGCGGAACTGCCACGACAAAGTTGACAAGCGCGATCCAGCCAACGGTCTTGCGAAACGCCTTTACCTTGCGCGCGGCAAGATATAGCACGATGCCGCCGACCAATGCGTAAAGGCGATACCCTAGCACCAGAAACGGATACATCAAAAAAGGCGCATTATACCCATTGATACTGCTGATCATCATCAAAACAGCAGGGATCGCAAACGGAGCGAACACCAGCGCAGCCCCGATGATGGAAAATATTTTACCCCACGGCGACGGTTTCCCGGGTTCGACTGGCGAGAGCGGGACGATCGGCTGCTCCTGCTGGCTTGTGAATGCGGTTACAATTTCATCCGCAACGCTGTTTTGCGCGGAGAGATTCGGGCGTTTGCCAATCATTCGTTTGGGGTCGGTTTTGATCTTATACTGCATGCATCATACTCCGTTTCAGTTTTGTTGTTACGCTTCGGGCGTTGGTTCCTGTTTCTTTTGGAAGATGCGTCGCAGCAGCATAATTGCGAGAATTGCAAGCGCAACGACGAGAATGTTAAAGACGACGATACTCACGATAACGATCATAAAATATCCGCCGCTTTCGGAAGCCGTTCCGGAAGCAAGGCCGGACGCGACGGCTACAAGGTTGCCTGCAACCAATGCAACGAGTGCCGAGACGCTGCCCCAGCCGAACCATTTGCGGAATGTGCGCGTCAGCAATGTCGTAAAGATGAGTAGCACAAGACCGAGCGCGACGATAGGGAACATCTCCGCCAGCATGAGATAGTCAAACAACAACGTCTTTCTCGCGATGCTGCCAAAGATTGCGGTTATAAACATGAACAGAATCGGCGCCCAGAGCATAACGGTGCCAGAGATGGCGAAAATCTTAATCAGCGCATTTTTTTGCTTGGGATTCATAAAGGCACCTCCTTACTGGTACAGACAAGCTCAAACAGAAACTGTTGTTGATGATAAGTTTTTAACTGACAAGGACATTATATAGGATTATGCGGCGACTGACCAGAACTATTGCGCGTAACAAGAGATAATTGCGCGTTAACCCGCTTGCCATAACCGGCAAAATGTGTATACTTTGAAGCAGAGAATGGGGTGGCGATTGATGCATCAAGAAGATTTTTCCGCCGCGTGGGATGCGCGGGACGAACTGGTCGAAAAACTCAAACGCGATGAAAATTTGCCCAAACGCGTGCTCTATGTGCGCGGAAACGACGGCACGACGCTATGCGCGGGGCTGTTGCCCGGGCATGCGGGGCTGCTGCTGATCGAGTGGCAGGGTGAGCACTATACGATGCGCCATCTGCTGGAGCCGGAGTTGACTGCGGAGCCAGTCGTGCAAAAAGCGGATGGATTCGGCGGCATGTTCGGCTTTGGCGAAAAGGGCGCAAACGGCTGGATGCTGCGGTTCTTTGACCGCGGCGAGTTCGTTGCGGAGATTTCGCTGTTTCCGACGATCACGGCGTTTTCCGACCTGCTCGCGTCTGACGATAAATTCCTCTTTGGTCGGCGCAAACCGAAGCACATCCCGCTCTGGCAGCTCAAGCCGGAGGGGAAGGAGTTTTGCGAAAACGTGGTCTCGCTCTGGGTGCGGTTGGTGCAGGAGGCAGGGACTAGGTAAGTATTTTATGTAATCGGCTCGTTGTAGGCATACCAGTCGGCTTCTTCAAGATTCTGCTGACGAAGAATACCGTTGCAGTAACCGATGTTGTACATGATATGACGTGTTTGAGAAAAAATAGCATCCAATAAGGTGACCACCGGTTCCTGTGCAAACGCAGGATGCGAGAGGTCACTTTCTTTTATGGTAGTAAAGATGCGTGTGAGTTTTTCTTTTATCAGGCGAAGATACGTGCGCATCTGTTCACGGGATATGGATATATCCGCGGGAATCTCGCTTTCAAACTCCGGCGGAATGCGCGGATCGAGGGGCATGCTGGGGAAGCCTGTGCCTTCATGATCCGTGCGGAACCAGTAATCGACGAAATAGACCGTGTGATACACCTGATACCAGAACGGGATATCGTTGTAGACACCATTCCAAACGTCGTCGGGGCATACCTCGACCAACGTCTCAAGCATTTGATAGCAGGAGAAGAGTTGTTCGCGGGCGATGGGGATGAGGTCACTATTTGGTTCAGAATTCATTTTGCACCTCGGAACTAAAGCAATAACAAAGTTTTCCGGTTCCCGAGCTAAGTAATGGATACATTTCCTTTTTTATTTATCAAAATATAATAGGTGTCCATTTTTCAGAAGATATAGAGAAAGGAGTTGCTATATTAATTTAAAAACACTTATAGGTGCATATTTAGTGTAATTGCTAATGTTGCTCCTGATAAGAATGAAAACTTTAGTTGCTCTCGATTAAATTCCGGATGTGCTTGATGGATTAATCTATGATGATTTGGACACAAGATAATAATATTGTCCGAATCGTTGTTTTGAGAATCAGAAAAAGGAAGGATATGATGGGCTTCAACGATAGAGGCACCAAACTCCTTAGAACTGAAATTACAAATTTGACAGCGATTTTCGTAGAGCTTCTTAAGATTCTCGATAATTCCACGGTTATAAACACGTCGCTTTTGTTCGGATTGAATTAGTATATACTTGGAGTTGCTATCCTTTGCATTTATTAGGGCTTCAATTTCGTTATTACTTAGATTTCCATCTATTGATTCTGCACTGTTGATATCATGCTCACTTGCTGAGAGTTTAGCAGGGTATATCAGTTGAGAAACAATTTCTGTAAAATCCGTGAATGATATGCCTTTTAATTGTTCGTGCATCCACAATACATATTTCGAGGCATCTCGGTTTGCGTAACCTCGTCGATGACTATTTGTTAATACATCAAACTCATCTCGTCGTAGTTTTAAATAACTATTTCCGTTACCAACAATACGAGAAAGCTCCCGAAGAGCTGTTGTAATATTTTCGTAACCTAACGAGGATGCGCCTTGGACATCAAACTTTGAAAGATAGTAAGCAATCACCGTAAGTTTTACATTTTGTTCAGTCATGTAATTTACCCATTCCACTGGTTTTTCTTATCTACATATTATCAAAACAGTTTTGAATTGTCACATGAGTTTTAGTGAATTATGAGAATTATCTGATCCTAATAAAAACCAAAAAGGCAGACACAAAATCGTCTGCCTAGTCAGTAAGAAAGTTTTTATAAATCCGGAAGGGTTCAGACAATTTTAACCCTTATAAGCGATTGCATCAATTTGGAAGCGGATGCCTTCCCGAATGAACTTGGTTTCGAATGCTTTTCTTGCAGGATATTTCCCATTGAATCGTTCTTTGATGATGTCTCCCAAATACAATAAATCCGAAATATCTTTAAAGAGACAATCCATTTTTACAACGGATTCTAATGTTAAACCAACCGTACCAAGCCGTTCATTCAAAATGTCAAACGCACCGTTGATTTGATTTTCGATGGGTTGCCCTTCGTTTGCCATGCAATAACTGACGAAAACATATTTGCCTGCTTCAACTACTCCGGAATGCGCCCATTCCTCACTGATCTCTGTTCTGATGATGTCCGCCATTATTCCGTCCTCCTTAAAACTGATAAAAGACCAAAGAGGTAGACACAAAAATGCATCTACCTCTTTGGTGCCGGTGGTCGGACTCGAACCGACACGGTATCGCTACCAACGGATTTTGAGTCCGTCACGTCTGCCAATTCCATCACACCGGCTCAGAGAGATATTTTAGCATACGCATGATTGCATTGCAAGCACGGACAGAGGGATTTTTCGGATTGCAAGCCTTAGGATTCCGATGTGCTGCAGTGCACACATTACGGAGCCTGTTTGCGTTGCGCCGCGATTGAATCCCGCCGGATAAGATGATATACTCAACAAGTCATCTATTTGAGAACCATATCCCGCATAAACCACAAATCCAAGGGGAGACACCGTCGTGAAAAAACTGGTTTCGGAGTTTAAGGCGTTCATCGCCAAAGGCAGTGTGCTCGATCTCGCCGTCGGCGTGATCATCGGCGCCGCATTCAAGGGAATCGTCGATTCGCTGGTAGGCGACATCATCTCGCCCTTGATCGGCCTGATCGCGGACACCAATTTCTCCGATCTCGTCTGGCACATCGGCGGAGTGTCCATCCAATATGGCGCATTCATCACGGCGATCATCAACTTCCTGCTCATGGCAATCGTGCTCTTCCTGCTGGTCAAGGCCATCAGCCGCGCGCGGAACCTCGGCGGTAAGCTGAAAAAGGGCGAAACGCCCGTACCGGCAGCACCAACCGAGAAAACCTGTCCCTATTGCAAGAGCACAATCGCGATTGACGCAACGCGCTGTCCCTACTGTACATCGGAGGTAAAATAACATTGGAAAACAAAGACATGCTTGATCCCAAAAACGAACAGAACAACGCCGAACCGGAAACGCCGATCGTGGATCCTCCGCAGGAGGAGCTGGACGATCTGCAGACCAAGGTACGCAATTATCCGGAATCTCAGTGGAACCTGTACCAGCGCATTGGCGGCGCAGTACTTGGCCTTCTCTGCGGATATCTTCTGACCTATTTTGGCCAGTATGAATCCATCGGCATGTACGGCACCATCGCGGCGGTGCTCATCGCGCTGTTTGTGCCCGGCATGATCGAAAAGCGCGTCAAGCGCAGCGTGCAAAAGGGGCGCATCGCGCTGATGCTCGCTCTGGCCGCCTGGATGCTCACCTATCTTCTGATCATGGTCATCAGCGGCGTGCCGCTTGTTGCATAACCCACTTGAACAAACGGAGGAACGCATGAACGATCAACCGCTGGTCACGAAAATCAACTCCGCTCTGGGGGAGATACTGCGCCGTAAGCCGATGGTCTCGATTGTATGCCCGTGCTATAACGAAGAGCCGATGCTGCCGATCTACTATGAGGCGATGGAGCGCATCGTCTTTTCACAGCTGGCGAAGTATGATTTTGAGCTGATCCTGATCAACGACGGATCGAAGGACAAGACGCTTTCGATTCTGCGGGAACTTGCGCAAAAAGACGAGCGCTTGAAGTACATTTCGTTTTCGCGCAACTTCGGCAAGGAAGCTGCGATGTATGCGGGGCTGAAGAACGCAAAGGGCGACTATGTCTGCGTGATGGACTGCGACCTGCAGGACCCGCCGGAGATGATCGCGACCATGCTGGATCGCCTCGATACGGAGGATTGCGATTGTGTCGCGACCCGCCGCGTGACGCGTAAGGGCGAGCCGAAGATTCGCAGCGCGTTTGCGCGCGCGTTTTACCGGATCATCAACAAAATTTCGGATACCGAGTTTGTCGACGGCGCGCGCGATTTCCGCATGATGCGCCGCTGCGTCGTGGATGCGGTGCTGGATCTTCCCGAATACCATCGCTTCTCAAAGGGCATCTTCATGTGGGTGGGTTTCAACACGGCCTGGCTGGAGTATGAAAACATCGAGCGCGTGGCGGGCGAGACCAAGTGGTCTTTCTGGAAGCTCACGAAGTATGCAATCGAAGGTATCGTTTCGTTTTCCACAGCGCCGTTGCAGCTTGCAACCGCGGTTGGCAGCATCGTCTCCGCGCTTGCGCTGATCTACATGGTCATCCGCGTGGTGATTGCGATGATCTGGGGCAACCCTGTCGCGGGCTATCCTTCACTCCTGGCGATCACGCTCTGCCTTGGCGGGTTTATCCTGCTAGCGCTCGGCATCATTGGCGAATACGTTGCGCGTACCTATATGCAGGTCAAGCAGAGGCCGATCTACATTCAAAAAGAAAGCAACATCGATTAACGTTTGCAATCAAAAAGCCACCCGATGTCGGGTGGCTTTTTTTGTTTATTGATGTTGCACTTACTGCTTGGCTTCTTCGCAGGCGCAGGGTGCGCAAGGCACGCAATCGTCCTCTTCGACCGTCTCCGCAAGCGTCAGCTTGATCTTATAGGCTTTATGCAGCATGATCGGTGTTGCAAAGCTCGTGATGATGATCATGAGCACGATGAATGGCATGATGGTCGTATCGATGATGCCGTATTCAACGCCCTTTTGCGCCGTAACAAGCGCGACTTCCGCGCGCGCCATCATACCGACGCCGACCTTGTAAGAATCTCCGCGCGAATAACGGCAGGCAAGTGCAGCGCCGCCGCAGCCGAAAAGCTTACCGAGCATGCCGGAGACGATGAACAGCGCGCCGAAGAGCAGCATGCTCATGTTAAAGTTGTCAAATCGTGTCGTGAGTCCGATGTTGCCGAAGAACAGCGGCACGAAGATCATGTATCCCAGAATCTCGGTCTTGCGCCCGATATACTTGCAGTCCGGGTTGGTCGAGAGGATCAAGCCGACGATGTATGCGCCGGTGATATCCGCGATGCCGAAATACCGCTCGCTGATATATGCCACGATGAAGCAGACCGAAAGGCTGATGATCGGGATGAGCCGATGACGCGGGAAGCGCATGTCCAGCTTGTGGAATCCTTTGGAGATAAACGAGGCTAGCAGCGCGACGATCACGAAGAACGCGACCATCTTGAGAATCACAATCCAGGGATTCGAGACCTCCGCCGTGTTGCCGCTCTTGAGCGCAAGCACGATGGAGAGTACGATGATGCCGATGATATCGTCCAGAATCGCCGCGGCGACGATGGTGTTGCCGACCTTGGTGTTGAGTTTACCGAGTTCCTTGAGCGTCGCGACCGTGACGCTAACGGAGGTAGCCGTTGAAATCGCGCCGTAGAAGATTGCGGCAAGCAGACGATCCTGCGTCATGTTCGCAAAGCCGCCGGTGCACCACACCGAGACCAGGAACGCAAGCCCCATCGGAATGATGACGCCCGCAAGTGTGATCACAATCGCGGGTCCGCCGATTTCCTTGATCTGCTGGACATTGGTCTCCAGACCAACGGAGAACATGATCAGCAGAACGCCGATCTGTGCAAAGAAGCCGATACCTTCCAGGCTGGTTTCCGTCAGGATATCCTGTCCGGGGATGTAGTTGATCAGTCCTACGAGCAGGCCCGCAACAAGCAGGCCAACGACCGACGGAAGGTTGATTTTCTCACAAACCTTCATCAGCAGCTTTGAGATCAGCAGCAACAGCGCCGCCGGCATGAGTACCAAATAAAACTCCATAACTCTCCCTAAGATCGTTTGCAGATGGTTGTTTTTGCAAACGTAAAATGTCGAAGTTGTCCGCGGTTGTGGTTCCTGCATTTGTGGATCAATTGCGGAACCGCTCCGCTTTTTGATCACTCGCCTATCTTCAAAGAAGTACATTCAGGCGCAGGCTGGTTCAACCGCAGTTATATGAAGAGTCGGCATGTTTTACAATCGTGCGGCTCGTTCCATCTTCACTGCTCTTCCACAAGTTCATGCGTCAGAACTTTATCCTAAACGAACAACATATTAGTCCTCTTAAACTCGTATGTCAATAAAAATATTTACGCAGTAATGATTCTTTCTATAATAAGAAAATCTACCGTTTCAGGCATATCTGTTTACCTATATATGAAGTATATGAATGTTTATACATGTTGAGGCCGAACGAAAGAGGATAATCAACACGCGTATGAAGAAAGAAAAAGGCGGAGCAACATGCTCCGCCTTGGCGTAACGTATGCGCTTATTTCATTTGACCGCGCGCGAGCCAGTAGATCACGCGATCGGAAATTTCCAGCCCCATTTTCTGTTGCAGTTTGATCGAAGCATCGTTGTAGACCGCGACCTGGCAGAAAGCGACCCGACCCAGCGAAATCAAGTAGTTAATCAAATGCGCCTCGAGCGCGGTGGCTAACCCTAGCCTGCGACAGTCTGGCAGGATTTCGAGCATACCCATGGAGCGCTCCTCGTGCGTACCCGCAAAGCCCACGATCTCTTCGCCGAAGAACACGCCAAACATATCCTCCTCGATGCGCTCGCGGATGTAGTTGATGTCGTCCACCATGTGATAATGCTCATGGACAAAGTCGACATACCGCGCGTCGAGCTTGCGAATCTCTGCACCTTCCGGCAGCGTGTACGGGATGCGTTCTGTGGAAGGGTAAACTGCGTGATAGCATTCCATAACGGTTTGAAACCCATAGTCGCCCTCCAAAACGTCTTTGAGCTCGCGATTGCGCAGCACGACAAGCTGCTCCGGATTCTGCGTCAACCCCGCCTCCATCAACGGCAGGAATTCTGCTGAAAAGCCGGGCTCATGCGCCAGTAAAAACAGATCCCCGTGCGAAACCAGCACACCGTGGTCGTTCACCGCAAGCACCCCTGCGCGCGGCAGTTGCAGCACTTCCAGTATGTCGATATTCGCCATGCGATCCCGCATCAAATAGTCTATCGCCTGTTGTTTCATGAGCAGGAGTGTAGCATAACAGCTCCTTTTTCGCAACGCATTTTTGGGTAAAAACAACACCGGCAGATGAGGCGCGACATGGCTAAAAAGCGCGTTGCGCGTTTGACAGACCCCATGCCAAATGGTACACTACGGTGGTATCCTACGTGTATAGTATAAGTGGAACTATACCCTCATGCAGGATGCAATCCTTGCAAAAAAACAGCCTCTTTCGAGCGAAAGGATACCGCGCAGCATGGCGGACGTTACGGCGATTGTACTGACTCAAAACGAGGAAAAGAATATCGGCGAGTGCCTCAAATCCGTCGCGGGATTCTGCAGCCGCGTGGTCGTCATCGACAGCGGAAGCACCGACCGCACACTCGAGATTGCGCGCGAATACGGCGCGGATATCTACGAGCATGAGTTCACTTATTATGCCGCGCAATACAACTGGGGCGTGGACAACGCGAATATCACAACCGCATGGACACTCCGGCTGGACGCGGACGAGCGTTTTACACCCGCCGTTTGCGCACGGTGCGAAAAACTTATGCAGGAGCACGCCGCGGACGACGTGAACGGCATCGTCATGGAGAGCGATTTCTTCTTTCTGGGTCGGCTGATGAAGCACGGCGGCAGCAAAAAGCGCAAGATCATGGTGTTCAAGACCGGAAAAGGGCGCGTCGAGGATCGCAAGCGCGACGCGCACACGATCCTACACGAAGGGCGCACAATCGCTATCTCGGATCGGTATCTGCATTATGACTTCAAAGACCTGACGAGCTATATCAGCCGCTATAATTGGTATGCTATTCGCGAGCTGCAGGATTATATCGCTTATGAACAGGGTGCAAGCTACAGCGCCAACACCGATCCCGCGTTGATGCAACACCGCAAAAAGAAATTTACGATCTATTATCGCGCGCCGATGTTCCTGCGGGCGTGGCTTTGGTTTGTCTACAACTACTATTTCCGGCTGGGATTTCTCGACGGAAAAGAGGGGTACCTCTACCATTATTTTGAGAGCTACTGGTATCGCTTCCTTGTGGACGCGAAGATCTATGAATATCGCAAAACCGGCAAGACGGATGGCGACCTCCGCGCGCTGGGAAAGTGAGAGACGCTGTGGCTGAACCTGTCCGCGTACTGATGGTGTTGACCGTTCGGTACGGCAAAAACGGCATCGCGAACTGCGTGATGAACTACATCTCGCGGCTTGATCCCGCGCGGGTGCGGTGTGATCTCGTCTGCCCCAACGAGCCGGACGAAGCGGCGCGCGCAATGGTCGAAAAGACGGGTGGGCGTGTGTTCGTGCTACAGGGTCGCAACCGGCATCCGTTTTCGTATGTCAAAAAACTCAGCCGCATCATTCGAGAGCGCGGGATTGTGATCGTCCATGCGCACGGAAACAGCGCGACGCTTGCAACCGAGATGATCGCGGCAAAGCGCGGCGGCGCAAGGGTGCGCATGCCGCATTCGCACAACACAACCTGTAATATGAAGACGGCGGACAAGCTCCTGCGCGGCATCTTCTATGGGCTGAGTACGGACAACATCGCGTGTTCGGCGGCAGCGGGAGAATGGCTCTTTCCGAAACGCGGATACACGGTGCTCAATAACGCAATCGATGCGGAGAAGTTTCGTTTTTCGCAGGCAAAACGGGAAGAAACGCGTGAACAGCTAGGCCTCGCGCCGGAGGAGTTCGTGTTTCTGCATATCGGCGCGTTCAACGCGCAAAAGAACCAGGCGTTCCTATTAGAAGCGTTTCATTCGCTCCTGAAGCCCTCGCCCGAAAGCAGACTCTTGCTCGTCGGGGATGGCGAGCGCAGAGCATCCTGCGAGGCGCGCACGGAAGCGCTCGGCATCCGCAAGCAGGTTTTGTTTGTAGGCCTGCGGGACGATATACCCGCATTGTTGTCCGTGGCTGACGCGTTTGTGCTGCCTTCGCTGCACGAAGGCCTGCCTCTGACGCTGGTAGAGGCACAATGTGCAGGGTTGCCCTGTGTCGCTTCTGATCGGGTGACGCGCGAATCCGCGTTGACGGACCTTGTCACGTTCGCGTCGATTGAGCAAGCGGACGTGTTCGCAAGCGCGATGACTGGTTTGAACCGCGTCGAGAGAGCAACCGCATCCAACGAAGCAATTGTGCGCGTGGAAACGGCGGGGTATGATATTTCGCAAAACGCGGAAACGCTGATGGCGATCTACGAGAAAGCCGCGCGAACGGCCGAAATATAACGAAAAACATTCGAACAAAATACAGACTTCTTTGGAAGGGGACACGCACGATGAAGAAACTCATGATCGTAACGCACAAGATGAGCGGCGGAGGCTGCGAGCGCGTGATTGCGCAGCTGCTGAACTGCTTTGCGCGGGACGGCATTGAGTGCAAACTGGTCACCGAGTGCGGCGTGCCTTCTTTTTATGATCTGCCGGAATCCGTAGAGCAGATTTATCTGACGTTTGACCAGAACTTGCCCACGCGGAAGATTCCCAAAGCGTATCGAAAGCTCAGGAAACTCGTAAAACAGGAGCGGCCGGACGTGGTACTTGCCATGCCGGAGAAGGTGAACGTTTGGACGGTGCTGTTCCTGCTCGGTACCGGTGTACCGGTCGTGGTCAGCGAGCGGAACGATCCGAATCGTCATCCCGAAAGCCGGATCAAGCGTATTTTGCGCTGCCTGTTCTATCCCTTTGCCAAGGGGTTTATCTTCCAGACCAAGGATGCCGCGCGTTATTTCTCGCATGCGATTCAGAAACGCGGCATCGTGCTGGACAATCCGCTGGATACCAGCCGCATCCCTGCGCGGTTTGAGGGCGAACGCAAACACAACGTCGTCGCAGCCGGCAGACTGCATGAGCAGAAAAACTTTGATCTGTTGATTCGCGCGTTTGCGCGCTTCTATAAAACGCATCACGATTATTCGCTGGTCATCTACGGCGAAGGACCGGAGAAAGAGAAGCTGCAAAAGACCGCAAGCAGCCTCGGCATCGCCGGAGCCGTTGAGTTGGCTGGACAGAGCAGGACTCTGCTGGAAGATATCAACGATAGCAGTCTGTTTGTGCTGAGCTCGGATTATGAAGGTATGCCAAACGTGCTGATCGAAGCGATGGCATGCGGACTTTGCTGTATCGCGACGGATTGCCCCATCGGCGGCGTACGCTCGCTGATCGCAAGCGGCGAAAACGGGTTATTGATTCCCGTTGGAGATGAAGACGCGCTGCATGATGCGATGACGCGGCTTGCGGACGACGAATCGTATGCTTCTTGGCTTGGCCAGCGCGCGGCCGCGATTCGCACGCGATTGGACGAGACGGTAGTTGCAAAACAATGGAAAGAGTATCTGGATTCGATCGCGAATTGTTAGAATAAAGTTTGCACATATGATCGGTTCTACTTTTCGTACATACGCAATTCTCATTAGAATAAAATAGTAAGATACATGTTGGAGGAACTTGCATGAGCCTGGAGATGATCATCGGCGCGGATGTTATGCCGAAAGCCGACGCAAAAGTGAAGTTTAGCAGCGAGCTGATGGAAAGTTGGATAAGCGCAGAAGCGCGGTTGTTGAATCTAAACGCGCCCTTGACAGCCGACGCGGAGGAGATCGCCTCGCTGCATCCGACATGCGTGAGCCTTTGCGCGGATCATATTGCGGACGCGGGCGCAGAAGGCATCGCGGCTACGCGCGCGGCGCTCAAGGCAAAGCAGGTTGCGTTTTTTGGCGCAGGAGAAGACATCGACGCGGCAGATCAGCCGTATTTCTTTGTTCGGCACGGCGTACATATTGCGATCTATGCTGTTTGCGAGAAGGAGAGCGCAAGCGCGACAGAACGCAAAGCAGGCGCGAATCCGCTTGATCTTGTGAACCTGAGCGATCGCATACGTGAGATCAAGTCCAACTGCGATCGACTGATCGTGCTGTATTACGGCGGCGAGGAAGGCTATCCTTACCCGACGCCAAGAGAGCAGAAGGCCTGCCGCAAGATTGCGGAGTGCGGCGCGTCGCTCGTGCTCAGCCAGGGCAGCCACACCATCGGCTGCAGCGAACGCTGGAACAACACCACGATCGTCTACGGACAGGGTGTATTGTCTTCCGGCAATGCGAACGGAGCGGAAGATACAGGGCTTCTGGTGCGATATACCGTTGGAGACTATGGCGCAGACACGGTGGAATATCTGCCGACGATTGCCACGGACGGGTCTGTTTCGATTGCTGACGACGCGAAACGAGTCGAGATTCTATCGGCGTTTGAAAAGCGTACGTTGCGGGTTCGCGTAGAAGGATTTGTTCCTGCGCGGTTTGAGCACCTGACGGTTCCGGCGTAAGTCTAAAATAAATGTGCCTTCGATCGGGGGATTGACCTTGAAGCTGATACCAACGAACGGAACTCGTTCTGTGTTCTCAATCGGGAATCAAATTTTTCCATGGTTGACGCGTCACGGCTTCTTTAAGAGGATG
This sequence comes from Firmicutes bacterium HGW-Firmicutes-9, assembly GCA_002841395.1. Lineage (GTDB taxonomy): Bacteria > Bacillota > Clostridia > Christensenellales > CAG-138 > UBA7703. Next base: position 422,485 of record PGZM01000001.1, read on the forward strand.
GAGGACGAGCGGTATCTCAAGCTTCTTTACCGCGGCATCACGGGAAGACCGCTGCACCTCGATCCACCCGAACTGTACACCGAGAAGATACAGTGGTTCAAGCTGCACGATAAGAACCCGATTTACCCAACCTTATGCGATAAACTCGCCGTGCGGAACTTTGTACGTGAGCGCATCGGAGAAGCGTATCTGATTGCGCTTTACGGCGACTGGGATGATCCCGATCAGATCGATCTATCTGCCTTGCCGAATCAGTTTGTGCTCAAATGCACCCATGACTCAGGAAGCGCGATTATCTGTAACGATAAGGCGGTCTTCAATTTCGCAGCGGCAAAGCGGGCGCTGAAAAAGCGGCTTGTGAAGGATTATTCCGTCTCCGGGCGTGAATGGCCGTACGGCGCTGTACCGCGCCGGGTGATCGCGGAGGCGTTTGTAGGTCTCAAAGATGGCACGCGGCCGGATGACTACAAGTTCTACTGTGTAGGCGGGAGGATGTTCTGGGTCTGCGTCTGCACCAACCGGCGGGGAAAGAGCGCGGATTACTACCTGTGCGATCGCGCGTTTCGTCCTTTCTGGACGAGCATGGAGCAAATTGACCGTCCTGACGAATTCGCGCCGCCAATGCCGCCTCGATTTGCGGAGATGATCGAACTGTCCGAACGGCTTGCCGAAGGGTTTTTGAACGTGCGTGTCGATCTATACAACACGCCGGACGGAATACGATTCGGGGAGATGACGTTGTACGATCAGAGCGGGTTTATTCCGGAGTATTGGGAAGCGTTTGATCGTATGCTCGGCGGACTGGTGGATCAAACGTGGGCACCAGAGAAAAGCGTACAGCAGAAAGAAAGAATTCTAGACGAACTTAGAAATGCTTTTATCAATAAACCGTAGATGGATGCGCACGTCAGCAGGAATATCCTTTGATGCGCGCATTTGAGCTTAATGCATGATGGAGGAAGCTGTTTGGGACAGCCGCTGTCAAAAAAATTGGGGTCTCTGTGGGAGAATCCATATAAACTATTCTTAATCCTATCCCGGCGCGGCTTCTTTTCGCGAATGGATGATGAGAAATATCTTCGCTTGCTGTATCAAGGTGTCATGGGGAGGCCGTTGCATCTCGATCCACCCGTACTGTACAGCGAAAAGATTCAATGGCTGAAGCTGCACGATAAGAACCCGATCTATCCGGTTTTGAGCGACAAAGTTGCTGTACGGGAGTTTGTTCGTGAGCGTGCCGGAGATGCGTATTTGCCCAACTTACTCGGCGTTTGGGACAATCCCGATCAAATTGATTTCGCAGCCTTACCGGAGCAATTCGTTCTCAAATGCAACCATGATTCGGGCAGCTATATTCTGTGTAAAGACAAGTCAAAGTTTGACACACAGGCTGCGAAACAGACGCTGAAAAAACTATTGAAGAAAGACTATGCTACGCCCGGGCGTGAATGGGCATACAGCTATATTCCGCGCCGTGTGCTTGCCGAACAACTTCTAACAGCTTCAGACGGGTCGCACATAATGGACTACAAATTTCTCTGCTTCCATGGGAAAGCGCAGTTGGTTATTGTGCGCAAGTACTTTAACGAAATTGAATATGACAAGTACACATTCCTGCCTGATTTTTCGGAGTATCAGATCTATCTATACAGGAAACCGGAGGCAGTGCACCCGCAAATACCGAAGCCACCGCGTTATGAAGAGATGCTATCGATTGCGGAACGTCTCTCTGCGGGATTTGTACATGTACGTGTCGATCTGTACGATACGCCGGAGGGCGTCAAGTTTGGAGAAATGACGCTATATAACGCAAGCGGATTGAGCAAGTTCTTAACGCTGGAAGGCGACCGGTGGCTCGGCGAACACTTGCAGCTGGAAAACGTAAATAGTCTCTGATATTTTGAAACGCTGATAACAGGATAAACATTTGAAGAAGATAGAGGAACAGATTCGTTGCAATCAAACGTACATAGGACCATCGAATGGGGAGAAAACGTTGAAGCTGATACCGGCTACCGGAATACAATCCGTGTTGACCAACGGATATAAAATCTTTTTGGGATTGACGCACCACGGCTTTTTTAAGAAGATGGAGGACGAGCGATACCTCAAGCTTCTGTACCGTGGTGTATTAGGCAGGCGTTTGCATCTCGACCCGCCGGTGCTATACAGCGAGAAGATACAGTGGCTGAAGTTGCACGATAAAAACCCGATGTACCCGATGCTGTGCGACAAGCTCGCTGTGCGGGATTTTGTTCGCGAACAGGTTGGGGAAGAGTACCTGATTGATCTATTTGGCACTTGGGCTGATCCGGAACAGATTGATTTTTCTGTCTTACCGGATCAATTTGTGTTAAAATGCACGCATGATTCCGGCAGCGTTATCATTTGTAAGGATAAAAAGACTTTCGATTTCGATGCAGCAAAGATTGCGCTAAAAAAGCGTCTTGCAAATGACTATTCCATCCCCGGGCGTGAATGGCCATATCGCGATGTGCCGCGGCGCGTTCTCGCAGAGCGATACCTGATCAACGAGGATGGTTCGCAAGCGATGGACTTTAAGTTCTTCTGCTTTGACGGGAAGGCGCATTTGGTGCTCGTGTGTACGAATAAAACTGACCCCGGTTCCGGAAACTACACGTTTTTGCCGGATTTTTCGCCTTTTCGGATCTATCAATCGCGTGTATCCGAATCGGAAGAGCCACGGCTTGCGAAACCGGATTGCTTTGATGCGATGATTGAGGTTGCGGAACGCCTGGGCGCAGGACTTGTGCATGCGCGCGTCGATCTATATGATACTCCTGCGGGCATCAAGTTCGGCGAGATGACATTGCACAGTTCAAGCGGACTCAGCCAGACGATGACCGAACGGGGCGAGCGTTTTCTCGGCGACTTGCTCCATTTGGAAAACGTGAAATAGCCGCGATGTCTGCGCCGGGACTGGCGCAATTATAAGGAGAGCCACACATGCTTTTTAGCATACTCGTCCCAGTTTACAATTCGGAACAATATCTAAAGGAATGCTTTGAGTCCGCCCTGCAGCAAAGCGGGGAGGACTTTGAACTCGTACTCGTAGACGACGGGTCTACGGACAACGGCGGAGCGATTTGCGATCAATATCAGGCACGGTATCCGGATCGCGTTCGCGTGATCCATCAAAAAAACAGCGGACTGATCCTTGCCCGGCGTGCCGGTATCCGCGCGGCAAAGGGCGACTATTGCATGTTTCTGGACGCGGACGACGCCTATGAACCAAATTGTCTTGCGACCGTTCGCGAAACCATCGAGCAGACGGGCGCGGACGTTGTGATCTTCAACAACTACAGCTATTTTGAAGAGGACGGTTCTATCGAGCCGAACAAAGCGGCTTTTGCGGACGGCAGTGTGTTTGAGGATAGATCAAAGCAGCTGATCTATCAAAAGCTGATCGCCACAGAAGAGCTGAACAATATCTGGTTCAAGGCAATCCGCACCGAGCTATTGCAGGCTGACGATACAGATTACGCATTGTATGCCGATAATCCGTTTGGCGAAGATCTATTGCAGTCGCTCTATCCGCTCACGCATGCGAAGAAAATCGTGTACCGCGATCAGCGGCTCTACCGCTATCGCAGGCATAGAAGCAGCATGATGAGAAAGCTGGACGTGAAACGGCTTGAGAAAATGTTTGACGATAAGAAGGGACGGGAGCTGCACCGCTACATGGCGATGTGGGGTCTGAATACGCCGCAGATGCTTGGTAAGCTTCAGGCAAGGAAAACCCGAAACACGTTAAATTTGTTTTGGCAGCATTATCGCTCGGCGCAGACCAAGGAGCAAAAGAGGGAAATATTGCAGTTTTCCTGGGACAAAAAGTTCAGCGCGCAAGGCGCGACACTGCACAATAAGAGCATTCCGTATCTTCGCCGGGTGCAAATTCAAGCAATAATGAGAAAGCAAATGTTTTTACTCGACTGCATCAGCATGCTGGGTAACATCAAAAAGAGGGCTTCATATGGAGCATAAGGAACCGCTGGTCTCCATCGTATGCGACACCTATAATCACGCGCCTTATATCAAGCGTGCGCTGGACAGCTTTGTTTCGCAGATCACGGACTTTCCGTTTGAGATTATCGTGCACGACGATGCGTCGACGGACGAAACAGCCGATATCATCCGCGCGTATGAAGCCGAGCGGCCGGATTTGTTTCGGTGCGTGTATCGTACGGAGAACATCTATTCCAAAGATCCGAAGATTCTGGAGCATTACGTTTTCCCGCTTGCGCGCGGCAAGTACATCGCCATCTGCGAAGGGGACGACTACTGGACAAGCCCGCACAAACTCCAGAAACAGATTTCGTATATGGAGGCGCATCCGGACTGTACGCTTTGTGTTTGCGCGGCGGATCTGGTCGACCCTGACGAAAACTGGATCGGTTCGGTCGCACCGTATGCAACGGATACAGATGTTGAAACGGAAGATGTGATCCGCGGCGGCGGCGGCTTTGTTGCGACGGCCTCTATCGTCGCGCCGACGCATCTTGCGAAAAACCGCGCACCGTTTTGCGACCTATCGGATGTAGATGACGCGGTGCTGCAGATTTGGTTTGCCTCGCAGGGAACCACGCATTATTTTGCGGAATCGATGTGCGCCTATCGTCAGGCTGTGCCAGGATCCTGGACGTTGACCTATAACGCGGCTAAGCGCGAAACGCAGGTGCAGCATCACCGCAGCCTTGCGCAGGCGCTGCGCGCATTTGACGCGTTTTCCGATTATCGCTGGCACGAAGCGGTTGATTTTAACGCAACCTATCAGGAATACGAAGTGCTGCGCATGACAAACGACCTTCCCGCGCTGAGAAAACCGCCGTATCGTGCGCGATTTTTACAGCTGCCACTCAAACGGCGCATCCGCATGCAGCTGGTGCGCTGGGGAATATTGAAGCAGTAAACGGAGGGATGATAATGCAACAACAGTTAGACCCGATTGTGACCGTAATACTCCCCACGCATAACCACGCGCCGTTCATTGCGCAGGCGATCGAGAGCGTTCTGATGCAGCAGACGGAGTATCCCTTTCATATTCTGCTGCATGATGACGCCTCCATAGACGGTACGGCGGATATCTGCAGGGAGTATGCGGCTAAGTACCCGGACAAGATCACGCTGATTGCGCAAACGGTAAATCAGTATACTATCGATCGCCGCATCCAGTCGCACATTTTAATCCCGAAAGTTAAGGCGAAATACACAGCGATTCTGGACGGAGATGATTATTGGGTTGATCCATTGAAGCTGCAAAAGCAGATCAGCTACATGGAATCGCATCCAGATTGCACACTTTGCATCGGCGGCGCGCACCTTGTCGATGTCAACAATCAAGTGGTGGGTCAGGTAACGCCCTATCAAGAGGATTGTATCGTGAACCCGGAAGATATGATCCGCGGCGGCGGCGGTTTTAATGCGACAAATACAATCGTGATGCCGACACAGCTGCTAAAAGATCTGCCGAAGTTTGCAGATTATGTGGAGGCGGAGGACATTCCATTTCAGCTGCTCGGTGTATTGACAGGATATGCTTGGTATATTGCCGATATCCTCATGGCGTATCGTCTTGCGGTTCCCGGTTCGTGGTCGACGCGGCAGTATGCGTCTGCAATGGAGACGCGAATCAAGACGAGCCGTGATCTCATCGCCCTCAACGAAGGGTATGATGCGTATTCCGGCGGGAAGTATCACGATGCATTTGTGCGCGCGATACGCTATCAGGAGTTTTTAATACTGACCTATCAGCATAAGCTGAAGGAAGCAAAGCAACCCCCGTATCGGTTTTTCTATGATAGACTATCGTGGAAAAGAAAATTGCGCCTTTTCGGCGAGAAATATTTTAACGGAATCACAATGCGCTGTCTGGCATGGGCTCGAAATCGTAAGAAGTAAGCCAGAGAGCATAGAAAGAAAGGATTTCCTGGGAAAGATGCGGATGTATCCGACCGCGGGAGAAGTGAATACCGATGGATTCAACTATCCGGAATAAAACCATTTCGGGCGTGATTTGGAAGGCGATGGAAAGCGGCGGCAACCAGTTCGTCAAAATCGTCATCTCGGTCATACTGGCCCGTATGCTCGATCCACAAAACTATAAAACACTGGCAGCGATCATCATTATCGTTGATCTTGCGGATACGATCGTAAAGCGCGGATTCGTCACGTCTCTGATCCAGCGCAAAGATGCGGATAATGTGGATTTCTCGAGTGTGCTCTGGATTATGCTCGCTATGGCCGGCATTTTCTATGTGGGATTCTACTTCGCCGCGCCTTCGCTGGCAAAGGTTTACCCCGACCCCGCTTTTGTTCCTGCGATGCGGGTCATTGCGCTGTCGCTGTTCATGGGCGCGTTTAACTCCGTTCAGGGCGCAATCATCCAGCGCAAGTTGGAGTTTCGGAAGTTCTGCATGGCGGCTCTGGGGGCAAGCCTGCTTTCCGGCGCAGTCGGTATCTACATGGCATATACTGGCTATGGCTTATGGGCGCTGGTTGCGCAGCAGATCATTGGCAAATTGTCGAACGTGATAATCCTCTGGCTGTTGGATCGATGGAAGCCTTCGCTGGTAATCTCGCCGGTGAAAATCAAGGCACACTTCGGATACGGATGGAAAATTCTGCTCTCTAGCCTGCTGGACAAGGGATACAGCAGCCTCTCCGGGCTGCTGATCGGTGCGCGCTATGTGGACGATTCTCTTGCGTTCTATAGCCGTGGCAAGCAATATCCGAGCATGATCTCGGAAAGCCTCAACAGCGTGGCGCTCTCGGTGCTGTTTCCTGCGTACGCGCGACATCAGGATGATCTGGACCGGTTACGCAACATGGTTCGGAAGACAAATCGATCCACCTCATTGATGATTTTTCCAATGATGGCGGGACTTGCTGCAATTGCATCGCCGTTTGTTGAGGTGCTGCTGACGGAAAAGTGGCTGCCGACCGTACCGTATCTGCAGATGATGTGTATCGCATACGCGTTCTATCCGATGGAAGCAACCGATTTGCAGGGATTGCTCGCATTGGGCAGAAGCGACACCTATCTGATCACGGAGATCATCAAGAAAATATTCGGCATCGGCGCAATTGCCGTTGCGGTCTTTGCGTTTACCACATCGTTTGCGATCTCTTGGAGCTATGTTCTCACGTGCGTCTTCTCCATGATCGTGACTATGGTTGCGACCAAAAAGCACCTGGCTTACCGTTGGCGGGATCAGATTTGGGACATGACGCCGCCGTTTTTGCTCTCTGCCGTCATGTGGGCCGTGGTTTATGGTGCCTCGCTGATACCGATCCCGCAGCTCTATAGTTTGATTCTTCAGGTCGTTTGCGGGATTGCGGTTTACCTTGGATTAGCAGTATTATTAAAGCTGGAAAGTTTCACGTACCTTTGGAATGCGATGAAGTCGTATTTTACCAAGAAGCGTAAAAGTCAGGAACAGCCAAAGGATCCGGACGATGTTTGCGAACCGGGCGACGTGATTTGATTCGATTGTTTACCTTTGCGGATGAAACCCATCAGGAAGGAATAGATTCATGAAATTAGCGGTTGCCGGAACAGGATATGTCGGCTTGGTTGCCGGCGTATGCTTCGCGGAAAAAGGGCATTTCGTCACCTGCGTGGATGTGGATGAGGAAAAAGTTGCGCGTATGCGCGAGGGAATCTCGCCCATCTATGAGACAGGGCTCGAGGAACTGTTAAAGAAAAACCTCGCTGCGGGCCGGTTGTTCTTTACGACCGATTATGAGAGCGCATATTCGGACGCTGACGCGATCTTCATCGGCGTCGGCACACCGGAACTGCCGGATGGCAGCGCAAACCTGACCTATATTGCCGCGGTCTGCCGCCAGATAGCGCAGAGTGTCACACGGGATTGTCTGGTCGTCGTGAAATCGACCGTACCGGTCGGCACCAATGATAAGGTCGAACAGTTTATTCGCGACAATATGGAGCGGAATGTGACCGTTCGCGTCGCGAGCAATCCGGAGTTTCTTGCGCAGGGCAACGCGGTATATGACACCCTCAATGCCGCGCGCATTATCATCGGAACGGAAGATGATGTGGCAAAAAAGATGCTGCTGGATATCTACGCGCCGTTTGATCTGCCGATCGTTTCGGTATCTCGCCGTTCTGCGGAGATGATCAAATACGCCTGCAACAACTTTCTTGCGCTCAAGATTTCCTATATGAACGATATCGCAAACCTCTGCGAGCTCGTCGGCGCAAACATCGACGACGTAGCCGAAGGCATGCGTTATGATCCGCGTATCGGCGCAAAGTTCCTCAAAGCGGGCGTGGGCTACGGCGGCAGCTGCTTCCCGAAGGACACAAAGGCGTTGACGTTCCTTGCCCGCCAGCATGGCACGCAGCTGAAAACCGTCGACGCCGCGGTGAAGATCAACGCAACACAAAAGACGCGCCTCTTTGAAAAGGCGAAAAAACGGCTCATGACGTTTGAAAACGTCAAGGTTGCGGTGCTGGGGCTTGCCTTTAAGCCGGGGACGGACGACCTCAGAGAAGCGCCTGCGCTGGATAACGTACGCTTGCTGCTGGATCACGGCGCGGACGTCGTTTGCTATGACCCCATCGCTGCCGCGAATTTCCACAAGCTCTATCCCCAGGTCAAGATGGCAAACAGCGTGGAAGAGACGCTGGAAGGCGCGTTCTGCTGCTTCATCTTCACGGAGTGGGAGGAGTTTATCCGCCTGACGCCGGAGACATTCCGCAGAAAGATGCGCGTGCCGCTGGTCTATGACGGAAGAAACATTTTCGATCCGGAGCATATGAAACGCGGCGGCGTGGAATATTACTCCATCGGCCGATAAAGCAAGGAGACACAAACCGTGCCCGATCACAACGAAAAGAGAATACTCGTCACGGGAGCAGCCGGATTTATCGGCTATCACCTGTGCCTGCGTTTGTTAAAAAACGGCATGCGCGTCTTTGGCGCGGATAACGTCAATAGCTACTACGATGTTTCGCTGAAGCGCGCGCGTCTCAATGAACTCGCACCGTTTGAGAACTTTACGTTCTTGGAAGGCGATCTTGCGGAAGAAGGATTCGTGCAGCACCTGTTTGTCGAAACCAAGCCGGACGTCGTGGTGCACCTCGCGGCGCAGGCGGGCGTCCGCTACAGCATCGAGAACCCGCGTGCGTATATCGAGAGCAACGTGATCGGCTTCTTCAACGTACTGGAACAGGTGCGTTATCATCCTGTGACGCATTTCCTGTATGCATCCAGCTCGTCTGTCTACGGAAACCGCGACAAGACGCCGTTTTCGGTGGAAGATCGCGTGGATAAGCCTGTTTCGTTCTATGCCGCAACGAAGAAGAGCAACGAGCTGTTTGCCTATACCTATTCGCATCTGTACGGCGTGCCCGCGACCGGGCTGCGCTTTTTTACCGTCTACGGGCCGTTCGGGCGACCGGACATGGCGTATTTCAAGTTCACCAAAGCGATTCTGGAAGACAACCCCATCGACGTTTACAACGGCGGCGACATGCTCCGCGACTTTACATTTGTCGACGACGTCACCGCGTGTCTGGAACAGATGCTGTTTTCTCCGCCGAAGCCGGATGACACAGGCGCTCCCAACGCGATTTACAACATCGGCAATCACAACCCCGTCAAGCTGATCGACTTCATCAACGCGATTGAGAATGCGATCGGGAAACGCGCGCAGTTGCACTTTCTGCCGATGCAGGCGGGCGATGTGGAGAAGACGTATGCGGATATAGAGTCTACGCGACGCGATTTCGGCTTTGAACCCAAGACACAAATTCAAGAAGGTCTACAGCAGTTCGTCAACTGGTATCTCTCGTATTATTGTCAAAAATAAATAAACAGCACGTATCTGTTTATTTCGCATGCCTAAAATTCGATGGAAACGGAATGGATCGGGATGGTTGGGTTCTATAATTACACGGTAATTTTGACGTATGTCGGCGTTGTGAGCGCGGTGCTTGGCATTGGTCTTGCGATGTATGGGCACACGTCTATGGCGGTTGTCTGCCTGATGGTGTCAGGCTTTTGCGATCTCTTTGACGGCACGATTGCCCGCACGAGAAAGCGTACCGTAAGCGAGATGAAGTTTGGCATCCAGATCGATTCGCTTGCGGATCTCATTTGCTTTGGCGTGCTACCCGCGGCGATCGGATTTTCCATCGGGTTGACGCACTGGTATGAAACCGCTGCGCTGATTGTCTATGTGCTCGCTGCGCTGATTCGTCTTGCCTACTACAACGTGACGGAGGACGAGTTGGAGTTTAACGAGAATGCAAAGCGCGTGTATTACGACGGACTTCCGGTAACGACTGTTGCGATCTTGATTCCGTTGATCTATACGCTGCGCCCCGTGATGAAGAACGGGTTTCTGCTACTGTATGCGCTGTGCCTTGTGGCGACGGCGGTCGCATTCCTGCTGAAAGTAAAGGTGCGTAAGCTCGGCATGAAGGGCATGATCGCCGCGGCATTCTGCGGACTTGCGGTGCTTGCGCTGTTGATCGTCGGCTGGAACTGCGTCGCGGTATAAATTCTAAATCGAACAGACAAATAAACGCCCGGCATTTGCCGGGCGTTTTGTGTTTCTCTACGGTTTCTCGATCAACCGAAGACGGTCACAAAAAAATCTTTGATCGCTGCAATCCAGCTGTCTAGGAACTGTATCTTTAGTTCGGCGTAATAGTCGAGCACGCTTTGCGGGATGGCGTACCGCGCGCTGTCGAGAATCGCGCGGGCGGCGCCGTGGCGGTCGCCTTCAGCCGAAGCAGTGTAATCGAGCACAATAAACGTGATCAACAGAATGGCGGCTAATAATGCCAACGAAAGCAAAAAGCGAAGGAGCCCGCTCAAGAGTCCGCCGTGACTGCGAAGCGCAACCGGTGTGCCTTTCTCTGCGCCGCAATACGGGCAATAATCGCCTGCAAAACGAGTTTTGCAGCGGCGGCAGACGATATACACTTTACGAACGTTTTGCGGCATTTCGCAATAACTCCAGCGCTTCTTTTTTGCGGATGATGTGGCAAGATGGGTGTTGGAACTCGTTTTCCGGGCAATAGCCGAGTGAGATGCAGCTCGCGCCCGCGTCTTCAAACAGCGCGGGAGCTGCCTCTTTGCAAAGGCGCAGCATCTTGTTGGCAAGGTCGCGAATCTCCGCCTGCGCGTTTTTGCAGCAACGGATTTTGAACCAATCCAGCAATGCGTGTGCGTTCATGCCGATGAGCGCCTTGAACTCCGTCGCCTGTGGCTTGAGATAGCGCAGATCCTCTTCCTTAAACCCTGCGTCGACACCCTCGTTATACCATTCTTCGAGCATGTTCAACAGATCGACCGCGCCCAGCGATACGGTTGTACCGTCCGGCAGGGTACAGTCGGCTTTGTGCGGCAGGATCGAATCCGGCAGCACGACGTCATAGGCGCGCTTTCCGCCCTTTTGCACGCGCCCGCTCTTGATGAGATAGCTCGCGAGGCGCTTGCGGACAAGCTGCACTTCCGTGACGCGGGAATAACCCTCCACGCCGAACAGGAAGTAGTCAAACTCAGTCGCGGCAAGGTGCCCTTTTTCAATGATGCTGCGTACAAGATCGGCGTTATACGGCGAAGCGATGATCTCACTCAAGCCCCGTTCGCTGCGCGTAAAGCGCGCGGCGACGTCGGTATAGACCTTTCCGCCGCCAGCAAGGAGTACGACGGTGCCGTCGCCCACCCGCATTTGATTCATAGCGTTACTTCTCCAAACTGATTGATGACGCGCACAATGCCTGCGTTCTTGATCAGGCGATTGCACATGATGCACGGTTCCGGCTGCTCGATCGGACGATCAAATCCTTCATAACCGTAAAGATATAGGGTGCTGCCGAGCATTTCGTTGCGGCTTGCGCTGATGATAGCGTTCGCCTCTGCGTGCACCGCGACGCATTTTTCGTATTGTTCGCCATGGGGGATATTGTGGCGATCTCTCCAGCAGGAGCCGACGTCGCAGCAGTTTTCGTCGCCGCGCGGCGCGCCGTTGTATCCTGTTGCGATAATCTCGTCGTTCTTGACGATGACCGCGCCATATTGGCGGCGAAGGCAGGTGGAGCGTTTTGCAACCTCGGATGCGATCTTGAGGTAGTAATCTTGTTTAGAAATGCGTTCCATTGTTCATCCCCCTTTTCAGCTATTTTCGCATACCACGCGCAAGATCGCAAGATTTTCTCTTGGATTGCCGGATGAAACACGCAAAATATTGTAGCCTTTACTGTGCTCTATCCCAAGATGGTGATTCTTGAGATATTCTGCAGCATAAAAAAACAGGCGCGAAGTGCGCCCGTTTTTGTGATACTTACGCGAGAGCCGGCGGTTCCGGCGGCATGGTTCGGATGCGGGAGTTGTAGACACGCGCGAACATAATCAGCGCGATGACGATCGTGAAAACTTCGGCAATCGGGAACGCCCACCAGACCGCGGTGACCTCGTTGAAGATTTTTGAGAGCAGCCACGCAGCGGGGATCAGCACAAAGAGCTGGCGCGCCAGCGAAAGATACATGCTGTAAGTGCCCTTGCCGATGGCTTGGAACATGACCGAGCAAAGGATGCTCACCGAAGCGAGCGAAAGTCCGATCGGTATGATCGTGAGCGCGGCTCTGCCGATGCGGAGCATCTCGGTTGTTGCATTGAACATCCCCAGTATCTGATCCGGCAGCACCAGAAAGATCGTCGTCATCAAAAGCATCATCACCAAACCGGCCATCATGGCGAGCCGCCAGGTTCGCATCACACGCTTTCTATTCTGAGCGCCGTAGTTGAAGGCGATGATGCTCATCGCGGCGCTGGTCATGCCAAAGAGCGGCATCATGGCGACGGACTGTACGCGGAAATAGATGCCGAACACCGCGACGGCAGTCTCCGTATACGCAATCAGGATTCCGTTGAGCGCAAGCGTCATCACGGTGCCGAGCGCCTGAAGGATGATGCTCGGCGCGCCGACTGCGTAGATGTCGCGCACGATTTTAACATCAGGGCGCAGATGCTTGGCCCGGAGGCGCACTTCGTTTTTCTTGCTGAAGATCAGCGCAAACGAGATCAACATCGCGAGCACCTGCCCGCCGACGGTTGCGATCGCCGCGCCGGCCATACCGAGCTTTGGGAAGCCGAGCAGGCCGAAGATCAGGATCGGGTCGAAGATGATGTTGAATACCGCGCCGGAGATCTGAACGACCATCACGTAGAAGTTTTTGCCCTGCGATTGCAAAATGCGCTCGCAATAGATCTGCATGAACAAACCAACCGAACAGGTCAGAATGATCGTAAGATATGTAACGCCGTATTCGTACGTCTGCGGAACATCCGTATATGCCCGCATAAACGGGCGCGTGCCGAAGATGCCGAGGAGCACGAACACGAGCATGGAGATGAACATCAGCGTAAAACCGTTGCCCGCCGCATGCTCCGCTTCCTCGTGCCGCTTTGCGCCGAGACGACGCGAGATCAGCGAGTTGATGCCGATGCCCGTGCCGACTGCCACGGAGATCATCAGCATAAAGATCGGAAACGAAAGCGATACCGCCGTCAACGCGCTTTCGCCAAGATAGGACACAAATATGCTGTCAACGATGTTGTAGACCGCCTGAATCAGCATGGAGATCGCAAGTGGAACACCCATGCCGAAGAGCAGTTTGCCCTCCGGCTGCGTTGCCATTTTATTCGTCCGCACAGAAGCGGGAGAGGGAGTCGTACTTTCCATAAGATAGGTTGACCAATATCCGTTTCATAAAATTCCGGTGCCGGGCACAGCCCGACGAACCAACAAACCGCAAGAACACACAGTTTCCCGCGGTGATGGGATTGTAGCATGAATAAAAATTACTGGCAAGTAAAAAGGCACACAGGAAAATCCGCGTGCCTTGATTGAGATGTTATTCAGTGAGACTATAGATCGAGGAAACGTTCCGCGAGATTGTCAACGGGAATGCCGGAATCGAGCGCGTAGTTGACCGTGTACAGTGTACCGCCGCGCATGCGCCGTAAATACGCGATGCAGCGGCCTGTGTTGTCAACCAGATAGCGGTTTCTGCGCCGCATGGACTCCGGCGAGCAAAGCTCCGCCGCATACCAAACCTCGGTTGCTTCATCTAGGATTACCTGATATCTCGCCTTGTCGCGCGCGCTCCAGCCTGTGGTCTGGTTCTGTCCGGGCAGCGCGAGGTGGAGGGAAAGGCTGGGATGCTGCGTGCGCTTTTGCAGCACACATTCGGCGGCGATGGTATCAAATCCCTGCGCGCCGCCGACGAAGAACTCCGTCACGCCGTCCTCGATTGCCGCATCCACGGCACGGGAAAGACAGTAGAGCAGATGCTGCATCTCTTCGGAAGATTCATCGCCGTGCGCTGGCAGCGCGTCGGGCCTGTGCCCGGTAAAACAACAGCCGCTGACGCGGTTAAACAGGTCTTGCATCCATCCTCCGTGCACCAATACGATTCAGCGCCTCCGCGGCGTCGCCGCTCTGTAAAGCGGCAAGCGTCGCGTTCAACAGCCCTGGTGCTTCCTCGCAGGCGCGCTCAAACAGCTCAACAAACGATTCCGTCCTCGTGTGCTCCGGCTCCCAGGGCGCGCGCCATTCGGCATGGTTAAGATTCAGGCGGTCGTCGGGGTCGGGATGATGTGCGACGAGAAAGCCTGTCAGCTTGCCGGGGATGTTCAACAGCCGCTCAAGGCCGGAGAAGAATCGAAGCTTGTGATTGTTCGGGTCGTAGGAGATCGAGTTGACGAGTATCCATTTATGATAGCCGCGCGCGAACGTTCCGCGCGTCTCCAGCGAAAACAACGTCTTGCTCAATTGAGCGTGAAACGCATCCAGCTTGCGGAGGTGCTTTGTTTGATAAAACCTGCGCGGCTTCTCGGGTACGCCGGGGAATGCAACGCGCGACGCCATCATCAGATCCATCTGGATTTCAGACGGCGTGTGCTTGCTGCCCGCAAAGCGCGCCTCGATATAAGGATGCGCGATCGTATCCAGCAAAAAGTGGCACAGAAAGCCGAGCACGTAAGCCTGCTTTGGCTCGCTGTCGGCAAGCGGAAGCATCGCGGCGAGCAGCTTGCGCCCGTCGAGTACATGCAGCTTTTCCGCGAGGACGAGTCCGCTTTTTTGAAACAGCGGTTTGGGCATCCCGTCGCCGAAATACGGGTCGGGACCCATGGTGCCAATCAGGAACTCGGCGCGATAGCGGCGCGCGAGATCGGCGACGGCCTCGGAAGATTGTTGCAGCGCGGTGAGGCCAACCAGCGCGTGTGTAAAATTATACGGCATGCTTTATTATAGGATCATTCTGCACGCGCCTTCAATCCCCGAAACGCAGAAAACACAAATTTCACGTGTGGATTTTCATGAAAACGACTGCATATGCGTGAATATCAATTGTGAAGTTGCTGCGACTCGGCAAAATTCAGCAAAAACCCGAGAACATGCGGCGATAGAAGATCAAAAACGCGAAAAAGTCCTGTTTTATATGAGAATACGAAGGAAACAGCCTGTGCCGGATCACTCGATGCCTTGATTTAGTCATGAATATTTTCTTACAAAAACGTAGAAAATTTGAAAATCTTGCGTTTACCTATGGTACTTTTTAGAACGAGCGTGTTACAATACCCTTGATAGCACGACTGAGGTGGAGAGCATGAAAAAGATCGTTAAGCGCAGGAGAACTTTTCGCATCAATAACCCGCTTGCGTTTGGTATTCTGTGCGCGATGATCCTCGTTCTGCTCGCGGGCATCACCTATGCCCTCGTTGCAGGTGTCATTTCTCCCGCTATCGTAAACTATCAGATCGCAAACGCGACGCCTTCACCCACGCCGACGGTCGCACCCGTGACCGCGACGCCTTCGCCGACGGTCGATCCTATGTTGCCGACGCCAACACCCACGCTGGAGCCCGGCGCAACGCCGACGCCCACGCAGGAGCCGGCTGGCGCACTGGAAGGCCGCATCATCGGCATAGACCCCGCGCGCGGCTACAGCTCGCAGATTCAAGGCGTGTCCACCAAGATTTACGCAAACCGCCTCAACTTCGCGGTAGCGACCTTGGTCAAGGAACGTCTGGAAGCGGAAGGAGCAACGGTCGTGTTCACGCTTTCAAGCGTGAAGGACGACAAGACCGCAGCACAGCGCGTGAAGATTCTCAACGACGGAAACGTCGAGATTGCGATTCGAATCGAGTGCAACTTTGTGAAATCGACCGATACACGCGGCGCTATGGCCTGGGTGCCGGAGAAGCACGACAAGAAGTCGGAGTGCGACAAGCTCGCGCAGACAGTACTGGGGGCATATGTTGATGCGACGGGATTGCCGCTAAGACAGATCAAGGACACCTCGGTGATCACAAAAACCGACGAGACCTTCCTCAGTGACACGAAAGCGCCCGTGTTTACGTTATTCCTAGGCCACATTAGTAACTCCGCGGAGGATAAGAAGATCAACGACGAAGACTTCCAAAAGACGATGGCGCAAGCCATAGTAACCGGTATTCTCAAATACCTTGGGGTCAATCAATAGTATTTTATCGATAGAGAGCCGCCGAAAAGGGCGGTTCTTTTTCTGCGAGTTGGCGCAAACCGATTCTGTGAGAACCAGGTTTTCGGTGTTTTTCGGTAATATAGTCGAAAATTCGCGTGAAAATCGCCCGAAATCACTCTTGAAGAAACGATATGCACGTATTGAGAAGCAGATTTTATGCAATTTGTTGCTTTTCTCTCTATTGCATCAGTGTTATAGACAACTACAATACGGCCGGAAAAAAGAAAAAATTCGACCGCGTTGTTGGGATAAGTTTGGTGTATAATTTGTACGCCAGTATTGGATAAGGTAGGTGGATTGAATTGAGGAACACGTTTCGAGGCGGTGTTCATCCCCTTCATCACATCGGTGAAGGAAAGCCGCTGACACAGGCATGCCCCATCCGCGTTTATTCAGCGGATACGGTCGTGATACCGGTCGGCATGCATCTTGGCGCACCAAGCGCGCCATGTGTCGCGAAAGGACAGCGCGTCAAGATGGGTGAAGTCATCGCGACACCCGTTGGCGGGTTTGGTTTGCCCGTCCACGCGAGTGTTTCGGGAGAGGTTTTGTTTGTCGAAGAACGGCAGATGCTCAGGAATCGTCCTGAGGTATGCATCGGTATCCAAAACGACCATTTGGATGAGTGGGTAGAGCTGACGCCGATGAACGCGCAGAACGCGACCCCGGCGGAGATCATCGCAGCCGTCAAGAACGCAGGCATCTGCGGCATGGGCGGCGCTGCGTTTCCCACGCATGTGAAGATGTCGATTCCGGAAGGCAAAAAGGCGGATGTCGTCATTCTCAACGGCGCAGAATGCGAGCCGTATCTGACGGCCGATCATCGCATGATGCTGGAACAAAGCGAGCGCATTGTGGAGGGCATCAAGCTCATTCTGCGCGCGACCGGCGTGAGCCGCGCCGTACTCGCCATCGAGACCAACAAGCCCGATGCGATTGCGCGCATGCGCGAGGCGGTTTCCGGCGAGAGCGCGATCAGCGTTTTGCCGCTGAAGACGAAATACCCGCAAGGCTCTGAAAAGCAGTTGATTCACGTTGTGACCGGGCGCGAAGTGCCGCGCGGCAAGCTGCCGTTGGATGCTGGCGCGCTGGTCTTCAACTTCAGCACCGCGGCGGCGGTCTATGATGCGGTTGCACTGGGCAAGCCGCTCGTCGAGCGTGTGACAACCGTCACCTGCGGCGTGAAAGAGCCAAGCAACCTATTGCTCCGCGTTGGTACGCGGTATGAAGACGCGATCAATGCCTGCGGCGGTTTGGTAGAAGGCGCACGGAAAGTATTCGCAGGCGGTCCCATGACGGGACTTTGCGCGGCAGATCTGAACGTGACCATGACCAAGGCGACCAACGGCATCGTGGTGTTTGACGACCAGCAGGCAAAGGAAGTGGAGGAGAGCGCGTGCATTCGCTGCGCCCGCTGCGTCCATGTCTGCCCGATCGGACTGCACCCATATTTGATGCGCACGGACCTCGATAGGCGGGACACAGACAGCGCGAAGCAGCACGGCCTGATGGACTGCGTGCTCTGCAGCGCGTGCTCCTACATCTGCCCCGCGCGGCGATATCTTTCCTCGAGCTTTAAGGCAGCGAGAGAAGATTTGGCCGCAAAGGCGAGGAGGTAACGCATATGGAACAGAACAAACGATTTTTAGTATCCACGGCACCGCACATCTTCGCAAAAGACACCACCGCGGTGTTGATGCTGGATGTCATCGCGGCGCTGATGCCAACCGTCGCAGCCGGCATCTGGCTGTTCGGCTGGAGCGCTGCCCGCGTGATCTTGATCTGCGTGGTCAGCAGTGTTGGCTTTGAGTTTCTTTGGCAGGTTCTGCTGAAGAAGCCGATCACCGTCAACGATCTGTCTGCGGTGGTGACGGGCATTATTCTTGCGCTGACGATGCCCGCAAATGCACCGTGGTGGATGCTTGTCGTCGGCAGCGCGGTTGCGATCGTGCTCGTCAAGCAGATGTTCGGCGGCATTGGCGATAACTTCGTCAACCCCGCGGCAACCGCGCGTGCGGTGCTGCTCGCGAGCTGGCCTGCTCTGATGAGCGGCGGCGCGTATACGGCGCCGATGGACGCTGTCTCGAGCGCAACACCGCTGGCGATCTTCGGACGCACGGCGGAGGCTGCGGCAAGCGCTGCGCCTTCTACGCTGGATATGTTCATCGGACGCATTCCCGGCTGCATCGGCGAGGTGAGCAAGATTGCAATCCTGCTGGGTCTTCTGTACCTGCTGATTCGCAAGACGATCACTTGGCACATTCCTGTGACCATGATCGGCTCGTTCATGCTCTTTACGTGGCTCTTCGGCGGCGATCCGCTGCAGGGCGTGCTGATGGGCAGTGTGCTCTTCGGCGCGGTGTTCATGGCGACGGACTACGTCACCTGCCCGATGACGCACAAAGGCCAGCTGATCTTTGCCGGCGGCGCGGGCTTGATGATCGCTCTGATTCGTGCTTTCGGCGGATATCCGGAAGGTACGATGTACGCAATCCTGCTGATGAACGTGCTGACCCCGCTCATCGACCGCATGACGCGCGGCAGAATCTACGGGGAGGTGAAGGCGCGTGCGTAAGATTTTGATATTAGGGCTTAAGCTCTTCCTGCTCGCGGCTGTTGCGGGTCTCGCGCTGGGGCTGACCAACATGGTCACCTATGCGCCCATTCAGCAGCAGGCGATTCTTGCGGCGGAAGCCGCGCGTACGGCTGTTTTGCCCGCGGCTGGCAGCTTTACACAAGCGACCGCGCCGGAGGGCCTTCTGGACGCATATGTAGGCTATGACGCGACTGGCACTGTGGTCGGTATGACCGGAACCATCGTAACCAAGGGATACGGCGGCGATATCGAAGTGACGGTCGGCATCGACCTCAACGGCACGGTCACCGGCATATCCGTCGGCGGATCGAGCTTTGCGGAGACCGCAGGCCTCGGCGCGCGCGCCAAGGAGCCGTGGTTTGCCGAGCAGTTCATCGGCACGATGTCGCCGATCGCAATCGTCAAGGATGGCGGCTCAGTCGATGCCATCACGTCGGCAACCATCACATCTCGCGCGGTTACCAAGGCGGTCGACGCCGCGGTTCTTGCGCTGGGCGGCATGACGCTGCCAACGGAGGGATAACACAATGGAACAGAATCAATCGCTAAAAAGCATATTCTTCAACGGTGTAATCACCGAGAACCCGACTTTCCGGCTCGTGCTTGGTACATGCCCGACGATGGCGGTTACCACGAGCGCGACGAACGGGGTTGGCATGGGCGCAGCGGCGACGTTTGTGCTCATCGGCTCGAACATCGTGATCTCGATGTTGAGAAACTTCATTCCGGACAAGATCCGCATTCCGTCGTTCATCATCGTCATCTGCACATTCGTGACCATGGTGCAGATGTTCATGAATGCGTTTCTGCCTTCGCTCTATCAGAGCCTCGGCATCTTCCTGCCGCTGATCGTGGTCAACTGCATCATCCTCGCCCGCGCGGAAGCGTTTGCGAGCAAGAACTCCGTGCTGCACAGCGCGATGGACGGTATCGGCATGGGTGTGGGCTTCACGCTTGCGCTGACCATCATCGGCAGCATCCGCGAGATTCTCGGCAATGGCACGATCTTCGGCACGCAGGTGTTCGGAGCCGGCTACCAGCCGATGCTGCTGTTGATTCTGCCCGCGGGCGGATTCATCGTGTATGGACTGTTGCTTGCGGCGTTTAACGCTTTGAGCGCAAAGGCTGATCAGAGGAAGGAGGCGAAGAGCGAATGAACCCCATCGTAAAAGTTCTGCTGTTTATGTTCAGCTGCGTGCTGACCAATAACTACATCTTCTCCCGTTTCCTTGGCGTTTGCCCGTTCCTCGGTGTTTCCAACAAGGTGGAAACAGCCTTTGGCATGGGTATGGCGGTTACGTTTGTCATGGCGCTGGCGAGCTTGTTTACGTACTTTGTGTACTACTACGTGCTCATCCCGATGGGTCTTGCGTACCTGAATACCATCGCGTTTATCCTCGTCATCGCCTCGCTCGTGCAGGTGGTGGAGATGTTCCTCAAGAAGTCTGCGCCATCGCTCTACAGCGCGCTCGGCATCTATCTGCCGCTGATTACGACCAACTGCGCTGTGCTCGGCGTCACGATTCTGAACATCTCGGAAGAGTACAACCTGCTCTTTTCCGTGCTCAACGGCACGTTCGGCGCGCTGGGTTTCCTGGTTGCGATCGTGCTGATGGCAGGCGTACGCGAGCGGCTAGAGAGCGCGAAGATCTCCGCGCCGCTGAAGGGATTTCCCATCTCGCTGGTGATCGCGGGCTTGATGAGCATCGCGTTCCTCGGCTTTTCAAACATGTTTGCGGGGGTGATGTAAGCTATGGCGCAGTTAATGCCAATTATTTATGCCGTGATTGCGCTTGGCGGATTGGGCATCCTGTTCGGGCTGGTGCTCGGCGTTGCGGATAAGAAGTTTGCCGTCAAGGTAGACGAGCGCGTGAGCGCGGTTCGCGCGGTCGTCGCGGGCGCAAACTGCGGCGCGTGCGGCTATGCCGGATGCGACGCATACGCAGAAGCGGTTGTCCGCGGAGAAGCGAATGCAAATGCCTGCACGCCCGGCGGCGTGAAGACGGTCAAGGCCATCGCCGAGATCATGGGGGTCAATGCGGACGCGCAGGAACAGATGGTGGCGCGCGTGCGCTGCCAGGGAACCTGCGATCGCGTGACGCAACGTTATGACTACACCGGCGTGCACAATTGCCGTGCGGCAAGCGGCATCGCCGGCGGCCCCAGCTCCTGCGAGTTCGGCTGCGTCGGCTTTGGCGAGTGTGAATCCGTCTGCGCGTTTGGCGCGATCAAGATGGTCGACGGAATCGCCGTGATCGATGACAACGTTTGCACCGGCTGCGGCATGTGCGTAGAAGTCTGCCCGCGCAACATCATCAAGATGATGCCTGCGGATCAGACGATCGTCGTGATGTGCCGCAATGAGGCCATCGGACGCATCGCAAAAAATCAATGTAAAACAGCTTGTATCGGCTGCAAACGCTGCGAAAAGGCATGCCCGACCGAATCCATCAAGGTTGTCAACGGTGTCGCCATCATCGATGAAACCACATGCACCCGCTGCGGCGCGTGTGTGCCCGTCTGCCCGATGCACTGTATCGTGAACTTCTACGAGCGGGATTTGGAAGGCGAAGCGGCCGCGACCAAACAGGCGAAGCTGCTGGAGATCGAAATTCCGTAAGCAACGAATCATCAAACAAAAAGATCCGCCGTTCGGCGGATCTTTTTTTGTTTTGCTTCAGCTTATTCTTTGCTCTGGTCGTTTTGCTCTACAGTTTTATCTACTTCTTCCGGTGACGCAACTGCAGCCGCAGCAGCCTTCTTGCGACGCTTGGCTTTCACGATCAGGACAATCACCGTTGTGACAATCGCGATGAACACTAGCCCGATCGCCGCTACCACCTTGATTGCATTGTAGAACGGCATACTGGAGGTGGCACTGAAAAAGTATTTCACAGGTCCCCAGCTCTGCGGGGTGTTATAGTCGCTGTAGCGCACGTGGATGGTCTCGTAATCCCGCACGTTGTGCTCCGAGAAACGGAACAACCGCACGCCGCGGATATCATCCGAACCATAGCTGGTATAGCTGCTGCCGGGTGCGTTTGCGATATCGATGCCATCGACGCTGCCGATGAAGGAGTTGATGTGGTCATGCCCGTTGACGGTCAGGAACACATCACCGTTGGCGAGATACGCGTCAAACAGGCCGTGATTCTCGCTGGAGGGGCAGGGGGCTTCGTTGACCTCGCCGTCAAACAGCGCGGTCTCGTTTGGCACATAATACTTGCCCTTGCCAACGCCGACGCCCTTTAGCGCACCTTTGGTGCCCTTTGGCACTTCGGTCAACAGCTGATAGACTTCCGGCACAGGTATATGGCAAAACGCGATAGAGGGCAGTGCCTGGCTGTCGTTTGCGATGCGGAATGCCGCGCTTTGCTCGTTGTACCATGCAACCTGCTCGGCATCGACGGTGTCGTAGTCCCCGTTTGCGATGTAGGAGCCGGAGTCGAAGAAGTAGAGCGCCATCGCGGGCTGGTCAGCGCCATCCGGATAAACAGGAACGACAAGCGCGCCATCCTCCGTGGAATACTGACCAAATGATACGGCAAGGCAGTTGTCGTAGCTTTCGTAGATCTTCACCTGCTCGCGGATCGAAAGCGGGGCCTCGTAATCGTGGTTGCCGAACACAACGACAAACGGCGTGCCGGATGCCTCGACCGGCGCAAGCAGCGTGCGAAGCGTGTCCTCACAGTTCTTCGCGCCGTCGCCCATGCTCAATAAGGGGCTCGGTCCTTCCAACTGATCGCCCAACAGAACGATCAGATCGGCGGGATAATCCTCCAACACGTGCGTTTCACCGCTGATGACAAGGCCGGTCGTGAACTGCGTATCCTGTAAGTCGGAGAGGATGAGAACGGTGAACTGTCCGTCGCCGCCAAAGCTTGCGCGCAGGCCGTTGTTCTCTTCGGCGTGTGCTCCTCCACTCATGGGGAGAAGGCAGACACCGAGCATCAACACAAGTAGGGCTAAGCCCAATAAACGTTTCTTCATTTGTTAAATGTACGTCAAGTGGCAGTGCATGTCAAGAACACAAGTAGTAGCAAAAGAAAAATCTACTCATCAGTAAGTGAACAATCGCAGGGTTCGGAATTATTTACGCTTAGACTTGTTGTAAAACCGCAGAAATACGCCCTGAATCAGCGAAAAAGTTGAATTTCCCGCCGCGATTCTGTACAATGATTGAGCCGCGTATGAAATGCTCTGCGCGAAGACAAAAAGAATGTGAAGTAACATATATGGACTATCTGAAGGACCTTCTTGGAAACAGAATCTTAATCGCGGCGCTCGTTGGCTGGGCGATTGCACAGGTGGGCAAAGCGATTCTTTATACCATCGTCAACAAGGAGTTTAAGTTTGAGCGACTTGTCGGCAGCGGCGGCATGCCGAGTTCGCATGCCGCGACGGTTTGCGCGTTGACCACCGCTGTTGCGATTCAATTCGGACTTGCGTCGTTTGAGTTTGCGATCTCGTTTGTGTTGACCTCCGTCGTGCTGCATGACGCGCGCGGTGTGCGTCAGGAGGCGGGTAAACAGGCGGTCACTATCACCGCGATCATCGACCACCTGATCAAGGAAGGAACGATCATCGAGCTGCCGGAATGGGAGCTCAAGGAACTCATCGGCCACACACCGTTGCAGGTGCTGATCGGTTCCATCATCGGCATCGGGGTTGGTCTCTGGCTCGGATGAGCCGCGAAAGGAGCGCAGTTCATTATGTGCGGTCGGTTTTACACGGATTTTGACGACGAACAGTACCGCGAAATGCTCGCGCTGCTGTATCTCAAAAGCGAGCTTGACGCGGGACTTCTGATGCTCAAAAACGGAGAAGTGTTTCCGACGGATACGGTTGCGGCGCTCGACGCCGCAGGTCCGCGCGCGATGCGTTGGGGCTTTGCGCGCTTTGACGGCAAAGGCAAGGTTATCAACGCCAGAAGTGAAACCGCGCTGGAAAAGAACATGTTCCGCGCACCGATGATGACCAATCCGGGCTTGCCGCAAACTGGGCGTTGCCTGATTCCTGCGAGCGGTTATTTTGAATGGGAAACGCGCGAAAATCAAAAGATCAAATATAAGCTTCGCCCCGCAAAAGAGGGATTATTTACCTTCGCGGGGCTTTATCGATCCGAGGTGGGGCAGGATACGCCGGTGTTCGTGATTCTGACCGCACCTGCTTCCGGCGGGATTTCGTTTATCCACGATCGCATGCCGCTGATTCTTACACAGGAACAGCGGGAAGCCTGGCTAAATGACCCGACCAGCGCCGGCAAACTGCTGGAGGAAGGCGTGCAGGACATCGTCTACGAACCCGCGAGCTAGTTTCGCAGTATGGCAAGCCGGACAAATCGTGACAAGAAATGACAGGATGCACGGGCGCTGATTTGATAGGATATCCATGCAAGGGAAACAGGACAAGTAAGCAGACGAAGGAGAAGCATATGGAGCTGGTCGAGAGCCTGAACTACGCGCTGAAGCACATCGAAGAGCATCTGCTGGACGAGACAGACAGCGGAAAGGTCGCGAAACATGTCGGCCTCTCGCGGTTCTATCTGGAGCGTACGTTTGCGGCGTTGACCGGCATGAGCGTGAGCGAGTACATACGCGCGCGGCGCTTAACACTCGCGGCGCAGGAGCTCCTCACGCGCGAGGAGAAGGTGATCGATCTTGCGCTCAAGTATGGTTACGACACGCCGGAAAGCTTCACGAAGGCGTTCTCACGCTTCCATGGCGTAACCCCGACGATGGCGCGCAGGATGAGCACGCTGCTTCGCTGCCAGAACCCCCTTGCGATATCGATCAAGATGGAGGGTGCAAATTTGATGAACTACAAGATGGAACAGATGGACGCGTTCAAGGTGGTTGGCCTTGAGCAGAGCTTTCACATGGACTCAAGCCAGCAGGAGATTCCGAAATTCTGGCAAAACTTCTTCGAGAAGGGGTTGCAGCAGAAGATCGTTCCGATGTTCGGCATCTGCTTTGACGCGGACGCGAACGGGAACTTCCCGTACATGATCGCCGAAGTGCTCCAACCCGGGAAAGAAGTGCCGGAGGGAATGACGGTCCGCGAGCTCCCCGCGCTGCTCTGGGCGCGCTTTGCGTGCGTGGGTCCCATGCCGGGCGCGATTCAGGAGATCACACGACAGATTTACAGCGAGTGGCTGCCGACCAACGGCACCTATGAGGTCGCGGAGTATGTCGAAATCGAGATGTATTCCGACGGGGATGCTTCCTCAAAGGACTACTACAGCGAGGTCTGGATTCCGGTCAAGAAAAAAGCCTGATACGAACAAACAAAAACGGAACCGTTTTGAAACGGTTCCGTTTTTTTGTGTGATGATTATTTTGCTCTGCCGTACATCCGCGTCATGCAGCGAATCTTTTCGATCAACTCATCGGTGATTTCACCGGATAGCAGACGCCATTTCCAGTTGTTTCCACCAAGCGTACCGGGGATATTCATCCGCGTATCCTTACCAAAACCGAGATAGTCCTGCACTTGCGCGATAAACAGGTCCGCAACCGAACCCATGCCGCCGCGCAGCATACCCCAGACATAGCCTTCTTGTTCGTTAAGCCCGAGATAACGCACAGAGAATGCTGCGTCATCGGGTTTTACCTCGTTAAACCACGACGCGACGGTCGTGTTGTCATGCGTGCCCGCATAGCAGACGCAATGCCGATTGTAGGTGTGCGGCAGGTAGTTGCTTGGTTCGCGTGCGTCAAAGGCGAACTGGAGCACCTTCATGCCGGGGAAACCGCTGGCCTTGAGCAGATGCCGCACCTCGTCGGTCAGGAAGCCCAGATCTTCTGCAATGATCTCAAACGTGGGGAATTCGGCTTTCAGCAGCTCGACAAAGCTCTCACCGGGGCCTTTAACCCACACGCCTTCCCGCGCGGTTTCGGCAGACGCATCTACGCTCCAATAGGACGAAAGTCCGCGGAAATGATCGATGCGCACGCAGTCGAACAAGGTGCTTGCAGAGCGCATGCGGCGCATCCACCAGGCATAGCCGGTGTTCTTCATATAATCCCAGTCGTAAATCGGGTTGCCCCAAAGCTGTCCATCGGCCGAAAAGTAGTCCGGTGGAACACCGGCCACGCAACGCGGGCGACGTTCTTCGTCCAGCTGAAACTCCTGTGGCGCACTCCAGACGTCTGCGGAGTCAAGCGGAACATAGATCGGCAGATCGCCCATGATCTGGATGCCGCGCTCGTTTGCATAGGCACGCAGCCGCGACCACTGCTGATAGAACAGATATTGTACATATTGATAGAAGCGTATGCTATCGCCTAAGCGTTCCCGCGCGGCCTGCAGCGCGCCTTCTTCACGCATACGGAGTTCATAAGGCCACTTTTCCCATGCGACGCCGCCGTTTTCGTCCTTGAGTGCCATAAAGAGCGCATAGTCGTTGAGCCACTCGGCGTTTTCCGCCGCGAACTGATCCAGCGCCTGCAAGCGCTCCCAGTTCTCCTTTGCGCGCCAAAATGCCGCGCGAAGCACGGGGAAACGCTGCACGAAGATCGTGCCGTAGTCTACCTGACGATCGCCATAACTCCACTGAATGGAGGCGATCCAGTCGCGATCCAGGAGGCCTTCGTCACAGAGCGTGTCGAGGTCGACGAAATACGGGTTTCCAGCAAACGCAGAAAACGACTGATACGGCGAATCGCCATAGCTCGTCGGACCCAGCGGCAGTACCTGCCAATAGCGCTGACCCGCGCGCTCCAACTGATCGACAAAATCATACGCAGCCTTCCCGAACGTGCCAATGCCGTACGGGGAAGGGAGCGATGAGATATGCATCAAAATACCGGAAGATCGTTTCATAACTCACACCGATTCTTACAAATTTCGTTTCATTATATCGTGTTTTGCCCGTTGTGCAAGGATAAATGCACAATTGGAACCAAGGGAGTGCAAATTACTCCCGAACCGGTGAACACATCAGGTTGTTTAGCCCTTTACCGCACCCTCGACCACGCCTTTGATGATGTATTTCTGCGCGGTGAGGTAGAAGACGACGATGGGCGTGATGCTGATGACGATCAGCGCCATGACCGCACCCAGATCCACATGCCCGTAGCTGCCCTGCAGATATTGGATGTGAATCGGGATTGTCTTATACTTCGTGCGATCGAGCACGAGGTAGGGCAGCAGGTAGTCGTTCCAAATCCACATGATCTCCAGTACGCCCACAGAGATCAATACGGGTTTGAGCATCGGAAATACGATCAGGAAGAATGTCCGGACGGGACCGCATCCGTCGATTGCAGCGGCTTCCTCAATCTCCAGCGGAATGCCTTTGACAAAGCCTGCAAACATGAATACCGCAAGCCCCGCGCCGAAACCGAGGTAGATCACTGGAATCGTAAACGGCGAATCCAGATGCAGGGTGTTCGCGGTTTTCGCGAGGGTGAACATGACCATCTGGAACGGCACGACCATCGAGAACACACACAGGTAATAGACAATCCGCGCAAAGATACTGTTCACGCGGGAGATATACCAGGCGGCCATCGATGTGCAGACAAGAATCAGCGCGGCGGACGAGATCGTGATCAACAGGCTGTAGCCTGCGGACTTGAGAAACGGGTATTCGCCGACGTTGATGCCGTTGACGTAGTTGTCCGCACCTGTGAATGACTGCTCAGTCGGAAAAGCGAAGGTCTCGGTGTTGATTGCGGAGTTGGTCTTAAAGGAGTTCATCAGCACGGTAAAGATCGGCATCAGATAGATGATGCAGATTACTACGAAGAGAACCGACAGTATTGTTTTTCTGACGTGATCGCGTTTCATTTACTGCTGCATCTCCTTTCTGCGTGTTGCCGAGAACTGGATCAGCGCAATCGCCGCGACGAGTACGAAGAAGAGCACGGCTTTAGCTTGCCCCGTGCCGCGTGAATTTGCATTGAGATAGAACGTGTTATAGATGTTCAGCGCGAGCATTTCGGTGGATCGAATCACCGTGCCGTCCGCCATGAAGACGAACGGTTGTCCGCCGTTGAGCACATAGTTTTGATCGAATAGTTTGAAGGAGTTGGTGAGCGTTAGAAACGTACAGATCGTGATCGCTGGCATGATCGTTGGAATCGTGATGTGCCAGAGCGTATGCCAGCCGTTCGCGCCGTCGATCTTGGAGGCCTCGATCAAATCGCCCGGCACGGACTGCAGACCCGCGATATAGATGATCATCATATACCCGATCTGCTGCCACGCCATGAGGATGATCAGTCCCCAGTAGCCGTATGTGGTGCTCAGCACGATCGACGTGCCGTATCGCGAGAGAATGCCGCTGAATATCATTGACCAGATGTAGCCGAGCACGATGCCGCCGATGAGGTTTGGCATGAAGAACACCGTGCGGAAGGAGTTGGAGCCCTTGATGCCGCGCGTGAGCGCGTAAGCAACGGCAAACGCGAGCACGTTGATGACGATCAGCGATACGATCGCGACCAGGACGGTGTATTTGAACGCATAGACAAAGCTTGCGTCTTTGAACGCCTTGATATAGTTGTCTAAGCCGATCCATCGCGCATTTGAGGTTGTTGTAAAACGGCAGAAAGAGAGATAAATTCCTTTTCCGAATGGATAGACAAAGCCGATGCAGAATGCCACGAACGTCGGCAAAAGAAACAGTGGAAACATACGCTGAATCGGGCGTCGGATCAGCGTGGCGCTGAGTGCGGAGTTGGTTGATTTGGTTCTGCGCTTCATGGCGACCTCCCTTGGTGCTATGTGCAGAATGGGGGCGAGCACTTTCACTCGCCCCCGCAGAGTCAGACCAGGATTTGTTAACTGTGGTTGGAGTTATTGCGCGGCATACTGGGTTGCCCAGCCCTGCACAAACGCGGAGACCACATCGTCCCAGCTTCCGCCCGCAGAGTACTGCGTCATAGCTGCGACAACGCCTGCGCGCCACGTGTCCACATTGGGCGTGTAGTTGAACGCCCAAGTCACGACGTACTTGCCTGCGGCAAGCTGCGCGTTTGCATCGTTGAAGAACACGTTGGTGGATTCCTTCGCGGCCTTGAACGGGATGGGTCCAAACTGCTCGGCCATCATCGTGGTGCCCTCGTCAGAGGTGACAACCCAGTAGAGGAAGTCGAGCGTCGCCTGGATGTCTTCCGGTGCTGCCTGCGAGTTCACCGCCCACATATTTTCGGTGCCGGCGCAAACCGCAGCATTTTCTTCACCGGGAACGCCGCAATAGATCGGAATCATCGCGAGGCTGTCCGGGCTCATGCCAAACTTCGTGGTGAGGTTGCTGTATTCCCAGGAACCATTCTGGTAGAACACGGCATTGCCTTCGCCGAATTCGGCTTCCGCCTGATCGCCGGTTGCGCTTGCAAGCTGGGTCGGGTCGGTTGCGGAGTTGTTGATGTAGAGATCCCAGATGTTCTTGAAGTTTTCCATGTATTTGCCGGTGATGGTCGCGGGCTGCGCGGTCACACCGTCATCACGGAACTCATAGAACAGCGGCATGTTGGCAAGGTGGCCGGAGAAACGCCAGCTGGAGGAGCCGTCCATACCGGAGGAGGTGAAGGCGTCAAAGCCCAGCTCCGCCGCACGCGCATGGATGTCTTCCACGACGGCTTTGAGGGAGGCAAAGTCGGTAATTTCGGAGAGAGAGTGACCAGCCTGCTCAAGCAGGGAGGTGTTGACGATGATGCCGAAGCACTCATAGCAGTAACCAAGGCAAGCCACTTCGCCGGTTTCTTTGAAGAGGTTGAAGTCATTGGTGGTCTGCTCGGCGTAGACTTTCGTGCCGGCAAAGTCATAGAGGAAGTCGCTCCACGTATCAAGACCGGCTTTGTTGCCGCACTGGAACAGCGTCGGCGCGGATGCGCCCTTGTCCATTTCGGCGGTCAGGGTCTCGGAATAGGTGCCGGAGGCAGCGGTGACAACGGTGACAGGCACGCCGGTCATTTCGGTATATTGCGCGGCGAGCGCCTGCCATGCGGCATCGGCTTCAGGCTTGAAGTTGAGATAGTATACCTTGCCGTCAGCGGCAGGCATCTCCGCGGCAGGAGCTTCCGCGGCGGGGGCTGCGGGTTCTGCTGCGGGTTCCTCCGCAGCGGGGGCGGGCGTGGCGGGGGTGCATGCAAAGCACGCAAACGCCATCACGGCAACCAGAATCAGAGCAAATAGCTTTTTCACAAATCGTTCCTTCCCTTTCGTTTTGTATTCTCCAGAGCGAAACCGCTCTTAGATTCCCAAATGTTCCAAGGTTGTTTGGTCGATATGCTGTTTCGGTGTCTATTGCCTTCTTTTCTTGTTCAGTTGTTGGGGGGTGTTATCCGTTGATCTTGCGTACGGAACCTCCGGGACGGAGGACGGTTTCAAACGTAAACTGGCGATGCTTACCAGGGTGCTTGATGAGGTCGATGATCGATTTGGCGCAGGCGAGCCCCATTTCTTCCGTGGGCTGTACCAGCGTCGTCAATGTCGGCAGGGTGTATTCGGAAAGATCGAGACCGTCGATGGAAACGACGGAGCTGTCCTGCGGAACACTTCTGCCGTGGTCGCTGAGCGCTTTGATCGCTACGATTGCCATCAGGTCTGCGATGGCGAATATCGCGGTAAAGCTGCTGTCGCGGCGGATGAGGCGGCTGGTTGCCTCATAGATCGCGCGCATATCCGAAAACGTGCCTGTGTTGGCGACAAGGTTCGGGTCAAACGCGATACCGTGTTTTTCCAGCGCGTCCTTGTATCCCTGAAAGCGCAGCTCGCTGATCGACTTGTCGTTTTCGTTTGCGGTCAGGATTGCAATTTTTCGGTGCCCCAGCGAAACGAGCGTATCAACGGCGTCGCAGGCCGCCTGCTTGTCGTCAATGGCAACGGAGCTGTAGGCGGAGGCGTCCAGCGTGCCAAAGGAGTTTGTGTAGGTGCAAAACACGCTCGGCACATGGATGAGCGCCATCTCTTCCGGCGAATAGTTGAACCTGCCGCCGAGGAAGAGGATGCCGATGAGTTTTCTTTCATTCGCCAGCTGTGCGCCGATGCGGAGCTCGTCCTCCGAAGTATCCATCTGATGCAGTTCCAGCGTGTACCCGCGCAGTGTGATCTCCCGATCGATGATTTTGATGAGTTTGGAGAAGAAGGGGTTGCTCACGCCCTTGACCAGCAGCGCGATGGTGTCCGAACTGGATCGCACGAGGTTTCTTGCGCTGGTGTTGGGAATGTAGTTGAGCGCTTCCGCTGCCTGAAGCACGCGATCACGCGTGTCCTGGCTGACGTCGGGGTGGTTGTTGAGCACACGCGAAACGGTGCTGATTGCCACGCCGCAGTGCAGGGCGATGTCCTTGATACTCGTCATAGTCGTCCAATAGGTTCCTTTATCTGGATTCGATTCGGGCGAACAACACTCGATGGTACATGTTGGATTGTATTGCTGCTATAGATTCGTGATGGTATGAGCGAAAAATGTTATTACGGTGAAGGATGCTGTTAGAAAATTGATTGGAAACGTTACTGGAAACGTTTCCAGAACTTGCAAACACATTATATCCAACTGAATTAAGCTTGTCAACAGAAATTTAGCAACGTCGTAACCTATTTGCGCGGACAACCATCTATCGTATCCAACAACGCAAACAACCACAATAGAGAGCGGGTATTCTCGCAGCGATGATCAAACATTGCAAAAGTTTGCCGAAATTTCACCTGAGGATTCGATGCCGTTTGTTATAATCAGTTGACGGAAAAATCCGTCGGTTCCGGCAAAGATGCGCGCGGGGGGAGTTGCGCACAGCAATGCGGAAGAGAAATTTGAGGGGGAATTTACACATGAGAAGAGTTATCCTGGTTTTGAGCGTGTTATTGATCGCGCTTATGCTTGTTACCGGATGCGCCGCACCAGTTGAAGCGCAGCGGGACAGCGACATCGTATCTGTATCTTTTAGCTTTGAGAAACAGCAGGGATATGCGTCCAATCAGTTCGCCGTATGGGTGGAGGATATGGACGGCAATCTCGTCAAAACGCTGTATGTTACAAAGTTTACCGCAAAGGGCGGCTTTGAACAGCGGCCGGATGCGATTCCCGTTTGGGTCGAACGCGCAGGGATTGCGCAGGGTAGCGAAGTCGACGCGGTCACGGGCGCAACGCCGAAAACCGGCAATGTCTCCTTTGTTTGGGATTTGACGGATGAAAGCGGCGCGCGCGTTGCGGACGGCACCTATAGCTATTTTGTAGAAGGCACGTTGCGCTGGAAGAATCATGTGCTGTTCACGGGCGAAATCACGCTTGACGGCAGCGCGACCACCTCGGAAGCAACCGCGGAATACACCTATGCTGCCTCGGACGACGCAGACGCGTTAACCGAAGCGTCTCCCGAGAACGCCATGATCACGGGAGTAACGGCAGAGTATATCCCGCCAGTGCAGTAATAGCGCATATAAATGGAGAAGAAATTGAGCGATTCGCCAAAACAAACCGAACAACAGAATGATATGACTGCCCGCGGCAACCGCATGAAGTCGATACTGTATCGCATCGTCAGCGGTATTGTGATGGGAATCGGATGCGTGCTGCCGGGCGTTTCCGGCGGGATCCTTGCCATCAGCCTCGGCGTTTATGAAAAGATGCTGGCAGCGATCGGCAATCTATTCCGTGCGTTTCGGCGAAACATGCGCTACCTGCTCCCGCTCGGCGTTGGTGGCGTAATCGGAATCCTGCTGACCAGCAATGTGCTGAGCCTCGTCATCGCGCGTTACGAAGCGCAGCTGCTTTCGCTTTTTACCGGGCTTGTGCTCGGCAGCCTTTCGGAGCTCTATGCAGAGGTGCGCCTTGACGGGCCGAAGCTGAAGGCGAAGCACTTCATTGCGGCGGCGCTCGGTTTGGCGTTTGTTCTATTATTTGCGTTGGGTGAATCAAGCGTGGGCAGAACCGCCACCGCAACCGAACTGACCATCTGGGGTGCGGTGATATCTGGCGCGGTGCTCTCGTTTGGCACGATAATACCGGGCATCAGCTCGTCGTTCATTCTCGTCTATCTGGGGTTGTATCCTGCGGTGATCGCCGCGATTACGAGCGTGCTGGATATCAAAACGCTTGCGTCTTCAGGCTTTTCCGCAATGCTCGCTAACCTCGGCGCACATATCCTGCCGCTCGGCGCGATGGTCGTGTCCTTCAGCATCGTCGCCGTATGCATCATCAAGCTTGTCAATCGCATGCTGCGCCGCCACCATGCGACCTCGTATGCCGCGATCATCGGCTTTGTGCTCGGGTCTGTTGGGCTTGTAGTACCAACTGTTCTGAAAGATTTTCATTGGACAAGCGTTCTCTTCTTTGTCGCAGGGCTTTTATTAAGCCTGCTTGAACATTGGATAAAAGCGAAATCATCCAGTCAGACGGACGAGGAAACGGAGCCGGTCAGCGTTACGGAAAGATAGGAAAAAGCACGCCATT
The DNA here is from genome assembly GCA_002841395.1 of Firmicutes bacterium HGW-Firmicutes-9. Lineage (GTDB taxonomy): Bacteria > Bacillota > Clostridia > Christensenellales > CAG-138 > UBA7703. Next base: position 456,055 of record PGZM01000001.1, read on the forward strand.
CTGGCGGCTTTGCTGGTTTGACAAGCTTCCCGCGCGCATGCTACAATCGATGCGGCGGCGTATTGCGGCTTTCTGTTTTTATATTCTTTTTAACGGGCAGACGGCGATAAGAAAACGATTTGATACGCTGTAAACGCAACAGGAAAGAGGAACGCAAGGTGTCAATGCTTTCACCGAAGCGATTTAAAGGCTCAATCATATTACTATGCAAATTGGCGATTATGGCGCTCACCGCCGGCGCCTTTTTGTATTTGGTGACGCATTATTATCCGGAGACCGATTTCTGGTTTAAAGGATATTTGGTGTTCGTGTTCCTGTATCTCGTGGTGTTCTTAGCGCTCGCCTCGACCTACAACAGCTTCAACATCGGCACCATTCGCTATCGTGAACTGCTGTTTACGTATATTCTCTCGTCTACGCTGACGAACTTCATCTTCTATTTCATCCTCTCGCTGACCGCAAAGCAGCTGCTGGTGGCAGGGCCGATTACGGTCATGACGCTCGCGCAATGGGCAGCGGCATCGTTGATGTATTTTGCAGCAGACAGAACTTATTATGTGCTCTATCCGGCGCGGCAGAGCATCGTGATCTGCTCCAAAGATAAGCATGAAGCGGCGGTGTTCCGCAAGATCGACCGAATGAAGGAACGGCACACCATCAGCATGCTGGTCACCGAAGCACAGGATGCGGACGCGATCAAGCGCTGCATGGAGCCGTATTCCACCGTATTTCTGGGCGATATCTCGCGCGAACTACGTTTGGATCTGACGGAGTATTGCTTTGAGCATAACAAACGTCTCTATGTGCTGCCGACGGTGGAGGATATCATCTTCCACAACGCGCATGAGAATATCATCGGTGATTCGCTCGTCTACCAGTGCAAGAACCATACATTCTCGGTCGAGCAGGCTGCAGTCAAGCGCCTGATGGACATCGGGTTTTCGCTGCTCGGCATTGTCTTAACCAGCCCGATCATGCTGCTTGCGGCGTTGATCATCAAGCTGCAGGATGGCGGCCCCGTGTTCTTCAAGCAAGTGCGTTATACGCGCAACTATCAGAAATTCACGCTGCTCAAATTCCGCAGCATGATCGTGGACGCTGAAAAGGACGGCGCGCAGTTTACCAAGCCGGGAGACAGCCGCATCACGCCGTTCGGGCGATTCATGCGCGCTTCCCGCATCGACGAACTGCCGCAGTTTTTCAATATCCTCTCCGGCGAGATGTCGCTGGTTGGCCCGCGTGCGGAGCGCACGGAGAACGTGGAGTTCTATTGCGAGCGTATGCCGGAATTCCGCTATCGCATGAAGGTAAAAGCGGGATTGACCGGATACGCGCAAATCTACGGTAAATACAACACCAACTTTGACGATAAGCTGAAGCTCGACATGCTCTACATCGAGAACTGCTCGATCCGGCTCGATTTGCAGCTCATCTTTATGACGTTCCGCGTGCTGTTCCTCGCCGAAGAGAGCACGGAGGGCTTTGGTGTCACCAACTTATCCGATCTCGATGCAAAGTGTGATATCTGTGAGTTTCCTTTTGCACCCGCCGTCGAGGAGACCGCGCTGAAGAGCGTCTCCCGACCGGCCACGCACCACACATCCGCAGAACCCCAAGCAGAACGGAGGCAAACGCAAATGAAAGGCATCATTCTCGCAGGCGGAAGAGGCACCCGCTTCTTTCCGAGTACAAAGGCCGTCAGCAAGCAGCTGCTCCCCGTCTACGACAAACCGCTGATCTATTATCCGCTTTCGGTGCTGATGCTCGCTTCGATCAAGGACGTGCTGATCATCTCTACGCCGGAGGATACTCCCGTTTTCGAGCGGTTGCTCGGAACCGGAGAGAAGCTCGGTATGCGCTTTACCTATAAGGTGCAGGAGACGCCGCGGGGACTCGCGGACGCGTTTATCCTCGGCGAAGAGTTCATCGGTGACGATCCTGTCTGCCTGATACTCGGCGATAACGTCTTCTACGGTCAGGACTTGACCGCAACGCTCAACAGCGTGATGGAGCGCACATCCGGCGCGACGATCTTTGGTTATCCGGTGAAGGACCCGCGCGCTTTTGGCGTGGTGGAGTTTGACAAGGACAATCGCGTCATCGGCATCGAGGAAAAACCGGAGCATCCGAAGTCCAACTATGCGGTGCCGGGGCTCTATTTCTACGACAATCGCGTGGTACAGATTGCAAAGCATGTGCGCCCGTCGGCGCGTGGCGAGATCGAAATCACGTCGATCAACAACGCATATCTCACGCTCGGCGAACTGCATGTTGAGCTGCTTGGCCGCGGTATGGCTTGGCTTGACACTGGTTCACCGGAAGGCATGCTCAAAGCATCCGAATATGTGGAGGCCGTGCAATCGAGACAGGGATTCTACATCTCCTGTATCGAGGAAATTGCCTGGCGGCGCGGGTTTATTACGACTGAGCAGCTCAAGAAGCTCGGCGAAGAACTCCGCATGACGGATTACGGCCAGTACTTGCTTGCGCTTGCGCGGGAGGATATGGCATGAACATCCTCGTCACAGGTGGCGCAGGATTCATCGGCAGTAACTTTATCCGCTGGATGAAGCAACACGCGCCGGAACATAAGCTGATCAATGTAGACCTGCTGACCTATGCCGGCAATCTCGAAAGCCTTTGCGACATTGAGCAGGACGAAGGTTATGTATTCATTCGCGCGGATATTCGCGACCGGGCGAAGATGAACGAGATATTTCAGCTATACGACATCACGCATGTCGTCAACTTTGCTGCGGAGTCGCATGTCGATCGCAGCATCGAAGACCCGGAAGTGTTCTTAAACACGAATATTCTCGGTACGCAAGCGCTGTTGGACACGGCAAAGAAGTACTGGAAGACGGCGCCGGAGGATAAATACAGCCGCGACTACCGCGCGGGCGTGAAGTTTTTGCAGGTGTCGACCGACGAAGTTTACGGTGCGCTCGGCAAAGAAGGTAAGTTTACTGAGACGACGCCTCTTTCGCCAAACAGCCCGTATTCCGCAGCTAAGGCTAGCGCGGATCTCGTCTGCCGTGCGTACTACGAAACATTCGGCATGCCGCTGAACATCACGCGCTGCTCGAATAACTATGGGCCGTATCAGTTTCCCGAGAAGCTGATTCCGCTGATGATCCATAACTGCATGGAAGGCAAGCCGCTGCCGGTTTATGGCGACGGCATGCAGATTCGCGACTGGCTGCATGTTACCGACCATTGCAGCGCGATCTATACCGTGCTCCTGCAAGGACAGCTGGGCGAGGTTTACAACATCGGCGGCAACAACGAGCGCGCAAATATTGACATCGTGAAGCTCATTCTGCGTACGCTTGGACGGGGAGAAGAGCTGATTACTTACGTTAAGGATCGCCCCGGACATGACCGGCGGTATGCCATCGACAACACGAAGATCACCACGACGCTCGATTGGACACCGTCCTATACGTTTGAGCAAGGGATATTCGAGACGATTGCGTGGTATCAGGAGAATCCGATTTGGCTGGAGCATGTTCTTTCGGGTGCATATGAGGATTATTATGAACGCATGTACACGCAGTCGTTCGGTGAATAAACAGATAATTTTGATGTATATTTTGCAAAGCTGATCTTTGTTTCTAGCGCGTATGTGTGACGTCACGGCGCGCTTTTTCAAAGAAATACGTAATATTAGCCGATTAAAACAATTCAATTCATCTTTGAGCGGTTTTTTATGAATTATCAGAAAATTCATGTTACATGCAAAATGCGTGGTTGAAATTCATCAACCAGTAGTGTAATATACATTTAGTGAGAAGATTCGAACTGGAGTACACACGGGCGTGACGTATATAATCGTTCCGGAATATATCTCCTGCTTTTTATTGGCGCTGATAGGCGTCTATGTGTTTTTTGACAAGAAATCTTCTTCGCTCAAGAACACAACGTTTCAAATCTCTCTTTTTTTCTCGCTGATTTCCATCATCAACAACATTATTTCGATCTACGGAATCGAGAATGCTGCGCATATTCCGGTGATCATCAACGTCTATCTCAACTCGTTTTACTATTTCTCCGTCGCGGTGATGACCACGATGGTCTCCATCACAACCTATGCTACGCTGTTTGAAGGGCGATATGGCGAACCGCGGTTGAAACGCGCGATCGGTGTCTCGCTTTCTTTGTTTGCCGTTGAAGTGATCATCGTGTTAGCAAATTTAGCGACCGGATGGTTGTTTTATTTTGACGCGGATGGGCTATACCACAGAGGCCCGCTCAACGCGATCGGGATCGCATATCTTGCAGTTGCGATATTCAACATCATCCTGTTCGGCGCGCTGGAGCGAAGGCGTACAAAAAAATCTTTCCGGTTGATCTTGTACATCCTCCCAAGTTCTGCCGCAATCCTCGGATTTCTACAATATCTTTTCCAGGACACCATTCTGACAGGAACGATCATCGCATTTTCCTTATTGACACTCTTCATTGCGGGGCAGCAGCAGCGCGCGAGAGTGGATGCGCTCACGGAGCTTTCCAACCGAGAGGCGTTTTTCAACGACATTAGCAGACTTTGCCAGCGCAAAGCGCAGTATCGTATTATCATTATCGGGCTGAAGAATTTTAAGCAGGTGAACGGACAGTTTGGTCAGCGGGCAGGCGATGCGCTGCTCTATGCCGTTGGATCTTATCTGGAACATCTGGATCCGCGCGTCTCAGCCTATCGAATCTCCGGCGTGCAGTTTACGCTTCTGGTGAACAAAAAAATGAAACCAGAAGAGTATGAGACATGGTTCTGCGCCTTAATGGAGCGGTTTTGCCACCCCTGGAAAACGGACTTATGCGAGACGGAACTCCGCGCGATATTCGCAGACATTGAGTTTCCGCAGCACGCTTCGGATGTGGACGAGGTCATTGCCTCGCTGGAATATGCCACGAGGCTTGCAAAAGAGGACCCAAACTGCAGACCCGTTCGCTTTACCAACCGACTGAAGGAACAGTTTGAGCGGCGCAACTATATCGTCGCGCGGATGGACAAAGCGCTGCGAGAAGATCACTTTTTTCTCAATATTCAGCCTGTCTATGATATCAAGCATCAACGCTTTACCGGCGGCGAAGTACTTCTCCGGCTCAACGATGACAGCGGAAGACCGATCTCTCCGGGCGAGTTCATCCCGATCGCCATTGAAACCGGCCTTGCGACCAAGCTGGGCTTGATGGTCATGGAGAAGGTCTGTAAGTTTTTGCAGGAGAATCGCGAAACTGATCTGGGTTGGCTTTCGATCAATGTTTCTTCCCAGCAGGATGAGTTTGACGATACGGTACACCATCTGGAAATGTTGCTGGAGCAATACGGCATTGAGCCCAGACGCATCAAGCTGGAGATCACGGAGATGGTGTTGCTGGAGGATCTTGAACGGGCGCATGAAACCATGCAGGAACTCAATCAACTCGGCATCGGCGTGTATCTCGATGATTTCGGAACAGGTTATAGCAATCTCGTCAATGTGATGATGCTGCCGTTTGAATGCGTCAAAATCGACAAGGGATTCATCCGCGGTATTGCGTCAAACCCAAAATCACGCGGCATGCTTCAGACGGTCGTCTCGGGACTTCGCAGCATGAACGTTATCGCGCTTGCCGAAGGGGTGGAGACGGAGGATCAGGACAATATCGTGCGCGAGCTCGGCATCGATCGCATACAGGGTTATTATTATGCGCGTCCGATGGCTGCGGAGGAATTTGTCTGGCTGATGCATGAGCGTTGCCAAATTCAGCCTAAGCAATAGTTGAGTCTACACGATAACAATAGCGCCGCGGAAGTATCCGCGGCGCTTGTTGCTTGCGTTTGTTTTTCATACGTTGATTGCTTAGTTTGATCCGACCGTTGAAAGCGGCATGGTGAATGTTTCAATCGACTCATCTTCAAAGAAGTTGTAATCGTCCAGAACGGGGGAATATGACGTCTTTGTCAGCGTGCGATTGGCGGGATCGAACGTCAGCATCATGAAGTATCCTTCGCCGCCGTTTGGCAGCGCTTGATAATCGACCATGATCGCCTGAACGGTGCGTTCCTTCGTTCCGTCCTGATCGTCGTCATACATTTCTTCGACATGTCGTAGCCCGTGTCTGTGCCCGCAGAGGACATATCGCACGTTGGGGTTCGCCGCGACCACCTGGTGCAGCAGCTTTGAGTCCGCAATCAACTCCGTCTCCGGCTTTAGCTCCATATACCAGTGCGCGACAAGGATCGCCGTGCGATTGGAATACTGCTGTAGCGTCGCATTGAGCCAGTCATAGTCCACACGTTGAATATTGTAACCCACGCCGATGATGATGAAATCATCTTTGCCGATGGTAACCAAATCATACCTGCGCCTGCCTTGTGCTTCTTCGCCGCCAAAGGTGGGGTACTGGGTGAAGTTCTGTCGGCTGATGACGGCATAGTAATCGTCATAAAAATGCATCATGCCCTTGATGTCGTGGTTTCCTGCAATGTTGAATACAGGAATTTTTCCGACAAAAGCGTCAAACGCGGTTGCGACGGCATCCCACTCTCTCTGGCGCAACATATCGTTGACCAGATCGCCGGATTGCAACACATACTGAATATTCAGTCGTTCGCGATTGTCCACGATCCACTTCGTCATGATGTTGAGATTTTCCGGAAACGTGGAAGCGTATCCCTGCGTGTCGCTGATCCAGGCGAATGTCACGGGTTCCATCGCGGGATCGGGCGTGGGTTCCGGCGTTGCGGTGGGCGCGACTGTCGGGGCTGCGGTTGCTTCGGGTACTGCCGCAACTTCCGTTGCTTCCGGCTGGACTTCGGTTGCCTGCACTGGCACGGCAGCGTTGGAGCAGGCACCGAGCGTAAAAAGAACCATGACCGCCGCAAGTACGGCGGTCATGATGGTGCGTTTGCGATTGTGATGCAGCGCGCTCATTACTGATCCAGCTCGGCAAAGAGCTGCGCTTTGAGTTCGAGCACGGCGGCGAGCGCTTCCGCAACCGGAACCTGCCGCTTGACCTTCTTGTCGCGCGTGGTAAGCTCCACCATGCCGTCCGCGAGATTGCGGGGGCTGACGGTGAGGCGGATCGGCGCGCCAATGAGGTCGGCTTCGGAGAAGACGACGCCTGCGCTGACCGTGCGGTCGTCGATGATCGTCTCCACGCCCGCTTTTCTGAGCGCGGCATAGAGATCTTCGCCGACGCGCTTGGGCTCTTCCTGATCGGCGCGGAGCACGCAAATCTGCGCTTCCCACGGCGCGATGCTGATCGGCCAGAGGGGGCCGTAGTCATCGTGGCTCTCTTCACAGACGCTTGCGGCAAGACGGCCAACGCCGATGCCGTAGCAGCCCATGATGGGATACTGCAGCGCGCCGTTCTCGTCGAGATACTGCATGTCCATGCTCTTGGTGTACTTATCCCCCAGCTGGAAGATGTTGCCGACCTCGATGCCGTTGCTGATGCGCAGCGAATGCTTGCCGCAGACGGGGCAGATGCCGCCGGGAATCGCGCGGGCGACGTCCACATATTCGACCTTGCCGAAGTCGCGCTCAATATTGAAGCCGGTGTAGTGATAATCCTGCTTGTTCGCGCCGCAGACGACCGCGCCGATGCCTTCCAGCGAGCGGTCGAAGAGCACGGTGATTTTCTTGGTGTCGAGACCCATAGGACCAATGAAGCCCGCGACGATGCCGCTTTCCGGCGTGATCACGGCGGGGTGAATCTCCGCGCCGATGGTGTTGCGCAGCTTGGTTTCGTGTACCTCAAGGTCGCCGCGGACAAACGCGATGACATAACTGTCATCCGCATTGCGCTGATAGACCACTGCCTTGCAGGTTGCGTTGTGCGGCTTATGCAGGAAGGTTGCTACTTCCTCAATGGTCGCCATCTCAGGCGTGGGCGTGAGCGTAAGCTCTTCCGTTGCGGAAAGGCCGGTGTTGTCCACGACGCTGGCGCAGGCTTCGATGTTCGCCTTGAAGCCGCACTCGTCGCAGAGCACGAGCGTATCCTCGCCGATGGCGGTGAGCAGCATGAATTCGTGCGAGACGCGGCCGCCCATCATGCCGGAATCGGACAAGACAGCGATGACATTTTTGCAGCCTGCGCGCTTGAAGATGCGCTCGTATGCGACATAGCAGCGCTGATAATATTCTTCCAAGTCCGCCTGATTGGTGTGGAAGGAGTAAGCATCCTTCATCGTAAATTCGCGAACGCGAATCAGGCCGCCGCGTGCGCGGGGCTCGTCGCGGAACTTGGTCTGAATCTGATAGATCATAAAGGGATACTTGGCATAGCTCTTGGCGGCGTCGCGCGCGAGATGCACCGCGGCCTCTTCGTGCGTCATGCCGAGCAGCATATCCGCGCCCATACGGTCGGTGATGCGCATGAGCTCTTTGCCGACGCTCGTGAACCTGCCGCTCTCCTTCCAGAGATCAGCGGGCAGCACGACGGGGAAGAGCACTTCTTGTCCGTCGATGGCGTCCATCTCCTCGCGGATGATGCGCTCGATCTTCTGTGTGATGCGCCGCGCAGGCGGAAGCAGCGTGTAAATACCGGCTGTGACCTGCTTGATGTAGCCGCCGCGCACCATGAGCGCATGGCTCTCTACGGTGCAGTCCGCGGGTTTCTCTTTGTAACGTTCGCCGAGCAATTCGCTCATTCTCATAGTCGAAGTTCTCCTATATTGCCTACTATAATATCTATAAACAATTTATTATCGCCCAGAATGGCGGATTTGACAAGGGGTAAGCGGGCAGAAGCCGGCTGTAAGTTTTGGTGAGAAAGTCACATTGCATCTTGACATGATCGAGGGATTTCAAATAAACTAAGATATCAATTATATCCAAAGGCGTTCCATCGGAAAAGAGTAAGCGAGAATCCGTTTGTTCCAAGAGAGGGTCGGTCACCGGCTGAAAGCCGACCTGAACCAGAATCGCTGAAGTGCCTTCCGAGAGCCGCCGCCGACAAAACGCCGCCAAGCAATATGGCAGGCCGAGTATCAGCGGACGCAGCAGCTGCGTTAAAGCCTTGAGAGGGAGAACCCGAGTGGGTCTCCAAATAAAGTGGAACCGCGATGCGCAATCGTCTTTATGATGGTTGCGCTTATTTTATTTGTTCTGGCGGAGGAGCTTTTCCGCCGCGAAAGGAAAGTATATGTTCAAGACGCTGAAAAGCGACTTACAGGCCGTGCTCAAGCGCGATCCCGCTGCAAAATCGATCTGGGAGATCATGCTCTGCTATCCGGGCTTTCGCGCCGTGCGCATGCACCGCAGGGCAAACCGGCTTTACCACCGCAATCACCATCTGCTCGCGCGGATCACGTCCGAGTGGTGCCGCTTTACCACGGGCATCGACATCCATCCGGGTGCGACCATCGGCGAACGACTCTTCATTGACCACGGCGTTGGCGTGGTGATCGGCGAAACCGCGGTGATCGGCGACGATGTGACGATCTTTCAGGGCGCAACGCTCGGCGGCACGGGCAAGGATACAGGCAAGCGTCACCCGACGGTGGGCGATCACGTAACCATCTCCGCGGGCGCAAAGGTGCTTGGTCCTGTGACGGTCGGCAGCCACGCGAAAATCGGCGCGGGCGCAGTCGTGCTCAAGGATGTTCCGCCGTTCTCGACGGTAGTCGGCGTGCCGGGTCATGTTGTGCGGCTCTACGGCTGCAAGGTGCCGTGCGAACGCGTTGGCATGTGCGACGATGGCAACTGCGACTGCAGCGAAACGGACGACTGCGTGCGCAGGAGAGAAGGCTTGTCCGGTGAAGAGGGCGTCGATCTCAATCAGACTGATCTGCCCGATCCGGTCGAGCTGCAACTGGAGCAGATGAAGAAGCGTCTTGACGCGCTGGAAGCCCTGCTATCCGAAAAAAACAAGTCCTGACGCGAGAATTTTCAGACGCAGGAACCATTTTATGATATAGTGAACGATACACGGAGGAAAAACCATGCAGATCTATAATACGATGACGCGCAAGAAGGAAGAGCTTGTACCGCTGATACCCGGCCAGATTTCGATGTACGCCTGCGGACCCACGGTCTATAACTACTTCCATATCGGCAACGCGCGGCCGTTTATCGTATTCGATACGCTGCGCCGCTATCTGGAGTACCGTGGCTACAACGTGCGCTTTGTGCAGAACTTTACGGACATCGACGACAAGATGATCCGCAGGGCAAACGAAGAGGGCACGACGGTCAAGGAACTCGGCGAGCGCTTCATCAAAGAATACTATCACGATGCGGACGCGCTGGGCGTGCGCCGCGCAAGCAATAACCCCAGAGCCACGGAGCACATCGGCGAGATCATCGCGCTAGTAAATGGCCTGATCGAAAAAGGCCACGCTTATGCCACGCCGGAAGGCGACGTCTACTTCTCCGTCCGCAGTTTTCCGGGCTACGGCAAGCTCTCCGGGCAGAACATCGACGATCTGGAAAACGGCGCGCGCGTCGATCCCGACGAAGCCAAGCGTGACCCGCTCGATTTCGCGCTCTGGAAAGCGGAGAAGCCCGGCGAACCCAGCTGGGATTCTCCCTGGGGCAAAGGCAGACCGGGCTGGCACATCGAATGCTCGGCGATGAGTATGGCGATCCTCGGCGAAACGTTTGATATTCACGGCGGCGGACAGGACCTGATCTTCCCGCACCATGAGAACGAGATTGCGCAGAGCGAAGCCGCAACGGGGAAGCCCTTTGCGCGCTACTGGATGCACAACGGATATATCAACGTGGACAACCAGAAGATGAGCAAATCGCTCAATAACTTCTTCACCGTGCGCGACATCGCGCAGGAGTTTGACCTTGAAGCCGTGCGCATGTTTATGCTGGCGGTGCAATATCGTAACCCCGTGAACTTCTCGCGCGACATGATTCTGCAGGCGCAGACCGCGCTGGAGCGGCTCCGCACCGCGAAAGAACGCCTCGCGGAGGCGACGCTGACGTCAGTCGAAACCGCAGAAGACGCGGCGTTCCTTGCACAGTTGGACGACTTCAAGACACGCTTCAACGAGGCGATGGACGACGACCTCAACACCGCGGATGCCATCGGTGTGCTGTTTGATTTTGCACGTGCCGCCAATACGTTTGTCACCGAGCCGCGCGGCAAAGCCGCCGTTGAGGCGGGCAAAGCGCTGTTTTCGGAGCTCACCGGCGTGCTGGGTCTGCTCACACACGAAAAAGCAGAAGAGTTCCCGCAGGAAGCGCTCGCGCTGCTCGAGGAGCGTCAGGCTGTTCGCAAAGCGAAGAATTTTGCGCGGGCAGATGAAATCCGCGACACGCTCAAGAACATGGGCTTCACCGTGGAGGACACGGCGAACGGCCCGAAACTTAAGAAGATATAACCCGAGTCTTGGAGAAGACATTAATAATTTGACAAGGAGACTATTGTTATGACCTCATCGTTTGCCATGTTTGACTGGCTACTGCTCGCCGTTTCTTTCTACGTGCTCTACGCGGGCATCGTCGGCAAAGGAAAGCTCTACAGCGTAGAGAATATCAAAGAGGGTATGGAGGAAGAGTTCAAGGCGCTTTCGCAAAAGATCTACATCTTCCTCGGTATCGCGATGGTAATCAACAGCGGCGCGTCGCTGTTGCGCAACTCGTTCTACGCCTATCAGGAAATTACGCCCGCGACGGAGACGGCCAAGGCTGTGTTCGACTGGGTCATGATCAAAGACCTCGGTGCATTTTCTTTCCTCACGCCGGCGGTGTTTGACATCATCTCCTACGTTGCGCTCGCGTTGACGCTCGGCCTCATCGTGCTGCTCGTCGTCAAGATGCGCAAGTATGTCGACAAAAATGCGCAGACAAAAGCAAAGCAGAGCACCTCTGCAGCCGGCGGTTCTTCTATGCCGTCCTCCGCGTTCAACTTCGACGAAGACGACAAGAGCGCCAAATAAGGCTTTTCGCAAAGGACAAAGAGCCTGAAGGACGATCCTTCGGGCTTTTTCTCTTCTTCGCACGCGTCGGCTAGACTGGTATACTGCGAAAGATTGTCAGTTTGACGATGGAATGATATGATACCTAACAGCGAAACCCGCCAGTCGGGCTTTTGCAATCAAACAGAAACGGAAACGAACAGTTCACTTCATGAAAAGAGAAATTCACGGTAATATCGGCGGCATTCGTGACATCGTGCTCAACGAGATGCTGCTGCTATATGATATGGAGATGTCCGCGGACGAGTTCCTTTCGGACGAAGTCTGCGACGCACTGGTGCACTTCACATCGCTGATCAATCGCGAAGTGCTGATCTATGTGTCGCGCGTCGGTAAGATCGAGGATGTTCGCGTCGGTGACGACCACTCCGTCCATATGGAAGAAATGCGCCTTGTGCGCAACATCGACCGCCTCAGCGGCGTACGATGCATCCATACCCATCCGGGCGGTACAGGATATCTATCTGACGTCGACCTTGGCTCATTAAACGCGCTCCGGCTTGATGCAATGTGCGCCATCGGTGTGCGCGAAGGCAGAGCCAGCAGCGTCTATGCCGCGTTCATCGGCGACATGGTGGACGAAGAGCGCGTGCCTGTTTGGTACGGGCCGATGCGCGCGCACCATCTGCCGCAAAAGCAGCTGATGGACGCGATCTACGAGGCAGATAAGCGCCTTTTGACCGACACCTACAACATCGTCGAGATCAAACCTGACCGCGCGGTGCTCGCTGGCATCGAGTCGGCAGACGGATACGATACGCTCTCCGAGCTTGCTGAACTCTGCGGTACGGCCGGCATCAAGGTTGTCGCCAAAGAACAGCAGCGCAGAAGAGCTGTAGACGCCGCGACCTATATCGGCAGCGGCAAAGCGGAAGAACTCGCTCTGCTTGCCTCCGCGTGCGAGGCGGATATCTTTGTGTTTGACGACGAACTCACCGCCATTCAGCTGAGAAATCTGGAGCTGGTGCTGGGGTTGCCGATCATCGACCGCACGATGCTGATTCTGGATATCTTTGCGCAGCGCGCGCAATCCCGCGAGGGCAAGCTGCAGGTCGAGCTCGCGCAGTTGAAATACCGTCTTCCGAGACTGCTCGGCATGGGCAAGGTGCTCTCCAGACAGGGTTCCTCCGGCGTCGGTATGCGCGGTCCGGGCGAAAAAAAGCTCGAGATCGACCGCCGCAGAATCCGCAGGCGCGTGTTTGAACTGGAACAGGAGCTTGCCGAGATCGAAAAGCAGCGCGGATTACGCCGGGCGAAGCGCGCGGCAAACCCGATTCCCGTCGTGGCGCTCGTGGGTTACACCAACGCGGGCAAATCTACGCTGTTAAACTTGCTTTCCGGTGCGGATGCGCTGGCGGAGGACAAGCTGTTCGCAACGCTTGATCCCATCGTGCGGAAGATCACCCTGCCAAACGGCACGGAGTGCCTGCTTTCCGATACGGTCGGGTTCATCAACAAGCTCCCGCACGATCTGGTTAACGCGTTTCGTTCCACGCTGGATGAGGTGAACGACGCCGATCTCGTGCTGCACGTCGTGGATAGCTCCAGCGATTACTTTGGTGTGCAGATGCGCGTGGTGGAAGAGGTGTTGACTTCGCTCGGCGCGATTGATACACCGCGCATTGACGTTTACAACAAGATCGACAAACCCGAGTCCAAGCCGAGAAGCAACGGCGTTGCCATCAGCGCGGCGAGCGGAGCGGGGATTGATACGCTCCTGCATGCGATTGAGGAAGCGCTCGCCAAAACGCAGGTGAAGCTGGAGGTCGTGGTTCCCTATGACAAGCACGGCGCAATGCAGATGATTCGACAGAGCGCGACGATCCTTGCGGAAACACACGAGGAGGACGGAACGCACCTGACGATTTTACTCAACGAGAGCGAAATCTGGCGCATCAAGAAAGCGATTTCGGGATAAAGAAAAAACGTGAAGCAATACAAAAGCCGCCCTTTCGGGCGGCTTTTCTCGCGAGAACCGTTGGTTTCATTGTTCAATCGGATGTTACCTCTTGATAGCAAACAAAACGACGAACTATTCAGCTTCCGCCACCGCTGCCGTTTCCGGCTGCTGCAGGAACCGCTTCGGTGCCGCAAGAACCAGAATGACCGCAACGATGACATAGAACAGCGAAGTATAGAGCATTGTTTGCAGTCCGTCGCCGTTGACCAGCGAACCTAAGTAATTCAATAGCAGATGGATCAAAATCGGGAGAATCAGATTCTTTGTTTTGCCGTAGAAGAACGTCATGATCACGGAGATCGCGATCAGCCCGACCACGAACAACCCGGCGTATTCCAGCAGCTCGATGCCAGCATATCCCGATGTGACAATCCACAACGGCGTATGCCAAAATCCCCACACAACGCCGACGATCAGCGACGAAACGAGCGGAGAATGCCTCTTTTGCAGATGGTTCTGCGCATAACCGCGCCAGCCGAGCTCTTCGCCCAGCGGCCCGCGAATCACTGCGTTCAGGAAACCGAGGAAGATGACGGACGGAGTGATGTTCCAAACGCTCAGGAACGACACGCGCTGCGAAAGAGCCATTGCGGCAGCTACACAGACGAGAACCAGCAGCTGCAGGCCAATGATACCCAACACTTGCGAAGCTGAAACTTTCGGCGCAAACTGCTGCTTTAGGAATGTTTTCAGCGATTGACCGGGGAAGAGTTTCGGAAAGAGAATCAAAAACGCGAACGTTGGCGACCATGCGCAGACGATCTGCAGGATTGTCGGCACGGCAGCGGGCGCGTTGAGCGCGAGCGACGCTCCGGTCATGCCAAAGAGCACGAGGAAGATGACAAATGTGAGCACGAAAAACTTTAGCAATGGGTTTTTGAATGATGAATCTGATTTCATAAAAGCCCTCTTTCGTTTCTATAATAAAATGGATCAATAGTTCATTTATAACATAGTTTGACAACAGATCACAATCTTTTTGTAGTTCAAATGTCTGATTTGTATAAAAAAAGTTCTGAAGTAGGAGGAGACTCTCCTTACTTCAGAACTTGGCTTAGAATCGTTATGATTTGCGTTCTATTTATTCTTACAATTATGAGTATTCTTTGTTGAGAACACTTTTGAAAATGTGATTACTGGAACGCGTGTGGCTGCGCGTCGCTTGGCATGCGCCAGTCTCCGCGCGGGGAGAGGGCGACGTTGCCGATGCGGGGTCCATCGGGGATGCAGTTACGTTTAAACTGCTGCGAGAAGAAGCGGCGGATGAACAGTGCGTACCATTTTTCAATGGTCGCATCGTCATAGTCTCCGTCAAAGGCGTACTTCGCCAAGCGAACGATCTTCTCCTTGCCCCCACCGCGGCGGAGCATATGGTAGAGGAAGAAATCGTGCAGCTCATAAGGCCCTACGATATCCTCGGTTACCTGCGAAATCTCGCCATCCTTCGGCGGCAGAAGCTCTGGGCTGACGGGCGTATCGACGATGTCGATCAGCACTTCTTTCAACGCGTCGTCGGACTTGCCCGCGATATAGCGCAGCATCGCGCGAATGAGCGTCTTGGGCACATCGGCGTTCACGCCGTAGTTGGACATATGGTCGCCGTTATAGGTTGCAAAACCAAGCGCGAGTTCGCTGAGGTCTCCCGTGCCGATGACGAGTCCGCCGTGCATGTTGGCAAGATCCATCAGTACCTGCGTGCGTTCGCGCGCCTGCGCGTTTTCAAACGCGGCATCGTGGACGTCCATCGAGTGCCCGATGTCGTCCAGATGCTTCTTCACACTCTCGCCGATGTTGATCTCGCGCATGGAGATACCAAGCGCGTTACAGAGCTTCTCGGCGTTGGCGCGCGTGCGTGTACTGGTGCCGAAGCAGGGCATTGTCACCGCAACGACGTCCTCTGCGGGACGCTTGAGCAGCGCGAGTGCTTCACGGCTGACGATTAGCGCAAGGGTGGAATCCACACCGCCGGAGATGCCAATCAGCAGCTTCTTTGCGTTCGTGTGCTTGATGCGCTGCGCAAGTCCGTGGCTCTGAATTGCGAGCACCTGATCGAAGCGCGTTGCTGCGCTTGCGCTCGTATCCGGAATAAACGGGGTCTTCCAGAACGTGCGCGTGAGTTTGGTTTCGCAAACGTCCATCGAGAACGGAACGCGCACGATGTCCGTGTTGTCAAATAGCTTTCTCGCAAAGCGCCTGCGCTCGCGGGATAGGAACTCCAAATCAATCTCGCTCACGCAATAGCCCGGACCGAAGGGGATCGCCTCTGCGATCATCGTGCCGTTTTCGCAGATCATATCGTGGCCGGAGAAGACCACATCCGTGGTGCTTTCGCCCGTTCCCGCGCTGCAAAAGACGTAGGCCGAGTTGGTGCGGGAGCTCTGGCTCTTCACGAGCATACGGCGATAATCCACCTTCGTGACCGCTTCGTCGCTCGCGCTGAGGTTGAGCAGAATGGTTGCGCCGCAGTCCGCAAGCAGGGTGGAAGGTGGAACGGCCGCCCAAAGATCCTCACAGATCTCTACGCCGACGTTGAAGAGCGGCATCTCGCGGCAGCAGAACACGAGGCGGTTGCCAAACGGCACCGATTCGCCGCAGATATGCATCGTTTCGGTGGTCTCCAGCGCCGCGGCATAGGTGCGCTTCTCATAGAACTCGCCGTAGTTGCCGAGGTGCGTCTTGGGAATCACGCCGAGCACATGCCCGTTTTGCACGATCGCTGCGCAGTTATACAGCAGATGCCCGAATACGATCGGTACGCCGATGGCGATGAGCATGTCGCTGCCTACTGTTGCGCGGGTGATGCGCTCCAGCGCGCGCATTGCGGCGTCGGTCAGCGCGGTGCTGAGCACGAGATCGCCGCAGGTGTAGCCCACGATGGTCAGCTCCGGCAGTACCAGTACCTTGACGCCGTCGGCTTCCGCTCGATGAATCAGCGCGATAATCGCGTCCGCATTGTATTCGCAGTTGGCAACCTGAATCTCCGGCGTGCCGGATGCGACCTTGACAAATCCGTCTTTCATAGATGTATCTTCTCCGTTCGGTTAGGTTCGACGTTGAAAGAGAGTGAGAAAGCAGTCTGATTTCTCATGCTCATTTTATGCAATCGCCGGAGTGATGTCAATCGCGCGCGGCGGAAGTGAACATTTGTCAGATACAAAAGAGTATATAGTGACCAATTTGTGAAATCCATCAAAATCGTGCGCAATCGATATTAAAAAACTTATTTCTTGTGATATAATGTCGCAGAAATAGCCCCTACACGCAAATTGTTTCTGCGCGGCTCGGGGGGGACGCAAGGAGAAAAAACAATGCTTACCATCGAACATCTGACCAAATCCTACGGCGGCAACGTGAAAGCCGTAGACGACCTCAGCCTGACCGTGATGCCGGGGGACATCTACGGGTTCATCGGGCACAACGGCGCGGGCAAGACCACGACGCTGCGCGCGGTTGCGGGCATTCTTTCGTTTGACAGCGGCGAAATCCGCATCAACGGCAAAAACATTGCAACCGACCCCATCGAATGCAAGCAACAGATGGCGTATATTCCCGACAACCCGGATCTCTACGAACATCTGACGGGGATCCAGTACCTGAACTTTGTTGCGGACATCTACGGCGTGAGTGCATCCGACCGCGACGAGCGCATCAAAAAGTATGCCGACGCGTTTGAGATGACGCCGCGGCTCAACGATCTTATCGGCAGCTGTTCCCACGGCATGAAGCAGAAGATCGCGGTGATCTCTGCGCTGATTCACGATCCGAAGCTGTTGCTGCTCGACGAGCCGTTTGTGGGTCTCGATCCGAAGGCCGCGCACACGCTCAAAACCTTTATGGCGGAGCTTTGTGCAAACGGCAGCGCGATCTTCTTTTCCACGCACGTGCTGGAAGTGGCGGAGAAACTCTGCAACAAGATCGCCATCATCAAGGGCGGCAAGTTGATTGCAGCCGGCGACATGGATAAGGTGAAGGGTGACGCTTCGCTGGAAACGCTGTTCCTGGAGTTGATCGACAATGCGTGAACTTTGGATTCTGACAAAACTGCAGCTCAGCGCTCTCTTCGGGATTAATAAGATTCGTCACATGCGTAATTCCGACGAGAAGAAGATCGGCAAACGATCGCTGGGCTCGCTGATTGCAATGGTCGTCGCGATGGGCTATATGTCCGTGTTTTACAGCTATATGCTCGCGCGTGCATTCCAAATGTTCGATACGCTGCCCACGCTGCTTGGCATCATGGCGGCGGCGAGCAGCATGCTGATCTTGATGTTCTCGATCTTCGAGACAAAAGGCGTGCTCTTCGGCTTTGGCGATTTTGACATCGTCATGAGCTGGCCGGTCAGCGTGCGTTCCGTTGCGGCAAGCCGCGTGCTCAACATGTACGCGTATAACTTTGTCTACGCGTTTCTGCTGCTGCTGCCCGCCGGTGTGATCTATGCGATCATGGCGGCGCCGCCGCTCTGGTTCTATCCGCTGTTTCTTGTTTTGATTCTTTTGTTGCCTGCGCTGCCAACCATCGTCGGCGCCCTGCTGGGCACGGTGCTGACGGTTTTCACCGCGCGCATGAAGAAGAACAGCCTCCTGAACGTCGCGCTGCAGATGGTGCTCGTCTTTGGGATCATGTTCCTTTCGATGAGAAGCGGATATGCGTTTGATAATCCGTCGCAGCTTGCGAGCGTCGGAACCGCGATCAATGCGCAGATTGCGAGCATGTATCCGCCGGCGCAGTGGTTCCAAAGCGCGCTGTCAGAAGGATCGATGATTTCGATTCTGTGGCTTGTGCTGACCACGCTTGCGACGGTTTCGCTCTTGATCTTCTGGCTTGGCAAGAACTTCGTCTCGATCAACTCGCGCATCAAGAGCAAGCCGCGCGGCGAGACATTTGTCATGCGGCGGCAGGCGCATTCCACGAAGAGCGCAGCGCTGTTTTCGCGTGAGTTTAAGCGGTATCTCAGCTCCAGTCTCTATGTCGTCAACACGGCATTCGGCAATGTGATGATGATCATCGCGGCTGTGGTGTTGATGGTGAAGGCGGACGCAGTGCTGCAATATCTGGAAATGCCGGAGCTAAAGTCGCTGCCCGCGCTGGCGCCGTTTGTATTCGGCTGGATGGTATCTATGGCGTCTACGACCACAAGCGCCATCTCGATGGAAGGCAAGTCGCTCTGGATTATCAAGAGCCTGCCGGTTTCCGCAAAGGAATGGCTGGCGGCTAAGCTGAAGGTGACGCTGGTTCTCGCGATTCCGAGCATCCTCATCAGCGCCACGTTGACAGCAATCGGTCTCAAATCGAGCCTGATGGAAACTGTTTGGCTGTACCTGCTGCCGATGGCCTACATCTTTGCGTTCGGTGTGTTTGGGCTTTGGCTCAACATCCGCATGCCGCGCATGGACTGGGTCAGCGAAGCGGAGGCGATCAAACAGGGCGGCGCAACCATGGTTTCCGTGTTCGTCGGCATGGCGGCGGGCTTTGCGCCCGCAATCCTCGTCGGGCTGACGGGCAGCGCGCTCATCGCGCCGATCATGTTCGTTGTTCTGGTCGTCATGGCGATTCTCATGTGGGGTTCGCTGGTGCGCAGCGGAGAAACGCGCATGCTCAAACTGCATTAACGATTTATAGAGTGACAAAAAACATCCCGCGGGAGATCCGCGGGATGTTTTTTGTCAGATTTGTTTGTTGTTTTCCAAGATTTTTCGCGCTTACTCGCGTTCCATCTCGTCGCTGATGGCGTTGATCTTATTCGTGGCGTTGTGAAGTTCGCGGTTGCTTCTGCCCTTGCTGGAGCGGATGATGTCGACGAGACGCTCCAATGCGACAAGCAACTGCTGATATGCGCTGCCTTGCTTGCTTTCCCAATGCGGCTGTGGTTCGCCGCGCAGTTTCTTGTCTGGATAGTGCTTCGGCGGGCGCGTCTCTGCGACTTCTTTCTGCGGCGTGCGATCACGAGTACGTTCGGCAAGCGGTACTGCCTTGGCTTCAAACAAATACTTGTTGGCGGCCAAATCGTAGACTGATCCACTGTAAGGCGAGGTAGTGTCGAGACCGAATTCGTTTTTCAGGCGATTGGCGAACAGATCGCAAACCTCGCTTTCGCCGTGGTTGACGAACACGCGGCGCGGCTTGGGCGAAAAGTGCGTCGCCCACTTGATCAGCATGTTCACATCTGCGTGACCGCTGATGCCGGGCAGCTGCTTGATCTCCGCGTTGACACGGATGGTCTCGCCGAAGAGTTTGACTTTCTCTGCGCCTTCGAGTATTGCGCGTCCCAGCGTACCGGGTGCCTGAAATCCGACGAATAGAATCGTATTGGCGGTGTTCCACAGACCGTGCTTAAGGTGATGCTTGATTCTGCCTGCTTCGCACATGCCGCTGGCGGAGATGATCACCTTTGGTCGGGTATCGGTGTTGATCGCCATGGATTCCTTGCTGGTCTCGGTCGCGGTGAGGCCGGGAAATGCGATGGGGTTGATGCCCTTGTCGACAAATGCGCGGGCTTCCGCGTCATAACAAAATTCTGCGTTTTCCAGATAGATGCGTGTGGCGGCGTTGGCAAGCGGGCTATCGACAAACACGGGGAAATTATCGTGCCCGCGCAGCATGCGCGCATCCTTGATCTGGCGGATGAAGTACAAGAGCTCCTGCGTGCGGCCAACCGCAAAGGAGGGCACGATCACGCTGCCGCCGCGGTCAAACGTCTTCTGCAGTACGTCCGCAAGCGCTTGCGCATAATCCGGCGGCGCATCATGCACGCGGTCGCCGTAGGTGGACTCGATCATGATATAATCCGCTTCGTCGACCAGCGAAGGATCGCGCAGCAGCGGCAGATTGACGTTTCCGATATCGCCAGAGAACACCATCTTTCTCTTTTCGCCGTCCTCGTCGATCCAAACCTCGATGTAGGAGGAACCGAGAAGGTGGCCCGCATCGGTGAAACGCACATCGATGCCGTCGAACAGATGAAACTTATCATCGTATTTGTGCGGCACAAACTGCTTCAGGATACCTTCCGCGTCTTTCATCTCGTAGAGCGGAATGTAGGGCTTCTCGCCGCTGCGCGCGCCCTTGCGGTTGCGCCATTCGGCTTCAAACTCCTGAATATGCGCGCTGTCGCGCAGCATGATTTCGCATAGATTGCACGTTGGCTTTGTGGCATGCACCGCGCCTTTGAAACCGTTTTTATACAGCAGCGGCAGTAGCCCTGAGTGGTCCATATGCGCGTGCGTAAGCAGCACCGCGTCGATTTCGCCCGGCAGCGTTGGCAGAGACGCGTTTTGATAGAAGTCCTTGCCCTGCTCCATGCCATAGTCGATGAGGATGCGTTTACCGCAGATTTCGAGGTAAGTACAGCTGCCTGTAACCTCGTGATCCGCGCCGATAAAGGTGACTTTCATTCGATTGACCCTTCCATACTTGATATATTTCCAGATGCATTTCAGAATGCAGACGAGGATGCGTTACGAAAGTGGATACGTGGCGATCGCCTGTAACAGCGCGTCATACAGATTGGTGTTTTCATAATTGCCTGCGAAAAATTCAGAGCCCACGCCGATGGCATAGACAGGCACATCAATGCCCGTGTGCCCGCCGGAACCGAACCGGACGCCCGCCCGCGCTGCTACAAGGTCGATGCAGGCTGTGGTGATCGGCTCATAAGTTCCATATTCTTCGTCGTTGTTGCCGGGTCTGTTTTGATAAAACGTCTTTATATAGGCTTCCTTTAGTAGCGCAGTCTCGTCATCCGTCAGGTTGTCCAGACCGAATGCGCTGGCAAACAGCGGAAGCGCTTCTTCAAACGGTGTCTTGGCAGCGAGGCACTCCTGCACCAGCGTGTTGTCAGAGATGTCGCTGGAAATGATTTGCTTTAGCAGTGCGGTTCGATCGCCCGCGGTTAAGCTAACGTCGCCCGTTTCATGATCCGCGGTGACGAGAATCAGCGTCTCTTGCGGGTGCTGCGCGTAGAACGCAAGCGCGCTTTGAACTGCTTCGTCCATATCGATCAGCTCCGCAACAAACGATCCCGCGTCGTTATAATGGCAAAAATAGTCGACGCGTCCACCCTCGACCATCATGAAGAATCCATCGGGTGTGGTCAGACGTGCGATGGCAAGATCGGTCGCTTTTTTAAGCCAGTTTGCGCGCGCGCCGCCGTCGATGGCGGGCAGCAGACCGTAATCGCCGAAGATAAGATTCGAAGAGAGGATGAGGTTTCCGTCTGTGGAAACAGGGGCTTCCTCGAACGAATGGATGAGCGTATATCCGTTTTCCAGCGCGCGATCCGCAGCATCCGGCGTACTGTGGAACCCGCCGCCTGCGAAGAAATCGAACCCGCTGGCGAACAGGTCGTCCGTGATGGTGGCGTAGCTGCGGCGGGAATCGACATGCGCAAAGAATCCCGCAGGCGTTGCATGATCGAGTGAGACCGTCGTCAGAATGCCGATTTTTCGTCCGGCGTTGCGGAGCGCTTCGGCAATGGTTTCGATGCGGTTTTTATCAGAATCTAGGCCGAGATAGCCGTTGATTGTCTTTTTTCCGGTCGACATTGCGGTAGACGCCGCGGCGGAGTCGGTTACGCTGCCGTCGTAGCTGGCTGTTTTCTGACTGCCTTTTACGGGAAAATCGAGAAAACTAAGAGGCTTGCGCCCGCCCGCTACAAGCGCTTCGGATGTCGTCTGAATCTGTGCAGGACCCATGCCGTCTCCGATGAATAAAAAGATGTATTTCAGCTGTGGCTGCGGCACCGGCGTGATGAGGGCGGTTGCCTCAGGGGCATCGGTCGCGATCACGATCGGCTCGATCGACTGCGTGGCGGAAGGCGATGCACCGCGCGTGCAGCCAAGGCCCGCGAACATCAGGAGCGCGAGCAGCATCAGCGCAATTCGTTTGTATAGACGTATGGTCTGCATACATCAATTCTAGCACGATTTCCACAAGCATACAACTGGACGCGGACGCGCGCGGATGGTAAGATATCACTAGGCATAGCGTGCGTGTTACGTTGCAATAATTGTGGCTGTTTCGCGCTTGATATAGCGACCGCCACAATATGTAACGAACACGGAAGGACACTCTTTCACGTATGCGAAACCGGAAGCACGTTCTCGCGCTTTGTATTGTTGTATGTCTTTTTTCCTTCTTTACCGCCTGCAACGGCAAGCCTGCCGCACAGGAAGCCACGCCGGAGCGCAGAAGCGCGCAGGGCGAAAACGTCCCGCAGGCGCAAAGTGTAACAATTGCGCCGACGGCTGAGCCGACCGCAACCGCTGCGCCGACACCCGTTCCGACGCCGGAACCGACGGCCTTCACGATCGCTTGGATGAGCGATACACAGGCCTATACCGCCGCTGACAGCGATGTATTCGCCAGGATGACGCAATGGGTGCGCGACACGCAGGCGGAATATAATACCGTGCTCACCGTGCATACGGGAGACATCGTGTATAATGCCTATCGCGAATACGAATGGCAAAACGGTGTTGCGGCATTCTCCAACCTGCCGGAGAATGTGCGGATTGTCACCTGTGCGGGCAATCATGACGAGCTGCCGGATTACGATAAAAACACGCCGTATCTCGACATGCGACCGGACACGGATTTTGACCCCGCTCATGCTTTTGACGACAAGGGGTATAACTACTATACGACCTTTACAGCAGGCGGCATCCCGATCATCGTGTTCTCGCTTGCGTATGGAATGGAAGTCGACGCAACGGACTGGATCAACGAAGTGTGCAGAGAGTATGCGGATCACTATGCCATACTCGCCATGCACAACTACATGTTCCTCGGCGGCTATTCTTCGGTTGGCGAGCGGTTGATCGAGCGGGTCGTGAAGCAGTCGCCAAACGTGCGCCTCGTGCTTTGCGGACATGAGCGCGGCATGCAATATATGCCCGAAACGCTGGACGACGATGAAGACGGTACGCCGGATCGCACCGTGCACCAGATGATGATGAACGTGCAGGACGACGCGACAAACGGTGTGGGATACCTGCGCCTGCTGCGGTTCGATCCGTCGGCGGATACCATCGAGGTGATCACGTATTCACCCGTGCTGGATCGCTATGGATACGAGGTTCCCGTCGGCGGGGATCGATTCGGTGGACAAAAGATATTGGAAGATGCGGGTCTGCGTGATTTTCTCACGCCGGACGCAACATAAGATACGGTAGAATACAGCAGACAGTAACAAAATGATTTTCAACGAATGATCGTTCAGGAGGGAAGATAAATGAGTCCTGCAAACAGACCGGGCGGCAGATCGAGAAGAACCGTTTCCGGCGGAGGCAATGCCTATCGCCGCGGGAGCGGACTTGGCAGCGGCAGCGTCGGCGGAGGGCCACGCGGCTCTTCCGGTGGCTCTTTCGGCGGCGGCGGAGACCGCGGCGTTGGCGGCGGCGGATTGCTTGCCGTATTGCTCGCACTCCTAATCGGCGGAGCCGGAAACAACGGCAACAACAAACGAGGCTGCCTCGGGAGAATCCTTGTGCTCGCGCTGATCGTCGTTGGCGCGGTGCTGCTGCTCAACATGTGCTCCGGCAATACGAGCGGCGGATTTCTCGAAAGCCTGTTGGGCGATTACGCGACCACAACTTCGGATTCGGGGTTGAACACGGTCGATGGCACGGATTCGGGCAGCACGGGCTCCGGCAACTCGTTGTCCGATGCGCTTGGATCGCTCCTCGGCAACTACGGCAGCACGACAGGGCAGATTGCGCCCGCGTCCGGCTCGGACGAAGTGTATAAACCGCACGAGCCCGACAGAACGGTGGGTTCCGCCGCGCGCGAGAAGTATACGGACGTCGCCGCAGCGGAGAGTGTCACCGTGATGGTCTATATGTGCGGAACCGACCTTGAGAGCAAGAGCGGAATGGCGACCTCCGACCTCGAGGAAATGGTCAATGCGACGCTCGGCGACAACATCAACGTGATTTTGGAGACCGGTGGTGCCTCCAACTGGCAAAACCAGATCGTCAAGAGCAACACCAATCAACGATACCGCATCAAACAGGGCGGACTTGAGACACTAAACGCAAAAGTCGGCAAGCGTTCGATGGTCGATCCGGATACGCTGGCAGATTTCATTCAGTTCAGCGCGAAGGAGTATCCGGCCGATCGCTACATGTTGATCCTTTGGGATCACGGCGGCGGATCGCTGACCGCGTTTGGTTATGACGAACTGTTCCCCGGCGATAGCATGAGCCTTGACGAAATCAATCAGGCGCTCAAAGACGGCGGCGTGCAGTTTGACATCATCGGTTTCGACGCGTGCCTGATGGCGACGCTGGAGACCGCGCTGGTAACCGAGCAGTACAGCGACTATCTCCTCGCATCCGAGGCGGTAGAGCCCGGCACAGGCTGGTATTATACCAACTGGCTCTCAGCGCTTTCGGACAATCCCGCGCTGGATTCGCTCGATCTCGGTAAGCAGATCATCGACGACTATGTCAAGATGAGCGGCAACAGCCAGACGACGCTCTCGATGACCGATCTTGCGGAGCTGAACGGTACAGTTCCTTCAGCGTTCAAGGCGTTTTCTTCCTCCACAAGCGAGCTGATTGCGGGGGACGGCTATAATTCCGTAGCGAACGCGAGAAGCGGATCGCGCGATTTTTCGACCAGCAGCAAGATCAACCAGATCGACCTGATCCACTTTGCGGAAAACCTCGCAACGCCGGAGGCAACCGCGCTTGCGCAGACGCTCCGGGACGCGGTGAAATACAACCGCAACTCTACGAGCATCTCGCATGCAAACGGTCTTTCGATCTATTTCCCATATCAGTCGATGCGCAGCGTCAGCACCGCGATTGAAACCTACAACGCCATCGGACTGGACAAGAGCTATACCGAGTGTATCAAGAGCTTTGCTTCGGTCACATCGGGCGGACAGGTCGCAAGCGGTTCGAGTGAGAACCCGCTCGGCACCCTGCTTGGTGACAACACCGGCAGCCTGCTGGGCTCGCTGCTTGGCGGATCGGCCACTAGCAGCGATGTTGCAAGCGGCTCGACGGACACGATCGCACAACTGCTCGATCTCTTCTTAAGCAACCGCAGCGTGGTGACAGGGGACAAGGACAGTAGTTGGGTGGATGAAGATCTCGTGCGCGGCTCGATCGCCGACTATCAGGCAAACAACGCGGGCTTTGCGAACATGATGATCACATACAAGGGCGATGTGCCGACGCTGGTGCTCACCGAGGAACAGTGGAGCAGCGTGGTCACGCTGGAACAGAACGTCTATGTCGACGACGGCAGCGGTTATATCGACCTCGGCCTCGACAACGTTGCGGATTATGATGAAGACAACGACCTCATCATGGCGTATGACGGCACATGGATGTCCCTCAACGGTCAGATCGTGGCGTACTACCTCATCAGTGAAGATCAGGTGGACGATAGCTATACGATTCTGGGACGCGTCCCCGCGATGCTGAACGGCACGCGTGTGAACATCATCTTAGAATTCACGAACGAGAACCCCTACGGCGCGGTACTCGGTGCACAGTACGACTATGAAGCCACCGAGACGGACACTGTGATGAAGGGACTTGTCGAGATCGTGGCGGGGGACAAGATCGACTTCCTCTGCGACTACTATAACTACGACGGTTCGTTTAACGACGCGTACTATCTCGGCGAACAGATGACGGCAACCGGAAGCTGGGAGATCGGCAACGCGCCGCTCGGCGACGGCGTCAACTGGGACATGGCCTATCGCATCACCGATATCTACGGAGGACAATACTGGACGCCGACGGTGAAGAACTACTAAAACAAACGCAAAGCAACAAAGCACGCCGGAATTATCCGGCGTGCTTTTTACACGATATGTACTGAAGATACAAATCTATTGACACAAAACCGTCCAGCCGGTATAGTAACTCGTATGAATCAAACAGAAAAATCCGATCAGACGAAAAACGCGATACTCGACGCGGCAAACCGCGTCCTTGTGGAGCAGGGTGCGGAGTGCTTCACGCTGGAAACAGTCGCGCGAGAAGCCGGCGTGAGCAAAGGCGGGCTGTTGTATCACTATGCTTCGAAAAACGCGTTGATTTCCGGCATGATGGAGCGGTCGATGGCGTCTGTAGACGCAGCGTTGAAAGAAGAGCTCGCTCGTTCGAATGGAGATTATCTGGCGGCATATATCCGCGCTTCGTTTCGCACGACGGCGGATCCCGCGCAGGTGTCCCGCGCGATTCAGGCGGCGATTGTGCGCAATCCCGCGCTGCTAGATCCGCTGCGGAAACGATTTGAGCGAATGCAGGAAGAGATCACGAAAAACGCGCCTACGCCGGAGTTGGGGTTGCTCGTGCGCCTCGCGATGGACGGACTCTGGTATTCGGAGCTGTATCAGTTTGCGCCGCCCGACGTGGAACAGCGCCGCGCGCTGCAAGCGCTGCTATTCAGAATCGCCAATAAAACGGAAGAAGACGAAGGAGAACAACGATGAACATCATCCCGCTGCATAAAGAACAGAAAAAAGCTGCGGCCGCGGTAGTCGCGCGCGCATTTTTCGATTATCCGTCGCTCAAAGCATATTTCCCGGACGAGAATAAACGAAAAGGGAAGCTAACACGCTATATGGAACATGTGCTGCAGAGTGCGATGCAATATGGCGAAGTACTGACCACGGAGGATCTTTCCGGCGTGATGTTCCTGCTTCCGCCGGGTCGTACGCGGCTTTCGGATTGGGATTTTGTGAAGTCCGGATTTATCGTAGCGCCGCTGATTGTTGGTCTTGGGCATTATGGGTTCGTCAACACGTGCGAAATCTTCCTTGCTGATGCGCAGGAACGCCTGTTGCAGGGGCGTCCGCACTATTACCTCTGGGGATTGGCGGTCGATCCGGAAAAGCAGCGCAGTGGCGCAGGCAGCGCTCTCTTGAAAAGCCTGTTTGAGCAGGCAGATCGCGAACATATGCCGATCTATCTCGAGACGCATCAGTTCGCAAACGTAGCCTATTATGAGCAGAGAGGATTCCAACTGATTCATACAGGTTCAATGCCGGGAGACGATCTTCCGTTCTGGTGCATGCTGAGAGAACCCGGTGAGCTAAAAAGCGAACGCTGATTAAATAAAAAACGCGCTGTCCAATCGGGCAGCGCGTTATGCTATACGTGCATGCTATTGTGCTTCGTGCAAAAACCTATCCCAAACGGCAGGAAGTTTCTCTTGAACAAAGCGCGTGTAGGGGTTGTTGAAATCCACGCCGGAGAAACTGGAGATCAGTTCTTCGAGCACCATGCCGTGCCAGAGGGAGAGCTGATCCGGCGTGAGTGACTCGTATCGTTGAATCACGAGCTTGCCTTCCCGCTCTCGCTGCAAAAACCAGTCCTGCAAATTGTCGATCTTCTCGCAGTGCGAAACGGGAACCGGCTCTGTGGAAAGGCGGAGGCTTCGATGCGTCGGAAACCGTAACAGATTCTTATCGTCTGCTTCGCAGCAATAGACATAGCCTGTCTTGCCGCCGTATACTTCTTGGAGCGCGTTTCTCCAGACCTCTGTATAGGTGATCTTGCCTTGCGCGATATAGCTATACGGTACCCAATAATACGGGCGTTCGATCGCGCGCGCGGCGTAAAACGCGGCGGAGATATCGCTGGTGGAGAAATACACATATGGTTTACCGTGGTCCGCTGTGAAAGGTTGCAGCGTTTGCAGTCCGCCGACGGAGGAGCCGTGGTAGAGAAGAATTGCCATACGACCTCCAGAAAAGTAGCAAATGATATGCCTACACTTGATTTTATCATGATCTTGTGCCATTAATAAAGAAAAAGATATCATATCGGTATAAACACATATTGCAGGTTTTCTAAACCGTTACGAAGTAATATCCCGAGATAGAACTTTTAACCGAACACACGAAACACACCCTGTGTCCAAAGACGGCAAATCAAGCTGTATATCCAGCGCTAATATACAGAAAAACGCCATTAAAAATTCAAAATTATCCACCAAAGAGCCATCTTCGGTATGCTATAATAGAAATGTTAGGCAGGGGTATTGGATGAAGACTACGGTACGAAAACTAGACGGCCTTCCGATCGAAGAGCCTGTTTTGGATGACGAAGGCTTACGCAGGCAAAAAGAGCTCTCCGAGCTCGCCGTGCGGGAGTATGAAGAATCCGGTAAACTCACGGGAAAAACGCTCAACGAGAAAGTAACCGAATACGAAACGGATATCGCCGGCCATCTTATCGAAGAATAAAGCGGCTCGCTTCGCGCACTCCGTGCGAACGAAATCCGCAAAGAAAGGAGAACGCAAAATTGTCGTACACCAGCATCACACAAGCGCTAGCAAGCGGCTTTTCGCAGTTCTTCATACAGGACATTCTCGACATCACAATCATCACGATCCTGATCTATAAACTGATCGTTTGGACGAAAGAGACGCGCGCTTATGAGGTTCTCAAAGGCGTGGGACTCCTGTTTTTGTGTTCCATTGTGGCGCAACTCTTTTCCTTGACCATATTGAGCTGGCTGCTGGATTCCATCCTGACGTCCGGCTCAATCATCATCGTATTGTTTATTCTCTTCCAGCCGGAGATACGCCGTGTATTGGAAAAGCTCGGCAGAAGCGGCAAACGCCTTGGCAAAGGCTGGTTTGACGCAAGCAGTGTGCGGAGCACGGCCTTGATTCGCGATATGCAGACGGCGATTTTGTCGCTGTCCCACCGTCGCGTCGGCGCACTGATCGTCTTCGAACAGAAGACGGGTCTGGGCGATCTCGTCGGAACAGGCACGAGAATCGACGGCCTGCTTTCCGGTGCTTTGATTGAGAATATTTTTGAACCGAACACACCGCTGCACGACGGCGCGGTGATCGTCCGCGGATCGACGCTGCTCGCCGCCGGTTGCTTTCTGCCGCTGTCGGACGATTTGACCGTTTCCCGCGACCTGGGCACGCGCCACAGGGCGGCGCTTGGCGTTTCGACCGTATCCGACAGCGTGACCATCATCGTCTCGGAGGAGACGGGCGCGATCTCGATTGCGCGGGATGGCAAACTTGTGCGCTATATTGACGCAAAGGCGCTCTCAAACGTTCTGGAAAGTCTGTTTACGCAGACGGGAAACTCTTCCGCGTTCAACTGGATCAAGCGGAAGCCTTCGGAGGGATCGCATGAACATTCCTAAGATCGACAAAGCGAAACTTCTTCGCGGTATCAAGAGTTTCTTCACCAAGAATATGGCGCTGAAAGTCATCGCGTTTGTGTTTGCGATGCTCCTTTGGGGCTATGTGCTCACAGACCAGAAGCCGTTGCGCGAGAAGGACGTTCCGAACGTTGCGACGAGTTTTGACGGCGAAGCGGAGCTGATTGCGCAAGGGTATTGCATCCGCGGCGACCGCAGCGAGATTCTGCAGGATGTCACAGTCAAGGTGCGCACGCAGATCACAAACTATGCATATGTAACCCCAAGCACGATTATCGCGTCCATCAGTCTTCGAAACATCAGCGATGCGCGCGAGTATGATCTGCCGATTCAGGCAACGGTTACTTCCTCGCTCGGTGTGGTGCAGTCGATCACACCGGCAACGGTCAAGGTGGAGATCGATCAATTGGTCACAAAGACCATTCCGATCTCAACGACGTTTACCGGAGAGCTGCCAGAGGGATACTGGGCGGATATGGACGCATTGTCCACGACATCGCGCCTCGATATCACAGGCGCCAAGACCGATATTTCGACGATTACACACGGCGAATGCGTCGTAAACCTCAGTCAAAAAACTGGTACGATCTACAGCACGTTTGACGTTACGCTCTATGACAAAAACAACAACGTGGTCTCGACGGATATCGTGATAGGGACGCTGCCGACCTCAACGATTCGATTGCCGATCTATCCGATCAAGAGCGTTCCAATCGATGTTGAGAACTCGCTTGTGGGCTCGGATAACTTGGCGGCGAATCATGAGATCATCAAGTCGGTCGCAACACCTGCGACGGTGCGGCTTGTTGGAGATCAGGCAACGTTGGATAAGATCGATATGATCGAGCTGGAGCCGATCGACATCAACGGACTCGATGTGACCATGACCGTCAGCGGAACATTGATCGTTCCCGAGGGCGTGCGCCTGCTGGACAGCGCGACGGTCGCAATCCTGCTTGAGGTGCGCGAGATGGTCATTTCGCAGACGTTTGAGCAGCTGGAGATTCAGGTACACGGACTAGAGCGAAACGGGAAAGTTTCTCTGAGCATTCCTGCGGCGGATTTGACCGTGGAAGGCAGATACAGCCTTGTGAGCATCCTCTCACGCAGCGATGTGCAACTGTTTGTAGACGTCACCGGCCTTACGCCGGGCGTTTACAAGCTGCCGATTTCCGTACTGGTACGGGACGAGAAAGCGACCATCGAGCTGACGACGACGCTCTCTGTTGCAGAGGTGACGGTGACCATCGATCAGTCGAAGTAACGAGATTTTCGAAGGATAGCGGCGGGGCATCTGCTCCGCCGTTCTTCTTGAACAGGACACGAATATAACGAGACATCGACACGGGAGAACAGCATGAAACTGCGGATCACCAACATCAAACAACCGATTTCGGAAGGCGACGAGCTGCTTTCTTCCCGTATCGCAAACCTGCTGGGGCTTGAGAAACAGCAGCTCACAAGTGTGCGCATCACGCGTAGAGCGCTTGACGCGCGCAAAAAGCAGGATGTGCATTTCCTGCTTTCCGTGGTTGCGGAGGTGGAGGAAGCGAGCGCAAAGCGACTGCTTGCGCGCGCAAATCCGCATGTAGAAGCTTATGAAGAGCGGCAGGAGCTGCCCTTGCAGATGGGCGCAGAATCGCTGCGCGGGCGCGTGATTGTCGCGGGTCTTGGCCCCGCTGGACTGTTTGCCGCCTACCAACTCGCTAAGCACGGTTATCAGCCGCTCGTGCTGGAGCGCGGGGACGCGGTCGAGCAGCGAGCTGAACGTGTAGAGCGATACTGGGCGACAGGCGAGCTGGATGAAGAGAGCAACGTGATGTTCGGTGAAGGCGGCGCGGGCACGTTTTCTGACGGAAAACTTACCTCGCGCAGCAAAGATGCGCGCGGGGAGCTCGTGCTGCGCACGCTGATCCGCTTCGGTGCGCCGGAGGAGATCGGTTATGCGGCAAAACCGCATATCGGCACGGATCGCTTGCGTGGCGTGGTGTCCTCAATGCGAAAAGAGATCGAGCGCATGGGCGGCGAGGTTCGCTTTCGTGCCACACTGGCTGGCGTAGAACAGAAGGATGGCGGCGTGACGCACGCGCTGATCAAAACGACTCACGAAGTTGAGCGCGTCGAATGCGCAGCCCTTCTCGTCGCGATCGGGCAGGGTGCGCGGGACACGTATCAGATGCTGTTTGACGCGGGCGTTGCGATGGCGCCGAAACCCTTTGCCGTCGGCGTACGTGTCGAGCATCCGCAGGATATGATCAATCGCGCGCAACTGGGCGAGCTTGCGGGGCATCCGCGACTTGGTGCGGCGGAGTATCGCCTCACGGCGCAGCATGGCGAACGCGGAGTGTATACCTTCTGCATGTGCCCCGGCGGCAGTGTGATCGCCAGCGCATCAGCAAAAGACGAGATTGTGGTCAACGGCATGAGCGATTTTGCGCGGGATGCGAAGAACGCAAATGCCGCAGTCGTGGTGCAGGTTTATCCTTCTGACTTTGCGGATCATCCGCTGGGCGGCATGCAGTTTCAGAAAAAGATGGAGCAGGACGCATTCCGCGCAGGTGGCGGAGACGGCGTCGCACCGGCGACAACGCTCGGCGCATTCCTGCGTAAAGAACAACCGCGCGGGTTCGGCGGGGTCACGCCTTCCTATCGACCGGGCGTCGTCTCCTGTGACCTCTGGCGCGTTTTACCGCCGTTTGTGGCCGCTGGTGTTGCGGAGGGAATGAAAGCCTTTGGCAGGCAGCTGCGGGGCTTTGATCGCGATGACGCGGTGCTCACAGGCGTGGAGACGCGCACGAGCGCACCGCTGCGCATGCTGCGCGGCGAGAACATGGAGAGCGTCTCATGTGCGGGACTGTATCCGGTCGGCGAAGGAGCGGGGTATGCCGGGGGGATTGTCTCCGCGGCTATTGACGGCTTGAAAGCAGCCGAAACCGTGATTGCACGATATACTCCGATAAATAATATGGTTTAAAGCAAAAGACCGTCGATTGACATCGGCGGTCTTTTTGATTCGAAAGACTATTTTGCGGTTTTCTTCTTGCGCGGTTTTTCTATTGACGCTTTATCCGGAGAAGTTTCTTTAGGTGTATCTTCCGCAACTGCTACCTCGGCGTCTGTCGAAGTTTCCGGTTCCGGCGAATCATCCGCCATCTTGTAGAGGTGAATCGCACCTTCTTTGTTGAGCGCGTGCAAGAGCGCAATGGTGATCGGCAAACCGAGCAGACCGATGCCGCCGAAGAGGTAGGTGCCTAGCACCATCGCAAGCAGCGTGACGATTGGATGCAGACCGACGCGGTCGCCAACGATCTTTGGCTCTATGATCTGGCGCACGATGATGACCACGACATAGAGAACCGCGAGCCCGATACCGACGGGAATATTGCCAGACATGAATGTGTAGATTGTCCAGGGCAATAGAATCAACCCGCTACCGACGACGGGCAGGATATCGAAGACGGCAATTGCAACAGCGATGCCAGCCGCATTTTTCAGTCCGATGATCGAAAGCCCGATGAAAATCTCTGCAAACGTGATCGTGAGAATCATCGCATACGAGCGCAAGTAGCTCCAGAGCGTGCGCCCAAGCTGTACGCGCGCATTGCGCAGAAGCGTGCACCACCGCTCGGAGAGCTGACGCATCACAAACGCCTGAATCCTCGGGAAATCAACGGTCAGGAAAATCGTCGAAATCACCATGATCAGAATGTTGAGCAGAAAATGCGGTGCCTTTAGCGTAGAACTCGTGACCCAGGTTACCACCTGCTTGGAGATATTGACAATCGCGTCTCCGAGCGACTTGGTGACGTTTGCGGCGACGACGTTATAGGCAGCGGCCGCGTCCGGATTTAACTCCGCAGCGAAATTCTGCAAATTTGAAAACGCGCTGCTCATCCAGGGGACGATGGTGTTTGTATACAGCCCCGGAAGCGTAAGAAAAAACGACTTTGCCGCGGAGAAAAGCTGCACACCAATGATGATCAGCAGAAACCCGACAAGCGCATAGAAAAGAACCACCAACGCTACGCTCGTTAAGCCGCGCGGAATCTTCAACTTGCTGTGAAAGAACGCAACGGCAGGCTTGAGCAAGAGACTGACCAAGAACGCGATAAGAAACGGCATCAGCACACCCAGCGCATAGCGCGCGAGCAAAATGACGATACCGAGAATGATTGCAAAATATAACGAGTTGATGATAAATTGTCTGCGTTTTTCCAGTTTCATAGATGACCTCGCTTCCGAATCCTACTCTATCATGTGGCTGAAAACTTGTAAAGATGAGCCGTTTCGATTATAATATTGCGATATGGCAAAAGAGTGAATCGGAGGTGAAAAGCGTTGCAGACGGAAGAAATTTCATCCGTGGAACAACTGGAACACCTGCTAGATGAAGCCGACGGACGCATGACGACGTTAGCCAATGCCAGCGCGTTTTTAAACGAACTTCTATGCGACATCAACTGGGTCGGGTTCTATCTTTTGGAGCAGGGCGAACTTCGCCTTGGTCCGTTTCAAGGGAAGGTTGCTTGCACGCGTATCGCCGTCGGAAACGGCGTCTGCGGCACGGCAATCAAGCAGAATCAAACACAGCTTGTCGAGGACGTGCATGCGTTTCCCGGCCATATTGCCTGCGACAGCGCAAGCAACAGCGAGCTCGTAGTCGTTCTCAGAGACGACAACGGCGAACCCATCGGCGTGCTGGACATCGACAGTCCGCTCGTCGGTCGCTTTACCGAAGAAGATGCGCGGCAAATGGAACAGGCGGCTGCAATTATTTCCCGAAAAATCCGTCACGCTTGACGAGGTAAGATAAGGATACCGGATGACATTTATTGAATTATTTCTGACGGCGGTTGCGCTGTCGATGGACGCGTTTGCCGTCTCTACCTGTAAGGGACTGAATCTGCGCGCGATGAACTGGAAGCGCGCAACTGTGATTGGCCTCTTTTTCGGCGGTTTTCAGGCGCTGATGCCCCTGATCGGCTGGCTGCTTGGCAAACAGTTTGAGCACCTGATCACCAGCGTGGATCACTGGATTGTGTTCGCGCTGCTCTCGATCATCGGCGGCAAGATGATCTACGACGCGCTCAAGCCGGGCGAAGACTGCGACTGCCCAGTGGAGGACATGCTAGACATCAAGGAGCTCATCGGACTTTCGTTTGCAACCAGCATCGATGCGCTGGCGGTTGGTATCTCATTTGCGTTTTTGAACGTGAAGATACTTCCGTCCATCGCAGTGATCGGCGTGACCACGTGCGTGCTGTCGATGGTCGGCGTTGCGATCGGGCAAAAGTTTGGCTCCAAATATCAGGATCGCGCGACGCTTGTCGGCGGAGTGGTGCTGGTGCTGATCGGACTGCGAATTCTTCTGGAACATCTCGGCGTATTCGCATAATACAACATGTATGATTAACGCTCTGGCAGCAGGGTGGAAGTGTAAGCATAAAAACGGCACGGGTTGACCCCGTGCCGTTTTTATGCGTTGTGTTAGTTCCTGCAGTAGATTGCGATGGCATCGCTCATGAGCTTGGCCGTGCCTGTGCCGAACTTGTCGATGTTCTTCATGAAGCGTTCGTCCGCAATGTACATCTGCCCGAGTCCTGCGAGAATCTCGTTGGTGCAGTTGTAGTAGCTCTGGCTGATGAACGCTTTCCAGCGTGCCACAAGCTCCTGCACGCATGCGTCCGCGGGATCGGTGCCGACGAGCGCTGCAAAGCCGGAGAAGATTTCGCCCGACTCTGCCTCCATACGCTGTTTGTCAGCTTCCGTCCACTGCGCGGCGCGCTTCGTGCTTTCACGATACGCGTCGGTATTCCCCCAGCGGGCTTTCGCTTCCTCGGCGTACTGCTCGCGCAGCGCGTCGATTTCGCTGGTATCAAACGGTTTAAATTCCATGTTTTGCTCTCCTTTCATGGCGTTGGAGACGAGTTCGATCAGTCGATCCAGCCGTTCTCGCTTCTGCGTCAGCAAATTCCGGTGCTCCGTCAACGCGCGGTTACGGTCAAACGACGGCGAATCGAGTATCTCACCGATCTCGGCGAGCGGAAAATCCAGCTCCCGATAAAACAGGATCTGCCAGAGCCGCTCGATTGCCGCATCGTCATAATACCGGTAGCCGCTCTCTGCGACCTCGCTCGGCTGCAGAAGGCCGATCTGGTCGTAGTGATGCAGCGCGCGGATGGAAACACCCGAAAATTTGCTGAGCGATCCGATGGAAAGACGCATTGTGTCTCACCTCCTGCGGCTATCATAAACCATGACGTAACGTCAGAGTCAAGCATTTCTCAAAAATACTTCTACAATATTAGCATGTGCATGGTCATTTAAAAACCAATGTGATATGATCGTTGAAACAGGCTTGCTGCACGCAGAACACGCAGCCGCCGGAGGAGTAGCACACTTGAATCAACGCGAATTACTGGACTTCCTGCACAAGCTGGAGTGCCTCAAAACCAACGGACGCCATAGCACAACGGTTGGCGGCATCACGGAAACCGTTGCGGCGCATTCCTGGCGGCTGGCAGTACTCGCTCTCATGATCGCGCCGGAGGTTCCCGGAATCGATGGCAACAAGCTAGTCCGCATGTGCCTTGTTCATGATTTTGGCGAGGCGATCACGGGCGATATCCCGTCGTTTCTCAAAACGCAGGCGCACGAAGCGACAGAAGTGAGCGCGGTGCAGATGCTTCTTTCCACACTGCCGGGCACACAACGAGATGACCTGACCGCGCTGTTTGCCGAGATGGACGCGCTGAAGACCACCGAGGCGCGGCTGTATAAGGCGCTGGATAAGCTGGAAGCGGTGATTCAACACAACGAAAGTGACATCAGCACATGGCTCCCGCTGGAATACGAACTACAGCAGACCTATGCGGTCGAAAACGCGAACGAATTTCCTTATTTAAGGGAACTGCGTGCTCTGATGCTGGAAGATACGCTGAAGAAAATTGAAAATGCCAAGGAGAATCAGTCATGAGCGATTATTTTGATCTGATCCGTCGGCGGGAAAGCTGCCGTAATTTTGATCTCAACCGTCCTGTGGAAAAAGAAAAGCTCCAGCGCTGCGCAGAGGCCGCGTGGCTTGCGCCGTCCGCGTGCAACGGTCAGCCATGGAAGTATCTCATCGTCACCAACGCAGAGCTCGTGGAGAAGCTTCGTCCGCTGATGATGGAGCTCAACATGAACAAGTTCGTCAAGAACTGCCCCGCGTTTGCGGTGGTGCTGGAAGAGAACACAATCCTGAAAGTTTCGCTCTCGCAGAAGTTCAAGGATCAGGATTTCGCGCCGATCGATGTCGCGTTCTCCGCGTCTCAGTTTTGCTATGCGGCAACCGAACAGGGGCTTTCCACCTGCATCATTGGCTGGCACAACGAGAAGAAGATTCAGGAACTGTTCGGCATTCCGAAGTCAACGCGCGTGCGCCTGATTCTTGCGGTCGGATATGCGGCGGACGACAAGCTCCGCGAAAAGAGGCGCAAGCCCATTGAGGATGTTATCAAGTTTTACGAATAAAGCTCTTCGTGAAGACAGCGCGCCGCTAGGCGCGCTGTTTGTTTTATGGCGTTGATCGTTCGGGCTTGAGCGTAACGAAGGTCAACTCCGGCGGGTTACCGAGCCGTGGCAGCCAAAGCGGCTTTTGCGAAAGCCCGCGGCTGATGATCATTGTTTGTTTATCAAAGTCATAGCGACCGCCGCCATACTTCGGAAACACGCCTTGCCCAGGCGCATAGAGGCCGTTGAGCATCACGGGAATCATGACCTGCCCGCCATGCGTATGCCCGGAGAGCATTAAATCGAACCCATAATGCAGATACGACTCCACACCGTTTGGCACATGGATGGCGAGAATCGAGTAGATATCGTCGCTTTTCAGTGCTGCGGCATCGGCGATCTGCTGGAGCTGCTTTTGTTTGCCTGCCATGCCGTCGTCCACGCCGAAGATTTGCACGCGAGTGTCATTGATTTCGAGTAAAATCGATTCACCAGCGAGATTCGGGATATTTACTTCCTCCAAGAGGTCGCGTATTACGCCGAGATCGCCGGATTTATACTCGTGATTGCCGGGGATGAATTGGCAGTTGAACTTGCCGGATAACACGCGGATGAGTTCGATGGAGTTTTCGCTGATGCCCCGCTGATCGAAGATGTCGCCCAGCAGCAGCACAACATGCGGGTTTTCCGCCTCCAATGCCGCGACTAGGTCGCTTTGACGTTCTCCATACTGCGCGCCGTGCAGATCGCTGACGATGGCGATGCGGACTTCGTCGTGAATGCGCGCATCGGTCAAATCGTAATAGCGCGAAACAAACCGCGTCTTGGTGCCCCAATTGAGCAAAACAAGCAAGGCGGTAATTGCGGAGATTACCACGCCGGTACGCAGCAGAAGGGGACGCTTCCTGTGCGAGTTGTCGATTCTATCAGGTTCTCTTTTGTGAGCGGGGATGCTGTTCATGTCCATCAGTATAACAAACGGACTATCCTGCCGCTATAGGTCATTGTTGTTTTCCACGGAAATGCTACCGTGTGTTCGCAATGCAACCTTAGTCATGATAAAAAATGCTGGGACAAATAAGACGAGCCGCCCGAGAGGGCGGCTCGCCGTATTGACAGGATGTCGTACCGTTAGCTGAGGGTTACAAAGGTTCCGTACACGTAACCAATCGTTGTGGTGTTGTACTGTATCTTGTACCAGTCGCCTTCCTTGGCGAGGTAAGTGTAGGTCGCGCCGAGGCTCGCTTTGCCGATGCGTGTCGAGGTCGTGCTCGCGCTTGCGCGGACATTGACTGCATACAGGCAGTTGGCGATGGTAACCTTGGTCGGCGTTGTCGTCGGTGTGGCAGTGGTGCCCGGCGCCGGCGTGGTGGTCGTCGTGCCATTCGCGGAGACATACGCCGCGGTGGTCTTTGTCGCCTTGAGGTAGCTGGCCCAGATGTACGCCTTGGTGGTGTTGTTGTACTGGATCAGATACCAGTTGCCGGATTTACCGAGGATCTTAAACGTATCGCCAAGATACGCAAATCCGACGGCTTTGCTCAGTCCGCTCGCGCTGGAACGAACGTTGACTCTGCGTCTGAAGTTCGCCGCCACGCCGTAGTTAAACTCGGTGTTTGTGACATTGATCTTGATCGCGGTGGTCTTGCCGTCCGCAGTCGCGGTGATGGTCGCTTCGCCAAGCGCGAGGCCCTTCAGAAGGCCGGTGCTCGCGTCAACCGTTGCGATAGCGGTGTTGCTGGAGGTCCAGACAACGCTCTGCACGGAGGCGTTCGCGGGCAGGATGGTCGCCTTGAGGTAGGTCGAGTCATTGGCGAGCAGATCCAGCGAAGCACCGTAGTTGATCGTGATGCCCGTAATGTGCACCTTCGGCTTGGAGAGCACGACGCATTCGGCAAACTTGCCGCTGCCGTCGGTCGCCGCGGCGGTGATGATGGAGTAACCCTTCGTTGATCCAGCAACGATGTTGCCCTTGGAGTCAACCGTCGCAACCGAGGTGTTGGAACTCGTCCACTTGAGGTTCTTCGTCGTGGCATTGGTGGGGTACACCGTCGCCACGATGGAGGCTGTGTCGCCCTCGCTCAGGTCGAGAGAAGACTTGTCAAGGTAGACGTTGAGGATCTGGATATTGTTGACCGTGACGACACAGGAGACGTACTTGCCGCTGCCGTCGGTCGATTCTGCGCGGACGACCGTCGTGCCCTTGGAGGCCGCGATGATCTTACCGGAGGAGTTCACGCTTGCAACTTCGGGGTTGCTGCTCGTCCAGAGCAACGTCTTGTTCGTTGCGTTGGAGGGCGTACCCGTGACGGTGAGGGTTTCTTCATCGCCAACGTTGAGCGCAACCTCGGATTTATTCAACGTCAGGCTTGTAATCAGCACGGACGAGAGAACCTTGATGGTGCAGGTTGCAAACACGGAGCTGTTCGAGGACTGCGCCGTGATGATCGCTTCGCCGTAGTCTGCGCCAGCCGGAACACCGACGGCGGTGACTTTACCTGTTGCGTCAACCGTCGCGACAGCGAGGTTGCTGCTGCTCCAGGTAACGGCGGGATCGGCTGCTCCGGTGGGCGTGATAACCGCGGAGAGCTGCTTCCAGCTGCCTTTGTAGATCGTTGCGCTGGTGTCGCTGATTGCGATGCCGTCGACTGCGATGGAGTTGACGGAAACCGAGCAATCCTGCGTTGCAGCTGCATTATCGTTTGAGGTAGCGGTGATCACAACACTGCCGGAGAAGTTGCGCAGCACCTTGACGGTACCCGTCGAATCCACCGAAACATCGGAGGGGCTGGCGGAAACCCAGGTGATGGTCTTGTCCGTCGCGTCATCCGGACCGATGGTCGCGGTGAGCGAGTAGCTGCCGTTGACCGGCAGAGAGAGAACGGACTTGTCCAGCACGAGGCTGCTGACATGCGTCGGCGCTTTCTCTACGGTGACAGTGGTGGTTTGGCTGAGCGCTGTTCCGCGTGCGCGGATCGTTACAATCGCTGTGCCGACGGAGAGCGCGGTGACGGTGACTTTACCGTCCGCGGTCAGGGTCGAGGTGTCGATTGCCGCTACGGCGGGGTTGTCCACGCTTGCAACGAGGCTCGCGAAGGTCTCACCGCCGCCAACCGTCGATGCGATTGTGAACGGTGCGGTGACGCCGAGAACCATTGGCTGGCTCGTCGGCGCAACGGTAAGAGCCGTAACAGTAGGAGTGACAATGATCGTTGACGTGTCGGAGACGATGACTTCGTCTGCCGAGCCAGGATACGTTTCTACTACGGTGACCTTCAAGGTATCTTGCACGGTCAACGGATCAGCAGTTGTGATCTCATCGGTCGGAGTTGCAGCATCTTTATAGAGACGCAGCGTATATTTCGAGCTATCCAGCACGACCGGATCGCTCATATTGCTGTAGGTTGCGCTAACAACAAGTCCGCTGAGGTTCAGCGTCTCGCCCGCATAATAGGAAAGCTGCGCGGGGCCTGTCACGCTAACACTCTGCAGAATGCTCTTCTGAACCGAGATCGAGATATCCTTTGTAACTGTCGTGACCGACGTGTTGCCGGTCGGGGTATAAGAATATCTAATCGTCAGTGTCTTAGAGCCGAGATCGGTAGGAAGGAAGTTGTAAGGAGTGGCGGGATTATAAATCACGCCGTTGATGTAGAGCACATACCAGCCCGGTGCGATCGCGGTACCCAGATGCAGGGTGGTTCCTGCAAGGTTTGCCGCGGTGTCGTCATAGAGTTTGACGGACAGGTTTGCATCGGTCCAATTGAACGAATCAGTGCCGTATTGGAAAAGTGTGGGCGTGGTGTCGGGGGCGACCGCCAAAGGCGTCACCTCGAGATACGCGTGTACATCGGTATCCGCAAGGGCGGTGGTGGGCACCAGTACGAGCAGCATAAGCAGGCTCATAACGAGTGCGATAGTACGTTTCATTCGGTACACATCCTTTCTTGCATGAAAGACATTCTGTCGCAGAAATTATACATGAGTGGTATATATATGTAAACATACCCGCGAAAGATGTTACGGATATTTCACACATCCGATGGGAAAACAAGGGTTTACTCCGTGAATAGCGGCATAACCATACCATTTTTACGCAAGGCGCGCACTGCTTTTCACAATTCGTTTGATATTGATTGACATTTTAATATTGGTTTCGACTTTTTTACGATGGAAATCTGTTTTTTTGCTGATTCTATTGTTGAAATTTGAATTCGGCTTCCTGAATCAGACACCGGATTGTGCAAAATGCATAAAAATGGCGATTTCGTATGATTATGCGTTGTTGCCACTTTCAGCGAATCAAAAAAGGAGCCGCTTGAACGGCTCCTATAATCATCGTTCAGTTGACTTACCAATGGTTGATCGCATGTTCGGCAAAACCGGTAACATCAGAAAACGCAACGCGCTCTCCGTCGCTCTTGAGAAATGAACCTGAGAATGTGCCAAACATCTGGTGGCAGCGGTTGTTGACAAACAGGAGCTTCGTGATCGTGTCGCGGTCGTATCGCGGCGTGAGAACGGCGGAGAAGCGTCCGCTCTCCTCCTCGAATCGCCAGGGAAGCATAACATCCGTCTCATGCGAGATCAACATGCGGCCAAGCTTGATAGCTTCGTCTCCATAATAAACGATATTCTCGGTGCCGCGCATCTTCTCCGTATCACCAAACCCGCAGCCGAGGTTATAGCCGAATGGTTTGCGGTCAAGCAATGTACTCGCGCTGCTCCAATACCACTCATGAGAGAACGGCCAGACCCCGCGACCCCAGTCGAGTAGAGAGAACGTGTGATCAGGATCGAACGTGTAGTTCGTTCCGTTGTACGAGACGGAAACGTCTGCGCGCATCAAATTGATCTTCTCGTTGTAATAGAATTCGTTCTTCTTGGAAAACGGCGTGCAGA
This sequence comes from Firmicutes bacterium HGW-Firmicutes-9, assembly GCA_002841395.1. Taxonomy (GTDB): domain Bacteria; phylum Bacillota; class Clostridia; order Christensenellales; family CAG-138; genus UBA7703. The sequence continues at coordinate 498,481 of PGZM01000001.1, forward strand.
CTGTGATGCTGTTTGAGACAGCGGGTACGAGCTGTACTTCCGCCGAGAACCCCTCGCAACGTGCTGTAAGGTAGCGTGTACTGTCTCTTGTTTCAAAGATGAGGTCAACGCCGTCGTGTGAAAATGTGAGAACGGAGTCTGCGTGCGCGCTTTCGGGCATGTGCATGCTTCGAAACGGGAGAGGTATGGTTACCCCGCGTTCGAAAATGCGCGTACCGGTTGCGTTATCAAACAAGGCGATGTTGCAGTTTCCCGCATACGAAACGTGACCTATGACGAGCTGGAGGCAGAGCCGATCGTCCGATATCTGGTAAAAATCCCACTCTTTGAGCCGCCACGGCGCTGCGGCAACGCGCGAACGATCGTAAACAGCGTCCCCATTGAGCGTGTAACCCGGGTTCGGAACGCCGCGGGGGCTGAGAACATGCTCGCCAGGCGCAAACATATATTCCTGCATGTGGATCACATCTGCTCCGTGATTGCCGCGCGCTCCAGCATCCTTTGCTTGTGCAAGCGGTTTGCGGCGACAAGCGGCAGAATGGACAGCGCGGTGACCACCGCTGAGACGAGGAAGAGTGACGGCCCGGGTACCATGCCGAGGACGTTGTTGACAACCTTCTCCACTCCCCACGTATTGATGACTGGAGCCGCGATCATGGGACCAAAGATCATCGGCAGCGCAACATAGAATATCTGCTTGATGCCCTCGTATTGTCCCCGTTGATCTTCCGGATAAAGATTTTTCATCCAGGCGGTGAGCGTCTGCACGGTTAGGATATAACCGCACCCTGCGAGGAACATACCGACGCAAACAAACACGATTCCGCTGCCGAACGCGATGCAAAGCAGTCCGATGGTGTTGGCAATCAGCGCGATCGATATTACGCGCGCAAGCAGCCCGCGGTCGATCATCTTCGCGGTGGGAATTGTCATAAACGAGGCGACGACGAGCGCGCCGCCCTGCAGCGCGCCAGCTATAGTGAAGCTATAACCAAGGTAGTTTACAAAATAGATCGTGATGTAGGAGAAATAAACGTTAAAGCCGATGAAGTAGATCAACATCACGATAAAAATCCAGAAGAGCTCGCGGTTATCCCGGACCGTTTTCCAGTTAAACACTTTCACAAGCTGCTTCCAATAGGTCTTTTCCTCGCGGCGCGGGATGAGATCCGGCGCGTCCTTCATCACAAACAGCGAAACAAGGCCGATCACGATCACGAGTCCGCCCATCAGCACGAAGAAGTCGAAGAAACCCAGCGCGTCCACGATCATGCCGGAGACGACGGTGCCGAAGATCGTCGCGATCACGGGCATGACGGCGAGTGCGCCGCCGAGCCGTCCGCGGTTGTGCTCGTTGGAAATATCCGTCGTCCAGATGGAGAAGCCCGCGTCGTAACCGAACGAACCAAAGAAACTCATCACCGCGTCCGCAAGCACCACAAACAGCGCGACGAGCGTGATCGGCGATTTCGGCAGAAACTCGCCGACGCCAAAGATGATTGTAAACACACCCCAGAAGATGTAGCCGATGCTGACAAACGGCTTGCGCTTGCCGATACGGTCGCTCCATGTACCGACGAGGAACGTGCAAAACGTGGTGACCACGGCGCTTAAGCCAACCATCCAACTGATGATGTTGGGATCTGGCGCGACTTTGTTGTAGACAAACGTGGAAAACCACGCGTTCTCTACATTCCAGCAGAGCTGTCCCGCGAGGCCGAGCACCCAGATCAGAATCCAGTTCTTCTTGCTGATGCCGTTTTGCATATGCTGTTGTTCCTCCGAAAGAGAATTTCGATAGAGACGTTTTTTCGCAAAAGAAAATTGAAAGAAGTGATACAAATAAACGTTAATGATAGGCTGCTGGTTCCAGTATAACGATAAGCCAATACCAGCGCAATGATGCGCGAAAAGATTTGTCGTCTCTCGCAGAGAAATTCCGCTTGTGATATAATCACGGAAGAACGTGGTGCGATTCCGTACCATCAAAGCATATTCTGCTGTTATCTCACCCATTGATCGACTTCAATTTCCAGCGGTAAAGATCCGCAACTTCGCAGAGTATGGAAAGGAACCATCCACATGAAGAAATTTGCAATGATTCTGGCGGCTTTGCTTGCCGCTGTTATGACGCTCTCCGCCTGCACGTTTGCGCCTGCGCAGACGGCGACACCCGAACCCACCGCTGAAGTAACAGCAGCACCGGAAGCATCAACCGGCGATGACGCGGCACTGGAGTTCTCCGTGACGACACTGACCGGAGATACGCTGGATCAGTCGGTGTTCACGGACAACAAACTCATCATGGTCAACTATTGGGCGACGTGGTGCGGCCCGTGCGTCAGCGAAATTCCTGACCTGATCAAGATTAGCAAAGACTACGCGGACAAAGGCTTTGTCATCATCGGCGTGCTTACGGGCGACGACGACATTGACGGCGCGAAGCAGTTCATTGCGGATCAAGGCATGAGCTATCCTGTGGTGCTGCCGGAAGCGTTCTTCCTCGATTACTCGACGGATATCTACGCCATCCCGACGACGAAGTTCTTCGATTCCACCGGAAAGCAGGTCGGTCAATCGGTTGTCGGCTCCAAGAGCTACGACGACTGGGCCGGGCTTGTTGACCTGCTGCTGGGTCAGGTCTCCTGATGAAAGCGGCGCGGCGCGCAATCCCGATCGTTCTGCTCGCGCTCAGCGCGGGGTTTTTAGTGCTGGGCGTTCTCAATGGCGAAGTAGCAATTGTACTGTCCCGCGCGGCAAATATCTGCCTGGAGTGTATTGGCATTGGCTAAGAAATACAAGCAAAACAAGCTGCGCGGCTATATTCAGGGCGCATGGACGGTCGTCTCCAACGGCTACCTTGTCGGCTTTGTCAAAGGCCGCATCTGGCAAGGGGACAGCAAGTCCATTTGCGTACCGGGGTTGAATTGCTATTCCTGTCCCGGCGCATGGGGTGCGTGCCCCATCGGCTCGCTGCAGGCAGTGCTCGCGACGCGGGAGATCAAGTTTCCGCTATATGTGATCGGGTTTTTGCTCGCGTTCGGTGCGCTCTTCGGGCGGTTTGTCTGCGGGTTCCTGTGCCCGTTTGGTTGGGTGCAGGATCTGTTGTACAAGATTCCGTCCAAGAAGATCCGTACGTTCAAGTATGATCGATTACTGCGATACCTCAAGTATGTTGTGCTCGCGGTGTTGGTGATATTGCTGCCACTGCTCATAAAAAATGCAGCCGGCGTAGGCTTGCCGTGGTTCTGCAAGTGGGTTTGTCCTTCCGGCACGCTCTTTGCGGGTATTCCGCTCTTGCTGGAGAATCCGACGCTGCGTGCGGTTGCCGGGTTCATCTTTAGCTGGAAGATGGCAATCCTGATCTTGATCCTCGGGCTTTCCGTATTTCTATATCGCCCGTTTTGCAAGTATCTTTGTCCGCTTGGCGCTACCTATGCGCTCTTCAACAAAGCGTCGTTCTATCGCCTGAAGCTGAATGAGAGCGCATGCACCAACTGCGGCGAATGCAAGCGCGCGTGCAACATGGGCGTCGATCCAACAAAAACGCCAGACGACATGGAGTGCATCCGTTGCGGCGACTGCGTGAAAAACTGTCCGACTAAAGCGCTCACCGCGGGGTTCTTCACGGGCAGGAGAAAGATTCAGCCGAAAGATTCCGATGAGGGATCAGGGCAAACCGAGATATAAGTAAAAGAATAGATCGAAACAAACGAACAAGCGGCGTGTGCATCTGCACACGCCGCTTTTGCGCGCAAAGCGTTTCTCTATTGCTAGAGTTTGCTGACTAGCGAACCCAATCGGTCAAACAAGATCACGGTATTATCCTTCTTCTTGCTTAGGGGTTTGTCTTCACCCTTGAATGAGAAGTCGCCGCCTTCACCGATGACGAGGGATTCGCCCGCGGCGAGGATCGTTCCTTCGGGAAAGCGGAGCACGGCATCCGAACGAACGGAGAAGAGGATCATGCCGGAGAGATCGGCGGTTGTTGCTCCGTTGTTGCTCAGCGTGATCGTCTGCGATGAAACGTCAAACCCGCTGACCACGACCGAACTTTTGGCGGGTTTCCGCGCGGGGTTACCCTGCACGATCTCATCGGAATCATCCAGCGTGAGCAGTACGCCCAAGGGGAAATCCTGTGTGACGGCAATCTGCGCATCGGGCAGCGCGGCATAGACGCGCGGGTTTGCGCTGTCCGTGTCCACAGACGTATTTGTGGAGATCACGGCGAACGTGGGTGAGACCAATACGCCGAAGTCGTCGCCGGTCGCGTCCGGGTTGCCGTGGTTTCCGACCTTGAGCACGTCGCTCTTGAGGTTTACACCCGACGCGATGATCTCCTGCTCCTCGGTAAACTGCATGTCTCCGACAAACAGAAACGACTTGCCGTTGTAATCGAAACGCAGTACGAGGGAGTTGTCGTTGTCATCCGTCTCGTTGAGCGAGAGCGGTCCCAGCACGGTAAACGAAACACCTTCCGTGATCGTCACGACATCGCCCGCCATCAGCTCCTGATGTGGCAGAGTGAGCTTCTCTAAACGCTTGACGATCTTGCCTGTGCCGTTTTTGTCCGCTTCGGAATAGAACGGCGAATAGACCAGCGGAATACTGTAATTCGCGCTGAGCGCGTCCAAACCGCCGAGATGGTCGCTGTGGCTGTGCGTGATGAACACCGCACTGATCTGGTCGATACCCATTGCGTTGAGACCTGCAATCAGTTGCGGTGCGGACTCCGCAGAGCCGGTGTCGATCAGCACGGCAGTGTCGCCAAAACGAAGAATCGCCGCATCTGCCTTGCCGACGTTGACGAACAAGATTGCGAAATCCCGGCCAGCCAGCAGCGTATCGACGGGCAGCGGGTCTATCGTGATGCTGCGTTCCGGCGGTATGGTTTGCGTTGGTACAACGGCTTCCGGCGCGGTTGCATCCTCGTCCGTATAGATGCCGCCGGAATCGTCATCAGGCGCGAGAGAGCACCCCGCGAACATTGCGAGGCAGAGCAGTAGTATGAGCAAGCGCGTAAACAGGCGCGAGGATTTTAAAGCGACTCTTTGTTTCATGGTTTGATTATAGGTGAATCCTCCCATCGGATGCAAACGCAAAACGCTGAAATGCGTGGCAAGGAGGCAACCCGCATGTGAACAATCCGAAACGGCGCAATTGTTCATTCGACAGCGCAAGAAAAATTCACCGCGCACAACTGGGAAAATTATGCTATACTCGTGCATGAATTGCGGCACATTCCGCCGCGCGGAGGAAACGAACATGCGCTATAACTTCATGAATGATTATAACGAGTGCGCTCACGAGCGTATTCTGGAGGCGATTGCCCGCGCAAACCGCGAGCAGGACGATTCCTACGGACTGGACAGCCGCTGCGAAAATGCGCGCACATTGATCAAGGCGCGACTCGGCGGCGCGGAGAGCGACGTGCATTTCCTCGTCGGCGGCACGCAGGCGAACCTTACGATCATCGCTGCCTGCCTGAAACCGTATCAGGGAGTGGTCTGCGCCGAAGGCGGACATATCAATGTGCACGAGACGGGTGCGATCGAGGCGACGGGACACAAAGTGCTCGCGCTGCCGACGACGAACGGCAAGATCAAGGCGGAGCAGATTGCGCAGCACGTTGCCGCGCACTATGCGGATTCGACTGCGGAACATATGGTGCAGCCTGGGATGGTCTATCTCTCGCAGCCGACCGAGGTCGGCACGGTCTACTCGAAAGACGAACTGCGCGCGATCTCGCGCGTGTGTCTGCTGTATGGCATGCCGCTCTATGTGGACGGCGCGCGCCTCGGCAATTCGTTTGCGATAGCGGGGGCGGATGTGTTTCTGCCGGAGCTTGCGAAATACACAACCGCGTTTTCCATCGGCGGCACGAAGATGGGCGCTCTGTTTGGCGAAGCACTGGTGATCAACGATCCCGCGTACAAGAAGGACTTCCGTTATCACATGAAGCAGCGCGGTGGCATGCTCGCCAAAGGGCGGCTGCTGGGGCTTCAGTTTGAAACGTTGTTTGCGGATGGTCTTTACGACGAGATCGGCTGCCACGCGGTCACACAGGCGCAGCGGATTGCGGCTGGCGTGCAGGCGAAGGGGTATTCGCTCTTTGCCGATTCTCCGAGCAATCAGGTGTTCCCGATTCTGCCGCGGGAACTGCTCGAAACACTGGCGAACGATTTTGGTTACGCATTCTGGCATACATTTGACGCGGATAACGACGTTGTGCGCTTCTGCACCTCGTGGGCAACGCCGACTGATATGGTGGACGCGCTGCTGGACAGCATTCCGGCGAAGCAATAGCGAAACAAGAGACTTATAACAAAAGAGGCCTAACGGCCTCTTTTTATGTTGCGATGTTCAATTCTCGTTTGATTCGTTTTCCAAAGATGCGCCATGCAAGCATTGAGAGAACGATAAGTCCAACTCCAAGTTTGATCGCGATGCTGATCGGGCGGTAGTCCTCCCAGTAGGTACGCAGGATCGCATCCGTTACCGAAAGCAGGATGGATCCGATTGAGAGAAGAATGATATTGCGCTTTGTCAAGAGATCTCTTAAGCGTAGATTCGGGAAGAGCAGCTTGAGCACAATCAGGAACAGCCCGAAGAGCAGCAGGGCATTCAGGAGTACGCCGAGCAAAATCTGCAACACCGGACTGAGTGCGGCAAAGAGCAACGAGAAAAGCACGATTAGCACCTTGCCGATTGCCCAGAACGGCAGCAGCACGATTCCGCGCACAACAGACGGCTGCGAGAGGAACAGTCTCCGGAGTTTGTCCCGCAGACGTTCTTTTTTGTCGGATGCCGAGGAAGCTACGGTAGACAGGCAATCGTCTGTATCCGTTTCACAGCGTACCACATGCGCGGTTTGCGGCGCGCCGGAGAAGAGCTCTTCCGGCGAGTCGACCACGCCGCCGAGCGCGAGGGAGACCGCAGCGAGAAGCCCCGCGGCTGTTTTTGCGGCTTGCTTGCCGATCTTTTTGAGTTTTTCTCTTGTCAGATTCATTGCGCTTCATTATACGCTTTATATCAATCGCGCGCAAACGGGTATAAAAAAGCATCCCATACAATATATGCTCCGAACACCGCACATAGAAATCGGGCAGAAAAAAGCATCCCATACAATTTATGCTGCGAACACCGCGCGTAAAAACTGCGCAGAAAAAAGCATCCCATACAATAAAGTATGGGATGCTGATTTGTCGTGTTTCGTTCGGGCAAAAGAGATTATCTCTTGCTGAACTGGGGCGCTCTACGGGCCGCGTGCAGACCGTACTTTTTACGTTCCTTCATGCGCGGATCGCGCGTGAGGTAACCGGCCTTCTTGAGGGCGGGACGGAGAGCGGGCTCCGCGACGAGCAGCGCGCGGGCGATGCCGTGACGGATTGCGCCGGCCTGACCCGTGTAACCGCCGCCGTAGACGTTGACGAAAACGTCAAACTTCGAAAGCGTGTCGGTGAGGGTGAGGGGTGCGCGGACGATCATCTTCAGCGTTTCCATACCGAAGTAATTGTCCAGCTCGCGCTTGTTGATCGTGATGCTGCCGCTGCCGGGGAGCAAACGAACGCGGGCAATGGACTTTTTCCGTCTGCCCGTACCAAGATATTGCGTACTTGCCATGTTCTTGTTCTCCTCTCGTTATTTCAGCGTCAGCGGTTGGGGCATCTGCGCAGCGTTCTTGTGCTCGGGACCCGCATAAATGCGAACCTTGGTGAGCATCTTGTCGCCGAGCGGGCCTTTCGGCATCATGCGGCGAATCGCTTCATAGACAGCAAACTCCGGCTTGGTGGCCAGCAACGTGCGGTAGTTGACCTCACGGATGCCGCCCGGATAACCGGTGTGGTGGAAGTACTTCTTCTGATCCAGCTTTTTGCCGGTCAGGCGCACTTTGGCCGCGTTCACGATAATCACGTGATCGCCGGTGTCGACGTGCGGGGTGTATATGGGCTTATGCTTCCCTCTGAGAATCGCTGCTACCTGGGAAGAAAGACGGCCTAAGACCATGTCTTGTGCATCCACAACGTACCAGCTACGCTCGACGGTTTCGCCCTTTGCCATATAGGATTTCATGGCGATTCCTCCATCATATCATTCGATTGAATTCTGTTGTGTTCTTGAGCACAGACTGCCGGGGCTGTGGCGACTGAATCCCAATGGCACACCGATTAGTTTAACAAACGCTCAGTGAGGTGTCAACCCCGAAAACGCAGAAAACAGCTGATTTCAGCATGTTTCAAGCGCTGATTCAGCGTATTTCTGAATAAACCGCGCAAACAAGCTCTGCCCAGCGGGAAAGGGCGTATGTTTTGCGCACGCGTTCGCCTGCCTGCTCCAGCATTTGTGCTCTGGAAGGCGTATCTTCCTCGCTCAATACGCGCAGCATCGCCTTGGAGAGAGCGGTTGCATCACGCGGGGGAAAGAAGGCGCTTTGCGGCAGCGCGAGGTCCTTTTGCGCGTCGATTGCGCTCGCGAGCACAGGCGTGCGGCAGTAGGCGGCTTCAATCAGCGCATAGCAGAATCCCTCCTGTCGACTGGGCGAGAGGAACACATCCGCCATATGATAATACGAGGCGACGTCCTCACGCGGTGGCAGCAGAAGAATCCAGTCCGGCACATCCGGCAGGCACAGCTGCGCGCAGATGCGCGAGCGAACTTCTTCCAGTCGCGAGGAGAGCACCACAGCGAGCGTGACGGGAAAACTTTCCCGTTCGCGCAACTGGCGTACCGCCTCGACGGCAAAATCGACGCCTTTGCCCTCATAATCGTAGCCGAACATCAGCGCGAGCTTCGCGCGATCCGGCAAACCGAGCGTTTTGCGTACGTTGGAATCGTAACGATCCAGCCGTTCAAAGGCAATCGCGTTTTCCGCGACGCGTACGCGATCTTTCGCGACACCGTCTGCAACCAGGTGAGCGGCAACAGACTCGCTGCAGCAGACAAAGCGTGAAACGGAGCGAAAGTATAGCATGTGCGGCAGGCGCAGAAGCTTATTTTTTGGCAGCGTGATGTGGTTGTGCAGGTGCAGCACGGTCTTTACGCGGTGTCCGCAGGTTCTCGTCGCAAGCCATGCCGCGATCTTCTCCGAAAAGTGGATGAAGTGCTCGTGTAGGATATCGGCGTTGGTGTCACGCAGGAACTGTCGCACCTGAAATAGATAGGAGAAGAAGCGGCCTTTTCTCAGAAAACGAATGTCCTTCGTATTTGCAATCTCCTGTGCCCAGGCGCGGTCAGCCGCGCGCGCTGGCAGCACATAGACCGTCTTAATGCTGCTTTCGTCAAGCAGGCTTTCCAGCGCACTGAGAGACGCGAAGAAGTTGCCCGCGTACGGCGCGCCGTAGTCGGTCAGGTGGAGAACCGTGTGTTGTCCGGATGCTTGCTGCATGTTGCGCCTTTCCTAAACGGGGAACAGTTGTTGCCGAATGGACATAGAATCATAGGTATTATACAGGACAAAGGCACATTTGCTCAATCCATTTCGTGATAGACGCCTTCGCCATATAACAAAATGCCATAATATATTTCCTAAATATTAAGTGAGGCGCGTTTACATTGCGTAAAAGGTGATATAGTAAAAACATCGATGGAACGTGCGTTTCAGCAAATAGTAGGAGGTGCCCGCTGCAGCGCGCAATGGCAGCACGGATGTGTTGATGACAAACACATGAAAGTAAGGAGGAAATTTTGATGATGCTTCGGAAACTGACTGTGTTCCTACTGGTGATCTTGCTCGCTTTCTCGTTCGCGTGTAAAGCCAAGACAGAAGAACCTGTTGTCGCAGAAGTAACTGCAACGCCAGAACCAACTCCCGAACCCGCATTGGACAAAGACCTCGCGATTCTGTATACCAACGACGTACACTGCGCGGTGGACAGCGCAATCGGATATGCAGGCGTCGCCGCGTTGAAGATGCAGCTGCTGGCTGACGACTGCTACGTTGCGCTGGTGGACGCGGGCGATGCCGTTCAGGGCGACGCCATCGGCACGCTCTCCAAGGGCAGCTACATCATCGACATCATGAACGAAGTGGGCTACGACGTGATGACGCCGGGCAACCATGAGTTTGACTATGGCATGGATCGCTTCATGGAACTACGTGACATGGCAAAATTCCCGATCATTTCGGCAAACTTTATGGATAGTGCAACCGGTAAACCCGTCTTAGACCCATATACGATGCTTACGTTTAACGGCATCAACGTTGCGTTTGTCGGCGTTAGTTCGCCGATGACCATCTCGACATCCACGCCGACATTCTTCCAGGATGCAAACGGCAACTTTATCTACGACTTCAGCCAAAAAGACGGCGAAAAGGCGTTTTTCGCCGTGGTTCAGGCCGCAGTTGACGCGGCGACCGCCGCCGGTGCGGATTATGTGATCGCGCTGACGCATCTTGGCATCGATGCTGCGACGTCGCCCTATACCTCCAGTGAACTCATCGAGAACACCAAAGGAATCGATGTGGTGATCGATGGACATTCGCATAGCACCATCGAGTGCGAGCGCGTAAAGAATCTGGATGGAGACCGCGTACTGCTTACGCAGACAGGCACAAAGCTGGAAAAGGTCGGCCTGCTGTACATCACGAAGGACGGCAGCATCTCCACGGGTCTTGTTTCTGACTTCATGGACAAAGACCCCGAGACGGAAGCATACATTGCGCAGATTCAGGCGCAATTTGAGGAGCTGCTCAACGAAGTGGTCGCAAGGACCGATGTCGAACTGATCATCTTCGAGCCGGGCACCGATCCCGCTGTGCGCATTGTACGCAACACCGAGACAAACCTTGGCGACCTGTGCGCGGATGCATACCGCTATATCTCCGGTGCGGATATCGCGTTTGTCAACGGCGGCGGCATTCGCACGAGCATTCCGATGGGAGATATCACCTACGGTCAGATCATCAAAGTGCACCCGTTTGGAAACGAGCTCTGCATGGTAGAAGCAACCGGCCAGGAGATTCTGGACGCTCTGGAGATGGGCGCGCGTGCTACACCGGCAGAGAACGGCGGATTCCTGCAGGTTTCCGGTCTCACCTACGAGATTCACACGTATCTGCCTTCGACAGTCACGCTGGATGAGAACAACATGTTCGTCAGCGTGGACGGAGAGTATCGCGTCAAAAACGTGATGGTTGGAACAGAGCCGCTCGATCTGGCGAAGACGTATACGCTTGCCTGCCACAACTATCTGCTCAAGAGCGCGGGCGACGGCTATACGATGTTCCAGGACAACAACTTCCTGCTGGATTCCATCATGATCGACAATCAGGTGCTTATCAACTTCATCATCGACGGACTCAGCGGCGTGGTCGGCGCAGATTATGCCGATCCGCACGGACAGGGACGTATCGTTGCGGTAGAAACCGCTCCGTAACCGAAAAGCAACTGCAAACAAACAAATCGGCCGGAAAAATCCGGCCGATTTGTTGTATCACGATTGTTTATAGCGCTTTCAGCTGCTCCAGCAGCTCGTCAAACGGGCAAACCACGCGCTCGACTGCCGGATGGTGGTAAAACACGCAAAATCCTTCCGTGCCGTCAAAGGGCGAAGGGGATTCCGACCAGAGCAGGATGCGCTTGTTCTCCGCGCTTGCCAGCGCCATGCCGAGCTCTGCATGCGTGCCAAATCGTCCGGGCAGCAGCAGAACGACAAGCTCCGCGTCCAGCACCCCGCGTGACTCGGAGGACGCAACATGCCGCTTGAACTCCGGTTCCGCTTTGGAAACGTCGCCGTGACCCGTCCAGTCATAGGTTCGCTCGTGCCCTGCCGCGTTGAGTGCGGCGGCAGCGAGATTGACTTTTTCAGCATTGGAAACGCCGCTTGCTACGTAAAATTTCATGCTGGCTTACGGTACCTCGTCCATGTCTTCGTCATGCTCGCAGTCGCACTTGCCGGGCACCGCGCCTTTGGCGAGATCCTCTGCACGCAGGCCGGGGCCGGGATCTCCGATCAGCCAATGCTTGCGGCACAGGCCGATGTACTTATCGCTCGCGCCGAGGACGACCTGTTCGCCGACCTTCGTGATGCCGCCTTTGCCGTCGAGGCGCGCGTTGTTCGTCGCCTTCTTGCCGCACCAGCAGATGGTTTTGACCTCTTCGATCGTATCGGCGCGCGCAAGAAGACGCGCGCTGCCGGGGAAGAATTCGCCGCGGAAGTCGGTTTTGAGCCCGTAGCAGATGATCGGCACATCGTAGTCATCCACGATGGGAAGCAACATATCCACCTGCTCGACAGAGAGGAACTGCGCCTCATCGATGATGATGCAGTCGTATTCGCCCGCGCGAACTTTGTCCCAGTCGATCTGGTCAAAGAGAAGGCAGTTCGCTTCCAGTCCACTGCGGGAGCGGATGGTGTAGACGCCGTCGCGGGTATCCACGCCGGGTTTCACGAGCAACGCTCTCTTGCAGCGCTCGTGATAGTTATACCAAACCATGATGGCGTTCGCGGTTTTGCTGGAACCCATTGCGCCATAGCGGAAATAGAGTTTTGCCATATGCCCTCCGGAAAAATGTTTTCGGTATGATTTTACAATAGCTGTTGTCGAATGAGAGAAGGCGCCGCGGCGAATGCGTTCGACGCGGCGCCCGATGGTGCATAGTTGATAGCGCAGCTTACCTGCGGCCTTTGTCGTAGGGGATGCCCTCGGCCTTCGGCGCGCGGGACTTCTTGCTCGTGAGTACCAGGATGATCATCGTCACGACGTATGGCAGCATGAGGTAGATGTATTCGCTGGCTTTGATGTTCTCGAATTTCGGCAGGAACGGAATGCTTCCGCTATAGGAGCCGAGAATTTTGAACAGCGCGAAGAACAACGATGCCCCAAGGATGTTCAGCGGTTTCCAGTTACCAAAGATCATAACGGCGAGGGCAAGGAAGCCGTAGCCTGCGACCGTGGACTGGAATGCGCTGCCGGCTGCGAGGGTGTAGGCAAGACCGCCGATACCGCCGAGCAAGCCGGAGATGAACACGCCGGCATAGCGCATGCGATAGACGTTGACGCCGACGGAGTCCGCGGCTTGCGGATGTTCGCCGCAGGCGCGGAGGCGCAGGCCAAAGCGCGTCTTATAAAGCACGACCGCGGTGATGATGAAGATGAACACCGCCCAGATCGTGGTCTGGTAGAAGCTCTTGAACAGGAACGCCTGGAAGAAGTTTTCCTTCACCGCTATGCCGATGGTCTCCTGTGTGATTCGCGACCAGGTGGGGATGAGGATCGTGGTTTGACCCTGACCCTGAATCGCCCAAGTGAGCACGATTGCAAACGCGGGTGCGAGCATGTTCAGCGCGGTACCGCCGATGGTCTGATCCGCCTTGAGGTTGACGGAGGCAAACGCAAGCAGCAGCGCAAACAGCGCGCCCGAGAACGCCGCGACGAGAATCGCGAAAAACATCCCCCATTGCGGATGCGCGGGGCCGAAGCCGCTGGAATCCATGAAGCGGAGGAACAGGCACGAGCAAAGCGCGCCGATGATCATAATGCCTTCAAGCGCGATGTTGACTACGCCGCTGCGCTCCGAGAACATACCGCCCAGGGCGACCAGCAGCAACGGGATCATGAAGAGGATGGTTGCACTGAAGATATCCGCTAAAATACTCATGTTATTTCACCTCTTCTTTCACTTCGACCACGGCTTCTGCAACAGCTTCTGCAGCGGCTTCTTCAGCAGCTTCCGCGGCGTCAAGCGCTGCATCTTCGCGGTGCTGTTTGCCGCGGGCAAGCAGCTCGCGTGTCAAGAGCGCAAACGCGGCAAGGTAGATGATAACCGAAATGATGATATCGATGATCTCCCGGACGAAATCGGGCTGCATCGCATCTCCGCCAACCTGAATATAGGAGACGAAGAACGCAGAGAAGATCGTACCGATCGGGCTTGAGGTCGCGAGCAGTGCAACGGGGATGCCGTTGAAGCCCGCGGTCAGCAATGCCTTGACCAACGTGTACTGTCCGTTTCCGGCGAGGTAGTAGAGACCACCGCCGACTCCCGCGAACGCACCGGAGATGACCATCGAGAGCACGATGTTGCGCTTTGCGTTGATGCCCGCGTAGACGCTGGCGTTGCGGTTGTAGCCGCAAGCCTTGAGCTCGTAGCCAAACGTTGTTTTGCTCAGAAGGACCCACGCGACGAGGGCAAACACGATCGCGATGAAGATGCTGATGTTCATGTAGTTGCTCTTCATGAGCACGTCGAGACCCATCCGCGGAATCAGCGCGTTGGGATTCGCCTGCATGAGGTTCGCGGTGCGATCCATCTGTGCGCCGCCCCAGTATTTGGCGAGCATCATGGGCATATTGTTGATGATCAGGTTGACCGAGAACATGCCGATCCAGTTGAACATGATCGACGTGATGACCTCGTTGACGTTAAAGAGTGCTTTAAATAGTCCCGGGAAGATGCCCCAGAACGCGCCGCCGATCATCGCGAGCAGCAGGCAGACGTACCACGGCAGCTGGAATTGAATCGCGCCGATCAGCGCAAGAGCGGAACCGATGGTATACTGTCCCGTCGCGCCGATGTTGAAAAGTCCAGTTTTAAAAGCAAACCCGACGGAGAGACCCGTCATAATCAGCGGAGCCGCCTGATAGAGCACTTTCGCAAATTTGTCACTGGAGCGGAAACCGGTGGTAATCAGGCTGATGAACGCACCGCCGGCTGCTTTTGCGTTGAGCACGTAGATCAAAATTAGACCGACGATCAGGCCGACGCCGATGGAGATCAGCGAGGCGAGAATATTGGTGTTCAGCGGAAGGCGCAGGGAACGCCGTTTTTGTTCGCCCATATCAGTGCACCGTCCCTTCGGAAGATTGTTTTTTTGCGCCCGCCATATACAGGCCGAGCTCTTCGACCGTGGTGGTCTTGGGATCAAACTCGCCGACGATTTCACCCTCGTACATCACAAGGATGCGATCGGAGACGTTCATGACCTCGTCGAGTTCCAGCGAGACGAGGAAGACGCCTTTTCCGTTGTCGCGCGCTGCGACGAGCTGCTTGTGGATGTACTCGATCGCACCGACGTCGAGGCCGCGCGTGGGCTGAACCGCGACCAGCAGGTCGGGGTTTTTGTCCATCTCGCGGGCGACGATGGCCTTTTGCTGATTGCCACCGGACATGCTGCGTGCGCTGGTGATCGGACCCTGTCCGCTGCGGATGTCATACTGCTTGATGAGCTTCTCGGCGTACTGACGTACGGCGAGTTTGCGGATGAATCCGTGATTCTGGAACATCGGCTCCCAATAGCGTTGCAACACGAGGTTTTCTTCCAGCGAGTAGTCCAGCACGAGGCCGAACTTCTGGCGATCCTCGGGAATATGGCTCATGCCGAGCTTGCTGCGCTGGCGGATGGGCATGTGAACCGACTTGATCTTGCTGAGCGAACCCACGGCCTGCTTTAGCCGTTTGCGTCCGATGAGCACGATCGGCTGTCCCATTAAGGTAACAGTACCGGCGGAAGGCTTCTCCAGACCGGTCAGCGCGTAGACGCATTCGGTCTGGCCGTTGCCTTCGATTCCCGCGAGGCAGACGATTTCACCTGCCCGCACGTGGAAGGAAACATCCTTGACGGCATTGTTTTTATGAAGTTTGCTCGGCACGGTGAGGTTCTTGACCTCCAGCACGGTGTCGCCAAGCTGTGTTTCGCCTTTTGTGACCACAAACTCAACGTCGCGGCCGACCATCATGCGGCTGAGCTTTGCTTTGTCTGTGTCCTTGACGTCTACGGTGCCGATGCACTTGCCTTTTCGGAGCACGGTGCAGCGGTCCGCAACCGCCATGATCTCGTTGAGTTTATGCGTGATAAACAGAATCGATTTGCCCTCCGCAGCAAAGGAACGCATGATGTGCATGAGCTCCTCGATCTCCTGCGGCGTCAGAACCGCGGTGGGTTCGTCAAAGATCAGGATATCGTTGTCGCGATAGAGCATCTTCAATATTTCGACGCGCTGCTGCATGCCGACCGAGATATCTTCGATCAGCGCATCCGGATCGATCTTCAGGCCGTAGCGCTCGCTGAGGGAGACGACCTTTTTGCGCGCTTCTTTCTTCTCCAGAAACCCAAACTTGTTCGGCTCAACGCCGAGGATAATATTTTCCAGCACCGTGAACACCTCGACCAGCTTGAAGTGCTGGTGCACCATGCCGATGTTGAGCGAGTTCGCGTCGTTGGGGTTTTTGATACGGACGACTTCGCCGTCCTTCTTGATCACGCCTTTTTCCGGCTGATACAAGCCAAACAACACGCTCATCAGCGTGGATTTCCCCGCACCGTTTTCACCCAGCAGCGCGTGGATTTCACCGCGGCGCAGGCGAAGCGTGATGTCGTCGTTGGCTCGGATGCCGGGAAATTCTTTTGTAATATTCAGCATCTCGATGACATATTCGTTCATATCGGTATCCCTTCCCATGAGTTGATTAACGGGCGATTTACGGATAAACCGTTGTTTTATTGTATTGTAGTTTTGATGGTCTTTGCAACTAATATCAAAAAAAAGCAAGGACCGAAAGATTTGATTTTTGGGGATTTTCCACACGGTGTACCATTCCGCCGGACATTGATAAATACTATAGGATCAATCTGGAATAAAAAGAGGGGCCGGGCTTGAAGCCCAGCCCCCTTTTGTTCATACGAGCTGTTGTAGGGCTCTCAGAAATTAGTTCTGATAGTCAACAGCAATGGAGACCATCGGCTGCACGTCGATCGCGGATGCGATGGCGTATTCGCCGCTCTTGACTTTCTCAAGAAGGGTGTTGTACTGATCGACGGTGAAGGTGCTGAATCTCCAGGCAGCGGCATCGGTCGGAAGACCAACGCAATCCTGCGTGGCGCCCAGCTTGTTCTCAACACCGGCATAGGCTGCGGACCACATGCCACCATTGGCCTGCAGGTCGGACAGCGCGAGCTTGACGGAGTTTTCGAGTTCCTTCTTCGCGGAGGTGATGATGCGCTCGGAGACGCTGGACTGGTCGACGTCGACGCCGATCAGTTTGCCGTTGGCTTCGTCAGCAGAGGCAATTGCCGAATAGAGGATACCGCCGCCGGCAGCGAAGATGATCTCGGTGCCTTCGGTGTACCAGCCGGCAGTCTTGGTCTTGATTTCATCGGTGGGCCAGAACGCGCCGGAGTACCAGTACTTCACGGACACATCTGCGGTGTTGCCGAGTTCGGCTGCCGCAACATCAGCGCCCTGCACGAAGCCGAAGCCGTAACGAACGACCGCGGGAACGTCAATGCCGCCGAGGAACGCCAGCTTGGTGTAGCCATCCATGACGGCTGCGTAGCCAGCGAGGAAACCGGACTGCTCTTCCTGATAGGTGATCAGCGCGGTGTTGGCCTGGGGTTCCGGCACATCGCCGAGACCAAGGTCGATACCGAGGAACATCACTTCCGGATACTGCTGCGGCAGCTGCTGATAGGTTGCGCCGAAGAGGTAGCCGGGGCAGACGATGACGTTGGCACCCTTTTCGATGGCCGTTTTGATGGTCTCGATGCGGGCTTCGTCGCTGTCTTCAGAAGGACGGTAGTAGTTGGCAACTGCGCCGTTTTCCTCGGCCCAGTTCTTGCAACCCATCCAAGTGAACTCGTTGAAAGATTTGTCGTCGATATTGCCGACGTCGGTGATCAAGGCGATGTTCAGCGCAACAGGCGCTTCGGTCGCTTCGACCACAGGGGCTTCCGTCGCTTCGGCAACCGGAGCTTCCGTAGCTTCTGCTGCGGGGGCTGCGGCCGGGGCGCACGCCACGACGGACAGGATCATACCCAGAATCATAAGGATCGTTACGATTTTTTTCATGAGTTTTCCTCCCTGATGTTTTTCACTCTGCTAGAAGCAGAATATGAACACAGTATATCACAGTCATTATGCGGAAACAACACACTGTCGAATCTGTATAATGGAAAATTTGAGCTGATTTCATGCATGATATTACCTGTTGACTTCATCTTGCTACTCGCGTATAATGACTTCTAGCGTCTAAAGACGCACGAAGAGTCGGAATAAGAGGGGGGGGAAAGAAAATGGAAATTCGCGTAGGTGAAAACGAGTCCCTGGAGAGCGCTCTGAAACGATTCAAACGCAAATGCGCACGCAGCGGCGTCCTGGCAGAGGTCCGTCGTCGCGAGCATTATGAAAAGCCCAGCGTGAAGCGCAAGAAAAAGGCTGAGGCCGCGAGAAAGCGCAAGTATTAATCACGGGGCATGAACCATGTCACAAGAGCGAGCCGGTTTTCCGGTTCGCTTTTTTATATTCTCATATTTTGTCATGCTGCAGCATGACAATCTATAGGTTCACTTTCTTTTCGATAGGTAATGATGTGATTTATACACATGAATATTAACAAGAGAAATCGGAAAAAAAGAATTTCAATTGTGGCGCAATAACAATAAATATGGTAGTATAATAAGTAACAATGCACCATATAAGGAGCATACCAACATGAAATGCAGATATTGCGCCAGCATTGAGAGCAAAGTAATCGATTCTCGCCCGACAGAAGACGGCAGCGCCATCCGCAGAAGACGCGAGTGCATCAACTGCGGCAAACGCTTCACGACCTATGAAAAGATTGAAGAAATCCCCATCATGGTTGTCAAACGCGATGGTCGCCGCGAGCCGTTTGATTCGGAAAAGATTCGCATGGGCATCCGTAAAGCCTGCGAAAAACGTCCGGTTGCGGCAGATGTGCAGGACAAGCTCGTGGAGGACGTCACGCGCGATGTGTTTAACACGCTTGCGTCCGAGGTGACGACACGCGATATCGGCGAAATACTGATGCGCAAACTCAAAGACGTCGACGAGGTGGCCTATGTTCGCTTCGCCTCCGTCTATCGCGAGTTTAAGGACACGCAGACATTCATGAAGGAACTGCAGCATCTTCTGGACGAAAAGAGCTAAAAATTTCACGGCTCGCTGCAGATTACTAGTTTCTAGCCACAGCAATTCCGGCGGCACAAAGCCGCCTTTTTTTCTGAATCGACAATCACCGGAGAGCAATTCAATGAAAGACCCGAAGACGTTTCTGAAACAATATGAAGAGATGGCCCGCGGCGCGAAGTTTCGCTACGTAGGCGGCGTCGGTATCTACACGCTGCCCGCGCTGGAGAAACTTGCTGGTTTTGACCACGGATTCACCGCGCGAAGCGGCGGCGTGAGCGAGGGATATTTTTCTTCACTCAACTTGAGTTTCACGCGGCCGGAAAACCGCGAAAACGTCATGGAAAACTATCGCATCTTCTGCCGCGCGGCAGAGATTCCGTTTGAAACCATGGTGATGGACAACTACGAGCACGGAACCACGGTGCTCAAGGTCGACCGCACCGATGCGGGGAAAGGGTATCTTGCCGATCCGCTGCCGCAGTGCGACGGGCTGGTGACCAGCGATCCTAAGGTTACGCTGATCACGGGCCACGCAGACTGTATGGCGTTTTACTTTGTCGATCCGGTCAAACGCTGCATCGGGCTTGCCCACGCAGGCTGGCGCGGCGCGCTGGGACGCATCGGCGCAAGGGTTGTCGAGCGCATGGTAGAGGAGTATGGCACGAACCCAGCGGATATCATCGCGGGCGTCGGCCCTTCCATCTGCCCTGATTGTTTCGAGGTCGGAGACAACGTCGCAGAGGAGTTTGCGCAGGCCTTCCCCGATCTGCCTTGCGTGCTGCCACTGGATAATGCGCGCCCGCATGTCGATCTTTGGATGATCGCCTGTGCACAGTTCGTCGAAGCGGGCGTACTGCCGGAGCATATTTCTCTGTTTGATGTGTGCACGATGACCACGCCGCGGCTCTACTCGCACAGGCGCGACAAGGGCAATACGGGCGGCATGGCGGCGTATTTGAGAATTCTGCCATAGTTGTTCACGGACGTTGCGTTTTTTTCAAAGAATATTACGCGCGATTCGCGTTACATCGAGCCCCGCTTCATTGACATTCTGCGCGCCCAAGAGTATAATTTTCTACGTTTCATCGCAAAATTTTGCAAACCTCTACTGATACAAAAGGGAGACACACATTCATGAAACTCAACAAGACAATTGCGCTGGTTGCGGTCATTCTGATGACGGCGGCGACCCTCATTGGCTGCGGTGCCAAGCCCGTACTCGCAGCTACGGTTGGCGACCAGGAAGTCACCGTTACCCAGCTGGAAAATTCGTATCTGAGCGGCAGCAGCTATGCCTCCATGTATGGCTATGACACGAGCACCGAAGAAGGCGTGACCCAGTACCGTGATTATCTGCTGGACAACCTCATCTCTTCTGCAATGAAGGTCTACCAGGCGAAGCTCGCGGGCATCACCCTCACGGATGAAGAGCTCGCAGCCGCAAAAGCGACCGCGCAGCAGAACTACGACGATACTGTTGCATCATTTGAGCAGCAGGCGCAGCAGGCAGGCGCGACCAACGTGGAAGCGTATGCAAAAACCCTGTTTACAAAAGCGCTTGTGGCAAATAAGACCACGGTGAAAAAGCTGCAGGCGGACATGCTGCAAGATGCGATCGATAATACGCTTGTCAGCAAGCATAAGACCGCGCTGCTTGAGGGCGTTACGATGACGGACGAAGAACTCTCCGCAAAGTATGCCGAAGTGCTCGCGTCCCAGAAGGAGCAGTTCGACGCAACGCCGTCCGATTACTTCACGTTTGAGACCTATGCCCAGTATGGCTACAACGCACCGCCGGTGTATGTGCCCGCAGGATTCTTCCGCGTGCGCCACATCCTTGTTGCGGACGAAATCACCGCAAACATGATCAAAGAAAAGATCGATGCGGGCGAAGACTTTGAAGCGCTGCTCGCCGAATACGGCACCGACCCCGGCATGCAGAGCGATGCAAACGCGGCGGGCTATCTCGTTGGCGAAGGCGCGAGCTTTGTGGAACCGTTCCTGAATGCGGCGCTTGCGCTCGCGAAGGATGGCGACGTGTCCGCTCCGGTCGAGTCCGACTACGGCTGGCACATCATCAAGCGCGTTTCGACCGAACCCGCGCACGAGATTCCCTATGAGGATGTCAAAGGCGCATTCGATCTCTACGAACAGTCGCTCTACTCCGAGCAGTACTATGCGGACATCGTCAGCAAATGGGTCGCAGACACGACGCTTGTGACGAAGTATCCGGAAAACTACGCTTCGGTGGGCAAGTAACAAAAATAGATAGATCAGATAGGGAAGTGATACAATGAGCAGAGGCTTGAGAATCTTCAGCCTGATCGTGGCGATAATGATGATACTCGGTACACTTGCATCCATCATTTTCTCGATCATTTAACGAAAATAGAAACGGCGGAACCGCAACAACGGTTTCGCCGTTTTTTGCATTCATCCCGGATTGTCTTTCTTTGGAGCACTGGTTGATGCCAGCGGCATGAAGCCATGTAGATTTTGAGGGGTCTCGCATATTTTTGCAGGAAATCCTGCGATGTGATTCTCGCAAAACAAGAGACGAAGGATCAGAAAGCCCTTGATTCCGCAGATAATGCAATCAAATCATTGCAAAACAGTGAAAACAACTGCAACAAATCGCAAATAGCTGTAATCGCAAAACTGCGATTTTTCTTGCATCGATAGTACCTGAACGCTATAATTATTAGTTGTTAGATATAAGAAGGAGGAAGAGGTATTGTCACACAAATACGTTTATCTTTTTAGCGAAGGCAGCGCAAAAATGCGCGAACTTCTCGGCGGAAAGGGAGCGAACCTTGCCGAGATGACCACGCTGGGTCTGCCGGTTCCGTTTGGCTTCACGGTCACGACCGAGGCTTGCACCCGTTACTATACCGATAAGAAGATGATCGCGCAGGAGATCATCGAGCAGATCGAGGCCGCTCTGGTGGTCACCGAGGAAAAAGCGGGCAAGAAGTTTGGCGATCCGTCCAACCCGTTCCTCGTCTCCGTCCGTTCCGGCGCACGCGCCTCCATGCCGGGCATGATGGACACCATCCTGAACCTTGGCTTGAACGATGAGACCGTGGTAGGTCTCGCGAAACTGACCAATAACGAGCGCTTCGCGTTCGACAGCTACCGCCGCTTTATCTCGATGTTCTCGGATGTCGTGATGGAGATCGAAAAAGCGAAATTCGACGAGATTTTCGACGAGATTAAGCATAAGAACAACTGCAAACTCGACACCGATCTCAACGCAGAAAACCTCAAAGAGGTCGTCAAGCTCTACAAAGCGATGTACCTCAAGGAGAAGGGTTCAGAGTTCCCGCAGGATCCCCGCGAACAACTCATGGAGGCCATCAAGGCCGTCTTCCGCAGCTGGGACAACCCCCGCGCGATCGTTTACAGAAGAAAGAACGACATTCCTTACGATTGGGGCACCGCCGTCAACGTGCAGAGCATGGTCTTTGGCAACATGGGCAATGACTGCGGCACCGGTGTTGCGTTCACGCGTAACCCCTCCACCGGCGAAAAGAAGCTCTACGGCGAGTTCCTGATGAACGCGCAGGGCGAAGACGTCGTCGCGGGCATCCGCACGCCGAGCCCCATCGACGAGTTGAAAGTCGCCCAGCCGGAAGTGTATCAGCAGTTTGTTGAAACCGCCGAGAAACTGGAACAGCACTATCGCGACATGCAGGATATGGAGTTCACCATTGAGCGCGGCCGCCTGTTCATGCTCCAGACTCGTAACGGCAAGCGCACCGCAGCCGCTGC
Source organism: Firmicutes bacterium HGW-Firmicutes-9 (assembly GCA_002841395.1). Classification (GTDB taxonomy): domain Bacteria; phylum Bacillota; class Clostridia; order Christensenellales; family CAG-138; genus UBA7703. The sequence goes on from PGZM01000001.1 coordinate 521,123, forward strand.
GCTGCAGATTGCGGTCGACCTCGTCGCCGAAGGCATGATCTCCAAGGAAGAAGCCATCGCGAAGATCGACCCGCGTTCGCTGGACGCGCTGCTGCATCCGACCTTTGAACCCAAAGCACTTAAGAACGCCAGCGCCATCGCGAGCGGCCTGCCCGCATCCCCGGGCGCTGCCTGCGGACGCGTTTACTTCACCGCGGAAGACGCGATGAACGCGCATAAAGCCGGCGAGAAAGTCATCCTCGCCCGCCTCGAAACTTCTCCGGAAGACATCGAAGGCATGTATGCCTCCGAAGGCATCCTCACCGCGCGCGGCGGCATGACCTCCCACGCGGCGGTCGTTGCCCGCGGCATGGGTACCTGCTGCGTGGCAGGCTGCTCGGAAGCCACGATCTCGGAGAAGAACAAGACCCTGGTGTTCGCGTCCGGCAAGTCCTTTAAAGAAGGCGACTGGATCTCCCTCGACGGTTCTACCGGCAACGTCTACGGCGAAGCCCTGCCGACCATCGAAGCGAAGGTTTCCGGAAACTTTGCAACTATCATGCAGTGGGCGGACGAGTTCCGCACCCTCCATGTGCGCACCAATGCCGACACCCCGCATGACGCAGAAGTTGCGGTCATGTTCGGCGCGGAAGGCATCGGCCTCTGCCGTACGGAGCACATGTTCTTCGACGAGACCCGTATCCCCGCCATGCGCGAGATGATCGTCAGCAAGGACGTTGAATCCCGCAAGCGCGCGCTCAACAAGCTCCTGCCGATGCAGCGCGGAGACTTCAAGGGCATCTATAAGGCGATGGGCGGACGTCCCGTCACCATCCGCTTCCTAGATCCGCCGCTGCACGAGTTCCTCCCGAGCGAAGAGGAAGATATCCGCGCACTCGCCAAGGAGATGAACCTCACCTACGAAGACCTTCTCCAGACCGTCGAGAGCCTGCATGAGTTCAACCCCATGCTCGGCCACCGCGGCTGCCGCCTCGCGGTCACCTATCCGGAGATTGCGGAGATGCAGACCCGTGCGGTCATCGAAGCCGCCATCGAAGTCCGTCAGGAGACCGGCATCGAAGTCGTGCCCGAGATCATGATTCCGCTCGTGGGCGAAGTCAAAGAGCTTGAGTATGTCAAAGAGACCGTCGATGAAACCGCCAAGGCTGTTATGGCAGAGCGCGGCATCGAGATCCCGTACATGGTCGGCACGATGATCGAAGTCCCGCGCGCAGCATTGACCGCGGACAAGATCGCCGAGCATGCGGAGTTCTTCAGCTTCGGCACCAACGACCTCAGCCAGATGACGTTCGGCTTCAGCCGTGACGACGCGGGCAAGTTCCTCGACGATTACTACAAGAAGAAGATCTTCGAGTCCGATCCGTTCGCCCGCCTTGATCAGGAAGGCGTCGGCAAGCTCGTCAAGATGGCAGTGGAACTTGGCAAGAGCGTCCGCAAGGACATCAAGCTGGGCATCTGCGGCGAACACGGCGGCGATCCGTCGAGCATCGAGTTCTGCCACAAGATAGGCCTGAACTACGTCTCCTGCTCGCCCTTCCGCGTACCGATCGCCCGCCTTGCGGCAGCGCAGGCCAAGATCAACGAGAAGAAATAAGAAACACGTTACGAAAGCGTCCGCCGTTCAACGGCGGACGCTTTTTGTTGTTTGACAAGTGAATTGGGTGTGCATTGGCACGAAAGCTTAAAACCTATTCTGCAGGCGCATAGGTTTCGCTGTAGTCAAACACCTTTCGCAGACCATCGTTGCCGTCGTGGCTGATGCGGATGTTGTCCGTGAGCGTGAAATGCATGCCGTCGCTTGAGGAAACATAATAATGCCCCCACTGGAATCCCGCACGATAGAACGCAAGTTCATAGAGGATATAGTTGATGACGGTTTCAGGAATATTCTGATAAACCCATATGAGCGAGTTTCCCGTATAGGTGTAGTCGTAGTATGAGACGCCGTTTTCAATATTGATGCCGTTATAGGTGAGAAAATCCCGCACCTCGGTGTTGATGAGCGCGATGTTTTCCTTCTGCATGTCGTTTGCGCCCATGCCGCCGTTGATATCGGTCGCGGTACCGAATGCATGGTGGCTGATAGACTTCTCACTGCTCGTAAAGCGCGAACAATAGCTGCCGTTATAGGTGTCGATCAGATCGCGCAATAGCAGCACGCCGGAGTCGCCGTTGGTTCCCGATACGCGGACATGCACATTGTTTAGATAATAGGATGCCGCTACGTAATACGAAAGTGCGGTTTTATGGATGCGCCAGGGTTCCCGTCCAGGCAGACAATCGAAAGAGATGATGTATTCATTCTCCCAGTCGGGATCGGCGACGATATAGCGCGCATCCACCCACTGATAGCGGTAGAGGAACGCGCTTTTTTCTTTGAAGAAGTTCAGCGCGGTCGTGTAACTGTTGTTGGAGAAGTCGGAGGTGTTGATCGTCTTCCAATCCTCCGACAGGATGTAGAATGTCGTTTGAAAGATCAACTCAGGCTCCGGCTGCGCGGTGCTGGTTGCAAAGAGTCTGAGCGTATGGATGCCGACATCCAGCGCGGAAAACTGCACCAGCGAATCCAGCGAGACGCCCTCTTGCGTCAGTGCGTCGTCCAGCGGGTAGAAATAGACGGCTTTCGCGGGATCGAACGAGATGCTCTGGATATATGGATAGCGCGGGTCTTCGCTGTATGCGCAGGTGATCTGGAGCGATACGGAAGTCAGCGGAAAGTTGGACTGCACTGTGCCGCGGAGCTTGTATCCGCGCCCGAATGCGAGGCGTTCATTCTTTGCGGGCATGGGGTCATCTGCGCTCTCGTCAAAGGTCAATACGGACGGCACAAAGGGTGTCGGGCTCGGCGTCGGCGTTGCGGTTGGTCGCGGTGCAGGCGTGACCACGGGAGCCGTTGGTTCCGGCTGACCGCGCAGCGCGCGAAGGGGCAGCATAATCAGCAGAAACACAACGCAAAGAGCAATCACGCCCAGCAGCGCAATGATCGCTGCCGAACGCATGGGGTTTCCGCGTCTGTTTTTGCCTTCCCGCTCTGTCAAAGAAGTACCTCCGCTGATGTTTGCTCTATTTTAGCACGTTCCGTACGAATTGACAAAATGCGCCAGTGTCCGTTTTTGACACTCCACCCTGAGAGTGTTAAAATAAGCGCGGAAACAAGTCGTTTTTTATGTAAACATTTAGAAACAGGTGAAGAACAATGTCCATTTTGCTTTCCGCCATCGTTCCGCATCCGCCGATCATCCTCCCGCCGATCGGACAGGGACAGGAGCGCGAGATTCGCGCTACCATCGCCGCTTATCAGGAGATTGCGCGTCGGGTCCGGCAGCTTTCGCCGGATACGATCGTCGTCATTTCGTCCCATGCGACGAGCTATGCAGACTACTTTCATATCTCGCCGGGTTCGAAAGCGCACGGCGACATGAAACGCTTTGGTGCGGCTCAGCTGAAGGTAAACGCCGTCTACGACGAGGAGTTTGTTGCATCGCTGGAGCGAAACTGTAAGCGCGCCGGCGTTTTCGCGGGTACGAAAGGTGAGCGGGAGAAAGAGCTCGATCATGGTTCGATCGTGCCGCTGTCGTTCCTCGCGGAAATGGAGTTGACGAGCGAAGTGGTGCGCATCGGCATCTCCGGGCAGAGTGCTGCGGAGCACTACCGCCTCGGAAAATGCATCAAAAAGACCGCTGAAGAACTGGATCGCGCGGTTGTCGTCATCGCAAGCGGAGACCTTTCGCACAAACTGCTCGAAACGGGGCCGTACGGGTTTCACCCGAGCGGGCCGGAGTTTGACCGGCAAGCGACAGAGGCGATGACGGAGGGAGATTTTCTGCGTCTCATGACGCTCGATCCCGCGCTCTGTGAAGAAGCGGCGGAATGCGGGCTTGGTACATTCTGGGTGCTGGCAGGCACGTTGGATCGTATGAATGTGAAGAGCGAACTGCTCAATTACGAAGGCCCGTTTGGCGTTGGTTACGCGGTCGCGGCATTCACGCCGGAAGACGCGAACGAAAGCCGCGCGTTTGATGTGCTCTTCCAGCGCGCGGAACGCGAACAGCTCAGCGCAATCCGCGAATCGGAGGATGCGTTTGTTCGCCTTGCGCGGGAGACGGTAGAAGCCTTTGTGCGCTCGGGTGAAACTCCCGCGTTGCCGTACGAACTGCCGGAGGAGATGAAAAACCGGCGCGCAGGTGTGTTTGTCTCGCTCAAAATCGGCGGCAAACTGCGCGGCTGCATCGGCACCATCTCCGCTGTCGCGGAGAACATTGCGCAGGAGATTTTGAAGAATGCAATCGCAGCGTGCAGCGAGGACCCGCGGTTTGATCCCGTTCGGGCGGAGGAACTCCCGCGTATCACGTATAGCGTGGATGTGCTTGGCCCCACGGAACGCATCGACTCGATGGAGCAGCTCGACGCGAAGAAGTACGGCGTCATCGTCGTTTCAGGTTATCGAAAAGGGCTGCTGCTGCCGAATCTGGAGGGTGTGGACACTGCCGAGGAACAGGTGAAGATTGCCAAGCGCAAGGCTGGGATTCCCGAAAATGAGCGCTGCCGGATGGAGCGCTTTGAGGTGGTGCGGCATACGTGAAAACGGTCTGCGATCTCTGCCCGCGCAAGTGTTCGCTAGGCGAAGGGCAAACGGGATTTTGCCGCGCAAGAGTCAATCGCGGCGGCATCATCGTGTGCGAAAACTACGGCACGGTGACGAGCCTCGCGCTTGATCCGATCGAGAAGAAACCGCTGCGCAGGTTCTATCCAGGCACGCAGATACTCTCCATCGGCAGCTACGGTTGTAACATGGACTGCAGCTTTTGCCATAACCACACGATTGCGCGCGCCGACAGCACGAGCGTGAAGTGGGAGACGATCTCGCCTGAGGAACTCGTGACGCTTGCGGATGCATACCGCCCACAGGGGAATATAGGCGTTGCGTTTACGTATAACGAGCCGCTGATCGGATACGAGTATGTGCTCGACTGTGCGAAACTCCTTCAGCAAGCGGGATTAAAGACCGTGCTCGTGACCAACGGCATGGTCGAACCCGAACGCTGGAAAAGACTCTTGCCGTATATCGACGCTGCGAATATCGACCTCAAGGCGTTTACCGAAGAAGGCTACCGCGCGCTGGGTGGGGAATTGGAGACCGTCATGTCGACAATTTCGCTGGCGCAAGGCAGGATGCATATCGAGCTTACGACGCTGATCGTACCGGAATTCAATGACAATGACGAACAGATGCGAGAAGAATGCCGCTGGATCGCCTCTCTGTCAAAAGAGATTCCGTTGCATCTATCGCGCTTTTTCCCGCGCTATCGTATGAGCACGGCGAATCCCACGCCGGTTGAGACGATGATGCGGCTGGAAAAAATCGCGCGTGAGCATCTTACATACGTATATTTAGGAAATATTTAAGCACAGTGAAGTGAAACTCCAGTCTTATTGATTCGGATAGAGAAACATACTTGTAGAGAACCAAACCCGATGGTATCATAGATAAAACGCTCTTCGACTCTTGACGCGCGCATTTCATCACATTTCAATGACGTTACATTACAATGTCACGGAACATGTAATCTCCATGCGATATACTCAACCAAACGAAACGATTGGATTCATCGGAAAGGGAATACTGTATGAGTTACACAGATGCCTTGATTAACACGATTCTTGGCGGGGATACCGTCTCCACGCTGAGCAAAAACAGCGGTGCGAAAAAATCGCAGGTAGAGTCCGTGATCGGCGCGGCGCTGCCGCTCATGCTTGAGGGCATGCAGAAAAATGCAAGCACGAAGACGGGCGAAAAGGCGCTGACCAAAGCGCTCTCTGACCATGCCGGAAGCGACGCAACAAACGTGAAATCGTTCCTGTCGAACGTGGACGGCCAGGACAGCGCAAAGATTTTAAGACACCTGTTCGGCGACGATGCAAATAAAACCGTCACCGCGCTCTCGAAAAAAGCAGGGATTGAGAAAGGGCAGACGATGTCCATTCTCCTGCAGCTTGCGCCGTTGCTCCTCTCGCTGCTCGGTCAGCAGAATCAGGGCAGTTCCGGCGGTATCGGTTCGATCCTCGGCACGTTGCTTGGCGGCTCCGACAATGGCAGCGGCTCGATCATCGGCAGCCTGCTTGGCAGCGGCACAAGCGACGCAGCTGGCAGCCTGCTGGGCAACCTGTTAGGCAGTGGAAACAACAACTCTAACTCTTCGCTCGGTGGCTCGCTGCTCGGCAGCTTGTTGGGCGGAAACAACAACAGCTCTTCCGGCGGTGGCAATGCGGTCGGTTCGCTGCTTGGGTCACTGCTCTCCGATTCCAACGATGACGATGATGACGGCGACGACCTGCTTGGCTCACTGCTCGGCGGTGGCGGAAACAACAACTCCGGCTCCTCGCTCGGCGGAGACCTGCTCGGCTCGCTGCTTGGCGGCGGAAACAGCAATTCCGGTGGACTCGCAGGTTCGCTGCTCGGCAGCATCTTTGGCGATGATTCGCAAAAAAGCACGAAGTCGTCCGGTAAGAAAAGCACTTCCACCACAAAGAAGAGCACTTCTTCTGCTAAGAAGAGCACCGCAAAGAAGAGCACAACGAAAAAGAGCACAGCAAAGAAAACCACCAAGAAGAAGGGGTAAATAGCTTTCTCTTTTTTGGCACTGCTATTTTTAAAATGATAAGTTCATGTTATAACAAAACAGCGATCCTTTGGATCGCTGTTTTGTTTGGTTTGAAGCCAAGTATATTGGAGAGATTACTTTGGAAGATTTAGACGCGTGCGCAACTGCTTCTTCGCCTTTTCATCCAAGATGCTTCCGCTGAGCGCGGAAAAGAAATACTGTTCCAACTCTTCAGAAGAGATGCTCTCGCGAACGAGATAGAGCGTATCCAGAAAATCAATCAGAATCAGTTTACGCATCGTGTCCTTGAAAGAGAGCAGATCGACTGCCATAAGCACATTACCAATCTGCACCGTCAGCTCCGGCTTTGCCGCGAGAATTTCCGGCAACGCCTGCGCACACTGGCGAACGGTGATGGGCTTCGGGTCGGTCAATAGAGTCAGATAGCGCGGAAGCGTTTGCTGCATCCTGTTTGCGGTGTCGTGCCGCGCGTTTGCGGCAAGTAGCATCGCGCCCAGACTGCGCTGATAGGAGTTTTCACTTTCGAGCTTGCCGTCCAACACATCCCAGAAGGGATAAACATCGTTCGCGATTGCGGAACGCGCGCGCAGCAGTAGAAACGCAGGATAGCGGATTTTGTCTTCCGCAGAATCCAGCCGAGCAACCAGCATCGGCATATCGTCCGCGGACAACGTCTTGGCATATTCCATCGCGTTATCCGGCGTAATCAGTGAGAGAATCGCCTCGTCAATCATCATTCGCGATCTCTTTCGATCGTACATTTCATCGGAGTAAAACGAATACCGTCGGCCACCTGCTCTTCGGAAAGCGCATGGAAGCCGAGCCTTTGATATATCTCGACGGCGTACGGCGAGGAATTCACCGTCATCGCGTCAGAGGTGCAAGCTTCTTTCGCGGTTGTAAACAGCGCGCGGCCGATGCCCTGATGTTGATAGCACGGTTCGACGAAAAACAGCGCGATATGGCTATTTCCGCGCGTGGCGATGGTGCCGACCAGATCCTCATCTGTATCATATGCGCCGTAGAACGTCAGCGCGGCGATTGCGTCCGGATCGTGCAGAAACTCGCGGAATGTCCCGATGCCTTCCGGCGTATAGTCGGGTGCTTCAAACTGCATGAACACGCGATCCACCATAGATAACGCCTGCGCGAGATACTCATGCGGTATGATCTCAATATGAATCTCTTCTTGCATACTTCCTCCTATGAGATACCGCCAACAAGCGCGGTCATATCGGCAAGAAACGTTTCCGCAGCTTGCAGCAAGTTCTTTGTCAATTGCTCCGGCTCGTCAAACGCGTACGGCTTTGGCAGATCGAGCGCTATGATCGCGTCGACGCCCGGCTCCAGCTTGGTTAAGCTATATTCGCCCAGCGACACGTTGCGCAACGCGTCGGAAACGCTCTTCTGAATCGCACGGTTGCCTGCGATGAGCCAGAGCGTGAAAGTGCCGCTTGGATGCAGATACACAAGCGATATCTTGAGGCGTTTTTCCGCCAATGAAGCAGGAAGAACCGCCACAAAGCTCATGTCCAGATATCCCTGATACAACGCGCCGACGGTGTCATGCGGATGCGCAGACTCCCAGACGGATTTGAATCGGGTGAGCGTAGAGAGAATTCCGCGATACGCGTAGGTGAGATCGCCTTGCGCAACGGCTGTGGTGTATCGGTCGATGCAATCACTAAGAGATTCCGTCGTCTGTTTCATAGATCCTCCGAAAAATCAATTGCGTGACAATTCGTCGAGTTTCGTCATCGTGTTCCAGTTTCGTACGGTCATGAAAGGGAGCATCCGCTGCAACTGAATGGCCATTTTTGATTCGCGAATGCCTTGACGCAACAGCAAATAGATGTTCCTGCCGGAGACGACATACAAGTCGCCGTTTGGATCGAGTTTCTTGAGTTTTTCGAGTATTTGGAGATCCGGTGCATGCGGCAGCAGACATACGTAAAAGCTCTCGCTCTCCGGGTGAACCGCCTGTGCCTCGTCAATCTGCTCTTTGGAAAACGGGCAATCGCTGATCAGTGCGTGCAACTCATCCGCTGTGCGAAGCACAGCCGTGGAGGAGATGTTCGCGCCGTCTTGTAATGCGCGCTCGATCGTCTCTTTTGCGTTGGTTTCCGACAGATCGGAATCAAACAACACATTTCCGCTCTGGATATACGTTTCCACATGAGAGAACCCTGCTTGCTCCATCAGTTGTTTGAGCGCATCCATGCGAATGCGTCCGTTTTTACCGACGTTGATTCCGCGTAACATCGCAATGTATCGCATATTCAGTTACCCAATCTGCAGTCGTTCAGGATGGACGCAATCGTCTCGGCCAGACTCTTCGGGTTTTCGAGCGCCATAGAATGCCCCGCATCCGGTATCACGTCAACGCGAATGCCGTGTTGCCGCAGGACTTCTTCGTCCTCATCCGGCAGCGAGAGCGCGCCGAAGATGAACGCGCGCGGCATCGGCAGTGCGTATAACTGATCCCGCCAGGAGGGGGTACCCCCTCTAACCGCGGAGCGCGAGATTCTCCATGCTGCTTCAGGCAGCCAACTGGCAAGCGTCGCACCCCAAAGCGGATTGCGCTTTTGCGCGCGGGAGAGTAGGTCGGCATACCCGTGCGAAAGAAACGCATTTTCACTTTGCGAACCGATCTTGCGGCTGGTTGCGCCGACCGGACTTGGATCGAGATTGCTCTCGGTCAGAATCAGACAACGAATATTGTCCTGCATCAACGTTGCGAGGGTGATCGCAACCGCACCTCCCAGGCTGTGCCCGAACAGAACTAACTCCGTCAAATGCAGCCCGGAAAGCATCTCCACTAGATTCGCTGCTTGTTCTTCGACCGAATAGCCAAAGTCCTGCGGTTTGTCGCTGTATCCTGCGCCGAGTAGATCGATTAAGATAGCGCGCCGACCATTGAGCGCGGGTTCTGCCATCACGGCGGGGTATTCAAACGAACTGGCACATCCAAGACCATGCAGAAATACGAGCGGGGTCCTTTCGCCCGGTAGATCCTGATATCGTACGCAAAATCCGTTTTTGAGTTTGTATTGCTTCATGGTTTACTCCTGTTGAACGAACTTTTATGAGAGTGTAGAGGACAGCTGATTATTTAATGCACATTGAACGATGCGCGGCGAACATTATGCTTCTCCGCTCATGTCATCGTTTAAAGAGATGTGAAACTTAGTATCTGAAAATACCGGGGGACGACGGAATGTGCGAATTTCGTTTCGAACGATCTTTGCTTCATACAGCGCCTCGTCTGCTTGATTGAACAGCCGTGACGATCCTTCCTGCGCGGAAAAAGCGGTCAAACCAAAGCTTGCCGTTGGTTTCAGCTCTGGTACGCCTTCAAATTCCACGCGCCTAAGTCGATTTTGAACACGCTCGCAAAGCTGCTCTGCGGTTGAAAGCGTCGTGTTGCGCAGGATCAGACAAAACTCGTCTCCGCCGTAGCGATAAACGGAAGAGTCCCCGAAATATTCACATAGGAAACACGAAAACTCCATCAAGCAAAGATCACCGACATGATGCCCGTAGAGATCGTTGACCGATTTAAAGTGGTCGATATCTGCGATGCCGAACACCAACGGTGTTGTCGGCGGCGCTTTCTCCAGCGCTTTGAGTTCCTCGTGCAGGGCCTTGCGGTTGAGCGTGCCGGTCAGCTCATCATACAGCAACGACTCCTTCATGAGTTCGCGCTCGACCTCCCGCTTGAGGCTGGCTTCGTTTTTCCGCCGTTCATAGTGAATGGTCACCGCGGAAGCCAGCGAACAGCCGATCAGAACGAAGATCGCAACGAGATACTGTACAAGCTGATTTGCACTATCCAGCGCACCTATTTTATCCAAGTCCCATTTAAGAAATAGTTCGGATACGCTCAGACTGACAATGGACAGCGTGGAAACAAGGCTCGTTAGCTTGTAGTTCGCATACGTCGTCGTTAAAAAGATGGCAACAGCATAGAGCGCATAGATCGCGATAAACGCACTATGTGCCGTGCAATAGATGAAGCATTCGACGACAAACATCAGGGAGATGACATAGATTTTTGTTTGATAAGATGTTTTTTCCTGATGGATCGTGATCGATGAAACAAGCAGGCAGAGCGCGGCAACTCCGCTTGGCGCAATGATAAACTTCAGAATGTATCGACTGATCGACGTGGTGAGAATCTCCGATTGCGCGATGAAAAACGCCATGCCGATTTCGACAAAAAGCGCGATCACGACAAGGATGATGGAAATGCGATAGTGCAGATGCAACCATTCGTTCAGGATTTGGTTGAGATCGGTGCGAATCGCTTCAATATGCAGTTTGCGCGTTGTTCTCTCTTCCATCGATACTCCTGTGCGCAGCGAACCCGATGGATCGCACGCCTTTGTCTTGATGAGTTTCGGTAAGCAACTGGGAAGGAGCGGGTTATTCCTCGTGCCGCCAGCTTTGCAGTTCCAAGATGTTTCCTTCCGGATCAGTCGCGTAGACGACGGTCAGCACGCGTCCGTCCGCATAACGGGTTTCAACGAGCTCGCCGATCTGGCCGCCGCCATGCGCAAGAACGGATGTTAGCGTGTCAGCAACACTGTCTACCGCAAACGCAACGTGGGTGAAGCCGCTGGCATTCACGCCGGGCGCCGAATGCGATATCACGGTGTCGTAGCCGAAGACTTCCAGCGTTGGACCGCCTTGATCAAAACCGGGCAGCAATAGGTGTTCGCCGAAGATATGCGCGCCGTGAATACCCGTAAGCCGATCGACCCAACTGCCGGAAAGATCGCGTTTTTGTCCGATGCTGCGGCAGCCAAGTACGTTCGTATAAAACGCGATGATCTTTTCAACGTCTTTTGCGATCAGATTTGTGTGCGAATAGTGGATCATGTAGATACTCCGTTATACAAGATCAAGCCACATGACATGGACTTGGTCGATGGTTTGCAACTCCTTATAGCCGGCCTCTTGATACATATGTAGCGTACCGCGGTAGCGGCTCTGCTCCGCGCCCGGCGCATCAACCGGCGCGGCAAGCATTGCGTCATATCCGGCGGCGCGAAAATCAGAGATTGCCCGCGCGAGCATCTCCCGCGCGACGCCTTTGCCACGATAGTCGGGGTGAATCACGAAACAGATCGTGCAGCCGACGCGTTTGCCGCGGCAAAGCTCCTCTGTATATTCCGATAATCGAGGATATTGGGCGACGTCGTTGGCATTGCACCAGCCGACACAAACGCCCGCATCAAACGCAAGATATCCGCGCATATTGCCCGCAAGGATTTCCTGTTTTGCCTCTGCGCGGTTTTCTTCTGCGGTACGGTCAATCCAATCCTGCTGGGAGCAGGTGGTGTGATAGAAGCGACAGAAGCAGGAAGACCAATGCGGTGTGGCTGAAAAATCAAGATGCGTCAAATAATCGCAAAACACATCTGCGAGCGCAGGGGAGAGCGGCTGAATCTCGAGCGACATAAAGGCACTCCTTCCTTAAACAAAGCGAATTAAGCAAAAGCAGAAGATATAATAACGAGTATCAAGTCCATTTTCATATATTATAGCATTGAAACAGGTAAAACACGATTTAGAATTTTATTGCACAAATGAAAACAATACGAAGTAACAACCCGAAAGCAATTTAAACCATGCGACAACAGAGTTGATGCTTTACAGCGGGTGTTGCACGTGCTATGATGAGCGTGACCGAAACGGTCACAAATATGGAAGAGGCTCTATGATGCAGAGTAGTCATGAAAACAGCAGGCAGGAGCGCGTCGTGAACGCAGCCTGGGAAATCTTCGCGCGGTATGGCTATCAAAAGGCATCCATGCAGGATATAGCAGAGGCCGCGGGAGTTTCTAAAAGCGTATTGTTTAAATATCACGGTACGAAAGAGAATCTTTTTCGTGCGGTCTTTTTCCGCGCGGCGGAGGAAATCGCCGCAGCGGATGCAGAGGCGCGACTGGGAAAAGTGGACGGCGAAACTGTGTTTGCCGCGATGCGGCGTACGGTTGAAGCGCGCATGAGACTCTTTGCGCGCGCGCCATACGTATATGCGTTCTCCTATGCGGCGGCATATGACGCGGATCCGCTTGTCCAATCTCTGGTCGCGGAGGCGATGCAGCGCGCGGAGTCCGTCGGTTACGGCGAGGCGGCATATATGGGTTTGCGGGAGGACATCTCGCCCACGCAGGCAAAGCAGATGATTTTCTGGATTTCGCAAGGTTTCCTCGGAGACAAGCTTACGCAGGGAATGGCAGAACCGGAGCAGCTGCAACGCGAGTTTTCGGAATGGATCGACATCATGGAACGCTTGATGACGGAGAAAGGGATAAAAGTATGATGACGGATCAAATAGATGAGAAAGATACATCAAACGGCGTAGAGGGTACAGTTGGCGTAAAGAGGCGCATTCTTCCGGTGTTGGACGGCACCGTCTGCGTCTACGAAGCGGGCGATCCGAATCGATCTGCGATTGTTCTCCTGCACGGCGCGATGTACGATGAGTCCCGATTTATCTGGGATGCGCTGTTTCCCGCGTTGAGTGAACGCTATCATGTATTCGCCATCGATACCCCGCGGCATGGCGGTTCGCGCCCGTGGCAGGGTGTGCTGGACCGCGCGCGGTTGATGGAGATTCTTGCGGAAACGCTTTCACAGCTGAAGTTGACGCGATTCAGCATCACTGGGCTTTCGATGGGCGGTGGACTCGCGATTGAATACGCGTCGCTGCATCCCGAGCAAGTGGAGACGATGGTTTTGTTTGAGCCGGGCGGTATCGGTGACAAGGTCGATCTGCAATGGTTCACCTATTTCTATATCCGCACGCCGGGGATGCTTCGTCTGCTCAGTCGGCAGTATGTCAAGTATAGCGATGCCAAGATCGAGAAGGTGCTGCGGTCGATCTATACAAAGGGAACTGCTCCGCGCAACTCCGCGCGGCTGACCGCGATTTTGAAGGACGAGATTCGCGGCAAGTTCAACTTTGGCGAGCAGGATATGGACGATTGGCAGATCGGCGCGATCAACCTCACGAAGCTGAACTGGAACTTGCTGTCGCAGGTAGAGGCGATTCGGTGCCCGACGCTCTGGCTGCGCGGTGCGGAGAGCAGACTCGTCAAGCAGGCGGAGATGGAGCGCGCGGTTCGGCTCGCTGGATTACACGGTTCTTCAGCGGAGCTGATCGTGATCCCCAAAGCGGGGCACATACTTCCGCTGGAACAGCCGGAGCAGGCAAATGCCGCGGTGCTGGATTTCTTCTCGAAAAATCTTAAATAAGCAAAAGCTCTCATTAACAGAAGCTCTCTTTAACAGAAACTTACATTAACAGAAACTCTCATAAACAAAGGCTCCGAACGAACTCGTTCGGAGCCTTTTCTTACGTTTCTTGCGTGAGAAACTGCGCTACCGGCGCGCGTAGATAGTCATATGTCGCCTCCGCTATAAACCCGCAGGAGAGATAGAGGTGATGCGCCCGCGCGTTGGTACTGTCGACTTCGATCAGAATATCCTCGACGCCCAGCGCATAGGATTCTCTGACCAACAGCGCCACCATACTTCGACCGATGCCCTTATTTTGCAGTTGCGACCGCACTCCGAGGCCATAGACGGTTGATTCGCCATCCTCGATGCCGAGCGCGCCGATGGCGACCGGCTCGCCATCCAGGCGAAACAGATATTGTCTGCGCGTTTTCGAGACCAACGCAAGCTCCATAAAATGCGCCGCGCGCTCCACTTCTTCCGAAAAACTCTCGGCACTGATTTGCGCCATGACGGCAAGATCTTCCGCTGTGGCGCGATGCATTGTCAAACCCGAGAGCGTCATCAGGCGATCAGGCGGGAGATTACGATCATAGCGCAGCGCATACTCCGTATGGTCCGGCTTGGACGCAAACCAACCAAGCGCGGCAACACCGTCCACGGACTGCGGTTCACAGACGAATAAAAAGTCGGGGATTTGCAGTTGGGTTGCTTTTCGGGCGGCTTCCTGCACCAGCGCACGGAACACCCCGCGGCGACGATATGTAGGATACGTGAGCGCGACAACCTCTGCTTCTTCCTGTGTCGGCGCAAAAAATGTCATCGCACCAGCGAGCTCTTCGCCCTCGTAGAGCGCGAGCAGGCAGGGGACATCCGGCGAGAAATTCAGGGATGGATCGAGAAAAAGCGACCCCTGTAATTGGTCGTGTACCTGACAGATTTTTTCCAGCTCGCGCACCTCGTGAACGATTTGCAGCTCTGGTTTTGTGAAGCTAACGATAGGCAAAAGCGTGCTTCCTCCTAAAGTAATAGTAACAACTATGAACATACAATACACTCATTATATGTATAAAGGTGAGAGTGTACAAGAATCCTTGCAAAGAAAAAGCACAGCACTGTTAAAAACTAACAATGCTGTGCTTGCGAATTGAAGCAGTTCAGGGATTGAGCGCATCCTCGACAGCACTCAGAAACGCCCGGGTGTCTGCCGTCGCGCCGGAGACAACATCGATATCGGTACTCTGGGATGTGATCACGCTGTCGATCAGCTTCGTGATCGTATCCTGTGAGGCGACAACCTGCGGCTTCACCTGTTCGATGGCGGTGATCTTGTGATCCTGCACCGTGACGGACACAGAGTTGCTCCAGCGAAAGCCGGAGTAGCTGCCCTCATAGGTACCGTCCGCGACGGACGCAAGCGAGATGCCGTTGAGCGGCGCGGTCAGCGTCTTGTTTTTACCGAGCATGACGAATCCTGCGCCGATGAGGCAGATGACCACGATGACACTGACGATACTGAGTAGAACGCGCAGGATGATTTTCCCCGCGGTTAATTTCTTTTTTTCCATATGAATTCCCCCTCAAATGGATCGTTACGATTGCAGCAGCGCTGATAGCTGCTGCACACTGACCTCGTCCAGCTTCGGCAATGCGAGACCTTTTTTCTCATAATCCTTGCGCATCATCCGCTGGAAGAAACCGCCTTTTTCACAGAGTTCGCCGCCGAAGTGGTGAAGCTCTTTCGCGTGGTCAGCAATTTCTCCGGGCAGCAGCGGCCACAGATAGGATTGCTCTTCTTTTGCGGTAGCAAGACCGCAGGTAAAGAGATAGAGCGGTTGGCGCGTGAGCGACGAGGCGGATTCCTGCAAGATGCGCAGGAACGGCTTGACCGGTCTTCCAATATACATCGCGCTGCCGAGCACGATTGCGCGATAAGCGGTCAGGTCGAGTGAACGAAACGGCATGCGCGTTTCGGTTCCGCTCAGCGTTTGCAGCATGCCGCGCCGCAGGTCGTAAAGGTCGCAGTCCGGCGCAAGCGAACGCGCGAGCATCTCCGCCGCTCGTTTTGTCGTACCGGTTTTGCTTGCATAAGCTACTAAAATTCGGTTCATGTGTTTCCCCCCTCGGTGTAGTCTCGCGTGATTTTCCCGTTTGAACGGTTGAGACTAACAACGTTAGCTTGATGATAGACTAACGATGTTAGCTTGTCAATAGGGTTATCCAAAAGTTATTTAATGATTGTAATTTGATTGCGACTTGACAAACTAACGTCGTTAGTTTACTTTTAGATAGAACGATGTGCATAACAAGTATGTATTCAGCTTGAGAGGCTTGAACGAGATATGAATGAGAAAGCAATCTCCAATCGGGAGAAAATATTAAAAACCGCAACGCAACTGTTTGCGGAACGCGGATTTTCGGCTGTGAGCCAGCGGGAGATTGCCGCGGCGGTTGGAATCAAAGCCGCGTCAATCTATAATCACTTTCCGAGCAAGGACGCGATTCTGGAAGAGATCATCAAGCGGCTCAGCATCGACCTGGAAGAAAGCTTGCGTCTTGCGTATGAGCCGGAGGAGCTGATCTCGCTGCGTGCCTATATCGAAGGCATCACCACCACGAGCGATGCTTATTTTGCCGCCGATGCGCAGCTCAATCTCGGAATCATTCTGATGCGGGAGCAGTTTTTTAATGCTGCTGTGCGAGAGATGCTGTATAAAATGATGATCCTGCGGCCAAGAGAAGCCATGAGCGGGTATTTTTCGCGATTGATGAAAGCAGGCAAGATGCGAAACGGCGATCCATTATTCGCGGCGAAAGAGTATCATTCATTCTACGTTTACGAGTTTTACGAAAATGCGCTTTCCTTCGACATTCTGCCGGAAAGTGCGGAACCGTCGGAATCAGGGCGCGTTCATTTGGACCGGTTCATAGAATCCTGGGAAATCGAATAAAGAAAGGCGGCGCAAATGCGCCGCCTTTCTTGTTGCAGGAAAGCTCTATCGCCGGAACACGCCGCCATGATAGCATATGATTGTCTTTGCAGGGTGGTCGAGAATCCGTTGAAACGATTTCTCTGCCAAGGGCAAATTTTCCGCATATTGCGGATAGGCGAGTATCAGCGCACCGCCTTCCAACACGGCGGCGTCGCCCGCGATGATCGTATCCAACGCCTTCAAATAATACGCCATATGTCCGGCAGTGTGGCCCGGCGTTGCAAGCGCTTCAATGCCGCCACAGATCGGCAGAATGTCGCCGTCCTCAATCGTGATATCCACATCAGTCGGTTTCAGCCGTTCCAGCATTTGAAGAAACTTCAGCCCGAAGGCGGCCGCATCACCTTCCAAAGAAGGCTGCATAGCGCGCGCCTGTGTCAGCCGCAATGCGGGCTTCGTTCCATTGATATATGCCGCTTCTTCATGACCGGAGACAATTTGAACCTGCGGATACTTGCGCTTCAGCGCGGCAAGCGCACCGACGTGGTCGTGATCGTGGTGCGTCAAAACGACATGCGTTAGCTGCGAGCAGGAGAGGTCATGTTCCGAAAATGCTGCTTCGATCGAGGGAAGAGACCCAAAATACCCGCAGTCGAACAGCGCGAGGTAATCACCGTCGAGCACGACCACCGGGTGAATCGCGTTGGAATCATCGCCCCATTCGGGAACGATGCGCAAGATAATAAGTTCACTCATATTCTCACCAACAAAGTTATTTCAATTTTTGAGCACGGGCACGCGCATCTGCAAACGCAGCAACGCTCATCTCAACGTCTTCTTTCGTCGTCCGCCAGGAGCAAACGCTGACGCGAATGACCGGTTCGTTGCGCCAGACCGCGCCGCCGCACCAGCACACGCCGCCGAGTTGAATCTCCTCCAGCGTCGCTTTGGTCTCTTCCGAAGAATCACAGGCGACGACGAGCTGATTGAACACGACGTCGTTGAGCACACGGAACCCGCGCGCGCGAAGAAGATCGCCGAAGTAACGCGCGTTTTCGCAAAGCCCAGCAACCAGCGCATCCACGCCGAATTTGCCGAGATAGCGCAGTCCCGCCCAGAGTTCGATGCTCCGCGCACGGCGGGACATTTCCGGCGTGTAGAGCATGCCGTCGCGCTGTTCGCTGTAGATCAGATACGAGCCGCTGGCCTGCATGGTTTGCACCAACGCGTTGCGGTCGCGGCAGAAGATCACGCCGTTGTCGTATGGCGCATTGAGCGTTTTGTGAGCATCGGTCGACCAGGAATCCGCAAGCTCCATACCTCGTGTAAACGCCTTTGTCTCCTTGCAGGCAGCCGCCCAGAGCCCGAATGCGCCGTCTACATGCACCCATGAGTTGCATGCGCGGGCACGCGCGCAGAGCGGCTCAAACGGATCAAACGCGCCGCCGTTGACGTTGCCGGCCTGCAGAATCAGAAGCGTATTGCCGTCAAGTTCGGGCAGTCGATCGGGATCGATGCGTCCCTGATCGTCCACGGGAGCGATGACGACATTGGCTTTGCCCATACCGATCAGCGAGAGCGCTTTATGAACCGAGGAATGCGCCTGCTCGCCGAGTACGACGCGGATTACGGGCGCGCCATATAGCCCGCGTTCGCGCACATCCCAACCCTGCCGAAGCAGGAGCGCGTCTCGTGCGGTGGCGAGCCCGCAGAGGGTTGCAGTAGAGGAGCCGCTGACAAATCCCGCGGCGGTGCCTTCCGGCAGGCCAAGAAGATCCACGAGCCAGCGTTCGCAGACGTGCTCCAACGTAGCAGTCAGCGGGGACATGACGGAGAGCGCGGCGTTTTGATCCCACGCGTCGGCGAGCCAGCGCGCGGCAAGGGAGACCGGCAGAATACCGCCATTGACAAAGCCGAAATAACGGCCGCCGCCCTGCGCGGAGATCGTGTTTTCGCCTGCGCTTTGCAGCAGTGCGAGCGTCTCCGCCGCGTCCTGCGAGCCGGTAGGCATCGCTTCGTCGAATACACTAAGCACTTTTTTGTCCGCTTCGGACGGAACGGCGCGCATGTCGCGCACGCGGTCAAAATACGCATCGGTATATTCTCTGACTTGATCCAGCAGGTGTCTTTCTTCCAGCTGGCGGTTCATTTCCTGCCGGAGATCGGTTACTTCCATGGTTCAATACCTCTCTGTTCTGTTTATGCAAATGAGCTCATTTGTCTAGTTGCTCAATAATACTTAATGCCACTGTCATGATGGGTTGGCGAATCAACCCTGCTTCGCTCTTTCCAGAGCGCGGATATCGAGCTTTTTCATCTGTAGGAACGCATCTGTGATGCGCTTTGCTTCTTCCGGCGTTGCGGCATAGAGCATTTCGTTGAGCACGCGCGGCGCAATCTGCCAGGATAGTCCGAACTTGTCCTTCAACCAACCGCATTGCTCTGCTTCCGGAACTGCGGAGAGTTTCATCCAATAGTAGTCAATCTGATCCTGCGTGTCGCACAAAACAAGAAACGAGAACGCTTCGTTGAACGTTTCGTCTCCGCCGATGCCGTGATCCATCGCCACAAACTGGTGCCCAAGCAGCGTCAGCTCCGCGTAGTTGGTCTTTGCGCGCGGGTCGCCCGCCTCGCCCGGTAGATAATGATTGACATACCCGGGTACGTTGTCTGGGAACACGCTTTGATAGAACTGAAGCGCTTCTTCCGCCCTACCGCAAACATCTGCGCCAAAGAGCAGAACCGGGCGGATTTTTTGCGTGATCTCCGTGGTTTCAAAATAGCAGAGCTGCCAATTCAGACCGAATCGATCCTCGAGCCAAACATAACGTTTACTGAAGGGGTATTCGCCGAGCGGCATCATGATTGACGCACCATCGCTGAGCTGCTGATAGAGGCGATTGACCTCGCCCGCGCTATAGCAGGTGACCATCAGTGAAACAGCGGAGTTGAACGAGAAGAACGGGCCTGCGCTGATGGCGAAAAACTCGACGCCGCCGAGCATGAAATCTACGGTGTCCACATCGCCGGACGGGGTATCGTGCAACTGCGAGATGCGATTAACGCTTGAATGTTCAAAGAGGGAGACATACCAGTTGGCGGCCTCAACCGCCTGCGTGTCGAACCAAAGATGAGGTATGATCTGCTGCATGGTGGTTTCCTCCTGTTGATTTTTGTTCCGTTAATTGGTGAATCGGGTTAGTTATGCAGTAAAGAGGTTGTATCCGTTTGGTTCTGCAAACTCTTTTGTTTTGCTGCAAGGATCAGCTCCCGTTCCGACTCGATATCGCATGGATAGGGATACTTCTTTGCGATGCGGTCAAAACGTTTAAGAATCTCCTCGGCTTGCTTTGCGTCGTTGTCTTTCAGCAACGCCGTCGCATATTGCGTGCGAAGAATAGAGGGGAAATTCTTCATCGCCTGCATGAACTTTCGCAATGTGTCATCAAGTTCGCTTTCTGCCGACTGTGCATCGCCTTGCATCAGCATACAATAAATGAGATCGATGCGCAGCATATTGCGATGTAGACCGTGAATCGACGCGCCGGAATCGAACAGCTTGCGGATGCGTTCCAAGGCTTTTCCGATCTCCTGCTGATCCAGCAGTCGGTTGATTGCAAACACCTCGATGGAGTTGGTCATCTGGTTTCCTAGACCTGCATCTACAGGTAGCGTGAACCAGTCTTCCGGCATATCTTTCAGTCGGGTGCTTTTCGCAAGCGTGCTGTGAATCTCCAGCATCCGAAAACTTGCACGGAGCGCGAGCGGATCTTTTCGAAGTAGTATCACATTGCCGCCGTCGTTGCTCAACAGTTCCGTGTTGAGCGGAACAGCGTTCATCAGCCCGATTGCAACACCGCTGACGGCGAGCGAAGCAAAAAGCGCGGCAATGATGGCATGCAACGAAACGAACAGATACAGGAGAAGAAAGATAGCACCGGTGATGAAATTCATGATCGCGCCACCAAGATGGTAGAGCACGAATGGGTTATGATGTTCGTTCCAAGCAGGCGGTATCAGAATGCATTGCCCGCCTGTGCCCGCGATGGAAAACGACTTCAAGCGGAATTTGCCCTGTTCCCGGACGAGCATCAGCGAACCCACACGAAAGGACAAGAACCGATAGCCGGTCAGCAGCCCGAATACGAGATGACCCGCTTCATGCAGTAGAATCTGTAGATATAGCGCCGAGATCACAATCAGGAAGACCAGAGCGAACACCAACGCATCCGGCAACTGGGCAACTTGTTCGAAAATACCCGCCAGTGATTGGCCGATGAGGTATCCACCCGCACCGCCGGCAAGCAACAGTATCAGAAAGGGGATTAGCGTGGCGAAACGGAGTGGCTTTTTTGAGGTTTTTTGCATGTGTGGATTCTGTCCCCCGAAGTTCCAAGTTGTTTTTCGTATTATACCAGCTTTCCATGTATATGCAAGCAAGAGAACGTAAAATAAAAGCGCCGCATGAGCGGCGCTTGAAGAACATACCGTCTTTCTACAGAGCGAGTCGCAGGAACACCGTTCCCTCAATGGGTGTATCATAATATGCTTGTGTCTCGACAAACCCAAGACCGCGATAGAGATCCTGCGCGCGGTTCATGGTTGCGAGGGTATCGAGCACCAGCTCACAGTAGCCGATCTCCCGCGCATCCTCGATCACCTTAGTCACGAGCGCAAGACCGAGCTTTGCGCCGCGAAAATCGGGACACACATAAAGCCGCTTCATCTCCACACGGGTCTCGCTGAGCTTACGCATGGCGATGCATCCGGCAAGCGCACCATCCACAAACGCAAGATAGAGCCTGCCATACGGATGTGCATATTTGCCGGGTAAAGACGCAAACTCGTCGTCGAAGTTTTGATAGCCCAGATCAATGCCCAGAGAAGCGGCATACTCCGTAAAGAGCGTCTTTACGTCGTCGACTCGCGGTTCTCCATCGAGGATTTCAATCAACATACATTTCTTTCATATTTGCCTTCGCAAAGAGCATTTGCTCAAGCGGAGGCTATTTATTTTGCTTCAAATAAAACGCTACCAGCTGCTTTGCGGTTTGAGCAATGTCAAACTGCGCATAGAATCCATCCAGCGCGCTGCAGTGTCCCCGCAGGCGAAATAGTGGGTCGCAAACAGACGTGAGAACGGGCGCAAAAGCTTCTTCATCAGGTTTTTCTTGCCCTCGCCGCGATGTGCGGTGCTGTGATTGTGGCAGATCCGGACGGGCACGCGGGCGAGCCACGCCGCAAACAGCGGAAAAACGCCCATCGTATTGAGCTGCGAGTGCACGATCTTGTAGCGGTGTTTTCGAAAGAGTTTCCGGAGCGCGCGCACATAACGAAACGGGTGCGCATAGGACGGCACGAGGAAACAGCGCCCGCCGAGCCGCTCGATCTCCTCGCGCTGCGGAAACGAGCTTGTCTCGTCGACGAAAAAATCAAACTGTACGCGAGACTTGTCGATCGCGCGATAATAATTCATCACGACGGCTTCGACGCCGCCGTTGTTCATGATGCCGGTGATTTGCGCAACGCGCAACGGGGATTGACCCATATGACTGCTCCTTGATTGAATCGCTTTGAACATCATAACACAAAGGTTGTGCGGATTCACAAAGCACGAATTGATGCTTTTTGCTATTCTTCGGGCGTCGCTTCGGCAGGAAGCGTATAGAGACGCACATAATCGACCAGCATCTGCTGCGGGAAGGCTTCGTCGTCAATGCCCTTTTGCCCGCCCCATGACCCGCCGACCGCGAGGTTTAGAATCAGGTGAAACGGCACGTCGAACGGCCAGGTTTTGCTCGTGGCATCCGCAGGGCGAATGTACGTAAGTACGTTAATCCCGTCAAGCGAGATTTCAATCGTCGACTCGGTCCAGAGCATGGCGTAGACGTGGAAGCCTGCGTCTTTTCTGGTCAATCGCGCGCTCGCGGTAATCGGGTTGTCGTTGACAGAGTTATTCGCCTCGGTGTGGATTGTCGCGTGGACGAGCTTTGCGTCGTATCCCACGCGCTCCAACACATCGATTTCGCCGGAACGCAGGTAGCCGCCGTACCGCAGATCGGTCGGCAGCAGCCAGATGGCGGACCATGTACCGCGCGCGACAGGCGTTGCGGCTCGCACCTCTAGATAACCATAGGTGAAGTCGAGTTTGCCCAGCGTGGTCAGGCGCGCAGAGGTGTAATCGCGGTTTCCCGCCGGTTCCTTTCGCGCCTCGATGACGAGATTGCCATCCTTGATCCAAGCGTTCTCGCGCCTGTAATTCTCCAACTCCTTGTTATATGGCCAGGGGCCGATTTCAAAGCCCCAGATATTTTCATCTATCTCAGGCGCATCAAACTCGTCCGCAAACTGTAGTACATAGTCCGGCGGAGGGCCGATATACGGCGTTGGCTCCGGTGTTGGCGTGGGTGTCGGGGTGGGAGAGGGGCTTGGCGTCGCGGTCACCGTAGGAGAAGGCGTTGCCGGAACGGGAGACTGCGTTGTGGCGATCTCCGGTGAAACCGCACAACCAAACAGGAGCATACAGCAAAGTATGCCCGCGAGGACGGCGCGTTTTTGTTGCATCAAATTCTCCTATCTGCGATATGGGATTATTTCTGCGGTTCAGCGGCGTCGTTTGCCCGCTTCAACTGATCTCTTTTTTTGCGATATTCCAGAATCGGCAGGTCGCCCTGCACAAGGTTTTCCTTCATCGTGAATTCGCTCTTCTTCGGCAGCTGTGTGAGCACGACCCTGCGATCCTGATGCAGGATAACGCGGTTGGAAACGGTGCTGAGCGCGTTTACTAGTTGCTTCAATACAGGCACGTGTACAAAACTCTGATAGAAGCGCAGGTAGATGTGCGTATTCTCTTCGTCAACCGGAGCAAATGCCGCGAACACGCGCAGCTGATCGGAAATGATATTCTGCCAGATATTCGGCATCTGAAACCGCAGGTGAAACAGTTTCTCATAATCCGCAATCTCGTTGGGTTTCTGGGGTCGCTGCCCGTGATCCGGCTCGTTTTTCACATAAAACGTCATGCAGTTTTCTTGCCATTTCACGACAGGCCCATTGACGAGCGTGCGGTTGCCGCGCCCGATGGTGTTGTGATGCACAAACGGCAGGTGCACGACATCGAGCTGGTTTTCGATCGCGCGGGAATAGTGCACGTTCCAGTTCTCGGAAAACTGGCCATAGGAAAAGCCGGTCTTCAGCTCCTCAAAGAACGGAATTTCGGGCAGATCCGCGCTGTAATCCCCATACCAAACCCAGATGAATCCATAGGCGTCCCGCGCCGGATATGCATGCACGCGGTAGTTCTCCACAACCTTGGCGGCGGCTCCGTTTGCAGGGATGTACGTGACCTTTCCGCTTGCGTCATATTGAAATCCGTGGAACGGGCACTCGACATGATCGTTTACGAGTTTGCCGGCGCAGAGGGAAGCACCCCTGTGGCAGCACTTGTCATAGACGCAATGTACGTCACCCGCCGCATCCCGCCAGAAAACAAGCTTCTCGGAAAGCCGCGTGACGCCGATGAGTTTATTTTTCTTTACTTGTCTGGAATCCAATATGGCATACCATTGGTTTTTGATCATTCGCGTCTCCAGTCGAAGATTACATCATTCGCTACAACATTAGGTTAGTGTGCGTGTTCTTTTGTATGGATAAAAAATTCGATAGCATCAACTGTTACTGTAAATATGATACTTCTCAAGTCTGTCTTTTGCAATGTACATGGCTTTATCCGCGTTTTGCAGCATCTCGTTCATTACGCGCGTGCTCTGACAATCGCATATGCCGATGCTGAGTTTCATCGGAATACTGGTCTGCGCATCGATTGGTATTTGCTGTTCCGTCGCGGCCTGAATAATTCGTTCTGCAATTTCGGAAGCCCCGCGCTGGTCTACATTCGGCAGCACCGCCGCGAACTCATCTCCTCCGATGCGCGCGATGGCATCACCCTCTCGCAAGGTGGAGCGAAGTAGCTCGGCTATCGATTTTAATACGCGGTCTCCAGCATCGTGCCCGTAGGTATCGTTGACGGCCTTGAACTTGTCCATGTCCATCATCAATACGCTGATGGGGTTTCCCGCAACACCGCATTCCCGGTTGATGCGATCGAACTCCTTCAAAAAACTATCCCGGTTCATCAGCGACGTCAGGAAATCCGTCTCCGCTCTGGCACGGAGTGCCAGCTCCTGTTTGCGCAACAGCGTGATATCGCGCAACAGTGAGACGGAGCCAATCGACCGTCCGCTGCCTGTTTGCAGCGGGTAGACGCGAATCTCAATGAAGAACGTCTCATTGTTTTGCAGCTCCAGCTCCAGACTCCCGTTAGTGCTGGATTTCAAAAGCTGTACCCAGTCGGGGTACTGCGCTTCGAAGTCGCACACGTTTAAACCGAGAAGCGGAAGCTGAATATTCATGTTGTCCCGCATGATCGACTGTGCGCAGTGGTTTAGGTCGGTAATGGTACCCTTGTAGTGGGTGACGATGACGCCGACGTCGATGACGTCGAACACCTTCTCCCGCGCGATGGGTGAGAGTTGAAAGAATTTATTCTTATAAAGATTATAGAAAAGAATCAATCCGCCGGGCAGATAGATCGTGACGATTGGCAGGTTGATACGCGTTCCTTCCAGAAACGCGGTCTTAAAGAACGCGAGGATGAACACAAGCGCCGTCGCAAAGAGGACCAGAATGACCTGCCCTCGTTGGGCTTTTGCGACCTGACGCGAGAAGGCAAACAGAATGATGAGCGCGAGCAGCACAAGCACATAGTTGTAGGAAACGAGCAAAACGCCCAGAAACGTTTGCTGTACGGACAATGCGTTACCAAACAACTGATTGTAGACGACGGTATAACTCGTTCGCATGAGGTGCGTGTGTGAATCCGTAAAGATTAGCAAAATGGCGATCACGGGAATGATCGTCAAAACGGGAAGGAACTTTTTCAGTTTGTCATAGCCCGCGTAGTCGATTGCGAAATACACGCACGCGACAGGAAGAAAAAATACACCAATTTGCTCGATGTTGCGCCAGAGAAGCATAGCTTGCTCGGTAGGAGATAGCATCTCAAACAAGGAGCCAAGCGACCAAATCGTAACAAACACAATCTGGAGCACATATGCCCTGGAACCGGCAATGTCGAGATTACGCAGGGCGTAGAACATGACAGCCAAGAGGAGCGCCAGCGAACAGCCGACCACAA
This sequence comes from Firmicutes bacterium HGW-Firmicutes-9, assembly GCA_002841395.1. Classification (GTDB taxonomy): domain Bacteria; phylum Bacillota; class Clostridia; order Christensenellales; family CAG-138; genus UBA7703. The sequence continues at coordinate 547,123 of PGZM01000001.1, forward strand.
AAACAAACACAAGAGACATGTAGTAAATTTCCTCCCCGGTTCTTCGCTGACATCACAATCTTGTACGCAGTGCGCAAGTGTCTTATATGCTATTCTACGATATTCAGCACCCTTTGAAAAGGTTATGTCCTGTTTCATTGCGGTTTCTTCTTTGATACAGGCGATAATTTTTAGGCAGGCTTGATATTCCCCGCCTCGCAGAATGCATCAAATGTATTTGCTGCGCTGCTGTCCTCAACAATTTTACCGTCCGCAAATGAGGATATAATCCTTTTCAACGCAAGCGAACCAATTCTCCGTTGCGTTTTACGATGTTTTTGTAATCCCACTGGATTTGTTCGGACTTCTTAAGCCATGCGCTCAATTGTGCAGTATTGATCTGCGAGGCATCGGTATACGTCATTTCAGCGGCTTTATGTTTTCCGACAGGTGTCAGAGATGTTTCGTCAAATGATTGCCCGCTCCAGAACAGAAGCTGAACATGGTTTTTCTGTTTGCTGTAACCGACAATCGGGTTATCATCGATAAACCAGACAGGGCTGCCGTGCCAGACCTTACCAATTGCCTGCGGCAAATTTTGCTCAATCGCACCCATCAGTTGTTTGCAGATCAGCCTGTCATTTGCAGAAAGCCCTGCGTGGTATTGAACAATATCCTGATTCATACTTCCTCCTGTTGGCACGGATCATTTAAGCGCAATTGCTTTATACGGTGATCCGCATGATGCAATGATTTTTCCCTTTGTTTCGGATCAGCGTAAACCCGCAGGACTCAAAAAGCGACCGTGTGCCGTTGTAAAGGAACGAACTGGAGATTTTCTGCCCTTCGGTGTTTTGCGGATAGGTCTCCACAACGCCGCCGCCAGATTGGCGGATCAACTCTAGCGCGCCTTCAACAGCGGCCTTCGCGACGCCTTTTCCGCGATAGCTTTTGTCGATGAACAGACAGGTGATGCGCCAGTCGGGGAAGACGTAGTCGCCGGACTCGACTTCTTTTCTATGATAGATTGCGGGCAGCTCCTGCGGGGAACCATACTGGCACCAGCCAATCGGCAGAGCATCCGCATACACGAGTGCTGCGTGTGCTCTGCCTTGCTGTACGAGCGACTTTTTGAGCGCCTTGTTTTGTTCGGACGTACCGCGCTTGATCTCGGGCGACTGATGGAACCAGATGCACCAGCACCCACCCCAGACGCCATTGTGACGCTGTGCCAGGTTCTCGAAATCATCCCAAGTTTCGGGAGTCAACGGCTTAATGGTGTAAGGCATAGGATATCCTCACTTCCGTTTATCAACGTAGCCAGCCCAAATGCATCTTTAAGAATTTTTACTTTTTATGCTTCGTCCTCTTTGTAGACGAGATTCCACTCCTTGCGGAGTCTGTCCATCATTTGCGCAATCTTCAGCGTTTCGTCGAGTGGCATTTCCGGTGCTTCCTTGAGCCCGTTTAAGAAATGCTGCTGTACCGCTGCCGCCTCATATTGAAATCCGGTTGCAGGATATGGCATATCGAAGATGTCGTGTCCCGGTGCAATGCCGATATAGTTCTCGCTCGATGGCGTATATTCCACTCTGTCTGCATGCCACCAACCATCACCAAGTTTGATCGTGCCCTTCGTTCCGGCGATGGTAACGTGGTTTTCCATCTTGAGTCCGATGCCGTCAGTCAGCACCGCGATGCGTCCGTCAGCATATTCAAACGTAAACGTATTATATTCGTCTATGCCGTCTTTGATGTAGGCGGAAGAAGTAACCTTGACGGGATCAGAGCCGAACATCGCAAATGTCAGCGCGAGAGGATAGATGCCGACATCCAGCAGAGCGCCGCCCGCCATATCGTGACGGAAGCGCCACTGCTGCTTGTTGGCGCTGCCGTCAATACCGAACACCGCGTGAATGACCCGCGGCTCACCGAGACACTCGGAGCGTACCCACTCCAGCGCTTTTTGGAATGCAGGGAAGAAGCGCGTCCACATACCTTCCATGAGAAAGACGTTCTTTTCCCGCGCTTTTGCAATCATCTTCTCGGCCTGCGCCGCGTTCACGCCCAACGGCTTTTCGCAGATTACCGCTCGGCCCGCTTCTAAAAACAGCATCACATTCTCATAGTGCTGCGGATGCGGGGTTCCAATATAAATGATGTCGAGGTCGGGGTCTTTGGCCATTTCTTCATAACTGCCGTAGTATTTGGGAATATGAAACGTCTGTGCAAACACCTTTGCGCTGTTGACGTTGCGCGAAGCAACGGCTGCGATCTTCGCATTTTCAACCAGTTGCAGTCCTTGCGCGAATTGGTTTGCGATGTTGCCGGTTCCGACGATTCCCCATTGAACCTGTTTCATATGAATCCTCCTTTGTCGATTCAGGACATAAATGACGTTGTAAATTTGTTCGGTCAGGTTGTGTTGGTTGTTGCGTCATCATAAATGACTGTAACGGAGACAAATTAGTTAAAAACTCCTCTGGCATAGTTTACGGAAGAAAGCTGTTGCAGAATCGTCTCTGTCGTTTCAACCTTGGCAAAAGTACCATCCAGCGCGGCCATCATCGTCTGATGAACCGTATTTGCGGGGATCTGCGTGCTTCTCCAGTTCAAGTCTTTTGTCGTGCAAGCATCCTCTGCCAGTAACACATCGAAGTGCAATCGTTTTGCAGCCCGAATGGATGTATCGATGCACATATGGCTCATCATTCCGCAAATCACGAGGGTGTCGATCTGCTTGGCACGCAGCGCCTGTTCCAACCCCGTATCCCAGAACGCATCCGGATAATGCTTCACAAATACCGGTTCGCTGGGGAGGGGAGAAACCAACGGGTGGATTTCGATTCCTTCGGTATTCGGCCGGAAGAAATCGGCTTTCTCGTTCTTACTGACATGCTGGATGTGAAAAACATCCATATCGTTCTGCCGGAAATACGCCAGCAGTACCTTTGCATGTTCGGCAGCGATCACCGGCAAATACAGCTCCCGGTTCCCTCCGGGGAAATAGTCCTTCTGGATATCGATGAGAACAAGTGCGGTTTTCATATGTCAGATTCCCTTCTTGCTTTTGATCAAATCTTATCCAGCCGTTCTAAGGTGGTCAATTACCCACTTTCTGGTGGGTATCACGCGTGTTGTCTTCAAGCCCGGTCGTATTTTCAGTAGCAGTACTTTTTCTTCGCTCCATTCCGTGTTGTTCCATATACTCGATGCCGACTTCCTGCATGATCTGGATTGCCTGCAGCATCTTGCGACCCCGCGGCTCGGTCAGAAAGTATTCAACGTGCAGTGGGTAGCCGGGGAACACGTTTTTTGCAACCAAGCCAAACTTCTGAAGCTCGTTTAACTGCTGCAACAGCATCTTCTGCGTAATGCCTTCGATGCCGCGTTCCAACTCGGATAAGGTAAGATTGCCTTTTCGCAGCTGGAACATGATGATCGTCTTCCATTTTCCCTTGATGATGTCGTGAACGATCTCAAGCGGACAGGTGTAGGCAGATCGAATTTTCAAAGCATGCCTCCCATTCAAAATTGAAAGTATCGCAATGAATGATTTGTCTTTGGCTCAAATGCCGAAGACCGTCGTCCACATGTAAACGGAACATCGGTCAAATTTTAATACTGTTTTCTACGGGTAAATCTTCTCGCCTCGTTCTAACATCGATATGAACTGCTGAATCCTCTTTGTGCGCGTTTCCTGTTTCTTTGCGTTTTTGATGCGGAATAGAATCGCATACTTGTTTTGTCCATTCAGCATATCATAAAATGCTTTCGCTTTGGAGTTCTGTTCCAACTCCCTTGCAAAATCCTCCGGTAGGGAAGCGACGCTTTGTGGTTCGTATGCATTGTCCCAGTTTCCGTTTTGCTTTGCATTTTCAATCGCTTTGAATCCCTGTTCGGTCATTCTATCGGCTGCGATGAGGGCTTCTGCCTTCTCCGTATTCACCTTTGACCAGATGCTTCTTGTGCCGCGAGGTGTGAATTTCTGAATCCATGTTTTCTCGTCATAGGTTTTCTTATGACTGTCAATCCATCCGTAGCACAGCGCGCTTTCGACCGCTTCGTCATAGGTGACCGAAGCGATGCCGGAGCTTTTTTTCGCGATTTGAAGCCAAACACCGGCAGAACTTGCGGCGTTGCTTTTCAGCCAGTCCTCCAGAGAAGATTGGGTTTCAAATGAGAGTATGGGAAGGTCTACGGATTGCTGCTTCATATACTTGCCTCCGGAGAGCGTATGATGAAAGATTTGCCAACATGATGGGTTGAGATTTGCTGTCAATGTTGACAAATAGACAATATCACTGCCGCATATCAATTACTGCTACATTATCACATTAGCACGTTGAATTTAAGTTGCAAGCCAAACATTGTTTGTTTTATGCCCTTTGCTACCGCTTTACGGGGGTCGGATTCAGGCGACCTGCAAAAGAAAACCGCGGCGAAAGTTCTACGCCACGGTAACGATATTGCTGTAAGTTTTCGGTTTGATTACGCGCTGCATGCGCAATATCATTCTTCCGGGAACTCTTCAAACGCTGGAATGCTTTCCAACTCGTGATCCCAGTTTGCCCGATGTGAGCAAAAGATATGCCCTTGCGGCCGCAGGTTTATGTCGCTGTCTATATTTCCTGCGGGGACAACCAGAAGAGCTCCATCGAACTGAAGATTTGGCAGTGCAGAGCCGCAAATGGAACAAAAGCTCTTTATGTGACCTTCCGAACGGAAATCAAAGCGTTTAACCAACTCCTCGCCGGATAGCCAGGTTAGTTTTGCGGTAGAAGAAAATAAATTGGCCGCATGCGCGGAACCCGTATCCTTTCGGCATCTCTCACAATGACAAAGGTAGAAATTCTCAAACCCTCCTTCCACCTCAAACGTGACTGTGCCGCAAAGGCATGATCCATGATACTTCAAAACAAAATCTCCATATTCATTCTAAACGCAAAATCGGTGTACGTTCCGCAAACAACAATTGCGTTGCGGTTTGGTTGAAACGGGGCATATGCGATGCAAACTGTGCAATTGAGGGGGATTGCGTGCGATGATTACTCTCTGGTTAATAACACAACCGTCTCCACATGGCACGTCTGCGGGAACATGTCCACGGGACGGACGGCGGAGAGGGTAAAGCCGTGCGCTGCCAGATACTTGCAGTCGCGCGCGAGGGTTGCGGGGTTGCAGGAAAAGAAAATAGTATTTCTATTTGATTTCCAATTGAATTTTTTGAATTAAATAATTGCAGGCGAGAACAATAATTTGCTGAAGCAAAACTGTTCAAACTAAATGGCTCTTAATCTACAATATACCGTGTTAACATCACATAAAGATCAGATAATCTTTTCTGAGTACATGAATCCAAAGCGCAAATACCTGCAAATGGCTCAACAGTATCAATAGAAAATAGCTTATAAAATCTATTTCGTTTGCCAACAAACACGGGATTGCAATAATTTAAAAATGTAGAATCGTCAATAAACTGATCGCCAGTTATATCAACTATAACGCAATTTCTGAACAACAACCATGCGTGAGTTTGCTTACCGATACCTTGGACGGTTTTTGCCGAACCGACAACACGTTTTGTTTTTATATCATGATCTAAAAAATACTGAGCTAATAGGTCGCAAGTATCACCGCAGCATCCATTTGGGAAATTACAGAACATAACATCTGTGTCTAATGCACCATCCTGCAACGCTGTTTCGATTGCAGCTCGGAATTTGAAAGCAAGCCGCTCGATGTCTATCAAAGTTACTCCTTAAATATGGTCGTCCCTGTTTGATTTCAACGTCACGGGGATAGGGGGAATCGGATCATTCCACGATTATGCATTATGTTCACAAAATGAAAGTATTAAAGCTAATTACTTAAACTCTTTACTCTATTAAATCATTTTATAGTGCTTTACTGTCATTAACTTCAGGTAATTTCTCTCTCCATCAACACCACCGACTCCACATGACACGTCTGCGGGAACATATCCACGGGACGTACGGCGGAGAGTGTGAAGCCATGCGCTGCCAGATACTTGCAATCGCGTGCGAGGGTTGCGGGGTTGCAGGAAACGTAGACCACGCGCTTAGCCGTGCTCTTTGCGATTGCCTCCAGCGCCGCTTCTTCGCAGCCTTTGCGCGGCGGGTCGAGCACGATGGCATCCACGCCGCCTTCGCGCGAGAACAGGCGGGGGAGCACATCCTCCACATTTCCGCAGATGAACTCCGCATTCTTCACGCCGTTAGCCGTGGCGTTTGCTTTCGCGTCCTCAATCGCGGGCGCAACCTGCTCAATACCGATGACGCGTTTGCAGTCCTCCGCAATAAACAGCGAGATCGTACCGACGCCGCAATAGCCATCCACAACCGTCTCATTGTCCTTTGCCGCGAGGAACTCACGCGCGGTATCGTAGAGCACCTGCGTCTGCACGCGGTTCACCTGCAAAAACGACTGTGGGCTGACAGAGAAGCGCTTGCCGCCGATGGTCTCGGTGAGCGCGGACCTTCCGGCAAGCAGCGTAAACTTCTCGCCGAAGACGACGTTGGTCAGCTTCGGGTTTTCGTTGTGCCAAACGCTGTCGCAGTTTTCGAGGAACGAGAGAAGATCATCTTTTTTCTTGAGCTGGCCTTTTGTCACGACTGTGACCATCAGCTCGCCTTCGGCAGTTGTGCGTGCGACGACGTGCCGCAGTTGTCCTTCGCCCGTGGTTTCGTCGTAGACGGGTACGCCGCAGGTGTTTGCCCAGGCGGCGACGCGGCGGGCAGCGTCCACGATGCGTTCGTCCTGAATCAAACAGTCGGAGAAAGGCACAAGCCTGTGGCTGCGCTCCGCATAAAAGCCGAACACGGCGGCATTACCGAGCACGCTGAAGGGGAAGCTGCCCTTGTTGCGATAGCGCGTCGGGTCTTCCATGCCGACGATGGGCTGCATGGGTACGCTTGTAAATCCGCCGAGACGGGTGAGCGCGTCCAGCACAAACTGCTGCTTTTGCCGCAGCTGCGCGGGATAGCTCAGGTGCCAGAGCGTGCAGCCGCCGCACTGGGAAAACACCGGGCAGGCAGGGCGGACGCGATCCGGCGAGGGCTTGATGATCTCGACTGCCTTTGCGATGGCGTAGGTTGGCTGCACCTTGATGACGTGCGCTTTGACTTCTTCGCCGGCGAGCGCGCCGACGACGAACACGGCGAATCCTTCGACGCGGGCAACACCCTGACCCTCGTTGGTCAGGGACTCAATGATGACGACGAGATCGTCGTTTTTCTCAACGGGAGGGCGCATTTTCTGTGCCATGTTTATGGTATCCTTTCGGCGCGGGTTGCGCGCGGACGATTTTTAGGTTTGTTCTGCGGTTTTATTTCAGCTTGACGCAGTCGGAACCGAACTTTTCTTCGGCAGCGGCAAGGAACGCATCCGTAATAGTAACGTGGTATTCTTTCGGCGCGCTTTTGCCGATTTTCTTCGCCGCGTCATATAGCACGACGGGCGTTTCGCCGGGATAACGCTTGAGGAACGCGCAGGCGCGTGCCATCACGTCGTCCGGCAGGGAATCGAAACGGATGTAGAGGCTGCGGTTCGCTTCGCCGAGCGGCTTGATCTCGTCGATGAGCAAGCTGTTTGCGCGATCTTCGCGGATATTGAGCTTGCCGCGCGCGAGCACCGGCGCATCGTCCACAAACATGTGTCCCGCCTGCTGAAGCGTCCGCGGGAAGAGCACCGCTTCGACGCTGCCCGTGATGCCCTCGAGCACCGCGTAGCCCATCAGTCCGCTGCCGGAGCGTGTCGGCCGCTGCTTGCATTGGGTCAGCAGGCCTCCGACGACGACTTGCTCCTCGTCCTTGATGGTGCCTGTGCCGTCTGCTTCGGCGAGGTCGTCGATCGTATACTTGAGCTTTTTCAGCTGGGCTTCGTAGTTATCCAGCGGGTGACCGGAAAGGTACAGCCCCGTGGACTCGCGCTCCTTGACCAGCATGATTTGGTGCGAAAGCTCCGGCGCGTTCGGCAGCGGGATTTCCGCGCTCTGCAGCGTGTCGCCGCCTTCCAGGTCGAAGAGCGACATCTGTCCCGCGCCGCGCGCTTTCTTCACGGCGACGGAAGCGTCCAGCGCGCGCTCGTAGACCGCGAGGTATTGCGCGCGTTTGCCGCCCATGCTGTCAAAGCAGCCTGCGCTGATCAGTGCCTCGAGCATGCGCTTGTTAAGTCCGTCCACGCGGTCGCAAAAGTCGAAAAAGTTAACGAACTTACCATTCTGTGTGCGCTCCCTGACCATAGCTTCCATGACCGCGCCGCCGACGTTGCGCACCGCGGCGAGGCCGAAGCGGATCGCGCCGCCTTCCGGCGCGAAGCGCGCGCGGGAGAAGTTCACGTCCGGCGGGAGCACCTTGATGCCATGGTTGCGCGCGCTGTAGACATATTTGGCGACCGTATCCACGGAGCCCAAAAAGCTGTTGATGAGCGCGGTTAAAAACTCTACTGGGTAATAGTATTTGAGGTAGGCCGTGCGATAGGCGAGCACAGCGTAGGCCGCCGCGTGGGATTTGTTGAATGCGTAGGACGCGAAATCCATCATCTCGTCGAAAATCTTGTCTGCAACCGCCTCCGGTACGCCGTTTGCCACAGCGCCTACGACGCCGTCGGTTCCGTGGATGAAGTACGCGCGTTCTTTTGCCATCACGTCGTGCTTTTTCTTGCTCATCGCGCGGCGCACAAGATCGCTTCGACCATAGGAATAGCCCGCGAGCGCGCGGACGATCTCCATGACCTGCTCCTGATAAACCATGCAGCCGTAGGTGGTGCAAAGAATCGGCTCCAACAGCGGGTGTGAATACACGACGCTGCCGGGATTGTGCTTGCCCTTGACATAGCGGGGGATCTGCTCCATCGGACCCGGACGGTAGAGGGAAATGCCCGCGATCAGGTCTTCAAAGCAGTCCGGCTTGAGCTGCGAAAGGAACTGTCGCATGCCGCTGGATTCCAACTGGAACACCCCGTCGGTATCGCCCGCCGCGATCATTTGATACACCTTGTCGTCGGTAAACGGCAGTCGGTCGAGATCCGGCGCTGCCTTACCGCTCTCTTCGATGAAACCCAGCGTGTCGCGAATGACGGTCAGGGTTCTTAGCCCAAGGAAGTCCATCTTGAGAAGCCCCAACTCTTCCAACGTAGTCATCGGAAACTGCGTGGTAATCACGGAATCGTTGACCTGCAACGGCACCACGTCCGTAATCGGCACGCTGGAGATTACGACGCCTGCCGCGTGGGTCGAGCTGTGACGGGGAAGACCTTCGAGCCGAAGCGAGAGGTCGATGATCTTTTTGGTCGTCTCATCGCTCTGATATTGCGCTTTTAGGTCGGGGGAAATCGACAGCGCGCGTTCCAGCGTCATATTCAGCTCAAACGGTACCATCTTGCTGAGCTTATCCACTTCCGCATAGGGAACGCGCAGCACGCGGCCGACGTCGCGGATGACCGCGCGCGCCGCCATTGTACCGAAGGTGATGATCTGACTGACGTGTCCGTCGCCGTACTTCGCGGCGACATAGTCGATTACCTCCTGCCGGCGTTCATAGCAGAAGTCGATGTCAAAGTCCGGCATGCTGATGCGCTCCGGGTTGAGGAAGCGCTCAAACAGCAGGTTATACTTCAGCGGGTCGACGTCCGTGATATCAAGACAGTACGCAGCGAGGCTTCCCGCGCCGCTGCCGCGACCGGGGCCGACCATGATGCCGTTGACCTTGGCGTAGTGGATGAAATCCCACACGATCAGGAAATAGTCGACAAACCCCATCTGCTCGATGATGCCGAGCTCATAGTTGAGGCGATCATGCGCTTCGATATCCGCGTCCGGCAGTTTTTTCGCCATGCCATTCAGGCAAAGCTGTCTTAGATATGCGGCGTTGGTTTGCCCTTCGGGTGCGACAAACGCGGGCATGCGTCGGATGCCGAACTGGATGTCGAGGTTGCATTTTTCCGCGACTTCCATCGTGTTGGCGATCGCTTCCGTGTCTTCCGGCAGCGCGCGGCTCATATCCGACTCGCTCTTGAGGAAGAACTGGTCGCCCTCCATGCGCATGCGGTCGGGTTCGTCCACAAACCGCTGTGTCTGGATGCAGAGCAGCACATCCTGCGCCTCCGCGTCGTCGGGCGAGACATAGTGCACGTCGTTGGTGGCGACGCATTTCGCGCCGATCTCGGCTGCGATTTTTCTTAGCCCCGGCAGTAACTGAATCTGCTCCGGGATACCGTGGTTTTGCAGCTCGATATAAAAGTCTTCGCCAAACAAGCGCTGCAGCCGTTTTGCGTGAGAGAGCGCTAGATCATAATTGTTTTGCAGCAGCGCCTGCGGAATATCGCCCGCGAGGCACGCGGAAAGGCAGACAAGCCCTTCGCAATGCTGCTCCAGCAGCTCGTAGTCGATGCGCGGGCGATAATAGAACCCGTGCAGAAATGCCTCGCTGGAGAGTACCATGAGGTTTTTATAGCCGACTTCGTTTTTACAGAGCAGAATCAGATGCGCATATTCGCGATCCTGCGATCCTTCGCGATCTCGCATGGAACGCGGGGCGACGTATGTTTCCATACCGATGATCGGCTTGATATCCGCCTTCTTGCATGCGCGGTAAAAATCGACCACGCCGTACATCACGCCATGATCGGTGATGGCAAGCGAGGTTTGACCCATCGACTTTGCGCGCGCGACCAGATCGGAAATGCGCGCGGCTCCATCGAGCAGGCTGAACTGTGTGTGAACATGTAGATGCGTGAAATTACCCATGACGGATCTCCTTTGCGATGCGAACCAGTCGCGCGAGGCGGTGGTTCATGCCGCTTTTGCCGATTTCGGCGAGGTCGGCGAGCTCCTGGAGCGTCGCCTCGGGGTGGTTGAGGCGCAAAAGCGCCGCTTCGTATAAGGGAGCGGGAAGCCGGTTGAGCCCCATGTGCTCCTCGATGGTTTCAATGGCGTTGACCTGATCGGTGGACGCGAGCACGGTTTTTTCGATGTTCGCCGTCTCGCAATTGGTGGTGCGGTTAACGTAATTACGAAAGTCCCGCTCGGCGCGCGCGCTCTCAAACTTCAAGGCGGAGCCGTTCGCGCCAATGAGCGCGAGAAACGCGGAGACGTCGTCTCCTTTGAGATAGACGACAGGCTTTTCGCGCCGCAGCATCGTCTTTGCTTCCGGCCCGTAGAGCGCGAGCACGGCGCGCAGCTGGTCGGCAAACGCATCGGTGTGCGCGACGATCTCAAGATGATAGCCGCGATACGGGTTTGTGCACGAGCCGCTGCCGAGGAACGCGCCGCGCAGAAACGCGCGACGGCACTCGTCATCCTGCAACAGCCGATCCGGCACCGTTTCTCCAATGGAGTATTCTCCCGCTTCATTGGCGAGCAGGCCTGTATCGAGCAACAGCCGTTCCGCGTCGTCGCCGGTCAGCGTGACCAGCGTCAATGGCCGCCTACGCTCTCGTTCGCTGAGCTCGATGGTGGGTTCCAGCGGATACAATGCGATCGCGAGGGAGACGATGAGTTTGCCCACCGCGAGCGTCTCGCTGGAAAACACCGCGCCTCTGCCGCGACCGATGGTCAACGCGCCGCAGGTATGCACCAGCCCCGCGAGCTCGGCAAGCCGAATCAGATCCGACTTGAGGCGGATCTTGACGAGGTCTTCTTTTGCGCTGCTGGAAAATGACATGGATGCTCCCGTTTCATTCTTTGAACGCGAATCGCGATTCTGGTTCTTATTATAAACGATTTTGTAAGTTACGTCAGCAAAATAGCTTGTGAACGCGAGAAACAAAAAACGCCTTCCGGCGTTTGATGATACGGTGTCATCCCGAGGATCAATCCTTGGAGAAGCGTTCCTTGATGTCGGTCGCCTCACACGTGAGATCACGATGGTAGATGCGCACATTCATGCCGCTGTCGGCAAAGCGTTTTGCCATCTCTTCAGCGGCGGAGACGGAGCGGTGGCGACCGCCCGTGCAACCGAAGCAAACGCGCAGAATGTGCTTGTCCTGCTCTTCAAACAGCGGAATCAGATTTCGCAGCATCTGCTCCACACCGTCGAAAAACGGCCCGACCGAAGGCTGGGAAGCGACGAACTGCTGAACCGGCTCGTCCAGCCCGGACAGCGGACGAAGTTCCGGAAAATAGAACGGGTTTGGCATGAAGCGCATATCGAGCACATAATCCGCGTCCACGGGTACGCCGCGCTTGTAACCAAAGCTGCAGAACAACAGCGTGAAGCTCTTGCTCTCATACTCCGGCAACACTTTCGCGATGAGTTGCGGGAACTCTTTTGGTTTGACGTCGCTCGTGTCGAGGATGTAGTTCGCGCGGTCGCGCAAGGGCTGCAAAAATACGCGTTCGCGCTTGACGCCCGTTGCGGCATCGCCCGCTTCACCCATCGGGTGACGGCGGCGCACTTCGTTGTAGCGCTTCATGAGCACATCGTCCCGCGCATCCAGAAAGAGCATTTCATACGGCGTCTCCAGCATGTCCAGCACGGCTGCGATGGACTCCGATGAGCGGGAGAGCAGGCTCTCGCGGCTGTCGATGGTCACGGCGGCTTTCTTTATTGCAGGCGTTGCGCTGTCGCAAAGATGGATGAATTCTTTCAGGATTGAGCTTGGTAGGTTATCGATGCAAAAATAACCCTGCTCCTCCAGACTGTGGAGGGCAAGGGATTTTCCCGCGCCGGAGAGGCCGGTGACGATCAACAGATACATGGTTGGTTACCTTTTTATGCCCGATGAGAGCAAAATCACGTTCTTACAGTTCGCTGAGCAGCTTGACTTCGCGCTCCAGCTGCACGCCTGATTCGTCGAACACGCGCTGCTGGATGATCGAAATCAGTTCCAGTACATCCCGTTCCGTCGCATTGCCGGTGTTGACAATAAAGCCCGCGTGCAGGGGGCTGACCTGCGCGCCGCCGACAGAGAAGCCTTTGAGTCCTGCGCCTTCGATCAGCGCGCCGGCGAATCTACCGTTCGGGCGTTTGAATACGCTGCCCGCGCTGGGGAAGGAGAGCGGCTGCTTTTCCTTGCGCTGGCGGCTGGTTTCGAGCATGCGCTCGCGCGCGCCGCCGTCGTCGTGCTCCAGTTGGAACGTTGCGGAGAGCACCACGACATCCGGCGCGGAATACTTGCTGGTGCGGTTGCCGAAGTCGGATTTCTTGGTTTCTACGTCAAGTACGCGCCCGTTTTTCAGGATGCGCACGCTTTTGATGATATGCCGAATCTCCGCGCCATAAGCGCCTGCGTTCATAGCAACCGCACCTCCCACTGTGCCGGGGATGCCGCTGAGTGTCTCTAGCCCCATCAGGCGCATGTTGACGCTTTCACGGGAGAGGACGGAGAGCGAAGTGCCCGCGGGGCAGGTGACGGTTGTGTCCACGAACAACGGCGTGGTGAGCGGTGTGTCGATGCGGATGATCACGCCGGGGTAACCCGCGTCGGGCGCAATCACGTTGGTGCCGTTTCCGAGGATGCAATAGGGTGTAACAAACTGGCTACACGCCTGAATCGTTTTTCGAATATCCTCCGCGTTGCGCGGGCGCATGACCATCGCTGCCGGGCCGCCGATGCGGAAGCTCGTCAGTGTGGACAGCGGTACGTTGCATTTGACATCGAGTCCCTTGAGCGCAAGGAAGACACGATTGAGCGAATTTTCCATGCTGCTATCATAACAAACTGTTCACAATTAGACAACCGCAAATCGAGCGTATTTTGCATAATTGAATGAAGAATACAGAAAAATACGGTTTTATTGTTCCGGCACGTGACCGCGAAATAAAAACCAACGAAAATTGACGAGTCGGAAAGCTTATGTCAGTTATTAGTTCTACTCGTAAAAATAACACTAAGGGCTTTCAAATCTTAACAACCTCTACAGCTATATGAGCAAACGAAGATTTGTTTGTATTATACTAACTTTCGACAAAAAAGATTAGACCGACGTGAACTGCTTTAAGTTATAATGTAAAAAACAGCAGGGGTGTCACTGTGCATCGAGATAAACTTGCGAAAGTCATTTTACTGACTCTCATTTTTCCATTGGCCCTATATATCTTTGGAAGTTGCATCCTAAATTATATCCCGCCGACCGAATCATACAAAAAAACGCCAAAGCAGTTTGAGGCGCTGTTCAATGAGCAGATGGCTCAATACGGTATGTCGATCGACGTTGACAGTTGCGAATATACATATGGCAAATCGTTGAGCAAAACGGTGCCAATTATTTGCGAAGACGGAAGCAAGGTTTCGTGTACATTTTACCCTACTGGGGAAAATAGCAGGTCGCTGATCGTCTATCTGGAATTCGAACAGGAGCTAACCGGTGCGGCTGACGAGGTAGTTTATTTAGAGCAGCTTCTTGCTTTTGTGATGGATGAGTTTGCGCCAAAGATGACGCAAAACAAGGATGAATCCTTTGAACCGTTCTCTAGTGAAACCTATAATGGAGCGTTGCTTGTCTGTCAAGAATTCATTGAAGGCAAAGAGGCAAAATTGAGCATTTATATTTCGCCAGAAAACGATAAAGAATTTGCGGTGACCTTCAAAAGAAAAACTGACGAAAAGACATCGCTTTCCGTCAGATTTCATTTGTGGAATGAATAAACTGGAAGAAGAGCTTATTCAAACACCAAATAGTATTTGACTTGATTATTAGAAAACAGCACCCTCTTATACTCCCTTGCCAAATCCTCCAACCGCATGCGCGCGTTTGCCGCGCTGGGCGAAGGCAGGGTTTCGCAGGGGATTTTTGTTTGCGGGAAGACGAGCTTGGTATAGAGCCGCGCGGAGGTCGTTCCCGTGCAGAGAACGCGGCGAATACGGGAGGCCGCAATCAAAGAGGGAATATCGTTCGGTACCGGGTTCTTGATGCTGGCGTCGCTGGCTCCCGTGATCTCGCAGGAGGCGAGCACATCCCATAGCGCGAGGTGATGCCGCAGGATCAACTCGGCTTTCTCCTCGTTGGCCGTTGGCGCGGGCTCATCCAGCGCGAGCGCGAGCGCAGGCCAGAAACGGTTTTGCGGGTGCGCATAATAAAACGAAAACTCTCGTGATTTCGGCGAGGGCATCGTGCCGAGAATCAAAATTTCGCTTTCCGGGGACACGATCGGCGGGATCGTGTGAAAGATGCGCTCCATAGAGTAACCTCGCACTGGGATTTGATGATACTATAGTACTATAGAAGCGAGGCGATAGGAAAGAAGCGCAAGCTAGAATGCATCGGTGATCGTAAAGATGGCCTGATTGCCGAAGTTGAAGTCTTTATAGTACCGCTCCGTATGCGGCGAATAGGTGGTGACCGTGATGGAACGGTTATTCAGATCAAACCGCAGCCAGCGAATCTGGCCGCAATCATCTTTGAAGTGCTGATAGTCATACAAGAGCTGATTGACCACGCGATCCGGCGTTCCGTCTCCGTCGTCGTCAATCTCATCCGCGCGTGCTTTCAGGCTGGTGACATGACCGCAGAGCACGAGGCGAACGTTAGGGTTCGGCACCACCACCTGTTTGAACACTTCTTTTCCGGTGTGGCTGAAGTTTCCCGTGACAGCCAGATAGTCGTGCAGAATCAATATGGCGGTGTGATCCTTGTGCATGCGCAACACCTGATTCATCCAGCCCGCATATTCCAGCTCAACACCATATCCGACGCTGACGATGATAAACTTGCGATCATGGATCGAAAAAGTCGCGAATGCTGCTTTGCCGCGGTCGATTGTGTGTGAACGCGGAATTTTCCGCACATCATCCCGCATGCTGAACTCCAGAAAGCCATTCTTTTTCACCTCGTGATTGCCGGCTGCAGCGATATAAGGAATCTTGCCTTGAAACGGGCGCAGCAAAAAATCATACGCCTCCCATTGCCATGGGGATGCGCCGTTGTCGACCGCGTCACCCGTCTGCACGACATAACGGATGCGCAGCGCATCACGATTGCGTATGATCCATTGTCCCATCTTCTCCAGCACATCGCGCCGGTTTCGATAGGCCATATCCTGCGTATCGGATACCCATACGATCGTGAAAAAATCGCCGTCATCCGTTTGCTCTGTCTCGTGCGCAAGCGCGCTTCCCGGAAAAAGCGCAACGAGGAACAAGATCACAATGATTAATTGTGAAAAACGTGGTTTCATATTCTGTTTTCTTCCTTTTCCTGTGTGATTGCTTATATGGAGTTGGGATGTTGCGTTGGGCTGTTTTATATGATCGGCTATGATATGAGTGGGGTGCAGGCACATCCAAGCGATGGTGCACCAATGTTCAAGAGTTTACAGGAAAGGGTAACTGGGGACAAGACCAAAAACCGGACAACATTTATCAAAAATCTGTTTTATTTGCATCAGAGCGACTCGTAAAACGAGAATTACTTGTAAGATTTCGTAAACACAACGGCGGTTGATATTAGACCGCTCTTCTGCTAATATGTGAACATGAGTAAACTGCAACGATTTATCGCCTATTATCGCCCACACAAGGGGCTTTTGATCCTGGATCTATCCTGCGCGGTGTTTGTTTCCCTGATCGATATCGCGTACCCGATGCTCACGCAATACATCCTTCGGACACTGTTGCCGCAGATGGCGATAGATTCCGCGATGGTGCGCACGTTTGTCTCCCTGATCGTGATCGCGTTTGGCGCATATGTGGTCCGCGCGGTGCTGCTGTATATCATCAACTACTGGGGACACGTACTCGGCGTGCGGATGGAGGCGGATATCCGCAGGGATATCTTCTCCCACATTCAGGAGCTTTCGTTCAGCTTCTTTGACAAGGTGCGTACGGGCAAGCTCATGTCCCGGCTGACGACAGATCTGTTTGATATCACCGAGCTTGCGCACCACGGCCCGGAGGATGTGCTAATCTCCGGCACGACGGTCATCGGCGCATTTATCGTGATGATGTTTGTCGATTGGCGTCTGGCACTCGCGCTTTTGTGCATCGTGCCGGTCGCGATCTACTATGTCATCCGTCTCAGAATCAAAATGCGCGATGCTTCACTCAAGGTGAAAGAACGCGTTGCGGAGATCAATGCGGATATCGAGTCCTCGATTTCCGGCGCGCGCGTGGCAAAGGCGTTTACCAACGAGGATCACGAGCGAAAGAAGTTTGAACACGGCAACGCGAAGTTCGTCCATGCAAAAGACGGCTTCTACCGCTATATGGCGCTGTTCGGCAGCGGTATGGAGTTCTTTGTTGCGATGTTCAACCTCGTCGTGCTGGCGCTGGGCGGATATCTGATCTACAAGAGCAGCCTTGATCCGATCCTGCTGGTCACGTTTTCGCTCTATATCGCGGCGTTTATTCAGCCGATCAAGCGGCTTGCGGCGTTTGCGGAGGTCTATATCCTTGGCATGGCTGGGTTCTCCCGCTTCTGCGAGATCATGGACGTCGAGCCGGAGATCAAAGATCGTCCGAATGCGGTTTCGCTCGAGAACGTTCGCGGCGATATTTGCTTTGACGACGTAACGTTTGCTTATCAGAGCGGAAAGAGTGTGCTCTCGCATGTGAACCTCGACATTCCGGCGGGCAGGACGCTCGCGCTCGTTGGCCCAAGCGGTGGCGGGAAGACCACACTTTGCCACCTGATCCCGCGCTTTTATGAGCAGCGAAGCGGCACGATCACCATCGATGGCGTGGATACGCGGGATGTGACACTGCGCTCGCTGCGCAAGAACGTAGGCATCGTGCAGCAGGACGTGTTCCTGTTTGCCAGCACCATCATGGAAAACATCCGATACGGTCGCATTGACGCCACGGATGAGGAGGTCGTCGCGGCAGCGAAGCGCGCGCATATCCACGAGGAAATCATGCAGTTCTCGGATGGATACGACACGCAGGTCGGCGAACGCGGCATCATGCTGTCCGGCGGGCAGAAACAGCGCGTGTCAATTGCGCGGTTGTTCCTGAAAAACCCGCCTGTGCTGATTCTTGACGAGGCGACCAGCGCGCTGGATACGGTCACGGAACACGACATCCAGCAATCGTTTGAAGAGCTTTCTCGCGGTCGGACGACGCTCGTCATCGCACACCGGTTGTCTACCGTCAAAAATGCGGACGAGATCGTCGTGCTGGATGAGCAGGGCGTTCGCGAGCGCGGCACGCACGAAGAGCTTTTGCAGGCAAACGGTCTGTATGCAAAGCTGTATCATGCTTCTATGATTCAGTAATATCCGCAGATTCAGTAATATTCCCAACATCAAAAGAAATCTGGCATCAGAAAGGCAGCACAGTTGAACAGACGCACGTTAACAATTCTATTGATGATCCTCGTTGCGCTTGCCGTAATATGGGTGATGAACGTCTACGCGCCGCAAGCTGCGGAAACACCGACGCAAACGCAAACACAAAGTGAACTTGCGCTGCTCGACGGTGAAGAGCAAACGGATAAACCTTCTGCATCGACGGAAGCATCTACAACGATGGAACCGACGGCAGAACCGATAGCCGCCATCGACGAAGCAGGCGTATATACTACAAAAGAAGATGTGAGCCTTTACCTATATACATATGGAAGATTGCCGCAGAACTTCATCACCAAGAGCGAGGCGCGTTCGCTCGGATGGAGCGGTGGCGGGCTGGACGATTTTGATTACGGTAAGTGCATCGGTGGCGACCGGTTTGGCAACAATGAAGGACTTCTGCCGGAATCCAGCGGCCGGAGATATTATGAATGCGACATCGATACGCTGCATGAGGATGACAGAGGCGCAAAGCGAATCGTATTTTCCAGCGATGGATTGATCTACTATACGGAAGATCACTACGATTCGTTTGAACTACTCTATGGCGAACCATAACGGCGGCAAGAGGACAAAGATGAAACGAGAAATCAGGCGTTCTCTCAACGCACACAAGATGACCACCAAAGAATGCGCGCATGCGCATCTTAAAGAGCGGCTGTGCTTGCCCGAATGGTATGGAAACAACCTCGATGCACTGCAGGATTGCCTGGGCGGGATCAACGAGCCAACGCGGATTATCGTGCGTTTCACGCCGCAGCTGGAAATTTCTCTTGGCGAGTACGGCGCAAAACTCTTGCGCGTACTAAGGCAGTCGACCGAGGATAACGAGAATCTTCGCTTAACGCTACGAAACTGGTTATGACGCGATCGTTTTTGTTAAGAGCGATGGGCGATTCGTTACAAAAGGCAGTTTCTGGACTTGACCGTTTCGCAATGCGGATGGTCGAAGGGAGACGATGCATTTGCAGATGATGATGAACTTGATGGCGGGGCTTTCCATCGTGCTCGGCGCGCTGCTTGCGCTTGGGCTGTTGTTGCTGCTGCTGTTGCACCTGACGCGCGCCGTCGACAACCGCAGGGTGCAGAAGATGCGCGAGCAGCTGCTTAGCCTGATTTCAGGGGCTGCGCAGTCCAAAATCATGAAGAACCATATCTACGAGATGGTCAATCCGGGCGGAAAACTCGATCGATTATCCGATATCAAGGGCATTCGTTCTGCGCGCGGGCTGATCGTCATGGCGGAAACGGCAGAGGAGCTTTCCGGCGCGGCGTTTGAGAAACTGCAAAAAGAAGCGGGCGGGGAATGGTATGGCGAATACATCCGCAAGCTCTTTGACGGCGTGGACGAAGAGACCATCGCGCTCGCGGTGAAGCTCATCGGAGCACTGCAACTGACCAACTACACACCGGATGTCGTCACGCAGATATATTGTTGCCGCACTACCGCGCAGATGCAGCACGTCGGTATGCTGACGCTCTGCATGCTCGGTGCGGAGCGGGATATTGTCGCGCTTTGCCGGGATCATACGATTGCGTCGCTGCTGTCGTTCCGTACATTGGAAGAGATTTTTTCGGTTTACAACGGCGACCTCAAGCGTCTTTGCCGAAAACTGATCACTTCCGCCTCCGATCCATACATTCGACGAACCTGCATCAAGACGATCGGTGAGAAGCGATATGAAGACCTTGGCGATCTCGTGCTGCCGCATTTGATCCACGGGCACATCAATACGCGCATCGATGCCGCACGCACGCTGGGACAGATTCACTTTGACATGGCACATCCTTATATTCTCAAAAACGCCGAGGATGCGCGCTGGGAAATGCGCGCCGTGGTCGCAACCGCGCTTGGTGCGTTTGATATCGCTACGGACGAGGAGACATTGCTTCAACTACTGTGTGATCGGGAGTGGTGGGTACGTTACCGCGCCGCGGAATCGCTCGCACAGACGAATGATCCGGTCCGGATGATGGAACGCGCAGAACAGACGGGCGACCGCTTTGCACTGGAAATGATGCGCTTTGCGCTGGAGCGACGTCAGCTGATGAGAGGGGAGGCGGTATAAATGCAACTCATTGATGCTTTAAGCTCTGCATTGCCGGTGATCGTTGCCGCATTGCCTTATGTTTGCTACGGCTTTCTTGCGCTGTTGTTTCTCTCCGGCATCATCCGCATGGCGCTGATTGCCCGCGCGACCGTTGCGCTGAAAGTGCATGTGCAATCGCTACGCTCGGTCGACTATCGCAGATTTCAGGACTCCGACCACGTGATGCCGGTTTCGTTGGTCTTGCCCGGCGTGCGCGAAACAGAGAGTCTGAAAGAACAGGTGGAGAACCTGCTGCAGCTGGACTTCAAGCAGTACGAGGTGATCGTGGTCGCGAACAGCGCGAACACCACCGCTTGGAACAGCCTCCAACAGAGCTATAGTTTAATCCCGTTCCATCAACCGTTTAAAAAGACGCTGCAGGCATCGGAAGTGCTGGCGGTCTACCGCTCCGCAAAAGACGTTCGCCTTGTGGTGCTGGACGTCAAAGACACGAATATCGCGGGCGCGCTCAATGCTGGCGTAAATGTTTCGTCTTATCCGATCATCGCGCCGGTCTACCCGGGCTTCCGACTGACGAAAGACGCACTGTTGAAGATGATCTATGCGTTTGTGAGCGATTCTGCCTGCGTGTTTATGGGTTCCTTCCCGCGCATCGGAACCGCGACGGAGGGCGAAGATCAGAAGCCGATGCCGATGCTTGCGCAGCATCAGTATCTGGAACGGCTTCGTCTCATGTATACCAACCGCTCAGGATATCAGACGTATGGACTGTATCTGCCGCTGAGCAAGTCGTTTGCAACGTTCCTAAAAACTGCCTTGGTTGAAGCGGGAGGGTTTTCCAACCGCGCAAAGTCCGAGACAGCGGATCTCTTGATGCGGATGCACGCGCACCAGCGAAAAGAGAAGCGAACCTATTGCGCAAGGCTGTTACCAGATGCGGTTTGCTATCAACTGCCGGAGAAGACGATGCGCGGCGTTTGCCTACGCCTGCGTTCCGGCCTTCGCGAAATGCGGGATACCGTACGCCACAATCGCTCTGCCGCGCGCCTGCTGGGTGGCGCCGCCTACACGCGGCTTGCGGAGCACGTTTGGCCGGTGGTAGAGTTTCTCGGCGTAATTGTTGTCGTTGCCTCTGCGGCACTCAGCGCGGTTCCCGTGTTGTTTGCGGTGTTTTATCTGTTGTTGGGCATTCTACTGGGCGGGGTACAGTCCGTTCTTGCGACGCTGCTGGAAGAATACGCGTTTCAGCGGCAAACGGACACAGGGCTTCTGCTCGGCAGGTATGTGCTGTCGATTCTGGCGCAGATCGGGTTTCGGGTGCGCATGACGCTGGTGCGGGTTTTCTCCTGACAATATCGTCGTAGATTCTATCGTAGCGTCAGCCGCCGGAACGTTCCGGCGGCTTGTTTTGTAAAAACGCAACTTAAATTGAGCAACTTAATTTTGCAAATTCTATGGATTTGTAAAAATAGTAGTTGAATGATAGCGGATGATTCCGCTATACTATATTTGGTGGCATATGGCATAGTTCTATGCAGCTGCCTACGGAATTCGATTTCACAACAACGAGCTTTTTGCGTGACCAGATCGGAACTTAATTCGCTTTCCGTCTCCACTGGAACATCCACAACAGCAACAGAAGATGAGGAATGCGAGCATGACGTTACGATTACAGAAGTATTTGGCAGAGGCAGGCATTGCTTCGCGCCGCGCCAGCGAAGAGCTGATCACCGCGGGACGCGTACAGGTCAACGGGCTTGTCGCGACGCTTGGCATGAGCGTAGACCCGGAGACGGACGTTGTACTGTATGACGGCAAACCCGTCAAGCAGGAAGAAGAGCTGATCACGATCATGCTCTACAAACCCAAAGGCGTCGTCAGCACCAGCGACGACCCGCAGGGCAGGCGGACGGTTCAGGAGTTTGTCAAAGATATTCCAGCGCGTCTTTATAATGTCGGCAGGCTGGATATCAACTCCGAAGGACTGTTGCTGATGACCAACGACGGAGAACTCGCGCATCGCATGACGCACCCGAAGTTTTCGGTCGAGAAGACGTATTACGCGATTTGCGACGGGAAACTGCAGCCCTCTGAGATCGCTTCTCTTGTCAACGGCGTACAGCTGGACGACGGCATGACAGCCCCCGCGAAGGTGACGCACGTGCGCTCGACGAAGACGGGCGACACCACGTTTCTCATCACGATTCACGAGGGCAAAAACCGCCAGATCCGGCGGATGCTGGAAGCAGTCGGGCACAGAACGCTGCGCCTGAAACGAGAACGGTTCGGGCCGCTGCACCTGGGCGAATTAAAGCCGGGTGAAACCAGAAGGCTCACCCCGGACGAGCTTCGTTCCCTCAAGCACGCGTTGGGATTATCATAATTCGATCTTTCAAGCCATAGCCTGCTGAAAGCAGGCGCGCGCGATAAGATAAAACAAACTGGTATTATATATGGATAGAACAGGCATTGCCTTTCTTGAATAAGCAATACAGCGGAGGTTATACATGAACAACACAATTTGGGTCGTCCTCGGCGTGTTCGCAGGACTGATCGGTCTGATTGCAATTTTGAAAGCCGTTCGCGCCCGGCAGGATAAGCTCCTCGGCGAAGTGGAAACGGCAGAGGTTGCAAGCGCGCCCGCAATCATCAATCGTGCGGAGCTCGTCGCCGTCGTCGCAAGCTGCGTCGCAGAAGTGATGGGTAAGGACGTTACCGGCCTTCGCATCGTCTCGATCAAGCAAGTCGGCTAAGATTTTCATTCGTCGGAACAATAAATTTCACATATAGAACAATATCGGAGGTATTTATGCGTAACTTTCTCGTAAACGTTAATGGAACTCAGTACGAAGTCGCCGTGGAAGAAATCGACGGCAAAGCAGCCCCCGCCGCGAAACCCGTTCAGGCAGCGCCCGTTGCAGCACCTGTTGCAGCAGCACCCGTAGCAGCACCCGTCGCCGGCGGCGCCAAAGTGACCGCTCCGATGCCCGGCACCATCCTCGGCGTCAACGTCAAAGAAGGCGATGTCGTCAAGGCCGGTCAGGCAATCTTCGTTCTGGAAGCCATGAAGATGGAGAGCGACGTTGTCGCACCCGTCGCCGGTACCGTTCGCGGCATCTCCGTCGCGAAGGGCGCATCCGTCGCCGCGGGTGACGTTCTCTGCTCCATTCAATAAGCGAATTCTCCCGCTGCGGAGCGCCGGAGACCCGGCGTTTCGTGCGTTCCCTTCCTATGACACCGTGGTGATGCGCGCGGACAGATTAACATGCCCGCCCTGCGCCGCATAAAGGAGAAACACCAGATGAACAAATTATTGATTACCGATACGATCTTCCGCGATGCGCACCAGTCTCAGGCTGCGACGCGCATGCGCATTGAGGATATGCTTCCGGCTTGCGAAATACTCGATTCCATCGGCTATTATTCGCTGGAAGTTTGGGGCGGCGCGACGTTTGATGCCTGCCTTCGCTTCCTGAACGAAGATCCGTGGGAGCGTCTCAGAACACTGCGCAAAGCCCTGCCGAACACCAAGCTACAGATGCTGTTCCGCGGACAGAACATCCTCGGATACAAGCACTATGCAGACGACGTGGTCGAGCAGTTCTGCAAAAAGGCCATCGAAAACGGCATCGATATCATCCGTATTTTCGACGCGCTGAACGATCCGCGCAATCTTGAGAGCGCTATCCGCTTCACCAAGAAGTACGGCGGCATCTGCGAACCGGCCATCAGCTATACCGTTTCGCCCGTGCACAACGAGGACTATTTTGTCAATCTGGCGAAAGAGCTCGTTCAGATGGGCGCAGACACCATCTGCATCAAGGACATGGCAAACCTGCTCCTGCCGTACGATGCGTATTCGCTCGTATCGCGCCTGAAGAAGGACGTCGATGTTCCGATTCACCTGCATACGCATAACACCACCGGCACCGGCGACATGGTTTATCTCATGGCGGCGCAGGCCGGCGTGGATATCGTGGACACCGCGCTGTCTCCCTTTGGCAACGGCACCGCGCAGCCCGCGACCGAGCCGCTCGTTGCGACCCTCAAGGGCACCGAGCGCGACACCGGCCTCGATCTAGTGAAGCTTTCTGAAGCCGCGAAGATCATGCGCCCCGTTGCGGATCGCATGCTCAAAGAAGGCACGATCTCTGTGAAAGCCCTGCAGGTCGACGTCAATACGCTCCTGTATCAGGTTCCGGGCGGCATGCTCTCCAACCTGATCTCCCAGCTGAAAGAAGCGGGCAAATCGGAGAAGTACTACGATGTGCTCGAAGAGATCCCGCGCGTGCGCAAAGACTTCGGCTACCCGCCGCTCGTCACGCCCACCAGCCAGATCGTCGGCACGCAGGCCGTGATGAACATCATCAGCGGTGAGCGCTACAAGGTCTTCACCAAAGAGTCCAAGGCGGTGTTACGTGGTGAGTACGGCCAGTTGCCGGCGCCCGTCAACGAAGAAGTGCGCAAGATGGCAATCGGCGATGACGAAGTAATCACCGTTCGTCCGGCGGATCTGCTCAAGCCGGAGCTCGAGAGCTACCGCGAGGAGATTAAAGACCACATCCGTCAGGAAGAAGACGTGCTCAGCTACGCGCTCTTCCCGCAGGTTGCGCTCAAGTTCTTTGAAGCGCGTGAAGCCGCTGAGCGCAAGGCGCTGGAACCGCAGCAGGACGACAGCGTTCGTTCTCTGTATGTGGAGGACATTGGGGCATAACATGATGAGACATTTGCCGAACATTCTATCCGGAATACGGCTGATTCTCGTTGGTGTGTTTGTGATGCTTTTCAGGGCGGGCAGATATCTGCCTGCCCTCTGCATATTCCTGATCGCCTTCTTAACCGATGTATTGGACGGATATCTCGCGCGCAAGCACGGATGGGTGTCCAACATCGGGAAGTTGCTTGATCCGCTCGCGGACAAGCTCATGACGCTTGCAGCGCTCGTCAGCATCTATGTTGGCAAGCAAAAACAAATCTACCTGGTTCTGTTTTTGCTCATGGCGCTCAAGGAGTTTTTGATGATCGTCGGCGGTCTGATTCTCGCCAAGCGTAAAGTCGTTGTTTTCGCGGCATGGCCGGGGAAAATTGCCACGGGGCTGTTTGCCGCGGGTGTGATACTTTCGCTTCTCTCTTTCCTTTCGGTGCATGTTGAACCATACAATCTCTACGTGCTGGGGATAGCGACGTTGACTTCTTACTATGCGCTGGGTTACTACGCAGTCAAGCAACTTCCGGCAACGTTTGGGAAGAAGGCGGAGCCCTCGCAAAGCGCAGGACAACGCAAAATCAGCTAGGTTGCGCTCGGGCGGGAAATGCGGAAAAGACTTGCAAATGCAGAGAAAGGCTGTTATACTTTCTTGTGTTGGATGATTGAACTTTTAGCGGAGAGTGGGCAAAACCCACTCTTTCGTTTTGAAGGGCGCTTTTTCGAGCAGTTTCATGAGAAAAAGCGGTCTGATGGGATAAATAGTTTATGAACAATGGGCGCTTTTTTCAGCGCTCGAATCGCCGGAACATATCGATTTTGCGCAGGGGTTTTTCGTGCGCCGGAACAAATCGACTTGGCAGCCAATTTGGAGGAACCTACTTGAACACAGCACAAAAGGTGGAACAACTACTCAAGCAGCCCGTCGCGGAGCTTGGTTATGAGCTATGCGACGTCGAGTTTATCAAGGAATACGGAGATTGGGTGCTCACGCTGTATATCGATAAGGAAGGCGGCGTGAACATTGACGATTGCGAACGCGTCAGCCGCGCGGTTGATCCGCTGCTTGACGAAGCGGACCCGATCGAGCAGGCGTATATGCTTTCCGTGTCCTCGCTCGGCCTCGATCGTGCGCTGAAAAAGGACGCAGACTATACGCGAAACCTCGGCAAACGCATCGAGATCAAGCTCTTCGCGCCGAAAGACGGCAAGAAGGAGTTTAAGGGCGAACTGGTCAGCTTTGACGAGACCAACGTCGTCGTCCGCCTTGAAAAAGGCGAACTCACGCTGGAGCGCAAAGCCATCGCGCTCGCGCGGCCGGAACTGATTTTTTAAGGAACTTTGCGGGAAACGCCCGCCGAAATGATAGATTCACGTGATCGCATTAATCGAATACACGGGATTATTTGTAAGGAGTACGATAGGATGAACACAGAGTTTGTCGAAGCATTGAATGCGCTGGAGAAGGAACGCGGCATCAGCAAAGATGTCCTGATTCTCGCCATCGAAGCGGCGCTCACCTCGGCCTATAAGCGCAATTACGGCGCGACCGCGAACGTCCGCGCGCAGATTGATCCGCGCAGCGGCGAGTTCCGCATTTTTGCTTCCAAGACGGTTGCTGAAGAGGTAGAAAACCCCATCAATGAGATTTCACTTGCCGATGCAAAGCAGGTTAACATGCTCTACGAAGTAGGCGATGTGCTGGAAGAAGAAGTCAAAGCCAAAGAGTTTTCGCGTATTGCGGCGCAGACAGCCAAGCAGGTTGTCGTGCAGCGCATCCGCGAGGCGGAGCGCGGCGTGATCTACGAAGAATACGTCGAAAAAGAGAACGAAGTGCTCACGGCGATCGTGCAGCGCGTGGAGAAGGGCAACGTCTATGTCGAGCTCGGCAAAACGGACGGTATCCTGACCCCGAACGAGATGATTCCCGGCGAAACCTATGAGAACAACGACCGCATCAAGGTCTATGTGCTCGAAGTGCGTAAGGACAGCAAAGGACCGCAGGTTCTGGTCAGCCGCACGCATCCCGGCCTCGTCAAGCGACTCTTTGAGCTGGAAGTGCCGGAGATTCAGACCGGCGTCGTGCAGATCAAGTCCATCGCGCGCGAGGCGGGCTTCCGCACCAAAGTTGCGGTGCATTCGACGGACATGCAGGTCGATCCGGTCGGCGCATGCGTCGGTCAGCGCGGCGCGCGCGTAGAGCGCATCGTCAATGAGCTGCACAACGAGAAGATCGACATCATCGAGTGGGATTCCGACTCGGCGGTCTATATTGCAAAAGCCCTCAGCCCCGCAAAGGTGCTGATGGTCTACATCAATGAAGAAGAAAAGGCGGCAAAGGTCATCGTGCCCGACACGCAGCTTTCGCTTGCCATCGGCAAAGAAGGCCAGAACGCGCGCCTTGCCGCAAAGCTGACCGGCTGGAAGATCGACATCAAGAGCCAGTCGCAGGCGGAGGAGGCCATGGACGCCTTCTATCACGAAGACCACGAAGATCACGAATATCAAGAAGAGATCGAAAGCGAGGCGTAACGCTTGGCGAAGAAGATTCCAATGCGGATGTGCGTCTCCTGCCGGGAGATGCAGCCCAAAAAGGAGCTTGTGCGCGTGGTTCGCACGCCGGAAGGCGCAGTCGTGCTGGATACGACAGGCCGCGCCAATGGCAGAGGCGCGTATCTTTGCAAGAAAAGCGCCTGCTTGGAAAAGGCGATCAAGTCCCGTGCGCTCGAACGCGCGCTGGAGACGAAGATCGAGCCTGAAACATACGACACGCTGCGCGCGCAGTTTGCACAATATCATGAACAGCAAGCTGAGTAGTGCAATCGGGTTTGCGATGAAGGCGGGGCGCCTGAAGTCCGGCGATTTTGTGACCGAGAAGCTGCTGCGCGCAAAGGGCGCAAAGATCGCGCTGAT
The DNA here is from genome assembly GCA_002841395.1 of Firmicutes bacterium HGW-Firmicutes-9. Lineage (GTDB taxonomy): Bacteria > Bacillota > Clostridia > Christensenellales > CAG-138 > UBA7703. The sequence goes on from PGZM01000001.1 coordinate 575,016, forward strand.
CGACCGCACAGCATCGGACAACACGAAGGACAAATATCGCGATATCTGCAAGTATACCGGCATCGAGCTGATCGAAATCGAAGAGCTTGGTCGCTGGATCGGAAAACCGGGACGCATGGTCGCCGCGGTCACCGACGAAGGATTTACGCAGATGATCCGGCGCGCATTGGCGCAGGAGACAACCGAACCCAAGTAAAAAGGCATTGATTCAATGCTTGAGAATTAAAAAAGACAAACGAGCGTCCGGCTATGATTTGCCGGATCGCGAAAAACGCGGGGGTAACGACGTACATGGCAAAAAACAATTTCCTCGAATCGGCAAACGGAATCCAGAAGAACACGAAAGAACTTCTGGAGAGGCTGTCGCTGACGCAGAGCTCCGTAGGAGAGCTGCTTGTTTCAGTGCGCCATTCTGAAAGCGAACTTCTTGAGAAGGAGGAGCAGAAGCGGAAAGCGCGCGAAGAGCGCGAGCGCATGGAGCGCCTGCGCGAAATGCTCGACTCCGATCAGGATCACGCCGCGCATGCCGGTGGACGAGACGACGACGATCTGCCGCCGCAGCAGCCTGCCGAAAAGGCGGAAACGCCTGTAAAGCAGGACGATGCCGCGCAGCCTGCCGCCGAAAAGACGGAAAAGCCCGTTGAGACACCCGCCGCGGAAGCCGCGCACGAGAAGGCTCCTGCTGCAGAGCAGGCCAAGCCCGCGCAGGAAGCGCCCGCTGAAGCGCCCAAGAAACCCGCCAACAGCGGGTATGAGGCGCATCCCATCTCGCAGGATGATCGCCGCCGCCCGCCGCAACAGCAGGGCGACCGCGCACCGCGTCAGGATGGCTATCAGCAGCGTCCGCAGGGCGGCAACTATCCGCCGCGTCAAGATGGTTATCAACAGCGCCCGCAGCAGGGCGGTTACACGCCGCGTCCGCAGGGCGGCAACTATCCGCCGCAACAGGGCGGTTATCAACAGCGCCCGCAACAGGGCGGGTATCAGCAGCGTCCGCAGGGCGGCAACTATCCGCCGCAACAGGGCGGTTACCAGCAGCGCCCGCAGCAGGGCGGTTACACACCGCGTCCGCAACAGGGCGGCACAGGCCCGCGTCCGGGACAGCCCGGCGGATTCGCACCGCGCGGACCGCGCCCCGCTGGCGCAGGCGCGCCTCCGGCACCCGCAGCTGGCAGCAAAGAGCGCGTTAGCAATTATGATCCGAACAAGAGCGCTTATGCCCGTTCAAAAGAGGCGGACCGTAAAACAAAGAATAAAAAAGCGATGTCCCGCGAAGCCGCGCCCAGCGCAACAAACTGGGATGACGATTCTACGGGCAACCGCAAACTCAGACGCGGGCAAAAGCAACCCATGCGGCGGCCGGAACCCGTCGTGATTGAAAAGGCGGTGATCACCACGGAGACCATTACAGTAAAGGAACTTTCCGAAAAAATCGGCAAGCCCGCATCGGAAATTATTAAGAAGCTCTTCCTGCTCGGCATGCCGACGACGATCAACCAGGAGATCGACTATGACACCTGCGAACTCGTTGCATCCGATTTCGGAATCGAACTCGAACTGAAAGTCGCAAAGACATTTGAAGAAGTGCTGACCGATAGCGCATCCGGCGAAACGGACGCAGAAGACCAGCTCAAGCCGCGTCCGCCGGTCGTTACCATCATGGGTCACGTCGACCACGGCAAGACCTCGCTGCTGGATGCGATTCGCAACAGCTCTGTCACCGAAGGCGAAGCGGGCGGCATCACGCAGCACATCGGCGCATATACCGTCGGTTGCCATGGCAAGCCCATTACCTTCATCGACACGCCTGGTCACGAAGCGTTTACCTCAATGCGTGCCCGCGGCGCGCAGGTGACGGATATCGTCATCCTCGTTGTTGCGGCGGACGACGGCATCATGCCGCAGACGGTTGAGGCGATCAACCACGCAAAAGCTGCCGGCGTTCCGATCATCGTTGCCATCAACAAGATGGATAAACCGGACGCAAACCCCGACCGTGTCAAACAGCAGCTCACGGAATACGAACTCGTTTCCGAAGAGTGGGGCGGACAGACCATCATTGTGCCCGTCTCTGCGAAAAAACAGGAGGGTCTTGATACGCTACTGGAGATGGTTCTGCTGCAGGCGGACGTTCTGGAGCTCAAAGCCAACCCGGATCGTCTCGCAAGAGGCACGATCATCGAAGCAAAGCTTGACAAAGGCCGCGGCCCGCTGGCAACCGTTCTTGTGCAGAATGGTACGCTCCGCAGGGGCGACACCATCGTTGCGGGTACTGCCTATGGTAAGGTCCGCGCGATGACCGACGATAAGGGCAACACCGTCAACGAAGCGGGCCCGTCGACGCCGGTCGAGGTGCTGGGCTTCTCCGAAGTGCCGGACGCGGGCGATATCCTCAACGTTGCGGAAGCCGACAAGCTCTCGCGTCAGGTCGTTGAAGAGCGCCGCGACAGGATCAAGGCAGCGCAGCTCAAGAGCAAGAGCAAGGTTTCGCTCGACGATCTGTTCACGCAGCTTGCGGCGGACGAGCTCAAAGACCTCAACATCATCGTCAAGGCGGACGTACAGGGTTCCGTCGAGGCGGTCAAGCAGGCACTTGAAAAACTCAGCAATGAGGAAGTTCGCGTGCGCTGCATCCACGGCGGCGTCGGCGCGATCACCGGAACGGACATCATGTTCGCTTCCGCTTCCAACGCTATCGTCATCGGCTTCAACGTGCGACCGGATACGAGCGCGCGCACCATGGCCGAGAAAGAGAACGTGGATGTGCGGTTGTACCGCGTCATCTATAACGCAATCGACGACGTCAAAGCAGCCATGCGCGGCATGTTCAAGCCGGTCTTCAAAGAGGTCGAGCTTGGCCGTGCGACCGTCCGCGAAACCTTCAAGGTCACGGGCGTGGGTACCATCGCTGGCGCATACGTCAACGACGGCAAGATCACCAGAAGCGCGCAGATTCGTGTTGTTCGCGACAGCGTCGTGATCCACGAAGGCAAGATCAGCTCGCTCAAGCGCTTTAAGGACGACGCAAAGGAAGTCCTCACGAGCTTCGAGTGCGGCATCGGCATCGATGGCTTCAACGACCTGCAGGAAGGCGACGTCATCGAAGCCTTCCTGATGGAAGAAGTCAAGCACGCATAATACACAAACAGTTTATTCGGCCGCCGGGCGCGTGCCGGGCGGAGGAGGACACTATGGCAACGTTTCGCGCAGATCGCAGGAACGAAGAAGTAAAAAAGACGATCAGCGAAGTCATCCGCGAGATGAAGGACCCCAGAATCTCGCCGATGACCGCGTTGACCGAGGTAGAGGTCACCAAAGACCTCAAATATGCCAAGGTCAAGGTCTCTGTCTATGATGATGACGAGAAGAAGCGCATTTCCAGCGTAGAAGCGCTCAACCACGCTGCGGGATTTATCTCGCACGAGTTGGGTATGCGTATGCGCATCCGCGCTGTGCCGAGCATCAAGTTTATGCTCGACAACACGATTGCATACAGCGTGCGCATCTCGGAGATTTTGAACGAACTGCATAAATCGGACGCAACCGCGCCGAACGAGGAAACAGAACAGGACGCGAAAGCCGGGAGGGAGTGACGGGCATGCTGCAGGACGCCGTCCGTTTTTTACGGACGTATGATGATATTCTGCTGATTGCGCATGTCTCTCCGGATGGCGACACGCTCGGCAGTTGCTTTGCGCTCTATGGCGCACTGCTGGAGCTTGGTAAGCACGCACAGGTAGTCTGCGAAGACCCCGTGCCGGCGATCTATCGCTTCCTTCCGTTTGCCGATCAACTGATACCGCCCGAGCAGGCACGTCCTGCCGAGGCGGTTGTTTGCGTGGATTGCGCAGACTTAGGCAGAGCAGGCCGCTGCGAACCGCTGTTCCGCGCGGCGAAAGCCACGCTCAACATCGACCACCACGGCACGAACGACCGCTATGCACAGAACAACTATGTGCAAAAGGCGGGCGCGACGGGGGAACTGATCTTCAACGTGATCGCAAACCTCAAGATCACGCTCAACAAAAACATCGCAAGCTGCCTGTATGCGGCGATTACGACCGATACGGGCAACTTCTCCTACAGCAACACCACACCGCAGACCATGCGGATTGCTGCGGATATTCTCGATACGGGCATTGATCTTCCGTACCTCAACCGCTGTTTGTTTCGCACAGTACCGTTCCACAAGCTCAAACTCCATGCACTCGGTGTAAACAAAGCGAAGCTTTATGAGTTTGGGCGCATCGCCATCTCCTATATCACGCTAGAGGAGATCGCCTCCTGCGGCGCGACCAACGAGGACACGGAAGGCATCATCGATTCGATTCGAGATATCGACACCGTGGAGGTCGCGGCCATGCTTCGCGAGAGCGAGGACGGACAGATTCGCGTCAGTCTGCGGGGCAAAACCTGCGCGGACGTGAGCAAAATCGCAACCCAGCTCGGCGGCGGCGGACACCGTCTCGCTGCGGGCTGCACCATGCAGCCACCCATCGAAGAGGCGGCAGAGCAGATTCTTGTGCTCGCAAAAGAACTATTGCACGGGATTTGCGAATAGTATGGATGGCATTGTCACTATTTTAAAAACGCCGGGCATGACCTCCAGCAACGTCGTATTTGACGTAAGGAAGATATTTTGCGAAAAGCGTGCAGGGCATCTGGGCACACTGGACCCTGCTGCGGCGGGTGTGCTGCCGGTATGCCTCGGCCGCGCGACGCGATTGTTTGACATCCTTGTCGATAAGGATAAGGAATATGTGTTTGAGTGCGTGTTTGGCACGCAGACCGACACGCAGGATGCCTATGGTGTTGTCATCGCAAGGGACGACAAGCGCATCACGAAGGATGAGCTGGAGCAGGTCCTGCCGAAGTTCGTCGGCGAACAGATGCAGACGGCATCCATTTATTCCGCGCTCAAGGTTGACGGCAAGAAGATGTATGATCTCGCACGCGCAGGGCAAACTATCGAGCCGAAAGTGCGCGAAATCTGTGTTCACGAACTGGAACTCGTCGAGCAGACGGGCGAGAATCGCTTTCTGCTGCGCGCGCACTGCTCAAGAGGCACCTATGTCCGTTCACTTTGCGAAAGCATTGCTCAAAGGCTCGGCACAGTCGCGTATGTCTCCGTATTACTACGCACCAAGAGCGGGCCGTTTGTCAGCGAACAGGCGTATACCATCGCGGAACTGGACGCGGCAAAAGAAGCGGGAACGGTGATGGAAAAACTGATCTCCTGTGAAGAGGCGATGGCGTTTTTGCCGGAGCATCGTCTGCCGCTTGACCGGTTGACGCCGACGAAGAACGGCCTTGAGACCCATCTACGCGGGATGCAGGACGGACTTGTCCGCGCGTATGCGCAAGAACAATTTCTCGGCATCGGCGAGATTCGTTCCGAACGGTTTCGCCTGACGATTCATCTTTATTAAGAAAGCAACGGTTGCGTCGGGATTCGTCCCGACTGCACCAACTATTGAAGGAAATTATGACTGGATTGCAACCCGCCGTCGTCGCGCTCGGCATGTTTGACGGCGTACATCTTGGACACAGAGCATTGATCACCCGCTTGCTGGAAGAAGCGAAGCGGCTGAACGCCATACCCGTCGTATACACGTTTTCCAACCATCCGCTTGAAGTGCTGGGCGGCAATGTCCGCCTGCTCTCCGACATGCAGGAGCGCAACGCGCTGCTGCTTTCCCTTGGCGCGCAGGTGGTCGAGAGCGTTCCGTTCACGCCTGAGATGGCGCACCTGAGCACGGAGCAGTTTGTCGAACTGTTGAATGAAAAATGGAACGTGCGGGGACTCGTGGTTGGCTACAACTATACGTGCGGCGACCGCGGCAAGGGCACGCCGGAAACCCTGCATCACATTGGCGACGAGCGGGGATTCTCCGTTTCCGTCGTGGAACCTGTGTTGTTTGAAGGCGAGCCTGTTTCGAGCACGCGCATTCGCGAGGCGGTCGAGCGCGGAGATGTTTCGCTTGCAGAGACGCTGCTTGTGCGGCGTTATACGCTTTCCGGCACGATTGTGCAGAATAAGCGCATCGGCAGCCGCATCGGATTCCCGACCGCGAATATCGATGCAGACCCGAAACGCGTGATTCCGGCAGACGGCGTTTATGCTACGGTGGCTTCCGTTGGTGGCAATGCGTACCGCGCGGTGACCAACATTGGCACCAATCCGTCTGTGCATGGCGAGAAGCTGACCATCGAGACACACCTGATCGGTTTCAACGCGGATATCTACGGACAGCAGCTGACCGTCGCGTTTTGCAAGCGCCTGCGCGGCGAGCTGATGTTTGATACGCTGGACGCGCTGAAAGAGCAGATTCGAAAAGACATAGAAGATGCCACAGGGTATTGCGATTAATGAATGTGAAAAAACGCGCAATCGGATGAGATATCGGTCAAAAACATGCGTGCAGTTGTTTACAATCAACCATGCATGTGGTATCCTATAAAAGCATTCAAATGCCGTTTACCGGGTTATGCGACACTCCGACGCATTTCTCAGTTTACGGGAAAGAGAAAAAAGGAGAAAGAAATCCCATGAACAAGACAGAAACCATCGAAAAATACGCTATTCACGAAGGCGACACCGGCTCTCCTGAAGTGCAGATCGCACTCCTGACCGAGCGCATCAACCACCTCAACGAGCACCTGAAGCTGCACATGAAGGACCACCATTCCCGCCGCGGGCTGCTCAAAATGGTCGGTCAGCGCAGAGGCCTTCTGAACTACCTCAAGGAAAAGGACATCGAACGCTACAGAGCGATCGCTGCCAGCCTGAACATCCGTATCAAGTAAGAGAAAAGGCGGGGCTGTTCCCGCCTTTCTTTCTATTCTCTTTCTAAAAACGGCAATGCCTGAAAGCCACGATGAAAAATAAAAACGTGGCAAACCGCAAATAATCCGCGTCTAAGTTTTTATCCAAGTATGTTGCTCATCTGCGGATTGATTTGCCTGAAATTGGTTATTATAAAAGAAGATAAAGAAGAAGAAGGAGCAAACAAATACTATGGAAAGAAACTTCCAGATGCAGCTTGGCGGCAAGACGCTCATCGTCGAGACCGGCAAGTACGCCGAACAGGCGGGCGGAAGCGCACTCGTTCGTTTGGGCGATACCGCGGTGCTGGTCTGCGCGACCATCGCGAAGACCGCGCGTGACGGCGTGGATTTTCTGCCGCTTTCGGTGGAATATCAGGAAAAACTCTACTCGGTGGGCAAGATCCCCGGCGGATTCATCAAACGTGAAGGCCGCCCGACCGACCGCGCGATCTTAAGCTCGCGCCTGATCGATCGTCCGCTTCGTCCGCTGTTCCCCAAAGGATTTTATAACGACGTGCAGGTGGTTGCCACCGTCATGTCGGTTGAACAGGATGTGCAGCCGGAAATCCTCGCGATGATCGGTTCGTCCGTCGTGCTCTCCATCAGCGAAGCGCCGTTCTCCGGACCCACGGGTTCCGTTGCGGTCGGCATGATCGATGGTGAGTACATCGTTAACCCCGATGTCGCGCAGCGCGAAAAGAGCAGCCTGAGCCTCGTTGTTGCGGGCACCAAGGACGCGGTCATGATGGTCGAGTCCGGCGCAAACGAAATCTCTGAAGAAGAGATGCTCAGTGCTATCCTCTTTGCGCACGAAGAGATCAAGAAGATCGTCAGCTTCATCGCGGACATCGAAGCCCAGGTCGGCAAGGCGAAGCTCGAGCCGGTGATCTATCACCCCGACGAAGAGCTGGCAGCAAAAGTTCGCGCTTTTGCGTTTGACAAGGTCGTTTGGGCGCTGGATACCTTTGACCGCTCCGAGCGCGAAGTGCGCAGCGAGCAGGTCAAAGCGGAGACCGTCGAAGCCTTCAAAGAAGAGTATCCCGAGTCTGCAAAGGATATCGGCGCGATTCTCTACACCATCACCAAAGAAGTCGTTCGCGACAAGATCATCAACAAGAAGATCCGTCCCGACGGACGTGCGCAGGATGAGATCCGCCCCATCTGGTGTGAGGTCGGCATCTTTGGCCGCACGCACGGCAGCGCGGTGTTTACCCGCGGTCAGACGCAGGTCATGACCATCGCCACCCTCGGCACGATCTCCGAAGCGCAGTCTCTTGACGGGCTTTCCCTCGAAGAGAGCAAGCGCTATATGCACCAATATAATATGCCGCCGTACAGCGTTGGCGAAGCCAAGCCCATGCGCGGCGTCGGCCGCCGCGAAATCGGCCATGGCGCTCTTGCAGAGCGCGCGCTGGAACCGGTACTCCCGAGTGAAGCTGAGTTCCCGTACTGCATGCGCCTCGTGAGCGAGGTCATCAGCTCCAACGGCTCCACCTCGCAGGCTTCTATCTGTGCGAGCACGCTGGCGCTGCTGGACGCGGGCGTTCCGATCAAAAAGTCCGTCGCGGGCGTCGCGATGGGTCTGATCAAGGACGACTCCACCGGCAACATCGCGATTCTGACCGACATCCAGGGCCTCGAGGACTTCCTCGGCGACATGGACTTCAAAGTCGCTGGCACGCGTGACGGCATCACTGCCATCCAGATGGACATCAAGATCAAGGGCATCAACCGTGAGATTCTCACCCGTGCGCTTGAACAGGCACGCAAGGGCCGTATGTTCATACTCGACGAGATGGACAAGACCCTGCGCGAGCCGCACGCAGAGCTCTCACCCTATGCGCCGCGCATCATCACCTTCAAGATCAACCCCGACAAGATCCGCGAAGTCATCGGCAGCGGCGGCAAGGTCATCAACAAGATCATTGCCGATACCGGCGTGAAGATCGACATCGAAGATGACGGCACGGTCTACATTGCCTCTCCCGATGCGACTGCCGCGGCGGAAGCCAAGCGCATCATCGACGGCATCGTCAAAGAGATCGAAGTCGGCGACGTTTACCTCGGTAGCGTGGTCGGCATCAAAGAGTTCGGCGCGTTCATCAACCTCAAGCCCGGTACGGATGGCCTCCTGCATATCTCCCGCATCGCCAACAAGCGCGTGGAGAAGGTGGAAGACGTGCTCTCCATGGGCGAGCAGGTGTTGGTCCGCGTCATCGACATCGACCCCAAAACCGGCAAAATCAGCCTGACCCGCAAGGACATGCTGCCGCCGGAAAAGGAGTAAGTTCCGAAGCGAATGATACCAACTGGGCGCGGCGGCAACGCCGCGCCTTTCTTGTGCGGCAGAACACACCCTCGCGCACCGGAATGTTTTGTGGTAGAATACAACATTGCAAGCACTGCTCGTGAAAGGAACGGGAACGCATGATCAAACAACATTTACTCCCGAACGGCACTCGCCTGATCTATGAGAAGATGGAGCACGTCCGCTCCGTGGCGATGGGCGTTTGGGTAGATACGGGTTCCGTACGCGAAACGGCGGAAAACGCTGGCGCCTCGCACCTGATCGAGCACATGGTGTTCAAGGGAACCGAAAGACGTGACGCCGAGCAGATTGCCATCGAGATGGATGCAATCGGCGGCAACATCAACGCCTATACGAGCAAAGAAAACACTTGCTTTTATGCCAAGGTGCTGGACGAGCATCTCGACGTTGTTTCGGACGTGCTTTCGGACATCACATTCCACAGTGTGTTTGATCCCGAAGAGCTGAAGAAGGAACAGGGCGTCGTGCTCGAAGAAATCCTGATGAATGAGGATAGCCCGGAAGATCTCTCCGGCGAAGAGAGCAACATGCTGTTCTTTGGCGACGAAGCGCTGGCAAGCCCCATTCTCGGCAGCAAAGAGAGCGTCCGCGCGTTTACACGCGAATCGCTGCTTGCTTATAAAAACGAGTTTTATGTGCCCAACAACATCGTCGTCTCCGTTGCGGGTAATTTTGAAGAGCAGGCACTGATCGATTCCGTGACGAAGTGGTTCGACATCCCCGCTTCGCCGCGCGCGACCGAGCCGATTTTGCAGCGATTCCCGGGCGGCAAGCGCGAGAAGCTTGTTGAAAAGGACGTGGAGCAGGTGCATATCTGCATGACACTGCCCGGTTTCGCGCGGGACAGCGAGGGGCAATATCCGCTCGCAGTTCTTTCCAATATATTCGGCGGCAGCATGAGCTCGCGGTTGTTTCAATCCATCCGCGAGAAACTCGGCCTTGCTTACTCGGTTTACTCGTATCCCACGAGCTATACGGGCACCGGCACGCTGACGCTCTACGCCGGAACCGGCGAAAAGCAGGCCAAGGAAGTGCTCAATCGCATGATGGACGAGATGGAGCGCATCCGCAAAGAAGGCATTACGAAAGAGGAGTTTAACCGCTCCCGCGACCAGCTGAAGGGCAGCTACCTGCTGGGTATGGAATCCAGCAGCGCACGCATGAATGCGCTTGGTAAGACGCTGCTGTTACAAAAACGTGAATATAGCGAGCAGGAAACACTCCGCAGAATCGAATGTGTTACAATGGATGATATTGAACGGATTCTGCCGGTTTGCTTTGATCGAAACAACGCGAGCATCGCGCTGGTCGGACGAGTAAAGAAGCAGGAAGCTGCGCTGTTAAAAGCGATTCGCTAAGAGCGATCTTGATTCATAGGAACCATCCCCTTGAGACACCGGACGGAGGACGTAACTTGGATAAGCTGGACGTAATTTTTCAGATGCAGCAATCGCTGAATGAAGATATTGAATCGCGCAGAAACATCAGTTTTACGCGCGAAGAGTGGATGCAGAAGGAAGTGCTCGCCATGATTTCGGAACTCTCCGAAGTGCTGGACGAGGTGAACTTCAAGTGGTGGAAAAACGCAAAACCCATCGACGACGCCTCCCTCAAAGGCGAACTCGTGGACGTGCTGCACTTTTTTGTGAGCATGTGCCTCAAGAGCGGCATGACGGCGGACGAGCTATTTGCACTCTACAAAGCCAAGAATCAGGAGAATTTTGACCGCCAGTACGGCAGGTCGCAGAAACAAGGTTACGAAGTCGGCGGTGAAACGAATGGCTAAATCGAGAGTACGCCTCAAAGGCCGATTTTTCATGATGATACTCATCCTTGTGGGATTCATCGCGCTGGTGGTGATTGTCGCCAACGCCCTGAAGAAGACGGGTGATATTGAATTTGGTTCCCTCGGCGCGGATTTGGAAGTCAACGCCGCGATCATTCGCGACGAAAAAGTAATCATGTCCGAACCGTATGAGAAGATCACGTTCGACGTGGTCGAAGGCGAAACGGTCAACAACGATCAGGTCATCGCGCAACTCTATAAGCGCGGCTATCAGGACGAGACCATGGTCACGCTCCTGAACCTGCAAAAGCAGATTTACGATTATCAGATGCAGCTGCTCGGTGGTCAGCAGCCGCAGGAGCTGATCGATCTCAACAACAGCATCGACGAGGTGGAGAAGCAGATTCGCGCTGTGTCCCGCGGACAGAGCACGCTGGATATGCTCGATCTTGAGCAGACGCTCAAGGATCTGGATAACCAGCGCGTTGCACTCATGCAGACCATCGTCACGCCGGATACCACGCTGACCCAGCTCTACACCGATCTCAGGACGCAGCAAAACGTGATGAGCAGCTGGAAGCGGGACATCAAAAACACCTCCGGTACGGGCATCGTGAGCTTCTATTTTGACGGATACGAGCAGGTGCTCAGCGTCAACAAGCTCTCTACGATCAACTCCGCGCTGGTCAAAACCGTCGTCAACGGCGGCAACACCGCAAAGAACGCAGACTCGACCAGCGAGGTGCCGCTGTATCGCATCATCAACAATACGCATTGGTTCATTGCGTTTGTAACGAGTTCAAACGATCCGATGCGCCTTGCGGAAGGCGAGCAGTACAGCGTGTTGTTCCAGAACTATTCCGACCAGCAGTTTACGGCGACCGCGCGCGCAAGCCAGGTTTCCGAAAACGCGGTGGTCAACATATTGGAGTTTAACACCGATATCGGCAAGCTCATCGGCACCCGCACGGCAGCGGCGACGATCAGCAAATCCGCGCAGGGGCTCGTGGTGCCGCTCAAGGCGATTGAGATCGTGGCGGGCGTGCCGGGTATCAACATCGCATACGGCGATACTGTGCTCCGCGTCGAGGTCGATATCCTCGCGCAGGACACGAAAAAGGCGGTCATCCGTGCACATAACGCATCGGATAATCTCACCGCGGGAATGAAGTATCTCAAGCCATGACGGACATTGCACGCAACATAGCACAGGTACGCGAAGAGATTGCGAACGTGTGCGCACGCTCGGGCAGAGCTGCGGACAGCGTCCGGCTGGTTGCCGTGTCCAAGTATCAACCGATTGAGCGCATGGCGGAGGCGGTTGCCGCGGGCATTTGTACCTTTGGCGAGAATCACGCCCAAGAATTGAACGAAAAGAAAACTTTTTTTGAACAGCAGGGGTGCAATGTGCATTTCATTGGACATCTGCAAACGAATAAGATAAAATATGTCTGCGGTTTTGCCGACCTCATCGAATCGGTGGACAGGCCAAACCTTGCGCAGCAACTGGAGCAAAAAGCTGCTGCGATGAACGTTGTACAGGACGTATTGATCCAGGTCAACATCGGCGCGGAAGACCAAAAAGGCGGCGTGCCCGATGAGGACTTGGATTCTTTCGCGGATTCATTCTCAACGTTTTCGCATCTGCGGCTGCGGGGGCTGATGTGCGTGCCGCCCGCCGTTGAGGCGCAGGATGCAAGAGCGTACTTCCGCAAGATGCGTACACATTTTGAACGGCTGGGCTCGCGCTTTGATTCGAAGGTGTTTGACACGCTTTCGATGGGCATGAGCCACGATTTCGCGGTTGCGATTGAAGAAGGCGCGACGCAGGTTCGCGTCGGATCCCGGATCTTCGGCGTGCGGGATAAGAAATAATAATTGACATTGCGCATGGGTTCCAATTTTATGCGCGCAAGAAAAAATTGAGAGAGAATGCCGCAGATGATCGATCGCGGCTGACGGTTTTCGGAGGAAGACGGATGGCAAGTCTATATACAAAATTCCTGGATTTCATTGGGATCGAGGAGAGCGACGAGCTGGAAGACGATCGCAGAGACGACGGATATTACCGCGACGAAGTGCCTGAGCGCAACGCCAGCGGTGCATTTGGCAACAGCAGAACGGCAGCCGCGCCCAACCGCAGAAGCGAGCGCGCGCAAAGCACGTCCGGCGCGAACCTGCCTATCTCCGGCGGCATGAAGATGATCGTGTACCACCCCGTGAGCTACGAGGATACGCAGAGCATCATCGATAACCTGAAAAACAGGAAGCCTGTCATCGTGAACATGGAAGAGCTGGAGCTGGACACAGCCCAGCGTATTCTGGACTTCCTCTCGGGCGCGGTCTACGCGCTCAACGGCACCATGTGCAAGATTTCGCGCGGCATTTTTGTCGTTGCTCCGAACAACTATGATGTGGTCGGCAACGGTGAGGATGATTACGGCGATCTGGTTTAATCGCGCGGATCGATAAAGAAACAAGTTTTACTGGCACATCAGACAGTTGGTGTGCCAATTTTTTACAAGAGCGGTTCACGCCGAAACTCTGCCGACAGGAGGAGAATTCATGCGGATAGACGAAATCGTCAACCACGTATTCACGCGCTCGTTTATGGGCTATGATATCGAGCAGGTCGATTTCTTTCTGGACGAGATCATTGAAACGCTAGAACGCTATGAAGCGGAAAAACGCGAGATGCTCGCCGCGATGGAATACCTGATGAAGCAGGTTGAACACGGGCAGCAGATTCCGCTTTCCGACATGAAGAAGGCAATCGACTCCGGCAGAAGCCAGAGCAAATCGTCTATGCCGAATGGGCAGCGCGACGACGAGCAGAAGACCGCCCGCTCCATTGCCCGCGGCAACGGCGCAGCCAAGCCAATGCGCGCGCCGAAGATCAGCCGCGTAAAAGGCGAAGAAGAGGCCAAGGCGCAGATCATCGAAGAAGCAAAGGCCGCCATTCCGCAACAGGAACTCACACAGGAAGAAGCGGACAAACGCGCAAAACGTATGTCCAGCGCTGCGGTGAACTGGCTGGACGAACTGCTGATCAACATCGCAGAGCACGAAGCGATCGACTACGACAAGCCGCTGCAGGCAACACCTGCACCGCAGCCGCCTGAGAGCGCAGTACAGACAGAGCAGGAACCAGAAACAGAAGCGGTTCAGCCGCAGGAAAGCAAACAATAATCATGGCGAAACAAAAGAATGCCTTTCCGCCCGTCAACCGCGAGGAGATGCGCGCGCGAGGCATCGATCAACTGGATTTTGTATTTGTCTCCGGGGATGCGTATATCGATCACCCCAGCTTTGGCGCGGCGATTATCACCCGCTTGCTCGAAAGCCGCGGGTACACCGTCGGTATCATCGCGCAGCCGGACTGGCAGGGCGTTGAGCCGTTTCGCGTGCTCGGCAAACCGAAGCTCGCATATCTGATCTCCTCCGGAAACATAGACAGCATGGTCAACCACTACTCTGTTTCAGGATCGAGAAGATCGACCGATGCCTATACCGAAGAGGGCGTCGCAGGGCGACGACCGGATCGTGCGACGATCGTTTACGCAAACCGCTGCAAGCAGGCGTACTCCGGCGTACCGCTGATCATCGGCGGTATTGAGGCGAGTCTTCGCCGCTTTGCGCACTATGACTATTGGGACAACCGCGTACGGCACAGCATTCTTTACGATGGATGCGCGGATATCCTCATCTACGGCATGGGCGAGCGCGCAATCGTACAGGTTGCGGACGCGCTCAAAGAAGGCAAACCAGCCTCCGAGATCACAAACATTCCCGGCACTTGTGTGCGTATCAGCAATGCAGACGACATAAGAGGCGCAGTTTTACTGCCGTCCTATACCGAAGTTCTGAAGGACAAGAGGAAGTATTGCGAGGCGTTTAACGCGCAAACGCGGGAGCAGGACGCCGTGCGCGGCAAACACCTGCTCCAGCCGCACGAAAAGGGCTTTGTGCTCTGCAATCCGCCCGCTAGGCCGCTTTCGACCAAGGAACTGGATGAAGTATATGCGTTGCCGTTTACGCGCAAGCCGCATCCGATGTATAAAAAACACATCCCCGCACTCGATGAGGTTTCGTTTTCCGTCACTTCCGCGCGCGGCTGCTTCGGCAATTGCAATTTCTGCGCGTTGACGTTCCATCAGGGACGCGTTGTTACAGGCAGAAGCCACGCGTCGATTCTGGTTGAAGCCGAGAAGATGACGTGGGACCCGGATTTCAAGGGGTACATCCACGACGTAGGCGGCCCTACCGCAAACTTTCGTCACCCCGCCTGCGAAAAGCAACTCAAAAGCGGCGTCTGCGCGGATCGCCAGTGCATCGGGTTCACGCCCTGTAAGCAACTGGACACCTCCGAGGACGACTATGTCGCGCTGCTTCGCAAGATGCGTGAATTGCCGCGTGTGAAGAAAGTGTTTGTGCGCAGCGGCGTGCGATATGACTACGCGATGCTGGATCGCGACGACACGTTCCTGCGCGAATTGATCGCGCACCACGTTTCCGGACAGCTGAAAGTAGCGCCGGAGCATGTGTCCGACCGTGTGCTCAAGTATATGAATAAACCCCCGCACGCGGTCTATGAGCGGTTTGTACAGAAGTATGAGGCGATCAACAAGAGCCTCGGCATGCGCCAGTTTCTTGTGCCGTACTTGATCAGCTCGCATCCGGGCAGCAACATCCATGATGCGATCGAGCTTGCACTGTATCTCAAACAAAAAAACTATCGGCCGGAGCAGGTGCAGGATTTTTACCCGACGCCCGGCACCGCATCCACCTGCATGTATTATACGGGGTTGGATCCCGTGACCATGCAGCCGGTGTTTGTCGCAAAAACGCGGGAAGAGAAGGCGATGCAGCGCGCGCTGATGCAGTGCCACATCCGCAAAAACTGGCCGCTGATCCGAAAAGCGCTGCGTTCAGCGGATCGTGAAGACCTCATTGGAAGCGGCAAAAACTGCCTCGTACCGCCGGACTATCTCTCGCCGGATTCGCAGCGCGCAAGCGCGATGAGGCGCCCGCAGCAGCATGGTGGAAACGCACCGCGCGGCGGCGGAAAGAAAGGCCCGGGCGGCGGCGGACGTTCCTCCCGCCGGGGCAGAGGATAAGGCGGAAAATTTGCGCCAAAACGTGCGCGAAAAACGCGCAGAGAGGCGCGGTAAATCCTTGACAAAACACCGTTGAACCGATACAATACTTAAGGTTGCGTGGAAACGCGCGGTAGTTTTGTGCGCGCTAGTAGGTAGATACGCGCCGATTTCCTCGGCGGTAAAGGCGGTGGAGATCATGCGGATTCGAGTTGCAAACGCCATTCGGCAAACGGGAGAGTCGTTTTCATTTGAAGCGGCGGAACAGTTTTCCGATCAGGTGTACGGTGAGCGGGCGGTTTCGTTCGCAGAGCCGGTCTCGGTCAGCGGAACGTATGTCTATGATGGCAAGGCGTTTACGGTGAGCGCGAAAGCAACAGCACTCGTGAATACCGAGTGCGCCAGATGCACAAAACTCTTTGCCGAACGCATCGCGTTTTCCTTTTCGGAGCGATTTGTAAAAGGAGAAGACGAGGCGTCCGACGACGAGACCTATCCGTATTCGGGAGACGAGCTTCTGCTCGACAAAGCCGTGCTGGACAATCTCTTTTTAGAGCTTCCCATCGCGAGCATCTGCCGGGAGGATTGCAAGGGTTTATGCCCCGTCTGCGGAGCGGATCTCAACACAACCAAATGCGATTGCACCACAGAGGAAGCCTGGGAGTAACATTCTAGTGCTATCAGATGAAGAATAGGAGGGATTATCATGGCAGTACCCAAGAGAAAAACGTCCAAGGCAAGGCGTGATTCGCGCAGAGCATCGAACTTCAAAGTAGCCGAAGTGCAGCTGGGCGAGTGCCCGCAGTGCCACTCGCTTGTACCGTCCCACACGGTATGCAAGACGTGCGGGTATTACGGCGGCAAGCTGGTCGTCGACATGGAACAGAAGGAAAAGAAGAACGCCTGATCATCCATCCTTCGGAATATGTCGAACCCTTCGACAGCAAGTTTTGCAAAAGCAAAGAGACTTCTTGTGTCATTCGACGCGGGAAGTCTTTTTGCTTGCCTGCGGTTTAACTGCAGGGAAATGCTTCAAACACCTGTTTGCGTTGCGCTTGCTGAAATTTTTGCGTATAATAAACCAATCTGGTTTATGCGTTGCAGAATTCTATTTATTCGGACTTATCAATTTATCTGCGCGCATCGGGATTTTGGGACAGCGGCGTCATCACGCCGCGGAATTGGGAGAAGATATAGCATGAGAATTGCCATCGATGCGATGGGCGGCGATCACGCGCCGCAGGCAGTGTTTGAGGGCGTCAAGCTCGTTTTGCCCGAACTCAAGAAGGACGTAGAGCTCGTACTCTACGGCGACGAAACCATCATCAAAGATGGATTGGCTGCGCTAGGCGTCAACGATGTGCGTGTTTCCGTGGTACACACCACGGAGGTCGTGGGTTGCGATGAGCAACCGACGCTCGCGATTCGTAAAAAGAAGGACTCCTCCATGGTGCGTGCGGTGGAATCCGTCGCAACAGGAGAAGCCGACTGTGTGCTTTCCGCGGGAAGCACCGGCGCGCTGCTCACGGGAGCCACGCTGATCATAAAAAGGCTCAAGGGCGTGAAGCGTCCCGCGCTCGCGACCATTATGCCGACGGTGGACTCCTGCATGCTGCTGCTCGACTGCGGCGCAAACACGGACTGCAAGAGCGACTATCTTGTGCAGTTTGCGCTGATGGGCTCCGCGTACATGAAGAGCGTCATCGGTGTGAATAGCCCGCGCGTGGGTCTTCTCAACAACGGCGCGGAAGAGGAGAAGGGCAACGAACTCACGAAAGAGACACATCAGCTGCTTAAAACCGCTCCGATCAATTTCACCGGCAACTGCGAAGGCAGAGATGTGTTGAGCGGCGCGTTTGACGTGGTCGTTTGCGACGGTTTTGACGGCAACATCGTGCTCAAGGGCACGGAAGGCGCAGCGGGACTGATCATGGACCTGCTCAAGCAGGGGCTGATGTCGAGCTTCCGCACCAAGATCGGAGCACTGATCTGCAAGCCTGCGTTCAAGCTGCTCAAAAAGAAGCTGGACTACACCGAGTATGGTGGCGCGCCGCTGCTCGGCGTCAACGGCGGCGTCATCAAGGCGCACGGCAGCTCCAACGGGAAATCGTTCCGCTCGGCGATCCTGCAGGCGGAGAAGCTCGTTTCCTCGGACGTGACGCATCTGCTCGGCGATGAGATCACAAAATTCGGCATCGAGGAATAAGCCAGGCAGGAGTAATACAGTTGCATGCGGCGTGCGCTGCAGGGCAAGCATTGACATACGGCATCGTTTCCGATAGAATACTACGCGAATGAGATGCGTGAAAAACGCATTGAAAAGGAGTTTTGAACATGTTTTTTGAAAAAGTTAGAGATATTATCGCAAAACAGCTGGACATCGAAGCAAGCACCATCACCATGAGCAGCCGCCTGATCGACGACCTGAAGGCCGACTCGCTGGACATCGTGGAACTCATCATGGATCTCGAGCAGGAATTCAACATCGAGATTCCGGACGAAGAACTCCCCAAGGTACAGACCGTTTCCGACATCGTCGGCTACCTCGAGAAGAAGTAAGCAACAACATGCAATCATTGACCCGCATCCGAAGGCTGAGAGAGGGTGCGGGTTTTTTTGTAAGCGAAGTGCGGCAAACCCTGTGCGACGCTTGTTTTTTCATGAATTCTGACCAATAATAGTATTAAGCACGATCAAAATTCAAATGCCAAAGGATGTTTCATGACGCAGCAGCACGAC
This sequence comes from Firmicutes bacterium HGW-Firmicutes-9, assembly GCA_002841395.1. GTDB lineage: Bacteria > Bacillota > Clostridia > Christensenellales > CAG-138 > UBA7703. The sequence goes on from PGZM01000001.1 coordinate 593,794, forward strand.
ACGCTCTCCAGCCTGGAAGCAACCCTTGAGTATACGTTTACCGACCGTTCCCTATTGGAAACGGCGCTGACGCATACCTCGTTTGTCAAAGGAGACGGAAAGCGGCAGACGCACAACGAACGCCTGGAGTTTCTGGGTGATGCTGTGCTGGAGCTTTGCGTGAGCGAGCATCTCTATCTACAGCAGCCGAAGATGCAGGAGGGCGCGATGACGCGCCACCGCGCGCGGCTGGTTTGCGAGCGCGCGCTCTACAGCGCGGCGGTCTCGCTCGGCATTCCCGCGCATCTGCGCCTCGGCAACGGCGAAGAGCTCACGGGCGGGCGAAACAAGCCCTCCATCGTCTCGGATGCGCTTGAAGCGGTGCTCGGCGCGATCTTCCTGGACGGCGGAATCGGCAATGCCAAACGCGTGATCATCGAGCGGGTCATCCGTCTCCTCGAAGAAGCGCGCGTGGACGAAACCGACAAAGATTACAAAACCCGCTTGCAAGAGCATGTCCAAAAGGGGCATATCGGCACGCTGGAATATGAATGTATGGACGAAGCAGGCCCGGAACACCAGAAACGATTCACCATCTGCGTGCGCCTATCCGGCGAAGCGATCGGCGAAGGAACGGGACTCAACAAACAGAGTGCAGGACAGGAAGCGGCAAAAGCCGCACTGATCCGCCTTGGCGTACTGGAGGATGAAGCATGAGGCTGACCAAACTGGAGCTCAACGGCTTTAAATCCTTCGCGCGCAAAACCGAGATTCGATTCGGCTCAGGCGTCACCGCCATCATAGGCCCCAACGGCAGCGGAAAGAGCAACATCTCCGATGCGGTGCGCTGGGTGCTCGGCGAGCAGAGCGCGAAAGCCCTGCGCGGCGGCAAGATGGAGGACGTCATCTTCAACGGCACGCAGCTGCGAAAAGCGCTCGCCTACAGCGAAGTAACCCTGACGTTTGACAACACGGACGGGCTATTGAAGGTGCCGTTTACCGAGGTCGCGATCACGCGCCGCGTTTACCGCAGCGGTGAGAGCGAATATTGCATCAACCGCAACAACTGCAGACTTCGCGACATCTCTGATCTTTTCTGTGACACTGGTATCGGAAAAGACGGCTATTCCATCATCAGCCAGGGCAAGGTGGAAGAGATTCTTTCCAATAAAAGCGGAGATCGCAGAGCCGCGTTTGAAGAAGCGGCCGGCGTGATGCGCTATCGTGTCCGCAAAGAAGAGGCAGAGCGCAAACTCAACAACACCGAAAAAAACCTCGAACGCATCGAGGATATCTTAAAAGAACTCGGGGACAGGCTCGCTCCGCTGGAACAGCAGAGCGCGTCCGCGCGCACTTATCTGCGGCTGCGCGACGAACTCAAGGACCTCGAGGTCAATCTATTTCTCTATCAATATGACCGCGTCAATGAAAAACTGATCCAGATTCAAGAGACCATGCGCCAGATGAACGAGGAGCGGGAGCTCGCCGAGAGCGGCGAAACCGCGCTTCTTTCCACCTGCGCCGCATTGGAAGAGCAGTTGAAAACGCTGGATAGCGCGCTGAATGTGCAGCAGAACAAGCTCATGGGATTGGTTTCGGAAGCGGAGACACGCGTCGGCACCAGCCACGTGCTTGCCGAGCGCCGCGAAAACGCAAACGCGACTAAAAAGCGCATCGAACAGGAGCGCGAACAGAGCAAGGCGCGCATCGATGAGCTCGGCAACGTGATTGCTGGCTTGCAGGCAGACGAATCTGGACAGGCGGCACTGGCGCTGCTGGAAAAAGAGATGGAAGCCGCCGAAGCACGGCTGGCTGCCATCGACGCGGACATCTCTGCGCGTGAAACGGCTCTCGACGAGATGAAAAACAGCATCATCGAGGCGATGAACCGTGCTTCGGACTTCAAGTCCAGCGCAGCGCGATTTGACGCGATGAAGAGCTCCATCGGGGAGCGACTCGTCGCCATCGATCTGGAAGCGCAGCGTAGAGCGGACGAAACCGCGCGTCTGCGCGAAGAACTCGCGCTTGCCAAAGAACAGCACGTGGAAGAAGCCGGGCGACTCGAACAGGCTAAGCGCGATCTGGATGGTTCGGTTGAAAATCGCAGAAAGACGCTGGATGCGTTCACGTCTCTGCGCGAGGAGATTTCCCGCGACGAGCAGGGGATTTCGTCGATGCAATCCCGGATTCGAGTGCTGGATGAGATGCAGCGTTCTCGCGAAGGCTACTACGCGAGCGTCAAGAATATCTTAAAAGATGCGCCCAACGACGCAAAGCTCGGCCGCGCCATCGTCGGCGTGGTGGCGGAGCTTCTCCGCGTGCCGAAGGAATATGAAATCGCGATCACCATGGCGCTGGGCGGCACGCTGCAAAACATCGTGACTCCGACCGCCGAGGACGCAAAATACGTCATAGAATATCTCCGCGCCAAGGATTACGGCAGAGCGACGTTGTTGCCGATGGCGCTTCTTAACCCCACGCGCATTACGCGCGAAGAGCGGGCGATGCTGGATATCCCCGGCTGCATCGACGTGGCAAACGAGCTAGTCGATTGCGACGACAACGTGCGAAACGTCATGGATTACCTGCTGTGCCGCACGATCATCGTAAAGAATCTCGACGCGGGCATCGCGCTGAAAAACCGCACGCGCGGCGCGTTCCATATTGCAACGCTCGAAGGCGACATCATCAGCACCGGCGGCTCGATGAGCGGCGGCAGCCTGCAAAAGCAGACGTTTAACCTCCTCAGCCGCGAACGCGAGCTGCAGGAACTGCGCGCAAAGCTCAAAAAAGCAGACGCCGCGCTGGAGGAGAAAAAGTCCGCGCTTCGCAAAGGCGAGCAGGATGTGTTCCGCTGTGATATTCAGGTGGATTCCTTCCGCGACGCTGTGCATGCCTGCGAAATCGCGGCGGCAAAACAGGCAGAGCAGTTGGACATCATCCGCAGAGACGTGGAGAACAGCGAGCTCTCCGAACAGGCGTTGCAGGATGAACGACTCCAGCTCACCGAAAACCTCGCGGAGGTTGAGCGCGAGCGCACAAGCGCGGACGAGCAGCAGACCGATATTGAGCAGGGCAACGCCAGTACGCGCGAGGATGTCACCCGCGCGCAGGGTGAGCTATATGAACTGCGCAAGCAGCGTGAAACCATCGCGGGCGAAGTCACCGAGCATAAAGTGCGCCGCATGGCGCTCAGCAAAGAACGCGACGCGGTCTATGCCGAGCAGAAGCGGCTCGTTTCCGAGCATCGCGAGCTCACAATCCGCCTGACCGCGCTGGAGCGCGAAGCGGAGGAGAACGCGGCGAACATCGCCGCAATTGAGACGGAGCTTTCCGGCATGCATGCGCAGATCGAAAGCGACGGCGCAGTGACCACCGCCGAGAAGGAAGCGTTGAAGAAGATAGAGGAGGAGCGCGCAACCGTTTCTGCCTCGCTCTATGAACAGCGCACGCGGCGCGAAGAACTGCTCACAGGCTCCCGCGATCTTGCGGAGCGCATCCACAAGCAGGAGATGACCCAGAGCAGGCTCGAGATGGAACTCGGCGCCATGCAGGATCATATCTGGAATGAATACGACCTCACGTATGAAAACGCGGCGGCGCTCAAGCACGAGATCGCAATCGGCGCCAGCAATTCACGCGTGAGCGAGATCAAGCAGGAGATCAAGGGGCTTGGGGATATCAACCTGGGTTCCATCGAAGAATACAAGAGCGTATTTGAACGGCACAGCGAGCTTGACACCCAGTGTCAGGATCTCAACAACGCCAAGCGCGATCTGGAAACACTGATCGTTGAGCTGACCGAGACCATGGAAACCGTGTTCCTCAAACAGTTTGAGGTGATACAGGAGAACTTCTCCTCGACGTTTGCCGAGCTGTTCGGCGGCGGACAGGCGGAATTGCGGCTAGCGGATAAAAACGACGTGCTGGGCTGCGACATCGACATCATCGCGCAGCCGCCGGGCAAGAAACTACAGCTGCTGTCGCTGCTCTCTGGCGGCGAACGCACGCTGACCGCCATCGCGCTGCTGTTTGCGATGCTGAAACTCAAGCCGCCCGCGTTTTGCATGCTTGACGAGATCGAGTCCGCGCTGGACGAAGCGAACGTCTCCCGCTTTGCGGACTACGTCAAGCGCTATTCCGACGGCACGCAGTTCATCCTCATCACGCACCGCAAAGGAAGCATGGAGGTCTGCGACACGCTCTACGGCGTTTCGATGGAGGAGAAGGGCGTGAGCAAGGTGGTTTCCGCGCGCTTCGGAGAAAACGGCATCACCACAGCCCCGGAACAGGCAAGCTAAGATTCCAAGAGAATAAAATCTTTTAAAGGTAGACATATGGAAAAGAAACCATTGTTTCAGAAATGGAAGACAGGCCTCGGCAAAACCCGCACGGGTCTTCTCGCGCGTTTGTTCGCTTCCAAGGACGGCATCAACGAGGATTTTTATGAAGAGCTCGAAGAGGCGCTGATCCTCGCGGATGCAGGTGCCGCTGTGACCGAACGGTTGCTGGATGATCTGCAGGCCGTCATCAAAGAACAAAAGATTTCCGACCGTGCGGGCGCGAGAAAAGCGCTCGCGGGGTTGATTGCAGAGGCCGTCACCACGACGAAGCCGTTTTCGGCAGATCAGGGCAACGCAGTCGTGCTCATCGTCGGCGTCAACGGCGTCGGCAAGACCACCAGCATCGGGAAACTCGCCAACAGCTATCGCGAGCAGGGCAGAAAAGTCATGCTCGCTGCGGCGGATACCTTCCGCGCGGCGGCTGCCGAGCAGCTCGGCGAATGGGCCAAGCGTGCGGATGTCGCGATGGTGCGCCATAACGAAGGCGCGGATCCCGCTGCGGTGGTGTTTGACGCAATCGCCTCCTATAAGGCAAAGGGCTGCGATCTGCTTTTGTGCGATACGGCAGGGAGACTTCACAACAAAGCAAACCTGATGAACGAGCTAGGCAAGATTCGCCGCGTGATCGCGCGTGAACTGCCGGAGACGCCCTGCGAAACCCTGCTCGTACTGGACGCGGTGACGGGGCAGAACGCGGTTGCGCAGGCGCGCGCGTTTGCGGAGGTGTGCCAGCTCGACGGCGTGATCCTCACCAAGCTCGACGGCACGGCAAAAGGCGGCGTGGTGATCTCCATCTGCGAGACGCTGCATGTGCCCGTTCGCTTCGTCGGCGTGGGAGAAGGAATCGACGACCTGCAAGCTTTCGACCCGGAGCTGTTTGCGGAAGCCTTGCTTGCAAGTGACGCAGATTAGCAGAAATCGGGCATAAACCAAACAATTCACTTGACAAAATCACCACACCCCGTATAATAGGTACGGTGTAAAGCTATTCTGCTTTACAGGTGATGAAATGGATCGATTGGTCGAACTTGGACAACTCATGGATTGGTACGGTGCTTTTTTAACCGAGCGCCAGCGTTCGCTTGTGCGCCAGTACGCTTACGAAGACTGCTCTCTCGGCGAAATTGCCGAGCGCGAGGGCATCTCCCGGCAGGCAGTGCGGGACGCGATCTTAACCGCGGAAACCGAGCTCAAAAACATGGAATCCAAGCTCAACTTGATAGAAACCAATGAAAAGCTGCGCGTTTTGATCGAGCAACTCGACAACACGCAGCTCAACGAAGCGCAAAAAGACCTGCTCCGGCAAATCCGCGAGCTGGTTTCGGAGGAAGAAGATGGCGTTTGAAGGCGTCTCTGAAAAACTACAGGCGGTATTCAAGCGATTAAATTCGCGCGGCAAGCTCAACGAAACCGACGTCAAGGAAGCGATGCGCGAGATCAAGCTCGCTCTGTTGGAAGCGGACGTCAACTTCATGGTTGTCAAAGAGTTTGTCAAGACCGTGACCGACCGCGCCGTGGGCAGCGAAGTGCTCGCGAGCCTCTCGCCCGGACAGCAGGTCGTCAAGATCGTCAACGAAGAACTCACGCGGCTCATGGGCGGCGAACACGCGAAACTCGAGTTCGGCAACCAGAAACCCGCGGTCATCCTGATGGCAGGCCTTCAGGGCGCGGGCAAGACGACGATGTGCGGCAAGCTCGGCGCATACATCCACAAGAACTACGGCAAGAGCGTTCTCTTGACCGCATGTGATATCTACCGTCCCGCTGCGATTCAGCAGCTCCAGATCGTCGGCGAAAAGCTCGACATCCCCGTCTACGAACACGGCACGCAAAACCCTGTGCTCACCGCGAAAGAAGCGATTGCGGAAGCCAAGCGGAAGTTTATCGACGTTGTGATCGTCGATACTGCAGGCCGACTGCACATCGATTCGGACATGATGGAGGAGCTCAAGAAAATTCGCGACGCGGTCAACCCCGCGGAAATCCTGCTCGTCGTGGATGCCATGACCGGTCAGGACGCGGTCAACGTCGCAAAAAGCTTCCATGAGACCATCGCGCTCACGGGCGTGATCCTCACCAAGCTCGATGGCGACACACGCGGCGGCGCAGCGCTCTCCGTTCGTTCCGTCACCGGCAAACCCATCAAATTCTCCGGCATCGGCGAAAAGCTGACCGATATCGAGCCGTTCCATCCCGACCGGATGGCGAACCGCATCCTCGGCATGGGAGACGTGCTGACGCTCATCGAAAAAGCGCAGAGCGCGTTTGATGAGAAGAAAGCGCTCGAGATGGCCGAGAAGATGAAGACGAATGCCTTCACGCTCGACGATTTTCTCGATCAGATGGAGCAGATGAAAAACCTCGGCTCCATGGAAGACATCATGAAGATGATCCCCGGCATGGACGCAGGCAAGATGGCCGGCGCACAGGTCGATGAAAAGCAGATGGCGCACACAAAGGCGATCATCCAGAGCATGACCAAGGCAGAGCGCAAGGACCCCGAGATTCTCACCGCAAGCCGCAGAAAGCGCATCGCGCGCGGCAGCGGCACGAGCGTGCAGGAAGTCAACCGCCTGATGAACCAGTTCAACGCTTCGCGGCAGCTGATGAAACAGATGTCCGGACGGATGAAAAAGGGCAAGCGCGGCGGCGGCGGCTTCCCGTTCGGATTCTAAGCGCAACTCACATTGGCGAATCACGTTTTGACGTATTCGATATAACAAACTACATTAAAATATTTGGAGGAAGCAGACAATGCTCAAGATCAGACTGCGCCGCATGGGCGCCAAGAAAGCCCCGTTCTACCGTATCGTGGTTGCGGATTCCCGCGCACCGCGTGACGGCGCGTTTGTCGAAGAAATCGGCTACTACAACCCCCTCTCGAACCCCATCGAGCTGACCGTGAACAACGAGCATGCAGCCGAATGGATCAAGAAGGGTGCGCAGCCGACGGACACCGTTCGTGCGCTGCTGAAAAAGAGCGGCGCCATCGAGTGAGGGAGAAATGATGGAGGAACTCGTACGCTTCATCGCGAAGAACCTCGTCGATGAACCGGATTCCGTGAAGGTCGAAACGCGGGAGGAAGGGGACACAGTCGTGATCTCCCTCTCCGTTGCGCCCGGCGACATGGGTAAGGTCATCGGCAGGCAGGGGCGCATCGCAAAAGCGATCCGCACAGTCGTCAAGGCCGCGAGCGTCCGCGAAGACAAAAAGTACATGGTGGATATCGTCGAGTAACACTCGAAGTATCTCCATAATCTCAGGCGATAGGGAAAACATTTTGAGAATCGATTATTTGCGCGTAGGGCAGATCGTCCGCGCGCACGGGGTGCACGGAGACGTGAAGATCATCCCACTCACGGACGATCCGGCGCGGTTTCGCGGGCTCAAAACGGCATATCTCGAAACAACGGCAGGCGCGTATGCGCCTGTTGCGGTTACAAGCGCGCGGTTTATGCCGGACGCTGTTTTGCTGCATTTGGAAGGATATGATACCGTCGAGCAGGTTGAGACACTGAAAAACCTGTATCTTTGCGTGAACCGCGAAAACGCGGTCAAGCTCCGCAAGGACACGTATTTCATCGTCGACCTCATCGGCTGCGATACGTTTGACACCAACGGCAAAGCCTACGGCAAGGTCACGGATGTGCTGGAGACCGGCGCGCACGATGTCTACGAGATCGAGCGCGGCAAGCTCCTTGTGCCTGCGCTGAAAAAACTTCTGCGCGAGGTGGATATCGAAAACGGACGCATCGTATTTGATGCGCAGGTGTTAGAGGAGGTCGGCTGCTTTGCGGATTGACATCCTCACGCTCTTTCCGGAGATGTTTGACTGCGTGCTGTCGGCAAGCATGCTGGGCCGTGCGCAGGCAAACGGACTCATCGACATCCGCGTGCACAACATCCGCGACTACACGGATAACAAACACCGCAAGGCCGACGATTATCCGTTTGGCGGCGGCGCGGGACTTGTCATGATGGCGCAGCCCATCTACGACTGCATGGATGCCGTTCTCGAGGGTGGCAGCGCACGACGCATCCTGATGACGCCGCGCGGACGCACGCTGAATCAGAAGATCGCAAAAGAGCTTTCCGCGGAGGATCGTCTGGTGCTGCTCTGCGGCCATTATGAAGGCGTAGACGAGCGCGTGATGAACATCATCGACGACGAGATTTCCGTTGGAGATTATGTACTCACGGGCGGGGAACTGCCCGCTATGCTGCTGGTCGATTGCGTCAGTCGCCTGATTCCGGGTGTGCTGGGCAGCGAAGAGAGCGCGGCGGACGAGTCGTTTTCCGAGGATTTGCTGGAGTATCCGCAGTATACCCGCCCCGCAAGCTTTCGCGGTATGGATGTGCCGGAAGTGCTCCTTAACGGTCACCACGCGAAGATTCAGGCATGGCGGCAGGAGCAAGCGCGCCTCAAGACCGCGCTCAACCGTCCCGACCTGCTGACAGAGTCAACCGACAAAGGCGAAACCATCGAGGCGCCGGACGACGCCTGGCTATAACAGGCAAGAATTCTCGCAAAAAAGAAGCGTGCCTGAAAAATGCATTTTTAACAATGGCACCGGATCGAACGAAACGGCAATCCTGTCCGGGATTGTCTTTTTATAAGGAGAATCGCCGATTTTGGCGAGTACAGGTATGAAAGAGACCACAAAAGGCACAATCGCCATGATCGCCACCGCGCTTCTCTGGAGCATCGGCGGCATTTTTATCAAACTTGTTCCCTGGAATCCGCTCGCCATCGCCGGCCTTCGCGGCGTGATCGGCGGACTTGTGATGTATGTTTACCTGCGCATGCGCGGCATCAAGCCCGTGTTTAACAAAGACACGGTGAAGATCGCCATCGCGCTCGCGGGCGTTTGCAGCACGTTTGTTGCGGCAAACAAGCTTACCACGGCTGCCAACGCGATCGTAATTCAATATTGCGCACCGGTCTACGTGCTTCTTTATATTGCGTTTGTGCAGAAAAAGAAGCTGCGTCCGCTGGATATCGCGGTGGTGCCGATGACAATCCTCGGCGTTTCGCTCTGCTTTATCGGACAGATGGGCAACGGGCACCTCGTCGGCGATATCATCGCCGTCATCTCCGGCGTGTTTTTTGCCGCGATGTTTATCTTCAGCGAAGGCGTTTCCGACCAGACGCGCGCCAGCGGCATCATGCAGGGTCAGTTCTTAACCGCAATCATCGGGCTTCCGGTGCTGTTTGCCACGCGTCCCGCGTTTACCGCGCAGGCGATCACCGGCATTCTTGTACTCGGCATATTCCAGATCGGGCTTGCATATGTGCTCTATAGCATCGCAATCAAGCGTGCGCCGCTTTTGACGTGCTCGCTGCTTGCGGTATTGGAGCCGCTGCTAAACCCCGTTTGGGTGTTCCTGTTCGCTGGTGAGAACCCCGGTGTGTGGTCGCTCGTCGGCGGCGTGATCGTCGTTGTGGTCATCACGCTCTGGTATGCATACGACGCGCGTCACCCGCAGGTGCAGGAGCAGGCGCAGACCGCGCCGGAACCCGCATAAAACAAGAAAGCTGTGCATAGCGCAAAAGCCGGATGCAACCCGAAAGGCGCATAAAATCTAGAGAAACGGCTTGCAAAACGCGATGACAATGTGTTATAATCGCGTTTGTGACATCGGGCGGTCCTCTGTTCTGCTTTTGAAGTATGAACGCCTGGCAAACTGAAAGGAGAATATTTCAAAATGTCGAACATCATCAATGAACTCGAAAAAGAACAACTGCGTACCGACCTGCCGGAGCTTGAGGTTGGCGATACCGTCCGCGTATTCGTGAAGGTTATCGAAGGTAACCGCGAGCGTCTGCAGAACTTCGAAGGCGTCGTCATCAAGATTCAGGGCGGCGGCGTGCGCAAGAGCTTCACTGTTCGTCGTATCTCTTACGGCGTCGGCGTGGAGAGAACCTTCCCGTACAACAGCCCGCGTATCGGCCGCATCGAGCTCGTCCGTCACGGCGTTGTGCGCAGAGCGAAGCTGTTCTATCTGCGTGAGCGTTCCGGTAAGTCTGCGAAGATTCGCGAGCGCATCGTGGACAAGAACAACTAATCAAACAATACGGGATCAAACCCCTCTGCCAATTTGGCAACAGGGGTTTTTCCATATTTGGAGGGAAACAACATGCCTGCTATCAACTGGTATCCGGGGCATATGACGAAAACCCGTCGTATGCTGCAGGAAAACTTAAAAATGATCGACGTGGTGGTCGAGATTCTGGATGCACGCGCGCCGCTTGCTTCGCGCAACCCGGATTTTGACGACCTCTTTGCCGGCAAGGCGCGCGTGGTGCTGCTCAACAAGAGCGATCTTGCGGACTCCAACGCCACCAAGCGCTGGATTACGCACTTCAATCACCGCGGGATCGAAGCCGCGGGCATCTCCGCAACGGGAGGTTCCGCCAAAAAGATCGCGGTTTCGCTCATCGAAAAAGCGGCAAAGCCGCGCGTGAATGCGATGAAGCTCAAGGGCGTCAACAAGGTCGTGCGCTGCATGATCGTCGGCATTCCCAATGTCGGCAAAAGCACGCTGATCAACCGCATCGCGGGGCAAAACCGCGCGGAGGTCGGCGATAAACCGGGTGTAACGCGTGGCAAACAGTGGGTGAAGATCACGCCGTATCTGGAACTGATGGATACGCCGGGCATGCTTTGGCCGAAGCTGGAGGATCAGGAACTCGCAAAGCATCTTGCGTTTCTTGGCTCCATCAAAGATGAAGTCATGGACAGCGAAGAGCTCGCGCTCGACTTGCTCGCGTATCTCAACGAATTCGCGCCCGCGCAGGTTGCAGAACGCTACAGCAAGATCACCGCAGAAACGCCGAAAGAGGAACTCTTAAACGCGGTTTGCCGCAGTCGAGGATTTCTGCTCCGCGGAGGCGAGCTGGACACGGAGCGCGCCGCGCATGTGTCTCTCGACGAGTTCCGCGCGGGCAAGGTTGCGCGTATAACGCTGGAGCAGCCGGGGGCGGTGGAATGACGCGCCTACCGGAAGCGGAGCGGCTGGAGCTGCTTTGTGCGCCGGATCGCGCGCTCTGGGCGCAGGATGGCGTCGTGCTCGCGGGGATGGACGAGGTCGGGCGCGGCCCGCTCGCAGGCCCTGTCGTCGTATGTTGCGCCGCGATGCCGAGCGAACCGCTGATTCCTTACGTCAACGACTCCAAAAAAGTCAGCGAAGGACGCAGGGACAAGCTTTATCCGGTCTTGACCGAAACAGCGCTTGGATATGCAACCGCGTGGGTCTATCCGGATGTGATCGACGAGATCAACATTCTGGAGGCGACCAAGCGTGCGTTTTCGGAGGCGTTTGCGCGCATGCCGATTCCGGTCACGGATGTTTTGATCGACGCGCTGACAGGGCTGAACATCGCCGCGCGCCAGCACCCGATGATTCACGGAGACGCGCTGAGCTACAGCATCGCCTGCGCTTCCATCATCGCAAAGGTCGAGCGCGATCGGTATATGATTGAGCAGGATGCGCTCTATCCGGAATACGGCTTTGCGCGGAACAAAGGCTACGGCACGGCGGAGCATATTGCAGCGATCAAGAAATTCGGCCTGTGTCCGATCCACCGCAGGAGCTTTTTGAGGAGCTATCTATGAGCACCACTTCGGTTGGCCGGGGCGGCGAAGCGCTTGCGCAGGCATATCTGGAAGAGCGGGGCTATAAGCTCCTGCGCCGAAATTTTCGCAGCGGACACAAGGAGATCGACCTGATCATGCAGGTTGGCTGCACGGTGGTGTTCGTCGAGGTCAAGTCCCGTTCCAAGACGGCTTACGGTACGCCTGCGGAGTTCGTAACACCGAACAAGCAACGGCTGCTGACGCTTGCCGCACAGGGCTACCTGCTTGAAATGGGGTTAACGGATGTTCCCGCCCGGTTTGACGTCGTGGAGATATATCTTTCCACCGGCGAGGTGCGGCACATCGAGAATGCCTTTGACGCGGTATAACCGGACTATGATGGAGAATGCACGGTCGTTGACACAAAAATGACAAGCTCAAGTCGCATCCACGCGGTTGAGCTTTTTTTTGATTGTGATATACTGTTTGGGAATTCTCAGACCATTCCGGAGCACATGGGAATTCTGGACTGCAACATTCTTGATTGATTACGAAATGATAGAGTTTATGGAACCTTGTTTGAACTTGGAAAGGACTTGTTTGTGCGCAAACTGCTGACAATCCTACTATTATTTTGCCTGCTGAGCGTCCCCGCGCTGGCGCTTGCCGATGGCGGCGATCAGCTCACGGGCGAAGAATTGCTGTACAACGGAGACTTCTCGGTATATGCCGAAACCGCCGACCTGCCCGCGGGCTGGGAGCTCAACGCGTACCAAAAAGATGCGGACAGCGTGGAAGCATTTGCTGCAACGCAGGAGGGCATCCCGCAGATCGTATTGACCAATCTTGTGGCAAACGACGCGCGCGTGGTGCAGCAGGTCACGGTGCAGCCAAACACCGTCTACCGCCTGAGCGCTGAAATTCGCACCAGCGATGTAGAATATGGCACAGGCGCAACGCTTTCCATCGACAACTACGCAATCGACGGAACCTATTGCTATTCGGAGAATCTCTTCGCTTCAGACGCGTGGCGCGAAGTGATGCTCTATTTCCGTACGACCGAGGAACAAACCGTGGTCAATGTCGCACTGCGCCTCGGCGGATACGGCATGACATCCATCGGCACGGCGGAGTTTCGGAAAGTTTCGCTCTACGAATGCGTCGCAACCGAAGGATCGGTTGTAGACCTTGCTACCTCCAACGGAACCGTCTCCAATCAATCAAGCGCAAGTAAAGCAGAATCCGCAAAGACGAACGCAGACGATCCGTTGTTTCTAGCGGTTGTGTTTACGTTGGTGCTTGGCGGCGCATTTGTTTGGTATTATCGCAACAAGCTGCGTTATGATCTGACCAGCGAAGAACCCGTCGAACGACCCACCATCGCGCTGATGCTGATTCTGTTCGGTGCGTTTATTCTTCGCGCGATATTGTCCATCCTGTTCTACGGGCATCCGACGGACATTGGCTGCTTTATCGGCTGGGGCAATGATATCGCAACGAACGGCTTTGCGAACTTCTATACCAGCGGCGGATTTGCGGACTACCCGCCGGGATACATGTACATCTGTGGCGGCATTGCAAAGCTTTGTCAACTGCTCGGCATTCCCGGCTATTCGGACGGAATGGCGCTGCTGTTTAAGATGCCGTCCACGTTTGCGGATCTTGCGACAGCGTACTTACTCTATCATCTGGCGAAAAAGAACAACCTCAGCGACAATAAAGCGCTTATTTTGGCGGGTTTGTATGCCTTCGCGCCGACGCTGGCGTTTGTGTCCGGCGGCTGGGGGCAGATTGACTCTGTGCTCGCGCTGCTGATCGCGATCGTGATTCTGCTGCTGCAAAGCAACAAACGGATCGTGGCAGGCGCGGTTTACGGCCTCGCAATCCTGATGAAACCGCAGGCGCTGATGTTTGGCCCGATCCTCGCGGTGGCGTTTTTGATCGATATCTACGATCGTAGAGAGCAGTGGGTACGCGTGTTGGTCGAGACCGTCCTCGCGGTCATCGCCGCGTTTGCGGTGCTGTTTGTGCTTTCATTGCCGTTCCAGGGAGAGCAGAGATGGGACTGGCTGTTCTATAAATATATGGACACGGCGGGGTCGTACAAATATGTCTCCATCGAAGCGTTCAACTTCGGCTCCTTGCTCGGTTGGAACTGGAAGACAGATCAAATGTTGATTCTGGGCATGCCGTATCGCACGTTCGGCATGGGCATGATCGTGCTTTCGACGTTGTTCTCGTCGGCTCTGTATGTCATCGGCAGAAAGAAGAATCGTGGCGCGCTGTTCCTCGCCGCGGGGCTTGTGGTGCTGTTGATCTTCACCTTCGGGCATTATATGCACGAGCGGTATATGCTACCCGCGCTGCTGATGATTCTGATTGCGTACTTGTACTACGGAGACAGGCGGCTGCTTGCTGTGTTTGGCGGGCTTTCTGCAACGTCGCTGCTCAATGCAACCTGCGCGTTCTATGTGGTCAACAATACCGCTGCACGCGGCATGGTCTATAACGTCATCACGTTCATCGGTTCCCTGGGCACGGTTGTACTTGCGCTCTATTGCGCCTATGTTTGCGTACAGATTCTTGGACAGAACCGAATCTTGCCGCATCTGCACGCGGCAGAGCAGACGAAAAAGCGCATTCCGCGCAGGATATCCATTCTACCGACGTTACCTACGGATCAAAAGCTGCACTATACCAAGCGGGACATTCTGTTTGTGCTCGGCATCACGCTGGTGTATGGCGTGGTAGCGCTGACCAACCTCGGCTCGACCACTGCGCCGCAAACATATTGGTATAGCGAAAAAGCGGGGGAAAGCGTCACTGTTCGGTTTGAGAAGACAGAGCAGGTTGCGGCATACAGCGTTTTTGGCAACATCGGTAACGACGGAACGCTTTTGATCACGACGCCTGCAGGGCATGAAGAAACCTTCTCTCAGACATACGACGACATGTTCCGCTGGAAGAAGGTGACGACGGACTTTGTGAGCGATTCGGTAACGCTTTCGCTCTATTCCGGCTCGCTCAAGCTCAATGAAGTTGCGTTTTATGATAGTAACGGCGAGCGGATTCCCTTAACCGTAACCGCGGCCAGCGGCACGCAGGGCAATCTGTTTGACGAGCAGGATACGGTGCCCGCCGAACCAAGCTATTTCAACGGCATGTATTTTGACGAGTTGTATCACGCACGCACGGCATATGAGCACCTGAATAATCTCTCGCCGTATGAAAACTCGCATCCGCCGCTTGGCAAGATTTTCATCATGATCGGCGTATGGATCTTCGGCATGGCGCCGTTTGGCTGGCGCGTCGCGGGCGCGATGTTTGGCATCGGTATGCTGCCGATTCTGTACGCGTTCGGAAAACGTCTGTTCAAAAACTCCAACTACGCGCTGGTGCTGACCGCGCTGTTTGCGTTTGACTTCATGCACTTTACACAAACGCGGATTGCGACCATCGACGTATATTCCGTGTTCTTCATCCTGCTGATGTACTATTATATGTATCAGTACATTACGATGAATTTCTACGCGGATGGATTGAAGAAGACGCTTAAACCGCTCGCGCTCTCCGGCCTGTTCTTCGGTATCGGCGCCGCCTGCAAGTGGACCAGCATCTATGCGGGCGCTGGCCTCGCTGTGCTGTTGTTCGGTTCGCTGATCGCGCGATATCTGGATTATTTACAGGTCAGCGCGCGGGACAACGACGCGGACAAAGCGCGTGTTCGGGACTTCTGGCCGATGACGATCAAGACGCTGTTATGGTGCGTGCTGTTCTTCGTCGTCATACCGTTTGCGATCTACTTCGCCTCCTACACGCCGTATTTCATCTATGAATCCAGCCAACAGGCGGGCTACGGCGTCGGCGATATGTTCAAAACGTTTGGACACTATCAGCAGTTTATGTACAGCTACCACTCGAATCTGGACGCGACGCATCCCTATCAGTCGAGCTGGTACTCCTGGCCGTTTACGATCAAGCCGATGTGGTACTACTACAACAGCTACATCACACCGGAAAAGATTTCCACGCTCAGCGCGTCCGGCAACCCTGCCGTCTGGTGGGTTTCCGCAATCGGCTCCGTCGCGCTCCTTTGGGCGCGGCTAAGTAAGCGGATTGCTGCAGACAAAGCGCTTCAGATTTTCTGCGTGGGCATTCTTGCAAACTTCCTGCCGTGGGTGCTGGTCTCGCGCTGTACGTTTATCTACCACTTCTTTGCGACGGTGCCGTTTATCCTCATGGCGACGGTCTACGCACTGCAAAAGCTGGAGCAGCGCTATCCGGAAGCACATTTTCTCAAGTGGTTCTGGGTCGGGTTTGCGGTGCTGTTCTTCGTGCTGCTCTATCCCGGCATCTCCGGGCTTGCGGTTCCGGCTGAGTGGGCTTCTTTTATCTCCAAACTACCCGGAGGGAAACTGATGTATGGCGCATAACGAAGAAACAAAGAAGACGATCCGACAGATGGTAAAATTCGCCATCGTAGGTGTTTTGAATACGCTGGTCGATTTCGCGGTGTTTCAGTCTCTGAATCTCACGCTTGGCTGGGTCTATGCCGCGCAGGTGGCTGGCTATACGTTTGGCGTGATCAACAGCTATCTTTGGAACAGCAATTGGACGTTTCGGGAGCACCGCACACGCTCGATCAGAGAGATGGCGATGTTCCTGCTGGTCAATCTTGCGTCTCTCGGCGTATCGCTGGGGATGATCTGGCTTTTGCGCGAAGTGATCGGCGTTAGCAACGAGTGGGTTGCGCTCTGGATGCCGAAAGCACTCGCGGGCTTCATCAAGGGCGATACAGTCTGCAAGCTCATCGCAACGGTGTTTGCCATCGCGGTCAACTATTTGGGTAACCGTCTATTTGTGTTCCGCAAGAAAGAGGCAGCGCCGGATCAAGCCGCTGCTACACCGATAGAATAGTCAACAAAGAATACGTCGAAATTTGTCGAAAAAGCGCCGCATGTTCGGCGCTTTTCGTGTATACTAAGCATAACCGTGAAAAAACGGAAAATCATGAGAGGAAACTCACAATCGCATGCTTTCTCGCATCAAAAGCCACGGACTTAACGGAATCGGCGGCTTTGCCGTACAGGTCGAGACGGATATCGCAAACGGACTGCCCGGGTTTGAAATCGTAGGACTTCCGGATGCCGCGGTCAAGGAATCGCGCGAGCGCGTGCGCGCCGCGATCAAGAACGCGGGCTACATCTTTCCTGCGGCGCGGATTACAGTCAACCTTGCGCCCGCGGACATGCGAAAAGAGGGCGCGGTATATGACCTGCCCGTTGCGCTGTCGATCCTGGCCGCATCCGGTCAGCTTGGCGCAAACCCGAACCCGGCGTTTGTTACGTTTGGCGAACTGGGGCTCGATGGTGGTGTGCGCGCGATTGCCGGTACGCTGCCGATGGTGATAGACGCGTTCTCCAAGGGCGAGACGATATTCGCCGTGCCGGAGGGTAACGCGGAAGAAGCGGCATATGTGGAGGGCGTCAAAATACTACCCGTCTCTACGCTCGCGCAGCTTTGCGAATATGTGCGCGGGGATGCGACGATCACGCCGCACCCGACCGAGCAGTGGCTTGGGTATGAGCAGCGGTTTGCGACGGATTTCAGCGAAATCAAAGGACAGCAGGGCGCAAAACGCGCAGCCGAGATCGCCATTGCAGGCGGGCACAACATCCTCTTAATCGGCACGCCCGGCGCGGGCAAGACGATGCTGGCGCGGGCGATTCCTTCGATTTTGCCGCAGCTTACCTACGAAGAATCTCTCGAGATTACGAAGATACACTCCATCACAGGCGCAACCAAGGGACGCGGCATGATTCGAGAGCGACCGTTTCGCGCGCCGCACCACGGGGCGTCCAGCGCGGCGCTCGTCGGCGGCGGAAACCGTGCGATGCCCGGGGAAATCAGCCTCTCGCACTATGGTGTGCTCTTCCTCGACGAACTGCCGGAATTTCAGCACAACGTGCTGGAGGCGCTAAGGCAGCCGCTGGAGGATGGATTCATTACCGTGAGTCGTGCGGCAGCAACCGCGACGTATCCCGCGGAGTTCGTCCTTGTCGCCGCAATGAACCCGTGTCCGTGCGGCAATCACGGCTCGAAGATTCACCCGTGCCGCTGTGCGAAGAGTCAGATTGAGCGCTATCGCGGACGCATCAGCGGGCCGCTGCTGGATCGCATCGATATCCAGATCGAGATGCCGGAGGTTGGATTCCTTGAGCTCTCTGAAAAATCGGCGGGAGAACCGTCCGCCGTGATTCGCGCAAGGGTGGAAGCCGCGCGGGAAGCGCAGCGAAAGCGGTTTGCCGAAGATGGCATTCTGCTCAACGCGCAGATGAGCTCTAAACTCATCAAGCGGTATTGTTCGCCGGATCCTGCGAGCGAGCAGCTGCTTGCGCGCGCCTATGCGGAGCTGAAACTCTCCGCGCGCGCGTATCAGCGTATCCTGAAGGTTGCGCGGACGATTGCGGACGTAGAAGGCGCGGAGCAGATCGCACTCGCGCACTACGCAGAGGCGATCCAATACCGCAGCCTCGACCAGAGCGGAAGGGAAGCGTAACGCTATGGCGCGTGAGATAACGCCGGAGATCGCGGCGCGACTCTGGCTGAACTATGGAACGGAATATAACTCCAGATTATTTCTGCGGATCGTGAAGAAGTATGGCTCGCTGCTGGAGGCAAAAGATGCGCTGACGGCACACGCGGATGCATTTGCAGCCTTGCCGGATCGCGTTCGTGCGCGATTGACAGAGGCGAATCAGACGGGGTTTGTGGAACGCCTGATTGAGCGCATGGAGAAGAAAAGCATTCGCTTCACGTTTCCCGGAGATGATCGCTATCCCAAGCTGCTCGCCGAGATTCCCGATCCGCCGAGCGTGCTGTATTATATCGGCAAGATCGAGCCCGATCCAGAACTTTCCATCGCGATGGTCGGCTCCCGTCATCCGACGAAATATGGCATCGAGGTCGCCAAGCGCTTTGGCTACGATCTTGCTTCCGCTGGTGCATTGGTGGTATCCGGCCTTGCGGAAGGTATTGATGCCTGCGCGGCGCGCGGCGCGCTGGATGCAAAGCATGCGGTTTGCCCGACGCTTGCGGTGCTCGGCTGCGGGGTGGACGTGATCTACCCGAAAGCCAATGAACGGCTGTATGACGAAATCATCGAGCGCGGAGCAGTGGTGTCGGAGTTTTTGCCTGGCACGCAGGTGGAGCGGTTTCATTTTCCGATTCGCAACCGCGTGATGAGCGGGCTTGCGCACGGCACGCTGGTGATTGAGGCGGCGGAACGCAGCGGCACCAGCATCACCGCGGGGTATGCGCACGATCAGGGCAGGGATGTATTCGCCGTACCCGGTCGTATTGGAGATGAGATGAGCGCGGGACCGAATGGTATGATCGCACGCGGAGAAGCGAAGGCTGTGTTTTCGCCGGAGGAGATTCTCTCGGAATACTCCTGTTTGCATGTAGCAGCGGAGACGCGACCGCCTGCGAATGTACTGCTTCTATCCTCACTGCCGGAAGACCAGCGCGCCATATGCCGCCTGCTCAAGAGCGGCGAGATGAGTTTTGACGATCTTTGTGATGCACTGACGCTGCCGATTGGCACCATGAACGCGTGCCTGACCGAGCTTCAATTTTCGGGCATTCTACAGGTTTTGCCCGGTCGCAGATACGCAATCGACACCGACAAGGTAAAGTTAAAAGACATATAATTCAATAAACAGTAAAAGTAATATTAATAACAGTAATACTGGCCAAACCAGATTTCGTTCGCTTTCCGTAAGACTGCAAGAGAAAATCTTGCGGCTTGCATGTGATTTCCCGCCTTGCATACAGGATACACGAGAGACAATATAATAGAAGAGATTTCCGCAGGCGACATCGTTTGCGTGTAAAAACATCTTCATTTTTGGAAAAATAGTTGTAAAAATGGTCGTTATTGCAAAAAATAGAAGGTATTTCAAAAGATTAGTCTTGACAGAATTGCATTATTTCGGAATAATGAAGCAGTTGCCGGAGGAATAATACGCTTATTATGCGTAGATCGCCCTTATCAGGGGTATCCGGCGGGAGGAACGCTATGTCAGAAACACTCGTCATCGTCGAGTCGCCCGCAAAGGCCAAGACGATTGGTAAATTTTTAGGGAGCAAATACAAGGTGGTCGCGTCGAACGGCCACGTGCGTGATTTGCCCAAAAGCCAGCTCGGCGTCAAGGTCGAGCAGAATTTCGAGCCGAAATACATCACTCTGCGCGGCAGAGGCGATGTATTGGAGCGCATCCGTAAAGAGGCGAAGTCCGCCGAGAAAGTGTTTCTCGCGACTGACCCTGACCGCGAGGGTGAAGCCATCAGCTGGCACTTGGCGCAGGTGCTCAATCTCGACGAGAAGAGCAAATGCCGCATCGTGTTCAACGAGATCACATCCAACGCCGTGAAAAACTCGATCAAAGGCGCACGCGCAATCGACATGCGCCTGGTCAACGCACAGCAGGCACGCAGAATTCTCGATCGCCTCGTTGGCTATGAGATCAGCCCGATTCTCTGGCGCAAGGTGCGTAAAGGTCTCTCAGCCGGCCGCGTACAGAGCGTCGCGACCCGCATTATCTGCGACCGCGAGGGCGAAATCCGCGACTTTGTGCCGGAAGAATATTGGAACATCTCCGCAAAGCTCCGCGAAATCAACAACAAGAAGACGTTTGATGCAAAGTACTACGGCGAGAACGGCACCAAGCGCGACCTTTGCAACGAGGCCGACACCAAAGAGGTGCTGGCTAGGATTCAGGATCAGCTCTTCACCATTACGGAAGTTAAGGAAGGCGTAAAGTCCCGTCATCCCGCGCCGCCGTTCACGACGAGCAGCCTGCAGCAGGAAGCATCCCGCAAACTCGGCTTTACCACCAAGCGCACGATGATGATTGCGCAGCAGCTCTATGAGGGCATCGATGTCGGCGGCAAAGGCGCGGTGGGTTTGATCTCCTACATCCGTACCGACTCCGTCCGCATTGCAAGCGAGGCCCAGCAGGCGGCGCGCGCGTATATCGGCGAACGCTTTGGCAGTGTGTATGTGCCCGAAAAACCGAATTTCTATAAAGGACGCGACGGCGCGCAGGACGCGCACGAAGCCATCCGTCCGACGAGCGTGGATCACGAGCCCGCGGCGATCAAAGATCGTCTGACGAGCGAACAGTTCCGCCTCTATAAACTCATCTATGAGCGTTTCCTCGCAAGCCAGATGACGGACGCTACGTTCGCCACTACGCAGGTGACTCTGGATTGCGCTGGCGCAACGTTCCGCGCCAACGGCATCCGCACGATCTTTGACGGCTTTACCGTGATCTATACCGAAGGACGCGACGACGCGCAGGAAAAGGAAACGTCCCTGCCGGAGCTCACCTCGGGCGAGACCTGCAAAGCCGAAAAGATCGACAATGAACAGAAATTCACACAGCCGCCGCCCCGTTACACGGAAGCAACGCTGGTCAAAGCGTTGGAAGAAAAGGGAATTGGTCGTCCTAGCACCTATTCGCCGACGATCTCCACAATCGTAGAGCGCGGCTATATCGCCCGCGAGAAGAAGCAGCTGGTGCCGACGGAGCTGGGCTTTGTCGTCAACCGCTTCATGATGGACAACTTTGACGAGATCGTCGACGTCCAGTTTACTGCCGGCATGGAAAACCAGCTCGACGATGTAGAAGAGGACAAGGTCGGCTGGGCGGACGTGCTCAGCAAGTTCTACGGTCCGTTCCACAAAAAGGTCGAAGTCGCGCTGGAGAAAGCCCCGCCGGAGAAGATTCCTGACGAGGTTTCGGACGTGGTCTGCGAAAAATGCGGCGCGATGATGGTCTACAAGATCGGCAGATTTGGCAAGTTCCTTGCCTGCCCGAATTTCCCCACCTGCCGCAACACCAAGGCAATTGTCGAAAAGATCGACGTGCCATGCCCGAAGTGCGGCGCGGCGCTGATCAAGAGAAAGAGCAAGCGCGGCAAGGCGTTCTACGGCTGCGAGCGCTATCCGGAATGCGACTTTGTCTCCTGGGACAAACCCACCAACATTCCCTGCCCGCAGTGCGGCGGTATGATGGTGCAGAAGATCGGTCAAAACGGGAGCTATATCGCCTGCATCAACAAAGAATGCGGCTATATCCACCGCAACGCGAAGAAGAACAAGGACGAGAAAGAAGCCGAAGCCGAATAATCGCGGCTCAACGAACCGGCACCCAGTAAGGAAGAATTCGAATGACTCAACAACGCGTCAGCGTCATCGGCGCAGGCCTTGCCGGATGCGAGGCAGCTTATCAGCTAGCCGAGCGCGGCATACCGGTCGATCTATTTGAAATGAAACCAAACAAAATGTCCCCGGCTCATCACAGCGGGGACTTTTGTGAGTTGGTCTGCAGCAACTCTCTGCGTTCCGACCGGATTGAGAACGCGGTAGGCTTGCTCAAAACGGAGCTGCGCGAACTCGGCTCGCTCGTGCTCCGCGTGGCAGACGAAACGCGCGTGCCTGCGGGCGGTGCGCTCGCGGTAGACCGAGAAGGGTTTTCCGCGCGGGTCAGCGAGATCATCCGCTCACACCCGAATATCACGATTCACAGCGAAGAAGTCACGCGCGTGCCGGAGTCGCCCGCAATCATCGCCACGGGCCCGCTCACGAGCGACGCGCTGGCGGAGGACATTGCGCGGCTGACCGGAGAACCGCTTCACTTTTATGACGCCGCAGCGCCGATTGTCACATTTGATTCGCTCGATATGACGAAGGTATTCCGCGCCTCGCGCTACGGCAGAGGCGACGATTACCTCAACTGTCCCATGACGCGCGAGGAGTATGAGACATTCTACCGCGCGCTGATTTCGGCAGAGACCGCCGAGCTGCACGCGTTTGAGACGCCGCGCGTGTTTGAAGGCTGCATGCCCGTCGAGGTCATGGCAAAGCGCGGAGAGCAGACGCTCTGTTACGGTCCGCTCAAACCGGTCGGGCTTGAAGTGGACGGCAAGGAACCGCATGCTGTCGTTCAGCTTCGTCAGGATGACAAGGATGGAAGACTGTTTAACCTTGTCGGGTTTCAGACGAACCTGAAGTTTGCCGAACAGCGGCGTGTGTTCGGGTTGATTCCCGGATTGGAGCACGCGGAATATGCACGCTATGGCGTGATGCACCGCAACACGTTCCTTAATTCGCCGAAACTGCTGGATAGTAACTATCAGATGAGGAGCGTCCCCGGCCTCTATTTCGCGGGGCAGATGACGGGAGTAGAGGGGTATGTCGAGAGCGCGTCGAGCGGCTTTGTCGCGGCGGTGTCCCTCGCAAGGCAACTGCTTGAGAAACCCGCGATCGACTTCACCGCAAAGACCGCGATCGGCTCGCTGGGACACTATGTTTCGGGTTATGTTGGGGACGATTTTCAGCCGATGAACGTGACGTTCGGCATTATGGAAAGTATTCCCGAGCGTATCCGCAAAAAAGCGCTGCGCTACGCAAAGGTCGCTGAGCGCGCGCTGGATACGATTCGTCTGCTATTGCCAGATGTGAAAGCCGAATAAACGGATCAACTGAGACAAGAAATCTTTAATGATAGAAAAATCGTGAAAGAATTGAAAACGAATACACGAATGCGGGCGGATACGCCCGCTTTGTGCTAGTATGGTAGTCAGGTAGAATCTACCAACCTGCGGTAATTGACCCTTTAAAGCCAATATACCGGTGGTGAAGATATAGGAGGATAACCTGATTGGAACTCAGGGGTACGACGATAATTGCCGTTCGTAAAGACGGTAAAACTGCGATCGCCGGCGATGGCCAGGTGACAATGAGCGAATCCGTCATCATGAAAGCGACGGCAAAAAAAGTACGCAGACTCTATCACGATCAAGTCGTGGTTGGTTTTGCAGGATCGGTCGCGGACGCGTTCTCGCTCTGCGAACGGTTTGAAAAGAAGCTAGAACAATTCAGCGGCAATCTCACCCGCGCGGCGGTTTCACTCGCGCAGGATTGGAGAAGCGACAAGATCATGCACAAGCTCGAGGCGCTGCTGATCGTCGCCACCAAGGAAGAGCTTTTGATCGTCTCCGGCACAGGAGAAGTGATCGATCCCGACGACGGCATCGCAGCCATCGGCTCCGGCGGCATGTATGCCCTCGCCGCGGCAAAAGCGCTCAAGGCGAACACCGATCTTCCCGCGGTGGAGGTCGCCGAAAAGGCGCTTCGTATCGCGGGTGATATCTGCGTGTTTACCAACGGCAATATCACGGTGGAGGAGGTATAAGCATATGCAACTGACACCGAGAGAGATCGTAGACGCGCTGGATAAATACATCATCGGCCAGGATCGTGCCAAGCGCGCGGTCGCGGTCGCGCTGCGCAACCGCTATCGCAGAAGCTGCCTTCCCGAAGAGCTACGCGAAGAGATTACGCCGAAGAACATTATCATGATCGGACCCACGGGCGTCGGTAAAACCGAGATTGCCCGCAGGCTTGCAAAACTTGTGGACGCGCCTTTTGTGAAGGTCGAGGCCACGAAATATACCGAGGTCGGTTATGTCGGGCGCGATGTGGAGAGCATGGTGCGCGATCTTGTGGATGCCGCAATCCGCATCAGCATGGATCGCAGGATGGAAGATGTCCGCCTTGTCGCGGAAGCCGCCGCGGAGCAGACGCTTGCGGAGCTTTTACTGCCGGGCGTGAAAAAGCGCGAACACAAGCAGCAAAACCCGTTGCAGATTCTGCTTGGCGCAGGACAAAATCAGCCGAGCGATCCCGAACCCACGGAAGAAGAGAAAGCCAAGCGCTACACCGAGCGCGAGCGCGTGCTCGCCGAGCTTCGCGCGGGCAGACTCGAGCAGGAGCTTGTTGAGATCGAGGTCGAGGAACAGAGCGGCAAGAACGACGCAATGTTTGCTGCGGGCATCGACCTGAACATCGGCGAGATGTTCGGCGATTTCCTGCCGAAGAAGACCAAGCGCAGAAAGCTGCCCGTCAAGGAAGCGCGCCGCGTCATCATCCAGCAAGAGAGCGAGAAGCGCATCGACATGGATGACGTTCACCGCGAGGCCTTGCAGCGCGCAGAACAGGACGGCATCATCTTCATCGACGAATTCGACAAGATCGCGGGCTCGGAGCGCGTCGGCGGCCCCGACGTATCGCGCGAAGGCGTACAGCGGGATATCCTGCCGATCGTTGAAGGCAGCGTTGTTTCGACAAAGTATGGACCTGTCAAAACGGATTATATGCTCTTTATCGCGGCGGGCGCGTTCCATACGGCAAAGGTTAGCGACCTGATTCCGGAATTACAGGGGCGCTTTCCGATTCGCGTCAAGCTGGACGATCTGACGCAGGACGATTTTGAAAAGATCTTGACCCAGCCGGAGAACGCAGTAACCAAGCAATATACGGCGCTGCTCTCTGCGGATAAAGTGAAGTTGAGCTTTTCTAAAGATGCGCTGCGCGAAATCGCGAAATTTGCGTTTCTTGCCAACGAAAACAGCGAAAACATCGGCGCGCGCAGGCTGCACACCGTCATGGAAAACCTGCTCGACGATATCTCCTTTAACGCCAACGGGCAGCACCCGGAGATCGAACTGAACATCGATGCGGAGTATGTGGATGAGCACATCGGCGAAGCGTTCCATGAGGAAGACATCCACAAATACATCCTCTAAAGCGAATGCCTGACGATTGATCAGGCAACGACCCAACCTGAAACTAGAAGGAACGAAGGTATTTGCAGAAACGACGTTTGAAAACAACGCTATCCCTGATTCTGACCGCTGCGCTTGGACTGACGTTGATCGGATGTCAGCCCGCGGCGGTACAGCGGTTGGAGGTTGCGCTCGCAACGCCGTCGCCGATGCCACAGGTCTATAACATTCAGGAAGGCGACCCGCAGAATCAGCAGATCTACGGCATGTCCATTCTCTCGCCGTACAAGGGCGAACTGCAGGAGGACGGCACGTTTCTCACGGAGTCCGGCGAGCGATTGACCGTGATGGATATCGTCGACCCGACGCCGACGATTCCGCTCACGCCGACGCCGGTGCCAACCGCACCGCCGCCGACACCTACGCCGACGCCGAGCCCGGTACCGACAGCAACGCCGACACCGACCGAGACGCCGGAGCCGACGGCAAAGTCGTCAACACCGAAACCTACAACCAAAACAACAGCAACACCGAAACCAACAGCCAAACCGACGGCAACGCCGAAACCTGCGGCGACCGTTGCGCCGGACACGACGTTTGTCATCACGCCTGCGCCGACGGCAACGCCGTCTCCAACGCCGGTACAAACCTCTTCGCAGCAACCGCCAAATGTTAGCGGCGCATACAGCGGAGAAGACGTGCTGCTCGCGGCACGGGTTGCGTACTTTGAGTCTGGCAAGTCGGAGGACGGGTATCGCGCGGTGGTCTGCGTGATTCTCAACCGCGTGGAATCCAGCAGGTGGCCTGGTTCCGTCTATGAAGTGGTGTTTCAAAAGAGCCAGTTCTCGGTCGTCGGCCGAAGCGATTTTTTGACCAAGACGATACCTGACAGCGTGATCAACTATGCAAACGATGTGCTCAACGGCGGAAACCGGCTTCTGCCGACCAACGTGATGTCTTTCCGCAGCGCAACGACAGACAAAATCTGGGGTTCGCGCACGTTTTACGGCACGTTCGGCGGCAATGATTATTACAGCTGAGTTTGGCAAAAGGATGCCGATCAAAACATCAAAACGAACGAAGTCCCGCGCCGCATACTGAAAAATAGTTTGGAGCACGGGCGAAAATACACTATACTCTTATCTGTGAGCAGAAAAACCGCAATGCGGTTTCTTTGCGCGTTAACGAACAAAACGGCGGACGCAGGTTCGCCGATACAATGGGAACACATGGGAAAGTAAGGGAATAACAAGAAATTGGGGAAACAACAACATGGCAAGTAAACTGAAAATTATACCGCTCGGCGGCGTCGGCGAAATCGGGAAAAACATGACCGTGGTCGAATACAACAACGATATCATCGTGGTCGACTGCGGGCTGAGCTTTCCGGACGACGACATGCCTGGCATTGACATCGTCATACCGGATATGGCGTATCTGCGCGAGAACCGCTCGAAACTGAAGGGCTTTTTGATCACACACGGACACGAGGATCACATCGGCGCGCTGCCCTATGCGCTCAAAGAGTTTGACGTACCAGTCTACGGTACGGCGTTTACCATCGCCCTCATCGAGCACAAGCTGGAAGAAGCGCGCGTAACGAACAAAAAACTCAACGTGGTTAAGCCCGGCGATTTTGTCGAACTTGGCTGCTTTAAAGTAGAGTTCATCAAGACGGGGCACTCCATCGCGGGCGCGGTTGCGCTGGCGATCAACACGCCCATCGGCACCGTGATTCACACCGGCGACTTCAAGGTGGACTTTACGCCTATCGACGGAGAGCCGATCGACATCATCCGCTTTGCGCACTACGGCGCGCGTGGCGTACTCGCGCTAATGAGCGACAGCACCAACATCGAAAGCCCGGGGCATACGCAGAGCGAGCGCGACATCGGAAAGACGTTTGAGTATTATTTCGACGTGGCGGAGGGACGCATCATTGTCGCCTCGTTTGCAAGCAACGTCTATCGCATCCAGCAGGTTGTGGACGTTGCGATCAGTCACGGTCGCGTGGTCTGCTTCCAGGGCAGGAGCATGGAACAGGTGGTGCAGATCGCAATGCGGTTGGGCTACCTGAAGATTCCGCCAGAAAGCATTGTCAAAGTAGATCAGCTCAAACGCTACCGTGACGAACAGATCTGCGTGATCACGACGGGCAGCCAGGGCGAACCCATGAGCGGACTGTTCCGCATGGCGACGGCGACGCACCGACTCAACATCGGCAAAGGCGACACGGTGATCATCTCCGCGTCCGCCATTCCGGGTAACGAGATCGGCGTATCCCGCGTCATCAACCAGCTCTATCAAAAAGGCGCGCAAGTTGTTTACAACCGTATGGCGGACGTTCACGTTTCCGGCCACGCTTGCCGCGAAGAGTTGAGGCTCATGATGGAGCTGACCAAACCGAAGTTTTTCATCCCTGTCCATGGCGAATACCGCCATCTTGTGATGCACGGAAAGCTCGCGGAGGACATGGGGATTCCGCCCGAAAACACGTTTGTGACCAACTGCGGAGACGTTGTTGAGTTGACGCAAAAACTTGGCAAGCTGGCCGGGAGCGTTACCTCCGGCGCGGTGATGGTGGACGGTATCGGTGGCATCGACGACGTCGTGCTCAAGGATCGAAAAACGCTTTCGCAGGACGGCCTCGTGGTTGCGGTACTGACCATCGACAGCGAGACGGGCCGCATGCTGGCAGCGCCGGAAATCATCTCCCGCGGGTTTGTCTATATGCGAGATAGCGAGGAACTGATTGCGGACACCAAGACGCTGCTTGTCAAGGAAACCAGAAAGTTTGAGGGCGCGGACAGAAGCGACTATGCCAACATCAAAGCGGGCATCAAGAACGCGCTGAAATCGTTCCTCAAGAGCCGCACGAAGCGAACGCCGATGATTATGCCGATCGTGATCGAAATCTAAGCCGAACACGGGCATCCAATAGAAACAAACACACGAATAGGGGACACTATGGTTTACGATACCGCGAACCTTTTAGCCAACGAACTCAAGAACAGCGTGGAATACCGCGAATACACGGCGGTGAAAGCACGCGCGATGGAAAACAAGACCACCCGCGCGTTGATCGATGAGTACAACAAGCTCCAGATTCAAGCGCAGGCCGCGATGATCTCCGGCGACAAGGACAGCGAAGCGCTCAAGAAGCTTCAAAAGATCGGCGAAGTACTGCAGTTTGACGCGGATGCGTCCGCCTATCTCATGGCGGAATTCCGCCTCAAGCGCATGGTCGGAGACGTATATAAGATTCTTGCGGATGCGGTGGATATCGACCTGAGCCCGCTGGAAGCCTGATTCGTCCGGCGCAAAACACAGAGAAACAGGAAACAAACCAATGAGCGAAAAACCGGAAAAACGATTGACGAGAAAACAGAAACGCATGCGCAGGCTGTGGCTGAACATCCGCCCGATGGTGGTGATGATCATCAGCCTTGTTGTGGTGTTCTTTCTCGCGCGAACGACGGTGAACTACGTGCTTGCCAAATACATCGAGCCCGTAGATAAAAACGACGCGACCCCGATTGAGGTGACGATTCCCGCTTCCTCGTCGGCCAGCAGCATTGCGCGCATTCTCTACGGCGCATGCGGCTATGACAAGGACGGATTGATCTCCAGCACGGCGGCGTTTAAGGTGTATGTCGACTTTGTCGGCAAGGCAAACAGCCTCAAAGCCGGCACCTATGTGTTGAGCAAGAACATGAGCATCAAGCAAATCGTCGAAGAGTTGTGCGAAGGCAATCCCGCCAAAGCGACGGTAAAGTTCACGATTCCGGAAGGCTATACGATCCAGAACATCGCAAAAGTGCTGATGGAAAAGGGTCTGATCCAGAACGAGGATCAGCTTTATGTTGCCGCGCGTACAGGCGAAGCGTTTGCAAACTTTGCGTTCATCGCGGATGCAGGCGCAACGACGAACGCAATGTCGCGCTCCTACCTGCTGGAAGGCTATCTGTTCCCGGATACGTATGAGGTGTATGCCGACGCGAGCGTAGAGACGATTCTGATCAAGATGCTCAACCGCTTCAACGAGGTGTATTCCGAGGAGCATGTCACGCGCGCACAGCAGCTCGGGCTGACGATGGATCAGGTGGTTACGCTGGCGTCTCTGATCGAGCGCGAAGCGGCGGCGCCCGGAGATTTCTCCAAGGTATCTGCGGTGTTCCATAACCGCCTTAAACAGGACATGCCGCTGCAGAGCTGCGCGAGCCTTTCCTATGCGCTGGGCGTGACCAAATATGTGTTCAACGCTACGGAACAGGCGACCGAATCGCTCTATAACACGTATAAATTCAACGGACTGCCGGTAGGCCCGGTCTGTAATCCCGGCAAGGCCGCGATCGAAGCCGCGCTCTATCCCAACGAACAGTTCTTAACTGACGGATACCTCTATTTCTGCAACCAGAACCCGCAGGTAACCAGCGAACTCGTGTTTGCAAAGACCTATGAGGAGCACCAGCAGAACGTAGAGTTGTATCAGCAGTATTGGAGCTAATACAAGCAGCGTATCGCTCCGGCGGACAACACCGCCGGAGTTTTTCTATCCAACAGGGAGAATGCCCGACAATGTGTTGCGGAAACGATCATTTTTATTGCCCGATAAAAACATCTGTGGTAGAATAACTCCGTATGAAACAGAGAATTGAAGCATTGCGCGAAAACCTGAAAAAAGCGTCTCTGGACGCTGCGGTCGTCACCAGCGGTGTCAACATCCGCTACTATTCGGGATTCACCAGTTCGGAAGCGATCCTTCTTGTCACACACAAGGGAACATATCTGATCACCGATTTTCGCTATCTGATTCAAGCGGAAGCGCAGACCAAGGGTCTGTGCGCGATCATCGATGCGAATTTTCCCGATCAGGTGGGCAAAGTCGGTGAGCTGTTGCTTGCGGACGGCTGCAAGCGCGCGGGATTTGAGCAGGACGTGCTCAGCGTCGGCGAGTTTCGCAAGTATGAAGCGATGAAGGTCGAATGGGTTCCTTTCGGCAGCGAGCTTTCATTGCAGCGCTTGATCAAGTCCACTGACGAAATCGCGGACTTACAGGCGGCGCAGCGCATTGCGGACAAGTCTTTTCTGGAGTGGCTCGGACGCATCGGCGCCGGCATGAGCGAAAAGGAAGCGGTTGCCGAGCTCAACTATGTTTGCGCGAAAAATGGCAGCGACGCGCCGTCGTTTGATCCCATCGTTGCGGCAGGCCCGAACGGCGCGATGCCGCATGCGGTGCCCGGCGAGCGTAAGATGCAGAAGGGCGATCTCGTGACCGCGGACTTTGGCTGCATGGTCAACGGGTATCATTCCGACATGACGCGCACGTTTGCCATCGGCAGCATCGATGAGCAGAGCAAAGAGATTTATGAAATCGTAAAAACCGCGCAGCAGATGGCGCTGGATGTGCTCAAAAGCGGCATCCCCGGCAAGGTTCTGGACGCCGCAGCGCGCGATTATATCACACAAAAAGGCTACGGGCCGCAGTTTGGCCACGGACTTGGACACGGATTCGGGCTTGAGATTCACGAATCACCCTATGCAAGAAAGTTCGGCGAGGATACGCTCTACAGCGGCATGACCATCACGGTCGAACCGGGCATCTATGTCGAAGGCAAGTGCGGCGTGCGCATCGAGGACTGCTGTGTGGTTACGGACGACGGCTATATCAACCTCGTCGACGTGACAAAGGAGCTCATCACGATTTAATCCGCCAAAAGGGCGAAACCAACAGGAATGATTTGGCATGACGCATGCTAAAGAATAACGGAATACACGTAAGAGTATCAGAATAACGGAGGAAACAACCATATGATCAGTGCAGGCGAATTCAGAAAGGGCATGACCCTCGAAATCGACGGGAATGTCTGGCAGATTGCCGATTTTCAGCACGTCAAACCCGGCAAGGGCGCGGCTTTCGTGCGTACCCGCCTCAAGAACGTCATGACCGGCGCGGTGCTGGAGCGCACGTTTAACCCGACGGACAAATATCCGCCGGCGCACATCGAGACCAAGGAAATGCAGTACCTCTATGAAGACGGCGGTCTGTACTATTTCATGGATGTCGAGACCTATGAGCAGCTCCCGCTCAACCACGACCAGGTGGAAGACGCCATCGCATTTATCGTGGAAAACCAGAACGTGAAGATTCGCTTCTTTAAGGGCGCGCCGTTCTCCGTCGAAGCGCCGAACTTTGTCGAGCTGCTGATCACGCATTCTGAACCCGGCGTGCGCGGCGACACCGCGACGGGCACCACCAAGCCCGCGACGCTGGAAACCGGCTACACGCTCAACGTTCCGCTGTTTGTCAACGAAGGCGATCGCATCCGCGTGGACACCCGCACGGGCGAATACATGGAGCGCGTCTAAGAGCACGGTTCTTTTGACACAGGCAGTTCGGCAACGAACAGAAAGAAGAGGATTCACATGAGCTACATATCTGAAAAGGTTGCGTATCTCGACGGGCTGGCCGACGGCCTGCAGCTAAAAGACGAGGGCACCGATAAGGTGCTGCGCGGTATCATCGAAACGCTTGGCGCAATTGCGGAAGCACTCGAGGAGCAGGACGAGAGCATCGACGATCTCTCGGATTGCATCGACGGCATCTACGATGAGCTGGACGATATCGAAAGCGCCATCGACGAGGAGTTTGACGGCGAACTGGACGAGGATGACTTCATCGAAGTGGTCTGCCCGCATTGCGGCGAGACCGTCTACTTTGACGAGGACATGATCGACAGCGACGACGGACTCATCTGCCCGAATTGCAACGAGACCATCGAGTTCGAAATCCCCGGCGACGAAGCCGAATAATTCACCTGACACGATCGTATTGTGCAAATGACCCTGCCTGAACTCCGGGCGGGGTTTTTTCGTGCGCGAAACGCGATAAAACAAGGAATCTCTGCCTGCGCGGCGAATATCTATATCTTGAAACGGAGGATGCAGGCGCATGACACAGGAAAACCCCAGGCAGTATTTTGAGCGTCTGGAATCAGAGACGCTCTCTGTTTATGCCACGCTTTCGAAAAACACGCGCGGGCGGGAAACACCCATCGAGCCGTGCCAGATCCGCACGGAGTTTATCCGCGACCGCGACCGGATATTGCACAGCAAGTCGTTTCGCCGGCTCAAACATAAAACGCAGGTATTTCTCTCCCCGCAGGGAGACCACTATCGCACGCGGCTGACGCACACGCTGGAGGTATCCCAGATTGCGCGGACGATTTCGCGCGCGCTGCGGCTCAATGAAGACCTCACCGAGGCGATCTCGATGGGGCACGACCTTGGACATACGCCGTTCGGGCACTCCGGCGAGGATGTGCTGGACGCGCTGCTGCCCGGCGGGTTTGAACACAACGTGCAGAGCCTCCGCGTTGTTGAAAAGCTGGAAAACGACGGCGCAGGGTTGAATCTAACGTTTGAGGTGCGCGACGGCATCCTGCACCACAAAAAAAGCGGCACACCCGCCACGCTGGAGGGCGTTGTGGTGTCTCTTGCAGACCGCATCGCTTATATCAATCACGACATCGACGACGCGATTCGTGCGGGCGTGCTCAAAGAGAGCGATCTGCCGGATGAATGCATCCGCGTGCTCGGAAATTCGCATGGCAAGCGCATCAATACGATGATTCTCGATGTAGTCGAGCAGAGCGCGGGGAAACCACGCGTCTGCATGAGCGAGCGTATGTACGTCCAGTTTGACGCATTACGGGATTTCATGTTTGACAATGTCTATAAAAATCCCAAAGCGAAGAGCGAAGAAGAGAAGGCGAAACGCGTCATCAACGAGCTGTTTGAGTATTATCTGGCGCACATCGAGCTGCTGACGGGCGAATACGCGAAGTATTTGGAAACGGACGGCAAGGAGCGCGCGGTTGCGGACTATATCGCGGGCATGACGGACAACTACGCCGTCTCGGAATATATGCGTATCTTCGTGCCAAAATCCTGGATGGATTTGATTACGTGAGATAAGAAAAACGAAATATGATCAATCCGCGTGCAGGAATGCGTGCCGAAGGGTCGAATATTACATGGCTGACGGATTCAGCCGAACACACCAAGCGAAAAAGCGAACGAAGGCTGCTGCCTTCCGAAACGTTTGCGGAAAGGACGGCGCATGGCATATCCCGACCATTGGATGAACGAACTGCTCAGTAAAAGCGATATCGTCACGGTCGTCTCTTCCTATATCGAGCTCAAACCGAAAGGGCGCAGACTCTGGGGACTTTGCCCCGTGCACGGCGAGAAGACGGCCTCGTTCTCCGTCTCGCCTGACAAGCAGCTCTACTACTGCTTCGGTTGCCACATCGGCGGTTCGGTGATCCAGTTCATCATGGATGTAGAGCATATGACGTTTCACGAGGCGGTCGAGCACCTCGCCAATCGCGCGGGGCTTGCCATGCCGCAGGAGGTCAACGACGCCGCGATGATGCAGGAGCGCGCAAAGCGCGAGCGACTCGCGGAGGCATGCCAGCTTGCGGCACGGTTCTTTATGGAGACCCTGCTGGGCGAAGGCGGCGTTTCGGGCCGCGCGTATCTCAAAAAGCGCGGCATCAGCAGCGACGCGGTCAAGCGATTCGGCATCGGCTACGCGCCGAGCGAATGGGAAGCCCTCAAGAAGCACTTAGGCGACAAGGGATTCACGCCAGAGGAGCTGGTTGAGGCGGGGCTGCTCGTGAAGAAAGCAGACTCTGACCGCACGTATGACGCCTACCGCGGGCGGGTGATCTTCCCGATCATCGCCGCAAACGGCCGCGTGATCGGCTTTGGCGCACGCGTGCTGAACAACGACGAGAAACCCAAATACATCAATACCGGCGACACGCTGTTATATAACAAACGCAACAATCTCTACGGCCTGAACCTGCAAAAGAGCGGGAAGCTCAACGATCTCGTGATGGTCGAAGGATACACCGACGTCATCGGATTGTATGAAGCAGGCGTTACGAACGCCGTAGCGAGCCTTGGAACCGCGTTGACGCAGCAACAGGCAAGATTGCTCAAACGCTACGTAAGCAACGTATACATCGCCTACGACGGCGATGCGGCGGGGCAGAACGCAACCATTCGCGGACTGGACATTCTTTCGGCGGAAGGGCTGAATGTTCGGGTGATCGTATTCCCCGGCGGACAGGACCCGGACGAGTTTGTTCGCGCGAACGGGAAAGAAGGATTCGACCACCTCAAGGAAGAAGCGTTGACGCTCAACTCCTTCAAGCTCGTCGCGCTTGCGCGAAACTATGATCTTTCCAAAGATACCGAACGCGAGCAATACACCATGGAAGCCTGCCGGTTTATCGGCTCGCTATCGCCCGTGGAGCGGGAGCGGCATTATCAGCAGCTCTCCAAGCAGACG
The DNA here is from genome assembly GCA_002841395.1 of Firmicutes bacterium HGW-Firmicutes-9. GTDB lineage: Bacteria > Bacillota > Clostridia > Christensenellales > CAG-138 > UBA7703. Next base: position 628,690 of record PGZM01000001.1, read on the forward strand.
GGGTATTCGATGGAAACGCTGCGCGCGCAGGGCGCGAGCGCACGACCAGATGAGCGACAGCAACCGGTCACCGTGAAGGATAAGATTGCGGTCGGGCGACGCCGCGAAGCGGAGCCGGACAACGAACGCATCCGCGCCGAGAATGCACTGCTGTTTCATATGCTGCAATATCCTGTTGCGATCAAACTCGCGCAGGAACAGGGGCTGGAGAAACAATTTGCCAGCGAGGGCATGCGCACGTTTGCAAAAGGGCTTGCGGAGGCGTATGCGCGTGGCATGGAGCCAAACCTGCCGCTGCTGCTCTCCAATATGGAGAAAGTGGACGCAGAACGCGTCAGCGCGGCGTTGAAGGACGAAGCCGCCTGCACCGAGCCGGAAAAAGCGGCAAAAGACTGTCTCTGCCGGATTGAAAAATGCAATCTTGCAGAGCAGATAGAAGAGATCAAACGCCAGTTGATCGATCCGGCATTGTCGGCGGATCAGCGGGCGGGATATTTAAGAGAGATGCAAGCACTGAACCTGCGGATGCGGGGCCTAAGCTGAAAGGAGCGGGTATGTTGGAAGGAAAAGAAGCACGCGCACAAAAACTAAACGATTTGATCGAATCCGGCAAACAAAAGGGGATGCTCTCCTACAAGGAGATCATGGACGCGCTGGAGGAACTGGAACTCGATCAAGAACAAATTGAAAAGGTCTATGACCACCTAGAAGAATTGAATATCGACATCGTGGAAGATGTTGAAATGCCCGAAGATATCAATCAGGAGATCGCGGAGATTGAAACCACGCTGGCGGCCGTCGAAGGCATCAACATCGACGACCCGGTGCGTATGTATCTCAAAGAGATTGGCAAAGTGCCGCTGCTCACCGCGAATCAGGAGGTTGAGATTGCGCAGCGCATGGCGGACGGCGACGCGGACGCGAAGCATCAGCTTGCGGAAGCGAACCTGAGGCTCGTGGTTTCGATTGCGAAGCGCTATGTCGGCCGCGGCATGCTGTTCCTCGATCTGATTCAGGAAGGCAACCTGGGTCTGATCAAAGCGGTCGAAAAGTTTGATTACCGTAAGGGCTATAAATTCTCCACTTACGCAACGTGGTGGATTCGCCAGGCGATCACCCGCGCCATTGCGGATCAGGCGCGTACCATCCGCATCCCCGTGCATATGGTCGAAACGATCAACAAGCTCATCCGTGTCAACCGTCAGCTCGTGCAGGAATACGGACGCGATCCGCGCCCCGACGAGATCGCCAAAGAAATGGGCATCTCCGAGGAGAAGGTGCGCGAGATTATCAAAATCGCGCAGGAGCCCGTTTCGCTCGAAACCCCGATCGGCGAGGAGGATGATTCCCACCTCGGCGATTTTATTCCCGACGACGACGCACCCGCGCCCGCAGAGGCGGTCGCCGTGACACTGCTCAAAGAGCAGCTCATGGACGTGCTCAATTCGCTCACGCCGCGCGAAGCGAAGGTGTTGCGTCTGCGCTACGGCCTCGACGACGGCAAGGCGCGCACGCTGGAGGAAGTCGGCAAAGAGTTCAACGTCACCCGCGAACGTATCCGTCAGATTGAGGCAAAGGCGCTGCGAAAGCTCCGCCACCCCAGCCGCAGCAAACGACTCAAGGATTTTCTCGAATAAACCGCATATACTGCCCGCCGCTCGCCGGCGGGCACTTTCGGAAACGGACACGAATAAGGAACAGCGCATGAAGATTGTGATCATCGGTTACAGCGGGTCGGGGAAATCTACGCTGGCAAAACGGCTCGCACAGGAACACGGCATCGAGCCTCTCTATCTCGACCGCGTGCATTTTTTGCCGGATTGGGCGGAGCGGGAGCCGGAATCCGCACGCGAGATTGTTTGGGCGGAGATGCAGAAGCCCGACTGGGTGATCGACGGAAATTATACCCACATGCACCGTGAGGAGCGTCTCCGCGAAGCGGACGAAATCATATTCCTCAACTATTCGCGCATCACATGCCTGATACGCGTGCTGAAACGATACATAGATTTTCGCGGCAACACGCGTGACAGCGTTGCAGACGGCTGCATCGAGCGGATGAACTGGGAGTTTGCGTGGTGGGTGCTCCACAAGGGAAGAACGAGCGCACGCAAACGCGCCTTTGGCGACATCGTGCGCCGGTATCCGCATAAGACCGCGGTGATCAAGAACGACCGTGCGCTGGAGCGCTATTTACAAACAAGACGACAGAAATACAAAGGCGATTGAGTAGAATGAGACATTATCGAATCAACGACCAAAACCCGATCAAGACAAAGAGACTGATCCTCACGCCGTTGACGGCGAAGCAACTATCCGCGTTGGAAGCACAGGAAGAAAACGAACTGCTGCGCGGGGCGCTCGTCGCTATGCGTGAAAACGTAGTTGGCGATCCCGGATTCGCGCTCTGGTACACCGGCTGGCAGGTCAGCCTCCGGCACGGCGGAACGCCGATCGGGCTGCTTGGTTTCCATGGACCCGCGGCTGACCAGACGGTCGAGCTAGGATGCGACATCAAGGCGGACTATCGCAAAGACGGCTTCACAGAAGAGGCGATCAAAGCGCTATGCGACTGGGCTTTTGGCTGTGACGGCGTATACTTCATCAGCGTGATTGAGGCGGAATGCAACACGATTTCGGAGGATGTCCTCAAGCGGCTGAACTTTTATCGGATCGAAAGCCCGGTGGCTGACGCTGCTGCCTGGGAACTGGAGCGCACAGCGAGCGCTTGGACATCGGTCTATACGGCGCTCGGCGTTGCAATCGGCGTCAGCTTTGGCCAAATCCTGTTTGACAACATGGCAATCGGCATCGCGATTGGCGTCGGCGCTGGGATCGCGCTCGGGTCCGGACTGGACGCGCAGGATCGCGCCGCACGAAAGCGGGAACACCCGCCGAAGAAGCTTGAAACCCCGCAGGAAGCGGCAAAAACGGAACCGGACGAGCCGTCTGTAAAGGACGAATAAAATTTGCGCGGAACGGCATAAAGACCGTATAAAGATTGTCAAAATCATATTGTTTCTCGTTTCAGACTGACGTATAGTGCTGATATCGAATTCATGGAGGATTATGGATATGGCACTCGCAGTAACGTTTCTTTGCATCGTCGTCGTTTGCGCAATCGTCTATTTCCTGATGGAACTGATCGACAAGAAGAAAAAGAAATAATTCAATCAAAAGCTTGAACCGCTGGCACCGTCGTCCTTGCATCGGACGGCGGTGTTGCTCTATATAATCGCGATTTTTTGTGATAAAATCGGACTAGATTCAAATCTCACGTCGGAGTGAATAGCGATGAAACAGAACGTGCAGAAGACGATCAAAAACATCATCATGACCATCGGAATCCTGTCTGCTGCGACAGGTTTTTGCCTCCTGTTGGATCATATGGACGATATGCAGCACAGCGACGCATATGTTTCAATGGTGTTTATTCTTGCGGTGTTTCTGGTTTCGCGCGTAACGGACGGATATTTTTACGGATTGGCCGCGTCTGTTTATGGCGTGCTGACGGTGAACTATTTCTTCTCGTTCCCGTATTTTGAGTTTAACTTTTCACTTCCGGGGTACCCGATTGCGATCATCATGCTGGTCAGCGTATCGATGCTGACGAGCATGCTCACCACGCGCATGAAGCGGCAGGAACAGGCGCGCGCAGAGGCGGAGAAGGAGAAGCTGCGCGGGGATCTGCTAAGGTCTATCTCACACGACTTTCGTACGCCTTTGACCGCCATCATCGGCGCAAACGATATGCTGAGCAAAAACAGCGCGCACCTGGATGAGGCACAGAAGGCAGAACTACACCAGAGCATTGAAGACGAGGCGCAGTGGCTCCGCAGAATCGTAGAAAATCTACTGCTGGTAACGCGCATACCCGAACACGGAGAGGCGAAGATCATCAAATCGCCGGAATCGGTAGAGGAGATCATTGCGTCATCCGTTGAGAAGTTTCGGACGAGATTCCCTGCACTTCTGGCAACGGTCACCGTGCCGGATGAGGTGCTGGTTTGTCCGATGGATGCGCTTTTGATGGAACAGGCGCTCCTGAATCTGCTGCAGAACGCGGCGCTGCATGCGACGGGTGCCACGCACGTCCATGTGGAGGCATCGCAGGAGCAGAAGTTTGCGAAAATCGTTGTGCAAGACGACGGCTGCGGCATCAGGCAGGATCTGCCAGCGCGGTTCTGGCGCATTCGCGAGGGCGGACGCGGCGTTGTCAGCGATTCGTCCCGCGCATCGGGAATCGGGCTTTCTGTCTGCGACGCGATCATTACAGCGCATGGCGGCAGCCTTAGCATTACAAACTGCGCAGGCGGAGGCGCTTGCGCGACCATTCTGCTTCCGCTGGAGGGCTAGAGTATGGATTACGCACCGGGCATATTGGTTGTTGAGGACGAGCCGGGGATCAGCGGCTTTATCAGCGCGGCGTTGGCGGCAAACGGATATGACGTAGAGAAAGCGACAAACGGAAAAGAGGCGCTGATGCTGATCGCGTCGCACTGCCCGGATGCAGTCGTGCTTGATTTGGGTTTGCCGGATATCGATGGGCAAAAGATCATCGCTTCCGTGCGGGAATGGTCCGCCGTGCCGATTCTCGTTGTCTCTGCGCGCACGCATGAGCGCGACAAGATCACGGCGTTTGAGCAAGGCGCGGACGATTACATCACCAAGCCGTTCTCCACGGGCGAGCTCCTCGCGCGGATTAAAACAGCGCTTCGTCACGCACGCACACGAGAAGTCACTCAAAATTCTGCACCGAAACCGCGGTATCGGCTCAGGCTTCTGACCATCGATTACGACAAGCATCGCGTCTTTCTCGGCAGTGACGACGTCCATCTCACGCAGATGGAATATCGTATCGTCGATCTATTGAGCAGAAATGCAGGACGCGTGATGACGTATGACGCGATCATGCGTGAAATATGGGGACCGAACGCGACGCAGGACTATCAGGTGCTGCGGGTGAACATGGCAAATATAAGAAGAAAACTGGAGAAGAATCCCGCGGCGCCCGAATACATCAAGACGGAAATCGGTGTCGGGTACTGGATGGCAGAGGACGAGTAGCAAACTATCAAATAAAACAAAGCACCCGTGAAGGGTGCTTTGTTGTTGCAGTGGTAATGAATTAGTCGATCGCGGGGAAGGAGATGGTCACCGTGGTGCCGATGCCGATCTTGCTCTGTAGCTGCACCGTGGCTCCTAGCGTCTCGGCGGAGTGCTTCACGATGGAAAGACCCAGTCCCGTGCCGCTGATCTGCTTGTTGCGGCTGCGGTCCACGCGATAGAATCGCTCAAACACGCGGGAAACATGCTCGTCCGAGATGCCGATTCCGGTGTCGGAGACCGAGAGATCCACCCGATTATCCGAGGACTTGAGCGTAACGCCGACGCTGCCGTTGGACGTATTGTACTTGATCGCGTTATCGACGAGGTTGAGCACGATTTCTTCCAGAATTTTCGGGATTCCGCGCACGCTCAGGTTGGCGCAGTTGACGTTGAGTGAAACGCCCGCTTTATCCGCCTGCGGCTGCAACCGCTGGCAAACATCTTCGCAAATCTCTTTCAGGTTGACGGTGGTGAATTCCGGTAGGGAAGTTTTCTCGTCCAGCTGGGAGAGACGGATGATGTCTTCGATCAATGACATGAGTTGAGAAGCCTCCGTGTAGATTTTTCCGGCAAAGCGTTTGGTATCCTCTGCTTTTGCCACGCCGTCGCGCATGATTTCCGCATAGCCGAGAATCGACGTCAGCGGGGTCTTGAGCTCGTGTGAGACGTTTGCAGAGAACTCACGCCGCATTTGCTCCGCAGCAACACGGTCGGAAATATCGAGGATCAGAATGACGGTTCCCGCCTGCGTTTGGCTGCCCGTCACCTGACTTGCCAGCACCTGATAGGTGCTGGCGCCACGCACGAGCGTTGCCTGACCCGATCCGGCGGTACGCGACTGCTCCAGCGCCTGCTGGAGGGCGACGCTGCGGTTGAGCATCAGCACATGCGCGCCGACGACCTGGCTGGGCTCCGCGCCGAAGATCTGCGCAGCGCTGCCGTTGATGGCGAGCATGCGGTCGGATGTATCCAGCAGAATGAATCCTTCGCGCATATTCTCCGTCACGGCGGTAAACTCACGCTGCTTTTCGGAGAGCGCTGCCATGCGGTCTATGATCTCCCGCCGCTGACGCTCCATGCTGGTCAGTAGCGGCGCAAGCTCGTCATAGGCGACGTTGCCGAGCGGGTTCTCAAGATCCAGCGCGTTGATGGGCTGCACGATGGTCTTTGCGGCAAAGCGGGCAAATAGCGCGGAAATCACGATGATCGCGAAGAACACGGCAAGCATGGTCGGCAGCAGGGTTCCAATCATGCCGAGCACGCTCTTTTGACTGCTCGCGACGCGCAGCACGCGCCCATCGGGAAGCAATCTTGCGTAGTAAAAATTCTTGATCAGCTGCGTTTCGGAAAAGCGGCTGCTGGTTCCAATACCGATGGATTTCGCTTCCGCGACCTCCGGACGATCCGAATGGTTGTCCAGCTTGGTTGTATCGGAAGAGTTATCGAATAGTACCGTTCCGTCCGCGTCGATCAGTGTCAACCGGCTGGTGGAAGGCAGGCTTGATAGATAGGTGTTTTCGTCTACGGCGGAATCAAGTCCGCTCTGGACATATCTGCTTTCCGAGGCAAGTTCCGAGAAAACGAGATTCTCGAAAATACTATATTGCGCGAGCAGTACGACACCGCCGAGGAGCAGCGCCGCAATCAGCGAGGAGAGGAAGATGTTCCAAAATATCCGTTTTCTCATTCAGTATGCTCCCTGTGTACTTGTGTCTGCTCCTGTCTGAGCCCGAAATGGGATGGATGGGCGGTCGTTTGCCTATTCGCCGAAACGATAGCCAACGCCGCGCACAGTCTCAATGTAATGTCCGCTGGTGCCGAGTTTCGTGCGCAGCGTTTGCACATGAACATCGACCGTGCGGGTGCCGCCTTCATAATCGTAACCCCAGACGGTTTCAAGCAGCTGTTCGCGCGTGTAGGCGCGGCCTGCATTTTCCATCAGGCAGGCTAACAGCGAAAACTCTTTGTAGGTGAGAATCACGTTCTGCGTGCCGACGGTAACCGTATGCTTTGCGATATCCACCACGAGTTCGCCGTGCGTAAGCCGCTCTGCGCTGGCTTTCATGCCGCTTCTGCGCAACAGCGCTTTGACGCGGGCGACAAGCTCCGCCATGCCGAAGGGTTTGGTGATGTAATCGTCCGCGCCGAGGTCCAGTCCGGAAACCTTGTCAAACTCCGTCGTCTTTGCGGTGATCATCATCACGGGAATGGAAGTCGTGCTCGCGTTGGCGCGCACTTTTCGTAATATGGTCAGTCCGTCCTCGCCGGGGAGCATGATGTCAAGCAGGATGAGCGTCGGTTTTTCTTCTGCGGAAGCCGCAAAAAACGCGGGAGCGTCGGAAAAACCTTTCGCGGCAAGCCCTGTCTGATTCAGCGTATAGATCACAAGTTCGCGAATATTCGCGTCGTCTTCCACATAATAGATCATATTTCGGCACCCTTATGCACGCCGGTGATCGAGAACTCCGCCCACTCGGCGATGTTCTGCGCGTGGTCGCCGATGCGTTCGAAGTACTTCGCGATCATCAGCAGGTCGATCGCCTGCTCACCGTTGTCGGGGTCTTTGCGGATCAGGTCGATTAGCTCGCCCTTGATCGTATCAAACAAATCGTCGATGATATCGTCCATCGCGATGATGTCGCGCGCGAGCGTGAGATCCTTGTTGATGAAAGCGTCGATGCTTCCGGACACCATTCGGATGGAAGCCTCCGCCATCTGCGGCAGATGCTCCAGAGACTTGATGTACGGTTTTCCGGCAAGATAGATCACGATGCCGGAGATATCCGAGGCCTGGTCGCCGATGCGCTCCATGTCCGTAATCATCTTGAGCGCCGCCGAGATCAGGCGAAGGTCCCGCGCCACGGGCTGCTGCTGCAAAAGAAGCTTGAGGCAGAGCGATTCGATGTCGCGCTCTTTCTGGTCCACTTCGCGGTCAAAGGTGATCGCGTGATTCGCGGCCTCGACGTCCTGCCGGATCAGCGCTTCGCTGGCGGATTGAATCGCGTGCTCGATCAGTGCGCCCATTTCGAGCAGCTCCTGATTTAAAAGCCGCAGCTGTTCTTCAAATGTGTTTCGCATTAACCGAACCTCCCCGTAATATAATCTTCTGTGCGTTTGTCGCGCGGGATGCTGAATAGCTTTTCGGTGTTTCCGTACTCGATGATCTCACCGAGCAGGAAGAAGGCTGTGTTGTCGGAGATGCGAGCCGCCTGCTGCATGTTGTGCGTTACGATGATTATAGTATATTTTTCCCGCAACGTCACGCAAAGGTCCTCGATTCTGCTGGTTGAAATCGGGTCGAGCGCGCTGGTGGGTTCGTCCATCAGCACGACTTCCGGCTCAACGGCGAGCGCGCGCGCGATACAGAGACGCTGCTGCTGTCCGCCGGAGAGACCGAGCGCATCCTTGCGGAGGCGATCCTTGAGCTCATCCCAAATCGCCGCATCCCGCAGGGAGCGCTCTACGATGTCGTCAAGCTTGGCTTTGCCGCGCACGCCGTGTGTGCGGGGGCCGTAAGCGACATTGTCGTAAACGGTCATGGGGAAGGGGTTCGGTTTTTGAAACACCATGCCGACGCGTTTGCGCAGAACGGTGGTATCCATGCTTGGAGCATAGATGTCCTGCCCGTCGAGCAGCACCTTTCCGGTGATCACACAGCCTTCCACGAGGTCGTTCATGCGATTCAGGGAACGAAGCAGCGTGCTTTTTCCGCAGCCGCTGGGGCCGATGAAGGCTGTGATCTGACGCTCCGGAATCTGCAACTCTACATTTTTCAGCGCTTGCAGCTGTCCGTAAAACAGGTCTAGATTGGAAATATCAAACTTGTTCATATCTTGTTTCCTTTAACAAACAGTTTCTGAAAATTATCTTATGTCATACAAAGTGTGTTTTTTAGCAAACAGTTTCTAAAAAACTATATCTTGCGGCGGGTGACGCGCTTAGCAACCATAGCGGAGAGCGCATTGATTCCGACGACGATGACGAGCAGAACAACCGCGGTGGCGTAGGTCTGGTTGATGTAGAGACCCTCCTGCGAGAGTGCATACATATGTACCGAGAGCGTGCGCGCAGAGTCCATGATGCCGGAGACGGTGTCGGAAGAGGTGCCCGCGGTATACAGAAGCGCGGCGGTTTCGCCGACCGTACGGCCTACCCCAAGGATCACGCCCGCGAGAATGCCGGGGATTGCATCCGGCAGCACTACGCGGAATACCGTGCGCAGGCGTCCGGCGCCGAGGCCGAAGCTCCCTTCGCGAAAGCTGTCCGGCACGCTCATCAGCGCTTCTTCCGATGTTCGGAGGATGACCGGCAGGATCATGATGGAGATCGTCAGCGCTCCCGAGAGCATCGAAAAGCCGAGCTTGAGCGCGGTGACGAAGAACAGCATGCCGAAGAGTCCGTACACGATTGAGGGGATGCCCGCAAGCGTTTCCGCGTTCATACGGATCAAGCGGACAAGCTTGCTGCCGCGCTTTGCGTACTCGACCAGATAGATTGCGGCAAACACGCCCAGCGGAACCGCGATCAGCAGCGAGAGCGCCGTCATGAGGATCGTGTTGAGCAGCGCGGGCAGAAGCGAGAGGTTATCCGTGGTATACTTCCACTCAAATAGTTTCCAAGAGAGGTTCGGTACGCCTTTCACCAGAACATACCCTGCCACAAACAGCAGCGCGCCGATGGTGATAATGGTTGCAAGATAAACCGAAAGGCGGAGGAGAAGCGCAGAAATTTTTTGACGTTTCATGCTTTATTCCCCCGTTTCGTAAGTGAGAAGAGAAAGTTGATGATTAAGATGAAGACAAATAGCACAACCGCGGTGGCGATCAGCGCCTCACGATGCAGATCGGCTGAGTAGCCCATCTCCATAACGATGTTGGTCGTGAGGGTTCGAAGACCCTTCATGATGCCCTGCGGCATGCGCGGCTGATTGCCCGCGACCATGATGACCGCCATGGCTTCGCCGATCGCGCGACCGACACCGAGGATTACGGCGGCAGTCACGCCGCTCTTTGCGGCAGGCAGAATGATCGAGAAGACTGAACGCTCGTGGGTCGCGCCAAGAGCGAGCGAGCCTTCATAATAGGACGATTCTACCGCGTTCAGCGAGCTTTCCGATACCGTGATGACCGTAGGAAGGATCATGATGGCTAACACGATGCTCGCAGCGAGCATGCTGCCGCGTCCGCCAAGCAGCGGGACGATGACGACTAAGCCGAAGAAGCCGTAGACGACGGACGGAATGCCCGCGAGAAGCTGTACGGCGGGTTTTAAATAGCTGACCAGCTTCTTGCTCGCAAAGCGGGAGAGGAAGATCGCCGTCAATACACCGACGGGAACGCCAAGCACCAGCGCACCTGCGGTGACATAGAGACTGCCGAGAATCATCGGCAGTATGCCGTAGATGTCGTTACCGGGCTTCCAGACGGTGCCGAAGAGAAATTTGAATACGCCGATTTCCGCGATGGCGGGTACACCGCTGACCAGGAGGAATACCGTGATCAGCAGAACCGCAAGTATACTGACGCAGGCAGCGGCGAGAAATAGGATTCTCGCCGCGCCTTCGCGTACTTGGTTATTTCGTCCCGCGGCGGTTTCTCGCGTAAGGGATTTTTTGTTACTCATCCAAGTCGCTCCAAGTCTTTTTATTGGTTATTTCACTTCTGCCCAGTTGAGCAGTTCGCCGACGTAGATCTGGCGGACCTGTTCGATGGAGAGGCCGGAGATCGGGTTGTCGTTGTTGACGATGATCGCGATACCGTCGATTGCGATGACGGTCGGGGTCACGCCGGCGGAGAGTTCGCTGTCCTTGAGTTCGCGGGACGCCATGCCGATGTCGCAGTTGCCTTCGATTGCCATCTTGACGCCGGTGCTGGAGTCGCTCAGCTGGATTTCGATTTCAGCGTTGGGGTTGAGGGCCATATAGGCTTCTTTCAGCTTCTCCATGACCGGGGTGACGGAGGAGCTTCCCGCGACGACGACCTTACCGGCGACGGTGCTGCCAGCAAAGGCGGGGGCGTTGTCAACGCTCGCGATGTACTTGTTATCCTGGATGACAGCCTGGCCTTCTGCGCTGAGGATGAAGTCGATGAACGCCTGCGCTGCTTCGGAAACGGTTGCCTGGGTCGCGATGTTGAACGGACGGGCTACTTTGTACGCGCCGCTCTTGATGTTCTCAACGTTCGCATCCGCGCCGTCGATCTGGACGGCTTTGACGGTGTCGTTCAGAGAGCCGAGGGAGATGTAGCCGATACCGGCGACGTTGCCCGCAACGGTCTGGAGGACGACGGAGGTGCTGTTGACGATTTCGGCATCCAGCGTGGTGTAGTCCACTTTTTTGCCGTCGGCGTCTTTCTGTTCTACGCCGGTGAGTTCGATGAACGCGCCGCGGGTGCCGCTGCCATCTTCACGGGATACGACGACGATGTCTTCTTCCAGGGCGGCTGCGGGAGCGGGGGCCGCATCCATAGCGGGGGCTTCGGTTGCTTCCATTGCGGGAGCTTCGATCGCCTCGGGCGCGGCGGGTGTGGTGGCGCAAGCCGCAAGGCCGGCTACCATGGTCAGTGCGATCAGTGTCGCAAGCAGTTTCTTCATCATGAACGTTTCTCCTTTTATTTTCTTTCTCATGGCCTTAGGATAAACGAGCAATGTTTGATGAAAATATCAATTAGATCAAATGTAAGTAAAATCGAAAAACCGGATTGTTAAGCGAAGATATCGACCGTTCACCGCCATGCTGCGCAGGGTTTTGCGTGTAAACTTGCATTCAGGGGCGCTTTTCGTTATAATACATCGGTCAGCGCATCCGGCTTTTTAGACACAGGATGCGGCTTTGAAGAAGAATGACGACGAATGCGAACGGGAATGTTGCCCTGCGTTGCGTCGGTTTGGAAATGAGTGCAGCATGCAGACAAGCGACTTTGCCTACGATCTACCCAAGGAACTCATCGCGCAGACGCCGATTTCCGATCGCGCGTCCTCGCGGCTTTTGGTCTACCACCGCGACACGCGGCAGATTGAGGACCGGGTGTTTTCCGATATTACCGGGTATCTTTCATCAAAGGATGTGCTCGTGCGTAACAACACGCGCGTGCTGCCCGCAAGGCTATTTGCTCATCGTGCCGATACCGGCGGAAACATGGAGTTTCTTCTATTAAAGAGAACGGGCGAGAAAACCTGGGAATGTCTTGCGCGACCCGCGCGCAGAGCAGTAGTCGGTCGTGAATATGTAGTCAACGACGAGCTTTCCATTCGCGTGCTGGGCGATACGGAAGCCGACGGCGGCAAGCAGATCGAGTTATTGTTCGACGGAATATTCGAAGAAGTATTGGATCGCGCAGGGCAGATGCCGTTGCCTCCATACATCACCGAGCGCCTTGCGGACAAGAACCGCTATCAGACGGTCTATGCGTTGACCAACGGTTCCGCAGCCGCACCAACCGCGGGGCTGCATTTTACAAACGACTTATTGGAACAGATTCGTTCACAGGGTACGGACATCGTTGATATCCTGCTGCACGTGGGTCTCGGCACCTTCCGTCCCGTGGCGGAGGAGAAGATCGAAGACCACGTGATGCATAAAGAGTATTACGAGGTCTCGCCAGAGGCCGCGGATCGGATCAACCTTGCGCGGAAGAACGGTGGGCGCATCATCGCGGTCGGTACCACGAGCTGCCGTACGCTGGAAAGCGTGACAAGCGTGGACGGCGTTGTTCAGCCCGGCAAGGACTGGACCGGCATCTACATCACGCCCGGCTATCAGTTCCGCGCGGTGGACGCGCTGATTACGAATTTCCATCTGCCGGAATCGACGCTTCTGATGCTCGTTTCCGCGTTGACAGGCCGGGAAGAGGCGCTTCGCTGCTATGAACATGCGATCAAAGAACGCTATCGTTTCTTTAGCTTCGGAGACGCAATGCTAATTTTATAATAGCACAATCGCTCGTTTTGACAATACAATCGACTATAATGTACGTTAGATAGGAACAAAGTTGGGAGAACAGCCGCATGGCATACCCGTTTACATTTGATTTAAAACACATCTGCAAGCAGAGCGGTGCGCGTTACGGCGTGCTGCATACGCCGCACGGCGATATCGAAACGCCGATCTTCATGCCCGTCGGCACGCAGGCGACGGTCAAGGCGATGACCCCGCGAGATCTATTGGACGTTGGCGCGAATATCATTCTCGGCAACACGTACCACCTCTACCTCCGTCCCGGGCACAAGCTCGTGGAAGAGGCAGGCGGACTGCACAAGTTCATGCACTGGGATCGGCCGATCTTGACTGACAGCGGCGGATTTCAGGTGTTCTCGCTCGCGAAGATCAACGACATCAAGGAAGATGGCGTGATGTTCCGCTCCCACATCGACGGGAGCAAGCACTTCTTTACACCGGAATCGGTGATGGAAGTCGAGCAGTCGCTGGGCGCGGATATTGCGATGTGCTTTGACGAGTGCGCGCCGTATCCTTCTGACCGGAAATATACCATCGCCGCAATGGAACGCACACATCGCTGGGCGGAGCGCTGTATCAACGCGCACACGCGCGAGGATCAGGCGCTGTTTGGCATTGTGCAGGGCGGCATGTTCGCCGACCTTCGCATCCAGAGCGCGAAGACGATCACGGGCATGGATTTCCCCGGTTTTGGCATTGGCGGTTTAAGTGTCGGCGAACCGAAAGAGATCATGTACGAAATGCTTGAAACCATGATGCCCTATATGCCGGAGCACAAGCCGCGGTATCTGATGGGCGTCGGAAGCCCCGACTGCCTGCTGGAAGGCGTGCTGCGCGGGGTTGATATGTTTGACTGCGTGCTGCAAACCCGCGCGGGACGAAACGGCATGGCGCTCACGCGACACGGGCGTATGACGCTCAAAAACGCGAAGTATGAGCATGACCACAAGCCACTGGAAGAGGGCTGCGACTGCTATTGCTGCCAGAACTTTACGCGCGCCTATGTGCGCCATCTCGTCAAGGAGAAGGAGATTCTCGGCGCGCAGCTTTTGACCATGCACAACCTGCGATTCTCCCTGCGCCTGATGGAGGATGTCCGCCGCGCGATTCAGGAAGACCGCTTCGGCGATTTCTCGCGCGAACTGCTCGAACAGGGAATTTACGACTGATTCATTGTCAATAGTGATAGAACGGGATCAAGGCTGATCCAAACGAGGCGAATTCGCTTGAAAACCATCGTCTGCACAACCGAACAAGAGACGGAAGACCTCGGCAGGCGGCTTGTCCGCGCGCTGCCGGTGCCGTCCTTTGTCGCGCTCTATGGCGACCTTGGCGCGGGCAAAACCGCGCTGGTGCGCGGCATGGGTGCGGAAACGGGCACGAGCGAGGTGCGCTCGCCGACGTTTACGATTGTGCACGAGTATGAAACCAAACCGAAGTTGATTCACTTTGACGCATACCGTCTTGCAGACGCGGAGGAGCTCTTTGCCATCGGGTTTGAAGATTATCTCTCGCAGGACGCTGTCGTCGTGCTGGAGTGGGCTGAGCGCGTGCCGGAGGCGTTGCCGCCGGAAAGGCTGGAGATTCGCCTTGTCGGCAGCGGAGACGACCCACGCGCGTTGGAACTGCGCACGTTGGGAGAACGTTATGAAAGCGTGGTGAACGCGCTATGATGCTGCTTGCGCTGGACACAACGGCAGCGGTTGCGACCGCCGCGCTGTTTCGCGACAGCGCCTTGATTGCAGAGCGGGAAGCGGACGCGGGTAAGAAGCATGCGGAGACGGCGCTTCCGCTGATCGAAGCTCTATTGGAAGAGAACGGCGTTTCGATCGACCAGATCGATCAGTTCGCCGTGGATATCGGACCCGGATCGTTTACGGGCGTGCGCATCGGCGTCAGCCTCATCAACGCGCTGGCGTTCGCGTCGGGCAAGGGTGTCGTTCCCGTGGATTCGCTCGAAACGCTTGCGCGTTCCGTGGCGGAAACAAGTCACCCCGTATGCGCGATGATCGACGCGCGCAACGGCAACGCTTATGCTGCGCTCTATCAGGTGAGTGAAACCAAGATTGAACCGTGCGCGGTTGAAATTGCGACTTTTATCGCGACGCTGCCGGCAGACACGATATTTGTCGGTGACGCAAATGTAGAAGAAAAAACATATCCACGCGCGCGCTTTGTCGGCATGATTGCGCTGGCAAAGCCGGAGACCGCATTGCCTGAAGTTGAACCTATGTATCTGCGCCCGTCACAAGCGGAGCGAACGAAACAGACTTCCGTTAAGGAGGCATAGCGATGGCAGGGGAGATCATTCGCCCAATGGAGCGCGCGGACGTGAGCCGTGTGCACGAAATCGAATGTACATGCTTCCGTTCGCCCTGGTCAAAACTCGCGCTCTTGGGCGAGCTGAGAAACGAGGTAGCGCGCTATCTCGTGATGGAGGTAGACGGCGTGATCTGCGGTTATGGCGGCATGTGGGTGCTCTTTGAAGAGGCGCACGTGACCAACGTCGCCATCATGCCGGATTATCGCGGAACGGGGCGCGGAAAGCGGCTCATGCTTGCCATGATGCGGCTTGCGGTCAAAAACGGCGCGGAGAAAATGACGCTGGAGGTGCGCGAGAGCAATCTTGTTGCGCAGCGGCTCTACATGGGGCTTGATTTTGAACAGAACGGCTTCCGCCCGGGATATTATTCCGACACGGGCGAAGGCGCGAAACTTTTATGGAACAATGACATTCAACAAACACTGGATAGGGAGAAAAACACATGAAACCGTATGAACAATGGCAGCAAATGGTGGAAACCGAGCGGCAGCAGGCGGAACACGATGCCTTCTGGAACGCCTACTTTGAAAAAGAGACCGAAGCCTACCGCGCAATTTTAACCGAGAACACGGGCAAGCTCACCGGTACGCACGCAGAGCTTTCCGACCGCTTCAACATGAGCGTTGCGGAGTTTGCGGGCTTCATCGACGGCATCAACACGAGCCTCAAGAAAGAAGTCAACCTCGAAAAGCTTGGCGTGGACTCTGCGCTGAAGATGGACATCGACTTTGAGAAGCTCTACTTTAACATGCACAAGGCCAAGGCGAACAGGCTGTACACCCTCAAGGAATGGGAACCTATCCTGAGTGAAGAGAAGCGTAAGGACATCGCCAAGGAGTATCGCCAGAGCACCATTTTCGTGCGCGAGGCGAAGGTTGGCAGAAACGATCCATGCCCGTGCGGCAGCGGCAAGAAGTATAAAGCCTGCTGCGGCAAGAACGCCTGACGCGGATAAACAGCGCAAAGAAGACGGCAGCGGGTGGGGCAAAAAAGAGGTAATCTTTTTGTCAATTTCGGTTGACATAATGCCCCCTCGCCGCTATAATTAATCTTCGGAACTCGCTTCCTGCGCCTGTAGCTCAGCAGGATAGAGCAACGGCCTTCTAAGCCGTAGGTCCCGGGTTCGAATCCCTGCAGGCGCGCCAAGCTGCACGACACCCCGGCGCGTAAAGAGCCAGGGTGTCGGGCAAGTTTTTTGTCAGGGGATGAGCCGAATCAGGCGGCATTCCGGTATGGTGGGTATAGCTCAGTTGGTTAGAGTGCCTGGTTGTGGCCCAGGAGGTCGTGGGTTCAACTCCCACTACTCACCCCATTTTTTACCGAATCCGCGTACGTTGGGGTGTCGCCAAGCGGTAAGGCACCAGACTTTGACTCTGGCACTCGTAGGTTCAAATCCTGCCACCCCAGCCAGTTTTTTTTGATCCGCTAGCTCAGTTGGTAGAGCACCTGACTTTTAATCAGGTTGTCCGGAGTTCGACCCTCCGGCGGATCACCATTTTTTTCTTCTGCCGATGCGGATCTTGTGCGGGTGTGGCGGAATTGGCAGACGCGCCAGATTTAGGTTCTGGTGCCCGAAAGGCGTATGGGTTCAAGTCCCTTCGCCCGCACCAAAACGACGCAATCGGTTCTGCGGGAGTAGCTCATTTGGTAGAGCGCAGCCTTGCCAAGGCTGAGGTGGCGGGTTCGAGCCCCGTTTCCCGCTCCATTCATAAGCGGACAGCGCATTTGCCCGTTTATGAATGGAGATTTTCTTTATTATCTGCTCCATACAACTTCATCACCGCGTGCAGGTATAGTGTAGCGGTAACACATTAGCCTTCCAAGCTGAGATCACGGGTTCGAGTCCCGTTACCTGCTCCAACAAAACCCCGCTGAAAGGCGGGGTTTTTGTCTGTCGTAAAATAAGAATAAAAGAGTATATCGGATTTCTTTATGCAGAGTGAGTGATTGAACACTGTTAAACAACACGACGTTGATTTACTCGGTTTATTTCAGAATTTGACAATATTAACCTCCAGAATAAAGCACTCTGAAATTGCAATTTCTAATATTTTATGCAAATATAGAATCAAATATTAGAAAGGTTCACAGATATCATGAAAAACGTTCTTTGGACGGGTGGTTGGGATTCGACGTTCAGGATATTGGAGTTGACCATTCTAAAGATAGAAACCGTTCAGCCATATTATGTATTGGATCGGGGAAGATCGTCCGTACCGTTTGAGTTAAAGGCAATGGAACAGATCAAGGAACAGATGATCCGTAGTTTTCCCTTTACGAGAGATTCCATCAAGCCTCCCGTTATGATCGATAAAAACGAAATTCCTCCGAATGAAACGATAACGAAAGATTTTCACACGTTATTATCCAGATCGGATATGGGATCGCAGTATGAATGGCTGGCGCGGTATGCCGAAGCCAACGGGCTGTGCGATTTGGAACTGTGCATCCATGTCGATGATAAAGCGACCAACTTCATCAGCTCAAGTGTAAAGAAGGTCGAAGAGGGGAATGACTCCTATTATGTGCTCTCGCAGGAGGATATGCCGTATCCTGAACTGACGATATTCAAGTATTTTCATTTCCCCATTTTGATGATGTCTAAGGTGGAGATGGGTGAAACGGCAAAGCAACATGGCTTTGATGATATCATGGAACTCACGTGGTTCTGCCACAACCCGCGCAAAGACGGATCGCCTTGTGGGATGTGCAATCCTTGCGTCTTCACACGAAACGAAGGACTGGGCAGAAGGGTTCCGAATCCGACATTGGCGCAACACGCAGGATATCAGCTAGAACGTGTGTTCAGGAAACTTAGAACTCTGTGGAGGCGTGTTTTACGATTGCGTTGATGCGTTCGTTCGGCTCATTTCATTATGCTATTATCAGCAAACAGACGCTCAAACGTCTGTTTTTGTTTTCTGTTTTGCGCTTTTGCGTTATGATGAGGATTGAATGAATACGTGTGAGGGAACGCACAGCTCCGCAATCCCGTTCAAGAAAACGAAGACGCCGTTGTGCTATCCTTTCTGCGGGTGGTGAAGAAACATGAACAATGAGGAAAAGAACAGCGCGGTGCGCCGGATGCAGGAATACATCATGGCGCATTATCAGGAGGAAGTGACCCTGCCGGACTTGGCGAAGGCCGCGATGTATTCGCCATGGCACGCTTTGCGCGCATTTGCCGAGTTGACGGGGAAAACACCGATCGAGTATCTGCGCTCTGTGCGGCTTTCCGCCGCGGCGAAGAAACTGCGGGACACGGACATGAGCGTGCTAGACGTAGCCCTTGCGTCCGCGTTTGGCTCGCATGAGGGGTTCACGAAGGCGTTTTCGCGCGAATTCGCCATCTCGCCTCAGCGATACAGAAAGGAAGCGCCGCCGATACCGCTCTTTTCCTACTATCCGGTTCGTGTGAAAACCGCCACACCTTCACAACAGAAAGGGAATGATATTATGGCAAGCACCGTTATTTTTACACAGGTTATCGAGCGCCCGGCGCGCAAGCTGATCCTCAAGCGCGGATTCAAGGCGGAGGATTACTTCGCCTACTGCGGTGAGGTTGGCTGCGATGTTTGGGGAATCCTGGAGAGCATCAAAGGCGCGCTGTACGAGTCCGTCGGGCTCTGGCTGCCGGAGGGGATGCGCAAACCCGGCACGTCGGAATACTGCCAGGGCGTGGAAGTGCCCGTGGATTTCTCCGGCGCGATTCCGGAGGGGTTCGACATCATCGACCTGCCGCCGTGCAAGTATATGGTGTTCAACAGCGAACCGTATGACGACGATGCGTTTGAGACGGCGATCGGCGAGGTTTGGGAAGCGATCGAGCGGTATGATCCGAAGCTGTACGGCTGGGAATGGGCGCCGGAGGCGGGGCCGCGGTTCCAGCTGGCTCCGGTCGGCGCGCGCGGGTATATCGAGGGCGTGCCGGTGCGGGAGTTGAAGAAGTAAGCATAACGGAACGCAAGAGATTAAAAAGACCCCGCCGTACGGCGGGGTCTTTTGCGCGAGAAGTCGTATCGCTCTTCATAAGATTCATAGTATACTGAACCATATCGGGTATTTTTTTGACGAACTGAATTTTACTCATATCGAGGACTGCAATGGAATCTAACCAAATGGAAAACAAGGATGTATTTCAGGACATCATTCGGGATTATGAGGCGGCAAGACCCGGCTATCCGTCTGAGCTGTATTGCGATATCGTCGCGTTTTCGGAGCTTGGCAAGGGCGCGAAGGTGCTGGAGATTGGTTCCGGTCCCGGTCAGGCGACGGAGTATTTTGTTGAAAACGACTACGATACTACAGCGCTTGAGATTTCCGAAAAGCAAGTTGCGTTTCTGCGGGAAAAGTTTGCCGGGCAGGGAAACCTACGTTGCGTCTGCTCGACGTTTGAAGCGTTCGAAAGCCCAGACGATTCGTTTGATCTGATCTTTTCCGCGACCGCGTTTCATTGGATTAAGCCGGAGGTTGGTTACCCGAAAGCGCATCGGCTGCTCAAACCAAACAGAGTGATGGCGGTTTTCTGGCATCTGGCGTCGATCATCGAGCCGGAGACGGAGATGCTGCGCAAGATCAGGGAGATTTATCGAACGCATGCGCCGGAGTTGGATGACTACATCACGCGCGAGGAAGGGGAAGCGATGCATCTGCGGCGTATCGATGAAATGCGAACTGACGGATTGCTTCAGAATCCGGTATCAAGAACGTACCGTTGGCATGATGTGTATGAGACCGAACGGTATTTGAAGCTGATGAATTCCTATTCCGATTTTCACGCGATCATCAAGGATGCGCGCGAGGCGATTTTGAATGAGGTCGCGGCGTATATCGAGCACAATGGCGGAAGGATTACGGTACCGCAGGAGGTGCGGTTGTATATGGCGAGGAAGTAAGGGAATAGGGAAAGAGATGATGAGACCCCCGCTGAAAGGCGGGGTTTTTAGTCATTATGACTTGACTTTTACAATAAAATATGTATTACTACAATTAAATCCAGTGTTTTAGGAGTAAATATGAAAAGAAAATCTATTCAGTTTGATTATTTACAGTTTTTTTATTACAAAGAAAATAAATCAGGAGCAATGCAAGAGAAACTTTTAGATTTAGCGCCGCTTCTACAACAAATAAGTAAGAAAGACTTGGCAAACACATGTAGGATGATTGATGATGAAGAACATCGGATGCAAATTTGTCGACATGATGAAGAGAACAATTTTTGGGAAATACAACTACTACGACAGAGAGAGGAAAATCTTCCCGGTATCTCGTATGAAGATGGCTCTTATGAACTTATAAACCTACCAGACGGACAATATATTGCCGAATCTTCTTCAATTCTTTATGATGCAAACAAGTCAATAATACTGTTTCAACGAAATAGATATGGATACACAATAAATGCGCTGCTAGCATATATTAGGTCTCTTTACAGATCAAATCCGGATTTACATGCAAAACCAATTTTGAAACGAAATCAAATTAAAAAAATTAAGGATGATATTATTTATAGGAAAGTAATTCTAGTTTCTGACGGTAATCTTGACGCAGTAAAACCAAATTCGAGTTTGTTTAAAATCCTTAGTTCCTTTGGAGTATACCAAGGTCAATATGTTACTGTGGAGATAGGTATGGGGCATATGAGAAAACGAAACCTTAACTCTGCACCTACAGCGGAACTGATTCGCCAAGCATACAAATCAAACAGCACTACATTTTTGCAAGCTAGAATTGCTGAAAATAAAGATACGCGCATCGAAACAATTGATTTATTAAACGATAGAGAATCTGTAGTTTTTGATATAAATTATTCTCGTGAAAAACCTATAACGCATGACAGATTATATAAGGAATGTAAAAATAACTATTAAGAAGAAGGAAAAACATGTCTGGTAAAAATCAAATTCTGATGCCTTTACTTTGGGCTAGTTTGCCAATAGTAATTGGATTAGCAGCTGCATTCTCGGTGCTAGCACTCGTCAAGAAAGATATAAGTATTACAAATTTTGAATTCCTACTTAACTCTGCAATCACCTGCGCAGCAACATTCACAGGCTTTGTTCTTACTTCGATCTCAATTCTGCTCGGTTTAGGTTCTTGTTCAGTTATGTGTGCCCTTAGAGAAGGGAGTGGGTTTACTGAATTAAAGATTCTTTACTCGACAACACTGGTTTTAGGATTTGTTGTGATTCTATTTGCCACGACTTCTGGGGCATGCTTGCCGTTTGAGAAGTGTATTCCGAAAGCTTTACTTAGTATCGGTGCAGGAACTATATTTTCGTATCTTTCAAGTTTGCTAATTACGGGATTTGTCTTACTGAAACTTATTAATCTAGCTCCTAAGGAATCGGCTGTAAGTATTGATATGAAACCAAGCACACCTGAAGAATAAGCAACTTTGAACCGCACGATTGGGATGTAAAAAGAGTGGTATAAAAACAACAAATTAACGTGATTCGGATTTTAGTGTCTAAAATACCCCCAAACCAATACCATTTTCCAATTCACACAAAATTCATATACACATGTTTCACGTGAAACGTTAACGCGGAATGAACAAAATCGTGAAAATTGGACGCAAGAACTAGTAACCAATAGTCAAAAAACGGAAGATTGACCACAAGATATAGAAAACCGCCCAGATGGGCGGTTTTCGGAGTTTTTGAGATTCGTTCTTAGATTTTGCTCATCAAAATCGCTTTTTTCTGCTCGTACTCTTCCTGCGTAATCGCGCCGGAATCGCGGAGTTTGGCGAGTTTTTCGATCTGATCGAGCACATCTTCACGTGGAGACTTTGTCTCGCCCGCGTTGCCGTTTGCGGCGTAAGCATAGGCGCGATTCGGGTTCTTGTGCTGATCCTGCACGATGAGCCTGCTATCATCATCCGTGAAATTCTCGGTGGCGATCATGATGATATCCACCAGCGCGCCGATGCCGAAGCAGCCCGCGGTGAGCAGCCAGAGGATGCCTGTGCCGATCTTGCCGACGTAGAAGCGGTGGATGCCGAGATAGCCAAGAAAGATCGAGAACAGCAGCGTCACGAGCCAATCCTTCTCGGAGTACTGGCCGCGCTGCGCGCTATACGCGCTCTGCGCTTTTGCCGCGCACTCGCCGCAGGTGCCGTTTGAGCTGCGGAATTCGCCGGGCTGAATCGCCCGCCCGCAATTGGTACAGTATTTGGTTTCCATGATAAAATCCCCCTCATCAATATCGCCAGCCACCGGTGATTTCCCCCCTCCGGCGCGGGCGACTCCGCAACACAAGATTTCTTGCGGATTGTTCTAGAAAATATCATATACGTTCTGCTCTTTTTTGCAAGGCTTTTTGCCCATTTGTTACGGAAAATACGAAATGTGTATACATTTTCGCCGTTCTGATTCGGATTCAATCCGTGCGTTGAAGTTTCGGGAAACGAATCTCATTTTTTCGGCAGAACATGGCCGGAATCGGTTGACATCCGCGCGAAAGATGCTATAATACTTTTTGCCGCGGTTTGAGGATGGCAGCCACAATCCAACCCAAACTGCTGACGATAGGGCTCAGGCCGTCGACCGGAAACGGTGACCGCCGAGCGCCCGAATGCGCCTCCTTAGCTCAGTTGGCTAGAGCACCTGACTCTTAATCAGGGTGTCCAGGGTTCGAATCCCTGAGGGGGTACCAATTTTCCCGCCGCAGTCGCAAGCGGCAAATTTGCGGGAGTAGCTCATTTGGTAGAGCGCAGCCTTGCCAAGGCTGAGGTGGCGGGTTCGAGCCCCGTTTCCCGCTCCATTTTTTTTCAAAGGGGATCGAAGCCGCGTTGCGAAAACAATCCAGTGGATTGTTTTTAGCGGCAGGGGAGCGAAAGCCGACAGACGCGCAGCGCGAAGCGCAAGCGGCAAAAGGCTTGAGCGGAGAGCCCCGTTTCCCGCTCCAAACGTGATTTGGCGGCCGTATGGCCGCTATAATATTCCGGCGAATTTCAAAGGCGTTCAACGTCGTAGAAGCCGAGTATGCCTCCTTAGCTCAGTTGGCTAGAGCACCTGACTCTTAATCAGGGTGTCCAGGGTTCGAATCCCTGAGGGGGTACCAAGACCCGCGCGGACCGTTCCGTGCGGGTTTTTTTGATCTCCGCAAGCAACCAAACGGTTTGACAGAACGCCTGAAAGAGTGTTATTCTTTTTCGGGGAGAACGAATGCGTGCAGACGATTTACATGAAAAAAAACGATAGCTTGGCAACGACGTTTGACGTTCCGCAAGGCATCACCGCATTGGTGGGCGGCGGCGGCAAAACGACGCTGATGCTGCGCCTCGCCAAGGAGCTAGCGCAGCGCGGCGCGCGCGTAATCGTCACCACCACAACGCACATCTTCCCGCCGGAGGGAATCCCAACGGGGAACCCTGCTAACGCAGAAGAAGTAGCGCACGCGCTGCTCATAGAGCCGCTGCTCTGCCTCGGCAAACCTCTGAAAGACGGCAAACTCGGCGCGCCGGATCTGACCATGACGGCACTCAGCTTCCTTGCGGACTATGTTCTGGTCGAAGCGGACGGGGCAAAGCGCCTCCCGCTGAAAGCGCCCTCCGAATACGAGCCGGTCATACCGGCGGAGACGCAACTGGTCATCGCAGTCGCAGGGCTGGACGGCGCAGGACTGCCGATCCAAGATGCTGCGTTTCGCTCCGGACTGTATGCCGCGCTATGCGGCAAGAAGGAGACGGAGCTTGTGACGCCGCATGATATCGCGTTGGTGCTCGCGCACGAAGCGGGGCAACGCAAAGATGTTCCACAAGGCGCACGATTTGCGGTGCTGCTCAATAAAGCGGACGATGCCGAGAGGAAGGCGACCGCTCAGGAAGTTGCGGCTGAGCTAGGGAACGATTCGGTCGAGCGCGTGGTGATTGCCTCGCTCGGCGGCAAATCATAAAAGAAGTCTCACGCATCGCGTGATAAAAAGTAGACTCACGTAGCTCATGATAAAAAAGTCTCACGCATCGCGTGATAAATATGAGGATTTTTCTATGATCATTTGGGTACGCGGCGCGGGCGATATCGCAACCGGCATCGCGTTTCGGCTCCATAAAAGCGGATTTTCGATCGTGATGAGCGATCTGCCACAGCCGACATCGATCCGCAGGACGGTCTGCTTCTCGGAAGCGATTGTCAACGGCGAAACCACGGTAGAGGATATCACCGCGCGGTTTGCTGCAAGTGCTGATGCCGCAAAAGCGATTCTGTCCGTGGGCGAAATCGCGCTGCTTGCCGACCCGACTGGAGACGCAGCGAAGCAGCTCAATCCGGTTGCCGTGATTGACGCGATTCTTGCCAAGCGCAATATGGGAACGAAGATCGACGATGCAAAGATCGTCGTCGGCGTTGGCCCCGGCTTCACGGCGGGCGTCGACTGTCATGCGGTGGTTGAGACCGCGCGCGGGCATACGCTCGGGCGAGTTTATTACAGCGGTTCTGCGCTGCCGGACACGGGCATTCCCGGCAACATCGCCGGCTTTACGCTGGAGCGGCTCCTGCGCGCGCCGAAAGCGGGCGTGTTTCGCGGGGTAAAGAAGATCGGGGACGTGGTCGAGGCGGGCGATATCTGCGCCTATGTGGACGACGTGCCTGTCGTGACCGGCATTCGCGGCGTGCTGCGCGGGCTGCTGCCCGACGGGATCACCGTTTATGAGGGGATGAAGAGCGGAGACGTCGACCCTAGATGCGAGATTTCGCATTGCTTCACGGTCTCCGACAAAGCGCTGGCAATCGGCGGTGGCGCGATGGAAGCGGTACTGCATGGTTTGTCTGCGGGAGGGTATGAATGGAAACGGAAGTAAAACTCACGAAGCTCAGCAGCTGCGCAGGATGCGGTGCGAAGGTCGGCGCGGGCACGCTGTCCAAGTTGCTCGGCGACATGCCGACGCATTTTGACCCGAACTTGCTGGTCGGGTTTGACCGCTCGGACGATGCCTCTGTCTATCGCGTCAGCGACGAGCTTGCCCTTGTGCAGACGGTCGATTTCTTTCCGCCGATCGTGGACGATCCGTTTACCTTCGGGCAGATCGCCGCGACAAACGCGCTCTCGGATGTCTATGCAATGGGAGGAGAGCCGAAGCTCGCGCTCAACCTGCTCTGCATTCCAGAGAGCATGCCGCAGAGCGCAGTGCAGGCGATGCTTGCGGGCGGCTACAGCAAGGTTTACGAAGCGGGCGCAATCATCACGGGCGGGCACAGCATCTTCGACGACGTGCCGAAGTACGGATTGTCCGTGACCGGGTTTGTGCATCCGGATCGGTTTTACAAAAACCATGGCGCGCGCGAAGGTGACGTGCTGTTTCTGACCAAACCGCTCGGCGTTGGCATCCTGACCACTGCGGAGAAAGCGGAAATGCTGGAGGCGGGCGAGATCGACCGCGCGATTCAGCTCATGACCACACTCAACAAGGGCGCGCGGGATTGCGCTGTCAACTATCGCGTGCATGCTTGCACGGACGTCACGGGCTTTTCGCTGATGGGTCATATGCTCGAGATGATGCAGGGTTCCGACCTCTCCGCTCGCGTGGAGACAGGCGCAATCGAGTTTTTACCGCGCGTGCTGGAGTTTGCCAATATGGGGCTGTTGCCCGCCGGCGTTTATCGCAACCGCAACTTTGCCGAACCGTTTGTGGAGGAGGGAGACCTGCCGCTCAAGGTTCGGGACGCGCTCTACGATCCGCAGACATCCGGCGGCCTGTTAATCGCGGTTGACCCGCAGGACGCAGACGCGCTGGAGCGCGACCTGATGGCGAGCGTGCCGAGCACGCAGCGCATCGGTACCGTGATTGCGAAATCCGGCAAGTCGATCTATCTGGTATAACAACTTGCATAAGAAAAGCCCGCCGGAATACCGGCGGGCTTTTTTGTCGCATCAATTAGTGCAAAATCCTTTTCAGTGCTTCCAGTGCCAGATCGATCTCTTTCTCCGTGTTACTGCTGTTAAACGAAAAGCGCACGGTTCCCTGCGGGAACGTGCCGTATGTCTTGTGCGTATTGGGCGCGCAATGCAGGCCGCAGCGGGTGAGGATGCCAAATTCAGTTGCCAGTCGGTCGGCAACCTCCGCGTTGTCCTTTACCGTAGTGCAATCGATAGAGACCACGCCGATTTTGCGCGCGAGATCCCGCGTGCCAATGATGCGAATACCGACGATCGTGTCCAGACCGCGCAGGAACCGCTTCAACAGCGCTTCCTCTTGAGACTGTCGCCAGGCCAATCCTTCCCGCTCCAGCTCACACAGCGCGGCGTGGAGCCCGTAAACGCCGGGGAGATTCGGCGTGCCGCTCTCGAAGCGATCTGGCATGTAGTCCGGCTGGACTTCGGTATGCGAATCACTGCCGGTGCCTCCCGTGATGAGCGGGTCGAGCGCTTTGGCAAGCGCAGGGGAGAGAAGCATCGCGCCGATTCCGGCAGGTCCGCGCAGCCCTTTGTGCGAGGGAACACAGAGCGCGTCGACATGCATGGAAGACAGATCGATCGGAATATGCCCCGCGGACTGCGCCGCGTCAACAGCGAGGAAGATGCCGTGCTCACGGCAAAGCTCGCCCGCGTCTGCAATCGGCAGCACCGTTCCGCTGACATTGGAGGCGTGGGTCAGGATCATGAGCTTTGTATTGGGGCGGATCAACTTTCGCGCCGCGTCGAGATCCAGCGTGTCGTCGTCATGCATCGGAATGCGATCAAACGATACACCGTGATCCAAAAGCTGCGTCAGCGGACGCATGACGCCGTTGTGCTCCACAGAACTGACCAGAGCGTGATCGCCCGGACGGAGCAATCCCTTGATGACCATATTAAGCGAAACGGTCTGTCCGGGTGTTAAGATCACATGTGTTGGGTCGGAAAAACCAAACAACGCGCAGAGTTTTTCCCGCGTTTCGAGCACATGGATCGCGGCGTCCGTTGCGGGCGTATAGGTCGAGCGGTTGACGTTTGCACAGACTTCTTCGATATAAAAACGCATGGCTTCACCGACGCCGGCGGCCTTCGGCCGGGACGTCGCAGCCTGATCCAGATAAACGGTATGATCGGAAAAAAATTCTTGAGACATTTTCGTTATCCTCGCTTGTGTATAACGGATTAATATGTTACAGTATATCCGAACAAAGGCGGGGATACAAGACCGCCACCGTAAAATCAGAAAACATAAGATCAAAATGAAATCGTCGGGGACTTTGGATTTCTCCGTGCGAAGCAATTCGCAGCGGGCTTGGTTTTGTGTTGCCTGAAATCTAAAAATTATAGAATGAACAAAGGGATGAAGGAGAAACAAATGAAACAACGCAACTTTTGGGTGATTCTCACGGGCGTCATCATCGGCATCGCCGCGCTGGCGCTCACGCTGCTGGGAAACCCCGGCAACATGGGTTTTTGCATCGCATGCTTTTTGCGTGACACGTCCGGCGCGCTGAAGCTGCATTCAGCGGAAGTGGTGCAATATATGCGCCCTGAAATCGTCGGCATGATCCTCGGATCGATGATCATCGCGATGATCTCCAAGGAGTTCAAACCGCGCGGCGGTTCTTCGCCGATGACGCGCTTTGTCATCGCCATAGTTGTGATGGTCGGCGCGCTCGTGTTCCTCGGCTGCCCGCTACGCATGATGCTCCGCGTTGGCGGCGGCGATCTCAACGCGATTGTAGGTCTGGTCGGCTTCATCGCGGGTATCTTCGTCGGCACGCTCTGGATGCGCGGCGGCTTCACGCTCAAGCGCGCCTATGCGCAGAGCATGACGGAAGGGCTTGTGCTGCCGATCATTGCGGCGGTGTTGATGGCGATGTCCGTGTTCCTGCCCTCGCTGTTTGCCGCGAGTGAATCCGGCCCCGGAGCCATGCACGCGCCGATTTTGATCGCGCTGGGCGTTGGTCTCATCGTCGGCGGACTTTGCCAGCGTTCGCGCTTCTGCACCGTAGCGGCGAGCCGCGATGCGATGATGTTCAAGGACTGGTCGATGCTCTGGGGCTTTGCCGCGGTCATCGTGACCACAATCGTCGGCAATCTCATCCTCGGCAAGTTCAACCTCTCGTTTGCGGATCAGCCGGTTGCGCACACGGATGGACTCTGGAACTTCCTCGGCATGGCGCTCGTCGGCTGGGGCAGTGTGCTGCTCGGCGGATGCCCGCTGCGTCAGGTCATTCTCGCGGGTGAAGGCAACTCCGACGCGGCGGTGACCGTGACCGGATTTGTCGTCGGCGCTGCAATCTGCCATAACTTCGGCCTTGCATCGTCTCCGAAAGGACCGACGGTGAACGGAATGATCGCAGTTGCAGTCGGCTTTGTGATTCTCACGCTCGTGGGTGTGCTCAACCGCGAAAAGGCGTAACCAGACCAAACGCAGAAAGGAAATTATCGATGATGATCGTAGACGCAAGAGGGCTTTTGTGCCCCGAACCCGTTGTGCGCACGCAGCGCGCCGTGAAAGACGGCATCTCCGAACTGACTGTTCTGGTGGATGCAGAGGCAGCAAAGGAGAACGTCACCCGCTTTGCCGCATCGCGCGGATATGCCGTCGCCGTGCAGCAGGAAGGCGTGGATTACACGCTCTCGCTCAAAAAAGCATGACGGAGTTTATCGCAACGTTCCACACGCATCTTTCCGCCATGCGCACACAGCGCGCGTTGACGCGGGAGGGGATTGCGGCGCGGCTTTCGCCCGTCCCGCGCTATTTGAGCGCAAGCTGCGGTACATGCGTGATCTATACTGCGGAAGATGCGCACCTGAACTGCATGGATGCGGATGCGGAGCGCGTTGTGGAACGACTCGATGACAAGCAATCGTTTCGCGAGCTATTCAAGTGCTCGTGATACGGAAAGACAGAAGTAGCAGGGCGCGGGAAACCGCGCTCTGTTTTTTCACCGTTTCGTTGCAATCAAAAGCCCTGTTTGATATGGGGATGTAGTTGTTACAGCATAAAAAATCATGTATGATAGGAACGTAAATCGCAACACCATTACACAGGTACAGAATTGGTTTGAGGGGGTTGGATGATGAAGAAACGATTCCGGCGCGGCCTGATTATCATAGCCGTGCTTCTTTGCTGCCTGACGCTCGGGGCATACTCCCTGGCGGATGCGGGCAACTTTTCCGGCGGGTCGGATTGGGGTGGCGGCGGCTCCTCCTGGGACAGCGGCGGATCGAGCTGGGATTCCGGTTCAAGCTGGGACTCCGGCTGGAGCAGCAGCGGGTCTACTTATGATAGCTCCTATTCCGGCGGTTCCTCGGGAATCGGCTGTCTGGGCGGCAATCTCTTCACGGTGGTCATCATCGTGATCGTCGTGATCACCATCCTGCGCTACATGCGCTCCGGCGGTCAGCAGGGCGGCGGACAAAACGTCTATACCGCGGCGCGGGAAGAACCGGGACTGCCGCTGGATACGCTCAAGCAGAAGGACCCGAACTTCAACGAACAGGCGTTGCTGGAGAAAATCGGCAACCAGTATATCCAGATGCAGAACGCATGGCAAAACAAGGATTGGGAGCCGATGCGCGCGATCATGACCGACGCGCTCTACAACCAGATGGCGCGGCAGCTGCAGGCGCTCATCGACGCGCGGCAGACAAACTATGTCGAGCGCATCGCCGTGCTCGAATCGCGGATCATCCGCTATGCGGTGGAGGGCGACAACGACGTGCTCGTCGTGCGGCTCAGCACACGCATCACCGACTACACGAAGGACGATCGCACGGGCGCAATCGTCAGCGGCAGCACGACACGAGAGCTGTTCATGGTCTACGACTGGAAGATGATCCGGCAGAAGGACATGAAGACGCTCAATCAGCCGAGTGTTTCGCAGATCAGCTGCCCGAACTGCGGTGCTCCCCTGGACATCAACCACAGCGGCAAGTGCCCGTATTGCGGCACCGTCGTCACGGTCAAGGATCACGACTGGGCTCTCTCCGTCATCAAGGGAATTTCCCAGCGGACGGTCGGCAACTAACGATCGAGGCAACAATCAAAAACCGCCACCTGAGCGTTCAGGCGGCGGTTTTGTGTTTGTTTCGTTGTGTGTGATGACTGCGAAAATTTACGAACCCTGATTGGCGGCGATCTTTACAATTGCCTCGTGCTCCGCATCGGGAATCTCATTCACGCCTGTCAGACAGCCGTAGAAGTACATTGCGTATTCCGGCAACGGTTGATTCTCCATGCTTGGCGCGGCCTGCTGAACCGAAGCCGCGATCAGGATTCCATCGACCGTGATGACGACCGGTTGTTTTTCCGAACTGCTTGCAGCGCCGAAGAAGCCACGAAGCGTCGCGTTGTCCCAGTCCAGCTCCGGCTGCATCTTCGCGTGGCTGTCCACCGAAACGCAGACCATATGCAGCGCGATGCCGGAATAGCAGCTGGTCACGATATAACTCTTACCAACCTCGAGCTTTGTCTGCACCTCGTCCCAGGGCATCAGCGTGCCATAGGTGACCAAAAAGCCCTGTTGTGGTCCGCTGGCGAAAACGGACGAGACCGCGGAGGCAGGCTTCGCGTCCACAGAGAAGAGGAGGTCGGCAGCTTGATCGATGGCAACCTGGTTTGTGTCGGCAAAAACAGCAAGCGCGTCCGAATCCGACTGTTCCCAACGTCCGTTGACAACGCCAGAGAGATAGCCGAGATCGGAGAGACGAAGCTCGACGCGCATCACATCATCCGAGCAGTCTCCGATTTGAAAGCGAAAGCTTGCGGCGCTCGCGCTTCTTGAAACAGACAAAAGCAACAAAACCGCCAGCGCGATCAGCATACTGCGGCGAATGACGAATATTGCTCTTTGTAAATAATGAGAAATCATATCGCAGAGAGTATAGCACAATCCAGAATGAAATTCCATAAACGGAATGTGAATCTGCGCGCATGTCATCCAAACGGATCAAAACGTGGTAAAATAGAGATAGAGATTTCGGCAAAGGAGGCGATCAGCATGCGGTGTTCCTGTCAAAACTGCGGAGCATATATGGTACAGGACGAAAAAGGGCTCGGCAGCCGTTGCATCTGCCCGGAGTGCTTCACAACCTGCAGCGCCTGCATGGGCACGCGGCAAACTCCGATGGAACCCGATTCTCTGCGGTTTATGCTGCTTCAACGGGAACGATATGATGCGGAGCATGAAACGGACGACTGAACGAGAACAAAAAAGAGAGGGCAAAAGCCCTCTCTTTTTTTATTTAAAAAGTTACGGTGACGTCGTCGGGATCTCTTCAGGGGCGAATGCATCCGGCGTTGCTTCCGGCAGAGGTGTTTCTTCCGGCGGGCAGATCCAGATTTCACCCTGGAACGCCTTATAAGTCGAAACCGCGAGCTTCTCTTTCTTGACGAGCGTTCCCGCCAGATAGTAGTTCTTGTAGCTCTGGTAGACATAGCCTTTTCTCGGGGTCACGGCGACATAGGTTTCGCCCGCGACCATCAGAGAACCGTTCGCCTTTTCCGTGCCGACGGGGACAATGATCTCGACCGGTTCGCCGGCTGCTGACTGCGTGGAAACAAGCGAACTCGTCAGCTTGATCTCGTCGTACTCCGTTGTGGCAAAGGGGATTCCCCAGACCTCAAACGTGAGCTTGTTACCGGAGGTGTAGCCAATGATGATTATATCCGAGGTCGTATTGTTTTTAAACTTGAAGTCGATGATGTTGCCGACCGAGTTGATCGTCGCATCCAGACCTTCTTTCACATAATGCACCGGCATGGAGTGATTGCGGCGATACACGACCTCCAGATCACCCTTTACGATTGCGTTGTAGAGCGTTGTGGATAGCTGGCAAACGCCGCCGCCCGCCTGCGGCACAACCGCGCCGCTTTCATATGCGTTGGCCATCTTCCAGCCGTTGCCGGTGCTGCGTACGCCGAGCGTATCGTTTGTCGAGAAGACATCGCCGGGCTTGAGAACCGAGCCGTTGATGAGGCCGGCACCTTTGCGAACGTTATACTTGCGCTCGCTGGTGCTGGTAGAGAAGTCTGTTGTTGCGCTCGCACGGAGGACATACTGCCCCTGTAGCATCGCCGCGGTTAACGTCGGCTGTGTGACGATAATCGGCAATTCGATCGGGTTCTTGCTGTTGGTCTTAACCGCATCTGCGATCAGGTTGATCAGCGCGGGTTGATCGACGACGTAACCCACGACTTCGTCTTTGAAGGTAAGCTTGTGCGTATCCTTGTCGACGCCGGTGACCTGTGCCTCCTGCGCGGGTATGTCGATCTGGGACGCGATCTGCGCCACCGCCGCATTCAGGCTCGAAAGATCGTAGCTGACCGATAGCGTAAGCTCACGCCCGTTGGTCTTGACGTCTTCTACGTGTTGCATGAGCGTCGTGTAATCAATCGCGTTTTTCACGAGATCAAACGCTTCTTTCAGCACGGCGTCGGTGTTGACGGTGTAAGGCATATTGCTCAAGTCCAGCGGATAGAGCTTGTTGTCATAGACGAGCTGAATCTGTCGCTGTGCGCCGAGGTTTTGCTCGACGGGCGCGAGGGCGGCTTTTGCCTGCTCCATGGTCATGCCGCCGACAGAAACGCCGTTGACAGTAACGCCTTGTAGGATCGTGTCGGAATATACAATCGCCTGGAACTCCGCCTGCTCTTTCTCGCGCTGCACGCGGGCTGCTTCCTCCGCGGCGATCTGCGCCGCAGCTTCCGCCGCCGCGATTCGCTGATTGCGGATGAACATAAAGAGAAAGAAGGAGAGGAGTACAGCAAACACAGCGCCTAGTATGATGATCATACGCTGCTGTTGTTTTCTTTTCTTGCGCTTTTTGGCAAGCGAGCTGCTGCTCTTTCTTTTTTTGGGGATTCCGATATCCTGAATCGGCTCCAGTATCACTTCGGAATAGCCCTGCTCTTCCTGCGGCTGGCTCGGCTGTTGCCGGTTGTCCTCCATTGAATATTCCTCCTGGAAAAATGGGTTCATCTACGCGTCCTGCGGTTGAACACAATCGCAGAGCGGCGACATGCGCGTGATGCGCAGAGATATCTTTCCCTATTGTAACGGAAGATTTTGTTTTTTGCACCGCTCGAATCGTGCGCAAATGGAATTGTTACAGAATGTTCATCAGAAAGTTTCACGATTTCTGCTTTATTTGTGCAACGATTTCAGTTTTTGTCTTTCTCTGTGCGCGTACGGAAAACTATGGTAAAATAGCCGCATGAGAAAAAGCATGTCAAAACCGAAAAAAGCCACGGAAACGGGGCGTACGCCGATGGACGCAGCCCTTCGTTTTCTTGGCGCGCGGGCGCGTACGGTGCGCGAAATTGAGCGACATCTGGACGCTTGCGAATACGGCGAGGTTGAGGTTTACGAGACGGTCGAGCGGCTTAAAGAACTGGGGCTTGTGAACGATCTTGCGTTTGCTAACGAGTTTGTGCGAACGCGTCTTGCAACAAAGCCGATCAGTCGCGCGCATCTGCGAGAGCAGCTACTCGCGCATGAAACCGCGCAGGATGCAATCGACGAAGCGCTCCAACAGGTGGACGAGGAGACGCAGCAGCGGTCCGCTATATCCGTCGCGGACAAATATGCGCGGCAATATGCTCGCTTACCGCAGGAAGAACGGGACGAGATGGTCATCCGTCGGCTGCTTTCGCGCGGATATTCCTATGATGAAGCGCGCGCTGCCCTGCGCGAAGCGGTGCAGGAGACGGAAGTATGAAACGCGTCGTCACAGCAAGCGAGATGCGCGCATATGAGCAGACGCGATTTGCGGATGGTCGGGCAGAGAGTCTTGACTGGATGGAACGCGCGGCAAGAGGCGTAGACGCGCTGTTACGGGCGCGTTATCTAAACTGGAGCGTGCTCGTGATCTGCGGCGGCGGCAACAACGGCGGCGACGGGTTTGCTCTTCTGCGGCTTTTAATAAAGCGTGGCGTCTGCTGTGATGGCGTACTGCTTGCGAAGGCTGAAACACTCACGGGGGATGCAAAAACGAACTTTCTGCGTGCGTCGGATTGTGGCGTGCGCTTTTTTGATGCCTGTACGGAAGAGCTGATCGCGCGATACGACGTTGTCGTCGACGCGATGTTCGGCACGGGGCTTTCACGCCCGATTACGGGGGTCTATGCCGATGCTGTAGCGCAGATCAACGCAAGCGGCAAGCCGGTCGTTGCGGTTGATATTCCGTCCGGTGTGGACGTGACGACTGGCGCGGTGCTCGGCTGTGCAATCCGAGCAGACGAAACCGTGACGTTTGAGTTTTACAAACGCGGTCAACTGCTGTTTCCGGGACGCGATCTTTGCGGAGAAGTAATATTACACCCGCTATCCGATACGATGGTTGAACGCGAAGATTCGAATTTTGCGGAGCAGGTTTTTTTGTTTACGCGAGAAGACGTTGCGAGGCTGCTGCCAAAACGCCCGATCGATTCCCATAAGGGCAGGAATGGGCGCGCACTGCTCTGCGTGGGATCGGGGACTTACACGGGCGCAGCACTGTTAAGCACTGCCGCTTGCCTGCGTGCGGGCGCGGGGCTGACGACTGCAACAGTGCCGGGCGCTGTAAAGTCTGCGTTCGCATCGTTGCCGGAAGCGATGGCATCCGCAGCGAATGACGGAAGAGATTGGGACGATATCGCTTGTGAAAACGCGATTGCGCTCCTGTCACAGAAGAATGCGGTCTGCATCGGCTGCGGCGTAGGCGAAGGGAACATTCTCCCGCTGGTCGAGGCGGTTCTTGCATCAAAAACGCCTGTTGTGCTAGATGCGGATGCGCTGAACCAACTTGCGAGAGCGCCAGAACTATTCAAACTGCTGCACGATAACGTGATTCTCACGCCGCATGTTGCGGAGATGGCGCGGCTTTGCGGAGAGGCGGTTTCTACGATTCTCGCCGATCCGATCGGGATTGCGCAGACGTACGCGAAAAAGTGGAATTGCGTTGTGTTGTTCAAAGGTGCAACGACGACGATCTCAAACGGACGCGAAACGCGCTTGAACACGACCGGCAACGCGGGGCTCGCCAAAGGCGGCAGCGGCGATGTGCTCGCGGGGCTGATCACGGGCTTGCTCGCGCAGGGGCTTTCACCGCTGGATGCAGCATCGTGCGGGGCATATCTGCTTGGCGCAAGTGCGGATGTCGCGCTGGATTTGCTGAAAGAGCGGATGCTGCTCGCGAGAGACGTCATCGGCGCTATCGAACAGACAATTGAGGGATTTTAACGCAAGAAACAGAAAAACAGCGCCCGCGGAAGCGGGCGCTGTTTTGTGTTTTGCTCAATCTTTCGTATAAACGCGCGGAACGCGTTCTGAAATGCTCAATAGAATCTCGTAACTGATCGTGCCTGCCTTGTCCGCGAGTTCGTCCGCGGTGATTGCATCATTGCCTTGACGGCCGAGCAGCACCACATCGTCACCAACTTCTGCATCCGGCACATCGGTCAAGTCGATCATCATCTGATCCATGCAGATGGTGCCGATCTGTCGCGCGCGGATTCCGCGAACCAGCACATCTGCCTTGCCGGAAAGACAGCGTTTGTAGCCGTCTCCGTAACCGACCGCGACGGTGCCGACGCGCATATCGCAGGGCGTGACATACTTTAATCCGTAGCTCACGCCTTCGCCTGCGGGGATGGTCTTGATATGCGTGACATAGGCATGCCAGCTCATCACGGGACGCAGGTCGATGCCCTTGACTGTGTGACCTGCGGGATGGCAGCCGTACATCGCGATGCCGCCGCGCACCATATCAAACTGCGCCTCGGGGATGTGCAGCGCCGCCGCGCTGTTGCTCGCGTGCAGAATCGGATGGAGTCCGTTCCGGCTGCAGATTTCCACATAGCGACGGAACCGATCCGCCTGCAGGAGCGTGAAGGTGGTATCTTCCAGTTCGGACACCGCAAAATGCGTGAAGAGTCCATCGAGCACGAGGTTCGGGCAGCGTTTGAGTAAGAGAATCGCCTCGGTAAACGCGGCCTCGCTGGTGAACCCGATGCGGTTCATGCCCGTGTCCGCCTTGATGTGCACGCGGCAAACCATACCGAGCTTCACGGCATGCGTTTGCAGCAGCTGAAGCGTCTCGATGGTGAACACCGTCGGCATCAGCGCATGACGGATCACGTCGTCCATATGGTCTTCGTCGGTCGCGCCGAGCAGAAGGATCGGCGCGGTGATGCCCGCGAGGCGCAGGCGCACGCCCTCCTCGGTGAACGCAACGCCAAGATAGGCCGCGCCGCTTTCCAGCGCGCAGTTGGCGACGGCTTCCATGCCGTGACCGTATGCGTTTGCCTTGACCACCGCGAGATACTTCGTCTCCGGCTTCAGGCGGGAACGCATCAGCTCGATGTTGTGTTTGATATTGGCGAGCGAAACGGATGCATAGGTGGAACGCATGGGTTACGCCTCCCGATTGAGAGTTGAGTGCACGACTTTGCCATTGATGAGCGTGAGTACGCAGTGCGTGCGATAGTCGAACGGATGCCCGTCGTACACGGCGATATCCGCATCTTTACCCGCTTCCAGCGTGCCGACGCGATCGGAAATGCCGACGATCTCCGCGGCATAGCGCGTGATGGAACGAAGCGCGGTCTCCTCGCTCAGACCCTCGCGCACGGCGAGACCCGCCTGCACGGGCAGAAACTGAATCGGGATCACGGGATGATCGGTCATCATCGCAAACGGAATACCCGCTTCTTCCAGAATGCGTGGGGCAGCAAAGGTGAGATTTTTCAGCTCAATCTTGCTGCGCTCGGAGAGCAGGGGACCAATGATGATGCCTGCGCCCTGCTCGATCAAACGATCCTTGAGCACATCGGTGATCATATAGCCCTCTGTGCAATGGTCGATGGTCACTTTCAGGTTAAACTCTTTGGCAAGACGCAGCCCCGTGAGAATATCGTCCGCACGGTGCGCGTGAATCTTTACGGTCAGCTCGCGGTTGATCACAGGAAGCAGCGCGTCCATCGCGATGTCGCGATCGGGCTTGTCTTCCTCTTTTTCCATGCCTTTCTGGTATTCGATTGCGTCCGTCATGGTGGAGCGGAATAGCGAAGCGATCGCCATGCGCGTGGTGGGCGCAACTTTCTTTTCGGCATATACGCCCTTCGGGTTTTCGCCCGTTGCGGCTTTCATGGCGATGGGATCGCGCAGCGTCATCTCCTCGATGCTGCGTCCGACGGTCTTCAGCGCGGCAAACTGACCGCCGATGACGTTCGCGCTGCCCGGGCCGGTGACGACCGTGGTCACGCCCGCATCGCGCGCTTCTCTAAAGCAAGGGTCAAACGGATTGAGCCCGTCCACCGCGCGCAGCTCCGGCGTGATGGGGTGGGTCATCTCGTTTCCGTCCGCGCCCTCTTCGCCCATGCCGTCTTCCCACATGCCGATGTGGCAGTGCGCGTCGATGAGCCCCGGCAAGACGAATTTGCCCGTGAGGTCGATAACCTCCGCGCCGTTTGCGGAAAGATCGCGTCCCACGGCCGAAATCTTGCCGTTTTCGACCAGAATGTCGCCGGAGAACGTATCTCCCATCATAGTATGAATCAGGCCGTTCTTCAAAAGCAGCATATGCTTCTCCTTATAAATAGCTTGAATCAGAATCGGATTCAAAAATTTGATTAGTCGCGTGTTGTCTAACACGAAAAACAAATCTATTCTATCACATCATACGGTATTTGCATGCTTTTTTCAAATCCGAATAGAATATTCATTTTGGAATATATTTTTTCGCAATAAAGCGCGTATAAAACCGGGTTGGCGATTTGACCGGACGGGTTGCGTATGATAAACTTATCAATTAGGTGTGCAGTTTTTTTTCGATGACGGAATCGCCTGAAAAAACGTCCGGACACCCAGAAATCAAGGATGGAACGGAACAAAACTTTGGATCAAACAGCCTTCAACCGCCTGCTTGCCCGCGTGGAGAAACCCGCGCGCTACATCGGCGGAGAGTATAACAGCATCGTCAAGCAAGAGGCGGACATCCGCTTTGCGCTTTTATTCCCGGATGTATACGAAATCGGCATGTCGCACCTCGGCTCGCGGATTCTATATCACGCGCTCAACAGCGTGGAGGGCGTCGCATGCGAGCGCGCGTTTGCGCCCTGGCCGGATATGGAGCAGGTGCTCACAGAGGAGCATATCCCGCTCTTTTCGCTCGAAACGCGGCGTCCGCTCAAAGAGTTTGACATCATAGGGTTCGCTCTTCTCTACGAGATGTGCTATACCAATATTCTTCAAATGCTCGATCTTTCGGGCATCCCGCTGCTCGCCAAAGACCGCAGCGAGACCGATCCGCTGGTCATCTGCGGCGGCCCCTGCACCTGCAACCCCACGCCTGTCGCGGCGTTTATGGACGCGGTGCTCATCGGCGACGGTGAGGACATGACGCCGGAGGTCACGCTTGCTGTATTGAACGCAAAGCGCGCGGGCAAGAGCAAAGCAGAGCTGCTCAAAGAACTTTCGACCATTCGCGGCGTATACGTGCCGTCTTTAAAAACAGATGAAACCTGCGTTGTGCGCCGCATCGTCAAAGATCTGGACGCAGCCGTGTTTACTGGCAAGCCGATCGTGCCATATCTTGGCATCGTGCATGACCGCGTCGCGCTGGAAGTCATGCGCGGCTGCACACGCGGCTGCCGTTTCTGCCAGGCGGGGTATATCTATCGCCCGATTCGCGAACGCAAGAGTGAAACGCTCATGGAGCTCGCGCGGCAGCAGATCGCCTGCACCGGTTATGATGAAGTATCTCTTTTGAGCTTGAGCACAGGAGATTATTCCGAAGTGCACAAGCTCGTGCCCGAAATCATCCGCGAGATGGAAGCGGGCAAAGTCTCTGTTTCTCTGCCGTCGCTTCGCGTGGACAGTGAACTCGCGAGCGACCTGAAAGTTATGCAGACCGTCCGCAAGGCGGGACTGACCTTCGCACCGGAAGCCGGCACACAGCGCCTGCGCGATGTGATCAACAAAAACGTCACGGAAGAAGACATTCTCCGTGCCACGCAGGACGCGTTCGCGGCAGGCTGGAGCAGCGTCAAGCTGTATTTTATGATCGGACTGCCGACCGAGACCGACGAAGACATCCTCGGCATCGCGCAGCTCGCGCGCAAGGTCAGCTGGCAGTTTTATCAGCTGCCGAAAGAGCAGCGCGGCAAGGGCCTGCGGCTCAACGTCAGCGTCTCAACATTCGTGCCGAAACCGTTTACCGCGTTCCAGTGGTATGGTCAGATTTCTCCGGACGAGATTCGCAGAAAGCAGGAACTGCTCCGAACCGCGATGAAAGGCATCCGCGGCGCGGAACTCAACTGCCATTATTCACTGCTCTCCGTGCTGGAGGCCGCATTTTCCCGCGGAGATGAAAAACTTTCTGATGTGCTCCTTCGCGCTTACCAGCTTGGATGCCGGTTCGATTCCTGGTCAGAGCATTTCAAAAGCAGCGCGTGGGCGCAGGCGTTTGCGGACTGCGGATTGAGCGAGCAGGAATATGCACAGCGAGAATATGCGCTGGACGATCCGCTCCCGTGGGATTTCGTCGATATGCTGGTGACCAAGGCGTATCTAAAGCGCGAATACAAGCGGGCGATTAACGGCGAAACCACACCGGACTGCCGCGACAATTGCCATGGATGCTTTGGAGCGCGCTATGAAACCGACTGCAGGATGCAGGGATAAGAGACAGCTTTGGAGCACACGATGAAATTGATTGCCAAATACCACAAAGGAAACGAGATCGCGATGATCTCGCATCTGGACATTCAGCGCACACTGCAGCGCACGTTTCGCAGAGCGAATCTGCCGCTGTTGTACTCCAATGGCTTCAACCCGCATCCGCAGTTTTCGTTTGCGACAGCCGCGGCAACGGGGATGGGGAGCGATTGCGAGTGGTTTGAGGTGCAGCTCTCCGAAGAGATTGATCCAAAGGAGTTTATGCGCCGCGCGAACGAGGTGATGCCGAACGGCATGCGCATCTCGGATGCGTTTGCAGCCCCGGAAGGATTCGGATCGCTCTCTGCAAAGCTTCGCGCTGCGGAATATCGCGTTACCATTCATTTTGAAGAGGCGGCTTCGCAGGAGAAGCTGACTCAAACGCTCGAAGACATGCTTTCGGGCGAAATCATCATACAAAAACGGACGAAGGGCGGAATCCGCCCCGTAGACATGCGTCCGTATATCCTGCGGGTTTCCGTGGAGCAGGTCGAGGGCGAACAAGCTGCCCTCCTCGTTCTAGGCAAGCTGCAAGCCGATGGCGGGCTGCGGGTCGATGCGATCATCGACGCGCTGCTCGAACGTTTGGATGCGCATGGTGCGTACGAAATCCACCGTACGAACATGTTTTTTGCCGAAGATGGCCTGTTGCCGCATCTGCCTGCGGAATAGGAAAGAGAAGGGAAAAATGAATAAGGAAATCCTGGTGGACGCAAGCGGCGTGGCAACCCGCGTCGCGGTCGTCGAGGATGGCTCGCCCGTCGAGCTCTATGTGGAGCAGGAAGGATCCGAGCGTCTCGTCGGCAACATCTACAACGGAAGGGTGCAGAATGTTTTGCCCGGCATGCAGGCCGCGTTTATCGACATCGGACTCGAGCGCAACGCCTTCCTCTACGCAGGGGATATTGTGCTCTCGGACGATCCCGACGACATGATCGAGCAGATGCCGGAGGCAAAGAACATCCGTGACATGCTCAAGCCCGGCCAAACCATCATGGTGCAGGTCGCAAAAGACCCGGTCGGCACCAAAGGCGCGCGCGTGACCACGCATATTACGCTCGCGGGTCGCACGCTGGTACTCATGCCGACGATGGATTATGTCGGCGTTTCCCGCCGTATTGACAAAGACGAAGAGCGGCAACGGCTCAGAAAAATTTTAACGGAGATCAAACCCAAGTGTATGGGCGTGATCGTCCGCACCGCGTCGGCGGGCAAGACCAAGCAGGACTTCTCGGAAGACCTTGAGAGCATCGTTAACCTCTATGCGGAGGTCGAAAAGCGCGCCGCCGCGCAAAAAGCGCCCGCGCTGCTGCACGCAGAGCAGAGCCTGCTCTTCCGCACCGCGCGCGATCTGTTGATGAAAGACATCGACCGCGTGTTTGTCAACGATACGGTGGCTTACGACAACCTGCGCGAGATTGCGGACGTGATGGCGCCGAAGCTCAAAGCGCGCATTTTACTCAAGGAGAGCGAAGCGTTATTTGATCGCTACGACACCGAGACCAAGATTGAGAAAGCGCTTGCCCGCAAGGTTTGGCTCAAGAGCGGCGGCTATGTCATCATCGACCGCACGGAGGCGTTGACCTCCATCGACGTTAACTCCGGCAAGTTCGTCGGCAAAGATAATCTGGAGAAGACGATCACCGCGGTCAACTGCGAGGCGGCAAAAGAGATCGCAAAACAGTTACGGCTGCGCGACATCGGCGGCATCATCATCATCGATTTCATCGATATGGAGAAAGAAGCAAACCGTTCACTAGTGCTGACCACGCTGAAAAACGCGCTGCGCGACGACCACACGCGCTCACACGTGTTCGGGTTTACGCATCTGGGTCTCGTCGAAATGACGCGTAAAAAGACCGGCAGAAGCATCTCCGACACGCTGCAGCAGATTTGCCCCTATTGCAACGGAGACGCAAAGGTGCTGGCGCCAGAAACGATGATCAACCGCATCCGCAAGCAGACGGTGCAGGTGATCAAGGGCAGCAACAACAAGCGCATGCTGATTGAGGCGCATCCGGATGTGGTCGCCGCAATGGAACTCGCGGAGAAGAAGCACGGCTGCCTGTTCCCGGCGGAGGAAGGCGGCACTTATTATGTCCGTCCGAACGCTACGCTGCATATTGAAAAGTTTACGGTTCGTCCGCTTTCTGAGAAGAAAGTACCCGAGGCGAAACGGGATTGCAAGATCATTCACTGAGGCGTGAAATACCGCGAAACACGGCAGTTTTTCTCGTTGACACGGGTCATGCGCTGTGATATGATCTTTCGGTGAGCCGCTCCGGGGCGGTATAAGCGCGCGGTTTTTCCGCGCCACCGCGGTTGGGCGAGTCTGGTATGAGGAGGTGCAGTTATCGTGTATGCAATCATTCAAACCGGTGGTAAGCAGTATAAGGTAGAAGCAGGCGACCAGATTCTGGTTGAATTGCTCGACGCCAATGTGAACGCCGAAGTCGAATTTGAAACGTTGCTCGTTGCGGATGACAGTGGCGTCAAGGTGGGTAAGCCCGTCTTGAGCGGTGTCGTGGTTCGCGGCAAAGTACTCGAACACGGCAAAGGCAAAAAGGTCGTCGTTTTCAAGTATAAGCCGAAGAAGGACTCCCGCACAAAGCGCGGCCATCGTCAGCCGTACACCAAAGTCGAGATTCTCTCGATCGGGTAAGGCGCTATGGTAACCGTAACGATGCTTCAACAGGGCGGACGTACCGTCGGATTTACTTCGACCGGGCACGCGAACCAAGGCGAAGCGGGGGAGGACATCGTTTGCAGCGCGATTTCCGCGCTTACGCAGACATGTTGTCTGGGACTGGTCCAGGTCGTCGGACTGAAAGAAGGCGAGTCTCTCGCCGTCTCCATCGACGAAACGGAAGGAATACACTGCGTTCTCGCGGACGATACGCGCGAGGA
Organism: Firmicutes bacterium HGW-Firmicutes-9; assembly: GCA_002841395.1. Taxonomy (GTDB): domain Bacteria; phylum Bacillota; class Clostridia; order Christensenellales; family CAG-138; genus UBA7703. The sequence goes on from PGZM01000001.1 coordinate 671,591, forward strand.
GCGGTTGGATCGGGCGGAGCTTTTATTCTTAACGATGGAAGCTGGATTACGCTCTATTCAAGAATCGTATCGAAAATCCCTTAAAATTCGACACAGGGAGGTGTAACGATATGTTCAAGATGAATCTGCAGCTGTTTGCGCATAAAAAAGGCGTCGGTTCGTCCCGTAACGGCCGCGACAGCCATTCCAAGCGTCTCGGACCGAAGCGTGCGGACGGTCAGTTCGTGCTTGCGGGCAACATTCTCGTGCGTCAGCGCGGCACGCATTTCCATCCCGGCACCAACGTCGGCATCGGCAAGGACGATACGCTCTTTGCTACGGTCGATGGCGTTGTCCGCTTTGAAACCAAGCACCTTGGCAAAAAGCAAGTCAGCGTTTACGAGGTCGCCGCGGGCGAGTAATTACGTTTTTTCAAAAAGGCAGGCGATGCAGTTCGCCTGCTTTTTTCATATTCGCGCATTACAATTCATGAAATTTTTCGTAAAAAAGGCACAAAGTATTTCCAACTTTTGCAGTACAATAGATATGTTGTCGCAAACCAGACACTTGTTGATTTGATTTGCGGCGAACAACCGTTATTCGGAGGATTATTCTGCATGATCACTAGGGACACCAAGGTTGGCGAACTGCTCAACAACCCGATTGCAAAAGACGTGCTCGCGCAACTGGTGCAGTATGCGGGCGTAAACGAAAAATTGATACTCAACCCCATCGTCAAGTCGCTCAAACTTTCGGCGATCCCGAAGTTTGCGGGCAAGGCGATGCCGGATGCGGACTACGTCATCGACGCCATGATCGATTTGTTCAATCAGGAGGCCGATACAAAGCCGCTGTCAAAATCCAATACACAGTACTGGTGGAAAGAAGCGGTTGTCTACCAGATCTATCCGCGCTCGTTTCAGGACGGAAATGGAGACGGCGTCGGCGATCTCAAGGGCATCATTCAGCGGCTCGACTACCTAAAGGAACTCGGCGTGGACGCGATCTGGCTCTCGCCGATCTTTGACTCGCCCAACGACGACAACGGATATGACGTGCGCGACTATCGCGCTATCATGTCGGATTTCGGCACGATGGAAGACGCGGAGGAGCTGATCCGCCAGATGCATGCGCGCGGCATGCGATTGATCATCGACCTCGTGGTGAACCATACATCCGACGAGCACGAGTGGTTCATCGACTCGGCGAACAACCCGCAGGGCAAATACGCGGATTATTACATCTGGCGCAAGCCGAAAAACGGCGGGCACCCGAACAACTGGCACAGCTTCTTCTGCGGGCCTGCCTGGGAGAAGGTAGACACGCGGGATGAAGAATACCTGCACCTGTTTTCGAAAAAGCAGCCCGACCTGAACTGGGAGAACCCGAAGGTGCGGGACGAGGTCTGCGATATCATCGATTTCTGGCGTGAGAAGGGCGTGGACGGCTTCCGCCTCGACGTCATCAACTACATCAGCAAGACGTCTCTCGACGACGGGAGCGAGACGCTGGGCGCGCTGCTGCAGTTCAGCGGCATCGAGCACTACTTCTACGGCAAACGCCTGCACGAGTACCTGCACGAGCTTAAGCGTCGCGCATTTGGCGACGCGTTCACCGTCGGCGAGACGCCGGGCACAGGCCCCGAGATGAACAAGCTGCTGACAGCCGATGAGCGGGAGGAGCTGAACACAGTATTCAGCTTCGACCACCTGGAAAATCTCGGAAAGAACCGCTTTGACGACTATCGCTACAACCTCAACCACCTGAAGAAGATCTTCAGCCGGTTGGAGGGCGATTACGCGGATTACGCTTGGCCGAGCATTTTTATCGAGAATCACGACAATCCTCGCATGGTCAGCAAGATCAACCCCAATGAAGAGTACCGCGACATCATCGCAAAGCTTCTTGCGGTCGTGCTGCTCACCGCACGCGGCACGGTCTTCCTCTATCAGGGACAGGAACTCGGCGCGGTAAACGTCGAGTTTCACGATATGTCCGAGATGCGTGATATCGAGAGCATCAACAAGTACAACGACCTGATCGCCTGCGGCAAAACGCCGGAGCAGGCCTGGCACACGGTGCTTGTCGGCTCGCGCGATCACAGTCGCACTCCAATGCAATGGACGAACGACGTCTACGCGGGCTTTTCAGAACACGAGCCGTGGATTCGCGTGGGTGATAAAGACACATGCAACGTTTCTCAGCAGCTGGAGGAAGAGACTTCCGTCCTGCGCGCGTATCAGTCTCTGATTCGTTTGAGAAAGGATCATCCGGCGCTGGTCTACGGCACCTTTGAACCGCACGAAGCTGCCAAGGACGACGTGTTCTGCTACTATCGGGACGACGGTAACGAGAGATTCTATATTGAAATCAACCTGAGTGAGAAAACGATCAAGCAGCCAGTCGTCAAGGGCGAGATGGAGCTTGTCTACTCCAACTACATGGCGCAGGGCGACGGTCTACAACCGTATGAGGCGAACATCTACCGCGTGGTGAAGTAATCGCACGCAATGTAACGTTTTCGTGAATTGGGCGGGAGGCGGCTTGTCTTCCCGCCCAATTTTGACTACACTCAGGTTTAGGGATTCATACCGACGAACAGTTCAACGATGATAGACACCACTCTCGCAGCAACAGGCGATGAGTTGAAAAGAGGACTTATGAGAAAACGTATCACGCTCGTTTTGATGATTTTGATTGCGCTGTGCGCGTCCGTACTGCCGGTTTCTTCCGCGCGGGCGCTGACGCTGACCACGGGAATCATCAATGCGGACGATGTCGCGATGCGGAAAACCGCGAGTGCGGGCGGCGGCGTTGTAACGCGGCTGGACGAAGGCACCGTGGTGAAAATCCTCGAGAGCAACGTCAACGCCGAGTGGTATAAGGTAGAAGCGGGCACGCGAACGGGCTACGTCAGCCGGCTCTATGTCGATATCGACGCGTCGCTACCTTCCTATCAGATGGATTATACGGGCACGATCTATAACGTCAATCAGGACGTCAACGTGCGCGCAGAGCCTTCGCTTAAGGGCAAGAAACTCGGCAAAGCGAACAAAGGAGATACCTTCAAAGTCGTGCAGGCATATGCCAACGGCGCGTGGCACCAGATTGAGTTCAATGGTGCAGTCGGTTATGTGAGTGCAAACTATATGCTGCTCAAAGCGACGGTTAACAACGACGTGCTCAGTAGCATCGAAGTCACGGGCGGGACGCTTTCTCCCGCGTTTTCTCCTTCTGAATATGGATATGTGCTGACCGCGACGCAGGGCGAGGTGGACATCAACGCCATCGCGAACAGCGGCGTGCGGGTAAGCATCGGCAACACCGGCATCCCGACCGCAAAATACACGATCAAGTCCGGCAATAGCAAGACCATCCGTATTTCCGTGGGTGGCGTGGTGAAATACTCGATCTATCTCGTGCGCGATGTGCTGACAGTCGGCACCTGGAACATCAAGCGCGGCAACGATAACCCCGAACTGCAGGGCTGGCTGATTGCGGCGCAGCGTCCGGATATCCTCGGTGTGCAGGAAGTGTATATCAACACGAAGGAAGGCAAGAACAATCTGCTCTCCGTCCGCACGAAGAACGCGCAGTATATGGCGTTTGCCGAGACGATCAAGTACCCCTCCGGCGGCCAGTACGGCATCGGCCAGATCTCCAAGTTCAAACCCGAGAATGAGCAGGTGACGCTGCTTACCAGCGAAACCAAGGAGCAGCGCTGTCTGCAAAAGGTCGAGTATGTCATCGACGGGAAGCGTGTCTCCGTTTACAACACACATTTTTCCTATGAGTCCGCAAGCCTCCGCAAGAAGCAGTTTGCCGAGGTGCTGAAGATTATGAACGCGGACAAGAACGAGTACAAGATACTCACCGGCGACTTTAACGCGGAAGAGAGCGAGTTCTCGTCGTTTACGAGAAACTACCGCATCGTGAACACAAGCGCGACGAAGTTCTACAACTATTCCAACAAGCGGATTTCGATGTCGCAGATCGACAATATCATTGTTTCAAAGAACATCACCGTGCTCAACGCGCGTGCGATCCCGACCAAGTATTCCGATCATTATCCGCTGTTTGCGTTCCTGTCGTTGGACTAAGTAAGTATCAACTCACACAAAAAGCTCCGCTTTGGCGGAGCTTTTTTATGTGATGAGAAAGAATCTTACTCGAATGTGATGTTGTTGATATATCCGTTGCGGGACTGAATCGCGTTGCCGCCGTTATAGGTTTTTGTATCAGTGCCGAAGAGATGCTCAAGGCCGTACCAGCTCTCGCCAACGTAGCACTCAACGCGGTAATACCCTTTCGGGAGCTTAACGCGCGCGCTCTTGCCGCCAACAATGAAAACGCCGAGTGTTAGCGTGCCCTCTTCGCTTGTGTCCTCGCCGGAGATGGCAAAGAAGCGCACGTAGAAATATTTGCCGAGTGATGCTCCTGTTTTGAACACGATCTGGTTGCCGCTGCTCTTGCCTTCCAGAATACTCGCGCTGTCAGGCACTTCGTTGGGCGGCACGCGCCAATCGCTGTTGACGACTGCCGCAGCATCACTTTCCGCCTGCGATTTTGCCTCCGCAACGACAGATGCGATGCCTCCGTCGTCGAGTAAAGTGTACTGCTGGCTCGATGCGTCGTACGATACGCGAACGGTTGCGCTCGACTGCGGCGCACTCGTCAAGTCAACCTTGTTTAAACCCTCTGTCGTCAGCGATACGATGCGTTCGCTCCCGTAGAAGGGCTGGTTATAGGACGAGACATATGCGCCTCCCAGCGCGCTGTAGACGAACATAGCGTCGGGGTAAGAAATCATGGCGTCAAACGCGCCGTCTTCACGCGTTGTGATATCATTCACGGTGATCAACTTGGCGTATTCAATTCCACCGAACGCATCTTTCAGCAACTCTGACAATGTGGACGAGACCTGCATGCGCTGATAGTTGCCGCTGTAGCCATCCATCTCGAGCAGGATGCCGTGGATCAAGTCCTCGATCGTGTGCTGGATATCCAGCTTACTCTGGCTGGTCATGTTCGCCGTCCAACCCGCGCCTTCGGCGTTGACGGAGAACGTAACCGGCAGTATGAGGTATACATCCGCGCCGTTTTGCATCACATACCGTTCCATCGCTTGACGCAACGCGAGCGTTGCCTGCTGCTCGTAGGAGCTTGCGCTGCGGGTTGAGACACTCGGTTCCGGCAGGATAAAACCGGTCTGATTCACATCGATTTTGGTATAGTCCGGTATTTCAACGTTGATGATGTAGTTGACCGATTTTGCGGATGCATCTGTCTGCGCCGATTGCTCACGCACCTGATCGCTGAGATTCCGCACTTCGATATAATAGTCGGTATACGCGACCACCGCGTCCGTAATCGCCTTTGTTTGCGCGTTTTCGCTGCAACCTAACAGGAGCAGCGAGGACGCTGCAAGGAATACTACGATTGCGATGTATCGAACAACAGATCTCATGCGATGGTTTCCTCTCGGGTGTTAATACACAGTTGCATTTCAGTAAATATTACATAAAGCATTACATGATTGCATGCAATATTTGTGGAAATACTGTAACACGAGATGAGATATTCCGTCAAACCAAATCGGTAGAATAGTGTGAGCGAAATCACATAAGCAGGCCAACGAAGAACGGGAGAGAGTTTGTGAGACGAAAAAGAGAGAGCGGTGAAACCGCCCTCTCTCTTGTAGACTCGAATTACTGTGCGTCGACTTTCGCCATATGGGTGATGAGGTCGAGCACTTTGTTGGAATAACCCCACTCGTTGTCATACCAGGCGATGAGCTTGACGAAGTTGTCGTTCAGGCTGATGCCGGCTTCGGCGTCGAAGATCGAGGTGCGCGGATCGGTGTAGAAGTCCGAAGAAACAACCTTATCCTCGGTGTAACCGATGATGCCTTTCCACTCGGGCGCTTCGGAAGCGGCCTTCATGACGGCTTTGATCTGCTCATAGGTCGCGCCCTTCTCAAGACGGACGGTGAGGTCGACCACGGAGACGTCCGGCGTCGGAACGCGCAGTGACATACCGGTCAGTTTGCCGTTGAGGGAGGGGATGACCTTGCCGACGGCCTTGGCGGCGCCGGTGGAGCTGGGGATGATGTTGTGCGCTGCCGCACGGCCGCCGCGCCAGTCCTTCTTGGACGGACCGTCAACGGTCTTCTGCGTCGCGGTGATGGAGTGAACGGTCGTCATGAGGCCTTCGATGATGCCGAAGTTGTCATGGATGACCTTCGCCAGAGGCGCGAGGCAGTTGGTGGTGCAGGACGCGTTGGAAACAACCTTCATGTCCTTGGTGTACTTATCCTGGTTGACGCCCATGACGAACATCGGGGCATCTGCCGAGGGAGCGGAGATGACGACCTTCTTGGCGCCGCCCGCGAAGTGCGCGCTCGCCTTTTCGGTGGTGGTGAAGATACCGGTGGATTCCACGACGTACTCTGCGCCGCATTCTTTCCACGGGATCTCGTTCGCGTTCATGCAAGCATAAACTGCGGTTTCTTCGCCGTTGACGACGAGCTTGCCGTCTTTGATGGCGATATCTCCCTTGAACTGACCGTGAACGGTGTCATAACGGAGCATGTAAACCATGTAGTCGAGATCGATGAACGGATCGTTCACGCCGACGACTTCGATTTCGGGGTTGGCTGCGGCTGCGCGGAAGACCAGGCGGCCAATACGGCCAAAGCCATTGATGCCTACTTTGATTGCCATATCTATGTTCTCCTTTTATTGATATACGATGTTGATGGGGCTTGAACCGGATGACTGAATATTTGCTGTTATACAAGCGATATTCAGCGATTTATGCGGCAAATTCGATCTTTAAGCCCAAAGTATTGTACAATATTTGCGTGCTATCCGCAAGAAAAAACTTTCTAAGCTGCCCTTACAAAACGATTGAATTCGATCACGGATTATCGAATCGAGCCCTTGCGGGACGCTGGATTAATCGATGTTGTGTTTCTCGGACACGATGTAGAGAGGGCGGCCCTTGAGTTCGTCATACATTCTGCCCAGATACATGCCCTGCACGCCCATAAAGAACAACGAAATCCCCTGCACGAATACAACGCCAGCCAATGCCCAAAGCCACGGCGCTACGCCGGAGACAATCGCCAGCACGATCAGTGCGACTAGGCCAAATCCGGAGAGCAGCATCAGGAGAATGCCGAATGTCATCGGAAGCGTGAGCGGCTTATCGGAAAATCCCGTGATACCGTCGCTCGCAAGACGTAGCATCTTCTTAAGCGTGTATTTAGTCTGACCCGCGAAACGCTCCTGCCGCTCGTATTCAATCGGAACCGCGTTATAGCCCATCCAGGCGGACATGCCGCGCAGGAAACGGTTGTGCTCGCGCATTTGGAGGAACACATCTGCAACGTTACGCCCGATGAGCCGGAAGTCGCCGGTATCGAGCGGGATGGGGTACGCGCTCATCCAGGAAAGAAGCCGGTAATACAGACTTGCGGTGAGTTTTTTAAAGATCGTCTCGCCTTTGCGCTTGACGCGCTTGCCGTAGACGATGTCCGCGCCCGCTTCCCACATGCGCACCATCTCGGGGATGAGCTCCGGCGGATCCTGCAAATCGACGTCGATGATGATCAGCGCATCGCCCTTTGCCGCGTCCATACCGCAGGTGACCGCAAGCTGGTGGCCAAAGTTTCTGGAAAACGACAACACCTTGACCTGCGGATGCTCTTTGGCGAGATCGCGCAGCTGCGCAAGCGTTTGATCGCGGCTGCCGTCGTTGATGTAGATGATTTCATACGTATAGCCCGTGCTCTGCATTGCGGCATCCATCCGCGCAAACGAATCCTTGAGCACTTCCTGCTCGTTGAATACGGGGATGATGAGGGAGAGCATGTGTTGTTTGTTCGATTCCATCGAATGACTCCTCCAGTCGCGGCGCGCTTACCCTGCCGCGATAATCCGGTACCTTCTCAAGCTGTAGTATAGCGCAAAGAGCGGGTAAAGACAACCAAACCGCTCAGGTTTCGTATTTTCGCCACAGAGGCGTTCCATTTGCGCGATTCAGGGTGAAATCTTGTCACTTAACAACAGGATAGGCAATTTATCGTTGCAATTTGGGCGTTCTGTGATAGAATATGCATCGAAAGAATCGTACAATTGATCCAACTGATCAAGAAAAGGAGATTGTTCATATGCCTATCGTAACCAGCAAAAAAATGTTTGCGGATGCGTATGCCGGCGGTTATGCCATCGGCGCATTCAACGTCAACAACATGGAGATCATTCAGGGCATCACCGAAGCCGCCAAGGAGCTGAAAGCTCCGCTGATCCTCCAGGTCAGCTCCGGCGCGCGCAAATACGCCAACCACACCTACCTCATGAAACTCATCGAGGCGGCGTGCATTGAGACGGATCTGCCCATCTGCGTCCACCTCGACCACGGCGACACCTTTGAGCTCTGCAAGAGCTGCATCGACGGCGGTTTCTCCTCCGTTATGATCGACGGATCGCACCACGGCTACGAAGAGAACGTGAAGCTCACCCGTCAGGTCGTTGAGTACGCGCATGACCACGGCGTGGTCGTTGAAGGCGAACTCGGCCGCCTCGAAGGCGTTGAGGACGACGTCAAAGTCGCCGTCGGCGAAGGCAGCTACACCGATCCCGAGCAGGTTGAAGATTTCGTGAAGCGCACCGGCGTGGACTCGCTGGCAATCGCCATCGGTACCAGCCACGGTGCATATAAATTCAAGCCGGGCACCAAGCCCCAGCTTCGGTTTGACATCCTCGAAGATGTCGAAAAGCGTCTGCCAAACTTCCCGATCGTGCTCCACGGCGCCAGCAGCGTCATTCCGGAGTTCGTGAAGATGATCAACGAAAACGGCGGCAACATGCCGGATGCGATCGGCGTGCCGGAAGACATGCTCCGCGAAGCCGCACGCATGGCGGTCTGCAAGATCAACATCGACAGCGACCTGCGTCTTGCGATGACGGCGACGATTCGCAAGTACTTCAACGACAACCCCAGCCACTTCGATCCGCGCCAGTATCTCAAACCCGCGCGCGATGCGATCAAGAACATGGTCTCCCACAAGATCACGACCGTGCTCGGCTGCGACGGCAAAGCGTAAGAGACAATCACGTAACACAAAAGGCACCCGCAAGGGTGCCTTTGTTGTTGCTTGGTTTGCTTATTTGTCGCTGTCGTCTGCGACGGGCTTTCTCGCGGCTGCGGCAGGCGCTGCCTTGACCACAGGCGCGGGTTTTGCGGCTGCTGCTTCTGCGGCTGCCATCGCGCTCTGGTTCACCTTGCGCTTGGCTTCTTGATCTGCGACCGCCTGCTTGCGCTCCTCTTCAAACATGGCGCGGAGCTGCTTTTCGAGCTTCTGCGTCAGTTCGGGATTGTCTTTGAGGAAGACACGCGTGTTGTCTCGGCCCTGACCGATGCGCATTTCGCCATAGTTATACCATGCTCCGCTCTTTTGAATCAGCTTCTTCTCCACCGCGAGGTCGAGAATAGAGCCTTCTTTGGAGATGCCTTCGCCATAAAGCATGTCGAACTCTGCCGATTTAAACGGAGGAGCGACCTTGTTTTTGACGACTTTGACGCGGGTACGGTTGCCGATGATGTCGGTGCCGTTCTTCAAAGCGTCAATACGGCGCACGTCGAGACGGACGCTTGAATAGAACTTCAGCGCTTTGCCGCCGGGGGTCGTTTCGGGGTTTCCGAACATGACGCCGACTTTTTCACGCAGCTGGTTGATGAAGATGACAACCGTGTTGGATTTGCTGACCGCGCCCGTGAGTTTGCGCAGCGCTTGACTCATCAAGCGCGCCTGCAGACCAACATGCGCATCACCCATGTCGCCTTCGATTTCCGCCTTGGGCACCAGCGCCGCAACGGAGTCGACCACGACGACATCGATGGCACCGCTGCGCACGAGCGCTTCGGTGATCTCCAGCGCTTGCTCGCCTGTATCCGGCTGCGAGACGTAAAGATCGTCCACACGGACGCCCAGCGCCTCTGCATAGGCAGGGTCGAGCGCGTGCTCTGCGTCGATGAACGCTGCGGTACCGCCCGCGCGCTGTCCTTCTGCGACGATATGCAGCGCGATGGTGGTCTTACCGGAGGATTCCGGCCCGTAGATCTCGATGATTCTGCCGCGCGGAATGCCGCCGACACCGAGGGCATAGTCCAGCGGGAGGCACCCTGTCGAGATGGTGGCAACCGGCGTACGCGCCGCGGCATCGCCGAGTTTCATGATTGCGCCTTTGCCAAACTGTTTCTCAATTTGACCCAGCGCAATTTCCAATGCTTTTTCTTTTTCGACCATCACTGTATTCCTTTCGTTCCGTGCAATCTATCGTGTAACGTGTTGTTGCAGCTCTGTTTGCGATCAGGTGTATCGATCATTACGCGATCGAATCGGTTTCAATCGGATAAGAACAAATGATCGCATCATCTTGTGTCATTATAGCACGGTGTTTCTCGCGCGTACAGCGTTTTTTTGCCGGAAATGCGCGAAAAATTTGATTAATCGAGACAGAGTTTGCGGCGCAGCATATCGAACGCGTGCAAGGTCGCAATTTCGCGAATGCGCGCTCGCTCGCCGAAGAGCTGGATGCATTTCACGAGCGTTTCGCCCTGCCGCGCAAGCGCGATATAGACCGTTCCGACAGGGTTTTCTTCCGTGCCGCCTTCCGGACCCGCATAGCCTGTTGTGGCAAGCGCGTAGTCCGCGCCGGAGCTTTGGCGCATGCATTCCGCCATCTCGCGGGCGCACTGCTCGCTGACCGCGCCGAACTGATCCAGCGTTTCTTGCTTTACGCCGAGACGCGAAACTTTCGACGCGTCCGAGTACGAGACGCACGCTTCCAGAAGGAAGTTGGAGCAGCCGGGGATTGCGACAAGCTCACTCGCGACCATGCCGCCCGTGCAGCTCTCTGCGACGGCGAGCGATTGACGATCGTCCGTGAGCATCCGCGCGCAGGTTTCCGGCAGCGATTCGCCGACGGTGGAATAAACGATGTCGCCCAGCCGCGAGACGATCTCGCCGATCATGGGACGCGCGATTTTTTCGCCTTCCTGCTCGTTCTGGCACAGCGCCGTCACGCGCAAGGAGACTTCGCCCGTCTTCACATAGGGCGCGACGGTGGGGTTGGTTTGATGCTCGATGATATCGCGCAGCTCGTAGGTGACGGTGGATTCGCCTTTGCCGAAGATGCGCAGCTCGCGCGAATACAGCTTGTTTCCGCTGAGTTGCTCCAGATACGGCATGACGTGGTTTTGAAACATGGGGAAGAGTTCGCGCGGAGGCCCCGGCAGCAGGATCGCCGTCTTGTTCTCGGCGGTCATGATGCAGCCGGGCGCGGTGCCGAAGGCATTCGGCAGGATAATCGCGCTCTTGGGGAAACTTGCCTGTTTGAGATTATTGGGCGTAAACGGATAGCCGCGTGACTCGAAGTGCTTCTGAAGGCGCTCCGCTTCTTCGGGAATCAGTTCAACGGTGAGCCCAAGCGCGGCGGCGACGGTCTCTTTCGTGAGATCGTCGTCGGTCGGCCCGAGTCCGCCGGTGAAGACGACCACGTCCGAGCGTTCGACTGCCTGGTGGACGACCGCGGTGAGCCGTTTTACGTTGTCCCCGACCGTCGTGTGATAAAACACCTGAAAACCGAGAGGCGCGAGACGTTGTGCGATAAACTGTGCGTCCGTATTGACGACTTGACCCATGAGAAGCTCCGTACCGACGGAGACGATTTCTGCGATCATATGTGTGTTACTTCCTTATTTCTGCCAGCGTTGCTGTGAATAGTACAGGTACATTAATTCCAGTTGACGGCTTTGCGATTTGCGACGATGTAGTCGATCGCCGACCAGATGGTGAACACCGCCGCGGTGGCCATCAGACCAAAATCGAAGGGGAAATCCCAGATGGAGAAGATGGGGTTGCCGAGCAGTGTTGCGAGAATCGCCGCGACCTGCAGGCCGCTTTTGAGCTTGCCGAGCCAGTTTGCTGCAATGACCTTGCCGCTGTTTGCCGTCACGAGCCGGAAGCCGGAGACGATGATCTCTCGACCGACGAAGATGATGCAAAGGATGGGGTTGAGCATGCCGTTGTACGTCATCATGATGAACGCCGAGCAGAACAACAGCTTGTCCGCGATGGGATCCATCAGCTTGCCGAAATTGGTGACGAGGTTTCGTTTGCGCGCGATATATCCGTCAAAGATATCCGTCATGTCCGCAATAAAGAAGATTGCCGCGGCGTAATAGTTCCAGCCGGGCAGCCACGCTTCAAACGAAAAAGCGGCGACCATCAGCGGCACGAGTACCATGCGGAATATCGTGAGGCGGTTCGGTAGATTCATCTTTCCGCGGGGTTCCGGGGTGGTTGGGATCGTTTGTTCCATTGCTCTCCGTCTTTCTTTATCAGATTTTAAACTTGATTATAAATCAAAATATTAATGAAAGTTAGGAATCACGTGACCTGTTCGCCGATCATGTCGTATTCTTCTGCACGGATCATGCGAACGGGAACGTAGGAGCCGGGAAGGAGATCAGCCGCACGTTCGATATAGACTTTTCCATCCACATCCGGCGCCTCTGCATAGCTGCGTCCGTAGCTTCTTCCGTCCTGGGTGCCTTCAACCAACACCTCGACGATTTGACCCACTCTGCGCTCGTTGCGCATGCGTGAGATTGGTTGCTGCGTTTCCATGAGCCGCGCGAGCCGCTCCTGCTTGACCTCTTCCGGCACCTGATCGGGCAAGTTCGCGGCTGCGGTGCCCTCTTCCGGCGAAAATGTGAATGCGCCGATGCGGTCGAACGGGTGATCCTTGATAAACTGCAGCATCGCCGAAAAATGCGCTTCGGTTTCGCCGGGGAAGCCGACCATCAGCGTGGTGCGCAGCATGAAATCCGGCGCGACCTTTGCGACATAGTCCAGCACGCGCTTGATATGCGCCTGATCGCCTCTGCGGTGCATCCGAACGAGCATCTCGTCTTCGGTGTGCTGCAGCGGCATGTCGAGATACGGCACGATCTTGCCACCTGCGCGGAAGCGGTCGATGAGCTCTGGCGTGACGGTGTCGGGGTAGGTGTAGAGAACCCTGAGCCAATGAATCTGGTCGATCTGTTCCAGACGATCCAGCAGCGCGCCCAGCATGGGTTTGCCGTAGCGATCCATTCCATAGCCGGAGGTATCCTGCGCGATCAGCGTCAACTCGGTGACGCCGTTGTCCGCAAGACGCTTGGCTTCCTCCACGAGGTCGTCCAGCGGTTCGCTGACGAGATTGCCGCGGATGAGCGGAATCGCGCAATAGGTGCAACGGTTGTTGCATCCGTCCGCAATGCGCAGATATGCGCTGTAGCGGGGCGTAGTGAGCACGCGCGCGCTCTTTGGCCCGCAATGGGGCGCATCCGATTTGCCACCGAGCAGGCGGGGCAGGGTTTCGTATTCGCGTACGCCGAGCAGGATATCGATCTCCGGCATGGCGTCCTTGAGCTCGTCACGGTAGCGCTCGGAAAGACAGCCTGTGACCACAAGGCGCGCGCATTTGCCGCCCTGTTTATATTGCGCCATTTCGAGGATGGCATTGATCGACTCCTGCTTTGCGCTTTCGATGAAGCCGCAGGTGTTGACGATCAGCACATCCGCTTCGCTTGGCTGATTGGTGATCTCGTGTCCGGCTGCGGTCAGGATGCCGAGCATGCGCTCAGTATCTACCTGATTCTTGGAACAGCCGAGTGAGATCACACCGACGGTTGACATAATAGTTGGATTCTCCTTGCTTTAAACAATCACGGACGAGTGTTTAATCGTCGTCCCGGTAAAAATGCGACATGGGGTTTGGTTCGCGCTCCTGCACGGGCGGATCGGCGAGCGGGGTTCCGTCGCCAAAGAGTTCTTCAAGTTGCGCGCGCTTGATGAGCACTTCGCGCGCCTTGCTGCCGTTGAAGCCCGAGATATAGCCCTTCTGCTCCATGATGTCGATCAGGCGGGAAGCGCGGGCATAGCCCACGCGCAGCCTGCGCTGAATCATGCTTGTGCTGGCCTGCCCGTGTTCGAACACCACGCGGACGGCCTCGCCCAGCAGATCGTCTTCCTGCTTGCCTTCGCCGAACACACCGCCGGTCGCACCGCTCTTTTCCAGCGAAGAAACGTCTTCCAGAATCTGGTCGCTGAACGTAGGCCGCGCTGCGCTCTCGCGGAAGTGTGCAACGATGCGCTCAACTTCTTCGTCCGAAACGAACGCGCACTGAAGTCGCGTGGGTTTTGCAGAACCGTCGGGATGGAATAGCATGTCGCCGTGACCCAGTAGCTTCTCTGCGCCGCCCATGTCGAGGATGATGCGGCTGTTGGTCGCGGAGCTGACGGCAAACGCCGCGCGGGAAGGAATGTTTGCCTTGATGAGACCCGTGATGACCGTTGCATCCGGCCGTTGGGTCGCGAGAATCAGATGGATGCCTGCCGCGCGGCCAAGCTGCGCGATGCGGCGGATGCTGTCCTCCACTTCGTCGGGCGCAACCATCATGAGGTCAGCCAGCTCGTCGATGATGATGACGATACGCGGGAGCTTGTCCTCCGGGTTGGCGCGCTCGTTGAAGCGATCGAGGTTTCTTGCGTTTTGTTCCGAGAAGGTCTTGTAGCGATCTGTCATCTCCTTGACCGCCCAGCGCATCGCGCCCGCAGCTTTCTTGGGATCGGTGACAACAGGGATCAAGAGGTGCGGCAGGGAGCCGTACATGACCATTTCGACCATCTTTGGATCGATCAGAATGAAACGCACATCCTGCGGAGAACTCTTGTAGACCATTGACACGATGATGTCGTTGATGCAGACGCTTTTACCGGAACCTGTCGCGCCCGCGATCAGCATATGCGGCATACGCGTTAAATCGGCGACGATGATCTTTCCGCTCGCCTCTCTGCCAAACGCCATGGTGACAGGCGATGCGCTGTTTCGGAACTCTTTGCTTTCCAGAATGTCGCGCAATACAACGAGCGTCGAGCCCTTGTTCGGAATCTCGATGCCGATTGCGTTCTTGCCGGGGATTGGAGCCTCCATGCGAAGACGCGGCGCAGCAAGCGCCATGGTGATATCGTTTTGCAGCGCGGTGATGCGCGAAATGCGCGTGCCGGGCGCCGGTTGAATCTCGATGCGCGTCAGCGCGGGGCCAACCGCGATATTGGTGACCGTAGCGCCGATGCGGAAGCTTGCGAGCGTATCGATCAGGATGCGCGCCTTTTCTTCCGGTGTGTCCGTTTCATCATCCTTCTTCGCGCCGGGTTTATTGAGCAGCTCAATAGACGGCGCGTGATACTTTCCATCGCCGAGGATGACCTCCGGTTGCGTTTTTTTCTTATCGGGTGCGCCTGTAGCCGGCTTTTCGATGGGCTTCTGCTTTGCGCCGGGCTGGCGCGCGGGCATTCCTTCCATCGATGCGGCCTTCGCGGGCTTGATCGTGTTTGCGCCGAACAGCGGCGTCGGGTCGGGAAGCTGAACAACGGGCTTGGGAATCGGTGCGCTGTTTCTGCCGACGACGAGCGGCACATCATCCTGCGGCTCGAAATCGACGTCGTCCCAGATATCCGGGCTGACTCTCTCCGGCTTGCGGGACTTTGCCTTTTCGCCGTTCTTGGTCACGAACTCACCAGTTTGTTCGCCGAACGCTTTGAGATCCGCATCCTTGGCGGGCGAATTCTTCAGTTTGCCGCCTTTTTGGGGCTTCTCAAACAGGTCGATCTCCGGCTCTAGAAATGTCTCGCCACGTTTGGAGCGGGCTTTGGCGGAGGGGGCAACAACTGCCTCAGGCAACGCGGCCTTCTTGCCTTTGCCGGAGAGTTTCGGTTGCTCTTCGTCCAACGTGAGCGTAAATAATGGGCGTTCGTCACGCGATTCACGTTCGAGTGCGTTTTCCGCGTCACGTTCGCGCGTGTTCTCGATCGCGGCAAGCACTTTCCCTGTGAACTGCTCGGAGAAGTCGCGCAGAGAGAAGCCCGTGATCTTGATCATACAGACGATCAAAAGCGCGATGCTGAGGATATAGGCGAGCGTCGGGCCGCCAAGCTTCAGCAATGGATAACTTAAAATAGCGCCGACGAAACCGCCGCCGAGATGCGCGTTTTGTCCGATATACAAGGCATCGTTGACATATGGCATGTATTCCATACCTTCGATCAGCGAATTGCGGGCGGTGCTCAATAGTGTCACAAGCGCGAGGATGCTTAAAAGCAAATACCAGCCGCTGCCGTTGAGTCGATCATTGGTTGCGCCGCGGATATAGATCACGCCGACAGCAATCAGAATCACCGGAAGGGCGTAGGAAATGATGCCGATCAAGCCGAATAACGCTTTGCCGAGCATTTCTCCCAGATAACCGGTCGCGGAAAAGAACAAATATGCTGCGGCGAGAATGCCGCCCGCGATTAACAGAACGCCGCTGCCTTCCGAGGCCGCCTTATCGCGTCCAGATGCGCCGTTTTTGGTTGCGGTTGATTTCTTTCCGCCGGATGTTGCTTTACCTGCTTTGGATGCCAAAGATGTAATCAATCCTTTCTCTTTTGTTCAAAACTGGTTGGTATAGGTTTATCAATTTGATTTACATATGACGTTTGGTGGCGTGCATATCTTTCGTGTGCCGAAAGACGCAATAAAAGAAAGCGTCTACTATGCCACTTTATCTACATATTATACAACATGTTGCGATATCGCGCAACGAAGGGCACAGAATAGAACGGATGAACACAGCATCAAAACGCAAGCGCCGCCTTGCTTGAAAGCACGGAGAAAATGCGCTATACTGCAACAAGAGCCAACAAACACTGGAGATTTGCATGAACATCGTCATTCTCGACGCCTATTCCGTCAACCCGGGAGATATCAGCTGGGAGCCGATCCGTGCGTTCGGCAATCTGACCGTATACGACCACACGCCGCCGGAGCAGATCGGCGAGCGAATCCGCCAGGCGGACGCCGTCTTCACCAATCGCGCAAGGCTGGGCGAAGCGGAGTTTTCACAAGCGTCAAATCTTCGCTTTCTTTGTTTATTTGCAACCGGCTACGACAAGATCGACCTTGCTTCTGCACGGCGGCACAACATCGCCGTTTGCAATGTGCCGGGATATTCCACCGAAGCCGTGGCGCAGCACACCATCGCGCTGCTGCTGGAGCTCACCAACCGCACACGCGCGCTGGACGCCGAGCTTCGAAAAGGCCGCTGGACACAGCACAAGGGAGACTGCGTCTGGGATGCGCCGCTGATTGCGCTGACCGGAAAGACATTTGGTATCATCGGAACGGGTGCAATCGGCTGCAGGGCGGCAGAGATCGCAAAAGCGCTCGGCATGCGCGTTCTGGGATATAGTAGAAACAAGCGCGCGGCGTTCTGCGGTAGCTATGTTTCAAAGGAAGAACTTTTCCGCGAAAGCGACGTACTTTCGCTGCACTGCGCGGCGACGGCGGAGACGCACCACATCGTCAATCGCGACACGCTCGCGCTGATGAAACCTAGCGCGATCATCATCAACACCGCGCGCGGTGTGCTGATCGATTCCGGTGCGCTGGCGGACGCGCTCAATGCGGGAAGCATCTACGCAGCGGGGTTAGACGTTGTCGAACGGGAACCGATTTTACCGGAGAACCCGCTGCTGAACGCAAAAAACTGCCTGATCACGCCGCACGCCGCATGGCTGCCCGTCGATGTTCGAAAACGACTGGTCGATCTCGCGGCGGAGAATCTTGACGCATTCGTACATGACCGGAAACTCAATCGAGTGGATTTGGAGGGATGAATCTTGCAGCAAACCATCCAGCATAAAAAACACATCATGCGTTTGGTCGTCTCAATCGGACTGGCGTTTCTATTGCTTTTCTCGCTTGCCGCGTGCAAGGAAGAAGGGGACATCACGCCCGGACCGACCGCGAAGCCGGAGCAGCCGACGGTCATCGTCAACAACGAAGCCTTACCCGAGGCGCACACAATTGTGGTCAGCGGGTACGGCGTGGTAACGGTGGAGCCGGATTTTGCGACCATCAACATCGTGACAGCCGGTGAGAGCGCTTCTTCCGAGGAAGCGGCGGTGCTCTGCGAAGCCGCGACGCAGCAGGTTAAGACCACCGCTGGCGAGCAAAACGTGCTTGCACGCAGCGTTACCACCTCGGGTGTTACCATCGACGCAATCACGCGCGAGGCCGATGGCACGGTAACGGGGTATATCGCGCGGCAGACGATCACCATTCATGAAGACAGCATCAGCCGTGTGAACGCGATTCTATCACCGATTATCGACGCGAAGATCATCGAAAGCTATGAGGTGACCTATAGCCTGCTGGACGCATCGGCGGCCTATGCGGAGGCGCTCGCAGAAGCGGTTGCGGACGCAAAGGTGAAAGCAGAGGCGATTGCAGCAGCCGGACAGGTCGCGCTCGACGAGATAATTCTGGTCAGCGAAGCACTGGTTGAAAACCAGCTGGTCGGTGTCGTGTTCAAGAGCAGTTCGATCAATGTCGAGGCAAACCTTTCGGTGACGTACTCTGTAAAAGACTTGCCGAAGAGCTAACATAGAATCTTGCGAAAACAAAAAGCGACGGAGCAATCCGTCGCTTTTAATATTTCAAACGAAGGTCAATACGGTTCCATCACGCGGAGCAGCGTGCCTGTGCGCGCGGCCTGTGCCTGAAGTGCTTGATAATCGGAAAGGGAGAACACCTCCGCTTCCGGGTTGGAAACGCCGATCACAGCGCCGGTCGAAAAACTATAAGCGTGTTCGCCACCGACGATGATATGGTCAAACAACTGCACGCCGATGCTCTCCAACGCAGCGCGAACCGACTCGGTCGTTTCCGCATCCGCAACGGAAGGGGTCGGATCGCCGGAAGGATGGTTGTGGATCAACAAAATGCCGTGCGCGCGGCGCAATAGCGCTGCCTCCGCAATATTCCGCGGATAAATCTGCGCTTCGCTGAGCGATCCTCCAACCACGCGCTCGCAGCTCTGCACTACCTTTTTTGCGTTGAGGCAGACGGCGAGCACGGTTTCATACGTATTGAGCGAAAGCTGAGACACGGCATATCGCGCGGCTTCGACAGGCGAAGTCAAGCGAATATTGCCTTTTGTATCCGCAAGCCGGTGCAGTCGCAGGCGGCGAAACAGATCGCCCTGCATGCGAAGAAACACGGCGGTGTTTTCGCCAACGCCCTCCACAAGCATCAACTGCGGAATCTCGGCGGTCACCACGCCTTCCAGCGAGCCAAAACGCGTCAAGAGCAGATGCGCAAGTTCGTTGGTGTCCTTTCGCGGGATGGCGTAGGTCAACAAAAGCTCGAGGAACTGGTGATCCAGAAACGCCTCGGCTCCGTGTGTTTTATAATGTTCTCGAATTCGTTCGCGGTGTCCGCTGTGAATAGAATCCGGCATACAGCGCCTCCAAAAGATTGCTTCACCAGTATAGATGATATCTTACGGGGTGTCAAAACCTGTTACGCTGCAAACCAGAAAAGAAACCATGTAACACGTTTTGCCGCAAAAATCATGGCGAAAGACAACGCATCGTGAATTGTTTGCGACAAGTGGCTCTATTTTCGCCGCAGCACTTGTCAAACGAATTTGATGCGGGTAGAATAGCACTATATTTCATTCTGGAGATCTATGCGGTGAATGAAGGATCACGGCGGCTGATCGGTGAAAACGAGCTTGCCGCCTGCGGATGTAACCTGTCGGAAACTGTGCTTGTTGCACTCTCCGGCGGGGCAGATTCCACCGCGCTCCTGCTCTCGCTGCACAGGTTGTATCAAGAGGGCAAGATTCGCGGATTATTCGCCGCGCACCTGAACCACGGAATCCGCGGCGAAGCTGCCGCGCGTGACCAACGCTGGTGCATGGCGCTCTGCGATCGATTGTCTATTCCGTTTGCAACGGAAACGGTGGATGTGCCTGCGCATGCAAAGGCAAACGGACAGTCGCTGGAACAGGCCGCGCGGGCGTTGCGTTATGATTTTCTGGAGCGTGCGAGGCTATCCTTTGGCGCAAGCGTCATCGCGACCGCGCACCACCGGGACGATCAGGCGGAGACGGTCTTGATAAACCTGATTCGCGGCAGCGGCACAAGCGGACTTGGCGGTATGAAGCCGCGAAACGGGCACATTATCCGCCCGATGCTGCACGTCAGCAAGCAGGAAATTCTTGCGTTTTTATCCGAAGCAGGCGAAACGCACTGTGAGGACGAGACGAACGCAGAGAATGCAGCCGTCCGTAACCGTATCCGCAATCAACTGATGCCGATGCTTGAGACCTTCAATCCTTCGATTGCGCAGTCCCTTGCAAAAACCGCGGAACTGCTTGCGCAGGACGAAGCATATTTGAGCCGATTGGCGGATGAAGCGGAAGAAGCGATGATCGCCGGAGACGGATTCAACCGCAAAGCGCTTGCACAGCAGCCGATTCCGATTGCATCGCGTATCGTGCGCAAACGGTTGCTCGCTCTGATCGGTCGTGTCGGCGAAGCGGATATTCGCCGCGTATTGGATTTGGCAGCGGCAAGGACGGGAACCGTCATTGAGCTGTCCGACGGACGTTCTGCGTGGACGGATGCGCAGCTACTGTATATGGGCCGGTATCCGGATGTGTCCGAATATGAGGTGCCGTTTGTCATCGGCGGAGAGACAGTCACGCCGCGCGGAACGTTGGTCTGTGAATTTACGGACAGCTGGCATATCCCAAAGGATGGATCGGAAGCGTTTCTGGATTGGAACAAGCTGCCGAAAGATCTAAGCGTCCGCTCCCGTAGAGAGGGAGATCGGTTTTTCCCGCTCGGCGCGCCAGGCGAACGGAAGCTCAGCGATGTGCTGACGGATAAAAAGATTGCCAAAGAAAAGCGGGATTTACCGCTGCTCTGTGCGGATAGCGAAGTATATTATGCCTGCGGGCTGACCATCTCGGAACACGCGAAGGTCACGCCGGAGACGCGGGAGATTCTCCATATTATATGTAACAGGGGGACAAGGGATTGAAAGGGCTCATCAATCACGACGATATTGCAAAGGTGCTTGTATCGGAAGAACAGATCAAACAGCGCATCCGGGAGCTTGGCGCAGAGCTGCGCCGGGACTACGCAAATGTGGAAGGGGACATCGTCCTGATCTGCATTCTCAAGGGTGCGGTCATGTTCTTTGCGGACCTTGCGCGCGAGATGGATTTAAACCTCCAGATGGAGTTTATGGGCATCTCAAGCTACGGCAACGAGCGCAGAACGAGCGGCATCGTGCGCATCACCAAGGATATCGACACGTCGATCACCGGCAAGCATGTCATTATCGCCGAGGATATCATGGACAGCGGGTTGACGCTTTCGCATCTTTTGCAGCTGCTTGCCAGCCGTAATCCCGCCTCCGTGAAGATTTGCTGCCTGCTCGACAAGCCATCCCGCAGAGAGTGCGAACTGACGCCCGATTATTGCGGATTTGTCATCCCCAACGAGTTTGTGGTTGGCTACGGCCTCGACTACGACGGATTCCTGCGGAATCTTCCGTATGTCGGCGTGCTGAAACCTTCCGTTTACAGCAGAGAAGAAGAGTAAAGATCAATCTGATAGAAAAAGAGAATGATCGCTCCGGCGACGCGCCGGGCGAAACGCGCAGCGGAAGATGTTCCGCACGCAGATGGAGGACAGTTAGTTGAACAGAAAAGTCATAACCGCGTTAATTTGGGTCGGCTTGTTTGCAGCCATATTCTATATGATTTCGGGATTCAATCCTACGCAGGGCAAGCCGGAAGAACTCGACTATAATTCGAAGTTCCTGCAGCTTGTGCGCAGCACCGAGAACGCGGACACCACGCAGAAAACAATCAAGGCAATCAAGGTCGAAGACCGCAAGGTCTACGGCCTTTACACAGGCAGCGAAGCCGAGATGAAAGACCTGCCCAAGAAGGCGGAGTTTATCACCGTGCTGCCGAGCGAAGAGACATTCCGCGCCGATATGGCGGCGATTGTCTACGCGGCAAACCCTGATCAATTTGGCAGCGTGAGCGAAGTCTCCAGCGCAGACTACGGGTTTGCGTATGAGTCCGTCGTGTTGGAAGAATCGATCTGGACGCTGCTGTTGCCAACACTCTTGTTCATCGGCGCAATTGTCGTGTTCTACTTCTTTATGATGCGTGCGCAGAGCGGCGGCAAGCAGATGCAGAACTTCGGCAAGTCCCGCGCGCGTATGACGGTTGGCGACAAGATGAACGTTACGTTTGCGGACGTCGCTGGTGCGGACGAGGAAAAAGAAGAACTCAAGGAGATCGTCGATTTCATGCGCGCTCCGCAGCGGTTCAACGCCATCGGCGCTCGGATTCCCAAGGGCGTACTGCTCGTGGGCCCTCCAGGCACCGGTAAAACCCTATTGGCAAAAGCGGTTGCGGGCGAGGCGAAAGTTCCGTTCTTCTCGATCTCGGGTTCCGACTTTGTTGAGATGTTCGTCGGCGTCGGCGCATCCCGCGTACGAGATCTGTTCCAGACCGCAAAGCGCGCAACGCCCGCTGTCGTCTTCATCGACGAAATCGACGCGGTCGGACGCCATCGCGGCGCCGGCATGGGCGGCGGACACGACGAGCGCGAGCAGACGCTCAACCAGCTGCTGGTCGAAATGGACGGCTTTTCGCCGAACGAGGGCATCATCGTCATCGCGGCAACCAACCGCCCGGACATCCTCGATCCCGCGCTGCTGCGTCCCGGTCGTTTTGACCGCCAGATCACGGTCAGCTATCCGGACGTGAAAGGCCGCGAAGAAATCCTGAAAGTACACGCGCGCAACAAGCCCATGGGCAAGGAAGTGTCGCTTGCGACGCTAGCCAAGCGTACGCCGGGCTTTACGGGTGCAGATCTTGAAAACGTGCTCAACGAGGCGGCGATCCTCGCCGCGCGCGCAAACCTCAAAACCATCGGCATGACGGAGCTGGAAGAAGCGATCACCCGCGTGCAGATGGGGCCGGAGAAGCGCAGCCGCGTGATCACGGAAGCGGACAAGCGCATCACAGCCTACCACGAAGCGGGTCATGCCATCGTTGCGCTGAAACTTGCAGGATGCGATCCTGTGCACGAAGTTTCTATCGTGCCGCGCGGCATGGCGGCAGGGTATACGATGTCTCTCCCCAAGGAAGACATGATGCATGTGACCAAGAATAAACTGCTGGACAACATTGCGATGATGATGGGCGGGCGCGTGGCCGAGAAACTCAAATTCGACGATGTTTCGACCGGCGCATATAACGACCTGCAGCGTTCCAGCGATGTGGCAAAGAAGATGGTCACCGAATACGGCATGAGCGATTCGGTGGGTCCCATGTTCCTTGGCGGTCAGGAAGAAGTCTTCATCGCCAAGGATTGGGGACACCAGCGTAACTATTCCGAGTCTCTTGCGGCTACGGTTGACGCCGAGGTGCGCGGCATACTGGAATCGCAGTTTAAGCGTGCCAGCGATATCATCGCGGAGGACATGGAGGCGCTCGATCGCGTCTCGGAGATGCTCATCGAGTATGAGCGAGTCTCCGGCGAAGAATTCGCGGCGGTCTTCAACGGCACAGAAGCCGCAGAGGTTCTCAAGAAGCCGACACCGAAGCGGACGCGTAAGAAACCGGCACCGAAGCCGGAGGAAACCGTGAATGCTGAACCGCAGGGAGTACCCGTGTAAACGCACGCAGGTCCCCAAATTGAGAAACTGACACAAACGGCTATGAAAACCCTGGATGGGGCGGCATGTCCGCCCTATCTTTATGAGCGGAGAAATAAACAAAAAACTATGGCGAACCTTTTGGCACACAAAACAGCACAGGAACCGTTTGATCTGCATTTGCACAGCAATTGTTCAGACGGCTCCGACACGCCCGCGCAGGTTGTTCGGGCGGCGTCGGAACGCGGCGTAACGATGCTCGCACTCACGGATCACGACAATGTGCTCGGCGTGCCGGAGGCGATGGCGGAGGCGGCGAAAATCGGCGTGCGATTCCTGCCGTCCATTGAGATGGACGCGGAGTGGTCGCATGAGATGCACATCCTCGGCCTTGACATCGACACACAGGAGCCGCGCATGCAGGAGGCGCTCGTCATCGCACTGCGCCGCAGGGGAGAGCGCAACAGGGAGATCGTTCAGCGGCTATTGAACATCGGCTGCGATATCCGCGAACATCTGCAAGGCGAGATCGGTGCCGCAACGCGGCTGAATATCGCAATTGCGCTCGTCAAGGGCGGGTTTGCTGCGGATACGCGCGACGCATTTGCAAAGTATCTGCGCCGCGGCTGCCCTGGATTTTACACGGTAGAACGCTTTTCGCCGGAGACGATTGTGCAGCTGATTCTCGGTGCGGGCGGCGTTCCGGTCTGGGCGCACCCGATGAACGGGCACGCGGACCCGCACAAGGTCGCACCGATGCTCAAAGAACTCGGTTTGATGGGCATGGAAGGCTTTCATCCTTCGCTCAGCGAGGGCGACAGCGTGGTGATCACAAGTATCGCGCGCCAGATGGGACTGATCGTCACCTGCGGGAGCGATTACCATGGCGATCATCGTCCGGCGGTCGTGCCGGGACAAACATGGCGCGATACGGCGCTGCTGCATCAGACGCGCGAATTCCTTGAAGCGAGGCCACAGCGCGCGCTATAGGTTTTTACGCATCAGACGCTGCTCTTTTGGAAAATATCACCGGAGGATAACACTCCGGCGCGTATATTACACAAATAATGCCAGATCGGCTATATTGTGTTGAGAACCGTCGCTCCCTCTGCTATAATGTGGTTGCAGGGGATGACGAAGAAGGAACATTACGCTTTAGGGAAAGAGGAGAAACACATGTACACGGGTTCGGGAATTATCAAGATATTTGCCGGTAGTACGGGCAAACCATTCGCCAAGAGGATGTGCGCCTATTTGGGAACGCAATTGGGCGACGCAGAGACCATCAAGTTCAGCGAAGGGAATATCTTTGTACGCGTCAACGAATCCATCCGCGACAAGGACGTCTACATCGTCCAGCCAATCGGCCGTCAGCCGAACGACGAGTTTGTAGAATTACTGTTCTGGATCGACGCTTTCAAGCGCGCAAGCGCCAACTCCGTCACCGCGATTATCCCGTATTTTTCCTACGCGAAGGGTGATAAAAAAGACGAACCCCGCGTATCCATCCGCGCCCGTGTTTGCGCAGACTGCATCGAAGTTGCCGGCGTAGACCGCATCATCACGATGGATCTGCACGCGCCGCAGGTACAGGGCTTCTTCAAAAAGCCCGTCGATCATCTCTATGCAAAAGCGCTGCTCTGCGAGTACATCCGCAGGCAGGGCATCGTAGACGAAGACCTTGTGGTCGTTTCTCCCGACGCTGGCTCCGCCAAGCGCGCGAGAGAATATGCAACCGAACTCAACTGCCCGGTCGCCATCGGCGACAAGATGCGCTTTGGTCACGATGAAAACGCAAAAGTGCTTGAAATCATCGGCGATGTGAAGGACAAAAACTGTCTCGTTATCGACGACTTCTCGATTTCCGGCGGCACGCTGGTCGACGTCAGCTATGCGCTTGCCGACAAGGGCGCAAAGAAAATCTACGCCGCGCTTTCTCACAATGTGCTTTCGGAAGAGGGTATCAAAAAGATCGACGCAAGCCCGATCGAGTTCCTCGTCTCTACCGACACGCTCGAGTGCCCGGGGGCAAGCCTCTCCAAGAAGATTCGTTTCATCTCCGCTGCGCCGATGTTTGCGCAGGCGGTCAAGATCATCCACGACCGCGCACCGATGAGCACGATGTTTGAGCAGCGCGTCAGCAAGCGCCTGCTCGATATGAGTTTTGCCGAGCAGCAAACACTGATCTAATTCAGTACAACAATAAAACACACTGGGCGAAGGCAATATTGCCTTCGTCCGTTGTTATTATTTGGCCTTGTTCGCGTGACGGGATGAGAAAGATTGCGCTACAAGTGGCGTAACAATCATGACTCTGCGAACACTTTTTGACAGGCACTAAATTTTATGTTGACATGGCCGTATTGGTGTGATATTATACGAGATTTTGTTGACAGTTTTCAGCAAATAGTGATATAGTATATAAGCATGTTATTGAATTTCAGAGCGAAAGGAGTGTTGCCGGTGTTTGAAATTGGCGATATGGTCTGTTACCCCATGCATGGCGTCGGGGAGATCGAAGCCGTCCAGGAGCAAACCGTACTTGGTGAATCGGCGCGGTATTATGTGCTGCGGTTTGTCATGGGCAAAATGACGGCGATGGTTCCTGTCGCAACAGCAGAATCGGTCGGCTTGCGTAAGCTTGTCTGCCCGGAGGACTGCCGAAAAATCATCGAATTTCTCTCGGAGGATGGGTGTGCGGACGAAAGCGACAATTGGAATCAACGCTACCGTGACAACCTCAACAAACTCCGGGTTGGCGATATCTATGGCGTGGCGGATGTGGTTAAGTGCCTGATCCACCGCGACCGTGAAAAGGGCTTATCCGCCGGCGAGCGGAAAATGTATCTTACGGCGAGGCAGGTGCTCATTGCGGAGCTGGCCGCGTCGTGCGGAAAGGAGGAAAGCGAATTCCTTCCCCTGGTTGGGGGCTAAACCAAACGGGAAAACGCCAATCACTGCATGCGGAAGGTACTCCGAATTCTTGTTGCACTGGTTGGTATTGGCATCGGCTGCGGAATCGTTGCGTGGGTGCTCTATTCGTTCAAATGCCCGGGATACGATTACGTGCTGCGCTATACCACCATACCCGCCGTGATGGCCGCCCTCTATGTGATCATTGGAATTTCATCCGGAATTATCTTTTTTATATTATCTCCAAAGATCATAGACGGCATAAACGGCTTCTTCCAAAAGCTGGAACGCAGGCTGACCGAGATGCCCGCGCTGGACATTCTGTTCGGTGTGATCGGTATCATGATCGGCATGGTTTTTGCGTTCCTGCTTAGCTTAATTTTGCGTACAATCGATGTTCCGGTTTTGCCGGAAGTCATCACGTTCCTCTTGTATGTCATCTGCGGATATTATGGAGGCCACATCGGCATTTCGCGGCGCGCGGAGCTGATGGACGGCTATTCCCGCCGCGGACACATCGCAAAAGGGATTGTCGCGGGAAACGCCCGCCCCAAGGTGCTCGACACCAGCGTGATCATCGACGGCCGAATCTACGACATCTGCAAGACAGGGTTTCTGGAAGGAAACATCGTCGTTCCTGCGTTTGTTCTCAAAGAGCTGCGGCATATCGCCGACAGTTCGGACGCGATGAAGCGCTCCCGCGGACGCCGCGGTCTCGACATCCTGCATTCGATGCAGCGTGAGCTGGATTCGCGCGTGGTCGTGGAGGACAAGGACTATGACGAGATCGACGAAGTCGACCTCAAGCTATTGCGGCTTGCGGTCGATCTGGGCGGTATTCTCGTGACCAACGATTACAACCTCAACAAGGTTGCGGCTGTGCAGAACATGCCCGTACTGAACATCAACGATCTTGCAAACGCGGTTCGTTCGGTGCTGCTGCCGGGCGAAGAACTGCCTCTCGCCATCGTGCGAGAGGGCAAGGAATCCGGGCAGGGCGTAGGCTATCTGCCGGATGGAACGATGGTCATCGTTGAGAACGCGCGCAGGCATATCGGCGAAACGCTTGACATCGTTGTCACAAGCGCGCTGCAAACTTCGGCCGGCAGACTGGTGTTCGCAAAGCTCCGCAACTGATTCCGGACACGGATATGAGAAGCGGGCAGAACGAACGCCAAGAAACTCCTTGACACGGGTTTGCGCCGTCTACTATAATACATAAGGTTCATATCATGCGGGCACCTGCCCGTGTGTGCGATTTTCGCAGGCTAACGCCTGTAGGACTCAACAACGAAGCGAGGTGTAGTCGAATGTTTCGAACCTATCAGCCCAAGAAGCGTCAGCGGAGCAAAGTGCACGGATTCCGTAAGCGTATGAAAACGGCAGATGGCCGCAATGTCATCAAGCGTAGACGCGCGAAAGGCCGCAAAGTTCTCAGCGCGTAACGGGATTTCTTTGATCAGAACCGTAAAAAACGCACAAGCGCTTGCGGCGGGCATTTGCTTGCCGCATGTTTGTATTTCAAGGAAATACAACACTTTGTAATTTTTGGCGTGTATTCTGTTTTCAAATAAGAAACATGAACGCACGCGGACGCCCAAGTCGAACGGATGTATTGTTAAAGGATGCGGCAGAGTGAAGCACAGTGATTCCCTGCGGCGGAAGAAAGAGTTCCGCTATACCTATCGCGTCGGGAAATCCTGCGGAGGAAAGCTGCTAGCGCTGGTGTACGCGAAAAGCCGCACCACGAGCGCAAAAATCGGGTTTTCGGTCAGCAAGAAGATCGGCAACGCAGTGGTGCGAAACCGCGTTAAGCGGCGCATGCGCGAGGCCGTGACCCCGCTGATCCCGTTGATCAAAGGCGGCACGAACCTGATATTCATCGCAAGAGATTCCATCATCGACGCGCCATTTCTCAGCATTCGCGAAGGGATGCTTCAACAGCTGCAGCGTGCAGGCCTGATTAAGGCGGAGGAAAAAGGATGAAGCGGTTTTTGATCGCGCTCGTCCGCGGGTATAAAAAGTATATCTCACCGCTATTGCCCCCAAGCTGCCGCTTTACGCCGACCTGTTCGGAGTATGCGGTGGAAGCGCTCAGTAAGCACGGGGCTTTCAAAGGCAGTCTGCTCGCGATCTGGCGCATTTTACGCTGCAACCCTTTCTGCAAGGGCGGTTACGATCCGGTTCCGTAGATCGAAGACATATCTTTCCACCAACAAAAAAATCAATTTCCTGTACATATTGAGAGGAGGGCATCCCCCTTGGTAGGCGATTTTCCTGTAACGCAATGGGCATTCCTCGGAATGCGTTGGCTCTATGAGACGTTGACCAATCAGAGCATCGTGCTCACGATCATCATCGCGACGCTGTTTATCCGCGCGTTGACGGTCTTTGGCGATATCCGCTCGAGAAAGTCTTCCATGAAGATGGCGGCCGTTCAGCCGCAGATTGACAAGCTCAAGAAGAAGTACGAAAAAGACCCGCAAAAGCTCAACACCGAACAGCAGAAGCTCATGCGCGAAAACGGCGTGAGTATGTTTGGCGGTTGTCTGCCGATGCTGATCACCATGCCGCTGTTCTTTATCTTCATTGCGGCGTTCCGTCAATGGGGCAACGAGATGATGGTTCGCCTGATCCTCACCCTTGACGACAACAAGGACAAGGGCATTGAGCTCTTCCAAACATTTAAGTTTTTCTGGATCAACAACCTATGGATGCCGGACAACGGTTTCTCGCCGGTTATTGCGACAGCCAAGGAGTTTTTTGGCGCGGCAAACAACACGCTGCCCAAGCTTCTTTATTTCCAGGAGCATCCGGAAGCGCTCCAGCGCTTTGTAGAGCTCGGCTTCTTCGTCAAGAACGGCGACGCGTATGCGCTCGCGACCATGACGGATCAGCTTGCGGCGAACTATACCGCGTTGATGGCGCCCTGCGCAGAGCTCTATCAGGGATTCAACAACGGTTGGTTTATCTTCCCGATTCTTGCGGGCGGATCGACCTATCTTTCCACCTGGATTATGCAGAAGAACCAGCCAAAGAGCGACGCGACTGCAAGCACCAACAAGGTGATGAACTGGCTCATGCCGGCAATGTCATTCTTCTTCTGCTTACAGTACAACGCAAGCTTTGCCGTTTACTGGACGTTCAGCAACATCTTCTCGCTGGGCACCTCGCTGCTGATCAACCGCTCGTTTGCGAAGCAGCAGCCCGTCATCACGGAGGTTAGCACGAAATGAGGAGCATGGAGTTTTCGGGTCATAGCGTCGATGAAGCCATCTATAATGGCCTAAATGAGATGGGCGTGACTATCGACGAAGTCGAAATCGAAACAATCCAGTCCGAGAGCAAAGGTTTGTTTGGCATCGGCGCAAAACAAGCAGTCGTCCGCCTGACACAACGCGAAGTACCGCTCGTCATGGAGATGGAGCAGGTATATCGCAAAGAACAAGAAGCAACCATGAACCAGCGCCGGGATCAGTCTCAGCGCGGCGGAGGACGTCCCGAGCGTCGCGACAGCGGCGAGCGCGGCAGAAGCGACCGTAGTCAGCACGGTTCTTCCAGCTATGGCGCACCGCGCGGCCCGCAACGCAGCGAACAGGGGCAGGATCGCATGCCCGAAGCGCCGCAGGAGCACTTTGATTACAGCGAAGAGCTCGCGAAGAATACGCCCTGCGCGATGTTCTTGAGCGAACTGCTGACCAAGATGAATAATCCTGCGCCGGTTTTGGCCGCAGATACGGAAAACGGGCTTCGGCTTTGCATCGACGCAGAGACGATGGGTCTTCTCATCGGCAGACGCGGCGAAACGCTGGATGCCATGCAGTATCTCGTGTCGCTGGTTGCCAACAAGAACCGCAAAGAAGAAGGCTACATCCGCGTGACGCTAGATACCGAGGGGTATCGTTCCCGCAGAGAAGAGACGCTTAAACGTCTCGCTCGTAAGAACGCGATGCATGTGCGTCAGTCTGGCCGCTCCGTCTCGATGGAACCCATGAATCCATACGAACGGCGTATTCTCCACAGTGCGCTGCAGGGATTCAACGGCGTGACCACGCACAGTGAGGGCGAGGAACCCAACCGCCACGTCGTCATCACACCTTCGAAATAACGAATCAATGTGAGCCGTCGCAGTTTCGCGGCGGCTCGTGTTCTGTTTTGGCGAGCATATTGAATCAATGTGCTTGTCGAGTGAATATATGGAGACACACATGGAAGACACCATCTACGCGCCGTCATCCGCCATCGGCGGGGCGATTGCGATCATTCGCATCTCTGGCGAGCAGGCAGGACGCGTCAGCGAACTGCTTGACCGCGACCCGGCAAGAACGCCAAGAGAAATGGTTCATGCGCGGCTGTCATTGCGCGGCGAGTTAATCGACGACTGCGTGGCGGTCTATTTTCCTGCGCCGCGCAGTTATTCGGGCGAGCATATGATGGAGCTGAACGTGCACGGCGGCATGCAGACGGTGCAACGCGTGCTGGGCGCACTGGCAACGCTCGGATTTCGGCCTGCGGAATGCGGCGAGTTCACGAAAAGAGCGTTTCTGAATGGAAAGATGGATCTTTCTGCCGCGGAAGCCGTGATGGACGTCATCAATGCGGACGCGGAGCAAAGCCTCAAGTCCGCGCTGGCGCAGCTGCAGGGCAGTATCAAACGGGAGATCACATCGGTGGAAGAATTATTGACCGATGCGCTTTCCGGCATCGATGCCGCGATTGACTATCCCGACGAGGCGGAAGAGGACACGATTGAAGCGTTGCCGGAATCGCTTTCGGCGGCAATTGCGCGTGTGGACGCGATGATCGCAAAAGCGAGGCGCGGAAGAGTGCTCCGAGATGGGCTACAGGTTGCAATCGTCGGCAGGCCGAACGTCGGCAAATCGTCGTTGATGAATGCGGTATTGGGCAGTGATCGCGCGATTGTAACCGCCGTTGCGGGCACCACGCGCGACATCATAGACGAAAAAGTGAGCATGGACGGCGTACCCGTGCGGTTAATTGATACAGCGGGCATCCGAGAAGCGAGCGACGAGGCTGAAAGAATCGGCGTTGATCGCGCGCGTGATGCGCTCATCCGTGCAGACGTTGTGTGCCTCGTGCTTGACGCATCCGTGCCGATGACGGAGCAAGATACGAAACTGTTGGCGGACACGCAAAATAGCACCCGGATTGTCGTGTTGAACAAGAGCGATTTGCCGCAGGCTTGTGCGTATGCGGGCGAAGCAATCCGCATCAGCGCGAAAACCGGTGATGGACTGCGCGAGCTGCAGGAGAAGATTCTTGCACTTGCCGCACCGGAACGGGCGGATGGCTCGACCATCACCAACGAGCGGCACATTCGTGCGCTGGAACTCGCGCTCACGGCGTTACGCGATGCGGAAACCGCAGATGAGCTGGATTGCGCCGCAACAGATGTTAAGAACGCATTGCACCATCTTGGTTCTATCACGGGAACCGATGTTGACGCGAGCGTCATCGACCGCATCTTTGAGCGGTTCTGTGTCGGAAAATAGTGTATACAAGCGGAGAAACGGAGAAGCGGCAAGTGCAGAATAACGTGACGTTTGAGCCGGTAAAGATAGAGGAAGTTCCGGAACTTGTGAGATTGCGACTGTTAACCCGAATTGAGACGTACAGCGATATCTATCCGCGCGAGTGGTTTGATGGGTTTGACACAGCGCAATCAGAGGAAAAATTCCGAAAGATCGCGTCGGATTCCGATCAGAACCTGCTCTTTATTAACGTTGACGGCAAGCATGCGGGTTATCTTTGCTTTGGCAAGGAGATGGAAAAGACCATGCCGGAGAATTCGATCTGCATCAATATGCTGTATCTGTTTCGTGCGTTTCAGCGGCGCGGGATTGGCGTGCTTGCGATAGAGCAGGTGCGCAACTATTGCAGGTCGATCGGACACGGCCGATTCTATAACGGCTGTAACATGCACAATGTAGCAGCGCTTCGATTTTATCGCGCGATTGGCGGGAAGGTCATTGCGGAATATGGCGGACACGAAAACCGTGCGCTGGATCAGACTGTGTTTGAGCACCTAATCTAAATGCGACAAAAAAAGAACCGGGAGAAATCCCGGTTCTTATGCGTTTTGGCGTTGGTCAGCCGAAAATGCCTCGCTTTTGGATAAATGCGGAGTCGAAGTGCTCCATCACGCCGCCGTAGGTCTCCGCGGCGTAGATCGCCTTGGTGGTCAGTTCGGTAATCGATTCCTGCTCTAAGGGGCTGATCGCGTGCAGCACGATGTAGTAAGATGGTTCGCGCTCCGGCACATAGTCCGTCTTGCCGATGGCAAATCCAAGCGACTTTGCATTCTCTCCAAACAGCGTGCGTCCGCTTGCGCTGGGGAAGTAGAAATGCAGGTTCACACGGCGATAAGCCGCGTTGTCGTCTCCGCGCTGGCGCAGCGACGCAATGTAGGCTGCGTTGTCGACGGATTGCCGTTTGGCGTTGTCCGGCACGAGCAGACGATAGTAGGTTTGACGATTGGGTTCCTCGGCCTTGAAACACTCGAGCCGCAAGCCGTCTTCTTCCGAACAGTATGCCATCAGCGGAACGAGCAGCCGCGCATCCGACGTATAGAAGTAATACCTGCGCTGCGCAAGAATGTCAATATAGCCGACAAACGCGGAGTGCTCGCCAAGTATGCGTGCGCACTCCTTGCTGACGCTCTCCAAGAGCCGCTTTTCACGCGAAGAGAACGCCTGCGCTTCTGCTTTCTTGGGATAACAGGAGACGTATAGCAGAGTTGTGAAATCTCCGAGCGTGTCAAACTCTTCCACGTATTTTAAATCGACGTGGAACTGGGCGGGCAAGCCCTGCAAATCCCAATCGTAAACGTACCAATCACTCATGGATCAATACCGCTTTGATGCGACGAACGCCTGCGCTCGACGCTTCCTCCTTCTTAATTACAAAACGGCCGAGGTCGCCGGTGCGGGCCGCATGCGGACCGCCGCAGATCTCTCGGCTGAATCCCGGAACGGTGTACACCTTGACTTTGGAACCGTACTTGCTCTCAAACAGACCGATGGCGCCGCTCTCTTTCGCTTCGTCCACGGTCATCTCTTCACAAGTGATCTCAACATCCGCATCGATTGCTTCGTTGACGTAATCCTGAACGGCGGAAATCTCTTCCGGCGTAAGTTTGCGCGGGAAGCTGAAGTCAAAGCGCAGACGCTCGGCTGTAATATTGCTGCCCTTCTGCGCGACTTCGTCGCTGCCGAGCACTTTACGAAGCCCTGCCTGCAGAAGATGCGTTGCGGTATGCAGCTGCGCGGTTACTTCCGTATGGTCGGCAAGACCGCCCTGGAAGCGCTGCTCTGCGCCGGCATGGGAAAGCTCCTGATGCGCCTTGAACGCTTCGTTGAAGCCGTCGAGATCGACCGCAAGATTGCGCTCGGCGGCAAGCTCCTGCGTAAGTTCGATTGGGAAGCCGAATGTATCATATAGATGGAACGCGCTGACACCGTCGATTGTGCTGCCGTTGAGGCCGGAGACCAAACGCTCAAACTCGCGGATGCCCTTCTTGAGCGCATGTTCGAAGCGCTGTTCTTCTTTCGTCAGCTCGTCAAGAATCTTTGCGCGGTTGACGCTGAGTTCCTGATAGAACTCGCCGTACTGATCGATGACCGCTTCGGCTACCTTCGTCAGGCTGCCTTCGGGAATGCCAAGCTGCATCGCAAAGCGGATTGCGCGGCGAATCAGGCGGCGGAGAATGTAGCCCTGATCGACATTGCTCGGCGTAATGCCGCGCTGATCACCCAGCATAAACGTAGAGCAGCGCATATGATCGGCGATGATGCGGAACATGCGCATGACCTCGTCACTCTCGCCATACGATTTGCCGGAGAGTTCCGCGATGCTTGCGATGATGCCGGCGAACGCGTCGGTATCATAAACGCTTCTGACGCCCTGCAGGGTTGCAACCGTGCGGTCAAGACCCATGCCGGTATCGACGTTCTTCTGCGCGAGCGGCTCAAATGTGCCTTCCACGGTCTTGTTGTATTCCATGAACACGTTGTTCCAGATTTCAAGGTATTTGCCGCAGTCGCAGCCAGCTTTGCAATCATCGCTGCACGGCGTTTTCCCGGTATCATAGAAGATCTCGGTGTCCGGACCGCAGGGACCGGTGAGCCCCGCAGGACCCCACCAGTTGTTCTTCTTGGGCAGGAACACGATATGGTTGGGTTTCACGCCCTGGGATACCCAACAATCATAGGCAACGGTATCACGCGGTGCGTTCTCGTCGCCTTCAAAGCAGGTGAAGAACAGCAGAG
Source organism: Firmicutes bacterium HGW-Firmicutes-9 (assembly GCA_002841395.1). GTDB lineage: Bacteria > Bacillota > Clostridia > Christensenellales > CAG-138 > UBA7703. The sequence goes on from PGZM01000001.1 coordinate 706,404, forward strand.
AAGGATCGATGCCGAGCCATTTCTCGCTCGTCAGGAACTCCCAGGAGTATGCAATCGATTCTTTCTTGAAGTAATCGCCAAGCGACCAGTTGCCGAGCATCTCGAAAAATGTGCAATGGGAGGAATCGCCGACTTCGTCGATGTCACCGGTACGGACGCACTTTTGAACGTCCACAAGACGCGTCCCCTCCGGATGTTTTGCGCCCATCAGATACGGCACCAGCGGGTGCATACCCGCAGTGGTGAACAGTACGGTGGGGTCGTTTTCCGGGATGAGAGAAGCAGAGGGGATGATGGCATGCCCTTTCGACACAAAGAAGTCGAGATATAGCTGCCGAAGCTCTTTGCTGGTCATGGATCTCATATGATAAAGCTACTCCTAACGGTTCGAATTTCCTATATAGAATACAGCAAAATTCGAATGGTTGTCAACGCGACAGGCCATAGACTGACATATATATAGAAGCGGGAGCAGGAACGATCCCACGGATTGTGGGTGAAGCGAAAGGCATATACAAGAAGGAAATTATTCATGTAGAAATGTGTAAAAAACACTTGCATTTCGATATCGAAAGCTGTAGAATAATCAAGCACTCGAAAAGTGCACGGCAAAACGAGATCAAAAACTGTCAGGGCTTCGAAAAAAAGATCAAAAAAGTGGTTGACAAAACGAACTCAAATTGCTATACTAAACAAGCTGTCGCGCGAGACCAAAGCGGGCGGCGAGGGCCGAAAAAACAAGCGAAAAACGCTTGAAATTAGGCCGGAGCACCTTGAAAACTATATAGTGCAAGAAACAAAAAACAAGCCAGTAATTCTGAGGCAAGGGTACTGCAAAGTGCTTA
>PGZM01000009.1:0-134775 GCA_002841395.1 Firmicutes bacterium HGW-Firmicutes-9
AACCCGGCGTGCTGACGGGCAAAGGCCTGAGCTTCGGCGGCAGCCTGATTCGTCCCGAAGCGACCGGCTTCGGCGCGGTGTACTATATGAACGAAGTCTTCAAGCACGAAGGCGACAAGATGGAAGGCAAGACCTTCGCACTCTCCGGCTTCGGTAACGTGACCTGGGGCGTGGCAAGGAAGCTCGAAGAGCTGGGAGCCGGCGCGATCACGCTGTCCGGTCCGGACGGCTACGTCTACGATCCCAAGGGCGTGACGGGCAAGAAGATTGATTACCTCGTCGAAATGCGCAACAGCGGCAGAGACAAGGTGAAAGATTACGCAGACCGTTACGGCTGCGCATTCTACCCGGGCGAGAAACCCTGGGGCGTGCAGGCGGATGTGTATATGCCGTGCGCCACGCAGAACGACGTAAACATCAACAGCGCGAAGAAGATCGCAGCCAGCGGCTCGAAGTACTACATTGAAGTCGCGAACATGCCGACGACGAACGACGCGCTCGGCTTTCTGATGGATCAGAAACACATGATCGTAGCGCCCAGCAAGGCGGTCAACGCAGGCGGCGTCGCGACCAGCGCGCTCGAGATGAGCCAGAACAGCCAGCGGCTAAGCTGGAGCGAGCAGGAAGTCGACGAAAAGCTCCACACCATCATGAAGAACATCCACGACAACTCGGCAAAAGCCGCGGAAGCGAACGGACTTGGCTACAACCTCGTCGCGGGCGCAAACATCGCGGGGTTTGCCAAAGTGGCCGATGCCATGATCGCGCAGGGGATTATCTAAATCTAAACGAATAAGCATAAAACAAACCCGCGTTCAACAGACGCGGGTTTGTTTTTATTGTTTCTTGAACTTATGAGAAAAGAGATGAATCTCAGATTTACTTCATAAACGGTTTACTCAGCAGCGCTTTCACATCCGCTTCGGTATCCTGCGCGCAGACCAGTTCTGCCAGCTTGCGGCACTGTTCCAGCGTTGCGTGACTTAACGCACGTTTGACGGGGGCGACGGCGCTCGCGTTCATGCTGAATTTGCGTAACCCAAGCCCCGCGAGTGCAGGAGCTGCAAGCGGATTTCCCGCGAGCTCGCCGCAGACGGAGACGGGTTTTCCGGCGGCGGTGAACGCTTCGAAGATCATCTTCAGCGTGCGGAACATCGCGGGCGAAAGGCTCTGGTAATATACCTCCGTCTGCGGGTTCATGCGATCCGCCGCATGCAGATATTGGCACAGATCGTTGGTGCCGACGCTGGCGAAGTCGCATTCCTGCGCGGCGCGGTCGGCGATCATTGCGATCGACGGAATCTCGATCATGATGCCAACGCGCACCTTCGGGTCAAACGGAATGCCGCGTTCTTCCAGTTGCAGCTGCGCTTCACGCACGGCCGCTTTCGCCGCGCGGATGTCGTCGAGTGTGCCAACCATCGGAAACATCAGCCAGAGGTTGCCGTAAACAGAGGCGCGGAGCGCGGCACGCAGCTGCGTGTAAAATAGCTCCTTGTGCGTCAGGCAAAGTCGCAGTGCGCGGTTGCCTAAAAACGGATTTTCCTCGTGCGGCATCGGAAGTCCCGGCAGGGTCTTGTCCCCGCCGATATCGAGTGTGCGCAGCGTCACGGGCTTGCCTGCGGCGTCCACCAGCACGCGGCGATACGCGTCAAATTGCTCCTCTTCGTTTGGCAGCGTTTCGGTCTGCATATAGAGAAACTCGGTGCGGAAGAGCCCAACAAAATCGCAGTTGCGAAGCGCGCCGGTGTCGTCTGTCGAGCCGATGTTGAGGCCGATTTCGATGCGCGTGCCGTCGGCGAGTCGTCCTTCAGCGGCGAGATAGCGCGCGGCGTCCTGCTTGTCCGCAGCAAACGCCTCTTTCTTTTCGTGCAGGAGTTCTAGCGAGGATTCGTCCGGCTCCAGAAATACTTCACCCGTCATCGCGTCCACGGCGGCAAAGCTGCCGTCCGGCAGCGCGTTTGTCGCGTCCGGCACGCCCAGTACGGCGGGGATGCCGTAGCTGCGTGCGAGAATCGCGGAATGCGACGTCGTGCCGCCGACCTCGGTGATGATCGCGAGCACGTTCTTTTTATCCAGCGTCGCGGTGTCGCTCGGCAGAAGGTCGTGCGCGACGACAATTGCAGGCGCGCCAAGTCGTGAGAGGTTTTTTTCGGTTTCACCGTGCAGGATGCGCACCACACGGTTTCGCACATCGCGAATGTCCGCGGCTCTGGCCGCAATCAACGCGTCGCCCGCTTTGGCGAGCAGCGTCGCAAACGCCGTATATACGCTGTCCACTGCGAAATCTGCGCTCTTGCTCTCGTCGAGAATTGCCATGCGAATCTCGTCCGCAATCTCTTCGTCGTCGAGAATTTCGCGGTGCGCGGAGAAGATTTTCGCCTTGTCCGCGTCGGTCTCCGCAAAGGAGTTTATGATTGCAACAAGCTCCGCGTCCGCCGCACGTACGGCAGATTGATACTCCTCAAACGCCTGCTGCTCGCGTCCTTCGGCTACGTAGGACTCAAACACATCGCAGCTGAACGCTTGATAGAGATAGATGCTGCCCTCCGCAATACCGGGGGAGACGGGGGTTCCACGGAAGATCTTCATCCGTTTAGTCCTCGCCGATACCGGATTCGACCAGCGCGATCAGCTTCTCGACGGCTTCCTGCTCGTCAGCACCTTCTGCGCAAATCTCCAGCTGCGTGCCGGTGGGAATGCCCTCCGCAAGCACGCGCACAATGGACTTTGCGTTAATGGGCAAAGCTTCCGGCTTGTCGAGATTGCGGAGGCTCACACGGGATTCAAAGAGCTTGGCCTGAGCGACAAATTCCGAGGCAGGGCGTGCGTGCAGGCCGGAGGCGTTTTTCAGCGTGGTCGTCTTAGCGAACATGTGGTTGCTCCTTCCTTAATTCCAGTGGCTCAGCAGATATTCTTCCGCTTCCGCGCACCAGAGCCCGCGATTGGCGGAGATGAGTTCGTGAAGCTTACGATAGCGCGGGTCGCTTTCGCCCAACTTGGCGAAATCGGTCAGCGCGGTCATGGGCATGGAGATGTGGTTGTAGACGAGCTTCTTGCCGCCCGGGATGTGCGGCAGATTCAGGATCGTCTCCGCGGCGGAATCGAGGCCACCGACATGCGTGATCATCACCGCGGGTTCGATGCGGCAGGCCTCCGTGAGCCGGAGGGACTCGATCAGATCGTCGGTATTGCCGCCGGTGGTGCCCATCAGATGCGTGGAGTTGTAGTGCACGTCGTAAAGGTTGACGCGCGCACCGAAGCTCGTGTCCGTGGGACCCGCGAAGAAGTTCAGGCAGCCGTCGCGTCCGAGAATCTGGTTGCCAAGCTCGAAAGCAGCCGCAACAGGTGCGAAGACGAACACGTCGTCAAAGCCCTTGCCGCCCGCGAGCGCGCGCAGCTCCGCGACCGGATCCGCCATTTTGGACGTATCCACAAACGCGACCGCGATGCCGCTTTTTGCGGCCTTGTCGCGGAAAATCTCTTCTCCGCGCGATAATCTCGCCCCATCGATGTCCGTCACCACCACGCGACCGGGTCTGCGGTCGCAGCTGATGGCGTAGTCCAGCGCGCCGAGACCCATCGGGCCAGCGCCCGCGACGATGGCGAGCGAGCCGCCCTCCGCGATGCCCATCAAGTGCTGATAGTCGCCCATGCGCGTGTGATAGGCCGCGTGGAACGCGCCGATGCAGCAGCTCATGGGTTCCGCGAGCGACGCCTCAAAATAAGCGCGTCCGTCGTACTCGAGAAAACAGCCGAGCTCCATGACTTCCGGCGGGATGATGCAGTAGGTCGCGTTGCCTCCAAAGTATTTGTAAGAGTACCCCGGCGACCACATGGAGCCTTTGTAGTTCAGCGCGGGTTGGAGCGTAAATTTCGCGCCTTCGCGGAACTGACCCGTGTACATTTTTCCGACTTTGACGATGTTGCCCGCCATCTCGTGCCCCATGATGGTCGGGTTGTGCGCCACATCCTGCGGCACGCGCTTGTGCTCCTGCCCCAGAATCGCGCACTTATAGGTGGACATACAGACGCTGTCGGAGATGACCTCGACGAGGATTTCGTCGTCTTTGATCTCCGGCAGGTCGAATTCTTCAAGTCGTAAATCCTTTGCGCCATAGAGGCGCACGGCCTTTGTTTTCATCAATCTAATCTCCTTATTGAAATGCTGTGACGATGACCTGGTCGCGATACCGCTGGATCATCTCCATGCTCGGCGGGCTGCTGCCGGGGCAGGTGACCTTTGCCGTGGCGGTGGCAACGGCGAGCTTTAGTGTCTCCTCGCGTGTAAAATTCTGTTGGGCGGCGTAGAGCAGCGCTGCGGTGAGCGCGTCTCCTGCGCCGACGGTGCTGACAGCGTTCACGCGAACACCCTCCGCGTAGAGCACACCCTGCTCGTCCGCGAACAGTGCGCCGCGCTCGCCGAGGGAGATCGCAACGTGCGCGATGCCGCTGCGGACAAGCTGCAGGGCGGCCTGAGAAAGCGTGGTCAGCTCGGTATCGGGAAGAGCAAGAAGCTCTTTGAGCTCATTGTCGTTGGGTTTGATCAAAAACGGCTTTGCCGAGAGCACCGCATTGAGCTGTCCGCCATCCTGATCTGCCGCGACCAGTACGCCGCGCTTTTTGAGCGTTTTCGCCCATCGTGCGGTTGTGTTTTCGGCAAGACCCTTTGGCGCGCTGCCCGCAAAGAGCACGAGATCGCCCGGCTTAGCGAGCGCGAGAAGCTTTTCTTCCAGCTTGGCGATGTCTTCCGCCGAAACGGGGTCGCCCGGCTCGTTGATGTCGGTATATGTCGTGCGTACAGGGTCGTAGATCTTCAGGTTGGTGCGTGTTTCGCCCGCGACGCGGACAAAGTCATGCCGGATGCCGAGCGTGTCGAGCGCGCTCGCGATGGCGCTGCCCGCGCTGCCGCCGAGAAATCCGGTTGCGATAGATTCGGCGCCGATCGCGTTGAGCACCTTACTGACATTGACGCCCTTGCCGCCGGGGTCTAGGCGTGAGCCCGTCGCGCGGTTGACCGCGTCCGCCGAAAACTGCGGAACAGTCAGCGAGCGGTCGAGCGCGGGATTGCAGGTGACGGTGATGATCATCGTGTGTTCCTCCGGTTGGACGGTCGCGTGCAGACGGTCAGTCGTCAAATCCGCCGCTGAGCAGGCTTTCGTAGATAAACGCGGCATCGGTCGAGTGCTTGATGGCCTCAATGCGGTCTTCGTCCAGCATGATGGATGCGAGCGCCTGCAGGATCGGCAGGTGTTCTTCTTCAAGCCCTGCTATGCCGACCACGAGATAGGCTTTTTCGTCACCGAACGGCACGCCGTCGGGGAATTGCAGCACGGCGAGGCCGGTCTTTTTGATGAACTGCTTGGCGGTGCCGACGCCATGCGGAATCGCGACGCCTTCGCCGATGTAGGTGGTGATGACTTCTTCGCGCGCGAGCATGGCGTCGATATAGGACGCCTCTACGCAGCCGCGGGCAACGAGCTGCTCGCCCGCCATGCGGATTGCAGTGTACTTATCCGGTGCGGAAAGTCCCGTTTGGACATCCTCCGGGCGCAGGCAGGAAAAGCAGGCGGGTGCATTGTTGGTTGTGCGGGTCATGTTGTTCTCCTTATATTCCGGTAATCAAAAACATATGTCAGGCGGCGAAAAACCTACTGCCGCGAGATTTCGTTATAGTAATTGTTCAGCACACGCTCGATGGCGGCATAACAGCGGCGTTGATCCGCAGTGCGCAGTGTTTCGAGGAACGATTCACTCTCGACGATCTCGCGCGAGAGCGAACCGAGGGTGCCGAGCGTCTGCTTAGTTGCGCTTTTAGGCGCGAGCATGACGAGGATGGTATCGGGCGCAACTTCCTCGCCGCGATAATGATAACGCAGTGATTGCGGGCGGATGACGCCGAACCAGACGCGATCCACGCCCTGTGTGCGGCAGTGCAGCAGCATCGTGCGTGCGTCCGCGGTCAGCGTACTGCCGAAGCGTTCCCGTTCGACAAGATCGTTTCGCACTCTGTCGATCTCCGCTTTTGTGGTGGAGGTGCGCATGGCGACGCTGTCGATCACCTGATCCATGGTGCTGTACGCGGCGTCCGGCTCAACAAAGAGATTGGAGAGCACTTGCAGGATGGTGTCGATCACGTTTCGCGTGCGCGCAAGCGTGGTCGCGAGATCGGCAAGCGATGCGCGCTCCGGTTGTGCATGCGGTTCACTCTTGCAGCGCTTGAGTACCTGCCAAACAGCGTCCTTTTCCGCATCGGTCAAAAACGGGGAAACCTGCACACAGGGGATCGTCTTACAGGTCAGCGGCACGGTGGAGATGATCATCTCCACGTTGTTTTGCGCAAACTGGTCAAAATCGAGGTTGGAGGTGGAGACCACATCCGCCGTCTCGATGTCCGGAAACTCTCGGTTGACCCGCAGCGCTAATAACTGCGCCGTCACCATGCCGCTTGGGCAGCAGACCACCGCGCGGCAGCGGCGAGAATAGTAGCTGCGGCTGTCCTCCAGCGCAACGCCGAGATGCACCGCAAGATATCCGAGCTCCTGATCCGGCACGGGAACGCCGAGCTCTTCCTCAATCGCGGTTCCGCACTCCTTGGCGAGCTGGTAGAGCTCCTGATAGTGCAACTTCACGTCCTCAAGGATCGGATTGCGAATCTCCATGCCCATCGAGAGCCGCGCAAGCGTGGGAATAAGGTGCTTCTTTAGCGCATCGGTGAAACCGCCGCCGGGATCGATCATCGCGCCTGTGCGCGCCTCCGCCATGGAGATCATGCGCTCAGCGATGCGCTGCGCGCGCGTTTCCGCCTCGTCGTCCGAGATGCCGCCGAGACCCTTTGCCGTCTGCATCAACGTCGCAAGATATGCGCGTTCGCCTTCGGGGATACGAACCATAAAGCGTTCCTCTAGCGCGCGGATGAGCGCATCCGCAAGCCGCCGCGCGACGTTGTCGCTTTCCGGCGTGACGGCGGACTCGTCTACGATGCCCGCGCCCTGACACACGCGTAGGAGAATCATGTATAGATGCACCACGATCGCGCCGCGGCTGCGGTCGTTTTGAATCAGACCGTCAAGCAGGCTCACGTGATCCAGCATGGCGTCGATCTGCGCGATTTTATCCGGGTCAAACAGCCGCCGTACATCCAGCGCGTTCGGCAGCCGTTCGCTGCGATTATCGACGTTCTCGTCCTGCACATTGTAGTAAAGACGTACCATCGCCTGCCTGCGCTGCCATTCGTCCGCATGCACATAGACGCCGACGCCGGGTCTGCGCACAAGTTCGATGCCGTTGTCGTGCAGCCATTTTTCGCAGAGGTTGAGGTCCTGTCCTACGGTGGTTTCGGTGACGCCAAGCTCTCGCGTGAAGGTATAGATCTTTCGCGGTTCGTCGGAGGTCAACAGCGCAAGAAGCACCGCAAAGACGCGCTCGTTTTGCGAGAACACCGGTCGTAACCGGTTGAGCTCCCGCATGCTGGAAAGAAGGCGCATCCGTGCCTCTTCATCTCCGCAGAATCGCACACCATAGCCGGTCTTTTTCTCGATGAGGACTTTATCCCCCGCAAGATATCCGGCGATCGTGTCCAACTCCCGTTGCACCGTGCGCGTGCTGAGCTTGAACCGGGAAGCGATGGAGGACATGGTGACAAATCCCGTGCCCTGCAGCACATAGGCGAGAATGTCATATTGCCGTGTGGTGAGCATATGGTTTCCCTCCATGATAGAAATAGTGTAGGAGAGAGCGCTTGATGAAAAGCGCTCCCTCCTGCTGCGTCGGAGGTACAATGGACGTTATTTCGCCAATTCTGCGATGATCGCTTCGTATTCCTTCGCGTTCATGAAGTTGTCGATGGTGAAGATTTTCGCGTTCGGCGCTTTGGCGCGTGCGCGATCCGCCAGATTGCTCTGCGTAAGCACGTACTGCACATCCGCGGGGATCTCTTCGATCGAGCTGTGCTGCACTTTCACGTCGTAGCCGGCCTTGTTGAGCTGCTTGCGGAGCGTGGTTGCGCCCATCGCGGAGGAGCCCATGCCTGCGTCGCAAGCGAAGACGATCTTGGCGTCGAGGGCCTTCACGGTGCCTTTGCTTTCCATCTTCATGGAAGACATCTGCTGCTGGGCAAAGGCCAGATCGTCATCCTGCAGCTGACGGTTGGCGCTGCGCTTGACAAAGATCGCGCCAATCAGGAAGGAGACGACAGTGGACGTAAGAACGCTGAGCGCGACCAGAAGCGTATCGCCCTTGGGCGCCATGGCGAGCAATGCAAAGATGCTGCCCGGTGAAGGTGTTGCAACGAGGCCTGCGCCGGTGATGATGTTCGTCAGCACGCCGACTGCGCCGCCGCCGATGACTGCCAGCAGGAGCGCCGGGTTCATCAGCACGTAGGGGAAGTAGATCTCGTGAATACCGCCGAGGAAGTGAATGACTGCGGCTCCGGGAGCAAGACTCTTGGTCTGGCCTTTACCGAACAGCCAGTAAGCAAGGATGATGCCCATGCCCGGGCCGGGGTTGGTCTCGATGAGGAACATGATGGACTTGCCGGCTTCCGCTGCCTGCTGGATGCCGATCGGACCCATGATGCCGTGGTTGATCGCGTTGTTGAGGAAGAGCACTTTCGCGGGCTCGACGAAGATCGAGATCAGCGGAAGCAGTTTTGCGTTGTAAATCCAGGTAGCGCCGGTCGTCAAGAACGTCGTAATCGCCGTAATGAAGGGTCCTACGAGATAGTAACCGACGATTGCGAGCAAGGTGCCGATGATGCCGACCGAGAAGTTGTCCACCAGCATTTCAAAGCCGGCTTTGACTTTTCCTTCGATGAGCTTATCGAACATTTTGATGAGCCAGGCCGAGAACGGCGCAAAGATCATGACACCGAGGAACATAGGAATGTCGGAAGCAACGATGATGCCGATGCTGGCGATCGTTGCGATGATGGAGCCGCGCTGACCCGCGACGTTTTTACCTGCGGTGTAAGCCACCAGCAGGGGCAGCAGATAGGTCAGCATCGGACCGACCATGGACGCGAGCTTTTCATTCGGCAGCCAGCCGGTGCCGATGAACAACGCGGTAATCAGACCCCAAGCGACGAACGCGCCGATATTGGGCATCACCATTCCGCTTAAGCTGCGGCCTACTCGCTGCACTGTTGCCTTTGTGTTTCCCTTAGACATGCAATTACCCCCTAATTTGATTTGAAGAAATGGAGACGTGAAATGGGACTTGTGTCCTTAGGAAAAGTATACGTTGGGTACAGCGCGGGATTCAATTGAAAGAAACCCTGTCTTGACCGATGCCAATGTTGACAAAACTGTATTACCATAAAATTGTCCGAATTGCAATATTTACAGGACTTTTGGGGTCTCAAACGGCAAAGGACACGGCAAAGGATAGAATCGAAGGTATTTTGGCGCAAGCGAAATAGACTAAAAGGGGCAGTGTGATTGCGGCATAATCCTCGCTTTGGTATAATGCATTGAATCATTGAGGTGGAAAAAGTATGAAAATCAAAGCGTTTTTAAAACTGGTAGAAATTCAAACCAAGGTTGCAAGCGTGATCCCGTTCACGACTGCGCTGCTGTTCGTGCTCTACAGCACCAAGCATCTCAACGCGCTCAATATGGTCATCATGTTCTTTTCCATGGTGATATTCGATATGACGGTTACCGCGTTGAACAACTATTATGATTACAAACGGGCAGAAAAAAAGCACGGTTACAATTATGAAATCCATAATTCTATCGTGCAGTATCAGTTGAAGACATCCACCGTCATGGCGACGATCGCTGTGATGGTCGCGATTTCTGCCGCGCTGGGGCTGCTGCTTGTGTATCGCACAAACCTCATCACGCTGCTGCTCGGCGGATTGTGTTTCGCGATTGGCTTTGCGTATTCCTACGGCCCGATGCCGATTTCCCGCACACCGTTTGGCGAGATGTTCTCTGGGCTGACCATGGGGCTCGGCATTCCGTTTATTACGTATTACGTCAACGTGTTTGATCAAAACGTGCTGAATGTGTCGCTTTCGGGAAACAGCTTTGCGCTCTCGTTTGACATCTACAGCATTTTGGGCATCGTGCTCGTGTCGCTGCCCGCGGTGTTCGGCATCGCGAACATTATGCTCGCAAACAACATCTGCGATATTGAGGACGACCTGCCAAACAAACGCTACACGCTGCCCATCGTGGTCGGCAAAGAAAAGGCGATTCTGCTCTTAAAGGTTCTCTTCGCGCTTGCGTATGTTGCAATTGTTGCTGCGGTTGTTCTTCGCGTATTGCCTCTGTATTCGCTGCTTGCGCTGTTGACGATCATTCCGCTATCAAAGAATGTCAAGGCTTTTGTCGCAAACCCGACCAAAAAGGATACCTTTGGCGCCATCGTCGGCAGCTTCGTCATGCTGACCGTCGCGCTGATCATCACAATCGTGCTCGGCATTCTCGACGGAGCATTCTTGCATCTTCTGGTCAAATAACCGAAGCGTTAATCTTTCAAATCGGAGAGCTGATCTGTGATTGTATAGTTCCGGATCAGCTCTTCTTGCGTTTCATAGCGATCCCGCAGTCCCTCGGTAAAATAGATATAGTGATCCTTGGTGATCAAAATCGCCTCCACGCCTTCCAGCGACTCCACGAGCTGGATGCCCTTTTGCACACCCAATAACAGCACCGAGGTGGAAAGGCCGTCCGCTTTTTGCGAGTTATCGGTGACGATGGTCACCTGCTTGATGTTGGTCTCGGCAGGAAATCCGGTATTTGGGTTGAGAATATGGTGATAAATCTTACCCTCATACTCAAAATACCGCTCATAGTCACCGGACGAAACGACGGATTCGTTGTCGATCTGAATGCTCATCAAATATTCGCCGCGTGAACTGCTGGGGTCCTGGATGCCGATGATGAAGCTGCTGCCGTCGGGTTTGGAGCCGAGCGCAAGCACGTTTCCGCCAAGGTTGATCAGCGCGCTGGTGACGCCTCTGCTCAGGAGATACGTCTTCATCTCCTCGGCAATCGTGCCTTTTGCGATTGCGCCGAGGTTGACGATCATGCCCTGATCCGCGAGTTCAATCCGGCTATCGCCGAGAAAGTTGATCTTGTGGTAGTCGATCAACGGCAGCGTCGCATCCAGTTCCTGCGGAGAAGGATAGTGCCCGTCCGGCGGATCGATCGCCCAGAGTTTGATCAAAGGCCCGGCGGTGACGTCAAACAGGCCATCCGTCTTCTCGCTGAAAAAGAGCGAGTCCTGCAGCACGCGATAGGTGATATCGCTGACCGCGATCGGCTCTTTGCCTGCGTTTTGGTTGAGGCGGTCGATGTCGCTGCCTTCGACGTGCATGCTCAGCGTGTTTTCAAGCTGCTTCATCTGATCAAACGTGTCGTCGATTAGGCTGTCCCGCTCTTTGTTGGGATAGCTGTAAAGCTTGAGCTCGACAAGCGTGTCGAGCGCGAATGTGTTGCCGGTCAGCACTTTTTGTTGGCTGGAGCAGGCAGTCAGAAACAAAACCAACGCGAGCGCCGGCAATAATAGTCTCTTGCGCATGTTGTTATCCTTACTTGTTACGATGATTGATCGGGCAGAATTCGCGTCTGTCCGTTTATTTTTCCACATAGAGATAGCGTTTTTGCGGGCGACCGACCTCGCCGTATTCCAGTTCGGTGTCCAATATGCCGGATTCGCTCATGCGCTCCAGATATTTCCGGATCGTGATGCGCGACAACTTGGTCTCTTCCGCGATATCGGCAGCCGTGAAGCTCGCTGATTTTTTCGAAACCACGCTCTTCACAAAGTTGAAGGTCTCGTTGCAGATGCCCTTGCCCTTGTCAACGCTTGCCGCGATGTGGATATTCAGGGCGATGCAGTGGTCGATCTCTTCCTGCGTCATGGTCTGATATTGCAGCAGGCATTCGCGCTTGTTGACCGAGCGCATTGCAGCCTCACTGAAACGCTTGCAGGTGCTAGGCTTTAGAAGATAATCCGAAACGCCGTAGCTGAACGCCTCTGCGATGTAATCGAGGCTGTTTTCTTCCGATGTCATGATTACGCAGACGAAGATTTTCTCCGCGCGAATTCGCTTGAGCAGATTCATGTTGTCTTCCTTCGTTGGGCCAAGGTCGAGCACTACGATGTCGTAGGCATATTTTTTTAGTTTTGCGATCGCTTGCTCTGCGCTCGACGCGCTGACAATCGATGAAAAGAGATGCAGCTCTTGCAGAAATTGAACCTTTTCTTCCGCAGATGCATCGATCTCACTTACGACCATACATTTCATCGCAAGCCCTCCTGCACGTCGTTTCAAAATTTTGTCTACCATATCCATTATATACGACAATGCCATCATTGCAAACTTTTGTCATCGGTGCGAACGGATTGTTTGATCGATTGCCTTGTCGTCAAGTCGTTGTGAAGCAAAAAGAAGGCACGATCGCTTTTTAAAATTAAACCAAACTAGATCCGTTCAAATAAAGAAAGAAGGCACGATCGCTTTTCAATATTAAACTGACTGACTCCACTCAAAAAAGAAAGAAGGCATGGTCGCTTTTCAAAAATTTAAACTGACCATATCCGTTCAAATAAAGAAAGAAGGCACGGTCGCTTGACCATGCCTTCTTGACGGGTCTTTGGATTCAGCGATTATTTGCCGAACGCCTGATTGAAGAGGCTGTAGAAGCCGATCGCGTGGACGGAAACGCCCGCGACGCCGTCTGCATAACCATCAGCATTGACGGTGAACATCGCCTGGTTGTCAACAACATACTGCTCAAGCAGTTCTGCCTGCTGATACCATTCCAGCGTGCTGCCGGCTGCGGTCATGCCGTAGCCTTCTTTGATCTGGTCCTTCGACTGAGCGGTGGCTTTGTCGCCATCGACCACGAAGTACTGACCATTGGCGCCGTCGCCTTCTGCAACGTACTCATTGGTGTAGAGCGCGTCATAGTTGGCGGAAACGATCGTGCCGTTCACAACGATGAACTCGGCCAGATCCTGCCAGCCCTTGTCGGACGGTTCGCCCTTGGCGGTGACAACGCGGGTTTCGCCATACTGGCCGGCCGGAACCGGTTCAGAGGCCAGCGCCTGCGCAGCCAGCGTGAAGAACTCGGAAACATGGATGGAGACGCTTGCGCCGCTGTCGGTGGTCAGCGCGGCGGTGTGGCCTTCTTCATCGGTGTAGAGGGAGTCAAACTTAGCGGGATCCTGGTTTTTGACCAGCCAATCCTCGGCTGCCTTGGCCTGCTCGTGCCATTCGGACTTCGCAGCGCCGTAAGCGACCATGCCATAACCGCCGTTTTCCGAGATGGCGACTTTGTCACCCTGCGGAACGGTGTTGGTTGCGCTCCAGATCGCGTCAACGATCTTGCCTTTTTCGACCGTCACGACGACGTAGGGACGCCAGTTGTTGCTGGTCTCGCCCTGCGCGAAGTAAACGCCGTCCTTATACTTGGCCGCGGAGCAACCGACGAGCATCGATACGGCAAGCATAAGAGCCATAACGACTAACAAAATTCTCTTTTTCATAAACATACCTCCATTGAAGTGAACTTAGTATACCGCATGGGACTTGGTTTCATCAACAAACGTAATTAAAATGAATTATGTAATTTAAGTAACGAAATACTGATTGGCGGAATACAATATAAACTGTTCATTGGTATCGATAACTTTCGAGTTAAAGCGTACTGGAACAAATTGTTTGCGTTTGTGTGAAAGACAGATGCAGAATATATTGTATTTTGGCTTAAACAGGATATATTATCGTTTTGCGGATGAAACCGCGCGGAAAGGATTGCGCGCTACTTGATAAATCCAGATCATGCGCTATAATGGAACAGTATTATATCATGATATCGATATTGTATCAAGCGAAAGCGCGGGTCAGACGGCTTTGGCAACAGCATCAGGAAGGAAACATATGAAAACAAAGATACTCATTATCGGTGGCAGCTATGCGGGCGTAAAAGCGGGCAAAACGCTCCATAAAATCTTCCGCAAGAACGACGACGTGGAGATCACGCTGGTCGACAAGAATCCATTCCACACGTTGATGACCGAGTTACACGAGGTAGCCGGACATCGTACCGAAGCGGATTCCATCAAAATCGATCTTCGCAAGATCTTCCGCGGCCGCAAGGTCAACGTGGTCACCGATGAAATCACCGAGTGCGACATCCCCAATCATCATGTCGCGAGCGCAAAGCGTTCGTATGATTTTGATTATCTGATCCTCGCGATCGGCAGCGAGCCGAATTTCTTCGGCGTCAAGGGCGCCGCGGAAAACTCGCATACCCTCTGGTCTTATCAGGACGCGGTCAAGCTCCGCGCGCATGTCGAGCACATGTTTGAGCGTGCTTCTTATGAAGACGACCCGATTGAGAGAAAGCGTCTCCTGACTTTTGCGGTCTGCGGCGGCGGCTTCACCGGCGTAGAGATGGTCGGCGAGCTGGGCGAGTCGAAAAAGCATTTCTGCCTGAAATACAACATCAATCCGGACGATGTGACCATCTATAACATCGAAGCGATGGATCGTATCCTCGGCATGCTCAATAGTGACAAGCTCGTCAAGAAGATTGAGGACAAGTACTTCAAAAAGCTTGGCGTAACGCTTTTGAAGAATTCCGCGATTGTGGAAGTCAATCCGGATAGTTTCATCCTTGCGGATGGCACGGTGATCCCGAGCTACACGCTGATCTGGTCGGCGGGCATCAAGTGCGTCGAAGGCGCAACGGATTTCTGCCTCGACAAAGGCAAAGGTTCGCGCATCAACGTCAACGAATACATGCAGGGTCTGCAGGACGGACAGCCGATCAAAGGCATTTACGTTGCTGGAGACTGCGCTTCCTATCAGGACAAACAGGGATTCATGCCGCAGATCGTACAGGCCGCCGAGCAGTCGGCACACACCGCCGCGCTCAACATCGCGGAGGAGATCATTGGCACGGGCAAGCTGCATGTGCACGAGCAGAAGTACAACGGTTTCATGGTCTCGGTCGGCTCCCGTCAGGGCGTGGCCAACATCGGCTTCCTTGCGTCCGGCTGGTTCGCCATCTTCGTGAAGCACTTTGTCAACGTCTATTATCAGTTCATGGTCGCGGGTTTCATGCAGGTTGCGAACTACTTAAAGCACGAAATCTTCAACATCAAGAATAAGCGCTCCTTCGTCGGCGCGCATTTCTCCAAGCGCAGCCCAAACTTCTGGATGGTGCCGTTCCGCATTTGGCTCGGCTTCATGTGGTTGACCGAAGGCGTTGTCAAGATCGCAGAGGGCTGGTTTAAGTCCCCGCAGGTCGTCAACACCGTCAACTATCTCGCGGGCAACGGCGCAGCGCAGGGTGCCGCGGATGCCGTCAGCGCCGCAACGGGCGCCGCACAGGGCGCAGCGGATGCCGTCAGCGCAGCCTCCGACGCGGTCGCAGAAGCAGCAACACAGGTCACCGAGACCATTGCAAAGCTACCCGGTATCTTCCAGTGGGTGGTGGATCACAAGCCCGCAGGCTATGGCGAAGCGCTTGTCAAAGCGCCGAAGTTCATGGTTTGGATCATGAACCACTGGGTCGCCCCGATCGAAGTACCCGTGCAGATCATGATGGTCATCATGGAGATCCTGATCGGTCTTGCCTTCATGGGCGGTCTGTTCACCTTCCCGATGGCGCTGATCAGCATCGTCATGACCGTTGCAATTGCCTTGACCGGCATGGCGGACATCACCATGATGTGGTACTTCTTCGGCGCAATCGCGATTCTGATGGGCGCGGGCCGCACGTTTGGCCTCGACTACTATGTCATCCCGTGGCTCAAGAAGCGCTGGATTAGAACCAAACTTGCCGGCAAGAGCTATCTGTATTACGATCACTCCGACGACGAGTAAACACTTGACCGCGATCCAATATCCCTCTTTACAGGGGTATTGGATCGCGCTGTCCTGAGAATGAAATGAAGAAAAAAGAAATCGTGATTCTGGCGATCGTGGTCGTGGTGCTTGCTGCCGTGCTGCTCTTGATGAATGTCATCGGCGGCAACGGACAGCGCAAACTCGTGATCACCATCGACGGACAGGAATATCAAACCATCACCCTCACGGAAGAAACCAACATGCACTTTACGGTTGAAACACCCGATGGCGTGAACGAGGTCGTGATCACCAACGGGGTTGTGGATGTCGTATCCGCGGACTGCCATAATCAGGTTTGCGTGGACACAAGGCCTGCAAGCAAAGTGTTTGACAAGATCGTATGTTTGCCGCACAAACTGATTCTGGAGATTGTCGGCGACAACGGCGAAGTGGATTATCAATGAAACGAAATAGTACCCGATATCTGACATTTATGGCGATGATGATCACGCTTGCGTTGATCCTGAGCTATTTTGAAACCCTGATACCCGCGATTCCGATTCCGGGTGCAAAGATCGGACTGCCCAATCTTGTGACGCTGCTCGTGCTCTCGACACTCGGTTTTTGGGACGCGCTGGTCATTTTAATCATTCGTACGACGATTGTATCGATGCTCTTTACGTCTGTTCTTTCGTTGGCGTACTCGCTCTCGGGCGGAATATTGAGCCTCGTGATCATGTTCCTCGTGATTCGCTTTCTGAAGGATCGGATTTCGATTGTGGCGACCAGCGTGATCGGGGCTACCATGCACAGCGTGGGTCAGGTGCTCTGCGCGATGCTGATCGTTGAATCGTTCAGCCTTGCAACCTTATTGCCGATTTTGATTTTGATTTCAATCGTCACGGGGATGATCGTCGGCTTCAGCGCGAAGTTTACGCTGAAGCATTTTAATCTAATGTTGCGTAAAGGAACCACATGAGCAATTACTGGATAGAATATCCATCTTTACAAGCGGAACTGGAATCGGTCAGGCAATTTATGCTCGATTCTATTTCCGACGCGATACCACTGGTCAAAGAACCCTTGTTGGAGGTCATCGAGTCCGGCGGAAAGATGCTGCGCCCTGCGATGGTCATTCTCGGCGCAAAGCTCGGCCGCTACAACAGCAGCCGCGTGATTCCGATTGCGGCATGCGTAGAGCTATTGCACACGGCGACGCTGATTCACGACGATATCATCGACGAAAGCAAACTGCGCCGCGGCATCGAGACCACGCAGAGCAAGTATTCCAAGGAAGTCGCAGTCCTCGTCGGGGACTATGTGTTCGCAAAGACGTTTGATATCCTCGCGGGGGATTATCCTGCGGAGATGCTGAAAAATCTCTCCCGCAGCATCATGAAGATCTGCGAGGGCGAGCTTTCACAATATGCACACCGCTACAGCGATACACTGGAGCTAGATCAGTATATCGAGATTATCGCGGGCAAAACCGCCGCGCTGTTTTCCATGAGCCTGTTTGCGGGCGCGTATGAGGCAAAGGTCAAGAATCCCGCGCAGCGTTCGCTGGTTCAGGCCGGTTATTGCATCGGCATGGCGTTCCAGATTATCGACGATTGTCTGGACTATCTCGGCACCGCAGAATCTATCGGCAAGAATGTCGCAAACGACATCAAGCAGGGAGATATCACGCTGCCGCTGTTGATGGCACTGCGCAACGAGCCCACGGGAACGCTGCACGATCTGGTCTTTAAAAGCAGCCTAACGCAGGAGGATATCGCGCGGATTGGCACGCTTGTCATCGAGCACAACGGCGTTGCGCTTGCGGAAGAGAAGGCAAAGGAGTACGGAAACGATGCGCTGATTGCGCTTTCCAAGATCAAGAAGTCCGAGAGCCGCAAGATTCTGGAGAAGATCGTCGCAAACATTTTGGAATCGCCCAAGAAACAGGGTTAGCTTTACCAGGCACTTGTTGCCCGATGAATGACAAACGAATAAACGAAACAGCACTGCAATCATAATACGCATGATTGCAGTTTTTATTACTATAAATACGGATATTGCGCCGATCCATTCGCCGATGCAAGCGCTTATTTTTGCTGTTAGAATCATGAATTGGTCAGACAGAAGGCTAATATTTCAATTATCCTTGCTCATTTTGGCTGAGGTTGTTAGAATACAACTAAGAACTGATCTTAAAAGTAGCAGAAAAACCCGACAACTGGATACACGTGAAACTTATGAGGTGCATGTAATCGACCTTGGGCAATCGCCCCGGTAGAAGGGTTCGCATATGGAGATCGATATTCGAACATTGGTGCTGGTTTACGTCATTACGAGTGTAATGGATAATGGCCTGATGTTCATTATTTGGCGTTTGTACCGCAAACATTACCGCGGGTTGACGTATCTGCTTGCGAATATGAGCCTCATGACCGTTGGATCGATGTTCCTTTTGCTGCGTGGTGTCATTCCGGAAATCCCGTCGATCATATTCACCAACCTGTTCTCGGTTGCCGGATTATTGTTTACCCTCAAAGGGCTGGAACTCTTCTTTGATTGTGAAAAAAAGCGAATCTATAATTACGCTCTGTTCGCGGTCTTTATGTGCTCCGTGTTCTATTTTTCGATGGTTGAAAACAATCTGTTCGCGAGAAACATCGCCCTGTCCGCTATGATCGTATTGTTCAACGGGCAAAGTGCGGGGCTGTTGTATCGCGTTGTCAAAGCGGATGATCGTAAGTATGCGCGGTTTACGGCGGGTATTCTTCTCGGATACTGCGTATTCAGCGTTAGCAGAATTATCGCTCTGGTTATAATTCCGCAGTCGAACAACGATTTCTTCTCTTCCGGCATCGTCAATTCTATTGCGATGATCGGGTTTAGCATATTCAACATTCTGATTACGGCCGGATACATCATGATGGTCATCCATCGTCACCTGAGCGAAGCGCAGACGGAGAAGGAAAAATACATCCGCGCGTTTCACTATTCGCCATATGCGCTGCTTTTAACCAGAGCTTCTGACGGCAGAATATTTGAGGTGAACGAAGGATTCACCAAGATCACGGGATATTCGATGGAGGAAGCCGTCGGGCGAACGACGATCGATTTGGGGCTGTGGGTCGAGCCGGAGGACCGCGCGGCGTTTGTCAAAACGCTGATGAGCCGGGAAGATATGCGCGAAAGCGAGATGAAGTTCCGCGTCAAAGACGGTTCGATCATGATCGGGCAGGTTTCGGCGAAACGCATTTTTGCATTTGGCGAGGATTGCCTGCTCACGAGCGTGAGCGATATCACGGAGCTGATCAAGATTCGAGAGCGGCTTGAGAAGATGGCGCTGCATGACGCGTTGACCGGGCTGCCGAACAGACAGCTGTTCTTTGACCGCGCTGCCATCGCAATGGCAAACGCGCGACGCGAGAAGGAGATGCTCGCGGTGATTTCGTTGGACGTGGACGGTCTGAAGTTTGTCAACGATCACTGGGGACACATGGCGGGCGATCATGTGCTCATCACGACAGGAAATCGTCTCTGTGACTTGCTGCGAAAGGGCGACACGATTTCGCGGTTCGGCGGCGATGAATTCCTGATTTTGCTCAACGGCGTCAAGAACGCGGACGATATCCACACCACCGTGAAGAAGATCATGGAGACCGCGTCCATGCCGCTGGAAGTCGAAGGCGATTGCATCGCGGTGACCGCGAGCCTCGGCATTGCGATCTATCCGACGGACGACACGGAGATTGAATCCCTGATTCGAAAATCCGACAAAGCTATGTATTATATCAAGACGCACGGGCGCAACGGATACAGCTTTTATCTCGAAAATGAAATCTACATTGGTGATAGCTAGTTGTTCAAAGACCGCAAAAGCATCTGATGTCATTGCTGGAGAACGCAGTTATTTAACACAAGAAGAAATTATTTTGAGCAAAAAGCGCTTGACATCGGATCGCGATGTCACTATATTATATATAATCAAACCGTTGACGCGGAGATAACGTTGATCATGTTCCTACAGAGAGCCTGCGGCGCTGAGAGTCAGGCGGAAAACAAGTCATCAAATGGACCGCTGAGGGTGCAGTCAAAGGGGTTAGCCCGAGTATTCTGCAACGTAAAGGCATACGTCAGTTGCCAGGGATATGGTAGTATCCTGTCAAGCGTACGGTCATACCGTAAATCAAGGTGGCACCGCGGATAAATGAGTTTTATTCGTCCTTGACAGAACAGATTGTTTTGTCAGGGGCTTTTTATTTTTTCACTTGCCTGACGGAACAAGCTTCGTCAGGCTTTTATTTTGAGCAATCAGGAAGGAACACACTATGCTGAAACCCACGTTGGACGAAATCAAACAACTCGCAAAGGATGGACGTTATCAAACCGCGCCCGTCTGCCTGGAAATTCTCTCCGATATTCGCACGCCGATCGAGGTGCTGCGCATCCTAAAGAGCGTTTCCTCGCATTGCTTTCTGCTGGAATCCGTTGCGGATCACGAGAAATGGGGCAGATACACGTTTCTGGGCTATGATCCCAAGCTGGAGATCACCTGTCAGGATGGCAGGATGAAGATCGGCTCCGTCTCGTTTGAAACGGAACATCCCGGCAAATACATCAAGCAAATCGTAGACGAGCACAAGAGCGCGCGGATTCCGGGTCTGCCGCCGTTCACGGGCGGACTGGTCGGGTATTTCTCGTATGACTATATCAAATATGCCGAGCCGACGCTGCGGCTGGACGCGACGGACACGGAAGGGTTTCACGACGTCGACCTGATGCTGTTTGACAAGGTGATTGCGTTTGACAACTTCCGCCAGAAGATCGTTCTCTGCGTCAACATTTCGCTGAAAAACGCGGAGACGGAGTATCAGCGCGCGATGCTGGAGTTGCGGCAGATGGCGGCGCTGCTGCGCGAGGGTAACCCAGTTGCAGAAGAGCGCGGACGGCTAAAATCGGATTTTCAGCCGTTGTTTGACAAAGAAACATTCTGCGGGATGGTGGAAAAAGCCAAGCACCACATCCACGAAGGCGATATCTTCCAGATCGTGTTGTCCAATCGCCTGGAGGCAGCGTATGAAGGATCGCTGCTCAACGCATACCGGGTGCTCCGAACGGTCAATCCTTCGCCGTACATGTTTTATTTTTCCAGCTGTGATATGGAGGTCGCGGGCGCGTCGCCTGAAACGCTCGTCAAGCTGGAAGACGGTGTTCTGCATACCTTCCCGCTCGCGGGAACACGTCCGCGCGGCAAGACAGACGAGGAAGACCTTGCGCTGGAGCAGGAGCTTCTCAACGACCCGAAGGAGCTCGCAGAGCACAACATGCTGGTTGATCTCGGTCGCAACGACATCGGTAAAATCAGCCGCTTCGGCAGCGTTAAGGTGGAAAAGTATCTCTCGATCGAGCGGTTTTCGCACGTGATGCACATCGGTTCGACGGTGAGCGGCGAGATCGCCGAAGGCAAGAGCACGCTCGACGCCATCGACGCCATCCTGCCCGCGGGGACGCTGTCGGGCGCGCCGAAGATCCGTGCCTGCCAGCTGATCAATGATCTGGAGAACAACAAGCGCGGCATCTACGGTGGCGCGATCGGATATCTCGACTTCACGGGAAACCTGGATACCTGCATCGCGATCCGGATTGCGTACAAGAAAAACGGCAAAGTATTTGTGCGGAGCGGCGCGGGAATCGTTGCCGACTCCGTGCCCGAGAGCGAGCATCAGGAGTGCCTGAACAAAGCCGCGGCGGTCATCAAGGCGATCCGGCTTGCGGAGGAGGAAACGCTATGATTCTTTTGATCGACAACTACGATAGTTTCTCCTACAACCTCTATCAGCTGATCGGTTCGATCGATCCCGATATCCGCGTGGTGCGAAACGACGAGCTGACGCCGAAAGAGATCGCGGAGCTTTCGCCGGCGGCAATCGTGATTTCGCCCGGCCCGGGCAGGCCGGAGGACGCGGGCGTATGCATCGACGTAATCCGCTCACTCGGCGGCAGGATTCCGATTCTAGGCGTATGCCTGGGACATCAGGCGATCTGCGCGGCGTACGGCGCGACCGTATCCTACGCAAAAGAGCTCATGCACGGCAAACAATCTCAAACGAAGCTGGACGAGTCTTGCCCGCTGTTTGCAGATTGCCCGGAGATGATTCCCGTTGCGCGATATCACTCTCTGGCGGCGGTGGAGGAGACGATTCCCGCGTGCCTTTCGGTCACAGCTCGCACGGAAGACGGTGAGGTCATGGCGGTGAAGCATCGTGACTACGACACCTACGGGCTGCAGTTTCATCCCGAGTCGATATTAACCCCGAACGGCGTGACCATACTCAAGAACTTAATAGAAATTGCGAAGGAGGCAGTAAGATGATCAAGGAAGCGATTGTAAAAATCGTCGATAAACAAGACTTGACCTACGACGAAGCATACGCCGTCATGAACGAGATCATGAGCGGAGAAACCAGCGCAACGCAGAACGCGGCGTTCCTCGCAGCGCTCTCGACCAAGAGCACCAAGGCGGAGACCACCGACGAGATCGCGGGCTGTGCGGCGGCAATGCGCGCGCATGCGCTGAAGGTGGAGCACGACATGCAGGTGATGGACATTGTCGGTACCGGCGGAGACGGCGCGCAGAGCTTCAATATCTCCACCACATCCGCGCTGGTCGCGGCGGCGGGCGGCATCAAGGTTGCAAAACACGGCAACCGCGCCGCTTCCTCCAAGAGCGGCACGGCGGACTGCCTTGAGGCGCTGGGCGTGAATATCGACCAGCCGCCGGAACTGTGCGAGAAGCTGTTGCGCGAGGTCGGCATCTGCTTCCTGTTTGCGCAAAAATATCATCTCTCGATGAAATACGTCGGCGCGATTCGCCGGGAACTCGGCATCCGCACCGTGTTCAATATTCTTGGCCCGCTGACCAACCCCGCGTCGCCCAAGATGCAGCTGCTGGGCGTGTACAGCGAATCTCTCGTAGTGCCGCTTGCGCATGTGCTCTCCAGTCTCGGCGTTTCGCGCGGCATGGTTGTCTACGGGCAGGACAAGCTGGACGAACTCTCGCTCAGCGCGCCGACGACTGTCTGTGAGTTTCACGATGGTACGTTTGATTCCTATGTGATCGCGCCGGAGGATTTCGGACTGACCCGTTGCAGCAAAGCTGATTTGGTTGGCGGTACGCCGGAGGAGAACGCTGCGATCACGCGTGCGATCCTCGCGGGTAGCGAGCGCGGGCCGAAGCGCGACGCGGTGCTGCTGAACGCAGGAGCCGCATTCTATGTCGGCGGCAAGGCGGCGTCCTTGAAGGAAGGCGTTCAGCTAGCAAGTGAACTCATCGATTCCGGCGCGGCGCTGCAAAAGCTCGAAGCGTTCCGGCAAGCATCACAGGGATAAGCAGATGAGCACGATTTTGGATCAACTCGCGGAGCATGCGCGCGAACGCGTGGCGGCAGATCGGCTGCAGGTATCGCTTGAGACCCTGAAGCAGCAATGTCTGCGTGGCGATGTGCCGAAACGGACGCCGTTTGCATTTGAAGCTGCGCTGAATAAACCGGGATTATCGTTCATCTGCGAGCTCAAAAAAGCGTCTCCCTCCAAAGGAATCATCGCGGAGTCGTTTCCCTATCTCGAGATTGTGAGGGAATACGCTGCGGCGGGTGCGGACGCGATTTCGTGTCTCACAGAACCCAAGTGGTTCCTCGGCAACGACGAGATTTTTACGGACGTGCGTGCGACGGTCGACATCCCCATGCTGCGCAAGGATTTTACGGTAGACGAATACCAAATCTATCAGGCGAAGACGATGGGCGCGGATGCGGTGCTGCTGATTTGCGCGATTCTGTCAGCGGACGATATCCGGCGATATCTTTCGCTTTGCGAAGCGCTTGGTATGTCAGCGTTGGTAGAGGCGCATGACGCTACAGAGATCGAGACGGCGATTGCCGCAGGCGTACGCATCATCGGCGTCAACAACCGCAACTTGAAAGATTTCTCGGTCGACACCGGCAACAGCAAGCGGCTCAAGGAACTTGTGCCCGCGGGCGTGCTGTTCGTCTCGGAGAGCGGGATACAAAGTGCGGAGGATGTGCAGCTGCTGCGCGAGAGCGGCGTAGACGCGGTGCTGATCGGTGAGGCGCTAATGCGCGCAAGCGACAAAAAAGCGATGCTGGATCGCTTTCGAGGTACGGTATGACACGCGTAAAAGTTTGCGGCCTGAAGCGGCCGGAAGACATGACGTACGCCAACGAGCTGCTGCCGGACTATGTCGGCTTCGTGTTTGCCAAGGCAAGCAAACGATATGTTTCGCCAGAATCAGCGGCTGCGCTGCGAGAGCAGCTATCGCCGCAGATCGTCACCGTCGGCGTTTTTGTCGACGAGTCGGTCGAATCGGTTGTTTCGCTGCTTCAATCGGGCATGATCGGCATGGCGCAGCTGCACGGCGCGGAGACGGCGGAGTACATCCGCGCACTTCGGAGCAGATCACAGGCACCGATCATCCAGGCGTTTCGAATCGCGACGCGAGATGATGTCCTCCGTGCGGAGCAATCTCAAGCGGACTACATCCTGCTTGACCACGGCGCGGGCGGTACGGGCGAATCGTTCGACTGGTCGTTGCTGGACGGAATCGAGCGTCCATTCTTTCTCGCGGGCGGTTTATCCGCGGAGAATGTCGGCGAGGCGATCGCGCGATACAAACCGTTTGCGGTGGATTCCAGCTCAAAGCTGGAAACAGATGGCTTGAAGGACTATAACAAGATGAAAGCGTTTGTCGAAGCGGTTCGGCAAAATGGCTAGCGAGGCAGATATGGAACAAAAATCAGGCAGGTTTGGCGCATACGGCGGTCAGTATATCCCGGAAACATTGATGAACGCCGTCATCGAGCTTGACCGCGCATATCAATTTTACAAAAACGATCCTGCGTTTCAGAGCGAGCTGAAAGAGCTGCTCAACGACTACGCGGGCAGACCCAGCAGGCTCTATTTCGCGCAGAAGATGACGCGCGATCTTGGCGGCGCGAAGATATACCTCAAGCGTGAGGATCTAAACCACACCGGCGCGCACAAGATCAACAACGTGCTGGGGCAGGCGCTGCTCGCTAAAAAGATGGGCAAAACGCGCCTGATCGCGGAGACGGGCGCAGGCCAGCACGGCGTTGCGACCGCGACGGCCGCGGCGCTGATGGATCTTGAGTGTGTGGTCTACATGGGCAAGGAGGACACGATCCGTCAGGCGCTGAATGTCTACCGTATGCGCCTGCTAGGCGCTGAGGTGATCCCTGTGACCAGCGGCACGGCGACCCTCAAGGACGCGGTGTCCGAAGCGATGCGCGAATGGACAAGCCGCATCGACGATACGCACTACTGCCTCGGTTCCGTGATGGGGCCGCACCCGTTTCCGACCATCGTGCGCGATTTTCAGGCGGTGATCTCGCGGGAGATGCGCGCGCAGATGCTCGAGCGGGAAGGCAGGTTGCCGGATGCGGTGCTCGCCTGCGTTGGCGGCGGCAGCAACGCAATCGGCGCGTTCTATCACTTCATCGACGACGCCTCCGTTCGCCTGATTGGTTGTGAGGCGGCGGGGCGCGGAATCGACACGCCGGAGACGGCGGCGACGCTCAGCGTCGGGCGCACGGGCATTTTCCACGGCATGAAGTCCGTGTTTTGTCAGGACGAGTTCGGGCAGATTGCGCCGGTCTATTCCATCTCGGCGGGGTTGGACTATCCCGGCGTAGGTCCCGAACACGCATATCTGCATGATATGGGTCGCGCGGAATACGTCGCGATCACGGACGAGGAGGCGGTAGAAGCGTTTGAGTACCTTAGCCGCACCGAAGGAATCATTCCCGCGATCGAGTCTGCGCACGCGGTCGCCTACGCGATGCGTCTCGCGCCGACGATGCCGAAAGACGCGATTCTCGCCGTTTGCCTTTCCGGCAGAGGCGACAAGGATTGCGCGGCAATTGCGCGCTATAGAGGGGAGGATCTGCATGAGTAGGATTCAACGGGCATTTCAGAATCATAAAGCGTTTATCGCGTTTTTGACCTGCGGCGACCCGGATCTGGAGGCGACCGCGAAGATCGTGCGGGAGATGGCGGCATCAGGCGCGGACTTGATCGAGCTCGGCATTCCGTTTTCCGATCCGGTGGCGGAGGGCGCGGTAATCCAGTCTGCAAATGCGCGCGCGCTGGCAGGCGGCATCACGACGGATCAAATCTTTGATATGGTGCGCTCGCTGCGAGAAGACATTTCTATTCCTCTCGTTTTTATGACATACGCAAATATCGTGTTCTCCTATGGCACAGAGCGGTTTTTGGAGAACGCGGCGGAAGCGGGCATCGAAGGACTGATTTTGCCGGATGTGCCGTTTGAAGAGAAGGCGGATTTTGCGCCTGCCTGCCGCGCGCACGGGATCGACTTCATCAGCCTGATTGCACCGACCTCAGCGGATCGAATCGCTATGATCGCGCGGGAGGCAGAAGGGTTTCTCTATTGCGTTTCGTCGATGGGCGTGACGGGCGTTCGGGGACAGATCAAGACCAATATTGAGGACATGGTGCGACAGGTGCGCAGTGCGAACCCCGATATTCCCTGCGCGGTCGGTTTCGGTATCTCGACGCCGGAGCAGGCGCGGGAGATGGCGCAGTATGCCGACGGCGTGATCGTCGGCTCCGCAATCGTCCGATTGGTCGAGCAGCATAAAAAAGACGCGGCTGCGGCTGTTGGCGGCTACGTCAAGGCAATGAAAGAGGCAATTTCATAATCTAAAGCGATCAGACGATTGCGTAAAAGAAAGCTCCGAACCGAGTGGTTCGGGGCTCTTTTTGTTATCTTGAATTTACCATATTTTAATAACGATACTGCTTGATTTATTGAAAATACACTCCAAATTTTCAAATTGTGCCTCTTAATTTACCATTTTCAATTCTACTTGTGGCATATTCGGCTCTGTTCATCGCCATCCCTTGCACGGAAAAAACACAGCATATAGCATGAGGATGAAGAGATAAAAGCGTGATACGCACGCCTTCATACTTGCTTGTAAATTTCTGACAATCGGAATATTAAATCATCAGTAAAGGATACATATGACATGAACCAGCCCACGGATCAATTCTCCCTCTCCGGCGACGTTGTGCTTTGCGAAGCCTATGGCAGCGGACACATCAACGACACCTACCGCGTGGTGACCGATATCGGCGCGCAGTATATCCTACAGCGCGTGAACACGCATGTGTTCCCGAATGTACACGGGCTGATGGACAACATCGCGAGAGTGACCGAATACCTTTCTGCTCGCGCAGAGACTGCGCGCGAGACGATGCATCTTGTTCCGACCAAAGATGGCGCGCAGTTCTATATTGACGACAAGGGAGAAGCGTGGCGCGTGTATGATTTTGTGGAAAACAGCGTTTGCCTGCAAAAGATCGAGGTTCCGGCGGATTTTTATGAGTGCGGGCTCGCGTTTGGCAATTTTCAGCGGATGATGGCGGATTTTCCGGCGGAGACGCTCTGCGAGACCATCGTTGATTTTCACAACACGCCTGATCGATTTGCAAAGCTCAAGCGTGCGATTGCCGCGGATACGCAAAATCGCGCAGCTGGCGTACGCGAGGAGATCGACTATGCGCTTTCTCTGGAGGAGGAAGTCAGCCAGCTGCACCGCATGCGTCAAAGCGGCGCGCTGCCGACGCGCGTAACCCACAACGACACAAAGATCAACAACATTCTCTTTGACCGCTACAGCAAAAAAGCGCTCTGCGTGATCGACCTGGATACCGTCATGCCGGGACTTGCGGCCTATGATTTCGGTGATTCGATTCGATTCGGCGCGGCGACTGCCGCCGAGGACGAGCTGGATTTAACGTTGATGCGGCTGGATTTGAACCTGCTCGAACAATATAGCAGAGGTTTTTTGAAAGCCTGCACCAGCCTGACGCAGCGGGAGATCGAGACTCTACCGCTCGGTGCGCTGACCATGACGCTGGAGTGCGGCGTGCGATTTTTGACCGATTATCTGGAGGGCGACCACTACTTCAAAATTAAGCGCGAAAACCACAACCTTGACCGCTGCCGGACGCAGTTTACGCTCGCGGCGGATATCAAGCGGCAGATGTCGAAGCTCATGCAGCTGCTGGCTGCCGGTGTAAAACAATAAAACAAATTCAACAATTCGATAGAGAAGGTAGAAACATGAGAGTACTTGTCACCGAGAATTTTTCGCAAACCTGTGAAATCGCAGCGGGAATGATCGCGGAAGTCATCCGCAACAAGCCGGACGCGCGGCTGGGGCTTGCAACCGGAAGTACCGCGCAGGGCGTGTATCCATATCTGATTCAGGCAAACAAAGCGGGGGAAGTTGATTTTTCTCGCGTGGATACGGTCAATCTGGACGAGTATGTCGGCCTCGCGCCGGAGCATCCGCAGAGCTATCGCCGTTTTATGAACGAGAACCTTTTTGACCATATCAACATCAAAAAGGAGAATACCGTCGTGGCGGAAGGCGTCGGCGACATCGAGGCAAATGTGCGTGAGTTTCGTTTTGCGCTTGCGCGAAAGCCGATTGATGTGCAGCTGCTCGGCATCGGCGTGGACGGCCACGTTGGCTTCAACGAACCCGGTCGCGTGCTCTATGACGCCGCGCATGTTGAATTGCTTGACGAGAGCACAATCGACGCCAATGCGCGATTCTTTGTCACGCGGGACGAAGTGCCGACGCAGGCGATCTCGATGGGTATGGGCGATATTCTCCGCGCAAAAAAGCTCCTGCTCCTTGCGACGGGCGAGAACAAGACCGAAGCAATGAAGGGGCTGCTGCTCAACGAGCAGATCGATTCGCAAAACCCCGCTACGCTCGTCAAAACACACCCGGATGTTACCGTGATCATCGACAAACGGCTGGCGAAATCCATTGGCTATGCCTACTGAGAGGGAGAACACATGCAGTATCTTGGGATCGAGTATGAAATAAAGAACCTGCCGGAGCTGGACAAGGGCTTCATTCCGATGGGCGTCTGGATGAACGCGTATGAAAAACAGGCGAAGAATCCGGTTACCATCGCGGTGGAAGCGGCAAACGGACGAATCGTCAAGCGCGAAACCGCGATTATCGCGGACGGGCAGCACGACGCAGCAGATGAACGCTATCTGGAACGGCTTGTGAAGTTTTTGCTCTGGAGCGTTGGCGGCAATCGCGTACGCATCAGCGGCGCGGACGCAATCGCGGCGCGGCTTGCGGGCGTTTATGCGCCGGGCGGTGCGCGCGCATTCGACGCTCAGTTTATGGACGACGTGTTTGAGAGCGGTTTCCGGCTCGAGGCGAGCGCGCAAGGCGACATGCCGGCGAGCACGCATACGGCAGTCTCCATCGGCGGGCATCTCGAAGGCTGCCGGATCGGCTTTGACGCGGGCGGCAGCGACCGGAAGGTTTCGGCTGTGATCGACGGCGAATGCGTCTACTCCGAGGAGGTCGTATGGCACCCGAAGACGACGGCGGACCCCACTTATCACTTCAACGAAATCGTGACGGCGTTTCGCACGGCGGCTTCGCACATGCCGCGTGTGGACGCGATCGGGGTCTCATCCGCGGGCGTATTCGTCGGCAACAGTCCGATGGTGTCTTCGCTGTTTCTCAAAGTTCCGCGCGAACAGCGTGCGTTCGTCAAGGACATCTACAACGAGGCAGCGCGGAAGATTGGCGACGGTTCGGTTCCGATTGCGGTTGCCAACGATGGCGACGTGACCGCACTTGCGGGCGCGATGGAGCTGAAGACCGGCTCCGTGATGGGGTTTGCGATGGGCACGAGTGAAGCGGTTGGCTATGTCAACGAGGAAGGCAACATTCTCGGCTGGTTCAACGAGCTGGCGTTTGCGCCGGTCGATCTGAGCGAAAGCGCGATGCAGGACGAATGGTCGGGCGATCAGGGCGTTGGCTGCAAGTATTTCTCGCAGGACGCGGTGGTCAAGCTGGCTCCCGCGGCGGGCATCACGCTCGCGGAAACGCTCACACCCGCGGAGAAGCTCAAAGCGGTGCAGAAGCTGCTGGAGAGCGGCTGGGATGCGGCGGCGGGTATCTACCGCTCCATTGGGGTTTATTTGGCGCATACGCTCGCGTTGTATGAAAAGTTTTATGGCATTCGGCACCTGCTGGTGCTGGGTCGCGTGGTCTCCGGCGAGGGCGGAAAGCTCATTATCTCCTCGTGTGAGGCGGTGCTAAAGGACGAGTATCCGCAGCTTTATGAGCGCGTTCAAATCATTCTGCCGGACGAGCAGTCCCGCCGCGTGGGGCAGTCCGTCGCGGCGGCGAGCCTGCCGGAGGCGATTCACTAAAGAAGCGAGAGATTTGGCGGCGGGATCGCTCGCCCGGCAAGCGCATTCGATAGCGCAACATTATGTCTTGCGCTATAATGAGATCATCCAGTGAAAGGCGGGACGCGACGAAATGATTCAAAACCTGAACAAGTTTTCTTTTGCCGCATTTGGCCGTGTTTTGTCCGAGTCCGCGCCGGATCGCGGCTTCCCGCAAGAGCCTGAGTGGACGCGCGAACAGATCACCTACGGTTCCGAACCTGTATGGGTTCATCGCGCGGAGACAATGCCGACCTATCTCGATATCGAGCGCGGCATGACCGTGCTCGCGGTTGCGAGAGACGGGGAAGAGCTGGAATATTTTTATCTGGATAAGCCGGTTTGCATCAATCCGGGCATGTTGTTCGCAATCGTTCCGCGTGGTAGCTGCACCGTGCTGCGCGCGGTTCACGCAAACGGCGGCTGGACGCCGCTTCACCCGCTCGACACGGATAAGCTCCCGCGTAACATCATGCGGCAGATCGAGATCGGCGGCATCTATACGCTCTTCTATCAGGAGAAGGAGAAGGGATTCTTCTTCAAGGGTGAGGAGCACGACCTGTTTGAGTTGGTCTATGTCGATAAAGGCGCGCTGCACAACGTCGTCAACGGCACGGATACCGTGCTGCGGCAGGGCGAGATGATGGTCTACGGCCCGGGGCTTTGGCACATGCAACACGCGGAGCTGGACGCGGAAGTGAGCTTTATCACGGTTTCGTTCGAGCTGCTGCGTGGCGACCTTGACCCGCTCATCAACCGCCGCATCGGGCTAGACTCGGATGCTGCGGAGCTGTTGCATCGCATGCTGTCGGAGCGCGATAAAAACGACAGATACAGCGGAGACCTGATCGTCTGCCTGCTGCAAATGCTGCTCTTGACCGTGCTGCGAAATGGGGACAAGGCCGAAGCACGGCTGAAAACACCCGCGTCGTTGCAAAACGAAAACAGCATCATCAACGCGGCGCTGACGTATATCTCCGCCAATGCGCGAAAGAAGCTCTCCGTCCCGCTCGTTGCGAAAAACAGCAATGTCAGCGTTTCGCGGCTGACAAAACTCTTTCAGGAGCGGCTCTCCATCACGCCTGGCGAATACATT
Source organism: Firmicutes bacterium HGW-Firmicutes-9 (assembly GCA_002841395.1). GTDB lineage: Bacteria > Bacillota > Clostridia > Christensenellales > CAG-138 > UBA7703. The sequence continues at coordinate 31,246 of PGZM01000009.1, forward strand.
CGCCGCGTGAAGTTGGAGGAGAGCAAGGCGCTCATCAAGGCGGGCGAGGGCAACGTTTCCCAGATTGCGGAGCTGCTGCAATACTCGACCGTACAGCATTTTTCGCGCCAGTTCAAAGCGAAATTCGGCGTTTCGCCGAGCGAATTCGCAAAATCGGTTCGTTAATACAAACATAACAGGAGAAGTTTGATGGTCATCGACACGCTGCAGCATTCAGAAACATATATGCGACTTGGCAAGGGGATCGAAACCGCGCTTCGCTTTTTTCAGGCGTATCAGGACAATGGAGTGGATTTGCCCGCAAAAACGATTCTCGATGGAGAAAACATCTTCATAAACGGCGTGAACTACACGAGCGAAGCAAAGCCGCAGGGCCAACTGGAAGCGCACAAGAAGTACATCGACGTGATGTATGTGGTTGAGGGTGAGGAGCGGTTTTTCTATAAGCCGTTTGCACAGGTTTCGCGCATCACCATGCCGTACTGTGCCGAAAAAGAATGCGCATTGGCGGAAATCGACGCGGACGCGGCGCAGGTTCGGTTCAGCGCGGGACAGTTTTTGATCTTTTTTCCGCAGGATGCTCACCTCGCGGCGCAACTTTGGGACAAACCCTGCAAGGTTCGCAAGTTCATCGCAAAGGTTGCGGTGGATAAGCTTTAAAAAATCATTCTCTCGCAATAAAAAAGGCCGGAAAGCATCGCTTTCCGGCCTTTGTGTTTGGCGCGTTATTTGGTGATCTCGATGACCAGATGCTCAATCGCCGTGTGGCGGTGCATGTAGACCACGTTGAGCCGTCCTTCCTTGTCCTTACACATGGCGGGTTGGCATTTATTACCGGGCGCGGGTGCAAGCGTCACGAGGTTTTGCCACGTCTTGCCTTCGTCCTGGCTCATGGCGAGCGTCAACGGGCTGCGCTCGTGCCAGTCCGTCTCCGGCGTGTCGTTGTATGCCATCAGGATCGTCTCATCGTCCCAACTGATGACGTCGATCTTGGACTCGTTGTTGAGAATTCCACTTGGCACGGGCTTCGTCCAGGTTTTTCCGCCGTCGCGGCTCTCGCAGGTGTAGCTCGGCAGACTGTGGTTGCCTGCGCTTCCCCAGCCGACGTTGCCGGGACACGTGCGCGAAAACAGGCGGATGACGCCGTTTGGACGCAGGCAGAGCGCGGGTTCGCGGATCAGATTGCCGTCCTCGGCAAAGAGGATCGGTCCCTGTTCAAACGTCTCGCTGTCATCGTGGCTGATGTAGATGCGGATCGCACCGAAATACTTATCCGGCAACTCACTGCTGGTGCAGGCAAATACGATGGTGCCGTCCGGCAGCAGCACGCTGTCGTTGCTCGCGTGTCCGCTGGTGATGTTCGCGGGGTGTGCGGGCAGCCAGGTGCGGCCGCTGTCCTGCGTTTTGCGCATCCAGAGTTCGTCTCTGCCGTTGCACCAGGTAGCAAAATTCACCTCGGTATCGAGGAACTTTGCAAACAACAGCGTAATTTCACCCTTTTTGTTTTTGATCCAGATCGGGTCGTGGCAGCAATAGCGGATGTCGCAACCGACTGCGTCGGGATTCGACCAGCTGCTCGCGCCGGGTTCCAGAATCGAAACCCAGTCCTTTGCGTCGCGTCCCATCGGGTCGCCGTTCCATTGCAGAAAACCGCCGTTCCAAACGGCGAGCAAGTTTCCGTTATCCGCCATGGTGAGGCTCGGCATATGATAGCACTGCCGCTCGTCAAACCATTCGACAACCCATTTTCGATCGATGATCTTTGCCTGCATAAAAACTCCTTTGATGTTAAACGATAATTATTGTTTGCGCATCGTGAGCAACGCGCTCTCCATCGACGCTATCTTCAGCGGCAGCGTGCATCTGCCTTGCTCGATTTTTATCGTGAATTCGATTTTTTCGCCGCGGCTGGGCAGAACGCTGACCTTGTAGCTCCCGTCCGTTTCCGGAAAACGGAGGGGAATGCCATCCACCGCATCCATTGCGCCGTTGACGAGGTAGAGATACATGGCGTCGTCGCCTGCAAACGCATACGGAATCAGATTTGGGTTGTTCTCGACCATGGGCGCGTTCATGCGCGCGCTTGTTGCGAGCACATCCTGCAAAATCTCCTGCCGCACGTCGTTGAGCAACATCGGCGGGATCTCCTGCGGACTGCCGAATCGACCGAAGGGGTAGAGGAGCACGCGGTTTTCGACCACAACTTCGCAAGAGGCGCGTCGCTTGCGGAAGCTGTCGTACAAAGCCGAATACTCTGTAATTCGCGCATTCGGCAGATAGGAGACATCCAGCGCATCCGCGCCGGAGATCACGCTGCTGGCTCGCGCATTGGGTACGCCGGTATAAATCTTGCCATTGGTGACCTGTTCGAATGTATAAGCGCCAATGTTCTGCGCCATCAAGACCGTGCTCTGCACGCCAGCGAGGCGACCCAAGCCGAGGGAGAGCAGGGTATCCAACGCGTCGCCGCTGAGCAGCATAAAGTTCTCCGCAAAGAGCTTCTCAATCTGTTTCGTTGTGAGATTACGGAAATATTGCCCCGAAACCGCGCAAACACCTTGTGCATCTTCCGGCTTGGGGCCAACATACATCGGCACGCCCATCGCGGGCAGCAGCCCCGCCCAAAAGAATTCCTCGGGATAGAGCTCTTCCATCTTCGAGCCGGCTTTTGTGTGCAAATGATAGCTCGCGCGCTCGTCGACCAGTACGCAGACCCCGCGCCGCGGGTTGCGGAAAACGCCGCTCGCCTGCATTGCGTTGAGCACCGGCTTGACTTCGCGCAGCATCTGTTGATAGCCGTCCTGCTCGATGATGCCGCGCCCGTTGAGATCAAACAGGTCGATCGTCATGCCGGAGAGGTTCAGCGCGAGCGAACTCAATAGCTGAAAGCGCGTGAACGCCCTGCTCTTGGAAAAACGCGAATAGGGATAGTTCTCCAACTCCGGATAGACCAGCGTCTCCGGCACGAGCAGCGCGCGGTTGACGAGACTTACCATGTGGAACGCCTGCAAATACTTCGACGGCACAAGCTCTTGATACGCGGGCAGATGGATGCGAGAAACGGGCAAGTTCCTCGCTCCCGCAAAGGCGGAGAGCAGCGATTTCCAGTCGCGTCCCTCGGCAGCGTGTACATATGGCACGCTGCTCATCAGTCCAATTTTGACTGCGGGATTGACCGCGTGTACCGCCTGTTCGATGGCGTTGGCGGCGCCTTCCAGCCCCGCGCGGCATTCGTTCAGCCAGATTTGACGATAGGGCGAGGGTTCGTCGGGGGAGAGAAGACCTGCAACAAACTCCTCCCGCGTGAGCGTCTTTCCGGCGCGCGCGGAGAAGCGGCGCATGTGCTCGTCACAGAAGCAGCCGCCCCAGCTGAGCGGGTCGTGGTTGTGATAACGAAAATCGTCCTCCACCCAGACGGTGTCGGGCGCAAGCGCGGCATATCGTGCGTAGATGCGCGCAATATAAGCGCGCCAATTTTCATCCAGCGGGCAGACGCAGAGCTGCGCCGCGTTGCCGTAGGGATCGACCATCGCGCGAAACGACTGATTTGCGCGGAAGTGTTTGCCGAGATCGGCGTGCATCAGCGAATGCCAGTGGTTCACAGAGAGGGTGATGCCCCGCTCGTCCAGCGGTTTTTTGATTCGCTCCAGCAAATCGAGCCAGATGTCCTGCTCCGCTTCGTCCATGTGGCCGGTGTTGATCTCCTCCACGTTAACGAACACCATCACGTCGTCTACATGCGCTTCGTCACAAAACCCGAGCAGCTTCGGCAGCTCTACTTGATCGTTAAATCCCGGATCGCAGCAAAAGCGAAAGCAATAGCGAAACGCGTCGGGCATGAATTTCCTCCATCGTGCGCGCAGTCTCGCGCGTTATTCATTCGTAATCGGCAGCCCGTAGAAGGCCAGAATCGGGAAGCGCATGCAGTCCCAAGGCACCACCTGCCCGGGGTTACTGCGCCAGCTGCCGTGCAGCACCGCGACTGGTTCCAACGCGCGGTCAAAGCGAAGCATTAGAGTGTCTGTCTTTGTCTCGTAAGAGACCGGTTTGGCGAAGCCCTGTACATCCTCCGCTTCAAACGGGAGCAGAGACGCGGGCGGGTCAAAAGGATTAAGCCAGTTCTTGATCTCGTCGAAGTGCAGTTCGAGCGTGTCCGGTGCAATTTGTACGGCCTTTGTGACCTCCGGCGCTTTCCAGTCGCGCTGTTTGCCGTAGAGATTCGCAAGCGCGCATTTCGCCGCGCGTTCGCCGAGGGTAAGGTTTCCGCCCGCGCCGTTGTGGATGAAATCGAACATCGCAACATCCTGTGTGGCGAGTGTGTAGACGTTTTTGAGTTGGTACATCGCGTCCCGCTGCGCCTGCCGCACAATGCCCCACTGGCGGTCCAGCGCGAGGTCGCATTCGCAGAACTGGCGGTTGAGTTGGAAGGTGATCACCGGCAGCTCCGGCTGGTTCAGCGATGCGCGAACGGAATCTAGGAAGGCGGAGAATCGAGCGAGATAAGTCTCTGCGCTGTTCTCAAAGCCCTCCGCTTCGCCCTGATACCAGAGCATCGCTTTGGGATGCAGATCGTAATCGGATAGCATTTCCAGCATATTCTTCGTCAGCGCGCCGTTTTCCGCGGGGTTCCACCAGCGAAGCGGCGAGCCACCGTATGCGCACATGACGAGTCCGATGGGATAGCCCAGCGTTCGCTTGAGAATCTTCGCAAAGTGCAGCCAGGGTGTGTGCCCGGGGTTATGATTTTCAAAGTGACCGAGATGGACGGAGCTTGTGGTCTCGCCCAGCGGATGCGCGGCGAGGTCCCATTTGCCGCTGTCGCGCAACAGGCTCACGCCGATCTCCGGCGCGTCTTCGATCGGGTCTTTCGCTCTCCCCGCGGCGTTACTCTGCCCTGCGATGACGAACACGTCGCCTACGCCGACATGGTGCACCATATCTCCGCGCGTGGTGGAGAGCCCGTCCCAACCCTCGTACTCCATATACGTTTCAATGCGATAAGGGCCGCCGGCGGGAACTGCGTCAAACACGATTTCCCAGCGCGCGTTGTCAAACACCTGACAGCGCGTCCAGGGCACGATGTTTTCGCCGCTGGATTCGAGTGCCACGCGGGCTTTGACCGTGATATCGCCGGATTCAACCGGCGTAAACTGCAGCGGCAGCTCCTGACTCAGATGCACGCGACGGCAGTTGCCGAAGACGCGGATGCTGGCAGTGCCCTGTTCGTTTTGCTGAAAGATCTGCCAAGGGGAGACCCCACCGGTAATGGTTACACCGAAATCCATACGTTTGCCATCTCCAATTCGCCAGAGGCGATCAAGTTTTTGCTGGTCGCGATACAGCCTGATTATAACACCGTTTTCCTGTTTTGCCTCTGCTTCGTCATGCCGAAAGAGAGACCGTATAAGGCTTATCGTATTGAGGGAAGAGCCTCCGCCCCGGTTGGGAGCGGAGGCTCTTTTTGTGTGAGTGTGAGTTGTGAGTTAGGTCGTTTAGTCGCTAGAGGTTACTGCGCCGCGCGGGCGGTTGCAATTGCGTCGTTGACCATCGTCTCGAGGTCGGCTGCTCCCGCTGCTTCATAGGCAGCGACGTATTCCGGCCATGCGGTCTCGATATCGAGCTGACCGCCGAGCATCTGGGTCAGATACTGGTTGGTGATGTCCTGCAGCTTCGTGCGGATATCGGCAGCCTCGGAGGGTAGCACGATGAGACCGTAATAAGCGGGCAGCTGCATGACTGCTTTGTCGGTGTAGCCGGCGAGCACGCTCTTGGCGTAGTCGACCAGCGCTTTGTCTTCATCGGTCGCCCAGCTGTTGCTGTTGTCGATGGGCTTGGAGACGGCGGTCCACCAGTCGTTGTTGGTGAAGTCGACTTCATATTCCGTGCCGCTGAAGAGGTAGCTGAACCACACGTACTTGCAGCGTCCGTCGCCGTAGCCGTAGGGAGCGGTTGCAGCATTCCAGAAATCCACGCCCTGCGCATCGTTGTAGACATAGTTGACAGTGTTGTGCATCAGGTCCTGACCGGCTGCGCTTGCGAGGTATTCCACGAGGTCGAGCACGCGCTCAGGATACGTGCAGGATGTCGGGATGAAGTAGTGCGCGCCGACCCAGGTGCCGGTGGTGTAGGTTTTGCCGTAGTTGCCATCCTGCGTGAGGGCGACGCCAAGGGTGAGGTCGCTCATCTGCGCATCGGGATTGGCTGCGATCCAGCACTCTTTGTAGAAGTCGCGGAACTGGCCCGGATAACCAAAGCCGAAGTTCATCGCGCCGATCTTGCCGAGGCCGAAGTCTGCGTACGCATCGTCAAAATCGCTCTTGACGCCGATGCCGTTGTCGATGCCACCGGTCGCGTAGAGTTCTGCGAGCTGCTTGACGACTGCCTTGGAGGCTTCGCTCGTGGTCGCGAGGGTCCACTTCTCGCTGTCGGTGCCAAGATCGCCGGAGAGCACGAAGCCGTTCCAAACGTCATTGGTCGGAGCAAGGATGGAGGTGCCCTGCGGGGCTGCGAGGGTCTTGTCGATTTCGTTCCAGTTGGTCAGCTTGTCGTTGCGGGGCCACCAGCCGACATAGCCGCCCTGGCCTGCAGCGGAAGCGTAGGCAAGGAATTCGTCGACCGTCTGGGGAACCGCGCCGCCGTTGACGGCATCAAGGATCGACTGGTTGTAAACGGAGATACCGGCAAAGATGGGATCCGCAAACGCCGCGATGGAGTAGATGGCGTAGGCTTTGTTTTCATCACCGGTGTAGAGCTTGTTGTACATCTTGTACTCGGCGGTGTTCATGATTTTATACAGCGTCGGGTAACGGTCGGGAGACGCGTTGACGATGTCGGAGAGGTTGTACACGAGGTCTTCGCTGACCCACTTGCTGATCTTGTCGGTCTCGCCCCAGGTGGGGAAGAGATCCGGCGCGCCGCCCGTATAGAGCTCGGTCTGCATACGGTCGTCAAACCCGTCCGTGCCGGTGTCATACTCGAGCGTCACATTGACGGCGCTCTCGATGGCCTGTTTGATCGGGTCTGCAGCCATACCGTCCACGTCGTCGATGCTGTTGCCGAATTGGGCAAAGCGGACATTTACGTTTTCGCGGTCTGCGTTGGTTTCCACAACGGGTTCGGTTGCGGCCGTGGCGTCGGTTGCGCTTGCATCCGGCTGGGTGGTGTCTGCAGCGGGGGTAGCTTTGCAGGCCAGCGCGGTGAAGGCCAGAACTGCCACCAGAAGCAGTGCCAAGAACTTCTTCATTTCTGATTCCTCCTGTTATTATCATTATTACCGCACACAAGCGGCAAAAATGTCAATTCATCGGCTCGTTTCCGATATTTTGGGAACACGAAGCCAGGCGGTGGTGTTTGCCACCAAATTTTCTGCGTTATTCTTTGATCGCGCCTAGGGTGATTCCGCTGGTAAAGTACGGTTGCAGGAACGGGTAGACGATCATGATCGGCAGCATCGCGCAGATGATGGTCGCCATTCTAAGCGCCATCGGCGGGGGTAATGTCAGACCGATGGAGACCGCGCCGTTGCGCACCTGATTCATCATCGACTGATCAACCAGCATGCGCCGTAAGATCCAAACAAACGGCTGGAGGTTGGTCTTGTTGGAGATGAACATCATGTAGCTGTAGTAGTCGTTCCAGTTGATGACGGCGATGAACAGCGCAACCGCAGCAAGCATGGAGCGCGAGATCGGGATGATGACGCGGAAGAATACCCCGACTTCGGTACAGCCATCGATCAGCGCCGCCTCCTCCAACTCTTTGGGAACCGAGTAGGAGAAGTAGTTGCGCATGATGACAAAGTAGACGATGTTGAGCCCGCTCGGCAGCACCATGACCCAGAAGGTGCGGAGGATGCCGAGGTCTTTGTAGAGCATGTATTGCGGGATGAGTCCGCCCGTGAAGAAGAGCACAAACACGACGAGCGCATTGATGAGCTTCATGCCCTTCACGTGGCTCTTGCTGCAGGCGTATGCCATCGTGGAGGTGATCAGCATGCTCAGCGTGGTGGCGAGGAAGGTCTTTGCGACCGAGATCCACATGCTGTTGGTAAACGCTTTTGTGGAAAAGATCGCTTTGTAGTATTGCAGGTCGATTCCGCCGAGCGGCAGCAGCATGAGCCCGCCCTTGACGTATTCTTCATACGGCGTGACGGAGCTGATGAGCACATACCACATCGGATAGACGCACAGCACCGCAAAGAGTACACAGAAGGCGTAAACGAAGACGTCGTAGAAGTTGAATCCGACCTTGCCGAGCATGGTCGAGCGGTAACCCGCGTGTCTCTGAAAATAACGACTCATAGTGCGCCTCCTTTCTTACAGAATGCCCTGCACGTCGAGTTTGCTGACAAACTTGTTTGCCACGAGCACCACGATGAGCCCCATTGCGTTGAGCAGGAAGTTGGTTGCAGTGGAGAGTTCAAAGTTTGTTCCGCTTCCGCCAAGGCTGATGCGGTAAATATAGGTTGAGAGCACGTCGCCCGTCGAGAGCACATAGTTATTATAGAGGTTGTAAACCTGATCAAAGTTGCTTACGAACAAGCCGGCCAGCTGCAAAATCAGCATGATCGCGATGGAAGGCATGATGCGCGGGATCGTGATATGCAGCAGCATGTCCTTGCGGTTCGCGCCGTCGATTGCCGCGCTTTCATAGAGTGTCGGGCTGATGCCCGCGAGCGCCGCGAGATAGACGATGGTGGAGTAGCCGGATGTTTTGATGATGTTGGAGATCACGAGGATTCCGCGGAACAGCTCCGGCCGCTTGAGAAAGTCGATCGGCGCGCCACCGAGCTTGACGATCACCTGATTGACCACGCCGCCGAGATCTGCCGACGAGGGATACTCCAGAAACACCTGTACGAGACCCGCGAAGATGACCCACGAAAGGAAATAAGGAAGGTAGACCGCGGTCTGTACGACGCTCTTGACTTTCTTGAGCCGGATTTCGTTGATCATCAGTGCGAGGAACACGGAGAACGTGAATCCGAATGCAAGGTTGTAGACGTTGATGATCAGCGTATTCTTAAACGCGCGGATGAAGTTCGGATCCGCCAGCATCTCCTTGAAGTGTCCGAGTCCGATCCACGGGCTGCCGAGCACGCCGAGCCGCGGGGAGTAGTCTTTGAACGCGAGGGTGATGCCGTACATCGGTGCGTATTCAAATACGAGTAAAAAGCAAAGCCCCGGCAATACCAGCATATAAAGAAACCAATACTTCTTCATATAACGGTATAAGCGGGAGAAAAAGGAACTGTTTAACGCCGGGTTTGTTGTGCTGGCCCTGCGCTTGCCATTCGCATGTGCGGGCGAGCTGGTTCGGTCCATTCAGAGACCCCCTGTTTGAATATATTAGTTAATATTAGTAATTGGATTCTATTTGGATCATGCGCCGTGTGCGATGATTTTGCGCCTAAGATTCGGCTTAACTTGGTAATCTGCGTGTTCAAAAGGCGATTTTCTGCCCTGTTTCTAAACGAATGATACTAAATAAAATCAACAAAGTCAATATTACTTCGAAAATAGTAGTTAACTAATTCATAATTTGTGTTAGAATAATAGCGGTATTAGTGACTAATAAATACTAATAATAAGTTATCATACTTGTTTCGGATTGCGTGAATTTCCATGCATATAGAGAAAGAAGACAGAGAGGACACACCCAATGGCAAAGAAGATTGGCTTCATCGGATACGGGCTGCGCTCCCGCACGATGATGAAAGCGTTCGACGCAATCGAGGCGGACTTGGACGTTGTCGCCGTCTGCGACCCGCGTGCGGCGCAAATCCGCGAGGAGACAACAGGCGACGACAGATTTTCCAATACATTATATGTAAAGAGCGCGGAAGAGCTGCTCCGTCAGCCGGGTCTCGACGGCGTATTTATCGGCACGCGTTGCTCGCTCCACGCCGATCTTGCCGCGATGGTGCTAAAAAGCGGAATTCCTCTTTATCTGGAAAAACCCGTCTGTATCAATGAAGCGCAGTATGACCATCTGAAAGCCGCAGCAGAAGGAAAGACGGATCGCGTCGTTGTCTCGTTTCCGCTGCGCGTGTCGCCGCTAGTGCGCGAGATGAAGCGCATCGTGGATAGCGGACTGCTGGGCAAGCTCACCATGGTGCAGGCGGTCAACAACGTGCCTTATGGCAGCGTGTATTATCACAGCTGGTATCGCGATCCCCGCGAGACCGGAGGCTTGTTTTTGCAAAAAGCCACGCACGATGTGGACTATATCGCCTATCTCACGGGCGAGACGCCGAAGACCGCGTTTGCGCAGACGACAAAGCTTCATTATAAAGGAGACAAACCGGCGGGGCTAAAATGTCAGGACTGTGCGGAGTATCAAACTTGCCGCGAGTCGAGCTATGTGGTCAAGCACGTATTAAAGGAAGAGGTCACAGGAGACGCCTGCTGCTTTGCGGTGGATACAGGCAATGAAGATGGAGCCAGCGCGATCTTTACGCTGCCTAGCGGCGCGATCGTCTCCTACAATCAAAACTTTGTGGTGAAGAAAGGCGCAGCGCGACGCGGCTGCCGACTGATCGGCACCGATGCCAGCGTAGAGTTTGACTTCTACACGGGTGAGATTCGCGAGGATCGCTATGACATGCCGCAGACGGTGACGCATGTGTTCCAGAGCGGGGCGCATTCGCACTTTGGCGGAGATGAATCGCTCGCGCTTGAATTTCTCGCGCTTATGGACGGTAAGAAACCGAATTCCGACCTGCAAGCCGGACTGAGCAGCGCTGCGGTTTGTCTCGCCGCCAAACGCAGCAGCGAGAGCGGATTGCTCGAAACTGTGCGGCTGTAACGAACCGAGCAGCGCACGTAAACGAGGCAAAAAAGGCACGATCAAAGATTGGATGAGTGATTATTTCATGATGCAGGCACAGCGAACCATCTATCTGCCCGGAACAGAGGGCGCAATCCTCACGTTTGATGTGGGAACCAGTGCGCTCAAGACCGCGCTGTTCACGCCGGAGCTGGAGCTTGTCGCGCTTGCTTCCGTCTCCTATCAGGCGCGGACGCAGGATGGTGGCGTCGAGATGGAGCCCGGGGATTACCTCGGTGCGATGAAGGAGTGCGTCGTGTCGCTCGGCATGCCGCGAAAGCTGCAGGCTATCGGCATCACCACGCAGGGCGAAACGCTGATCCCGGTCGGCAAAGCGGGAGAAGCGCTCCGGCGGGCGATCGTCTGGCTGGATGCGCGGGCAGAGCAGGAGGCAGCGCAGATTTCGCGTGAACTGGATGCCGACACGTTTTATCAAACCACGGGCCTGCCGGAGATCAACGGCGCGCTGCCGCTATCGAAAGCCTTATGGTTAAAGCAGCGAGAACCGGACGTGTTTGAGCGGACGCATCAGTTGCTCCAGCTGGAAGATTATATCCGTCTGTTTTTAACGGGCGAGTCGACAACGCATGCAAGCCTCGCTTGCAGCACGGGATGGCTCGACATTCACACAGGCGATTATTGGCAAACGGCGTTAGATGCAGCGGGCATTCCGCGTAGTCTGCTGCCGGAAATTTTACCCTCCGGCGCAGCGGTAGGCAAGCTGACAGCGCAAGCCGCGCGCTATCTCGGCCTTCGCGCAGGAACGCCAGTTTTCACCGGCGCGATGGATCAAACAGCGGCAGTGCTCGCGCTCGCAACACAGGAAAACATCGCGGTGGAGACGCTCGGCACCGCTCATGTGGTAGCTGCTGTGACGGATTCGCCCATCTTCGACCCGACAAAACGGGTGACGATCTATCGTCATGCGCTCGATGGAAAGTATGTCTGCCTGCCGATCGGCAACACCGGCGGCATGGCGTTGACGTGGTTCCTGCGCGAATTCGGCATGAGCGGCGAGAACTACGCAAGCCTTGATCGCCTCGCGGAGATGGCAGCGCCCGGCTGCAACGGCGTAACGTTTTTGCCGTATCTGTGCGGTTGCGTCAACCCGGAACCGATCCATAATGCGCGGGCGGGGTTCTTCGGCGCGGGATTGTCGAGCACGCGGGCGGAGTTTGCGCGCGCGCTGCTGGAGTCCGCGGGATATGAACTCAAGCTGTTTCTGGAACTGCTGCGGGAGCAGGGATGCAGTGCAGAACGCGTCTGTGCCATCGGCGGCGGTGCAAAGAGCGCATTGTGGACGCAGATGCGCGCAGATATCTCCGGTCGTGAATTGATCGTGCCCGCCGTAACAGAGGCAGCCTCCGCCGGAGCAGCACTGCTCGCGGCATGGGGCGCAGGAGTCGTTCCGCGCGGAACGTATCCTGCGGCGCTGATCCGTGAACGCGCGGTGCTGCAGCCAAACACGGACACTGCCAAAGCGTATGCAAGAGGATATCGCAGGTTTTACGCGCTGTTTGAGGCGCTCAAAAGCGTTTATGAAAAGGAAGGGTGTTTCTAGTGGATATGACGAATGATAAAAAGCGGCCGTTGCCGAAGATTGGTGTACTCGCGCTGATGCTGGAGGCGTACGAGCCGATCTTTCCTGGCATCACCGCGCAGCAGACGGCTTATGTGCGCGAAGTGCTTGCCTCGCTCAAAGACGCTGCCGTGTTTTCGTTTGATGCGCTCGCGCTCAATCGCGCTGATATCGAGCGCATGACCGCGGAATATAATCGCAAGGGCCTCGATGGGATATTGATTCTTTTGTGCAGCTATTCGCAGGGGCAATATCTCGTCCGCGCGATGCAGGACAACCGCCTGCCGCTTGCGCTCGCGTTGATCCAGCCGGACGAAACCGTCGGCGACGACTTTGAGGAACTGGAACTGACGGTCAACCAGGGCATTCACGGCTCGCAGGACAACGCAAACGCGCTCTTGCGCGCGGGCATCCCTTGCGCCTGTTTTGCAGGCAGCCGGTTCGACGGCACGCTCAACGCATTTGTTGCGGACTTTGCCGCGGCGGCGCAGACCGTGCGCCACATGAAGAACATGCGCATCGGCATTATCGGCAAACTCGCTGGCATGGGCGATGTGGTAACGGACGACATGGCGGTCTATCGCAAGCTGGGCCCGGAGTTTATCTACGACTCTATCGGCACGGTGACCAAATATGTGGAGCAGGTTTCGCAAGATGAAATCGACGCGCGCGTTCAGCTCGAGCGGAAGCTGTTTGACGTCGATCCGAACATGCCCGGGGAGCGGCATGCTTACGCCGTGCGGCTTTATCTTGGTTTAAAACGCTATGTCGAAGAGAACGGCTACGCAGGCTATACCGCGCACTTTGAAGAGTTCGGCGCGGACGGGCGGTATACCCAGCTGCCGCTGCTGGCGGCGAGCAATCTGCTCGCGGAAGGCTACGGCTATGCCGCGGAGGGCGACGCAAGCTGCGCCGCGATGGTCGCCGCCATGGACACGCTCTGCGGGATGGCGAATTTTTCCGAGATGTACATGATGGATCTCAAACGAGATGCGATTCTGCTTTGCCATGCGGGTGAGGGCAACTGGAGAACCTGCCGCAAGGAGAAAAAGCCGTTTTTGATGGATCGCGTATTCAATGAGGGAGGGCTTAGCAACCCGCCGACGCCGATCTTTGCGCCGGCTGCGGGAAGGGCGAGCCTGATCAGCATCGTGCATCTTGGCGGCGAGCGGTTCCGCCTTGTCGTATCGCACGGAACGCTGCCGGAGCAGCCGGTTCTTCGCAAAATCGACATGCCGTACATCTTCTTCCAGCCGGATTCCGGCGCGGCGACGCTCGCGCAGCGTTGGCTCACGGCAGGCGGCACGCATCATGAGACGGTGGTCTACGGCGAGCATCGCGTGCGCATCCGTCTCTTTGCGCAACTGCTTGGAATCGAGTATCTGGAGCTATAGAGATCGTTTGATCGGAAGATAGACTGCAACGAGTTTCTGGAGGTAAAAAGAGTGTTTCATAATTTTACGCGCTCGCTGGCGGATCTCGCCGGAGAGGACTATGTCAATTATGTGTGTGCGGCAAACGCCGCGTTGACGGGACAGAGCGAGGCAGCTTTGCGCCTGCTTGCGCATGAGCAGGTGTCCTTCTGTCCGGCGGAGCACTTCGCGCGACAGGAAGCATTGCTTTCCCGCACGGGCGAACAGATTGCGCCTGCGATGGACAGCGCGGAGAGCGGCGCGCCGAGCGATTCTTATCGCGCGGCGCAGCACAATGCGCAGTCTCCGCTGGCAGGGTTCGGCGGGTTCCGCGTCGGTGAAGACGGGCGGCTGTATTTCGCGGCAAAGAGCGAGCATTACCATATTCCGCTCGGGCACGCGTTTCCCGGCTATCGTCTGATCGACATCGCAAAGCGGCTCGGCATCCCAAACGCCACGCACAACAATACGCGCGGTTATTTGACGCGCAAAAACGAGCGGCGGCTCATCGCCACGGCGAACGGCGTTGTGGAGGACAGCGCGCAGATGAACGATATTCTCGCCTCCCGCGAACCGGGCGTGCTCAATCGCGTGATCAATCTCGAGACGGGATCGCTCGCGGTCGAGGCTGCGATCAAGATGATGCTTGCGCGGTTTTATCCAATCGACGGTGCGAAAGCCGTTTGCGAAGGGCGAATCCCCGTGTTCCTCGTCATGGCGGACAACGCGGGCGGCATCACGGCGGGGTATCACGGAACGACCGTGATCGCGCAGACGCTCCGCGGGCTCTGGCCTGCGTTTGGCAAAAAGGCGGAGGAGTGCGGACTGTATCGCGTGGTTGGCGTGCCGATCAACGACCCGAAAGGGTTTGAGGAAGCAATCCGCCGCTGGAACCAGCCGCCGTATCAAACCGCGGGATTTTTGCACGAGATCATCATGATGAACTACGGCGGCATCCGGCTCGACGAAGCGTTTTTACAGACGGCATACCGTCTTTGCCGCGAGAGCGGTACGCCCGTGCTCTGCGACGAGATTCAGTCCTGCGCCTGGTATGACAGCCTGTTTCTCTTCCGTAAATACGGCATTCAGCCGGATTTTGTCTCGGTCGGAAAGGGCTTTCCCGGTGGAAACTATGCCTCCAGCCGTATGATCTTCTCCGGCGCGTTCGACCTTCTGAGCCAGTTTGGCGCGCTGGTTACCAACGGGCAGGAGGAGCTCGCAAGCCTTTCCTACCTCATCACGATGGAGTTTCTCGCGGAGAACGGCGCGGAAGTTGCGCGCGTGGGCAAACTCTACCATGAGGCGATGGTTACGATTGCTGAAAAGCACGCAAAGCTGATTAGCTCCGCTGAGGGCGACGCGCACATGAGCACGCTGAACTTTGTCAACGTGCCGGACGCGGTTGAATTCTGCAAACGGATGCAGTTTACCTATGGGGTGGACATCAGTGCGCAGACGTATAAGCCAAACTGCCCGCCCGTCGCACTGACGAAACTGCCGATTATCATCACGGAACAGATGGCGCTGGGGCTTGTTGAGAAGATGGACCGCTGCCTGACCGGTATGGAGGAAGAACAGAATGCCTGAACAAACCGTTTCCTTTGGTGTCATCGGCTGCGGCTTGATGGGGCGCGAGTTTGCGAGCGCATCGCTGCGCTGGCTGCACCTGCTGGGCGATTTGCCGCGCCCGGTGATCCTCGCCGCGTGCGACACGAACGAGGAAAACCTAGACTGGTTCCGGCGCGATCCGGACACGAAGTATTTCTACAGTGACTATCACGAGATGCTGCAAAACCCCGAAATCGAGGCGGTCTACGCTGCGGTGCCGCATCATCTGCACGCAAAAGTGTATGGCGACGTGATTCGCGCTGGCAAGCACCTGATCGGCGAAAAACCGTTTGGGCTCGATCGGAAAGCGTTCGGCGAGATACAGCGCGCGATGGACAATCGACCCGATGTGCTCGTGCGCTGTTCGAGCGAGTTTCCGTTTTATCCCGCCGTGCAAAAGATGGTAGAATGGTACAAGAGCGGCGCATTCGGCCAGATTATCGAGGCGAAGTTTGCCATCAAGCATTCGTCCGACATGGATTTGACCAAGCCCATCAACTGGAAGCGCACGCTCTCCGCCAACGGCGAGTATGGCTGCATGGGAGACCTCGGCATCCACACGCAGCACCTGCCGTTCCGGCTTGGTATCCAGCCTCTGCGCGTCTCGGCGCAGCTCGCGAACATCGCAAAACAGCGCCCGAATAAGGAAGGCTGCCTCGTTCCCTGCGAAACTTGGGACAACGCGATTTTGCTCTGCGATGGTGTTAACGCGGCGGGAGATGAATTCCCCCTGACGTTTGAGATGAAGCGCATGGCGCCCGGCTGCACCAACACGGTGGAATATGAAATCTACGGCATGAATCTCTCGGCAAAGTTTAGCTCCGACGACCCGAACGCGATTCATTTCACGAGAAATGATGGGCGTGAGCAGGCGTGGAGTAGGCTCGTCGTCGGCAGCAAACCCGCGTTTGCAACCATTACGGGCAGCATTTTTGAGTTTGGCTTCTCTGATTCGTTACTGCAGATGTTCGCAGCGTTTGTTGCAGAACTGCGCGGGCTGGCTTGCCCGTTTGCGTGCTTCAAGCCGGAGGAGGCGCAGCTCAGTCATCGCGTGCTGACCGCAGCGCTGCTTTCCCAGAAGGAAAAGCGCAGCGTGGCCATTTCAGAGATTGATTGATTGTGATTTTCTAGATAAGGAGTGACGCAGATGGAACAAGTTTTCGGCCACGGATTGACCGCGCAGCAAGCCGAGCGCCGCATCCTATATACCCCGGAGGTGCGCCCCGGCTTTGTCGCATGGACGACGTGCTTTACCTATGGTGACGGGCGAATCGGGCTTTCGTTTAAAGAGACGGTTCGCGAGAAAGACCCGTTTTACCAGCCGCCGCTCCTGGAGATGGGCGAGGCGGTGGGTGCTCCCGTTTCCTATTGCTCGGTTGAATGCGGGAGCGAACTGGAACGCTCCTATCGCGTCTATATGGTCTCCTCGGACAATGGAAAAAAGTTTACGAAGACAGGCCGCTGCCCGCTGGAGGAAGGCTCGTTTTGCAATATGGGCTTTCCGGACGGGCGCATTCTTGGCTACGATGTACCGCGCATCAACGACGCAAGAACCGGCTGGTTTGACGGCATCAAAGTGCGCGAGAGTCTTGACGGCGGCTCTACATGGCGCGAAATCGGCACGCTGCTCGCGGGCTGCGCGCCATATCTCTGGCGCGCGCGCAGACTCAAAGACGGTACGCTGCTGCTATTGACCTGTCTCTATGGCACGCCCTGGGGATTGGGTCAGGAGCGCACCACGCGAAACACCATGCTGCCGGGCGAGACCTACATCAACAAGATTCAAACCTGTTTTCTGGCGAGCCGGGACGGGATAAACTTCACAGGCCCGCATTATGTGCTGCCGGGCATCGGCGCGCATGAATACGATGTTTGCGAATGCCCCGACGGAAGACTCCTGTTCATCGCGGGAGACGTGCAGGCGACGCCCGTCGGTAGACAGTTTGTCGAGCGCAGGGGGGATAGCTATCTCAACGGCACGTTCTTCGGCATCCGCCGCGGCGCGCCGCAGGACCCGAAGCGCGATCCTATGGGTGGCTTTGTGCCGGAGAGCCTCGTGATGCGCGAGGACGGCCTGATCGTCGGCAGCCGCCGGAACAAGCCGTATTCGTGCAGCAACGACTTCGGCGAAAACTGGTATGAGGTGGACAAGCTTCCGACCAGCCTGTATCAGCCGCTTTTGATCGCGGCGGAGGATGGAACCATCCTCAACTTCGGGCACAAAGGCGGCGACATGGCGCTTGGTCAGGAGGACATGGTCATTGGCGTGGATCGTTTCCGCGTTGAAAACCGCATGCCGGAGAGCTGCGCGCTGACGCTCGTGCGTGAGATGGATGCGGAGAATACGCACTATATCAACGCGTTTTCTGCGCGCCTGATGGCGGGCGGGAAGCCTGTTGCAGGTCAAAAAGTGCTCTTCCGCGCGCATCCCGTCTGGAATGCGGATGGCAGCTTCAGCACCATTCCGCAGAGCGAGGCAAGCTTACAGGTGGAATCGGAGACGGATGATAACGGCGTTGCGCGCATGGCGTTCCCGATGTTTGACGGCAGACCCGACATCCACTTCTACTACAATATCGACGTGGTGTTCCGACCCTCAGAAGGCAGCGGCTTTGCGCCGTGCGATGGTCCCATGATGTGTGTCAGCGGCATGACGCCGCATCGTAAGAATCGCTGGCCGTATGATGCGTATCTTGCGGAGGGAAAGGTGTTTCTCTCGCCGCAGCTGCAGCGGGATATTCCCGACGCGATGACTCAGATTAACGCCCTCGGCAGCCGCAGACCTGTGCAAGAGGGAGAACTTTCGGATGAGTTGCTGCAACGCCTGCTCAATGCAAACCTGCTGACAAAAGCGCTAGAGGGATACGTTTGGTACGCCTGCGTCCACCCGAAAGACCCGTTTGAAGCGCTCGATATGGGCAGCGGAGACTGGTATATCTAAATAAAAGCAGTAGCGCGATTCAGCGCAACAAAAAAGGCCGTGAGGCCTTTTTTTGTTTGCTTGTCTACGATTTACTTTCCCGCATCCCGCAGCGCCGGTAGACCGGAAGCCGCGCCGAGGGACATCAACCCGATATCGCTGTTCCACATGTTCAGCTGCATCCCGCGCGAGATCCACGGAATCAAGGGAGCTGCAGCGCCGAAGTGCGCGCCGGAGAATTTCCCGTGCGATTTGGCGGAGGCGACCACGCGCGAGATTGCGTCCACAATCTCCGGATCGTCGAAATGATCCAGCTTTCCGTAGTCCTGCGTCATGTCGTTTGGCCCGATCAGCGCGGCGTCGATGCCGTCAACTGCCATGATCTCGTCGATGTTAGCTACGCCAGCGCGGCTCTCGATCTGGCAAAGCAGGATATTCTCCTCGTTTGCACGCGCCATGTATGCGCAGCCTTCCACCTTCGCAAAGTCCGTGTGCGGACGGGATAGCGACACGCCACGGTGTCCTATCGGCGCATACTTGGTGCAGTCTACGAGCATCTGCGCCTGCTCCGCGCTTTCGGTGTTGGGCAACAGCAGACCGTTTGCTCCCATCTCGGTGAACTTCAGCGCGTGTTCGCGCCGCATCTCGGGGATGCGCACCATGACGGGCATGTCGATTGCGCGGGCGACCGCGATCATGTCCGCAACCTCGCGCGTGGTAAACGCGCCGTGCTCGCAGTCGATGATGAAGAATTCAAATCCGTACTGTTTGATGAGCTTTGCCATATCGGCGGCGGCAAATGTGGTCACCATGGTGCCCAGCAGATGTTCTCCGGCACGCAGCCGTTGTTTAAGATTCATTTATGTTTCCTCCGTTTGATTACTCCAGTTCGCTGAGCGGGACGATGCGTACATCGCAGGGCTTCTGCGCCATCAGCGCGTCCACTTCCTGAAGGGTGGGGATCGCCTGCCCGATCGCGCCGCGGCGGGTGACGACGAGCGTCCCGGCACAATTGCAGAATAGCGCGGTTTCCGAAAGACACATCTCGCGTTGGAGCGCAACGACCAGCGCCGCGGCAAATGTATCTCCCGCGCCGGTCGGGTCGATGACGGGCACATCGATGCCGCTGCAGAGTGCGACCTCGCCGTTTCGGCTCACCACCGCGCCGTCTTTGTCCTGCGTGAGCGCAACGACGCCCGGACCCATCTCGTGCAGCGCGCGCAGCACGTCGCCCGTGCTCTGCTTGCCGGTGATCATCTGCCCTTCGACAAGCGTCGGCGCGATGATGTCGGACATGCGAATCACGGAGATCATACGCTCCATTGATGCGCCGGCGCGAAGCTCCGCGCGGATGTTGGGATCAAAGCTCAACAGCGCGCCTTTCTCTTTTGCCGCGCGTGCAGCAAACAGGCTCGCTTCGCGCAGTTCCGGGGACAAATCCAACAGCATACCCGGGAAATGCAGCGCAAACGCGCCATCGAGTGCATCCGCATCCAGCTCGTCTGCGCGATACAGGCTGCCGACCGAGCGGTTGCGGTAATATTCATAATTGCGTTTGCCATCCGGCAGGTATTCGATGAAAGCGAGGCCAATCTGGCCCTCGTTGGAATGGACAACGTGATCCATGTTTACGCCGATCTCCCGCACGGTGGAATACACCATGCGGCTGAGTGCGTCAAGGCCGACCTTACCCAGAAAGCCGCTTTTCGCGCCGAGCGCCGCAACAGCGCACGCGAAAATTCCAGCGCTTCCGCTGGCAACCTTCAATACGGCGCCCGCTTGTTCAATACGGCCACCGTCTTCTACCGGGATCAGGTCAACTAAAAGCTCGCCGAGCGAGAAAATCGTTCCGCCATTGCGGGGCTGTGCTTGCGCGTTGCATGCGTTTGTCATAATGCGTTCCCTTGGGCGCAGTGTTTGCGCCGGGTCTCGAATTTTCCTCTCGATATTGCAACGCGACTGAAACGACCTAACTAATACTCACATCTAATAAAATAGCAAAACTGTGCTAAAAAGTCAAGATTTCGCAAGCACGATTGGTTGTATTTTACGAGATTCTTTATGCCAAGAAGTAAAACTAACCAAAAATCATGCGAAAATCCACGTTATGGGAGAAATCGTTTGACAATAGCGCTGAAATTCGGTATCATATTATTAGGAATTATTAGTGATCATTTCACGGTTTGAGGGGTAATAATCGCATGAAAAAAGTCACGTCGCAGGATGTCGCCGCGCGCGCTGGCGTGTCCCAATCCGCCGTTTCTCTTATCCTGAATGAAAGCGACAAGGTGCTGTTTAACGAGGAAACCAAGCAGCGGGTGGTGCAGGCGGCGCAGGATTTGGGTTACGAGCTGCCAAAGCGCAAGAAGCGTACGCCCAGTTCGCGTACCGGCATTCTGCTTCTGTTTACGCCGACGCTGAACAACCCGTTTTACGCGGAACTTGTGCAGACGGTAGAGAGCTATGCGGACGCTTGCGGCTATTGCGTGATCGTTTGCAACACCCTGCGCAAACCGGAGCTGGAACGCTATTATCTGGAGACATTCTTAAAGACGCGCATCGACGGCATGATCTTCACGTTTTTGCCGAGCTTTCCGGAGATCGTGGAAAACGTTGCCGATACGGTGCCGTCCGTGCTGATCGGTGAGAAGCGCGCGGAACAGCCGATTTGCTCGATCGAACTGAGCAACGAGCGCGCAGGAAAGATACTTTCCGAGCATCTCTACGCTCTAGGACACCGGAAGTTTTTGTTTGTGTCCACGCCGTTTAACCAACTGACCCTCGCGCGGCAGCAGCGACTGGAAGGCATTCGCGCTTTTTTGCGTGCGCAGGGATTGGAGGACGACAGCCTCGAACTTCTAGCTTCCGAAGCGCAGACGGAGACCGATGCGCTGCCGGATGCGATGCCGTATGAATACGCGGTCGGGCGCAAATTGATGGGGCAGGCGTTGGAGCAGGGCGTGCGCGCCACCGCCATCATCGGCGTCAACGACATGACCGCGATCGGACTGATCGACGAAATCAAGGCGCACGGCTACAGCGTGCCGGGCGATTTCTCCGTCTGCGGGTTTGACAACATCTTCACCTCGGTGATCTCCACGCCTCAGCTGACCACCATCGACCATCATCTGCAGGTGCGCTGCAAAGCGGCTGTGGATCAGATCACCGCGCGCAGGCGCGAACTCAGCGAGGCAATGCTGCCGCCCGTGATCAACAAGGTGGAATATTCTCCGCGACTCGTTGTGCGCGACTCAACCGGACCCGCGCGTGAAGGCGCGGCAGGCAGAAAGCGCGAGAAAAATGTTTAAGGGGCTGTTCTTTCCAAAACCGCCGCTGGAAGACCTCCCGCCGCAGGAGCGACCAAAAACCAGACGAGCGTTATTCCGCCAGACGTTCGGGAATTATTGGAGCTGGTTTTTCGCGGTCAATCTGGTTTGCTATGTATTCTATCTGCCCGCTAGCGTCTGGACGGAGCTTTCGCTGGAATCGCTCCTGACGCTGGAGACTGCCGCGTTTCAAACCGCGCCGTTTATGGGAGCGTATCTGGCGGGGCTTGCGGCGTGCCTGTTTATCACCGGCCCGATGCTCGCCGGAATCTCGCTTTTGATGCGCAACTGGTCCCGCGGGGAACCCTGTATGCGCTGGCAAACGCTGTTTGGCGGCATGAAGCGAAACTTTGCGCAGGCGCTCGGGTTCTCGCTGATCGAAGGTCTTATGCCGCTTGCGGCCTACAGCGCGTTGCGGTACTACGGCAATCTCGGCGATAGCGCTGGCGTCGGGTACTATGTTCTGTTTGGGTTTATCGCGATAGTCGTGATATTCGCGCTGTTGATGCGGCAACTGGTTTATACGATTCTGGTCACTTATCGGTTGAAGTTCGGTCAGATCATCAAGAACGCGTTTTTGCTCACGTTTCTGGAGCTGCCGAGAAGCTTTTTAACACTGCTTATCAATCTTTCGCCTATCGCGGTCATTGCGTTGTTGTTGTGGCTGCTGCCCGCCTATCCGGGGCTGCTTGTCGTGCTAGCGCTGGCTTACTATGCGCTGTTCGGCATCGCGCTGGAGCGCTTTGTCTCCGCGTCGTTTGCAAACCGTGTGCTGGAGAAGCACTTCAACGCGAAATTGCCCGGCGCAAAGGTGGATATCGGCATGGCGAGCGAGAGCGTGGTCGAATAAGAATGACGCACAAAAAAACAACCCGACCGGGTTGTTTTTTTTATTGCGGATTACATCGATTCCGGCGGCGCAGTGCGTTCTTTTTGCCGGTATTGTGTCGGGGAAAGCCCCGTGTGCTGCTTGAAGAAGAGCGAGAGCTTGTTATCCTCGAGAAAGCCCGTCTTTTCCGCGACGGCGCGAATCGGCAAGTCGGTATACTTCAGATAATACTTGATGTACGCAACCCGCGCTTCGATGAGCTTTTGTTTAAAAGAAGTACCGTAGAGCTCCCGAATCACGCGGTTGAGGCTGCTGGGGCTGATGTGCACCTGCTCGCAGAGGTCCTCGATGCGCGCCGAGCCATCCAGCGACTGACCAAAGAAGCTGTCGATGATGAGCCTGCGCGCGGAGTCGCTCTCGGCGCGGAGCATCGGCGCCGCGCTCTCCTTCGTGCCGCCATAGAGACGGGTGAGCTCCGCAAACACGCTCGAAAACAGCGCGGAGAGCAGGCCGCCAAGCACCAATAGCGCGGTGGATTCCGCCGAGCAGACCGCCTCGGTCAAAAGATCGGCTAACGCTATGATTTGCTTGCTCGCGGGGAGCTGCGCATATTGTTCACGACGCAGCCGTTCCAACGCGGCGGAGAGAGCGGGTTCGCAGCGGCCGGAGAACGCAGCCCCTTCTGGCAGGATAAAGCGGATCGAACAGCGCACTTCGGCGGAGCCGGGATTGGCGATGTGCGCATGGGTGACAAACGGCGCGAGTAGGAAGAAGGTTTCGTCCGCATAGGCGTGCGCAACGCCCTCGATAAACTGATGCCCGCTGCCCTTGCGGCAGAGCAACAGCTCAAAGCTCGCGTGTACATGATCTTCGGAAAAGGACGGCCGCACGAGGCTGTGATCATCAAAAAAACCGCGCGCGGAGAGAAAACACTCGACGGGCAGATCGCCCGCGAACGCGCGCACGGTGAACGTTTGATCGACTGCCGTTGGATGCTCCATATCACAACTCCTTATCAGCATCATTATAGCGCGTCATGGGCGGGAAGCGTCAAGCCGTGCTTGGTATGAAAACCGCGCGAATGAAAAAAAACACGCGCGGTTTCGGCATGGTGGAAGCAGGATCACGCAGATTATGATACAGATACATCCTGCGGAGTCATCCGTAGATTTGCTTGCAGTTTAAATAATCTGGAGGAATACAACCATGTCCAACAAAGCCATTCAGGGCGATGCATCCGGCCGCGGCGCGGTCTCGGGCTATCGCGTTTCCATCCCCGCGCGTCAGCGTCCCTACACCGAAGAAGAAATCGCGGAAGTCGTCCGCGTGATGCGCGATGTGCCCGGTCAGACGCAGGGCGCAATGCAGGAGCAGTTTCAGGCGGATTTCAAAGCCTTCACGGGCGCAAACCACGCCTTTGCCGTCGGCAACGCGACGCATGCGCTGAGCCTTGCCGCGACGCTTTGTGGTGTGAAACCCGGCGATGAGGTCATCATTCCGGCGTACACGTTCTGCGCATCTGCGATTCCCTTTGGCAAAGAAGGCGCGAAGATCATCTGGTCGGATATCGATCCCGAAACCTGGGTGGTCAGCGTCAAGGACATTGAGCGCAAGATTACGAGCAAGACCAAAGCGATCGTCTGCGTCCACCTCCTTGGCATGCCCTGCGATATGCCCGCCATTATGGAACTCGCGAAAAAGCACAACCTCAAGGTTGTCGAAGATTGCGCGCAGGCGCTGGATTCCCGCATCAACGGTCAGCATGTCGGCACATTCGGCGACTTCGGCTGCTTTAGCTTCCATGGCGCGAAGACGATGACGACCCTTGGCGAGGGCGGCATGCTGACCGTCAAGAGCGATTCGGACGCGAAGCTCGTGCCCGGCATTCGTCACAACGGCGTCTGCGGCTTCACCTACCCGCGGGATCGCTACTGGGTGCCCGCGATGAGCAACGTAGATATGGACATCGAAGGCTTCTGGCCAAACAACTTCTGCATCGGCGAGGCGCAGTGCGCGCTCGGCAGCATGGAGCTAAAAAACCTCACGAAATTCTCGGACATCATCATCGCGCAGAACGACAAACTGCGTGATCTGCTCAAGGATGTGCCGGAGATCACGTTTAACAAGATTCCGGAAGGATACCGTCATGTCCGCCACCAGTACATCCAGCACTTTGACGGCAGAGTATTTGGCAAAGACCGCAACGATCTTCTCGATCTTTTGACCACGAAGTACGGCATCCGCAGCATCGTGCAGTATTATCCGCTCTACCGTTACCCGCTCTTCCAGAAGCTCGGTCAGGGTGATCACGATTGCCCCGTGCTCGAGAAATTCTGGGACAACAGCTTCTCGGTTCCGATGTGGTGCGGCATGGAAGACGAAGTTATCGAAACCATTGCGGATTCGATCAAGTCTGCCATCGCCGATCTGAAGGCCGCGAAATAAGCGGACAGAGGAGAATACGATGATGACACGTAAGCCGGTGACAGGCGGCGTGCTCGTGCCCGCCTGCTCGCCCTGCGATGCGCAGGATCGCTTTTTAGAGACGGCGTTTGCCGAACTGCTGGAAGCGGGCATGCGAGAGCCGCTGGACGGCGCATACATCTGCGGCGGCACGGGGGACGGCATGAAAATGCGTCTCGCGGAACGAAAAGCCGCTGCCGAAATCGGTGTCGAAATTTGTCACCGGCACGGGAAATCCGCGCTGGTGCAGGTTGGCGCGTTCACCATGCGCGACGCGCTGGAACTGGCAAAACACGCAGCCGAGAGCGGGGCGGACGGGGTCTCTACCGTCCCGCTTCCCGGAGCCTCCCATGCGCAGCAAATGCAGTATTACCGCGCGTTGAGCGAAGCCGCGGGAATCCCCTTGATCCTGTACTACATGCCGCAGCCGGGCGTGAGTTTTTCGCTCAGCGAAGTGCTTGAAACGCTGACCGTGCCGGGCGTGACGGGGGTCAAATCCTCTACCAACGACTTTTTCTTTACACAGCAGTTGATCGCGGAGAAGCCTGATGGCATCGCTGTGTTCAGCGGCAAGGACGAGTATCTTGCGCCCGCGGTCATTCATGGCGCGGACGGCGGCATCGGCATGTGGGCGACCGTGTTCCCCAAGGCGTATGCCGGCATCTTTCGCGCGGCAAAAGCGGGGGATTATCAACGAGCGTTTACGCTGCAGAGCACGCTCAACGCACTGTGCGTTGTGGTGATGCGGCGCGGACTGCTCCAAAGCTTTGCGTGCATCCTGCACGAGCTTGGGATGCATGACCGGGTGTTTCGCACACCCGCGCCGCAGTATGACGCGGCGTTTGCGAAAGCCTTTATGGCGGAGGCGGGCACGCTTGTCGAGCGGCTCCGCGCAGTGGAACTTTGAGGAAAATGCATTTTTGCGGAGGCGAGTACGCTCCGCGCAGTAGAATGGTAAAAGAAGGGAAAACGAGTGATGAACCGAATTCCAAAAACCGAAATTTCCGTGTCCTCGGTGACGCTGGGCACGATGACGTTTGGCTCGCCCGTCGCGTTTGACGACGCAGTGAAGCTCACGCAATACGCGCTCTCGCATGGCGTCAACCACATCGACACCGCGAACATGTATGAAGGCTACAATCGTGTTGCGGGCAGCGCGGGCGGCGTTGCGGAAGAGATCGTCGGCAAAGCGATTTCCGGCATGCCGCGCGGCAGCGTGATCGTCTCCACAAAGGTCGGCATGAAGGTCGGCGCAGACCCGGAGGATGAGGGCACGAGCGCAAAGGCGATTGAAAAGCAGCTGAACGCAAGCCTCAAACGCCTGAATACGGATTATATTGATCTGTATTATCTGCACCGCTTTGACGGCAGCGTTCCCGCGGAAGAGATTCTCCGCGCGCTGCAAAAAGCGGTGTTTGCGGGCAAGATTCGCTACTATGGCGTGAGCAACTATTCCGCGGAACAGCTCCGCGCGCTGCTGAATGCCGCGGACGAGCTGCATCTGCCGCGTCCCGTGGTCTGCCAGCCGCCGTTGAGCATGCTCAAGCAGGACGCGCTGAACGAACTCATCCCGCTGTGCGCTGCAGAGGACATAGCGGTCATCCCGTACCAGATCTATCAGGGCGGATTGCTTACGGGCAAATATCAGCGCGGCATGGAGCCGCCGAAGGGCTCCCGTGCGGACGAAAAACCCGCCTGGCTCGCCTCGCCGGACGACGCGCTGTATGATAAACTGGAGGCGATTGAAGCGGGTGCAAAATCGCGCGGCATCACGATGAGCGCGTATGCGCTGCGCTGGACGCTGGAGCAGCCTGCGGTCGTTTCCGCAATTGTCGGCGTTAAGAGCGAAAAACAGCTGGACGACGCAATCGCCGCCGTCCGCTGATGAGCGACTACGATACAGGTAAGGAGAATTGCCATGAAAACAGCCACCTATCAGGATGCGTTGAACGGCTTTCGCGCTGTTGGCGTAGAGCCGGGGGATACCGTTTTGCTGCAGTCTGCAATGCGCCCGTTTGGCTATGTCGAAGGCGCGGGCAAGGCCATCGGCGAGGCGCTGTATGAAGCGCTGGGCAAAGAATCGGGCACGCTGGTCGCCCCGGCGTTTTGCTTCATTCATGAGGTGCAGGAGCATCCCGTGATCGATCCCGTTAACGATAAATCCGAGATGGGCGCCATCAGCGAGGCCATCCGTCACTTTCCGGGCGCGGTTCGAAGCATTGCCTATCGGCATAGTTTTTCCGCCGTCGGTAAGCACGCGAAGATGATTACGGATGTCGATCCCGCGATCTCCGCGTTTGATTTGAGAAGCGCGTTTGGCAAGATGCTCGCGCTGGATACCAAGGTGGTGCTTGCGGGCGTGACCTATGTCAACTCCACGAGCCATCATTTCGGTCAATATCTCGCGCAGGTGCCGGATCGCCACACCATTGAGCGGCAGGTGACCCTCCGCCATCCCGACGGCACGCTGGAAGAGCGCATGATGATGGACTATCAGCCGCGGCCCACGACCTCGGGCGACTATTATGAGTATCCGTACGACTTCAACAAGCTTGGTCTCTGGCTGGAGCAAGCGGGCAAGGTCAAGGTTTCGACAATCGGCAACGCGGTCATCCGCAGCTTCCGCATGCGGGACTTGATCGATCTCGTGCTGACAAAATATCCGGTCGATCAGTGGATCTTCTTTCAGGATGAGCAGCCTGTTGATCTTCCGTTTGGCAAGAATGCCACGCGGGACTACGTCGACGAAGCAGGCCGCGAGGACACCGCGATCTGGGCGGTGGTCGACCCGGAGGAAATCTGCGACCGCAGCAAGCTGTAAACATTGCCGCGGGGCAAAAATTCAGATAGAATAGTAACCCAGGCGGGGGTATTTTCTTCGCTTGGGTACTCTTATAAAGGGAGAATTTCGCAAGATGAAAATAGTTGTTTTAGATGGTTTTACGTTAAACCCCGGCGATTTGAGCTGGGGCGGGCTGGAACAGCTCGGCTCCGTGACGGTTTACGACCGCACGCCGAAGGAGGAGATCGTCTCCCGCATCGGCGACGCGGATGCGATACTCACCAACAAAACCCCGATTTCAGCGGAGACGCTGGCGGCTTGCCCGAGTGTGAAATACATTGGCGTACTCGCCACGGGTTACAATGTCGTGGACACGCAAACGGCAAAGGAGCGGGGTATTCCCGTTTGCAACATCCCCACCTACGGCACCGCGGCGGTGGGGCAGTTTGCCATCGCCATGCTGCTTGAAATCTGCCACCATGTCGCGCACCATAGCGACGCCGTGCACGCGGGCCGGTGGAGCAGCAACGTCGACTGGTGCTTCTGGGATTATCCCTTGATCGAGCTGGAAGGCAAGACCATGGGCATCATCGGATTTGGCCGCATCGGACAGCGCACAGGCGAGATCGGAAAAGCGCTCGGCATGCGCGTGCTGGCGTTTGACGCGTATCAAAACGACGCAGGAAAGGCCATCGGCAGCTATGTCGATCTGGACACGCTGCTGAAGGAGTCCGACGTGATCAGCCTGCATTGCCCGCTGTTTCCGGAGACGAAGGGCATCATCAACGCCGCATCCATCGCCAAGATGAAAGACGGCGTAATCCTCCTCAACAACAGCCGCGGGCCGCTCATCGTGGAGCAGGATCTGGCCGACGCGCTCAACAGCGGCAAGGTGTTCGCAGCGGGACTCGACGTGGTCAGCGAGGAACCCATCCGCGACGACAATCCGCTGCTTTCCGCAAAGAACTGTATCATCACGCCGCACATCAGCTGGGCGCCCAAAGAAAGCCGCCAGCGGTTGATGGACGCCGCAGTGCAAAACCTTGCCGCGTGGCAGAGCGGCAGCACGCAAAACGTGGTAAATCCGTGACAGTCGCGCGCTCGATCAAACTCAAGGGCGTGCTGTTTTCGGTGCTGTCCGCTGTAATCTTCGGCACCTCGCCGATCTTCTTCAAGACCATCGTCGCAACCGGCATCAACACCACCACACAGGTGGTGCTGCGCTCCATCGTGACGATGGTGCTTGCGGGCATCCTTGCGCGCGTCAATCGTCAGCCGATCCTGCTCAAAGGGCGGCTGCTTGTCGACGCGCTGCTTGCGTTTGTCGCGGGGCAGGGTTTGACGGCGATTCTGCTCAACTCGTCCTACGCCTATCTGCCCGCGGGCATGTCCACCTCGCTGCACTTTGTCTATCCATCGGCTGTGATGATCGCATGCGTGGTGCTGTTTCGGGAGCGGGTCAATCTGGCGAAAGTTGCCGCGCTGCTCCTCAGCGTCGTCGCCATCGCGCTGATGACGGATCTCACCGCGAAAGGACAGCTCACAGGCGTTTTCCTCGCCGTGGGTTCGGGGTTTAGCTATGCGTTTTACATCCTCTATCTGGAACGCACGCAGCTAAGGGATATCCCCGTTTGGACGTTTGCGTTCTGGGGTTCGCTTGGCTGCCTCGTGGCGGCGGGCGGGCTGGGACTCTCGACCAACACGCTGGATGTATCGGGCGCGACGGTTAAGGGGCTGTTGCTGCTTGCGATCATGGTGCCGCTGCAGAGCGTACTCGCCGTGCGTTTCTTCCAACTCGGCGTGCGCTATTCCGGTTCGACCGCGGCGTCGCTACTCAGCACCATGGAGCCCGTGACCAGCGCCATGCTCGGTATGCTGATCCTGCACGAATCCATGAGCGTCAATAAGTTCATCGGCTGCGGCGCGATTGTACTGAGTGTGATTCTCGTCGTGTTGGGCACCGGCCGCTCGGAGAAGACAGTTGATTCTGCTGTCGTAGAACCGGCGATTGAGACAGCTGCCGAATAAGGACAACGCATTATTTTCAGTTGCTTGGATAATCGACGTAGCAACATATTACGCAAAAAAACACCCGTCGATTTTTGTCGGCGGGTGCTTGTTTATCTATCTCCTTCGGGCTGAGATATTACTAAGTATATTTCGCAGTGAAAAGGGGAAACAACTTACTTTCTTGCGAGATATTGCCCTTTTCCGGCTTGAATCAACGATCCGTTGTCGGCGACGATCTCGCCGCCGACAAACACTGTGCGCGCGCCACCCGCTAGCTGCATGCCCGCATAAGGGGATCGGTCGCAGGCATGCTGATGATTGTCGTGCGTCAGCGTGGTGCGCGTTTCGGGATCCCAGATGACGAGATCCGCTATCATTCCCGGTGCGATGCATCCGCGCTCCTGTATGCCGTAGATGCGTGCGGGTTCGCTGCTAAGCAGCGAGACAAATTGCTCTGGTGTGATGCGGCCTTTGCTGACGCCGTAGGTATAGAGCAGCTGCGCGCGCTGCGCAACTCCTGCGCAACCGCCGGGCACCGCGCCGATCTTCGCGCCGGATGCGAGCTTTTGCGCATGGGTGAAAGAGCAGTGGTCGGTGCCGACCGTCTGGATCGTACCGTCGGCAAGCGCCACCCAGAATGCGTCGCAGTCCGCTTGTGTACGCAGCGGCGGGCACATCACGAACGTCTCCGGCTCTGCAGACTGGTAATAGTCCTGCGTTAAAACAAGATATTGCGTGCAGGTTTCGGCATAGAATTCCTGCCCGCGCGCCCGCGCAAGATGCACCTGCTCCAGCGCAGCCGCCGTGGAAAGATGCACGAGATACACCCGCGCACCAGATTGTTCCGCGAGGCGAAGCACGCGGGCAACCGCCGCGGCTTCACTTTCCGCCGGGCGTGACTGCGCGAAATAGGCGAGGCCGGTTTTGTTTTGCTCTTCCAGCATTTGCGTTGCGGCGCGGATCATGTCGTCATCTTCGCAATGGACGCAAACGACC
This sequence comes from Firmicutes bacterium HGW-Firmicutes-9, assembly GCA_002841395.1. Classification (GTDB taxonomy): domain Bacteria; phylum Bacillota; class Clostridia; order Christensenellales; family CAG-138; genus UBA7703. The sequence goes on from PGZM01000009.1 coordinate 61,998, forward strand.
GCGTTGAGCCGCGCGGCTGCCTCAAATACGCAGAGCAGTGATGCGTCGTCGAGCATCATATCGTAGGTGGTATACACCTTGAAGGACGTGATTCCGTTGGCAATAGTGGTCTCCATCTGCTGCGCTGTGTCGTTCTCCCAGCGGGGCAGCGTCATGTGAAAGGCGTAGTTACAGCTGCTCTTTGCAGCCTTTTGTCGCCAGTTGCGATACGCGTCGTTTGTCGTTTCCGCGCCGTAAGGCTCCGCAAAATCCAGCACGGTCGTCGTGCCGCCGAGAATCGCCGCGCGTGAGCCGCTGATAAAATCGTCCGCGGTAGAAAACGAACCGCACTCCATGTCGAAATGGGTGTGCGGATCGATGAAACCCGGGAAAATCAGACAGCTCTGCGCGTCTATCGCTGTGTGACCATGTGCGCTCAGATTCGGCGCGACGGCGGAAATGCGGTCGCCTTCCAACAGCACATCCGCGCGCTGCTGCCCGGTTGCGTTGACGACGGTGCCGCCCGAGATCAGGTATCCCATGCGATCGACCGCCTTTCTTGAGCAGGCGCAGCGGAGAGTTGCTCTGTGTCGGGCTGCATCGTGCCGGGACGAACCGCACGCTCGCCTGTGCTTACCGGCTGTGTGAGCAGTTGATCGAGCTTGAGCGCGATCTGGAGCTGGAGACGGATGTTGCTGTCCTCAATATCGATGCCGAGCAGGTTTTGAATCTTCTCGACGCGGTATGTCACTGTGTTGTAGTGCGTAAAGAGAATCTGCGCGGTCAGTTTCGTGCTGCAGTTGCTGTCTAAATATGCCTCCAGTGTGCGCAGGAGACTGCTGCCGTGCTCCTGATCGTAGAGCTTGAGTGGGTTGAGAAACCGGCCGATGAAGGTGACGATGGTTTCGTCGCGCGGCAGAAGGTTGAGTAGCCAAAGCGAACCGAGGTGCTCGATGGTAACGACGCGCTCGGTGATTGCGCAGCGCTGGCAGATCGTGCCGACATTGCGCGCCTGTTCGAGTGCTTTTGGGATGCCGACAAGCGACGACGGCGCGCTCAGATACACCTGAATATCATAGCCATTCACGATCCCGCTGATCCATTTGGTGAAGCGATCCAATACCGCGTTTTCACTGCCGTCACAGAACATCAGCACGATCTCTCCGGCATAATAGGTAAGGATTGCGTCCAGATGCAGATATTCGCGTGCGCCTTGCAGCAGGCTTGGCATATTGAGATGCATCGGCGCACTGTCCGCACGGTGGAGCAGGCGAACGATGGCGACGCGATATTTCCAGTTTCGATCCAGATGGTAATTATAAGAAGCGGCGGCGGTGACGACCTCGGAATCGCTCCCAAACTCGCCCAGAAACAGGTCGTTGATCAACGTGTCTTCCTGCCTGCGCTGCACCTTTTCAACGGTGGTCGCGTTCTTTACCTCGACCGCGAGAAACTTCCCGATGCGGTTGAGCGCGAGAAACATCATTTCGTCCGTACGTTGGTTCCATTCGGCAACGCCGAGCAGCAGCGTCTCGTCTCCGGTCATACGAATTTCGATCATGTCAAACGTGACGTCGCGCCCAGCAATGTTCGCTGTAAGTGACATCTGCTGCGTCTGCTTCTGGCGACAGAAGAGGTGGAACACAGCCGCTTGATCTTCCTGCGTCAGCCAGGCGCGGGTTTCGCGGCTCATATAGAGTTTGCTGTTGGTGACAAACGCGATGACGGGGTTGCCGATGAACTGTTCGATGTGCAGGAAGCAATCCTCCAGCACGTTCTCGCGAAAGAGGATTTCCAGCAGGCTCTCGGTCTGCGTTTGCAACAAACTGAAGGCCTCGGACTTGAGACTGAGGATCTTTTCGGAGATCTCCTGGATCAGATTGGCAAAAATCGCCTCCCGCGGGAGTTCCACGATCATCAGATCAAGCCGGTCGGCAAGCTCGATTGCCTCCGGCGGAAAGGGCTTGTTGCGCACGGGCTTGATGCACAACACGGTTGCGCCCGCCTCGTTCAGCTGCTCCAGCGCGGCCGAAAACAGCTCCATATGTGAGTGGAACGGATAGCCGGAGCAGATGACTGCGTCGCCGGGTTGTGCCCAACGGCCGAGGTTTGCGTCCTCTACAACCGTCGCGCGCAGAACCTCGCGCTCCATAGAGCAGCGCGCATTGAGCACCTGACAGCCGACAATCGAGGTCAGTTCGACTAATGATTGCCGGGTAAATTTTTTAATGACGGACTTCATGCGCACCTCCCTGGTCGAGCAGCATAGGGTAAATAATCAGATTCCGCTCGACATCGCTTGAATATCGGGCGCACCTGTTATCGACAGAAAATTCGTTCTTATTACTATCCTGGGGTTTGAATCGTTCGTGCAGGGGTTGTTTTTTTGTCGTTTTGGAGTGGAAAATCGAATCTGATTTTTTCAGCGTTGCATCAATAGTACCACCTTCTTTTTGTCTCGGCAAGTGCATAGGCATGAAAACGGCGTTTGTTATTCTTTTATAAACACCGCTCGCGTTACATGGTGAAGCAGGTCGTTTTCGGTGCAAACTCGGTTGAATCGTTGCAAAAAATCACATATAATGATGTTTCACACCGTGTTGATTGTGAATGGTTCACAAAAAACTGGGACAATTCTTGTCGGATTGCTATATTGTTTCAAGAGGGGGAATGCCATTATACTAAAACATATCAAAACTTAGTACTACTTATTTGGCGAACGCTCACAGCGTAGTGACTCAGCCAATCGCCGGGCAAAGACAGAACAATCCAAATAGCGCGGCATTCAGCAAGCGAACAAAGAACAGTAAACAGAACGAACCAAATAGCAACTGGCAACCTCAGCATTGAAAAGAAGCAACTACTCACTCCGGCAGGCGATGCGTCGATGATGACGCAAAAGAAACCCGCTGGCATGCGTGGCATGTTTCAAGAACCGGCAGTGATCAACACAGAAATCCGGTAGCCAATGAGTCGGCTGATCAGACAATCAAACCACCGTATCCGCAATCGATGAAGAATGCGTGTTATGCGGGGGAAGTGTTTTGTATAACCCGAAATCAGGAACAACCGCAAAGGACACCTGAAACTGGCAGCTTGAAACATTCATTCGTATAGGCATCATCCAGTCAAGACGACAGGGTTAAAGCGGATACAGGGGATGCCGCATAACCCGGCACGAGGGGCTGAAGGGCAAAGATCGTAATATTACTTGGAGGAATTGAACAATGAGAAGACTTTCCAAACTCTTTCGTGAAGATGGCAACATGGTCGTGGTCGCAATGGACCATGGTCTCGGTTTGAACGTGAACCCGGCTTTGGACGATATCGGCGCAAAACTGCGCGCAATCGTCAAAGGTGGAGCGGACGCGATTCTGACCACGTATGGCATCGCACGGAAATATGAAGATATCCTCAAGGACGTCAACCTGATTCTGCGTGTCGACGGCGGCAACTCCTGCCTCAACAACGACGACTACTGCCAGGATCAGATGTTTGACATCGAAGACGCACTGCGCATCGGCGCGGACGCGATCATCTGCATGGGGTTCCCGGGGTCTCCCTATGAACACCAGTCCCTCAAGCAGCTTGCCGACTACTGCCGCAAAGGCGACGCGATGGGCATTCCCGTCATGGCGGAGATGCTGCCCGGCGGATTCTCTCCCGCGATCCCGAACTCGATCGACAACCTCGTCGTCGCGGCGCACACCGGCTGCGAGTGCGGCGCGCATATCATCAAGACGGCGTTTGCCGGAGACGCGGAATCCTATAAGCGCGTCATTGCTGCTTCCTACCAGCCGGTCATCGTGCTCGGCGGCGAAGCGACGAGCGAACTCTCTGCGCTGTACCTCTGCATCGAGCAGGCCATGACCGCAGGCGCGCGCGGCGTCGCCATTGGCCGTAACGTCTGGAAGAGCACTGATCCCGAAGGTGTGACGCGCAACCTCGTCCGCCTGGTGCACGAAGGCGCCAAAGCAAGCGAACTGTAAGCGAACCGAGGAAGCATATGATACCAGATAAAATGAAAGCGATCTTCGTGACAGAACCCTACAAAGCCGAGGTGCGGGAGGTTTCGACCCCCGTTCCGGTCGAAGGGGAACTGCTCGTGAAGCTCGAGCGGGTTTTGATCTGCACCTGGGAACAGCGCATCTTTACCGGCGGGGACGTCAAACTCCCGTTTTTACCGGGTCACGAGGTCTCCGGCCGCGTGGCTGCCATTCCCGAAGGAACGTTTACCGACCTGAAGGTCGGCGATCCGGTCGTCGTGAAAACCTACGATAGCTGCGGCGCTTGCGAAGCGTGCTATCGCGGGGACGACAACCTCTGCACGGGCAAATCGAAAAAGCGTTTCTATGACGGCGTACCCGGTTCCGGCGGCATGGCGCAGTATATCGCAATCTCGTCCACCCGCGTGTTCGCGCTGCCGAATGCGGACGCAGACCTCGACGTCTGCTCGTTTGCCGAACCTGCCGCCTGCTGCCTGCGCAGCATGGAAAACGCGAATGTCGGCTTCGGCGAGGATGTGGTCATCGTCGGCGGCGGCATCATGGGTCAGCTGCACAGCGTGCTCTCCAAAAAGCGCGGTGCGCGCGTGATGCTGGTCGAGCCGGATGCGGCTCGCCGCGAAATGGCGCTGAAGATGGGCGCGGATATCGTCATCAACCCCATGGAGTGCAACGCCATCGAGCGCATCAAGGAACTCACCAACGTGCGCGGCGCACACGTCGTCTTCTTCACGGTCAACGTGCTCAAGCTCGCGGGCGAATATATTGAAGCGCTGGCGAAGAAGGGCAGAATCGTGTATTACGGTTCGTTCCATCCCGCGGGAGAAGTGCCGTTTGAGCCGAACAAGATCCACTACAGCGAAAAGAGCATCACCGGCTCGTTCAGCCCCACGGTGAAGGCATTCTGGGAAGCGACGCGGCTCTTAGGCTACAAGATCATCGATGTCGAGCCGTTTATCTCCGAGCGCTACACCATGGCGGAGTGCCAGAAGGCATTTGAGCGCGCCTCCAGCCCGGATACATTCCGTGTGCTGATCGACCTGACAAAATAAACCAGACAGGATTCCTACCACCGGAATGCCGGATGTCTGGACAAAAAAGTTCTAAGAAATAGTGAAAGGGCTTAACAATGATTGAACTCATACTGGTGAGCCACGGTTCTTTTGCAGCAGGCCTGCGGGAAGCCGCCGAGATGATCCTTGGCGAGCAGAAACAGGTCAGCGTATTGGGTGTTTATCAGGGGGATTCGCCGGATAGCTTCACCGGGAAGCTGGAACAGCTGATCGATGAAACCGGCGACCCGAAGAACGTATTGGTTCTCTCCGATCTGCAGTCCGGAACGCCATATAACGCCGGCATGGTGATGGCGCTCAAGAAGGGCTCCGCCTGTATCGCAGGAACGAACCTGCCAATGCTGCTGGAGATCTTATCCCTTCGGGACGAAGTGGAGATGGAAGAATTGCTGCAGATTGCCTGCAGCACCGGCAAAACCGGAATCATAAACTCGACGGAATTGCTGGCAAATTATAGAGGGAAGGAGGAATGCAAATGAGTATAGCGCTTTACCGTATTGACGACCGCCTCGTTCACGGACAGGTAATGACGGCTTGGACGAGAATTTTCAACATCACAAAGATCATCGTCGTGGACGACGCAACCGCAAAAAACACGTTTTTGTGCGACGTCATGAAGATGGCTGTACCATCCGGGTGCTGTGTGGAAATTCTCACGCTGGCGGAAGCTGTGCCTATGATTCAATCCAGCGGCGCGAGTGAGAAAGCGATTGTTCTGGTCAAATCCCCTGCGACACTGCGCGGGTTATTGGACCAAGGCGTTGAGATCAAAGAGATCAACGTTGGTAATGTCGGCGCTGGACCGGGGCGCAAAGCGGTAATGCGGAGTACACAACTGACTAGAGAAGAATATGACACACTGGTTGGGATGTCTGCCCAGGGTATCCACATCTATTTCCAGATGCTACCCGAGGCAAAATCTATGGAACTCGACAAACTGAAATTCTAGCTCATTAAATTGCATATGAATGCGAAAGGGAGGTAACACATATGGAGTGGTGGCAAGCTATAGTCATAGCTTTCCTGTATTATTTCGCCGATGCGCCTTTTTGGTTCGGTGATGGTTACTATGTACTCCAGCGTCCGATCGTTGCTGGTTTCCTGGTTGGTTTGGTCATGGGTGACCCCGTGCAGGGCACGATCATCGGTGCAACCATCAACCTCATCTTCCTCGGTCACATGAGCGTTGGCGGATCGATCCCGAGCGACATGGCGCTTGCCGGCTACGTTGGCACCGCGTTTGCGCTCGCAATGCACACGACCACGGAAGTGGCTCTCGCAATCGCAGTCCCGATCGGCCTGATCGGCACCGTGGTTTGGGTCGGCCGCATGACGATCTCCGCAGTGTTTGCACATTGGGCAGATGCTTTCGCGAAGAAGGGCAATACCCGCGGCGTGATGCTCATGAACTGGGTACCCGCACAGACGATGCTCTTCCTCTTTAAAATGATCCTCGTCACCATCTTCTGCGTGTACGTCAGCGAAGCGGTTGGCAACGTGATCAACGGCATGGTTGGCAGCCCGATCTTCAACGGTATCGGTGTTGTCGGCGGCATGCTTCCTGCGGTTGGTATCGCGCTCAACCTGCGCGCCATCCTCAAGAAAGAAACCTGGCCATTCCTCATCATCGGTTTCTTGCTTGTTGCGTACTTCAAGATCAGCATCGTCGGCGTCGCCCTCTTCGGCGTAGCCGCAGCGATGATCTACATGCTCATGAACTCGAAAAAGGAAGGAGCTGCGACCAATGGAGCACAATGAACAATCCGTCAAACTGACGAAAAAAGACGTTAACAAATCGTTCTGGCTCTGGCAGCTTTTCTCTCACGCGAACTACAACTATGAGCGCATGCAGGGTACTGCCTTTGCAATGGCGATGGCGCCGATTCTCAAGAAGCTCTACCCCAAGAAGGAAGACCTTGTAGACGGTCTCGAGCGTCACCTCGTGTTCTTCAACACGGACCCGAACCTCGGCGCGGTCATTCACGGCGCGACCATCGCGATGGAAGAAAAGAAAGCCAACGGCGCGGACATCTCCGGCGAAGCGATCAACGCTTTCAAAACCGGTTTGATGGGACCGATGGCTGGCGTTGGCGACTCCCTGATTCAGGGCGTCATCATCCCGCTGTTCGTCGCAATCGGCATCAGCCTCGGCCTCACCGGCAACCTGCTGGGCCCGCTGCTTGTCTGGTTCGGCCTCACCGCAACGCTCGTTCTGATTGCACGTTCGTCCTGGATGAAGGGCTATGAGCTCGGCACCAGCGCGATCACCAGCATGCTGCAGGACGGCAGAATGAAGACCTGGATCGGCGCTGCCGGAATCCTGGGCACCATGGTTATGGGCGGCCTGATTTCGCAGTATGTCGGCTTCAGCACGAAGATCGCATTCACCATCGGACAGGTTCCGTTTGACCTTCAGGCGAACCTCTTTGATGCGATTATGCCGAACCTGCTGCCGCTGGCGCTGACCCTGTTCATCTATTGGCTGACGACCAAGCGCGTCAAGACCACGTGGATCCTGCTCGGCGTTGCCGTAGTCGGCATCGCGGGCGGCGCACTGGGCATCTTCTAAGCCTGACAAAAGCAAATAACATGAAGGCGGCGGGGTGCGGTTTTCCGCCCCTGCCGCCCTTCTCTGGAGACAGGAATCATTATGCAAAACAATACAGTTGTTGTAAAATGCAAGTGTGGCTTGCATGCGCGGCCAGCGGCCAGCGTGATGAAGACCGCGAAGACATTTCAATCCAAAATTCGCATTGAAAAAGACGGGAAAAGCGGAAACGCGAAAAGTATCATCGACATTCTATCGGTCAATGTCAACTGCATGGATCAGGTAGAGGTGAGCTGCGACGGCGCGGACGAAGCGGAAGCCATGCAGGCGATTTGCGCGATTCTCGAAAGTGAGATAGACTAGAAACATTCTGCCCAAAGGATTTCTTTGGCAGAGATAGAGCAGGCCGGGCGGAGCGAAACAGGAGTCCGGCAAAGCGAAACAGGGGGTTTTTGGGATTGCTGAGCGGTACGGGGAATTGCATCGGCTACGGAATCGGAAAAGCAAAGGTTCAGGCCGGGCAAAACAGAAACATTCAAAAAACGGTGGTCGAGTATCCCGAGGCGGAGCTTGCGCGCTTTGACGCGGCATATGAAGCGACAAAGATTACGGTGCAGGCGCTGCTGGATCGGGAGGTCGAGGACACCGGAACCGACGGAGAGAAGATTTTTGAAACGCATCTCGCGTTTTTGGACGATCCGGGGTTTGTGGACGCGATTCGCGACATGATCTCGGAGGATGCCGTCAACGCCGAGTGGGCGGTGCGTGAAGTCGGCGAGCGGCTCGCGCTGATGCTGTCGCAGATCGACAGCGAGATCATCAAGGAACGCAGCGCGGACATCCGCGATCTTTACATCACGCTGCTCGATCATCTGGACGGAAACGTCGCAGTAGACGAACCCGAGAAGGACGACAAGTCCGGGCGTAAGGTGCTCGTGGTGGAGGAACTGATTCCTTCCTACGTGATCCGCCTCAACAAGGGCGAAGTCGCGGGGCTCGTTGCCGAAAAAGGCAACATCACATCCCATGCGGCGATTCTTGCAAAGCTCAAGTGCATTCCCGCCATTGTCGGCGTCTGCGGGCTGATGGATGCCGTCAAAACCGGCGATCTAATACTGGCGGACACGTTCTCGGGCGAGGTGTATATCAACCCCGATGAACAGACGCAAACGCGTATCACGTGCGCAGCGGAATGCTATGAAACCGAGCAGTGCGCCTGCGACGCGGAGAAAGCGGAGGACGCAATCACCGCGGACGGCACACGCGTGATCATCGAGGCAAACATTGGCACACCGGCTGAGGCAACGCTTGCGGATGAAGCCTGCGCCGAAGGCATTGGATTGTTTCGCAGCGAGTTTCTCTTTATGGAAAATAGGACGCTGCCCGATGAAGAAAAGCAGTTTCTGGCGTATCGCGAGGCGGCCGAGAAGATGGGCACGCGCGAGGTGGTCATCCGCACGATGGATATCGGCGGAGACAAGCCTGCGCCGGGGCTCCCGCTGCCCGCGGAACAGAACCCGTTTCTGGGGCTGCGCGCCATTCGTCTCTCGCTGCAGCGCAAGGACTTATTTATGACGCAGCTGCGTGCAATTCTCCGCGCGAGCGCGTTCGGCAACGTCGCAATCATGTTTCCGATGATTTCGTCGATGGAAGAGTTGCGTGACGCAAAGGCGGTGCTGGAGGAGGCAAAAGCCTCTCTCGCCGCAGAGGAAATAGCGTTTTGCGCTTCCGTAAAAGTCGGCATGATGGTCGAAATACCGGCAACGGTGACCATGAGCGATTTGTTCGCGCATGAAGTCGACTTCTTCAGCATCGGCACCAATGATTTGATTCAATACACACTCGCGGCAGACCGCATCAATCAGGCGGTGGCGCCGCTCTATACGGCGTATCATCCCGCGGTGTTGCGGCAGATTGCGTTGGTCGCGAAAAACGGACATCTTTCCGGCATCGAAACGGCGATCTGCGGCGAGGCGGCAAGCGATCCGCTGCTGCTCCCGTTCTTCGTGGGTGTTGGTATCGACCGGCTCTCCATGAGTCCGAACCTGGTGCCGACCGCGAAACGCGGCGTGCGCCGTTGCCGCGATTACGCGTGCAAGCAGCTTGCGCAGAGCGTGATGATGCTGTCTACGGCGACAGAGGTCAAGCAGGCGCTGCTCGCGTATCAGGAGTCGTGCAAAGAATCGTAAACGAGACGCCTGCGGATTTGGAAGGGGAAGCGTATGAAACGCCTGATCGATTGCAGCTGGACGGAGATTGACGCGCTGGATCGAGCGCGCACGATCGTGCTCTTTCCGATTGGCTCAATTGAGCAGCACGGCTGGCATATGCCCGTCGGCACCGATTATTTGATCGCCGAGGCGATCAGTAACGCGCTGGCTGCGCGCGAGACAGATGGATTCGAGGCGCTAGTACTTCCCGCTCTGCAATTCGGGCTCAACACCGAGCACACAGGGTTTGTTGGCACGATCACGCTGAGTGCGCGGCTGCTGCTGGAACTGCTGGAAGCGCAGCTGAACGAGATGCTAGACGACGGATTCCGCTATTTTGCGTTTTTGAATACGCACGGCGGGAACACGGGTCTTCTGGAGATATTCGTGCGGGAAATGAAGGCGAAACACCCCGATTGCCGCATCACGAGCCTGCAATATTTTCAGCACGGGTTCTTCGACGCGCTGCGCGAACATATCGACAATCCTATCGGCGCGGACGTCCATGCAGGCGAGCTGGAAACCTCGATTCTGCAATATCTCTCGCCGGAGCTGGTGCACATGGATGTGCCGCAGGATAAACTCAAGGAACGAAACTGCAAGTCGGGCGAGTTGCCGAGGTTCTGGCTGACACGGGATGTCTCGAAATCCGGCATCATGGGCGATGCGACGCTTGCCCGGCCGGACAAAGGGAAGATCTACTTCGACTATATCTGCGATTCTCTGGAACAATCAATCATATGTTTCATGCAGGACGCTATGGCGGGAAGCGCGCAGTAATGCGTCAAACCCCGCTTTTCTTATACAAAGATTTGCACGCAACACAACTTCTCATAGCATGAAGGAGAGAGGAACCCATGATTGACCGCCTGATTACCGACGCTACCATAGTGACTATGAACCCCGCGCGCGAGGTGCTCTACCACGCGGCGATTGCGATAGATAACGGACGAATCCTCGATGTCGGCGACAGCGAGCAGATGACGGCGCGCTATCCGGATGTGAAGCACGAGATCTGCGGGGAAGGCAAGGCCGTGTTTCCGGGCCTGATCAACACGCACAACCACCTGTTTCAGACCAACCTCAAGGGGATGGGCGACGACAAGGTGCTCAAAGACTGGCTCAACGACATGACCTATCCTGTCGGCGGCAAGTTGCAGCCGGAGGATTGCTACACGGGCGCGCTGATCGGTTGCATCGAAGGCATCCGCAGCGGCGTGACCACGCAGCTCGACTATATGTATCCCCATCCGATGGATGGGCTCGACGATGCGGTGATTCGCGCCTTTTCCGAGCTGCGCATTCGCGCGATCTTCGGGCGCGGTTATATGGACTGCGGCGCGGAGTTCGGCGTGCGCGAAGAGATCATGCAGCAACCTACAAAGATCGAATCCGACGTGCGCCGCCTTGTGAACACGTATCACGGCGCGGAGAACGGACGCATCTCGATCTGGCTCGCGCCCGCGATCACCTGGGGCACCAGCGAAGCTTGCCTTCGCATGACCGCGCGTCTTCGGCAGGAGCTAGGTTTAAGGTTGACCGTGCACACTGCGGAGACGATGTTTGACCGCGAGTCGACCATCGCGCTGCACGGCATGGATGATATGGAGATTCTGGAAAAATACGGTCTCTTGGATGCGGAAACGCTGCTTGTGCACTGCGTGCAGCTCACCGACCGCGATATCCGCATGATCAAATATCACGGCGCGAAGGTGTCCCACAATCCCGTGAGCAACATGTATCTCAGCAGCGGTGTGGCGCCCATCCCTAAGATGAACATGGCGGGCATCGACGTTTCCCTCGGCACCGACGGCGCCGCGAGCAACAACTCCAACGACATGCTGGAGGTGCTCAAGCTCACGTCGTTGTTACAGAAGGTGACGCACCGCGACCCGACGATCATGACCGCGGACAAGGTGCTGGAGATGGCAACCATCGAGGGCGCACGCTGCATCGGCATGGAGAACGAGATCGGCTCCATCGAGATCGGCAAAAAAGCGGATCTGTTTGTGTTCAACCCGGAGCGAAACATCAAGGCGATTCCGATGCACAACCCGGTTTCCACGCTTGTGTACTCCTCCGCGATGGAAAACATCGAGACGGTGTTGGTCGATGGCTTGCCCGTTCTGGAGGACGGCGTACTCAAGACGATGGACGAGGAGATCGTGATTCAACGCTGTCGTGCGCAGGCGGACGAGCTCGCGCAGCGCGCAGGCACGGCCTGGCTCAAGCGCCGCCCGTGGCAGAGCCTCGCATACTGATCGGCGTAGATATAATTCAGACAATGGTAAATCAGCGCAAACCGGATGACATTTTGCAGGCATTCTTTCGTATCGAGAGTAAAGACGCACTTGTGCGGGCAGTTTCTTCCGTGCTACAATAAGAAGTCTTGCTGGAAGATATGATTAGTAGCACTTTTCAATATTCCGCAACACACAGATTCTGCGCCGCTCAGCGGCAGAATGGATGAGCATTGTGAAAGCCGATCCTGTCGAAACCGGTACTCAAAAACTGCTGTCGCAAAAGACCAAGCTTGCGATCATCAATATCATACAGAAAAACGCAAAGCCCGGCGTGCCGTATAAACTGCCCAACGAAGCCGAGATGTCGGCGACGCTCGGCGTGAGCCGAAACGTGCTGCGCGATTCACTGGCAGCGCTTGCCGAGATGGGTCTGATTACCCGCAGGCGCGGCCGCGGCACCATCGCAAACCCCGAGGTTGCCAACGCAAAATGCCGCATCGACATCGATCCCGAGATCTTCATCGCGTTTCGCGATTCCGGCTATTCGCCGGCGATCCATTCCTGCAATCTGGCTTTCGTGCCGGAGGTTGATCCCGTCTTCAACGCGAAGATGGCAGGGTACCTGCTCAGCGAGAAGATGATTACCGCAAACGGTGTGCCCGCGGCGTATGTGAAAGACCGCATCGTAGCTTCCGTGCTGCCAAATGAAACGGAAACCATTGCACTGCTGCAGTCCACGAGCCACTTTGACTTTTTAAGCAGCTATTGCAACGAACCCATCATCTATTCCCTCTCTGCGGTCAAGGCAACGCTCTCTGAAGACTGGTTTAACCGCGCGATGGGGCTCAGCGAACCGGAACCGATTCTGGTGCTGGATGAGATCGGCTATGGGTACGATTTTCGCGTGGTACTGCATTCGTTCATCTATTATCGCAGCTCGCTGTTTGATCTTCGTTTCCTGCGCAAGAGCTGGCGGTAAGATTGTTTTTATCACCAAAAATTTCACGATTTATTGACAGCAACGAATAAAATATCGTTTAGTAGAACCAACTAACATACGCCGCAAGGCGTATTTTTTTGCGCAATCATGCGGCGTTTTGCGGTCTAAACGATATTTTTCTGGTCACTTCGCAAAAATCGTGCTACAATAGTAGTACTAACTAGGCGAGGAATTCAATGGATACAATCAGTTTCATGCTCAATGGCGTGCAAACCCAGATCGAAGCGGACAAGAACTGGACGCTTCTATATGTCCTGCGCGAGGTATGCGACCTCACGGGGACAAAATGCGGCTGCTCTACGGGCGACTGCGGCGCGTGCAAGATCATTCTCGACGGAGTGGCGAAAAACGCCTGCCTGATTAAGATCGGCGCGCTCGAAGGACGACGGCTTGAGACCATTGAAGGACTGTATTGCGACGGAAAACTGCATCCCATTCAGCAGGCGTTCATCGAAAGCGGCGCGATTCAATGCGGGTTTTGCACACCCGGCATGATCATCTCCGCAAAGGCGCTGCTGGACGCGAACCCGAACCCGACGGACGATGAGATCATAAAAGCGCTGAGCAACAACCTGTGCCGTTGCACGGGATACGTCAAGATCATTGAGGCGGTGCGCATGGCGGCACGGCTTCTTGCGGAATAGAGGAACCTATGCCGGATCAAACACAGCAGGAACATCCATATATCGGCGCAAACGTGCCGATTGCGCAGGCGGCGCTGAAGGCGACAGGGCAGATGATGTATACGGCGGATATGAAGCTGCCGCATATGCTCCACGCCAAGGTGCTTTTTAGCACACGCCCGCACGCGCGCATTGTGAACATCGACACCACCCGCGCGGAGGCGTTGCCCGGTGTGCGCGCGGTGATTACGCACAAAAACACGCCAAACCGCTACTACAACAGCTGTGGCGAGGTGTTGAATGAGTTCATGACCGAGCAGTTGTTCTCTCCGGTCGTGCGCTATGTGGGCGACAAGGTTGCGGCGGTTGCCGCCGACACGGAGAAGATCGCAGAAGCCGCGCTGAAACTCATCGACGTCACGTATGAGGATCTGCCCGTCTACTACGACCCGGAGCTTGCGCTGGACGAGAATGCATATGCGATCCACGATCACGGCGATCTGGAGCGCGGCAACCTGATTCTCACCGTCGCGCAGAGCAGCGGAGACGTAGATCGTGCCATGGAGCAGGCGGATCGCGTCTTTTCCGGCGTATATGAATGTCCCGCGATTCATCACGGCGCGATGGAGACGCATGCGTCCCTCGCCGTATTCGACGCGGAGGGCATGCTGACTGTCTACACACCATCGCAGGATACGTTCGCAATGCGACGCAACCTTGCGACGATATTCGATCTGCCGATGAGCAAAGTGCGCGTGAGCGTGCCCGCCATCGGCGGCGCGTTCGGCGGCAAGATCGACCTGACGACAGAGCCGATTGCCGCAGCGCTCGCGATCAAAACCTGCCGACCCGTGCGGCTTGTCTACAATCGCACCGAGGACATCTGCTCGACGCGAAACCGCCACGCCATGCGCCTCTATCTGCGCACCGGTGTGATGAACGACGGCACCATCGTCGCAGAGGACATGCGCGCGTTTGTCAACGCGGGCGCGTATGCTTCCGGCACGACAAGCGTTGTCTGGGCGATGTGCGGGCGGCTATTTAAGGTGCATCGCTGTCCGAACGTGCGGTTTGTCGGGTACCCCGTGATCACGAACACGACCATCGGCGGCCCCATGCGCGGCTTTGGCTCACCGCAGCTGTTTTTTGCGCAGCAGCGGCAGATGAACACGATTTCAAAAGCGCTCGGCATCGATATGCTGGAGCTGCAACGAAAAAATTTGACCACGCAGCAGGGTGCGGACCCGCGCAATCAGCAGCCGCATGGTAACGCGCGCCCGATCGACTGCCTCAACCGCGCGGCGGAGCGCATCGACTATTCGGAAGCTTGTAGAGAGCAGCTGGAGAGCGAAAATGCGAGATACCGTATCGGTGTAGGCATTGGCGTCGGCGCGCATGGAAACGGAATGTATGGCGTGAAGGCGGATATCACGGGCCTCATGCTCAAGATGAACTGCGACGGCACCTGCGTGCTGTTTACGCCGTCCAACGAAATGGGCAACTCCTCCGTGACGCTGCAAAAGCAGATGGTCGCGGAAACGCTCGGCATGTGCTTGAGCGATATCGACTGCGTGGAGGCGGATACACGACTCACGCCTTATCAGCTCGGTGACTATTCCAGCCGCGGTACGTTTGTTTCTGGCCACGGTGCGCTGAAGATCGCAACCAGCATGCAAAAGCTGCTTGCGGAGGTTGCGGGTCGCATGCTCGAAGTGCCCGCGGAATCATTGCGCTTTGCCGACCGCGCTGCCATCGCAGCCGACGGCAAGCGTGTTACGTTAGAGGAGATTGTGCTGTATTCGCGCGATCACGACCAGAAGGAACTCATGTGCGCGGAATCCTTCGCCTCGCAAGCCGGGGTGATGTCCTACGGCGCGCATATCGCAAAAGTCCGCGTCGACACCGAGACCGGAGAGGTCAAGGTGCTCTCCTATGCCGCGATTCACGATGTCGGCAAGGCGATCAACCCGCTCTCCGTCACGGGGCAAATCGAAGGCGCGCTCCAGATGGGGCTTGGCAATGCGCTCAGCGAAGATATGGGCGTGGATGAGCGGACGGGAGCCGTGAAAAACCGCACTTTGAAACGCTACAAGATGCTCTACGCGGGCGATATGCCCAAAGAGCTGACGGTCGAGGTGCTGGATTCGTTCGAGCCCGCCGGACCCTTCGGCGCAAAGAGCATCGGCGAGTGTTCCGTGGTGCCGACGCTTTCTGCGATCGGCAACGCGATTGCAAACGCGATCGATGCGGAGTTGAACAGCCTCCCAATTACAAAAGAGAAGATTCTGGAAGCGATTGCCAAGAAGACTGAAAACAAAGCGTAAGAACCTCAAAACAAAAAAGGCTCCGCGGGATTACCTGCGGAGCATTATGTTATTGGTTATGTTAGGTTGTTTGATTAGAGGCTTGTGAGCGCACCAAGAATCGCCTGATACCCCTCGACCGCTTCATAAAGCGCATCGAGCGCGATATATTCGTCCGTCGTGTGCGCAAGCGACTCCTGCGAAGGCCCATAGCCGAGTGTTTTGATGCCCGCTTCTCCAGCATAGTAGCTGCCGTTGGTGCAGAAGGAATAAGCAGAAAGCGTGGTGTCGGGACGAACATTGCGCAGCGCCGCAAGTGACGCCTGTACATAATGTGCGTCATCTTGCTCTTTCCACGCGGGGAAGAAGCGTTTTGCCGTAATGGTCTCGCCAGTATAGCAGCGGATGCTGCCTTCGCAGATATATGTCTTCGCCTGAAACGACGCATCCTCCTTGGTGAGCCGCTCGATGCAGGCGCGGACGGGCGCAAGCACGCTATCTTCCGTCTCGCCCGTGAGCGTGCGGCGGTCAAACGTCGCGATGCAGCCTTTCGGTAGCACAGAAGAGCCGGGGTAGGGGCTGGAGATCAGGTCGGTCAACACGAGGATGCCGTCGCCGAGCTTATCGCTGTGTGGCGGCACGATCGCGTCCATCGCGTCCAGCAGCTTTCGCATGGAGGTGACGGCGTTGACGCCCTTTTGCGGGTTCGCGGAGTGCGCGGGAACGCCAGCCGTCTCCACGACCACCTCCGCGCGACCGCGCTGTCCGATTTTGAGGTTCATCTCGGATGCTTCGCCGATGATCACATAGTCCGGCTTGATCAGTTCGCAGACCGAACGCGCACCAAGTCCTTCAAAGAGTTCCTCACAGACTACGGCGGCAACGCTGATCGAACCCGCGAAGTCGCGATTGGTGCGCTGCGCAAACGCGGAACACGCGACGCTCATCGCGGAGAGTGCACCCTTCATGTCGCTCGTGCCGCGTCCGTAGAGCTTGCCATCCGCGACCTCGCCCGCGAACGGCGGGTGCACCCATGCAGGCGTTAAGTCGACGGGGACGGTGTCGATGTGCGCGTCCAGCAGGATGCTAGGTCCCGGACGGTTGCCCTTGATGGTGCCGATGATGCTGCCGTAGCGGTCGATCTGCACTTGGTCGAAACCAAGCTGCTCAAACGACTCTTTCATGCAGGCGACTGCGCCTTGCTCTGCACCGGAAAGGCTCTCCGCGCCGATCAACGCGCGGCAGAGGGAAAGGGTTTGTTCCTGAAGAGACTCGGAAATCATACAAGACCTCCTTGATTCAGGCTTGCGACAGTGTCATAAAATGCTGTGGACTCTGCGGCGTCTGCGACATCCCTGCTTGTTTGCGGGAGAATGACGCTTTTGAGGGCGCCGCGCGCGCAGAGATCCGCGCAGATGCCGCAGCTGCGGCAAAGCGCGCTGTCCACGTGCATCTGCGGAAAATCGAGCGTCCGCGCGCCGTATGGACAGGCGCGTACGCAGCGCTCGCATCGGCTGCAACGTGCGGAATCGTAGGCAAAATCAAGTCCTGTTACCAGCTCATGCTTCGGGAAATTTGGCAGAGCCGCACCGACTGCCTCATCAAGACTGGAAAAACCCAGCTGCGGAAGCAGCTGCGCGAGCTCCTGAATCATTTTTTGCACATAGGGAAGACCCTTGAGAATCGCGACGGAGCAGATGCCGACAGCTTTGCAGCCGACCATCAGATATTCCATGGCGTCGCGCGCGTTCATCACACCGCCGATGCCGTAAACGTCCTTGTTTACGCGGCCGGACAGCTGCATCTGTGCGTTGATGCGCAGAGAGATGGGTTTGATCGCGGCGCCCGACATCCAACCGAATCCGTCGTCGCTGAACATCTGCGGACGGCGGTTTTCCAGATCGATGGAGAGCACCGGACCGATGGAATCGATCGCGGCGATGCCGTCCGCGCCGTGCTCAATGCACTTTGCCGCGGTCTCGGCTGCGTTTGCCCAGTTGCCGCTAAGTTTGCAAAGGACGGGCACGCTGACGTGCGATTTTGCATAGTCCAGCATCGGCAGCAGCGTGTCTTCCGTATAGCTCACCAGCTCGATCATCTGTGCGCCCGAGCGCTCTACGTCGGCCACGATGGCCTTCGCCTCGGCGAGCGTGTGTCCTACGCTGCCGATGACCACCGCGCCCGCTTTGACCGCCTCCGGAATCTCTTTTTCATACCAGAGCTGGCGGTCGCTGTCCGCCCATTTTTCGGCGTTGATCAGCGTTGTCTCGCTGATTTTCCCGATGTGGCGGACGGGATTGATCGCGCGTTGCAGGCGGATGGTCTTTGTCACAACCGCGCCGCAACCCATCTCGGTCGCGCGGATCATACCCTCACTCGCGAAATTGCCGGGGCCGGAGGAGAGGATAAACGGGCTCTGCAGGCGGATGCCACAGAACGTCGTCTCCAGCGATAGGGGTGCTTTTGTTTGTTCGCTCATGTTTACTCCTGTACTGCGCGGCGCTCTGCCGCGTCCGCGATGGCGTCGATCACCTGCTGATAGCCTGTGCAACGGCAGAGATTTCCAGCGATTGCTTGCTGAATCTCCTCCGTGGTCGGGTTCGGGTTCGCGTCCAGAAGCGCTTTTGCGCTCATGACGATGCCCGGCGTGCAGAAGCCGCATTGCAGCGCGTGGTGATCCAGAATCGCCTGCTGTATGTCGTCGAGTTCGCCATTCTTTGAGACGCCTTCGATCGTGATTACGTTGGCGCCGTTGAGTCCTGCGGCCAGCGTGATGCAGGAGCAGACTGCCTTGCCGTTGACGATGACGGTGCACGCGCCGCATTCGCCGACGGCACAGCCTTCCTTCGTTCCGGTGAGTCCCAGCGTTTCGCGCAGCAAGTCGACCAGACGCGCGCTTTCCGAAACGTCGAGTTTGACGCGTTCACCGTTGACGGTAAAATCTACTGTTATCATGCTTTATTCCTCCAGGGGCAGGCCTGCTGCCTGTAGGAGCGCGCGTTCGACGAGCGCCTCCAGAACGGGTTGTTTATATGCGGTCGACCAGCGAACGCCTGTCCGCCGGATCATTTCTTCCGATGAGAGCTGCCCTGCCTCCGCAAAGAGCGCACGGGATGGCGCCTTGCCGATCAGGAGCTCTTCCGCCTCGTGTACGCGATCCGGCGAGCGAAAGACGCAGCCGGGTGCGATGCGTGCGCTCGAGATCGTGCCGTCATCCTGTAGCTCCAACGCTGCCGCGACGTTCATACGCGAGATAGCGAGGGCTTTTCTGCGACCAAGCTTGATAAATGAGGTTTTCCAGCCTGCGAACGAGGGAAACACAAACTCGGTGACCAGTTCGCCGGGTGCGAGTTCTACGCCGTTGCGCCCGTAGAGCTTCGGTACAGGAACGTTGCGCGTGCCGGATGCACTCGCGACCACAGCTTCTGCGTAGAGCGCGGTCAGCGGGGAAGCGGTGTCCGCCGCGGGCGAACCGTTGCAGACGTTGCCGCCGATGGTGCCGGTGTTGCGAATCTGCTGCGAGCCGACCGTAGCCGCTGCCGCGGCAAGAAACGGCGCGTGCTCGTGGAGCAGTACCGATGCTGCGGCTTCTGCGTGTGTGGTCATTGCGCCCAGGTGAATCATGCCGTTTTCCAGTCGGATGCCGTGGAGCGGTTCGAGTTTCGCGAGATCGACCAGCAGGCGAATGTTTTGCACGCAAGAGGCACGTTCGCGCAGGTGGATCATCACGTCTGTTCCGCCTGCGTACGGCATGGCTTCCGCGCCCGCTTCTTTCATCAGGAGCAGGCATTCGTTCAGCGTGGTTGGACAGGCATATTGTAATTGATGCATATACTTCTCCGTTGCGCAAAGTGCGCGGTCGGGCGGGGATTCGGGTTATCGAAGCTTTTTGCCGAGCAGTACCTGCTCCAGCGAGGCGGGGTTAGTGCGGATGCGTTTACCCGTTGCGTTGGCAATCGCGTTGGCTATCGCTGCGGCAACCGCCTCCGTCGCGGGCTCGCCGACGCTCTTTGCGCCGTAGGTGCCGCTGGGGTCGTCGCACTCAAAGAGGTTGATCTGCATCTCGGGGATGTCCATCGCGGTGGGGATGATGTAGCTGTCGAGGTTGGTGCAGACGCACTTGCCCTTGACCGGCTCCATGTCCTCGCAGATGCCGTAGCCCTGTCCCATGACGATGCCGCCGTAAACCTGCCCGCGGATGAGCGCGGGGTTTACCGCGGTGCCGACATCGTGGGAAGAGGTGACGTGCAGCACATCGACGTAGCCCGTGCGCAGATCGACGCGTACTTCCGCGACCACGCAGCCGTAGGCATAGGTCGGCGCGGCGGTGCCCTGTCCGGTTTCGTGATCCTGAATGCAGGGCGGCGGCGTAAACCACTCAAACGCGCTCATCTGCTTGCCGGCCCAGAGGCCGCTGCCGGTGACCGCGCCGAAGGGTACGCGATAGGCGGGATACTCCTTCAAATAAAACTCGCTTTGTTTGAGTTCGAGTTGCTCGGGGTCGGAAACAACCAGATCACGCAGGCTGCCCTCGGCAAGGCCGCACGCTTTTTCGATCTTTGCGGTGTCGCTGAAAAAGCCGAGTTCGATCGCGTTCTGCCGCATGATCGCGTTGAGTTTCAGCCCCGCGAGCTTTACCGACTGCGCACCCATGACCGTGCCGCGCGAGGCGACCGTCATGCCGCAATCGGGGATGGAATGCGTGTTGGTTCCGTAGAAGCTCACGGCTTCATAGCACACGCCGAGCGATTCCGCAACGATCATGGCATAAGCGGTCTTCAGTCCCTGCCCGTTTTCGGCAAGACCCGTGTTGAGGTAGACCGAACCGTCTTCGTTTGCGATCAGCATGGCTCCCGACGCATCGGGCGCTTCCGCGCCAAAGCCGCAGCTGCGGTGCGAAATCGCCATGCCGATGCCGTAACGATACTCCTTGCTCGTCTGCTTGGCGTGCTTGGCGCGCTTATTCTCATAGTCCGTCTGCGCGAGCGTGTATTCCATCACCTCGGAGAGCGTGACGGTGTTGAGCGTCGTGCCTGTAGCGTTGCTGAGCCCATCTTTCAGGCAGTTGATGCGGCGAAAATCCGTTTCGCGCATGCCGAGCTCTGCTGCGCATTCGTCGATGAACTGCTCCTGCCCATAGATGAGCTGCGGCGAGGAGTAGCCGCGGAATGCACCGCCGTGGACGTTGTTGGTGAAAACGCCGAAGGTCTCGGTTTCAATATTGTCGATGGCGTATGCGCCCGCGCTGTGCGCATTGGCACGCCAGTTCATGAACTGCGTTTGGTTGTTGTAGGCGCCGCAGTTGTCGATCTGCGTACCCTGCCAGGCGATGATGCGCCCTTCTTTCGTGATGCCCGCCTTGTAGCGCAGCAGGAAGGGATGCCGCTTCGCGCTCTCAAGGAAGGATTCCTCGCGCGAAAAGACGATCTTCACCGGCCGCCCGGTCAGGCGCGCAAGATAGGCCGCGCGCGCAGCCGCGAGGCCGACGCCTTCTTCTTTTCCACCGAAGGAGCCGCCCAGCGTCTGCTGGATGATCTGCACGCGGTTCATCGAGGTGCCGAGGATATCCGCGACGTATCGACGCGTGAAAAACGGGTTCTGCGAGGAGGAGAGCACGGTCATGTCGCCCTCGTTGGGGTTGTTGTAGGCAAGCACCGCCTCCGGCTCGATATATGCATGCTCTGCATACTGGGTTTCATATTCGCGCTCGACGATCACGTCCGCGCGCGCAAACGCCGCCTCCACATCGCCTTTTTTGATGCGATAGACGGACTGCGAAAATTTATTGTCGGGATACTCTTCATGCACGGCGTGCGCGCCGGGCTGAATGGCAGAGCGGATATCATAGACCGCATCCAGCGGCTCATATTCGACTTCAATCGCTTCCAACGCGTCCCGCACAAGCTCGCGCGATTCCGCGGCGACGAGTGCGACCACGTCGCCTTCATAGCGGACGACGTCGGTTAGATATTGATAGCTCGCCCAGCTTTTCGCGTTCGGAAGCTCCTTTGCCGTGATCGCCGCGTGTACACCGGGAATGGCGAGCGCGGGCGAGATGTCGATGTGCACGACGCGCGCGCTGGCAAGACCACTGCGCAGCATGCCGCCATACAGCATGCCGGGCATGGTGTAGTCCGCGGCATAACGCGTGCGGCCCGTCACTTTGTCCGCGCCGTCGATGCGCGGCTTGGACTGGTTGAGGACGTCAAATCCTGTTTTATCTCCGAATAGCGGCATGTTTGTTCTCCATTTGGGTTGCTTGCTTGTGTAAAAGAATCACGTCAATGAATCGTCGACCAGAATTCTGTGCAGGCGGCGCGTAGTTCCTTGCCGATTGCCTGCTGATCCAGCCGAGTAAGTTTACCGTCTGCCTTGAGCTGTTCGCCTTCCACGAATACGTTTTGCACGTCCTCGGGATTGCGGAAGAGGATCAGCTGGTCGTATATGTTTTCCTTCGTGACGGGTGTGTGCGCGTCCGCCAGCACGGTGATGATGTCTGCGCGGCAGCCGGGCGCAATCACGCCGATGTCGCTTCGCCCGAGCGCAGAAGCGCCGAGGCTGGTCGCCATATCGTAGACTGTTTTGGCTGGCATGGCTTGCGGGTCTTGGCGTTGCGCTTTGTGGATCAGGAACGCGCCGCGCATGACCTCAAAAAAATTATCGATGTAGCCGTCGCTGCCCAAGCCGACACGAACGCCGGCCTCCAGCAGCTCGGTAACAGGTGCTACGCCGCCGCCAACTTCGCAGTTGGAGAGCGGCATGCTGACCGCCGCAGCGCCGCCCGCAGCAAATCGCGCGATCTCGTCGTCAGAGAGCTGCACGAGTTGCGAGGCGAACACATTGGCGTCGAGACAGCCGAGGGAGTCATAGACCTCCACGGGACGCTTGCCATAGTGCGAGAGGCACCACTCCGGTTCATAGACGCTTTCGGAGAGGTGCATGTGAAAGAGGGAACCCGCGTCCTTCGCCATCTGCGCGGCTTTCCGCACAAAATCGGGCGAGCAGGTAAAGAGCGTGTGGATGGACATCATGCCGCGCACGAGCGGATCATCGATATGCGCGCGGGCAAACGTGTCGTTTTCGGCGAGTGCCGCTTCTGCGAGTTCAGCCGTTGCACGCTCGCTTGCTTCGATAGAGAGATAGCCGCGCAATCCTGCCTGTTTCACGGAGGTGGCGACGCGCTCCAGCACGCCGGGCACCGCGAACGGCGCCTCAAGAATATCGACAAAACAGGTGACCCCGCTCGTGGTCATGGTGGCGCAAGCCCACTTCGCGGTGAGTTCCGCGAGGCCGTGATCGATCCTGTCCTCAACATACGGCCACCAGTAGGCGTTTAAGAAGCTGTTGAAGTCGGTGACTGCCGCGCTGGAGGGAATGCCGTGCGAGAGCACGCCGTACATATGCGTATGCCCGTTGACAAAGCCCGGCAGGATCAGCTGATCCCGCAGATCCAGCATGCGACCGCTCTCGTTGATTAAATCAGAAACGGGAGCGATCCGCTCGATCACACCGTCCCGAAACACAACCCCGTGGTCAAACAGCAAGCCTTCGCCGGTGAGTACAGCGCGGCCGAGCAGGATGGTTGCTTTGGTTTCGTCTTTGGTATGCATCGATCAGATCGCTCCCTTGTTCGTCTATTCGGGAATTAGCGGCGGGCGCTCGTGTTGCCCATTGTCAGCGCCATGAGCGCTTTGATGGTGTGCATGCGGTTCTCCGCTTCGTCATAGATGACCGACTGCGGACCGTCCATGACTTCGCTCGTGACTTCGATGTCGCGGTCTGCCGGCATGCAGTGCATGTAGATGGCGGACTTCTTCGCGAGGCTCATGCGGCGGGAATCGACGATCCAGCCGGGGTTCTGGTTGATCATTTCAACGCCGCGCACTTCATCGTCACCGACGGTCATGATCGGACCCCAACCTTTTGCATAGACGACGTCCGCGTCCTTGCAGGCTTCGTCCATATCGTGGACGACTTCAAACTTGGAGCCGTACTGTTCCGCGTTCTGACGGGCGATGTCCATCATTTCCGGCATCAGCTCAAATCCCTTCGGGTGCGCCAGCGTAACGTCGAGGCCGAAGCGCGGCATGAGAGCCACGAGGGAGTGCGCCATGGAGAGGGGACGCATATATTTGCCGGCGCTCGTCCAGGAGATCACGAACTTTTTGCCCTTTAACTCATTATGAAACTTTTCTTTGATTGTGAAAAGGTCTGCAAGCGATTGTGTCGGATGCCAGAGGTCGCACTGCATGTTATAGACCGGAATTTTGGAGTATTTTGCCAGTTCCTGCATCCATTTGTTGCCGCCGACCAGCGTGTTGCGCACGCCGATGCCGTGACCCATGCGGGAGAGCACTTCGATGGTGTCTTTCGGGGTTTCGCCGTGGTCGATCTGCGTGGCTTTCGGCGTGAGATAGTTTGCGTGGCCGCCCAGCTGGGTGATGCCGCACTCGAAGGCGTTGCGCGTGCGGGTGGACTCTTCAAAGAACAGCATGAACAGGGACTTGTTCTTGAGCCATTCGGTGTCGAGGTCGAGCGCATAGCGCATCTTGAGTTCGCTGGCGACCGCAAAGAGCGTTTCGAGTTCTTCGTTGGTCCAGTCCTGCTCGCGCAGTAAGTGTTTTCCTTTTAATCCGGTCTGCATGAAATCTTTTCCTCCACTGATTTTTTTAGAAATTGGGCTTTGATTGGAATCCGCACCGTTTTTTGCGGTAAAATCGGGCAAAACTTGTCTGAAAATGGATGTTTGTAGTATTAACCTTGTGATGCTATAATAACATAGTACTACTAACTTTACAAGCGGAGGAAACGAGTGATGGATCAAAAAGTTGCTCTTGAGGCAATTGACAGCTATGTGAACGCGCATGCGGACGAGGTTGTGGCATTTTTAAAAGAGTTCATTGCGATTCGCAGTGTGACCTATGAAGAAGGCGCAGCCGTCAACTTTTTTGCAAATAAGATGAAGGAGTTTGGCTTTGACGAAGTGCGCATCGATGCGGTTGGAAACGCCCTCGGTCGCGTCGGCAGCGGGAAGGCCACGCTGTTGTACGACGCGCACATCGACACCGTCGAACCCGGCAATCCTGCCGTCTGGGGCATGAACCCGCTGGAGGCGCAGGTGGTGGATGGCGTTTTGCGCGGTAGGGGAGCGGTGGACGACAAAGGCTGCCTGACCGCGGCTGCGTTCGCCGGACGCGCGATCAAGGAGCTTGAACTCGACAAGGATATTACGCTCTGGGTATCCGGCTCGATTTCGGAAGAGGACGTCGAAGGCTCCTGCGTCAAGGCGATGATGGAGGAGTCTACCGATATCAAACCGGACTACATCCTCGTCGCGGAATCCAGCGACAACCGCATCGTGCGCGGGCACAAAGGACGCGCACTGATCAAGATCGATGTGCCCGGCAAATGCGCACACGCGAGCGCGGCATGGCGCGGTGAGAACGCGCTGATCAAATCTCTCCCGATCATGGAGCGCATCGACAAGTTCAACGAATTTGTGGAAGACCCGTTTTTGGGATGCGGTACGATCGAGGTGACCAAGGTCGAATGCGACACGCCCTCTTTAAACACGATTCCCGGCGGGGCGGTGATCACCTGCGACCGCCGGATTTCCTGCGGCGAGAGCATTGAGGAACTGCTCAAGGAGATCGAGCCGATGATTTCGGACGTCAAGGGCGCGAGCGCGCGCATCGACACCGAGCATGTGACCACCTATACCGGCTACCAGATGGAGTGCGTGGACTATTTCCCTTCGTGGGTATTGGAGGAGCAGCATCCGTTGATTCAGGCGGGCGTTGCGGCGTATAAAGGAATGTTTGAGCGCGAGCCCGTGGTCGGACGCTGGGATTTTTGCACCAACGCGACGCATCTCTGCGGCAGAATGGGCATCCCCGCGATTGGCTACGGCCCGGGCGACAGCTCGCTTTGCCATTCGACGGACGATAAGGTGCCTGTTGCGGAGCTGCTGGACGCGATCCGCTTCTACGCGGCGCTGCCGCTGTTCGTTCCGAAGAAGGGATAAAATTCAAGTATTTTGAGAGACAAAAGAAGGCGCACGGGCATAGCTGCTCGTGTGCCTTTTCAAGTCAAACTAGTATTAATGAAAAAACCACCCAATTGGATGGTTCTTGAATGCTTTAAATCAAGTGGATGTTATCGCTCGGGATTTCTCTGCTTCGGTTTCGCTGGACCAGAGTAGCGTTTGTTCGGCGGACCCTTCCGCTCTGTGCGCGGTGGACGGGGCTGCTTGACCGTTTTCTCGAAGATCTGCATCGGCCATTGCGATTCCCGAACGGGGATTTTCATGCCCGTCACCTTTTCGATCGTGCGCAGATTGTCCACGTGGTCGATGTTGCAAAAGCTGATAGCGGTTCCGCCAAGACCCGCCCGGCCGGTACGTCCGATGCGATGGATGTAGGTTTCTGGCACGTCCGGCAAATCGTAGTTGATCACGTGAGACAGCTCAGGGATGTCAATGCCTCTTGCTGCGATGTCGGTTGCCACAAGAATTTGTACGCGTCCGTCACGAAAGCTTTTGAGCGCATCCTGCCGCGCATTCTGCGCCTTGTCGCCGTGGATGGCGCGCGCAACAAATCCGCTCTGCGACAGTTTCTGCACAACGCGGTCAGCGCCATGCTTCGTATTGGTAAACACGAGCGCATTTTTGATATCCTCGGTTTTGAACAGCTCGGCAAGAAGGAGCGTCTTATTTGGCTTGTCGACCATATAGACGCTTTGATCAATGCTTTCCACCGCGCGCGTGACGGGATCGACCTTGATCATCGCGGGATTCTTCAGCAGCGTTTTGGCAAGCGACTCGATCTCAGAGGGCATGGTCGCGCTGAAGAGCATGGTCTGCCGCTGCGCTGGCAGCAGCTTTATGGTTTTTTTGACATCATGGATAAAGCCCATGTCCAGCATTCGATCAGCCTCGTCGAGGACGAAAATCTCGATGCCGTCGAGGCGGATATATCCCTGATTGATCAGATCGTTCAGTCGACCGGGAGTGGCGATCAATACATCGAGTCCGCGGTTGAGGATGTCAACCTGCGGGTTTTGCGACACGCCGCCGAAGACCACGCCGGAATGCAGGCGAAGCCGTCTGCCGAAATACCGAAAGGTATCATAAATCTGTATCGCAAGCTCACGCGTCGGCGTCAGAATCAACGCGCGAATATGGCTGCTTCGTTCCTTGCTCAGTCTTTGAAGGATCGGCAGGGCAAAGGCAGCCGTTTTTCCGCTGCCGGTTTGCGCGCATCCAATGATGTCGCGTCCGCTCAGGAGTACGGGGATCGCTTCCGCCTGAATCGGCGAGGGTTCGGTATATCCAGCGTCTTCGATCGCTTGTAAAAGCGGCTGAATGAGTTCCATTTCGTTGAAAGTCATGATTTCTCTTTTCTTGTGTTGCTAGTTCTCGTATCGTTAGCAAGTCTGCTTTCTTTACATCAACCTGAGTAGTATACCACATTCCGCAAAAAAGAAGAGGTATTCTTGTCACACAAGGCGCAAATACCCTGTAAAACCAAACAAATGCGCTCCCACCCTTAGTTTGGGCGGGAGCGCGTTAGTTGGAATTCGAAAAACTATTCGACGTCCTGTAGGGCGTCGTATCCTTCTTCGCCGGTGCGAACTTTGATGACATTCTCGACGTCATAAACGAATATCTTGCCATCTCCGATATTGCCGGTATACAGCACTTTCTTAGCGGTCTCGATAACGGTTCTGACCGGCACTTTGCTGATCACAATCTCAATTTTGACCTTCGGAAGCAGGTGCGTTTCAAACTCGACACCACGGTAGTATTCCATATGGCCACCCTGGATACCATAACCGAGCACATTGGATACCGTCATACCGGTTATGCCGATTTTGTCCATGGCAATTTTCAGTGCTTCGAACTTGTTCTGCTTCGTAATAATCTCAACCTTGGTAAGCTTGATTCCGGTAGACACGGCCTCTGCAGCAGGCTTGACTTGCACCGGAACCGCACGCTCCATCGGGATAGAGCCTGTAATCACACTTGGCGCAATATCGAAGCCATCCAGATCCAACGCTGCATTGGCATAGTCAATCGTAACATAATCGGGATATGCGTGGTTGCCGTGCTCTCCGATATCCAAGCCCTCGATTTCCTCCTGCGGGCTGACACGAATACCAATAACCGCCTTGATCAGCAGCCAAGAGACAGCAGAACCCGCGAACACGAATACCCCGACGGCGAGAGCGCCAAGAGCCTGACTGCCAAGAAGGCTGAAGCCGCCGCCAAACAGGAGACCGTTCACCGTGCTGACCCCGACACCCTTCTGTGCAAAAAGGCCGACAAACAGTGTGCCGAGCACGCCGTGTACGAGATGAACGGACAATGCGCCGACAGGATCATCCAGTTTGATGCGATCAAAGAACATGACGGAAAGCACAACGAGGACACCGGCAATTGCGCCAATGATCAGCGAGCTCGAAACGCTGACGTAAGCGCAGCCGGGTGTGATCGCAACAAGACCCGCCAGAAGGCCGTTGATCGACATGCCGAGGTCTGGTTTGCCGATTACAATCCACGCAGTAGCTGTTGCCGTTAGGATGGCCATAATGCCTGCCGTATTGGTCGTGACCACGATGTGCGATATGGCGCCCGGATCGGCTGCCATAGTCGAGCCGGGGTTAAAGCCAAACCATCCAAGCCAGAGGACGAATGCGCCGATAGTTGCAAGGCTCATGTTATGTCCGGGAATCGGGTTGATTTTTCCGTCCTTTGTGTATTTTCCGATTCTCGGCCCAAGAATCATGACGCCTGCCAGCGCAGCCCAGCCGCCGACCGAGTGGACAACAGTTCCGCCGGCAAAGTCCAGCATGCCCAGCGAGGCAAGAAACCCGCCGCCCCAGATCCAGTGGCCGATGATTGGGTAAATAAACATGGTCAGGATAAGAGAAAATATGATAAACGAGATATATTTGACGCGCTCAGCGACTGCACCGGAAACGATTGTTGCAGCGGTGCCGCAGAACACAAGCTGGAAAAAGAACTTTGCCCAAAGCGGGACGCTCGCCCACGATATTGCAGAATATACGCCCTGATAAGCGCTTCCTACCGCGGGAGAATTATCTGCGCCGCCAACGAAAAACAGACCCTTGAGTCCAATGAAGGCGTTTCCATCTCCAAACATCAAGCCCCATCCTAAAAGCAGAAACCCAAGGGATGAAACGGCAAAGACGATAAAATTCTTTGAAAGGATATTTACCGTGTTTTTCTGACGTGCCAATCCGCTTTCAACAGCCGCAAAACCTAAGTTCATGAAAAAGACCAGTGCACCTGCGATAATGACCCATAACGTGTCAATCATTACTTTGGTATCCATTATTTACCCCCTCCTTTTAATCCCCAAAATACAAAAAAGGCGTCGCGGGAAAAGCCCCGCAACGCCAGTGTTGCATGTTATCACAGAGTATATCCTGCGCTATAGAATCATGTCAATAAACAATTGCATGTTTATTCACTAAAAATTGTTTTTGAGCATGTGTGAACAGGATATAAGCCCTTTCTATGAAAAACAAAATGTAAGTTTGGTGTATAAGTCGTACTAATGTTGTATATTCATAAATGAGCCGCCCAAATCTGATGGGTGGAAGGGAAGGGATCTCCGCGCAGAATTCAAGTGGCTGTACGGTCAGGGAAATTGCTTCTCTTATGGCAGATCGTTTCCGGCAGCAAAATAAATCTGATACCATTCCTCTCGGGTCAATCGGATATCGGCGGCCTTGACGCAGTCCAATAACCGTTCGGGATTCATGGTGCCGGTGATGGGTTGCATGTTCGCGGGATGCCGCAACAGCCAGGCGATCACGATCGTGGTGTTGCTCACGCCGTACCGGGCGGCGATCTCGTCAATCTTTGCGTTCAACTCCGGAAATTCGGGGTTCCCGAGGAAGACACCTTTAAAGAATCCATATTGAAATGGCGACCATGGCTGAATCGTAATATCGTTCAGGCGACAAAAATCCAACACGCTGCCGTCGCGATTGACCGCGGTCTCATCCAGCATGTTGACATGTAGCCCTTGGGAAATCATGGTCGCGTTGGTGATGCTGAGCTGCAATTGGTTTGCAATCAGCGGTTGTTTTACGTATTTTTTCAGCAGCTGTATCTGCATCGGGTTTTGATTGGAAACGCCGAAGTTGCGCACTTTTCCGCTGCACTGTAACGCGTCAAATGCAGCGGCGACCTCCTCGGGCTCTACAAGCGCATCAGGACGATGAAGCAGCAGCACATCTAGATATTCTGTCTGTAACCGCCGCAAGCTGCCTTCCACGGCCTCTAGGATATGTTCTTTTGAAAAATCAAATGCGACGCCCATTCGAATACCGCACTTGGACTGCAGGATGACCTTTTCCCGCACGGAGCTGGTCATATGAATCGCGTCTGCAAACATCTCTTCGCAGACACCTGCGCCGTACACATCCGCGTGGTCAAAGAAATTTGCGCCAGCATCAATGGAAGTGCGAACGAAATGCTCCGCTTCCTTTTGAGCCAGTTTGTGCATACGGAAGCAGCCTACGGCAACCACCGGAACGGTTAAATTGGACAAGCCTAGTTTCATGGTTCTCATATTGTTTTCCCTCTCAGTTGTTATATAGCAATGAGTTAGAGCGATCGGGTGATTGCGTGAGGTTGCAAATGGATGCTCCAGTTAGTAGTACGAATCCCTGTTTCATTGTAGTATCGGATTCATCGATGCGTCAATCGAAACATTCGCGTTGAGTCTTGGGTTTTTAGTAGTGATAGAACACGAAGTGCAAGCACTTAGTGCGCAATAAAACAAAACCACCCTATCGGGTGGTTTTGTGCTTTTTTTATTCTGCAGAGATATAATTGAAGAGGACAAATAAAAGAGGATAAATACTAATCGTAATCCCGCTCATGATCGCTTGCGAGTGTAGTTTTCAATTGCTCTTTATACTGAGACGGGGTGACTCCGCAATAACTCTTAAAGCATTTGCTGAAATAAAACTGATCAATAAATCCTGTTTTCTCTGCGATCGTTTTGATGGGGAGTTCAGTGTCTCTTAATAGCTTTTTTGCGACCAAGACGCGGTATTCATTCAGATATCGGATCGGCGGTTTGCCCGCGTGTTCACGGAAGATTTTGGTCAGATAGGACGAGGAGAACCCATAGATTTTTGCGATATTGGCGAAGTTGACTTCACCAGCATAGTTGGTATGAAGATATTGCACGACGCTGGCGACGATCTGCTCCGGCGAGCCTTCCCGTTCGGTATTCAGCAGAGATTGTTCTGAGAGCAGCTCGTCCTTTGCGCGGCGGATGGTCTTTGCCAGCTCCGCTTTGTTCAGCGGCTTTAACAGGTAGTCGAACGCGTCGCACTTGATTGCCGTTTTGGCATATTCAAATTCGCCATATCCGCTGATGAGCACACATCTAAGATCGGGGTTGCTCGCGTGAATGCGCTCAATCAACGATAGCCCGTCGAGCAGCGGCATCTTGATATCCGTAAATAGAATGTGCGGGTGATACTGCTCGACCGCGGCAAATGCGGACTCACCATCATAACAGATTGCGCAGATTTCAAAGGACGCATCTGCATCTGTAATATTCTTGGCGATATTGCCCGCAATCAGCTTTTCGTCGTCCGCAACCACAACGCGGAATGTCGGATTACTCATGAAAGCGCCCTCCAATCGTAATGCGTGCGCCGCCGCCTTCATTGTTGTTAATCTGGAAGATGACGTCGTCGCCGTATAATATCTTATAGCGAAGATAGATATTCAATAGCCCCATGCCCTTGATCTCAAGCGAGGGCAGAAGACCCGTCTCGTCGATCTCGCGGATTTTGCTCATGATCAGCTCGATAGCTTCCGCTTTAAACCCAGGCCCGTTGTCCGTGACGGAGATGGTGTAGATACCGTTTATAAGCGTACCGAACACGTGGATATGATACGGCGGCAGTATGGTGGTGCAATAGCGGATGGCGTTTTCAACCAGCGGTTGGATGCTCAATTTCGGCACGAGAAGCGGCTTCATATCGTCCGGGAAGTCGAAGGTGTAGTGCAAATCATTGCTGTAGCGAATCGCCATGCACTTGAGGAAATCGCTCGTGTAATGGATTTCGTCCGAGAGCGGAACGGTCGTATCTGAATCCGAGGAGATGTAGCGCAGGATGTTGGACATCGACTGGCACATGATGACAATCTCCTCGTTCATGTTACCGTCCGCCATGCTCTGAATGGTCTGGAGGCTGTTGAACAGAAAATGCGGGTTCATCTGCGATTGCAGAGCAAGCATTTTGGACTGCATTTCTTGGTTTTTTAACAGCAATTGTTTGTTGAGGCTGTCTACCAGCTCGTGCTGCATTTCGATGAAACTGTCATAGAGTTCGTTCAACTCTATGGTTCTGGTCTTGAGCCGCGTGCGGGGCATATAGCCGCTGAGGTTCGTCTTCTGCATCTGCCCGTAGATCTGTTGAATCGGCACGGTGATCGTGTTTGCCGCAAGGTAAGCAAGAATGATTGCCAGCGCGAGAGACGCGAGCGTCAGCAACGCGACGCTCCGTATATAGGAGTTAACGGGCATGAACAACGCGTTCTGGTCGATATAGATTACGATGCGAAGCCCGCTTTTGAGCTCCGTGAACGCGGCATAACCCTGCTGATCGTCATTTGTGATCGGAACAAACTCGTTCGGTTTGGTCAGTTTGGAAACCGCTGTCGCAAGCGGTTGTACCGGCTCGGCCTCCAGCGGCAGGATCACGTCCATATCGCGCGAGAGCACGATCAACTGTTCTCCGTAAACACTCTGGTAGTCGATCGCCTGTGAAAGCACCTTGCGCAGGGAGTTTTTCACCTCGATAAATCCCTGCACATTGTTGCTGCGGTCATAGTATTCGCGCGCAAGCGAGAAGAACAGCTTACCGTAGGGATCGGTGGTATAGCGCGCGAGCAGCGCGTCGTATTCTGTATACCAGACGATTTCGTTGCCGTTTAAGGCCTTTGCTTCCTCATACCAGGCCATAACCTGAACTGGGCGGTTGTAGATGTTGGAATAGAGTCCGGATGCGATCAGCGTATCCACCGTTGTGAAGATATTTACCTGATCGACCGGGCGGTTCGGGCCGATTGTCGTCGCCAATAGATCGTAGAGGCTCTTGGTCAGCGTATGGTCTTCTTGATTGGCAAGATATTGGCTGTAGGAGTCTTTGATGAGATAGGAGTAGGCGATATCGGTGGAGACCATGTTCATCTGATCGATCTCGCGCTGCACCGCGTCAGCGACCGAAACGCAGTTTTGATTCAGCGCGGCAAACGTGCGCGAGTTGATCTTTTGCGACTCCTGTGTGATCAGGTAAACGGAGAGTGCAAGGAATGGAATCAAAATGATCGCAGAAAAAACGGCGATCAAGTTGGACTTGATCGTGCTGCGAAACATCTTCCGTTTTTTGCGCTCATAGTGAAAAATACACATAATTTCCAAACGATTTGTACATTCCAAGAATTTTCAGGCGTGATTATAATCAAATTACACTTCGTGGGGATTATAACTTGCCTTGTTAAAATCTGTCAATCAAAACACCAACGGACAAATTTAGGAGGAGAACGTATGAAAAAAACACTTGCTCTCTTGCTGACCGCGCTGATGCTGCTTTCCCTGGCAGCTTGTGCGCAGCCCGCACCGGCAGCCGAAGCAGCACCCGCAGCACCCGCGACTGAAGCGGCAGCCGAAGCGACCGAAGCGCCTGTCCAGAAAGACATCACGCTGACGTTCATGGCGAGCCAGGACTGGGTACAGGACGCGGAACTCGCGCTGGCTCAGAAATTCACCGAACAGACCGGCATTAAGGTCGATTATCAGATCGTACCGTCCGACCAGTATCCCAACCTGCTCCAGACAAAGCTCAACTCTGGTGAGTGCACGGATATCTTCTGCTCGCAGGCTGGCCGCTTTGACATCGTGACCACGCTGAACGTCGCGAAGAACGCAGCCGACCTGACCGCAGAACCGTGGGTCGCCACGATGGAAGCAACCGCAGCGGCAGAAGTCACCGCGGACGGCAAAGTCTACGGTCAGCCGATGCAGGATACCTCCGCCGTTTGGGCGATTGCCTACAACAAGAAGATTTTCTCTGACCTCGGTCTCTCGATCCCGAAAAGCTGGGCAGAGTTCACCGCGGTTTGCGACGCGATCCTGGCCACGGGCGTAACGCCGGTCTACGAGCCGGTCTCCGACGGCTGGCATCATGTCCTCTGGTTTGCCGAAATGGGCGCAGCCTATGAGAAAGCCGAACCCGGACTCGTCGATGCACTCAACGGCAACACCAAGAAAATTGCCGACAGCGCGATCATGAAGACCGCAGTCGCCCAGATCAAAGAGATGGCAGACAAAGGCTATTGGGGTGAAAACTACATGGCTGACGTCTATGCCGATCAGCCCGCGAAGATGGCTTCCGGCGAATACGCCATGACCGTTGCCAATCAGGGCCTGCCGCAGCAGATTGCCGACCTGAACTCCGGCCTCACGGCAGACGACATTGGATTCTTCGTGATACCGCTCGCCGACAATCAGATGCTCAACGTCAACCCCGTCGGCCCGACGAGATTCATCTACTCCGGTTCCGCGAATGTGGAAGCCGCCAAGCAGTATCTCGCGTTCCTGGCGCAGCCGGAAAACCTCCAGTACATGATCGACAATGTAGCGAAGTTCCAGAACCTGCCCTTTAGCGGCCTGACCCCGAAGTATGCCGGAACCGTCAAAGAGTTCTATGACATGTATTCGGAAAAAGGCACCGTGCTCCAGACGGCTGTGAAGTATGTCAATCCGCAGTGGATGGAAATCGGCAAAGAGATCGTCAGCGTGATCCAGGGCATGCAGGATGACATGACCATGCTCGGAAACCTTGATAAGAACAGAGCAGATCAGGCAATGGCAGCGCAAGACGCGGCCTGGTAAACAAACAGACCCACGCAAGCCAAAGAGGAGGGAGAGCTGTCTGCCTCCTCTTTCTTGTTCAATCAAAGATAACAGGACGGACAAACATGCAACATGATACGATCTGGTTTTCCTCACCCGCGACGAACTGGTTGCAGAAGCTGCCGATCGGAAACGGACACATCGGCGCGATGCTCGGCGGAGACCCCGCCTGCGACGTGATCCAACTCAACGACGATACGCTCTGGAGCGGCTATCCGCGCGATTATAGTAAGCCGGACTTTGAAGAGAATATCCGCCTTGCGCGAGAACTTCTGCTGCAAGATAAGCGCGCGGAGGCGGAGGAGCTTATCGAATCCAGACTAACGAGCCGCTTTACACAGGCGTATCTGCCCCTCGGGGATGTGACCGTTCGCGCAAAATCAGGAACGATTGAGCAGTACACAAGATCGCTCGATCTCTCCTGCGGCGTTCATACCGCGCGCTATTTATTGGACGGCGCATGGGTGACCAGCGAGAGCTTTGCGAGCTACCCGGACGATGTGCTGATGCATCGTATTTCCTGCGCGTCGGCGCAAAATTTTGAAATATCGTTTGACAGCAAACTGCCGTATGATGTTCAATACGATGAAAAGGGTTTTTCAGCAGGCGGAACGGCGCCGAGCGACCTGATCATCGGTGACGTCGGCCACTTTGCGAGCGAGAAAAACCGGATGGTCTACGACGAGCCGGATCGCGCGACGCATTTCTCCGTCCGCATGCAGGTGGAAACAGACGGAACCGTCAATTTCGGAGCAGCAGGACTGCATGTCACGAATGCTACGACGCTGCTGTTCGTGCTTTGCAGTGCGACGGACTTTTCAAAAGGCGCAGGATTTGCGGAATATACGCAAGAACGCATACGTCATGCCGTCAAAAAGGGCTATGTTGCGGTCAAAGAAGCGCACGTGCAGGATCATGCCGCGCTCTTCAACCGCATGTCGCTTCAGCTTGGCGAGCCGGGCGAGGACGCTTCTTGCGAGGAGCGGATGCTGCGGATGCGCCGCGGGGAAGCAACGGGCGATGATTTCGCGCTGTTGTTCCAATACGGGCGCTACCTGCTGATCGGATCATCCCGCCGCGGAACACAGGCGGCAAACCTGCAGGGCATCTGGAATCAGGATTTGATTCCGCCGTGGTGGAGCGGCTATACACTCAACATCAATTTGCAGATGAACTACTGGCTCGTGGATCGGACGAATCTTTCCGACTGTTTTGATCCGTTTGCTACGTTTACCAAATACCTTTGCGAGGCGGGAAAACGCACCGCGCGGGAAGATTACGGCGCGCAAGGATCGGTTGCCCATCACCAGTCCGACATCTGGGCGCATGCAACCCCGGTTGGATTGGATCGCGAGCGGATTCCGCAAACAGCGCGATACAGCATGTGGAACATGGCGCTGCCGTGGCTTTGCCTCCAGCTCTACGATCACTATCGTTATGATCGCGATGATTCGTTTCTAAAAGAGACGCTCTACCCGGCTATGCGTGAGACAGCGTTGTTTCTCAAGAGCACGTTTACACGAACAGAAACGGGATTGTGCAATATACCTTCGACTTCACCGGAGAACATGTATCTGGATCGCAAAGGCGTTGCACGCGCGGTTTGCACGATGTGCGCCATGGATATCGGCATCAGTAGGGAGTTTGCGCTTGCGTATGCAGATGTTTGCGGCGTGCGCGGAGAAGCGGATGAGGCCGCCCGTTGGAAGCAGTTTTCGCAGGATGTGCGCGATTATGCCGTGATGGCGAACGGCGAGCTGCGCGAGTGGGACGACGATTTTGCACAGTCGGAGAGCGGGCACCGGCATTTTTCGATGCTGTTCGGCATCTATCCCGGCGAAAGCTTGCTCGTCAGTCACTTTATGGATGCCGCGCGGAAATCGCTCCGGCAGCGGCTGGAGAACGGCAGCGGGCAAACGGGATGGAGCGCGTGCTGGGCGGCGCTGATCGTCGCGCGCTTCGGTGAAGGTGACGCGGCTTATGAAATCCTCGAAAAACTCTTACGCGAGAACATTCACGACAATCTCTTTGGTGCGCATCCGCCGGAGCTGTTTCAAATCGACGCGAACTTCGGTTTCACCATCGCGATGTGCGAACTGCTGATTCAGGAAACACAAGACGTGATTCGCCTGCTGCCAGCTCTTCCGAAACAGTTCTCGAACGGGAGCTTGCATGGCGTACGGATTCACGGCGGACACACGGTGTCATTTGGTTGGAGAGATAGCGCACTCAGTTGGCTCAAGATCGTTCCCGGGCGGGACGATGAGTTGATTCTGTGTGGTGCAGGGCTGGAACAATTCGGGCTTCCGACGGCTTCCGAAGGTCTCTATCGTCTCTCGATTCAGGCAGGAGAAACGCGGGTTTTTGGCGAGCTGGAAACCATAGATTTTCGAGCATAGCGCCCAATTTTTCGCCGGTTAAAAATCTACATAGGATAGGGATGTATCCTACATTCCAAGTAAAGCGGCATTTCGCTATGATGTTAATGATCCAATTCTGTCTGAACGGATTCGGAATCAGGTCATATCGGAAGGCGTTCTAGGGGGTTCCATGTCAAAAAGCAAACACTATCCGGCCTACTTTCTGATCGGCACGTTATTGTTATATGTCGTGCTGTATCTGCTGCCGGGATTGATCGGTATCGGGTATTCGTTCACCGACTGGTCGGCATTCTCCGACAAGGTGAATTTCCTTGGCTACGATCATATGTTTGACAACTACATCAAAGCGTTTTCGGATGTCAAATATTTCGGCTATCTGGGGAATACGCTGCTGTTTACGTTTGTGACCACCATCGTAAAAAACGTGCTGGGGCTTGCGCTGGCTGTCCTTTTGACACGACAGGTAAAGCTTCTAAACTTCCACCGCGCGGTGATGTACATTCCCGCGGTACTCAGCGCGCTGATCGTCGGCATGATCTTCAAGTCGATCCTCCATCCGGCGGATGGCCTACTCAACAGCACGTTGAAGATATTTGGCATCAAGGGCGTCAAGTGGCTGACCGACCCGAAGATCGCGTTCTGGTCCGTGATGGGCGTGGATATTTGGAAGGGCATGGGCTATATCATGACCATCTTCATCGCGGGCATCATGTCGATTTCGCCGACGTATTATGAAGCCGCGGAGATCGACGGCGCGGGCGGCTGGCAAAAATTCCGCGCGATCACGCTGCCGATGCTGGCGCCGACGATGACGGTCACAACCGTGCTCAACGTCATCTACGGACTAAGAGTATTCGACATGGTCTACGCGCTGACCAACGGGGGACCGGGTTATGTAACCGAGGTGCTCTACACCGGCATCTACAAAGAGTTTGGCTACGGCAAATACGCAATGGGCACTACGCTGTCGTCCATCATGTTTGTCTTTATGGCGATCATCGGATATTTCCTCATCCGCGCGATGAACAGAAACGAGGTGGAAGAGTAATGGCGACGAAAAAACTGTTCAACAAAATCGGCGTCAACATCATCGCCTGGGTTCTGTCGATCATCTTAATCACGCCGCTCGTGCTGATCGTGATCAACTCATTAAAGACGAGCCAGGCCGCGGCGGAGATGAGCCTGCGTCTGCCGCAAGCCATTCAATGGGACAACTTTAAAACCGTGATTGAACGCGGCAAGCTGGGAGTAACGTTCCTCAACAGCCTGACATACTCCGCGTTTTCCGTGATTCTCTGCACGCTGACCTCCGCGATGGCTGCGTTTGTGCTCTCGCGCAACCGCACCAAATGGAACAAGCTGGTTTACTTCGTCATCGTACTCGGCATGGCGATGCCGATCAACTTTATCGCGCTGATGAAGGTGATGCAGTTCTTGGATATCATTAATACACGCGTTGGCATTATTCTTCTGTATGCCGCAATCCAGACACCGTTCAACGTCTTTTTGATCTACAGTTTTGTGGGTAAGATTCCGAGGGAGATCGACGAGGCGGCGATCATCGACGGTTGTTCTCCGTTGCAGCTGTTTTTCTCGATCATCATTCCGCTGATCAAGCCCGTATTGGTCACCGTCATGGTGCTGACGTTCCTGAACACTTGGAATGAATACATCCTGCCGCTCTATTTCCTCGGCAGCTCCGATAAGTGGCCGATGACGCTCGCGGTTTACAACTTCTTCGGCATGTACTTCCGCGATTGGAACCTCGTCTGCGCGGATATCGTGCTTACGAGCCTTCCGGTTGTCATTGTATACCTGCTCGGGCAGAAGTACATCGTGTCCGGCATGACGGCGGGCGCGGTCAAGGGCTGAGCACCACAAAAACAAAACAGATCGGAAGAATATATGGATATGCTTGCAGGCGCAGGTAGTTGGCGTTTTGATCAGGTGAGCGAAAACATACTCCGATGCACGTTTACCAAAGACGGTCATGTAAAAAACGAATCAAAGCTAGTGCTTGGCGACGTTTTCTCCGGCTTGTCGGAGCCAGACGGATTCACTATCCGCATGGATACGAGCGAATCGGTCAACATAACTCTGTCGAACGGACGGGACGTCGAGATTTCGGAATACAGCCTGACGCCGATCGACGTCGTGCGATACTCGACCTGTGGCGAACCGCCGAAGGTGGAGATCGTCAAAACAGTGGATGGTCAGCGCACGCAGATTTCCAACCTACGCGCCGTCGTCGAGCGGCATGCAAATACGGGTACAGTTGGGTTCAGAATTGCAAAAAACGCATCGATCTTCGGCCTCGGGCAGGACGAAACGGGCATCCTCAACAAACGCGGCATCAAACAATATCTCTACCAGCACAATATGCGCACGCCTATGCCGCTTTTTGCGACGGATCAGGGGTACGGCGTGTTCTTCGACTGCGCCTCGCTGATGGTTTTTGACGACACGGGCGACACCACGCGCATGACACTGGATACGGTGGATCAGATCGATTTATATCTCATCTGCGGCAGTATGGACGAGATCGTTTCCGGCATCCGGCGGTTGACGGGCAAGGCGACGCTTTTGCCCAAGTGGGCGTTCGGCTACATTCAGTCGAAAGAACGCTATCAAACGCAGGCGGAGATGATCGAGGTTGCGGAGCGCTACCGCGCGCTTGGCGTGCCGCTGGACTGCGTCGTGCAGGATTGGAAGACATGGGCAGGGGATCTCTGGGGACAAAAGACGGTCGATTTGGAACGTTACCCAAACCTTGCCGAGATGAACCGCAGGCTCCACGATCTCAATGTACACAGCATGGTCTCCGTCTGGCCGAACATGGCGCAGGGCGGGGCGGATCACGCAGAGTTTGCGGCGGCGAATGAGCTGCTCGGCGACTATTCCACCTATGATGCGTTTTCGCCGGAAGCACGTACGCTTTACTGGAAGCAACTGGAGCGGGAACTCGTACCCGGCGGGTTTGATTCCTGGTGGTGCGATTCTACGGAGCCGTTCACCGCGCCGGACTGGTGCGGTGAGAAGCTGCTGCCGGAGGAGGATCGCTATCGCCTCGTCGGCGGCGAGCATAAGAAATATCTCGATCCCGCGGACGCAAACCTGTATGCTACGATGCACGCAAAGGGCATCTACGAGCATCAGCGCGCGGTAAAACCCGAGCCGCGTGTGATGAACCTGACGCGGTCTGGATATCCCGGCATCCAGCAATATGGCGTCGCTCTCTGGGCGGGCGATACCTCCGCACGATGGGACGTGCTCAAGGGAGATATCACCAAGGGTATCAGCCTGTGCCTGAGCGGAATTCCGTTCTGGACGATCGACATCGGCGCGTTTTTCACCGGCGGGACCGCATGCTGGCGCAAATGGTGCGGGGACCCAAACGCCAAACCGGTCTGGTTCTGGGCGGGGGATTATGACAATGGCGTGGACGATCCCGCCTATCGCGAGCTCTACGTGCGCTGGCTGCAGCTCGGTGCATTTTTGCCGTTGTTCCGCTCGCATGGGACGGATACACCGCGAGAAATCTGGAACTTTGGCAAACGGGGCGAGCCGTTCTATGACGCAATCGAGAAGATGATCCGCCTCCGCTATGCGCTGATGCCGATGATCTACTCGATGGCGATGCGTGCAGCACTGGAAGATTACACGCTGATGCGCGGGTTGGTGTTTGACTTTCCCGGTGATCCGCAGGCACTTGCAATCGATGATCAGTTCAAGTTCGGTGATGCATTGCTGGTTTGCCCCGTGACGAAGCCGATGCACGATGACACATCCGCAAGGGTAGAAGGTTCAAGCACACGCACCTGCTATTTGCCGAAGGGGTGCTGGTGGTACGACTTTTGGAGCGGTGCGCGGTATGAAGGCGGGCAAACAGTCAACGCGACAGTCAAGCTGGACGAAATACCGCTGTTCGTGAAAGCAGGAAGCATCCTACTGATGCAGCAACCGACTTCGTTTGCGCAGCAGCAAGCAGACGCGCTGGAACTGAAGATTTATCACGGTGCGGACTGCAACTGTGTTTACTATCAGGACGACGGGATGACGTATGCATACGAGCAGGGTATATATGAAGAAATCCGGTTCTTCTGGGATGATGCACAGCAACAGCTAACAATCCGAGAAGTGAGAAAACATCGTAGCGAGCCGATCCGTATGATCATCCGAATGGAACACTTTGAAACCATCATTCAGTACGACGGCGGCGAGAAGAAAATCTCGTTGTGCTGATCGTGCATGAGATGAGCACCGTAAACAGCGGGTCATAAACCCGCTAAATAAACTGCAACAAACAAGCTAGAGTCAATACGAGAACGCAGTACGATAAACCCTCCGTCTGAGCAACGGAGGGTTTGTTGTTTCTTTGGCTGGTTGAATCAGACATGGCGGGGTAGAGCGGGATATTACATACTCAACTGGTCAATACTCGCGGAAAGGCGCTTGAGTGCTTCGTCGATGGAGCAGTTCGCCTGCAGAATGTCGTCGATTGCGCGGTAGATCGAGTGTTCTGCGCTCGTAATCGGTATGAACTCGCCATCGCTGCGCACAAAGGACTTCCGTTGACGGTTGGTCTCATACGAGCGGTAGATGATCGGCAGCCACGGATAGTGGTTTGCGAGCTCGTCGTTGATATAGACGTTTTCCAGCGGAGATTGCCCGTCCAGCACGGCAAAATAGTTGCTCATCGCGGGATCGCACGTCCAGCGGATGAACGAGAACGCTTCCTCCTTGCGCTTGGATTCGGGTGGAATGCCGAGCCCCCAGCTGCCGAGAACAGAGTAACCGCCGGGAATGTTGGAGTAGCCGATCTTACCGATGATCTTGGATTTTTTATCGTTGTTGACATCGGCGACGAACGAAGCGAAACCGACCAGCATCGCGATATTTCCGTTGTAGAAATCCGAAACGGTCTGTTCCACGGTATAGTTTCGCGTGCTGGGGTTTGCGTAAGAAAACGTTTCGACGAAGTTCGTTACACCCTTGGTGAACGCCGGCGAGCTGGTTGCGGCGCGGCCGGACTCGTCAAACACACAACCGCCGTATGCCCAGACGCGCGGCATCAGTTCCGGCATCAGAATCGCCTCGTTACCCGCCGCAATCGCGGTACCGTAGGGCGTTGGAGAGGTCGGATTCAGCTTTCGCGTAAAGAAGCTGCTGACGACGTTAAACTCAAACCAGGTTCTTGGAACGCGGAGTTTTGTGCGATACTTCTTCTCAAACTGCTCCTTTAAGCTTTGGTTTTCAAATAAATCCTTGCGATAGAGCAGAATCTGAGGGCCGAAAATGAACGGCACGCCATAACAGCGTTCGTCGATGATACCGACTTTCTCCAGAAGATGCGGCAAGAAAACGTCCTCGCTGAAATCCGGCGCTTGCGTAAACGCGGTGATATCGGCAAGCCGATTACCGCGCACGAGAATATCCAACCAGGGATTGTCATACATGACGATGTCGAAATCCGAGACCGCTTCCTTACTCATCAGGCGGTTGAGCAGCGAACCATGCTCGTTGAGCGTGATATCGACGTTAAGCCCTGTTTTCCGCGTAAAATCGGAATGGGTGCGCAAGATTGCATGCGCATTTGGCGAGTTGAGCAGCAGAACTTTGATCGGCCGGGTACGATCGACTACGGCATAAAACGAGCTGTCGCTGCGGAACAGCGGCTTTCCGACGATTTTATCATGCAGTACGATTTGCTGTTTCTCGAACATCAGCGGGCTTTTGATGTTATCTAGAAGGAGCCTTGCGGCTTTTTTACCCATCCAGTGCGCAGGGCGCATGGTGTGCAGCACGCCGTTGCTGGTCACTGAACGG
This sequence comes from Firmicutes bacterium HGW-Firmicutes-9, assembly GCA_002841395.1. GTDB lineage: Bacteria > Bacillota > Clostridia > Christensenellales > CAG-138 > UBA7703. The sequence continues at coordinate 105,162 of PGZM01000009.1, forward strand.
CTCCAGTTTTCCTGCCCGAAGGAGACAAACCGGATATCGTTGTTGACCGAAATGCCGAGCAGCGACAATGCTTGCTCCAGGCCGTTTGTGATGTTGCGCGAGGTCGCGATAACCGCATCCGGTTTGCTGCTGCTGAAATACTCAACACCGGTACGGAATGCCTCTTCTTTTGTTGAGCGGAGGTGCCGTAGATACCGCTCCGCGTCCGGCATGTCGTTCTCCGCGTAGAAATCGCGGAATGCGCGCGCGGCATCTGACTCACAGCTCAAGCTGGCAGGCCCGGCGAAGAGAGCGATTGTTTCGCAGCCTTCGCGCGTGAGCTCTGTTAAAAGATAGCGCGTTGTTTCATACGCGTCAAACGAGATGAAGTTGACATCCGAATTGCCCGGCTTGCGGTCGATAAATACGGTCGGCGTGCGCTTGCCGTGTTCAAAATAACGATAGCTGTTTTGGCAGGAGACGACGACAAGGCCGCACATATCTTTGCGCATGAACCCGTCAAGAATGGCGATCTCCTCTTCCGGCACATCGTCATGCAGGGCGAGATTGACGTAATATCCCGCTTGCTTTAGATCGCGCTCAAGCCCCGCCAGTAAAAAGGAATAGTACTGGTCATAGGTATTCGGCAATATGACGCCGATCTCTAAATTGTTGTTGGTGCGCAAGTTCTTTGCGTAGGAATTCGGGCGATATCCCAGTTCGTCTATGGCGGACTGTATCTGCTTTGCCATCTCCGGCGAAACGGTCTTCGCGCCTGTCATAAAGTTGGACACCGTTCCGACGGAAACGCCTGCCATCCGTGCTACATCTTTGATCGTACTCATTTGGTCACTCTCTTTTCAGGATTTCATCATTATAGCAAACAGATTGAACAAAGTAAATTTGAAACGCGAAAGTGAAACGATTCAATGAAAATTATGTTCAAATTCATTGACTATACTTTGCGTGGAATGTATTTTGATATCACAAACGGCACATCAAGCCTTCTCAAATTCTCAAGTATCAACAATGCGAAACCAATAAAACATGGCGACAACGAAATTGGGGGAACATCATGTCCGACATCTTGCTCGAGATGAAACATATTCAGAAATTTTTTCCCGGCGTTCACGCGCTGGATAATGCTTGTTTGGATGTTCGGTATGGCGAGGTGCATGCGCTGATCGGTGAAAACGGCGCGGGAAAATCAACGCTGATGAAAGTGCTCAACGGCATCTATAAGAAGGATGGCGGCGAGATCATCTACAAAGGTGAAGAGATCGAACTCTCCGGCCCGCTGGACGCACAGAAACGCGGCATCGGGATGATCCATCAGGAGCTGAACCTCATGCCGCACCTGACGGTAGCGGAGAACATCTATATTGGAAAAGAGCCGATGTTTGGCGGTGTCTTTCTCGACCAGAAAAAGGCCAATCAGGCGGCAAAAGAGCTGCTGGCCTCCATGCATCTGGATATCGACCCGACGCTGCCGGTCAAGAAACTGACCGTTGCCAAGCAGCAAATGATTGAGATCGCAAAGGCGCTCAACAACAACAGCGAGCTATTCGTCATGGACGAACCAACCTCGCCGCTGACGGACACAGAGATTGAAGAACTGTTTCGCTTCATCCGCCAGCTTCGTGCGGCGGGACGCAGCATCATCTATATTTCGCACCGGCTGGAAGAACTCTGGCGTATCTCTGACCGGATCACGGTCATGCGCGACGGCCAGTATGTAGGCACCGTCAACACGGCGGACGTGACACGGCAGGAGATCATCTCCATGATGGTCGGCCGCGTAATCTACGAGGAGCCGAAGCAGTGCAGTACAGTGCCGAAGGATTCGCCGGTCGTGCTGGAAGCAAAGAATCTCAACGCGCCGAATGTAAAGAACGTATCTTTTGAACTGCGTAAGGGCGAGATTCTCGGGTTTGCCGGACTCGTAGGCGCAGGACGGACAGAGACCATGCGCGCACTGTTTGGTGCGGATGTCAGAATGTCCGGCGAGGTGTTGGTCAAAGGCAGGAAGGTGGAAATTCACTCTCCGAGCGACGCTGTGAAGAACGGCATTGGGTATCTTTCAGAGGATCGAAAAGCGTTCGGCATCGCAACCGGACTTTCGGTGCGCGACAACTGCGTGATGGCAGATCTGAAAAACTATTGCGCGGGTCCGATCATGAACGATAAAAAGATCGATGCGATCGCGACGGAATACATCTCGAAGATATCCATCAAAACGCCGAGTCTGCGGCAGCTGGTTCGGAATCTCTCCGGCGGCAACCAGCAGAAGATCGTCATCGCCAAATGGCTCATCAAGAAATGCGACGTGCTGATCTTTGACGAGCCAACCCGCGGCATCGACGTCGGCGCAAAGAGCGAGATCTATAAACTCATGAACAAGCTGGTGGAGGATGGGAAGTCCATCATCATGATCTCTTCAGAGATGCCGGAGCTTCTGCGAATGTCCGACCGGATCATCGTCATGAGCGAAGGCGCGATCACCGGAGAATTAGACATCTGCGACGCGACACAGACCAGCGTCATGACGTTTGCAACAATGAATATGTGAGGATGGGAATATGACAGCAAAGAAGTTTGATATAACGAAGCTTCTCGCACCAATGGTTTTGGTGATTCTTTACGGATTTTTCTCGGTGTTCGGCAACAATTTCTTCTCGACCGATTATCTGATCAACATCCTCGACGGATCGTATTACATCGGCTTCATGGCCATCGGCGTTACGTTCGTCATCATCACGGGCGGTATCGATCTTTCTCTCGGCACGACGATGATGTGTGCGGCGCTCTTGGGCGGCATGGCATACAACAGCTGGCATTGGCCGATGGGATGGTGCCTCGCTCTGGTGCTTGTGGTTGCGACATTGATCGGTCTTCTCAACGGCATCATGGTAGCCTATATGGGACTGCCGCCGTTCATTGCAACGCTCGGAACGCAGATGATGGGCATGGGCTTTGGCGCAATCGCCACCAAGGTGCAGACCATGCGCTATCCGACCTTCGGCACGGCGGACGGTTGGTTTAAAAACTTCTTTTATAAGACAACTACAGGATTCCCGATCGGCGTGGTCTGGCTTGCGGCATTTTTCATCATTGCGCTGATCATTCTCAATAAAACTCGCTTCGGGCGTTATACCTACGCCATCGGCAGCAACGCAGAGGCAGCGCGTCTCTCGGGTATCCAGACAAAACCGTGGCTTGCGGGCGTGTATACCTTCTGCGGATTCTGCTGCGGTGCGGCTGGCGTGTTCTACGCTGCGGTTTACACCTCGATCATTCCCAGCACCGGAAACGGTCAAGAACTATTGGGCATCGCGGGGGTCGTCATCGGCGGCACATCCATGAGCGGCGGCACGGGAACCCTCGTCGGAACCATCATCGGCGTATTCGTCATGAGCGTGCTCAAGCAGGGACTGATGTCCATAGGACTTCAGAGTCACTGGCAAACGTTCTTTACAGGACTCGTTGTCATCGGCGCTGTGCTGCTCGACCAATATCGCGTCAAACAAGGCAACAAAGTCGTTCGTTAAACAAGCAGGACCGACTCCAACTCAATCTCACGCAAAAAGGGCTGAAAAACCAGACCTCTTGGTTTCTGCAGCCAAATCCACCCGGCTCCAACGGGTGAACCCCGTTGAGATAAATAAAAAAATGGAGGAAACAGACATCATGAAGAAACTGCTCGTTCTCGTATTGACTCTGGCTCTGGTGTTCAGCATGTTCGCATGCGCAGCACCGGCTCCCGCCGCAGAAGCAACGGAAGCCCCCGCGGCCGCAACAGAAGCACCCGCGGCAGAGGAAGCTCCGGCAGCAGCTACTCTCTACATTCCCGTTATCTCCAAAGGCTTCCAGCATAAGTTCTGGCAGACCGTTATGATGGGCTCCCAGGATGCAGCCGCGAAGTACGGCGTTGACATCACCTTTGACGGCCCGCCGTCCGAGTCTGACATCAGCGTACAGGTCGACATGCTCAACGCCGCGATGGCGAAGAAGCCTGCCGCTCTCTGCCTTGCGGCACTCGACACCGAATCCGTCACTGAGCAGCTCCAGGCTTGCAAAGATGGCGGCATCCCGGTCATCGGCTTTGACTCCGGCGTACCGAACGCACCCGAAGGCTCCATCGTCTCCACCGCATCGACGGATAACACCGCTGCCGGCGCACTTGCCGCAGGCAAGGTGTATGCCATCGAGTCCGTTGCCGCAGCCGTTGCAGCCGCAACGAAGGACGCGCCCATCGTGATCGCCGTGATCAGCCAGGATGCGACCTCCGCTTCCATCACGGGCCGTACGACCGGCTTCGTGGAAGAAATGTTCAAGCTCTGCGATGCAACGCAGCCGGGTCTCGTCTCCGTGACCGGCCATGACAAGTGGAACAAGGCGTCCTCTTCCGGCGACACCGCCGTGGAAATCCTCGTTTCCATCGCCGCGACCACCAGCGTAACCGACTGCCAGGCTGCCGCACAGGCCGTCATCCAGAAGGCACCGGTCGCCGTGTTCTGCACCAACTCCGGTTCCGTGGACGGCATGCTCGCCGCCACCGCCGATGGTTCGGATCTCGATCGTACGAATGGCCGTTATAAGGACATGGTCGTTGTCGGCTTCGACTCTGGCGCCACGCTCCTCAACGCCATCCGTAACCAGTGGTTCTACGGCGCAGTCACACAGGATCCGTACATGATCGGCTACTATGCCGTCGAACTCGCTTACAAAGCGATCCAGGGCGAGAGCGTCCCGGCCGTTGTTGACACCGGCTGCCAGTTCTACACCGTGGATAACATGGACGATCCGGACATTGCGAAACTGCTCTACGATTAATCACCAAACCGACCAGAGCGGGGCAGCCGAACAGGCTGCCCCGCATAACAGCAAACATTGGACACACTCTAATTTCAGTCGTTCAAAGATATGGGTTTTAAGATCGAAATTACACTGACGGAGGCTTCCTTCCATGCTCAAGAACATCCCAAGCATTCTTTCGCCCGAGCTGCTCGCTACGCTTTGCGAAATGGGTCACAGCGACGTGATCGTCCTGGGTGACGCAAACTTTCCCGGCAAGCGATTTGCGCATGAGGGAAACTGCAAGTTCCTGCGCGCGGACGGTATCTCCGGTACCGCACTGCTGGAAGCAATTTTGCAGGTCATCCCGACGGACAGCTATGCGGATACACCCGTCATGCTCATGCAGACGATGGAATGCGACAAGGATCTCGACATCCCGATCTGGAAGGATTATGAAGCCATCGTCGCCAAGAACGACTCGCGCGGCAAGAGCGCGGTCGGCTATCTTGAACGTTTCGCATTCTATGAAGTAGCGAAAAAGGCCTACTGCATCGTGCAGACGGGTGAAACGCAGATTTATGCCAACGTGATCATTCAAAAGGGAGTCATCAAGTGAGTCAGGAAACCTGCCTGTTGGGAATCGACATCGGCACCAGCGCCGCAAAGCTCGTCGTCTTTTCAGAGGATGGGAAGGCGCTTGCAAGCCGAGCAGTTTCCTATACAACACAATATCTCCAACCTGGGTATGTGGAACAAAACCCGGACAGCTGGTGGGAGGCGGTGTGTGTCGGCATCCGTGAGATGCTGGCAGAGGACGCCATCCGGCCCGCGCAGATTGCGGGTATCGGCATCGACGGGCAAGGCTGGTCCGCCATCGCGATGGATGCGCAGGGAAATGTTCTCGCGCCGGATCCGATTTGGCTCGACACCCGCGCGGAATCCATTTGCGACGAACTCAACGCGCACATCGGCGAAGACGCAATCTTCGCGCTGAGCGGCAATCCGCTCAAGGCGCAATATGTCACGGCAAAGATACTCTGGCTGCAGCGGAATCTTCCGCAGGCCTATGCAAAAACGAAATGGATCATGCAGTCCAACGGATTTATCGCTTACCGGCTGACGGGTAGCGTCAGCATGGATATCTCTCAGGCATACGGACTGCATTGTTTTGATATGAAAAACGGGCGCATGGATCAAGCCATGTGCAAGGAGCTCGGCATCGAACCGGGCATCATCCCCGACATCGTCGCGTGCCACAAGATCGTAGGTCATGTGCACGACGAAGCCGCGCGATTGACGGGATTACTCGCAGGAACGCCGGTTGTCGCCGGTGGTCTGGACGCCGCCTGCAGCACCCTTGGCGCGGGAGTTCTCCGCGCGGGGCAGACGCAGGAGCAGGGCGGTCAGGCGGGCGGCATGAGCATTTGCATCGATCAATACTGCGCGGATAAGCGTCTCATACTCGGATACCATGTCGTACCAAACCACTGGCTGTTGCAGGGTGGCACCACAGGCGGCGGCGGCGCGATGCGATGGTTTGAGCGCGAGTTTGCGGATTTCGAACGGCGGATGGCGCTCGAGAAAGGTGGATCCTCCTTTGCCTTTCTCGACGCTCTTGCCGAAAAGGTGCCCGCGGGCAGCGAAGGCGTCGTCTTCCTGCCGTATCTCGCGGGGGAACGCTCGCCGATTTGGGACAGCGACGCGCAGGGTGTCTATTTCGGACTGGACTACAGCAAGACGCGCGCGCATATGGTCCGCGCGCTGATGGAAGGCGTGGCATTCTCGCTCAAACATAACTTGGAGATCGCCGAGTCGGTCGGCGCACACGTGGAGACACTCCGCGCAACCGGCGGCAGCGCAAACTCCCGCCTCTGGACACAGATCAAGGCGGACGTAACCGGCAAGGACATCGAGGTGCCGGAGAGCGACCTAGCAACGCCTTTGGGCGCGGCGCTGCTCGCGGGCGTCGGCGTCGGTGTGTATCCCGATTTTGAAACGGCGACTGCGCGGACGGTGCACGTCAAGCGCACCCAGACCCACAGCGTGCAGGACGCGAGCGCATATGAGCAGGGCTACACCATCTACCGGATGCTGTACGAACAGCTCAAGGACATCATGAAGCAAAACAGGAGGGCGCGCGTGTGAAAACGGCCGTATTAACACAGAACAAACAAATCGAATATAAAGATTACGATATGCCAACCATGCAGCCGGACAGCGTGCTGGTGCGCGTTGCGGCGTCCGGCATCTGCGGCTCCGACATCCCGCGATTTCTCCACAACGGCGTGCACTTTTACCCGATCGTGCTGGGTCACGAGTTCTCCGGCGAAGTGGTCGAGGTTGGCAGTGACGTTACCCGTGTAAAAGTGGGGGATCGCGTTTCCGGCGCGCCGCTGTTGCCGTGCATGAAGTGCGCGGACTGCCAGAAGGGCAACTACTCGCTTTGCAAGAACTATTCGTTCATCGGCTCGCGCCAGCAGGGCAGCAACGCGGAGTATATCGCAATTCCCGAAGGAAACGCGGTCGTGTTTGATTCTTCTATTTCGTACGAACGCGGCGCGATGTTTGAACCGTCCACGGTTGCGCTGCACGGCGTGCTGCAATGCGACTATCGAGGCGGCGGCAGCGTGGCGATTCTCGGCGGCGGCACCATCGGCATCTTCACGCTGCAGTGGGCGCGGCTGCTCGGCGCAAAATCGGTCGCGGTGTTCGATATCAGCCCCGAGCGTCTTGCGCTTGCCAAGCGCATGGGTGCGGACGCGACGTTTGATACGCGCGAAGCAGGATTCCTGGAAGCGGCAAAAGAGTTCTCGCAAGGCGGATTCGACTATGTGTTTGAGACCGCAGGCGTGATTCCAACCATGAAGATGGCGTACACGCTCGCGGGAAACAAGGCGCATCTCTGCTTCATCGGCACCCCGCACGCGGAACTGAGTTTTACTCCCGCGGAGTGGGAGAACATGAACCGCAAGGAATTCCGGCTTACGGGGTCGTGGATGAGCTACAGTGCGCCGTTCCCGGGACGGGAATGGACGATGACCGCGGAATATTACGCGGACGGGCGGCTGAAGTTTGATGAAGCGTTCATCGGCGCGCGATATCCAATGGAGCGTGCGCAGGAGGCTTTCATGTTGTTTGAAACGCCGGGCGCTGTCACAGGGAAGATATTGCTCATGAACGAACCGTATTTTTCGCAGGCCGTGAAGAACGACTGAACCAGGATGGAAGACGCCGCGCGCGAAAACGCTGCGCTTAATCAATAAGAAAGAATTTTTGCAGGAGGCAATCAAATGGAAAAAATCAATCCCGTTCTCGTTCCGAAAAGGAAGCTGTTTGACGGTTCTTTCATGCCTGCGATCGGCATGGGCACGTTCGGGTCCGACCGGTTTACCGCAGAGCAGGTCAGCGCCGCAGTCGCAGGAGCGATCGAGGTCGGCTACCGCATGTTCGATTGCGCGGCGGTCTATGGCAATGAAGACCTGATTGGCAAGGTGTTTCAGGCGGCTTTTGATAAAGGCACCGTCAAGCGCGAGGAGCTCTTCATCACCACGAAGGTTTGGAACAACATGCATGGCCAGGGTGATGTGCTGCTCTCCTGCGCGAAGAGCCTTCGGGATCTTCGGTTGAATTATATCGATTTGTTCTTTGTGCACTGGCCATTTGCCAACTATCATGCGCCGGGATGCGACGGAGACGCGCGTAATCCCGATAGCACGCCGTTTTCCGTGGATGCGTTCATGGCGACATGGCGTCAGTGCGAGCGGCTCGTCGATATGGGGCTTGTGAAGTACATCGGCATGTCCAGCATGACGATTCCGAAGCTGGAGGCGGTTCTGCCGCTTTGCCGGATCAAGCCCGCCGCCATCGAGATGGAGCTGCATCCGAGCTTCCAGCAGCAAGAGCTGTTTGATTACATTCTTGCGCACGATATTCAACCCATCGGCTTCTGCCCGATCGGCTCGCCGACGCGCCCGGATCGCGACAAGACGCCCGACGACGTGGTAGACATCCAGATGCCGGAAGTGGTCGAGATTGCCAAAGCGCACGGCGTACACCCGGCGGTGATCTGCATCAAGTGGGCGGTTCAGCGCGGACAGACGCCGATTCCGTTCTCCGTGTATGAAAACGAGTACACCAGCAATATCAAGTGCGTGACGGAAGATCCGCTTACGGAAGCCGAAATGGAGTCGATCCGCCTCGCGGATAAGAACTGCCGCCTCATCAAAGGACAGGTGTTCCTCTGGCCGGGCGCAAACGATTGGCACGACCTCTGGGACGAGGATGGAACGATCACAAAATAACGGTTGCGAAAAAACGCAAGAACGGACGATGTGCGATCGACTATGGATGTAAAACAGTACTTTATTGATCTTGTCCAGCGGCAGAAGTCCGGCTATGACGACGGCATTTGCAGCATTTGCAGCGCAAATGCGTTCGTCATCGAAGCCGCGATGGAGTTCGGATTAAAAAACAACTGTCCGGTGCTGATTGAAGCTACGGCGAATCAGGTGAACCAGTTTGGCGGATACACCGGCATGCAGCCCGCGGACTTCACGGCCTATGTGCAGTCTCTTGCGCAAAAGATCGGCTTTCCGCAGGAGCAGTTGATTCTGGGCGGAGACCATCTCGGACCTCTGACCTGGAGCAACGAACCGGAAGCGGAAGCAATGGCGAAGGCCGAAGTGCTCATCGAAGCATTCGTCAAAGCCGGATTTCGCAAGATTCACCTCGACACCAGCATGCGCCTCAAGGACGACCCGCAGGATCAGCCGTTGTCAGACGAAACCATCGCGCGCAGAGCGGCGCGGCTTTGCGCCGTCGCCGAGCGTGCGGCAAAGCCCGGCGAGGAGCCGGTTTATGTGGTTGGCAGTGAGGTACCGATTCCCGGCGGCGCAACCGAAAACGAAGATGCGCTCGCCGTCACTCCGCCTGAGAACTTGGACGCGACGCTTGCAGCATTTCGCGCGGCATTTCATGCGCAAGGGCTTGACGAGGCATTCACGCGGGTGATTGCGGTCGTCGTCCAGCCGGGCGTAGAGTTTGCGGATAATACGATCATCATCTACGATCCTGCAAAGGCAAAGCAGCTGACCGATCACGCCAGGTCGCTCCCGTTTGTCCTCGAAGGGCACTCGACGGACTATCAGCCGACGAGCGCGTTGCATATGATGCGCAAGGACGGCATCGCGATCTTAAAAGTCGGCCCCGCGCTGACGTTTGCCCTGCGGGAAGCGCTCTTTGCGCTGGAAAGCATGGAGAAAGACCTTTATGCGTATTCTCCCGCAGGCGGATATTCCCGCTTTTCAGATGTGCTGGAACAAAAGCTGATGCAGGAACCAAAATACTGGGAGCGCTACTATCACGGAACGGAGGGCGATCTCGCGTTCGCGCGCAGATACAGCCTCTCCGACCGCAGCCGGTATTATCTGGAGGATCAAATTGTCAAGCAAGCGATGCGGCGGCTGATTGAAAACGTCAACGCAAAGCCGCTACCGTTCGGGCTGACGAGCCAGTATTTTCCCGCGCAGAAGGAAGCGATACTGGAGAAAAACGGAAGCGTAAACGCGGAATGGCTCATCAAAGAGCGCATTCGCGACGTAATCAAAACTTATTATTAACCAGCCAAAAAGCGCGGAAAGGAGAGCAGCGTTTGCCAACGATTCGGGATCTATCAGAATATACGGGCCTTGCCTTTGGCACGGTATCGAAATATCTCAACGGCGGCAACGTACGCCCTGAAAACCGCGCAATGTTGGACGAGGCAGTTTCCAAACTGCACTATCGCATGAATTTTGCCGCGCGCACACTCAAACGCCAGTGTTCCAACACCATTGGCGTGGTTGTGCCCGCGGCTTCCCTCGCAGGAATGGGCGGCACGCTGACCGCGCTGGATCGAACGCTGTTTCTCAACGGCTATTCGATGCTGCTTTGCGCATATGCGGATGATGCGCCGGAGCGGGAGAAGATCAAACTCCTCAGCGGAAACACAGACGGCATCGTCGTGCTGCCAAGCAAGATCAGCGCGGAGGAATTAACGCTGCTTTGCGAAGGCATGCCTGTTGTTGCGCTCGACTGCGTATTTCCGGGGACTGCGATCGACAGCGTGCTGACGGACTATCTGGGAGCTGCATATCAGGCGGTGGAATATTTTTTCTCGCACCAGCACCGAAGAATCGGAGCGATCTGGGGCGGACAGAATGCATACGCCGTCTCGGAGCTCAAAACCGGATTTATGCGCGCTTTCAAAGACTATCAACAGACACCATGCGAATCGTTGTTGTTGGAGGGCGAGTGCAACTTTGCAGCGGGGTATGAGCTGTTTTTGCGATTATACGAGGAAACTGACAGACCGACAGCAGTTCTTGTCTCGGACGCAATGATGTCGATGGGCGCAGAAACAGCCGCGCGGGACAAAGGACTGCGGTTGATGCAGGACGTGGACATCGTTGGATTCGGCGATCAGGGTATGTATCGAATTCCCGGGCGACAGACGCCGATACTGGAGATATCGGGTGAAACGGTCGGGACAACAGCCGCGGAGCTCATACTGGAGCGTCTCAACGGCGGCGCAGAGGCGAAAGCTTCGGTGCGGCGCATCAAGGCGGAGCTTCGGCACGTCGATTGAGAAAGCGTGTATGAAAAGAGGCGTAACATGGCACTCGCGAGTACAAATGAAATGCTGAAAAAAGCGCAGATCGATGGGTACGCCGTCGGCGCGTTTAACACCGAAAACATGGAGATCATGCAGGCGGTGTTTGAGGCGGCGCAGGAAACACAATCCCCGTTCATCCTGCAAACTACGCCGTCTATGCTGAAATACGCGACGCCGGAGACATTCTATGGTTTGGCGCGCGGTTTATCGCTCACTTACGATGTTCCGGTTGCGCTGCATCTGGATCACGGGGATTCCTTCGCGACCGCAGAGCGCTGCCTGCGCGCGGGCTATACGTCCGTCATGATTGACGGGTCAAAGCTGAGTTTCGAAGAAAATATTGCGCTGACGAAGAGCGTGGTGGAGCTGTGTACACCTAGCGGCATACCTGTCGAGGCCGAGCTTGGAAAGGTTGGCGGCAAAGAGGACGAAACACAGGTCGACGATCCCGGATATACCGACCCCGCGGAAGCGGTGGAGTTTTGCGCCCGAACCGGGATTTCATCACTGGCGGTTGCAATCGGCACAGCGCACGGGTTCTACAAAGGCAAGCCGCAGCTTGATCTTGTGCGGCTAGCGATCATTCGCGAGAAAGTGAGCATTCCGCTCGTGTTGCACGGTGCATCGGGGCTGACAGACGAGGACATTCAAAACAGCGTGCAGCGCGGCATCTGCAAGGTTAATTTTGCGACGGAGTTGAGAAACGCATATACGATCGCGGTAAAAGAAACCCTCGAAAACGACCCGGGTCTATATGACCCAAAGGTGTTTGGAAAAGCGGGTCGCGCGGCGGTCAAGCAGCTCGTGATGCAGCGAATGATCGTATGCGGTTCGGCGGGGAAAGCACGCGCTTAGCTCGCAACTTATGGAGAATAAAGCTCAAAAAACCGGATCTGTTCAGTGGCTGATACAGCGGCTAAAAGCGATTCCCGCGGGAATGATGCTTTTGCCGCTGTTGTTCGGTTCGCTGCTGCATACGTTTATTCCGCAACTGCTGGAGATTGGTTCCTATACGACGGCGCTGTTTTCCTCTGCGGGAGCCGCAACGCTGATGGCACTGCAGCTATTCTGCATCGGAACACAGATTCGCCTCAAGCAGGTTTCCGGGATACTCAAGCGCGGAGGAGTGTTACTGATTGCGCGCGGAATTGCGGGTATTCTGGTGGCGGTTTTATTCCAAACGATTGCGCAGGATGGCTTCCTTGCTGGAATCAGTGTGCTCGCAGCCGTTGCAGCCGTTTCCAATACAAACGGCAGCATCTTTATCGCCACCACATCAATGCTGGGCGATGAGCAGGCCGCAGCAACCGCTCCCATACTGGCGCTTTCAAACGGGCCGATGCTGACGGCATTGATCCTTGGCGCAAGCGGCGCGGCCAATTTTAGCTGGATTTTATTCCTAGCGCTCGTGCTGCCCATGCTCCTGGGGGTTCTGATCGGCAATCTTAGCAAGCGTGCTGCGCAGATGTTTGCGCCAGGGGTTGCGCTAACGTTGCCCTTCATCGGCTTTGCGCTCGGAGCGGGCATCGATCTAAGACAGCTTTATTTGGGCGGAACTTCCGGATTGCTTTTAGCTTGTATGGCACTGCTGCTTGGCGGCGCGATCGCGTATGCGATGGATCGCCTGTTCAACCGGGGAGGCGGAGCCGCAGGAATCGCCGCAAGTGCAACCGGTGCGAACGCGATTGCCGTACCGGCTGCGATTGCGTTGACAAATCCCGCATGGGCGCCATATTCCGCCGCAGCAACCGCGCAGATCAGCGTGGCGGTGATACTTGGGGCGATCTTTGTTCCGCTGGTTGCCGGATGGATTGAGAAGACAAATAAAAAGAAGACTGAGGTTGGGTTTGACAAATAGAACCGTAAAAGAACCACCTGCGGCTTCTCGCCCGCAAACACAGCGCAAAAACAAGAGCCCATCGATGATGGGCTCTTGTTTTTGTTATCCCCTCACGAAGTGATACAATCGCGCGATTCATGAAGGCGTGTATTAAACGAAGGGAGCGGCTGCGTACTTAGCGCGATTCGAATGAAATGGGTGCAGCGCGACTAATCATTTAACTGCTCTATTCAAATCAAAAATTCAGAGTGTTATAAAGCCAGACCAAATGAAACATGTCTTACGAGCAGAATTATATGAGCAAAACGTTGTATCATACGCAATGTTGTCAGGAAATGTCTCTCGCTGTTGCACAATACGCAACAAAGCAGCAAATAGTGCATTGATTCGCTGATTCTACGTCGATAGAATAAAGACAAGAAAACACATCACAAAGTCAAATATCAAAAAGACACTGCGATTAAGAATCAATGTTGAAGAGACGTAGAAGCAATAGGAGGCGGCAAGAGAATGAACGAATTCGACATGTTGACGCGGTTTAGCGCGGACATCCGCATTCAAACAATTCGCGCACTGCAACATGCCGGATTTGGACATATCGGTGGCAGCATGTCGATTGCGGATGTGCTGGCCGTACTTTACGGCACAGAAATGCGCATCCGACCGACCGAACCGGATTGGCCGGAGAGGGACTATATGGTGCTTGGCAAAGGTCACTGTGGTCCGGCACTTTATGCCGCGCTCGCGCTAAAAGGATATTTTCCCCTTGACTGGCTCGAAACAGTGAACCGCCCGGGAACCAGACTGCCGAGTCATTGTGATCGGCTGAAAACGCCCGGCATCGATATGACGACCGGCTCACTCGGTCAGGGGCTCTCCGCCGCCGCAGGCATCGCGCTTGGACTACGGCTTGAAGGGCTTGATTCCCGCGTGTTCTGCATCATAGGTGACGGAGAATTGGAAGAAGGACAGGTTTGGGAGACGGCAACAGCCGCAGAGCATTTGAAGCTGAATCGGCTGATCGCGTTTGTGGATGAAAACAAAAGACAGCTCGATGGAGATGTACAGGCTGTCTGCGGTGGGGACTTGGATGAAAAATTCCGCTCGTTCGGTTGGCATGTTTCGCGGGTTTGCGGCTGGGATATTTCCGCGATCCAACGGGAGATTCGCGAAGCTTCGGAGCAGCGAGAAGCACCGAGCGTCATTGTGCTCGATACGGTCAAGGGCATCGGATGCAGCTTTGCCGAGCGGGAACGTATGAATCACTATATGGTTGTCACCAAAGAGCTGGCAGATGAAGCTGTCGATGAGATTGAGCGGCGGCTTGCGGCGGGAACATATCCCGTTGGGGAGGACGCATGAAGAACAAACTGTTTACGGCGCTGCCTGACGAAAAGGATATGCGTGATGCATACTGCGACGCGTTGATTGCAGCCGGAGAGAAAAACGCGCGCATACTCGCCATTGACTGTGATCTTTCGGCATCCATGGGGACAGGCAGGTTTCGTGCGCGATTCCCTGAGCGCTCGTTCAACCTGGGAATTATGGAAGCAAACGCGTGCTCTATGGCTGCGGGGCTTTCCGTTACAGGATTCGTGCCGTTTGTGCATTCGTTTGCAGTGTTCACCTCCCGGCGTATGGCGGACCAGATATTCCTCAGCTGCGCATATGCGGGGTTGAATGTCAAACTGATTGGCGGCGATGCGGGTGTAAGCGCTGCGACCAACGGCGGCACACATATGGCGTTTGAGGACTTTGGCGTTCTACGCAGCATTGTAGGCGTGCGTCTCTTTGAGCCTGCGGACAATGTTGCGATGCGCGCGCTGATTCCGAAAATTGCGGACGAATGCAGCGTGGATTACATCCGAATGCCACGTAGAAGCGTGGTGAAAATATACGACGAAGGGGAGTCGTTCGTCCCAGGAGAAGCAAAACTCCTGCGTGAAGGCGAAGATGTGACGCTCATCGCTTCCGGTGTTTTAGTGTCGGAGGCATTGCTTGCGGCAGACTTACTTGCCGCCGAAGGAATCGAAGCCCGTGTGTTGGATTGCTTTACGATTCAACCGCTGGATATTGCCCGCGTGGTTGAAAGCGCAGAAAAGACAGGATGCGTGGTCACCGCCGAAAACCACAACGTCATTGGTGGACTTGGCAGCGCGGTAGCGGAGGCACTGGGCGAGCACATGCCGGTGCCGATGGAACGCATCGGCGTACGAAACTCGTTTGGCGAAGTAGGGTCTCAGGCATACCTGATGGATCACTTTGGCCTTCGTGCAAAGGATATCTGTTCTGCTGCGCATCGCGTGATCAAGCGAAAACAGGCAATGCAATAATTTTCATCGGAACTTATTGCGTCGATAAATATGTGGAGGGAAGAAAGAAATGAGCATCGAACGGTTAAAGCCATTTATCAACGGAGCGTTTACAGAGAGTAAAACAGCGAAATACATGCCGGTGTATGACCCGAGCACAGGCGAAGTCATTGCCGAAACACCTTGCTGTACGGCGGACGAGGTTGCCGTTGCGGTTGCAGCCGCAAAAACTGCGTTTCCCTCCTGGTCGGAAACCCCGTGCGCTAAGCGCGTAGAGGTGCTCTATCGCTTTCGCGAGTTACTGATGCGAGACCTGGACGAGCTGACACATGTCCTCTGCCGTGAACACGGAAAGACCTGGGACGAGGCGCGCGGCGATCTGCTCAAGGTCAAGGAACCGGTTGAGATCGCTCTTGGCGCGCCGTCTCTGATGATGGGCGAATCGCTCATGAATGTGACGCCGGGCTTCGATACAACTCTTTATCGCGAACCGCTTGGCGTATTCGTCGGCATTGCGCCGTTTAACTTCCCTGCGATGATTCCGATGGGTTGGATGATGCCGATGTGTATTGCAACAGGCAATACGCTCGTGCTGAAGTCCGCAAGCATGACGCCGATGACCTCGCTGCGGCTTGCAGCGCTGCTCAAAGAGGCCGGTTTGCCGGACGGGGTGGTCAATATCGTCACCTGCTCGCGCAACGAAGCGGAGCTGTTGCTGTCGCATCCCGATGTCGCGGGAATCACGTTTGTCGGTTCTACTTCGGTTGGCTTGCATATCTACGCAACTGCAGCGGCCAACGGAAAGCGAGTCAGCTGTCTGTGCGAGGCGAAGAATCACGCGCTGGTGCTGGAAGACGCGCCAATAGAGCGCACAGCCGCCGGTATTCTAAACTCCGCTTTCGGTTGCGCCGGAGAGCGATGCATGGCGCTGCCGGTGGTGGTTGCTCAGGAGAGCATTGCCGATGCGCTTGTTGCCGAAATGCTTCGACAAATCAAAACAAAGAAAATTGGACCGGCGTATGATAAGACAACGGAACTTGGCCCGCTCGTAACGGCGGAACAACGAAACAATGTGCTTTCTTGGATTGAAACCGGAATCCGCGAAGGAGCCGAACTTGTACTGGATGGAAGAAATACGGTTGTTGACGGATATGAGAACGGGTTTTATCTGGGACATACAATCTTTGACCATGTAACGCAGGACATGCAGATCGGAGCAAGCGAAATTTTCGGGCCGGTACTCTGCATCAAGCGCGTGAAGGACTTTGAAGAAGGCCTTGCACTGATGAATGAAAATGAGTTTGCCAACGGGTCGGTCATATTCACGCAAAGCGGATATTACGCAAGAGAATTTGCCAAGAGAACGCACGGGGGTATGGTCGGCGTGAATGTCGGCATTCCCGTACCCGCCGGTATGTTCCCGTTTTCGGGACACAAGCGCTCATTCTTTGGCGATCTGCATGTGCTCGGCAAAGACGGACTACGTTTCTACACGGAGTCCAAGACGGTCACAACGCGCTGGTTTGATGAAGACGAACGCAAGCGCTCTCATGTCGGAACATGGGACGGCGCGATGTAAGGCGCAGTAAAAACAGCAACGCATTTGAATGACAGGTGGAGGCGAATCGAAATGAAACGTACCGGCGGACAGATTATTATGGATTATCTTGCGCATGAGGGGGTTCCTTATGTACTTGGTATTCCAGGTCATGGCATACTCGGATTTTTTGACGCACTGCGCGAATCCGTAGCAGCCGGGAAAACCAAATATATTCAGGTCAAACATGAACAGAGCGCCGTGCACATGGCAGACGGGTATTTCCGCGAAAAAGGCGAGCCGCTTGCTGTATTTACGTCCATCGGTCCCGGCGCGCTCAATACAGCCATCGGTCTCGGCACCGCATATGTTGATTCCACGGCAGTGCTGCAGTTTTCGGGTGATACGCATGTGCAGATGAAAGGCGTCGGCGTATTGCAGGAAGTTGAGAGATATCAAGACTCCAACTTTATCCGCTCCCTTGAGCCGCTTGCAAAACGGGTTTGGCGCGCTGAGTCCGCTTCTCAGCTGCCGCGGATCTTACAGCGCGGATTCAATCAAATGCTGACGGGAAGAAAAGGACCGGTAGTCGTAGCGTTGCCGATGAATGTGCAGGCAGAGGCGGTTGAAGTGAACGAAATCTCGTCGGGTCGTCGCCGCGCAAATGCGCTGCCCGCCGGAGACGAGAAAGCGGTACGGGATGCAGTGAAGCTCTTACGCGAAGCAGAGCGTCCTGTGATTCTACTCGGCGGCGCCGCGCTGCGTTCGGGTAAAACAGAGCTGCTGGTACAACTCGCCGAAACCCTGGGAGCCGCGGTTGTCACCACCATGGCGGGCAAGAGCGCGTTTCCGGAAGACCACCCGCTCTATGGATTCCATACCGGATCAAAGGGCACACCGATTGGATTACACTTGACCAGCAAAGCGGATGTGATACTTGCACTGGGAACGCGGTTTGCGGACGAAACGACCTGCTCCTATCGCGATGGGGTGGCGTTTTCGTTGTCCAGGACGAAGCTCATTCATGTGGACATTGACGCAGCGGAGATCGGTAAAAACTATCCCTGCGAACTAGGAATTCTTGGCGATCTAGTGCAGGTTGCACGCCAGATTATCGCTGCATACGGCTTGCCGAAACAATGGCGCGACGGCGCATATGCGCGGGAGATCGAGCAAATGAGCACGTCCTGGCGCGATACAATCCATGCAAACCGCGAAAAAACGTTTGATAAGATCACCATATCCCAGCTAATCGGTGAGCTGGAAGAATGTTTGCCGGAAGATACGATCATATCAACCTCCTCCGGCAATACACAGGCGCAGCTGTTTCAGGAATTCGCGTTCACCAAAGGACAAAAACACCTGACCACCGGGGGTTTTTCCACGATGGGATGGGCGTTTCCCGCTTCGCTTGGCGCGAAGCTTGCGTCTCCCGAGAAGCCGGTTGTCTGCTTGCTTGGTGACGGTGATTTCATGATGACCATGCAGGAACTTTCGACCATGGCCCAATACGATATCCCCGTCGTCATCATTCTGGCGAACAACAGCTGCTGGATGGCAATTGAAGATTTGCAGCGCAGCGTGCTTGGTGACGATTGCGCGTTTGGCAATCGTTTTCAACAAGGAACAGAGGTTTATTCACCGGATTTTGCTAAGATCGCGGAGAACTTCGGCGTTGCCAGCCAGAAAATCTCTCAACGCGGCAGCGTTGCGAGTGCGGTGAAACATGCGCTCGCGAGCGGAAAACCTGCACTCATCGAAGTCGATGTCTACGACGTATACCCCGAATCCGGCGGAGACGCGTACGGTTGGTGGGATGTACCGATTCCTGCGCACATGACGGAGCGGCGCGCGCGGTATGAACGCGAAATGGCGGAAGAGACAGTATAAGAATGGGGGTAGGGACGATGCGAATTGCAGTTCTGAACGAAGTAAGCGCACGCTCGAAAAACGCGGATATTCTCGCCGCGTTGGCAGAGCACGCGGAGCATGAACTGATCAATGCGGGCATGTCCGCAGAGGGCGACGAGCCGGAACTGACGTATATTCAGACCGGACTTATGGCGGCGATATTACTTGGAACGAAGGCTTGCGATCTCGTCGTCGGAGGTTGCGGCACAGGACAGGGATTTCTCAATAGTGCGATGCAGTATCCCGGCGTATTCTGCGGTTTAATCGTCGACCCGCTGGATGCCTGGCTGTTTTCGCAGATCAACGCCGGAAATTGTATCTCGTTGCCGCTCAACAAAGGATACGGCTGGGCAGGAGATTTAAACCTGAAGCTGATATTCCGCGAGTATTTCCGCGATGCGGCAGGCGGGGGATATCCGGCGCATCGCAGCGACAGTCAGGCGCAAAGCAGAGAGCGGCTTGCGGATATTTCCAACAAGACGCATCTTGATCTGTATCGTATTGTATTGTCGCTGGATGATGAAATCTTACGCCCTCTGAAAGAGTGCTACGCATTTCTCGACCTACTGCATCGCGCTGAGGACGCATCATTGGCAAAGACAATACTTCAATATATCGAGCACCTGTGACGGGTGATCAGAAGGGAAGCAGCGTATGATCCAGTCGCTAGACCGCGGCATACAGATACTATTGATTCTCGCCCAGAAGAACAGTATGGGCATCACTGAGCTGGCAGAGGAACTCGGCGTAGATAAAAGCACGGTTTCGCGCCTGATTGAAACACTTCGAAACCGGGATATGGTGCGAATCGATCCGGATACCAAGAAATACCGGCTGGGGTTTCGGATATTGCATCTGGGTGAAGCGTTGAAAGACAATCTCAACGTCATAGCCATTGCGCGACCAATGCTGCTTTCGCTTAGTGCGCAGATCAACGAGAGTGTTCATTTCTGCGCCTATAACAACAACTGTGTCTATGTCATGGATCAGGTGCGTTCGAGCAAAAATTACGCGCTCTCGGCGACCGTTGGCATGATAGAACCGCTGCACTGCTCGTCGGTCGGCAAATGCATCCTCGCGTTTCGTCGGCCTGAGACCGTACGCGCTCTGCTGGATGACTATACGTTCACGGCATATACGGAGCACACGATCACGAATAAGGAGGAGTTGCTGAAAAATCTGGAGCAGATCCGCACGCTTGGATACGCGCTGGACGATGAAGAGATTGCACTTGGTGTGCGTTGCATCGCGGTTCCGGTCTATGACTATCGCAACAGCGTTCGTTACAGCATTGGGGTCTCCGGTCCCAAGACGAATCTCAATTCCGCAACCATCGAGTCTTATGTCAAGCGCATGACAGAGACCACCAAACGGCTCAGCGCAGCAATCGGCAGTACAAGGTAAAAACAGATCCTCCTGTATGTTTCAATCAGAAAATTGCAACAAATCAACACTTCAGTTTTTCGCAAATTCCTTGCATGAATTGCTCAATGGCATGAACTTCTATATCTCCATAAGAATTTTGAAATGAACGATTCAATGATCAATGTCCTAACACAATAAAAAATCGAGAATGAGACGGAACGGTTTAGAACTCTGAAATCAGGCGTTCTGCAAAATGCACGGATGCTTTGAGACCCATTAATAACGAAGAGGTGGCATATGGATAAGATGAAATTTGTTCTGGTCGGTTGCGGACGTATCGCGACGCTGCACGTTGCCGGATATCAGAATCGGGAGGACGCCGTCCTTTGGGGTGTGTTTGACAAAAACGAGCAGACGGCGAAACAGTTCGCGGCAGAATTTGGCGTGCCGAAGGTGTATGACTCATACGAATCGGTACTCGCAGACCCGGAGGTAACAGGTGTGGAGCTGCTCGTGCCACATCACCTGCATTGTGAAATGACCATTGCAGCATGCCGGGCTAAAAAACATGTATCCGTACAAAAACCGATGGCGCTATGCCTCTCGGAGTGCGACAAGATGATCGCAGCCGCGAAGGAGAATGGCGTAGTGCTCAAGGTGTTTGAGAACTTTGTACACTATCCGCCGTATCTGCTGCTCAAGCGCATGATTGAACAAGGCGAAATCGGTTCAGTGCAAGGCATTCGCTACAAGATGTGCAATGCCTCTCTAAACTCGGACAATATTCCTGACATGGATCAGCATGAAAAAAATACGGAAGAGGACAAGAATGTCAACTGCCCGCGCACTGGCTGGAAGGTGGATATCTCCAGCTGGCTTTGGCGGCTCAATGGTTCTCTCTGCGGCGGCGGTCCCGCTGTATTTGATGACGGTTATCATAAATTCTCGCTGTTTCTGGATCTCCTCGGAACGGTAGAGAAGGTTACGGCGTGGATCGATGAAACCCCAGTCATACCGGGTGTGAATCAGGACTTGCCTGCCGTAATCATGTGGAAATATGCGGATAAAAAAGTCTACGGCGTCTGGGATATCACGTCTGCGCCGGAAATGTATGTGAAAGGTAAATATTACACTTGCGACGAACGCATGGAGGTAACGGGTACGCGCGGTGTGCTGTGGTTGACGCGCTGCTCGGCGGAGATGCTGGAGGATGTCGCGCCCGTGGTTCTTTACCGTGACGGCAAGATCACGCAGTATTGGGATGTTCCGCATGACTGGCAGGATGCATTCATCCATTCTACGCATGATTTCATCGAGTCGATTCGCGATGGACGCGAGCCTTTGCTATCCGGGGAGCGGGGTCGCGAAGTGCTTGCATTTGCACTCGCGGCAATCTCCTCTTCACAACAAAAGAAAGAGATTTATATAAACGAACTGGAAGGCTAAGAACAGAATTCAGCCAACATATTGACGATTTTCATAATGGACGATCATGTGCGTATAAATAGTTAGATGGGAAGGGCAATCAGAACATGGAACAGAAAAAGAACACGCTGATTCAAAAGCTAAGTTACGGCGCAGGCGATATCTACGGCGGCGGTGCATTTCTGATTTTCAGCATGCTTTACATGAATTACCTTGTGCTTGTCGAAGGCCTGCCGGTTGTGGCGACGAGCATGATCGTATTCATCGGAAAAATCTGGGATGCAATCACCGACCCGATGATGGGACGGCTTTCGGACAAGACGCGCTCGCGTTTCGGCAGACGAAGGCTCTATTTCCTGCTTGGAATTATCCCTGTGTTTGCGTCGTTCATCCTGATGTTTTATTCCTTCGGGATGCAGGGCACGATGGCGAAGATTTTCTACTATACATTTGCCTATATGTTCTTTGGAACGGCATTCACGATTGTAATGGTGCCTTACAACGCAATCCTATCGGACATGACAAGCGATTATAATGAGCGAACCAGCTTTACTACCGTTCGGATGCTGTTTTCCGGTGGCGCGGCGTTGATTGCCGCAATTGTACCAGGCATGTTGATCAAAGGCGTTGGCGGCAGCGTGAATGGACCCGCGCAAAAGAGCGGGTATCTTGTGATGGCAATTGCAATGGCGACACTCTTCGGACTATGCTGGCTCGCGACGTTTCTTGGCACAAAGGAGAAAAAAGACCTGCCTTCACCAGAACCCATCCGCGTTCGCGACTGGGTAAGCCCGTTTGCAAACAAAGCATATCGCAACTATCTTGGCATTTTCCTTTCGTTTCAAGTTGGGGTTGATCTGGTACTTGCGCTGTTTATCTTCTATATCGATATCGTCGTGTTAAAGTACTCCAGTTACGAAGTGGTCATGGGCGTGCTTCTCGTATTTCAGATCATATTTATGGTTATCATGGGTATGGTCGCAAAGAACAAGGGGAAAGCGTTTCCGCTCTATATCGGTATACCGATTTGGATATTAGCCATGCTCGGGTTCCTGTTTATTAAAACGGATACATCGGTTGTGGCGCTTTGTATCCTTTCCGGGTTCATTGCAGTCGGTTCTTCCGCCGGGAACCTGTCAACATGGTCAATGCTGACGGATATTTTTGATGTTGATGAAATCCGGACAGCAAAGCGCAGAGAAGGCGTATACAGCGGGCTAACGACCTTCCTTCGTAAATTTGCAAGCGGAGTTGCAGTGCTGGTGTTGGGGTTCGGTTTACAGGCGTTGGGGTTTGATCAAACACAGTATAGTATGCTCAAAGCGACTTCTACGGATTTCAACCCGGCGACATATGCCCAGAGTTCGCTTGTTTCCGGTATTAAGTGGATGTTTGTGCTGATACCCGTTGTTCTGCTTGGCATTTGTCTTGTCTTTGCGATTCGCAACAAAGTCAACAAACGGCGGTTCGATGCAATTCTACATGGAATTGAAGCGTTCCAAACGGAAGGCACTTTAGCGTCTCTATCAACGCAGGAACGGGATGATATTCATATTGTCACAGGGGAGACGGAAGATAAGTTGTGGGGCAAGAGCAGCACGTGATCCCGCTTTCGCGAAACCCTGCCGGATAATAAGATTGGTATTTCGTAATTGAATCAACGCAGAAACAAAGAGTCCATCAGGCGATGGACTCTTGTTTTGGTATAACACTTGTGAAGCGAAACCATTGCGCGATTGTTTGAGGTTGGGTGCAAATATAGTCTAAAAGCAACTAACAACTCTATTAAGTCTAGAAATCAGAATCTATGAAACACAGAACCAACGACCTCCGGGGTATGAATGCGTAGTTATGCGCAATATTGTGGTGCTTTCGCGTTAGACTTTATCAATGCCAAGATAGTTGTATGAATCACCAATAATGACAAATGACAGGACGGAAATAATCTGTAATACTCATATTAACAGATGGTTTCCCATCAAAATTGCTTTGCAAGATTGCGTACTCTTTTGCTTAAGTTTTCAAAATTCAGTAAAACCAACTCATCTTGACACACAAATACACAACAATAAACAAGCGCGAAGCGCAAGAAATATGGAGGATTTACCGGTGGGCCATACAAAGATTCAACAGGGGTTTGAATTTGCTAAGGAGGCATATGCCGCATACGGCGTCGATGTCGAGGATGCGATATCGCGTGCGGACGCAATTCCCGTATCCATGCATTGCTGGCAGGGAGACGATGTCATCGGATTTGACGGTTCGGATTCGCTCTCGGGCGGCATTCAAACGACAGGGAATTATCCCGGACGTGCCCGCAGGCCCGAGGAGCTCCGCGCCGACATCGATAAGGCGATTTCGCTGATTCCCGGCAAAACAAAGTTGAATCTGCACGCTTGCTACGCTGAAAAGAATGGCAAGGAGATTGATCGCGACGCATACACGATCGCGGAGTTCTCCGATTGGCTCGACTGGGCAAAGTCAGGCAAGATCGGTCTGGATTTCAATCCCACATATTTTTCGCATCCCATGATGGACGGGGACTTCTCTCTGAGCAGTTATAACGAATCCAAACGCCGTTTCTGGATTGAGCACGGCAAGCGCTGCCTTGAGATTGCCGGCGCGTTTGCGGAGGGGACGGGGCAACCCTGCACCGTAAATTTCTGGATGCCCGACGGGTATAAGGATACTTGTGCCGACACGGTCAAGCACCGCGAGATCATGACGCAATCGCTGGATGAGATATTCGCAACCGCTTACGATCGAAAGAACGTGCTCGCGGCGGTTGAAAGCAAGCTCTTTGGACTTGGCGTTGAAAGCCACACGGTTGCCAGCCATGAGTACGCGCTGGGTTACGCCATCAGCAGAAATCTGCGATACACGCTGGATGCTGGTCATTTTCATCCGACGGAGGTCATCAGCGCGAAAATTTCCGCTGTGCTCCAGTTTACAGATCAGATTCTGCTGCATGTCAGCCGCGGCGTGCGTTGGGACAGCGATCATGTCATCACGCTGGACGACGAACTCCAGCGCATTATGGACGAGATCGTCTGGAACAGTTATGAAAACCGCGTGTTTATCGGATTGGACTATTTTGATGCTTCGATCAATCGCATCGCGGCCTGGGCGGTCGGCATGCGTAACGCGCGCAAAGCGATCCTCAACGCCTGCCTCGCGCCGGTTGAACGCATTCGCGCGGCGGAATACGGCGAAGATTTCACCAGCAGACTTGCATTGCTGGAAGATCGGAAGACGCTGCCATTCGGCCTCGTCTGGGCATATTACTGCGAAAGCCGCGGGATTGCGCAGGATGGAGCATGGCTGGATGAAGTGAAGGTGTATGAGCGGACGGTATTGAGTAAACGATAAGACGACGGAAATTTAGAACGCGATAGAATAAAAACAACTGGTGGTTTTCGACATGAGTACTTTTTTGGATCAATTTGCAGCGACGCTTGCGGACTACTCCCGCCTTTCGCGGGAGGCGGGCGCACGTCGTGACTTTGTACAAGGCGGCGGCGGCAACACCTCTGTCAAACTGGATGATCATTTGATGGCGGTGAAGGCGTCCGGGTTCTGCCTTGGCGATGTCATGCCGGATCATGCGTATGCCGTGATGGATTATGCGGCGATCCGCGCGTTTTATCGCGGTCATGAGGCTGCAGATTTTGAGGACGCGGAAAAAGCAGGGTCTGCGCTTGCGAAAGCTTCGACCATTGCAGTAGAGGAAATCGCGCCGCTGCGCCCCTCCGTCGAAGCGGGGTTTCATTCGTTGCTCGGTAAATTCGTGATCCACAGCCACAGCATCTACACGAATTTTGCCTGCTGCGCGGTTGAAATGCAGGAAATCCTTATCGATGTGCTCAAAGATTCGGACTTCTCCTGGGGCGTTGTGCCGTATATTGACCCGGGTGCGCAGCTTTCGTTTGCAATTCGAGATGAACTGGATCGCGTGGAGTTGGCGACAGGAAAGATTCCTACCGTGCTGTTTATGCAGAATCACGGTTTAATCGTACACGAAGAAACCGCTGAGAAGTGTCTTGCGCTGCACAGCGCAGTGAACGCGCGGTTTGCGGAAGCATTCGGCGTTGCACCGGATTCGTTCGATACAATGAACCTCGAAGAATATATCGCAGACCGTTTGAAAGCGCGTTCCTATGAAGGGTCATTCTTTATCGAAACGCCGCTTTACCCAGATCAGATGGTGTTCTTTATCGGAACTTTGGGATTTGGTGCGGGCGAACCGCAGGCGGGAGAGGTTCTGTTAGACCTATCCAGCGGGATCATCCGATCTGCAGCGGGAGAAGCGCAGACGCGTGTTGTGACAGAAACGATCGCTGCGGTGCTTTTCATTCAGGAGCAGATCGAGAAAAAGGGATATACGCTCTCGACAATGGGCGAAAAAGCGAAGCATTTTATCGCAAACTGGGAGAGCGAAAAATATCGAAAGTCTCTATTGGGAGCGAAGGCATGAAGCATCTCAACCTTCTAACGTTCGACCTAGGAGCCTCCAACGGTCGAGCTATGCTCGCCCGCTTTGACGGCGAACGAATGAAATTAACCGAATTGCACCGTTTTGAAAATCCGATGGTGAACGTGCAAGGCGCACACTACTGGGATATCGCCTTTCTGCTCCAGCAGCTCAAGAATGGTTTTTTAGCGTGTAAAAAGGAGACGAACGGACAGATCGACTGCTTCGGCATCGACACTTGGGGCGTGGACTTTGGGCTATTGGACGAATCGGGCGCGCTGATCGAGAACCCGCGCTGCTATCGTGACGCGACAGACGAGGAGATGCTGGCAAGCTGGCAGATCGTGTCCAGAGAAGAGATTTTTCATCGCACCGGCATCGCCGCGATGAACTTTAACACGATCTATCAACTCGCTCGCCGCGTCCGTGCGGAAGATAGCGCTCTGCGGCAGGCAAAGACTATGCTGCTCATGCCGGATCTATTGGGTTATTTTATGACCGGCGAGAAAAAGAGCGAATACACCAATGTCACGACGACAAACATTTTTAACGTCTCCAAGCAGGACTGGGATTTTGAACTGATCGATCGACTAGGCATTCCTCGCCGGATTTTCACGCCGATCGATCAGGCGGGAACGCTTCGCGGGCGGTTATCGCAGGAAATCGCAGACGAACTTGGAATCTCGCGTGTACCGTTTGCGGCGGTCGGAACACATGACACGGCGTCCGCCGTTGCTGCGATTCCGGGTGAAGGTAGTTTCGCGTTCTGCTCCTCCGGCACATGGTCTCTCTTTGGTATCGAGACGGATGCGCCGCTATTGGGCGAGTCGATTTATCAGGCGAATTTTTCCAATGAAGGCACGGTGCAGGGCGGGTTCCGTCCGCTGAAAAACATCATGGGTCAATGGATCATGCAGGAATGCCGCCGTGAATGGGCGAGGCAGGGCGTGGAGCTGAGCTGGAAGACGATTGACGAGTTGACCGCAAAGGCAAAACCGTTTGTCTCGATCATCGATCCGGACGATGCGCCGTTTTTCTCAGCAGGAGATATGTGCAACAAAATTGCCCGCTATTGTAAGAAAACAGGGCAACCCGTGCCAAAAACGCCCGGCGAGATTTCGCGTTGCGTATATGAAAGTCTGGCGCTGAAGTACCGCTGGGCACTGGAATGGCTTGAGAAGATGAAGGGCGAACGGATCGATACACTGAATATTACCGGTGGGGGCATCGGGAATAGACTGCTGTGCCAGATGACGGCGGATGTGCTCAACCGCCGCGTGATCGCCGGACCTGCTGAAGGTTCTGCGATGGGAAACGCGCTCGTTCAGGCGATCGCGCTCGGAGAAATCAAAGACATCACGGAAGCAAGATATGTTGTCCGCTGCTCGGTGGAACCTTGTGTGTATGAACCGAATCATACGCAAGAGTGGGAAGAAGCATATGCAAGGCTGTTGAGCTACATGGAGAAAAAAGAATCATGATCGACATGACAAAACGGGAACAGATCGCTGCTCAACAGATTCACAATCGAAAGAAAATCGCGGGACGGCTTGGCGGCAAGATCGCGATCGTCACGGGCAGCGCGCAGGGCTTCGGCAAAGGCATCGCGGAGGAACTCTACCGCGAAGGTGCATGCGTGGTGATCGCCGACCTCAACGAGCCGCTGTCGCAGGAAGTAGCAACGTCTCTTGGCGATAGAGCGGTCGCGGTAAAAGCCGACGTCTCCAGCGAAGAGAGCGTAGCCGCCATGATCGCAGCTTGCGTGGAAGCGTTCGGCGGGCTGGATCTGCTTGTCTCAAACGCAGGCGTATTGAAAGCCGGTTCGCTTGACGAGATGGAGAAGAAGGATTTCGAGTTCGTTACCGCAATCAACTACACGGCGTTCTTCACCTGCGTGAAATACGCCCAGCGGATCATGCGCGCGCAGTTTACGGCGGATGCTTCGTGGATGGGTGATATCATCGAAATCAACAGCAAGAGTGGCCTTGAGGGCAGCAACAAGAACTTCGCCTACGCGGGCGGAAAGTTCGGCGGCATCGGATTGGTCGAAAGCTTCGCGCTGGAACTCGCGCCCTACAACATCAAGGTCAACGCGATCTGCCCCGGCAACTATTACGACGGTCCGTTGTGGAGCGATCCGGAGCGCGGCTTGTTCGTGCAGTATCTGCGCACGGGCAAGGTACCGGGCGCAAAGACGATCAAGGATGTAAAACAATTCTATTTGAGCAAGTCGCTCATCAAGCGTGGCTGCCTACCGTCGGATGTCGCCAAAGCGATCTTCTACGCGGTGGAGCAGACCTACGAAACGGGTCAGGCGATCCCGGTCACGGGCGGACAGGTGATGCTCAGATGATTGACCTGACTCTTTTGAACTCATTGAACGAAGGTACGGAAGACGAGCGGCTTGCCGCGCTAGCGCGCGCGACAGCGCGCGCCGACTTCCCGCCTGTTGACCCGCGGATGGTCAACAACCATATCCACACGAACTATTCGTTCTCGCCCTACTCGCCCAGCGCCGCGGTCTACGCCGCACGCGCGGAAGGACTCGCCACCTGCGGCATCGTGGATCACGACAGCATCGGGGGCGCCCGGGAGTTCATCGAGGCGGGGAAGATCGTCGGGATTCCAACGACCATCGGCATCGAGACGCGCGTCTCGTTTGCCGAAACGCCGCTAAAAGACAGGCGCACCAACAACCCCGATCAGATCGGCAACAGCTATATGGTGCTGCACGCCGTGCCGCATGACAAAGTTGAACTAGTACAGGCGTATTTTGCACCTGTTCGCGAGAAGCGCAACTTGCGCAATCGCAAGATGATCGAAAAGATCAACGATCTCTACGCCGCAGACGGCGTAAACCTCGATTTCGACCGCGACGTGCTGCCGCTTTCACAGGCAGCATGCGGCGGAAGCGTCACCGAGCGGCATCTCATGCTCGCGCTCGCGCGGCAACTGCTCAAGCATGGCAAAGTGAGTTTGCCGGAGAACGCCAGCGAGCTGGAAGTCATGCTTGCCGAATATGATTTAGTGGGCATGCTCAAGAAGGACTGCATCCCGAAGGTGTTCATTCCCGCGACGGACGAATGTCCGACGTTGAGCGAAATCGTGAAGTTTGCGGATGAGGTTGGCTGCATCCTAGCCTACGCCTACTTAGGCGACGTGACCAGCAGCGTCACGGGCGACAAGAAGGCGCAGAAGTTTGAGGACGACTATCTCGACGAGCTGTTCGCGGTAATCGACAAGGCGGGCATCCGCGCGGTGACGTATATGCCAACGCGTAACTCGCAAGCGCAGATCGAGCGGCTGAGAAATCTCTGCGACCGCT
>PGZM01000009.1:134883-144188 GCA_002841395.1 Firmicutes bacterium HGW-Firmicutes-9
TTTCGGACAGCCTTTGCATGTCCTCGTATAAGGTCTATCAGCAGGGCGCGGCGCACAAGCGCGTGCCGGACGACGTCGCGGAAAATCCGACGATCATCGGGCACGAGTTTTGCGGTGTGGTCGACGAGGTCGGCAAAAACTGGGCGCATAAGTTTAAGAAGGGAGACGGCTTCGTCATTCAGCCTGCGCACTCCTATCAGGGCGCGCTCACCGCGCCGGGCTACTCGTTCCGCGAATGCGGCGGTGACGCGACCTATGTTAATATTCCCTGGGAAACACTGCACATGGACTGCCTACTTCCCTACAAGAGCGACGTATTCTTCTATGGCTCGCTCGCCGAACCAATGAGCTGCATCATCGGTACATTCCACGCGATGTACCACACGCGCGATGGCGAATACGTCCACGACATGGGCATTGTCGAAGGCGGCAAGATGGCGCTGCTCGCGGGCGTAGGTCCGATGGGACTCGGCACCATCGACTACGCGCTGCACTGTGACCGTAGACCCAGCTTGCTCGTCGTCACCGATATCGACGACGCAAGGCTGCAACGCGCCGCATCGATCTACACGGTCGAGCACGCAAAAGAGTGCGGCATCGACCTGCACTACGTCAACACCGGCAAGCTTGAAAACCCGATTGAGCACCTGCGCGCCATCTCCGGCGGCGAAGGCTACGATGACGTGATCTGCTTTGCGCCCGTCAAACAGGTCGTCGAGCAGAGCGACGGCATCTTAGCCGTCGACGGCTGCCTGAACTTCTTTGCGGGCCCCGGCGATCCCGCCTTCACCGCGCCGATGAACTTTTACAACGTGCATTACAACCGCACGCACGTCGCCGCGACCTCGCACGGCAACACGGACGATATGCGCGAGGCGATCACGATGATGAACGACGGACTCTTAAATCCTGCTGCTATGATCACGCACATCGGAGGACTTGATTGCGTGGTAGAGACCACCGCGAACCTACCGAAGATTCCCGGTGGCAAAAAGCTGATCTACACGCAGATCGATCTGCCGTTGACCGCGATCGCCGACTTTGCCGAAAAGGGCAAGACCGACCCGATGTTTGCAAAGCTCGACGAGATCGTCCGTGCCTGCAACGGACTCTGGTGCCCTGAGGCGGAGAAGTATTTGCTCGGGATGCTGATGAAGTAGAATAAAGCAGGGATGACACTTCTTGCGCCATCCCTGCTCTTTCTCGCTTGTGCTTACTCTATAGTCTCGTAAGGGGCAGGTTCGCTGCCCTGATACCACCGCTGGCGATAGGCGCCTGGCGTGATTCCTTCATGCTGCTTAAACAAGCTGATGAAATGTCCGATGTTTGAAATGCCGACATCCATGGAGACCTGACTAATCGAGAGCTTGGTGGTGCGCAATAGTTGCTTGGCGCGCGTCAAACGCGTTTGTATCAGATATTCATTCGGCGAAAGACCCATATAGCGCTTAAAGAGCTTTTGGATGTAGAATTTATTGATGGACAATTTCTTGCTCAGTACATCGAGTGTGATCTGTTCGGTGAAATGTGCGTTGATGTAAGAGCGCACATCGACGATATACTCCGGAAGCCTGCTCGTATCCTTTTGATGGGAAGCCGCGCTGATGCAACGCGTCATCAGAAGTGTCAGAAGGCCGGAAGCCTGGACATCGTCTAATAAGTTGTTGTCGCCGTTTTTGTACAGATTGATTAAATTCTCAAGTGTACTGCGAACAGCCCCATCCGCTTCGATATTCATCAACGAGCTGCCGCTGTTTTGTGCAAGAAACAACTCATAGTATGCTTTAGCTGTTTGTCCGTAAAAGTGCACCCAGAGAATTCGCCAGTCGCCAACATCGGGAGACGTGCGATAATATTGCGGCTTCTCGCAGTCAATCCAGAATAATTGACCTGGTTTCACGGCGTATACAGTGCCGTCATATTCGAGAATACCCTCTCCTGAAATGCAATATTTGATCAGGTAGGATGGCAGGTTTGCGCGACGCGTGAAATAGTTGCGCCCCGCAATGAAGTCGCCGAGCTCCTGAACATATACGATGGAACCTTTGGCAGTTTGGCTGGGTGTTGCGGTGATCCAAATGGAGCGGTCATCCAGATCGAGCTGATAACTTAATGAAACCTGAGTCATAGTGTTCTCCTTGTCAAGATTCCGTAATCTTACGCCAACTCTGGAAAGTGACAACGTTCCGGATAACGGATATTCTAGTCTTATAGAATCATTTAATTCGAAATATCACCAAAGTAAGACTTCAACACAGCAAACAAACATCTTCAAATTCTTCTACTCCATAATACCAATATTCTGCAATCTAACACAAGTAGGACAATAATAATGGAACGTTTCACATGGAAAGCATATATTCTTCCCGGCATGCTGGATGAGTACATCAAGCGGCACGATGAAATCTGGCCGGAGATGACGCAGGTGCTCAACGACGCCGGTATTCGCAACTATACCATCTGGACGACCGGCGAAGAGCTTTTTGGTTATTATGAGTGCGACAGTGTGGCATATGCAGCAAAAGTACAGCGCGAAAGCGAAGTGGTCGCCCGCTGGAATGTCTACATGAAAGATGTTATGGTTATGGCAACGGACCCGGAAACCGGTGAACCCCAAATGCTGCGCCAGGTTTTCCTGCACGGTTAAACGCACCGTAAAAAAGCAGACCAACTCCCACGGATCTCGGAGGACGCGAAATGTCGGAATACATACTTGAACTATGCAATATAACGAAGATTTTTCCGGGCGTGAAAGCGCTTGACGGTGTGAATTTTCAGCTGAAGGCTGGAGAGATTCACGCACTGATGGGCGAAAACGGCGCGGGCAAGTCTACGTTTATCAAAGTGATTACAGGCGTACACCATGCGGAAGAAGGAACGATATTCCTTGACGGAAAGAAAGTGGAGTTCAGAACGCCTTTGGATGCACAGCGTGCAGGAATTGCCGCGATCTATCAGCATGTGACGAGCTATCCCCACCTCAGCGTTGCTGAAAATATCTTCATGGGACATGAATCCGTCAAAGGTGGCATGATTCAGTGGAAAGAGATGCACAAGCGCGCGGATGCGCTGCTCAGCAGGCTCAACGCCGAGTTCTCGTCTGCGGCGCTGATGAGTTCACTCTCCGTCGCCCAGCAGCAGATGGTCGAGATTGCAAAGGCGCTGTCGATGGACGCGCGCATCATCATCATGGACGAACCGACTGCCGCGCTGACAAGAAGCGAGTCGGAAGAACTGTACCGCATCAGCGAGAAACTGCGCGACGAAGGCAAATCGATCATCTTTATCTCGCACCGGTTAGAGGATATGTACCGCCTCGCGACCCGCGTAACGGTGTTCCGCGATGCGAACTATATCGGCACATATGATGTCGCGCAGATCACCCCGCCGGAACTCATCAAAGCGATGGTCGGCCGTGAGATCAAAGAGCTGTTCCCCAAGCCGGAAGTGGAGATCGGTGAGGAAGTGCTGCGCGTTGAGAATCTCAGCCGGGCGGGATATTTCCGGGATGTGTCATTCAACATTCATGCGGGTGAAATTGTAGGATTTACAGGTTTGGTCGGCGCAGGGCGTACAGAAGTGGTGCAGACGCTCTTTGGCATCGAGCGATACGATTCCGGTAAAATCATATTTGAAGGAAAAGAAATACAAATCCGCAAACCGCAGGACGCGATGCGCCGCGGTATCGGTCTTCTGACCGAAGATCGACAGGAATGCGGATTGATCCTTGACTGGGGTATCGGCGCGAATATCACGCTGCCAGAACTTCGAAAATATGCAAAGCGTCACGTGACGAACGAAAAAGTGGAAAATACAGCGGCAAAACAGCTCGCGGAGAGCGTTGATGTCAAGGCTGTTACGATTTTTGACAAAGCAAGCTCTCTCTCTGGCGGCAACCAGCAGAAGGTTGTCGTTGCAAAGGCGCTGGGCAGCGATTTGAAACTGCTCATTATGGACGAACCGACCAAGGGCGTTGACGTTGGCGCGAAGGCTGCAATCTATGAGATCATGGGAGAACTGGTTCAAAAGGGGCTTGCGATCATCATGATTTCGTCGGAAATGCCTGAAATTCTCGGCATGAGCGACCGTGTTTACGTCATGTGTGACGGCAGAGTAACCGGCGAGCTGGGCAGAGGCGTTGCGTCTCAGGAAGTCATTCTTGAGTTGGCAATGGCAAAGCACACCCACCATGCCCACGCACAAGGAGTATGAACATGCAGAGCCAGATGAAGAGTCTATTTAAAAAACTTAGGGGTTCACGTGAGCTCAGCCTGTTCCTGGTACTTGCGATCCTTTGCGTTGCCGTACAGCTAAGAAATAACGCATTCTTGACATCGAAAACCATCAACGACATGCTCAAGAATTATTCGACAACCATCACGCTTTCGCTGGGTATGATGAGCGTGCTCCTCATCGGCGGCATCGATATTTCGGTCGCTTCCTCTCTCGCGTTCTCCGGCATGTGTGCCTCCCTGATGATGCGTGATGGCATCTACACATCCACACTGGTGATGTTTCTTGTAAGCGTCGGTATCGGCTTATTGTGCGGTATGCTCGTCGGCCTCGTCATCACGCAGGGCAAAGTGCTGCCGATCATCGCGACGTTGGGTTTAACAAACATCTTTCGTGGAGCAACGTATATCGTCTCCGGAAGCAGATGGGTATCTGCCTATCAATTCCAGAGCGCGTTTAAACAGTTTGCGCAGACAAACACACTGTCGTTCGGGTTGATCAACAATCTTGTGTTTATCACGATCGTCTGCTACGCGGTATTCTTTGTCATCATGAAATGGACGCGGTTCGGGCGCAGAATCTACGCGGTCGGATCAAATCCTGAGGCGGCATCCGTCAGCGGTATCAACATCAACGCGATCAAGTTCGCTGTTTACAGTATCGCCGGCGCGTTTGCCGGACTGACCGGTGCCATGTATACCGCGCTTTATGCAAGCGCACAGAGCGATATGGGCATGGGCATGGAGATGGACGTCATCGCGGCCTGCGTCATCGGCGGCGTCAGCCTCAACGGCGGGCAAGGCAGTGTAGTCGGCGTTCTGCTGGGTGCGTTGACGATGGCCGTTATAGGAAAAGCGCTTCCGCTCATTGGTGTTTCCCAGTTCTGGCAAACGGCAATTAAGGGGTTGATCATTCTCACCGCAATCATCATCAACGTTCTGGCGCAGCGGATGATGCGGAAAAATGCCTTGAAAGAGAGGGAGATTTAAGCATGACGACGCAAGTAAAACGTAACATTGTGATTGAAAAAGAAAAATCGCTGAAATCCCTCTTTCTGCGTTGGGAGACATTGCTGATCCTCCTGTTTGTCGTAGTCAATGTCATGAACGCAAGTATCTCGAAGAACTATTTGAACACGGCGAACCTATTTACGGCGATCAGCACGTTCCTGGTCAAAGGTTTCATCGCGTTCCCGATGGCGTACATTCTCGTGCTGGGCGATATCGATCTTTCGGTCGGCTCCACTGTTGCACTGAGCGCAACACTGCTCGGCGTTTCGTATAACGCAGGGCTGCCGATGGGTGTCGCTGTCGTAATCGCATTGCTTTGCGGCACGCTTTGCGGGTTGATCAACGGTATCATTCTGACGAAGTTCACCGAGCTTGCCGCGATGATCGTTACTCTGGGCACCATGACGCTCTACCGCGGCATCGCGGAGATGATTCTCGGCTCTCAGAGCACCGGCGGACTGCAAAACGTCACCTGGTTTTATAACCTTTACTACGCAAGACTCGGTGCGGTGCCGTACATCTTCATCATCTTCTGTGTGCTGGCGATCGCGTTTGGGTTTGTATTGCACAAAACGACATTTGGACGCTATCTGTATGCGATCGGCAACAGCCGCGTGGTCGCTCACTATTCCGGCATTCCCGTTCAAGCCATTCGCTTAATCAGCTTTACGCTCGTTGGTTTCGTTTGCGGTATTTCTGCAATCTATTATGCCAGCTGGGCTGGTACGGTTCGCTTCGATATCGCGACCGGATATGAGTTGGAAGCAATTTCAATGGTTGTGCTTGGCGGCATTTCAACCGCGGGCGGCAAGGGAAATTTCCCCGGAACTGTTATTTCAATCTTCACCATTGGGCTATTGAAATATGGTCTTGGTTTGATCAATGTCAATTCGCAAACCATCCTGATGATCATTGGCGCAATCCTGATTGTCGTGGTCACAATCCCGAACATTCGTGTACAAAAGAACGCCGCAAAGGCAATCAAACCAGCCGCAAAGCGCTGTTGAAACAGCGGACACGCAAAGAATTTTCAGACGTCAACAGAACTAGAAGGACCGACTCGAATTACTGGAACAAAGCGAATCTCATAATGCAAAACGCACCGGATCGCGGGGCTTGGGATCGTATTCCCAAAATTTTGATCAAATGGACTTAGCAAGTGATTCGCAGGTGTGTTCTGACATGGATATGTTCGCCGAAAGGTGTCCATATAAATCAAAATAAGGAAGGGAATCAAAATCATGAGAAAACTGATTGCACTCGCTCTCTGTCTGTTCACAGTGTTTGCCCTGGTTGCCTGTGCGCAGCCCGCTGCCACCACGGATACCGCAGCTCCTGCGGCTGGTGATGCATCGCAGACGTACGCTATCATCACGAAGTCTGCCGGCAACCCCTACAATGAGAGAGAAGCCTCCGGCTTCGAAGAAGCCATCACAGCTGCTGGCTACACAGCGATCGTTAAGCATCCCGCTGAGATCACTGCAGAAGCTCAGATCACGCTGATCAACGAGCTTGTTGCGCAGGGTGTCTCCGGCATCGCCGTTGCTGCCAACGACAAAGACGCGCTCGAAACCGCGCTGAAGGCTGCCATGACCGCTGGAATCAAGGTTGTTTCGCTTGACTCCTCCGTGAACCCGGCGAGCCGTCTGACCCACATCAACCAGGCCGGTGTGCAGCAGGTTGCACAGGCGCTGGCGGATGCCGTTCTCGATCTGACCGGCGGCGAAGGCGACTGGGCCATCCTGTCCGCAACGTCCACCGCTTCCAACCAGAATGCTTGGATCGAAGCTCAGAAAGAGATCATGAAGGGCGATGCTTACAGCAAGCTGAACCTCGTGGAAGTCGCCTACGGCGATGACGAGTATCAGAAGTCTGTCGACCAGACCCAGGCTCTGCTCCAGAACTACCCGAACCTGAAGGTCATCTGCGCGCCGACCACTGTCGGTATCGCCGCTGCCTCCAAGGTCATCACGGATGCCGGCCTCCAGGGCAAGGTCATCGTGACCGGCCTCGGTCTCCCGTCCGAAATGGCAGAGTTCATGGGCGAAGGCACTGTTGCCTGCCCGTACATGTTCCTCTGGAACCCCATCGATGTCGGCCGCGTTGCAGCCTACGCGTTGGTTGAAATGGTCAATGGCGCGCTGACCGGCGAGCTTGGCCAGACCTTCACCGCTGCCAATGGCACCACCTACACCGTCACCGAAGCTGGCGACGGCGGCACGGAAATCATTATTGGGCCGCCATTTGCATTCACCGCCGAGAACATTGCAGAGTGGAAGACCGTCTATTAATTCAAACCGGATTTGCATTTGCAAAGAGGGGGCAGGCAATCTTGCCTGTCCCCTCGATCATTTTAAATTATACATCAAAGTTGAAGTTTACATCCATTCAAGTCAATAACACAATACAGCAGCTTTTTCTATCCCGACGAATCATTTGACGAGAGGAATATGGCATATGAAACAGAAAGAATCCAAACGGGCGCGTGTCGGGCTATACAGCGCTGGTTTGCATGCATACTGGAGTCAGTTTTCGGGGTTGCACGACCGCATCCTAGGCTACAACTCCTTCATTGGCGAACGGGTCAGCGAATGGGGCGAAGTTTACAATTTTGGTTTGGTTGACTCGGAAACCGCGGCTAGAGACGCAGGTGAATTCTTTAACGCGCATAACGTAGATATCATTCTAGCGCATTCGGGAACGTATTTCACCAGCTCCTGCGTGCTGCCGTTGCATCAGATCTGCAAAGCCCCTACGGTTATGCTCAATCTTCAGCCTGCAGCACAGATGGCGTATGCCAAGACGGACACGGGAGAGTGGCTCGCACACTGCGTCGGCTGCCCGATTCCCGAGGCCGCCAATGCGTTTGAGCGCGCGGGGATTCCGCTTTCGATCATCAACGGACTGTTGGGTTTATCGGAAACGCCGGAGATCAGCATGACGGACGAAGTGACCGCGCACATGCCGCAAGCCAAGCGCGCCTGGAACGAAATCGAGCAATGGGTCAAGGCGGCAGGCGTCAAACGAACGATGCAGCACGCAAGATTCGGCTTTCTTGGCAACAACTATTCCGGTATGTTGGATATGTACAGCGACTTTACCATGCTGCAAAGCCAGCTGGGGCTGCATGTGGAGCTATTGGAGATGTGCGATCTGGATCGCAGTCTCGGGAAAGTTACGCTGCAGGAAATCGAGCAGAAACGC
Source organism: Firmicutes bacterium HGW-Firmicutes-9 (assembly GCA_002841395.1). Classification (GTDB taxonomy): domain Bacteria; phylum Bacillota; class Clostridia; order Christensenellales; family CAG-138; genus UBA7703. The sequence continues at coordinate 143,331 of PGZM01000009.1, forward strand.
ACGGAGATTGAGACGTTTTTTGAGATTTCCGGGGATTCTCCTTCCGACCCGCGTGTAAAAGCGCCGACAGAGGAACAACTGAACTGGTCGGCAACCGTTGCCGCTGCGCAGGAGCGCATGGTCGAAGAGTATAGTCTTGACGCGTTGAGCTACTACTATCATGGCAGCAATGACAACCATTACGAGCAGGTGCAGTCCGGGTTCATTGTCGGTCATTCGCTGCTGACCGCGAAGGGCGTGCCGTGTGCGGGTGAGGGGGACATCAAAACCAACATTGCAATGAAGATTTGTGATGTCCTCGGAAAAGGCGGCAGTTTCTGCGAGATCGTCGCGATGGATTATATCCATAACACGATGCTGTTGGGGCATGACGGGCCGTTTCATATTTCGATCTCGGACGGAAAACCCATGCTGCGCGGGTTAGGCGTCTATCATGGCAAAAAGGGGTCTGGAATATCGGTGGAAGCAAACGTCATCAGTGGACCGGTAACCATGCTCGGTGTCACACAACTTCGTAACGGAGATCTGCGCTTCATCGTCAGCGAGGGTGTCGCGAAGAAGCATGATATCCTGACCATCGGCAACACGCAGACGCATGTCGACTTTGGCGTGGATCTTGACGCATATATGGATGAATGGTTTAAGGCGGCGCCGACACACCACTGCGCGATGAGCGTTGGCCATAACGCGTCGCTATTCGAGAAAACAGCGAAGCTGATGGGCATCGAATGCGTTCGGGTAAATCCTTAATCAAACATGGTAAATGCAATGATATAAATCTTGATGCATGGAATGCAAAACAAAAAACCACCTAATGGGTGGTTTTTGTTTGGTGGGGATGGAGGGGCTCGAACCCAC
>PGZM01000010.1 GCA_002841395.1 Firmicutes bacterium HGW-Firmicutes-9
TAAGCACTTTGCAGTACCCTTGCCTCAGAATTACTGGCTTGTTTTTTGTTTCTTGCACTATATAGTTTTCAAGGTGCTCACCCGCTTTTACCCTTGTTCAGGGCTCGTGCGGCGCCGTCGTTTTCGTTTGTTCCCTGCGACAGCTTGCTTAGTATAGCAGCGAAACGGGCTCAAGACAAAGAGTGATTATGGTCGTATTTCGCGATTATCCGTTATTATAATCATTCTCGCGTCATGAATTAAAAATATTCTTCTCGTTTGTTCTCAAACTCTCGTTTTCTCCGTTTTTTAAAATCAATTTTACGGATACAAAATCTTCCTCTAACAGCACGGTTTAAGGCCGTTTTTCAATCGACATAGAACGCAAAAGCCTGCCCGCGGAAACCCCGCAGACAGGCTGTTTTTTGCTCAACGTGCATTTCTGACCGTTTCGCAAAACAGTCAGGGACGATATCGACTATTTAATCGGCTTCATCGTCGGGAAGAGCAGCACGTCGCGAATGGTCGCGGCGTTGGTCAACAGCATCACCATGCGGTCGATACCGATGCCGATGCCGCCCGTCGGTGGCAGACCGTATTCCAGTGCGGTGCAGAAATCCTCGTCGATCATCATCGCCTCGTCGTCGCCCTTGGCGCGCTCGTTTGCCTGCTGGGTGAATCTGCCGCGCTGATCGACGGGGTCGTTGAGCTCCGAGAACGCGTTTGCGTACTCGTGCCCTGCGATAAACAACTCGAACCGCTCCGTGAGGTGCGGTGCGGAAGGCTTACGCTTGCTCAAGGGAGAAATCTCTACCGGATAGTCGATGATAAACGTCGGTTGGATCAGCGTGTCCTCGACAAACGCGTCAAACGCCTCGGCAAGCAGCTTCCCGCGAGAGGCGGTCTTGTCCTTGACCTCCAGCTTGAGCGACTTCGCCTTTTCGCGCGCTTCCTCGTCGGTTGCGCAAGCGTAGAAGTCCACGCCCGTCACCTTGCGGACCGCCTCGTTCATTGAAACACGCGCGAAAGGCGGCGTGAGATCGATCTCCTGCTCCTGATAGGTAATCTTCGTCGTACCGTTGACAGCCATGCTGCAGCGCGAGAAGAGGTCTTCTGCCAGCTCCATCATGCCGTTGTAGTCGCTATACGCCTGATACGCCTCAATGGTCGTAAACTCCGGGTTATGCATGGCGTCCATGCCCTCGTTGCGGAACAGGCGGCCGATCTCGTAGACGCGCTCCAGCCCGCCGACCACACACTCCTTGAGGTGCAGCTCGGTAGCAATGCGCAGATACATGTCCAGATCCAGCGAGTTATGGTGCGTCACAAACGGGCGCGCCGAGGCGCCGCTCGCGGTGGTGTTGAGCACGGGGGTTTCCACCTCGATGAATCCGCGTTCGTCCATACGGCGGCGAATCTCCGAGATGATGCGGCTGCGCTTTTGGAACATATCGCGCACGTCGGGGTTGACGATCAGGTCAACAAACCGCTGGCGATAGCGCAGCTCCGGGTCCTTTAGGCCGTGGAACTTCTCCGGCAGCGGACGCAAGGACTTTGATAACAGCGTGACTTCCTGCGCATGCACGCTGGTCTCGCCCGTTCTCGTGACGAATACATAGCCCTTCACGCCGACGATGTCTCCAATATCAAACGTCTTAAACGCATCGTAGACGCCCTCAGGCAGCTCGTCGCGCTTGAAGTAGACCTGTATGCGGCCTCTGGCGTCCAGCAGGTGTGCAAAGCTCGCCTTGCCCATGATGCGGCGGGAGATCATGCGTCCCGCGATGGAGACCTGCGCGCCGTGCTCGCCTTCCGGCGGCTGGGGCATGGCTAAAATATCGCGGCTATAGTGGCTCACGTCATAGGTGGTGTTGGCAAAGGGATCCTTCCCCGCCGCCTGCAGCGCGCTGAGCTTGTCTCTTCGCACCTGCAGCAGCTCCGAGAGCTGCTCCTGCGTGAGTTCCTGTTCCTGGTTCAACTGGTCAACGGGGTGTTCCATTTTTCTCTCTCCTAAAACTCTACTCTGCCGGCAAATCCGGCGCGATTACAAAAAACAAGGGGGCTTAGAAGCCCCCGAAAAACCTGACTGCGTTACTTGCCGATGGAAGAGACCTTCAGCTTCAGCATGCCGCCGGGGGTGACAACCTCGACCACATCGCCGGCTTTATGCCCAAGCACAGCCTTGCCGATCGGCGATTCGTTGGAGATTCGCCCGTTGACCGGATCTGCTTCTGCGCTGCCTACGATCTGGAAGGTGTACTTTTTCGTTTTGTCGTTCATGTCGGCGAGCTTCACCGTCGCGCCCACGCCGACCGTATTGAAGTCGATTGCGTTCTCGTCGATGACTTTGGCGTTTTTCAGCTCGTTTTCAAGCTGCTGGATGTCATATTCGTTTTTCGCTTGTTCATTCTTCGCTGCGTCATATTCCGCGTTTTCAGAGAGGTCTCCGAACGCGCGCGCAATTTTCAGCTGCTCGGCAATCTCAAGCCGCCTCGTCGTCTTGAGAATCTCCAGCCGCTCCTCGCGTTTTGTGATTTCTTCAGGCGTGAGCCAGATATCTGCCATCGTTCGTTACTCCTTCATGGGTAGGGCTTGGAATCCGACCCTACCGTGTTTACCTATTATATTGGTGCAAAAAAATCGTGTCAACCCCATATTTGCTCGAGTTCTTCGAGCGTTTTGCAAGTGTTGATGCGGGTTCTGAGTTTTGCCGCGTCATGAATGCCCCTCAGATAGAACGCGAGGTGCTTTCTCAGTTCAATGATCGCGTGGTCGCCTTTTTCAGCCAGCGCCATACGCGCATGGCGCATCGCGGTTTCGCGCCGCTCGTCCCAGGTGGGCGGCGTGTAGGGCCTGCCTTCCAGCGCGCAGACGATCTCCTCAAACACAAACGGGTTGCCGAGCGCGCCGCGCCCGATCATCACGCCGTCGCATCCGGTCTCATGCAGGGTGTCCAACGCGCTTTTCGCGTCATGTACGTCTCCGTTGGCGATCACGGGAATCTTCACCGCCTGCTTCACCCGCGCCATACACGCGTGATCCGCGATGCCGGAATACATCTGCTCGCGCGTTCTGCCGTGGATGGTGAGGAAAGCTGCTCCGTTCGCCTCGCAGATACGGGCAAATTCCTCCGCGTTTTCGTGCGCTGCGTCCCAGCCTTTGCGGAACTTCACCGAGACGGGAACGTGGGCGGCATCGACCACCGCGCGTACGATTCTGCCCGCGAGCGCAGGATCACGCATCAACGCGCTGCCGTCTCCGTTTCCGGCGATCTTCGGCGCGGGGCAACCCATGTTTAAATCGATGGAAAGCAGCAGTTCGCCCAGATCGCGTTCAACAATGCCGACCGCTTTTGCGAGGGTTTCCGACTCGCTGCCAAATAGCTGTACCGCATACGGCGCGTCGCCCTCTTCCGGCAGATATAGCGCGCGGGTCTTATCACTCATAAAGAGCAGCCCTTTTGCGCTGATCATCTCGCTGGTGACGAGGTCTGCGCCGCGCTCGCGGCAAAGAAGGCGAAATGTCCGGTCGGAAAACCCTGCCATGGGTGCTAAACATACCACCGGTCGCTCCGCGGGGAATAGTGCTTTCGTCATGGCGCTTCGGTGGGCTTCGGCGTAGGCGTCGCCGCCGGAATCGGGGTCATGTTCGGGTCCGGCGTGCCGAGATTGGACGAATCCGGGTTTTCCTCCACCAACACGAGCTCGGTGATATACCAGCGCGCGTTGGCGTTGATGAACTTGATCTTATAACGCTTTGGCGTCCATTCCGGCAACGGATAGTCCGCGGGGTTTTGATCCTCGCTCAACTGATCCGCGTTGATGTTGCCCTTGAGCGATACGCGCTCCGTCGCAGTCACGGTTGCGCTCATCGACCACGGCAGCACGCTGATCTTCTCAATCGTCAGATCATAGGTGTAGTCCGTGATCGTATAGTTTGCATAGGTCGCGTCGGACATCGCCGGATCGTTCTGCAAAAACGTCAGCGTAAAATATTCTTCCAGATCGTTCCGCGCGCCATCGGCAAACACGCACTCCGCACGCAGCGCCATGCCCTCGGACGTCAGGATATATAGGTTGGAATACCGCTCGGCGGTCAAAAAAGCGCCGATGCAGAGAATGCAGGCAAGGATAATCAGCATCAGCGAGCGCACGACATACATCATCGAACGCCGCGCGACGCGGAGCCTTTTTACATCTCTCGGTTCTTCATAGCTTGAATTTGTCATTTCTTCACCTTCGTTCGCTATAATAGCATATCTCGCCGGCTCTTAGCAAACCAACAAATTGGAAACAAAACCGCGCACGTATGCCACATTTCGCGGGTTTTGTCCCGCCCTCCCGCAGAGGCGGTTTCGGCCGCCAACGCCACACCCCATCACAGGATAACGTGATTTTCTCACGTACTTTTCGCAGCGCGCGGTTGACACAGGAGTTGGGCGGCGTATAATGAAAACGCTGGGGTTTTCGGCATATACCGGATTAGAGGCATATTGCCCGTTCAAACCGCAATCTCTGCCTGTCTCCGGCAAATCCAAACAAAGGACAACCAATCAATATGGAAGAATGCACCCACGATTGCTCCAGTTGCGGAGCCAGCTGCAATAGCCGCGAAAAGACGAGTATGCTCGAAGAACCGCACACGATGACGCACGTCAAAAAGGTCATCGGCGTGGTCAGCGGCAAAGGCGGCGTCGGCAAATCCATCGTCACCTCCATGCTCGCGGTGCTCATGCGTCGCAGAGGCTATAAGACCGCGATTCTTGACGCGGACATCACCGGACCCTCGATCCCGCAGGCGTTCGGCCTGCACTCCCGCGCGGAAGGCTCCGATCAGGGCATCTTCCCTGTGATGAGCAAAACCGGCGTCGAGGTCATGAGCATGAACCTGCTGTTGGAGAACGAGACCGACCCCGTCGTCTGGCGCGGGCCGATCATCGCAGGCTCCGTCAAGCAGTTCTGGACGGACGTGATCTGGGGTAATGTGGACGTGATGTTCATCGACATGCCGCCGGGAACGGGCGACGTTCCGCTGACGGTGTTTCAGTCGATCCCCGTGGACGGTATCGTGGTCGTCACCTCGCCACAGCAGCTGGTGAGCATGATCGTCGAAAAAGCCGTTCACATGGCAAACATGATGGACATCCCCGTGCTCGCGCTCGTGCAGAACATGAGCTTTGTCGAGTGCCCGGGCTGCAGCGAAGTCGTCCGCCCGTTCGGCGAGAGCGACATCAAGGCTCTTGCCAAGAAACACAGCATCCCGACCACCGCCGAGCTGCCGATTCAGAGCGCGCTCGCCACCGCCTGCGACGCGGGGCTCATCGAACTCTTTGAGGGAGACTGGCTCAACGGGCTTGCGGATCAGTTGGAAGCCATGTTAAGGTTTGAGAAGAAATAAACGGTTATCGGATTTTGTGATTTTGAGACGGAATGTAATGTAAAGGAGAAACGGTATGATCATTTCACACGTTGACGAAACGAAGATCGTGACCCTTCCCGACGGCCTGTACAAGAATGTTCAGGGGCAAGTGCTGATCTCTCCTGCCTGCGGCTCGGATCAAAATGTGCTGCGGTTGTTTCACATCGCAGAGGGCGGTTTCTCCGCCAACCATGCGCATGATTTCCCGCACTACATCTATGTTGTCGAGGGTGAAGGCACCATCGAGCTGAATCACGAGAAGTTCCCGATTCGCGCCGGATCATACGCCTTTGTTCCCAACAATGCCCAGCACCAACTGGTCAACACGACCACAACCGGGCAGACGCTGAAGTTTCTCTGCATGGTTCCGGTCGAAGGCCACAAAGGATTTCCCGAATAAACCCAATATGATAGAATAACAAAAAGGGCTTGCCGCTTGTGCATCACAGGCTGCAAGTCCTTTTGTTTTGCGTTGTAGTTCGAAAATTAAATTCCCATCTCCGCTTTGACCGCGGCAAACGCTGAGACCGCGAAGTCGAGGTCTTCCTTTGTATGCGCGGCGGAGACCTGGGTTCGGATGCGCGCCTTGTTCATCGGCACCACGGGATAGAAGAAGCCGACGACGTAGACGCCGTGCTCCAGCATCTTTTGCGCAAAGGTTTGCGCCGTCTGCGCGTCGTAGAGCATCACGGGCACGATGGGATGCTCGCTTTTCGGCACGTCGAAGCCGAGCTTGCCGAGCTGTTCGCGGAAATACCGCGTGTTTTCGTGCAGCTTATCGCGCAGCGCGGTCGATTCTTCCAATAAGTCCAGCACCTTGATGCTCGCGGCGCAGATTGCGGGCGCAACCGTATTCGAGAACAAATAAGGACGCGAACGCTGACGCAGCAGGTCGATAATCTCCTGCTTTGCAGCCGTGTAGCCGCCGCTAGCTCCACCGAGCGCCTTGCCCAGCGTGCCGGTGATGATGTCCACGCGCCCCATCACGCCGCAATATTCGTGCGTGCCGCGCCCGTGCTCGCCCATGAAGCCCACCGCGTGGCTGTCGTCCACCATGACGAGCGCGCCGTACTCCTCGGCAAGGTCGCACACGGCGGAGAGGTTTGCGATGAAACCATCCATCGAAAACACGCCGTCGGTTGCGATGAGCTTGATGCGCGCGCCGGTTGCCGCCTCCAGCTGCTCGCGGAGGCTCACCATGTCGTTGTTCTTATAGCGATAGCGCGCAGCCTTGCAGAGGCGCACGCCGTCGATGATGCTCGCGTGGTTAAGCTCGTCGGAGATCACCGCATCCGCATCGGTCAGCAGCGTCTCAAACAGGCCGCCGTTCGCGTCGAAACAGGAGCTGTAGAGAATCGCGTCATCCATGCCTAAAAAGCGCGCGATACGCGATTCCAGCTCTTTATGAATCTCCTGCGTACCGCAGATGAATCGCACGGACGAAAGCCCGTAGCCCCACTTGTCGTAGCTCTCCCTTGCCGCTTCGATCAGCGCGGGGTGATCCGCCAACCCCAGATAATTGTTGGCGCACATGTTGAGCACGCCGCTCGTCTTCGTGGTGTCGATCCGCGCGCCTTGCGGGGTCGTGATCACACGTTCCTGCTTGTAGGTGCCCGCAGCGCGGATTTCGTCCAGCGTGCCGCGATAGATTTCATATGCCGATTTGTTCATGCGCGTTCCTCCGTCCAGTCCAGTACAACCTTGCCGCTTTGCCCGCTGTTCATCACGGCAAATGCTTCCTCAAACTCTGTATAGTGGAAGCGGTGCGTGAGAATCGGGGACAAATCCAGCCCGGATTCCACCATCGCCATCATCTTGTACCACGTTTCATACATCTTTCTGCCGTAGATGCCCTGCAGCGTCAGCCCTTTGAAGATGACGTCGTTCCAGTCGATGACCGTGCCCGGACCCGCGATGCCAAGGAGCGCCACTTTTCCGCCGTTGCGCATCAGCTTGAGCATCTGGTTTAATGCCGCGCCGTTACCGCTCATCTCGCAGCCGACGTCGAAGCCTTCGATGATGTGCAGCTCCTTCATCACTTCTTCGACAGATTGCGTCTTGAGGTTGACGGTGGCGCTGGCTCCCATCTTCTTTGCGATATCAAGGCGATAGTCGTTCACGTCGGTGATCACGATTCTGCGCGCACCGTTCTGGCGACAAATACCGACCGCCATCATCCCGATGGGACCTGCTCCCGTGATTAGTACATCCTCGCCCGTGACGTCGAACATCGTCGCCGTGTGGCAGGCATTGCCATAGGCGTCGTAGAAGGAGACAATCTCCTCCGGCGTGGTCGAGGGTACGGCGATGACGTTTGTTTCTGGGATCACCAGATACTCGGCAAACGCGCCGTCGCGGTTCACGCCGACGCCCTTGGTGAACTTGCACCAGTGCCCGTTGCCCGCGCGGCAGTTGCGGCAGTGGCCGCATACGATGTGTCCTTCGCCCGTGACGATCTGGCCGACGTGATAGTCGTCCACGCCGGGGCCGAGCGCGGCGATTTCGCCGACGTACTCGTGGCCGATGGTCATCGGCGGCACGATGGTCTTCTGGCTCCATGCGTCCCAGTTGTAGATATGCACATCCGTTCCGCAGATTGCGGTCTTGTGGATCTTGATCAGCACCTCGCCGATCTGGGGTACGGGCGTTTTCACCTGCTTGAGGGTCAAGCCCTTGTCGGCGGTTTCCTTGACGAGCGCGCGCATATAGGCCGGAATCATATGATGTCCTCCGAAAAATCAAATTCAGGTTGGGGAATGGTGGAATTCGCTCCTACTAAAACTCTAGCTTTTTTAAGCGCCGTTTTCAATCCGTTGACAACAATATAAGATTTTCACTAAGATTCACAAATGATCATGAAAAGCTTATTGATCTGTAATATTCAAATATCAAACCGAAAAGCACACCCGCCGAAGTCTCCTCCGGCGGGCGTTTCTTATCGTATCTTTAATTACATTCCGCTCGTGGTTCCGAGCGCGTCGAGCGCGTTGTTGACCGCTTCGTCGCTGAAGCAGTAACCCAGCGTGGTGTATCCCGCGCGGAGCTTGGCAACTTCGCTTGCAATGGGCTTGTTGCGAAGCACGCAGTCCGCGATGAGATTCGCAAGCTGCTCGAATTCCTTCTCCCCAAAGCCGAAGCGCGTCATCTCGGAAACGCCGAGGCGCAGCGCGCCGCTCGCGGTGAAGCCTTCTTCCTCCGGCGTTGCCTGATAGTTGACGATGACGTTGTTCTCTTCCAGCCGCTCCGCCACCTCGGGACCCGTGCCATAGCCGGTCTTGACGATGACCTGATGCGTCTCGGTATAGCTGATCGCGGGATCGCCCGCAACATCCAGCCCCGCGGCCTTCAGGCTCCGTGCAAACGACTTTGCGTTGGCAATGACGTTCTTCTGATACTCGTCGCCAAATGCGTTCATCTCGTATGCCGCCATGAGCAAGCCTACGACCGTGCCGAGGTGGTGATTGCTCACCGCGCCCGGGAACGCGCGCGTCTGAATCGTCTTCCAGAGGTCGTATTTCAGCTCGTCCTCTTTGTAGTTGACCGCGATCACGCCGCGCTGCGGGCCGAAGAACGTCTTGTGTGTGGAGCCGGTGACGATCTCTGCGCCCTCTTCAAACGGCATCTGGAAGTGCGGGCCGACGAGACCCAGCACATGCGCCATGTCATACATGATCGTGGTGGGAATCTTCATCTCATCCACAAACTGGCGGATCTCGCGGACAGGCTCTTTGTGCAGCACCATCGACTTTCCGAAGATGATGAATTCCGGTCGATACCGCTCGATGACCTTCTTGGTCTCCTCGACGTCGATCTTGAAGAGATTCTCGCGCAGCACGGGGAAATTCACCACCGCAGAACGCTCCGTGGTCGGATCGACCGCCACATAATCGTGCAGAGCGCCCATCGGCTGCGCGCTGAGGTGTCCGCCCTTGATGATGTGGTTGTTGAGGATGTAGCCAAGCCGCTTCGGCGTATGTTTGCGGTCGAGGCGGTTTTTGTAGTCCATCAGCGCAGAAAACACGGTGACATTGCTCATTTGTCCGCTGATCACGCGCGCTTCGACTTCCGTGCAATGGAAATACTTCACGAGCTCTGCGACCAGCGCGCGCTCGACTTCGTCGATGAACTTCGTGCCCTGATAATAGAACACCTCGTGATCATAGAACGATGCTGTGCGCTTGTGCTCGGCATAGCGGAAGCTCGGATCGCTGCCACTCAGCAGGCGCACCGCGCGGGAGGCGGTCATTTCGGAAGGAATCAGGTTGATGCACTGCTCTTGCCGCCAGGCGTGGTTGTCCGCGGCTTTTTTGAGCAGATTGAGCGCGCTGGCGGGCAGGTCGGCGGAAGGCTTTTCCTTCGGCTCTTCCGGCCCATCTACGACGATCGGGCGGGCATACGGCGGCGCATCGCCGCGCAGATGCCACGCGGGCACCACGGCGCTGATCTTGCTGCCGCGAATATCGACCTCGACCGCGTCGTCGGTCAGAATGTCCGAATCCAGCAGTGCAAGGCCGATGGATCGCATCGCCTTCTGATCGGTGAAAGTTTCCAGTAGGCTTCCCTGATTTTCGACCACGTAGCGCGGAATCATCGTGCCGCTGGTGACATAGCCGATCTCTTTGCCCTCTTTATAGACGGGGAATCCCGCGCGGAGCACACCACGACCGGTCAGCGCGATGGGTCTTACCCTGCGTGGTAATTTGCGCAGGTCGGAGAAGTCACGGTTGAGGATGCGGCTGCTCGCGGCAAACTGCCGCTCCAGCGGCGCGCGCCCGATCATGCCCTTCTTCTCCTCCGCAAAGCTCACGGCAAAGCGCGCGAGCGAAATCGCGAAAATCGGAATCTCGTTGCCGTCCTTATCGAGGCCGAGCTCGTGCCCGTAGAGCGGAAGACCCGCCTCCATGCGCAGCGTGTCGCGCGCACCAAGGCCGATGGGCTTTGCACCGCGCTTGACGAGCTCATCCCAGATGAACACGCCGTCTTCGCGCAGGGCGAAGATTTCGTAGCCCACGGGTTCGCCCGTGTAGCCGGTCTTTGCGATGTGCACCGTCTTGCCGCAAAGCTTCACGGTGCCGAGCGCGTTTTTCACGGGCTCGGTGAGGAACGCGCCTTCTGCCATGTCGCTCAAAATCTGCTTGGACTTCGGTCCCTGGAGCGAGAGCAGCGCGACGGCTTCGGATTTGTTCTCCATCTGCGCGTCAAACGCCTTGATTTCGCGGCTCAGGTGCGCCCAGTCCTTCTCGGCATTGGCTGCGTTGACCACGAGGATATACGCGTCCTCGACGAAGCGGTAGAGATATGCGTCGTCGATCGCGCCGCCGTTTTCGTTGGGGATGATGGCATACTGCGCCTGGTTGAGATCCAGCGCGGAAACGTTGCTTGTCAGCACATGCTGCAAAAACGCCTTCGCGTCGTTGCCCGTGATGCGGAATCTGCCCATGTGGCTTACGTCGAACAGCCCGCAGCCGCTTCTGGTTGCAAGGTGCTCGGTCACGATGCCATCGGGGTATTGAATCGGCATTTCCCAGCCGCCGAAATCGACCATCGTCGCGCCCGCTTCCACATGGCGCTCATAAAAGAGTGTACGCTTAAGTTCGCTCATTCTACTGCCTCCGCAAATTCATATCGTAGGATGGGGTTGCGCGCGGCGCCCACTTCGTCCGGCCGCCCGATGGGCGTGGTCACGGGCGCAAGATGCAGCGCTTCCGGCTCGGTTTTTGCGCGCGCAAGGATGCTCTTGACCGCCTCGACCGCCTGATCGAGCGTCTCTTTTCCCTCGGTCTCCGTCGGCTCAAACATCAGCGCCTCGTGGACGATCAGGGGGAAATACATCGTCGGCGGGTGCATGCCCGCGTCGATGAGCGATTTTGCGACATCCATTGCGGAAACGCCTGTCTCCTTCTTCAGCCCTTCAAGCGATACCACGAACTCATGCATGCAGAATCCATCGTTTGCGGCGGGCAGCGTGTCGCACAGGAGCGAACGCATGTAGTTTGCGTTGAGCACGGCGTTTTCGCTCGCGTGTTTGAGTCCATCGCCGCCGAGCATCGTGATATACGTCAGCGCGCGGAGCACGACGAGGAAGTTGCCGTGAAAGTTCTTCATGCGTCCGACCGTGTTCTCAATCTCGGCATAGGAGAATGTTCCGTCGGCGTTTCTTGTCGGCAGTTTGTCCGGCAGGAACGGCACAAGGCATTCCTTGCAGCCAACCGCGCCCGCGCCGGGGCCGCCGCCGCCGTGCGGGGTAGAGAACGTCTTATGCAGGTTTAAATGCACCACGTCGAATCCCATATCGCCGGGACGCGCCGCGCCCATGATGGCGTTCATGTTTGCGCCGTCATAGTAGCAGAGCCCGCCCGCGCCGTGGACGATGTCCGTGATGGACTCGATGTTTTTATCGAAAATGCCGAGCGTGTTGGGGTTTGTGAGCATCAGGCCCGCGGTATCGGGACCCACCGCCGCGCGAAGCGCGTCGAGATCAACGGTTCCGTCCGGCGCGGAGGGAATGTTGACCACCGTGAAACCCGCCATCGACGCGGTTGCCGGGTTGGTTCCGTGTGCAGAGTCGGGCACGATGATCTTCTTGCGCGCGCAATCGCCGTTTTTCTCGTGATAGCGCTTGATCAACAAAAGCCCCAGAAACTCGCCGTGCGCGCCCGCCGCGGGCTGGAACGTCATCTCGTCCATGCCCACCAGCTCGCAGAGCAGTTCCTTCGCCCGGACGAGCATCTCGATTGCGCCCTGCGCGGTGTGCGCGGGCTGGAGCGGATGGATCTCGCGGAAGCCTTCCAGCGAGGCCGCCTGCTCGTTGACCGCGGGGTTGTATTTCATCGTGCAGGAGCCCAGCGGGTAGAATCCGTCGTTTACGCCGTAGACCTGCGTTTCGAGTTCGGAATAATGCCGGCTCACATCGGTTTCACTCAGCTCCGGTAGGCGCAAGGGCGTTTTGCGCAGCAGCGCATCGGAAAGAGCGGCCTGCGGTACGGCGGTCTTCGGGATTGTGATGCCTCTTCTTCCGGATACGCTTCGTTCAAACGAAAGTTTCATGCGATCACCGCCTTTACCGTCTCGATGAGCTTGTCCATCTGGGCTTTCGTGTTGCGCTCCGTGGCGCACCAGAGAATGCCGCCATTCACGGGCAGTCCACCGAGGATGCCCGCGTCTTCAAGCGCTTTGAGCACCTGATCGGTGTTCGCGGGCGCTTGCGTTAAGAATTCATGAAAGAACGGCGCTTCCGGATTGACCAGCGCAAAACCCTTGATCTTGCCGAGTTCACTGGCAAGATAGTGCGCGTTGTCATAGCACGCGCGGGCGACTTCCGTCATCCCCGCGGGTCCCATCGCGGCGCAGTAGGCCGCTGCGGTCAGCGCACATAGTGCCTGATTGGAGCAGATGTTGCTGCTGGCTTTCTCTCGGCGGATGTGCTGCTCGCGCGCCTGCAGGGTCAGCACAAAGCAGCGTCTGCCCGCAGCATCCGTGGTTTGACCCACGATTCTGCCTGGTAGCTTTCGCACCATGTCCTTTTTGCAGGCCATAAAGCCGAGGTACGGGCCGCCGAAGCTCAGCGGAATGCCAAGCGGCTGACCGTCGCCGATGGCAACATCCGCGCCCATCTCGCCGGGGCTAGCTAGCAGCGCCATCGCCGTGGGGTTCATGCTCACGACGAGCTTTGCGCCCGCCGCGTGCACGAGTTCTGCAATCGCGGGTACGTCCTCGATCACACCGAAATAGTTCGGCGACTGGAGGATCAGGCTCGCGACGCCTGCGTTCAACGCCGCCTTGAGCGCGTCGAGATCGAGACGGCCAGCCTTGTTCGGCACGATCGCGTATTCCACGTCCGCGCCAAAGCTGTACGTCTTGACCGTTTCGACAGATTCGGGGTTGAGTCCTGCAGCAAGCAGCGTCAGGCTGCGGTTGCGCTCGCGGCACATGGCGGCGGCTTCCGCCGCAGCGGTCGCGCCGTCGTAGACGGAGGCGTTGCCCGCATCCATGCCGGTGAGCTCGCAGAGCATGGTCTGGTATTCGAAGATCGTCTGCAAAATGCCCTGGCTGATCTCCGGCTGATAGGGTGTGTAGGCGGTGACGAACGCTTCCTTTGCGGCAACGCGGCTCACCACGGCCGGCACATAGTGCCAGTAGGCGCCCGCGCCGCGGAAGATCGCGTCAAACACGCGGTTCTTTTTCGCGAGTTGTTTCATCTGCTCCAGCGCTTCAAATTCCGAAACACCCTCCGGCAGGCTGGCAACAGCCTCCGCCGCAAGTTGCCGTAGATCGGCGGGGATATCCGTATAGAGTTCTTCAATCGTGGAAACGCCGACGGCGTCCATCATCTCGCGCCGTTGCGCGTCGGTAGACGGCAGAAAATTGCCCAAGGCAATCCCTCCTCATAATTCAAATTCAGTTGATGCGCGGCTTTCGTACCTCAAAAGTGCGCGCAAAGAGAAACAGCCTCCCGGCGGGAGGCTTGACTAGCAGGTTACGCGTTGGCGCAAAAGGCTTCGTAGGCGCTTGCCTCCATGAGCTCGGCAAAGCCGGTGACGTCGTTGACTTCAACCAGCCATGCGCCGTAGGGATCGGCATTGATGGATTCCGGCGCGCTGGAGAGCGCTTCGTTCGTCGCGGTGACGGTTCCGCTCACGGGGCTGAGCACTTCGGAAACGGCCTTGACGCTCTCGACATCGCCCAGCGATGCTTCCGCGGTGATCTTGTCGCCCGGCTGCGGCAGGTCAATGAACACGATGTCGCCCAGCGCGTTCTGCGCAAAATCGCTGAGACCCACGCGATAGCTTCCGTTGCCGAGGTCGAGGAGCCACTCATGGGAGCTGGTGTACTTGCGGTCGTTTTGCAGTGTCATAAAATTTTCCTCCAAGTCAATATAAGTATAGAAGTCTTGTGTGCGGAGCCGTGCCCCGCACCCGAATCAAACCCGTTCTCCCAGTCCGGAGAACAAAAAACAGGACGCGCGAACAAAGTCGCGCGCCCCGTATCTGAACCTGAAAGATTCTCCCGCAATCCCTTTGATGTGCCTGATTGCGAAATTGCCTCGTCGGTGCCGGATAAATCCAGCTTTCCGAAGCTTCGTCGGGTATCGGTCCTTTTGCCTGAGAGTTTCTTGCGCAATCCCCTTCGGCTCTACTCTTATGTAGTCTCTCCCGATGCCGTCATCCGAATATGTAATTTTTACGTGGTAAGTGTATCGTATTAATATACGGAATGTCAACGGAAATCCGATTGTTCAACCACGGTTTGTGACTTTCCACAATAAGTTCAAACAAAAAGACCTCCGGTTTTTGCCGGAGGCCTTGATTCTTTGCCTGTTCTACGCTTTCTTCTTGAATATCTCGCGGCGGAACAGTATCACGTTCATTACGACGAACAGCACAGCCAGCGCCGCAAGTGTGATCCACGTGTTGGTCATGTTCGTCGTCGCAGGATCGGCGGTGAGTCCGATCGGCGCGATGCCGAGCAGCAGCAGCATCGGGAAGCCGAACACGATCGCCCAGAGCTGCTGGTAAACGAGGTTTGAAGCAGCAGGCGTCTTGAACAGCGGGTCAATCTCGCGCAGCAGGATCACGCCCGTGCTCGCGGTGCCCGTGAGCATGCCGTAGAGCGAGAGGAACGCTTCCGCCTGATACTCCGGATAGATGCGCTTGCTGATGATGTTCAGCTGGATATAGGTCGCAGTCGCGCCGACGATGCAGACCACGGTCAGCGGAATGATAAACTCGCGGTGCGAGAACGCGGAAAGATCGATTGCCGCGATGGATGCAACCACCATCAGGTCAAACATCACGCCGGAGATGCGCGCAAGCATGAAGTTGTTGAGGTACTGTCTGCGTCCGCGATTGGTCAGCCCCTTGAGCACGTTGCGCACGAGGATTGCCATCACGGTGCCGATGAGGAAGTTGAATCCCCAGATCAGCGGCTTAACGGTGCTGGTGAAGAACCCGCCGAGTTTGTCCAACCCGAGGGAGCACAGATACATCGCGCCATACGCCGCCATGTAGGTAAACACCACAAGACCGATCTGAACGGTGAGCTTGTCGAGTGATTCGGACAGCGGGATTTCGCCCTTTTCCGTGATGGACTCGGCGGAGAGGTTTTCCATCTCGTCCGCATTTTCCAGCAGGGATTTGATCTGTCCTTTTTTCTTCATCCGCTGCAGGTAGATGACGCCGCCGAGACCCGCAGAGACAAAGCCCATCGCCGCGATGGTGAGGCCGAAGCTGCCGCCATACTGGAACGGCGCATAGGCGGTCGCCGTCTCGTAAACGTGACCCCAGTTATATGCCTGTCCGGGACCTTGGCCAAAGCCCATCGGCAGTAGCAGGCCGGAGACGGGCCAGTTGCCAATCAGGTAAAACAATCCAATGGTGATAGAAAGGCCGAGGATGCCTTGCAAAAGATAGGAAGAGACCGTCGTCACACCAGCATCGAAGACCGCAATATTGCTCTTTTTGTTCTTCTCGCGCTTGTTGGAGCGCAGCGCCATCGCGACAAAGCCGAGACCAAGGCCGTGGTAGGTCAACGTCTCCATGGTGACTTTGTTAAACAGGGAAACGCCAGTGATCTTTTCGTATGCGATGTTGGCAAAGAGAATCAAAAATCCGCCTAAGACCGAGCTGGGAATCAGCGACTGCCGCAGCGGCTTGATGAGGCGGCGCAGCATGTTTGCCGTCAGCATACTGACCAAGAGAATGGTCAATTCGATCATCAGCGACCATACGCCCGGGTCCCAGAAATTGTGTCCTGTCGTCATGGTTGTGGCTCCTTATCTATATCTAAAGTGTCGAAAAAAGTCATCGAAATGTATCGTACCGCGCGCCGGTTTTCAACGCGCGCAGATTGCCGTTTCGTTCAATATACCACCTTGTCCGCTGCAAGGCAAATCATGTTTTTTTGACAATCCATGATCTTTTGTTTATCAACTTGCATGATTGAGCGCTCTTTACAACGCAAGCGCAAGCAACACACGGCGCTTATGTGAAATTTTTGCGGCAAATCACGAGCCCCTGCCGCGCAAAACCACTGAGTAACTCGCCAATAGTTACTACGTAACGCAGTTCTGCATATTATTTCAACCGAATATGCGATAAAACGGCGATTTCAGCCGGTTTTTATGCATTTCCGTTTATAAACGCAAGCTGGATCATATACGATCGCAGCACGCTCTTGTCACACCGGCGTCAAAGTGTGAAAGTCACGGAAAACGGGCTGTTTTCGGGTTGCAATGCGAGATTTCCTATGTTAATATTGTTTGATACTGGCGACTTATGCCAATTTCGCAGCAAGATTTTTTGATATACAGTTGGAGGAGCACATGGCAACCTTTGAAAAACTCGAGAACAACCGCGTAAAACTGACGATTTCCGTTTCGCCTGAGGCGTTCGGCGCAGCCGTACAGAAAGCATACCAGAAAACCGCAAACCGCTTTAACGTGCCGGGCTTCCGCAAGGGCAAGGCCCCGCGCAAAGTCATTGAGAGCATGTATGGCGAAAGCGCCTTCTTTGAAGAAGCATTCGACCTCGTATGGGGCGATGCATATGACGCAGCGCTGGCAGAGCACAAGCTCACCGCCATCGACAAGCCCTCGCTGGATATCACCACCATCGGCTTGGAAGGCGTTGTCTTCACCGCCGAAGTGCAGTTAAAGCCCGAAGTCACCCTTGGCGCTTATCAGAAACTCGAAGTACCGGAACCCGACTTCGCCGTCAAGGACGAAGAAGTGATGGCCGAAATCGAGAAAGAGCGCGAAAAGAACGCGCGCTTCATCGAAGTCGACCGTGCTGTGGAAAACGGCGATCGCGTGATTCTGGACTATTCCGGCAGCGTGAACGGCGAGAAGTTTGAGGGCGGCACCGCTGAAGATCAGCTGCTCGTCATCGGCTCCGGCACGTTCATCCCCGGCTTTGAAGAACAGCTCGTCGGCCTCAAGGCTGGCGATGAGAAAGATATCAACGTCAAGTTCCCGGAGGAGTATTCCGCTCCCCTCGCCGGAAAAGATGCCGTATTTGCCGTCAAGATCAAGGCCGTGCAGGTCAAAGAGCTGCCCGAGCTGGACGACGAGTTTGCAAAGGACATTTCGGACTTTGACACCCTCGAAGCCCTGAAAGCCGACAAAACAGCCAAGATGGCAGAAAAAGCCGCGAAGAACCGCCAGACCGCGATTGAAAACATCGCGCTGCAGAAGGCCGCGGACAACGCCATCGTCGATATCCCCGACGTGATGGTCGAGCGCCAGATCAACTACATGCTGCGCGATATCGCATATCAGCTGAGCATGAGCGGTCTTTCGCTGGAAGACTACGTCAAATACACCGGCACCGACATGAACGGCCTGAAAGAAAGCTATCGCGCGGAAGCCACCGCTCGTGTGAAGATGCAGCTCGTCATCGAAGCCATCGGCGAAAAAGAGGGCGTAACCTGCACCGACGAAGACCTCGCAGCCATCATTGCGGAGTACGCGGAAGGCAGCGGTAAGAGCGCGGATGAGTTCAAGAAGACGCTGAAGGACGAGGACATGGAATACCTCAGCGACAATGTACTCGCCAGAAAAGCCGTCAAGATCGTCACCGACAGCGCAGTGCTCGTCAAGGGCGAAGCCGAGAAGAAGCCCGCGAAGAAAGCCGCCCCGAAGAAGACGGAAGTAAAAGCCGACGACGCAGCCGCCGAGAAACCCGCAAAGAAAACCGCGAAGAAGGCGGAGCCGAAAGAGTAACGCGCTAAGGCTTTTTGAATAGTAGCCCCATTTCCCCTAAGAAGGAGGGAACGAACATGAATCTCATCCCAATGGTCATCGAGCAGACCAGCCACGGCGAACGCAGCTATGACATCTACAGCCGCCTGCTCAAAGACCGCATCATCTTCATCGGCGGCCCGATCGACGACGATATTGCAAACAGCGTCGTGGCGCAGTTGCTCTTCTTGGAAGGCGACGACCCCGATAAAGACATCAACCTCTACATCAACTCGCCCGGCGGTTCCGTAAGCGCGGGACTTGCCATCTACGATACGATGCAGTACATCAAGTGCGAGGTGTCCACGATTTGCATCGGGCTCGCGGCCTCAATGGGCGCGTTCCTGCTTGCGGCGGGCGCCAAGGGCAAGCGTAAAGCCCTGCCCAACGCCGAGATCATGATCCATCAGGTCAGCGGCGGCGCACACGGACAGGCCACGGACATCAACATCCAGGCCGAACAGATACTCAAGCTGAAGAAGCGGCTCAACCAGATCCTTTCGGAGCGCACCGGCCAGAACGTCGAGCGCGTCACCCAGGACACCGAGCGGGACAATTACATGAGCGCCGAGGAGGCGCGCGCGTACGGACTGATCGACGAGGTCTTTCCTCCGCGCAGATAACCCGGAAAGGGGTAGTTTATGACAAAAGTTGAAGATACGTCCACCGTGCGCTGTTCTTTTTGCGGCAAAGCGCAGGAGGACGTTCACCGCATCATCGCGGGGCCCGGCGTGAACATCTGCAACGAATGCGTCGAGCTTTGCCGCGAGATCATCGAGGAGGATGTTGAGGCCGAACCCATCGACCTAACCAACATCCCTAAACCGCAGGAGATCGTCGCCTCGCTCAACCAGTACGTGATCGGCCAGGATACGGCCAAGCGTGCGCTGGCGGTTGCGGTGTATAACCACTACAAGCGCATCCACACGCCCGTGAAGAAGGACGACGACATCGAGCTGCAGAAGAGCAACATCATCATGCTCGGGCCAACGGGCAGCGGCAAGACGATGCTCGCGCAGACACTTGCGCGCATCCTGAACGTGCCGTTCGCCGTTGCGGACGCGACCAGCCTCACCGAGGCGGGCTATGTCGGCGAGGATGTCGAAAACATCCTGCTCAAGCTCATCCAGGCTGCGGACTACGACGTGGATAAGGCCAGCAAGGGCATCATCTACATCGACGAGATCGACAAGATCGCCAGAAAAGGCGAGAATGTCTCTATCACGCGCGATGTCTCCGGCGAAGGCGTGCAGCAGGCGCTGCTGAAAATCCTCGAAGGCACCGTCGCCTCCGTTCCGCCGCAGGGCGGCCGGAAGCACCCGCATCAGGAGTTCATCCAGATCGACACCACGAACATCCTGTTCGTATGCGGCGGCGCATTCTCCGGCATCGACAAGATCATCGAGAAGCGCATCGGCCACAAGATCTTAGGCTTCGGCGCGGAAGTGACCAGCAACGTCCAGAAGGACATCGGCGAAACGCTCAAGAGCATCCTGCCGGAAGACCTCCTCAAGTTCGGACTGATTCCGGAGTTTGTGGGACGTATGCCGATCATCGTCACGCTGGAAAACCTCGACGAGAATGCGCTGATGCGTATCCTCACCGAACCCAAGAACGCGCTGACCAAGCAGTATCAGCGGTTGTTCGAGATGGACGGCGTCGAGCTGAGCTTTGACGAAGAGGCGCTGCGAGCGGTCGCCAAGAAGGCCATCGAGCGCAAAACCGGCGCACGTGGACTTCGTGCCATCCTCGAAGACGTGATGCTGGACATCATGTTCGATCTGCCCTCGCGTGATGACATCGGCTTCTGCCGCATCACCAAGGACGTCATCGAAAAGGTCTGCCCGCCGCTGCTCGTTGAGAGCACAGGCGAGAAGAAGGCCGCAAAGAAACCCAAGCAGTCGGCGTAACGAGAACACAAAAGAGCGGAACCTAAACGGTTCCGCTCTTTTTTTTGCGCTGTTTCTCACGTATTTCTTGCAGTTATTGCCTGTAGCAATGCATATACAACCAAATTTACCACAAATGGTAGGTGCGACAATTCACCAAACGAACCGGCTCGCGATTTACCCCGCGTGGTAGCACGCGTCGCAGACGCAAAATTCTCCTATAGTTTCCCCTGTACGGTGACGGTGGTAAACGTGCGGAGCGTGTGCTGCAGCCTCTCTTGTTTGAGCAGCGGCATCATGTTGCGCACGACCTCCATCCGAGTAATTCCCGTGAGCTCCATCAGCATTTCGGAAGCCGCGCGGATGCTCGGATCCTCGTCGAACACGATCTTGATCGTGTCCTCTCCCGTGAGCGTAATCCGCAGCAGCCGCGTAAACGGTGTCTCGATGAAATGTGCCGCGATGTGGAGCGAAAGCTCGCCGGTCTCGGAAATCTCTGTCTGCACCGTAACGCGCGCCTCAAACACATCCCCGCGCTGCGTGATGGTCGCGGCGGTATAGCAGTCCTCCGCGAGCGTGAAGCAGTGCTTATACTCCCCCTCCACCATCTCAATTGCGAGTCTGCCTTTTCCTGCGCGGGAGAATACGATCTGCTTGATTCCCGTGGTGAAGTTGTTGTGCACGCTCTGGAGAATAAACGGCATGAGTCCGCCGATGTTCGTGTCAAACGAATAGACACGGTCGGCAAGCCTTGCTGCGATCTCCTCCAGCGGGACGCTCTTGCGCGCCGCTTGATAAAACGGCGGACGTGAGCGCGCGGATAATCCCGCGATCGTAGTCTCCAGCGCATCCTGTGAACGCGGATCGCGCGGCAGCGGTTCATCCGATGCATCGTCAAACGCGTTTGTCACATAGTCCAGCACACCGCCCTGTGCAAACAGGCGCGACGTGCCGGAGAACAGCACAACAAGCACGTTAAGCTCCGGAATCGCGAGCATATATTGCCCGAACGCGCCGTTGAAGAGGAACGCACCCTTTCGCGCGGTCATCCAGATCTGGTGGCCGTAGCCGTAGGTGATCTCACCCTTCGGTGTGTCGATCTGCGGCCTGGTCGCCTCATCAATCCACGATTCGGAAATCAAGCGCTTTTCACCGAACAGCGTCTTCCAGACGCCCTTGTTCAGATAGAGCTGACCGATCTTTGCGACGCTTTCCGGCGTCAGCGAAAGTCCCCAGCCGCCTTTTTCCGTTCCGTTGGGACAGGTCTCCCAATAATACGATTCAATCCCGAGCGGCTCATACAGGCGCGGACGCAGATAATCCGTCAGCGTCTCGCCCGTCTTTCTGCGGACGATCGCCGCGAGCATATACGTGTTCATGGAGTTGTAGTCAAACGCGCTGCCCGGCTCAAACTTGACCGGCGCGTGCATAAAGTCCCGCTCCCAGTCCGTGCCCATCGCGGAGCCCGCTTCGTTAAAGTACGTGCCCGTGCTCATATTTAAGAGCATCCGCACGGTCATCTTCTGCACGGGATGGGTTTTGCTCTCCGGTGCTTTGTCAAAAAAGATATCGCACAGCCGCTCGTCGATATCCAGCAAGCCTTCGTCCACCAGCATGCCCACGGCAGTTGCGGTGATGCTCTTACTCAGCGAATACAGCTGGTGCGGCAGTTTGCTGTCATAAGGCGCCCAGTTCGCCTCCGCAATCACCTTACCGTTGCGCAGAATCATGACCTCGTGCGCCTTTGCCGCCTCGTCCGCATGGATTGCATCCAGCAGGGCGTTGACCGCGCGCGACGAGATCCCCTCGCGCTCCGGTGTCGTTCGCGGGAGCGATTTTTTCTCGCGCTCCGGCGCAAACGCGGGCTTCTGCGGGCTGTGCGCATAGGGGTATAGGTGCTGCGTGTCCTGCGTGAGAAACTTCCATATCATGTCCATCGCGCGCTTTTGCAGCGTGAGATCGACCTTGTCCATCTCCTTGCGGAACAGTCCGCGCTTTCTGCGCAGCAGGGCGCGATCCATTCCCGCGAGCATTTCATAGCGCGCATTGACGCGCGAAATCACCTTTTCCCACGGCACGGGCGCCATGGAGCGCGCCTGCTCCCGCATCTTCGCCTGCGCCGCCGGATCGGCGAGATAGTCCGCAATTGCGTCCGCCATACTCTCCGGCGTATCGCCGCAGGTAAGACCGTTTACGCCGTTTGCGATGAGGTCTGCCGGCATGCTGCCCGCAATGACGAGAGACGGCGTGCCCTGTACCGCGGCTTCGCGCACGACAAGGCCCGCGCTGATGCGCTGCATGGGAAACAGGCAAAGCGTGCTCTCCGCATACAGGCCGCTGAGCAGGGCTTCGTCCGCTATCTGTCCTAAGAAACGAACGGTTCCGAGCAGCCCAAGCTCCCGCGCCAATGTGCGCGCGTGCTTCTCCTCCGGCCCGCTGCCGGCTATGAGCAGCTGAAAGTCATGTCCGCGCTGGCGCAGCTGCGCCGCTGCTTCAAACACATTGGAAAGGTTCTTCTGATGATCGAGACTGCCCGCAAATAGAAGCGCGGGAGATTGCGCGAGGTGAAACGTCTCCCGTGCTTTTGCGCGCGACTCAGCAGATGCTTCTTCCGGCTCGGTACCGTTGTCAAACACCTCAATGCTTCCTTCAAAGTCGTGTTCGTAGAGAAAGGAACGCGCTTCCTCATTCACTACCCATATTTCGTCACAACGGCTGAAAAAGTCGAGCGCGAAAAATTTCGACAGTTGATTCTGCCGCTCGTCCTTGGGATTCATCATGTATTCGCGAATGTATTTCGTATGGAACGTGCCGACCAGCGGCGCATGGCTCTTGTCCGCGAGACGAACCGCCTCCGCGCCCGCTGATCCGGGGCTGTGCGCATGCACGATGTCAAACGTGTGCGCATTGACGCGGGTCAGGTAGTGCACGTCCAGCATAGCCGCCGTCGCCATCGACTGCGCGCCCGAGCCGAGACTCAGCGCAACGTAGTCGAGTATCTCATACGGCAGTTTGCCGCGATATCCCTGTGTGACCAGCGGCGTGATGACATATACTTCGTTCCCGATGACGGAAAGCTCCCGCGCGTAGGCGGTTACCACGCGGCTTACGCCGTCGGAGACCGGAAAAAACTGATCGGAACATTGTGCAATCTTTAGCATGTTGTATAGTCCTCCGAACATATTTTAACACAACGCACGCATGTTCCGCCACACAGCGCGCACACGCGTATGTGGCGCAGTGGCAATCTTTGTGTGACGCTAAATTTGATCCTCTTTTTACAGCGTGTGCTCGATACGATTGTTTACGCGCAATTATTCATCATGTATACTATTGTCGAATAGATTAAGAAATGGGAGGATTTGACTTCATATGGAAGCAAATACGACAAAACAGCAAACCCTCTCCGAATTCATGACACCGCCGAAATCTTCGCGCGTTTGGACGTTTATCTTCGCGATTCTTATGTCCTTGATGATCCTTGGCGCGGTCTATGAATTCACAAAGCCGCAGGAGGAGCCCACACGCATGAGCACACAGCTCGATAGCGGCGAATATTGTTATGTAGATGTAGCACTGGTTTCCCACTGGCTGCTGGATGTCTCCGGCGACGAGGAATACACCATCTACGAAGTCATGGACGCGGATGGAAACTGGTTTTTAGTCGATCTCAATGACAAGACCTTCGCGTCGCTGGCCATACAGGCGGATGCATATCAGACCCTGTTGACAGATTATACAAACAACACACAGAATTTCGTTATGCCGGATGCGGTGCGCCTCACCGGTATGACTCGCATGCTGAACACCGGCGATGCCGCGGAGATTGCAACCGTATTCACGGACTGGACAGAGCAAGATGTGCTGAGCTCCTATGGAGACAAGTACATCGAGATAGGCGCCAACGACCAAAACGCAGGCGCGATCATGTATTTGGTCGGTGCGTTTGTGTTTGGCCTTATCTTCCTTATCATCGTTCTGCAAACCAACAGCCAGCGCAAGAACTATCGAAAGAGCGAAGACCGTCTTTATGAAATGGGACTTTTGGACGATGCCGAAACGGAGTTTTCCGCGCCGGAAAGCACGAGCTTCCCAAAATCCAAGCTGGTGCTTTCCAAGCGCTTTCTCTACAGCGGAAGCAGCGGCTGGATCCTTCCCTACGAAGACATCGGCTGGGCCTATCAATACACGCAGCGCAGATATGGCATCCCCGTTTCAAAGCAGATCATCGCAGGTCATGTCAATGGAAAGTCGATTTCGATCGCAAACCGCGGCGTGAACGATGCTATGCTCACAGAGACCGCTCGCGCGATCTACGCCGCAAACCCGGACTGCCTGATCGGCTACTCGTTTGACAACATCAAGACTTATAAGCAACGCGTGAAGGAATATAAACAAAGCCATCCAAAGTAAACTCCACGTACAAATAGGGAGGCGTCTGAAACGGCGTCTCCTTTTTTGTCACAATTCATGCTCAAGTTCACGTTGTGTTAACACCAGTTACATATGCCCGTGTTGATTTATTGGCACGGATCGGTTATATTAGGAGAAGATAACGCCCCGGTGCTGACCGCACAAGACTGATCAGTATTGTCGGCGCAAAATACGGCAGGATTCTTCCGTCATTTTCTATTAAATTCACCCTTCGATCGCCATATGCGACGGAAACCCCAGCCGGTCATAACACAGAAATAATAATACGGAGGTCATCTCCCATGGAAACCAAAAAAATGGATCGCCGCGTAAGAAAAACCCGCATGCAGCTTCGCGCGGGTCTGACTCAGCTCATGCGCGAAAAGCCCATCAAGGACATCACCGTGCGCGAGCTTGCACAGCTGGTCGACATCAACCGCTGCACCTTCTATCTGCATTACCGCGATATCTACGACATGGTAGAGCAGGTAGAGCAGGAAGTGTTCGACGAGTTCGAACAGCTGGTTCGCAAGCACCCTGCCGAAGAGCTGGAATCGAAGCTCCATCCTCTATTGCTGGATTTGTTTGAGTTCTTCTCTTCCAATTCGGATTTGAGCGCAGCATTCCTCGGCGGAAACGGCGACATGGCATTCTTCAACAAGCTCATCGACATGATCCACGGCCGCGTGCTGGAATACTGGCAGCTGGAGCAGAAGAAGGACCCCGATCAGTACGACTACTACTTCTCCTACCTCGCGTCGGGCTTCATCGGCATCATCCGCGCCTGGTTTGAGCGGGATATGAAGGAAACGCCCGCGCAAATGGCCGCAATGGCGGAACAGCTCATCCAACACGGCATGAGCACCTGATCGTTCCGTTTTTTTCCGGTTCATGAACCGGATGTACAATAATATGGAATGATACCCGATTGAAGGAATAGATGAACACATGAAAGAACATACTCCATCCAAAAAACCAATGTATTATTACGCGATCATTGCGATGATCGCGCTCTTATTACTCAACGCATTCGTGTTTCCGAGCTTGATGCAAAACGAGGTCAAAGAGGTCAGCTATAACGAGTTTCTCAAGCTGATCGACTCCGGTAAAATCAACGAAGTTTCGCGCGATGATGCCACACAAACGATCACGTTCACCAGCCTTGACGGCGACAAAACGCTTTATTACAAAACCGGCATCTGGCCGGATGACACGCTGGTTTCCCGTCTCGACAGCGCAGGCGTGAAGTTCACCGCGAGCATTCCCACGCAGGCAAATCCGCTGATGACGTTTCTGATCAGCTGGATGCTGCCGATTCTGATTTTCGTTGCTCTCGGTCAGTTTTTGATGAAGCGTATGCAAAACGGCATGCCCGGCGGCGTGGGAAACGCCCTCTCCTTTGGCAAAGCCAACGCCAAGATCTATGTTGAGGCGCAAACGGGCAAAACCTTCAACGACGTGGCTGGTCAGGACGAAGCAAAGGAAGCGCTGTTAGAGATCGTCGACTTTCTGCACAATCCCGATCGCTACGCCGACATCGGCGCAAAGCTGCCCAAAGGCGCACTGCTTGTCGGCCCTCCAGGCACGGGCAAAACGCTCATGGCAAAAGCCGTCGCTGGCGAAGCCAATGTACCGTTTTTCAGCATCTCCGGCTCCGCGTTTGTTGAGATGTTTGTTGGCATGGGCGCGGCAAAGGTGCGCGACCTCTTCTCCCAGGCAGAGCAGAAAGCGCCCTGCATCGTGTTTATCGACGAGATCGATACCATCGGCAAGAAACGCGACAACGTCATGGGCGGCAACGACGAGCGCGAACAGACGCTCAACCAGCTGCTCACCGAAATGGACGGATTTGACGCACGCAAAGGCGTCGTGATCCTCGCCGCCACCAACCGGCCGGATTCACTCGACCCGGCGCTGCTGCGTCCCGGTCGCTTTGACCGTCGCATCCATGTGGAGCTACCCGACCTGAAGGGACGCACGGATATCCTCAAGGTGCACGCACGCAGTGTGAAGATCTCGGAATCTGTCGATTTTGAAGCAGTCGCCCGCGCAACCAGCGGCGCCTCCGGCGCAGACCTCGCGAACATCATCAACGAAGCCGCCCTCCGCGCGGTTCGCATGAAGCGCGATATCGTGGAGCAGGCGGATCTGGAAGAGAGCGTCGAGGTCGTCATCGCAGGCTATGCGCGCAAAAACGCCGTTATCTCGCCCAAAGAAAAGCGCATTGTGGCGTATCACGAGATCGGTCACGCACTGGTCGCCGCCAAGCAGACCGAGAGCGCGCCCGTGCACAAGATCACCATCGTGCCCCGCACGAGCGGAGCCTTGGGCTACACCATGCAGATCGACGAAAACGAGCACTATCTCATGACCCGTGAAGAGGCGGAAAACAAGATCGCCACTCTCACCGGCGGCAGAGCCGCGGAAGAGACGGTGTTCGGCACCATCACCACGGGCGCGAGCAACGACATCGAGCAGGCGACGCGGATTGCGCGTGCGATGGTCGTGCGCTATGGTATGAGCGACGCATTCGGCATGGTTGCGCTGGAGTGCAACAGCAATCCCTACCTCTCGCAAGACGGCGCCATGACCTGCTCTTCGGACACGGCGGCGCGCGTCGACGCGGAAGTCATTGCGATTGTCGACAGATCGCATCAGCGTGCCAGACAGATTCTCAAGGAAAACGAAGTCGCGCTACATAAGCTTGCGGAGCATCTGCTGGAGCGCGAGACCATCACCGGCGAGGAGTTCATGCAGCTGTTGAAGGACGTTTCTCCCGAAATTCCCGCCGCAGTGATCGCATAACCAACGCAAGATATTAAGACGGAGTGCTACTCCGTCTTTTTTTACAATTAGATAATAAAAAAATGTGAAAATCAAAGAGAAGCATTCTTCGCAGTTCCAACTCTCCTGAAAAGAAAAATGTGAAAATATTGTGGAAGCGCATGCGTACGCTTGAAAACAGCCCTCCAGCGTAGTATGCTAGATTAGCACTCGATGATATTGAGTGCTAACAAGAATTTGCATTTCATGACGGAGGCGCACTTTTCATGGCAAAAAAACAATTCAAGGCGGAATCGCGGCGCATTCTCGACCTGATGATCGACAGCATCTACACGCACAAGGAGATTTTCCTACGTGAGCTCATCAGCAACGCCAGCGACGCGATCGATAAGCTCTATTTCCTCTCGCTGACGGACGACAAGGTCGGTAAAAATCGCGAGGATTTCGAAATCCGCATCTCTGCGGACAAGGACAAGCGCATCCTGACCATCACCGACAACGGTATCGGTATGACCAAGGAAGAGCTGGACGAAAACCTCGGCACCATCGCCAAGAGCGGCACGCTCGCGTTTAAGAAAGAGCACGACACCAGCGACGCGGTGGACATCATCGGCCAGTTCGGCGTTGGCTTCTATTCGTCCTTCATGGTTGCGGACGACGTACAGGTGCTTTCCCGCGCCTATGGCAGCGACGAAGCATGGCTTTGGGAGAGCGAAGGAAGAGAAGGCTACACGCTCACCAAAGCGGAAAAGCCGGAGTGCGGCACGATCATCACGCTCAAGATCAAGGCGAACACCGACGACGAGCAGTATGACCGCTTCCTCGATTTCTATAAAGTCTCCCAGCTGGTCAAGCAGTATTCGGATTATATCCGCTACCCGATCCGCATGGAGCACACGCACACCCGCCCGAAGAACGGCGATCCCAAAGACACCGAGACTGTCACGGACGACGAAACGCTCAACAGCATGATTCCGCTCTGGAAAAAAGCCAAGAGCGAGCTGAAGGACGAAGACTACAACGAGTTCTACAAGAGCAAGTTCCACGACTACGAAGACCCGCTTCTGACCATCCACTTCAGCGGCGAAGGCGTGGTCAGCTACGATGCTCTGCTCTATATTCCGAAAAACCCGCCGTATGACTTCTACGCGAAAGAGTATCAGCGGGGCTTACAGCTCTATTCTAGCGGCGTGCTGATCATGGAAAAATGCGCGGACCTGCTGCCGGACTACTTCGGCTTTGTCAGCGGTCTCGTGGACAGCAGCGATCTTTCGCTGAACATCTCCCGCGAGCTGCTACAGCATGACCGCCAGCTCAAGACCATCGCCGTCACGCTCAAAAAGCGGATCAAGACCGAGCTGAAAAAGCTCATGGACAACGACCGTGAGAAATATGAGCAGTTCTACAAGAGCTTCAAGCTGCCGATCAAGTACGGTCTCTACAGCGACTACGGCATGAACAAGGACTTCCTCTCTGATCTCGTTCTGTACCACAGCGCGGCGGAAAACAAGCTCGTCTCGCTGAAAGAGTACGTTGAGGCGATGAAGGAAGACCAGAAGCACATCTACTATGTCTCGGCCGAGACGGTGGAGCGCGCGATGAAGCTGCCGCAGACCGAGCGCGTGCGTGATCAGGGCTACGACATCCTTTGTATGACGGACGATGTGGACGAGTTTGCTGTGCGCATGCTCGGCACATATATGGAAAAGACGTTTAAGTCCGTCTCCGACGCCGACCTCAACCTCGTTACGGACGAGGAAAAGCGTGCGCAGGAGCGCGCGCAAGAGGAGAACAAAGACATCCTCGAAGCGCTCAAGAACGCGCTGAGTGGCAAGGTCAAGGACGTTCGCCTGAGCGATCGTCTCAAGAGCTCGCCCGTATGCCTGACGAGCGACGGCCCGCTCTCCATCGAGATGGAGAAGGTGCTCGCCAGCATGCCGGTTTCCGACGGTTCAGTGAAGGCCGAGCGCGTGCTGGAGATCAACCCCGCGCATCCGGTGTTTGCGGCGCTTGCGAAGCTCACCGCGGACGATACGCGCGTCGGCAAATATGCAAACCTGCTCTACGATCAGGCGCTGCTCATCGAAGGGCTGCCGATCGAGGACCCGGTCGCGTTCTCGAATGCAATCTGCGAGCTTATGGTATAAGCTGAAGTTGTTTCTTTGAGAATTCGCAATCTGCGAGCTGATGATATAAGTAATATCTGCTAAGGCGGATTGATGCAGTCAAGGTATTTCCGATGTAAGGGGGAAACGCAAGGGCTGTGCCCCGCCCCGTGCCCTAACAAAATGGCAGGCCGATCGGCCTGCCATTTTTGTGTGCTTGTCAGTTTAGATAATCTCCATACGCTTCGCGCGGTTGATCGCGGAGAGGATGCCGCGAAGCGGAGCAAGACTGATGTTGTGCGAAATGCCGACGCCGAAGACGTCCTTGCCGTTCATCGCGCGCAGGTGGATGTACGCCACCGCCTTGGAGTCCGAGCCGGCGTGAATCGCATGTTCGCTGTAGTCCACAAACGTGAATTTGTCCATCTTTTGCCCGCGGATGGCGTTGAAGAATGCGTCGATGGGTCCGTTGCCTTCTCCGACGACGTCAAACGTCGTGTCCTTATGCGCCAGCGTGCCGGAGAACGTCACGTGGGAGTTGCCCTCCGCGTCCGTGGTCTCATTGAACGAGTGCTTGATCATGCGGTACGGCGCGTTGATGTCCACGTACTCCGCCATAAACAGATCGTAGATACGATCCGGCTTGAGCTCCTTGCCAATGCGGTCGGTCTCCTTCTGTACCACGGAACCGAACTCCGGATGCATCGCCTTCGGCAGGTCGAAGTCGAAGTTCTGCTGCATGATGAACGCGGCGCCCCCTTTGCCGGACTGGCTGTTGATGCGGATGATCGGCTCATACTGCCGCCCGACGTCCGCGGGATCGATGGGCAGGTACGGCACCTCCCAGAAGTCCGTTTTGGTCTTCTTCATGTATTGAAAGCCCTTATTGATCGCGTCCTGATGCGAGCCGGAGAACGCGGTGAACACGAGCTCGCCCGCATACGGCTGCCGTTCGCCGATCTTCATCTTGGTGACGCTCTCGTAGACTTCCTTGATCTTGTTGATGTCCGAAAAGTCCAGCTTCGGGTCGATCCGCTGCGTGTAGAGGTTCATCGCCAGCGTGACGAGGTCTACATTGCCCGTGCGCTCGCCGTTGCCAAAGAGCGTTCCCTCGACGCGATCCGCGCCCGCGAGCAGACCCAGCTCCGCGGTCGCGACGCCGCAGCCGCGGTCGTTGTGCGGATGCAGAGAGATGATCGCGCACTCGCGGTTGGGCAGGTTTGCGATGAAATACTCGATCTCGTCCGCAAAATAGTTGGGCATGCAGTTTTCTACCGTGGACGGGAGGTTGAGTATCACGGGCTTCTCTTTCGTTGCGCCCAGTTCTTCCATGACGCGCGTGCAGATATGCACCGCGTTGTCCATCTCGGTGCCCATGAACGATTCCGGCGAGTATTCGTAGCGGAGGTTTACGCCGGACGCAATGACGGGCTTTGCGAGTTTTTTGATCAATTGCGCCGCCTCGACCGCGATCTTGACGATGCCGTCCATGTCCATGCGGAAGACGACCTTGCGCTGGAGCGTCGAGGTGGAGTTGTAGAAGTGCAAGATGACGTTTTTCGCGCCGGAAATCGCCTCAAAGGTGCGCTGAATGAGATGCGCGCGCGCCTGCACGAGCACCTGAATCGTCACGTCGTCCGGGATATGCCCGCCTTCGATCAGCGTGCGGATAAACGAAAACTCCGTTTCGGATGCGGAGGGAAAGCCCACCTCGATCTCTTTTAACCCGATGTCCACAAGCGTGTGGAAAAGCCGCAGCTTCTCTTCCACGTTCATGGGATCGACCAGCGCCTGGTTTCCGTCCCGCAGATCGACCGAGCACCACGCGGGTGCCTGTGTGATTGTGCGATCCGGCCATCTGCGCTTTTGCATCGGGATCGGCTCAAACGGGATGTACTTTTCAAACGAACTGTGCATGGTGAAATTTCCTCCTCTTTCGCATCGCGGTCAGAGGGAAACAAAAAACCCCTGACCAAACTATCTTGGTCAGGGGCGTAGTATACGCGGTACCACCCTGGTTCGGCCTTCGGTTGCCCGAATAGCCCTCATCAGCCTCCAACAAGGCCTGGACCGGTAACGGGGTCAATCGTTTTGCCCTAACGCATTCGTTCAGGCAAAAAGCTCCGGGATGAGCCATACACATGGACTGCCGCACCGGCTCGCACCAAACCGCCGGTTCTCTGAGCGGAAGAAGCCACGTCTTGTTCCCTTCACAGCTTCTGGGGTATATCATATATTGTTTGCTATTTTAGCCACTTACACCGCCGTTGTCAAGTAAAAAAATGCAAACACTCGCAGATTCGCCTGAATTTGGTCGAATACAATCCGATAGTTCTTGCTTTGGATACCCCAACAAGATAAAATAATTGTGTATGGCCATGATTGATGAAATAAGGCGCGCAACGCAGGCAAAAGCCTGCGCAAACCCGCGGCAATTAGCCCCGCTGGCGCTTGCGCAAATCGGCGACACCGTTTGCGATCTCTACGCGCGCATCTACCTCAACGACCAGTTCGCGCGTTCGCCGCACGAGCTGCACCTAGCCGCGAGCAAATTTGTCTGCGCGGCGGGTCAGGCGGCAGCCTACCGCAGGATGGAACCCCACCTGACGGACGACGAAACCGCAGTCTTTCGCCGCGGGCGCAACGCCCACAGCGGCACCATGCCGAAAAACGCCTCCGCCGCGGACTACCACACGGCGACAGGCTTGGAAGCAATGGTCGGCTGGCTGTTTTTAAGCGGCGCGGACGAGCGGCTCAATGAGTTGATGACGTATTATTTTCAACCGGAAACAAAGCCGGAGTAAAAGCAGCCATAAAACAGACGCGATGTGATCGGGCTAATCCGAGCCAGCATCAAACAAGACGAATTTGAATTTGAAACGAGGAAATACTTCCATGCCGCAGAACAAATACGGCTCCGGCCACGGTGGCCAGAATAAAGGCTCTTCTCCCCGCTCCGGCGAGAACAAGGGCGGATATCCGAAATCCGGCGGGTATCAGGGCAGCAAGCCTTATGGTCAGAAGACCGAAGGCGGATATCAGGGTAAAAAGACCTACGGCGACAAGCCGCAGGGTGGATATCAAGGTAAAAAGACCTATGGCGATCGTCCGCAGGGCGAAGGCTATCAGGGCAACCGTTCCTATGGCGATAAGCCTGCCGGCACGGGTTATCAGGGAAAGAAACCGTACGGCGACAGACCGCAGGGCGGCTATCAGGGCAAGCGCGACTTTGGCGACAAACCCGCAGGCGAAGGCTACCAGGGTAATCGTTCCTATGGCGACCGCCCGCAGGGCAGCGGCTACCAGGGCAAGAAACCTTACGGCGACAGACCGCAGGGCGGCGGCTATCAGGGCAAGCGCGACTTCGGCGACAAGCCCGCTGGCGAAGGCTATCAGGGTAATCGCCCCTATGGCGACCGCCCGCAGGGCAGCGGTTACCAGGGTAAGAAACCTTACGGCGACAGACCGCAGGGCAGCGGCTATCAAGGCAAGAAGCCTTACGATGACCGTCCGCAGGGTGGCTATCAAGGCAATCGCGACTTCGGCGACAAACCCGCCGGTGAAGGCTATCAGGGTAAGAAGCCCTATGGAGACCGTCCGCAAGGCAGCGGCTACCAGGGCAAAAAACCGTATGGTGACCGTCCGCAAGGAACGGGCTATCAGGGCAACCGCCCCTACGAAAAGAAGCCGTACAACAAAACTTCCGCATACGACGACCGCCGCGCGGAGGAAATGCGTCTGCGCGACCGCCTCGTCGAAAACGACAACGAGGCTGGCGAGCCGGACGAACTCCCCTTCCTCATCCTCGGCCGCAACGCCGTCAAGGAAGCCATCAAGAGTGAGCGCAGCATCGACCGCATCGAAGTCGTCGGAGAGCCCGATGGCTCTCTGCGCGAAATCCTCGGCTTCGCGCGCGAGCGTAAGCTCGTCATCCGCGAGGTGGACAAGCGCCATCTCGACGAAATCTGCCTGCCGTTCGGTCACGGCGGCAAACCCGGTAACCATCAGGGCATCGTGGCATATGCCGCGGGCGTTGAATACTGCACCGTTGCGGATATCCTCGCCGTTGCGCACGAGAAGAACGAAGATCCGTTCGTCGTCGTGCTGGACGGCATCCTAGACCCGCACAACCTCGGCTCCATCATCCGCAGCGCAGAGTGCGCGGGTGCGCACGGCGTGATCATCGGCAAGCGCAGAAGCGCTTCCGTCACCGCGGCGACCGTCAAGGCTAGCGCGGGCGCAACCGAGCACGTCAAGATTGCGCGCGTGGTCAATATCCCCTCCGCGCTCGAAGAACTCAAGCGCGCGAAGCTCTGGGTCGCGGGCGCAGATATGAAGGGACAGTCCATGACCAAGCAGGGGCTTAACGGCCCGCTCGCGCTGGTCATCGGCGGCGAAGGCGACGGCCTGAGCAAGCTCGTATCGGAAAAATGCGACTTCCTTGTTGCGATTCCGCAATACGGGCAGATCGGCTCGCTCAACGCGGGCGTAGCCGCCGGCATCCTCATGTTTGAGAAGAAGCGGCAGGACGCGGCGGAATGACGAACTACGAGTCGCTTGCCGACGAGGATCTGCTACGCCTGCATCGCGCGGGTGACGCGCGCGCCGAGGAGGCGCTCTATGCGCGCTACAAGCAGATTGTCCGCAGCAAAGCGCGCACGTATTTCCTGATCGGCGCGGATCGCGAGGACATCATTCAGGAGGGCATGATCGGCCTGTATAAGGCGGTTATGGACTATCAGTTTGATCGTCCGGCATCGTTTCGCGGCTTTGCGGAGCTTTGCATCACGCGTCAGATTATCACCGCCATCAAGGCGGCTACGCGCAAGAAGCACAAACCGCTGAACTCCTACATCTCCTTCAACCGCTCGGTGTATGAAGGCGAGACCGAGCGTCCGTTGATCGATGTGCTAACCAGCACGCGCATCAGCGACCCGGAGGAGGTGCTCATTGGGCGTGAGAACTACGCCGCGGTGGCGGACAGCATCGAGCACTCGTTGAGCAAGCTCGAACGGGGAACGCTCGGGCTGTATCTCGGCGGATACTCCTACCAGCAGATTGCGGATCATCTGCAAATCACTACCAAGAGCGTGGACAACGCCATCCAGCGGGTTAAAAAGAAGCTGGAAGCACGGTTGAATGAGATGAACTAACAAAAAAAGACGGCGAAAGCCGTCTTTTTTGATTGCAAATACTTAGTCGATATAGAACAGCGGGTTATACGGTATCCCGTCGATGATGAGCTCATAGTGCATCACAGGCTTGCCGCCGTCAGCGTCCTCTGCAAGTACGCCGACCGCATCGCCGATGAACACGCGCTGGTTCAGCTCCACTTGCACATCAGCCAGATGCGTCAGCCGCGAGACAAAGCCGTTTCCGTGGTCGATATCCACGACGAAGCCATATGCCCCGCGCTCCGCACAAAACACGACAATGCCCTCTCCGGGCGCGACAACCTTTGCGCCCGCGCTATTGCTAATATTCAGCCCGTAGTTCATCTTGCCGTTGACGTAGCCAAAATGCTGCGTCACCTGCCCGCGCATGGGATACCCGAGCCTGAGATCTCCCTTGCTTTTTCCTTCAACGCCCTCCAGCCGATCCGGCGTGCCGGACGTGTTCGCCTTGGTATACGTACCGATGCGGACGATGGTTGCGCGCGCGGTACCGATCGATCTCGTATCCGGTGCGCCTGTTTCCAGAAGCACGCCCGCGCGGTAGATCGCCTGATAGCTCGTCTGCGTGACCCCGCCCGTGCCAAGCTGCGTGATGATCCGCGCGCCTTTCGGCAGCGCAGGCTCGGTGGTCTCGCTGACCTCCGGGCTGGCCTGCACCGTCTCGGTGCGCAGGGTGACGACCTGAATCGGCACCAACGCGGGGTTTTGCGAGAGCATCGTCAGCGCCTCTCCCGCGGACAGCGGCTTGACGACGGGGTCGCCCGGCGTGAGGATCATTTCACAGTCAAACTTCGCGGAGATAAACTGTTCGCCCTCCGGCGCGGTCGCGCTGCTGGACAGATACTCCCAGAGCATCTGTTTTGCCGCGAGCTCGTTTTCCAGCGTCATCACAGGCACGCGGTCGACGAGAAGCGTCACGGTGTTGGCATACTTCAGGGGTTCCAGCGTCGGCGCGGGCGTGAGCTCCACTGCCTCTACGTTAAACGTGTCGATCTCAGCCTGCTCCATGGTGACAGGTCCCGTGTCGACCACAGGGCGTGCGGCGCGCAGCGCGCCAATTGAACCGAGCACCAATAGAATACCGGCAGCAGCAAGCAGGAATATGCGGTTGAGCAGTTTTTTATCCAATCGTTACTAAGGGTCCTTTCAGAGTTAACTTAATCTTAAAATCTTTCGATCTCAATATCTATCTCTTTTTTTTGCAAACGCCCGCGCAAATCACTCGCGCGGGCGCAATATGCGGTATGTTCGTCTGATTGCTTCTTAACCGAATTTCAGGTAAGAAGCGGAGCAATAGCCCTTGATGCCCTGATAGTCGACATAGCACCAGCCGTTTGAGGTGGAGTAGATCGTCACGATCGAGCCTTTCGGCATCGTTTTTAGAATCTTGGACGACGACGAGGACGATGGCTGCGCGCGCAGGTTGAGATTGCCGGTCACGACAGCAGAGCTTGTGCTCGTGGTCGCGCTGACCGACGGCGTCAGCGTGACATATTTTGCGAGCGTATAGCCCGTCAGCTTCGCGGAAGGCACCTCGATCTGATACCAGCCGTTGAACGAGGCGATAATTCGCACCGTGGTATAGCGCGCGAGCTTACCGATGCGGTTATAGCGCGTATCCGGTCCCGAACGCAGGATAACACCGGAGGACTTGATATAACCCGCGCTGGAGGATGTGCCGGCGCTGTTCGTGGTGCTTAACTGCGTGAGTTTGACGTACTTTGCGTAAACATAGCCGTCAAGCCCTGTCGCGAGTACGCGGACGCGATACCACGAGCCGACCTTTTCATAGATGCCCAGCGCGGTGTTCTTCACGAGTCTGCCATAGCTTCTCGTGGAGGTGCTTGCGCCCGCGCGGATATGCACGCCGCTTGTGGTCAGCGCACCGTTTGCAACGAAGTCCGGCGCGAGGGGCGGAGTTGGCGCGGCAGTCGGCGTCGGAACCGGCGAAGGCGTCGGCGTTGCGGTCGGAATCGCAGTCGGAATGGGCGTCGTGCCGTCCGGCGCAGCGGTCGGAACCGGCGTCGCGGTCGGCGAGACGCTGTCGCTTGCAACAGACTGCGTGATGATCACATAATCCTTGCTGATGAAGCCATCCTGACCCGTCGTCATGGCCTTGATCTTATACCAACCGCCGACCATGCCGTAGATACCAAGCTGGGTATCCTGCGAGAGCTGGCCAACTGTGGCATAGCTCGTGCCGGGGCCTGTGCGGAAATTCACTGCGCTTGCTGAAACCTTGCCCTGCGCAATGAGGCTCGTGCCGGTCAGGGTGATATAGTCATAGCGGATATAGCCCTGCTTGCCGCTGGGCGTTGAGACAAAGTACCATTCGCCCGTCATACCGAGCAGTGTCACCTGCGTGTCCTGCGTGAGGGTTTCCAGAATACTGCCGCTCGTGGATGCCGTGGAACGCACGTTGACCGATCCGCCGGTGACCTTGCCCGTGGAGGGCGACGTCTGCGCGGAGGAAGTCTGCGACGAGCCGACGGTCTCGGGGAAGACGTAGGCCATCGTGCCGAGCGTCGCGCCCGGATAGTAGAACGCGAGAATGTCGCGATAAGTCTTGCCGATGTTGGCCATGTACTGCGCGCCGCGCTGGCTCATGCCGACACCGTGACCATATCTCGCGTGCAGCAGATACCAGCCGCCCTCGGTCGGCGCGGCGTAAAAGATCTTGAGCACGGTCGAGGGATAAAGGCCCGCCGCAACCATCTCCGCAAAGGTGAAGTTGATGGTCACCTGGCTCGTCTTGACGGTCTCAATCTCAGGCGTGGGAGAAGGCGTTGGTTCGAAGGTCGGTGTCGGGCTCGGCGTCGGCTCAAAGGTCGGTGTCGGGCTCGGCGTCGGTTCCATCGTCGGGGTCGGTGTGGGCGTCTCCCCTTCCGGCAACGGTTCAGGCGTCATGCCCTCCGGCGTCGGGCTCGGCGTCGCGATTGGCGCAAACGTCGGCGTGGGAGAAGGCGTCGGCGCAAAGGAAGGCGTCGGACTCAGCGTCGGCGCAAAGGAAGGCGTCGGCGTCGGAATCAGATTGTCATACATATTGGCGCGCACGGTTGCGGTCAACGTTACGTTGAGGTGGTTGAGATCGTCCGGATATCCCGTCGAGCCGTAGGACGTCACGCTGTCGACGGACTGAATGCCGCCGAATGTGTAGTCATTCGGAATCACGCCGCGCGCGGCAACCGCCGCCATCAGGCGCGAGTCGATGAACGAGAACGCAGCCGTCCCCATCGCGGCGTCGCTGTAGATGCTTGAAACAAACACCTTTTCCACAGGTGTGGATGGGTTCTTCAGATCATACGGGTCCGCGCCGTAGTTATACGCGCCGTCATAAATCGGGCTCGTCCAGCGATCGGAAGGCAGGATCATCCAGCCTCCGTTGCTCGCGGCATAGTAGCATAAAAGCGGCACATTGTTGTAGTACAGCACGTCGCTCATGGTTGCGTCTACCGCGGCGATGACGTTTGCGTGAGCGGGATCGTAGCCTTTATAGACCTGATCGTCCGCCGTGTCGACAATGTCGTACGAACCGCTCTGGCGGATTTTGAGCAGCCCGTAACCCTTCGCCGCGAGAGCCTGCGCTTTGAGCGCCTCCAGCGGGAACGTGTTGCTCATCTCGTAGCCGACCACGCCGTAAAGATAATGTGAAAGCGGCACGCGATTGACGACCACCAGCTTGCCGCTGCTCGCTGAGAGCTGCAGGTTGCCGAGGAAGTTTCGTGTGCCGGCGTATGTGTTGATGGTCAGATAGCCCGCGTCGCGGGAAAGATTGGTGCGCTCGATGGTGGCGTTGCTGCCGGAATACAGCTGGCCTTCGCGGGAATGGCTGACGGTGACCGTGCTACCGCTGCCCGAGATGGTCAGCGTGCCGTCCGTAAACGTTCGCTGCGTCTGCGCGAGCGTATAGGTTCCCTTGACGGGGACGCTCATGGAGGTTGCTCCCTGCGTCGAGAGCAGCACGCGGATGTACTGCACACCGGAATCAGCAGGCGCAGACGAGACAGGTACTGCAAGCAGCAACAGCCCTAGCGCAAGCACAAATGCGATTCCTCTGCGGGTACGAAACGGTCGTTTCTTCATAAGACCCCCGAAAATAAAATCTGAGGAATGGACAAGTCACACGTGTCCGTATCGTGATTGTATCGATTCGGCGCAGTGATTGCACCTGTTTTTGGCATTTTTCTCGGAATGTTCACGTTGCCGAAACAGCTCGTCTACACGTTTGCGTCTTTTTCGATGGTATGTTACAAGATCACAAAAAACGCGTGCGTTAGATGCTCTGACAAACCTGCGCAAAAGCGACGTTTTGCAATGCTTTTTGCGCCTCTTCCGCCGCGGCTTTGTCCGCAAACACGCCGAACACTGCGCTGCCGCTGCCGCTCATGCAGGCGGCCTTTGCGCCGAGGGCGAGCATGTCCGTCTTGATGCGCCCGATCTCGGGTACAAGCTCGACTGCGGGCTCTTCCAGCGCGTTGTAAAGCAGCGGGCAGAGCGCGTCCAGGTCTCCTTCCG
Source organism: Firmicutes bacterium HGW-Firmicutes-9 (assembly GCA_002841395.1). Taxonomy (GTDB): domain Bacteria; phylum Bacillota; class Clostridia; order Christensenellales; family CAG-138; genus UBA7703. The sequence goes on from PGZM01000010.1 coordinate 39,014, forward strand.
AGAGTGCTTTGAGCGCAGATGTCGTGTCCGGCATCGTGCGCGGGAGTTTTAACAGCGAAAACAGCTTCTTGGTGGAAACGCCCTCTGCGGGTTTTGCGACCAATAGGTGCAGCTTCATGCCGCGAATGGGCGTCAGCACCTCGCCGATGCCTTCCGCGCGCTGGGTGCCGCCGCGGAGACAAAACGGAACGTCCGCGCCAACCTTAGCTCCGATTTCGACCAGCGTCTTTTCGTCCACCTCGCCGAAGAGCTCTTGCAGGGCGTTCAGCGTCGCCGCAGCGTCTGCGCTTCCTCCCCCCAACCCCGCCTCGGCGGGAATGCGCTTGATCACGCGGATGTGTGCGCTCCTGCCTGTCAGCGCGCGGTATTGCTCCGCAGCTCTACGAACCGTATTGTCATACGGCAGCAGCATACCCGTGCTGGTGACGATGATATCCCGCGCGCGCTCCACCGTGACGGTATCAAACAGATCGATGGTCTGCATGATGGAGTCCAGCGCGTGGTAACCGTCGGCGCGTTTATAAAGCACGCCGAGCGTGAGATTCAGTTTTGCGTATGCGCGTTTTGTGGTTGTGTCCATACTCTATATTATACCGATTATTCTCAATCTATCACGACTTTATCCGGGTGAATATTCAAGGTTTTTTATGCGATTTTGTTTGCGTTTCATTATACCAAATCAAAACGCATAACGCTAGTAGAATCATCTGCGTTCCATCCGCTCAAAATGTGTCCCCTGTTCCGTCGGTTACTGTCGTTTTCATTCGCCTTGTGCTATACTATATGTGCTTTTATGAAAGCGATCCCGCCACATGATGTAGTTTCCTCTATGCTTGGCGGCCTGAAATAGAAGGAGCAAACTCACTATGTTGTTTTCACCGTTGTGCAGCGGTTCGTCCGGCAACGCCTCCTATCTGGAGGCTGGCGGCGTGCGCCTGCTCATCGACGCGGGCGTGACCGCAAAGCGCCTCCGCGAAATCATGTCGATGATCGACCTCACGCCGGACGGTCTTGACGCGATTCTCGTCACGCACGAGCACTCCGACCATGTCTCCGGCATCGGCGTGCTCTCTCGCAAATACGATATCCCCGTCTACGCCGCCGCTGAATGCTGGGAAAACATGCCGCGGAGCATCGGTGAAATCGCGACGCGTAATATCCGCGTGTTTGAACCCGACCGGGATTTCTACCTCAAGCAGCTCTGCGTGCATCCTTTTTCCACCCCGCACGACGCGGCGCACGCGGTCGGGTACGCGTTTGCGCACGACGGAAAGAAGCTCTCCATCATGACCGATATCGGGCACGTTTCCAGCCGCATGATCGACGCGGTCGCCAACTCTGACCTGATTTTGTTAGAAGCAAACCATGACGTGGATATGCTCAAGGCGGGCAGCTACCCGTATCCGCTCAAGATGCGCATCCTCTCCTCCCACGGGCATCTTTGCAACGAGGACGCGGGGCTAGTGCTGCAAAAGCTGCATGCGCGCGGCGTGAAAAACGCGATTCTTGGTCACCTCTCCCAGGACAACAACACGCCGGAGCTCGCGCTGGTCACCGTGCAGTCGCTGCTGGAAAGTGCGGGCCTTTTGGAGAGCATGTTCGTCACCGTCGCCGACCGCTTCAGCCCCTGCGGGCTGTTTGAGCTATAGAAACCGATCAAGAGTAAGAGATAAGAACCAGAAATCATGAAGATCAAAGTCGCCTGCGTGGGAAAAGTGAAGGATGCCTTCTATCGGGATGCCGTTGCGGAATACGCCAAACGGCTCTCGCGTTTTTGCACGCTGGAAATCGCGGAAGTTGCGGACGAAAAAGCGCCGGAGTCGCTCTCTGCCGCCGAAGAAGCGCAGGTCATGGAGCGCGAAGGCGAACGCTTGCTCTCCCGCATCCTGCCCGGTGAGTTCGTCGTTTGCCTGACTATAGACGGAAAACGCTTCTCCTCCGATCAATTCGCAAAGACGCTGCAGGACACGTTTGACCGCTGCGCTTCCTGCATCACGTTTGTTATCGGCGGTTCGCTTGGGCTAAGCCCCGCCGTGATCCAGCGTGCGGACTTGAAACTTTCCGTTTCAGATATGACCCTGCCGCACGGGCTTTGCCGCGTGGTGCTGCTCGAACAGGTGTACCGCGCGTTCAAGATCAACGCGCACGAACCCTATCACAAATAAGCGCATTTCATCACGTTCTATCGTTCACGCGTAATTTATGTCAGAATATTGTTATTTTTGGTAAAACAGTCGAAAGTGTTTGACACGGATATTCCGATTCGATATAGTAGATATACAACATTATAGCTGAATCTTCTGTGCCGCGCACGGAAGAGCGGGAGAACCAATTATTGGGGTGAATCCGACGTTATCGTCGGTAGGGCAGCTTTCCGCCCGAACCCGTCAGCTAATCTCGTAAGCGTAGAAAGCGAAGTTTTTCCACGTGTCTATTTTCCTATGGAAAACCGATCTGTTCTTTCTTGCGCTTGCGAAAAATTCGCGGGCGCATGTTTTTTTGCGCTTTGATTCAAAACTTCAAACCTGTTTTTCAACACAACACGAAAGGAGATGTTCGCATGATACAAGTAGCCGTCTGCGGCGTCGGGCGTACAGGGAGCGAAGTGCTCCGCGCGCTTCTCGACAGTGATCCCTTTCATCTGACCGCGGCGTTTTGCAGCGCCGGCAGCGAAAAAGCCGGACGGGACGCGGGAGAATTCATCAACCGACCCAACACGGGTGTGCTCATACGCGAAATCACCCAGATTGAGCAAACGCTCGCCGAAACGCACCCCGATGTGCTGATCGACTTTTCAAACGCAGCAAACAGCAGAACGATTTTGCGCGCCTGTAAAAAGAGCCGCACAAACGTCGTATTCTGCACCACGGGTTATTCGGAGGCGGATATGCTCTGGATGACCGATTTTACACGGCATAACAAGCTCGGCGTGGTCTTTGCGCCGAACGTGACCCTCGGCGTCAATGTGCTGCTCGCAGCGCTTCGCCTTGTCGCCCGCGCGCTGCCGTCGTTTGACTATCACGTCACCGAAACGCATCACAGCAAGAAATACGACATTCCCTCCGGCACCGCGAAGAAGATCGCAAACACACTGGCGCAGGAGCTGCCCGAGGGCGCGGATATCCCCATCGACGCCGTCCGCGCAGGCGGATACGTCGGCATGCACACGGTGCTGCTCGCAAGCGATTACGAGCGGCTTTCGCTCACGCACGAATCCTTCAGCCGCCGCGCGTTTGTCGAAGGCGCGCTGACCGCGGCGGAGTTCGTCGTCAACCGCATCGGCTGGTACGAGATGGAAGACGTGCTCGGCATGCGCGCGGCGCAGCTCGCGGCAACCGCCGTATCGTAATCCAGAAACCGCCTTTTTACGCGAAATCTTCACAGATTCTCCGCAAAAGCGTCCGCCGAAAGATTTGACTTTTCCATAGCCTGTGTTTATACTTATAGGTACTTTCGGTAGGACCCGGGAAGCAGTAACGCCTGCACAACACCCACCCAAGAGAGCCGCGCACCTTGGTGCGAGCGCGGCGGCGGATGGCGGCGCGAAGACCGTCCGGCGAGCGAAAGCGGGGTCTGCCCGATACAGCGGCATAAGCGCGCGAGCTACAACAGCTTGCGAACACGGGTGGAACCGCGGTAGAGACACTATCGTCCCGAAGTTATTTAGACTTCGGGGCGTTTTTATTTTTGAAATGATTGTCCCGTAGTGTAAAAAAGACTTTGGGCATTAAACTTTGCTATGGCAACCAAGTTTTTTATAAGTATGACCGACGAAAACAGGAGGAGAATCCAAATGATTATCACATTTCCAGACGGGAACAAACGCGAATTTGCGGACGGCATGACAGGGCTCGAAATCGCCAATGAGATCAGCCCCGGCCTTGCGCGCGCCACGCTGTCCTGCTCCATCGACGGCGCGCACAGCGACGCCTTCCGCCCCATCCACGGCGACCACCAGCTGACGTTCTACACCTTCAAGGACGAGAATGGCCGCTGGGCATATCGCCACACCGCGAGCCACGTGCTCGCGCAGGCGGTCAAGCGCCTCTGGCCGGAGACGAAGCTCGCCATCGGCCCCGCGATTGAAAACGGCTTCTACTATGACTTTGACACTCCCGAAACCTTCTCGCCGGAAGATCTCGCAAAGATCGAAGCCGAGATGGTGAAGATTGAGAAGGAAGACCAGAAGATCGAGCGCTTTGAGCTGCCGCGCGCGGAAGCCATCGCGTTTGTCGAAGAACAGGGAGAATCCTACAAAGCCGAGCTCATCCGCGATCTGCCGGAGGATGCGATCATCAGCTTCTACCGCCAGGGCGACTTTGTCGATCTCTGCGCGGGCCCGCACGTCAAGAGCACAGGCGTGGTGAAGAACATCAAGCTCCTCAACGTCGCCGGCGCATACTGGCGCGGCAGCGAGAAGAACAAGATGCTCCAGCGCATCTATGGCACGGCGTTTGAGAAAAAAGCCGACCTCGAGGCGTATGTCACGGCGCTCGAAGAAGCCAAGAAGCGTGACCACAACAAACTCGGCCGCGAGCTGGAGCTCTTCACGACCGTAGACATCATCGGTCAGGGCTTGCCGATCCTGCTGCCGAAAGGCGCGCGTGTCATCCAGCTGCTGCAGCGCTTCGTCGAGGACGAGGAGCAGAAACGCGGCTACATGCTCACCAAGACGCCGTTTATGGCAAAGCGCGAGCTGTATAAAATCTCCGGCCACTGGGATCACTACCGCGACGGCATGTTCATCATGAGCGATTCGCCGGACGTCGAGGACGAAAACGCTGAAGTGTTCGCGCTTAGACCCATGACCTGCCCGTTCCAGTTTATGGCGTATCTCAACCGCGCGCGTTCCTATCGCGACCTGCCGATGCGTTACAATGAGACGAGCACGCTGTTCCGCAATGAGAGCAGCGGCGAGATGCACGGGCTGATCCGCCTACGTCAGTTCACCATTTCGGAAGGCCATCTTGCCTGCCGTCCGGATCAGGTGGCAGACGAGTTCAAGGGCTGCCTCGATCTCGCGAAGTTCATGATCGACACCCTCGGCTTCACCGACGACGTGAGCTATCGTTTCAGCAAGTGGGACGAGAACGACACGGACAAGTACATCGGCGACAAAGAGGATTGGGAATGCACGCAGAACATGATGCGCGACATCCTCAACGACCTGCAGGTGCCGTATCACGAAGCCGACGGCGAGGCCGCCTTCTACGGACCGAAGCTCGACATCCAGATTCGCAACGTCTACGGCAAAGAGGACACACTGGTCACGATTCAGATCGACTTCCAGCTGGCCGAACGCTTCGGCATGCAGTATATGGACAGCGACGGACAGAAGAAATTCCCGGTCGTTATCCACCGCACGTCGATCGGCTGCTATGAGCGCACGCTCGCGCTGTTGATCGAAAAGTACGCCGGTGCGTTGCCGACTTGGATGGCACCGGTGCAGGTGAAAGTGCTGCCGATTACGGATCGTACATCCGATGCTTCCGTCGAGATCCAGAAATCGCTGGAGCAGTACGGCGTCCGCGTCGAAACCGACCTTCGCAACGAGAAGATCGGCTTCAAGATCCGCGAGGCGCAGATGCAGAAGATTCCGTACATGCTTGTTATCGGCGACAAGGAGATCGAGCAGGGTCTTGTCGCGGTGCGTTCGCGCAAGGACGGCGATCTCGGCACGATGACCCTTGCGGACTTCCGCGCAAAGCTGCTGGAAGAAATCGCGACGAAGGCGAAAAACTAAGAACGAGCGACAGATGAAGAGGGCGCGAAAGCGCCCTCTTATTTTGTGTTTATGCCACGCACGACAGGTGTTACAACCCGTTTGTCGTGCCTTTTCCCTTCATCAGCGCTCTCTCCTTCAGCTCCCTGGTTTTCTCCTTCGTATAATGACTGCTCTTCTTATACCAAACACCTAAACAAAGCAACCCTGCACCAATCGACTCAATGATTCCGGCGGTGATTGCGGCCGTCAGTAAAGTCGATCTTCTTCGATCCACATATGTGACCAACGGCTCGTCTTCTATTATGAGTTCTTTGATGTACCTGAAACGGAAAATAATTCCCTCATAATATTTGATTTCAGCTTTGACGCCAGCTTGCACATGCTCTCTTAGTGTAGCTGAATCATAATCACCAGACACTGAATAATTTGTATCCTGATCCGTAATGATCTCATAATGCCCACTCGAATATCGACCACCAGCATAGTAGGTCAGCGATTGAATCACAATCGTGTCTTGCCGGAAATCCTCATAGTCGGGCTCTGGAAAAGCAGCAAACATTGTAAAAAATACAATCCCAATCAACAGAAACACAATCGCAATGTTTCGTATTAGCTGCCAAAGTTGCTTATCCCGATAATACAGTTTATTACTCATGCATCAAACTTCTTCTGGTTGCTTGATTGCCAGCTTGCTACGCATAATTAAGAATATTCCCTCTCATGAAATCGTTGCACCTAGGTGTATATGAAAGGCTAAATTTCAAATCTTGCTGCGTGTTAGTTTCGATATCTCCCCCAAGGAATGAACAATGGAATTGATTTTGCAATTGTGTTGGGTATCAGAAAACACATTAATGCAATTCTCAACAGTTCCGTTTCTCCAAATATTATCGTCGCAGCTATATCAACTACTATTAGTGTGCTCATGATGGATTCAATAATGAAGAGAACGTATCGATATAACACCATGTGTTTGATACGCTCCGATAAGAAGAACCACTTCCAAGCGCCGTTCTTCAGTTTTGGATGATTTCTAAGTGAATGTCTTCCTCTTTTATCGCGAATATCATCACATATTATTGAACGAGATAACAGCAAAGACAAGATCGCAAAAACCATACCAATGACGGTCAAACATATAAACCCAGCAACTTTCAAGACTATCATTTATCACCAATTGTAGACAGATTACTCTAATATATAACACAATGATGGATTGTTATCAACCATAACCGTATGCGTAAAAAAGACTGCCCTCATCAGGCAGCCTTTTGTTTGTTATCCCTTGATTTTACGGCACCGGCGTTCCAGTCGGAACCGCTGTGCTCGCGGTGATGTATTTTGCGGCGGCGTAGCATTTCACGCCCGTGGACACCACCTGAATGTAATAGAAGTCACCCGTCTTGAAGAAGATGAGCACCGAGTCGCCCTTAACGACCTCGCCGATGGGCGTGTTGCCCTCCGTGCTGGGTACGCTGCGCAGGGCCAGCTTGCTTGCGCTGACGGTGCCGGGAATCGTTCCCGCGATGGCTTTCGGCGTCGGCGTTGCGTTCTCGCCGGGCAGAAGCCCCGCTTTATCGACAAACTTGGACGCGATATAGCCGACCAGATTCTCCTTGACGATGCGGACGTAGAAATAATCGCCGGAGACTTCATAAACCTTCAGCTGCGTGCCGGAGGAATACTTACCAAGGATGGAATAGGACGGATCGGGACCTGCGCGGAGCACGACGCCGCTGGCGTTGAGCGTGCCATCCACTGCCGATGCGACCTGCGCCGCGGTCGGCGTCTTCACGGCCGGTTCCGGCGTATCGTCCTGCTTCGGTGTTACCGTCGTATTCACAGCTGGCGGCGCCGTCGGCACAATCGTATCAGCCGGTATCGGAGTCGACGTGCTCACGGGCGCGAGAGACGGTGTCGGTGTCGTCGTCTGGACAGAGTTGCTATTGAGGTTGCCCTGCGGCTGTTCGCTGCCGGCATTACGCATCGACCAGACGATAAAATAGATGCTTACCACCATCACAAGAATGATAATGGTCAGCACAATATACCCTAACGGTGTAATGCGCACGGTTCTTCTCTTCATGATACCCTCCCAAATGCAAAAGCGCCGTTCCGAACAGCGACCGAGACCCGATTTGATACCTATGGACAGTATATTGATTTTGGCTATCTTTTCAAGTAGTTTACAAGAAAATGATGAAAGAGTTACAACCTTTTCCAAATGTTTTCACTTTTGCATGCTATTCCGGCACGGTCGTTCGCATTGGAAAAGTGTCCCGCGCGGGCCTACTCTTGCCATTCCAGCGTCATGCCAACGCCGACTTCGTACGTTTCCATCGCGGTAAACAGGCGGCTTTTAACCGCGAGACTTGTGCAGTGCGCGGGATAGACCCGCTCCACATCAAGCTGCGAAAGCGTCCGAATCGTCTGTGTGAGCGCGTCGCCCTCCTCAAACAGATGAAAACCGCCGAGCACGCCGGTAACCCTCACTTCTCCCGTAATCTGCTTGGCGTAGGCTACGGTGTTGCAGACGCCAGCGTGCGCGCAGCCCGTGACCACAAACACGCCCTCCGGCAGCGTCAGCGTAAGTGATGTATCGTCCGCGAGTTCGTCCGTCTCCCAGCAGCAGCCGCAGGCAGACTGCGTCTCGCCCACCGCGCGATCCGCCTCAAACGTGTAGACGCGCGGAATCTCGCCGAGGATTGTCACGTGCTCGCTCAAGGCAAACGGCTTCGTCACGAGCCGCACATCGGCATGCTCCCGCAGCTCCTCAAGCGAGAGCGGACAACCGATATCCAATCCTTCCGCTCGCTTGGACAGCAGCGCGTTGGGGTGCGCAAAGAGGCGCACGCGCTGCGAAAACCGCGCAAAGAACGCGGACAACCCGCCCGTGTGGTCGTTGTGCCCATGCGACAGTACGATGTCCGTCACGCGATTTAGATCGATTCCCATCCGTGCGGCGTTTTCGATGAACACGTCAGAATATCCGACGTCGAGCAGGATCACGCGCGCTCCGTCCTCGATGAGATAGCTCACCGCGGGCTCGCCGAGATAATAGCGGTCGATATACGTATGGTTGTCCACCAATACCGTCAGCTTCACGCCTGATCCTCCCAAAACCTGCGCGTGCCGTCCAGCAGCGCGCGGGCAAAATCATATTGATACTGCACGCCGTAAACAAGCGCGTCCTCGTCGAGCCGGTAGCGCGGATTGTGATGCGGCGCGTCGGTCTGTTTCTCTGCGTTTCGGGTGCCGAGTTCGACGAAGAACCCCGGCCTGCCCGCCAGCATATAGGAGAAATCCTCGCCCGGCATGATCACGCCGATCGTTTGCGTCTGCGCCGCGCCGAATCGCTCGGCGATAACCCGCTCTGCCTCGGCGGTAAGTTTTGCATCGTTGACGACACTCGGGTAACCGTCGTACCAGTCGAGCCGCGCGGTGCAGCCGTGCGCCGCGGCGACGCTCTCGCAAATCGTCCTCGCCTCGCGCTCGATCAACTGGCGTGTCTGCGCGCCAAAAGAGCGCACAGAAGCGTTGAGCACGGCTTCATTGGGGATGATGTTATAGGCCGTGCCCGCGTGAAACTCGCAAACCGAGACGACGGCGGGTTCGTTTGCCGGAATGCGCCGCGAAACGATGGTCTGCAGGGCTGTGACGATTTCACTTGCGGCAAGCAGCGGGTCTGCGCACTGCTCCGGAAAGGCGCAGTGTCCCCCGCGGCCCGTGACGGTGACCGTGAATCGATCGACGTTGCTGGTCAGCACGCCTTCTTTGAGCGCGAACATCCCCGTCTCAAACCCGCTCGACAAATGCAGCCCAAGCACCGCCTCCGCGCCTTCCAGCGCACCCGCGCGAACGAGTTCGATCGCGCCGCCCGGCGGCAGCTCCTCCGCATGTTGAAAGATCAACCGCGCTTCGCCGCAAAAGCTTTCTCGGTGCTCGTGTAACATCCGCGCCAGCGCAAGCAGCATAGCGGCGTGGCCGTCGTGCCCGCAGGCGTGCATAGCGCCGTCGTTGGCGGAAGCGTATGGCAGATCGTTCTCCTCCTGCATCGGCAGCGCGTCGATATCCGCGCGAAACGCAACCACGGCGGGTTTGCCCGGCTTGGTACCGAAGATGTGCGCGACAAGACCTGTTTTCGTCGGGCGATCGATCGCATCGATGCCCATCTCGCGCAGCCGCTGCTCCAGCCAGAGCGTCGTCTGCGTCTCTTCAAACGACACCTCCGGGTGCTGGTGCAGATGCCTGCGCCAGTGGATCAGATCCGGCTCGATTGCGCGCACTTCAGGGTCAAACATCGCTTGTTCTCCTTGTATCTCTCAGAATGAATCTTTCGGGATGGGCTTGTCCGCCTCAAACGGCGTGACCACCCACTTGATGCAGCCGTCCTTCTGGTTTGCGAATATGTCGTATCCCAGCATGATATCGTTCAGCGGCGCGCGGTGCGTAATCATTAAATTGGTGTCCAGTCTGCCCGCTTCGATGAGGCGCATAATCTCGGAGCACTTGCTCGCGTCCACGCCGCCGGTCTTGAACGTCAGGTTCTTGCCGTACATCTTATGCAGCGGGATTGACTGCGCCTCCTCGTAGAGCGCAACGACGACAACGACCGCGTTGGGACGCGCCGCCTGCCACGCAAGCTCAAATGTATTTTTCGCGCCCGCGACCTCGAACACAACATCCGCACCGCGTCCATCGGTGAGCGCGCGCACGGTTTCGATCACGTCGGCGTTTTTCGGGTTCACGATCACGTCGCACAAGCCCCGCTCTTTGGCGAGCGCGAGCCGGTCGTCGTTCACGTCACAGGCTACGATGACCGCAGGCCCGAACAGCCGCGCGGACATCATCGTCGTCAACCCCGTGGGACCCGCGCCAAGCACGAGCACCACATCCGCAGGCTGAATTTCGCCGATGCCAGCCGCCCAGTAACCCGTCGCGAGCACATCGCCCACGAACAACGCCTGCTCATAGGTGATCGACTCCGGGATACGCGTGCAGCTCATGTCCGCCGTCGGCACGCGGACGTACTCCGCCTGCCCGCCGTCGATGCGGCAGCCGAGCTCCCAGCCGCCCTCGACACAGTTGTTGACATAGCCCCTGCGGCAGAAGAAGCATTCGCCGCAAAAGCTCTCCACATTGACCGCCACCCGGTCGCCCACGGAGAATTTCTTCACGCCGGTACCGACCTCAACGATCTCGCCCGCGAACTCGTGGCCGACCACAACGCCCTCTCGCGCGCGGGCGACACCGCCGTTTCGGATATGCAGGTCGCTCGAGCAGATGGAGGCGCGCATGACCTTCACGATCACGTCGCGCGGCTCCTGTATCTTTGGCATGGGCTTGTCCACAAGACGCACCGTGCCTTTTTGTTCGTAAATAACTGCTTTCATATTGTCTCTTTTCTATCTCAAAATGTCGCGGCTAGCGTCTCCGCGCGCGAAATCGCACGCCCTAAGATATCTTCCACCGGCTCCAGTCCCATGTCGAGACCGTCTGCCGCGATGTGTTCAAACGACGGAATGCCGAAGAACTTCGCCATGTCGCCCAGATATTTTGTTCCGTTGTCCATCGGGCTGCCTTCCAGAGCGCCGCCGCGCGTGGTCAAAAACAGCATCTTCGTTGCGCGGCAAACGCCGAAACAGCCGCCCGTTTCATTGCAATCAAACGTGATGCCCTGCACGCAAAGGTTTTCGATGTAGACCTTCAACAGCGCGGGAAAGCTCAAATCCCAAAAGGGAGCTGCGATGATGATCCGATCCGCCTGCTGATACTGATGCGCATAGCGAAAGCGCGGATGATCCAGCTCGCCCTGCTCCAGCAGCTGTTCCCGCTGCCAGAAGAACCCGTTCGTGAACGGAATCAACGGTTCGTCCATCAGCGTCAACCGTTCGATCTTTACATCCTCCCGCGCGCCATACGCCGCGAGGAACGATTCTGCGAGCCGCTTCGTCCGGCTCTGCTCGCCGCGAATGCAGCAATCGATATAGAGTGCACTCGTCATCGCCAGCCACCCCACTCGCCTAGTTTGCCGAGATTGCCCTCTTCGATTGCCGCGAGCACGTCCGCGCGCATGGGCACGGAGTCGGCAGCGCCCATCACCTGCACGCACATGGACGACGCAGCGGTCGCAAGCGCGAGCGCGTCGGAAAGGCTCTTTTGATCCAGCGCCTCGCTAAGAAAATACCCAAGGAACGTATCCCCCGCCGCCGTCGTGTCCACGACCTTGACGGGATAGATGCCGCTTCTCGCCTGTTCATCACCCCGCACGCAGATAGCGCCGCGTTTGCCGAGCGTGAGCAGCACGTTCATCTTCGGATAGAGTTTTTTTAGCTTCGGCAGGATATCCACCTCCAACTCGCATTTGGCGATGGCGGCCCCTTCAATCTCGTTGACGATCAACCAATCGATCATCTCCAGCGGGTAGGTAAACACCTTTTCGTCCATGGGAGCAGCGTTGATCGCGACCTGCAAGCCGCGTGCATGCGCTTTTTCGATGATGGTACCGACGAGGTTCGTCTCGTTCTGCACGAGCACCAACCCCTCGTTGCCAAACGCCTCCATCGCACGGTCGATATAGTCCTCCGTCAGCGCCTGATTCGTACCGCCAAAGAGCAGAATGCAGTTCTGGCCGTTGTTGTCCACCTGTATGATCGCGTGGCCGGAAACGCCGCTGTTTCGTTCCAGGAGCGTTAGGTTCACGCCGTTTTCCTGGAGTTTTTCGTAGAGCATGTCGCCATCGCAGCCGATCTGACCTGCGTGCCAAACTTCTGCGCCTGCGCGCGCCGCCGCGACGGACTGGTTCAGCCCTTTTCCGCCGCAATGCGTTTCCAGCGACAGGCTGGATTTTGTCTCGCCGGGCTGGACAAACGCGTCCACGCGATAGACCTGATCAAGGTTGAGAGAACCGAAGTTGAGGATTCTGGCCAAAGTGGGTGCCTCCGTTTCGTTTTTGTTCGCGCATATGTTAAAATGAGTTTAAACAAATCATCGACTTTTCTGAATCAAAGGAGCGAATAAAATATGCCGCAACTGCAACCGCATATCCGGCTGGATCATAACTACGGCGCGCGCTGTGCGCTGCTGCCCGGTGATCCCGCGCGGCTTGACCACATCAAGACGTTTCTCACGGACGCGCAGGAGCTCGCCTACAACCGCGAGTATCGCAGTCTTGTCGGAAGCTATCAAGGCGTGAGCGTGCTCGCTGTCTCTACGGGCATCGGCGGGGCTTCCGCCGGAATCGCCGTCGAGGAACTGAAAAACCTCGGCGTTACAAACATGATCCGCATCGGCAGCTGCGGCGCGCTTCAGCCGCAGGTGAAAATCGGCGATCTGGTGCTTGTCTCAGGCGCGGTGCGCGACGACGGCGCGAGCAAGACCTATATCGATCCGATCTTCCCCGCCGTGCCGGACAGTGAGCTGCTCTTTGCCTGCGTTCAGGCGGCAAAGGAGCGAACCTATCGCTATCACACCGGCATCGCGCGCAGTCACGACAGCTTTTATACCGATCGCGAAGCAGAGATCGACGCCTATTGGTCGAAGCGCGGCGTGCTCGGCGCGGATATGGAGACAGCCGCGCTCTATACAATCGGGCACCTGCGCGGCATCCGCACGATGAGCATCCTCAACAACGTGGTCGCGTTTGAAGAGGACACGCTGGACGCCATCGGCAGCTATGTGGACGGCGAAACAGCCGCCATGCAAGGCGAGGAGCACGAGATTCTCACCGCGTTGGACGCCTTTGTGCAGATCACAAAACAAGATTAACGATTGATTCCCGTTACAGTCTAAACAAACGGCCTTTGCCAGCGGCAAAGGCCGTTTTTGTGTTACTCCCCGTACTTTGCCATGATCTCGAACACGCGTTTTTTGAACGCCTCGCGATCCAGATTGGTCACGACATAAGCGTTGTGCTCCATCTGTTTGTCGCTATAGAGGTCGGTGACGGTCTTCCCGCGCGTGAGCGTGCCCTTTGTCTCGACGCGCACGCCCGCATGATCGGTCTGAAAATAGCTGTCGTCGTCTGCGTACAGCACCGTCACGGGATCGTGGAACGCCACACCGCCGAGCTTGTAGGTGCGGTAGAACTGGAGGATGCCCTGCATCACGTCCCGCGCGAACACGGCCTGTTTCGAACCGAGGCTTGCGATCTCGTCGAGTTCTTCCGCGGTAAAATACGCGCGCATGGTCACATCCAGCCCGCACATATAGACGGGCGCGCCGCAGGTGAACACCATGTCGGCTGCCTCCGGATCGGCATAGATGTTGAACTCCGCCGCAGGCGTGACATTGCCACCGACCGCTGCGCCGCCCATGATGACGATGCGCTTGAGCAGCTCCGGCAGCTCCTTGTATTTGGTGAGCGCGAGCGCGAGGTTGGTCAAAGGCCCCACCGCGACGATCGTCAGCTCGCCTTTGTAACGCTTGGCGTACGCATAGATCGCGTCCCACGCTTTCATCGCTTCCGGTTCCCGCTTGGGTTTCGGTAGCTCGATGTCGTTAAGACCATTTTTGCCGTGTACATGGTGCGCGTTGTAAGGCTCGCACATGAGGGGTTTACTTGCTCCCATGTAGACGGGAACGTGTTCCATTCCCGCGAGCTCCAGCACCTGTAGGGTGTTTCGCGTGGTGTGCTCGACCTCGACATTTCCCGCGACGGTGGTCGCGGCAATGAGCTCAAGATTGTTGAGATACTTGGTAAACAGGATGGCGACCGCGTCGTCCACGCCCGTGTCGCAATCCAGCAGCATCGGCAGTTTGTTCATACGCTTACGCCTCCTTTCCGTAGTGTGCGGCGGCTTCCGCGAGCAGATCGACAAACGCCTCTCGGTCGATGTCCATGATCACGCGCGCGTTGGCAGGCTTTTTGAGCACGCCAAGCTTGTCGCCAACGGTTGTGCCGCGGCAATAGTCGCCCGTGAGCTCGACGGCGACATACATATCCACCATCGTCATGATCTCGGGCTTGATCAGCGCGGCGACCGCGACCGCATCGTGCACGGGCGCGCCCGGATAGCCGATGCTGCGGTGGAAACCATAGAAAAAGTCCAGCCATTCCGCAACGACCGTCGCGACGGGGTTGTTCAACGCGCGGATGCGCTCAAAGTCTTCCGGGAACACCAGCGCTTTTTCGGTGACGTCGAGTCCCGCCATCGTGATCGGAACGCCGCTTTGGAACACGATGTCCGCGGCTTCCGGATCGACGAGGATGTTGAACTCGGCCGCCGGCGTCCAGTTGCCGAAATCGATGCCGCCGCCCATCAGGTAGATGTGGCGGATCTTGTTCTTCAGGTGCGGATAGAGCAGCAGCAGCGCGGCGACGTTGGTGAGCGGCCCGGTCGGAATCAACACCACCGGCTCATCGCTTTCTTCCAGAATCTGCGCCATCAGCGTCGCGGCATCGGTATCCACGGGTTTGTCCGCAGGTTCCGGCAGCGCGGGGCCGTCGAGGCCCGAACTACCATGCACGGTAGGTGCGATGATCGCGTCCGCGACGAGCGGCTTGACCCTGCCCATCGCGAGCGGGACATGCAGCCCCACCAGCGTCACGATGCGTCCTGCGTTATAGGTTGTCTTTTGAATCGTCTGGTTGCCGCAGACCGAGGTCACAGCCTTGATGTCGAGCAAGGGGCTCGCGGTTGCGAGCACCCACGCGATCGCGTCGTCGTGACCGGGGTCGCCGTCCAGAATGACGGGAATACGTTTGATCATTACATTACCTCAGACTTTGCCGCTTCTGTTTTTTACGAGCAAAGTCATGCTTTCGCTTTAGAATGTTCTGCGCGGGCTTTTTTCACGCGCTTGATCGTGCTGGCCGCATAAATCACAAGGCCCAGAATGGTGACCACATACGGAATCGACGAGACGAGATAGCTCGAAACGCCCTGCAATCCGCTGACCTTCGTGCGCAGCGCCTGCGCAAGACCGAACAGCAGCGAGCTGAACATCGCGCCCACCGGTTCGCCTCTGCCCATGGCTTGCGCCGCAAGCGCGATGAAGCCGCGGCCTGCGACCATGCCGCTGTTCCAGCCCTGGGAATAATACATGGACATAAACGCGCCGCCGAAGCCCGCCAGTGCGCCGGAAAGCGCGAGCGCGATGTACTTGATCTTGAGCACGCTGACGCCGACGCTGGAGGCCGCGTTTGCGTTCTCACCCACCGCACGGATGTTGAGGCCAAGCGGCGTGCGATACAGTAAAATCCACATGAGCCACACGAACAGGAACGCAAGATAGGTCAAAATCGCGTGACCGGAGAGGATATCGCCGAGAATCGGAATATCCTTGATCAGCGGGATGTTGACCGTCGGAATCAGGATGTTCGGGCTCATCAGCGATCCGGTGTTGCCGCGCATGCCGGTAAACATGTACAGCAGGAAGATCGTTCCGCCTGCGCCCATCATGTTGACCGCGATACCGGCGAGGATGATGTCCGTCTTGAGTTTCAGCGCGAAGAAGCCCATCATGAGCGCCAGCAAAATGCCGACGATCATCGCGCCCAGCACGCCGACCAGCCAGCTCTGCGTCCAGTAGCTGAACAGCACACCAAACAGCGCGGAGATCATCATGATGCCTTCCAGACCGATGTTGGTCACGCCCGCTTTGCTCGCGACAACCGCGCCCAGCGCCGCAAAGAGAATCGGCGCCGTGATGCGAATCACGGAGAAGAGAAACTCTTCTTTAAGAATCGTAGAAAGAAGTTGATCCCACATTATTCAGCACCCCCTTCGGCACCCGCCGCAACTTTTGCAAGGTCGGCACGGGTGTTCTTGACCACGATCTTCTGGCGATAGCCCGCGAGGAACTGTTCCGCCGCGAAGAAGAGGAAGATCGCCGCCTGAATGATATCGATCATCTCGCTTGGCACGTCGCAATACGTCGCCATGAGCTGGCAGCCTTTGTTGAGATAGGCGATGAAGAACGCGGCCAGCGGAACGAGGAGCGGGTTGTTTTTCGCGAGGATCGCGATGGTCACGCCCGTCCAGCCATAGCCGGGAAGTTCTTTCCAAAGGAAGGTGCTATAGCGTCCCAGCACCTCGACGCTGCCGCCGATACCGGCGAGCATACCGCCGATCACCTGTGAAAGCACGATGGTGCCGCCGACTTTCATGCCGGAGTATTTCGAGAACGACTCGTTGATACCGATCATGCGGATGGCATAGCCCCAGCGGGTGCGATACATAAACAGCGCTACAATCACAACGAATACCAGCGCTGCTACAAATCCCCAGCTGAGCTTACTTCCGCCCGGCACAAGCGAACCGATGCGCGCGGTTTCGGCAAAGGGGAACGTCTGCGTGGAGCCTTTGCTGCGATCCGCGAATACGAAGTTTAAGTAATGCAGCACGATGTACATGCAAACATAGTTGAGCATGAGGCTTGTGACCATTTCACTCGCGCCCAGTTTGACTTTCAATAGCGCGGGTACGAGCATGATGATGCCGCCAATCACCGCCGCGATCAGGATGCATACCACCGCGTGCAGGCCGCTGTTCATGTGCAGGTAGATGCCGGCTAGCGCCGCGACAAACCCGCCCGTGAGCACAACGCCCTCGCCCGCAAGGTTAAACTGGTTGCTTGAGAACATCACGCAGACCGCAAGACCCGTGAAAATCGTCGGTATCATCGCGGCAAGAATCGTATAGAAGCCCTGCGTATTAAAGCTCGCAAGCCCGCCCTTAATGGAGATCAACGGCCCGATCAACAGGTACCGCAGCGCGGTAAACGGTTCGTCGGAGCTCAGGAAGATGAAGATCGTACCGACGGCGAGCGCGAGCAAAATCGCCGCTGCACCGCGTACGAGCTCAAATCCCAGCATTCGCTTATCCTTCATGACACACCCTCCCGATCTCCTCGGCGCTCTGTTTCTTGAGGCCGAGCATGTATTCACCCATCATCACATCGTCCAGTTGGCTCGTGTCCTCAAAATAGGCTGCGATCTTGCCGCCATAGAGGACGATCAGGCTGTCGGAAAGCTCCATGACCTCGTTGAGGTCGGCGGAGACGAGCAGCACCGCGGTACCCGCACGGGAAAGATCGACGAGCTTTTTGCGGATGAATTCCGTGGCGCCTACGTCGATACCGCGCGTGGGCTGGTCGGCGATGATCAACGTCGGGTCGCTGGAAAACTCGCGCGCGACGACGACCTTCTGGATGTTACCGCCGGAGAGCATCTTGACCTTTTGCTTTCTGGATTTACAGAGGACGGTATAGTCCTTGATCAATCGGTCGCTCTCCTCATGGATGGCCTTCATGTTAAAGAGCGGGCCGTTGTTGAACCGCTTTTCGTTGAAGCGATCGGAGATGATGTTTTCCTCGATGGTCGCTGCGTCCGCGATGCCATAGGTCATACGGTCTTCCGGCACGAGAGAAACGCCAAGCTTGCGAATCTTTGCCTGAGAGGCATGGATCACGTCTTTGCCGTTGACCGCGGCGGTGCCGGAGTCCGGCTCTCTGAGGTCAAAGAGCATATCGACGAGCTCGCGCTGTCCGTTGCCCTCGACGCCCGCGACACCGAGAATCTCGCCCTTGCGCACGTCGAATGAGACGCCGTCGAGCATCTTCTTGTTCCACTCGTTGGTGTATTGCAGATTGCGCACCCGCAGCACCACGTCCGTGGGAACGGCGGTGTCTTTCTGCACGTCGAGAATGACATCGCGGCCTACCATCAGGCTGGAAATCTCCTGCTCGGTGATCGAGGCGGTCTCATAGACGCCCATCGATTTGCCACCGCGCATGATGGTCATCCGGTCGGTGATCTGCTTGATCTCGTTGAGCTTGTGGGAGATGAATATGATCGTGTAACCCTGTTCTTTGAGATGCACCAGTTCGCGGAAGAGTTCCGCCGTCTCCTGCGTGGTCAGAACCGCTGTGGGTTCGTCCAGAATCAGGATCTTCGCGCCCCGGATCAACGCCTTGAGAATCTCCACCTTCTGCTTCATGCCGACGGGGATATCCGCAACCTTCGCAACCGGGTTGACCGCAAGGTTGAATTTCTCGGCATATTCATTGGTCAGTTCAATGGCTTTCTTAAAGTCGATGAACATCCCGCTCTTCTTGGGAACCATGCCGAGCACGATGTTCTCCGCGACGGTAAGACTCGGAACCAGCATAAAGTGCTGGTGCACCATGCCGATACCATGCGCGATTGCGGCGGTCGGAGAACCAAACGAGGCCTTCGCTCCGTTGACGATGATTTCGCCCTCCGTCGGCTGCTCCAGACCGAATAGGATTTTCATCAGCGTGCTCTTGCCCGCGCCGTTCTCGCCCATCAGCGCGTGGATTTCGCCGCGACGAACGGAGAAATCGACCCCCTGATTGGCGGCGATCCCGTTCGGATACACCTTTGTGATGCCCTTCATTTGGACCACAAGATCGTTTTGGTTATGCTCCATAAGCTGCCCCTTTACTTGGAATATATATGCTCAGCCGCCGAGCGGCAGTTTGATCAAACGAAGCGTAGGGTTTATTGAGTTGTGATATTGGAA
The DNA here is from genome assembly GCA_002841395.1 of Firmicutes bacterium HGW-Firmicutes-9. Taxonomy (GTDB): domain Bacteria; phylum Bacillota; class Clostridia; order Christensenellales; family CAG-138; genus UBA7703. Next base: position 58,226 of record PGZM01000010.1, read on the forward strand.
TATTGTGGTAAAGATTTACTGATATCTTAATATAAATGAGGCGTTCCTTCAACACCGCGGAAGGGTGTTCTTACAAGATACGCCGATAAAAGCATGAAACAGCGCGATTCGCCTGGGTAACACATCGGGGAAGAGCTTATCGCCCTTCCCCGGTGTTGCATAAGCTAAGCTTACTGAATTGTTGGTTGTGCTGTTGAATTACGGCTGCATTGCATCGCGCAGCGCGACAACGGCGTTGGTGTCATCGCCGATGGCGGTCGGAACCACGATGGTTCCGTCCTTGATTGCGGCTTCGGCTGCGAGGACTTTGTCCTGCACGGCCTTGGGCGCAACGTTGGCGAAGTTCTTGTCGGTCACGATGCCGACGCCGCCTTCAGTGAGACCGAGGTTAACGAGCTGTCCCCAATAGGTACGGCCTGCATCCCACTCATCAAAGATCCAGATGATGGAGGTGCCGACGTTCTTGAGGCCGGACGTGAGCGTGATGCCCGCGAGTTCCGGTCCGAAGGTCTGCTCTTGGTCGGAGTCAACGCCGATGAACCAGGCTTTGCCGGTTTCGAGGGCTGCTTCCGCTGCGCCGTTGCCGGAGAGACCCGCAACGCCCCAGATGATGTCCGCTTTGTTGTCGTTGATCATAGACAGCGCCATTTCCTTTGCGGTCGCGGTGTCAACGAAGCTGCCGACATAGCGGGTGTCAACCTTGACTTCCGGATCGGTCGCTTTCGCGCCCTCGAGGAAGCCGATGAGGAAGTCGTTGATGACCGGGAAATCACCGCCGCCGACGAAGCCGACGACCTTCTCCGCGTTCATGTTCTGGACGGAGGTTTCAGAGGTCATAGCTGCAGCATACACGCCGATGAGGTAACCCATGTCGTTCTGCTTGTAGCTGATGTTGACGACATTAGCGTTTGCGCCGACATAGGAGGTGTCGTCATAGATGAGGAACTTCTGATCCGGGTACGCAGTTGCGACTTCCTTGAGGTAGTCGGGCATCTGGTACGTACCGCAGATGATCAGATCATATTCGCCGGCTTCCGCGACTTCATAGAGGGTCTCCAGCCACTTCGGCTGATCCTCGTCCGTGCCGCCCATTTCGATGGTCTTGTAGGTGATGCGGCCGGCATCCTGAAGGGCTTTCAGGCCGGCTTCTGCGGAATCAAAGAAGGATTTGTCGCCCAGGTTGCCGTTGACGAGGCTGACGACGTTGTATACCTTTTTGTCACCCGCGGCTGCGGTTGCATCGGTGCTGGCGGCCTTGCAGGCGAACATCGAGAACGCCACGAGCAGGGTCAGCAGGATCGCTACCAGTTTCTTCATTTTGATTTTCCTCTCTTCTTATTGTTGATTGAGTTGCGAATGGATACGCGTCAATAACAATGTGATTTCGCATATCCATATAGCCAGTTTAAATGGTATCCAATGAAAAGTCAACACGCCTAAAAATTCGTTAAGTAGATAAATTTAGTGTTTTTTCGCCGCCAGTCTTTTAGAATCCTGCATTTTATCAGAATTCTTAGCTAATAATATATTGTTTGTTTTTGTTGTGTAATTGGTTAGACGGATCTAATTTTTCCAGTATTTACTCCATATTTCCGGGAATCACCCACAGAGAAGACATCGCGCGGGTGTATCCCGCGCGATGACCATTCTGAAGGTTGAGCCACAAAAGGCTTCTTTTTTCCAACTGCACAGATCATTCGTGCAGGTTGTGCTGGTTATTCCTCTTCTTTGGTAAGGCTGCCCTTCTTCGGGCGGATCTTTGCATAGGCAAAGAGCAGCAGCGTGCCGATCACGCCGCAGGCAATCGCGTTCCAGAGGCAAGCGACCGCGCCTTGCGTGAAGACGAGGTTGACGGGCTCTGCGTAGATGACGATATCGAGCACGGGCGCAACCACGATCCAGGCAATCACGTTCGCGACGATCTGGAAGATGTTGAAACGAAGCACGTCTTTCCAGCCGAATTCGCCTTCATCCGCGCGAATCTTGGTGTAAACAAGACCGACGAGGAACATGGACACGCCGCTGGCGATCACCCAGCTCCACCACGGAGAGCCATACTGCAGAGCATCCGAGATCGCGTGGCCGATGAATGCGATCAGACCGCCCGCAATGGGTCCAAACAACGCGGCAAAGAACGCGCCAAGGCCGTATGCCGTCTGGATGGATGTTTCGGGGATACCGGTCGGCACCTTCACATACATGAACAGCAGCGCGAACAGCGCAGCACCGAGGCCGGTTGCAACAATGGTCTTGGTCGATACCTGGAACATTTTCTTCATCTGACATTACCTCCCCTTATTTTGTTTTTCCGGATGATGAATAGAGTGCGTGGCTCACCCATATCAATTGTATGAGTTCTGCTTCATATTAGGCATATCGTATACGATTTGTCAAGCAATCGCGTGCCTGAACAAGCCGTTGCGACCGAGTGGTCGTCTTACGCTTTTGTGAAGCGCACGCGCCAGTCTGCGCCGAAGCCAAGCCCGTATTTCTTCTCAAAGCTGCCGCAGCTCACCGCAAGCGCGACCTTCATCAGCTCGTTGTTATAGATGATGGGCTCGCCCTGTTTGGCAAATCCAAAGCTCTCGTGGAAGAGCACGCTCTGATCGAACACCGTTTCCCCGTGATGCGTCACTTCAAGGCGTACCATGTCTCCATAGGCAAAGCCGCAGTTGAAGAACGTGCGCGTGGGAATGTTCGTCCAGAGATTGCCGAAATTCGGGTCGTCGATCTCGAATATGCCCTCTACGCACTTCTGTTCCGCTTTGGGTTCGAGGATTTCATGCCGTACGATCTCGCTGACGGGATAGGCGGGTCCTACGCCTTCAAAATCGATGATGCCGCTGGCAAGCCGCGCCGCACAGTAGCCGAACAAATCGCGTCCGTGGAAGATTGCAACATCCTCCGTGTCCTTGCCGCGCAGGCGGTTGACCGTTTCGTCAATCTCGCGCACTTCCAGAACACCCATTTCGCGGTCGATATGCGTCAGCGCGCCGTTATCCGGCGTGACGACATAGTAGCCGCCCGTGACCTTCGCCACGCAGGCTTTGCGCGCGGTGCCGACGCCGGGATCGACGACAGAGACGTAGATCGTGCCTTCCGGCCAGAAGCGGAGGCTCTGGTAGAGACGATAGCTTGCGCTCCACGTATCGTATTGCGGCAGCTCGTGCGTGCCGTCAATGATTTCCAGTTCGCGATCGACGGATTTCACCACGCCGTACATGGAGCTGATCGCGCCTTCTTTATAGGTAAAGTCTGTTTGGAATACTAAAATGGGTTTCATGTGTATCCTCCTTGCTTCATTACGAATGGTCGGAAAATCGGATTCCAGAACTTTTGAATATTTCTGCACTTACGCGTCATCAAACAAACGGGTTCCAGAATTTGCCGTGATTCACAAAAATGCTCAGAGCGATGGTACCGAGAAACAACGCAAGAGCCAGTCCCAGCGCAAACCCGTCATTACCCTTCATCGGCTTTGCGGCGTACCAGGTACGCTTCTTCTCCTTGCCAAACCCGCGCAAGTCCATCGTATTGCTAATGGTCTCGATGCGATCCAGCGTGGAGAAGATCAGCGGAATCGTGATGTTGAGGATGTTTTTGATGCGCTTGCCGAGCTTCTCCTTCTTTGATAAATCCAATCCCCTGCTCTGCTGCGCCGCCGCGATATCCTGATAATCGCGGATCAAATCCGGAAAATATCGAAGCGTCAGCGAGAATGCAAACGCAGCTTTATAGCTCACACCCGCGCGGTTGATGCTCGCCGCGAGTTCGCTCGGGTTTGTCGAGAGAAAGAAGATGATGCCCAGCGGCACGACGGAGGCGTATTTCAGCGTCTTGGTGACCTGATACAGCATCTGCTCGCTCGTGACCACGTATCGTCCGGCGATCGGAAATAGTACATGCTCCGTGCCATAGATCTGCGTGCCGTACGTCGGGCTGAACACAAACGTGAGGATGAAATTAAGCACCAGAAACAGCAGCACATACAGCAGCATCAGCTTGATCTGATGAAACTGAATCTGCGACATACGCAAAAACACCAGCGAGAGCACCATGATCACCGCAATTGCGCGGATATCGTAGGAGAACATCACGGCAGCCGTCAGAAACAGAAAGCACAACAGCTTCGTCACGCCAGAAAGATTGTAGATGACGTTGTGCCGCTCGACATAGTCAAAGAGTTTCGCTTTCATCGCGCTGTGTTCCTCTCATAGTCGATAAAGTGCTGCACAAACGCTTCGCAGTCCCCGATTCCCGCGCGTGTCGCAAGCTCATAAAGCGACGTCACCTTCAGGCTTGCTTTGGTCGCGATCTCGTCGCTGGTCAGCGCGCGCACCGCGGTGCCGTCGTGCAGAATCTCGCCCGCGTGCAGCACGATCGCATGCGGCGTGTATTCCAGCATCAGGTGCATGTCGTGCGTGATCAAAAGAATCGTGGTTCCGTTTGCGTTCAACGAACGAAGAAACTCCATAATCTCCGTATAGTGCCGGTAGTCCTGCCCCGCCGTGGGTTCGTCGAGAATGATCAGCTCCGGTTCCAGCACCAGCACACTTGCGATGGTCACACGCTTTTTCTGCCCGAAGGAAAGCGCGGAGATCGGCCATTTTCGAAACGGAAACAGACCGCAGATCCGGAGCGCTTTTTCCACGCGCGGCTTGATCTCCTCGTCGCTCAGTCCGCGGAGTTTAAGCCCCAGCGCGACTTCGTCAAATATCATGGACTTGCAGATCATCTGATTCGGGTTTTGCATTACGTAGCCGATCTTGCCGCTGCGCTCATGGATCGTCCAGCTGTCCATCGGTTCGCCGCGGAATCGCAGGTTGCCTTCCGGGTCTTTGCAGATGCCCGTGACGACCTTTGCAAGCGTGCTCTTGCCTGCGCCGTTGGTTCCGACAAGGCTGACCATCTCGCCCACTTCAATGGAAAAACTCAGGTTCTTCAAGATCGGACGCTGTTCGACATAGCGGTAGCATAGACCCGTCGCTTCTAAAATGGATGCATTTGCGGGCTTCTTCTCCTGCTCCGGTTGCGCCGCATCCCATGCGCAGATGGCGTTTTGCACGGCGGCGACGTCCAGCGTATCGATGCGCCCAGCGCGCATTTCTTCCGTCACGGCGACCCCCGCATATTTCAGCGCAGTCACATAGAGCGGTTCGCGGATGCCGAGGCTCTTGAGAATATCCGCCGCCATCAACGCATCCGGCGAGAGGGCGGCGACAATCCTGCCTTCCGACATGACGATCACGCGGTCGATCTTTCGGTGCAGCACGTCCTCCAGACGATGCTCGATGATGACGACCGTCTTATGGTAGTCCTGATAGATCTGATCGATAAGCTCGATTGCGGTCTTTCCCGTCGCGGGGTCGAGGTTTGCCAGCGGCTCGTCAAAGAGCAGCGCTTCGACCTCGTGTACCATCACGCCCGCAAAAGAAACGCGCTGTTTCTGTCCGCCGGAGAGTTCAAATGGCGATGCGTTCAGAAGACCGTCCATATTGACCATCGCTGCGGTTTTCCGGACGACTTCCTTCATCTCGCTCTGCCCAACGCACTCGTTTTCCAGCGCAAAGGCGATATCCTCGCCGACCGACAGCCCGATGAACTGGCCGTCTGGGTCCTGCAATACGGTGCCGACATGCTGACTCAGCTCAAATATGCTGGCGCTCTTCGTCTCGATGCCGCAAACCGTTAGGCTGCCTTTGATTTCGCCGGGATAGGAAAATGGAATCAAGCCGTTGATGCAGTTGCCGAGTGTGCTCTTTCCGCTGCCGGAAGGACCGACGATGAGCACCTTTTCACCCTCATAGATGGTCAGGTTGATGTCGTGGAGCGTCGGTTCCGCCTGCGAAAAATATTGAAACGAAAAATCGCGGAACTCGACGACAGGTTTGCCTTTAGATTCCACGCTGCGGCTCCCTTCCCGCGGACTTCTGCACCGCGATGGTCCACGGGGCGCCGGTGCCGACATTGTAGGCGCGCGCAAAGTCGCCCTGATTGATTGCGACTGCCATGCGGTCGAGGCTGTTGACGTAGACCAGCGGTTCACCGACGAACGCGTCCGCAAACGAGCGGGCATAGATCAACGAGTTACGGTAAACGAGCCGCGCGCCGTTCATGATCATGATCTCGACGAGTTCGCCGTGCTTGACGCCGAGTTTGAGGAAGAGTTCGCGCGGGATGCTCGTCCAGAGGCTGCCGAAGCGCACATCCAGCACGTCAATGTCTCCGCGAATCCATCCGCCCTCCATCACCGGCTCATCCATCGGCAGTTCGACCACGCTCTGCGGATCCACTTCCGGGCCGACGCCCGCAAATTCGATCACGCCGGCGGCAAGCCGTGCGCCGGTATATGCGTAGATATCCCGTCCGTGGAAGGTGTAGCTATCGCCGGAACCGGGCAGTCGATTGACCCGCTCGTCGATCTCGCGCGCGCCGACGATGCCGCTGATGCGTTTGATGTGCGTAAGCGTGCCGTTGTCCGGCGTGATGATGTATTGCCCCGCGCGCGTTTCTACGCCGATGCTGCGGCGCGTCGAGCCAACGCCCGGATCGACGACAGAGACGAACACAGTGCCCTTTGGCCAGTAACCGACCGTCTGGATCAGGCGATAGCTCGCCTCCCATGCGTTGTATTGCGGAATTTCATGCGTGAGGCTGGAGATGTTGAGCTGTTCCGATACGGAGTACGCAACGCCGTACATGGCGCTGACCGCACCGTCTGCGAGACCGAAGTCGGACATAATGACGAGGGGTTTCATGGTTGTCCTCCTATATATGTTGGATTATTTTCACCGCATCAGAGACGCACGGTGTAGCTGATCTTGTAATATTCCGGGCGCATATAGTGCTTGCACCGCGCGAGCGGGGTACCGTCCGCCGCATAGAGCAAACATTCCAGAAGATGCACGGGTGTGCCTTCCTCCACGCGCAGATACTCCGTCTCCGTCTCGTTGACGAATATGAGTTTGAACGCGATGTTCTGGTAGCTTGCCGCAGCGTAGAGTTCTTCATTTAGGAAACGATTCATCGCGTCCGCCGAGGAGACATCTACCTGCAGGCGAGAGAGCAGATTCACCGGCACCTGCACAAACGAATAGCCGACCACCACGTCGCCGCTTTGATACGCAAGATAGCTCGCAAGCAAGATGTCGCTCTTGCCCAGCGCAAGCTTACTCTGCGCGATATCGGTCGGCGCGGTGAAGTTATAGGAAATCTCCGTCTTGTCGATCGTAACCGTTGGAAACGCGGTCAATGGATTGGAGGACGCCGCATTCTTAGGCTCCTCCTTTCGCTCCACCACCATGGTGCCTTTGCCGCGCGCACGAACCAAAAGACCATCCTCGCAGAGGATGGCCATGGCTTGCCGCAGCGTGTTGCGACTGACATTATATTTTTGCGCGAGCGCGATTTCGCCGGGCAGGCATTCGCCCTGCGGATAAACTCCGTTGACGATGTCCGAGAACAGAGAGTTATAGATTTCTACATAGGCAGGTACGCTGGTCGGTTGCAAATGAATATTCATACCCTTCGCCTTTCGTGTTTTCAAGGCAATTGTATGACATGTTCAACATTTCGTCAATAACGTTTTTCTTGTATTTCTGCGTATATCATCACGATATTCGATAAAATACTATGCCATGTTTTATTTGTTCACCAATCTATACAACTTAACTCTGCGTAATAGCCGGAATGCTGTCTCTTTGCGCCACGGATTGTGTCCCTGCTGCCCTTGACTTTTTCGCGATAGGTTTGTAATGTTATACTGTTCGAAACGAGTTGTTAAAGGAGATTCTTCCTATGAAACGTTTGCTGTCCGCGCTGATCGCGGTACTGGTCCTGTTCTCATTGGCGGCTTGCGCTGCGCCCGCCGCACCCGCAGCACCCGCAGAAACCGCGGCTGCCACAGCCGCCCCGGAAGCGACCGAAGCGCCGACGCCGGAACCCACCTCAGAGCCCACACCCGCGCCAACGCCGGAGCCGGTGTTTGTTGAGTCCGCTATGAGCGAGAAGCTCTTTTCTTCCGGAAAAGTAACCGTGCGCGTCACCGGCGTACGTTTTTCCGAGAATTATATGACCTATGTCGATCTTTCGATTGAGAACGCCTCCATGGCGGCTGTTTCTCTCAACCTCGGCGCGATCTGCCTCAACAATTGGCAGGTAGACGGCGTGCTGGAGAACGGCTCCGCCATCGCGCCCGGCGAAACGCGCAGCGCAACCGCTGTCGTCAACTTTGTCGACGACCCGAACGCGGTCTACATGAACATCGCGTCCGTCGCGCATGTGACGCTCAGCGTCGGCCTCACGGACGATGCAAGCGGCGATGTGCTGATGAAGCAAAAGGGCTTCACCTTCTCCGTGCCGAATGCCGCGCCCGCTGGTGACCCGACCACGGGCACCCAACTCGTCTATGACGACAACGCAATGACCATCTACCTGCAGGTCATCGACGGAACGCTGCAGCACACGCGCGTCGTGCTCTATAAAAAGGCCGAAGCAAAATGGATGAGCGTTACGGTCGATCCTGTCTACGGCGGATACACCAACATCGTCAACCGCACCTACGCAATGGAGCCGGGCAAATACCGCCTGCTTACGCTGGACGGCACCGAGGTCATGACACGCCAGAACATCACCGCGCTGAGCAAGCTGGATCTGTATCTGTCGCTGAATCAATTCGACGGCAGACTCAACCGACCCGTCATCGCAACGATCACCGACCCCAACGTAACCGAGACCGTCATGAGCGCACCGGAAGCGGGTCCGATCGTCTACCAGAGCGAACTTTCCTATTTTATTCTGCGCAACATGGGCGTGACGCAGTTTGACGGTCACGAAGCCATTTTAATCGACTTTGAGAACATCACGCAGAATTATATCAAGCCGCTTGATTTGACGGCTTATGCCTCCAACCCCGAGATCACGATCGACGGCACGGCATATCCGCTGATGACCTACTGCACCAACTGCTACCCGACCACGCACGGCTATCTGCTACTCTGGCCGGAAGGCGCGCCGGAGGGCACGCTATCGAGCGCCACGAGCGTTACCGTTGGGCTTAAGATCGCTCGCATCAACGGCGGACACCTCGACCCGATCGTCGACACCCGCAACTTCAGCTTTGAACTAACCAAATAAAGCGCACGCTATCAAAAAGAGCGGAGGAATAACCCTCCGCTCTTTTTGCATCGTCTTCATTCGAGCCCCGTCGACGTTCGCATTGTTATCAAACGTTTCGCTGCCATAATGTTGCCCAAATGTTCCATATAAACTTCAAACGCATACTATTGAAAGTTCAAAATGATTTCCTATACTAATATCATAACATTCAGAAAGCGTTATGGAACTATGCGACGGGCAGCGTGAAAACAGGTCCGTCATCGGCAACAGACCGTTTTCTCAATAACCCGAAAGGAGCGACCTAACCATGGATCAAAACAACGACTGGTACGAACGATATTCCTACCAAAACACGCAAGGCGGCGCATATATGCCGCGGCGAAGCGAAAAGCGCGGCGTGCGCCTCTCCACACTGATCATCTTCACAATGGTCGCGGTCCTGCTTGGCGGGTTGCTCGGCGGCCTTTATACGAGACAGTATGTTGCCTCCCAGATCACCGCGCTCAACGCACAGCAGACCCAGACCGCTAACAATGCGCTCACCGAAGCGCAGCCCAGCGCGAGCGCAGGCTTAACCACCGCCTCGGCGGGCAGCTTCGCCAGTACATTCAGCCGGGCGCAGATCATCGAGCTCACCGCGCCATCCGTGGTCGGCATCGACACCTACTATACCGCGAGCGGAGACTTCGGCTACTCGTTCGGCAACGGGGACAATAGCTCAACCGACGGGCAGCAGGCACAGCTCGGCAGCGGCAGCGGCATCATCCTCACCAGCGACGGTTATATCGTAACGTGTAAGCACGTTATCGACGGTGCGGAGACCATCACGGTCATCCTCAACGACGACACGGAGCATGAAGCCAAGCTGATTGGTTCCGATTCGCGCACCGACCTCGCCGTGCTGAAGATCGAAGCAACGGGGCTTGTCCCCGCGACGCTGGGAGACTCGGACATGCTCACTGTTGGTGAAGACGTTATCGCCATCGGCAACCCCCTCGGCGAACTGCGCGGCACCGCCACCAGCGGCATCGTCAGCGCACTGAGCCGCGAAGTCACGGTCGGCAGCATGGATATGTCGCTGATTCAGACGGACGCAGCCATCAGCCCGGGTAACTCCGGCGGCGGGCTTTTCAACGCCAGCGGCTCGCTGATCGGTATCGTCAACGCAAAAGCCAGCGGCAGCAATTCCGAAGGCCTCGGTTTCGCGATTCCGGTGAGTGATGTGAAAACCATCATCTCGAACCTGATCGACCACGGCTACGTGCTCGGCAGAGCGTACCTCGGCGTCTATACGCAGAACGTTACGCTTTCGAGTGACTCGAACAACAACCAGAACGGCTTCTTCGGCAACTTCTTCGGAGGCGCTTCCAGCGTGCAGATCGCGCAGATCGTGGCAGGCAGTGCAGCGGAACAGGCCGGGTTGAAAGCTGGCGATCTGATCCTGAAGGTGAACGACACCACGATTGACTCCAACGCCACACTGGCCGCGGTCATCAGCGGATTCAACGCAGGCGACACAGCGACGTTGACCATCCAGCGCGATGGTCAGGAGCAAACCGTAACCGTCACCTTCGGCGAATACAAGCCAGCCAACCAGTAACAGCCTCTTCTCCGGAAGCGGAGAATAAGCGGTCATCCCGCCCGTTCCCATTCGGGCGATGACATACGCCGCCGGGTCCCCTCCCCGCGGCGCACCCCCAGGACACCATGCGCGCCAGCCGTTCATCCCCCCCGGACGATTGGCACGCGGGGGAAGACAAAGATCCCGCAGAGCGTTTCTCGCTTTGCGGGATCTTTCTGGTTTCATTATATTTTATCTGATTATTTAAAAGGCTACGCCTCAAACAGGCTGATTTGCTTTTCTTTTGATTCAAACGTCCAAAGATAACGAAACACGTCATTAGACTGATAGAGAATCCCGTGTTGTCTACATGTTCTGCGGAAGAGTTCCATCAACTTTGCGTTGTTGGGGCTCATGCAGCTGTAAGCATTGCTAAATGTTCGGATATATTGCTGTTTTACGCCGGGAAAATCGCGATCCAGCGCGGCGTAGAAGTATTCGCGGTCGCCTTCGCGGAGCGTCACGCCAAAGCCAAATCCGAGGATGCCTTTTACGCCCGCCTGCACACAATAGTCGAGCAGGCCTTTGATATTCTCCTCCGTGTCGTTGATAAACGGCAAAATCGGCGTCATCCAAACGACGGTCGGGATGCCTGCTTCTTTGAGTGTCATCAGCATCTTGAAGCGTTCCCGCGTGGAAGAAACATGCGGCTCAATCTTCTTGCAGAGCGCTTCGTCAAACGTCGTCAGCGTGGTTTGTACGACACACTTGGTGCGCGCATTGATCTTCTTCAACAGATCGAGATCGCGCAAAAGCCGCGCGGACTTCGTCAAAATCGCAAGCCCGAAGCCATAGCGCTCGACGACCTCGATGCTCCGCCGCGTGATCTGTAAATCCAGTTCCAGCGGAATATACGGATCGCACATCGAGCCCGTTCCGATTATGCACGGCTGGCGTTTCTTGCGTAGCTGCTGTTCGAGAATCTGCACTGCGTCGCGCTTGACTTCGATGTCCTCAAAGTCGTGATCAAACTGATAGCATTTGCTCCGGCTATCGCAATAAATGCAGCCGTGGGTGCAGCCACGGTAGAGGTTCATGCCGTTCTGCGGAGAGAGGATGGTTTTGTAGTCGGCATAGTGCATGGGACATCCTCTCCTTCCGCGTTTTCTACAGTATAGCAAAACAAACCTGACAAATGCACGTCAGGGTTACTTTCTTTGAAAAGAAAGTAACCAAAGAAACTTACGTGATAGGTTCCTTTCCAACAAGCATTCGAACTCCACTATTAACACATTGTTACGCAATTTTTCGTATTCCCTCCACAAGAATTCAGTATCATATCCGCATGAAAACAGAAACGAAAACAAAACCGTCCAAGAAGAAACGCGTGCTGCGCGCACTTGTCGTGCTGATGCTGTTTGCGATACTGCTGCCTCTTGCGACGAACTATTATGTGATGGCATCGACCGAAAATCGAATCATCACACCGGAAGAAGCGGCAAACCTCGGCGCGGACGCGATTCTCGTACTCGGCGCGCGCGTTTGGGACAATGGCCAACCCAGCGGCATCCTGAAAGATCGCATCAACACGGGTGTCGCGCTCTATGAATCCGGCGCATCCGACCGCCTCCTGATGAGCGGCGATCACGGGCAGGAGGATTATGACGAAGTCAACGCGATGAAGGATTACGCGATAGAATCAGGCGTTGCTTCGGAAGTCATCTTCATGGATCATGCAGGTTTTTCCACCTATGAGAGCCTCTATCGCGCGCGGGATATCTTCCAGATCAAGACCGTGGTCATCGTCTCGCAGAAGTATCATCTCTACCGCGCGCTCTATATCGCCCGCGCGCTGGGGTTGGATGCCTACGGCGTATCAGCCGACCGGCGGGATTACAATTCTTACTGGCTCTTCGACGCGCGCGAAATACTAGCGCGATGCAAGGATTTCGTCTACTCCATCTTTCAACCGCTTCCGACCTATCTTGGCGAGGTGATTCCCATCACCGGAGACGGCAGCGCGACGAACGGATAGCACCCATCTTGACGATGTTCCCAGAATCAAAACACAATTCGCATGCATAACAAAACCGCACAAAAAAGCGCCACTCAAACGAGTGGCGCTTTGTGTTTCTTGCTAGATTAGCGGTTGCGCAGGAACGCGGGGACATCCAGTTTGCTCTTGGGTTTTTCCTGATAGTCGCGGCGGATGTCGTTCTCACTGAACACCTGCTCCTGGCGCGGCTGGGGAATCGGCGCTGCCACCGGCTCGTCCGTCATGATGGGACGGCGCGGCGCGTAGGACGCGGAGGTGTACTGCTGCTGCATCGGCGGCTGCTGACGCATCGGCTGCTGCTGATACTGCGGCTGCGTGGGATATGGCTGCGGCTGCGGCTGTCCCTGTGTGGGGAACGGCTGCGGCTGCGGCTGTGCCATCGGCTGCGGCTGGGGCTGCTGCTGGTTCATGCCAGCATTCGTGCTGCCATACGGCGAGCGGAAGGTGCTGAACGCGCCAAAGCCGGGCACGCCCTGAATGCTGCTGATGCGATCCGGGCGATCAAAGCCGGTTGCGATAACGGTGATACGCAGCGCGTCGCCCATTGCTTCGTCGATGTCCGCACCGAAGATGATGTTCGCTTCGGGATCGACATTCTCGCTGATGAGTTCCGCGGCTTCATTGACCTCGAGCAGGCTCAGATCCGGACCGCCGGTGATGTTCATCAGCACGCCGCGCGCGCCATTGATGCTGGTTTCGAGCAGGGGGCTTTCGATGGCCTGACGGGCCGCCTCCGCCGCGCGCTTTTCGCCGCTGGCGTTACCGATGCCCATGTGCGCAAGTCCCTTTTCGCGCATGATGGTCTTGACGTCTGCAAAGTCGAGGTTGATCATCGCAGGAACGGCGATCAGATCCGAGATGCCCTGAATACCCTGACGGAGCACGTCGTCCGCGACGCGCAGCGCGTCCGGCAGGCTCGCGCGACCGACGAGATCGATGAGCTTGTCGTTGGGAATGGTGATGAGCGTATCCACGGCGGGCTTGAGCGACGCGATGCCGATTTCGGCGTTGCGCATACGCACCTTGCCTTCAAACGTGAAGGGCTTGGTGACCACCGCGATGGTCAGAATGCCGAGCTCCTTGGCGCATTCCGCAACGATAGAGGTAGCACCCGTTCCGGTGCCGCCGCCCATGCCCGCGGTAATGAACGCCATATCGGTGCCGCGGAGCGCTTCGAGAATCTGCTCGCGGCTCTCGTCTGCGGCTTTGCGGCCCACTTCGGGGTCTGCGCCTGCGCCGAGACCTTTGGTCAGCTTTTCGCCGATTTGAATCTTTACCGGCGCTTTTGCTAGAAACAGCGCCTGTTTATCGGTGTTGATGGCAATGAATTCCACGCCGCGCAGACCATACTGCACCATGCGATTGATCGCATTGCAACCCGCTCCTCCGACGCCGATGACTTTAATCTGCGCAAAAGAGGTGTTTTCGAATTCCGGTTCAAACATTGTTTGTCCCCCTTATTTGGTAAAAAGGTTACGAAGCCTATCCACAAGCGTTCCCGGCGACGTATTGGTCACCACGTCGTCGCTCGTAGCTCGTAAAACAAAATCGAGCGCTGAAAAACTGCTCGTATAGTTCGGCGTATCCATATCCGCAACCCACGGCGTGTCCCGCTGAACGTTCAGCTGCAGGCCGCGAGAGAGGTAGTCGATACCGCCTTTCATCATGGCGATTCCACCGCCGGTGAGGTAGGTGACGGGGCTCGCCTCCGGCGAAATGCCCATCTCCTTGAGTGCCGCGCGAATCAGCGAAACCAGTTCACCTGCGCGCGCTTCCAGGATCAGCTCGATTGCGGCATGGTCCACGCGCTTTGCGCCGTTTGGCATGCGCACAATCTCTGTGCTGCTCAACGGTTCCTGTAAAAACACAAACCGCCGCTTGACCTGCTCCGCCGTTTCCAGCGGTATATCCAGCCCGAAGGCGAGATCGCTTGTTAAGTGTTTGCCGCCGACGTCGATCGAACGCATGTCGGTGAGCGCCGCGTTTTCCACGATGGATACATCCGTGTGCGTATAACCAACGTCGATCAATACCGCCGGGCGAACACGCTCTTTTTCGGGAATAACCGCAAGCGCCGCGCTCAACTGCGAAGAAACGCTCATGGAAATCTCGATGTCCAGCGGGGAAAGCGCCTGCTCCATCGCGCGGACAAACTCTTCCTGCACATACATGTGCGAAACGAGCGCCCCGAGTTCCTCGGTCTTTGCGCCCGTCGGGAGAGCGGAAGACACCACCCCGCCGACCGTGAAGGAGACGGGCGTGCTGTGCATCAACACATATCCGCTCAGCTTTACCTTTTTGAGGGAGAGCGAGATGACGTCGTCAATATCCTCCGCCATGACGCGCTTGCTGCGGCCGCCGATGGGCAGCGTGGCTTCGGTGAGGATGATCTTGGTAAACGGAGCCGGAACGCTGATTGCGGCCTCGCGGATGCGCATGCGCGCTTCCTGTTCCGCCTTGGAAACCGACTCCACGATGGCGTTATGTAAGGAGCGATGATCGGAGAATGAACCGTTGTGATACCCGTTATACGGGCAGACGGAAACGCCGTGCACGGTTATGCCATCGCGATTGACAAAACTGCCGCACAGACAGACGATTTTGGAACTTCCGATGTCCAGTACCGCAGCCGGCTTCAATGCGGTCTCCTCCGCTTACTCTGCAACATACACTGCGATATTATATCACAGCGCAGGAAAATGGCGCAACCCAAGCGCATTGTTTCATAATTGTTCGTATTTTCGTCATGGTTCCGTTTTTGAGGCCTACTGCTTGCGGAACACACGCTTTCAAAACACTACGGATGGTTGCAAATAGGGCGTAATTTCGGGCTTAGCGTCACGCTCTCTTTGCATTCCCATGCCAGCCCTTTTCTTGTTCACGGCGAATGCGCAAAGCTCTAAGCGCAATAAGCCGCGCAGACTCGTTTTCGAGCAGCGCGAGCAGGCGCTGACCTTCATCCGCCTGTGAAGAGAATAAACCTAGCACGCCGCGCTTCTGCGTCGATTCACTCGCGCAATACAAGCGTGTGCACATATCGTTTACGGCTGCAATGTAATCCTTCTTGTTCAGCAAAAGCGTATTCTGCGCGTCGATCTGCGCACGAAACGCGCTGTTTTGCGAAAAATCGAGCAGTCCCGCCGTGTTTTGCAGCGCGCGTGCCTCATAGGAGAACTTTCCGTTTCGCTTGAGATTGAGAAACAGTCCCAGCGAATCCGCGCCTGTGGGCGAACCCAACCCGTAGAACACAAGCCCGTGCTTGTATGCTTCCCAGCCTCTGGCACGGCCCAGATCGACGACGAAGCTTGCGCCAGCGTCGACAAAGCAGCGATAGCGTTCGCGCCACTCGGGCAGTGGCAGCTCCGCCTCTTTTCGTCCGCTCTGGACAAGCACGATGACATGGTCGCATTGATTGAGCAACATCCGTACACGATCATATGCCGAAAGGCTCAGAATGTCTGCGCGATTATTGAATCCTTCCGCAACTTGCTCCGCAAACGAGACCACGCCGATGCGGATGCCGTTGATGCAGCAAACGTACGGACGGTTTGCCATCGACTCCGTCTCGCCCGCGCCGATGGTGGTGGCCCCGATAAACCCGATTGCGGACGCATCGTTGCCCTCGCTTTGCAGTCCCGCAAGAGAGATTAACTCGACACCGGCTTGCATGAGCCAGATCGCCGCGGAAGCATCGCCGGATTGCAGCGCGGAAATGCGCAGATCCTGACCGGCCAGTTCCGACGCAAGCGCTTCACCCGCCGCATAGGACGACGCGGGCGTTTCCACCCCGCCGAGGATCAGTACATGCGCGTGATCCTCCTCCTGCCGCTGCTGCGTTTCCGGCGTGAACCCCGCCGTCTCCTGCTTCATCATGCCGATATCCATCTATATCCTCCATCCGTCAAGCTGTGACGGCGCTGTCACTCTGGTCAAGTTACGGCTGTGCCGCTTCGGAAAAACAGCGCGGAGCTAGCCCCGCGCCTGATTGCCTGTTGTTGAACGCACGGATAACGACGATTCTGAATGCCGGTTTATCCGTTTGCTTCGGGGTATGGAATCACGACCTCGCTCGGGTCGCCTTCCGCGCCCTCGCCATCGCAGCACTCGCTCGACCAGCTCAGCAGCACGAGATCGCTCTTTCCGGTGTTCTCGATGCAGTGCGCATAGCCGATCGGAATATCGACCGCGACGTGCTTTTTCGCGCTGACGGGGTACTCGATCACTTCGTCCATGTCGATTCGGCGGAATTTGATCACGCCCGAACCGGAAACCGCAAGAATCTTTTCCGCGCGCGTGTGGTGCCAGTGGTTGCCGCGCGTCATGCCGGGTTTGCAAACGCTGACCGTGATTTGTCCGCCGGTGCTGAGGCGTAAAAACTCCGTCTCACTGCCGTCTGCATCCTCCAGCATCTCAAGCGGATATGCAAACTCCATCACGGGAAGAAAACTCAGGTAGGTTGCGTAGAGCTTTCGCGTCAGCGGCTCGGTCATATCCGGCAGCAGATTGCTCTCGCGAATGTTGCGAAACGAACGGATGCGCTTCGCGATATCGCCCAGCGTGGCGGTGTACAGCTGCGGAACCACGCAATATGCGCCTTCTTTGTTTGTCTTTCCATCCAGCAGGTCGCAGAGCGACTCCGCCACATCGTCGACGTAGGCAAGGTGCATCTTCGCGTTTTCGTCGTGGATCACGATCGGTAGATCGTGCGCAACGTTATAGCAAAATGTTGCGATTACGCTGTTGTAGTTGGGCTTTGCCCATTTGCCAAACACATGCGGGAAGCGATAGACATATACGGTTGCGCCCGTCTCGTTAGCATAGAGTTCGAGGAGCTCTTCCCCGGCCTTCTTGCTGCGTCCGTAGAGGTTTGGCAGCGCCGCATGGGTAGAGCTTGCAAACATCACCGGGCAACGATTTTTGTGCTTGTTGAGCTGGCGCAGGAGCGTATCGGTAAAGCTGAAATCAGCCTGCATGAGCTCGTCCTGTTGCTTCGCGCGGTTGGAGCCCGACAGGTGATAGACAAAACCGCATTCGCCGCAGTAACGGTCGAGGAGTTCGGCGGGCGCGTCCGCGTCAAGCGTCAGCAGGTCAACATAGCCCCGCGAACGCAGCGCAATGATCAGGTTTTTGCCAATGAAACCCTCGGCTCCCGTGATCAGGATCTTCATGTCGCCATTCTCCCGTGTCCCAGTTCCGTCTGTTCGTGCCCAACAACGCTTCTATCATCAATCTTTATTTTGTTTTCAAGCTTTATTCTGTTTTCAATCTGTGCTGCGTGCGCAAACGATTATGCCCGAATCCAATCGAAATACGCTTGTGTCGCCTGTTCGCGCGAGGCATGCTCGCAAGCATAGTTTCTTGCCCGCGCGCCGAGCTCGCGCATCGGCACCGTGCTGGCATGCAGCCGCAAAATCGCGTCCGCCATCTCCTGCGGTTCTCCGGGCGTGATGCACAGCCCGAAGCTCTCGCGCTCAATCGACCGCGCCCACTCGCTGCCTGCCTCCGCGCTGACGATCAAGGGTCTGCCCGCCGCGAGCGCAAGCTGCGTCGCGCTCGGCACGGCGATGCGCGTCATGCCCTTTTTCAGCGGCACAAGCACCACATCCGCCAGCGAATAGATCTGCGCAATCTGAGCGGTGGATTTCAGCGGAAAAAGCAACACGTTGTCGATCTGCTCCCGCACGATGCGGCTTTCGACATGGCCACGCAGGGAGCCGTCGCCAAAGACCAAAATCCGGATATCCGACTCGTTTTTTAAAAGCTTCGCCGCGTCGAGAATCACGTCCGGCTCCTGCAGGAAGCCAAGCGTGCCCGCATAGACGGCATAAAACCCCTCGCGCGGGAGATTGCACTCCTCAAACATCGCGTTTTCTTCGCGCAGGATCGGTTGAATCGCGTTGGTATCCGCCCAGTTGGGAATCACCGCGATCTTATCCTCCTGCACGCCGCGCGCAACCAGGGTTCGCTTCATTTCGTCCGAAAGCGTGATGAACGCGTGGTTTTTGCGGTAGATGTGCTGTTCCATCCTGCGGCACAGGCGCACAAACGGGTGCCATTCGGTGTATTTGCCCGCGGCGACGAGATTGTCCGGGAAAATTTCCTGAAGAATATAGACCGTCCGCGCTTTGCGGCTGAGTCCTGCGCCGACGAGGCCGAGATAGGCAGGCTTGCTGCAAAAGATGTAGACGTCCGCCTTGAGTTTCTTCGCGGTGCGATAGATGGCGAGCGTGTTCTGCAGCGCCCTAAGTGCGCGCTCAAACAGCTTTGCGCCGCGCCGCGCCTTCTTACCGACGCGCTGAATACGATAGCCCTGCGGCGATATCTCATCCCGGCGGTCATAGAACGCCTCGCGCTCTTCTTCGGTCATATCGTGACCCGGCAGCTTGGTGACCACGCTGACGCGCGCGCCATAGCGGCACAAGTCCTCCGCAAGATCGGCATACAGGTGGGTAATCGGCGTGACTTCCGGCGCAAAATGCGTCGCAATCAGCGCAATATGCAGTTGTTGCTCCATCCCGATAGCCCCTCTCGCCCATTGCCAACAATGATTCGGTGCGCAGGCGTTTCATTTGCCTACTTCTTCCGTTTCGCAGTTGCGCTTCCAACGGGATTTTACCCCGCTTATAGGGCAAATTTTACCATGCAAGTACGTAGGTGTCAATCAAGCCCACCCGCCCGCGGTACTCTGCAAGCAGCAGGATAATTCACCAAATCGCAAACAAAAAAGAGCGGAGAAAACATTCTCCGCTCCCGAACGGCACCCGCCGTTAATCCTCATCCTTAAATTCCGGAAGCCGCTTCTGCGTCGCCGTGTCATATTTGTTGATGCACAACGGCCGCAGTTTATACGTCAGCACCACGCTGGATTTGACATACTCGTTATAAAACGCCCGTTTGATGCGATCCATGACGAGTCTGCCCGTTTCGTACGTGACGGATGGCAGCAGCACGACGTATTGCATCACGCTGTAGCGCGAGATCGTATCTCCACGGCGCAGGTTGGACTGCGACACGTGCAGCAGCTGCTTCATGATGTTATCCAGCACAAGATTATCAAACCGCTGCTCATAGGTGTTGCTGATGGTCAACAACGCCAGAAACATCGTACCGTTATAGCGCTCAAGCATGCGGCGCTGCAGTTGGTAGATCTCCTTGAAAATCTCATATTCGCAGACGAAAGCGCCGTGCCCGTCGGTATCCTCCTCGAGCATGTTCTGCACCTTTTCGATGTCCGCTTCCATCTCCTGATCCGCCTGCACGATGAGCTTATACACCGCGCGGATCTCGCCGGAAGGCTGGATGCCAAGCTGTTTGTAGTGCAGATCGGTCGCAAAATAGTACTGCGAGAGCGCCTCGCGCTTTTTGCCCGTCTTGACCAGCGCCATCATCAACTCCAGATGCAGGCGTTCGTCAAACATATCCACGTCCATCGCCTTGCGGCAAACCTGGACGATCATGTCATACTCCTCTTCCACTTTGAGAAGATCGAGCAGGGTAAACACGCTCTCTAAAAACAGATCGTGATAATACACGCTCTTGGGCACAACCCACATCTCCTCGGCGGAGTTGGTGAGCAGCGGCCCCGTGTAGATCTGCAACATCTGCAGATACCGCTCGATGCACTCGCGGTTGCTCATGCCGGGCGTGCGCGCCTCCTGACAAAGCCGCTCGAACTCGAACACATCGATCTCGCAATCAAGGTTGGGGTTCCATTGATACGCACCGCGCGCGGTCAGGATGGAATCCGACAACTCCGGCAGATTGCTTTGATCCACCAGCGAGCGATAGCGATGCAGCAGCGTTCTAAGCGCCGTGGCAGGATTGCGGTTCTCTTTGTCCGACCAGAGCATCTCCAGCAGTTCCTCGTGCGGAACCGCCCGATCCTTTTTGAGGATCAGGTACTCGAGAAACTGACTCGTCTTCTTTGCCTGGCGCAGCTGCGTGAGCGCAACGTTTCCGTTGACCACAATCTCAAAGTTGCCAAACATCTTGATTTTAATCTTTGCATTTGCCATGCCGTCTCCTCCTTGTGCTTTGGCGTGGTGCGGTGCGTCAAAGCGCATCGCCAAATTGTGTTTATCTTGATACGGAGCTTCTCCGTATGCTTGACGTTAGTCGCCGAGCTTCTTTCGAAGCTGCTCGGGGTTTGCCGCAAATAGCAGCGCGGTCTCCTTTGTGATCCGCTTTTCAGAATAGAGCCGGAAGATATCACCGTCCATCGCGCGCATCCCCTCCGCCTGGCCGGAAAAGATCACGTTATCCATCTGGTGCGCCTTCGCGTCGCGAATCATGTTCTGAATCGCGCTGTTGACCAGCATGATCTCAAACACGGGCTCCAATCCTCCATCCACCGTCGGCAGCAGCTGCTGGCTGACCACCGCGCGGAGCACCATGGAAAGCTGCACGCGAATCTGTTGCTGCTGATTGGCGGGAAACACGTCGATGATGCGGTCGATGGTCTTCGCAGCGCCCACCGTGTGCAGCGTGCTCAGCACGAGCTGTCCGGTTTCGGCCGCGGTGAGCGCGGTCTGAATCGTCTCAAAATCGCGCATTTCGCCCAACAGGATCACGTCCGGCGCCTGCCGGAGCGCGGCGCGCAGGGCGGTTTTATAGCTCTGTGTGTCGTGCTCGATCTCGCGCTGACTCAATACGCTCGCCTTGTGCGCGTGGATGAATTCAATCGGGTCTTCGATGGTGATGATGTGTCCACGACGGTTGGTATTGATGCGATCGATGATACACGCGAGCGTGGTCGATTTTCCGCTTGCCGCAGGCCCTGTAACCAGTACAAGACCTTTCTTGAAGTCTGCGAGGCGTAAAATTTCATCGGGGATGTGCATCTTCTGCGGGTTCGGCAGCACGAGAGACACTACGCGCAGCACCATCGCGAGCGAGTTGCGCTGCTGATAGGCGTTGCATCGGAATCTGCCCACGCCACTGATGGAGAACGAAAAATCGTCGTCGCCGTGCTGCGTCAGCCGGTCCATCTCACGATTGTCGAGCTCGTAGACCTGCTTGATCAGCCTGCGGGTGTCGTCCGGACGGAGCACGGTGTCCCGCAGCTGCTGCACCTCTCCCGAAACCTTGAGACGTACGCAGGAGCCGGGGATGATGAACACATCCGACCCGCCGCGCTCGATGGCGGACTGTAAGATTTCATGAATTTCGGACATGGTTAGCCTCCCTGCCAGAGCGTGCCCGCGCTCTCCTGCGCCCAGCCTTCCGCGCTCTCATATTTATATGATCGGATGATGCTCCTGCCGGATGACACGTCCGCAACCACGCGGAGCACGTGCCCGTCGCTTGCTTCTATCGCAAACGCGGCTGTCTGATCTTCCTGCAGCAACACGCCTTCGACCGTCTCCGGCGAAACGCCCGATTTGAGCGCGTCGTCGAGCAAAGCTATCGTCTGCTGCGCGCGGGTGTCTGCCTCATAGTAGGCCGCGGTACTCACGGCAGTCTTCTTGGTCAGCGCTGCGTCCGCGCGCGCCTGAATCAGCGAAAGCGACGCAAACAGCGTCAAGCTCACGATCACAAGAATCAGCAAAATGCTGGAGGCCCCGATGCCCATCCGCGAAGGATACTGCTTCATGGCGCCACCTCCGCGTCCGGCAAGTAGCGCACGGCATCGAGCGCGTAGACCTTGCCCTGCGGCGAAGTCACGGTCAGTTCGATGTCATACAGCGTGCCTTGCAGCGGGGAGTTGTCGCTCGTCACCACGCAGTCCACGGCGAGATCCTCGTCGATCTCGACCGAGAACACGCGCGCGCCGCATTCGTTGCAGGTGTTGTCTCCAATGGGGTCTGCTTTCACCTGCTCCGCGACGGTCTCCATCGCAAGAATTGCGCGGGACTCATACTCACTCGCGCGCGCGGTCGCGTTTGCCACCGTGATCAGGCGGACAATCACGCTTGCCGAGAGCGCAAAGAATAGGATGACGATGGTCAGCTCGATCAAAACCGGGCTGAAAGAGCTTCGTTTTTTCGGAGGCGTGAGCATTTGATCCGTCATGCGCCGCCCTCCTTTGCCGCCTGCAGATAGAACGCGCTTTCATGCATTCTGCCACCCTGGTCGACGATCTCAATTTCCAGCAGGCTTCCCTCCAGCGCAAACGTTAAGCTGGCAGCATCGAAAATCTTCTCGCCATAATCCGGCGAAAACGGCAGATCCGCCCGCGCAAAATATTCGCGCACGGCGACACCGTCGCAGTAGATATAGGTATGATACGCCTCGCCACCGAACGTTTGGCCGAGCGTGAGCACAGTGACGTCCAGCTCCTGCCGGACCTCGATCTGCCCCGCTTCGTCCGCACCGCGCAGTTTGCCGAGCAGATAGCTCATGCCAGTGCGCGAGACAAACGCCTGCTCTGCCGTTGCGTTGATCATGCGGTATGATCGCGCGCCGACGACGACAACCACCAGCGAAAGAAGCGCAAACGTCGCTAGCAGCGCGAAGACAAACGCGCCGCGCACATCGCCGCGCTGCGTTGTGATCGGCCGGGCGCTCATGAGCCGCCTCCGATGCGCGTCACCTGCACGCTGGGCATCAGGTTTGCCGCGATTACGTCATAGAACACGGCATAGCGGCTTTCGTCCACCGAGATGCCATAGTTGTCATATAAATAAGAAAGGCTCGGCGGATATTTCCCCTCCACCGCATAGCAGGTCACGATCCCGCGTGAGATCGCTGCCGAAACCATCTCGGTTTCCCGCTCCGCGCTGCGCTGCTGGGTTGAAACCAGCGCGATGAGGAACACCACGGCAAGCAACGCAAACACAAATGCAGCGGACAGCAGTCCGCGGTATTGTCCGCGCGGTCTCTCATAGAGATGCATGCCGGATGCTCCTTTCGGTAATGGTATCCTATCAGCCAATCGGGTTCGCGGAAGGATTCGTGTTATAAAACGTCAATCTTTTGACTCCAACGCCAAAATATCGATTCGGGTTCCGTTGATTCGCATCTTTTGGGAACGATTTAGCCCACCGCGGAGAGCACCGACAGCAGCGGCAGCATCACGGAGAGCAGAATGCCGCCGATCACGACGGAAAGCACCGCAACCAGCGTCGGCTCGATCATCGCGATCACGTTGTGGATCGCATCGTCCGCCTCGTTCATATAGATGCCGCTGAGTTTTTCCATGACCGCGTCGATCTTGCCTGCAGCTGTTCCGAAGCGAATCATCTTCTCGTGCATGGGCTCAAACAGGCCGCTCTTTTCTGCGGCATCGGCAAAGTTTCCGCCCGAGAGCAGATGCTCCCGCGCGCGCTCGGCCTGCCGTTTGTGTTTCTCATCCGTAACGACCGTTGGCGCAAGCTGCATCGCATCCTCAACCGGATAACCTGAAGCGAGCATCATCGACAGCGCGGAGGCATATCGCGCGGTCGAAAGCCGCGCATTGACGCGGCGCACCGGCGGCAGCAGCTTGGAAAGCAGCGCCAATACGGATTCGCGTTTGCTCGTGCGCAGCAGAATGCCGAACACGATTAGCGCAACCGCGAACACGCCCACGAGAATCAGCATGCCTTTGCCGACGCCAACACCGATCTGCATCGCAGCAGATGCGGGACTGCCCGCCGATAGACCGAGGCTGTCGAACACACGCTGAAACACGGGAATCACGCTGATGACCAATATTGCGATGACCACCGCGAGCATCATCACGAGCACGCTCGGATAGAGTATCGCGTTTTTAACCGAGGTTTTGATCTGTGCTTCCCACTGATAATAGTTTGCAAGCGAAGCCATGACCTCATCGAGCTTGCCGGAGCGTTCGCCGATGCGCGTCAGCGCAAGCATATAGCTTGGGAAAATACCTGCGTCTTCCAGCGCATCCGACAGCGTGCCACGGCGATCCACCGCCGCGCGCATGCTCTCAAAGCGCGCGCCGAAGCGGCTGTCCGCATAGCTGCGCGCGAGGGTATCCATGCCGTCGCCCAGCGGAATGCCCGCCTTGAGCACCATGGCGACCTGCTCGCAAAAGAGCGCAATCTCGTCCGGCGGAAGCGTTTTCTGCGTCGTTTTCTCCTGCATTCCGGTTCCCCTTCTTATCGGATTCTTCTGGTCAAACTGCTCTGGGCAGTCGCTATTATTACATCGTAACAGATTTTTTAACTTTGTACATCTATTTCCTGCATGAACGGTTCAAATGCGCATATGTCTTGAATGCTTAGTAGATGCGTTCGGTGATATAGTCGTTCTCTTTATGGCGCGAGCCGTCCAGCGTCGGGTCCATCCAGACCCATTTACCCTCTAAATACACGCTGTTCCAGGAATGATAGAGATTCTCCGGCGTCACGGTGCCGATCAGCATCCGCGTGGGAATCCCCTCGGAGCGTAGCATGACCGCAAGCAGCGCCGCATAGTCAAAGCAAATGCCCGTACCGCTCGCAAGCGACGCGTCCGCATTCGGCAGATAGCCGGTCTCGACCGTTCTGGCCAGCTCGTTGTCATAGGTCATGTGCTTGACCACAAACTTATAAAACGCTTTGGCGATCTCTGTTTGGTCGGTCATGCCGTGGGCAAGTTCGCGCGCTTTTTGCACCGTCGCGCTGTCCGCATCGTACCATACATATTGACTCGGATATAAGAACGGAATCGTCTCGCTCGCCAACGTGACGTCGATCTCAACGCCATATCGAAGGGCGTACAAATCGTCCTCCACCTGCTCCATCACGCGGACGGTATAGCTGCCGTCTCCCATCTGGAGCGGAAACACGCTGTATCCTTCTCCGCCCGGCAGATCATAATAGTATGTCTGCGCGCTGGTTGCAATCCGCGCTTTGAGCCGCTTGTCACTCGCCACACATTGGATCATCACATACCCTTGATCGGTATGCGAAGCGTCGATTGTTACCCCCGCGCCCGTGAACACGACAGTTCCGGATGCTTCCGGCAGCAAGAGAGGCTTTGTTTCCTCCTGCGCCGCCGTGCTTGATTGCGCAACAGCAGATTCGGTTTCCGCCGCATCCGGCGCCGCGGAATCGCTCGCCGCGCAGGCCGTCAGGCAGAAGAAGCCGAAGAAAAGCAGCCACGCAATTCCTTTTTGCAACCGTTCGGCCACCGACGCTTGAATCATGCAATGATTATACTGCTATAAATCACGCAAATGCAACAAATTGTTACTTCGACACGTCTTTATCATCCGTTTTACCCCCAAATTCAAGCGATTTGATGTTACACTCGCTTTCTGGATTATTGTGTTCTTATGCGATTGTTACGGAACATCTTGATTTTAGAATGCCCATGTTACAATTTCAGAGGCCGTGTGACGAAATCCAGCCTAGTCCATAGCCGGACTTCTTCCTATATAAAAGCATCCGGCGCAAGTCGCGCCGGATGCTTTGTTTTGGTTCAAGTTCCGTTGGTTTCTACGAATGTCTTACTCTGCCTTGGGTGCGGAGCCCAGGTTTTCGTAGTCCGGATCTTTGTCCTTCTTCGCCCCGAAAACCACAAGCACGAGCTGCACGAGCGCGATGATCGCCATCAACAGCGTCCAACGATCCGTGAAGACCATCGGGTTTCTCATGTTCTCCGTCAGGATGAACGCGATGATCGCGCCGATGCCCGGCAGGAGCGTGAGCATGCGGGTCACAGGATGCTTCTCCGTCTCGCGGATCACCAGACCGTCGCGCTCTTCCTTCTTCTTTCCGAAGAGGCCGATCAGCATCAGGATCGATGTCAGCGCGGTCGCAATCGTCAGAATCAGGTTCAGCAGCGCCCAAACCGGACCGCCCGCCAACGGGGTCTGCTCATCCACAACCTTTTCGGGCTCGTCCTCCTGACCTGCGATCTTCATCGAACCGTAGATCACGAGGTCGCCATCCGGCACCGTTGCGGGAATCGCGGTCGTCCAACCCTCAAAGGTGTAGCCGTTGAGCGTCGGATTCGCCGGAATCGGCATCGCATCGCCATAGCTGAGGTCTGTGTACACCGCGTACGGCGTGGTGCCATCGAGATCACCCGTGCCGCCCGAGACGATGTAGGTCACCGTGAAGGAGAGCTTCTCCCATTGGGCGTAGAGGTTCACCTGACGCGGCGGCATGTAGAACGAGTAGCCGGGCTGCTGGGAAACGCCCGCGGTTGACGAGCCTTCGCTCCAGCCGAGGAAGCGGTAGCCGGGCCGCGAGAACATGTTGCCCGCAATGGTCACGATCGAGTCGGTGAAGAATCGTCCTGCCTCATACGTGCCGCCGTCCGCGCCGTTGGCGTGGTAGTAGATCGGGGACGATCTCGGATCCCAAACCGCCTTGAGCGTCAGGTCGCCGTCCGGCATGTTGAATGCCGCGCCGGGCACCAGCTGCTTTTCGGTACCGTCGATATCCGTCGTCATCCAGTAGAGGAAGTCGTAACCGGAGCGATACGGGATGTTGGTTGCGACCGTCAGCGCCGTGTTGTACGCCTTATCGGCGACGTTCGCCGGCATACGATCCACCTGATCCGTCGTGCCGCTGTCGTAGATCACGTCATAGAGCGCGATCTCCCAAACGGCGTTGAGCGCATGGTTGCTGCTGATTGCAGGAATTGCGCCGCCAAGCGCGATCGGATCGCCCGTCGCTGCGTCTTCCCACCCGATCAGGCGGAAGCCCGCGCGTTTCACGCCATCGGCATTGGCAACCACTGCATCGGAGCCGAGCTCAAACCACTGCGTCTGCGGGAATCCCGTGACCGCATCCGTGGTATTGAGGTTGTAGACAACCTGCGGATTGATCGTGAGGTCTGCCGTTTGTGTCACAAACACGTAGTTCGCCAGAATCGCGGGCGTAGTGTTAATAGCAGGCAACAGCACATCGGCATAGGTTCCGACATCGGTGTCGTAGCCCAAGCGGTTGACCGTTACCGTGATGCCGCCCAGATCAGCGGGCAGAATCGCAAAATACGTCGTGCCGCCGATGTCGCCTGTGGGCACCGTGTACCCAAACACCGGGTCGCTGCTCCCGAAGTTCTTATCCGTGTCGGTCGCCACGATGAGCACCGGACGCGGTACGACGGTCAGCACGCCGGGCACCACGCTGATGCTGTAGTCCGCGGCAAGTGTGTTGGTCTTGAGCGTGTAGGCGAAGGTATTGTTCGCCGTTCCAACGTTGATGATGCTGCCCGTGGTCGCGGCGGTCGCAAAGCCTTCGCTGCCGACGAAACCGCTGGACGTGTTGTCGACGAGCCAACCGTTGGCGTTCAGCGCAAGTCCGTTGTAAACGCGGGTTGCGCTCGCGGTATCGACCACAACGTCGCGCGGCGTGATCGTAACATCCGCGCTGCCGAAGGCCGGTGCGTAGTTCGGATTCGTTGCCACGAAGTAGACCGTCTTGCTGTCGTCGACGTGCGTCGCCGTCGGGCTCGCCGTCAGCGTGTAGGCGGCGGGATCGCTGCTCGGCGTCTCGCTGTAGCGAATGGCTGTTCCGGTCGGAACATTCGCGCTTGCGGACACGCCGTAGGCGGTGCCATCGTACTTCTCGGTCACGTCGTTGGCGTCAACAGTCAGCGCGGTTGACGCGGTGATCGACAACGTACCCTTGGTGACGTCGATCGTGTAGTTGTCGGCATTCGTTGTAGCAAGCAGCGTGTAGGAGAACGTGTTCTCCGCTGTGCCGACGTTGGTGATCGTGCCGTCGGCAGTCGCCGTTGCGAATCCCTGTCCTGCGACAAAGCCGTCGTTGCCGGTCGTGTCATAGTTCCAGTTCGGGTTCGTGAGCGCGCTGCCGTCGTACATCTTGCTGGCATCTTCGGTCGTCAGCGCGACAACTCTCTTATTAATGGTAATGACTTCGCGTAGACCGTGGTTCCTGTGGTTGCATCCGTCGCCGTCGGGCTGGTCGTGAGCGTGTAGTCCGCCGGGTCCGTGCTGTTGGTCAGCGAGTAGCGGACAGTCGAGCCATCCACTGCCGGGGTCACCGTGATTCCATGCGGCACTGCGTCGTAGGTACCCGTGTAGCCGTCGGAATCCGCTGTCGTGTTCGCAGGATTGATCGTCAGCGTGGTCGTGTCTTCCGCGGGATCGTAACCCGGGCGCGTGACGACGACTTTCACCGTCAGCGGGCCGTCGGAGACGTCGGTCACCGTCGGAGGCGTCGTGCCTGTCGATGTCCAGCCGCCGGTGCCGTTGGGGATGAAGTACTCGACCGTGTCGCCCGCGGTGGTGCCGGTCAGCGTCGGGCCGTGCGGGTCGCCGTCGTAGGTCCAGCTTCCGCCCGTGAGGTCAACCGTGAATCCGCCGTTGACGACTTTGAGGTCGCCGGGCAGTACGGTCAGCGTGTAGTTGGAGGCCTTGAACGCGCCGCTGTTGGTCAGCGCAAGCGTGCCAGCGACAATCGCGTCGGTGTAGGTGTCCGGCGTGAGCGGATCGCTTGCCAGTGCGGAATCATATCCGAGCGCACCGACATATGCCGGGGTCTCGCTGGCGAGGCTGCCGCTGACCAGGGTGTAGGTCAGCGTCGCGTTCGCGGGACGGTCTGCCGGGTAGGCGATCTGCTGGTCGTCCGCCTGAACGGTCAGTTCTCTGGCCGTCACAGTCAGCGTGCCGGGCGTCGTGGAGATCGAATAGTCGTGCGGATCGGTTGCCGCGTTCAGCGTGCCAGGCGCCACGATGTTGTTGACCGAGCCAACGTTGGTGATCGTGCTGGTCGCCGTGGGCAAGATCTCGTAACCTTCACCCGCGAGGAAACCGTCGCCGGAGAGCGTGACGCTGGAATCGCTCAATGCTGTTCCGTCATATGCGCGGCTCTGCGTTGCGCCGGTGACCATGATGTTGCGCGGCGTGATGTCGATGTCCGCATTTCCGAAGGCAGGTGTGTAGTTCGGGTTCGTCGCCACGAAGTAGACCGTCCGAGAATCGTCGACATGCGTCGCGGTCGGGCTGCTCGTCAGCGTGTAGGCCGCCGGGTCGGTGCTGGGCGTCTCGCTGTAGCGAATGACTGTGCCGGTCGGAACATTGGCGCTTGCGGACACGCCGTAGGCGGTTCCGTCGTACATCTCGGTCACGTCGGTGGCGTCCACAGTCAGCACGGTCGACGCGGTGATCGTCAGCGTACCCTTGGTGACGTCGATCGTGTAGTTGTCGGCATTCGTCGCAGCGGTCAGCGTGTAGGAGAACGTGTTCTCCGCCGTGCCGACGTTGGTAATCGTGCCGTCAGCGGTCGCGGTCGCGAAGCCCTGACCCGCGACGAAGCCGTCGTTGCCGGTTGTGTCATAGTTCCAGTTCGGGTTCGTGAGCGCGCTGCCGTCGTACATCTTGCTGGCATCTTCGGTCGTCAGCGCGACTACTCTCTTATTAATGGTAATGACTTCGCTGCCGAACACCGGATTGTAGTTCGGGTTCGTGACCACGAAGTAGACCGTGG
>PGZM01000003.1 GCA_002841395.1 Firmicutes bacterium HGW-Firmicutes-9
TGGTGGGGATGGAGGGGCTCGAACCCACGACCTCTTCGATGTGAACGAAGCGCTCTGACCAACTGGGCTACATCCCCGCGCAAAAGATATTTTACCGTATTGGGCTGAAAATGGCAAGCCTTTTTCGCGGTTTTCAGCATCTTCATTTTTGATGCGGTTTGATTGCGAGCAACACAATCATCGCATCGATTTCCGCGCGACATTGCGCAAAAGCCGCGTAAAGCGTATAATAAATAGATTCTGAAAAGCAATGGAGACATCACAAGATGGCACATATTGACGACGCGAAGCGTATCCACCTCATCGGCATCGGCGGCTGCAGCATGAACGGCCTTGCGCTGATTCTCAAGTCCCTCGGGCACGAGGTGACCGGCTCCGACCGCGAGCGCACGCAGTTCACCGACGCGCTGGATCACGAGGGAATCCGCTACAGCATCGGCCATACGGGCGAATACGTCGACGGCGCGGACCTCATCGTCTATTCCGCGGCGATCAAGCCCGATAACCCCGAGCGCGTGCTTGCACGCGAAAAAGGCATCCCCGAGCTGGAACGCAGCGTGGCACTGGGGCAGATCAGCGAGCGGTATCAGGAAGTTGTCGCCATCGCGGGCTGCCACGGCAAGACGACCATCACATCCATGCTCGCCATCATCCACGCGCAGGCAAAGACGGAAGCGACCATCCATGTCGGCGGCTACGTCGAGTTTCTGGAAGGCGGCGTACACGTCGGCAATCGCGATCTGTTTATCACCGAAGCGTGCGAATACGTCGAAAGCTTCCTTACGCTGAAACCCACCGTCGCCCTGATCAACAACATCGACGACGACCATCTGGACTATTACGAAAATATCGACGCAATTGTCGCGGCGTTCGAGCGTTTCCTTGCGCTACTGCCAGAGGACGGCACGCTGATTGCGTGCACGGACGACGAGCGGGTCAAGGCGCTTGCCGACAAGAGCGACCTCAATATCGTCACCTACGGGCTCAAGGGCGGGGACTATACCGCCGAAAACATCGTGTTTGACGCGCGCGGCAACGCGGGCTTTTCGCTCGTGCGCCGCGGCGAGTCGCTTGGTACGGTGCAGCTCAGCGTGCCCGGCATGCACAATGTGGTCAACGCGCTGGGCGCAATCGCAGTTGCCGACCACTTCCACGTTCCGTTTGACGTACAGGCGCAGGCGCTGCACGATTTTGTCAACACGCGCCGCAGGTTTGAGTTTTATGGCGAGCGCAACGGTGTAAGGGTATTCCACGACTATGGTCACCACCCGAACGAAATCCGCGCGACGCTGGACGCCGCCAAGCGCGTGCCACACAACAAGCTCTTCTGCGTGTTCCAATGCAATAGCTACACCCGCGCGCGCACGCTGTTTTGCGACAACGTGACGTGCTTTACGGACGCGGACACCGTGCTCGTGCCGGATATCTACCCCGGCCGCGAGAAGGACACCGGCATCGTCCACGCGCGCGATATGGTCAAGGCGATCAACGAGCAGAGCAGCAACGCCATCTATATTCCGACGTTTGAGGAGATTCGCCTGTATCTGGACGAGCATGCGCAGGAGGGCGACCTCGTGGTCACCGTTGGCTCCGGCGACGTTTATCGCCAGACGAAGAAACTCCTGTAAGTTAGAAAAATTCGCAGAGCGAAGCATTATCGACCGTTTCGACGGAGGGGGTAGTGGAGTATGCCATCCATCTTTGAAGCGCTGAAGGATTATCTGCCGGACAAAGCGGTGCTGGATCAGCGTCCGCCGTTTGACGACGATCTCTCGCAGCCGCTGTTCCACAAGGTCAGCGCAATCGGATGCATCACGCTCCACGGCATCGGCGGCACACCCGCGAACATCCGCGTAGTGGCGGACGCGCTGATTCAAAAGGGTTATACCGTGATTTCGCCCATGATTCCGGGACACGGCGAAACTGTCCGCGCGCAGAACGCCTCCACGGGCGCACAGTGGCTCGAAGGCATTCGCGCGGCGTACAAGCGACTCAAGGACGAGGGATGCACGCAAATCTACGCGCTGGGGCTCTCGCTCGGCGGCATCCTCTGCGGGCTGCTGGCGGAGGAGGAGCACCTCGACGGGCTCGTGCTGATCTGTACGCCGATCAAGATGAAGAAGTATCTGCGCGTCGCGCGTGCGCTCAGCACGATCATCCCCGTGGTGGGGTATCCCGAGAGCCGCGGCGGCAAGCCCGCCTGGGGCGACAACCTCTACGCGCAGATGTACGGCGGGTTCTCGACGCGAAAGCTCGTCGATCTCGGCAGACTCGCGCGGAAACTCACGCGCAATCTCGATAAAATCGATTGCCCGACGCTGCTGATCTCCGCGGCGCAGGACGACAAGGTTGATCCCAAGAGCATCGAAATCTTCTGTACAGGCACCGTTAACGCGCCGAGCGTGGATCTATCGGAGTTTGACCATTCGCCGCACGGCTGCACCTACGGGCCGGAGCGGGAGGCGGTCGCCGCGCGCTGCGCCGAATTCGTCGCGGGTCTGGTTGACAATCACAACGCAGCTTCGGTATAATTCCTCTTGCCGCGTGCCGTAATCCACGGCGCAAAACCGCATATGTGTCTCCGTAGCTCAGCAGGATAGAGCGTTCGCCTCCTAAGCGAAAGGCCGCGCGTTCGAATCGCGCCGGGGACGCCAAAAAGGAAGCCACCCATTTGGGTGGCTTCCTTTTTGCCTAAAATTGAAGCGATTCGAAGCCGCGTAAAGAAAACGCCGCGGTGTCGGCGTTTTTAGCGGCCGCGAAGGGCAGCCGACCAAGCTGCGAGCGGTGTGAGCGAGCAGCGGGCGGATAACCGGGGAATCGCGCCGGGGACGCCAAAAGGAAAAACCACCCGATAGGGTGGTTTTTCTTAATTAGATGCTGAAGGTTTATTATGACATCACACTATTAAAGAATCCAATATTGTTGACCTTCTGCTGTTATATTTGGGAAAAGAAAACCCATCCGGGCGGGAGGATGAAAACAAAGATATAAATTGAGCGAATCTACTATTGGGTGAATTTATTGCTGTGTGCGGCGGTTAAGATTTCATTTTAGGAGCGATTTAACATCAGGCACACTTTGAAATTGAACACACTTTAGAACTAAATCGTGTAATAACTTTTCAGACTCAATAAGCGACTCAACTTTACCTTTCTTTCTTTCATGGATTGCTTTACACCTTGCTTGATAAAGCAACCTAATATTTTCTGCCAAACTGTCATCTCCTGTAAGAAACCTCGATGCGGCAATTGACAAATTATACTTAATATTTTTTTCAATAAGAAAGAGTGCTTCAATACCGCCCCATATTACACTTAACTGAACAGCTTGGTTCGCACTCCACCGATAGCTCCAAAGTGCATTTGTAGCATGCCAGAATCTTTCATCATCAGTTAAAGCAAACGCGATAGGAATGTTTTTTTCAAGATAAGCACAATTTTTCTTGCTAATTTTTTCTACTTTACTCGGAAATTTCAGCATATGGCCAGTTATTGTTGATATTTTTGTCTTAGAATCAAACATGTTTGCTGGACTATTTGCTTGGAAATACCATGTCACCTCACAATCCAGCAATGCTCCAATAAGCACACAAATTGTTTGTGAATTCCATGCATGTACTATTAACTCTTTCGCGCTATCACTGTCAATTCGTATCATCGCAGTTGTATAGCGTAAGGTGGCGATTAAAATTCCTAATTCAAACTCGCTACCGCTCCCGTTCTTCATGATGCATGTGATCATATCATCTGGAGTAGGAGATGTACTAACAGGTAATAAAACCACTTTATTCGTCAGTTGAATGCTTCTAGCTGGTTTAATACCGCATAAGTAGATATAGGTGGTCGTTTCACCTTCTCTGACCTTCATTCCAAGTTTCATATGTAAAATACCTATTTGAAACAGTTTTTTGAACAATAATGTCTAGGAACAAATATCAATAATCTATAGATGGTGCGCTTGGATAATTGTACAAAAAGAATTTAATAAGTTTCTTCAATTGGAGGTAAAATTTCTTCTAAACGTATCTCGACAGAATCATCAAAAGTTCCGTGTCGATGCCATTCTTTATTCGTTGTGAGAACAATGATGATTGTGGGAGAGTAAGAAACGTGTTTGTTTTCAACAGCGAACTCGATAGTCTTTCCGACTCCTTTTTTGATGATGTTATTTCCATAATATGTCACGCCCCAACTTACTTCGTAGAGAGTGTTATCGAAGCTCGGATCAGTCTCGACCCATAGTTTATAACTATCACCTGAACGCAATTGAACTTTCGGTCCTAAGGGGAATGTAAAATAAATCTTGTATTGGTTAGTCGAATCAACTATAACATCGTTTCCGAAACAATCCTTAATTCGTATAAAAGTGGGAACGTTATACTCCCTTGACTTTCCTAACGAATCATAATAATGCTTAAACACTGCGATAAAATCGTTAGTATAACAAATACACTGTTCCGCTTCGTGATACGATATTGCGTTTCCATGCGAGAGTTTATTACGAATGGGGATGATCCTTTCTAGCACCTTTCGCGCCTCTTCTTTTCCCGAAAAAAAAGGCTCTAGAATATTCTTAAAATGTTCTGCATATAGGTCATCTCGACAAAGAAAATACATTACATCCTCTATAAGTATTGCATCAATTTTCCTTGGAAATCTAGTTGGGTTATCGGACATGCGTTGCTCAATTCTCTGCCGCATCTCTTTCTTAATTAATGGAAGATCATCAGAAATCTGATAATTAAAGTAATCTGAACCGTACTTAATTCTGAACAACTCATCAATTAGCCGGCGAACCCAGCTTTCAAACGCATCGATGTTATGATGACAATAATCACGCAATTCTGTTTCACTGAGTGCAGAGAACAAAGTATTCACAGATCCACCTCCAATAATAAAAGAACTAACAGTCAAATAGTAAAGTAGTCCTACAAGCATAAACAGCATGCAACAATACGCTCAAATCAAATTAAGAGCGGTGAATCCTATCGCGTGACTCACTAACCACTCAACTGCGTAAATTATACAATTCATTTTACAACATTACTTGGTTTTTAAAAAGCAAACATTCAAAACTCATGAATTTCGCAATTTTTCGACCATGTGCTTTTCCGTTGCTTTAATAATAACGGAAACCGAATTTATCAATATCGTCGAAAACGCTTAGCATCAGATACAACAGATACTTAGTGATGCTATACGGATGCAAACGATTAATACACACCCCTTGCCCCAACCGCCAACCTGTAGTACCCTAGTACCAACCAAATTGACACGTAAAGGCTGGATGAGGCATTGAACACAAAACCCCGGACGTATGAATACCTGCTCTTTGACATCGACAACACGCTGATGGACTTCACTGCGGGCGAGAAAACCGCGCTGTTTCAATCGATGGAGGAGATGGGCGTGCCCATCACCGAGGCGGACTATCAGCGATACCTGGAAATCAACCGCGCGGCATGGGCGCGATTTGAAACGGGCGAGCTGGACAGCAAAGCCGTACAACGCGTGCGCTTTGAAGACTATGCGATCCATCTCGGCGTTCCGGCGGAACAGGGCACAGCCCTCAACGCGCACTACGTCGAAAACCTAGGCCAGCAGGCGATTTTGCTCCCGGGCGCGATGGAGATGCTCGAGACGCTCTCCAAACGCTACAGACTCGCGGTCGCGACCAACGGGCTGACGCTCGTGCAGCGTGCGCGGCTGCAAAAATCCGGCTTCCTGCCGCTGTTGGGCGGGGTGTTCATCTCGCAGGAGATGGGCGTGCAAAAACCGGACAAGGCGTATTACGACTATATCTTCGCAACGTTCGGCGACGCGGATCGCGCGAAATATCTCATGATCGGGGATTCGCTTTCTGCGGACATCGCGGGCGGCGTCAACGCGGGCATCGACACCTGCTGGTACCGTCCCGCAGGCGCGGGCGAGCCGCACATCCACCCGACGTACACAGTAGATGGATTTGACGAGCTGCTGCGACTGCTGCTGTAAGCAATTCGAAAAAAACGCTATCTTTCCCGCCCGATTTGCGGTAATATAGGAAAAATCGCACGCGGAAACGGGAGGAAACAGCAATGGATCGCTTTGAACAGGTCACCATCGTCAAGAAGGCGAATGTGTATTACGAGGGCAAGGTCACGAGCCGCACGGTGCTTTTTGCGGACGGAACGAAGAAGACGCTCGGGATCATTCTGCCGGGAAAATATTCGTTTGGCACGGCGGAAAAGGAGCATATGGAGATTCTCGGCGGCGTGCTAAAGGCGCTGCTGCCCGGCGAGAGCGCGTGGCGCGCGTTTGGCGAGGGAGAGTCCTTCGAGGTGCCCGCGAACAGCCGCTTTGAGTGTGAGGCGGAGGGCGTTTGCGACTACTGCTGCTCCTACATCGCGGAGTAAAAAACATACATCACAAACGGGCGGAGTGTGACTTCCGTCCGTTTCTTTTTTGCGGCGGCAGTGTATGATGAGTGTGGTTAGACCGCGGGATTTGTCCGCGGAAACGAACGCGAAAAATACAGAAACGCAGGAGGTTTTTGCTATGCGTAATGTTGTGTTGTTTATCGCCATGAGCCTCGACGGCTACATCGCGTCTCCCGACGGCGGGATCGACTGGCTCGGCGGGGAGAGCGCGGAGGCGAGCGATTTTGGCTCGTATGAGCGGTTCATTGCGGGCGTGAGCGATATCGTGATGGGGTATAACACCTATCGCCAGCTTACGACGGAGCTGATGCCCGGCGCGTGGCCGTATGACAAGCAGAAGAGCTATGTGCTCACGCACCGCGAGGTGGAGACGGAGGCGGGGATGGAGTTGACGCAGGAGCCGATTGAGGCGTTGCTTGCGCGGCTCAAGGCGCAGCCCGGCGGCGAGATTTGGATTTGCGGCGGAGCAAACGTCGTCAATCAAGCGCTGCGCGCGGGGCTGATCGACCGCTTTCACATCAACGTGATGCCGACCATTCGCGGCGCGGGGATTCGCCTGTTTGACGCGCTGGAGCAGCCGATTCCGCTACGGCTTCTTTCCACGGAGCACTATAACGGCATCGTGGATTTGGTGTATGCGCCGCGGTGACGGGCGGCCTGTGGCGGGCGGGGTTGCGTTCTGGTATAATAGAAGCAGAAACGAGAGGTAGAACAGATGAAAAAGAATATCGGCAAGCTGCCGCATTTGCAGCATAAGGAAGACGAGACCAATCCGCAGGCGGAGGGGTTTCGCGGGTTGGAGAAGACCAGCCCGACCAACAGCGCCGCGCGCAACCCGTCGATGGCGGGGAAACTGATGAGCACGAGTATGCGGCAGTATACGAGAAAAGGGAAATAAGGTTTAGGAATAAGGAAAAGGGCGGCTTAGGTCGCCCTTTTGATATGATACCAATCATAAATTTTTTTAAAAACAACTATTTTCATTTTATAAAATCTCGGATGAAATTTTGCATCTTTTCGGAAACAAACGGAGGAATTGGATCGAAAGATCGATAATCCAAATAATATGCATAATCGTTTTCGATGTGAAAACTTGAGTTAAGATATTTTCTTAACACTTCATCTGTAATATTAATCTCGCAATCTTCAATAATGCATATAGCTCTAAGAATTACTAGGCGGTAGTAGTTCCTCGTTTCGTTCTGTAGAGCTTGTATCATAGCCTTTTTTGAGAAATGGGTTTGAACTAGTTTACCATACTCTAGATCACTAGCAGGTATATCTGTAATTAGAGAAATTTGCTTTATAGCATCGGCAATTTCCTCTTCGCTCAATGTACTCGATGGGTCGCCCTTTTTCTTAATTGGCGTAGGGCGACTTTTGAGAAGTGATGATACGAAATGATATGCAAGGCTATTTTCATAACCCTCAACAACATACTCAAGGTATTTCCTATATGCAGCAAAGCGACAGACATAGTTTAAATTTGAATCAATGACATCCGCGTAATACAGCTTAGTTATCGGTTTCACGTCGATCTTGGGGTTAATTGGTTGTTCTTCTAAGGTGCCATTGCGATTGATTAAATAGTCAGCGACAGCGAGATTGTTAGCAAACTTTTTCTCGATATATAAATCTATAATTGGTTCGAAATCATGCGTCAATAAAAGAACGGTTTTCTTAAGTAAGCTTTTTGCTTCAGAGGGTGCTTTAAATAAGCGGTCAACTATTGCAAACTTTTTGCTCTTATCGAAAGAGGAGATGGGGTCATCAAGTACAATCAAGTCTGCATTCTTTGAATTAGCATAATATATGAAAAGCACAAGGGATATTGCATTACGTTCTCCCCAGCTAAGACACTTGCGAAGATTCGCTTTCTCAGCAAGATCAGGACGAGCACCTTGGTATACAAGTTTAGCAAAGCTTGTATCCTCAGCATCAGATTCAAGAGAAAATCGATAATTTATTCCTGCAAGCGAAAGAAACTCATTTATATCCGTGTTAGACTTGACGATGTAATCTCGCACTAACTTATTTAGTGAAGCTGTACCGGCCTTTATCTCGCCAATCTTTTGTAAAACGGATTCTATTTTCGAATTCACTGTCGAGTAAATTTCTAGTGCCTTATCACTTTTGAAATAAACAAAAATATCTTTGTTGATTATGTATGATTTGAGTTTAGATTCAATCTGGTTAATATCTTTATCTTTTATTCCATACGTTGAGAATGAAGTGACGTCAGTGATTTTTGTTATTAGCAGGTAAATATCGTCGATAAAATGGGAAAACTCATGACAAAAATCATCAATATTGCCAATTTCTCTCGTGAATCCTTTGAGAAGTAAATACTTGTCTTCTGAAATGTACTGCTTTAAAGTTTCTATATAGTCTTCAAGGTCTTTTTGGTTTTTTACGACTGATTTGCTATAAGTGTTTGTAAAGGCTTCCTGATCCTTGCGAATCTCTTCTTGTTCAACACCGTTGGCGCAGAAGGGGCATAACGGGTCTTCTTGAGCAAATTGATATCCTTGAGCTTTCCATGAAATCCACGAAACGCGAGCATCCTTAACAAAGAACGTTCTATACTTTTCCAGTTCTTTTGGTATATTGTGAATATTTACAGGGTTAAGAGCATCTTTAAAGAGACCTTTTTTCGCTAAAGAACCATCCTTGTTTTTCGAGAACTTTGATGAGACTTCTAGCAAGGTGTCCAAAAAGTTGCTAATAGATTCTTCTGTGCGAAGATGGCTTATAAGTTCAGCTAGTTTCTCGTCTAGTGCCGCTTTCCTATTAATATAATCTGGAGTCTTAATAAAGATATTAAACGAATCAGTGATCGCTTCATTTTCCTTGAAAACAATATTATTAACGAAGTCCTCATTAAAAACTTCAATGTGCTTGAAAAAATCGTTCTTCTCTTCAAATGATCCATCATCATTCTCAACAGTCATTGTTGTTTTCGGTGTTTCGTTTGTCAAGAATGAATGAAAACTTATTGTACTTTCGAGATCACCAATAATATGATGCTGCAAGGCTTCACCGATGGTTGATTTTCCAGTACCATTTTGAGCGTATTTGATATTTATTGTGTCTGTTTGCAGCTTCAAAGAGCCATTTAGAATGTTTTTACAGGCTTTAACATTAATAATAACTTTACTCATCCTACACCTCCAAAAGCTTATAGTTCATTATGAATCTACAGCCAATAGAAGTAAACAGGAGATTTTGTCGATTTTACCCCCTCTCCCTCAACAACTCCTTAATCTCCTTCAACTCCACCTCCATCCGGTGCAGATGCCGCTGCATGTCGTCAATCTCCTGCTCGGCCTTGTAGTTGATCGCAAAGTCGATGATCGACTCGTGCTTGTCCCGCGCGGCCTGCCGGTTCTGGCTCATCATGATGATCGGCGCCTGAAACGCCGCGATAAACGAGAGAATCAGGTTCAGCAGGATAAACGGCTTCGGGTCAAACTGCAACCCCAGAAACGGAAGCAGATTGATCAGAATCCAGACCGCCAGAAAACACCCGAAGATGATGATAAACGTCCAGCTGCCGCCGAACGCCGCGACCTTATCCGCCACGCGGTCGCTGCGCCTAGTGTGCTGCTCATAGTCCTCGTCCAACCGCGCCGCAACCCGCCGCTCATAGCTCTCCACCATCCGATCGATGCGGGAGAGCTTTTCGTCGTTCAGCTCAATGCCATAGCCGCGAATCGTGGTCTTGCCCTCGTTTTTCACCGTGAGCTTATCTTTTTCAGTCGCCATAACGCACCTCGTATGATTTTGGTTTGATAGCCCCATTTTATCAGCATTGATGGTATTCGTAAACGCAAATCGCAGCTGGCATGATATAATGATCAAAACGCTTTTGCGGAGGACGACAGGGAAGATGCTGCGCGAATTTACGCTCTCAACCGAGCGCACGGGAATGACGAATATTACGCCGCGCGTGCGCGAAGTCCTGCGCGAAAGCGGGATTACGAGCGGCATCTGCGTGGTCTACTGCCCGCACACCACCGCGGGGATTACGATCAACGAAAACGCCGATCCGGACGTCGTGCGGGATATGCTCTTTGCGCTGGAGCGGACATATCCCGACCGGCCGGAGTTTCGCCACGCGGAGGGCAACAGCGCGGCGCACCTCAAGGCGAGCGCGACGGGATCGAGCGCGACGATCATCGTGCACGAAGGACAGCTGCTCCTCGGCACCTGGCAGGGCGTGTATTTTTGCGAGTTTGACGGCCCGCGCAAGCGGCGCTTCTATATAAAACTGACGGAGGACCCTGCATGAACAATGTGAAAATCACGGTACTCAAGCGCGAGTTCTACCCCGATCTGGCGGACGAATTCCTCAGCGAAGGCGCGTCGGTCGGCGCGTGCCCGATTCAGTCCGTCGGGGATGTGTTTCTATACGTAGGCGACGGTGAAAAGCCGGAAGGGCTGTGCCCGTGGGCATGGATCGATCTGTATTCCGCCGTGAAAGCGCTGGCGTCCGGCGGGGACAAAAACGACTGGTATAAGGACGGCGGCACGCGCATCTCCTGCTGTACGGATGGCGTTCGTCCTGTCGTCTACAAACTGGAGATGGTGCGCGAATAGCGCAAAAAAAGAGGGCACGCGCCCTCTTCTGCTGAGAAACGATGTTAGGAACGCCCGTATGTGTGCTCCAGCGTGTATGCGTCGGTCACGACGGGCTTCCCGTCTTGATCGAGCAGCGGCGTGAGCCCGCCGGAATAACCCGCCGAGTGGAAGAAATAGTTGACGCCGGTCTCGCGGTCGATCCAGATTTCGTTCACGGTGGAGA
The DNA here is from genome assembly GCA_002841395.1 of Firmicutes bacterium HGW-Firmicutes-9. Classification (GTDB taxonomy): domain Bacteria; phylum Bacillota; class Clostridia; order Christensenellales; family CAG-138; genus UBA7703. The sequence continues at coordinate 11,223 of PGZM01000003.1, forward strand.
TTCCTTTGGAATAGATGCGGATAAAGCGTTCATCCTGACGCATAACATACCTCCAAACAGTTGATGACAACAGTATAGCACAACCCGCAGGGGGAGACAAAAGCGTTGTTTTGCGTGAGCGCAAGCACAAAAACACCGGAGCCGCTCGACGGGAGCAATTCTCAGAGAAGAACCCTCGTCATTATAGCAACGGAGCAGAACGACAGGAGCAGGTCTCAGAGAAGAACCCTCGTCATAATAGCAACGGATCAGAACGACAGGAGCAGTTCTTAGAAAGGAACTTTTGTTTATGAGCGAATCGCACTTTTACCACATCCCTAAGTCCGGCAAGCTCGTCCCCTGCGCCAAGGTCGAGGATGCGATGGCGCTGACGGAGCAGGAAGGCAGCTTTTTCTGGCTGCACTATCTGGAGCCGACGAGCGAGGAGCTGCGCCCGCTGATTTCGCTGCTGGATCTGCATCCGCTCGCCATCGAGGACGCGCTGGACGACAATCAGCTGCCTAAAATCGACGATTTTCCGAGCAACTCGTTTATCATCTTCAACGCATTCAGCTACGCAGACGAGAAGGTGGACATTCTGGAGGTGGACTTCTTCCTCGGCAAACACTTTGTGATCAGCATCGACCGCATCGGGCCGGACGGCAAGCCTTTGATGGACGGGATTCAGGAGACGGTGATGCGGGAGATGGCGGAGGATCGGCAGGGGCCTGCGTTTGTGTTGCACACCATGCTGGATGTGATCGTCGACCGCAAAGTGAACGCCATTGAAGCGATGGAGGATCGGCTCGCCGCCGCCGAAGACGCGGTGATGGATCGCCCGACGGATTTTGAACCGAAATCGTTGCAGCAGATCCGCCACATACTCGTGAAGCTTCGCAGGAGCCTGTTCCATGAGCGCGAGGTGTTCGTGAAAATCTCGCGCAAGGACTGTCCGTTTATCCCGGACAAGGCGATCTATCAATTCAGGGACATCTACGATCATCTGGCGCGCTTCTTCGAACTCGCGGAGTCTTTGCGCGATATTGCTACGAGCCTGATGGAGATCGATCTTTCCGTGCGGAGCAACGAGATGGCGCGCGCGTCCAACCGCACCAACCGCTCGGTCCGGCGGCTGACGCTGATCACCATCGTCTTTTTGCCGCTATCGCTGCTGGCGAGCATCGGTGGCATGTCCGAGTGGACAATGATGACAGGCGCGGAGAACTGGCGCATCACATACCCGCTGTTTTTGCTGGGATTGGTTCTCATCGGCACGCTGAGCTACTTTTTACTCAAGTGGATCATCCGGCATGATGATCATTCCGACAACGACGGAACCGACATCTGATCGTGCGAATCGCATGCTGTTGTAACATTCGTTCGCAACAGCGGATGCTCTGTTAAGTTAGATTTGTTGCAATGTAACAAGAGGAATTTCAGTAATAAATCACTTTTTCTGTAAAATCGCATGAAATATTGCGTTACAATGTTACTTTTTTCCTGAAAATTGTTGCAAACTACGCCTCGTCGAAACTATACTATTACATTGTATGGAGCAACACAGAAGGGCAGTCGAACTATGATTTTTATCCGGTGAGATTGCTTTGAACAACGGCGAAAGCTGTTGATTGTGACTGTCGTGAGACGAGGAAGAAACGTTGTTGTATAAGCGCATTCGAGAGTGGATCCGTTCCTGGCGTTATCTGGGGCATGACCGCGATACGGTACTGCGCTATCGCGCGGAGACCGACCGCGCCAATTTGCGTACTCTGCGAAACATGAGCCTGCTCGCACTCGGGCTGACGGCTCTGATGTTTGCAATCTACGGCGTACTGCTGCATCAACCATTGCGGGTTGCAATTCTCGCGGGACTCGCCGCATTCTGGATCATATTGTATTTTTATATTGATGAGTTGCTTCGAGGGGTTTCCGTCGGGGCTGTTCGCGGCGCGAATTCGCTGATCTATCTCGTGTCCGTGATGCTGTATATCGGCGGCATTCTCTCCGGGTCGCTGATGTCAAGAGGCGAGCTCGGCGTGTTGAGCATTTGGATGTTCCTCCTGGTGCAGATTGCTTTTGATATCTCTCCTTTGCAGAATTTACTGACCGTCATTCCATACGCTGCGATGTTTTTAATCATAAGCCGGCAGTCCAAATCGCTTGATCGCTGGTACACCGATTTGATGTATACGATCATCTCCGTCACGGTCGGCCTCGTGATTTCCTATCACCAGTCGAAACTTGCGCTGAACAACATCATTGCGCAGAGCAATCTGCAAAAGGCGAACTTCACGCTGTATCATACCGCAACGACAGACGAGCTGACGGGGCTGATGAACCGGCGTATGCTATTTGATCGATATGATACCATCGTGCGCGAATGCGAAAGCACGAAACGCTGCATGGCATGCATTGTGCTGGATATCGATGATTACAAGCAGTATAACGACAGCTATGGACATCCCGAAGGAGATCAGCTCCTGCGGCGCATCGGTGGGGTGCTGCGCGGTTTCAGCAGCGATCACAACATCGACATCGGCCGAATCGGCGGGGAAGAGTTCCTTGCGGTTTGGCAGGAAGATGATTTGCACCGTTGCGAGCGGATGGCGGAGGCGCTTCGCTGCGCGATTGAACAGATGGAGATCCCGCATAACAGCGCAACCGACCATGACCGCGTGACCATGAGCGTGGGGCTTTGCATTCTGCCCGGGAATCAGGCGCAGAGCGCATATGTTTATGCGGACAAGGCACTGTACCGCGCCAAGGACGCGGGGAAGAACTGTGCCTGTCGTTACGACGTGGAAACCTCTCGTTATATGTTTCTTTGCAACGATAGTCGGAGCAAAAAACAAACGGTATCATAAGAGTCTTAGTTTCAAAAAAACGCGGACAGCATTGCTGCCCGCGTTTTGTGTTTCTTGATGTTTATTATGTGGAGATTTTCAGTCCTGCGGAATAGTGACCGTGATAGTCGTACCCTTGCCGGGCTTGCTTTCTGCGGATGCCGAGCCGCCGTGCGATTGGGCGATGGCGAGTACGATGGAAAGCCCGAGTCCCATGCCGCCCGTTGCGCGGGCACGCGCCGCATCCACGCGGTAAAACCGGTCGAAGACATGCTTGCAATCCTCCGGCTCCATACCTACACCTGTGTCGCGGACGAAGAAAACCGCTTGATCGCCGCTTTGACGGTAACCGAGCGTAATTGCTCCGCCTTCGGGCGTGTATTTCACGCTGTTGTCGACGAGCGCGCGCAGCATCTGCGCAATCATCGTGCGGTCAGCGATCACTGCTCCGTTCTCCGGTGTGATTTCCGTGGAGTACGTGTGCGCGGGATCAAGTAGAGACTGCTCTTCAAGCAACTCGGAAAACAGTTTTTTCACGGGGAATTCGGTTCGATGTAAGGCGAATTTTGCGTTATCGCTCCGTGCCAAGAAAAGAAGATTGTCCACCAAGGTGCTCATATATGCCGTTTGGTTGGCGAGCACGCGGAGGCTGTCCTGCCGCACGAGCGGGTCTTCCGAACCCCAACGCGTGAGCAGATCCACATTGCCCTGCATAACCGCGAGCGGTGTGCGCAGCTCATGGGAAACATCCGCGACAAATCGACCCTGCTGATGATATGCCGCGGACACGCGGTCAAGCATGTCGTTGAGCGTTAGTGCCAGATGCCGCAGTTCGTCGTCCGGTTCGGGCACATCCAGCCGCGCATCCAGCGTTTGCCGGTCAATCTGGTTTGCGGCGGTGATGATCCGGCCGATCGGCGCGAGCATGCGGCGGCTGACCTTACTGCTGACGAGAAACGCGATGGCAGCGCCAGCGACATTCGCGCCCAACAGGAGGAAGCCCAGCAACTTTAGAAACGCCGTCTCATTGGTCATGCTGTAAACAAGCATGAGCCGCCCATATTCGATGTCGTGTTCCGCGATGCGATAGGTCACACGCAGCATCAGCGTGCCTTCGTAAAGAAACGGTTCCGGCGAGCGGCTTTCGTGTTTTCGTTCCAGATTCGGCAGAGAGAAGTTGAGCACGCGGTTGATGAGCTTGTTGTCCCGATCGAAAATCAAGATGGAAAGATTGGAATCCACGTTCATTTCTTCCAATATCTCAGGACTGGAGAGCGATTCGCCTTCCTCCACCTCTTCCAACAGCGCGTCTCCGATGAGCTGGCTTGTGTTGATCAAGTGATCGTATTGATGCTGCAGCAGAAACCGATAGGCAAGCAGAAACACAAGCGCGGACAGCACGAAAAAGATCGCGGAAAACAGCGCGGCATAAACGCGCGTCAGCCGATTGGAGAGTTTACTCTTTACGCGTTTTGTCGCGAATGACATATCCGATCCCCCGAACAGTTTCAATGATTCTGCTTTCCTCCATGTCGTGGATCTTATTTCTCACATAGCGCACATAGACATCCACGACATTGCTGTTGCCTGCGTAGGAATAACCCCAAACGTGCGATAAAATTTGATCCCGCGTGAGCACGATATCGCGATTTCGCAAGAGATATTCCAGCAGATCGTACTGCGTCTTGGTCAGCTCAATGGCTTGGCCCGCGCGCATCACCTGCCGCGAAGAGAGCGACAGCGTCAAATCACCCAAGGTGAGCATGTCCGAGTTGCCCGACTGCGCCGCGGGTTCCGCATTTCGCAGCACCATGCGGATGCGCGCCAGCAGCTCTTCGATGTGAAACGGCTTTGTGATATAGTCGTTTGCGCCGAGGTCGAGGCCGTTGACTTTCTCCATCACGGCGTCCCGCGCGGTGACGAGAATTACGGGAACAGCGCTGGTTTTACGGAGGCGGCGCAGCGCTTCCAGACCGTTGAGCTGCGGCAGCATCACGTCCAGCAGCACGAGGTCAAACGCGCCGGTCAGCGCGCGTTCCAGACCGCTCGCGCCATCGGGGCAGCTTTCGACCTGATAGCCTTCGTGCTCCAGTTCCAGCTTGAGAAAGCGAACAATCTCGGACTCGTCCTCAACGATCAATAGTCGCATAGTTTTCCGCCTTTGCATCGTTACAACTGTGATTGACCTGAACCAATGTGTTCAGGTTTATTATATGCCATTTTTTTGTAGTTTTACATGAAGATTGCATGAGAATGTGATTCATAGGGCTGCAAGACTGCTGTTTTCATCCAATTCTCATGAAACACCCAAGCGTTTCTCATCTGCCGAGCATATGATTGCTCCAACAGGGGGAAGAGATGCATGGCAGGTCGCAGGAAGAGAAGAAAAGTAAAGCTGTCCTTTGCGGGAATTGTCGTATTGGACATCGTGATTTTCGTATTCTTTACGTTAATTCTGGTCTCATTGATTCTCGTCTCCAGATCCAATAGACATCAGGCTGCCGCGCTCTCCAGTGAGGTTGGTACGCAGTCAGTTATCGTGATGTCCAGCAGCGAGACCGCATCCGCGCCGCCGAGTATTACGCCGATTCCTGTAATTATTGATCCCGCGATCGTGGATGAGGAGACGGGAAACACTGATTTGGAAAAGCTACAGGAAACTGAGGCACCAACGATTTCAGGCGATTTTTCCGCAACATTTCCGGCGCAGGACACAGGCGTGGGTACGCTGGATAGCTATCAAACCGACACGGTACGCATCGCAATCCGTCGCGAGCAGGCATACAACGCTACCTATTTCGTCGCCGATGTGTGGGTGAAAAATATCGACGCATTCCAAACTTCACTGGCAAAGAATACGTACGGCACAGGGCAGCATGAGATGCCGCTTGACATCGCAAATCGCACGAAAGCAACGTTTGCAGTCACGGGAGATTATTACAGCGCGCATAAAGAGGGTGTGGTTGTCCGAAACGGTCAGCTCTATCGCGATGTGATGAGCAACGATGTCTGCATCCTACGAACGGATGGAACGATGCAGATCTACAAAAAAGGTTCATTTTCCTCCATCGATACCATCGACGAAACCGTTTGGCAGGCGTGGTCGTTCGGCCCCGCGCTGGTTGAAAACGGCACCGCCAGCGATACATCCGGCAGCAACGTCAGGGTGAAGAATCCGCGCAGCGCAATCGGTTATTATGAACCGGGACACTACTGCTTTATCGTGGTGGATGGGCGGCAAAAAGGTTATTCGGCTGGCATGACGCTGGATGAGCTGGCGCAGACGTTTGTTTCGCTGGGTTGTGAAACCGCCTACAATCTGGACGGCGGGGCCACGGCGATGATGGTTTTTCAAGGCGAGCTGGTCAACCAACCGGCCAACGGTGGCCGCTCTTCCAGCGATATCATCTGCTTTTCGTAAATTTTGATCCATAATAACAAGACCCGAGCGGCTTTCCGTCCGGGTCTTTTGATTTATTCGTTCTATCGTTGCAATATGATGAAATCGGCTTGGCCAGCATCAGGTATCAGGGTCTGCCTGAAACACAAAGCCTTGCTCGCGGAATAGCGAAACGCAATGATCCACGATTGCCGCGTCATACTTGACGCCTCTGCCGGATTCGATTTCGGCAAGCGCCGCGTCGATGCCGAGCGCGGGACGATACGGTCGATGCGAGGTCATTGCCTCAACGACGTCGGCAACGGCGAGAATGCGACTCTCGAGTATGATCTGATCGCCCGCGAGCTGGTTGGGGTAGCCGGAGCCGTCGAGCCGCTCGTGATGCTGGTGAATCATCGTGAGGATTTCGTTCGGCAGATCCATCTCTCGCACGATGCTGTAGCTATATTCTGCGTGCGTTTGCAAAATCTGATATTCGAGATTGGTGATCTTGCCAGGTTTGTTGAGAATATCCGACGCGATCTTGATCTTGCCGATGTCGTGAATCAGCGCGCCATAGGAGAGGTTTGATATCGCCTCTTCGGAAAGACCGCATCGTCTGCCGATCTCGCAGGCAAGCTGGCGCACGCGCCGCTGATGTCCGGCTGTGTACACATCCCGCAGCTCGCCGATCATGCTGATGGCGTTGATGGATTGCTCCAGCCGCTTTTTGAGGATCTCGTTGGACGCAAGCAGAGACTCGTGCTGCAGCTGAATCTCCTGCTCCATCTGCTGGCGCTCCGTAATATCGCGAATCAAACCCTCGGAGCCGATGATTTCCCCCGCTGCATCTTTCAGATACTGCACATGCATGGAGACCCATACGAGTGAACCATCGCCGCGCTTTCCTCTGCAAACATAATTTGTGACCTTGCCGTCCGCATGCAGCTTTTCAAGCATGGCAACGCGGTCACTCACATCGAAATAGAGCGTCTTTGCGTTGACACGCAACATCTCCTCGACCGAAGGGAATCCATACATTTCCGCCATGCGCGGATTGAGCATCAGCAGCGTTCCATCAAACTTCGACTGATAGAATCCGTCCTGCAGGTTGTCGAGGATGCGCTGGTTTTGATCCAGACTGCGCTTGAGGGTAAGCTCTGCCTCTTGCAGCTGCGTCATATCGGTGCCGATGCTTAGAACCGCTGATTCGCCGTCCCATTGAAACCGCCGCGCATAGATCAGCAGCGGTATGGGCGTCTTCTCACGCGTGTAATGGATTACTTCAAACGTAAGCTCATCCTGCTCTTGCAGGATCTCGGAGCGTTTCTTGTTCTCTTCACTCGTCTGCGCGGACACCAGATCGTCGATATGCATGGCAGAGAACTCGGCTTTTGTATAGTGGTGCAGACGGCAGGTATGTTCGTTTGCATAGAGAATCTTCCCAGTGTAATCAGACACGATGATGAGACCCGGCGCAGCGTCGCAGATATGCGCGAGGCGATCGATCTGCTCGCGGGTTGCTTCGCGCTCCAACTGATATCGCGTTTGCTCCGTGATGTCCGAAAACGAACAGGCGAACTGCATCGGAGCGGGCCGGTAAGCGGTCACATGGAAGTATTTATCGAGCGGGGCGGAATAGTTCTGGAATGTGATTGCCTCGCCTGTGAGCGCGACATGGCCATAGGTATCGATCCAATACTGCTCCGTATCGGGCAGCGCTTCCCGCACGGTTCTCCCGATGAGATCATCGGCGTTCAGCCCTGTCATCTGCTCAAATGCAGGATTGATCGCAAGATAGCGATAATCGACAGGTTTGCCGGTAGTATCGCAGATGATTTCGTGTAGCGCAAAGCCATCCAGCATCTTATGGAACAGAAGGCGATAGCTTTCCTGTGCTTTGCGCTCGGCAGTGATATCGTTCATGACGACATAGACTTGATACGGCTCCGTTTCGCCTTCCCGAAACAATGGCGTCGCGCTGACGGAAAGCCAGATATAATCCTTTAGAACGGCATTGTATACGCCCATAATGCGCGGTCCGCTCGGTTTCTTTGTGCGCAGAGCGACCATGGTGGTGTGCTCGCTGCCCGAAAGTGGCGATCCGTCCTCGTTGATGATGTTCCATTGCAAATCGAAGGAAGATCGGGTCAAAAGCTCTTCGTGTGACAATCCAAGCATGCGTTCTGCGGCAGGGTTTGCGGAGATGATCTTGCCATCTGCGTTTTGATAAACCACGCCTTGCAGCATGGTTTCAAACAGCCTGCGGAATTCTTCATCCTTCTTCTTGCTTTCACGTTGTTGCTGAAGTACACGTGTTAGATCACGCACATGCGTTGCAATATAGGCTTCCTCACCCGAACGGAATAACACTGCATTGACCATTCCACGAAAAAGGCTGCCGTCTTTGCGTCTGAAATCGATGACTTCGTTTTCTATCTTGCCCTGCTGTTCTGCGATTTGATAAAGCCGCGATTGATCGGCTGCATTGACATACAGATTTAAAGCGGTTGTGGTACTGCCGGTGGCTTCCTCCGCGGTGAACCCCGTCAGGCGGGTGAAGCTATCGTTGACCATGCGAATCGTTCTGTCCGTTATGGTGGTCACAAGCGCGGCATCCGGGCTTGTTCGGAATAAAATTTGCAAGAAATCTTCTGAATTTGGCTCTGATGACGTCCATCTTTGATCCGGCAAATGATCACCTCCTAGTCGCGATTCGGCACATATTAGTTTCCATTGTATGGGGGTAATAAGCTTCTGTCAATCTGTCGGTTTTTACACGACTCGCACAAGATTATGCGGCGATGATGCATAAATAGCGGTGCAGTGTATAACGGGAGACATCAGCGATCAGCCGAAGCAGATCGTTTTTTTATCAGGTGTTTGCCGAAACGCAGTTTACGGGTATAATATACATATCATTTATAAGAATTCCGAAGAATAAATGGATACAGGATCTATCGAAAGGAGTGCTTCAATGCTGGATTTCTCCATCGATTGGCTGCAGGCGCTCTCCATGCTCGTGCGCGTTGCGCTCGCGGCTGTGCTTGCGGGTATCATTGGCTATGAGCGCGAGCATGTTCAACGCAACGCCGGCATGCGCACACATATCCTCGTCGCAATCGGTGCGGCGCTCGTGATGTGCAGCGGAGAGTTTTTGATGTCGCAGTTTCCGAATTCAAGCATCGATCCCGCCCGCATCGGCGCGCAGGTGGTCAGCGGCATCGGCTTTCTCTGCGCGGGCACCATCATCAAAGAGGGCATCTCGGTGCGCGGGCTCACCACGGCAAGCAGCCTGTGGTGCGTTTCCTGCGTGGGTCTCGCGGTAGGAACCGGCAACTATATGGTCGCGATTGCAACCACGGTTCTGATTCTCATCGTACTGCGCGTGCTGCGCACAATGGCGCACAGCCGCAGACAAAAGGCGAATCGCCTCGTGCTGCAAATCGTGCTGTCGATGGAAGGGCAGAGCATTGTGCACTTGCAGGAGGATCTGGAGCGCATGGGCTGCGTGATCGACGAGTTCAGCTTCGCCATCGACACCAAGAACCTCAAGCGGCATGTCTACGCGCACTTGACCCTGCCGGATCGCGAGAATCTTGCGCCGTTGATGGAAGGGCTTTCCCGCATCGAAGGCGTGGCCTCGGTCGAGTCGGTGTATGAGTAAGAGGGTATAATTGCTCGGCAGGCCAAAGGGGTAACCCCTTTGGAGAACAAATTTATTTGCTCCGCAGGCCAAAGGGTAAACCCTTTGGAATCCCCGCTGGAATCTTGCAAATAAAAAACTCTCCGAATTCAGTCGGAGAGTTTTTATTTAAGTGCACGGAACTTAACCTTCCAGCATCTGGAGGATGAAGGATTTGTTGCGCGCGCCGACGGCTTTGTCCGCGACATCGCCGTTCTCAAACACCATCAGCGTGGGAATGCTCATCACGCCATACTGGCTCGCAAGCTGCGGCTGCTCGTCGATGTTGACTTTTGCGACCTTGATGCCGCTGTTCTCCGCGGCGATCTCTTCTACAATCGGGGAGACCATGCGGCAGGGCCCGCACCACGGTGCCCAGAAATCGACCAGAACCTTCTTGTCGCTCTCCAGAATCTCTTCCTTAAAATTCGCGTTGGTGATATTCACAACAGCCATTTTGACCACTCCTCATACAAAAATTCGCTTCGGGTACAAAAACGTATCCCTGTTTTTAGTATAACGGATGCGATTGAATCTTAAAAGGCAATCTGTCAATATGACGCAAAAAAGCAACAATTGACGCGCGCTTGCGTTGCGTTTTTTATCCGCTTGCGGTAAAGTGAAGCAAATAACGCGACAAGCGGGAAAGGGAGCGCCGATGCGAACGCTGACGTATACCGCAACACCAGCCGACGAAGGCCGTACGGTGCAGAACATTCTGCGCCGCGAGTTGGCGTGCTCGGAGTCGCACATCTCCCGCCTGAAGCGTCGCGAAGAGGGTATCCTGCTGGGCGGCATGCGCTGTTATGTGACCGCACGTGTCAAGGCAGGCGACTTGCTCGCCGTCGAAATCGGCGACCTGCCGGATGGCCACATCGTGCCGATTGCATATCCGCTCGATGTTATATATGAGGACGACGATCTGCTGATTCTCAACAAACCCGCGGGGATATCCGTGCACCAGAGCACACGAGACCCGGAGGAAATCACGCTGGAAAACGCGGTCTGCCACCATCTCGGCGGCTTGATCAGCCCGCATCCGGTCAGCCGGCTGGATCGCGGCACATCGGGACTCATCGCGTTTGCCAAGAGCGGTTATGTGCACGAGCGACTGCGGCGGCAGATGCACACAAGCGCGTATGCGCGCGTCTATCTCGGCATCGCCTGCGGCATTGTCACACCGGCAAGCGGTGTAGTCGAACTGCCGATCGGCATGGCGGAAGGCTCGACCTTTCAGCGCGCGATATGCGATGGCGGACAGCGTGCGCGAACGGAATATGAAACGCTTACCGCGAACGAACAGTATACGCTCCTGCGGCTCGTACCGCGCACGGGGCGGACGCATCAGCTGCGGCTGCACATGTCGGCTGTCGGCTATCCGCTCGCGGGGGACTGGCTCTACGGCGTGGAGGATCGCGCGCTTATCGCACGGCCAGCGCTGCATTCGTACGAGCTGTCGCTGACACACCCGATCGCAGGCAAACATATACATCTGACTGCGGAGCTGCCGGAGGATATGCGGCGGTTGATCGACCTGCCCAAAACGTTGGAGGAGATAACATGAACATCAAACAGTTGGAACAAAACGGGATTTTGATCGCGCAGGTTGAGAGCGAAGAGTCGTTGATTACCGATGTGCAGTCCGCGCTGGACCTGATGGCGACGGTGCGCTATGAAACGGGAGTCGACCACATGATTCTGCCGAAAGCCGCGCTTGACGAGCGCTTTTTCGTGCTCAGCAGCGGGCTTGCGGGCGACATCCTGCAAAAGTTTGTCAATTACCAGCTGAAAGTAGCCATCGTCGGGGATTATGCCGGCTACACGAGCAAAACATTGCGCGATTTCATCTATGAGAGCAACAATGGAAGCCACGTGTTCTTTGTACCTACTATAGATGAAGCATTGGAAAAGCTTTCCCGCGTATAATCAAAAAAACTGCGCCGTACGGCGCAGTTTTTTTGTTTTGATTGGACTAGTTTTTGCCGCGAACGAGCACCGAAGTGCAGTGCGCGCCCGCTAGCCGGTGCGCGAGTATCTCGCGATACTCCGGCGAATCATACCAGAGCCGGAACGACGGCTCATCGGGAAACTCGATGATGACCATTCGGCCATCCTCCGGCGTGCCCTCCAGGGGAATTGGCGAGCGATCAACCGCGAGATAGCGGCCATTGTAGCGCGCGAACACCTCGTCGCATTTGTCAAGATAGCGCTCGTATTCTGCTTCGTCATGAATCAGAATTCGCGCCACAAAATAGCAGGACATAGTTGCCTCCGGTTAGATGATGCCGAGCGGGACGAGCACCGCGAGCAGCACGATGTTGACGCAGACCAGCGAGAGGATCCACTTTTTCTGCGTTTTGGGCTCCTTGTCGTAGATCAGGTAGCTCGCAAGGAAGAACGGGATATAGGTCGTGATGAACACGGGAATTGCGCCCCACCACTTATAGACCCAGATGAACGCGGGCGTGGAGGCAAGGAAGATCTCCACCAGCGAGAAGAACAACGCGCTACCGATGGCGAATGCGACGCGGTTGTTGACGCCGAGAATCTTCATGTCCTTGTCTGCGGGCAGCAGTTTGGAGGTAAAGCCCGCGACGGCGAACATCATCGAAAGCTCCCAGCTCACGCCGATAAGCAGGATGTAGCTCGTGCTTTCCGGCGATACTGTCCAAAGCGCGTAACCCGTGAAATGGCAGATGACGGCGTTGGTGATTTCATACAGCCAGTGCACGCTGTAGAGCATCACGGCGGCTGCGATGGCCTTGTAGTTCTTCTTGTGAATTTCGTCCACATAGATCATCACCACAAACGCGAGGATTGCGATGAACGTCCAGTTGAAGTTGGCTGTGCTGCGCACGGATTCCTTCGCAAGATCCGCAAGCGACTTGAGTCCGTCGTCTCCAAAGAGCATGGAACAAGTACCTCCCTGATATTTTTTTGTTGCAAGCAATGAAATAGAATCAAGTGAATTGACTGTGTTCATTTTAGCGCGATGGACAACAACTGTCAATTTGTGTATTCTGATCGTGAAAATAAGTCTATTTGCGGGTAAATACAAAGGAGTAAATGACATGTCAAAGGAATTGATTGGCTGCTGCGGTGCTAATTGCCAGACCTGCAAGGTGTTTGCACAGCAACTCTGTAAAGGTTGTAAAGTTGGTTATGCCGCGGGAGAACGTGACATCAACAAAGCAAAGTGCAAGATGAAGATTTGTTGTGTGAAGCGGGGCTTGGTGAGCTGCGCGGACTGTGAGGATTATACCTTCTGTGAAACGCTGCAGTCGTTCTATGCCCATGAGAGCTATAAGTATAAAAAGTACAAGCAGGCAACCGAGTTCATTCGCGCAAACGGATATGAAGCATTATTCCGAGTCGCCGACGGCTGGCACGGGGCATGTGGCTCAAATAAAGGCAAAGAGCAGTAGCTTGCGCTACATCTGCGCGAGATATTCCCGCGGGGAAACGCCGTATGCGCTGCGAAACGCCTTGTAGAACCCCGAATAGTCCGCAAACCCGCAGCGCATTGCAACCTGCATCAGCGGGAAACCTTCGCGCATGAGATTTCGCGCGCGGATCATGCGCTTTTGCAGCAGCATCTGATAGATCGAAGCACCCGTCTCTTCTTTAAACTTTCGTTCGAGATAATATTTTGAAAGAAACGCCGCCTGCGCAACCGCGTCGAGCGAAATCGCCTCGTCGATGTGCGCGTCGAGATAGCTTGACACCTGCTGCACAAGGGGGCTGACGTGAATTTCGTCGAGCGCGGCGGAATCGGCGGTTCCTCGCGCGATGCGGTTGAGATGCACAAGCAGGCTCGCTGCCAGAGAGCGGCACAGCAGCTCGCGGCCGAACGCTTCGCCGTTGCTCGCCGAGAGCAACTCGGAAAACAACCGCGTGATCTGCGCGCGCACCGCGCCGCCGAGGCGGATGGCTCCTTCTCGCCCGCCGGAAAAGCACGCGGAAAGATCGTTCTTCTCATCCGAAAGCCGCTCGACAAACGAACGGCTGAGCCAGAAAACAATGCGCTCATACGGCTCTGTTCCGTGGACGAAGAGCGGACGATGTAGCTGGTTCGGGCTGATGAGCAGCAGATCGCCCGGCTGCTCCGCAAACGAAGCGCTCTCAATCTGATAGGAGAGCTTGCCGGAAAGCAGTAGAGAGCATTCGAAAAAGTCGTGGAAATGCAGCGCGATCTGCACGCCGTTGTTCCCCGTAAAATGAAACACCTCAAAATCCTCGCGCAGCATGTGCTGGCGCAGTTGCAGTTCCGTGAGGGTTTGTTCCATATCGTCATCTCCCAAGACCAATATAGAGCAAGAATGGAAATGTTTCAAGCAATTATATGATAGAACATGCCAATATGCTCTGTTATTCTTTGGTTATAGATACTCACTATCAAAAATTTAGAAAGAAGTGGTTTTCATGACGAAACAACCTCGTTATGCCATTGCCGCCCCAACCAGCATGGGCGTACGCATCACGCCCGAAGCGCGGGAAGGCGTACACACGAGCGATCTTTTCCGCATGCAGTCGACCAGCGCGGAAACGAATGTGCTCAACATCGCAGCCTCGCTGGGGCAGGAGTGCCTCGCGCTGACGAAGTTTGTCGAGGGCAGCCCGGTTTCGGCGTTTATCCAGCGGGAATTGCGCGCACGCAACATCCGCTATGAGGGAATCAGCGTGCCGCAAGACGGTCCGTGGGGATTTCGCCATCAGTTCAACATCGCGGATAGTGGATTCGGCCTTGTCGGGCCGCGCGTTTGGAACGACCGCGCGGGCGAGGTCGGGCGCACGCTTTCGATGGAGGAATTCGATATCGAGCGGATTTTCGGGCAAGAAGGCGTCGGCATTCTCCATATTTCCGGCCTGATCGCCGCGCTTTCGCCGGAGACCGCCGCGTTTTGCGCGGCGCTGGCGAGACGGGCAAAAGACTATGGCACGCGTGTGAGCTTCGACCTCAACTACCGCGCGAGTTTCTGGAAAGGTCGCGAGGCGGAGCTGCGGCGCGTGTTTCACGAGATCGCTTCGCTTGCCGATGTTCTTGTGGGCAACGAGGAAGATTTTCAGTTAGCACTGGGGATCACTGGACCGGATGCGGGCGGCAAGGGATTGCAGGAGAAGATTGCAGCGTTCCAGACCATGATTGAAACCGCGCGAAAAGCATATCCCAATGCGCGATACTTCGCGACGACTCTGCGAGAAGTCATTCACGCAAACGAGCATCTTTGGGGTGCGATTCTCTGCGCGGACGATGCATGGGTGATCGAGCAGCCGCGCAGTATTCCCGTGCTCGACCGCATCGGCGGCGGAGACGGCTTCACGGGCGGGCTGTTGTATGGCATCGCGCGCGGTTGGGACGCGGAAGCGTGCCTGCAGTTCGGCTGGGCGAGCGGCGTGCTCGCGGCGAGCAGTCTCACGGACTACGCAACACCGGCGGATGAGGAACAGATTTGGAGCATTTATTCGGGAAACGCGAGGGTGAAACGATGAAAACGGCGGACATTGGGCTGATCGGCCTCGCCGTGATGGGCGAGAACTTGGTCATGAATATGGAGAGCAAAGGCTTTACCGTCGCGGTGTACAACCGCACCACGGAGAAGGTGGACGCTTTTATCAGCGGCAGAGCGAAGGGCAAACACATCGTCGGCTGTCACTCGCTTGCTGAACTCGCGGACACGCTCACAAAACCGCGCAAAGTGATGCTGATGGTGAAAGCGGGGCAACCAGTGGACGACTACATCGAGCAGCTGCTATCCGTGCTGGAGCCGGGGGATGTGATCATCGACGGCGGTAACAGCCACTTTCCGGACACAACGCGCAGAACGGCATACGTCGAGAGTCGCGGTCTGCTCTACATCGGCACCGGCGTTTCCGGCGGCGAAGAAGGTGCGTTGAAGGGACCTAGCATGATGCCCGGCGGGTCGCCCGCCGCGTGGCCGCTCGTCAAGCCCATCTTTCAGGCGATCAGCGCGAAGGTCGAAGACGGCACACCGTGCTGCGACTGGGTGGGCGAAAACGGCGCGGGGCACTTCGTCAAGATGGTGCACAACGGCATCGAATACGGCGATATGCAGCTCATTTGCGAGGCGTATCAGCTCATGCGCGATGTGCTAAACATGTCTGCGGGCGAGATGAGCGAGGTGTTTGCGGACTGGAACCGCGGCGAGCTCGACAGCTATCTTGTCGAGATCACGCGAGACATTCTGGCGTATCGGGACGCGGACGGAACCGCGCTCGTGGACCACATCCTCGATGCGGCGGGGCAGAAGGGCACGGGCAAATGGACGGTTTCCGCCGCACTGGACGAAGGTGTGCCGCTGACGCTGATTGGTGAAGCGGTGTTTACACGCTGTCTATCGTCGATCAAGGACGAACGCGCCGCTGCTTCCAAAATGTTCTCGCGCGAGAAAATTGCGTTTGACGGAGACAAATCAGCTTTCATCGAAGCCATCCGTCAGGCGTTGTACGCCAGCAAGATCGTCTCCTATGCGCAGGGTTACGCGCTCATGCGCGCGCAAGCGAAGACGAACGGCTGGAACCTGAACTACGGTGGCGTCGCGCTGATGTGGCGTGGCGGCTGTATCATCCGCTCGGTGTTTCTCGGCAAAATCAAGGAGGCGTTTGACCGCGACGCGTGCTTGTCCAATCTGCTACTCGATCCATATTTTGCCGGCGTGGTCAAGCGGTGCGTTCCCCGTTGGCGCGAGGTCGTCGCGACCGCGGTGCAGGCGGGCATTCCCGTGCCCGCGATGAGCACCGCGCTCAGCTATTTCGACGGCTACACCTGCGCGAACTTGCCCGCAAACCTCCTGCAGGCGCAGCGGGACTATTTCGGTGCGCACACCTACGAACGCATCGACCGCCCGCGCGGGGAATTCTACCACACCAACTGGACGGGCGAGGGCGGGGATACCGCGTCGTCGACGTATAACGTATAGCGGAGAGTACATAAAACAGCCCCGCGGCAATTGCTGCGGGGCTGTTGTGCTGCTTGTGTTATTTCGTGCGTTTCGCCTGCGTCTTCTCCATGAACTTCGCGTTGTCGACGATGAAGCGCTCCTGTGTGCCTTCGCCGATCAATCCGGCTTCGTCATAAGCACGGCAGAGGAACACGAGCCGCCTGCGATCGACCTCGATGAGCTCCGTTTCACAGCGGATTCTCATGCCTACCGGCGTCGCCGCAAGGTGCTTGACGTTGATGAGCGTGCCGACCGTGGAGCTGCCCTCCGGCAGATACGGTTTGACGCTCTCCATCGCGCAGTATTCCATTAGTGTGATCATGCAGGGTGTGGCGTAGACGGCGAGGCCGCCGCTGCCCAGCGCGCTTGCGATATTCTTCTCGGTGACGAGTTCCTCCTGCGTGCCGCGCACGCCGTGGGATAGCTCACTCATGGTGTAGTCCTTTCGGGATAAAGCATTTTGTGCTGTTTGCGCAGTTCTACGATAGGATACTGCGAATTTCGGCAAAACGCAACCGCAGAAGTGGAAAAATCACTCGTAATCCACCACGTCCACCCAGCGGAACAGGAGCTCCCGCTCCTCGGGCTTACCCTTGACGGACTGGCTGGCGGCGACGATGGGGATCCACTTTTGCACGTACTGCCGCTGCGTTTGGCTCTTTTCACAGAAGAGCTTGAGGTACGCTTCCGCCGTCTTCTCGTCTCCCGCGAGCGCAAACAGCAGATAGGTGCGTGCGGCATCCGCGCTGGCGTTGCCCTGCGTGGCGTGCGACCAGTCGAGGATGAACGGCGTGCCATCGTCGCGGATGATGACGTTCGTGGGGTTAAAGTCCCCGTGGCAGAGCTTGTTGTGCCGCGGCATGGACTCAAGCCGCGTGTGCAGGTCATATTTCGTCGCGGTCGGCAGCTCGGTTTGGATGATCTTTCGATCCATCTTGTCCCTTAGCCTTGGCAGCAGTGGGCAGATCTGGCGGTGCATCAGCAGCTGCAGATCGACGAACTGCTCCAGATATTGGCTGAACTTCTTCGGATGCTGCGCCATGAGCTCCGCGAGCGTCTGTCCGGGGATGTATTCCGTCATGATGTACCATTTGCCGTCTTCCGTCATGCCGACGCCGTAGAGCTTCGGCACGTTCAGCGCGGTTTCTTCCACGCGGGCGTGGTTCAACGCTTCGTTGAGCACGTCCGCCTTTTTAAAGCCTTCTCCAAACACCTTCACGACCGTGTCGCCGTCGCGATAAAGTGTCTTGTTGGAACGAAATGCGATGACATTCGACAAATCCATGTTCGTTTCCTCCTGTCAAACGGTTTTGTGCGTGCCGTAGTACGCATTGAGATACATCTGCTTGAGTTCGCTCATCAGTGGGTAGCGCGGGTTTGCGCCGGTGCACTGATCGTCAAAGGCTTGCTCCACCATCTCGTCGAGACGAGCCAGGAAGTCTTCTTCCTTGACGCCATAGTCGCGGATGGTCTTCTTGATGCCGACCTGCTCTTTGAGCGCGTCGAGCGCCGCGATCAGGACTTCGACTTTGTCCATGTCCGTCTTGCCCTTGAGTCCCAGCGCATCCGCGATCTCCGCGTAGCGCGCAACGGTGTGCGGATGGTCGTATTGCGAGAAGGTACCCATCTTGACCGGAACGTCGTTGGCGTTGAAGCGGATGACCTCGTCGATCATCAGGGCGTTTGCCACGCCGTGCGGCAGGTGGTGGAACGCGCCGAGTTTATGCGCCATGCTGTGGCAGACGCCGAGGAACGCGTTTGCAAACGCCATGCCCGCCATGGTCGCGGCATTCGCCATCTTTTCACGTGCGACGGGGTCGTTTGCGCCGTTTTCGTAGGCGCGGGGCAAATATTCGAAGATCATCTTCAGCGAGCGCAGCGCTGTGCCGTCGGTGTAGTCCGTGGCGAGCATGGAGGCGTACGCTTCCAGGTTATGCGTTACCGCGTCGATGCCGCTGGCTGCGGTCAGACCCTTGGGTGCGTCCATCATCATGTCCGCGTCGACAATCGCCATATCCGGCATGAGTTCGTAGTCCGCAAGCGGATACTTCACACCCGTCGATTCGTCTGTGATGACCGCAAACGGGGTGACTTCGCTGCCCGTGCCCGCGGTGGTCGGAATCGCGATGAAATACGCTTTTTCGCCCATCTTGGGGAAGGTATAGACGCGTTTGCGGATGTCCGCAAAGCGCATTGCCATGTCCATAAAGTCCGCATCGGGATGTTCGTAGAGCACCCACATGATCTTCGCCGCGTCCATCGCGGATCCGCCGCCGAGGGCGATGATCACGTCCGGTTTGAATGTCGCCATCTGCTTTGCGCCTTCGCGTGCGCTGGTAAGCGTCGGATCGGGCAAAACGTTGAAGAACGTCTCGTGCATAAGACCCATCTCGTCGAGCTTGTCCGTCACGGCGCGGGTGTAGCCGTTTTCGTAGAGGAACGTGTCGGTGACGATGAACGCGCGCTTTTTGCCGAGGGTGTCTTTCAGTTCGCTGAGCGCAACCGGCAGGCTGCCTTTCTTGAAGTAAACTTTATCAGGCGTGCGATACCAGAGCATGTTCTCTCTCCTCTCGGCAACGGTTTTGATGTTGAGCAGGTGCTTGACGCCGACGTTCTCGGAGACGGAGTTGCCGCCCCAGCTGCCGCAGCCGAGTGTGAGCGACGGCGCGAGCTTGAAGTTGTAGAGGTCTCCGATGCCGCCGTGCGCGGACGGGGTATTGACGAGAATGCGGCAGGTCTTCATGCGGCTCTCGTAGGCTGCGAGCTTCTCTTTTTGTGTCATGGGATCGAGATAAACGCTCGCGGTGTGACCGTAGCCGCTGTCCGCGATCAGGCGCTCCGCCTTCTGCAGCGCTTCCTCAAAGTCCTTGGCGTGATACATCGCGAGCACGGGGGAAAGTTTTTCGTGCGCAAACTCTTCGGAGAGCTCGACGCTCTCGACTTCGCCGATGAGGATCTTCGTCTGCTCCGGCACGGTGACGTCCGCGAGCTTTGCGATGGTGTATGCAGACTGCCCCACGATTTTTGCGTTCAGCGCGCCGTTGATCAGGATGGTCTTTCGCACCTTTTCGGTTTCGTCCGCTTTGAGGATATAGCAGCCGCGGTCGGCAAACTCTTTCCGAACTTTGTTATAGACGGAATCGACTACGATGACCGCCTGTTCGCTCGCGCAGATCATGCCGTTATCGAATGTTTTGCTGAGGATGATCGAGCTGACCGCGGAGAGCAGGTCGGCGGAGTCGTCGATGATCGCGGGTACGTTGCCGCTGCCGACACCGATGGCGGGCTTGCCGCTGCTGTAAGCGCTCTTGACCATGCCCGGGCCGCCGGTGGCGAGGATGATGTCCGCCTCTTTCATCGCGAGGTTTGTTAGCTCCAGACTTGGCACATCGACCCAATCGATGATGCCTTCCGGCGCGCCTGCGGCAACCGCTGCGTCGAGCACGACGCGCGCGGCCTCGATGGTCGATCTCTTTGCGCGCGGGTGCGGGCTGATGAGAATGCCGTTGCGGGTTTTCAGCGCGATCAGCGTTTTGAAGATTGCGGTCGAGGTCGGGTTCGTGGTCGGGATGACCGCGGCGATGACGCCGATGGGTTCCGCGATGCGCTTGATGCCGTAGGCTTTGTCTTCTTCGACTATACCGCAGGTCTTCGTGTCGCGGTATGCGTTATAGATATATTCGGAAGCATAGTGGTTCTTGATCACCTTGTCCTCAACCACACCCATGCCGGTCTCTTCCACGGCGAGCTTCGCCAGTGGAATGCGTGCCTTGTTGGCTGCGGTTGCGGCGGCAAGGAAGATCTTGTCCACCTGCTCCTGTGTGTACGTTGCAAATGTGCGCTGCGCATTGCGGAGGCGGATAAACGCGCCTTCCATGGCGTCTACGCTGTCAATCGGGGTTCTTTCTGTCCTGTTCGTCATACGCTCCATCTCCTCTTGGTTCCTCGTTGTGTCGCTTGTTCCCGTTGTTTTGTGTGTTTGGTTTGGTTGGGGATCGACCGCTCCGCGTTGTCGCGGCCTGCCCGCCGCGGACGCGGTAGCGATCTATGGGAGTTTGTTCGTTCCGTTTATGTGGCGGCCTGCCCGCCGCCGATGCGGTCACGAACCGGGTGTTTGTGTTCCAGTGCGTCTGTTGTCGCGGCCTGCCCGCCGCGGAAACGAAAAGGAACGGGTTTCCTGCCGGACACGTAAGTCGATCATAAATGATCGAATACATGCCGTCTTGGGATAAGAGCGATCTTCGCTGCTTCGCTTTCGAAACAGAGGAGAATCTCCCGAAAGGGCATTTCCCGGCGGATTTCTCCGCTTTAGCAGCCTTCCCGCCGTCCGAAAGAGGATTTTTGGTTCGCCGGTTGCTTTCTTTCATGGTTAGGATACGACAAGTATGGAACAAAAGGTAGACAGAAATTCGGAATATCAGTATATAGATATCGATATAGAAATATCCATATATAACATAAGCAGCCAAACTTCCTAACATTTACTACAGAATATTTGAACAAAACACCGCCAAAACATAAAAACACCCGGCATAAACCGGGTGCGCATAGTATGCTGCTTCCTTTATTTGGAGATGACGCGTTTGGCGGATTCCCGCAGTTTCTCAAACATCAGCCGATCGAGCCGTGTCAGATGATATCCGCTTCGATAGATCAGCACGTCGCGATACACGTTGCCCGGGAAGTCGACGCGCTTTTGCACCAGACCGAAGCGTTCCAACACCTCCTGCGGCGCGGGGGAAGAGATCGCATACGCGCTGCTGAGTCGGCTGATGAGCTCTAGCTGGCTCGCGCGCTCGTAGATCGTGATGGTGTTCTTCGCCTCGTTCGCCTGCGCGAGTTCGCGCGCCTGATTGACGGGCAGCGAGGGGATGGAACCATCGCCGTAGAGCACCTCGGTGCAGTCCGCAAGGTCGCGCAGCGTGATCTGCTCCTGATTGGCGAGCACATGGCGTTTACTCAGGATCGCGACACAGGAAAATTCGCAAACCAGCTCGGAAACGAGGGATCGTTCCGCAAGAGCTGTGAGATAGTTGGACTCGTAGATGGTTTGATAGCGGATGACGCCGAGCTGATTGATGCCGTTTGCGACCTGCTTGATCGTGCGCATGGCGCCCGCCTCGCGATAATCGATGCTGTAGTCCGCATCCGGGCCGAGCGAAAGAATCACCTCGGTGAGCGCTTGCGAAATATAGCTTGCGCGCGGCGCGCAGAGGTCGAAGCGCGTCTTCTTATCGTCGGTGGGCTTATACAGAGCTTCCATCTCCGCAATCTGCGAGAGAATGTTGCGCGCGTAGCCGAGGAACTCGCGTCCCTTCTCGGTCGGCACAACGCCTTTTGCGGTGCGGTCGAAAATCGCGATGCCGATGTCGTCCTCCAGCTCGCGGATGGATTTGCTCAAATTCGGCTGATTCATATAGAGATTTTCTGCGGCCTTGCTGATCGAGCCGGTCTTTTCCACCTCGACAGCATATTTGAGCTGCAACAGGTTATTCATGCGCTTCTCCTTTCCACAGGGGAACGGTTCACTTCGCTGTTTTCCACAGTTGCGTTTTATGCGCGTATCGCGCGGCCGGCGGTGCGGAACGTAGTTTCGTCCAGCGCGTCGCCGTTGAGCACGAGTTTGCCGTTGACATAGACGCGCTCGATGCCGAAGGATTTGCTTTGATCCGGCGTGCCGTCTTTCAACGCGGTCTCGTCAAACACCGTCAGGTCGGCAAAATAGCCGGGCTTGATATAGCCGCGGTCTTTGATCGAGAATCGATCCGCGACCGCGCCCGTCATCTTGCGCACGGTATTCGGCATGGTGTCGCCTTTGCCGTTGAGTGAGAGATGCAGAAATTTCGGGAAGCAGTCATAGGTTGCTGGGTTCTGAACGCCGTTTTCCTCGATCCATGCGTCGGTCATATAGAGCACGTTTTCATGACGCGAAAGCTCGGAAATGATCTTCGGCGTGCTGTATGGACCCATGTTGACGCGACCCGCGAAATTGCTCTGCTCGCAGAGCATGAGGTATGCGTCGAGATCGTTCATCTTCTTCTCTTTGGCAATCTGGTGAACGGTCTTGCCTTCATATGCTTCGTAGCCCGGGCCGATGTAGGCGATTTGAATATCGTCAAACCCGAAGCCCAACAGAACGATGGTCGCGTAGGCAAGTACGCCGAAGCGGAATTTGTTGAAGAACTTGCGTTTTTCCGCGGGGCTCAGCGCCTGATACCAAACCGGCATCACGGCGGTGATAACAGACACGCCCAAGAGCTCCGCATAGATATCAAACATCGCATCTACGCCGTTTCTGCGCATGCGCTCAATGTTTGCGACCAGTTCGTCTTTGCATTTGAAGGAACTGGTGCCGACGAAGATTGCGTGAGAATATTGCAGCTTAACGTTCAATCCCTGCGTGATTTCCTCCAGCTCGTCCAGCGCGCGCAGAAGATGCGGTCTGCCCAACAGCTCCGGATACGCCATAGACACGGCGGAGCAGGCGCGCGGATGCACGGTCAGCGGACGGTCATAGCGTGCGCAGAGTTCCGCGACCTTTCGCAGCTCCTCTTTCGGCGCGTAGAGGCCGGGCTCGTACATGAGTCCCAGCGAAACGCCGCATGCGCCCTGCTTGATGTTTTCTTCTAATAGGGAAAGCATATCCGCCGTTTCTGCTTCGGTCAGCGGGCGGTTGCTGTAGCCTGTGCCGCTCGCGCGGGCGGTGCAGTGCCCCGATAGCGAGGCGATATTCAGCGGCGTGTTGCCGTCGATGACGGCAAACAGCGCGTCGATGTCGTGATATACTCCCGTGAGATCGTCCATGTGGAACAGCCCCGCGCCAACTTTGTCGACAAACGGGCTGTCTTTGGAAAAGCCGGTCATCGAAAGCCCGCAGTTGCCGGTGATGAACGAGGTGATGCCCTGCCGCACAAACGGTTCAAAGTACGGCTGTGGATTCTGTTTCGCCGCGAACCAGTCGTTGTGGGAATGCGCATCGAAAAAGCCGGAAGAGATGCTTTTGCCTGCCAGATCGATGCAGGTGGCATCCTCGCAGGAGAGGTTTTGCCCGACGGCAAGAATCTTGTCGTTTTCGATGAGAATGTCGCCTGTGAAAGCCTCCGCACCCGTTCCATCATAGATGCGGCCATGTTGCAACAGTGTTTTCATGCGTATAAACTACTCCCAATTTAATCCCGCTAACATGGTATCATACTCTGCCGGAAATGAGAAGTTCCGCAGGCGTGTTGGATAAAAATTGACGTTTCCAAAATATCAAACTATACTATAGCTAAATGAATAGCGTGTGCATCTGCGCCTGATGAAGGCGCCGGCGGGGACATCCTGCCGAGGGAATACGGATGAGAATTCCGGGCTATCCCAGTAACCGTGAAGCGGACGAACGGACACATAAGCCACTGCCTATCAGCGGGAAGGCGTCCAAGTAGAATGAAGCTAAGCCGGGAGACCTGTTTGCGCATGACAATACTCCTGGGGTGGAGTGAAGCTATAAAGCGCGCCGACAGCACGCGATCTTTCCATTGCTCCCTCTCCTCAAAGAGCGGGGCATTTTTTATTTGCATCCCTCTCGGCTCTATTCATGAAAAAACCGTTTGAAAGGGAAAAGAACACTGTATGAAACTCAACAAACGCCTTGCAGCCATCCTCGTTGCGATGCTGCTTCTCGCGAGCCTGATTGGCTGCGCGCCTGCTTCGATTGTTGCGCCCCAAGAGACCGAACCTGCTGGCACGCTGCAGGAAGTGACCGACGTTGCTGCCGAAACGACCGGCATACAGACCGTCGATATGATGGGACGCGAGATCAATCTCGATGCGCCTGCAACGCGCGTCGTCGCGCTCAGCGCGGCGGACTGCGAAATTCTCTACGCCATCGGTGCGGGCGATATGCTCGTTGGCCGCGGCGAATTCTGCGACTATCCGGCGGAGGTGCTCGACGTACCCGCCGTGCAGTCCGGCATGGAGACCAATATCGAGCAGATCATAGCGCTAGCTCCTCAGGTACTCTTGATGAGCGCTATGGCGCAGACCGAAGATCAGGTCAAGCAGCTGGAAGCCGCGGGCATCCAGTGCGTGGTCTCCGACGCAAAGGACATCAACGGCGTGTATCAGTCGATCACGCTGATCGGCGCGATCACGGGACGCGACGAGGATGCCTTTAACGTACTTACAAACATGGAAGCTACGCTTTCCGAGCTTTCGGTCCACGCGGGTGAACTGCAGGGCAAGAGCATTTATTTTGAAGTGTCCCCGCTGCAATACGGTCTCTGGACCGCGGGCAAGGGCACGTTTATGGACGAAGTTGCAATCATGCTGGGGCTGACCAACGTTTTTGCGGACACTACCGGCTGGGCGGAGATCTCCGAGGAGCAGGTGCTGAAGGCAAATCCGGACGTGATCGTGACCATCGCGATGTACTTCGGCGAGGGGCAGACCCCTGTGGAAGAGATTCTTTCTCGTCCGGGTTGGCAGGACGTCACCGCCGTGAAGAACGGCGATATCTTCAATCTGCCGAACAACGAGCTGAGCCGCCCTGGCCCGCGCATTGCGGACGGCGCAATGGCGCTATTTGACTTCATCAAAGGAATTGAATCGTAACCATGGCAGGATTTTCTGCACCGCGACCGGAGGGCGAGCTGCCGCCCTCCGCGCGGACAACACAGACCGGCAAGCGGGAGGGTTTTCGCACGGGCGAATTCCTCCTGTTTTCGCTTGTCACGGTGGCCGTCATGGCGCTCTGCGTCTGCATCGGCAGCGTGAGCCTGCCGCTTCGTGAAACCGTCACCGTCATCTGGAATGCAATCTTCGGCCTGCCGATGCCGGAGGGTATCTCGGTGCCGATCATTCTCTCCGTGCGTCTGCCGCGCGTGCTCTGCGTGGCGCTCACAGGCGCCGCGCTCTCGCTCTGCGGCGGCGCAATGCAGGGACTGCTCAAAAATCCGCTCGCGGACGGCAGCACACTCGGTGTTGCCAGCGGCGCGTCGCTCGGCGCGGTAATCGCGATTGCGTTTGGCATCACCCTGCCGCAGCTGCCGTTTGCAGGCACGATGGTGCTCGCGATCGTGTTTGCGTTTCTCTCGCTTCTGATCATTCTCTCTCTTGCATATAAGATCGACTTTTCCATGAGCACGAACACGATCATTCTCATCGGCGTGATCTATTCGATGTTTGTCTCTAGCATCTTAGCCTTGATCATTTCGTTCGCGTCCGACCGGGTCAAGCAGATCACCTTCTGGACGATGGGATCGCTGCTGGGAACCAGCCTGCAAAACGCATTGGTGCTTTTCGGCGCGCTGGTCATATTCGGCGGAATCATCCTTCGCTATTCGCGTGAGCTCAACGCCTTTGCGGTCAGCGAAAACAATGCACGCAGCGTCGGCGTGCCGGTGGGCCGCGTCAAGCTCGTGCTGCTGATCGCGGTCTCCGCGCTCATCGGCGTGTGCGTTTCCATCGGCGGCACGATTGGCTTTGTCGGCCTCGTCACGCCGCATATGGTGCGCATGATCGTAGGCCCCGATCACAAGCGGTTGCTGCCTGCCTCTCTTTTCGGCGGCGCGGTGTTTCTGATGCTAGCGGATCTTGTGGCGCGCACGCTGCTCAACCCCATCGAACTGCCGATCGGCGTTGTCACGTCGTTCATCGGTGCGTTTCTCTTTATCGTGATCTTCTACCGATCCAAGCGGGTGCGCGTATGAGTTTATTATCTGTGCAAAATTTAACCGTGCGCTACGGCGAGAGGAAGATCGTCGACGATGTGCGCTTTACGCTCAACGAGGGCGATTGGTTGATGATCGTCGGCCCCAACGGCGCGGGCAAGAGCACGATCGTCAACGCGGTTTCCCAGAGTGCGCCCTACACGGGAGACGTGCAGGTGCTCGGCAAAGATGTGCGCCGCTATCGCGCGCATGAACTGGCGAAGCTCGTCGGCGTGCTCGCGCAAACGCACACGATGGGCTACGGATTTACGGTAGGTTCGGTCGTGCGGCTCGGGCGTTACGCCTATGCGCCGGGGTTGTTCTCCGCGGGTCATGCCGAAGACGAAGCCGCGGTCGCCGAAGCGCTCGCGCTCACGGGATTGACGGAGATTGCGGATCAAAACGTACTGACCCTCTCCGGCGGCGAGCTGCAGCGGACGTTTCTTGCGCAGCTCTTTGCGCAAAATCCGCGCGTGCTTCTGTTGGACGAGCCGACCAATCATCTGGATCTGGTGTATCAAAAGCAGGTATTCGAGCTGATTCGCGGCTGGTTGAAGTCGCCGGGTCGCGCGGTTGCCTCAGTGGTGCACGATTTGAGTCTTGCGCGGGCCTATGGCAGCCATGCGCTGCTGCTCGACGACGGCAAGACGCTCGCTTATGGTGCGATGGACGATGTGTTCTCGCCGGAGCATCTTGACCACGCGTACAACATGGACGTCTTCGCATGGATGCGCGGGCTGCTCTCGCAATGGCAGGTTGAGAACGAAGATCAGTAGATTTGGCTGAATCTGACGTACAATTTACAGGATTACAACTTACAAACGGACAGATGTGGTGTATAATCGGAAGAACGCCGCACTGTCCGTTTCTTTGATTCGTGCGAGTGCGGCAAGCAAACCATCGACGGAGGACAAGCATGCTCACCATCATCCTGCTGCGCCATGGTAAGACGCAGGGCAATCTCGAAAACCGCTACAACGGCAGAACGGACGATCCGCTCTGCGCGGAAGGCATCGCGGAGGCAGAGGCGGGGGAACATTATCCCGGCGTTTCGCTTGTCTACGCGAGTCCGCTCCAGCGTGCGCAGCAGACCGCGCGGATTTTCTTTCCCGATGCGGAACTCGTAACGGTGCAGGATCTAAGAGAGATGGACTTCGGCGATTTTGAAGGACGCACCGCGGAGGAGATGGCGGATGACGAAGCTTACCGCGCATGGGTTGCGGGCGCCTGCGTCGATGCATGCCCCAACGGCGAGGGCATCCCGGAGTTTGCGCGGCGCACGGGCAAGGCGTTTGCCGCGAGCATGCTGGATGCGATTAAGCGCGGAGAATCGCGCGTGGGCGTGACCGTCCACGGCGGGGTGATCATGGCTGTGATGGCGGCGTTTTCCGGCGTGGATGTGCCGTATAACGCATGGTATGTGCGCAACTGCGGCGGTTATGAGATCACACTTGACGAGAAAACCTGGGTACTGCAGCAGAAATTTTCTTCCTATCGCCTCTTCGGCGAACAAGGCGAGAATACCTATAGTCTCGACAGCAATATCGAGTAATGCTCTAACAAGCAACACAAAACGGCGGCCAACGCTTCCTGCGTCAGCCGCCGTTTTTTATTGGAAAGTTACTCGGTGATGAGTTTCGCCTTTTTGAGTGCGAGCACAAGCGCGGGGATGATCGCGAGCTGAATCAGGATGCCGGGCAGCGCGGTGACAAAAGCCGCGGTCGTCCAGAGCGAGACGGAATATGCGCCCGCGCGGAAGACGACGGCGTTGAGAAGGCCGAATACCAACCGTCCGGCGAGCATGGCGCCGATCAACGAAAGATAGAGGTCGGTCAATGTTTTGCCCGTTCGAATCGCCTGCATCAGAAGACCGGATACTGCGCCATACACCGCGAGCTCGCAGAGAATGGCGGGCAGAAACGCCACAACCGGCATGCCCGTAAAGAGGCTTGAGAGCAGCGGCGTGACGACGCCGCAAGCGAGACCGAACGGCCAGCCACAGATCAGTCCGCAGAGGAGTACGGGGATGTGCATCGGCAAGAAGATGCTGCCGGCGTTTGCGATCGAGTGGAACGCAAGCGGGAGCACGATGCCGAGCGCGATGCAAAGGCCGGTGAGAATCAGCCGTTTGGTGCGGTTCATGGTGAAGCGATACATTGGTTAGAGTCTCCTTTGATTTGAATTTTGACGCAAAAAAACAGCCACAAAGCACGCCCGGCTTGGCCGGAACAGTCGCCTTCATGGCTGTATTGTTGCGCGGGTGAATCTTGTTTGCGCCCGTCTTCGTGGCGGGCATTGCAGAAATCTTATCGATTCTTTGCTGTCTTGTCAAGGCTTGACGAAGCTGGAACCAAAGAGAATGTCTGGTTCGAGTGAGTAGAAGATCAAACCTCCGACCAGACGTTCAATTGACGCTCCAGCTCCGTGATCGTCTGCAAAATTAAGTCTTTGATTGAGGCGGTTCCAACGCCTACGATGACGCTGCCGCAATGATTGAACGGAATCAGTAGCCGTACGGCGTTGCTTTGGCCGACGGCGCATGCCATGGCGGGCGTAATTTCGCCGAGCATGGAGTCTGCAATCGCGATGCCGATGGGGCCAATGATGAAGTCCGCCTTCCGGCAGTTCACGACGACCGCGTTTTCTCCGGTTGCGCCGCGCGCAGAACCGGCTTTCATCATGGTGCTGGTTGCGATGCTATTCGTGCCGATGCAGATTAGTTCGATCTGATCCGACTTTTGCGAAAGCTGCTCGGAAAGCAGCTTTCCGATTCGGCCGCCCTGACCATCGATGATTAAAACAACAGGCTTTTTCAAATGGAACTCCTCAATGTGGATTGGTTTGCGTAGAGTCTATTCTATCATAGTATCGTGTTCACGCGCTTGTGTTCTTACGCAAATAAACTCCGTTAAACAAGCCAGATCGCAGCAGACAAAAGAAGCAGACCGAGCAGTAGCGTCGTCAAACAGCCGCTTTTTCCGCCGGATGGACGCTTGCCGCCGCCTTTGTTGCGGTCGAATGCCGTCATATACTGCGCGTATCCGGTCAAGCCCTTGCCGAAATAGCCGAAATCATCTGGCATAGTTGCTCCTCCGATCTATCTGGATGGGGTACCGGAAAAAGCGGGTTCGTTAGCGAGGGAAGCCGCCCATCAGGTAAAAGAGTAATATCAGCAGCGGAATAGCGATCGCCGCGATGAGTAGATATCTAGTTTTTGGGTTGAGCACACGCCGATTTTTGGGGTTGTCCAGCTCATAGGGCGTTTTGTCGGTGTATTTTACCTTGGTACGATTCGCGTCATAGGAATACGGGTTGTACACAGCCATACGTTCCTCCTTGAGTGAGTTGTCACATTTCCGATGCGAACTCACATGTTCTTCCGACTTTGTACTATTGGTTTGAAAAAGTAGAAAAATAAACAACTCTGTGACGATTAACGGAACGCGCGTTTCACACACTGAAATCATGATATAATGCGCGTGGTTGAATTGCAACCGGTTTTCACTCGAATTAGTTGTTTACTTGGAGGATATTGAAATTGAAACGCGTTATTTGCTGCCTGATGGCGGCTGTTCTTCTGTTTGGGACTGTGGGCTGCGCCGCGAGCGTTGCGCCCGTTACACCGGATGATGTTGCGCCGGATGCGACGGTGACGCAGTCCCCGAGCGACGTCGTCGTATTTGACGACGCTGCGCTGGAAGCTTCGATTCGCGAGGCGCTCGGAAAGCCTGAGGGCGACATCACAAGAGCGGATGCGGAAACACTCACAGAGCTGGAACTTTCACAGCTGGGCGTGGAGAAGGATCAGCCTATCATCCATAGTCTCTCCGCGCTGCAATACTTCACCAATCTGACCTATCTGGGGCTTGGTTTCGCTGTGCAAAACGCGCAGAACTCGCAAGCGCCAATCGATCTATCCGTAATTGCGAACCTGACGAATCTTGAATCCTTGCAGATGGCAGGTGTGGTGGTCGACGATCTGTCTCCGCTTGCCAAGCTGGATCGCCTGATGAGCCTCACGCTTTACAATGGCGATCAGCCGCTTGATCTATCGCCACTTTCGGGGCTTGTCAACCTGGTGGCGCTTACGCTGCGCAACAATAAAATAACCGATTTGTCGCCGCTTGCAGGGATGAGCAACTTGCGCTATCTCGATTTGGAAGGAAACCAAATCACGGATGTCTCGCCGCTTGCGGGTTTGACCGGTCTGGAGCGGCTGTATTTAATCGACAATCCGATTACGGACTTCTCGCCGCTGGCGGAAGTGCGATCTGATCTCGTAGAGTGGGATTTTGAGGTCAAGTAAGCGGTTTTAGTCGTAAATCTACAGAAAAGCAGGACAGCCACCCGGCGACGGGTGGTTGTCTTTGATTTGTGTTTCACTTAAATTAAGAGTAGTATGTATGGTAGATAGATGGGTGAATCATCATCAGTACGCATCCGCAAATCAGTAAAGAGAAATCGAAAAAGACAAATCTCGTTGCAAAACAAACAGAACAGAACGGAAAACAACACTATACTTACCCTGAACAAAAAAGAACAGAGCCTGTGTAGAACCGCAGGATCAGGAGGATGTTTCATATGGGTATGTTTTGCTATCAGTGCCAGGAGACCGCGGGCAACAAGGGCTGCACGGTGCGCGGCGTCTGCGGAAAGACAGAAGATGTCGCAAAGCGCATGGATGTGCTGCTTTACACGCTCCGGGGGATTTCATACATCGTGGTTAAAGACAAGCTCGACGTGAAAAAGCTCGACGCGCTCAACGGCGAGATGCTCACGAGCCTGTTTATGACCATCACCAACGCAAACTTCGACGCGGACGCGGTCGAACGTCAGGTCATCAAGATGCTTGCGCTGCGGGACAGCTTGCGTCCCTGCAAGATTGAAGATCACGACGCGGCAAACTTCACCATCTCCGGCACGGCGCAGCTGCTCGAAAAGGCGGAGAGCGTCGGCGTGCTCAAGACCGAAAACGAGGATATCCGTTCCCTGCGCGAACTGGTCATTTATGGTCTCAAGGGACTTGCCGCTTATGCCGAACACGCGAGAAACCTTGGAAGTCGTGACGACGACATTGCGGCGTTTATTTACGAAGCGCTCGCGGCGACGCTGGACGACACGCTATCGGCAGACGAACTCACCGCGCTCGTGCTCAAGACGGGTGCATATGGCGTGAAGACCATGGCGCTGCTGGACGCCGCGAACACCGCGCGTTATGGTTCGCCGGAGATTACGAAGGTCAACATCGGCGTGCGCAGCAATCCCGCAATTCTCGTCTCCGGCCACGATCTGGTCGACCTTGAGCAACTGCTCGAACAGACAAAGGGAACGGGCGTAGACGTCTACACCCATGGCGAGATGTTGCCCGCGCACGCATACCCCGCGTTCAAGAAGTACAATAACTTCGTCGGTAACTACGGCAATTCCTGGTGGAAGCAGCTCACCGAGTTCGAGTCGTTCCACGGCCCGATTCTGTTTACGACGAACTGCATCGTGCCGCCGAAGAGCGAAGAGATCCGCGCGCGCATCTTCACCACGGGCGCGGCGGGATTCCCCGGCTGCACGCACATCAAACCCGACGTGAATGGCAAGAAGGATTTCTCCGCGATCATCGCGCTGGCAAAAACCCTGCCCGCGCCGGAAGAGATTGAACGCGGTGAGATCGTCAACGGCTTTGCGCATGCGCAGGTGCTTGCGCTCGCGGACAAGGTCATCGACGCGGTCAAGAGCGGAGCCATCAAAAAATTCTTCGTCATGGCGGGATGTGATGGCCGCATGAAGAGCCGCGACTATTATACCGAGTTTGCGCAGAAGCTGCCGGACAACACCGTCATTCTCACCGCGGGCTGCGCAAAATTCCGCTATAACAAGCTCAATCTAGGCGACATCGGCGGCATTCCGCGTGTGCTGGACGCGGGGCAGTGCAACGACAGCTACTCGCTGGTTGTTATCGCGCAAAAGCTCGCAGAGGCATTCAAGCTCACCTCGGTCAACGAGCTGCCGTTGGCGTTCAACATCGCCTGGTATGAGCAAAAGGCGGTCATCGTGCTGCTTGCGCTGCTCTCGTTGGGCGTAAAGAACATCCATCTCGGGCCGTCGCTGCCCGCGTTCCTCTCGCCAAATGTCGCCAAAGTGCTGGTTGAAACATTCGGCATTGCGGGCATTGGCAACGTGGATGATGACATCGCACTGTTCATGAACTAAGAAAATTACCAATATGGCTCCGGTATTTTGCCGGAGCCGTTTGCTATTTTGGCACAACGTGGTACGATATTAGAAGAGACATGCAGGAGGACGCGACATGAAGATAGTCATCATCGGCGCAAATGCGGCGGGAATGAGCGCGGCTTCGCGCATCAAACGAAAGGAAGCGGACAGCAGGGTTGTCGTGCTGGAAGCCACACAGGAGGTATCGTACGGCGCGTGCGGACTCCCGTTTTATATTGCTGGGCTGAACAACGATCTTGATTTGGTGCGCATTCGATCCGTTGCCGACTTTGAAAAGAGCGGCATTGTGATGCGCACGGGATATAAGGTAGAGGGCATCGATTTTGCAACCAAGACCGTGTTCGGTACAACCGACGCGGAACATGCGTTTTCTGAGAACTATGACCGCCTGCTGATCGCAAGCGGCGCCGCCGCGCGCAAGTTGAATGTGCCCGGCGCGGACAAGGCGAATATATTCACATTGAAAACCCCGCAGGACGCCGAGCAGATTCGCACGGCGATCGAGCACAAGCATCCGCGCGTGGTGATCATCGGCGGCGGCGCAATCGGGCTGGAGCTCGCCGAAGCGTGTCTGCTGAAAAAGGTGAAAAGCCTGCATATCATTGAAACATCGGGACAACTCCTGCCGGGGTTTGACGAGGAGTTTGCGCGCGCAGCGAAGACCGAGCTGGAGAAGTATGGCGTAAACGTACACCTCAACGCGCGCGTCAATTCGTTTACCGGATATGAGGCCGTGTCGCATGTTGCGACCGAGCGCGGCGGCCATGATGCGGACGTGGTCATCATCTCCATCGGCGTGGAGCCGAGCACATCGTTTGCCAAGGGAATTCGAAAGCTTGCCAACGGTGCAATCGAGACTGACCAACACATGCGAACCAGCGAGAAGGACGTTTTCGCCGCAGGCGACTGCGCGAGCGTCTGGAGCATGCTGCTGAATAAGCCGGTCTATATGCCGCTCGGCACCTATGCCAACAAACAGGGTCGGCTCGCTGGAGATTGCCTCGTGGGCAAGGACGCGCCATATGACCGCGCTCTGGGCACGGTGATGCTCCGCTGCGTCGGGCTGGAGTTCGCGAAAACGGGCATCACGGAGGCGGAGGCAAAGGCCGCGGGGATCGACGCAAAGAGCGTCTCGGTGCGCGCGCATTCCCACCCGCAATATTATCCAAACGCCTGCGATATCGAGATCAAGCTTTGTTATGGCGCGACGGATCGCGTGCTGCTCGGCGCGCAGATGATGGGCACGCGAGACACCGCGCTGCGCATCAATCCCATTGCGGTTGCGATTGATCGCGGCATGACCACGGACGAGCTGGGCTTTGCGGACTTTGGCTACGCGCCGCCGTTTTCGAGCGTTTGGGACGCGGTCGCTGTCGCGGCCAATGCCGCGAAGTAAAGAACATCATATTCCATAAATCCGCATAATATAAGCCGCCTTCGGGCGGTTTTTTATATGCGAATGATGGATATATCAAAAAGATATATCCAATCTATTGACAACGCGAAATTCGTAAGTATAATATATCTATCAGATATAAAGAAGGTGCTTGTTTGCGGCAGACAGATTATGTGATTCTTGGGCTGTTGGCGGAGCAGCCGCTCAGCGGCTATCAGATCAAGAAGCTCGTCGATATCCGGTTTAAGTTTTTCTGGAGCGAGAGTTTCGGGCAGATTTTTCCCGCGTTGAAATCGCTCGCGGCGGAAGGGCTCGCGGAAGAATGCGCGCAGGAGCACACAGGCGGCC
This sequence comes from Firmicutes bacterium HGW-Firmicutes-9, assembly GCA_002841395.1. Taxonomy (GTDB): domain Bacteria; phylum Bacillota; class Clostridia; order Christensenellales; family CAG-138; genus UBA7703. The sequence continues at coordinate 45,732 of PGZM01000003.1, forward strand.
GCGCGGCGAAAACGTATCAAATCACGCCGGCAGGCAGGGAAGCGCTTGTTGCGTGGCTTGGTCAGCCGGTGGAGAAGGAATCGTTGCGGCTGGAAATCCTGCTCAAGACATATTTTTCCAACTATGCTGCGCCGGAAGTCATGCTCGGCCATCTAGCCGCGTTTGAACAGAGCCATGCGCAGCAGCTGCATATCCTGGGGCTATTTCAAAAGGAGCTGGAGCGCATTCCGGACGACGACGAGAACCACCGCGAGGTGCTCCGCGTGATCGACTTCGGGCAGAAGGTGAACATGGCTTATCTCGACTGGTGCCGCGAAACGCGAGACTATTTTGAACAAAAGCAGGCGCGTCTGCGTGAAGCGCAAGACCAGCCTGACAAGAAATAACAATTTAGATGAAACGATAAGGGGTAAACTCATATGCGTCAAAAAATTCGCAGAATTATGCTGTATGTCTCTCTGGCACTCTTTCCTATTACAATGAACTTCCTCTCGCCGTATGTGTCCATCGACGGCGCGTTCGCGGGCGTGCTCTCCGGCAGCGCGATCATGTTCCTTGTGCTGTTCGTTTCCGGCATGTTCTTCGGGCGCGCGTGGTGCGGTTGGCTGTGCCCGGCGGGCGGCGTCGCGGAGGTTGCGCAGACCGTGAACCCGAAGCCGGCTAACGCAAAGCGGCTTAGGATCGTGCGTTATGTGATCTTCGCGGTGTGGTTCGGGGTCATCGTTACGGGCTTTGTGCTCGCGGGTGGCATCAAGGGCATCGATCCGCTGCGGTTGACGGAGAACTACATCTCCGTGGACGAGCCGCTGAAGTACATCATGTATTATCTCGTGCTTGGGCTGTTCTTCCTGCTGGATGTTGCGCTCGGTCGACGCGGTGCCTGCCACGGCATCTGCTGGATGAGTCCGTTCCTCAACGCGGGTATGTTGGTCGGAAGACTCCTGCACCTGCCGCAGATGCGGATCAAGGCGAAGGCGGAGAGCTGCATCGACTGCAAGAAGTGCAACAGCAAGTGCCCGATGAGCATCGACGTCAACGCCGCGGTCAAAACGGGCAGCGTGAAGAGCTACGACTGCATCCTCTGCGGCGAGTGCGTGGATGTTTGCCCGAAGGACGTGCTGTCGTATCGGAAGAAGGCATAATTTTATTGAACAAATGGGCACCCGCAAGGGTGCCTTTTTTGAATTATGCACTTGTACAGAAGTGAAAAGATAATTACAATGAAGAACAGATTTTTACTTGCCAATTTCACAAATCTTTGATCATACTGTGTGTCATATAAGTATTTCCATCCGAATGTTAAAGTATAATGGAGCAAAATTGATGAAGAAGTTTTTCTCGTCCGACAAGGGAAAGCGCGTGTTGATCGGCCTGGGGTTGCTCGCGCTTGCGATGACATTGGGTTACTCTTTGCAGAGCACGCTTCTTGAAAGCGGCGTGCGCTGGAAGCAGGCGATTTTTTTCCTTGTCGTAAGCGGAACGGGAATCAGCGGTATACTTTACATCTTTCTTGCGAGAAAAGGTTTGATGATCGGGTATGGTATTTTCCTTTACATAGCGATCATTCTATTCTTTTCGAGCATTGATGCAGGTTTCACGAGTATTCTTTGGGCGTTGCCATTAATTATAGGTCCGGCGCTTGTCAACTATTTCGCGAAAAAGAAAAATACATCCGGAAAGATAGCGAAGAAGTGCAAATCGACTAATAAAAAGCCAAATAGGATTACGGGTGAGTCATGGTCGCAAACGAAGATGGAGAACGCACCGCTACTTGTCGCAAAAAGGTCAAGTGGCTCAATTTTTCAAGTTTTCGATTTAAATGAAACACTTCTGTTTTACAAAGTAGGGAGCTTTTTCAAAGATATTGACGAAAAGAACTTAAAGCAGCTTGAAAACTTACCTCAATTGGGGAAGGACGACTTTTCGATTGATATAGATAACGTTACCGCGCTTCGTTTTCATGAATTATATTCGGATTACGATCCCTTTGACCTGGGAATCAACATATACACAAAACAGAAGAGACATTTTTTTGTAACGGTGAAAGCAAACTGCGGTGAGAGGCTGCAACAACTGCTGCAAAATCGTATTCCACAGAAGGCGCAACAAGTGAAAAGCACAGAGCCGCACTTCGTCCCGACCTTGAACCCCAGAAGACGGAAAATCATGAGAAATGTTTATCTGCTTGTTTGTGCTTTTGCAATGGTCGTTGGTCTTGCATGGAGCTTTTTGGAAGTTCCGTATCGGCTTATTGCATGGTTGGCGTTGCTTCCGACCCCGTTGTTTCTCTTGATGCACTATTTCTATCCAAACGAAGTGACTTTGGCTGAGGATAAGAGATTTGCGCATAATCGGGTCATGGTATTCTTTGCGTTACTTGTGTCTGAGATACCTTTGATGATTCGTTCATATTCCGACTTTAATTTTCAAAAGCCAGGGAGATTGATATTAATCTCAGGTTTATTGCTTGTTCTGTTATTGATACAAGCGTACATTACTTCGGAAGAATGTAGAATACGTAAAGGTCAGTTAATTGGATTGGCATTCATACTTGGAGTCTACTGTATGTCCGCTGTCAGCCTTTTGAATGCGCTACTTGATAAAACTCCGCTTCAGGAAAAACCGGCAATCGTGCAAGAGATGCGAATATCTTCAGGAAAGAATCAGGATTTCTATTATTTAGATGTTTTTACTTCCGACCAGCACGAGTATGAATTTCGGGTTGCAAGTTACTTATATGAGAGAACCCAAATCGGAGACACCGTAAACGTTCTCTTCTACCAAGGTGCATTTGACATCCCATATGCCGAAGTCGAGGAGATCCCATAATTAGTAAAGATTGACGCAATCCGTTCGTGAGCATAGAATGTTCCTGTCACCCGACGGGTGCAAGATTATTCCCAAAGGATACAAAGATCAATGAAACACAGCCTGCTTGCCCTAACGCTCATCCTGCTCTTGCTCCTTACGCCCATTCCCGCGCGGGCGGAGGCGGCGGGGGCTGTCGAGATTACCGACGCGGCGGGGCTGTTGGCGATGGCGGACAAGCCGGACGGCTTCTATGTGCTCGGCGCGGATATCGACATGAACGGGGTCGCGTGGACGCCGTTTGCCTTCTCCGGCAGTCTCGATGGCGCGGGGCACACGATCTATAACCTCTCCCTCTCGCAGATGGGCGAGGAGCAGCGCATCACCTACGACGGACGGCACCGCGGATATCACACCGTGTTTGCCGCGCTGTTTTCCTCCGTCAGCGGCATGGTGCAAAACTTGAATCTCCTCAACGTCAAGGCGGACCTCTCAACCGACCAACCCGCTTTCCTCGCCGGAATCGCCGGATATCTTTCCAAGGGCACCATCACAAGCTGCTCTGTCTCGGGCAGGCTGAAGATTACCTCCACGGCGCAGCAGTGCGGCGCGGGCGGCATCGCGGGCTTCGGGCGCGGTCTCATCCAGGGCTGCTCGGTGAATGCGGAGATCACGATCATCGCGGTAAACCCCGAATCCTATTGCGAAGAGTATCTCGGCGGCATCCTCTCTAACGGCTTTGCGGACGTGCAGAACTGCAGCGTCAAGCTCACGGGCTTCACCTCGGTGCGCGGCTATGTGCACAACGGCGGCATCGTGGGTCTCAGCGACGTAAACCCCGACAACAAGCGCTATTTCGGCTTTGTGCGCGGTTGCACGGTAGACGCAGTGATCTCGTTTTTTGAGGACGTGGAGGACAGGCGCGCGTATTGCAGCACATTTGTCGGCGAGATTCAAAACGACGATCTAATCGTCGGCAACAACGAGGCTGTGCGCTTTGAAAGCCACGAGAGTACGGATTTTACACGCATGCTTCTGCCGGACATGGACGAAAACCCGGTCTACAACGCCGTCGTGACCGCGCCGCGGTGTGAGGTGCTCGGCTTTACGACCTATACAAACCCCAGAACGGGTTACTCGTATACGGATGATTACACGGCCCCGGCGCACACGCCCGATCGATGGGAAGTGCTGGCCCCGGCGACGTACGAAGACGAGGGTGTTCGTAGGCAGAACTGCGCGGAGTGCGGCGTGCTGCTGCGCGAGGAAACAATACCGCGGTTGATTGCGAGCGAATCCTGCACACTCAACGAGAGCAAGATCGAGCTGCCGTATCGCGAGTCGTTCCAGCTGACCGCCAGCGTGTTGCCCGCTGACACAACGGACAAAAACCTGCGCTGGATGAGTTCGGACGAGTCTGTAGTACAGGTGGACACAGACGGTCTTGTCACAGCGGTCGGCAAAGGAACCGCCGCAATCTACGTGAAAACCGGAGACGGATTCTCGTCCGCCGCGTGTGAGGTAAACGTGTATTTCACGACTGGCCAGTGGATCACGCGCTACATCCTGTTCGGGTGGCTCTGGAACCGATAAATGGCGAGATTTCGCGGTTTTTTGCACCCTAAACCCATGCGTTTCACCCAAAACATGTGCTGAAAATGAACCTTCGGTGTGATATACTGAAACTTAGATGGGATTGTTCCAACGAAGAAACAAGTTGTTGCGTTTTGGATGAGGGCTTGAGGTTGGGCGGTTACCCGCCGAAAGGGTAGACAATGCAGGATGCGCTTTATGTGACGATCAGCGCGGTCGGGATCATTCTGTTGTCCATCGTTTGGTCGAGTCAGCGTCAGTCGGCTTCGGCTTCCGCGGCGCAGAGAAGGTTTAACAACCTGATCTATGCGACGATGATGATGCTTGTAGTCGACGCGGGTTGCTGGCTGATCGACGGCACGCAGTTTCGTCTGGCCAGACACTTGAACTACGCGCTGGAAACGGTTTATTATGCGCTGCATGTGATTCTGCCTTATCTTTGGGCGCTGTATGTAGAAGGCGCGTTGAGCCTGGATATCCGCGCTGCAAGCCGCAGAACGACGATTGCGACCATTCCGTTGTTGATATTCATCATAGCGCTTCTGCCGAACCTAAAGTATGAGTTCGTATTTTCCATCGACGCACAAAACGTTTATCACCGTGAATTCGGTTTCTATATCTATTCCGGCCTATCTTACGCATACCTGCTCTATGGCAGCATCCGCTCGCTGATCAAAGCGAAGGGTGCTGTTTGGGTTGACGACCGCAAGCGCTACTATACGCTGGCATTTAACGCGATCCTTCCGTCCTTGGGTGGAATCATCCAGCTGCTCTTCTATGGCGTGAGTTTGACCTGGATTCTTGTGACCGTCTCTATCTTATTGGTGCACCTTGATTCGCAGAATCGCCAAATCTCGGCTGACCCGCTGACGGGGCTCAATAATCGTCGCGAGTTGAGCAAGTATCTTTTGCGCGAACTCGGAGACCGCGATCCGAACCGGATTGGCGGGCTGACGCTCGTGATGATGGACGTAGATGGGTTTAAGCAGATCAACGATACCTACGGGCACTTCTACGGGGACAGCATACTCGTCGCGGTATCGGAAATATTGAAAACGAGCTGCAGAAACACAAACGCGTTTCTGGCGCGATACGGCGGGGATGAATTTTGCATCGTCATGCCGGCGAGTGCTGACGCAGGCGCGCAGGAAATCCTGGATCAGGTTCAATTGAATGTTTCAGAATGGAACAAAACACATCGGGACATGAAGCCGATCTCGCTAAGCATTGGTTATGCGATGTGGGATCCGAAGCTGGACAAATCCTACGAAACGCTGCTGTCCCGTGCGGATGCGCGCATGTATGAGGTAAAGAACGCCAAGAAAACCCATTAAAGAAAGACTGTTGTAAACATAAAATAAGCCCGCCGGAAGGCGGGCTTTGTTTTTCGTGATGCGTTAAAGTTTCTTGCCGATATACATAGCGTGTTCCGAGTAGGAGAGTAACTCTGGCATGTCGAGATACTTCTTTGCAATTTCGATCCAACAGTCGATCTCTTCCTGATCTCGTTGCAGCAGCTCGTTTTCGTTTGGTGCAAGTATCCCTTCCTGACCAAACAGATGCAGTTTCTCAAGCGGGAACTGCTCCATAAATGGGAGGATATTTCGCTGATTGGTCAAACAAACGCGCGTGAACGCCTGCCCGCGATAGTCTTCACCGTTTACGATTTCATCGATCAACGAACGGGTTTCAGGATTGGTGCTGTCGCGCACGATATTTCCGCCGTTCTTCAGATCGAAGATGAGCGCCCCGAATGCAAGTATAAAGGAAGCGTAGAACAGCCCGCCCGTTTTCAGGTGAGACAATGCCGTTTCAACCGCGGCTTTCTGATCGGCCGGATTCAACAGATGATACAGCGGTCCCATCAAGAATACGTGGTCAAACTCACCCAATGCTTGCGGATCTAGCGCGAGGCAATTTGCGACCATCGCTTGGATGCTGACGTTCGCTTCTTTTGCCTTTTCCAGAGCGACCCTTACGTTTTCTTCGGAAAGGTCTACCAGCGTGACATCGCAACCCCGCTTTGCAAAATGGATCGCATACCGTCCGGGGCCGCCGCCGATATCGAGGATTCGATCGCCCTCGCGAACGTATTGCTCCATCATGTGCGTGGTGAAGATGAACTCAAACGGATGCTCGTCAAGACGGCTCCACTCGCGCTCTGCGTTTGCATTGTAGTGCTCACGAACGGTTGCGATATCCTGTTGCATCGGGGGTTCCTTTCTAGTGGTTTATTTCTTTCTCCGATCCGGCACCTTGATGACCGTCCCGGTGCGGACAAGGTTCGGGTTTGTGATGGAGGGATTCAATGAAACGATCTCTTCGATCGTGGTGTTGTATTTTTTGGAGATTCGCGTGAGGTTGTCGCCGGCGAGCACTGTATACTCAACCACCTTCGGCGGCGGGGTCGGTTTCGGCGCGGGCAGTTTCAGCTCCCAGCCGATCTCGATGTGGCTTGCGTCCTTGATAATGGGATTGAGTTTCATGATCTCTTTCGGCGTCGTTTTATACTTGGCCGCGACTTTCAGCAGGGTATCGCCTTTGACAACTTTGTGTACCATGACATTGCACCTCCACTAAAATTCAATTTACGGGAAACTTCACCAAAAGCCGCTTGCAACAAGTTCGTACCACGCGCAGTTCCCGATTGTGCTCATTATACTGCGGCTGGTTTTATTTCGCAATTTGAATCTGTTGCAGGCTGTTTCGCCGCGCAAATATCGCGCTAGAGGCAAACGGATTTGCATTTTCTCCTGCATATGGTATGATGAGATGGTTCGTAGTACGAAGTATTTTCGGCTGCCCTGCCGATAAGGAGTGAAATCATGACCGACCAGGAAATCGAGCTGCTGCTTAATCAGGCGCTCAAAGACATGTTTTATAGCGTCCTGCGATTGCAGGAGCGCAGCGTCAGCAAACTCGCAAACGGAAACCTGAGCCGCACGGAGATGCATGCGCTGGAGATCGTGCAGGACATTCCGGACGCGACACTGACGCAGATTGCAGACATCCTCGGCATCACGAAGGCAACGGTGAGCGTTTCCGTCAACCGCCTCGTGGAGAAGGGATACCTGATCAAAACCCGCGCTGAAGACGACAAACGCAAGAGCATCCTCAAACTCACGGATGAGGGAGAGGCGATATGCAAAAAACACACGCAGTTTCACGATATGCTCATCCGCGCCGTCATGCAGGATTTTCAGGTCAAGCAGTATCCGGAGGTGCTCCAGTCCATGCAGGCGCTTGTGAACTTTTTCAACCACCTGCGCGTGTGAAAAATGAATATTCGTGTGTCTTAAACAGGAAATTAAGTTGAAAAACGACCTCAAATCACGCGAAAATGCGCCGCAATTGTGCGTATTTTGACAAAAGTGCAACTTTTGTTGCGCAATGTGTTCCGTAAAAAACAAGCCAGTATATATGCGCGCGGCGTTTCACAATTGAACCGGGGTACAACCCCGCGCGCTTGACAACAGAATACCGTCGTGTTATGATTCTGCGCAAGTTAGTTAGTAGTCCTAACCATGTGCGGAATCATTTTTTTATTATACAAGCCGCACAGACCGAATACACCGACTACGCTGGACTTATACTTTTTTTATAGCCGAAAGGACCCCTATACATGGATCTGGACGCAATCATCCGATTGATGGAGCGCGCAGAGCAATCTGCGTTTTCCAAAATCGAAGTACAGCAGGGAGACCTCAGAATCCTGCTGGAGCGCGGCGCAGTCGTTGTCGCCGCGCCCGTAGCTGCACCGCAGCAGCAGTCGAAACCGGCGGAAACAACCCAACCGGACGACAAAGACGCGGTGCGTTCGCCGATTTCCGGCGTATTCTATCTGGCCAAAGAGCCCAGCGCGGCTCCGTTTGTTCAGGTCGGCTCCAAGGTGAGCAAGGGCGACACGCTCTGCATCATCGAGGCCATGAAGACCATGAACGAGATTCGCGCGCCGAGAAACGGCGTCATCACGGCCATTCTCGCAACGGACGCGGCGACACTCACCGCGGGAGATCCGTTGTTTCTCTTGAGCGAAGGAAACTGATATGCAGACGGTACTCGTGGCAAATCGCGGGGAGATCGCCGTTCGAATCATCCGCAGTTGTAAAAAGCTGGGGCTTCGTTCTGTTGCGGTCTATTCCGAAAATGACGAACACGGCCTGCATGTCCGCCTCGCGGACGAAAGCGTCTGCATCGGCCCGCGTCCCGCGGATAAAAGCTATCTCAACATAGACGCGATTCTCGCGGCGGCGAAGGCATACCGCGCGGACCTGCTGCATCCCGGCGTCGGCTTTCTTTCCGAAAACGACGCGTTTGCCGAGGCGTGCGCCGAAGCGGGCATCCGCTTCATCGGCCCGCAGCCGGAGAGCATGCGTGTGCTTGGCGACAAGGAAGCCGCGCGCAAGACCATGATCGAAAACGGGTTTCCCGTCGTGCCCGGTTCTGACGGTACGGTGGATACCCTCAAAGAAGCACTGCTTGCGGCAAAGAGCATTGGTTATCCGCTGATGATCAAGGCCACGAAGGGCGGCGGCGGCAAAGGCATCCGTATCATCGAGGACGCAAACACGCTGGAGCGGGAGTTCCCGCTTGTGCGGCGTGAGGCGGAACTTGCATTCGGCGACGGCAGCGTCTATCTGGAGGCATATTTGCCGGAAGCGCGGCACATCGAGGTGCAGATCCTCGCGGACACACACGGAAACGTGCTGCACCTTGGCACGCGCGAATGCACGCTCCAGCGCAAAAACCAGAAGCTCATCGAAGAAGCGCCTGCTGCAAATATTCCTGAGAATACGCGTGCGGCAATCGAGCTGACGGCGGTGGAAATCGCCCGTGCGGTCAATTACCAGAACGCAGGAACGGTAGAATTTTTACTCGCGAAAGATGGGCGTTTCTTCTTTATGGAGATGAACGCGCGCATCCAGGTTGAGCATCCGATTACGGAGAGCATCTTTGGGCTTGATTTGATCAAGGCGCAGATTCAGGTTGCGATGGGACACCATATCCGCATTTCGCAGGAAAACCTGATCCCGCGCGGACACGCCATCGAGTGCCGCATCAACGCGGAGTGCCCGGCGGAGAACTTTCGTCCGTCGCCTGGCGTGATCAAGAGCATGCAGCTGCCCGGCGGCAATGGCATCCGCATCGACAGCGGATATTCCACCGGAGACGAAATTTCGCCCTACTATGATTCGATGGTGCTCAAGCTGATCGCCTTTGCGGACGACCGCGACGAGGCGATTCGCCAGAGCCTGCATGCGCTGGGTGAACTCAAGATTGAAGGCATAGAGCATAACACAGAGCTCGCCCGCGCGATGCTCAGCGACGCGGATTTCCGCAGCGGAAGCGTCCACACGAAGTGGATCGAACAGTCGTTTCTGCCGCGGTTTCTAAGGGGGCACGCATGAACCTTTTTACGGAAACGATAGAACAAGTCACACCGAACATCGAGGAGCAATCCAGCCCGCTGGATATCCTACGCTGTACGCGCTGCGGACGGGATCTCGTCTCGGAAGTGGTGCTCGCGGGCGACGCGACCTGCCCCTATTGCGGCAATTTGTTCCGTCAGCCGGCCTACCGCCGCATCGAGGCGATTGTAGACAGCGGCAGCTTCATTGAAATTGAACGCGAGACCGAGGCGGGCGACCCGCTCTCGTTCCCGGGATATCGCACCAAGCTGGAAAAAGAACGCGCCAAGAGCAAGATGCAGGAGGGCGTGGTCATCGGCAAGGCAACCATCAAAGGCCAGCGCACCGCGCTTGCGGTCATGGATAGCTATTTCATGATGGGTAGCATGGGCACCGTGGTTGGCCAGAAGATCGTCATTCTCGCGGAGTTCGCGCTCTGCAACCGTCTGCCGCTCGTGATCTTTTGTGCTTCCGGCGGCGCGCGCATGCAGGAAGGCGTACTTTCGCTGATGCAGATGTCGCGCACGACCATCGCGCTCGCGCGGCACAGCGCGGCGGGATTGCTGCACGTCAACGTGCTCACGCACCCGACCACCGGCGGCGTGACCGCAAGCTTTGCCATGCAGGGAGATATCACGCTTGCAGAACCCGGCGCACTGATCGGCTTTGCGGGCCCGCGTGTGATTGAACAGACCATGCGTGACAAGCTGCCGGAAGGGTTCCAGTCGGCGGAATATCTCGATGAGCACGGGTTCGTCGACCGGATTGTCGAACGCAGAGATATGCGCGAAACGCTCGCCTCGCTGCTTGCGCTGCATAACGCAGGGCACATCGAGACGGCGGAACAGGGGGTGCGCCGATGACGGCCAAAGAAACAAAACTGCCGAAGAAGGCCGCTCCGATCGCGGCGGATCCCGCCTGGGCGAGCGTCATGAGCGCACGCAAGGAAGACCGTCCGCAGGCGCGCGACTATATTGAAAAGCTCTTTCACGGCGTGTTTGAGGTGCGTGGAGACCAGTGCATGGGCGACGACGAGGCAATCGTCACCGCCGTGGCATGGTTTGAAACGTACCCCGTGACCATCATCGGCCAGCAGAAGGGCCATACGCTCGAGGAGCGCATGCGCTGCAATTTTGGTATGCCGTCTCCGGAAGGTTACCGTAAGTCCATGCGCGCGCTGAAGCAGGCGGAGAAGTTCCATCGGCCTGTGATCTGTCTTGTAGATACGCCGGGTGCGTTCTGCGGCATCGAAGCAGAGGCAAAAGGGCAGGGACGCGTGATCGCAGAGCACCTCAAGGCAATGGCGACGGTGAAGACACCTTGCATTTCGATCATCATCGGTGAAGGCGGCAGCGGCGGCGCGCTCGCGCTCTCGTTGGCAGACCGCTTGATCATGCTCGAGAACAGCTATTTCTCGGTGATCTCGCCGGAAGGCGCCGCATCGATTCTGTTTAAAGACAGCACGCTTGCCGCTGAAGCCGCGAAAAACCTCAAGCTCACCGCGGGGGATCTCAAGCGGTTTGGCATCGTGGACAACGTCATTCGCGAAGTGGACGGATACTCCCGCTTCCATATGGACGACAGCGTGGAGGCGGTTCGAAAAGTGATCCGCAACGCGCTCAAGCGGCTGACCACGCTTCCGCCGGATCGGTTAGTCGAACAACGGCAGCAGAAATATCTGAACATGCGCTGGCAATGATCCGAAGCAATTTCGGAACAACGCCGGGTAAAATAGCAATCCGCCAACGAATGTTGGCAAAAGTCTTGGGAAGTTGAGGTGAAACAAAATGTTAGCACCGGTTTCAATTACGGGTATCGGCAAATGTGTGCCCGAAAAAGTTGTCACCAATGATGATCTCGCGCAGATCGTCGAAACCAGCGACGAATGGATCAGCAAACGCACGGGCATCCGCTCGCGCCATGTTGCGGTGGAAGAAACCGCGACGGGGCTTGCCATCTGCGCGGCCAAGGATGCGCTCGCGATGTCCGGCGAACTGCCGGAAAACGTCGGCGTAATCGTGGCCTGCACGATTACGGGAGATGATCTCTCGCCGTCTCTGGCCAGCCGCGTGCAGAGAGCGCTCGAAATCCCCGTTTGCGCGGCAATGGACGTCTCCGCGGGCTGCACAGGCTTTGTCTATGCGCTCGTGACCGCGGCTTCGCTGATGGACACGCTCAACAAGGACGTTGCCATTGTGGTTGCCAGCGAGATCATGACCAAGTACTGCGACTGGACGGATCGCGCCACCTGCGTGCTCTTCGGAGACGGCGCGGGTGCGGTGGTACTCAAACGAAGCGAGGTTGCGCATCTGCTGCACCCGATTCTTTCCGCAACGCCGGACGTGGACGACGTCATCGTCGTCAAAAAGGAGAACCGGGATACGCCGTTTACAGGCCCTGCCGAATCTCCCAGAGAATCCATCCGCATGAAGGGCGCAGATGTGTTTACCTATGCTGCGGCAGTGATGGAAACAACGCTGACCGAACTTAGAGAATGCTGCGGCGATCAGCCGTATAACAAGGTCGTACCGCATCAGGCGAATGAGAAAATCATCGATTTCGCCGTGCGCACCATGAAACTCTCGCGCGACAATTTCTTTGTGGACATCGCAAACTATGCCAATACATCCTCCGCCTCCATCCCGATTGCGCTTTGTGACGCACTGGAGTCCGGCTGGCTGAACGCGGGCGACCGCGTGGCCATCGTCGGCTTCGGCTCGGGGTTAACCAGTGGCGGAGCGGTGATCGATTGGACCATACAAAACAAAAAGGAGAACAAATAACATGCAGGAAAAAATTATCACGAGCTTAATGAATCAGTTGGATCTCGATCGCGATGCGATCACGATGGAAAGCCGTTTTGTCGAGGATTTCTCGATGGACTCGCTGGACATGGTGGAAATGCTCATCAACCTCGAAAAAGAGACGGGCATCAAAGTCCCCGTTGAAGAAGTGGGAGACATCCACACCGTCGGCGAACTCATCAAGCACCTCGAAGGAAAGCAGCAATGAAGTACCCCGGCACTATCTGCGAGCTGATCGGCACGCAGTACCCGCTCATTCAGGGCGGCATGGCCTGGGTTTCGGACGCAAGCTTAGCCGCCGCTGTCTCGATGGCGGGGGGACTCGGCGTCATCGCCGCGGGCAACGCGCCGCCGGAATGGGTGGAAACGCAGGTGAAGCTCCTGCGCGAAAAGACGGACAAGCCGTTTGGCCTGAACGTCATGCTATTAAGCCCCTATGTTGCGCAGATTGCCGAGCTGGTCTATGACCTGAAGGTGCCTGTGGTCATCACGGGCGCGGGCAATCCGGACGCGTACGTCAGGCGCTGGAAAGAAGCTGGCTGTGTTGTGGCGCCCGTGGTCGCGAGCCGCGCGCTCGCGATGCTCATGGAGCGTATGGGCGCGGATTTCGTCATCGCGGAAGGCAGCGAGGCGGGCGGACACATCGGCGAACTCACCTCAATGGTGCTCTGGCCGGATATCGCGCGCAGCGTGAACATCCCCGTTGTGGCGGCAGGCGGCATCTTCGATGCGGCCGGCGTTGCCGCGGCGTTCTGCCTCGGCGCAAAGGGTGTACAGGTCGGCACGCGCTTCATCCTCGCGGAGGAGTGCACCGCGCACGCGGACTATAAAGAACGCGTGGTTCGCGCAAAGGACATCGACAGCAAGGTCACGGGCCGCATCACGGGACATCCTGTGCGTGTGCTTAGAAGCCCCTTGCAGCGTGAACTCGCGGGCGCGGAGTACGGCCCAGACGGAGCGGTCGCGGTCGAGAAACTCGGCGAAGGCTCGCTGATGCGCGCGGTGCTGCACGGCGACAAGGAGCGCGGCTCGTTTATGGCGGGTCAGTGCGCCTGTATGTGCAATCAGATTCAACCCGCAAGCGAGATCGTGCAGGAACTGTTTGATCCCGCTGCGATCAAAGCGGCGCTGTCCAAAGCCATCACGAGTTTAGAGGTGGACGCATGAAAACGGCATTTTTATTTCCCGGCCAGGGCTCTCAAACGCCCGGCATGGGCTCGGACTTATACGTATCCAACAGCCGTTATCGCGAAGCCTTCGATCGCTGTGAGGCGGGCGCAGGGATCGATCTGAAAACCGCGTGTTTCAAGGGCGAGGGCATGGATGGCAGCGATGTGATTCAGGCCGCAATCTTTACGCACTCTCTGGCAACTCTCCGTGCACTCGAAGCGGAAGGTGTGCAGGCGGACGTGTTTGCGGGGTTGTCGCTCGGCGAATATACGGCACTGGCAGCCTCCGGCGTGCTGATGGACGCGCAGGGCGCGTCTCTGGTGCGCAGGCGTGGCGCGGTCATGGACGGCGCGGTGCCTCCCGGAACGGGTGGCATGCTCTCCGTCGTGGGATTGACGCTGGATCAGGTGGCGGACGCGATTGCGCCGTTTGAACACGTGTTTATCGCAAACCATCTTTCCGAAACGCAGATGACACTCGGCGGACTCCTGGGTGAGCTTGCCGAAGCAAAAACGGCGCTGGAAGGCGCGGGCGCGAGAATGGCGACGATGCTCGCCATGAAGGGTCCTTCCCATTGCCCGCTGCTCGACGCGGCTGCGGAGCGGTTTGCGACGGAACTCGCGGGCGAAATCTTCGGCGAACCGTGCGGGCTGGTCTACAGCAATGCGCTCGGTACGCCGTACCCGATCGGTGCGGACTATCGCGCGCTCCTCTGCGCGCAGATGAACACGCGCGTGCGCTGGCACGACTGCGTGGAAGGCATGCTCGCTGGTGGCGTGACCCGCTTTGTCGAGATCGGCCCCGGCGGCGTGCTATCAAAGATGCTCAAGCGTCGCGTCGGCAAGGATGCCGCGCTGTTCAGCGTGCAGGACGAGGCTTCTCTGGCGGCGTTCCTTCGCGCGGACAAGGAAGGACAGGCATGAGTGAAGTAGCTCTGGTTACGGGCGGTTCTGGCGGCATCGGTAAAGCCATCTGCCTGCAGCTCGCAAAAGACGGCTACGACGTCTGCGTGCACTACAACAGCAACCGACTGGCGGCGGAGGAAGTCTGCCGCGAAATCGAAGCGCTGGGTCGTAAGGCCGTCGCGCTAAGCGGCGATCTCGGCGATTCCGCCGCGTGCCTTGCTCTGGTGCTGGCGTGCGTCGAGTCGCTCGGGGGTTTAAGTGCGCTCGTCAACAACGCGGGCGTGACCTGTGACGGGCTTCTGATGCGCATGACGGACGAGCAGTACCATAAGGTGCTGCGCGCAAACCTCGACAGCACGTTTTTCATGACGCGCGAGGGGATCAACGTCATGGCGCGCGAAAAGCGCGGCAAGATCGTCAACATCACGTCTGTGGTGGGGCTCACCGGCAACGCGGGACAGGTCAACTATGCCGCAAGCAAAGCCGGCATGGTGGGCTTGACAAAATCCGCGGCAAAAGAGGTCGCCCGCTGGGGTATCTGCGTCAACGCGGTGGCGCCCGGCTTTATTGAGACCGCGATGACCGACGCCATGACCGATATCGCAAAGGATGCGCTCAAAAAGAGCATTCCCATGCGCCGCATCGGTAAGGCGGAGGATGTTGCCCACATGGTCTCGTTCCTCTGTTCGGAGGGCGCGGGCTACGTGACCGGGCAGGTATTTGTGGTAGACGGCGGCATGGCGATGTAACCCAAGCCGTAACGCAAGGAGGATTAGAGGGTATGGAAGTATTTATTACCGGTATCGGTGCGGTATCGCCCATCGGTATGAACGCGCGTGATAGCTTCTCTGCGGCGGTTGCCGGCAAGAGTGGCATCAGCAAGCCGGAGTTGTTTAATTCGGAACTGACGCAGATCTTTGCGGCAGGCCAGGTGAAGGATTTTACGCCGGAGCCTTACGTCAATAAGCGCGAAGCAAAGCGCATGGCGCGCTTTACGCAGATGGCGATCGTCGCCGCGGCGCAGGCCTGGGAAGAAGCGGGACTGAAGCCAGAGGACTATGACCCTGAGCGCGTCGGCGTTGTGCTCGGCAGCGGCATGGGCGGACTTGACGTTGTCTGCGAACAATACGCGGAGCTCGTCAACAACGGTCCCCGCAGTGTTTCCTCGTTTTTCATTCCCAAGGCAATCGTAAACACCACCGCGGGGTTGATCGCCATTCGATATGGCCTCAATGGCCCGTGTTACTCCGTCGTGACTGCATGCGCATCCGGCGCGGACGCCATCGGGCAGGCGTATTACGCCGTGAAAGAGGGCAGAGCGGATGCAATGCTCGTCGGCGGCGCGGAAGCGGTGCTGATTGAGCTGGCGGTGCAGGGATTCCATCAGATGGGCGCGCTCTCGGAAAGCACGGACGTTGACCGCGCGAGCATTCCGTTTGATAAAGATCGCGACGGCTTCGTCATTGGCGAAGGCGCGGCATTCATGCTGCTGGAAAGCGAAGCGAGCGTAAAGCGCCGCGGCGCTAAACCCATCGGCAGTCTCGCGGGATATGCGCAGACCTGCGACGCACACCACATCACGGCGCCGCATCCGGAAGGCAAGCAGACCATCCGTGCGATGGCGGACGCGATGAAGGACGCAGGCATCACGAAAGAACAGGTCGGCTACATCAACGCGCACGGCACGAGCACGCCGCTCAACGATGCGGCGGAGAGCGCGGCGATTGAAGCCTGCTTCGGCGACTACGCGACTCAACTCAAGGTCAGCTCGACTAAGTCAATGACGGGGCATATGCTGGGCGCAGCCGGTGCGTTTGAAGCGGTGATTTCGCTGCTCGCGCTCAACGAAGGCATGGCGCCGCCGACCATCGGTCTTCAGCAGGAGGACGAGGTTTGCCGCCTGAACTATGTCAAGGGCAAAGCGCAAAAGCTCGACAGTGAATACGCACTCTCGAATTCTTTGGGATTCGGCGGACACAACAGCTGTCTAGTGCTCAAGCGCGGCGGGAGGTAATCGCAGCGTGGAGAGCAAGGAAACAACCAGTATTTCAATTGAACAGATCAAGCAGATTCTGCCGCACCGCGAGCCGTTTCTGATGGTAGACCGCGTGGACGAGCTCGTCCCCGGTGTCTCCGCTAAGGGCGTCAAGGCAGTCTCCGGCAACGAATGGTTCTTTCAGGGGCACTTCGATAAGAAGAAAGTTATGCCCGGCGTGCTGATCGTCGAAGCGCTCGCGCAGGCGGGCGGCATCGCGCTGCTTACGCTGGACGAAATGCGCGGAAAACTCGCCTTTCTGGGCAAGATCACCAATGCGCGTTTCAACGCGCCGGTGGTGCCGGGGGACTTACTGGAGTTGGATTCCACGATTACCGCAGTCAACGGTGTGATTGGGATGGGCACCGGTGTTGCGCGCGTCGCGGGGAAGAAAGTCTGCTCCTGCGAGTTCGTGTTCGCGATCAAAGACCCGGATTAAAACCAAACACTATTTCAAAACAAAAAAACAGAACGTTCGAATGTATCGGACGTTCTGTTTTGTTTCGGGTGAAGTTGTTGTTTACAACGACTCGCGGATGATGATCTCCGCGTCGAGCATGATCTGGCGCGGGGAGAAGTTTTCGCTGTGCATCTGCTCGATGAGCATCTCGCACGCGAGGAAGCCGAGCTGATACTGCGGCTGCTTGACCGTCGTCAGCGCGGGCTCGCTCATCACCGAGATACTCGTGTTGTCAAAGCCGATCACGCCGAGGTCTTTCGGGATGGATATACCGAGGCGCTTTGCCGCCTTGATGGCGGCAACGGCGAATACGTCCGAGGCTGCGAAGATCGCGTCCGGCCGCTCCGGCATGCTCAACAGCTGGGTTGCGATGGACACCGCCGCGTCATAGGAGAACTCCGGCACCTGAACAATCAGGTTCTGCACGGGGGTAATGCCCGCAGCTTCCAGTCCCTCGATAAAGCCCTGCTGGCGCTTTCTGGCGTATTTATACTTGAGCGGTCCGTTGATCATCGCGACACGCCGCCAGCCCTTGCTGAGGATGTAGTCCACGACAGCGCGGCTTGCCGCCACGTCGTCGATGGAAACATAGGAAGCGGGGCTTGTTTCATTATACTCCGCGCACTGAATCAACGGGGTCTGCGCCTGCAATTTCGAGATCGTGTCCGCAGAAGGAATCGGATCCAACGTAATTACGCCGTCCGCATGCGTTTTTTCGATCATCTCTTCGATAAAAGAGAGTGTTAAGGGGTGTGCGCCGGTGCGTACGATAATCTCCTGATAACCCTGTCTGCCTGCCGCGGAAGAGATGCCGCGGATGACTTCGGAGTAAAACGGGTTGTCGATATCCGGCAAAAGGATGAGGATCAGGTGGCTTTCATGCCGCACGACCGTATCATAACCAAGCGCATAGATGGCCTGGATGATCTTATCGTAGGTGGCCTCTTTTACGCTGTCTTTGTTGTTGATTGCGCGGGAAACGGTGGCGATGGAAACGCCCGCTGCATCAGCAACATCTTGTAGGGTTGTCTTCTTTTTCAGTTGAGACATGTTCTTACCTTTTTTCACGACTTCATAATATCATATCACGCATGACGTGCTTTGTAAATCGATATCATTTTAACGGAATCGCCTATTGAAATGTAAAAAATGTAAAGAAATATTATATACAATGCAAATAATGAAAAATGTATTGACATGGTTTGTAAGGAATGATAGATTAGATTTGAGCGAAAGATGCAGCAGAGCATCCAAGCGCTTCTTCAAACTACTTCTTCCTTCTAATGAATAACAACAAACAAACAGAAAAAACCAACAAAAAAACCAAAGAGGAACCAAAACAATGAAGCTTGGATTTGCCAGCGCAATTTTGCCGGATCAGTCGTTTGACACAGTTGTTTCTTTCGCCGCGGAGCATGAATATCGCTGCGTGGAGATGATGTGTTGGCCGGCAGGCAAGGCAGAGCGTCGCTATGCGGGCGTTACCCACATCGATGTGGATACGCTTGACGCAGCGCAGGTGGATGCGATTCAGTCCAAGCTTGCCGAGACTGGTGTCGAGATTTCCGCGCTGGGATATTATCCCAACGCGCTCGACCCGGACGCGGACAAGGCGCAGGTCGCCATCAACCACATCAAGAAGCTCATCGTCGCCGCACCCAGGCTCGGCGTGCATACCGTAAACACCTTCATCGGCAGACATCAGCACCTCAGCGTATCGGAGAACATGAAGCTGTTTTCCAGCGTCTGGCCGGATATCATCAAGCTTGCTGAGGACAACGGCGTGTGCGTGGCGATCGAGAACTGCCCGATGCTCTTTACAAAAGACGAGTGGCCCGGCGGCAAAAACCTCGCCGTTTCGCCGCGCATCTGGCGGGAGATGTTCTCCATCATCCCGAGCGCGAATTTCGGCCTCAACTACGATCCTTCGCACTTTGTGCTTCAGCAGATGGACTACATCAAGCCCATCTACGAGTTTACGGAAAAGCTCTTCCATGTCCATATCAAGGACATCAAGTTATATAAGAATCTTCTGGACGAAGTGGGTATCTTTGCTGCCCCGCTCGACTATCTGCAGCCGAAGCTGCCGGGGTTGGGCGACATCGACTGGGGCAAGTTCGTCTCCGCGCTGACGGATGTGGGCTATAACGGCTACATCTGCGTGGAGGTAGAGGACAAAGCCTTTGAAGAAACACTGGAGCTCCGTTACCGCTCCCTGATCCAATCGCAACGCTACATCAGCCAATTTATCGTCACCGAGTAAACGCATTCTTCCGCGGCGCATCGTGCGCCGCAAGGACATAGCCGTCATGTAATCCATTACATGAATGGCAACAGGCGTTTTGCCGGATAGAGTGAAAGTCCGTCCAGAGGGGAGACGATGCCGCGAATGGTCAAGATTGAGGATGTCGCGCGCGCCGCTGGCGTTTCGGTCGCAACGGTCTCCAGGGTGCTCAACGAGCAGGGGCATGTGCTGCCCGAAACGCAGGAGAAAGTGCGAAAAGCCGCTGACGAGCTCCGGTATCAACCCAACCTATCTGCGCGGAACCTGCGCAAAAACGAAAGCAGGATCATCCTGATCCTTGCGCCGAACTTTTCCAATCCGTATTATTCCAACGTTCTAGCGGGCATCTGCGATGTTTCGCGAAACCTCGGCTACAGCACCTTGATTTACAACACATACGACAGCAACGCGCTGGATCAAACGCTGGTTACGCACCTGTTTCAAAAGAATCGTGCGGACGGCATGATCACCCTCGCCATCAACCGGGACGACCGGTGGTTGACACAGATTGCGGGCAAATATCCGCTCGTGCAGTGCTCGGAATACGTCGAAGACGAGCCGATACCGCACATATCGGTGGACAACCGAAGCGCGGCAAAGGAGTCCGTTTCGATGCTCATTGCGCAGGGACACCGGAGAATCGGTATCGTGACCAGCGCAAACCGCTATCTTTCGAGCGCGAACCGCATGCGCGGCTATCTGGACGCGCTGGAGGAAGCAGACATCGCAAGGGATGAATCCTTGATTGCGTATGCCTCCGCCGACTACTCGTTTGCCAGCGGCAAACAGGCGGCAAGAGAGCTGCTCTCGCTGCCAGAGCCGCCGAGCGCGATCTTCTGCGTATCGGACATTCTCGCGCTGGGCGTCATCGCCGCGGCGGGGAAGATGGGCTTGCAGGTGCCGTGGGACTTGAGCGTAACGGGATTTGACGACGTCGATTATACGACGATGTTTCATCCATACCTGACCACCGTATCGGTGCCGTGTTACGATCTTGGGCGCAGGAGCATGCAGCTGCTGTATGACCAGATCGTGCAGAAGCCGGGAGCAGAGCGAGAGGTCTACCTGCCGCACAAGGTGATTGTGCGTGAGACGACCGCACAGTATGCAAAACAGCAATAATCTTAAATTACGATACAGATTTTCAGTCATGGTAAATAACAATATGGACGATATACACAAAGGGGAACATCAATCATGTTAAATGTAGGCATTATCGGTTGCGGCTCGATCGCAAGACAGCGTCACGCAGCAGAATACACAAACAATCAGAACACCGTCATCGCCGGCGTGTTCGACGTCTCCCGTGAGCGGGCGGAGGCAATGGCGAAAGATTTCGGCGGCAAGGTGTATGAAACGGTCGAAGCGCTGATTGCGGATGCTTCTATCGACGCGGTGAGCGTATGCGTCGCGAACGCCTTCCACGCGCCGATTACAATCGACGCGCTCAACCACGGCAAGCACGTGCTTTGCGAAAAACCCATGGCCATCACGCTCAAAGACTGCGAAGATATGCTCGCGGCAGCAGAGAAGAGCGGCAAACGGCTGCTCATCGACCACAACCAGCGGCTGACGCCCGCGCACAAAAAGGCAAAGGAGATCATCGCATCCGGCGAGCTCGGTCGCGTAATCAGCTTCTCTGCCACGTTCGGCCACAAAGGGCCGGAGATGTGGAGCGCGGACAAGAGCAGCAACACATGGTTCTTTAAAAAGAACGCAGCTGCATTTGGCTCCATGGCGGATCTCGGTATCCACAAGATCGACCTGATGCGCTATCTGATCGGGTCTGACGTGAAAAACGTATTCTCCCGCCTTGCGACGCTGGACAAAAAATTTCCCGATGGTACGCCCATCGAAGTGGACGACAACTCCGTAGAGATTCTGACGTTTGAAAACGGCGCGCTCGGCACCGTGACCACCAGCTGGACGCACTATGGCGAAGAATGCAACGCCTCCTCGCTCTATTGCGAAAAAGGCACGATCAAGCTCTACCACGATCCGCGCTATTCGCTGCAGGTTGTGTATGCGGACGGCACGAAAGCACACTACGAGCTTGACCGCATGCAGACCAACGACGACGTGCAGCAGAGAACCAGCGGTGTCATCGATGTGTTTGTAGACAGCATCCTCACGGGCAAGAAATCCGTTCTGGACGCGGATGACATCCTCAACTCCATGCGTGTGGTGTTCGCCTGCCTCGAATCCGCCGAATCCGGCAGAATCGTAGAACTGTAATTCGTATCAGGTACACAAAATCCGTGTAACGGCAATTTCTATTGGTAATAACCAGATTATTGGTTGTTATAAATACAAAACAAACTACTCTTGGTAATAACCAGAATCTGGTTGTTATAAATACACAAAAGGAGAGAAATCATGAAAAAATTCCTCGCGATTCTCATGTGCGCAATGATGCTGGTTGGTGTTGCGGCCTGCGCAAAAACCCCTGCCCCGGCAGCGGAAGAACCCGCAGCAGCAGCTCCGGCACCCGCAGCGGAAGAACCCGCAGCGACCACTGGTGGAACCATCTACGTGCTCGGCCCGACGCCGGATCACGGCTGGACCGCACAGGCTGGTACCTACGCTGAGAGAAAGGTTACCGCCATCAATGAAGAGGGCATGTATAAGGCCGTCTACATGGCAGCATCCACCGGCGAAGAGCAGGTTGACCAGGTGCAGACCATTCTCGCAAACGGCGACGCGGTTGGCGTTGTGTTCTTCGCTCTGGAAGACGCAGCCAAGGCCGGACAGGAAGCCCTGATTGCAGCGAATGTTCCGTTCATCTCCTTCGACCGTATCATCGAAGGCCCGGACAAGTACTCGATCCTCAACGCCTCCGGTGACAACTGGCAGTGCGGCGCAGGCATTGCGTACTGGCTGCAGAAGAACGGCATGGCGCCCGGCGCGACCCTTGTCACCCTCATCGGCGACAACGGCACCGTCTGCTCCCGCCGTCAGGAAGGCTTCGAACAGTTCCTCCGCGGCGAAATCGAGTATTTCGACCAGGACAAGAACGAATCCTACACGACCACCGAAGTTTGGACCCAGGAACAGATCGACGCTATGACAGCTGATTACAAAGTCGTCTGCAACTGGAGTGCTGACGGTGCGTACCAGTACCTCGAGCAGAAACTGCCGGAAATCGTCTCCAAGGCGAAGACCACGGGCGGCAACCTGTTCATCTACTCCATGGACGATGAAATGACCTTTGGGCTTATGAACCTCCTCGAGGCGAATGCCATCGACGAAGCAACCAAGGCCGACTTCGCAGCGCTGAACGTCTACACCTCCGCAATCGGCGGCATGGCCGAGCTCTATGCGGTCATCGACGGCAGCTCCACGCAGGCACCGACGGCTCAGATGTACTTTGACGGCCTCATGTCCGTCTACTTCTCGCCGAAGATGTTTGAAAACGTCATCAACTACATGCTCGATTACCTCGCGGGCAACTGGGAATACAAAGTCGGCGACGGCAAGTATGAACCGGTTTGGATCGTGGATGAAGGCAACGTTGCCAACTACGAAGGCTTCACGGGCCACGCGTCCTAAGCCAAACGGCACAAACGCATAGCGCTTGCGGATTCGTCTGCAAGACGGCGTAACACAACAAGACTGCGCGTACGGATGCAGGACAACCCTGCATCCGTACGTGAATGTAAAAGCACATATAAAAAACGGAAAAGCGCGCAAAATGCTCTTTCCGCAAGGTCGAGTTCCGATTATACTGGAGAGTAGAATCACATCGTTCTATCGGAGCCAACAATCGGAAAACAAACCAATCACCTCCGCAAAAACAAGGAAGACGGGGACACAAACTATGGCAATCCTTGAAATGCAGCACATTTCAAAGGCGTTTGGCGGCGTGATCGCGCTGTCTGACGTGCACCTGACCGTTGAGGCAGGCGAGATTCATGCGCTGCTCGGCGAGAACGGCGCGGGAAAATCCACGCTGATGAACATTCTCACCGGCGTCATCACAACCGACTCCGGCGAAATCCTGTTTGACGGCAAAAGCTATCCCAACCCGACCATCGCAATGATGGAGCGGGCAGGCATCGCGTTTGTGCATCAGGAAGTGAACGTGGTCAACGACTTGGCCGTGTTCGAAAACATATTTTTAAACCGCGAGCTAAAGACGAAAGTGGGGCTGCTCAACCGCAGGCGCATGATCGAAGAAGCAAGCGGGCTTTTTACGCGCCTGGGAGTGGATATCGATCCGTGCGCGATGGTATCCGAACTCAAGACGAGCCAGAAACAGCTGCTGGAGATCAGCCGCGCGCTGCATGCCAGCGCAAAGCTGTTGATTCTCGACGAGCCGACCACAGCGTTGAGTACGCAGGAGGTCGAGCATTTGTTTGGAATCCTAAGAAAATTGAAAACACAGGGTCATTCCTTTATCTTTATCTCGCATAAAATGCCGGAGATCTTTGAAATCGCGGATCGATATACGGTGCTTCGAAACGGCACGTTTATCTCGACCGGGTTTATCAAGGACACGACGCCGCATCAGATCGCTTCCGACATGGTCGGCGAGCAGTATCTCGACAAGGACTATTACGTGCCGCGCCAGCTTGGCGAGACGATTGTGGAACTCAGAAACGTCACAGGCCACGGATTTTCGGACGTGAGTCTTGAGATCAAGAAGGGCGAGATCATCGCGTTTACAGGCCTTGCGGGCTGCGGCGCGAGCGAAATCATGCAGACCATGTTCGGCGTGCTTCCGTTTGAGGGCGGTTCCATCCGCGTGGAGGGCAAGTCCCTGCGCGGCTCGATTCCGCATTTCATGAAGAGCCGGATTGCAATGCTGCCCAGCAACCGTAAGGAAAACTCCGTCGTGCCGGATATGAACATCCTCGAAAACACCTGCATCGCGGAGCATACGCTCTCGAAAAACCGCCAGATGATCTCTGGCAAGCAGGAGCTCTCGCGCTATGAGGATCTCAAGAAACTCTTGTGGATCAAATCGGAGTCGCCGAAAAATTCGATTCTCTCGCTCTCCGGCGGCAACCAGCAGAAGGTATTCCTAGCGCGCTGGCTCAACACCAAGGCGGATGTGCTGCTGCTTGATAACCCCACGCAGGGCGTAGACGTCGGCGCGAAGGCCGAAATCTACCGTCTGATTCTGGAGTTTGCCTCGCGCGGGATGACGGTGATCATCAACACGCTGGAAATTCCGGAGATCAAGAAAGTTTCCGACCGCTGCGTCGTCTTCTTCGAAGGGCACGTAGCGAAGATTTTCCAGCACGACGAAATCAATGAGCATGACGTCATGCTGTATTCTACTAACGCGATCAATACGCGAGGAGGAGCCAACCATGCGGGCTAACAAAGGCGGTTTCGCCGGAATCGGATCTTTTATTGCGAAGGCGTGGAAGCGCTATAGCTTCATCTTCGTTTTCGCCATCGTACTGCTTGTGTATTCGTTCACCATCGAGGCGAACGGGAACACGTTCAAATGGGGGCACATCACGGCGATCCTCGCGAGCCAGAACACCGTTATCGTGGGAACCATGGCGCTTGGTATGGCGCTGGTCATCATCACGGGACAGATCGATCTTTCGGTCGGCTCTGCGCTGGTGCTGTGCAGCGGCGTGAGCATCATGGCGTTCAACATGACCAACAGCGTGATCATCACGTTGCTTGCGGCGGTTGCCGCAGGTGCACTCTGCGGCCTAATCAACGGCGTTCTCGCGGGCTATGCCAAGATGCCGCCGTTCATCGTTACCCTCGGCACGATGCTGATCTATCGCTCGCTGATGCTCTCCGTCGTTCGCGAAATCGACCCCGCGATCACAGGCTCTTCCAGCAGCCAGTTTGCACTGCTGAGCGAAAACAGCGCGTATGATTTCCTGCGCATGAAATTCGGCACGGGCAGCGTGCCCGGTGTTTCGATTCCATACATCACGTTCGTCTTTGTCGCGGCGATGTTGATCATTCTCTTGATCTCGCGCCGTACCAAGTACGGAAAGAGCGTCTATGCAGTCGGCAGCAATGAAAAGGCGGCCTTCCTCGCGGGCGTCAACGTGCAGGGCGTGAAAGTTTCCGTGTTCGTTATCACGGGCATTCTCGTCGGTATCGCGGCGTTTGTGCAGGCCTGCAAGATCGGCAACGTGACGCCGGCTTCCTCCGGCAAGAGCTATGAAATGTACGCCATTGCGGCGGTCGTTCTCGGCGGCGTGAGTATGAGCGGCGGCAAGGGCAATCTGCTTGGCGTGTTCTTCGGTGCGCTGTCGTATACGACGATCAACTTCATCATCGTTTCGATCCCCGCGTTGACCACGGATATTCAGGATACCTTCCAGGGTCTGGTGCTCATCGCGGTCATCCTGGTCCAGACGGTAGGCCCCGTCATCAAGGAGCGATTCATCGAAGCGCGTAAGCGCAGAGCCTCCCGCAAACAGGCGCGCATCGAGCGCGCGGAGAGCAGGGGCTAAACCGCAGCCATTCTGCAACAAGAAAGACCCGCGTTTCGCTTGTTTGGCAACGCGGGTCTTGTTATAAAGTGGTTTATTGCTGCTCTATAGCAGCGGTCGATAATACAGCCCGGTGGTATGCGGCTCGTCCGTTTTTTCGCCCGCAATGAAGCGTTCGGTAACGGCAGAAATCTCCTGCGGCGTTTCGCGCGTGAAATAGAGAATTTGATGGTCAAGCCCGCGCATGTTCCGCTCCGCGATATCGAGCGGCACGCTGTTTAAGAGTGCAACGGTGCGATAATGGTCGCATTCCACGGGAAATCGCACATGCATGCGGTCGGTGAGAGCGCCATTTTGTCCGCAATCGGCGCATCCGATGGAGGCTTTGATCGGGCAGTTGCGTAGCTGCATCAACGGAAGACTGCCGTAGGAGACGATGCCGCGCGATATAGTTCCGCCGAGGGATTTGATCGCATTCATCGACAGCTCAAACGAGAGCGTCAGGCTGGCGAGATCTTGTGTTTCATAGAATCGCACTGCCTCCGTGTTGGTGCAGTTCAGTCCATATCCACCGTGCACGGTCAAGCCGAGCCGTTTTCCGAGATTGATGCCGTAGATGTTGTTCGCCCATACGGCTGACAAACCCTGTGAAGCGAGCGCTTCCAGCTTTACATCAAACGCGGGTTCGTCCTCTGGAAAGAGTACAGTTGGCAGCTGCGCGATCAGCTGATCGCCGAGTGCTGCAATCAACTCCGCATCGATTTCTTCCGCAGGCAGTATGATTTTTTCGAATGAATCTGTACAAGCAATCTGATCTTTCTGATAAAATCTTGCCCAGAGCGCAGGTTTTTCCCGCTGAGACAGATATCGCGCCGGTGCGGTGATTTCATAATCTTCCCGCTTGTGCGGCTGTGGCTGCCCGCGTAGTTCCAGCAGCGCGTCCAGCGCTTCGCGGCGCATCGCGTTCAGCGCGGAAGCAGGCATAGTGTAGCCATCCGTGATCTCGGCCGTAAACGAGCGCACAAAGAAAGGCGTTCCGCCGGTCTTCTCCAGATTCTTTTTCGCGTTCTCTTTATCCAGCGCGCGGTGGATCGCCCGTTCCGGCGCGCCGCCCTCTGTGGTGATCGAATGCGCTCCGTCGCTGACGGTGAGCGTAGCATGCGTTTCGTCCAGCTTGAAGTGCAGATCGACTGGGACAAGAGGCGTTTCATTACGGTAGAGCGCGGCAAGCGAGCCAAGCACGCCGTCCGCACCCGTGACATCCTCTTTGGTGCGGTAGCCGAACATCTGCCCGTCGCGCCTGGCGGCGAGATATCCGTCCGTAAAGCCGCTGCGGGAAAACACCGCGCGCAGGGATTCCGCGTCGTAGGGCTTGCCCTCGAGCGCAAGCTTGCATGCGGCGGTTGCTGCCGCGACGTATTCGGGACGCTTCATGCGGCCTTCGATCTTAAACGAGTTTACGCCGGCTTTCGCCAGCTCTTGCAAATGCGGGAGCAGCGACATATCCTTTAAGGAAAGTGCGTACGGATGGTCTCCGCTTGTCCAGTTCAGGCGGCAGGGTTGCGCGCAGAGCCCGCGGTTGCCGCTTCTGCCGCCGAGCATGGCGGAAAGATAGCACGCGCCGGAGACGCTCATGCAGTGCGCGCCGTGGATAAAGGCTTCTTTTTGAATCGAGACCGAGGCGCAGATCGTTGCGATTTCTTCCAATGATAGCTCGCGCGCGAGCACGATGTTATCAAACCCGACGCTCTCGAGAAACCTTGCGCCGTCGACGTTGTGCACGGCAGTCTGCGTGGAGGCAAAGCGTTTGAGCGTGGGGTATCGCTGCTGGAACAGACGCAGCACCGCTATATCCTGAATGATGACCGCGTCTGCGCCGGACTGTGCGATGCGATCCGCCTCTTCCTCCAGCGCGGAGAGTTCCGCGTCCAGCACGATCGTGTTGACGGTGACATATACCTTCACCCCACGCGCGTGACAATAGGAGACAGCCTTTGTGAGGTCTGTCTCTGCAAAGTTTGCGGCGTTCCGGCGCGCGTTGAAGTTCTGCCCGCCGAGATAGACCGCGTTTGCGCCGCAGCGCACGGCTGCAATCAACTGCTCTTCGCCGCCGACGGGGGAGAGGATTTCGGGTGTTTGCATGAAGAAAACATTTCTCCTTTGCGGTTTTCGCAACCGTGTGATAAGACTATTGTATAACAAAACGTCAATTCTGAGAAACGAAAATACAATCCAGTAATCCGATCAGCAAGAGGGAATGGCATGAAAGACGTCATCATCGGCATCGACATCGGCGGAACGCACCTGCGCATCGGCGCGGTGGATCGATCAGGGCAAGCGATTCATTTTGAGAAGCACGAAAGCCGCGAGGTTTGCGGCGACGGCGGCTCCGCGCAGCGCCTGATCGCACTGATTCGAGACTATCTCGCAAAAAGCGGGCTTGCGGAACGCATGGCCGCGCTTGCGGTCGGTTTTCCGTCTACCGTGAGCCGTGACAAACGGATCGTCTACAGCAGCCCGAACCTGCCGCTTGGCGGTGAAGGCGGGCTAGACGGGCAGGATGTGGTCGCGCTGTTGCAGGCGGCGTTTGGTGTGCCTGTGTTCATCGACAAAGACACAATCTTCCTCTTGCAATTCGACCTTGTGCGCCTTAAGCTGCAGAATCGCGGCTGTACGATTGGCATCTATTACGGCACGGGCATCGGCAACGCGATTTTTATGGACGGTAAGTTTCTGGTTGGCAAGCACGGCGTTGCGGGAGAACTTGGACACATTCCGTATTTTGGAAGCACGAATATCTGCGGCTGTGGCAGCCGCGGCTGCGCCGAGACGCACGCAGGCGGCTATGTGCTGCGCAGTCTCTGGAAGCAACACTTTGCAGACGAACCGTTTTCCGAGATATTTTTGCGACATAGCGATGATGTGCGCATCCGGAAGTTCGTAGAAGCAATGGCGATTCCGTTTGCGACGGAGCTCAACCTGCTTGATCCGGATCAGGTCATCATCGGCGGCGGCGTTGTGGAGATGAAAGGATTTCCGATGGATCTTCTGAAAGAATTTCTGCACGAGTTTGTCCGGAAACCGTACCCGGGTGAGGATTTCGCGCTGTTGCGTGCTTCCAACATGCCTGAAACGGGCGTCATTGGCGCTGCTTATTATGCGATGGAACGACTGGCGGGCTTTTCCGCCGCGACGAAGGAGTAGAATATGAATCGATTCAGCATCATTGGCGCGGCGCATCTGGACGCGCTGGTCGAAGGCGTGGAGGAGTGCGGATTGCGCGCGGGCTCCACGCCCGCGGAACGCATCCGGCTCGGGTTCGGCGGCGACGCGCTCAACGAGGCGGTGACGCTCTCGCGGCTCGGCGGCGCGGTCGAGCTCATCAGCAAGGTTGGCGTTGATAATGCGGGCGATATGGTGCTGGACTTCTGCAGCGGTGCGGGGCTGCCGATCGACAGCATTGCGCGCGAAGAAAACTTGTCCACGAGCATGAACATCGTGCTGATCGACCGAGCGGGGGAACGCAGATTCATCACCGACCCGAACAGCAGCCTGCGCGCGCTCAAGCTTTCGGACGTGCTGCCACAGGTGGATTCGCTTGCTCCTGTGGTCTGCTTTGCGAGCCTGTTCGTGTTCCCACACTTTCGTGCGGAAGAGCTTGCGACGCTGTTCTCCGCCATCAAATCGAAAGGCTGTCTGCTCGCGGCGGACATGACCAGGCGCAAGAACGGCGAGAGATTAGCCGATCTCGCGCAGGCCTGGCCGCATCTGGACGTTCTGTTTGCCAACGTTGAGGAGGCGGGGCTGCTCACCGAATCGACGGCGGTGGAGGAGATGGCACAGGAAATCCTAGAGCACGGTGTGAAATGTGTGGTGATTAAGACCGGCGCACGTGGCTGCTATGTCGCGTCGGAACGGTTTACGGGCGCGGTACCCGGCTGTGTGAGCCGCGCATGCGTGGATACCACGGGCGCGGGAGACAACTTCGCCGCGGCGTTTCTGTTTGCTCATGCGGCGGGGAGAACAGCGGAGGATTGCGCACGCTTTGCAAACGCGGTTGCGAGCATCTGTGTGGAGCATCTCGGTGCAACGGCGCACGAAATCACGCTGGACGAAGCCCTCGCACGCTGCCGCGAAAACTACGGCGAAGGATTTCTTTCGCTTTGACAATTATGCAGCAATCGAGAAAACGAAAAGAACTTTTGCATCCACGGGGTGCATGTGCTAATATGACGAGACTATACCGATAAGATTGCCGAGGAAATCATGCCAACAAAACGTAGAAATGAGATATTCCTGTTCTTTGCCGTCATCGTGGCGGTCAACCTCGCTGCGGGGTTCAGCGAGGGGCTCTTCTCCAATTATTTCAAAGAAGTCTATTTCACCGACGCATCCCAGCGCGGTCTGATCGAGCTGCCGCGCGAGATGCCGGGTGTGCTCACGTTTTTGATCATCAGCGCATTGACGTTTCTGGGAGACATCACCATCGCAATCATGGCGCAGGGCATCGCGGCATTCGGCCTGATGGTGTTGGGGCTTGTAACGCCTACGTTCGGCGTGATGCTGGTGTTCCTGTTCATCAACTCCCTTGGCGTGCATCTCTATATGCCGCTGCGGGACAGCATCGGTATGTCGCTTTCCGAGCCGGATCAGGTCGGCAAGCGCATGGGACAGTTCGGCGGTATCAGCTATGCCGTACTCTTGGTCGCGGGGCTTGCGGTGTTCTTCCTGTTCCGGTTTGAGGTATTCAGCCTGACAAGCCCAATCAAATGGCCGTTTGTCATCGCCGCGATATTCTATGTGGTCGGAATGCTGCTTCTGATTCAGCTAAGACGTATGACCGGCGGCATCCGCACCAAGCGCGAAAAGATCAAGTGGATCTTCCGCAAGGAGTACAAGTATTACTATCTGCTGGCGATCGTCTTTGGCGTGCAGAAGCAGGTGATGCTCGTGTTCGGCCCGTGGGTGCTGATTGAGACGCTTGGGCAACGCGTAGACGTCATCGTGATGCTCGGCATCATCGCCTCCACGCTCGGCATGTTCTTCATGCCGCAGCTGGGCAAATGGATCGATCGCTTCGGCGTAAAGAAGCTGCTGTATGCCGATGCACTCTCGTTCATCTTCGTCTATCTCTGCTACGGCACGCTGTCGCACGGTTTCAACGCCGGTACTCTTGCAAAATTCGGACTGCCAGTGATCATCACCTGCGCGCTGTTTGTTATCGATCGCTTATCGTCCCAAATGGGCATCATCCGCGTGATCTACCTCAAATCCATCGCCCTCACGCCTTCGGACGTGACGCCAACGCTTTCGCTTGCGATGATGATGGATCATGTGGTCTCGATTATCGTCGCCGTGTCCGGCGGGCTTCTGTGGGTTACGTTCGGTTCGCACTACATTTTCTATGCGGTCGCCGCGCTCTCGCTGATCAATCTTGCGGTGGCAATCCTCGTCAAGGACCCGCGCAAGGTAGAGGTACGTTTGTAACGACAGGTTGCTGATATAGATCACATTCTGTTGTAAAGCCAGAAGCATAAGAAGACATAAAAAACTGACGCCGGATAGGCGTCAGTTTTGTTTGTTTGATGTGGATTGTTATCTACGGTGACGGCGGCGGCGCGGGGTGTTTGTGATCTGCATGATCAGCAGCACGACGCCGAAGAGAAGCACGATTCCGCCGCAGATGTAGATCCAGGAATAGGTCGTGGATTTCACCGGATCGAGGATTGTGGTGACGGCGGCTTCTTCCAGATTCCGTGCGGTTCCGCTCTGCTCGATGGAGGTCGGGGTGTAGTTGCCGTCTCCCGCGCGTGTGACAGAGAGGGAATACGGCTCGCCTTCGAGTGCGATGACCGTGACGGTGTATGCGCCAGTTTCGTCTGCCGGATCAACCTTGCATCCCTGCGGCGCAAAGTCGATTTCGCCGTCTCCGCTGCCGCCCGTTAGGCGGATGTCAAACGTGCTGCCGGGGAAGGCGTTGTTGTTCCAGCCGCTCATGGCAAGCGCTGCCTGTACGGCGCCCGCTGTGGTTCCTTCGAAGATCGCTTCGGAAGAAGCTTCGTATGTCGCATCGCCTGCGCGGCTGACGTTGACGGAATAATCCTTGCCGGCCAACGGATAGACCGAGATGATGTAAACATTGCTTTCGCCGGTCTTGAGCCGCGCCATGCAACCGTCGTTGGTGGAAAGCGTGGTGGCACCCGTTCCGTTACCGCCCGTTACGGTGATTTCAAACGCGGTGCCCGCAGGGGCGTTTGCGTTCCAGTTTTCAATCTGCAGCGCATTCTGGATGCCCTTGCCGGACTGCCCGTGGTAGGTGCGCGTCTGTTCCGCTTCATATTGTGCCGTTTCACCCATCACCGCGTTGAGCGAGTAGCCGCCCGCAGAGGTGACGGTGACGGAGAACTTCGTCTCAGTCGTGCCGCTGGAGGGAGAAACGGTGCATCCGCTCGCGATGAAGGTAATCGGTGCGCCTTCGGCACCGCCTACGACCTTGATCGGGAAGGTGTCGTTGCAATTCTTGGTTTCTGCCCAACCGGAGACCGCAAGCGTATGCGGACGGGATTTCTCGGAAACACCGCTCTGCGAAGCGGAAGTGCTGTTGTAGCCGTAGTTACCGGGGCGCGTCGCTGTTAAGGCGTAAGGGCCGACCGCGTCCACGGTGACTTCGTATTCGTTGCCGGAGAGCAACACTGCCGTGCAGTTGACGGGGGTGAGCGCGATGGCTTCGCTCGTGCTGCCGCCGAAGATGCGAACCGTGAAAGTTTCGCCGCTCTTTGCGTCGCTGACCCAGTCCTCGATGTGCATGGTGGACTGGTTGGACTTACTGGAGCATCCGCTTAACAACGCGGAGTAGGCGGTGTTATAATTGGTGTTGCCGTCCATCATCGCGGTGAGCGAATAAGCGCCCACGCGGTTGACGGTGACTTCAAACTCGGTTTCGGCGGTTCCGACAGCGGGCGTAACCGTACATCCATCCGTCAGGAAGGAGATCGCCCCGTTGGTGCTGCCGCCGGTGACCTGAATCTTGAAATGATCGTAATAGTCTTCGCCGCGTCCCCAGCCGGTGATGTTCAGCGGCATCTGGTCCGCTCTGCCGGCAAGACCCGTGCGTATATCGCGTGCAAGCTCGGTGGTTCCGTTCTTTGCTGCGGTTAAGGAATATGCGCCGGAGCCGGTAACGGTTACGGTATAGGTGTCTGCGCCCGTTCCGCTCATCGGGAACACGGTGCAGTTGGTTGCGGTGAAGGAGACGGGCTCCAGCTCGGAAACACCCTTCAGGGTAACATCAAAGCTTTCGCCGCAATTCTTTGCCCCTTGCCACGAGACGATCGAGATGGCGTTGATGTCGCGAATTGCAAAATCGGACACACCGACCTGCGGCGCGTCCTCGGTGGGTTGGAATTGCACGATAGTTTCTTCTTCAATAGGAGAAGAAGCCGCCTGTTGATTGCTTTCATCCACTTGGAACGACTGCAACAACGTTCTGGTTGCGGCACTGGCGGGCTTATATGCAAATATGACGGCTAAACCAAAGAACAAAATGAATGCAACGAGTGTATATACTCTTCTTTTTGCACGTTTGCGAGAATAGCGAACAGACCGTTCGCGGCTATGCGAGCGGCCAGGGGGATCCGAATATGATGATGTATGCCTACCCGTTTGTCCCATCGTCATTTCCCCCGAAGTAACGTTGCAAGAACGGCCATGAAACGGAATCCTGTAAAAATCCGTTATCTCGTAACAAATGTGTTACGGTATATTCATGGAAATTTAATATAATACTACCTTCTTACGTATGTATTGTCAAGGGATATTTTACAAACTCTTGTATTCCGGCGAAAATTCATGCACAACCTGTTGCGGTTTCAGCCGATGTTCATAAATTGTTTTTTTTCCCAGATTTGACGCCATTTGTATAAGTTTTTTATGCGTTTTTTTCGTGGTGGGGGAAGGGTGTCCATTTTGCATCCGGTTTGGTATAATGGGTCATAATCATGCAAAAAAATACAGTCATTTGAGCTACCTTATGGGGTAACTGCCAAAAACCAGGAAAAGGATGGTCAAAAACGCGATGTTGCAGGTTTTGGCGTTGGATGATGCAAAAAGAATATTGCTGAATTTGGCGCATAAGCGCGAAATTTCGACTCAGCGGGTTCCGTTATCCGCGGTTTTGGGTCGTGTTCTGGCAAAAAACGTGTATTCGAATGAAGATTTGCCGCAGTTTCACCGCAGCGCAGTGGACGGATTTGCGGTCATGAGCCGCGATACATTTGGTTCTTCCGCCGCGCAGCCGACGCTACTTTGCCTCGCGGGCGAAGTCAAAATGGGGGAACGCGCGCGATTTTCGATCAACTCAGGTGACTGCGCGCTCGTCTGGACGGGCGGAGAATTGCCGGACGGGGCGGACGCGATGGTCATGCTGGAGGAGACGCAGGCGCTCTCCGGCGGTCTTGTCGCGATAGAGTCCGCTTCCGCGCCGGGCAGGCACGTTGTGTTTCGCGGGGATGACGTGAAAGCGGGAGACATGATACTTTCCGCTGGCACGCGCCTCAATGCGCGCGACATCGGCTTGCTTGCGGCGCTGGGTATCATGGAGCCGGAGGTTGCGGTTCGTCCGAAGGTCGGCATTCTATCGACGGGCGACGAGCTAGTCACACCGGATCAGACACCGCAGAGCGGACAGATACGCGACGCAAACGGTGCAATGCTCGCTTCGGCGTGTACGGAAGCGGGGGCGATGGCATCCCATCTTGGTATCGTGCCGGACGACGAAGAGAAACTCATCGCCGCCATTCGGGAAGGTGCAGCATCGTACGACTTGCTGCTCTTGAGCGGATCGAGTTCTGCCGGCGCAAAGGATGCGGCAGCGCGGTGCCTGACGGAGCTTGGGGAGGTAGCGTTCCACGGGCTTGCGCTCAAGCCGGGGAAACCTGCCTTTGCGGGAATGATCGGCGATACGCTCGTCGTAGGGTTGCCGGGACATCCGGCTGCTGCCTATCTGGTGTTTCATTCGCTCGTGTGTCCGCTAATTGCGGCAATGCTGGGCGAAAGCTTCACGCAGCGCTCGGTGACAGCAACCTTAGCGCAGGCAGCTCCCAGTAATCATGGACGGGAAGAGCTGCTTCCCGTGCGGATAGACAACGGATTTGCGGAGCCTGTTGCGCTCAAATCAGGCCTGATCTCGCCGCTGACCCGCGCGGACGGATACATCCGCATCCCGCGGGATACGGAAGGCCTCCCGAAAGGCACGCTTCAGGAAGTTATTCTATTCTGAACAAGTATTTCGATGAAAAGTTTTCTAACTTAATATGAATCAAAACGATCGCTTTGCGATTAGTGAAAGTTACCGAGGACCGATGGATGAGCAAATATGAGTACCTGAGCAATACACAACTGCATGAAGCGCTGCGAACGTACCTTGCGTTTCTGGAAGAGCGCGGACTCACTTTCCGCACCGAGGAGATCCCTGTGACGGAAGCACTTGGCCGCATGAGCGCGCGCGCCGTGTATGCACGCCAATCCAGCCCGCACTACACCGCCTGCGCGATGGACGGCATCGCCGTCGCCGCATCCCGTACATTCGGCGCAACGGAAACCACGCCGGTCCTGCTGCGCGAGGGAGAGTTTGTCCGCGTAGACACGGGCGATCCGCTGCCGGAGAGTTGCAATGCCGTCGTGATGATGGAGGATTGTGTGGAGAGCGACGAGGGAATCACCCTCCGCGCCGCCGCCGCTCCCTGGCAGCACATCCGCCAGATCGGCGAAGACGTCTCCGCAGGTGATATGATTCTGCCGAGCTATATTGTGATTGAACCCGCAACCATCGGCGCGCTGCTCGCGGGTGGCGTACACTCCATCGAAGCGATCGCAAAGCCGCGCGTGGGCATCATCCCCACAGGCGATGAGATCGTTCCCGTCGGCGACAATCCGCAGGCGGGCGAGATTCCGGAGTCCAACTCCGCAATCTTCTGCGCGATGCTGCAGCGTTGGGGTGCTGCAGGCGTGGTGTATCCCGTGGTGAAGGATGATCCGGCGTTGATTCAAGCCGCGGTACAGCGCGTGACCGAGGAATGCGATCTCGTGCTGCTCTGCGCTGGCACCTCGGCGGGTCGGGACGACGGCACAGCCGCCGCCATCCGCGCGCTGGGCGAAGTCTGCGTCCACGGCATCGCCATCCGCCCGGGCAAGCCCGCCGTATTAGGCGCAGTCGGACACAAACCCGTCGTCGGTGTGCCGGGCTATCCCGTCTCCGGCATCATCGTGCTGGAGGAGCTGGTCAAGCCCGTGATCGATCGCCTGCTCAAGCGTGAGCGGGAGGTTGCGGAGAGCGTCTGTGTCAAGATGGGCAGACGATATGTTTCTTCGCTGAAATATCGCGAGTTTGTGCGCGCGACACTCGGCTTTGACAGCGAAGGCAGCCTGACTGTCGTGCCGATTCAGGCGGGCGCGGGCGTGATCACGTCCCTGACCAAAGCGGATTGCATCCTAGACGTGCCGCAGAACAGCGAAGGATTTGAGGCGGGCGAGCGCGCGCATGTGCGTCTGCTGAAGCCCATCGACCGCATCGCACGGACGGTGCGCATCCTCGGCAGCCACGATCCGTTGATCGACGAGGCCGTGGACGAACTGCGCCGCGGAGATATCCGCGCGTATGTCAGCAGCGCGCATGTCGGCAGCATGGGCGCGATTCTCGCAATCGGGCGAGGAGAAGGCCAGCTCGGCGGCGTACATTTGCTGGACGAGAAGGATGGCAGTTACAACGTTTCCTATATAGAGCGATTCATTCCCGACGGTGGCGTGGCATTGATTGAATGCGTACGCCGTTCACAGGGGCTCATCGTTGCAAAGGGCAACCCGCTGGGCATCCGGTCGGTTGCGGATCTCGCAAAACCCGGCGTGCGGTACGCAAACCGGCAGCGGGGCGCGGGCACGCGCGTGCTGCTCGACTACCTGCTCCGTCAGGCAAACATCTCGCCAAATCAAATCGCGGGATACGACCGTGAGGAGCTGACGCATACCGCCGTCGCCGCGCAGATCGCGGCCGGCAGCGCGGACTGCGGGCTTGGCATTCTCTCCGCCGCGCGGATGTATGACCTCGACTTTGTACCCGCCTGTGAGGAAACATATGACCTGCTCGTTGCGCTTTCCGCGATGGAGCAGCCGCAGGTGCGTGCGTTTTTACGCGTGATCGCAAGCGAACCGTTCCTGCGCAGGCTTGATGCGCTCGGCGGATATAGCTATGACAAGCCGGGTAGAATCAAGAAGATCTGGCCGGAAAAACAACAGGAGTCGTAAATCATACCGCAATTCGGACAAAACGGCCGGAAACGCCCGAAACAAGGCGTTATTCTTTCGAAAATAATATATCCGCGCAAACAATCTGTAATTGCTTGCCAAAATGAATTTGCCGCCGTATGATAGAACTATCCTGCGGCGGTTGTTTTATCAGAGAATATCGCTTTTTCACGCGAATTGATCGCCAAACGGCAGGGTGTTTGATCAACTCAGCAATCCGAAAGGACGGCGACGATACATGGACGAGATATTAACGCACGTTAACGAGCGCGGAGAAGCGCACATGGTTGACGTCTCGGAAAAAGACGTGACCCACCGCGAGGCAATCGCGGAGAGCTTCGTCGTCATGAAGCCGGAGACGCTACAGCTCATCCAGAGTGGGGCTGCGGCAAAGGGAGACGTATTCGCCACTGCGCGGATTGCGGGCATTCTAGCCGCCAAGCGCACGAGTGAACTCATCCCGCTGTGCCATCCCATCGCGCTGACCTCGGTCAAGGTAGACCTCGTCGCCTGCCCGCCGGATCGCGTGCACGTTATCGCCGAGGTGCGCTGCGACGAGAAAACGGGCGTGGAGATGGAGGCGTTGACCGCGGCAAGCGTCGCTTCGCTGACCATCTACGACATGTGCAAGGCGGTTGACCGCGGCATGGAGATTGTGACTACGAGACTGCTGAAAAAAAGCGGCGGCAAGAGCGGACTATTTGAGCGCGAGGCGGGCGCATGCGAACCCATCGCCTGACGCGCGCGCCAAAAGACGCGCCGCGTGAAACCGTAAACTCGCTGCTGTTAGACGAACGCCTCGGCGTCATCGGCGACCATAAGAGCGAAAAAGACGGATCGGTGAGCCTGCTTTCCAGAGAAGCAGAGGAACAGATTCGAGATATCAGCGGGCTTTGCACCGCGAAGTTCGCGGCAAACATCGTCACCGACGGACTCGACTTCTCGCGATTGACCGTGGGAACAAGACTCAACATTGGCGCTTGTGAACTAACACTGACCCGCGTCGGGAAACGATGTTACGAAGACTGCGATATTGCCAAACGCGGCGAAACCTGCCCGATTCCGCAGAACTGCGCGTTTGCGCGGGTCACACGTGGCGGAGAGATACAGAATAACGACAAAATCACGATAGACAACTCTTGATTGCAACACATCATGGATAGAACGGAAACAGTATGAACGACCGCTTTGGACGCACAATTACATACCTTCGGCTTTCGCTGACGGAACGCTGCACGCTCAAGTGCACCTATTGTCGCGCAGCGGAAGGCGACTGCCCGAAGAAAAGCGAGTTGACGCGTGAAGAACTGTTGCGAATCACGCGCGCGTTTGCAAAAATCGGCGTCAACAAGGTGCGGCTCACCGGCGGCGAACCCATGCTCCGGCGCGATTTGCTTCCGATCATCTCCGATATCCGCGCGATTCCGCAGATTCAGGAGATCACCATGACCACCAACGGGCAGCATCTGCCGGGTATGAGCACGGCGCTGAAGGCTGCGGGGCTGGATCGCCTGAACATCAGCGTCGATTCTCTCAAGCCGGAGAAGTTTGCCAAGATCACAGGCGGCGGGTCGCTGGAGCGTGTGCTGACGGGCATTGACGAAGCATTTGCCGCGGGATTTTCCTCGGTGAAGCTCAACGTTGTCCTCCTGCGCGGCGTGAACGACGACGAGACGGAAGATTTTATCGAGTTGACAAAGGATCGCAACATTCAGGTGCGATTCATCGAGTACATGCCGCTGGGCGATACC
The DNA here is from genome assembly GCA_002841395.1 of Firmicutes bacterium HGW-Firmicutes-9. Taxonomy (GTDB): domain Bacteria; phylum Bacillota; class Clostridia; order Christensenellales; family CAG-138; genus UBA7703. The sequence continues at coordinate 84,661 of PGZM01000003.1, forward strand.
GACCGCGCGGAAGACCGCGTCACCGGCGCGGAGCTGCTGCAGAAGCATCCGGAGTTGGTCGAGATCGCGCCTTCCTACAAAGGCCAGCCCGCACGAGACTATCAGATGCCGGGCTATGTCGGAAAGGTCGGTTTGATCGATCCGATGTCGCATCGCTTCTGTGCGGACTGCAACCGCGTGCGCGTGATGAGCGACGGTATGCTTCGTTCCTGCCTCGGTTGCAACGAGGAGTTTTCACTCAAGGAAGCGCTGGAGCAGCCGGACGACGACGCGCTGATCGAACAGATTCAAAAAGCGATTGCGCAAAAGCCCTCGACGCATTGTTTCGATACGGGCTTTACCGCAGAGAAGACCATGAGCCGAATCGGCGGCTGAAGATGAAAAAAATACCACTCATGGTAGACAAACAATATTAAGATTACAGCAGGAGAAACAAGTGGCGAATATCACATCCATCAACATCAGCCCCAAGAAGGGCACGTTCAAGCAGCCCATAGAGCGCGCGGAACTGCGGATCGACCACGGAATCGTAGGTGATGCGCACGCGGGCAACTGGCACAGGCAGATCAGCCTGCTCGCGCAGGAGAGCATCGATAAGATGACCGCGCTGGGACTGAGCGACCTCACACCCGGTAAATTTGCAGAGAATATTACCACGCAGGGTATAAGTCTTTATACTTTGCCGGTGGGCACGATCCTGCGCCTCGGCAGCTGCCGCGTAGAAGTAACGCAGATCGGCAAGGAGTGCCACCAGCATTGCGAGATCTACAAAAAGGTCGGCCAGTGTATCATGCCGCACGAGGGGATTTTCGTGCGCGTGCTTACGCCGGGCAAGATCGCCGTTGGCGATGAAGTGGCGGTTGAGGCGTAATCGCTTTGTGTTTCTGCGGGCGAAGCCCGCTTTTTTTCATCTAAAATAATCAAATTTGAAAGATCGGAGGATGTACCAGACTTTTTTGAAAATTGATTCGTCAAAGCGTTGTTTTTTCAAAAAAATAATGGTATGATTCGCGTATGAAGCTCATCGATACAAAAGATGCCGTAGGTCACGTTCTTTGCCATGACCTGACGCGCATCGTCCCCGGCGAAAGCAAGGACGCGCAGTTCCGCAAAGGGCATGTCGTCACAGAAGAAGACATCCCGATGCTGCTTTCGATGGGAAAAGATCACCTTTACGTTTGGGAAGTGGACGAAAACACGCTCCACGAAAACGAGGCTGCGGACATTCTCGCCGGCCTTTGCGAAAGCGCGCATATGCGCCGCGGAGACGTAAAGGAAGGCAAAATCGAGCTGTTTGCCACGGAAGACGGCGTGTTTACGGTAGATGTTCCGCGTCTGGACGCGCTCAACGACCTGCCGGATATCATGGTTGCCACGCGCCACACCAACAGCGCGGTCAAAGCGGGGGACAAGCTCGGCGGCACACGGATCATTCCGCTGTTGATCGACCGCAAGCACATGGAAGAAGCGCAGGCGCTTGTCGGCCCGGAACCGCTCATGAAGCTCACACCCTTCCGCAAAGGCATCAAAGCCGGCATCGTCGTCACCGGAAACGAAGTGTTCCACGGACGCATTACGGATAAATTCACACCCGTCGTAGAGCGGAAGCTCGCCGCGTTCGGCGTGCCGCTGACCGAACGGCGCACAAGCGACGACAACCCGGAGCACATCGTCGCCGCGATCAACGAAGTGCGCGCCGCGGGCGTGGACATTGTTCTCTGCACGGGCGGCATGAGCGTCGATCCCGACGACCGCACGCCCGCCGCAATTCGCGACAGCGGCGCGCAGATCATCACCTACGGCGCGCCTGTGCTGCCGGGCGCTATGTTTCTGCTCGGTTATTACGAAGACGGCACACCCGTGATGGGGCTGCCTGGCTGCGTGATGTATTCGCGCGCTTCGATCTTTGATATTGTGCTGCCGCGCGTGATCACCGGGATGCGCATTTCGCGCCGCGATTTGACGCGCCTCGGCAACGGCGGGCTCTGTTTGCAGTGCGACGTATGCACCTATCCTAACTGCGGATTCGGCAAGGAGTAACGATTTTTCACCGTTTCTCGTGTCAATTCGCCTGCTATCGTGGATTTCGCGGGTGTCCGGCCGGCCTCGCGTGCCAAATAAAAGAAACAATAGAGGAAATTGACATATGAAGAAATGGATTGCCCTGTTTTGTGCCGTTTTGATGACGGCAACGCTTGGCGCATGCGCGGCACCTGCCGCGCCGGGCGTCACCGAAGTTCCTGTTGAAACGGCAACCGCAACCGAAGCGCCTGCTGCTGCGGAACCCACAGTGGCTCCTCTGGAAGCGGCGGAAGTGCAGTTGTTCATCGCGGCAAGCCTTGAAGGCGCATTTCAGGAGATCATCCCGCTCTACAACGCGAGCCAGCCGAACGTGACGATCACCTACAACGCGGACAGCTCCGGAACCCTGCTGACGCAGGTACAGGAAGGCTTTGCCTGCGACGTCTTCTTCTCCGCCTCGACGAGTCAGGTCAAGACGCTGGAGGCGGAAGGCTACATGATCGCGGGTTCGCGCGTGGATCTTTTAGCCAACAAGCTCGCGCTGATCACCCTCAAGGGCAGCGGAACGGCGGTCACAGGATATGCTGACCTCGCGAACGCAAAGAGCATCGCGCTGGCAGACGGCAGCGTCCCCGCGGGCAAATACACCCGGCAGCTGCTGATCAACCTCGGCGTGCTCGACGGAACCAAAGAAGCCAAGGAATATACCACGGCGGAAGTTGCGGCGGTGCTCGGCGGCGTTGAAATCAACGAGTGCAGCAACGTGAGCAAGGTGAAAGAGGCGGTCAAAGAGGGCGCAAACGAGGTCGGATCCGTGTATTATTCGGACGCCTACTCCGTCAAGGACGATGTGGACATCATCGAGGTTGCGGATTCCGCGCTCACGGGCGATATTCTCTATCCTGTCTGCCGCTTGAACAATCCGGAAGCCACGGCGGCACAGTCTGCAGCCGCAGACGACTTCCTCGCGTTCCTTCAGACGGACGCGGCGAAAGCCATCTTCGAAAAATACATGTTCATCATCAACCAATAACCCCGAAAGACAAAATTCAGCCGAAAGGAGGCAGATCATGCAGGAGATTTGGGACATTCTCAAAAACCTCGATTACAGCCCGCTCTGGATTTCACTCAAGACAGGCCTGGTCGCAACCGTGATCTGCTTCTTTCTCGGCATCTGGACCGCGCGGAGCGTGATGCGCATGGGCAAGCGTGCAAAGGCGTTTGTCGATGGTCTGTTGACGCTCCCGATGGTGCTGCCGCCGACGGTTGCAGGATTTTTCCTGCTGTTGATCTTCAGCCTGCGCCGCCCGATCGGCTCGTTTTTGTATGATGAGCTCTCCATCAAGGTGGTGCAAACGTGGCTAGGCTGCGTGCTTGCGGCGGGGGTGATCTCGTTTCCGCTGATGTATCGAAACGCGAGAGCCGCGTTTGAGCAGGTGGATATCGAGCTGATCTACGCAGGGCGCACACTGGGCATGAGCGAACGAGCGATCTTCTGGCGCGTGGTGCTGCCCTCCGCGGGACCCGGCGTGGTCAGCGGAACGATATTGACGTTTGCGCGCGCGCTCGGCGAATATGGCGCGACCAGCATGCTCGCGGGAAACATCGCGGGCAAGACGGGCACGATCAGCCAGCGCATCGCGATGGTGATTCAAAACGGCGACTACCAGACCGCAGGTCTTTGGGTCGCGATCATACTGTTGATCTCGTTTGGCATCGTCGTGGTGATGAATATCTTCGCCGACTCTAAATTAAGAAACGTCAAAAAATGGTAATCACAATAAATTTTCGAATTTGATCCGAGGTGCCGATGTCCCTTTCCGTCAACATCATCAAACGATTGCCCGGGTTCACGCTGAACGTCTCCCTTGATGCGGAGGCGGGCGTGACTGCGCTTTTGGGCGCCAGCGGCAGCGGGAAGAGCATGACGCTTCGGTGTATTGCGGGCGTCGAGCGGCCGGACGAGGGCAGTATTGTGCTCGACGGGCGTGTGCTCTACGACTCCAAGGCAAAGATTGACCTGCCGCCGCAGGCGCGCAAGGTCGGTTATCTCTTCCAGCGGTATGCGCTGTTTCCGAGCATGACCGTTCTACAGAACATTGACGCAGGGCTTTCACTTGAGCGGGAAGCGCGGGTGCGAAAAGAGAAGCACGAAAGACTGATCGAGCGGTTTCATCTGCAAGGGCTGGAGCACCGTCTCCCGCGCGAGCTCTCCGGCGGGCAGATGCAGCGCGTCGCGCTCTGCCGCATGCTGGCGGGCGAACCGGAGGCGATTTTGCTCGACGAGCCGTTTGCCGCGCTCGACAGCCACCTGCGATGGCAGATGGAGGCGGAGGTCAGGGAGACGCTTGCGGGCTTTTCCGGCGTGGCGCTGCTGGTCTCGCACGACCGCGGCGAGGTTTACCGCATGAGCAAACGCGTTTGCGTGCTCAACGCGGGAAAATCCGAGCCGCTGCTGGAGACGCAGGCGCTGTTTGACCATCCGCGTACGCTCCAGACCGCGCTGATTACCGGCTGCAAAAACTGCCCGCCTGCCGAACGGATAACGCCAGAGACGGTCTTTGTGCCAGAGTGGAACGCAAAACTCGCATGCGCGCCTGATCAGGCGGAAAACATCACACATGTCGGCATCCGCGCGCACTATGTTGCGCCTTGCCAAGCCGGCGCGGAGAACGCGCTGCTGTGCCGCGTGGTCGATGCGGCGGACGACGTGCTTTCCCGCGTTCTGACGCTGCTACCTGAGGGCGGGATGAATGTCATCCGCGCGGAAGTCAGCAAAACTGTCGGGGATACGCTGCAGATCGGCGGCGAAACGTGGTTTTGTCTGCCGAAAGAGCACATCATGCTGCTAAAGGAAACGCACGAAAGCTAGATAATCAAATCGCTGCTTGCTATACTGTTTTTATCGCGTGAGCGCGGCAGGAGGAGAAAGCCATGTTCAAAGCATCCGTCATCACCATCAGCGACAAAGGGTTTCGCGGCGAGCGCGAGGACACCGCGGGTCCGCTCGCGGCAAGCATGCTCAAAGAAGCGGGGTATGAGATCATCGCGCAAACCATCGTGCCGGACGAGCAGCCGCTGATCGAGGCGGAGCTGCGGCGGCACGCGGACGAGCTCGGATCAAACCTGATTCTCACCAGCGGCGGAACGGGATTTTCCAAGCGGGACGTTACGCCGGAGGCGACCATCGCGGTCTGCGAACGTCTCGCGCCGGGAATTCCGGAGGCGATGCGTGCCTATTGCCTCAACATCACCAACCGCGCGATGCTCTCCCGCGCACAGGCGGGACTGTATCACGATGCGCTGATCGTCAACCTGCCCGGGAGTCCCAAGGCGGTACGCGAGAATCTGGAACCGGTGCTCCCCGCGCTGGAACATGGGCTTTGCATGCTGCTCGGCACCAAAAACGAGTGCGCAAGCCAACCCAAGGCGCATATTTAAAGCGATCAAACCAAACAACACAACATAAAAAACGAGCGCCCTTGCGGGGCGCTCGCTGTGGTTTTGGTGTTTGTTCTGTTATGCGTTCTCGGGAACGCCCAGATACTGGGACTGGTCAAACGCCAGAATGCAATAGAAGATGACGCTCAGGAAAATCAGACCGACCGCGAAGCCGCCGCTCTTGCCAAAGGCTTTTGCGAGCTTCACCATGGTGAGAATCAGGAACACGATGTTCGCAATCGGGATCAACAGCAGTAAGAATTTCCAGCCATTGCCCCAGGTGATCTTAAAGAGCGTATAGATGTTGTAGAACGGGATGATGGCTGCCCAACCGGGCTCGCCCGCTTTCTCGAATATCTTCCAGAGAGCGACGATTGCAAGAACGCCCAGCGCAAGACCTATCAAAGATGCGCCCGGACTCGCCTGATAGGAATAATCGAAATTATAGTCCATTGTGTTTACTCCCCTCCGTTAAATATTGGTTCTTGATGTTTTCTTTTATACGCAACTCCAATTGAATTGGAGTTATTTTGAGTATACCACGATGGATCAGAAAATAAAGAGGGTAGTGTGAGTTGGTCACAAGTCAAAGGAATCATCGCGACCCGGTACGCTGATGTACCGCGGCTTTCCGAATGCGAGAATTCCCATAAAGATTGCACTGAGGAATAAAAGCCCCAACCCGAACCAGAAGCTCTTTCCAAAAGATCTGGCGAGTTTGAAGGTTGTGATGATTGCGATAATGACATTTACGAACGGAATCAGCAGCAGCAGAAAATACCAGCCGTTGCCCCAAGTGATTTTGAAGTACTGATAACTATTGTAGATCGGAATCAGCGCGCCCCAGCCGGGTTCATAGGCTTTCTCGAAGATGGCCCAGAGGGCGATCAGACAGAAAATCCCGTAGTATATGACTAGATATCTCACGTTAGCCAGCCCGGAAAATAGAAAATGCAATGTGGAGAAGGGTTCGTCCATAATCGTACTCTCCCAGATAACATTATTAACGATTCTATCTTTATGCCATTGAAAACGCAAGATAAAACTGTTAAAACCCGAAATAAAAACGCAAACGGTGCGTAATAGACAATTGTATGAATAAACATCGGAAACAGGATTGACAAGCCGGAAATTTCGCGTATGCTGAAATTATCCCATCTAAAAACCATATCAGGAGGCAGATCATGTCCGCTTATTCAATCAGCGCGCTGGAAATTTTGCGAAATCCTGCGCTCACGCTCAAGTGGTACGTCGTACCCATGCTGCTGATCGTCATGTACATCTACAACAAGGAGATTTCTGCAAAGAACTGGAACGTCGTGCTCGGCGGCGCAGCTCTTTGGGGCATGGATCTCTTCAACGAAATCTGGAACAGCATCGTCTTTCACGCGACAGGTTTTGCGCCCGTCTGGGGCACGCCGATGGGCATCGGCGACACGGCGCTGCTCATCCTCATCGGGTACAACATCGAGATTTCGTTCATGTTTGCGATGATGGGCGTCGTGGTTTGCCTGACGCTGCCGAAGGACCCGAAGATGAAGATTCTCGGCATCAACAATCGCGTGTTTATGGCGGTGATCTACACAACCCTTGCCGTGATCATCGAATGCTTCCTCAACTACGCAGGCCTCCTGACCTGGGAGTATCCGTGGTGGAGCCGCAGTGTGCCGTATCTCATCTGGCTGATCGGGTATTTACCGTTCTTCACGATGGCGTTTGTGGTACACGATATGAAGAAGATGAAAAACAAGCTCATCACGCTCGGCATCATCTTCGGCGTAGATATTATAGCGCTCGTCGTGTTCGGCTTGATGGGCTGGATGTAAAAGCTTGACCGGAGAAGCGTCCCACAGCGGGCGCTTTTCTTGTTTTTGGGAACGTTACTTACTGGTAAATGTGGTAAGAAAACCCGTGAAATTCGACAAGCGATGCCGGGCATGCTAAAATAGAATATATTATAGTAGAATCTGGGAAAACAGGAGGGATTTCATGAAGACAATACAAATGGGAATTGGATTTGCGACCGGCAGGATGAGCTTTCGAAAAGTGCTGAATGCCTATATTAAAAATTGGCAGGAAGCGAAGAAAAAGCTGCCCGCTGACTATAAAATCAGCCTGAACTTATTTGTTGCATACGACACGGACTATTTAAAAACGCAGTCGACCGATTATACCAACCTCAGCCAGGACATCGTGGATCAGTTTGATCAAATCGTGTTTCTCGGCGCGAAAAACGCGGTCAAGAGCCTCGAACGGTTGCAGGAACACAGCCAGCTGGACAAAAAGCAGCTCCGGAGCGTGTTTAGCTCCGGCTATGCGGGTAAACGGAACGCAATTCTGTTTGCCGCGCTGGAAAACCACATGGACTATCTGCTCTTTTTGGATGACGACGAGTATCCGCTCGCGGTTACGAAGAGCAAGGATGTCTGTCTCTGGAGCGGACAGCACATTATCCTCTCGCACCTGATGCAGATACCCAATGCGGACTACACGAACGGGCGGCACTGCGGATATGTTTCTCCGATTCCGCAGATACCGTTTAACGACGACTTTACCGAAGAGGATTTCAAGGCGTTTATCGAAGCCATCAGCAACGACATCATCAACTGGGACAGCATGCGCCAGTTGATGCGCTCTGGCGGCGTGACCTATGCCTCGACCGACGTACTGATGCGAAACCAGCCGGAGGAAGTGCGGGAGATCGGCTGCTGCAAGTTTATCTCCGGCGCGAATCTCTGCATCAATCTGACCGATCCAGAGCGCACGTTTCCGTTTTTCAATCCGCCTGGTGCGCGCGGCGAGGACACGTTTCTTTCGACGATGCTGCACGAACGCACGGTGTTGGAGATTCCGTGCTACGCGTTTCACGACGGGTTTTCCAGCTACAAAAACCTGCTCAACGGCGTGCTGCCGACCGAACTTGCGCCGATCACTGCGGAATCACCCGCGATTGTCAATCGTTTCTTGAGCGCGTGCATCGGCTGGGTGCGTTATAAGCCGCTGCTCGTGTATATCACCAATCCGGAAGGATATACCGAGCAGATCGCGCAGATGAAAACGACGCTTGCTGAGGTTGCGCCGAAGCTCGCCAGATATTTCAACAACGACGGCTTCCTCAACATCATCTGTGAATTAGAAGAGTTTCAGGCAAACGCGAAGAAGCACGCTGCACAGTACCGCCTCGCGCAAGCGACCTGGCAAAAGCTGTTGAAAGAGGTTATTCTGCCGTAGTTTATGAACCGCAAGAAGCAATATATTTTGGACAGGACAGGGGTCGCCTTGTCCTGTTTACCTTTTACGCATAGACTAGGATTGGTTTTAATAGTAAAATGTTCGGGAATAACACTTGAAGAGAGTGAATCATGAAAACAACCATAAAAGCTATCAACACATATAAATATTACTATGCAGTGTATGTACAACTTTTCCTGCTCATTCTAGCAGTAATATTAGTCATTACTATGAAAGAGAAAGGTGAGTTTATTGTAATTTTGGGGCTTCTGCTATTTGAGGAAGCCATATTCTTTGGTACTGTGGGTGCCTTTGTTACCACTCGCGTCAAACTCAGCAAAGAGGGATTTGTTCAAACCTGTTGGTTTGGACTCAGACGATACGAAGTCAAGTGGGAAGAATGCATCGGATATGTATTTGTTTTTAGTCAAATGCAGGTTTATACCACTCCATTTATCCTTTTCTCTAAGGAATGGGTATTTAAAGGGATCAATCAGGACGGTACCTTCGACTGGGAGTATTATCGTTATGAACCGGGACATTATTCAAACCCACGAGTAGGAATAGACCTCTGTCAACTGGAATATACCCCAAAGATGTATCGCGTTCTACGAGAGTATTTACCGGAGCATATCTGGAAAGAACTGGATGAGCGAACAAACGCTTATCAAGAAGCATTGCCGATGATCTCGCCGTATGTGAAGGCAAGAAACTTCATTGGCATCGGTAAAAAGAAGTAGAGAGTTGAGATAACACAAAGGACGCTCCGTTACGAGCGTCCTTTTTTGATGCGTTGTGTTTTACAGCGAGATTCCGAAGAGATTCATCGCGTTATGATAGGTGGCGGCTGCCGCTTCTTCTAGCGGGATGTTGCGCACCTTTGCGAGCATTTCCAGCGTGAGGTGGATCAATAGCGGGCTGTTGCGCTTGCCGCGATGCGGTTCGGGCGTCATATACGGGCAGTCCGTTTCAATGACGATGCGCTCCAGCGGGAGTTTTTCCGCGATGCAACGCTGTTTGGTGGCGTTCTTGAAGGTCAGCGCGCCGCCGAACGCGATATAGTAGCCCATGTCGACATAGCGCACCGCGTCCTCGTAGCTGCCGGAATAACAGTGCAGCACGCCGCCGAGGCGTCCTTTTCGCGCGGTGAGCATCGCCATCACATCCCCGTGCGCCTCGCGGTCGTGGATGATGACGGGTTTCTTCGCGGCAATCGCCAGATCAAGCTGATTGGCAAACGCTTCCCGCTGCGCCTCGCGCGGGGAGAAGTCGTAATGGTAGTCCAACCCGATTTCGCCGACGGCTACGATCTTCTTCTGCTCCAGCGCGCGCTCGACGCGTAGCAGATTGGTAGCGTCCGCCGTGCTTGCCGAGTGGGGATGGATGCCCGCGCTGCCGTAGACATAGTCATAGAGCAGCGTCAAACCCTGAATCTTGGGGATATCTTCCGCCTCGACGCAGGCTTCGACAAAGCCGCGCACGCCAGCCTCCGGAAGGGAAGCAATGAGCTGGTTGCGGTCTTCGTCAAACTTGTCGTCGAGCAAATGCGCGTGGGTGTCAAATAGTTGCATGTGTTCTCTTTTCGTGTTTATTATGCCGGTTTGGTCAAATCGAGATCCATCAGAATCTCATCATAGTATGTTCCGCGGACGTTGATGCGCGCCTTGTGCCGCCCGACTTCGACAAAGCCGTAGCGCTTGTAGAGCGCGATGGCGCGGTCGTTTCCTTCACGCACCTCCAGCGAAAGCGAGCGCAGTACGCCCGTGCTCTTTGCAAAGTTGATCATCGCCTGCATGGCGATGTTGCCGATGCCGAGGTGCCAGTAAGCGCGCTTGATGGAAATTGCGATTCCGGCAACATGCGCGATTCTCGGCCTGCCAGCCGCGCGCACATCGCAGACCAGAACGATCTCGCCGTCGATGGTGCCCACAAACATTTTCGTGTTCGCTGCCGCCAGCGTGCCGGTGATCCAGCTTTGTTCGCCTTCGAGCGTCAGGCCCTCGATGCCGTTTTCATCCGCGAGGAGAAAATCCGTCTCACCGCCGACGACCTTGAGATAGTCGATCATCTCCTGCGCGTCGGACAACGTCGGATCGCGCAGAATCAGCGTGCGTCCGTCCTTGAGCTTGTGTTCGGACATAGATTGTCTCCTTTACGAAACGATATTGGTGGTTGTTGCTTACCGTACTTTCAGGCCGCTTTCCATCTCCGCCAGTGTCGTCAGCGCGGAGAGGTTTTCGTCGGCCGCGTCGGATGCGCAGAGGATCATGCCGTGACTCTCTACGCCGCAGAGGGTGACGGGCTTGAGGTTTGCGACCAGCACGACCGTCTTGCCGACGAGATCGTCCGGCGTATACCACTGCTTGATGCCGGAGACGACGGTGCGCGTTTCCGCGCCGACTTCGACCGTCAGCTTGAGCAGCTTCTTGCTCTTTTTGATCTCTTCGCAGGCCACAACCTTGGCAAGCCGCAGGTCGATTTTCGCGAAGTCGTCATACTCAATCTCCGCCGGGGCTTCGTCGTCGCCGTGTCCGTGTTTTGCGGGCGCGGCAGGCGCTGCTTCCGCTGCGGGTGCGGGTTCCGTTGCGGGTGTGGCCGCTGCTTTGGCTTTGTCCGCCTCCGCCGCGAAATAGGCAAGCTCTGCTTCCACGTCGATGCGCGGGAAAAGCGCTTCGCCTTTGTGCACCTGCGAACCCGGGACGCTGCCGCCCCATGCGACGGCATTCAGAGAAGCCTGTGCGGGTGCGGTGCCGAGCTGGACAAACATCTTTGCGGGTGTGCTCGTGAGGAACGGCGTGAGCAGAACCGCGACGATGCGCAGGCTCTCCGCGAGGTTGTACAGCACGGTCTTGAGCCGCTCCTGACCCGCTTCACTCTTGGCGAGCGTCCAGGGTGCGGTCACGTCGATGTATTTGTTGCAGGCGCCCACGAGCTTCCAGATCTCCGCAAGTGCGTCGGGGATGTGCAGCTCGTTCATGAGCACATCCACCTTTGCGGGCAGCTCGCTTGCAAGCGCGATCAGCGCCGCGTCCTCATCCGCAGTAACTGCGGGAGCGGGCAGCGCGCCGCCAAAGTATTTGTCGATCATCGCGACCGTGCGGCTGAGTAGGTTGCCGAGATCGTTTGCAAGGTCGGTGTTGATGCGCGCAATCAGCGCCTCGTTGGAGAACGTGCCATCCGAGCCGAACGGCACTTCGCGCAGGAGGAAATAGCGGATCGCGTCCACGCCGTAGCGCGCGCAGAGCGCAACGGGATCGACCACGTTGCCCTTGGATTTACTCATCTTGCCGCCGTCGAGCACGAGCCAGCCGTGACCGAACACCTGCTTGGGCAGCGGCTCGCCGAGCGCCATGAGCATGATCGGCCAGATGATGGTGTGGAAACGTACAATCTCTTTGCCGACGATATGGACATCCGCCGGCCAGAATTTTTTGTAGAGAGAATCGTCCTCGCTGCCCCAGCCAAGCGCGGTGATGTAGTTAGAAAGCGCATCAAGCCAGACGTAGACCACGTGCTTGCTGTCGAAATCGACGGGAATGCCCCATGTAAAGCTCGTGCGGCTCACGCAGAGGTCTTCCAAACCCGGCAAGAGGAAATTTTGCAGCATCTCGTTGGTGCGGCTGTTGGGTTGAATGAACGTCGGGTTGTCCTTGATGTACTGAATCAGGCGATCGGCATACTTCGAAAGACGGAAGAAATAGCTTTCCTCTTCGACCAGCTCGACGGGGCCGCCGCAATCCGGGCATACGCCGCCAGCTTCCTTGACCTGACGATCAAGCCAGAAGCTTTCGCACGGGGTGCAGTAGAAGCCCGTATATTTCGATTTATAGATGTCGCCCTGATCGTAGAGCTTCTTAAACATCTTCTGCACGGCCTTGACGTGATAGTCGTCGGTCGTGCGGATGAACCCATCGTACGAAATGTCCAGCAGCTTCCAGAGATCCTTAAAGCCCGCGACGATCTTGTCCACATATTCCTGCGGGGTCACGCCTTCGGCCTTGGCCTTGCGCTCGATCTTCTGGCCGTGCTCGTCCGAACCGGTCAGAAAATACGTCTCGTCGCCGCGCTGGCGGTGATAGCGCGCGATAGCGTCTGTCGCGACGGTGCTGTAAGCGTGGCCGATGTGCAGGCTCGCGCTGGGGTAATAGATCGGGGTGGTGATGTAAAACGTCTTCTTGTCTGCCATGTCTGTGCCCTCCAAACAAATCTTCAAAATAAAAAAGCATGCCGCCCGCATGTAAGGACGGCACGCGAAAAAGCGAACCGGATAACCACCTTACTTCCCCGTTCAGGAGGGGGCATAAGTTTCCGCTGTATCGGGCGGAGACCCGCCGCGGCTGAGGCAAATGAAGCGTTCACCGCGAGGAGCTCGGGAGCCATGTTCACAAAGCGCGCGATTTCGGGCTTTCACCTGACCCCGAATCTCTCTTCAAACGCGCAACGATGCTACTCTTTCCGTCGTTGCTCATATCGTTCAAATAGCGTATCACCAACAATGTGCTGTTGTCAAGAGCGCGTGATCGTGCTAATATAGGTTGGATTTCTACTTTTTAAGCGGGGTATTTATGTTCGTCGTCGCAGGACTCGGCAATCCGGGATTACTCTATAAGCGCACGCGCCACAACGCGGGCTTTCAAGCGCTGGACGTATTGGCGCAGGAGCTCTGCATCAAGGTCAGCAAGCGCGGTTTTTCCGGCGAATACGGCGAGGGAAGCTACAACGGCGAGCGCGTGGTGCTGGTCAAGCCCACGACGTATATGAACCTTTCCGGCGACTGCATTCAGGCGGTGATGCATTTCTATAAGTGCCCCATTGAGAACCTGATCGTGCTCTACGACGATATCGATCTGCCGGTGGGATACCTGCGCATCCGCGACAAGGGCAGCGCCGGCACGCACAACGGCATGCGCTCCATCATCGGAACGCTCGGCAAAGACAATTTCCCGCGCGTGCGCATCGGCGTAGGAGGTCACAACGGCGGCGATTTGAGAAAGCACGTGCTCGGAAAACCCAGCAAGGACGACCAGAGCCAGCTTGCATCCGCGTTTGCGGATGCGGCAAAGGCGGTTCGCATGATTATCGAAGGAAAGCTGCCGCAGGCACAGGCCGAATTCAACAAACGACACATCGGCGGGACAAAGACGGAGTAAACACCCGTCCGCGCCCCGACCAAAGATAACACGAACGGGGGACGCTTGACGCCAGGCATGGACTACAACCCAATATTGAATCTTCTCGATTCCGCGACGGATTTCCAGCGCATGCGTTTGGCGCTGGAGGGGGGCAAAGGCCCGGTCGCGGCGTTTGGCGTTGCCGCAAACGCAAAGGCGCATCTCAGCGCCTCTCTTGCACGCACCCGCCAGGTGCTGTTTGTGACCGCGACAGATGTTTCCGCGGCGCAGCTGCACGAAGCAGCAAGGCTCTTCGGCGCGCGCGCCGAGCTGTTTTTGCCGCGCGAGACGCCGCTGGTCTATGTGCACGCGGCATCGGGCGAAAACAGAAGCGCACGTATCTCCACCCTTAGCACCCTGCTCGACGGTGAGCCTTGCGTGGTTGCGGCGAGCGCCGCAGCGCTCATGCAGGCGTTGGCGCCCAAGGGAGCGTTTGCCGCGAGTCAAATTACGATCTCTGTCGGAGACACGCTGGAACCCAGAACGCTCGTCGAGCGGCTGGTTTCCGCGGGCTACGAGCGCGTAGAGATGGTCGAAGGGCGCGGACAGTGCGCCGCGCGCGGCGATCTTGTGGACGTATTTGCGCCGGGCGAGGAATATCCCGTCCGCATCGAGTTTTTCGGCGACGAGATCGACCAGATGCGCACATTCGACGCGGTATCCCAGCGGAGCGTCGAGCAAACGCAGCGTGTCGTGATTCGTCCTGCGCTGGAGACGCCGCAGCCGCGGGAACTCACGCAAAAAGCACTCAAGCGCATTGCGGGACGCGCGGGATTGAGCGATCAGGAAGACGCATGGAGCGAAGGCATCGCAAGCGTCGGCGGCGACGTGCTGCTTCCGCTTCTTTATAAGAAGACGGATACGCTGCTCGACTATCTGCGCGAAGATACGATTTTGATCGTGGACGAAGCGCTGCTCATCGACGAAGCGCTGCGCACGGAGCAGATGCGCTTTGCTGAAACCGTCAAGGCCATGCTGGAGCGGGACGAAGGCGTGCCGGAACAGGGCGCGCTGGAGCGCAGCGCGAACGAGACGCTGGAGCGATTACACACAAGCCGAACAGCGTTGTTCTACGCGCTCTCGCGCACGCATCCGCAGTTTTCGCCGCGCGAGATCGTCAATCTCGAATCCCGCGGTGCGCCGCAATTCATGGGCGCGTTCGACGAGATCGCACGTGAGATCAAGCGCCTCAACGAACGAGGCGAGAAGACGATCATCTACGCGGGCGAGCAGACGGAAGAGCTGCTGCACAACCTCGTAGACTATGATGCAACCGCAATCGCGATGAACGAACTTCCGGCAGAGCTGCCGGCAGGCAAGACGCTTGTTCTGCCGGGTCAGCTTGCGCGCGGATTCTCCTATCCGCAATATAAACTGAATATCTTCACCGAATACGAGGTCACGGGTCGCACCGAGCGATCTGTGAAAAAGAGCAGAACGAAGAAACACCTCTCGTTCTCCGAGCTGTCGGTGGGCGATTATATCGTGCACGAAGCGCACGGTATCGGCCGCTTTGTCAAGGTCGAGCCGCTGACGGTGCAGGGCAACACGAAGGACTATCTCTTAATTGAATACCGTGGCGGAGACAGGCTCTATATCCCGACCGATCAACTCGACCGTGTGCAGAAATATGTCGGCGGCGGTGAGGAGGAGACAGGCCCGCAGCTGAGCAAGCTCGGCGGCGCGGAATGGACGAATCGCGTCAACAAAGCTAAGAGCGCGGCGAAAAAGCTCGCGTTCGATCTTGCGGCGCTGTATGCCGAACGTGCGAGCGCGAAGGGATTTGCGTTCTCCAAGGATACCGCGTGGCAGCGAACGTTTGAGGAACGGTTTCCCTATGAACTCACGCCGGATCAGAAGCAGAGCATGGAGGAGATCAAGGCGGACATGGAGCAGGTGCGTCCGATGGATCGGCTTCTCTGCGGTGACGTCGGTTACGGCAAGACCGAGCTAGCGATGCGCGCTGTATTTAAAGCGGTGCAGGACGGAAAGCAGGCGGCAATCCTCGTCCCAACTACGATCCTCGCGCAGCAGCACTACAACACGATGTGCTCGCGCTTTGCCGATTTCCCGGTGAAGATCGCGGCGCTTTCCCGCTTCCAGACGCCGAAGGAGCGTGAAGCGGTCAAGGAAGGCCTTGCAAAAGGACAGATCGACGTGGTCGTCGGTACGCACGCGCTGCTGGCAAAAGACGTGAAATATAAGGCGATCGGCCTGCTCGTCATCGACGAAGAACACCGTTTCGGCGTCAACCACAAAGAGCAGATCAAGGCGATGAAGAAAACGGTCGATGTGCTGACGCTGACGGCGACACCGATTCCGCGGACGCTGAATCTATCCATGACGGGCATTCGCGACATCAGCGTCATCGAGACCCCGCCGGAGGCGCGCTATCCCGTACAGACATACGTGCTGGAGCATTCCGACGCGTTGGTCAAAGACGCGCTCAGTCGCGAGATCGCGCGGAAGGGTCAGGCGTATGTCGTCTCCAACCGCGTCATCAGCATGGAGCAGACGATGCGGAAGCTGGAGGAGCTTGTCCCTGAGGCGCGGATTACCATCGCGCACGGTCAGATGGGCGAAAACCAGCTGGAAAACGCAATGCTCGACTTCTTGGAGCAGCGATATGATATCCTGCTCTGCTCTACGATCATCGAAAGCGGGCTCGACATCGGCAACGCCAACACCATGATCGTGCTGGAGGCGGACAAGATGGGTCTTGCACAGCTCTATCAGCTGCGCGGCAGAGTCGGGCGATCCAACCGCATCGGATACGCGTATTTTACGGTGCAGACCGGCCGCGTGATGAACGAAAAAGCGGCAAAGCGGCTCATGGCGATTCGTGAGTTCACGCAGTTCGGCGCGGGATTCCAGCTGGCGATGCGCGATCTGGAGATTCGCGGCGCGGGCTCACTCCTCGGCGCGGAGCAGCACGGCCACATCACCGACGTCGGCTACGAGTACTATGTCAAACTCATCCGCAGGGCTGTGGACGAGCAGCAGGGGAAAGCACTGGAAGCCGTCACCGAGACCAGCGTGGATATACCGATCGACGCACACATTCCGCACGATTATGTGCCGAGCGAGCTCATGCGCCTCAAAGCCTACCGCAGGATTGCGGAGATCGACGGCGCGGAGAGCATGATGGACGTGACGGAAGAGTTTATCGACCGCTATGGCGAGCCGCCGGAGAGCGTCACAAACCTCATGCGCATATCCGAAGTCAAGGCATATGCCTCCCGCGCGTTTATCGAGAGCGTGACCGTGCGCGAAGGCGAAGCGCGTCTGCGCTTCTCGGAGCAGGCAAAGCTCGACGGAGGCAAGCTGATTGCCGCTGTTTCCGGTTTTGAGGGCGCGAGATTGATCGCGAGTGACCCGCCCGCGATTGAAATAAGGCAGAAAAACGCCAGCGCAGAGGCAATCACAGGCAAACTGCCACAATTCCTTTACACAATTGTTCGTTGCGTAGACACCGACGCGGGCATATAATGGACAAAGCGGCGCAATGCAACAGTTTGCGCCAACTGGCAACAAGATTATAGGATCGACCCACTGCGCGGTAGCGCTGAATAAAAAAGGGAGAAATCAACCATGATGAACAACACCTGGAAAAAAGCGCTTTCCGCGCTGATAGCCGTCGCCCTGACGCTGTCGTTTGCGGCCTGCAGCAAGGGCGCAAACAATACCACCGCGTCGAACGCAACGGCCTCTGACGCGAGCCGCAGCGAAATCGCCGTCCGCATCGGAAAAGGCGATGAATTCACCGTCACCAAGGGCGAAGTGGAAGACCAGTACAATGGCATCGTAGCCATGTATCAGCAGTATGGCATGGGCGCGCCGAGCGTGGACGAGGACATCGAAACCATGCAGGACGATGTTATCGCGACTCTCGTGGTCGAAGAAATGAAATTGTATCAAGCACAACAGCTTGGCGTTCAACTCTCCGACGAGAAGACTGCCGAAATCGCGAAACAGGTTGACGAGCAGATGAAGTACTACACGGATATGTTCCGCGATCAGGCAACTGAGGAAGGCGCGGCCGACGTTGATGCGCGTGCACTGGAGATCTTCCAGGAGCAGCTCGACCTTGGCGGCTTTGAGATGAGCGTCGAAGGATACCGCGACTTCATACTCGGTACGCTTACGGAACAGGCTGTGAAGGACGCGCTGAAAGCTGAGATCACCAAGGACGTCACCGCGACGGACGAGGAGATCCAGACCTATTTTGACGAGCTGCTAGCCTCGCAGAAGGAAAGCTTTACCGCCTCTCCTGCGGACTACGGCGCAACAGCAGAAGATTATCAGATGAACGGCGGAGACCCGCTGCTCTACACGCCCGAAGGTTATGTGCGCGTGCGCTCCATCGCCGTCTCTCCCGCGGGCAATCTCTCTGCGGATTACACGACGCTTACGAACGAGCTGATCGATATTGAAGCGCAGTACGGCGCCGCCGCCCTCAAGGCGCTTGCGGACAAGTACACGGCAAAAGGCGCGGATGCCTCCGATACGAGCATCAACGTTACCACGGGCGAAATCGAAGGCGCAGCGGCGCTGGTGAGCGATTACATCACGAAGAAGGCAGCTGCGGACGCGCTGTATGAAGACTACATCAAAGACGCGCGTGAAAAGGCCAATGAAGCGCTTGCTTCTCTGGAAGCCGGCACGAGCTTTGAAGACGTGCTCACGAAGTACGGCGAAGACTCGATCTACACCGAGTATCCGACGTTTGTCGAAACCGGCCTTCTGGTGTATGTCGGAGGCGAAGACACCTATTGGGATGCCGAGCTCGTCAAGGCGATCGGCCTGCTCAAGGACGGCGAACACACCGCGATCATCCAGGTGGACGATATCTTCTATATCCTCCAGCTGGTCGGCAGCGAAGCCGCGGGCGAAAAGACCCTGACAGACGCATATGACGACGTGAAAGCCGCGGTTATTGCGCAGAACGGCGACAAACTCTGGAACACCCAGCTGGATACCTGGCAGGCTGATGATAAAATCGTGACCTATTACGAAGACGTTTACCGCAGCATCGGTAAGCAATAAGCCTAGCGCAGACAGGCGGCAGAAATGCCGCCTGTTTTTTTGTATAGAGCCTTGCTAGCTGCGAAATGTTGATAATCTTAGCTAAGAAAAGTAGTAGCTTTGAACAACAATCTTGAATTGACAGCAACAGAATCACAGTAAATTCACTTGTGTTTACAACATGGATTTGCTATATTAAAACAAGAACGAAACTGCCGACGCGCATCCTTGCGTATGGAAACGGCCAGCTGGTTCAATATCAAGCAGGAGGTGTTGTGTAGAATGAAGTATGAATGCGTTTGCGGTTATGTATATGACCCCGAGGTAGGCGATCCGGATAACGGGGTAGCCCCGGGCACCGCGTTTGAAGACCTGCCTGAAGATTGGGTTTGCCCCGTCTGTGGTATGGACAAGGAAGCCTTCACGGCAATTGCATAACGAGAAGGACAAATTCGACATAAACAACGCTCCGGCTTGCCGGAGCGTTGTTCTGTTTCGTATGTGTTGCGGCAATCTTAATTGATTATTTGAACTCCGGCTGCGTGTTTAGATAAAGCAGCGTATAGAGCGCGTCCAAACCCTCGATCATGCGTGGGCCAGCGCGCGTGATCAGCGCGGGGTTAAAATAGAAGACCCTACCGTTGGCAATCGCGTCAACTGTCGACCATTCGCTCCGTGCGAGAATCTCCGCCTTGCCGTGCAGCGCATCGGCCTCCGGGTCGGGCGTCGCGGCCGGGTCCAGCGTAGTTGTGACGGCATCCGGCAGAGGCTCTTTCTCCGCGGTGAGGATGACATCAGGCGAGCGGCCGACCACCTGATCCTGCGTGACACTGATCAGGCCTTCCTGATCTTCAAACTCGTTGTGGTAGCCCATCAGCGCGATCATGGAGGAGTAGAACGTCGCCCCGCCGAGGGTGGTCATGCCCTCTTTCAGCGGCGTGAGCTCCAGATAGACGGTGTCGTTGTGCTCGGAAACCTTGGTCTGCATTGCACCAACAGCGGTGACAATTTTGGAGACAAGCGCGTTTGCTTCCGAAACATGGTTGGTAACTGCGCCAAGCAGCGAGATTGCGCCGTACATGTTGTTGACGTCGGTCACGTTGGTGACGACGATGGCGACGCCGCTTGCGGTCAGCGTATCGACGAGGTCCGTATCCGCGGCATCCTCCACGCCCATGATGACGAGCTGCGGCTCACGCAGCAGCAGGATATCCGGGTCATTCTTGCCGTTTGCGGTGGCATACGGCAGGAGATTGACCTCAGCGGGATAGTCGCACGTCAGCGAACGACCGACGACGTTTGGCCCAGCGCCGATAGCAAACAGGATTTCACAGTCAGCCGGATCGAGCACGACGATGCGCTCCGGAAACGAGGAGAGGCGCACGGCGTTGCCCATCATGTCCGTGGTGTCGACCGCGTAACCGCTCTCGGTTTGCACCGTTGTGGTCTCGCTCGGGGTAAAGTCGGATGCGACCGTGGGTGCGCCGTCGTCAACGGGCACGGGCGAGGGCAGCGCGCAGGAGGTCATTGCAAACGCAAGCATGAGTGCTAGTAAAATCGCGAGCGCGGGTTTGGTTCGATTGGTCATCAAACGAGGTTCCTTTCCTGCCGAAACGCGACTGCTTCAAAAAACACGAGTTCTTCTTTTCGCGTTTCCGGCGGATGATGCGAATAAAACTGGCTACAGTATAGCACCGTGTTCGCTATAGGGTCAATTAAGGATGGGACGGGGCAGGGTGTTGCCGCTTGCGCAGCAAATTGCAGGAATCATTTCTATTATCCTAATAAATCTAAGATTCTGTTGATACTTATTAAAGATAATATAAGAAGGCAAGCATATTTTGCGAAATCCCTCAGAAGAGTGTTTACGGATTCGTAGCAGGAAGTTCACACATTTCTCTCGCGTGCTGTACGCGCGTGGATAAAAGGAGTAAGATAGAACAGACAAAAACGGTTTCAAACAACTGAATTGATCGAACGGGGAGGAACGGAATTGATATGAAGAAGAAGTTTCCCATCGATGAGCATCAAAAGCTCGCGCTGAATGGCACCACGCTGGATATTCGTATCCGCGGCACGCAGGAGGACAACCCCGTGCTGCTGTTCCTCCACGGCGGCCCGGGCGTGTGCGACCGTCACTTCGTGCTGGAAGACCAGGCTCCGCTTGCCGACATCTGCACGCTGGTTTGTTTCGATCAGCGTGGATCGGGCAAGAGCTACACGCGTGAGCAGGCCGCGCAGCATATGGATACAGAACTCGTGCTTGGCGACGCAATCGCCCTCATCGACTGGCTGCGGGAGCGATTCCATCAGGAGAAAATCTATCTCGCTGGGCACAGCTATGGCAGCTATCTCGGTGTGCGGCTCTGCCAGCGGATACCGGAGAAGATCGCGGCCTACATCGGCACGGGCCAGCTCGCAAACGGCGCGGAGAACGAGCGCATCTCCTATGAGTTCGTCTGGAACGAAGCAACCAAACGCGGCGATCAAAAGGCGCTGGATGCGCTCAAAAAAATCGGCGCGCCGATCGACGGCTTTTACCGCTCGCTGGACGATCTGACCGTGCAGCGAAACCTGATGACGAAGTTCGGCGGCGCGGCGCACGGAAAGAAGGAGAATATGATCCAGTCTATGGTGCTGCCGATTTTGCGCTCGCCGGAATATACGCTTCTGGATATCGCGGGGTACGCGAAGGGCGCATATTATAACCTCCGCGAACTCTGGCGCGAGGTGATCAGCAGCAAGTTTGATCAGTCGGTCAAGCAGCTTGACGTGCCGGTGTACATCATGGCGGGCAGGCACGACCGTAACACGCCGCCGGAGATCGCAAAGCCGTGGTTTGATGCACTGGACGCACCGAAGAAAGAATGGATTTGGTTTGAACAGAGCGCGCATTCACCGATTCGTGAGGAAAAGGACAAGTGGAACGAAGCAATCCGAACCCGCGTGTTCGAACAATAACGGTATTCTCGGAGGGCGTTTTAACGCCCTCTTTTGATGTTCTTTTGTGAAAACGGCTGAAAAACGCATAACGGCGGTGAAAAGAAATCATCAGTGGGGGAAACCGGACCATAATTGAAAGATTCTGAAAACAAATGTAGGATTCTCTTTTTATCCTGCGGTCGATTTGGTATGATACACGATGCACCAATGTGGAGCATTACAGCCGTTCCGCTTTTTTACGGGTCACACGGCTGATTGCGGGCGAGAAATTGACCCGCATACGATTAAATTTTCCGAAGGATTCAAAGAAAGAATGGAAAGACGCGCCGTTGCGAAGAAAAGACGCAATCTAGGCCATATCGATTACCCGATCGTGCTCGTGGTCGGCCTGCTTTGCGCATTCGGGCTGGTCATGGTTTTTTCCGCGAGCTATTATTACGCGCAAAACACCGCGTCCGTCGGCTATGACGGCTACTATTTCATCCGCAAACAGGCGATGTATCTGGCTATCGGCTTCCCGATGATGATCGCGCTTTCGTTCTTCGATTACCGCAGACTGGAGCAGTTCAAACTCATCGCGATCCTGGTCTCCATCGCGCTACTACTCGCGGTGCTCATCTTCGGTCAGGAGACAAACGGCGCGCGCCGCTGGATCGTCATTGGCGGCCAGAGTATTCAGCCGTCCGAGATCGCAAAATTCGGTATGATGCTCTACATGGCATCATTCGCTTCTAAAAAATACAAGGTCATGCATAGCTTTACGAAAGGCATGCTGCCGATGCTGTTGATCATCGGCGTTATCTGCGGCCTCGTTATGTTGCAGCCGAACATGTCCATGGCGGTTATCATGGGTCTGATGGGTTATGCGCTGCTCTACGTCGGCGGCTGCGACACCAAGCAGATGTTCCTGCTTGCGGTTGTTCTTGCGGCGTTGTTCGCGCTGCTCGCCATCATTGAGCCTTATCGCCTTGCGCGTTTGACGTCGTTCGTCGATCCGTGGAAAGAAGCGCTGGGCGACGGGTATCAGCTGATCCAGTCCTATTACGCGCTGGGTTCCGGCGGGCTCTTTGGCGTCGGTCTCAACAACAGCCGCCAGAAACTCCTGTACATGACGTACGGCGAGTCGGACTTCATCTTCGCCATCGTGGCGGAAGAGCTAGGCCTTGTCGGCGCGTTGCTCGTTCTCTTCGCATTCGGTTTCATCGTCTACCGCGGCATCCGCATTGCGCTTTTGTGCCGCGACCGGTTCGGGAGCATGCTTGCGGGCGGCATCACGGTCGTTTTCGGCCTGCAGGTATTCGTTAACATCGGCGTTTGCACGGGGCTGTTGCCCACAACGGGACAGGCGCTTCCGTTCATCAGCGCGGGCGGTTCCTCGATGATGATCTTCCTTGCGGCTATGGGCGTTCTGCTCAATATCTCGCGTTATAACAGCCTGCACAACCAGGCGCCCGTCGTGGTCGATAAGAAAGCCGCACGCAGCGTAAAGCACGAACGCGTACACGCGTAATCGCGCGGTCGGTTGCGCAACAACAAACAAGCATCAGAAAGTCTGGATAGATGGCAAAAGACAGAGGCAGACAATCGAACAACGAGTCCGGCGGGAAAAAGAAGAGTTTTTGGTCAAACTTCTTTGAACCCGTTCCTTCGGATGACGATTTTGATCCGGCCTCTGCAAATCGCCAGTATGGCGAGCCGCCGGAGCCGCCGCTGACGCACCTGTTCAGCGACGACGACGTGGAGTTTTCGGACGAAGAGGACGCGGAATATCTCGCGAAGCTGACGTGGGAGGACGGCGAAAAGGTTGTTTCGGACACGGAACGCATCCGCTATGTCAAACCCGAAGCAAGCGAAGCGCCCAAGCAGAAGAAAAAAGGCGCATCTTCCATGCGCTTGTTCGATCGCGAGGACGACTTCTTCGAGGACGAAGAACTGCCTGTTCGCGGACAGACGACGCGCACGCGGATTTTCCGCACGGGCGCATCGACCACCGCGCGCATCCACATCAACGAAACAGAAGAGACCATCCGCATGGCGGAGGCGCAGAAGAAAGCCCGCGCCAGAGAAGCTGCGCGCAAGCACGAGGAATACGTGGAAAAGCAGCTGCGCAAGCAGCAGCGCGCGGCGATTACGAAAAAGCTGTTTGGCAATCTCGTATTCGTGATCGCGATTCTCGTGGCAGTCGGCGTTGCGCTCTATTACGGGTTTTTGCTCTCCGACATCGTCGTAATGGGCAACGAAAACTATGCGTCAGACTATATCGTCGAGCGTTCCGGCCTCAAACTCGGCACGCATATGCTGTTCGTCGATCTGGATCAGGCGGAGGAGAACATCGCGCAGGATCCGTATCTGCAGGTGGACTCGGTCACCTATATCTTCCCTGCGCGCGTACGTATCGTAATCACCGAGCGTAAGGCGGTTGCCGGCATCGTCGGCCTCGACAACAACGTGATCATCGATAAAAACGGTTTCGTGCTCTCCATGGCGGGCGGAACGGACATCTCCGATTTGATTCAGGTCACGGGTGTCACGGTATCCGGCTTCCAGCTGGGTCAGAGACTCGGTCAGAACAACGACTTCTCGACCGCGACGCTGGTTCAGCTCATCTCCGTATTGGAGCAGTATGACCTTGCGTCCTCGATCAAAGGAATTGATTTGACGACGCCGCTGGCAATCACCATGACCGCGGAAAACGGACTGAAAATCCATGTCGGTCAGGCGACGGATCTGGAGACCAAGATGGACGTGCTCTCAAAGCTCCTGCCCCGATTTATGGATCAGGGCATCAGCGTCGGCACGCTGTTCCTCTCGGCCAAAGGCGGAACGACGTATTCCAAGATATCCTATCTCGACATAACGCCGGTGGAGGTCACGGACGACACCGTGCTGCCGGTTGATGCCGACGGCGACGGACTGGACGACAACACAGGTCTGCCGTACGTACCGCTGCCCGTGGATGCGGACGGAGACGGCATAGACGACAACACCGGAGAACCGTATGTGCCGATAACGACGGCGACGATCGCGCCGACCGGACCTACGCCGACGCCTGCCGGTGGCGGCGACGATTTCCAGGGTTAATGAATTCTATCTTTTTTTAAAAAGATGGTGTGATGCAGACGATTTCCAAGGTTAATAAAACAAAAACAGCCGCATATGCGGCTGTTTTTTTATAAACTTACGTTATTTCCAGTTTTTATCTGCGTGGCGGCAGATGGCGGCAAACGTCTCCGCCGAGATATCGTGCTCCATGCGGCAGGCATCCGCAAAAGCGACGTCCTCCTGTACCCCGAGCCGCATCAGAAACTGCGCAAGGGTGCGATGTCGCTGATACATGCGCTCCGCAATCTCCCGCCCGCTGGGCGTGAGCGTGATGCATTTATCATCCGCCATATGAATATAATCATTTTCCCGCAGAAGCTTGGTCGCGTGGCTGACGCTCGCCTTGGTCACGCTTAATTCGGCCGCGATTTCTACGGAACGGGCGCAGCCGTTTTTCTCCTGCAGAATCAAAATCTGCTCCAGATAATCTTCGATGGACTCATTGACCTGCATGTCTGTACCTCCAAGCCTTTCCTCTATGCTACACCGAAGACGAGCCGATTTCAAGGTGCAATCCTGTGTGCTTTTTCCGAATGATATGATTTATCGTACAAAGAGATTTTGTGCGAAATTTACCAAATTGGGGATTGACAACAACGGTAAGACGGTGTAAACTCCTATCGCAGAGTTAGATACGTCTAACTCGTATCAAGAATAGATCGCTGCAAGAAAAAATTGCGCGGTATCGTACAGCCCGAAGAGCGGGCGGAATCAGGGAGCATAGTATGACGCTGGATGAATTGCATGTGGGGCAATCGGCCACCATCACAGCCGTAAAAGGGGAAGGCGCGCTGCGCCTGCGGCTGTTGGATATGGGGCTGATTCCAAAGACGAAGGTCACGCTGATCAAAGCGGCGCCGATGGGAGACCCGATTGAGATCTGCGTGCGCGGCTATGAGCTGACGCTGAGAAAAGACGACGCCAGGAACATTGCATTGAAAGAATTTGAGGGAGCAGAACATGATATTTGCGCTTGCAGGAAACCAGAACTCGGGGAAGACGACGCTGTTCAATGCGCTTACGGGGTCCAATCAGCATGTCGGAAACTTTCCGGGCGTGACGGTGGAGCAGAAAACGGGTGAGATTCGAGGCGTAAAAGACGCGCAGGTCGTCGATCTGCCAGGGATCTACTCGATTCGCCCGTATACGCAGGAGGAGATCGTTTCACGCGATTTCATCATCGACGGCAAGCCGGACGGCATCATCAATATTGTTGACGCGACGAATATCGAACGAAACCTCTATCTAACGCTTCAGCTGCTGGAGCTGAAGATTCCGATGGTCGTTGCGCTGAATATGATGGATGAGGTGCGCGACAACGGCGGCTCGATCAATGTGCACGAGATGAGCCAGCAGCTCGGCGTGCCGGTTGTGCCGATCTCCGCTTCCAAGAACGAGGGCGTCTCCGAACTCGTCAATCAGGCGATGCATGTGGTGAAAAAGCGCGTCATTCCCGCCGTGCAGGATTTCTGCCCGGATGGACCGGTGCACCGCTGCATTCACGCTGTCGCACTGCTCATTGAAGACCACGCGCGCGCCATCGGCGTCTCCGCCCGCTTCTGCGCGACAAAGCTCATCGAAGGCGATCCTTCGCTCTCTGCGCGGTTGGAACTCGACCAGAACGAATTGGAGCTCATCGAGCACAGCGTGCTGGAGATGGAGCATGAGACCGGATTTGACCGCAACGAAGCCCTTGCGGACATGCGCTATACCTTTATCGAAGGCGTGGTGGACGCTTCGGTCGTCAAGAGCCAGGAGAGCAAGGAGCACAAAAGAAGCGTCAATATCGATAAGATTCTGACCGGGAAATACACGGCGATGCCGGTGTTCTTCGGTGTGATGTTCCTCGTGTTCTGGCTGACGTTCAACGTCATTGGCAGCACACTTTCCGACCTGCTCTCCGTAGGAATCGACGCGCTGACCGCGCTGGTCGACCAGGGGCTGACCGCGTTTGGCATCAATCATGTCGTGCAGAGCCTCGTGATCGACGGCGTATTTGCAGGCGTGGGCAGCGTATTGAGTTTTTTGCCGATCGTCGTGACGCTGTTCTTCTTCCTATCGATTCTAGAGGACACGGGCTATATGGCGCGCGTGGCGTTCGTGATGGATCGTATGCTGCGCAAGATCGGCCTCTCCGGCCGCAGCTTTGTGCCGATGCTGATCGGGTTTGGCTGCTCCGTGCCCGCCATCATGGCGACGCGCACGCTGGCGAGCGACCGCGACCGCAAGATGACGATTTTGCTCACGCCGTTCATGAGCTGTACGGCAAAGATCCCGATTTATGCGGTGTTTTGCGCGGCGTTCTTCGCGAAGTATCAGGCGCTTGTGATGATCGGCCTCTACGCTTCCGGCATCATCATCGGCATACTGGTCGCGCTCCTGCTCAAAGGCACAGCATTTCGTGGCCAGCCGGTTCCGTTTGTAATGGAGCTGCCGAACTACCGTATACCTTCGCTGAAGAACGTGTTTTTGCTGCTTTGGGAAAAGGCGAAAGATTTTCTTGAGCGCGCGTTTACGATCATTCTGCTCGCGAGCGTGGCCATCTGGTTTTTGCAGACGTTTGATTTCCGCCTGAACGTGGTGACCGACAGCGCAAACAGCCTTCTTGCAATGATCGGACGCGGACTTGCGCCGGTGTTCCGCCCGCTGGGCTTTGCGGACTGGCGGGTCGCGACCTCGCTCATCACGGGCTTGATCGCAAAAGAAGCGGTGGTCAGCACGCTCTCTGTGCTGCTGGGCACGGGCGTTGCGCAGCTGCATCTTGCGCTACCGAGCTTGTTTACAATGCTCTCCGCCGTGAGCTTCCTGCTCTTTACGCTGCTCTACACGCCTTGCATCGCCGCAGTCGCGACAATTCGCAAGGAGCTGAAGTCCGGTTGGGCCACGCTGGGGGTTGTGATCATGCAGTGTGTGATCGCCTGGGTGGTTGCGTATGCCGCCTATCTGATTGGAGGATTGTTTGTATGAAACTTCTAGATTATGTGATTCTGGCGTTGGTTGCGCTGGTGCTGTTTCTCGTCATTCGCCGCAGGGCAAAGCGAAAAGCGTCCGGCGCTGCATGCGGGTGCGGCGGCTGTGATGGCTGTAGTGTACGCGACAAATGCACAGAACAAAAATAGAATCGATCACAAGAAATCCGTCGGAATTCCGGCGGATTTTTGCATGCACGAAAGTTCGTTTGTGACTTATCATATTGACAAATTCCCGAATATCTGGATACTGGATTCCAAGCACAATGTCGATGATGCAATCAAATTTCATGCGGCGCGGGGAAAAACAACAGACACGAAGCGTCAGGGAGGATATTATGAACGATAAGAATAAATCCATCGTGGTTGAGGAAGACAGCACTTGCTTTTGCAGTGGTGCGATGCCGCACTATGACTTGAAATCAGAGCAGAACGATATGCCCGCGCAGACGCCGCGCATACTCGTGCTCGGCGCGGGCTGTCCAAAGTGCCGCGCGCTGGAGCAGGCCATCCTGCGTGCCCTTGACGATCTGAACGCAAATCTATCTGTTGGTCACGTGACAGACTATGCCGAGATAGCAAAATACGGCGTAATGAGCACGCCCGCGCTGGTCATCGACGACAAAGTCGTGTCCGTTGGCCGTGCGCTGACCCAGCAGGACGTTTTGCGTTTGCTGAAACAATATCTGTAAGATCAAAGACGGAGGAAAGAGTATTGTTTACCTATATCCTGTATGCGCTGGCAATCGTCGGCCTCGCGGTTTCTTTTTTCAAGGATCGCAAGAAGACGAAAGCCGCGCTGATGAAAGCCTGGAAGGCGTTTGAAAACATCCTGCCGCAGCTGCTGACGGTCTTTTTGATTCTTGCGTTTGCGCTCGCTATCTTTAAGCCGGAGACCATCCAAACGCTGCTCGGTTCCGAAAGCGGCGTATTGGGCATTCTTGGCGCGGCGTTGATCGGCTCGGTTACGCTGATGCCGGGGTTTGTCGCATTCCCGCTGGCTGCGGCACTGCTCAAGAGCGGAGCCGGGTATATGCAGCTTGCGGCGTTCGTCTCCACGCTGATGATGGTTGGCATCATCACGATTCCGGTTGAGAAAAAGACGTTTGGCATGAAGGCGACCATTGCGAGAAACGCTTCAGCGTTTGTGTTTTCTCTGGTCGTAGCGGTTGTGATGGGGGTGGCATTGGGATGAGCGAACAGATGAAACAAATGCAAAACGGCAGGGCACAATCGTCGGAACAGGCGGCAAGAACCGCAGGCAAGATGCCGAACCAGCCGATGGGGCAGAAGAAGCCGTTTCTCAAACGCTACGGCGCGTTCTTTCTGCTTTTGATCGCGGGCGTGGTCACGGGCCTCGTGCTGCCGGATCTCGGCAAAATTGCGCTCAATAACACGATTGACAGCTTTAAGGAGATGCTTTCCGTGCTGCCGCCGATCTTCATCCTGCTCGGACTGCTGGACGTTTGGGTGGATCGCGCGACGATGATCAAATACACGGGTAAGGGCTCCGGTTTCAAGGGCGTGCTGATCGCATTCCTGCTGGGTTCCGCCGCCGCGGGGCCGCTGTATGCGGCGTTTCCGTTTGCGGCCGTGATGATCAAAAAGGGCACGAGCCTTACCAATTTGCTGATCTTCATCGGCGCATGGTCGACGACCAAGATTCCGATGCTCGCGTTTGAAGCGGCGAGTATGGGGCCTGTGTTCACGCTAGTGCGGCTCGGGCTGAGCCTCGTCGGCATCCCGCTGATCGCGTGGGTGACCGACCGCGTGATAGGTCAGGCAGGGCGAGAGGAAATCATCGCCCTCAACGAGGCACAAGAGGCGAAATAGTACGATTGATATAGATAAGAGGTGTTCATCATGAAGAAAGTCGCGTTTATCTGCACGCATAACTCCTGCCGCAGCCAGATCGCTGAGGCGCTGGGCAAGCTGCTCGCGGGCGACGTGTTCGAGAGCTATTCGGCGGGCACGGAGCTGAAACCCCGCATCAATCCCGACGCTGTGCGCCTCATGAAGGCGCGTTACGGCGTGGATATGGAGCTGACCCAACGCTCCAAACTCGTCGCCGAGCTACCGCCCATCGACGTGGTCATCACGATGGGATGCGGCGTGCAATGTCCATATCTGCCCGCCGAGCGGCGCGAAGATTGGGGACTTGCCGATCCGACAGGACAGCCGGACGAGGTGTTTTTGGAGACGATTTCGACGATTGAGCGAAAGATTCTAGAGCTCAAAGACAGCCTGAAAGGCGCATAATAGGCGAACAAATCAAGAAATACTAGACTATTAAAAAGACGAAACACAATGTGTTTCGTCTTTTTTCTACAAAATTAGAGCGTGCATTCAAAACGATTGTTCGGTATAATGGTGAGCAAGTCGAGTATATACACGCTTCGCCCGTCTTTTAATCATAAACATATTTAGGAGCCGCCATAATGAAAATTCGCAATCGAACTCTATTTCTAGGCCTATTTCTCGTGCTCGTCGGGATCGCTTGTGTCGCGCTGCTACAGTCGACATCGAAAGCGGAAGAAGATGACGATTGGATGAACGGTGGCCCGCATCCTCCAATCTCCGGCAACGGATGGGCAATCGACGAGGACGGTATCATGACCGTAGTCAGCGACGCCGGGTGGCAGGATTTTTTGGCGAATGGTCCCGGAGATTGGATTTGGGAATATGAGGACGCAACTGTGATAGAACGCGTCCAAAAGCTGATTATTGGTAAGAATGTCACCACACTGTCTATCTATGATCCGACTCGAATGAATGAACAGCCAATGGAGGATGTAGCAGTCAGTTTTTGCTACGGCGCAGGTATTTATAAGCCGTATGTCTCGGTTATGTTTCAGGACCCCAAGTGTATGCCGCCCAAAATCGAGGTTGAAGAAGGGAATCGAGTTTTCTCGGTTGAAAAAGGGCTTTTGATCAACAATGTCAAACACTCGGTTGTGTTATCGGAAATCGATGTCAGTGATGTAGTCATCCCGAGCGGAATTCGCGAGATTGAGGCATGGGCATTCTATTATCGGAATATTAAGTCCGTTCTTTTCCCCAAGTCACTAAAAACTATTGGTGCAGCCGCATTTTCAAAATGCAACTACTTAACTGAGGTGTATCTGCCGAATACCCTGACGCGGATGGACACTTGCGCTTTTGCAGACTGTGAATCCTTGAAGAACGTTACAATATCCAGCGGGCTAAAGACGATTGAGGGCATCGCGTTTCGAAGGTGTCCTCTGGAAAATGTTACCATACCGCAGGGGGTTCAGACGATCGGATTCATGGCGTTTACAGATTGCGATGAGTTGGTGCAAGTAACATTGCCGGAATCCTTGACCAAGATAGACAACTATGCTTTCTCAACCTGCAAGAAGTTGGAGCAGATCAATCTTCCTCCGAATCTTTCCTATATCGGCTACCGCGCGTTTGAATTCTGTGATGGCTTGAAAACCATACAGCTACCTAACAAGCTGACAACCATGGGGGAGGAAGCGTTTCTTGGATGCACGCCGGTACTGTTTCAGCTTCCGAAGCAACTTAAGGTGGAAGCTATTCCGACGGAAAGGCGTGGGTGGTATTCAGATTTTTCAGAAGATGAACCATCTACACGACAACTCGGAATTGACTACGTGCAAACACTGATCGTATCAGGAAGCAGGTATTCTATGGGAGAATACCTGGTGAAAAGTGCAGATCTGGTCGTTTTCTTACAGAATCCTCCCGCGGATTGGAAGAAAATAACACCCGAAATATCCACAAACAAGATCTATTTTATGGATCAAAGTGCTGCAAGATGGAGGTCGCTTGATCAAAGCGTTTGGGGAGACGTTCAACTCGTAAGGATTTCTCAAAAACGACTCGACGAAATAATGAAGGATGCTGAAAACGCAGCTGCGAATAGTAGTCTTCCGCAGGAAACGCAGGCGCAAATCAGCGAAACCCATGCTCCGGATTTCGATGGCTCCGGCTGGAGTTTTTTTCACAGTGGTGCGCTGGAAATACGCAGCAATGACGGCTGGCTCAATTGGCTGCGCCAAAATGAACACGTAAGCACAGGGGAGCTATTCATCGGTAGAAATGTTACGGAGCTTACCTTTTACGACATGTCCAAGCCGGTGCCGGTAAAGGGATTCTATGAAGCGGGCGATATCATCGGGTATACGGAAGATGGCTCGGCGATCTATCCGTATGCAGCATCATCTTTACTGAATCCAACGGAAATCTTTCTGGATGAGGATAATCAGTCGTTTCTTTATCTCGACGGCATGTTGATTGATAAGAACAAAAATGAGGTAATTCTAACTGATTCGACTTTGCCGCTTAGTGTCGTGGTTCCAGAGGGGATTCGTTCCATTGGAGTTGCCGCCTTTAAGAATAGGCATATTACCAGCATTTTCTTACCGTCTTCACTTGAACAAATAGGCGATTCGACGTTTGAGAATTGCAGATTGAAGAGCATACATATCCCAAATTCTGTCACTTCGATCGGCAAGTTTGCTTTTCAGAGCTGCGAGCAGCTTAGAACCGTCATACTCCCGGAGAGTCTGCAAACGATTGAAGAAGGCACCTTCCTGCAAAGTGGAATCACACAAATAGTATTGCCGAGCGGGGTACAAGGTATCGGGAACGATGCGTTTGCTCAATGTCCGAGCCTCAACTATGTTCAACTATCAGCGAAGCTGCAAACAATCGGTTATTCCGCATTCAAGCATTGCGACAAGCTGAGTTATGTTTGGTTCTCAAACAAGATTGAGTCGATTGGTCCGGAAGCATTTAGTGGATGCAAAAGCCTCAAAGAGGTAATTTTGCCGGACACACTTACAACGATCGGCACAAATGTATTTTCAGGTTGCAAGCTGACGTTGTTGCGAATTCCGCCGGAGTTGCATATTTACGAGTTTGATTTTAATAGCAACACGTTCCGAATGGAAGCATCTTCAACTACCCAGAATCTTGGGTTGGATTCAGTTGAGACCGTCATCTTTTCTGGAAGCAACTACGATTTGGGTGATCCGGCGTTTTATAAGGTTGGGAACGCTTCTTTTCAGTCTTTCCTGCCGAAGAATGTGAATGCGTTATTGCCTGAAAACACCACGGGAAGCATCGAATGTTCGGATAAAGCGAAACAGCAATGGGTGATCTCGGAAATTCCGGAGTGGATACGGAAGAAGGTTACATTTGTCCCTGCAACGCAGGTCGATGACTGGGTGAAAAGCCTTGTGAATGCAACTCCGAAACCGACGAATATACCGGAACCAACGGACACACCGCAACCAACCAAAACGCCGCAACCAAGCAGAGCACCGCAACCGACGATGACGCCGCAACCGACATACGCGGGATTTCATGTGGTGAATACGCCCAAACCCAAAGCGACACCGCAGCCTACGGCGTCACCCGAGCCAGCGACTGAGTCGAAGAAACAATCAGCGGATCCGATGCTGTTCGTGTTCGCGGGTGTTCTCGCGGCGGTTATAGCGGGCATCGTCGCGTTGACTTTGAAGAGCAGGCAGGCAAAGAAGAAGCCGTAATAAATAAGGAATCAGCTTGATTATCATAAGCCTCACATAAGGAGAACCGTATGCCTAAGAAAGCCAAAACTCTCATCATGTGTCTGTTTCTTGCGCTCGTTGGTATCGCATGTATTGCGCTGTTTGTAGGGAAGGCGCATGCGGAAGAAGATGAGTGGAGCTGGGGTGATCCGTTTCCTCCGATATCTGGAAATGGGTGGGGCATCTCCAAAGACGGAACATTGACTGTCGTCAGCAATGCCGGATGGCAGGATTACCTGGCGAATGGACCAGGCGAATGGATCTGGGAGTATGAAGATAATTTCGTAGACGAGCGCGTACAAAAACTTGTGATTGGCAAGAATGTCACAGCTCTATCTATCTTTGACCCGAATCATTGGAATGATGACTCGATGCAGGAAGGAGAACATCTCTTAAGCTACAATGCAGGCATCTATACACCATATGTTTCGGTTTATATGCAAGATCCGAAGTGCATGCCGCCTATAATTGAAGTCGAAGAAGGGAACGGTGTTTTCTCGGTTGAGAACGGGCTGCTGATCAATAACGTCAAAAAGTCGGTTGTTTTATCGGAGATTGACATCACGGATGTTGTCATACCAGAGGGAATTCGTGAAATTGAGGCATGGGCGTTTTATTATCGGAACATAACATCTATTTTGTTTCCCAAAACGCTGGAGACCATAGGGGCGGCTGCCTTCTCAAACTGCGATTATCTCACCGAGGTGGGACTTCCGAACACTTTGACTAGAATGGATACCTGCGCGTTTGCTTGGTGCGGTTCCTTGAAGAAGGTAACGATTTCCAGCGGGCTGAAGACGATAGAGGGTCTTGCCTTTATAGGCTGCCCGCTTAAAAACGTTACGATTCCGGAAGGGGTTCAAACGATTGGATTCATGGCGTTCGATGCTTGCGTTGACCTGAAGCGAATCACTTTGCCTGAATCTTTGACTAAGATTGATAACTATGCTTTTTCCGGTTGCAAAGAGTTAGATGAAATCAATCTGCCTTCCAATCTTGCATATATCGGATACCGCGCATTTGAAGGTTGTGAAAGTTGGAAGATCATTCAACTGCCAAATTCCCTATTGACAATCGGAGAGGAATCATTCCTTGGCTGCAAGCCGATTCTTGTGCAATTGCCGGAAGAACTCACGGTAAAAGCCATCCCGCCGGAGGAGCGCGGGTGGAGTGCGAATTTGGAAGAAGAGGCGCTTTCGACGCGACTGCTAGGGTTTGATTATGTTGAAACGCTGATCGTATCCGGATCCGAGTATTCCATGGGAGATTTCTTGGTGAAAGACGCGAACCAGGTCGTTTTCCTGCAAAAGCCTCCCGCGGACTGGAAACAGATTACAACGAAAGTGTATTCCAAGAATCTCTATTATCTGGATCGATATGCTTCTGACTGGGAAACATTGGATCGAAACGTGTGGAACGATATTGGTCTGAACGCGATCACGCGCGGGCAGGTCAATTATATAATCATCAACTGCGAAAATTTGGCAGGAGAGGGTTACACACCGACTGCTCCTGTTGATCCGATGGAGGAGCAACAGGAGCAATTAGAAGAGGAAGGTTGGAGCTTATCGAGCGAAGGCGTGTTGACGATTCGCAGCAATGAAGGCTGGCTCAACTGGCTCCATCAAGACTTGCGAAAACGTGTAGAAATACTGGAGATCGGTAAAGATGTTACAGAACTCACACTTTATGACATGTCCGAGACGGTTCCGGTAGATGGCTTTTATCGTTCGAGCGATATTTCCGAATATGATCAAACAGGTGCGCCTGTTTATCCATACGCAATAACGTCTTACATAAAACCTTCCCAAATATATCTTCATCCGGCAAATAAGTCCTTCCTCTATGGCGACGGAATCCTGATCAATCTTTTGACAAGCGAGGTAGTGCTTACTGATAAAAATGTACCGAAGGACGTAATGATTCCCGAGGGGGTTCGTTCCATCGGAAACGGTGCATTCAAAAGCAGACGGATCCAAACGATTCAACTGCCGTCAACTCTTGAAACAATTGGCGCGCAAGCGTTTGAACAATGCAGTTTAACAAGCCTCGTGATCCCGAACTCCGTCACTTCGGTTGGGAAATTCGCATTTCGGGAATGTAGATATCTAAAGGATGTCGTTCTTTCGGATCGCTTGCAGAAGATTGAAACAGGCGTGTTTTATAAATGTGGATTGGTTCAGATTGCACTGACGCCAGGCATTCAAGAGATTAAAGCGGATGCGTTCAATCAGTGTTCGAATCTGCTGCTTGTGAAGACTTCGGAGTCGCTACGAACAATTGGCCCGGCGGCGTTCGAAAACTGCGAGAAACTTGAGGACATTTGGTTCTCGGATCAAGTTGAGTCGATCGGTCCGCGTGCGTTTTTCGGCTGCAAAAGTTTGAAGCAAGTCGTATTGCCGGACAGATTAAAAGTCATCGGCGCGGGAGCGTTTGGTCAATGCTCGCTCTCTCTATTGCGACTTCCGCCGGAGCTGCACATATATGAGTACGACTGGAACAATCAAATGTTCAGTACAGGCGCGGTGGTCAATAAAGACCGTAACCTTGGGTTAGTGTCGGTCGAGAACATTATTTTCTCCGGCAGGGACTATAGCCTTGGCACGCCAGCAATTGTAAACGGGAAGAATGTTTATTTTCAATCCGCTCCTCCTGCGAATGTCGGCGAGTGGTTGTCTAGTAAGTCAACTGGCAATATCTATTGCTCTGAAACGTATCAAAACGAATGGAAGCAGAGCGAGGTCGCAGAATGGATTCGACAAAAAGTGAAATTCATCCCAGCGTCTCAGGTTGACGATTGGTTAAACGACCTTCTGCGCGAAACCAAGCAACCTTCAGCATTATCCGCGTCAACCGTAGATCAGCAGAAGCAGTCGACCGACCCGATCATCCTCCTCCTAATCGCGTTCATCGTGCTTCTCATCGCAGCGGTAGTATTGCTCCGCGCGAGACCCTGGGCGAAGAAGAAGCGGCGCAAGAAGCGCAAAAAGATGCCGCAACTACCGGCGGCCGCGCAGACGCAGATTGAGCCGGAAGAGGCAGAGAAAACAGAACAACGGGAGTAACGCGAAAAAGCGCGCAGGAAACTGCGCGCTTTTTGATTGACAAACAGCTCAAGAGTATTATAATGACTATAAAAGACAAAATAGTCAAAAAGGATCTGGTTTGATGCCAAAGACACTATCGGAAAGCGAACGCGCGTATATCAGGGAGCGATTGAAGGCGGAGGCGGCAAAATGCCTTGCGACTTACGGTATCCGCAAAACGACCATCGATGAGCTGGTCAAGCGCGTCGGAATTCCCAAAGGAACGTTCTATCTGTTTTACGAGTCCAAGGAGCGGCTCTTGTTTGAAGTCATCATGGAGTTTGATCAGGACGCGCAGACGCAGTTATTACAAGAAGTTTCCGCACTGTCCGGCGTGCCGGACGTTGATACGTTTACGGACATCATCATGCGATTTTATCGCCAGATCGACGATTCGTTCCTGCCCCGGCTGATGCAGGACGGCGAACTGGAATACTTCATGCGCACGGTGCCGCCGGAACTTTCGAGGCAGCATGCCGAGCGGGACAGAGAAGCGATGAAGCGCATGATTGCTGCGTTTCCGGGTGTCAATCAGGATCGCGCAGAAGTGTTCAGCGCTGCATTCCGGGGCGTATTTTTAACACTACTCATGAAGGATGAAATCGGCGCAGATGTCTTTGAGGATGCGCTGCGGGTGCTCGTTCGCGGCGTGGCGCTGCAGCTGTTGGAACAGAAGTAAGCATTCTAAATTTATCAGAGTAACAGGGGGTAACTATGGCTTACGCAATCGAGACCACGAAACTCACGAAGTACTACGGGAAAGCGCGCGGGATTGTCGACGTAGACATCGCCGTGGAAGAGGGGGAAATCTTCGGCTTTATCGGACCCAACGGCGCAGGCAAGTCCACCACCATCCGCACGCTGCTGGGGCTGATCAAGAAGACCGGCGGTTCCGCCACCATCTTCGGCATGGACTGCGAAAAGGACAAGGTGAAGATTCTTGCCGAGGTTGGATATCTGCCCGGCGAGGTGTTTTACTATGACAACATGCGCGCCATCGATCTATTGCGCTATTCCGCAAGCTTTTACAAAAAGGATTGCACCAAGCGCATTACGGAGCTTGCTGACGCGCTCTCGCTCGACCTGAACAAGAAGATCGAGGACATGAGCCTTGGTAATAAGAAAAAGGTTGGCATCGTGCAGGGGCTGTTGCATTCGCCGAAGCTGATCATTCTCGACGAACCGACCAGTGGACTCGATCCGCTCATGCAGCGCACGTTCTTCGACCTGATCCAGCGCGAAAACGAGCGGGGCGCGACCGTGCTGTTCTCCTCGCATATCCTGGGCGAAGTGCAGCGCATCTGCGACCGAGTTGCGATCATCAAGGAAGGGCGCATTGTCGATCTGCGCAGCATCGACGATCTGCGCAAGAATTCGTATAAAAAAGTCAGTTTCACAACGGAGAACCCCGTTGCAGACTTCTCGCTCGCGGGCGCAGGCGAAATTACACAGGACGGCTCGAGCACGAGCTTCCTCTACAACGGCGAGATCGGCGCGCTGCTAAAAAAACTCTCTGCGCTGCCGCTGGTCAATGCGGACATCAGTGAGCCGGAGTTGGAGGAGATCTTCCTGCATTACTATGAGGACGGGGAGGCGGCAAAATGAACGCCTTTCTGTGGAGCAAAATTTGCAGCATACGCGGGAGGGATGATCGATGAACGTTTTTCGATTTGAGTTGAAGCGCGCATGGGTCGGCGCCCTGATCTGGTCGCTTGTGCTGACCGGACTTCTTTGCGGGCTGATCACCGGTGCATTGCCTGCGTTTATGGAAAGCCGCGTTGCGGTCGAAAATATGCTAAAGAGCTTACCGCCGGCATTTGCCGCGGCATTCGGCATGCAGATGGACAATCTGTTCAGCTTTGGCGGGTTCTATGCATTCGGTTTTCTCTTCTATTCACTCTTCGGGGCAATCATGGCTTCCGGCATCGGGTTGGATCTCTTTTCACGGGAAAAGCGCGAAAAGTGCATGGATTTTCTGTTGACCAAGCCGCGCGGCAGAAGCCGCCTCTTCGCGGAAAAACTGCTCGCGTCGTTGACCATGATCGCCGCTTCAAATGTGCTGTTCATCGCGGCATCGCTGGCACTCTATCGTGCCTACGCGCCGCAGCCGCTGATGCTGGAGCGTGCGCTTGTTGCCGCAAGCTCGCTGCTTTGGATGGAGCTGCTGTTCTTTGCGGTGGGCACATGCATCGCAGTGTTTGCAAAACGGGTACGATCCGTTTCCGGACTTTCGACGGCCATCGGCATCGGCGGCTTTCTCTTGAGTGCGCTGCAAAGCATGCTGGAGGAAGAGAAGCTGAACTTCATCAACCCGTTTAAGTACTTTGATGCGGCGAAAGCGTTCTTTGACGGTGCGTTTGAGCTGAAATATGCGCTCACGGGTGCGGTCATCACGATTGCGCTGATGGCTGCTGCCTATGTGCGCTATACCCGCGCGGACATTCCGTCGCTTTGAGGAGGGAGAAGATATGAACCTCTTTCGAAAAGAAATCAAATTCGGCCTGAAATCGTTCCTCTTGTGGACGCTGGGCTTGTTTATGTTCGTGTTTGCGGGCATCGTAAAGTCCAGCGCTGCGATGGCGGACGGACAGTTCATGACAGAACTCATCAACAAGTTCCCGCGCATCGTCGTCGCCGTCATGGGCATGGCGAACGCCGACATCTCGAAGTTTGCCGGATTTTACGCGGTGCTGATGCAGTACATTCTCGTGCTCACCGCTGTGTTTGCGGCGCATCTTGGCAGCCGCGCTGTCTCGCGGGAAAGTGTGGATAAAACGTATGAGTTTCTGTTTACCAAGCCGCGCTCGCGTTCATTCATCCTCGCGCGAAAACTGCTTGCGTCACTCGTATTCCTGACGGCATTTGCCTGCCTGAATCTGGTGTTCTCACTGCTTGCGGTAAAGCAGCTCGGGCTGGAGGGCGATTACACCGCGCTCTATGTGCGCTTCTCGTTTGCGCTCTGGTTCGTGGGGCTTGTGTTCTTCTCGCTTGCTGCGATGTTCGCGGCAATCTTCCGTGTCGCGGAGCAGGGCGCGCGCGCCGGAAACCTCGCGGTTATGATTACGTATGCGGCTGCGGTTGTCTACGACTTGCTGGAGAAGCCCGGTGTTCTTCGGTTGTTTACGCCGTTTCGCTTTTTCCTGAACACAGAGATGATCGACGGAACGGTTTCCGTATTCTTCTTGCTGTTCTGCGTGGCGCTTTCTGCTGTGTCTCTCTTTGTCACCTTCCGCCGGTTTGAGCGGCGGGATCTCGGAGCGGTATAACCGCTCTTCCGTGACAAAACGGAAAACTCTTTTCAAACCTTACGAAAAACCGCCCGCACAAAGCTTTCGTGCGCTTTGCGGGCGGTCGTTTTTATGGTAATATCAGGCGGATTCATGAGATAACAGACACGAGGAGGAACAAACAACCGGACATGAGTTTTCTCGATAAGGTTTACTGGAACAATACCGTTTTGGACTATGCTATTTTCTTA
The DNA here is from genome assembly GCA_002841395.1 of Firmicutes bacterium HGW-Firmicutes-9. GTDB lineage: Bacteria > Bacillota > Clostridia > Christensenellales > CAG-138 > UBA7703. The sequence continues at coordinate 124,687 of PGZM01000003.1, forward strand.
GGCGCGCTGCTTCTGGGCGCGATCATCATATTTATCGTCGGGCGCATCACCCTCAAGCGCATCATGGCGTCCAACCAACAGACGCAATCGCCGTATGGCGAGCTTATACGCGCGGGCGTGAAGCAGTATTTGCTGCCGACGGCGTATTTCACGCTTTTTTATTACTGCACACGCCTCTTGACGATGAATGAGAACCTGAGCAAGATCGTAGGTGGGTTTTCCACGCTGTTTGCCATCGCGATGGGCGCGATGTTTCTCTCCTCCATCGCAACGCTGTTTTTTAAAAAGCTCGGCAAGAGCAAGCCGGAGAGCGGATCGCTTGCCATCAAGTGGCTGATTCGTATCGCGAGAGGCGTCATCTGGGGCATCGCGCTGATTCTGTTTCTCGACAACATCGGCGTGAAGATCACGTCTCTTGTTGCGGGGCTGGGCATCGGCGGCGTGGCGCTCGCGTTTGCGGCGCAGAGCATGCTCGCGGATATCTTCTGCTTTTTCACGATCTTTTTTGACAAGCCGTTTGAGATCGGAGACTTTCTTATCGCAGGCGATCACATGGGCACTGTGGAGCACATCGGCGTAAAAAACACACGCCTGCGCGCGATTGGCGGCGAGCAGCTGATTGTTTCCAACACGGATTTGACCAGCTCCCGCATCCGCAACTATAAAACCATGCAGCAGCGGCGCGTCTGCTTTACGCTTGGCGTGACCTATGACACGACGCCCGAACAGCTCAAACAGATCCCGGACTTGATTCGGCAGATTGTGGAGCAGACCGAGAACGTGAACTTCGGCCGCGCGCATTTTTCTGCGTTCGGCCCGTATAGTCTCGCAATCGAGGTCGTCTATTTTGTGCAAAGCGCGGATTACGACGTTTACATGGATATCAATCAGCAGATCAACCTCGCCATTATGGAAGGCTTTGAGAAGATCGGCGTTTCCTTTGCATTCCCGACCACGACGGTGCAACTGCAGGGGAAAGACTAACTCCAAAAAAGAAAACAAGACGGGTGAGAACAATCTTCCCGTCTTTTTTGTTACTCGTCTTTTCCGTATTGCCCGCGCTTGCCGCCGGATTTTTGCAAGGCTTTGCTGAACTTCGCAATCTCGGTGAACCGCTGCTGCTTGAGCTTGAGATAGTTGCTCTGGCTGGCGGCGTACTGCGATTCGCGCTGGAGCTTTTTATAGCTCTCATAGCGGGAAAGCGGCAGTTCGCCGGATGCGATTGCCGCCTGCACGGCGCAGCCCGGCTCGCGCTCGTGGCTGCAATCCGAGAATCGGCAGAGCGGGAAATACTGCTCCACGTCCGCAAACGTTTCGCTCAAGCCTGCGCTGGCGTCGAGCATACCCAGTTCGCGCATACCTGGCGTGTCGATGACCATCACGCCGTTGTTCATGCGGATCAGCTGGCGGTGCGTGGTCGTGTGCCGTCCTTTGCTGTCGTCCTCGCGGATTTCGTTGACCGCCATAATGGACTCTCCCGCGAGCGCGTTGACGAAGCTGGACTTGCCCACGCCGGAGCTGCCGAGCAGCACGATGGTCTTGCCCGGCTTGAGATAATCGCCCAGCACGTCGAAACCGTAGCCCGTCTTTGCGCTGACGGCGAAGATGTCCACACCAGCCGCCACGCGGAGGATTTCGTTCATCTGCTCGGCATAGGAGTCCACAAGGTCCGCCTTGTTGAGCACCACGACGGGTACCGCGCCGGACTGCCAGGAGAGCGCGAGATAGCGCTCCAGTCGCTTCGGATTGAGGTCGTGGTTGAGCGACTGCATGATGAACACGCTGTCAAAATTTGCCGCAACCACTTGATCGCCTTCGCCCAGCGTCGGATTCTTGCGGGCGAAGAGCGAGCGGCGCGGCAGCGTTTCGGTGATGATGCTGTCGCCCAGCTCGTTGAATTGAATCAACACAAAATCCCCCGTGGTGGGGAATTCCTGCGTTCCGCCGTTGAAATAGACGGCGGATTTTAAGCGCCCGTAGCATTCTCCGCGGTCGCAGACGAGCGCATAACGCTCTTTGTGCACCGCGGTGACGCGCGCGGGGATTTCTGCAATCGACCCGCGCGCTTCCAGCGCCGCGCGCATGGCGGGTAAAAACCCATAGGCTTCAAGCCCCGCCGGATGACTCATCGCGCCGTCCTCATAAAGACAGCGGTGAGCAGATGTTTGATGGATCGCCGCGGCCTCGCGGGCGTTTGCGCGTCGTAGGCCTGCAGCTTGTTGTCACAGCCCCGACAGGGGTGCTGTGCGAATGTGCTGCCGAATTGTCCGGCATTCAGCGTCGACCCCTGTGCGGGGGACGCGAGATAATTATGTTGAACAGGATACATAGGTCCCTCCAAATTTTTGGTTCGTCGCTTTCGGCGATGCTCTGTGCGCGCGAGTCGGATGACTGCGCGCTGCAGAGCCCGCTCAAGATCAAAGTCCGGCGCAGGCCGGAGCGTCAGCGCGCCCGTGGACGCGAGTTCGTAACGATAGTCGCTCATGTGCGCACAACCCCCTTCACAAGGGCAAGAAGAATCATCTCGCTCATGCTGCGGGTTCTGCAGATATGTGACTTTGCGCCACGGCGCTTGCAAGAAGCCGCCATTTCGTCAAAGGTCAGCGTTCGGTGTTCAAACTTTCGTTTCGCGTCTGCTTCCAGCGAAGCATTCGCGTTCATCAAATACAAATCGTGTATCATGGTTTCCTCCAGAAAATTCTCATGTCGTCGTGTGTTTGGCAAATTTGCCGTTTGTTGCATCGAGAGCAAGGGGGTAAGGCGCGCGCTCATCGAGTGCGCGGCTGTCACGCCTAAGCAAAGGTTACTCATCTGCGTGCACCCGCCCCATCACGAGGGAAGCGCCGGTTGCTCTCTTGGACGGGAACCCTGCGCGGGCATTGCCTGCGCGGAGATTCCTGCGTGTGGTTTTTTTGTCTGCGGTAACGGCGCAGCCAAGCTGAAACAATCTTATGTTCGTCTCCTTCAAAAGAAGGCTGGACGGTAATTCATTCGCGTATGTCATCGTTCTTCTCCTTGCGCTATCCCGCGCGGTCGTTTGTGTAAAAGGGCATAAAAATAGCCGTGACGTGCAGCCCACTCTGGACTGCTATCACGGCGGATTCGGCTTGTGCGCGCTCTTGACTGCAAACAAAAACGAGCACACCCGATCGATATGCCCGTAAAAATTACAGTTCTTCGAAAGGTTCTGCTGACAGACGCTTAGTCGACTTCACGGCAGGTCGTTCACGAGTATTCGATAAAAGACCGGTGCGGTTGCGCGTGACGTACGCGGCGTCTGACGTATTCAGTTGTTAGGCTTTCGCCACCCTGACCATGTTCAGCATTCGAGTTTACTTCTCCTTTCCGATTCCGCATTCAGCGCGAACGCTTGCCTGCGAACCATTACGGGCAGAGTATAGCATGCAATTTTCTTTGATTGCAAGTAGTTTTTTGAAAATAAATCATATATTTTCACGAAATCAGCAGAAAAGCTTGTATATACCCCAATAAATAAAAAATCCGGCCTAAAAAGCCGGAAAATAGGTAATAACGAGTGATTTTAGCGAACCAGTGCACCCGCGCCGTATACTGCGCCGACGCAGAGCACGATACTCAAAAGCATATACAACACGGCAATGCCGGGCTTTCCGCCGGAGAGCAGACCCTGCGCTTCCAGCGCAAAGGTGGAGAACGTCGTGAACCCGCCGCACAATCCCACCTTGAGAAACAGCAGCGTGCGTGGATCGAGAGAGGAGCTGCGTCCGAACAGCGCAACGATCAACCCGAGCACAAACGCGCCGAGCACGTTGATGCACAGCGTGAGCAACGGGAACCCGCTTTCGTGCCGCAGGGGCAGAAGGCTGACGACATAGCGCAGCACGGAGCCAACAAAGCCGCCGAGACCGACAAAGACGCAATCTAACAATATAGCCAAACTGATATTCTCCGAAACGATTGTTTTGCGCGCCAGAGCACACAACTGCAAAATCATACCACGGATCAGTCAATCTGGCAAAGTCTAGTTGGATCGCAAATAAAAACAGCCCGCTTTGGCGGGCTGTTTAGTATTAAGCGAGTGTTTATAGTTTGAGCTCCACCATGACGGGGGAAACGCACGTGAGCGCGCGGCTGCGCGCGTCCGGCTGGCTCGTGCCGGCGTAAAGCGAATATCTGCCGCCGGGGAAGAGGCGGTTGCCCGCGTCGTCCACGACCGTCAACGAAGCCGGCGCGACGGAGAACGAAAGATCCTTCGACTCGCCCGCGTTCAGATGCACACGCGCAAAGCCGCAGAGAATTGGGTTGGGCGTTGCAAACGGAGAATCCTCCGCGCGGATGTAGAGCTGCACGACGTCCTCCGTGGCGATGCTGCCCATGTTCTGCACGCTCGCGTGTACCGACAGCCCGCCGTCTGCCGATTGCTCCGCGGAGGCGGCCAACACGCGCACATCCGCGTAGGTCAAGCCATAGCCAAAGGGGTAGAGCGGCGTGCGGTCGAGGTAGCGGTAAGTGCGACCCTGCATGGAATAGTCCGTAAACTCCGGCAGATGCGCGAGATCTTCGTCGTGGTAAAACGTCACCGGCAGCTTTCCGGAAGGGGAACGCTTGCCAAAGAGCAGGTCGGCGACCGCCTTGCCGCCGCGTGCGCCGGGATACCATGCGCAGAACACCGCCTGCGCCCGCTCCTCGGCCACGGAGAGGTCGATAGAGCTGCCCGCAAGCAGAATGACGACGGTAGGCTTGCCGACCGCGAGAACGCGCTCCATGAGCTCCCGCTGCACATTCGGCAGCAGAAGATCCGGCTTGTCGCCCGCCTCCATGCTGTTTCCGTCGTCCGGCGCTTCGCCTTCGAGCGTTTCGTCGAGCCCCAGCACCAGAAGAACGGTGTCGCTGTGCTCCGCGACGGTGACTGCCTCCGCAACGCGATCATTTTCAAACGCAAGCGCCTCTGTCTTGCGGCGGTAAAGATCGCAGCCCGGCGCATACATGACGCGGACATCGTCCGCGCATTCGTCCTGAATGCCTTCCAGAATCGTGATATAGCGCGACGAGGTGCCGTGATAGTTGCCGGTCAGCGCAACGCGGCTGTCCGCATTCGGGCCGATGACGCCGAGGGTTTTGAGCTGATCTTTTTTCAGCGGAAGAATGCCGTCGTTTTTGAGCAGCACGCAGCTTTTGAGCGCGGTCTCCTGCGCAAGCGCAAGGTGTTCCTTGCACTCCACGGTTTCGTAGGGAATCTTGTCAAACTCGCTACCCTCGCCCATGATGCCGAGCAGATACCGCGTCGTAAACGCGCGCTCCGCGGCGAGCGTGACTTGCTCTTCCGTGACCAGCCCCTGATGGTAGGCTGACTTGAGTATCAGATAGATCGAGCCGCAGTTGATGTCGCAGCCGTTTTGCATGGCGAGCGCCGCGCTCTCCTCGGGGCTGCTGGTTACGCCGTGGCCGGTGTGGAAGTCGATCAGCGCCCAGCAGTCGGATACCACGAATCCCGCAAAGCCCCATTTGCTGCGGAGGATATCAACCAGCAGCGTTTTGCTCCCGCAGCAGGGTTCGCCGTTGACGCGGTTGTATGCGCCCATCACGCTTTCTACATCCGCGTCCTTGACGAGGGCTTCAAACGCGGGCAGATACGTTTCCCACATATCCTTCTGCGTGGCGATCGCGTTGAAGTGGTGCCGAATGGCTTCCGGCCCGCTGTGCACGGCGTAGTGTTTTGCGCAAGCGCTGGCGATCATCACGTCTCCATCGCCCTGCATGCCGTTTACAAACGCTTTTCCGAGTTCTGCGGTTAAATACGGGTCTTCACCGAGCGTTTCGTGCCCTCTGCCCCAGCGCGGGTCGCGGAAGATGTTGATGTTCGGGGAAAAGAATGTCAAGCCCTTATAGATATCCCGATCACCGTGTTTGGAAAACTCGTTGTACTTAGCGCGGCCTTCCAGCGCGGTTGCGCGGCTGACGTCGTGCAGTTCCTCGCGGTCAAACATCGCGGCGAGCGCGATCGCCTGCGGAAAGCTTGTGGCGACGCCCGCGCGGGCGACGCCATGCAGTCCCTCGTTCCACCAGTTGTAGGCAGGAACGCCCAGCCGCTCGATTGCGGGCGCGCCGTAAGCGAGCTGGGACATCTTTTCTTCCAGCGTCATTTGTGCAACGAGCGCACGCGCTTTTGCCAGCGCCGTATCTCTCTGAAACATAGATTACCTCCAGATAAATATAAGTACAAAATTAAGTTGATGGTCGTTAAGTACAAAAACGATTCAGGATTGCGAAATCGATTGCGTTCGATGTTTCGTCTGCGTCACTTAATTTATTGCCGAAACCGGTCGAGAAGCGCAACGTTTCCGCCGATTCCGTTGCCGAAAGACCCATTGCAGTGAGTACGTGAGAGGGGATTCGCTCTCCGGATGCGCAGGCGGCGCGTGCGGAAGCATAGATACCTTTGGCAGATAAGAGAGGCAAAAGCTGCTCGGCAGGTACATCCGGAATCGTGATATTGAGGATGTGCGGAAGCCGCGATGCGCCTGCTCCGTTGACGATTGCGCCGGGATGATGATGCGTCAATAGCTGCTCCAGCCGGTCTCGAACCAGGGAAGACGCAGGCACAGCGGAAAGCTCGACCGCCTTTTGAAACCCGGCAATGGCGGGCAGGTTCTCCGTGCCCGGGCGCAAGCCGCGCTCCTGCGAACCGCCGAAAAACAGCGGAGAAAGGCTTATTTCGTTTCGAACATAGAGAAAACCTACGCCCTTCGGTCCGCCCATCTTGTGCGCGGACGCGGTCAACAGATCGATTTTGAGCGCGCGCACGTCAAGCGGGATATGACCGTATGCCGCGACCGCGTCGCAATGCAGAGGGATCCGTTTTTCGCGCGTGATGGCGCTGATTTCGTCGATCGGCTGCAGAACGCCCGTTTCGTTGTTTGCGATTTGCAGGCACACCAGTGCGGTATCCGGCCGGATCATGCGCGCGAGCGCCTCGGCAGAATACCTTCCATCGGAAGAACAGGGGAGAATCGAAAGAGAAAATCCTTCGCGCGTAAGCGCCTGCGCGGCGGCGAGCACGCTGTGATGCTCCGTGCTGCCGACGATGAAGTGCTTTTTTTGTCGGCTGGCGCGTAAAACACCGAAAAGTGCGAGATTGTTACCTTCGGTTCCGCCGGAAGTGAAAACGATTTCGTCCGACTCTGAATGCATGGAAGTAGCGATCGTTTTGCGGCATTCATGGAGCAATTTCTTCGCGGAATAGCCGATGCTATATATAGATGAAGGATTGGCATAAAAGTCGCGAGAAACCGCGTCCATAACGTCAAGAACGTCAGGAAAGACAGGAGAGGTTGCCGCATAGTCGAGATAGACCATTTGCCGATGTTTCGCTCCTTTTTCGTCCTGTAGTATCATTTTGCCCCATCGGGCTGCTTAAGTCAATATAAACGCTGAGAAATTAAGCTTAACCAAATTAATTTCAAAATCAATCTTGACTTAAACTTAAGCAGAACCTATAATGATTATGTCACATCCTTGTACACATCGTGACGAATTCAAGATTCCATTTTATCAGAATCGAATAACTCCCGACGTGTGCATTGTGGCGCAATTTATAAGGAGGAGTATCAGGAAGCAATGAAAAAGACTATCGCGATCATTCTCTCTCTCGTGCTGGCTCTGTCCACGCTGGCTGCTTGCGCACCCGCGCCCGCGCCCGCCGCAGAGGAACCCGCTGCAGCGCCTGCCGCTGAAGCAGTAGAAGCCCCCGCCGCAGAAGAACCCATGGCAGAGGGTGACAAGGTCATCAACATCTACACGTTCACGGACGAAGTTCCGAAGATGCTTGAGAAGTACATCGAAATGCATCCGGATTTCGGCTACACCATCAATGCGACCATCATCGCCACCACCGATGGTCTCTACCAGCCCGCTCTCGACCAGGCACTGGCCGCTGGCGGTAAAGATGGCCCCGACATGTACTGCGCAGAATCTGCGTTCGTTCTGAAGTACACGCAGGGTGACATGAGCAGCTATGCAGCGACCTATGCCGAGCTCGGCATCGATGTCGCGGCAGCGGTTCCGGCAGCTGATATCGCACAGTACACCGTTGACATCGGCACCCGTCCGAGCGACGGCGCTCTCGTCGGCCTTGGCTATCAGGCAACCGGCGGCGCGTTCATCTATCGCCGTTCGCTGGCGATCGACACCTGGGGCACCGACGATCCCGCCGTCATCAAAGACAAGATCGGCCCGGGTTGGGACAAGTTCTTTGCAGCCGCCGCCGATTTGAAGGCGAAGGGCTACGGCATCGTCTCTGGCGATGGTGATATCTGGCACGCAGTGGAAAACAGCTCCCCGACCGGCTGGATCGTCGACGGCAAGCTGAACATTGACCCCGCTCGTGAAGCGTTCCTCGATCTGTCCATGCAGCTCAAAGAGAACGGCTACCACAATGACACCCGTGACTGGCAGGAAGCCTGGTTTGCCGACATGGCAGGCACCAGCGCACAGCCCGCATTCGGCTTCTTCGGACCCGCTTGGCTGATCAACTACGTCATGGCCGGTAACTCCGGCGGTACGGCGCCTGGCGAAGGCACCTACGGCGATTGGGCAGTCTGCGAACCGCCGATCGGCTTCTTCTGGGGCGGCACGTGGGTTCTGGCCAGCAAGGATTCCGCTAAGAAGGAAGCCGTTGGCAAACTCATCGAGTGGATCACCCTTGACACCAGCGAAGAAGGTCTGCAGTACAAGTGGGCGAACGGCACCCTCAACGGCGAAGGCGGCACGAAAGACACCGTTGCTTCCGGCGTTGTGATGGCGAAGTCCAATGGCGAACTCCCGTTCCTCGGTGGCCAGAACATGTTTGACGTGTTCGTCCCGTCGAACCAGTTTGCAAACGGCAAGAACCTGACCCAGTATGACGAGACGATCAACAACCTCTGGCGTGACCAGGTCCGTCAGTACACGGCTGGCAACGTCACCCGTGACGAAGCAATCGCCGCGTTCAAACAGGCTGTTGTCGATACTCTGGGCATCGAAGCCAACTAAGAGGCAACTGTTTTCACCGAACCAAAATTGGTATATGATGAGTGTGGACGGACGGAGTTCTTCCGTCCGTCCACACCCGCATGAACCGGATCAAATCTCACCATAGGGGGAAGCGGCCATGCCTCTCAAGAAAGAAGGAAAACCCAAGATCAAAGGCGTTAGCTACGCCAAATACGGCTATCTATTTAGTTTGCCATTCGTTATTGTATTCCTCGTTTTCATGTTATATCCTACGTTGTTCACCGCGGTCATTGGTTTTACGGATTTTAAAGGTGTTGTGGCAACGTCATTTAAGTTTCTGGAACAGCCGTTTGACAACTTTGCCAGCATTTTTGCGAACAAGACGTTCCGGACTTCTCTGGTCAATACCATCGTCATTTGGACGATGAACTTCATTCCGCAGATGGGCCTCGCGCTATTACTGACTGCCTGGTTTACCAACCGCAGCCGGAGGATTCGCGGCCAGGGTGCGTTTAAAGTTCTCTTTTATCTACCGAACATTATCACCGCGGCATCCGTGGCGATCTTATATGGGGTCATCTTTGCATACCCGATTGGTCCGATCAATGACATTTTGCAGTCGTTACATCTGCTCAAAGCGCCATTTGATTTCTCGACCAGCCCGTGGGCCGCGAAGTTTGTCGTTGCGTTTATTCAATTCTGGCAGTGGTATGGATACACGACGATCATCTTGATCTCCGGTGTGTTGGGCATCAACCCCGAACTGTTCGAGGCAGCGGAAATCGACGGCGCATCCCCGCGTCAAACGTTCTTCCAGATCACGTTGCCGTGTATGCGCACAATCCTGATCTTCACGCTGATTACAAGCCTCATCGGCGGCTTGAACATGTTTGATATTCCGAAGCTGTATATCTGGAACGGCGGACCCGCGAATGCGACCATGACCACAAGCGTGTTCATCTATGCGCAGGCGTTCTCCGGCACCTACCTGTACAATAAGGCGGCTGCGGCGAGTATGATCATGTTTGTGATCATCGCGATTCTCTCGGCGTTTACCTTCTTCTTAATGCGTGACCGCTCGGAGGCCAGAGCCATTCGCGCGATGAAGCGCATGGAGAAGCTTAAGAAGGGGGCGGCAGTATGAAACTCAGACGTAAAGTAAACATTGGAATCTATATCGTTTGCGGGATACTCGCAATTCTGAGCATCATGCCATTCTGGATCATGATCGTCAACGCAACGCGCAGCACGGTTCAGATCCAACAGCACGCGGTCTCCCTGATTCCCTCGACGCACATTCTGGAAAACTGGAAAGTGCTTACGGGCAAGACGTTCAACCCGTTCACGGGCTTCATAAACTCCGTGATCATCTCAACCGGCGCGACAGCTTGTGCAGTCTATTTCTCAACGCTGACTGCCTACGCACTGGTTGCTTATGAATGGAAGATGCGCCAGCCGTTCTTCACCGTGATCCTCGCGGTCATGATGATTCCGACGCAGGTCATCAGTATCGGCTTCTATCAGTTCATGTACCGGATCGGTATGACGAACAACCTTCTGGCGTTGATCCTTCCGGCGATCGCCGCGCCAATGACGGTGTTCTTCATGCGACAATACATGCTGCCATCGCTCAATCTCGACATTGTGGCTTCGGCGCGCATTGACGGCGCGGGCGAATTCCGCACATTCAACAGCATTGTATTGCCGATTATGAAACCCGCAATGGCGACGCAGGCGATCTTCACCTACGTGATCTCGTGGAACGCCCTCTTCATGCCGATGATTCTCTTAACGAAGAAAGAGAATTACACCATGCCGGTCATGGTCAGCCTTTTGAAAGGCGACATTTACAAGACCGAGTACGGCGCGGTATATCTGGCGCTGACGCTGTCCATTTTGCCGCTGTTCATCGTGTACTTCCTGCTTTCGAAGTACATCATCGCGGGCGTTGCGCTCGGCTCCGTCAAAGAGTAAAATCAACAATAGAGTTCATTCGGGGCGCCTGTCCTCTCTTGGGACGGGCGCTTTTCCGATAACAGGAGGCATGTTTCATGAAAGAGAGATTCCGTTGGCTCCGCGCGGGTTTCGTCAACACGCTGACTTTTCTCGGGGATATCGTGATTCTCAACCTGCTCTTTCTGGTTTGCTCGATTCCGATCGTGACGATCGGCGCCGCTGCAACCGCCTGCTATGCGGGTGTGAGCAGAACGCTGCAAAAGCGGGAGACAGGGTTCGTCTATAAGGCGTTCTTCGCGGACTTCCGCGCGGCGTTTCGTCAATCCACCGCGGCCTGGCTTTTGGAGCTTGTGGTGTTTGCGATTCTCGCGGGGGATATTTGGTTTGCGATTGCGTATTCCGAGCCGGACAACAAGTTTTTCCTAATATTCGCGCTCATCGTAGGCGTTGGCGTGTTGATGGCGTCGCTATGGTTTTATCCGCTGGTTGCGCGCTTTCAAAACACGCTGGGCACACAGCTCAAAAACGCATTTCTGCTTGCGTTCGCGCAGTTTCCGCGCACGCTGCTTGCGCTTGTAATGTGGGTCGTGACGTTCGCGCTGCCGCTTCTAGTCTACGAAGTGTTTGTCTATCTCGGCTGGCTTTGGCTGCTGGGCGGGTTTGCATTGCCGATGTATTGGACGGTGAAACTCTTCCGCAAAATACTGCATCTGGAAAAAGCGAAGGAAGACGCGCCTGCGATAGAGGATTGATGTTCTCTTAAATAAGAACGCGTGAATCGTAGTGAAACAAAAAAAGCACCGAATTGTCGGTGCTTTTTGTCTTATAGTGAGTTCTACAGGTTTTCGCCGTTGGTTTCGACGACGGAGCGATACCAGAAAGCGCTGTCCTTGGGTTGACGCTCCAGCGTCTGATAATCGACAAAAAACAGTCCGAAGCGCTCCTTGTAGCCGTCGGCCCACTCGAAGTTATCGATCAGGCTCCAGTGGAAGTAGCCGCGGATGTCGACGCCGTCTTCGCCCGCGCGCTTGAGCTCGCGCAGATAGCGCTGCAGAAAATCGATGCGATCCGGGTCGTGCACCTTGCCGTCGAGATATACCTTGTCGTTGCAACTCAGGCCGTTTTCCGTGATGTAAACCGGCAGCTGATACCGCTCGTAGATGAATTTGGTGCAATAATGCATCATCGTCGGCGTGATCGCCCAGCGCAGCGCTGTAGTCGGAGAACCGCGATAGAAGGGCACCTGTTCCGGTCCGTTTTTTCCGGCGCGGACGACATATGCGTTATAGAAGTTTAGCCCGATGAAGTCGATCGGTTGCTGGATGATCGCAAGATCCTCTTTGGTGATCTCCGGCGAATCGAAAAACGGATGGTCCGGATATCGCCCGAATAGAGCGGGATCGAGGAAAGCATTCTGCGAGAATAGAGTGAAGTTTCCGTATGCTCCGAACGAGAACATAGCGGTTCTGGCAGCCTCGATATCCGCTTCGCTCTCACGTTCTGGCACACAACCAAGCCCGCAGGAAGCAAGACCGATCTGCGCGGAGGGATCGGCTTTTCGCACGGCCTGCACCATCATACCGTGCGCTAGCATCGCGTTGTGCCAGCAGGTAAGCAGGGGAGCGCCGCTCAGCGTTTTTCCCGGTGCATGCCAGCCGGCCTCGTAACCGAGGCCGATAAAGCACTGCGGCTCGTTGAGCGTGAAATAGTGATAGACGCGTCCGTGAAAGTGTTCGGCGACGACGCCGGCGAATTGCGCAAGCAGCCGTGCCGTCTCGCGATTCTGCCAGCCGCCTTCGTCTTCCAGCGCCTGCGGCGTATCCCAGTGAAAGAGGGTTACCCAGGGTGTGATGCCATTTTGCAGCAGCAGATCGACCACCTTGTCATAATAGGCAAAGCCGCGTTCGTTGAACGTTCTTCCGTCAGGGAAGATGCGCGTCCAGCTGATGCCGAAACGATAGTGCTTGACGCCCAGAAGCTTGAGCGCTTCGAGATCCTCTTCAAAACGATGATAGCTGTCGCAGGCGATATCGCCCGTGTGCCCATCAAAGGTTTTCTCTGGCGTATGGGAAAACGTGTCCCACACGCTCGGTCCGCGCCCGTCCTCGCTGGCGGCGCCTTCAATCTGGTAGGCGGCGCTTGCCGCACCCCAGAGAAAATCGGTTGGAAATGACATATCGTTCTCCTGTTAACCCATGACCACTTTAACGATGCGATCCGTCTTCGTGCTGTCAAGCGGGATGATGTTGCCTTCGATTTTCACTCCATCCACGACCAGCGAACAAACGCCTTTGCTGACGCCGTCGGGTTTCTCGACCGTGATGTGATAGCGCACACCGCGATACAACCGCTCGCAGGTGAAGTCCTTGATCGAGGAGGGCAGGCAGGGATCGATCGCAAGACCGCTCAATGTCGGACGAATGCCGAGGATGTATTGGCTGACGTTGGTAAACGTCCATGCGGCGGTACCTGTGAGCCAGCTGTTCTTGCCTTCGCCGAACGTCGGCGCGTCGCAGCCAGCGACCATCTGACAGTAAACATACGGCTCCGTGCGGCGCGTATCGCTGATCTCTTCCACATAAGCGGGACAGGTGCGCGTATAGACCTCAAACGCGCGGTCGCCATTACCCATCACCGTTTCAGCGCAGCTGATCCAGGGATTGTTATGGCAGAAGATGCCGGCGTTTTCTTTGTATCCCGGCGGGTAGGAGCTGATTTCGCCCAGCTCGACGTGATAGCGTGTATAGGCGGGCTGCTGCATCACGATGCCGTGCTTTGTATCTAGGCGTTTTTTGACGCTCGCGAGCGCGCGCGCAGCGAGGCCTTCGGCAACGCCGATACCGGCCATGACGCACATACCCTGCGGCTCGATGAAAATTTGACCCTCCTCGCAGAGGCTGCTGCCGACGGGCTTGCCAAACGCATCATAGGCTCTGCGGAACCATTCGCCGTCCCAGCCCGCGTTCAGCACCGCGTCATACATCTCCTTGACTTCGCAGCGGGCGCGTTCGGCCTCTGCGTTCAGCCCGAGATAATCGCAGATTTGCGCGTATTCTTCGCCGTACTTCACGAACATGCCCGCGATGAAAACGCTCTCTGCAACGGGGCCTTCGCTCGGTCCGAACGTCTGGAAGCTTTCGCCCGGCTCCGTCGAGAAGCAGTTGAGATTCAGGCAGTCGTTCCAGTCCGCGCGACCGATCAGCGGCAGCGCATGCGGGCCTTTGTGCGTTACGGTGTACTGAAAACTCCTGCGTAGGTGCTCCATCAACGGTTGGGCAAGCGCGGGATCGTTGTCAAAATCCACCATCTCGTCGAGGATGGAGAAATCACCCGTTTCGCGCAGATAGGCGGCTGTTCCCGCGATGAGCCAGAGGGGATCGTCGTTGAACCCTGTGCCGACGTCCGCATTGCCGCGCTTGGTCAGCGGCTGATATTGATGATACGCGCTGCCGTCGGGGAACTGCGTCGCCGCGATGTCGAGGATGCGCTCTCTTGCTCTCTCGGGAATCAGGTGGACGAAGCCCAGCAGATCCTGACAGGAATCGCGGAAGCCCATGCCGCGGCCAAGACCGCTCTCAAAATAGCTCGCGCTGCGACTCATATTGAACGTGACCATGCACTGGTATTGATTCCAGATATTGACCATGCGGTCGAGCTTTTCGTCGCTCGACTGAATCGTAAAGCGGGAAAGCAGCCCTTCCCAATGCGCGGCAAGCTCTGCAAACGCCGCGTCAAACTGCGCGTCGGTTTCGTACTTGGCAAGCAGCTTGTCAGCGGGCGCTTTGTTGATCACGTTCGGCGCGATGAACTTCTCTTCCACCGGGTTCTCGCAATAGCCGAGCGTGAAGATATAGCGCTTCGATTCGCCGGGCGCGAGCGTTACGCGGATGTGGTGGCTGCCGATGGGCTGCCAGCCATGCGCGATGCTGTTCTTGCTTTCGCCGGAGAGTACGACCTCGGGATCGGCGAAGCTTTTGTATGCGCCGCAGAACGCGTTGCGGTCGGTGTCAAAACCATCGACCGGCGTGTTGACCGAAAAGACAGCAAAGTGGTTGCGCCGTTCGCGATACTCGCTTTTGTGATAGATACGGCTGCCTTCCACCTCGACTTCGCCGATGGAGTAGTTGCGCTGGAAATTGCTCATGTCGTCCAGTGCGTTCCAGAGGCAGAATTCGATGGCGGAGAAGAGGTCTATTTTTTTCTCCGCGTCGCTCTCGTTGGTGAGCGTGACGCGCGTGAGTTCGCAGTTGTCATCCACGGGGACAAACGTCTCCTGCGTGCAGGCGAGGCCGTCTTTTGCGCTCTCCAGTATGGTGTAACCAAGCCCGTGGCGGCAACGAAATCGATTAAGTTCCGCACGAACAGGCTGCCAACCGGGGGTCCATACCGACCCCCCGTCATTGACGTAGAAGTAATGTCCGTTGATGTCAATTGGATTTTCGTTGTAGCGATATCGCGTCAAACGAAGCAGTTTTGCATCTTTATAGAAACAATAACCGCCCGACGTGTTCGAAATGAGACGAAAAAAATCCCGCGAACCAAGGTAGTTGATCCACGGGAGCGGTGTCTTTGGCGTCGCAATCACATATTCCCGGGCAGTGTCGTTGAAAACCCCGTACTTCATTCAAGAGCCTCCGTATTGAATTTATCCACTATCGAAAAGATAGCGCGCAGACCGGCGATGCTGCCCGCCCGCGCGCAATTGGATTTCTGATTTATTCGCGCGGTTTGCGGCAGCCGACGCTCTTGCGCTCCTTGAGCTGCAGAGAGAGAGCGACTTTCATTAAGCCGGATTCCTGGCTGGTCTGGATGGTGTCGCCCGCTTCGATGCGCGTATGCAGCAGATCGACCGAGATTCTGCCGAGACGTTCTTTGAACGCGTGCATGGTGGTGATCGGCGGATCGATCATTTCGCAGATCTGCACGTCGTCAAATCCCATCACGGAGACGTCTTCCGGCACGCGGTATCCGCTCTCTTTGAGCACGCGGATAAAGGCCGCGGCCAGCATGTCGTTTTCGCAGAAGAACGCTTCGGCCGGTGTATTGCCCGCGCGCAGCCACGCAAAGATGTCTTCGCGCGCTTTGTCGGGGGAGATGTCCACGTCGATGACCTGCAACGGCGCAAGACCTTCGTCCTTATGCTCCGTCATGGAAAGATGGATGCCCAGCTCGCGGTCGTCAAAGTTGACGATGCGCTGCTTGGAGCGAAGATAGCCGATCTTCTTGTGTCCGCAGTTGATCAGATAACTCACCGCGGATTTCACGCCGTATGTG
This sequence comes from Firmicutes bacterium HGW-Firmicutes-9, assembly GCA_002841395.1. Lineage (GTDB taxonomy): Bacteria > Bacillota > Clostridia > Christensenellales > CAG-138 > UBA7703. The sequence continues at coordinate 140,887 of PGZM01000003.1, forward strand.
TTATCGTTGCCGACACAGTCGACATACGCCGAGAACAGGAAGTTGTCGATGATGACCAGCGGCACATTGCCGTGGGTATAAAACTGTAAAAAAGCGTCGCGCTGCGCAGAGGTGATGTCCGTGCCGAGCATAACCACGCCGCAGGCGTCAGATAAGATTCGCTTCACCTGATCTTCCCACGGTTGATCCGCATAGAAGTAGTGCACGAGAATGCGGTAGCCCATCTCTTTTGCGGCGGCTTCCGCTCCGCGCATGACAAAGGTGGAGAACGTCGTCTGCTCCGCCACGCCGACACCGACGTAGATGACGAAGCTGACGATATTTTTCGCCTGCCGCTCACTCTGACGCGATTTCGGGGTAACATAACCAAGCTTCGTAGCCGCAGCGAGCACCTTGGTGCGCGTTTCGGAACTGACGCCGGGTTTTCCGTTAAGTGCCATTGAGACAGCGGCGGTGGAGATGCCAAGCATGTTGGCGAGGTCGCGAGCTGTTACGTCTGCCATGATGTGTTCCTTATTTTGTACTAAATTAATCATATTATACAAGTTTTAAGTTAAGAAGTAAAGTTATTTATGTAGGATTCGCATTTTTTACGTATCCATACGGATTGTATCTTGACAAAACCCTAGAATCTAGTATCATATAATTAAGCTAAATTAATCTCCGTTCTAAACTTAGATAAGTGCAAAAATTTAGTTAATCCCAACATTCAACGTGGACGAAAGGATACAAACACGATGGCTGAAATTTTCTCGGGCATTTCTAAAATTAAGTACGAGGGCCCTGCAAGCAAGAACCCGCTTGCGTTTAAGTTCTATGACGCAGACCGCGTCGTCTTTGGTAAACCCATGCGCGAGCACCTGCCCTTTGCGATGGCCTGGTGGCACAATCTCTGCAACGCCGGCAAAGATATGTTCGGCGATGTAACGGTGGATAAGAGCTTTGGGGCGACCAAAGACACCATGGCGCACGCCAAGGCGAAGGTCGACGCAGGGTTTGAGTTCATGCAGAAGGTCGGCATCCAGTATTTCTGCTTCCACGATGTAGACCTTGTGCCCGAAGCGGACGACATCAACGAAACCAACGCGCGCCTCGACGAGATCACGGACTACATGCTCGAAAAGATGAAGAACACGGGAATCCAGTGCCTCTGGGGTACGGCGAACATGTTCTCTAACCCCCGCTTCATGAATGGCGCGGGCAGCTCCAACTCCGCAGAAGTGTTCTGCTTTGCGGCGGCGCAGGTGAAGAAAGCGCTGGAGCTGACGGTCAAGCTCGGCGGACGCGGCTACGTCTTCTGGGGCGGCCGTGAAGGCTACGAAACCCTGCTGAACACCGACATGAAGTTTGAGCAGGAAAACATCGCGCGCCTGATGCGCATGGCGGTCAACTACGGCCGTAGCATCGGCTTCAAGGGCGATTTCTACATCGAGCCCAAGCCCAAAGAACCCATGAAGCACCAGTATGACTACGACGCGGCGACTGCCATCGGCTTCCTCCGCGCCAACGGTCTCGACAAAGATTTCAAACTCAACATCGAAGCCAACCACGCAACCCTCGCGGGCCATTCCTTCCAGCACGATCTGCGCGTCAGCCGCGTCAACGGCATGCTCGGCAGCATCGACGCAAACCAGGGCGACCTGCTGCTGGGTTGGGATACGGACGAATTCCCCTTCGACGTGTACGAAGCCACGATGTGCATGTATGAAGTGCTCAAGTCCGGCGGACTCACGGGCGGCTTCAACTTTGATGCGAAGACCCGCAGACCCAGCTACACCTATGATGACATGTTTGAGGCGTTCATCCTCGGTATGGACACCTTCGCGCTCGGCCTGATCAAAGCAGCCGCGCTGATCGAAGACGGACGCATCGACGAGTTTGTTGCGGATCGTTATGCGAGCTATAAGGAAGGCATCGGCGCGCGCATCGCAAGCGGCGAAGCCACGCTGGAAGAATGCGCAGCCAATGCAGCCGCGGCGAAAGCCCCGGCGATGCCTGGCAGCGGCAGACAGGAATATCTGGAGAGCGTTGTCAACAGCGTACTCTTCAGCTAAGTGTTGTTCCAACAAACCAATAGGGCGGCGGTAACGCCGCCCAAATTTTACGTGAGGTGAACAGAATGTATTACATCGGCATCGATCTCGGCACTTCCGCGCTGAAAACCCTGCTCATGGACAGCGAGGGCGCTGTTCTCAACATCGCCTCCCGCGAGTATCCGCTGGAGTTTCCGCATCCCGGCTGGTCCCAGCAAAAGCCGGAAGACTGGCAAGCGGCTGTGTTTGCCTGCATCCCCGAACTCACGAAGGACATCGACCGCTCTCAGGTCGCCGGCATCGGCGTCGGCGGCCAGATGCACGGCCTCGTGGTGCTGGATGAGAAGGACGCGGTGATCCGTCCCGCGATCCTCTGGAACGACGGGCGCACGGCAAAAGAGACCGACTATCTGAACAACGAAATCGGCAAGGACAAGCTCTCCGAATGGACGGGCAACATCGCCTTTGCGGGATTCACCGCACCGAAGCTGCTCTGGATGCGCAACAACGAGCCGGAGAACTTCAAGAAGATTGCGAAGATCATGCTGCCGAAGGATTACATCGCATATCTGCTCACGGGTGTGCACAGCACCGATTTTTCGGATGCGTCGGGCATGCTGCTGCTGGATGTGAAAAACCGCCGCTGGTCGCAGCCGATGCTGGATATCTGCGGTATTACGGAAGCGCAGATGCCGAAGCTGTTTGAAAGCTACGAAACCGTCGGCACGCTGACGCCCGCCGTCGCGAAAGCGTTGGGCTTGCCGGAGAAGGTCAAGGTCTGCGCGGGCGCGGGCGATAACGCGGCAGCAGCCATCGGCACCGGAACGGTCGGCGAAGGCAGATGCAACATCTCCATCGGAACCTCCGGCACGGTGTTCATCAGCAACTGCGCGTTTTCCGTGGACAGCCACAACGCGCTGCACTCCTTTGCGCACTCGGACGGCAACTATCACCTGATGGGATGCATGCTCTCCGCGGGCTCCTGCAGCAAGTGGTGGATGGAAGACATCCTCGACAGCAAGGACTACAAAGGGCTGGAAGCGCCGATCACCGACGACAAGCTCGGCACAAACCACGTCTACTTCCTGCCGTATCTGATGGGCGAGCGTTCGCCGCACAACGATCCCGCTGCGCGCGGTACGTTTATCGGCATGACGATGGATACCAGCCGCGCCGACATGACGCAGGCGGTGCTCGAAGGCGTCGCGTTCGCGATTCGCGATTCCGTCGAGGTCGCAAAATCCCTCGGCATCCCGATCGACCGCAGCAAGATGTGTGGCGGGGGAGCGAAGAGCAAGCTCTGGAAGAAGATGTTCGCAAACATCCTAAACATGGAGATCGACACCATCACCTCCGAAGAAGGCCCTGGCCTCGGCGGCGCGATGCTGGCCGCGGTTGCATGCGGCGAATACGACTCGGTTGAGGAGATCGCGGAGAAGATGGTGCACGTCAACGCGACCGTCAAGCCCGATCCGGAGATTGCGGCGCGCTATGAGGCGCAGTATCAGAAATTCGTGAAGATCTATCCGGCGGTGAAGGAAATCTTCCCGCAGATCGGATAATCTCGTACAAACGCAAAGCGCTGCCCATATCGGGTAGCGCTTTTTTGCATCTTTCGCGTATAATAACGCAAAGAGCGCAATATCTTACAAGATTCTAAGAACGGTACGAGGTATTCTATGGCAATGAAGCAGGCCACAAAGGGCGAAAAGCGCATCGCGCGGTATGACCCGGAACTGATGGTGGAAGCGTATCAGTTTCAAAGCGTGATGCAGGCGTTTCCGAACCATTTTCACGAGCACTATGTGATCGGGTTTATTGAACGCGGAAACAGAAACCTCAAGGTGCGCAAAACCTGCCATTATATTGTGCCGGGCAATCTGCTTCTATTTAATCCGGGCGAGAACCACTCTTGCGAATCGCGCGACGATCAACCTCTGGATTATCGCTGCATCAACATTCAGCCGGATGTGATGGCGAGAGCCGCGCAGGAAATCTTCGGCATCGCTTGCCAACCCATGTTTGAGCAGCCGGTTGTTTATCAAAGCGACCTGATCCCCGAACTACGGGAGCTGCACAGCATGATTTTGCAGGGCGAAAGCGGCGTGCGCAAAGAGGAACGTTTCTACTTTCTGCTGGAGCAGCTTTTGCGCGAATATGCCGCAACGAGCGGCGCAGAAGAGGCGGAGCCGCTGCGCGCGGAAGTGCAGGCGGTTTGCGATTATATGACCGCGCATGCAAGCGAGCAGATCTCGCTGGACACGCTGGGCAGGATCGCGGGGCTGAGCAAGTATCACCTGCTGCGCGCCTTCACCAAGGAGACAGGCATCACGCCCTATAGTTATCTGGAGGCGATTCGCATCAACCGCGCCAAGATGCTGCTGCGCGACGGTACATCACCAACAGACGCCGCTTTGACGGTTGGATTTTCAGATCAGAGCCACATGACAAATGCATTCAAGCGCTTCATCGGCCTCACGCCGGGACAATACCGCCGCGTGCTCGCCGAAAACCGCGCAGAAGATAAGGAAGAACAAAGCCTCAAATGAATGGATCGGAACAAAAATGCGTCGTCGTGATCGACAACTCCCTGCCGCTAGGGCTGATCGCCAACACCGCGGCAATCCTTGGCACTACGCTTGGCGCGCGCCTGCCGCAGATGGTCGGCAGAGACGTTTGCGACGCCACGGGCAACACACACTGCGGCATCAACACCGTACCGACGACGGTGCTGCAGGCGGGCGAGGAACTGTTAAAAACGATACGCACCAGGCTGTTTGAGCCAGAGTTTTCGGATGTGCTCGCGGTGGATTTCTCGGATGTCGCACAGCGGATTCACATCTATGAAGATTATCTCAAAGAGGCGGAAGAAACGCATACGGACGCGTTTCAATACTTCGGCATCGCGCTCTACGGCGACAAAAAGAAGGTCAACCGCCTGACGGGCATGCTGCCGCTACTGCGCGCATAGGCGCGATGCATTGTCCAGACGCAGCCAAATGTGATACAATACGGAAGCGAGTTTCCGACGCAAATTCGAACGGGCAAGCCGCGCTTGTCCGCTTTTTATTCTTGAGGTGAGGCAATGGATACAAGACCCATCGGCGTGTTTGATTCCGGCATGGGCGGGCTGACCTGCGTGCGGCAGATGATCCGCCTGCTGCCCGGCGAGGACATCGTCTATTTCGGTGACACGGGGCGCGTGCCATACGGCGGACGCTCGGTAGAGACCATCGTGCGCTATGCGCGGCAGGATGTCTCGTTTTTGCGCAGTTTCGACCTCAAGGCGATCGTCATCGCCTGCGGAACCGTGTCTACAACCGCGTTGGACGTGCTCAAAGGAGAGAATGACCTGCCCATCCTCGGGGTGGTGCAGCCCGCGGCGAAAGCCGCCGTAAAGGCTTCCAAATCGGGCAACATCGGCGTGATCGGCACCAAGGCGACCATCCGCAGCGGCGCATATGAGGCGGCGATCCGCGCGCTGCTGCCAGAGGCAACGCTCACCGCAAAGGCCTGCCCGCTGCTCGTGCCGCTTGTGGAAGACGGCCGGGTGCACCGGAGCGATCTCGTCACAGAGCGCGTGGTGGAGGAGTATCTTGCCCCCGTGAAAGCCGCTGGCGTGGATACGCTCGTGCTCGGCTGCACGCACTATCCGCTGCTGATGGACGTAATTTCGGACTATATGGGCGCTGGTGTGACGTTGATCGACACGGGCGAAGAAGCGGCGCGCGCAGCTGCTGCGCTGCTGACGAACGAGGATCAACTCAACGATCCCGCGAGAAACGGCTTACGCCGCTATTATGCGAGCGACAGCGCGGAGGATTTCGCCGCGACCGCGAAGCTTTTCCTCGGGAAAGACATCTCCGACCGCGTCGAGCGCGTCGCGATTGAGAACTATTAATTCTGTGATTATAGATTAGAGATATTAGTAAAGAAGCAGGCAACACCTGCTTCTTTTTTTGTGCGGTTGAAAAAATCGAACAAAGTGTCTATAATAGTTAGGACTACTAACGATTATACGCGTTTCGAGGGCGGGAGCAATCCCTTTTTCGGAGGCGCAGTATGCTTCCAAATTAGTTAGTACTGCTAACGAATTGAAGTTTCGTTGATATTCGCGTTGTATGATGCGCAAGAATCCGGCGGCACAGCAATTTTTCATGATTTATCCTTCCTTTTGCCGGAGACAGGTTACGCATAGCAATCAACAGCAAAACAGGAGAACGACAAAACAAATGGCAAAATGGACGATTCAGGCAGAACGCTGCAAAGGCTGCGGTCTTTGTGTGGATGCCTGCCCGAAGCAAATTCTCCGCATCGACCCGGACGTGATCAACCACAAAGGCCACTCGCCAGCGCAGATGACAGATGAAACCCGCTGCACCAAGTGCGGATTCTGCGTGCTGATGTGCCCGGACTGCGCGATCACCGTCGAGCGATAAGGAGGAAACAATGCAAGAAACTATCCTGATGAAGGGCAACGAAGCCCTCGCGGAGGCGGCGATTTTAGCGGGATGCAGACACTATTTCGGTTATCCCATCACGCCGCAGACGGAGATCGGTGCCTATTTATCCAAGCGCATGCCGGAGGTCGGCGGCGTGTTTTTACAGGCGGAGAGCGAAATCGCGGCGATCCACATGGTGTACGGCGCGAGCTGCGCGGGAAAACGCGCGATGACCAGTTCCTCCAGCCCCGGTATCTCGCTCAAAAGCGAGGGGCTATCCTATCTCGCCGGAAGCGATCTGCCCGCGCTGGTGGTCAATGTGCAGCGCGCGGGTCCGGGCCTCGGCGGCATTCAACCGTCGCAGTCGGACTACATGCAGGCCACGCGCGGCGGCGGGCACGGCGACTTTCGCAACATCGTGCTGGCGCCCGCAAGTGTGCAGGAGATGGCCAGCCTCACGCAGCGCGGTTTTGACCTCGCGGACGAATACCGCATGACGGCGATGATCCTCTCCGACGGCACCATCGGTCAGATGATGGAGCAGGTGACGCTGGAAACGCCCGTGCCCAAGCTGGTGGAAAAACCCTGGGCGCTGACGGGTACCGGCGGAAAGCGCGAGAAGAACATCGTTACCTCGCTGTATCTTTCGCCGAAGGAACTCGAAGAAAAGAATCTTACCCGTTTCGCGCGATACAAGCTCGTAGAAGAGCGTGAGACGGACTATGAGGCGTTTTGCATGGAAGACGCGGAGATTTGCCTGATCGCATACGGCATCTCGGCACGTGTCAGCAGAAACGCCGTGTCTGCCGCGCGCGCAAAAGGAATCCGCGCTGGGATGATTCGCCCGATCACGCTCTGGCCGTTCCCAAGTGCGGCGTTGAAACAGGCGGCAAAGACCGTTAAACACTTTTTATCCGTGGAGATGTCCATGGGGCAAATGATGACGGATATCGAGCTTGCGGTGCGCTGCACGCGTCCCGTGACGCTGGTTTCGCATGTGGGTGGCGTGATTCCCACGCCGGAAGAAGTGCTGCTCGCCATCGAGCGTGCGGCAGAGGAGGCGGCGGTATGAGCAAAACCAACAAGCCGCACTCCATGACGGAAACGCACACGCACTATTGCCCGGGCTGCACGCACGGCATCATCCACCGGCTGGTGGGCGATGCCATCGACGCGCTCGGCATCGAAGAACGCACGATCGGCGTGGCTCCGGTCGGCTGCTCGGTGCTGGCTTACAACTATTTCAACCTCGATATGACCGTTGCCGCGCACGGGCGTGCGCCCGCAGTCGCGACGGGGCTGAAGCGCGCAAATCCGGAGAGCATCGTGTTTGCTTATCAGGGTGACGGCGACCTCGCCAGCATCGGCATGGCAGAGGCGGTGCATGCGGCAGCACGCAACGAAAACATCACCATTATATTCGTCAACAACGCGGTCTACGGTATGACAGGCGGGCAGATGGCGCCAACTTCGCTGCCGGGACAGCTCACGCAGACGTCGCCAAACGGGCGCGACGTTGATCTGTGCGGTCTGCCGGTTAAGGTTTGCGAAATGCTTTCGCAGCTGGACGGTCCAGCCTATATAGCGCGCGTTGCCGCGAACTCACCCAAGAATGTGATCGCCGCGAAACGGGCGATTGAGAAGGCGTTTCGCAATCAGGTGGAGGGCAAGGGTTTCTCGCTCGTCGAGGTGCTGTCCTCCTGCCCGACCAACTGGGGTAAATCGCCGAAAGACGCGCTCAAGTGGATGGACAGCACGATGATTCCGTATTATCCGCTCGGCGTATATAAAGACACAAGCAGAAGGGAGATCGATTCGTGAAAGAGCAAAAGAATACAACGCAACAAGTTCTGATTGCCGGATTCGGCGGACAGGGCGTCCTCTTCCTTGGGAAACTCATCGCGCACGCAGGTGTGCTGTTGGGGAAAAATGTCACGTGGCTGCCGTCCTACGGGCCGGAAATGCGCGGCGGCACCGCCAACTGCGCGGTCATCTTGAGCGATGAACCCATCGGCTCGCCGATCGTGAGCGAACCGGATGTGCTGATCGCGATGAACCTTCCTTCGCTGACGGCATATCAGCCTCGTGTTTGCGCAGGCGGCGAGATCATCTATGACGCGTCGCTGGTGCACGAATCTCCCGCGCGGGAAGATGTTACCGTCCGCGCGTTGCCCGCAACAAGGCTTGCTACCGAAGCGGGAATGGATGGGCTTTCCAACATGATTCTGCTGGGCGCATTTTTGAGTGACTGTCTGCATTTGACGCAGGAGCAACTACGGCAAGCGCTGGAGCATACCGTGCCCGCGCACAAGGCGCATCTGATCGAGGCAAACCTGCACGCAATCGCGATCGGCAAACACGAGCTGGCGCTGGCGGGGCAGAACGCTACGGTGCGCACAGAGAGACCGCGCAGAGCGGGATAATCGACTATAACGACGCGTCTGTTTGATAACGGGCGCGTCGTTTTTTTGTGCGTTGAATTTGATGATATTTCATGGCATGCGTCATAAAAATGGATTGACAAACCGTGTGAATGCTGATATCATTCAGAAAATTTCATAACAAAAGCTGTGACGAAGACGGACGGACAGGCCGCGTTTAGAGAGCCGGAGAGGGTGGAAACCCGGCGGTGCGCATGTTCAAGATCCCATCCCTTCCGAGCTGAAGACTGGAAAGGCGCGCTGAAAAGCGCAGCGCCGTGTAGAGCCTTCCGTAGATGCCGCGTCAAGGCATAGGGCTTGTCAGAGCCTGCTGAGCGGCACAGAAATGCGCAATTTGAGTGGTACCGCGGGGAATGCGATCGAACCGATCACCCGTCTCAAGAGGATATCTTGCGACGGGTTTTTTTGCACACTTAAATGGAGTATAATAATTTTGTTGAGCCATCATGATGGATCAGACAGACGCAGATAAGGAGGCCGGCGCGTGAAGATTTCGTGTATTCAGATGAACGTGCGCGCGGGCAATCCGGAGGAGAACTACTCTCGCGCAGAACAGCTGATTCGAAAGGCTCTAACGCAAAGGCCGGATGTGATCCTGCTGCCGGAACTTTGGAACACGGGGTTTGCGCCGGGGAAGATCGATCCCGCGCTTGCGGATGACGACGGCACGCACACGAAAGACTTTTGCGCGGGGCTCGCCAAGCAATTCGGCATCAATCTCATCGCGGGCAGCGTGCTGACCAGAAAGAGCGGAATGCTCTACAACACGGCGTATGTATTCGACCGAACGGGCGATTGCATCGCGGAGTACGACAAGACGCATCTTTTCTCGCCATCCGGCGAAGGCGAAGCGTATGCAGCGGGCGAACAGATCGTCACGTTTATGCTCGACGGCGTCGACTGTGGCATCATGATTTGCTACGATCTTCGGTTTGCCGAGCTGGCGCGCGCAATGGCGCTCTCGGGCGCGAAAGTCCTTTTCATCCCCGCCGAGTGGCCGCGTCGGAGGACGGAGCAGATGCGCACGCTCCTGCGCGCCAGAGCCATTGAGAACCAGCAGTTCGCCGCGCTCTGCAACGGCTGCGGAACGGCATTCGGAACACAGTTCGGCGGCAGCAGCGCAATCGTCGACCCGCTTGGGAATCTGCTCGCAAAAGCAGGACGCAGAGAGAGAATCATCACAGCGGAGTTGAATTTTGAAGCCCAAGAACGAATTCGAAGAGAACTCCCGATATTTTTAGACCGCAGGCCGGAACTGTACGGTGCGATCAGCCAGACAGTCGACAGGCAGTAAATACGATTGAATGAACAGAGGAGACAAGAGATGAGCTACACATTTCCGGTGACCAGAAACCCGAACCCCAAACCCAAGCCCGATCCCAACGAGCTGGTATTTGGCAAGCAGTTCACTGACCACATGTTCGTCATGGACTATGACGAAGGCCAGGGTTGGCACGACGGACGCATTGTTCCATACGGCGATATCCTCATTAGTCCGGCGTCGAGCGTGTTTCACTACGCGCAGACGATGTTTGAGGGCATGAAGGCGTATAAGACCGCAAGCGGGGACGTATTGCTATTTAGGCCGGAGATGAACGCGCGCCGCGTTAACCGCACCAACGAGCGCATCTGCATGCCGCAGATGGACGAGGAGCTGTTCGTTTCCGCTGTCAAAGCCACCGTTCACGAGGACAAAGACTGGGTGCCGGATGCGCCGTTTACGTCGCTCTACATCCGCCCGTTCATCATTGCGGACGATCCCGCGCTGGGCGTCAAGGCCGCGAAGCACTATCGCTTCATGATCATCTTAGCTCCCTCCGGCCCGTACTACGCGGCCAACCGCGGTAAGCTCTCCACAACGCGCATCTTCGTGGAGAATGAGTACATCCGCGCGGCGCAGGGCGGAACGGGCTATGCCAAGGTCGGCGGCAACTACGCGGGCAGCCTCCGCGCCTCGCAAAAGGCGCATGAGTGCGACTGCAACGACGTGCTCTGGCTCGACGCGTTCGAGCATAAGTACATCGAGGAGGTCGGCTCCTCAAACGCGTTCTTCTACATCGGCGACGAGGTGATCACGGCACCGCTCACGGGCACCATCCTGCCCGGCATCACGCGAGACAGCGTGCTGACGCTGCTTCGCGAGTGGGGCATCCCCGCCATCGAGCGCAAGCTGTCCATCGATGAGGTGGTCGCGGCGTCGAAGGAAGGCAAGCTCCGTGAAGCGTTTGCAAGCGGCACCGCCGCCGTCATATCGCCCATGGGCACGCTCAGATATCTCGGCGAAGAGTACGTGATCAACAACCGCGAGGTCGGCGCGCTGTCGCAGAAGATCTACGACACAATCACGGGCATCCAGACCGGAAAAATTCCGGATACCCGCGGCTGGACGCAGCGCGTAGACTAAAGTAGTAACGGATGTAATTTGCCATATACCCGCCATAACAAAATCACATTTGTGTTTTTGCACAGCAGGTCTATAATACACCTTGGTTCTGGCACGTTGCCTCGCAGTTTGGTGTGAAATAACACGAACGCGCGGTGAGCGTGCCGGATCCATTTTTATATGTTTTTTACGCTCTTTTATCTTATCTGACACGTGGTTGCTCCACGACATATTTATCTTGCAAAAACATCAAAATATATATGAAAACAGGCGCATATTTGGTTGTACCAAAAAAGCAACCACGCTATTTTCGTGCCGAATTATCAACAACGCGATCCGGCTGTGTTCAGATACTACTCGCTAATCGAGACGGCAGTATCGATTTCTTTCCAACACTCTTGACAGCGCGTTTTTCTGGCGCGATACTAGCGTTGGCGGGCGAAAATTGTGGGGAAAACAGTTCGCCCGAACGGCTGCGCGGGAGCAAAACCGCCCACCGGAATCATAGAAAAACGGTTTCGCCGCACCGGAAAAAGGCGCATTGGGAAAGGGAGATATGTTTGCATTTGCACAAGGCGTGCCCGCGTTGACGGTATGGGGCATTTGGCTTGCGGTATTTGCGGGGCTGTTCGTGTTTAACGAAGTCGCGCGCCGCTGGAAATGGGCCGGATTCGTCAGCTTCGTGGTGCTGCCCATCACGCTCTCCATCATCTGGTTTACCGCGATGAAGGACAAGATCTACACCGACTGGTTCCATCTGATGAAGGTGTATTCCGCGACCATCGGCAGCCTCGGCTTCTGGTGTATCCGCCATATTCAGAAGCGGGACAAGCTCACCGGCGAAGTCACATGGCGTCTTGCCGACGTGAAATGGGCGCTGATCTTCCCGCCGCTGATTCTCGCCGTCAACATCCTCGAGGCGTGCGCGCGCGATATCGAAGTCGGACTTACCTACTGGATGATGAACTCCGGCGCGATTGAAGGCGAGGTCACGGGCGTGCTCGGCGGTCCCTGGAACTTCATGAACGCCGCGGCCGGCATCCTGAACATCATCACCATTACGGGCTGGTTCGGCATCGTGATTCGCAGAAAGACCAAGCTCGACGGCAGCCGCGATATGCTCTGGCCGGATATGCTCTGGTTCTGGATCATCGCGTATGACCTCTGGAACTTCACCTATACCTATAACTGCATCCCGACGCATGCGTTCTATGCGGGTCTTGCGCTGCTGGCGGCGCCGACGCTCTGCGCGTTCACGCTCGGCAAAGGCGCATGGCTGCAGCACCGCGCGCAGACGCTCGCGATTTGGTGCATGTTTGCCCAGACGTTCCCGCTGTTTCAGGATAGCGGCGTGCAGATGGTCACCAGCACCTATAACCCGACGATCTACACCATCTTCGGCGCGCTGGCGCTGGCGGTCAACGTCGCGGTGTTCGTGTACATGATCTACAAGGCGGTCAAGACGAAGCGTAACCCGTACAAGGCGGAGCTTTACACCGACCTGAAGGAATACAAGGCGATCAAGGCGCTGGCGGAATAAGAAGCGCAGGCAGGAGGGAAGCCATATGGAACTCGAACAGAAAAACAAGAAAGATGTGCGCGTCGTCTATCTCGTGGCGACGGTGATGTTCCTCGCGCTGATCGGGCTTTTCCTGTTTATGGTTTTCTCCGGTGTGGAGGAGCCCGCGGTCAACATTGCGGACGGGACGATTACGATCGACGTCAAGTACGGCGTGTCGTTTCCTGTGAGTGAGGTGGCGCAGGTGACGCTGCTCCCGCAGAGCATGGATGAGATCGGCGTTGGCGAGCGCACGAACGGCTACGGCGGGTTTGATACCACGCGGCTGGGGCATTTTCACTCCGATGCTCTGGGTGATTATCTGCTGTATGCCAAGATTGATGCAAGCCCGACGATCTGGATTGACCGCGCGGGTAGCGCGGAGGATGTTTACCTGAGCTTTGAGGACAGCGCAAAGACGGAGGCTGTATTTGCCGAGTTGAGTGCGGTTGTGCCGCAGGGGTAAGCAGGGGAACAGAATATCGCGAAAAATAGCAGAAAACAGCCTCTTCCGAGTGATCGGGAGGGGCTGTTTTGGAGATAGAAGGAAGATTGCTAAAACTTTTTATTCAGTATTTCAAACAACTTCGTAAAATTGCTTAGCGTTTCCTCCGATAATGTTATTGAAGAGATATTCTTTGCTAAATAGTTTGCAGGCGAATAATGATTGAAATTCTTGTCGGAATTTAGTTTCTTCAACTGATCCATAATTGGTTTCGCGGAGTCAATGTTCTTTAAGGCAATGTTTTTAGAAAAAGCTTGATTGTAAAGATTTAAGTAGTCATCAATGGAAAACATATCTTCAACATCGGCAAATGAGGTGTTTAGAATTTGTTGATAAAAAACAACCTTTTTGTCTTTAATCAGGTTCTGAGTAATTAAACTATCTACTCGTGCTTTCGCTGAAGCATCGGTAAAGGTATCAAGTAAACATACGGTATTTAACTCATTGCCTCTTAACAGGGAGATAAAAGTTGCGATTTTATCCGCACCTCCTACTGGGACAATCGTCACATCATCTCGTAAGCAAGGCTTATCAAGCGCTTTTAAGTGGTTAGAAAGCACGTTTAAGTATACTAAGTCGGCTATGCCTTCTACAAGCAAGTTCTTCTCAGAAACAAAAAGATTCTGAGCGATAGTATAACCTAAAGCAGCTTGTAATGGGAAAAGTGTGTTTGGGTCTTTCTCCTGTAAACTATCTGATATATGCGTACCATCTTCTTTTTCCAATACAGTCCTCACTCTGTTCAATCTGCCAGAATCGATCATGAAAGGAGAATGTGTTGTGTAAAGAATCTGATAATCCTTTGATAAATCTTCAATAAATTTAAGCAGGTCATCCTGAGCCATTGCGTGTAAGTTGAGACCGGGTTCATCTAGAAGAAGTATATACGTACTCTTCTTATCTTCTTGTATCTTTTTAAACCAAACCAGAAAAGAGAAGAACCAATTGAAACCTCTGCTTCGATTAGCAAGAGGCAATGAAACCATACTTCTTAGATTAAGAACTCGTACATCAAGAACGTTATCTACTATTTGCTGGTTGTTATTTGGATCTGTACGCACAACTTTATCAATATCAAATTGTATGCGCAGGTTGTTATTTGTAGTCCAATATTTAAACAATTCTTCGGAAATAATTGCTTGGGTTGCTTCCAACTCGGCTTTAAAGTCCTCGAATGAAGATGCGTTAATTATATTCTTTGTGTTGATATCGGATAATTCAAGTAAAGCCCGCGCAGTTTTCTCCGAGTTATCCTTGATATTTCCCTGATTGATTCTGTTAATTGAGATTCTCGAAGTTAAAGCATAATAGTCATCATAGTACATGAACTTCGGAATATTAGGTTCAATATGAGTTCGAAAAATATATTCAATGAGCGGGTCGGACCACTTCGAGGGATTTTCAAAGTATTTCCTAATCTTTTTTAATGCAGCAATATCATCGCTAGATTCCCCTCCTGATGTAAGCGATGCTAAGTAAGCATCGAATTCAGCTGAGCAGGTTACCGTTAAGAGCATATCTCTATGCTTTTCATTAAGTATTCCAACGCTCTTTAATACTTTTGAAATAAAAGTTTTATCTAGAAAGATGAAGGGGTTAAATCCAATTTTTCTATTATTGTCGTACAAAGCCGTATAAGTGAAATTCGAGCAATTGAATGGAATCATGATATCCGCACTTATTTGATCTTGCAGCGGTTTGCTGATTGCATATTCCAACTCAACAGCTTCGGGTATTTCCCCTTTACGATCTACGGATTTTTTCAATTTGCGCGGATAATCATGAGTTAAATTGAACTTATATGTAGGGTCGTTAGTAAAGTAATTAACTTTTGCCAACGCTTCTAGCAAGCTTGTTTTACCTGACTCGTTCATACCAACTAATACGGTTACATCAGGTTCAATTTCGAAGGATTGTTCTGACTCAACGCACTTAAACTTGAAAATTGTCGCTTTTATGAGTTTTATCATAATTTCCCCCTACAAGATATTTTCAATATTATACCACTGATATTGGTGACTGAAAAGAACAAGAAAATTTTTAAATAGGTGAAACGTTGATAATTGCAGATTTAAAAATAGATTGGATAGTAAGCAAATAAAGTCAACTGTTTTTCAATACCCCAAACTCTCCCCAACCAAAACAACCTCCGTCACCTTCACACTCCTCATCGGCCAAAGCAGCGTCACCACGCCGCAGCAGATGCGGTCTTTGCTCGCGCAATTATAGCACCTGATCTCCTCGCCAACCGCGCACGGCGTCTTCAACCCCAGCCTGCGCGTGTTCAGCGGCGCCGCGATATTCCGCGCGCGGTGCATCGCGCGCTCATAATCCTCCGCAATCTTATTCACCCCAACCACAAACACCACCCGCTCGTGGTTATACAGCGTCGCCGCGACGCGGTTGCCACTGCCGTCGATATTGACGATTTCGCCCGTCTCGGCGAGGCCGTTAACGGAGCTGAGGTAAACCTCTGCGCCTGCCGCGGCCGTACGCGTCGCAAAATCGTTCGTGCGCCAGTGCCAATAGACGGTGTTATGCTCCGTCAGCCTTTCGTACAGCCCCATCTGCTCGATGGTCATGCTGCCGCCGATGCCGACGGATTTGCCGCGGATGCTCTCGTCGAGATAATCTGCCGCCGCTTTTGCCGACTCAAAATAACGCACTTCAAACCCCCCGCGCTTGAGGGAATCCATCGTCCGCTGAACGTTCATAATTCGTTTCTCCTTTGCTGCTGCACGGCAGGTCTCCCGCCGCGAAAATGAATGAGATCAAACTTTACGGGTATTATACCACGTGCGCACGGCTTGCGGTTGTTGACAAATGTGCAACCCGCGCCGTCGAATTTAGGTTGACGGGGCGCAAAGCGGTCGTATAATAAAAGTAGAGAGATCCTTCAGCCCAATGTATGAACAAGGAGCAGAAGAACGAAGATTGATATGACAGAAGGAGTGAATGAAATGAAGAAGATTGAAACAGACAAAGCCCCGGCGGCCATCGGCCCGTATTCGCAGGCGATCGTAAGCGGCGGGTTTGTGTTTGTCTCCGGTCAGATTCCGATGGATCCGGCGACAGGGGAAATCGTAGCCTCGGATATTTTTCTGCAGACCGAACAGGTGATGAAAAATCTCCGCGCCGTACTGGAAGCCGCCGGCAGCGACCTCACCCGCGTGGTGAAGGCGACGTGCTATCTGGCAAGCATGGATGACTTTGACGCGTTCAACGTGATCTACAGCCAATATATGGCGAGCCGTCCCGCCCGCGCTTGCATCGCGGCAAAGACGCTGCCCAAGCATGTGCTCTGCGAAGTGGAAGTCATCGCAGAAGTTTGATGATCTGATTTTCCGGCGCGTGCCGGAGTAAGAAAAAAGCGGGGTCGTACCACCCCGCTTTTTTGCTGCCGAAAATTCTTGTGGGAAAAGTCCTGCTTTCGAATCGCGTTTCAACTGATATAAGGAAGAAGGAACACTCCTTTGGCAAAAGCCAAAAATGCAATTGAAAGCAAAAACGAAAACAATCCGCAACCCGAATTTGCGGCAGGAGGGCATGCCCTCTAACTTTGTATTATCATATATTTTGTTCGCCTGCGCAAGAAAAAACGCGAGAAATCGGGCGTTTTGCGGCGATTTTGCGGATTTGCGGTGCATGAATGAACGTTGAGTACAGAAGAACGCGAGAAAAAACACAGTTGCGCGAAAATAATTCTGTACTTTAGCGCGATAAAGTGATAAAATGCGTAGGACGTAAAAATCACAATACCGCGCGAGAGAACATGCGCGGAAAACAAAAACCAAAGGAAGTGCCAATATGGGTTTACCGAGAAATAAACAGACGGACGCGCTCTTTTCCTCCATGCTTCTGTTGGAGAACGTAGAGGAGTGCTATCGATATTTTGAGGATCTCTGCACGATTCAGGAGATTCGCGACCTCGGCCAGCGGCTGGAGATCGCCAAAGCGCTCGACGCGGGCGACACCTACCAGAGCGCGATTGAGAAAACCGGCGTAAGCACCGCGACCATTGGGCGCGTGAAGCGCTGCCTGCACCACGGCGCGGGCGGCTACCGGCTGATTCTGGATCGCATGAAAACGGAGGAACCGCGCAAATGAAACCCGAAACGATGACCACGCAGGAACGAATCGGATTCGAGCTGCGCGAACTCTACCTAAGCTGCGGCTACCGTCCGTATAAGGTCGGAAAATTCGAAGAATACGACCTGTACATGCGCAACAAAAAGTTTCTCGCCAGCGAACAGGTGCTCACCTTCAGCGACACCAACGGCAAGCTCAAGGCGCTGAAGCCGGATGTAACGCTCTCCATCGTGAAAAACGCAAAGGACGACGGGCGCACGCAAAAGCTCTGTTACAGCGAGACCGTCTACCGCGTGCCGCGAAACGCCTACGGCTTCCGCGAAATCGTGCAGACAGGTTTAGAATGCATCGGCAGAGTGGACGACTACGCGGCAGGCGAGGTGCTGATGCTCGCGGCGCGGAGCCTTGAGAAGATCAGCCCGCGCTATGTGCTGGATGTGTCGGATGTCGGCGTGCTTTCGGGCGTGCTGGCGGAGGAACCCATCGGCGACGGCGAGTGCGCAAAGCTACTCTCTCTCGTCGGGGAAAAGAATCTGCACGGGCTAGCTGACGCCTGCGCGGAGATGGGTGTTTCCGCGCTCACGCAGGAGCGGCTAGCGAAACTGGTCACCGCCTGCGGCCCGCTGCAGGAGACATTGGAACGCGTGGAGTCGCTCGACCTGCCGCAGACGAGCCGCGAAGCGCTCGCAGGGTTGAAACGCATGAGCGATATGCTCGGCGTTTACGGCGTCGGCAACGTGAACCTCGACTTTTCGGTCGTCAACGATATGGACTATTACAACGGCCTCGTTTTCCGCGGCTTTGTGGAGGGGATTCCGGCTGGCATCCTCGCGGGCGGGCGGTATGATAACCTCTTGTTGCGTATGGGCAAGCACGGCGAGGCGATCGGCTTTGCGGTCTATCTGGACCAGCTGGAGCGACTCTCCGGCGCGAAAACCGCGCACGAAGCGGAGGCGCTGGTGCTCTACGACGACACGACAGACCCGCTCGAGATCGTCCGTGCGACGGAAACACTTCGTGCGCGCGGCTTGAGCTTCCGCGTCCAGCGGGAGGAAGAACCCTGCCCGAACTGCCGCGAGATCGTCCGGCTCACGAAGGAGGCAAACGTATGAAACGCATCATTAACGTCGCCCTGCCGAAAGGCCGGCTTGGCGAAAAAGCATATGCGCTGTTTGCCCGCGCGGGATATGATTGCCCCGAACTACTGGAAGAAAACCGCAAGCTTACGTTTGAAAACGAAGCGGCGGGCGTGCGCTATTTCTGGGTGAAGCCTTCGGATGTGGCGATCTATGTCGAGCGGGGAGCTGCCGACATCGGCGTGGCGGGCAAGGATATCCTTTCCGAGTACGCACCGGATGTCTACGAGCTGCTGGATCTGAAGATGGGCAAGTGCCGTATGTGTGTCGCAGGGCCGAAGGATTTTTCGGACGCGCACACGGGCATCCTGCGTGTGGCGACGAAGTTTCCAGCCATCGCGCGCCGCTATTATGCCGCGCAGAGCCGGGAGATCGACGTCATCCGCCTCAACGGTTCCATCGAGCTTGCGCCCATTCTGGGGCTCTCGGACGTGATCGTGGACATCGTGGAGACGGGCAAAACCCTCGCGGAGAACGGCCTTGGCGTGCTGGAAGAGATCGAGCCCGTCAGCGCGCGGCTGATCGCGAACAAGGCGCACTATAAGTTTAAGGGCGAAGAGATCGAAGCCCTGCGCAAGAAGCTGGAACAGGCGGTGAACGCATGAAGATACTGGATTATAACGAAATCGACAAGAGCACGCTCTTTCTGCGCAGGCTGGAGGACAGCGGCGTAGAGGACGTTGTGCGCGGGATCATCGCTGACGTCGCCGAAAACGGCGATAGTGCGCTGTTTGCCTACGCAAAAAAGTTTGACCGCGCGGAGCTAGACGCGCTGGAAGTGACGCAGGCGGAGCTTGACGACGCGCTGCTCTCGATTCCGGCAGAGCTGATCGCCGCGATGCAGACGGCGGCGGAGAACATTCGCGCGTTTCACAGCATGCAGCTGCGCGAAGGCTTCCGGCTGGAGCGGCCAAACGGCGTCTACATGGGGCAGAAGATCACGCCAATCGAGAAGGTCGGGCTATACATTCCCGGGGGAACTGCGAGTTATCCTTCCACCGTGTTCATGAACGCCATTCCCGCAAAGCTCGCGGGTTGTCCGCTCGTGGTGATGGTGTCCCCGCCGAACGCGAACGGACAGATCGCGGCGACCATCCTCGCCGCGGCGAAGCTCGCGGGCGTGGATCGCGTATTCAAGATGGGCGGCGCGCAGGCGGTTGCCGCGCTCGCTTATGGCACGGAATCGGTGCCGAAGGTGGACAAGATCGTAGGCCCCGGTAACGCGTACGTAGCCGAAGCGAAGCGACAGGTGTTTGGACGGGTTGCAATCGATATGATCGCAGGACCCAGCGAAATCCTCGTCGTCGCGGACGAAACGGTGACGCCCTCATTTGTCGCGGCGGATCTATTGAGCCAGGCGGAGCACGACGCGCTTGCCTCCGCAGTGCTGATTACCAACAGCCGCCAGATTGCTGATGCGGTCAGCGCAGAGGTCGAACGGCAATTGAGCACGCTCCCGCGCGAAACTATCGCGCGCGCTTCCATCGAGAACCACGGCAAGATCATCGTGACCGACGACCTTCTGTGCGCGATCGATTTGGCGAACGATCTTGCGCCCGAGCATCTGGAACTCTGCGTCAAGGAACCGGAGCGGTATCTTGCGTATGTGAAGAACGCGGGTTCCGTGTTCCTCGGCAACGACTGCCCGGAATCGCTGGGCGACTATCTCGCGGGGCCGAACCACACGCTGCCGACCAGCGGCACCGCGCGGTTTTCCAGCCCGCTGAGCGTAGACGACTTTGTGAAAAAGACGCAGTACACCTATTTTTCGCGGGAGGCGCTCGCGGAGCTTTCGGACAAGATCGCGGTGTTCGCCCGTGCGGAAGGGCTGGAGGCGCACGCGCGCGCGGCCTTGATCCGCAGCGAGGAGAACAACGTATGAGCCGATTTCTCAGTAAAAAATACGCAACCCTGACGCCGTACGTTCCCGGTGAGCAACCGCGGGACATGAAATACGTCAAGCTCAACACGAACGAGTCCCCGTTTCCGCCTTCTCCGCGCGTAGTCGCGGCGGCGGAGCAAGAGGCAAACCGGCTGAATCTCTATTCCGACCCGGAGTGCACGGAGCTCAAACGCGCGGCGGCGGAGCTTTACGGTGTAGAGCCGAAACATGTGCTGCCTGTCAACGGTTCGGACGAGATACTCTACTTTGCGTTTCTTGCATACGGGGACGATCAAAACCCGTTTGCGTTTGCGGACATCAGCTATGGCTTTTACCCGGTCTATGCGCGGTTTTGCGATGTACCGAGCCGCGAGATTCCGCTCAAGGACGATTTCTCGCTCGATTATCGGGACTATCTGGGCATTAGAGAGCATATCCTGATCGCAAACCCCAACGCGCCGACGGGAACCACGCTGCCGTTGTGGCAGATCGAGGAGATCGTGGGGAGCAATCCCGATCGCGTGGTGATCATCGACGAAGCGTATATCGACTTTGGCGGCGAGAGCTGCGTGCCGTTGATTCACAAATATGATAATCTATTGGTGGTACAGACGTTTTCCAAAAGCCGTTCGCTCGCGGGCGCGCGGCTGGGATTCGGGATTGGCAGCGAGCAGCTGATACGTGATCTGAACACGGTGAAATACTCGATCAATCCGTATAATGTAAACCGCATGACGCAGGCAGCCGGCGTCGCCGCAATCGAAGACGATGACTACTACCGCGCCAACGCGGAGACGATCATGACGATTCGCGCAGAGGCGACAGAACAGCTCCAATCGCTTGGCTTTACGGTGTTGCCGTCCTGTGCAAACTTCGTGTTTGCAAAGAGCGGCAGCGTCAGCGGAGAAGAACTCTATCAAAAACTCAAAGCGCGCGGCGTGCTGGTGCGTCATTTCACAAAAGAGCGCATCAAGGACTACTGCCGCATCACAATCGGCACGCGCGAACAGATGCAGACGCTGATGACGAACATTCAATCGATCCTCGCGGAGAAAGGATAAGATGCACATGAGAACGGGAAGTTGCACGAGAATGACGGCGGAGACCGAGATTACGCTCACGCTCGATCTGGATGGAACGGGCAAGAGCGACATCAACAGCGGCGTAGGTTTTCTAGACCACATGCTGACGCTCTTTGCGCGTCATGCGCGGATCGACCTAAATGCACGCTGCGCAGGCGACAACATGGTAGACGACCACCACAGTGTGGAGGATATCGGCATCGCGCTGGGCGAAGTGCTCAAAGAAGCGCTCAGCGAGAAGCGCGGCATCAACCGCTATGGCAGCCAACTGCTGCCGATGGACGAATCCCTCGTGCTCTGCGCGGTCGATCTCTCCGGCAGGGGAACGCTTCGCTTTACCGCGAACATCCCGTCCCAGAAGATCGGCACGTTTGACACGGAACTGGTGGAGGAGTTCTTCTTAGCGTTCAGCCGCACGGCGGGCATCACGCTGCACATTCAGCAGCTCGACGGCGAAAACTCGCACCACATCGTGGAGGCGATGTTCAAAGCCTTCGGTCGCGCGCTCAAGCAGGCGGTCGCCATCGACCCCGCGTATGCGGACGAAATCCCCTCGACAAAAGGCGTGTTATAAGTATGATCGCAATCGTAGACTACGGCGTCGGCAACCTGTTTTCACTGAAAAGCTCGCTTTCGATGATCGGCGCCGATGCAATTATCACCAGAAATGCGGATGACCTCCGCGCGGCGAACAAAATCATTCTGCCCGGCGTCGGCGCGTTTGAAGACGCGGCTAAAAAGCTCCGTGCAACGGGGTTGGATATGGTCGTAATCGAGCAGGCAAAAGCGGGAAAGCCGCTTTTGGGCATCTGCCTCGGCATGCAGATGCTGTTTGACCGGAGTTTTGAATACGGCGAGCACCAGGGGCTGGGCCTCATCGCGGGGGACGTGATCGACATGCGCCCGCAGGTGCCCGCGAATCTGAAGGTGCCGCACATCGGCTGGAACGCGCTGAAGCTGACCAAGCCCGTGCACCCGCTGTTTCGCTACATCAAAGAGGGCGATTGCGTCTACTTTGTGCATAGCTTCTATGCGGCAAACTGCGAAAAAGCAACCATCGCAACCGCGGAATACGGAACAAGCTTGACCGCGGCGGTTGCAAGCGGAAACGTCGTCGGCTGCCAGTTCCACCCCGAAAAGAGCGGCAAGGTCGGCCTCAACATCCTCCGCGCGTTTTGCGAACAGACATAAAAAAGATTAAAAGCACAGTTAGGAATGAACGATAGATGATCATATTACCGGCAATCGATTTATACGAAAAAAAGGCGGTGCGGCTCTACAAGGGCGAATACAGCAAGATGACCGTTTACAGCGAAGACCCGCCGAAGCTCGCGCAGGAATTTCGCGAGGCGGGCGCAGAGTGGCTCCACATGGTGGATCTGGAGGGCGCACGCTGCGGCGGCACGCCAAACTTTGACATCGCGGCAAAGATCATCCGCACGAGCGGGCTTTCCGTCGAACTCGGCGGCGGCATTCGCGATGAAGAAACGATCTTACGCTATCTCGACGCGGGTGTGAACCGCGTGATCCTTGGCACGGCAGCCGCGAACAACATTCACTTTGTCGAAGACATGGTCGCGAAATTCGGATCCGCCATCGCGGTCGGCGTCGACCTACGGGACGGCATGGTCGCGGTCAAAGGCTGGACGGAGACGACAGGACTGAGCGGCATGGACTACTGTAAAAGCCTCGAGGAGATCGGCGTACAAACTGTGATCTGCACGGATATCGCCAGAGACGGCGCGATGGCGGGCGCAAACCGCGCGCTCTACCGCGAACTGATGGAGGCGAGCAAGATGCGATTCATCGCGTCCGGCGGCGTGAACTCGCTGGAGGACATCTGCGCGCTCAAAGACCTTGGTCTTTATGGCGCAATCGTCGGCAAGGCGTACTACACCGGAGCCGTCAAACTCGCGGAAGCGATTCGGGAGGCGAACGCATGATCACAAAGCGCATCATTCCGTGCCTCGACGTCAAGGACGGACGTGTGGTCAAGGGTGTCAACTTTCTGGGGCTCAACGACGTGTCCGACCCCGTGAAACTTGGGCAGTATTACAGCGACAACGGCGCGGACGAGCTGGTGTTTTACGACATCACTGCGAGTGCGGAAGGACGCGGACTGTTTACGGACATCCTCACGCGGGTCGCGGAGACGATTTTTATCCCGCTCACCGTCGGCGGCGGCATCAACACGCTGGACGACTTTGACCGCGTGCTCAAGTGCGGCGCGGACAAGGTCAGCGTCAACAGCGGCGCGATCAGAAATCCCGCGTTGATCGGCGAGGCGGCGAAACGCTACGGCGACCAGTGCGTGGTGCTCTCGGTGGACGTCAAGCGCGTAAACGGACAGTTTCGCGTGTTTGCCAAGGGTGGCCGGGAGGATACGGGGCTGGATGCGCTCGAGTGGATCAAGCGCGGCGTGGACAACGGCGCGGGCGAGATCGTATTAAACTCCATCGACACGGACGGCGTCAAACAGGGGTTTGATCTGCCGATGCTTGCTGCCGTGTGCGAACTGGTGAGCGTTCCCGTGATCGCGTCCGGCGGCGCGGGCGGCGTGCAGGATTTTGTAACGCTGTTTACAACGCTTCCCAAGGTGGACGCGGGGCTAGCCGCCTCGATTTTCCACTTTGGCGAGGTGCAGATACCCGGCCTCAAGCAGGCGCTGCATGAGGCGGGCATACCGATGCGGAGGATTTGAGAATGTTGAATGTGGAAGAATTGAAGTATAACGCGGACGGACTGATTCCGGCGATCGTCATCGACACCGAGACCAAACAGGTGCTCATGATGGCGTATATGTCGCAAGAGAGCCTGCAGGTTTCGATGGAAGAAGGGCGCACCTGTTTTTGGTCGCGCTCACGCAAGGAACTCTGGCGAAAGGGCGAGACGAGCGGAAACGTACAGCAGATCGTCTCCATCACGGCGGACTGTGACGCGGATACGCTGCTTATCGAGGTGCGAAAGAGCGGACCCGCGTGCCATACGGGCGCGGAAAGCTGCTTCTTTCAGCCGGTCTACGAAGGCGAAGCGATGCCGGGCTTCCAGTATGAGGATTTGTTTGAGATGCTGCGCGGCAGAAAGGCAAACCCGAAGGAGGGCAGCTACACCACCTATCTCTTCGAAAAAGGGCTTGATAAGATCCTTAAAAAAGTCGGTGAAGAGACCACAGAGGTCATTCTCGCCGCAAAAGATCAGGACAAAGCCAACACGGTTTATGAAATCGGCGATTTGATGTATCATTGTATGGTGCTCATGATTGAGTCCGGCATCGAGCTTAGTGACATTCGCCGCGAGATGGCTTCCCGCCACGTGATCGACCACAAGGTCAAGCAGGAGAAAATGGCCTAACGGCGGCGCAGTAACGAAACGGAGAACAATACTTGTTTACACAGAATTTGCATAGCCACTCGACCTTTGATGACGGGCAGAACACGATAGAAGAGATGGCGCTTGCCGCGCAGGCGGCGGGGCTTACCTCTATCGGCATCAGCGTACATACGCCGATGCCGCACCCCGCTTGCTGGACGATTGACGCCGCGCGTCTGCCGGATTATTTCGCCGAAGTGCGGCGGGTAAAGGAACGCTTGCGCGGAACGATCGACGTTTTCTGCGGCGCGGAGTGGGATTTACATTCCGCAATCGCTCCGACAGGGTTTGACTACGTGATCGGCTCCGTGCACCACATCGCGATCGGAAACGACCTGCCCTGTGTCGATAATACGGCGGAGGAGACCAGACGAATCATCCGGCAGCATTATGAGGGCGACGCGGACTTGATGGCGGAGGCATATTTCCGCCAGTACCTGACGCTGGCAAAAATAGACGAGGTGAAAATCGTAGGCCACCTGGACTTACTGACCAAGTTTGACGAATCATGTGCGTTTTTCGACGAAGCATCGCCGCGCTATCTTGCGGCGGCGACCTCCGCGATTGACGCGCTGATTGCGGCGGGAAAAGTATTCGAAATCAACTCCGGTGCGATTTCGCGCGGATACCGCACCACGCCGTATCCTTCCAAAGCGCTGCTTCGTGTGATTTCAGAGCGCGGCGGAAAGATCACCATCAGTTCGGATGCGCACCGCGTGGAGGACATCATATGCGGGTTTACGGATTCCGCTGCACTCGCGCGAGATTGCGGGTTCACCGAACTATGGCGGTTCGACGGAAAGGATTTTGTGCCTGAGCCGTTGAACGACATGTAGGACATAAAACAGGAGGCTCATATGGTCTCGATTGCAAACGCACTCAAAGAGAATCGCTATCCCGGACGCGGGATTTTGTTGGGCAGCATCGGCAGACAGGCCGTGACCGCATATTTTCTCACGGGGCGCAGCGAAAACAGCCAGAACCGCATCTTCCGTGAGGATGGTGACACGCTGCTGATCCTGCCGTTTGACGAAAGCAAGATTTCTGATCCCAAACTGATCTTCTACACGCCGATTCGCATCTGCAACGGCGCAATCGTGGTCACAAACGGCGACCACACGGAGACCGTCTGCGAAAGCCTGCTGGCGGGGCACTCGTTTCAGTATGCCATGAGCGCGCGCTGCTACGAGCCGGATGCGCCGAACTATACGCCGCGCATCGCAGGACTCATGCTGTCTACGGGCAGATACACGCTCGGCATCGTGAAGAAGATGGTGGATGCGGACGATTGCAGGCGCAAGTATTGGAGCTTTGATGCGAAAGAAGGCGTGGCGCATATGATCCACACCTATCAAAACGACGGAGACCCGCTTCCGCCGTTTGAAGGTGAGCCGCGAGAGATTGCGGTCTTTGGCACGGCGGAATCGCTCGCGGAAGAGATTTGGAGTGCGCTGGACAAGGATAATCGCGTTTCGCTCTATGTCCGCCTGACCGATCTTTCCAATGGCAGATTCACAAGCGTCGTGAAAAACAAAATGCTGGGAGATTGAAACAAATTTGAGCAAGAAAATGAGCCGCCGGATTTCCGGCGGCTCAATATCGTTTTACGGTTATTTTGTTTGTACGTCGTCGTAGATGTGGCGAATCTCCTCTTCGCAATGGAAGAACGCGTCGCACAGTGCCGGGTTGAACTGCGTCCCGCATTCGCGGCGAATCTCCGTCATGCTTACCTCGTGCGTCAGTGCGGGTTTATACGGGCGGACACTGCGAAGCGCGTCGTAGACGTCGCAAATCGCGACGATCTGCGCAGAGAGCGGGATTTCGTCGCCCTTGAGGCCGACCGGATAACCCTTGCCGTCCCAGCGTTCATGGTGGGAGAGGGCGATATCGACCGCCATCTGGAACATCGCGCTTCTGGTTAAGTTTGGGATTGTCTGCAGGAGCGTTTCTGCGGCATTCGTGGTGTGCTTCTTCACTTCATCAAACTCTTCCCGCGTGAGCTTGCCCGGTTTTAATAGTATGCTGTCGGGTACACCGGCTTTTCCGATGTCGTGCAGCAGACATGCTTGCTGCAGCATATGGATGAAATCATAGTCTAGGCTTTGGCTGTATACGCTGTTAAAGGAGAGCACCGTTGCCACCACACGGCAGGATTCGGACAGGCGCTTGAGATGCATGCTTGCGTTTTCATCCAACGTTTCCGCAAGATGTACCAGCGAGCTGACTGCACTCCAGACAAGGTCTACTGTCTGCGCGATATTTTTGGTTGCTTCCGCGTCCGCGTTCTCGCGGCATAGCTCCAAATCGCGCTCTGCTTCCCATTGCTCGGTCAGATCGACGGCGGAACACGCTAAAAACTGAACAACGCCGGCATCGTCCGTGACGGGAGCCATATCAATACACATGACCTTGCGGTTGCCTTCGGCATCCACAAGCCATTGTTCGTGTGTTTCGCGCTGCCTGCTCTCGAATACGCTCCGGATTCGCGTGATCATCACGGAGGCTTCCGGTTGCGGCCAGATCATCTCGACCGGCTGTTTTTCGATCTCATCGCGCGGTTTGCCAAGAAAAGCCGCGTGCGCCTTATTGACGCGGCCATATGAGCAGTCATACGTCATCTGCCAGACTTGAAACGGCAGATTGTCGAGCAATGCGTCATATGCGGCTGGCGGAATCTGCAGCGGTTTTGTCATAAATACCACTCCTTATTTGAGCATTGCGGGCATACCATGCAATGATCGTTTCCAACACGTTGTAGAATAACAATGTGACGAAGGAAACTCCGGATTTTCTTGCCGTTTCGCGTATCGTCATCTTTAAGCATAATATGTTATTACATGAAAGTCAACGAGCGGTTCGCGCGCGTGTGATAATGCTTGAAATGTATACAATTATATGAGAAGATAGATATAACATCGTAATACAAGTGAAATGAATGGAAGTGTGCATTCATCACAGTTTATGCAGGTTCAGCGATCTATGATGAGTTATTCAGATGCTTCCGGAGGAAGCGCAAGATTGTGAACGACCGCAACTAGGCTATGATTAAGAGATCGGAAAATCTCCTGGCGTATTATACCGACGACTTCGTGATGAAAAGAAAAACAGATTGCGAAAGGCCGGGAAGCGCAGCGATATTGTTGCATTGTAAAAAACCGGGGCATCGAAGGAACTGGAGGGCAAACAGATGGGCAAACTGTTTCAAAATAAGAAATTCCAAAATACGATGTTCTTCTTTGCGACGCTGACATCCGTGATCTATTTGATATGGCGTGCGGTGTTTACGCTGCCGCTCAAAGAGGGCATCATCGCGTTGATCTTTGGTATTATGCTGCTGGTGAGCGAGATTACCTCGGCGCTGGGTACCTATGAGCTCTATTACCGCAAGAACCGCTCCAACAAGGTGGATCTTTCGCTGCCGGAAATTCCGCACAGCTGGTATCCGGATATCGACGTTCTGGTCGCCACCCATAACGAGCCGGTCGAGCTGCTCTTTAAAACCGTGAATGCCCTGACCTACATGGATTATCCGGACAAGAGCAAGGTGCACATCTATATTGCAGACGACGGAAACCGTCCCGCAATGGCGCAGCTCGCGCAACAGCTGGGCGTGGGCTATTTTGCGCTTGCGAATAATAAGGAAGCCAAGAGCGGAAACCTCAATAATGCTTTGCGGCAGACGAAATCTCCGCTGGTTGCGACGTTTGACGCGGATATGATCGCGCGCAAAGAGTTTCTGATGCAGACCGTGCCGTATTTCTTCCTGCCGCGTGTGCAGCATAAGGACGGCAAATGGATTCTGCGTAAGCAGGAGGAGGTCGATCCCAATTACAAGATCGGCTTTATCCAGACACCGCAGAGCTTTTATAACCCGGACTTGTTCCAATTCAACCTCTATTCGGAGCAGAACATCCCGAACGAACAGGACTTCTTCTCGCGCGAGATCAACGTTATGCGCAACAGCACCAACGCCGTGGCCTACACCGGTAGCAACACGGTAATTGCGCGGCAGGCGCTGGATGAGATCGGCGGGTTCCCGACGGATACGATCACAGAGGACTTTGAAACCGGCATCAAGATACAGAGCAAGGGCTATACCGCATATTCCACGGTGCAGCCGCTGGCAAGCGGATTAGCTCCGACGAGCATCAAGAGCATGGTCACCCAGCGTGTTCGTTGGGCGCGCGGCGTGATTCAATCCATCCGCAACACGAAACTGATCTCCAACAAGGGCCTTTCCGTAAGCGCGCGGATCAGCTATCTGCTGTCGTATTCCTATTGGTGGTCATTCGGGCGCAGACTCGTGTTTACCTTCGCGCCGATCATGTTTGCGCTGTTTGACCTGCAGGTTGTCAACACCACGTTCTGGGGGATTATGGCGATCTGGGGTCCGCAATACATCTTCTACACGCTCGCCGTTCGCAGCCTTTCCAGCGACACGAGAAACCAGCGCTGGAATCAGATCATCGATACGATCCTTGCGCCGTTTATGGTGATTCCTGTGTTCCTTGAAACCATCGGCATCAAACAGTTGAAGTTCAAGATCACAGACAAGAGCCAGAGCAAGCCCCAGAACAGCAACCTCGTCTACATCATTCCGCAGCTGGTCATGCTCGGCATGTCCATCGCGGGCTTGATCCGCTACCTCGGCGGCAAATATGGCGTTGCGCTGTTCTACAGCAGCTTCATCGCCTTCTGGCTCATTCTGAACATCACGAACCTGCTGTACGCCGTGTATTTCATGATGGGTCGCAAAGCGTATCGCTCGAGTGAGCGTTTTGCCGCGGAAATCCCTGTGACACTCAACTACTGCGGAAAGACGTTTTCGGCGGTGACCAAGAACATCTCCGAAGGCGGATTCCTCTTTGAACTGGAGCATCCGGCATATCTGCCGGACGACGCGCCGCTGGAGTTCACGCTCAAGAGCGAAAAATACAGCGCAACCGTACAGGGAAAGATCGTCTACATCAACAGCGCGGGCAACAAGTGGCTCTATCATGTGCAGCTTGTGCCGGGCATGACAGAGCACGACACGCGGGAGTATCTACAGCTGGTCTATGACCGCCAGCACTCTTTGCCGAAGTCGATGAATATCTGGGTGACGGCGTTTGACGATCTCGTCAACAACGCAAGCCAGCGTCTGGATCAGAAGCATTCCGAAATGCGCGCGCTGCCGCGCATCCAACTCAACCGCTTTGTGCGGTTTGAAGAGGGCGTCAGCGGCACGATGATCGACTTCAACTTCAAGTTTGTGCTCATGCGCGGACTGAGCGAGAGCGCGGATACGCTCACGCTTGTGCCGCGGGCCGGTATCCGCATCGAGCTGGAGAACACGAAGAAAGCCATGGCGACGCCGGGCGTGATTCTCTACCGTGTGGTCAACTGGGAACAGCTCGCTTCCAGCAAAGCGTTTCAGACGCTGCTGGAGGACTGGATTTTCGAATATCAGAACGGTACCGCAAAGCCGCGCAGCAAGAAAAAGCGAGCTGCTTTGTAAGAGAGAACAACGTAAACACATGTCCTCCGCGGGATTTCCCGCGGGGGACTATGCTATAATGAATCTACCGAATTGACGTATAATAAGCAACACGAGAACATCCTGAAACAGAGGAGTGTGACGACTGCATGGCGATACTATTGACCGTTTTACGCTTGCTAGCGTTTCTGCTTTCCGCCGTGGGCTATGTCGCCATCGCGCGGGCCTATTGGAAGATCACCGCGCGCGCAAGCTACATCTTCGTTTTTTCCGCGCAGGCGTTGATCGTGTATTTCGCGGGGCTGATCGGCGTGCTGCCGTATGTTGCCTATGCGCTCTTCGGCGGCGGCATCGTTGCGCTCGTCGCGCTGATACTCAACAAAAAGATCGCGCAAGCATTTAACAGAACGTCGCTCAGCGCGATCAATCTCGCGTTCATCGCGGTGTTCGGCGCAATCAGCGCATCGCTGATCGAAACCAGATTTGTGCACTACGATAATTTCTCGCACTGGGCGGTCGTGGTGAAATACATGCTCGCGACAAACCGCATCCCCGATGCTGCGAGCGCGATCATCGACTTTAAGAGCTATCCGCTGGGCAGCTCTTCGTTTCTCTACTATGTCGGCCGCATCGTCGGTAACGGCGAAGGCGTGATGCTGGTGGGTCAGGGAATATTGCTGTTTGCGAGTTTCTATGCCGTGTTCGGCGCGATTCGCGACCAGAAGCGATTCCTTCTTGCCGCGCTGCTCGGGCTCGGCTGCACCGTAATGGCGATTTTCAACATCAGCATTCGCATCAACAACCTGCTTGTCGACTTCCTGCTGCCAGCCCTGGCGCTTGCCAGCATCGGCATCCTGCTTGTCGAGCGCAAACGGTTTTTTACCGCGTGCCTTGCGGTGCTTCCGGTGCTTGGGCTGCTGATTATCGTGAAAAACACCGGCGTAATATTTGCGCTGTTCGGATTTGTGTTTTTGATTTATCGATCCGTGCAATTCCAGCGCGAGGACGCAAAGCTCCGGCCTTACTTCTGGAGCGCGCTGTTGATCATCGGACTTTCGCTTCTGCCGCTGATCCTCTGGAACGTGCATACGTCGCTTGCGTTTCCGACCGACGCTGGCAAGTTCAGCTACGATTTTCAGACGCTCTCGTCTTTTACGATCGATAAAACACCCGTGCAGATTCAGTATATCGTGCAGCTGTTCCTCTACACGACAACCTCGCTCTCTCAACTGCCGACGCTGGGATTTTTGATCTTCAACGGCGTTGCGCTGGTGAGCTATTTGGTTGCGCGGTTTGTGTTCCACAAAAAGTGGAAACTGCTGGGCACGCTGCTGCTGCTCGACCTTGCGGTGGTGCTCTATTATGGCGGCATTCTTGCGATGTATATCCTCTCGATGCCGATTGACGAGGCGCTTCGCCTCGCGGGGTTCGACCGATATGCTTCGAGCATGATCCTCTTCCTCATTGGCGTGGTATCTATGCGGTTGACGATGGATGTGGAAAACTCGTTTTACTACCAGCAGGGTGAGCAACGGGATTACCGGGCGTTTAAGAGCCTGACTACGAAAAACATCTACCAAACGGCGACGCTGCTATTATCCCTCGTTGCGGGATTGCTGCTGCTGTCCGAGCTCAACGGCATGAACCATATGCGCGAGGCGTATCAAGAGAGCCTGCCCGCGCGCGTTTCCGCGGTGACGGGGGACAACTGGCATGCGCCGGACAACGACACGCGATATCTGTTCTATTCCTCGGATGCGGGCGGTGAAGTGTCGAGCTACGAGCTGCCGTATGTCGGGCGATATTTCCTATTTGCGTCGCAGGTAGATGCCGTCAGCGCGTTTACGGATGATGCGTTTATGGGGCAGATTCAAACCTATGACAAGTTCGTGATTTTGGAGAGTACGCCCGAAATTCGGGCATATATGCAGGCGCACGCAAACCTGCCCGGCGAGGTCGGCATCTACGACGTAAGGGAGACGTTCCCCGAAGCCGAGATACCGCAAGCATGAAACGATTTGGAAGACCGCTCTGGATAACAGGGCGGTTTTCTACTGCTCAGAGAATATATGATATATATTTTTCGCAAATACTATTGCAATTTTTGCGCGGGCGTGGTAAATTATCAACAATCTCGGCGTTGGCCGGACAGAAAGAAGCGTTTTATGACCCGCATTGCAAACGCAGCAGAATATCGTTACTTTAGCTTTACCGGCTACTTTTACGGTAAGGCTGGTTTCGGTTTGGCGCAGCAAGGGTGATCGGGTAGAAAAAACGCCGCATACGATCGCATCGCACCGCAGCCAAACAGGCTGCGGTTTTTTTACAGGCGGAGGGAGAAAATTATGATCGTCATACTCAAACCAAACCCCAATCCGGATCAACTGGAGAGCCTCAAAAACTGGCTGCTCGGTAAGGGCATCCAGATCCACACCAGCCTCGGCACAACGCAGATGATTCTGGGCCTCGTCGGGGACACATCCACGCTGGATATCGACCTCATCAGCGCGCTGGATATCGTCGAAGACGTCAAGCGCGTGCAGGAGCCGTATAAAAACGCCAACCGTAAGTTTCATCCGGAGGACACCGTCATCCCCGTTGGCAACACGCAAATCGGCGGCGGGACGCTGACTATTATGGCGGGACCCTGCTCGGTCGAGAGCGAAGCGCAGATCGTCGCGGTCGCCAAGGCCGTGAAAGCGAGCGGTGCTACCATGCTCCGCGGTGGCGCGTTCAAGCCGCGCACCTCGCCTTATGCCTTCCAGGGCATGGGCGCGCAGGGCATCGAACTATTAAAACTCGCCCGCGCGGAGACGGGGCTGCCAATTGTCAGCGAGATCATGGACGCTTCTCAGCTTCCGCTGTTCGACGATGTGGATGTGATTCAGGTCGGCGCGCGCAACATGCAGAACTTCAATTTATTGAAGGTGCTCGGCGCGCAGGAAAAACCCGTCATGATCAAGCGCGGACTCTCCTCGACCTATGAAGAATGGCTCATGAGCGCGGAATACGTCATGGCGAGCGGCAACGAGAAGGTCATTCTCTGCGAGCGCGGCATCCGCACCTTTGAAACCTACACGAGAAACACACTTGACCTCGCGGCGGTTCCGGTGCTCCGGCACCTGACGCATCTTCCGGTGATCATCGATCCCAGCCACGCAACGGGCAGATACGCACTTGTTGCGCCGCTCGCGATGGGCGCGGTGGCGACAGGCTGCGACGGACTCTTAATCGAGGTGCACAACGATCCCGCCCATGCAATGAGCGACGGACCGCAGTCCCTCAATCCGGAAGCATTCGACAAGCTCAACAGCAGAATTCTCGCACTGCACGCGTTTATGACCAGTGGGGAGGGAAGAGCGTGAACGTCGGCATCGTCGGCCTCGGCCTCATCGGTGGCTCGATGGCAAAAAGCATCAAGGTGCGCACGGCGAACACCGTCTGGGGCATAGATCTCGATGCGGAGACGATGACGCTTTCGCGTCTCAGCGGCGCCATCGACGGCGCGCTGACGGCGGAGAATCTTCCGCTGTGCGATCTGGTGCTCGTCGCGATTCGTCCGGCGGCGGCTGTCGCCTGGGTGAAGGAACATGCGCCGCTGTTTTCAAAATCAACGATTTTGGTGGATCTTTGCGGCGTCAAGCGCAGCGTTTGCGAGCAGCTTGCGCCGATTGCCAAGGAGTACGGCTTTGCCTACATCGGCGGACACCCGATGGCGGGGCGTGAGCGCGGCGGATTTGTCCACTCCAGCGAGGAGCTATTCACGGGCGCATCGATGATTCTCACGCCCGATCAGAGCACGGACATGCGCATGCTCGAAACGCTCAAAGCGTTCTTCACAGACATCGGCTTTGCGGGACTGACCTTCTCCACGCCGGAGGAGCACGACCGCATCATTGCCTACACGTCTCAGCTTGCGCATCTGGTCTCGAGTGCGTACATCAAATCGCCCGAGGCGCAAAGACGGCGCGGGTTCTCCGCGGGCAGCTTTCGGGATATGACGCGTGTGGCGCACCTCGACGAGGCGATGTGGACGGAGCTGTTTTTAGACGATGCAGATTATCTTGCCGAGCAGCTCGATATCTTAATCGACCATCTCAGCGAATACCGCGCGGCGCTCAAGGCGCACGACGCGGAGCAGTTACAGGCGCTGTTGAAAGACGGGCGCGAAAAGAAAGCCACGGCGGGAGGGAACTAAGACATGCAGCAACGCGTCATCCCCGTTCGGGTGCGGGAAGGGTACCAGGCCGTGATCGGCGGCGGTCTGCTTCGTGAAAGCGGGCGGCTGCTGCGCGAAACGCTGGGCGACTGTCGCCTTGCGGTGGTGACGGACAGCAATGTCGCAACCCTGTATCTCAATCCGGTTCTGGCAAGCCTCACCGAGGCGGGATTTGATGCGTGCTCTTATGCATTCCCAGCGGGTGAAGCGCACAAACGCCTCGACACGCTCTCCGGTATGCTCGAGTTCTTTGCCGAACAGCATCTGACGCGCAAGGACTGCGTGGTCGCGCTCGGCGGCGGCGTCACAGGCGACATGGCCGGGTTTGCGGCCGGGTGTTACCTGCGCGGCGTGCGCTTTGCGCAGATTCCGACGACGTTGCTTGCCGCGGTGGATTCCTCCGTCGGCGGTAAGACCGCGGTCGATCTCGTGGCTGGTAAAAATCTTGCGGGACTGTTCCATCAACCTTCGATCGTGATTTGCGATACCGACACGTTTGCGACACTCTCGCCGGACGAATTCGCAAACGGCGCGGCGGAGGCGATCAAGACCGGCATTCTCGACGACGAAACGCTGTTTTCGCTGTTTGAATCGGGCGATGTGCGCGCAAACATCCAGGAAATCGTCGCGCAGTGCGTCGCGTTCAAGGCGAAAATTGTGGAAGAGGACGAAACCGAGACGGGCATTCGCAAGACGCTCAACCTCGGCCACACCGCCGGTCACGCGATGGAACGCTGCAGCGATTATACGATTCCGCACGGGCATGCGGTCGGCGCGGGGCTTGCGATCATCGCGCGCGCTTCCGAGCGGCTTGGCTGGGCAACCGCGCCGATTGCACGGTGCATCGAAGCCGCGCTCACAAGAAACGGGCTGCCCATCACAACAGAATTTACCCCCGAAGCGCTGGCAGAAGCCGCGCTCTCGGATAAAAAACGCGCGGGAGGAACGATCACGATCGTGGTTCCGAGAAGCATCGGCGATTGCGCGCTGATCGATATCCCCGTCGGGCAGCTTGCGGACGTGTTCCGCGCAGGGTTGGAGGCGGACGCATGATCGCCCGCATCGCGCCCGCGCAACTTGGCGGAACGGTGGCTGCCATCGCGTCAAAGTCCGACGCGCACCGCCTCTTGATCCTCGCTGCACTCAGCCGCGGCGAGACAAAGCTTTTGATGGAGAAACGCTCGGAGGATATCGACGCGACGATCTGCTGCCTGCGTGCGTTGGGCGCAACCATCGAGATTTTGCCGGATGGTGTAGCTGTCCGCGGCATCGAGCGCGTGAATGAAAATCCCCGGCTTGACTGCGGTGAAAGCGGCTCCACGTTTCGATTTATGCTTCCCGTGGCGTGCGCGCTGTGCGAACAGGCACGCTTCACGGGCTCCGGCAGACTGCCGGAGCGACCCATCGGGGAGCTCATGCGGGTCATGCAGGCGCACGGCGTCGCGTTCTCCGCGGAGCGATTGCCGTTTGCAACAACGGGCAAGCTCGCGGGCGGCGATTTCGCCCTGCCGGGCAACGTAAGCTCGCAATACCTGACCGGACTGCTGCTCGCGCTGCCGTTTGCAAAAGGCGACAGCACGATTTCGCTCACCACACGGTTGGAATCCGCGGCGTATGTGGACATAACGCTGTACGCGTTGCAGCGTTTCGGTATACAGGTTCGCTTGGAAAATGGTGGCTACACCGTCCCGGGCGGACAAGCGAGCCTCTCACCCGGCGAGCTGCGCGTGGATGGCGACTGGTCGAATGCCGCGTTTTTCCTCGCGGCAGGCGCGCTGGGCAATCCTATCACGATGACGGGCTTGCGCCTGGATTCGCCACAGGGCGACAAAGCAATGTTGGATGCACTGCGCAAGTTCGGCGCAAATGTCGAGGCAACGAGTGAAGCGGTGACGGTATCACCCGCGCGGCTCTCGGGATGCACCATCGACGTCAGCGAAACACCCGATCTGTTGCCGATCCTCGCCGTGCTCGGTGCATGCGCGGAGGTCGAAACGCGACTCGTCAATGCTGCGCGGCTGCGGCTCAAAGAGAGCGACCGACTCGTCTCCGTTTCCGCGATGCTCCGCGCGCTCGGCGGCACGGTACAAGAGCTGCCGGATGCGCTCGTGATTACGGGCGGGCGGCTCGTCGGCGGCACGGTAGACAGCGTTCGCGATCATCGTATTGCGATGTCCGCCGCGATTGCCTCGATTCGTTGCGCTGAGGAAGTGACCATTCTCGATGCGGATGCGGCAAGCAAGTCGTATCCTGCGTTTTATCACGATTTTAACAGGCTGGGAGGGCATGCAGATGTCGTCTGAATTCGGAAACACCCTGCGCGTAAGCGTATTTGGCGAGTCTCACGGGCGCGCCATCGGCGTCACGATGCAGAACCTGCCCGCAGGCGAAGAGATCGATCTCAACGCGCTGGAGGCGTTACTAGACCGGCGTAAGCCGGGCAAAAACGCGCTGTCCACCGCGCGGCATGAGCCGGATCGGCCTGTGATTCTCTCCGGCTTACTCGAAGGGAAAACGACCGGCAGCCCGCTCTGCGCGATCATCGAAAATCGCGACGCGCGCTCCCGCGACTATGCGGAACTCGCGGACAAACCCCGGCCCGGACACGCGGACTACACCGCCTATCTCAAGTGGGCAGGGCAGGCGGATATGCGCGGAGGCGGACACTTTTCTGGTAGGCTGACAGCGCCTCTGTGCATCGCGGGCGGCATCGCAAAACAGATTCTCGCACGCAAGAATATCTTCGTCGGCGCGCACCTCGCTGCCGTCGCGGGCATCGCGGACGAAGCCTTCCCGCTGCATCCGACGCAGACACAGTTTGACGAGATCGCAGGAAAAGACTTTCCCGTGATCGACGACGCAAGGGGCTGCGACATGCAGGAAGCGATTCTAGCCGCGTCTCACGCGGGAGATTCTGTCGGCGGCGTGATCGAATGCGCGGCAATCGGCGTTCCCGGCGGCATCGGAAACCCGATGTTCGACGGCATCGAAAACAGGCTTTCCGCAGCGATCTTCGGTATCCCCGCCGTGAAGGGGCTGGAGTTTGGCGCAGGATTTGCGGCAGCCGCCATGCACGGCAGCGAGAACAACGACCCTTATCGCATGGATGATGCGGGAAACATCACCACGACCACGAACCACGCGGGCGGCATTCTCGGCGGCATCTCGACGGGACAGCCAATCGTGCTGCGCGTAGCGATGAAGCCCACGCCTTCGATTGCAAAACCGCAGCAGACCGTGAGCCTTTCCAGAATGGAAAACGCGGAGCTCATCGTTCATGGAAGACATGATCCCTGCGTCGCGCACCGCGCGGTGCCGGTGGTTGAGGCGGTGACAGCGCTCGTGCTGTTGGACTTTTTACTGGAACAAACCAATCTTTAATGAGAACACTTCAGCGGGGCGACGATGTGGTTGCGCGCTGTGATAAGGAGAGGAAGACATGGAAATCGAACAGATTCGCAAACAGGTCGACGTTATCGACAGCCAGCTACTCAAGCTCTTTTTGGAGCGTATGCATCTCGGCGAAGAGATCGCAGCCTATAAGCGGAAGCACAACCTGCCCGTGCTGAACAAATCGCGGGAGCGGGAAATCCTCGCGCGCGTGCAGCAGGAGGCGGGCGAGATGGAGCCGTATGCATATCAGCTCTTCACCACGCTGATCGAGCTGAACAAAGTGCGCCAGACCGAGCTGTATTCGCCGCCGTCACGCGTGCGAACACAGATCGAAGGTGCGCTGGCAGCGCCGGAAGAGGTGTTCCCGCGTACGGGCACGATCGCGTGTCAGGGTGTCGAGGGCGCGAACTCTCAGGCGGCCTGCGACAAGATTTTGCCGCGTGGCAACATCATGTATGTCAAAAGCTTTGAGGCGGTGTTTGACGCGGTGGAATCCGGCCTGTGCCAGTTCGGCGTGCTGCCCATCGAAAACAGCGCGAACGGCTCCGTGCGCACGGTCTATGATCTGCTGCAGCGCAAGCGTTTCTCCATCGTGCGCGGTACGACGCTGCATATCCGCCATGAACTGCTTGCAAAGCCCGGCACAAAGCTTTCCGACATCACGGAGATCTATTCCCACGAACAGGCGATCGGCCAGTGCAGCCGGTATCTTGCGAGCCTGAACGGCAAGGTGAAGGTGATTCCCTGCGCAAACACGGCGGTTGCGGCGAAGATGGTCGCAGAAGGCATCAACCCGCACGCGGCTGCAATCAGCTCGCATGCTTGCGCGGAACTCTACGGCTTAACCATGCTGCGCGACGACATACAGGATAGCGAAAACAACTACACGCGCTTCATCTGCATCGCGAAGAACCCCATCATCTACGCGGGTTCGAACAAGATCAGCCTGATTCTGGACTGCAAAAACGAGCCGGGTGCGCTGAACAGCATTCTCACGAAGATCTCGGCCTACGGCGTGAACACCAGCAAGATTGAAAGCTGCCCAGTGACTGGGCGCAACTTTGAGTTCATCTTCTTCTTTGACCTCGACGCAGGCGTGCGCGAGCAGGGCGTGCTGCCGATGCTGGAGGAGCTGGAGCGCATCAGCGAAAGCTTCACGTTCCTTGGCAACTATTCCATCATATAATCACTACGATTTAAACGGGTGAAACGAACATGAAAGAGCGCATATACGGACTTCTCGGGCGGACGTTGAAGCACAGTTTTTCTGTGCCGATTCATCGCGCGCTTGGAAACGACGGCTATGCGCTCTTTGAATTGGAGCCGGATGCGCTCGACGTATTTCTTTCGCGGGACGACATCGGCGGGCTGAACGTCACGATCCCCTATAAGCGGGATGTGATGGCGTATTGCGACGTGTTGGACGACACCGCGCGCGAGATCGGCAGCGTGAACACGATTGTACGCCGCACGGACGGCAGGCTTGCGTGCTATAACACCGATGCGTACGGGCTGACATACATGGCATCCCGCGCGGGGATTACACTTTCGGGCAAAAAGGTCGTTATCCTCGGCAGCGGCGGCGCGTCGCTGACCGCACAATACGTTGCAAAGACGGCGGGTGCCGCCGAAACCGTCGTCGTTTCGCGGTCGGGAGAGAACGATTATCAAAACATCTCCCGCCACGCCGACGCGCAGATTTTGATCAACACGACCCCGGTGGGTATGTATCCGCATACGGGCGAGCTGCCGCTGGATCCCGCGCAGTTTCCGATGCTGCAAGGCGTGCTGGAGCTGGTCTACAACCCGCGCAGGACCGCGCTTGCGTTTCGCGCGGCGGAGCTGGGCATTCCCTGCGGCGAGGGATTGGCGATGCTTGTGGCGCAGGCGAAAGCCGCGGAGGAGCTGTTCTTTGGCTGCGCGATTGAGGACGCAGAAAACGAACGCATTCTCAAGCTCCTGCGGCAGACCACGCAGAACATCGTGCTCATCGGCATGCCGGGCAGCGGGAAGACGACCATCGGCGCGGCGCTTGCCAAACGGACGAACAGAACCGCAGTCGATCTGGACGAACAGATCGTGAAAGCAGCCGGAATGTCGATCCCGCAGATTTTTGCCACATCTGGCGAAGCCGCGTTCCGCGCAATGGAACGTGAGCAGGCGCAGAAGTGGGGCAAAGAGAGCGGGCTGATTCTCGTGACCGGCGGCGGCATCGTCAAGGACGAACGAAATTATCAGTCACTCAAGCAAAACGGACGCATTTATGAGATCCAGCGTGACCTAGGGCTGTTGCCGCGCGAAGGAAGACCGCTCTCACAAAGCAGCGACCTTGCCGGGATGCAGCGCGAGCGCGCGCCGCTTTACAAACGCTTCCGTGATGTGGAGTTTGAGAACAGGACAACGCCGGAAGATGCGGCAAACCGCATCTGGCAGGATTTTTGCGACAACGTGGACTGAAACGGGAGGACGGAACATGAAGATTCTCGTGATTAACGGGCCGAACCTGAATATATTGGGACTTCGCGAGCCGGATATCTACGGTAAACGTACTTATTCTGACTTGATTCAAATGATTCGCGAAGAGGCGGATCGGCTTGATGTTACAGTCGAGTTTGTCCAGAGCAACCATGAGGGTGCGCTGGTGGACGCGATACAAGGCGCGTATCAAACGGCGGACGGCATCGTCATCAACCCCGGAGCGTACACGCACACGAGCGTTGCGCTGCTGGACGCGGTGAAGGCTGTCGGCGTGCCGACGGTGGAAGTACATATCTCCGACCCCGATACCCGCGAGGAATTCCGCAAGGTGTCCTATATCCGCGCGGCTTGCGTCGCGAGCATCAAAGGCCACGGGCTGGAGGGATATCTCGAAGCGCTGCGCTTTCTGGCGAACAGAAAGTAAACGCATACTAGCGTTGCAAAAAAAAGAGCTTCCGGTTGTTCGCCGGAAGCTCTTTCTGTTTATATGCGTTTAGTTCTCCGTATCGTAGCGCATGGGGTCTTTTGCCGTCACACGCTTGACGAGCAGGAGGAACAGCAAGCCCACCACGAGGAAGACGATGATCGACCCGATCGCCCAGTACAGGCCATTGTGCTCCGCGGTGACCGCGTCGAAACCATGTTTGAGATACCAGTTGTTCATGCGGAAGGACAGCGTTCCGAACACAAGCGGGCCGATGAACGTTGACGTGCGCCCCGCGACGGAAAGGAAGCCGTAGAACTCCGCAACCTTGGCGGCGGGTGCGAGCTGACTGACCATCGATCGACTGACCGCCTGCGCGCCGGAGAGCGAGAAGCCGGCGAAGAAACCGACCACGAAGAACAGCGCGAGGCTCTTGACGAGAAACAGCGCTACGATGCAGGCAATCAGCATCACGAGAGAAATCAGGATCGAATCCTTGCTACTGTAGCGATCGGAAATCTTGCCAAAGAGCAGCGCGCCAGCCGAGCCGGAGATCTGGATGACGATGACGAACAGGATCAGCTGGGTTTGCGTCATGCCAAACAGCGTTGCTCCAATGATCGCCGCAAAATCCATCAGCATCATGATGCCGTCGTTGTAGATCAAGAACGCAATGGTGTACTTGATGAACTCCTTATAGCTCTTGATCGAGCGGATGGTTTGCGCAAGGCGCTCGAACGCAACACGGATGTTGCCTTTTTCGGGCTTTTCGCCGGATGCCTCATCGACTTCCTTTACCCAAAGCAGCGTAGGGATCGAGGAGAGCAGATAGAACGCCGCGGTGATGAGAAACGCGATCGGAACAAAGAAACCCTTGATCAGCTGAATCGGAATCAGCACGAGGATGAGCGCCGCGATGCCGCCGAGCATACCGATCGCCCAGCCTTTGCCGGAGACGGAACCGATGTTTTCCGGCGTGGAGACGGAGGTGAGCAGCGCGTCGTAAAACACCTGCGCGCCGCGGTAACCGATCTCCGCGATAATAAAATAGAGCATACCGGTGAATACATCACCCTTACGCACGAAGAACAGCATCGCAGTAAACACGATGGACAACGCGGTGAAGGCCATCAAAAACGCTTTTTTCTTTTTGGAATAGTCAGCGATGGTGCCGAGAATGGGGGAGATCACAGCGACAACAACTGCCGCGATGCCGACGGAGATGCCCCAGAGGCGTGTTCCCTCCGCGCCGCCGACGACAGAGCCTTTGAAATAGGCGGAGTATACGGCGAGAAGGATTACGGACGCATAGGCAGAGTTGCCGAAGTCATAAAAATACCAGGACCAGCGAGGCCGCTTATTGGGATCATGTGGCTTTTTCATCAACATTACCTCCAACACTACAATATGAATGGCGTTGGGATGCGGGAGGATTCCATCCCGGATGATAGGAAATGCCTCTATGTCGTCTCCCGATGGGATCATTGCGGAGCGCGGGAAGAAATTCGCCCCTATGGATGCAAGGACTATGTAAACTCCCCTGATTATCCACATTGTACTCCTGCGCAGGAAAGCCGGCAATGTGGAAAACGCGAAAAAGACTCGAAACACCGGCACATCAGGGTTATTTTACGGACGAAACGGAAAAAGGCGGTGAGAAAGTAAAATCCCCCGCGAAATTGCGGGGGAATGTGAGTCGTACTGATTTCGTTTTGCGTAATGCGATTAGATACCGGAGCCGTTGTCCTTAGAGCCAAAGGCGTTGTTGACCGCGTCCTTGACGTCCTCCGCCGCATTCTTCGCGCGCTGGGTAAACTCCGGCGCTTTCTGCTGGATCGAAGCGGAAGCCTCCTGATAGACCTCGACGGCTGCTTTCTTCACTTCTTCAAAGTAATCCTTGGCGTCGACCTTGCCGTCGCCGTTGACATCCTGAATGCCGTCGGGATTGTTCTCCTTCACCTGATCGGCCACCTTCACTGCGGCGACGGTTGCGCCGACGGTTACGCCGATGCCCAAAAGACGTTTTATAAAACCCATAGCGGTAACCTCCTTGTTTTCTACAATTATAGTAGATTGCGTGTGCGCTGACAATAGCGTGCCTGTGACGCAACTGTTACCTGTGTATGAAAAAACGGAACCTGACAAAAGCCAGATTCCGTTTGATTGCTTGGATGATATTCGATTACTTGCCGAACAGCGCGAGCAGAACGCCTGCCGCAACCGCGGAACCGATAACGCCTGCGACGTTCGGGCCGATGGCGTGCATGAGCAGGAAGTTCTTCGGGTTGGCCTTCTGGCCTTCCAGATGGGACACGCGCGCCGCCATCGGAACGGCGGAAACGCCTGCGGAACCGATCAGCGGGTTGACTTTACCACCGGAGAGCGCGTACATCAGCTTGCCGAGCAACAGTCCGCCGACGGTGCTGAACATGAACGCAACGAGGCCGAGGCCGATGATCATCAGCGTTTCGGCACGCAGGAACGTGGTCGCGGATGCAGTCGCACCGACGGTTACGCCGAGGAAGATGGTCACGATGTTGATCAGCGCGTTTTGCGCGGTATCGGAGAGACGCTCCACAACGCCGCACTCACGGAAGAGGTTGCCGAGCATCAGCATGCCGATGAGCGGTGCGACGGACGGGAGCAGCAGGATGCACAGGATCGAAACGATGATCGGGAAGCAAACCTTCTCAAGTTTGGAAACCGGGCGCAGCTGCACCATGATGGTTTCGCGCTCTTTCTTCGTGGTGAGCATGCGCATGATCGGCGGCTGAATGATCGGGATCAGCGCCATGTAGGAATACGCTGCGATGGCGATTGCGGGAAGCAGATCCGGCGCAAGACGCGTGGTGAGGTAGATGGCCGTCGGGCCGTCCGCACCGCCGATGATGCCGATGGAGGCAGCTTCCGCCGGGGTGAACCCGAGCGCATTGGAGATGACAAACGCAACCGCGATGCCGAACTGTGCGCCGGCGCCAAGGAAGAGGCTGCTGGGGTTCGCGATCAAGGGACCGAAGTCCGTCATCGCGCCGATGCCGAGGAAGATCAGCGACGGGTAGATGCCGAGCTTAACGCCCTTGTAGAGGTAATACAGCAGACCGCCGACTTCACCTTCGGATTCGGGGCCGGACATCAAGCCCGTGAGGGGCAGGTTTGCCAGCAGCATGCCGAACGCGATCGGAAGAAGGAGCAGCGGCTCGAATTTCTTGACGATTGCAAGATAGATCAAGACCAAAGACACCGCGATCATGACTGCCTGCTGCCAGGTCAGTGCGCTGAAGCCGGACGATGCCAAGAGATTGGATAATGCTTCTGTTAACATGATGTTCTCCTTTGCTTAACTAGTTGTGTGATTAGCGAGCGGCTTTTTTGATTTTCGCCGCGTTTTCTGCCGTCTCGACGATCAAAGAGAACAGCACCACAAACAGGTA
Organism: Firmicutes bacterium HGW-Firmicutes-9; assembly: GCA_002841395.1. Lineage (GTDB taxonomy): Bacteria > Bacillota > Clostridia > Christensenellales > CAG-138 > UBA7703. The sequence goes on from PGZM01000003.1 coordinate 185,228, forward strand.
CAAAGCAAAGAGCGCGAGAAAGACGATAGAGATGATAAACAGAGCAACCAAAAGGCTTTCAACAAAAGACACAGAATAACCCCCTTACAGTTACCAAGCCGATGCAACCCGCACCGGCCCATGCAGAATAGTATATGATTCCGGATTCGAGCCATCGTTTTGCGTATTTTCTCATCATCGTTGATGGACTTTACGCGTTGCCGAAATACTCCGAATTTACCGTAAAGAGTATATCAAATGCGATAGATTGTCAATCGTTTCTCACGGAAAAGTTCGATTGTTTTCATTGCCGTACGGAATCTTCTGCGCAGGGCCAGCACACAGGCGCATTCTTTTCGGGAACCGCGTGATATACTATAGAAAAACTGATTTGTGAGCGCAATGATGTTTCGAAATCAACTTTCGCGCCTGACGCCGGCGCTTCTAAAGATGGTGGAAACGGGCGCAAACAATCGAACCGCGCTGATCTCGATCATGGATCATAAGCGCGATGGTACAAATCGGTATCCGTCCGCGCGGCATGCGCTGGAAAACCTGAGGGAAAGAAGGACAGAAACGATGCCAAAGCAACGAAAGATACTCTATTCGCGAGACAGCGCGTGCATTCAGCCGCTTCGGCAATTGATGGAGGAGCAGGCCCATCGCGTGCTTGTCGCTTGGGCACTCGACTGCGCTGCGCGTCCGCTTGCTTTTTTTGAAGAGCGCATTCCGGCCGAACTGCGCCCGCGCGAGGCGACAATCGTGAGCCGCATGTGGGCGGAGGGCGAGATCAAGATGCCGCTGGCACGACGCGCGATTCTACAGGCGCACGCGGCGGCAGGCGAGGCGGGCAAGCGGGATGCGATCGCGGAAGCAGCCGCAAGAGCCGTCGGGCACGCTTGCGCCACCGTTCACACGGAAACGCACGCGCTCGGACTCGTTTTCTATTGGCTTACCGCGGTCGTGCGGCAGTGCGCGCCGGAAGAGCGAGAAACGCGCGAGAGCGAAGATCTGATTTGGTTTATGGAACGACTTCTCTACTGGCGGGATCACATCGAAGACTGGAATGCACCGTGGGCGAATTTTTTACTACGCGAGGCTCCGAACAAAGAGAAGCTTTTGCACGAACGAAAAGGATAACACACGCAAACACAACAGCCCGCCAAATGGCGGGCTGTTTTTCGCGAGTAAATTGATTCGAAGAACTCTATTCTGCGGTTCTCGACGATAGATAATACAGCGGAATGGCAAGCACCTGCGCGCTGACGGAGACCGCGATCATCACCGGAATGCTCACATCGTACAGCGCGCCAAGCAGCCAACTGCCGAGGAACCAGAACACGCCGAAGACAAACTCAAAGATGCCGTAGCCTGTCGCTCTGCTCGCCTTGGGGACAATGCCCGCGACAGCCGCCTTTAGGATCGTCTCCTGCGCGCCCATGCCGATGCCCCACATGGCGATGCCGACGAGCAACGCCGCGTTACCGGATGTGCCGAACACGAGCAGCGCAAACGGCGCGGAGAGCGCGGTGGATAGAATCAGCGCGCGCATGCCTTTTTTATCGTACATCAAACCGAAGATCATCGCGGCTGCGGCGTCGATGAGCATCGCGCCCGCGTAAAGCAACGGCAGCGTACCACTGTTGACAAACGACGTTGCCTCCGATAGACCCGATGACAGCGCGGCGTGCGTGCGTGAAACGTGCATCAGGATCAATGAGTAGTCGATAAAGCCGAACGCAAATAGGCTGATGCCGCCGAGATATAATAGAAACTTCCGGTTGATGCGAAACGGCACGAGCTGCTTGGGTTCCGGTTCAAAGTGCTCCGGATTGGGAAACTTCCGCTTGGTCACGAACAGCATCAGAATGGTTGCGGCGGCGGGAATGATCAAAAGCCCGAGCGAGAAGGCATACCGCTCCTGTAAGCTGCCGCTCTGTTTGAACAACAGGGTTACATACAGCATCACGGGGCCTAGGAACGCGCCTAGCTGATCGATCAACTCCGCGATTGCAAAGCTCTTGCCGACGCCTTCCTGTGTTGCGGCAAACGACATCAGCGTGCTCTTGGCGGGTTTCTTGATCGCCTTTCCGATGCGCTCGATCACGATCAGCGAACTTGCAAAGATCCAACCGTGTTCGCCCGAAAGCGCGAGCGCGGGAACCGCCAGTACGTCGATGACGTAACCTACGATGGTGATGAGCCAGTAGCGCTTGGTCTTGTCCGCAAAGCGCCCGAAGAGCAGCCGCAGGGAATAGCCCGCGAGTTCTCCGAGGCCGGAGACAAAACCGATGGTTGCGGCGGAAGCGCCGAGCAGGCTCAGGTAAGCGCCGCGAATGCTCGCAGCACCTTCATGCGTCATATCAGAAAGCAGGCTAACGATGCTGAACAGCAGGATGAATGTCATCGCCGGGGTAAGCGCGTTGAACTTCTTTTTCATGATGGTTCCGTTTCTACGAGTGTAATGATTGCAGGTTCCATTTTATCCCGAAGGACGACATGCGTCAACGAACGGTGTCTATCATGAAGACAAATGCAACGTGTAGGAAGTTCCTAACGGTACCGTGCCGATGATTATAGTTTCGGGAATGGCTGGTTAATAGTCTTCTGCTTTGGCTTGAAGTTGATAAAGCTTGCGGCAAAGAGCAGATAACCGATCAGCAGGTTGGTGACGAGTCCGCTCACGACCTCTGGCTCGTTCAGAAAATACGGAACATATGCGAACGACTGCGCGATCGTGACCCCTTCAGACTCGTGGAAGGCACGATAGATCGAGACCGCGATGCCGAGATATTCGGCTACGAGCGGCATCAGGAACGCAATGGCTGCGGCAAGGAACTTGCCAAGCTTGTTGATCCCGCCTGCCAGCTTCATGTAGCCAAAGATTGCGCCACGCACCATCAGAAAGCCGCAGATACCCGCGATATAGCCGAGTTGACCGATGATCACCCAGAGGATGACGCCGGGGATGCTGCCTAGAAGCGCGCCGATCAAGCCGGAGACGATGGAGATATCGCGTTTTTCGGCAGTGAGATTGCTCAAGATCGCCTCGCTCGACGGTTGCGCGGGAGCCGGATCATACTGCATGGCTGCTGCCTGCGCGTCCGCCTCGACGACGGGAACGACGGGGGATGCTGGTTCATTCATGGACTTGCATTCCTCTCTTTGCGTATGCGATGGTAAAAACCACGCAAATCACGCACTGTTATAGTGTATTGAAGATATCATAACGGGTAGACGCGATAGTTTCAAGCAAAATACTGTCTCGTGTTTATATGTTTCTTGCGCGGGTATTCTGATATTCCAGAGTAAATTGTGATATTGTCGCAAAAAATGCCCGCTGCGTGACGCTGTCGCTTGACAATACAGACGATTGTGCTACGTTGTATTTATAACAATTGATTGCTCCCGTCACGGAGCGAAGCACAAACAACATCAGAAAGTTGAGGGTATGATAGATGAGCCAGCAAACAATCAGCAAAATCGTAGCAAGAGAAATTTTGGATTCCCGCGGTAACCCCACCGTAGAAGCGGAAGTCACCACTAGTGGCGGCGTCGTCGGCTGGGCAGCCGTTCCTTCGGGTGCGTCAACCGGCGCATATGAGGCGCTGGAACTGCGCGACGGAGACAAGAACCGTTATATGGGTAAGGGCGTACAGAAGGCCGTCAAGAACGTGCACAACATGCTTGCACCCAAACTCGTCGGTATGGACGTAACCAGCCAGCGCGAGATCGACTACAAGATGCTCGCCATCGACGGCACGGCGGACAAGAGCAAGGTCGGCGCAAACGGCATCCTCGCGGTGTCGCTCGCGGTGGCAAACGCCGCGGCAAAGACGCTGGAGCTGCCGCTGTATCGTTATATCGGCGGCGTGAACGCGCATGTGCTGCCCGTGCCGATGATGAACGTCATCAACGGCGGCAAGCACGCGGACAACAATATCTCCAGTCAGGAATTCATGATCATGCCTGTCGGCGCGCCTACGTTCGCTGAAGGGCTGCGCTGGGGCGCGGAAGTATTTCACACGCTCAAGAGCATCCTGCACAAGAAGGGCTTGAGCACCTCTGTCGGTGACGAGGGCGGCTTCGCCCCGAACTTCTCCGGCGAGGAGGAAGCGCTCGAAACCCTGATGGAAGCCATCAGCAAAGCCGGATTCGTGCCCGGTAAGGATTTCATGCTCGCGATGGACGCGGCAAGCACCGAGATGTTTGACGAAGCGAAGAAAGCGGGCAAAGAGGGCAGCTATCTCTTCTGGAAGACGGGTGTTCTCAAGAGCCGCGAAGAGATGATTCGCTATTGGGCGGACCTTTCCGCGAAGTACCCGATCATCTCGCTCGAAGACGGCCTTGCCGAAGAGGATTGGGACGGATGGAAGCAGCTGCGAAAAGAACTCGGCGACAAGGTACAGCTCGTCGGCGACGATCTGCTCGTCACCAACACCAAGCGCCTTGCGCGCAGCATCGAGGAGAACAGCGTAAACTCCATCCTCATCAAGGTCAACCAGATCGGTTCGCTGACCGAGACGCTGGAAGCCATCGAAATGGCGCAGCGCGCGGGCTTCACCGCCGTGACCTCGCACCGCTCCGGCGAGACCGAGGATACGACCATCGCGGATATCGCGGTTGCGACCAACTCTGGCCAGATCAAGACCGGCGCACCCTCCCGCACCGACCGTGTCGCGAAATACAACCGTCTGCTCCGCATCGAGGACGAACTGGGTTCCGCCGCCGTCTACGCGGGCAAAAACGCGTTTGGCAAGATCGGCAAACGAATTCTGTAACACACAACGCAAACAAAAAGCCTCCGAACCGCTCGGTTCGGAGGCTTTGTCTTTGTTGCGTTAATCGAGTGTGATGCCGATGATTGGGAGAACGTCCAGCGGCGTCGGGGGATAGAAGTCCGCGGGAATCGTGGGATCGGTCGTGCCCCAGACCGCGAGTGCACCTTTTGCGCCAGCCGCGTGCGCGCACTGCATATCATACGGTGCGTCGCCAAGAAAGAGAATCTCGCTCGGCAAGATGCCGAAGTGTTCGGCGGCAAAAAGCAGCGAGTCCGCCGCGGGTTTTGGGTTCGCGACGTCGTCCGCGCAGACCGCGAGGTCGACAAAGTCGATCAATCCGTATTTGTGGAAGTGGTCTTCGTACAGCTCGCGTCCTTGCGAGGTAGCGACACCGAGCGGTAATCCCGCCTGCTTGATGGCTGAAAGCAGCGTTTCGATGCCGTCAAACGGCTTGTTCGCGTTTGCAACAAGCGCGTAATAATCGCTCCATGTTTGCAGCGTGTGCTTCCAGTCCGGCAAATCGAACAGATCTGCCAGCGCGTAACCGGGCAGGCCGAGCATCTTTCTAAGATACTCCGGCGGATGATGACCACCGCCGGTATCAAACACGGCGCGATCCAGCGTTTCAATCAGGTTCGGTGCGGAGTCGATCAGACACGCGTCGATATCAAACATGATGGCTTTGAAGTTGTAACGATTCATTTTACTCATACAATCGTGTAGTCTATCAGGTTGCTACGATAGAAGCAAGCAAAGAACGCGCTTTGTTTGCTCATATACAGTTATACGTTCGATTCATTCCAGAACGCGGATACTTTTTCCGCGAGCTCTTCTTTTTTGCGTACCCGCTCGACCTTCCAGTGCGGCGGCAGTAGCGCGCGATAGTCCGCGAGTGAATAACGCGTGTCGATCAGCAGCAGCGCGCCGCGGTCTGTCTCCGTACGGATGATGCGCCCGGCCGCCTGCAAGACCTTGCTCATACCCGGGTACTGGTAGGCATAGCGAAACCCACTTTGATACGTCTCTTCAAATGCGTCGCGCAGCACATCCCGCTCGAGGCACACCTGCGGCAGACCTACGCCGACCACGACCGCGCCACAGAGCCGCTCGGCGGGCAGGTCGATCCCCTCGGCAAACACGCCGCCCATCACGGCAAGCCCAAGCGTGATGCCTTCGCAGTCCGGTTGGAACTGCGCGAGAAACTCCGCGCGCGCTTCGTCGTCCATCTTTGGCGACTGCTCGAGAAACGAGATGTCGGGCAGCAGCTCGCGAAGAAGTGCAGAAAGCTTGGCGAGATAGGAATGCGACGGCGCAAACACGAGATAATTGCCCCGATTGCGCGCGAGAACGAACGCGTGGATGGATTCCGCGACGGCTTGCAGCGTCGTCTCCCGCGCGGCAAAATGCGTATCCAGCGGCAGATGAAACACTGCGAGATTTTCCTGCGGAAACGGCGACGGCAGCGCGAGAAACGGCGTCTCGGCCTTCACACCACTCAGATCGCGATAAAACACAAACGGCGATAACGTCGCGGAAAACAGGATCTCGCTGCGACACTTTTTGTAAATCTCCGCGAGCTTGCCCGCGGCATCGGTGCAATAGAGCGTGACCGTGCGCGTGGTCTTGCCACCCTGATAGAGCGTGCGATACTGCGCGTCGTACAAATCCAGCACAAATCGAAACGACGATAGATCGAAGCTTAGCTGACGTGCCAGCGCGCGGTCGGCGGGGATGCTCTCCGCGTTGAGCTGATCCAGCGCGCCTTCCACCGCACGCGTGAGCGATTCCGGCGGTTCAACTGCGGCAAGCGGCGGTTCGATCGCCTCAAACAGCGCGGAAATCTCCGTTTCCAGCCGCTTAAGCGCGCGGTAGAGCGGCGTTTTGCGCAACAGCTTGGGCACGCTGCGGCGTGTTTCCGTGACACTTGCGAGCGAGAGCGCAGCGGAATACATGCTTCTCGCGCGGTCGGGCAGGTTGTGCGCCTCGTCCACGAGCAGAACGAATCCATTGCGCCCTGCGGTGAAGAATCGCTGCAGTCGCACGCGAGGGTCGAACGCGTAGTTATAATCGCAGATGATCAGATCACACGTAAGTGAAAGATCGAGCGAAAGTTCAAACGGGCATAGAAAGTGCTTTGCCGCGTAGGCGCGGATCAGCTCCTGAGTGAACACGCCGTCGAGTTTATTCATCTCGGAGAGCGCGTCGCCGAGATGGTCATAATACCCCTCCGCGCGTGGACAATCGCCCTCGCGGCAGATCGGATGATCATAAACGCACGCTTTTTCCTTGGCGGTGATGACCACGGCGCGCAGATGCTTGGCGTGGATGAGCTTTGCCGCGTTGACGGCCGCCTCCTGCTGCGTCGTGCGCGCGGTGAGGTAAAAAATCTTTGCCGCGTGCCCGTCCGCGAGTGCTTTCAGCGCGGGGAAGAGCACCGCCATGGTCTTGCCCGTGCCCGTCGGCGCCTGCGCAAGCAGGGCGGACTTTTCGCGGATGGCGTAATAAACCTGCGCGGCGAGCTCATGCTGTCCCTCGCGGAACGCGGGATAGGGGAACGCCATCTGCCGCACGTCTTCCCGCAGGGCGCGCTCGTGGACGTATTCCGTCTCGAGCAGCGCAAGATAGCGCTCGGTGAGGAGCGCGTAAAACGCCGCGAGGGATTCGCGCGAATACGGTTCGGTGAACGTCGTGATCTCGCCAGTGTCGAGGTGGAAGTACGTTAGGCTGACTTCGATTTGGTCGAGCTGCGCGGTCTCGCAGAAGAGATAGGCATAGCATTTTGCCTGCGCCCAATGTTGCGGATCGCCGGGTGCGAGCCGTTCGCCGTCGAGATACGTCGTCTTGATCTCTTCCACGCGGGACTCGCCATAGAGGCGGTCGATTCTGCCGTACACCGTTAGCTCGATGTGCTTGGAGCTGACTGTGCCGGAGACGGAGACCTCGTTTTTTGCGCCTTCTGCCGCGACCGCCTGCAATGCCTGATGACCGCGGATGCCGTCCAGCAGGCGCGCGGAAGAAGCCGACGCGGAGAGACTTCCGGACAGCATGACGGTCTCAACAAGGGTTCGCACTGCGACTCTGCGCTTCTCCAAGTTATCTCCTTGATCAGTACAATTGTTTGCTTTCGATATTATATCACAGCAAAAGGGAGAATACAGCCGCGATTTTGATTTGCTTGAGCTGACAGTAACCCCTTTGTTTTGCGTGATACACAAGTTGGTAATACGGTTACTTTGGTTGGCATGTGCTTCGCAAGAGCGGGCAGCAATGCATCAACAAGCCCGCCTTTCGGCGGGCTTGTTGATGCATGATTAGTTGCTTAGAATATCGCGCGGATCACAAAGCCGAAGGCGACGGCGAACACGACGCAGAGTGTATAGAACAGCCAGACGTGCGTCTTTGCCCAGCGCATGCGCATCGTGAAGAACGCGAGCAGCAGGAACAATCCCAACAAAATCAGCGGCAGAAACTGTTGCACGGAGATGTTGCATAGCATAAACGTGCTCAACAGCAGACCGGCAAGTGCGCAGCCGAGCGCGATTGCGGCGGCAGGCGCGAATAGTCCCGCGCGGTAACTCTTCTCCTTATGCTCCAAGGTCGATCACCTCCGCGATGTATTGTGAAACGTTCAACAGAACGCCGGTTGACTTCCAGTAATCATTGTGCCCAAGGCCTTGCAACCGCATAAAAGCACATCCTGCGGGATACGCGTTTGAGAGGCGTTCTGACGAGGCAAAGGGAACCATCTCATCGTCAACGGAGGAGAAGATGATCGGCTTGACGGAGACCGACTCTGCAAAGCGGACGGACTCCATCTTAAACGCGACCAGCGCGCGCAGCGGCCCGTAGAAGATGGGAACCATGGTGTTATACAGATCGTATCCGTCCGCATACGGCGCAAAAAGAACCAGTCCGGCGGGCGTTCTGTTGGCGGCGACGTAGTTTGCAACACCGGTGCCCATGCTAAAACCGAACAATATGATACGGCTTGCGTCTACGTCCTCGCGGGAAATCATCGCGTCATACACATCCAACCCCATCTGCTGCAGGGAAGCCTCGCTGGGGCTGCCGCTGGAAAGTCCATAACCGGGATAGTCCAGAAACGCAAAGTTGCAGCCCGCAAACGCACTGATGTCGCCGCTCTCGACGAGATAGAGCATCCGCTTTGCCGCGACTTCGCCGTTTCCGCCGAAGTAGAGCACCAACGGCGCTTTACCTTCCGCTTGATGGATCATCCAGCCGGAGACGACGCGATCTTCGGTTTCAATCGTCAGCTGCTCCACGTTCGGGTAGGCTGCAAGCGCACTTGCCGACGCCTCGTCGTTACGCGCATAAAAGAGCTGTTTCGGCGCGATCATATAAATCGTCACGCTCAACAGCAGCACGAGGCTGACAAGCGCCGCAAGAATGCGCGCTGTAAGTTTAATCCCGCGCGTTGCATTGCGCGTTACCAAAAAAATCATCCAGTTCAACAGCATGAGAAGCACGGTTGCGATCAGGATCGCTAGTCCGATGCTTTGCGCGCTTTCGCTGGGCAAAAACCACGTGAGCAGCGCTATGACGCTCATCAACAGCGCGGCGAGAAGCGCACGCTGAAATCGCAGTTGCGGTTGGCTGGTTTGTTCAGGAGTTGATTCCATAATGCCTCCGGTCGGTGAAAATCTGGAACAAATCGTATCACAAATTACGGGTCTCGTAAAGAAAAGTACGCTTTAAGATTGTGCAGAATCCGGAAGAAACGGCGAAGGATCGCCGACGCAGTACACCTTGAGCGCATGCAGCGCGCGCGTGCAAGCGGTGTAGAGCAGCAGCCGCTCCCGTTCCTCGGCATAGTGTCCGCCGCCGGCGTTCGCGAGAATCACTGCGTCAAACTCCAACCCCTTGGCGAGATATGCGGGCAGCACCACCGCGCCGCGCGGAAACTCTTCCTCGCCGCCGAAGATGGCTTTCACGTCGATTGTGCTTTTCAGCGCGTGATGGAGCGCTTTTGCCTCCGCCTTTGTCTCAGTGAGAATACCGATTGAGGCGTGTCCCTGCGCAGTCCATGCACGGACATCCTCCGTGATCGCGCGGGAGACGGCGGCCTCGTTCGGCAGGCTGACGATTGCAGGAAGTTCGCCGTGTCGTCCGACGGAATCGACCTCGCTTTCGTGACCGAGGATTTTACCCGCGAAGTCGATGATCTCCGCCGTCGAACGATAACTCTTCGTAAACCGCAACAGCAGCGTTTCGTCCGCAGGAAAGAGGGAAGCGATGTTTTCGTACCCGCCGAGGCTGAGATCCGGCGTGATGGACTGATTCAGATCGCCAAGCATGGTCACGCTCGCCTGCGAGAAAAATAGACGGATGCATTCCAGCTGCAACGGAGAATAGTCCTGCGCTTCATCGATGATGACATATCGGATGCGCGCGGTCTTTTGCGTGCCGCCCAGCGCACCCTGCAAATATAGTAGCGCGATCTGGTCTTCGTAGTGAATCTGCCCTGCGCGCAGGGTTTCGCGCGTATAGCGGGCAACGGATTCCGCTACCTCTGCGGACAAACCGGGCAGCCACATGTGCAGCGCGTCGAGAAACTGGAGATAGACGCTGCTTGCGGTGACCTCCGTCATTATGGCCGCGTTATTGCGTGCATGCTGCGTTTCCTCGCGCGCGCGGGCACGACTTCTGCGCTTGAGCTCGCCGCGGTCGATGAATCCCTCCGCCGCGGTGATCGACTCTGCAATCTGCGCCGCGCGCTCTGATTCGTGCGTGTCGAGCAGATATTCCATGCGCGAGCGGAGTTTGGCAAACCGCGCAAGATAGGGAAGCGACGCATAATCATAGGAAAACAGCTGCTCTAGCTCGGCGGAGGATGCGATGGTTTTTCCGGTGCAGACAAGCGGCGCAAAGCATACCTGCTCCGCTGCCAGCGCGTGTACGAACGCCTTGATCGCGTCGCGAAACGCGGACGAGGATTTTAAGCGGAGATGCTTTGTGCGCGTCTCATAGCCGGGCTGTGATTTCGCCGCAAAGAGGTAGTCCATCAGGTCGTAATACCGCTCGCGCTTGCCTTTTGTCGTGAGCGCGCCGGAAAGAAACGTTTCAAACGTGGTCTGCAGCATGTTCTGCTCGCCAAGCTCCGGCAGAACGTTTGAAATATAGTCGCTGAACACGGGGTTCGGGGAAAAGACGATGATGTTGTCCGCCGTGATCGTGTCCCTGTGGCGAAAGAGCAGGTATGCGATGCGGTGGAGCGCGACGGAGGTTTTGCCGCTGCCTGCCGCGCCCTGCACGATCAGGTGCTTGTAGTCCTCGTTTCGGATCGCGCGGTTTTGCTCGCGCTGGATGGTTGTTACGATAGAGCGCATCCTACCGTCCGCGTGCCCCGCCAGCATCTGCTGGAGCATCTCGTCGTCGATCTTAATGCTGCTGTCGAAGCTGTAGACGATCTTGCCGCGCTCGATCTTATATTGCCGCTTGTGGGTGAGTTCGCCTTCCACAAGCCCGTTGGGTGTGGTGAAGCTTGCATTTCCAACCTCGTTGTCGTAAAACATGCCGCTCACGGGCGCGCGCCAGTCGTAGACCAGCACGCTGTTCTCGTCCGTGATCAGGCTGAAGGTGCCGATATAATATGGTTTCGTCGTGGTCTGCTGCAGCGTGCGGAAATCGATGCGCCCGAAATACGGCGAGCGGAGGAGCTTCTCGAGTTTCGTTTTTTGCGCCTCGATGATGCTGTGGCTGCGCTTCTGCTTCTTCATCACGTTGATGTACTCGAGAAAATCGACGAGCTTATCCAACCCGTCGGAAGAGGCGATGGAGCCGAGATCTTCCCAAAGGTCGCGCTGGACGTCGATGGCGTCGTCCTTCAACGCGTCGTCGCGCTCTGTGGCTTCGTTGTATTGCGCGTTTGCTTCTTTTAAAACGAGTTCGAGCCATTGCTGTTCGTGTTTTTGATCCAGATCGTTCATTCGGGGCTCCTTCAACTTTTTTTGCCGGATGCTATTGACGCGTTGCCAACAGCACGATATAATGATATTAGAGGAAATATTAAACATATATGTCTTTTACATATATGCCACTATCATACATCGACGAACGTGTATTTGTCAATGAAAAACGTCAGTCAAATAATAAAGCCTGCATATTGCGTGCAGGCTTTTTTGCTTGCTATGTGTTGTTTTCCGTTTTGCGCCTGTCGATTGACGCGATGCTGCTGAGCACCATGCCCAGTACGATCAGCCCGACGCCAACCCAGCCGAATGTATCCGGCAGGGAGTCTTGCAGTAAAAGCACGCCACCGATCAGCGTAAAAAGCACCTCGAACGACTGCGTGGACTCCACAACTGCCAGTTGACGCTGGCTTTCCTTGACGAGATCCGTCGCTTTGAAAAAGAGCAGGGTTGCGATCACACCGGAGAGCACCGCGACACCGAGGGACTGAATCGTCTGTGATGCCGAAGGAAGACCGCGCGTGAAAAGCCCAAAGAGTGCGAGCAACAGCCAGAACAGCAGGCTGCAAAGCGTCATGCCGTAGATGCGCTCGATGGTGCCGATTTCCGGCGGGCAGAGCGCCATCATCTTGCGGTTTCCGAGCGGGTAAGCAACGGCGGCGATGAGAATCGGCAGCAGCGTCTGCGCAACGGACGTGAGCCGGAAGGAGACGATGTTTTCAAGCTGGAGCAGGAACACGCCGACGAGAATGATAGCCGCCGCGCCGAGGTTTTTCACCGCGATCTTCTTATGAAAGAGCGGCGAGAGCAGAAGCCCCATCACGATGGTGACCTGCCAGCTTGCGGCGATGAGCCAGCTTTCGCCATGGTCGCCCGCAAACGAGATCGGCGCATAGAACAACCCGAAGCCGACGGTACTCCAGAGGAGCCAGGGAAGAGAAGATTGACGAATCGCGGCGTGTACGCGCGAAAAACCGGATGTGCGCCAGACGAGCAGCGCAAACATCGGGAACGTAAACAGATATCGAAGGCTCGCGCTCCAAATCCAGCTACCGCCCGAGAGATGCATGCTGCGGTTGAGCAGGAACGTAAACGCGAAAAAGAACGATGCAAGGAGTCCTAAGAGTAAGCCTTTTTTCATGATCCTCCGGTTTCCGCCCGAGCAGGGGCGGATTTGGCGTTTGAAGAGTTATAACACACATTGGGTTCATGACGCAAGAAAAAAGAGACCCGAAGGTCTCAAGATAGACTTATAGAATTAGGTTCAAGCGTATCTTACCAACAGCTTCGCAAAGTCGATGCAGAACTGCATGTCTTTTACACCCAGTTTCGCCTTGTAATAGTTCTTTTCAGCGTTGACCGCGTTGACACGCTGGAGCATATCTGCGGCTGTCGCTCCCTCAACAGCGGCGACAGAGCCAAACCCCGCTTCATAAAATGCCCGCGCGGCAACCGCGCCTACGCCGTTGATGCGCACAAGATCGCACAAGCAGAAAAGTTCGTCAGCTGGGTTCTTGCACTGCTCCCAGTAATCTTTCGACGTGCGAGTGCCGGAAGCGGCAAGTTCGCTGATGAGAGATTGGGACAGATTCGGAAACGCGGAGAGCGGAACCGGCTTTTGCGTCAGGCTGCCTAGCTCGCGACGCAGGAGCGTAAGGTATTCTTCGCATATGCCCGTTTGGTTGGCAAGCGAGGAGAGCTTTTTCGTCGTTGCAAGTGCGGCGGATAATTGTGAGACACTGGAAAGTCCGGCACTGGCGAGAGAGGAGAAGCGCGCTTCCAGCTGCTCATGCAGCATGCGTCTGCCGGGCAACAGATTCTGTTTTTGGAGCAACTGCTGATAGTCCGCAAGTGTGATTTGTTCCAGCGGGAGCGTGTAGCCCATGTCGATCACCATCCTCTCGAATCATTCACAGTATTTGATTCTCATCATACCATAATAACGCGTATAAGTTGACAACGGACTGTCACGTTTGAACAAACAAAAAAGAAGAGGCAGAACCCCTTCTTTTAAATGATTTGATTGGTTATACCACAAGCTTCGCCCTAAACCCGCGCGCGGCATAATACGAGTCTGCGCCGTTGTGATAGGTAAACACGTGATCATACCTGCGGTCGCAGAAGATTGCGCCGCCGCGTTTGCGGATTTCTTCCGGCGTGACCACCCAGCTGGACGTCTTCTTGTCAAATTCGCCGAGCATCTGCATCGCGCGGTACTCCTCCTCGGTCAACATGGAAACACCCATGCTTTCCGCTTTGTCCATTGCGGAGGTTTCGGGCTTGTTCTCCTTGCGGGAATCCCAGGCCGCGCGGTCATAGCAGAGACTTCTGCGTCCGGCTGGCGTTTCCGCCGAGAAATCATAAAAGATGACTTCTCCGGAGGTAGCATCTTGTGTAAACACATCCGGCTCACCACCGGTCTTTTCCATCATATAGAGAGACCAGAGCTTGCTGACATGGGTGCGGAGTCGTGCCTCGACGCTTTCCCAGCTGATTCCGGCGTGGCGGTTACTATTCGCCTGAAAGCGGGATTTGAGCGTTGCCAGCAATTCTTCCGCGAGTTCCATCGTAAAGTGCGTCTGATTCATACAACTCACCCCTTTTACCTATTGTAACACAACGGAAAGACTACACCGTGATGTGGTTACGAAGGGGTTGCGGCAGCATCTGGACGCGAATCAGGTGATGTTGCGGATCAAATCCAGCACGCTTCCGTCGCGATAGGTGCAGATGCCGACGATCTTGTCTCCAAACGGCAGCGGATCGGGCTTTCCGGTGATCCGCTCGGCTCTGCGGGCAAGCTCTTCGATGGGGGTCACCTTCAGGTGCGCTTTCTCGAGCCGTTCCGCGACCTCCGGCCTTCTGGGGTTCACGGCGATGCCCTGATCGGTGACCAGTACATCTACCGTATCGCCGGGGGTAACGATCGTGTTCACGTGATCGCGAACGCTCGGCATACGCCCGCGCATGAGCGGGCAGACGACGATGGAGAGCGCGGCGCCCGCCGCAGTATCCGGATGACCGCCGACCGCGCCGCGAATGATACCGTCGGAGCCCGTGAGCACGTTGACGTTGAAGCTGGTGTCCACCTCCAGCGCGGAGAGCACGACCACGTCGAGTTGATTGACGGCGGCGCCGCGGCGGTAGGGGTTCGCGTAATAGTTCGCGTCGATCTGCTGATGAAAACGGTTGTTTTTGAGCGACTGCGCCGCGTCCAGATCGAAACTCTGCACGTCCAGAAGCCTTCGCACAAGACCTTCTTCGAGCAGCTTCACCATCGCGCCAGTGATCCCGCCGAGCGCGAAGCTCGCATGGATGTTTTTCTCGATCATCGCCTCGCGCAAAAATCGCGTAACGGACAGCGATGCGCCGCCGGAACCGGTCTGGAGCGAGAACCCGTCGTAGAAATAGCCGCTGTGCACGATGACGTTGGAGGTCGCCTCCGCAATCATCAGATCGTGCGGGTTGGTGGAAAAACGCGTGGCGCCCGTCATGATCTTGGACGCGTCGCCAACGTCGTCCACGCAGACGATGTAGTCCACGAGCCGCTGCGAGATGCCGAATGGCACATTCGGGTAGCCCACGATGTTGTCGGTGAGCACGATGACGGTGTCGGCGTATTGCGCGTCCACGCGGGCATAGCCCATCGAGCCGCACATCGACTTTTCCTCGCCCTCGCGGGAGTATCCGTTTGCGTTGCCGAAGGGGTCGCAGCTGCTCGCACCAAGAAACGCCACGTCGATGTGGATCTCGTCCTCTTCGATTGCCGCGGCTCTGCCGCCGTGGGAGCGGAAGACCATCGGGTCGTCCATCAACCCCTGCGAGATGGCTTTTGCGAGCGCGCCGCGGCAGCCTGATGTTTCGATATGCGAAATCACGCCGTTTTTGATGTGCTGAATCAGCGGCGCGTGTACGTCGGAAAGGCTGGAGGGCGCAAGCCGCAGATCGCGGAAGCCCATCCGCGCGAGCGTGTCTACAACCATGTTGACGATGTGGTCGCCATCGCGAAAGTGATGGTGGAACGAGATCGTCATGCCGTCTTTCAGTCCGGAAAGCTCCACGGCCTTTTCAAGACTTTCGACGATCTTGTTCTCCCGTTCCATGCGGTTTTTCAGGGAAGAAGGATCCTTGTCGTACAGGCGCTTGTTTTCGCCGGGTACATAAGCCTGCCGATCCAGCGCGGTGAGCGCCGAGTAAAATGCCTGATCGCGTGTCATGCTTCTTCCTCCTCAAACACCGCGCGGTTCGCGTAAGCCAACTCGAGCGTTCGCTCCGCGCGCAGCACGACCGGACGGTCGATCATCTTGCCGTCAAGCGCGACCACGCCGCTGCCGCGCGTTTCCGCCTCGCGGCTAGCCGCGAGGATGCGCTGCGCTTTCATGATCTCCTCGCGCGTGGGCATAAAGACGCGGTGGACGGGCTTGATCTGGCGCGGGTTGATGACGGATTTGCCATCGAAACCCAGCTGCTTGATCATGCGCGTTTCCTTGATCAGCTGCTCTTCGTTGTTTACGTCCGAAAACACGGTGTCGATGCAGTCGATGCCCGCGGCTCGCGCCGCGACGACGATTGCGCCGCGCGCGTACTGAAGTTCGCTGCCTTCGAGCGAGCGGGAAGTCTTCAGGTTTGCGCAATAGTCCTCGGCGCCGAGTGCGATTGCGACAAGACGCGGGCTTGCGCTCGCGATCTGATAGGCGTTGACCACGCCGAGCGCGCCTTCGATGGCTGCTATCATGCACGTTTGCCCGACGGGGATATCATATTTGCGCTCCGCGCGCTCAATCTCGGTTTCGGTATCCCAGATGTCCTGCGCGGTCTCCGTCTTCGGCAGGCGGATGACCTCCACGCCGGCTGCGACCATCGCCTCGATGTCTGCTTTACCAAACGGGGTCGAGAGCGGATTGACGCGCACAACGCGCTCGCACTCGCCATAATGAATCGTCTTGAGCGCGTGATGCACCAGTAACCGCGCCGCATCCTTCTCGCGAAGGGTGACCGAGTCCTCCAGGTCAAACATCAGCGCATCGCTTCCATAAATATGTGCGTCGCTCATCATGCCGGGGTTGTTGCCCGGCACAAACAGCATGCTCCTGCGGAGTCTGGTCATGCGCGTTTCCCCCAATCGAATGCGTCGCTGCCGGTTGCACGCTGGCACGCGGCGAACACGCGCGCGCGAATGGTGCAATCCAGCGCGCCCTTGTCCACGGCGTTGATGACGGCATATTCCAGCCCGAATTCTTCCACCGCGCCGCGAATGGTCGCGATGATCTGCTTGCCGAACTCGTTTGCGACGGAGCTTTTTAAGACGACCTCGACCGATTGCTGCTCGCCGGATTCGATCTCGATCATGATATCTCCGGATTCCATGGTGCCCGCAGAAGCGGGCGTGGTGATTTTCATTGTGTAAGGCACCTCCGAGTGGTCTTCTTCCATGCATAATCATAGCCGTATTCAAGCGTAATTACAAGCATTATGCAGCGTTTGACGCGATAATATATCACGTGCAAGCATGCTTGTATTGCTGTATACAAGCGTACAATGCAACTGAAAATTAACAAATTATCTTTTATCTGCTGAAAAAACGAACGGATTACATCTTCGCATAATGCAAATGCAAAATGTATGATTATACTGAGAAATGTTTGCGTACAAACCGTGCCTCTTGCACTATTTGAAGTATGCTATAATGCCTGTATGGAGATCACTTTGGAACAAGTTTTAGCCGCAAGAGACCAGCGCGCGGCAACCATCAAAGCCCTGCGCCGGCGGTATCCCGGCGCTTGCGTCGCTGTGCTGACTGTTATTTCTCCGGGGCCTGTCAAACGCTCGCCGGAGACGATCCGGCTGTTTGACGCTGGGGTGAACGCCATCGCGCGGGTCATCATGCGAAACGAGCTCATCCCGCTCGTATTCGAGGCGCACGAAAAAGAAACAGGCGACGAGGCCTATCTGGTTGTGAAGACGGAACCGGGATTTTTCAAGATGGAGCTGTGTAAGCTTGAAGAATCCGCGCCATACGGGCGGCTTTGGGATATGGACGTCATCCGCCCGAACGGAACGGCGATCACGCGCGAGGAGATCGGTTTTCCGGAGCGCAGCTGCATCGTCTGCGGCAAAGCGGGGCGGGCGTGCTATTCGCGCAGGCTGCACACCGCAGAGGAAGTTCAGGCAGCCTGGCAAAAGCTGATCCAGACCTTGCCGGAATGATTTCAGAAGGGGTAACGATGGAGATTCGTTCGCTTTCGCTCAAGCACGATCGGGAGATGATCGACGCGTTTTATGCGCGCGCGGGCATCCGGCTGGATCGCTGCGTGACAAAGCTCTATGGCGCGTATGAGGGAGAGAAGTTGCTCGCGCTCGGCGGCGTCGCAGGCAGTGCAATTCGCTCGCTCGCGGTTGAGGAAAACAGGCAGGGCGAGGGGATTTTGCCCGCGCTGGTGACGCATCTGTATCAAACCCTGAAAGAGAGCGGCGTAAAGAACGTGTTTGTGGTCACAAAGCCGCAGTACGCGGAGCTTTTCTCGTCGCTTTGTTTCTATGAACTGACCAGAACAAATGACGCGGCGCTGCTCGAAAGCAGCAACCGCGCGTTTTCAAATTATCTCAAAAGCTTGCCGAAAGCGGACGGCGCAATCGTGATGAACGCGGACCCGTTTACACTTGGCCATCGGTATCTCGTCGAGACCGCTGCCGCGCAGTGCAAGCGGCTGAACGTGTTTGTGCTCTCTGCGGATGCCGCGCATGTGCGGGCAGATGTTCGCCTGCAATTGGTGCGCGAAGGCTGCCGCGATTTGGCGAACGTCAACGTGCTCGCGGGCGGGGACTACATCATCTCCGGCGCGACATTTCCCGATTATTTTTTCAAAGACAAAACCGAGGCGGCGCTCGCGTTTGCGCGGCTGGATGCGACGCTGTTTGCGGCGCACATTGCGCCCGCATGCGGGATCTTGACGCGCTTTGTCGGCGAGGAACCGCTTGACCCCATGACGGCGGCCTACAACGAAACACTCTGCGCAATTCTGCCCGAGCACGACGTTCACGTGCGCGTGATTCCGCGAAAGACAATCGGCGAGAGCCCGATCTCTGCCTCTCGTGTTCGCGCGCTCTGGAAAGAAGCGCGATATGACGAAATCGCGCCGCTTGTGCCGGAGACTACGCTCGCCTACATTCGGGAGCACGCGCTATGAGCATTACTGCGGAGCAAATCGGCCTCTTTGCGCGCGCTGCGCTGGAGCAGGAGGCGCGGCTTTCACCCAAGCCGGGTCTTGTAGACGCAGAAAATTGCGGTGCGCACACGGATATGGATCTTGCGCTGCTGCTCAGGAGCGCAGCCGCATTGGAGCCGTTTTTTTCGACGTTTGCCGCGCAGGGCATTGCGGACGCCACGCTTCCGCCGGAGGGAAGAATCTCGAGTGTACGCGAACAGGGAAGAGAGGCAGAACGCGTGATGTTTGCCGCGACGGGCGGCGTCAACACGCATAAGGGAGCTTTGTTCTTGCTCGGCGTGCTCTCTTATGCTGCCGGACATTGTTTTGCAAACGACGGAAAGTCACCGCAGGATATTTGTGCGGTTGGCGCGCGTTTCTGCGGCGGCGTTACAGCCGAGCTTGGGGAGAACGCGGGCAGAGCATTCGCGCGCTACGGCGCGCGCGGCGCGAGAGGAGAGGCGGAGGACGGCTTCCCGCATGCGCTTGCTGCACGGGAGGCGTTTGCACGCGCGTTGGAACTGAGAGCCGCCGAAGATGACGCATGGAAGATCGCGCTGCTGCGGCTGATCGAATCACTCTACGACGCGAATGTCCTTGCGCGCTGCGGTGAAGAGACGGCGCAAATCCTTCGCAATAGAGCGGGAGAAATCGCTGCACGATATTCCTCCGGCGGCGTCGCGCTCAATGAGGCGATCCGGCTGTTGGACTGCGATTGCCAAGCCTGGCATGCAAGCCCCGGCGGTGCCGCGGATGTGCTCGCGTGCGCGATGTTCCTCCAAAATATCGCGAATAATTCTGCGAAAAGTTGATATTTGTTGCGACATCACAAATCTGTAGTGTTTGCGGCTAAATTGTGACAAATGTATATACCTAATAATACAATAATGTTGCGATTACAGTCGTTGCATATGGTATAATGGTGTTGATCTTCCGAGTTAGGGGGTACTATAAACATGACTATTTATGAAATTCTAGGACCGACTGCCGTGGCAACAATTGTTTGCCTTATCATCGCGCTGGTGATGTTCTTTATCGAACTGTTCACTCCGGGCGTTGGCCTCGCAGGCGCGACCGGCCTTCTTTCGCTGATCGCCGTCGTTGTGATGCAGCTTTGGTGGGGACAGCCGCGCGTTGCGCTCTACGTCGTCGCAATTGCGTTGCTCATCATCGTGCTGGGACTTGTTTGGGTCATCCGTTCTTTGCAAAAGGGGCGGCTGAGCAAATCGTTCCTCGTGCAACGGGCGCATTCCGACGGCACATCCGTGCCTGAAGTTGCCGCCGCCAAAGAAGAGCTTGTCGGCAAAACTGGCGTTGCCATCACCACGCTGCGTCCGTCCGGCATTGCGGAGTTTGATGGCAGACGCGTCGACGTCGCAACCTCTGGCGAGTTCATCCAAAAGGGCGAAATCGTCACCGTCGTCAAGGCGGAGGGCATGCACATCCGCGTTCGCGCAGGCTGCGCGGAACAAGCAGACGAATAAGTTTCTTGTAACGCCGTAAGGCGTTTCAAATTGCCGGATCAATTCCGGCGCACACTACGCAACAACACCGAATTTGAGGAGGTATCGTATGTTTGGACCTGTCGCAATTATTGTGATCATAGCAATCTTCCTGGTACTGTTTTTCAGCTTTGTACCGCTCGGCCTGTGGATTTCCGCCGCCGCTTCCGGCGTGCGCGTCGGCATCTTCCAGCTCGTCGGTATGCGCGTCCGTAAGGTCGTTCCGAGCCGGATCGTCAACCCGATGATCAAATCGACTAAGGCCGGCCTCGACGTGAACATCAACAAACTCGAGGCGCACTACCTTGCCGGCGGTAACGTCGACCGCGTCATCAATGCGCTGATCGCAGCGCAGCGCGCGGGCATCCCGCTCGGCTTTGAACAGAGCTGCGCCATCGACCTCGCAGGACGCGACGTTCTCACCGCGGTTCAGATGAGCGTTAACCCGAAAGTCATCGAAACCCCGATCATCGCGGCGGTTGCCATGGACGGCATCGAGCTGCGTGCAAAAGCGCGCGTCACCGTCCGCGCAAACATCGACCGTCTCGTCGGCGGCGCGGGTGAAGAGACCATCATCGCCCGTATCGGCGAAGGCATCGTCACCACCGTCGGTTCCAGCAAGAGCCACAAGGACGTTCTGGAGAACCCGGACAGGATCTCGCGCACGGTTCTGGATAAGGGCCTCGACGCGGGCACCGCGTTTGAGATTCTTTCCATCGACATCGCGGATGTGGATGTCGGCCGCAACGTCGGCGCACAGCTGCAGATCGACCAGGCGGAAGCCGACAAGCGCATTGCGCAGGCCAAAGCCGAAGAACGCCGCGCGATGGCAGTCGCGCAGGAGCAGGAAAACATCGCGGCAATCGCAAGCATGCGCGCACGCGTTGTGGAAGCAGAGGCGGAAGTTCCGCGCGCCATGGCAGAAGCGTTCCGCTCCGGCAATCTTGGCGTGATGGACTACTACAAGATGCAGAACATCCATTCTGATACGGAAATGCGTACGGCCATCGGCAAGGGCACGAAACCTGCTACTACCGAAAACAAGAAATAACTATGGAATTTGTCATCATTCTTCTGGTAATCTTTTGGGTCATTATCCCGATTGCCGCGAAGAATAGCCAGAAAAAAGCGAAAGCGGAGGAGGAGCGCCGGCGTGCCATGCGGCAGCAGGCGCCCCAACTCCAGCGCGAGCAGCAGCCGATGCGAACAACTCCGCTTACGCCAAATGTTCGCCCCGCGCAGCAGAAGGTCTATGAATCAATGGAAGGCAGAGGCTCGCTGCAAGGCAGGGACGGACCCGTCTTTGAGGGCGAGAAACGGCACGAATCAATGTCGAATCTGACGACCGCAAGGACTACGCTGACGGAGAAGAACACCACCATCACACATACCGTAACGGTCAGCAGCGAGAGCGGACACGCGCATGAAGAAACGAGCGCATCCGGCATAGAGCAGGATTGCCCGCCCGACAAAGCGCCCGTGAAGCAGACCGCGGCTCCCATTCCTGTTGCGCCAGAAAGCGCGTTTGTCTGGGACGCGGAGGCCGCACGCAGCGGACTCGTGATGGGGGAAATCCTCGGACCCTGCCTGGCACTTCGTGACTAAGGATATGCATGCAGAACTCGACCAACAAACAATCTGATTGGATCTGGAAAAGGGTACTGTTTACATCGGTACCCTTAATCCTATTATTTGCGGCTTTTGCCGAGTGGGTGTTTACGGACGCGCCGCACAACCCGATCGCGGTCGCCGCGGCGGCAGTCAGCGCGTTTCTGTTTGCACTGCTCGGCATCCGCTTTATCCCGCAATGGATGGCAGCCTGGAGCAGAAAACCCTGGCTGCCCGTTCGGGAGCAGGAGGGCAAGCGCAGCGCGCGAAAGCAGCGCATGCACCCGATGCTGCAGCTCGTGATCTATCTTGCGCTGTTTCGCATTCTGCTCTTTGCGCTTTCCTATGCGCTCTCGCTCGGGCAAGGATATGCCGGCGGGCTGATGGATCGCCTCGGCATCTGGAACCAGCTTGGTACAGACAGCCAGCACTATCTGAACATCGCGGAAAACGGCTATGTCAACACGGGCGACGACCGGCTATTGATCGTTTTCTTGCCGCTATATCCCTATCTGGTGCGCGGGCTGAACTTCATCGTTGACAATTACCTCGTCAGCGGGCTGATCGTCTCAAACCTCTGCTGGGTGTTTGCGGCGTATCTGTTTTATGAGCTCGCGCTGATGGATACGGATAAAAAAGGCGCATTGCGGGCGCTCAAATATCTCTGCATACTGCCCTCGTCGTTTCTCTTCTCCGCGCCTCTTTCGGACAGCCTGTTTTTGCTGCTCTCCGTGGCGTGCGTCTATGCGGTACGAAAAAATCTATATCCTGTTGCGGGAATCATCGGATTTTTAGCGGCTTTTACGCGCATGCCGGGCGTGCTGCTGTTCGCGCCTGCCTGTTTTGAACTGGTCGGTACGATCATTCGCGAGCGTCCCGCGCAGGGCAAAAACCGCACATGGCAGCTAAAAATGACAGGCAACGCACTTTCGCTGATCTTCATTCCGGCGGGACTGTTGCTCTATTTCTACGTGAACTACCGCGTGACGGGCTCGGCGACTACGTTTCTAACCGTGCAGAGCGAGCACTGGCATCAGCAGCTCGGCTGGTTTTTCAGCACGATGGGGACGGTGGTCAACAGCGCGACGGGTTCGTTTTCGGACAATCTGCAGATGCTCTGGGGGCTTTGGATTCCAAACATCGTGTATCTGCTTGCCTCGCTGGGCATCGTCATCGCGGCGCAGAACAAGCTCCGCGCGTCCAATGTCGCTTACTTTATCGCGTATTATGCGGTCTGCATGGGCGCGACCTGGCTTCTTTCCGGCCCGCGCTATCTGACCGCAGCATATCCGCTTGCACTCGCGCTTGGCGCGCTTACCGAGAGAAAATCCGTCGACCGAATCGCCACGGTGATCTGTATTGCGTTGTTCGTATTGTATCTGCTGGCGTATGTGAATCAATGGTATGTCTATTGATCCCTGTTTGACGCGGCGGATCATTTTCGTTAGGATTAGTTTTATATGAAAAATTTCTGGGCGCTTTATGTATCATTTCTCAAAATCGGCTCGCTGATGTTTGGCAGCGGGTATACCATGCTGCCGCTGTTGACGCACGAAATCGTTGAGCACCGCGGATGGATCACGCAGGAAGAGCTTGCCGATGCATTCGCGCTCTCGCAGTGCGTTCCCGGCGTTATCGCGGTGAATACCGCGGCGTTCATCGGGCAAAAGCGCGGCGGATGGGGCGGCGCTGCCGCTGCGATTCTCGGCGTAATGACCGCGCCGATCATCTGCATCCTGCTGGTTGCAACGGTTCTCATGCAGCTGTGGAACAATCCCGTGATGATCGATGCATTCAACGGCGTTCGCGTCGCGGTCGCCGCGGTCATCACCTCCGCGGTGATATCGTTGATTCGCTCCAATGTGAGAAACTGGATCGGCATCGCGCTCTGCGTCGCCGGATTCGTAATCATCGCCTTTCTGCATCTCTCGCCTGTGTTTGTGGTGCTGCTCGCCGTCGTGGTCGGGTTTGTGCTGTGGGGGATTCGCAGATGATTTATCTACAGCTGTTTCTTGAGTTTTTCCAGACCGGGTTGTTCTCGGTTGGCGGCGGGTATGCCACGCTGCCGTTCATCCAGAAGATGATGGAGCGATATCCGTACTGGTTCGGTTCTCTAACGCTTGCGGACATCACCGCGATCGCGGAGGCGACGCCGGGCCCTGTCGGGGTCAATGCGGCGACGTTTGCTGGCTATAGCGCGGGCGGCATCCTGGGCGCGCTGGTAGCGTCGTTTGCGCTTGTGCTGCCGTCGTTCGTGATCGTTTCGCTGGTTGCGCGCGCGCTGGAGAAAAACAGACAAAGCCCCCTGATTGGCACGCTGCTTTCTACGCTGCGTCCGGCAGTGACGGGGCTGATCGCGGCCGCCGCATGGACGGTGATCCGCGCGGCGCTGTTCACGGCACCGATCATGGAAGGGTTCTGGCAGGCAATCGAGTGGCAGAATATTGTATTGTATGCCGTTCTGCTGGGGCTTTTGTTTGTGCCGAAGATCAAGAAAGTGCATCCGGTTTTCTTCTTTCTTGCGGGTGGAATCGCGGGCGTCGTGATGGGATTATTTTAGGCGGTCGTGATCCGTATTTGAGCCGCTTTGGAATTGACTTTCTGCGTCCGTATGGTAAAATATTCACATTGCGGCTGTGGTGGAACGGCATACACAACGGACTTAAAATCCGTCGGGGAAACCTTGAGGGTTCAAATCCCTCCAGCCGCACCAAAAACAAAAGCTCCCAGTTGGGAGCTTTTGTTTTTGGTTTGCTGTTCAGAGGGATTTGGAGCCGCGTAAAGAAAACAGTCCGGTGGACTGTTTTTAGCGGCAGGGTAGCGCAGGCGAGAGCTTGCACCGCGCGAAGCGCAAGCAAGCCGAAGCCTAGCGGAGAATCCCTCCAGCCGCACCAAAACAAAGAGACCCCGTTGGGGTCTCTTTGTTTTTTATTATCTCAAGTGTTCTTCTGATAGGCTCTTACCGCGAAGAGATACGCAACGATCATAATGCCTAGGCACCAGGCAAGTGCGATCCAAAGTTCGCTCCCGACCGGATTGCCCGAAAGCAGTGCGCGGACGGAGTTGACAATGGACGTTACGGGCTGATACTGCGCAAAAGCGCGCACAACGGACGGCATCGTTTCCGTCGGCACAAACGCCGAACTGATGAACGGCAGAAACACGAGCGGGTACGAAAACGCGATAGCTCCATCCATACTCTTTGCCGAGAGTCCCGCGATCGCGGCGAGCCACGTCAGCGCCAATGTAAACAGTATCAGAATACCCGCCACCGCAAGCCAGCCGAGCGCGCCTGCGGATGAGCGGAAGCCCATCAGGAGCGCGACGAGCACGATCACGACGACCGTGATGGCGTTGGAAACCAGCGAGGAGAGCACGTGACCCCATAACCCCGCGGATCGCGCGACAGGCATCGAGCGGAACCGCTCAAAAATGCCCCGTTGTTTATCTAGAAACAACCGATAGGCAGTGTAGCCAACGCCGTTAGCGATCGCGATCAGCAGGATACCCGGCAATAGATAGTCGACATATCGACCATTGCCGACCTGCATCGCTCCGCCGAAGACATAGACGAAAAGCAGCATCATCGCAATTGGCATCACAGCGACTGTGATGATGGTGTCCATACTGCGGAAAATATGGCGCATGGACCTGCCAAGCATCACGAACATGTCGGAAAACGGGTGTGTTCTTGTGACGTTCATACGCTCACTCCTTTCCACCGACGATCGAAAGGAAGATTTCCTCCAGTGTCGGCTGCTTTAATACATACTCATCTTTCGCGGGTGGAAACAGTCGCTTGAGCGCGTCCAGCGTGCCGTTGGCGATGATCTTGCCCTCGTGCAAAATGGCGATGTGGTCCGCAAGTTGCTCGGCTTCCTCAAGATGCTGCGTGGTAAGGAATACCGTCGTACCGCTGTTCGCGAGTGCTTTGATCGTGTTCCAAACCTCGATGCGCCCTTCGGGATCGAGTCCCGTCGTCGGCTCGTCAAGGAAGATCACCTCGGGATTGCCGATCAGGCTCATCGCGATATCGAGCCTGCGGCGCATGCCGCCGGAATAGGTACCAGCTCTGCGGTTTGCAGCCTCGGTGAGGTTGAAGCGCTCAAGTAACTCGTCTGCGATGCGCTGCGGCTGCGGCAAGTGCCGGAGCTTTGCGATCAGGACGAGGTTTTCTCGACCGGTCAACACGTCGTCCACGGCGGTAAACTGACCGGTGAGACTGATGGCGCGGCGCACGCGATCCGGGTCAACGGAAACATCTGAACCGGCGACGCTTGCCGAACCACTGTCCGACGGGAGCAGTGTTGCGAGAATTCGAATCAGCGTCGTCTTGCCTGCGCCATTGGAACCCAGCAGCGCGAAGATCGAGCCCTTTTCAACGGCGAGATCGACACCTTTTAGTACATTGAGATTCTTAAAGGATTTCTGTAATCCCTGTATTTGTATCATCTGTTTCATGATTTTTCTTTCTTGCGCTGTTCTCTCAACGCTTTAATTCTAGTTTGTTCTATTTCTTCCTGCGCTGTTCTCGCAGCGCTTCTTTCTCCATAGCTTTCAAAACCGCGCTGTCGGTTTCTTCTTGTGAAATATCCGCATACGTCCGCACGCCCGCGACCAACTCGTCGCAGAGAGCAGCGACGTCTCGTCCCGTGACGTCCAGCACGTCTTTACCCGCTGCTGCGCCTTCTTCGAGGAGGTCGACTATGCCCGAAAGTACGTTTGAAGTTCTCTCAAACTCCACAGTACCGATCAAGAAGATGTATTTCTGCATCTCGTGGTAGACGATCTGGTAGTCGCGTGGGAGTTTTCTGACCCGCCGCATGTGCGCGCGCCACAGTTTCTTTTGCTGTATCATGTCTTGAAGTTTCATATTTGCCTCCTATCGACCGAGTTTGCGCAGGATCGAAGCGTTCAGCTGATCGCGCCAGCCGTCGCGGTATGTCTTAGCACCCTGTTCACCCGCAAGTGAAGCGCAGAAACCCTTGATATCTCCGCCGAGAACATCCTGGATATTCTGACCTTGGGCATTAGATTCCTCAAACAAATCCAGCACACCATCCAGAATCGGCATAATGTTGCGCCCCGTAAAGTCGGATCGCTGCCAGAGTTCGGCGTTGATCTGCATCCACGCGGTCTGATAATCCGCAGGTAGTTTATTCGCACGCGACTTGAATTCCTTCCACTGGCGGTTGATATCGTTTCCTGTGATTCTATCCCAGAAGTTCATACTTTTGTCTCCTTTAGTTCCATGATCTTTGACGCGACGAACTCCCATTTCTCCCAGAATCTTAGCAGTTCTGCGCGTCCACTCTCGTTCAGCGTGAAGAACTTGCGCGGCGGGCCCATATCCGACGGCTGCTTAGTGATATTCACAAGCCCGTTTTTCTCTAACCGCACGAGGATGGTGTAGACAGTGCCGTCCACCACGTCGGCAAAGCCGAGGGTGTTGAGCTTGCGGGTGATCTCGTAGCCATATGTCTCACCGCGGCTGATAATCTCCAGCACACAACCTTCCAACACGCCTTTGAGCATTTCAGTGATTTGTTCCAATACATTCACTCCTTGCTATATAGTAATACTGGTAATAAGTAGTACTGACTACAGCTATATAGTAATGCAGAATAGCGGGCATGTCAATACTTTTTTGAGATTATTTTTAGGATTGATATAATAAAAAAGATGGGGACTTTATCCCAGTTTAAAAGAATATTGTGATTTGCGTAATTAAAAAGCAGGAGAGGGTTTCCTTCCTGCTTTGATAGTTATATGTCAATCAATCAGATATAATACATCGCGGCATCGTCGCCTTTGTGCTTTTCGCTCGCGAGGACGAGGTCTTCCAGAGAGATTTGGGAAAGGGAGGCCGCAACCGCGTTGTCCAGAACGTCAAACGCCGACTCGCGCATGGCAAACTCGATCTCCGGCGCGCGCTCTGCGACCGTGTCCTCCGTTTTGTCAAAGAGACCCGTTTCCACGGCGGTCAGCACATCCAGCACGCTGATCTGTCCCGGTGCCGCGGAGAGGAGATAGCCGCCCTGTGCGCCCTTGACGGAGGTGACAAGCTCGCCGCGCTTGAGCAGCGAAAACACCTGCTCCAGATAGATCTTCGAGATGCCAAGCCGCTCGGAGATGCTGATCAGCGTGATGGACTCTCCGCTGTGATGCTGCTGCGCCATATGGATGGCGGAGGCCAACGCGTAGCGTCCCTTTGCGGAAATTCTCATGTCACGAACCCCTTTGTCCTATTAAATAACTATGTTTTATGATATATGATTTTGCATGCGATGTCAAGTTGATCGACCAACCGTACTCATCCGTTCAGCCGCGTATAATTGCTGCCTCGTTTTACTTGATAGTCCGTCAAAACGTACCGGTTTTTGTGAGAAAAACGCCGCTGTCAGGCGGCGTCTGTCTCTCGTTTGATCAATTTACAACCTGCGACAAAGCGCAGGGAAGTTACAGAACGCTCCTGAGGAAGCTGATCGCTTTTTCGTTCGTCGGGTGATCGAAAAGCTCTTTCGGTGTGTTTTCTTCGAGGATCATACCGTCCGCCATGAACACCACGCGGTCGGCAACCTCACGCGCGAAGCCCATCTCATGGGTGACGACCAGCATGGTCATGCCCTGCTTGGCAAGCCCCTTCATTACATTGAGCACCTCGCCGACGAGTTCCGGATCGAGCGCGCTCGTCGGTTCATCGAAGAGCATGATTTCGGGTTCCATGGCGAGCGCACGCGCGATGGCTACGCGCTGCTGCTGGCCGCCAGAGAGCTTGCTGGGGTAAACGTCCAGCTTGTCGGAAAGACCCACGCGCTCGATGATCTCGATTGCGAGCTTCTTTGCGGCCTCTGCCGACTTTTTGCGGACGAGAACCTGCGCGATCATGACGTTTTCCAGCACGGTCTTATGCGGGAACAGGTTGAACCGCTGGAAGACCATGCCCATTTCAAGCAGCATCGCCTTCTGCGCGTCCGGTTCCGCGCGGTGGATCGTGCGGTTGTGCTCGCGATGCAGAAACAGCTCGTCTTTGATGAAGACCTTGCCGCTCGTGATCTTTTCCAGCTGGTTGAGAGAGCGCAGATAGGTCGATTTGCCCGCGCCGGAAGGCCCGATGATGCAGATCACTTCGCCTTTTTTGACGGAGAGATTGACGTCGCGCAGCACTTCGAGCGTCCCGAAGCTTTTGTAAAGATTTTCCGTTTTGAGAATGTATTGATAATCACTCATATGTGCGCCCTACTCATGGTTCGAAAGTCGTTCTTTATCATTTGCATGTATTTCTTCCTTCGCGTGTATTACTCATAGATCGAGAGTCGTTTCTCGATCTTGCCGAAGATAAACGTGAAGACCGCGGTGATGACGAGATAGATCAAAAGCGCGGGAATAAACACGAGGTAATTACCTTCGCTGGTCATGATCGTCTTACTGATCGTGGTGATGTCCATCAGCGAGATGGCGAACACGAGGGAGACGTCCTTGATCATCATGACGAACTCGTTGCACAGCGGGGGAATCATGCGGCGGATGGACTGCGGAATGATGATGGTGCGCATCATCTGGCCGTAGCCCATGCCAAGCGCCTTTGCTGCCTCATTCTGTCCTTTGTCGATGGACTGAATTGCCGCGCGGACAATCTCCGCGCAGTAGGCGGCGGCGTTGAGCGAAAACGCGATCAGAGCCGCGATAAACGCGCCTTTATAGACCGCCTCCGGATCGCCTGCGGCAAAGAGGCTTCTCCAGGCAAAGCCGAAGATGCCGGGTACGGAGAAGTAGATGACAAACATCTGAATCAACAGCGGCGTACCACGGAAAAAGAAGATATACGCGCTGCTGAGTTTGCTGATCACCTTGTTTTCTGAAATTTTGCCGAGCGCTAAAAACACGCTGAAGATCGCGCCGATGATCATCGAAAGCGTGGTCAACAGCAGCGTCAGCTTCACACCGTGCAGCAGGTTTTCACCCGTGCCGAGCATGCGATAGGTGTAGTTCACCATCTGGCCTGCAAACTTCCAGCCGCCCTCGTCCGCGCCGTAGATACCGCCCGCGAAGCCGACATAGGACTCCTTGAGCGCGCTCGCGCCGGAGGTCGTAAAGGAGATATAGCTGATGACGCCGAGGTCATTGTAGGTGATGGTGAGGGACTTTCTGCTGCTGGTCTTCTCGTCCTCAATGATCTGCTCGATCTCCGGAGAGGCGTTGCGGAGCATGTCCTGCTCCGACACGTTTAACGAAGAGAGAACGAAAATAACCACCAAAATCGCCAGGATGACCATGGCGACCGTCTTGGTGCTTTTCTGCCAGTTTTTGAAGTCCACGAGTTTTTTGAATTTGCTCATGTTGTCTCGCTTATCTGGTGGTGTGGGGAAAATTATTTCAGCCGGCGAGGGCAGTGATCGTGCCCGCGCCAGCCGAAAGAAACGTCGAAATAGGTTGTAGGCTTATTTGCCGAACCAGTAGGCAACATTGGCTTCGAAGAAGCCTTCCGCGGTCAGCAGGGCGATCGCTTCGTTGATTGCGGCCTGCAGGGCGGTGTTGTCGAGCGCCATGGCGACGCCGAACTGTTCCGGTTCGCTCTCATCCTGGAAGGCCTTGACGAACTTATCCGGGTTGGAGGCGAGGTAGCCGTCCGCAACGGTGGAGTCTACGACAACCGCGTCAACTTCGCCGTTTTCCAGCTGGGTGAAGCAGGTCGTGATCTTCTCGTTGGCGGAGATCGTGGCGGTGATCGAGCCGGTGCTGACGTAGTCCGACATCAGGATATCCGAGGTGGTTTCCTTCTGCACGGCGATTGCGAGACCGTCGAGATCGAGGAAGCTTTCCACTTTGCCGGCATAGTCAGCCTTGACGACGACTGCCTGGTAGTTGTTGATGTAGGCATCCGAGAAGAGCATGCTCTCTTTGCGCTCTTCGGTGATGGTCACGGCGGAGATAACGCAGTCATAGTTCACGCCGATGCCCTGGAAGATGCCATCCCACGCGGTGTTGACGAAGTTGACGGTCACGCCGAGCTTTTCGCTGAGGGCTTTGGCAAAGTCAACGTCATAGCCGATCGGGGTGGTGCCATCTTCGGCAAAATCCTCGAAAGGCGGGTAGCCGATTTCCATACCGATGGTCAGAACGCCATCCTGCATGAGTTTCACGGCGGACATATCGACGCTGCTGGCTGCGGCCGCGGCTGCGGGCGCTTCCTCGGTCTTCGCGGTGCAAGCCGCAAAGGAGAGCAGCATCATCAAAGACAACGCAAGGGCAAAAATTTTCTTCATCATTGATCCGATCCTCCTAAAAAAAATAGAAGTTGAACAATTCAACTTCATTGTTTGCATTAAAATAGCATAGATATACGGCGTTGTCAATATACTATTTATAATTATAAGAGAAAAAATCAACAAAATTCGTCATAATTCATACAAATCGGATAAATGCACAGTGTAAATGATAAAATATACTAAAATGATGCATAATAATGCGCATACAAAAGTCAAATACCGCATAAGTGTGAGAATGACGATTCGAAGCATTGATAGAACGCGTTTTTGCAGAATCTGATACTATGCCTTGTTGGAGGAATCCGTTTCGCGGATGTGCTCCAAACCCATCTCGAAAATCTGGCGCACATGGTCGTCCGCAAGGGCATAATAGATGTTCTTGCCGTCGCGGCGGTTGATGACGAGGTTTGCATCCCGGAGCGCGCGAAGCTGATGCGAGATTGCGGACTTGGTCATGTTCAGAAGAGCTGCAAGATCGCATACGCAGAGCTCGTGCACGTCCAGCGCGCACATGATCTTTGCGCGCGTGCTGTCTCCGAGCACCTTGAAGAAGTCGGAGAGGTCATACAACTCGTTCTCCTCCGGCATGTTCTGCCTGACTTGATCGACCACATCCCCGTGGATGATGTCGCAATCGCACACATAATCTTCTCTGCCCATATTTCTGCCCTCTCTGATGATCTCCAGCTTCAAATCCCGCGTGTCGGGAGCCGCTCTTTCATATGATAATGCTCTGCCAAAGAAGCAAGCGGAATTTTGCAATACGTCCTTGACAGTTGAGCGGTTGTTCAACTATAATAGCCTTGAAAGTTGAGTGGCTGCTCAACTGTTCTAGACAAGCGTATCGCAAACGGTAAAAAATATCAAGAAGAAAAATGTGCGATCATTGAAGTTTTGTCTGAATCACACGAAAAATTGCGCCGCAAGCGCGGCAGAAGAGGGAACGCATGAAAAAGGTATGTCGACTGGACGGATTGGGCTGCGCAACGTGCGCGGCAAAGATTGAGAACGCGGTTTCGAAACTGGAGGGCGTCTCCTCTGCGAGCGTCAACTTTATGACCACCAAGATGACCATCGAAGGCGACGAAGCGCGCATGGATGAGATCATGGAGAAAGCGGCTACAATCGCGAAAAAAATCGAGCCGGATGTCGTGGTGCGAAAGGCATAAATAGAATGAAACTTTCTGGGAACCAGAAATCTTTGATCAAAACGGCAATCGGCGCCGTGGTTTACGTGGTTGCAATCATTACGCGCGTGGAAGGCAGCCTGGTATCGCTTGGGCTGTTCCTCGCGGCTTACTTTATCATCGGCGGAAACGTCGTCTGGCGCGCGGTGCGCAACATCCTGCACGGCAAGGTCTTCGACGAGAATTTTCTGATGAGCATCGCCACCATCGGCGCGTTTATCGTCGGCGACTTTGCGGAAGCCGTCGCGGTCATGCTGTTTTATCAGGTGGGCGAGCTGTTTCAGGATTATGCCGTGGATCAGTCCCGCAAGTCGATTGCGGCGCTAATGAACATCCGCCCGGATTACGCGAATGTTCAGCGCGGGGATGCGCTGGAGAAGGTCGATCCCGACGAGGTGCAGGTTGGCGAGACCATCGTCGTCAAGCCCGGCGAACGCGTGCCGCTCGATGCGGTCGTGCTCAGCGGCAGTTCGTCCGTCGACACTTCTGCGCTGACGGGAGAATCCCTCCCGCGCGACGTGGACGATGGAGATGCGCTCTTGAGCGGCTGCATCAACATCAGCGGGCTTGTGACTGCGAAGGTGACGAAGGAATTCGGCGAATCGACGGTCAGCAAGATTCTCGACCTAGTGGAGAACGCGGGCAACAAGAAATCCAAGTCTGAGAACTTCATCACGAAGTTTGCGGGCTACTATACGCCGATCGTGGTCATCATCGCCGTACTGCTGGCGGTGATTCCGCCGCTGGTCGTGCCGGGCGAGCTCTTCCGCGAATGGATCTATCGCGGGCTGATCTTCCTTGTGATCTCCTGCCCGTGTGCGCTGGTGATCTCGATTCCGTTGAGCTTCTTCGGCGGCATCGGCGGCGCTTCCCGCAGGGGCATCCTCGTCAAGGGCGGCAACTATCTCGAGGCGTTGTCCGAATCGGAGATCGTCGTCTTTGACAAAACGGGTACGCTCACCAAGGGCAGCTTCCGCGTACAACAGGTTGAGCCGCAGGGTATCTCCGCAGACCAGCTGCTTGAGATTGCGGCGCACGCCGAGAGCTTCTCAAACCATCCGATTTCGCTGTCGCTGCAAAAGGCATATGGCAAACCGATCGACGCCGCACGCATTCGCGAGGTCGAGGAGACATCCGGCCACGGCGTAAGCGCAACCGTCGACGGCGCGAAGATCGCCGCCGGCAACGCGAAGCTGATGCGCAAGCTCGGCATTGCGTTTGCGGAACCCGACGTTGCGGGCACGGTTGTGCACGTTGCGCAGGACGGCGTGTATCGCGGCTATATTCTGATCGCAGATGAGGTCAAGGATGACGCGGCGCGCGCCATCTGCGAGCTGAAAGAGGCGGGCATCCGCCGGACGGTCATGCTCACGGGCGACAGCAAGCGCATCGGCGAACAGGTTGCAAAACAGCTTGGAATCGACGAAGTGTACGCAGAGCTGCTGCCTGCGGATAAGGTGGATAAGGTTGAGGAGCTGTTTGCCGGAAAGTCTGTACGCGGCAAACTCGCGTTTGTGGGCGACGGCATCAACGACGCACCCGTGCTCGCGCGGGCGGATATCGGCATCGCGATGGGCGGGCTTGGTTCCGATGCTGCGATTGAGGCGGCGGATATCGTCATCATGACGGATGAACCGAGCAAGATCGCAACCGCGATTCGAGTTTCCAAGAAGACGCTCCGCATCGTGAAACAGAACATCACGTTTGCGCTGGCGGTCAAAGGCGCGGTACTGCTGCTTGGCGCGGTCGGCATCGCCTCCATGTGGGCGGCGATCTTCGCGGATGTGGGCGTCGCGATTCTCGCGATCCTCAATGCCATCCGCATGCTGAACGTGAAGTCGATCAAGTGATAGAAAAACGAATAGACGAAAAACGCCCGCGTGCCAGATTGGTGCGCGGGCGTTTATTTCTTTGCTCAAATGCTAAACACGATAGGTTGCTTGTTACTAGACTCGATCCTGAACTCTTTGAGTAATTGCTGCGCAGACGTTAGGAAGGTCAGGCATTAGTCTAAATGTGTTGTAACCAAGAGTATTCAAGTAGTCAAGCAGTTCTCCACGAAGAGATTTGTGAATCTTAATAACTTGAGATTTTTCTCTGAGCAAAGAAATATGATCATCGGGATTTAAGTTGTATGGTAACATGAACAAACCTTGCTGCATTATGATTCTTTGGTTGGATTGATTTGTATCCATGAAACAGATACGTCTTTCTTGGACGGTTGTTTGTAGAAGATGAGTGAAATTTTTCGAATCCGTACTTGTTTCACAATTATATGAATATAGCGCGTTGGCATAATCTTTAAACATATCCATGTCTGTTGTCTTGTAAAGATACCTAATAAACTCTTGAATAAAGCTATTGCATTGATTGGATATAGAATTCGATTCAAAGGTGCCAAAGCGCATCCCTTTAAATACCGGGAAACCTCTTATTACGATATTCTTATCTATGTTGCAAAAACGTATATAATAATATTCTCGATCTTCTGGCTCTCTGTAGTTTAGACCTTTATTAGCATATAGAGCGAAACTAAGTGCTATAAATGGATTATATGAAAAATCAAGTAAGCGAGTTGGTAATCCGTAATGCTGTGCGTAGGAAAGAAAGTCAATTGCATTATTTGCAACGAAATAGAGACTCCCATAGCGCTCAAACTCGTATAGAAAGGTGCTCTCATGCTTGGATAAGTCTTTATCTCTGATTATATTAGGTAAAAGATGATCTTGTTTCGAGTATCCACGAAACACAAGATTGCCTTGTCGAGCAAGAAATGTCAAATCTTGAATTAGGGCATCTTTTTCTGTATAGAATTCCCCTATACTCTTTCCATTAACTAAGTAGGGTTTTCTTCGCTCTCCCATAAACACCACCAAGATGATTTATTGAACTTATATTATCACAATGAATGGTAGGTAAAAAGATTAATTTGTGATAAATATAACATCAAGTAACCCCCGCCAGCATGCGCCAACGGGGGTTACAGTTAACCATCAAAATACGTTATTTGAGGATGAGTGCGGTTAGTTTGTCTTAATCTTCAGCAGCGCATACAGCGGGCAGAACCCGAAGATGCCGGTTACGAGGGGAATCAGGCCGAGAAGGCCGATCCAGCGGATGCCGCCGGAGAGGAAGAGGATCAGGCTAAGAATCGCTACACCGACGACAATACGAATGACGCGGTCAAGATTACTCATATTCTTTTTCATAATAATATCCTTCTTTCGTGATGATGCTTGCTCATGGTGTTCCAACTTCGTGGTCGGATTGCTTCATCCGAGATCCACGAGAATGTCATTTCCTTCTGTCTTAACGGAGAAAGATTTCGCGTTGCCTACGTTCATTTTGATGAACGCGATCTTCGCGTTACCCAGGTTTTCCCCGGTTCGGACATCAAACTTTGCGCCGTGCCGCGGGCAGGTGACCATAGTTCCATCCAACACCCCTGCTGAGAGATCGCCTCCCAAATGGGGACACTTGTTGTCCAGCGCGTAGATCGCGCCACCGACGTTGGCCAATAGAATCATCCTGTTCTGAAGCGGGAAACGCTTCATTTCGCCGGGCTTGAGTTGGTTTGCCTCGGCAACTTTTTCATATGCCATCGGAACACACCTCACTTTTATGATCAGTATATCACACGATTTCAAGAAAAACGTGTGCTAGTCACATGAATACAATGTATTTTTTGAAAATCGATTGATTTTCGTGATCTGGACACAGTATGATATCGGTATAAGCGGTATGATAGATACAAACAACGGACCGACATGGGAAAATAAATAAGAGAATAGGAGTGAATTTGTATGTTTACCGAAAAAGTTATGAAACTGTTGAACGAACAGATCACGAAGGAGTTTTACTCCGCATATCTGTATATTGACTTCGCCAACTACTATGAAGAGCAAGGCCTGAAGGGGTTTGCAAACTGGTTCATGGTACAGGCGCAGGAAGAGCGCGACCACGCACTGCTGTTTATCAAATACATGCAGAACAACGAAATCAAAGTCACGCTGGAAGCCATCGGCAAACCCGACGTGGTGATGAAAGAGCATATGGACGCGCTGAAAGCCTCGCTGACGCACGAGCAGTTCGTCACCGCATCGATCCACACGATCTATGATGCGGCCTATGAGGCGAAGGACTTCCGCACCATGCAGTTCCTCGACTGGTTCGTCAAGGAACAGGCGGAAGAAGAGATGAACTCGAACGACAACATCAAGAAGATGGAGCTCTTCGGCACCGACAGCAAGGGCCTCTACATGCTCGATCAGGAGATGGGCGCGCGGATGTATACGCCGCCGAGCCTCGTTCTGTAAGACAACAACATTGCAACACAAAGACCGCCTGAACAGGCGGTCTTTTTTTGCGTTTGTGTTTCTATATGGATGGTGTTTGTAGGATTCAGCTTACTCGTAATCCGCAAACAGCACCGCCGTCGGGGATTTGCACGGCGTGCGCTCGATCTCGGTCAGCTGACCATTGCCCGGATTGATCGCGTAGAGGATCAACTCGTCGGAATCCTGAAATCCGCTGAGCAGATACTTGCCGTCTGGCGTGATGTTGAAATCGCGCGGGGTTTTTGCGCCCGCCTGCTGGATGCCGAGCGGTCGAAGCGTGCCGTCCGCCTGCACGCGATAACTTGCGATGCTGTCGTGCCCGCGGTTGCTGGCGTAGAGGAAAGCACCGTTCGGAGAGAGCTTGATGCACGCGCCGATGGTGTCCGCCACGCACTCGTTGGGCAGCATCGAAAGCGCCTGAAGGAACGATGCCTTGCCCGTCTCGCTGTCATAGGCGTAGACGCGAACGGTGTTGCTCAACTCGGTCAAAAGATAGAGATGCTTGCCGCTTTGGTCAAACACAAACTGCCTCGGGCCATCGCCCGGCTCGGTTTTGATCGTGAGCGCGGGGCTCGGAACCACGCAGCCGCAATCCCAGTCGATGCCGTAGACGAGGACTTCGTCTTTGCCCAGGTCGGCGACGAGCACATGCTTGCCTTCGGGATCGGGCGTGATCTGATGTACATGCGGGCTGGCCTGACGCTTGGGGTCCGCGCCGCTGCCGTAGTGCTGCACAAAGCAGGAGGCGGTGCCGAGGCTGCCGTCCGCAAGAACGGGCAGAATCGCGAAGCTGCCGCCGGTGAAGTTCGCAACCAGCAGATGGCTGTCGTTTGCGGTCAGGCTGACGCAGCAGGCATCCCCGCCGCCGGTCATGCGACGGTTGAGGAAGGTCAGTTCGCCCGTCTTCTCGTTAATCGCGTAGGCTGAAACAGCAGCAGACGCTTCTTCGTGATATTCCTTGAGTTCGTTGACGGTGTAGAGGAAACGCTTGTCCGAGCTCAGCGTAAGATAGGTCGGGTTCGGTTTACCCGTGGCAAACAGGCGCGTGAGATGACCCGCGTCGTCCATGCGAAAGACGGTTACGCCTTCGCCTGTGCCGGGGAGCAGCTCGCCCGTGCCGAGCACGATGGGCTGCGAGTAACTGCCGATGAATACCAGTCGATTTTTCATATGATTGCGTCTCCTATCATAGATTGAAGTAGACTAATGAACCAGACTTATTTTGCGTTCAAGATCTGCTGAATCGCCCAGACCGCGCCGTCGTCGTTGTTGCTCGGCGCGATACACGTCGCGGCTTCCTTGACGCTTTCCAGCGCGTTTTCCATCGCGATGGAAAGGCCGGCATGGCGGAACATTGCAACGTCCGCGAGTCCGTCGCCGACGGCTGCGGTTTCCTCCGGCGATATGCCGAGATAGTCGCACAGCGCGATCAAGCCCGATCCCTTTTCGACACCCTTGTGGTTGACCTCCAACCCGTCGTGAATCGAGGTGACCAGATCGACCGGAAACCCTTCGCAGAATGCGCGCAGACGAGGCAGATCGGAAAGATCCTCGAACGAAATATAGACTTTTTCGACGTCCGTCTGCCGCTCTTGCAGCAGCACGCCGATGTCGTCCACCGGCGAACGGCCTTCGATCAGAGAAGGATGATGCAGAAACTCTGCCGTGTAACGCTCCGATTGCTCCCAGCGCGCACGGTTGACATACGATGTGCCCTCTGCATACACCTCGGTCATCACGGAGTATTTGCGGGATTCGCGCTCGACTTCGCGCGCGATGGCGAGCGGCAGGTGCTTTTCGTAGAACGCCTTATTGACGCCTGCGTCAAATCCGGTTGCACCGTTGCTGACCACAAAGTAGCGAATCCAGGGAAAGCTGCGACGGAAGTCGATCAGCTCGCCCATGCTGCGCCCGGTGTTGATGGAGACGATGATACCTGCATCACGGAGGGATTCGACCGCCTGAACGACGGCGGGAGAGAGGGAGAGGTCGCTGCGCACCAGTGTGCCGTCTACGTCCAGTGCGACCAGTTTGATTTTCGTCATGCGTTAACCTTTCGATGCGGGATATTCGTTGCAGAGCAGCCGATAAGGCGTTTCGTCCTCCTCGATGGTGGAAAAGCGGCCAAGCGGCTCTAAGAAGCGATTGTCGTTTACATCGTCGTTGCACATGCTCACTTCGCCCAGTAGAACCGGGCCGGAGCCAACCTCGACGTTAAAATCGTGATACAGATACGGTTGAATCGAGATGCTCTCGCCGGGCGTCAGGCGAATTTGCGTGCCTGCCGCAACGGTAAACGCGCGCCCGTCGCAATGCAATGTCACGTCGCTGTCCGCAAGTGTTTCCTCCGGTGTGGAGTTGTAGACCGTGATGAGCACGTTGCCGCCGCCGCGGTTGATGATGTCTTCCATCTTGCTCCAGTGGAAGTGCATCGGCGAATATTGCCCTTCTTCAATATAAAGAAGCTTCTCCGCGTATGGCTTCGGGTAGACGTCCCGTTTGCCGAAGTTTCCGTTGCGGATGGTCACGAGCGAAAAGCCCATCTTTGAAAAATCGCCCGCACCGTAGTCGGTCACATCCCAGCCGAGCATGTTGTCGCGGATTTCGTCGAACGAGCTGTCCTTGCTTTGCCAGTCTTCCGGCGACCATGCGCAAAACGGCGGCAGCGCAAAGCCGTGCTGCTTGGCAAAGGCTTCCATCCGGCGGATCGCCGCGTTGATTTCGGAACGTTTCATAATCTATATGTCTCCTTGTGTTTAAAACATGTGAGCAACTGAACTTTAAATAACCTGGGATCAATCGAACGATTTACTTGTGCGCTATCATTCTAGCGCATTTACGTTTCATATGCAATGATAGACAGAATTGTTTCATATGAAAGTAATATTGTTATAATAGTAACGTTTTTCGTTGACAGAGACTTTCGCGGCGACTATACTGAGTCTGGATAAGAACGACATTTCAAGCGCGAAAGAGGGAACGGTATGAAGAGCGGATACGTCATCGGAATCGACGCGGGCGGCACAAAAGTCGCCTACGGACTGTTCAACCCGGCGGGAGAGCGGATTGACCGTGCGCAACACCCGACGGATGTCTGCGCCACGGGAGAATCGTTTTCCGACACACTGGTCGAGAATATTCAGGCGATTCTTGCGCGCAACAACATGAAGGACAGCGATCTCGACGGAATCGGCATCTGCATGCCGTCGTTCATCCTCTTTGACGAAGGCGTTGTACTGATGACCTCGGCCATGCCGGGCATCAAACAGTTTCCGATGCGGGACTACCTGCGCGAGCGGCTGCACACCAACATCGTGTTGGACAACGACAGCAACGCGGCGGCGCTTGCCGAATATCGCAGAGGCGCAGGCAGGGGCAGCCGGCACCTCGTCTACATCACAGCGGGGACGGGCCTCGGCAGCGGGATCATCATCGACGGTAGGCTGTTTCGCGGAAGCTACGGCTGGGCGGGCGAATGCGGGCACATGCTCGCAACGCCGGACGAAGGTCTGATGTGCGGCTGCGAAAACCGCGGGTGCTTTATGAGCTACGCTTCCGGCCGCGCCATGAGCGCGCATGTGCGCGGGCAGATGACCTACTGCAACACGACGATCCTCACGCCTGAAACGGCGGACGGCGAGCATGTTTTAGAAGCTTATCATCAAAATGACGCGCTCGCGATTGAAACCATCGAAACCATCGCGCACTACCTCGGCGTTTGCGCGTTTAACATCTATCAAATGCTCAACATCAACCGCTTTGTCTTCGGCGGCGGGCTGACCAACTTTGGCGACGTGCTCTTTGACCGCGTCAAGGCGGAGTTTGACAAATACAACCACATCCCGCTGCCCGTGGAGTTTAAACTCGCGGAGCTCGGTGGAGATATCGGACTCATCGGCGCTGCGGAATTTGTCCGCGAGGCGTAACCAGGCAAGGATCAACAAACAGGAGAAACGATACATGGAAGCATTGACAAACGCAACGGAATATAGCAACCCGCAGGAATACTTCGGCCCGCTCAACGAGCGCACCGCGCGGATTCGCGCGCGCCTACTGGACACACAGCCGACGGTGGATACGCAGCGGGCGCTGCTAACCACGGAGAGCTACCGCGCGCACGAGCAGGATCAGGTGGTCTTGCGCCGCGCATATATGCTAGACAATGTTCTGCGCAACATGAGCATCTACATCGATCCCGATGCGCTGCTGGTCGGCAATCAGGCATCGAGCGACCGCAGCGCGCCGATCTTCCCCGAATACGCGATGGATTGGGTGATCAAGGAGCTGGACGCGTTTGACAAGCGCGACGGCGATCGCTTCACCATCACGGAGGAAAACAAGCAGATTCTGCGTGATATCTATCCATACTGGAAAGGCCGCACCCTGCAGGACAAGGGTTACGCCGCGTTTCCGGAGCAGGCACGTTTGTTTTACGATCTTGGCATCATCAAAACCGAGGGTAACATCACCTCGGGCGATGCGCACATCGCGGTTGAATACGCCAGAATCCTGCGCGAAGGGCTCGACGGTTATCGCGCGCGTGTGCTGGAACAGCAGGAGAAGCTGGAACTTGCGAACTTTGAAGACCTCAAAAAGAGCTATTTCTACCGTTCGATTTTAATCGTTCTTGACGCCGTAGAGGCGTTCTCGCTGCGCTATGCTACGCTCGCGGAAGAGCAGGCAAAGACGGCTGCGCCGGAACGCGCGGTGGAACTGCTGGAGATCGCCCGCATCTGCCGCAAGGTGCCGATGCAGCCCGCCGAGAGCTTCCATGAAGCGCTCCAGAGCGTCTGGCTGCTGCACGTCGTGCTCCAGATTGAGAGCAACGGGCATTCGCTCTCTTACGGGCGCATGGATCAATACGTCTACCCGCTTTACGAAAAAAGTCGCGCGGAGGGCATGAGCGAGGAACGCGCCTGCGAGCTGCTTGAAAACCTCTGGCTCCGCACCTTTACGGTCAACAAGATTCGGTCTTGGTCGCACACACGGTTTTCCGCGGGTAGCCCGCTGTATCAGAACGTCACCGTCGGTGGACAGACCGTAGACGGCAAAGACGCGGTCAACGAGCTGAGTTATAAGATTCTCAAGACGGTCGCGCGCTGCCATTTGCCGCAGCCGAACCTTACGGTTCGCTACCACAAAGGTTTGAGCGACGCGTTTATGCAGGAGTGTATTCAGGTGATCCGCTGCGGATTCGGCATGCCCGCGTTCAACAGCGACGAGATCATCATCCCTTCGTTCCTGAACATCGGAGTCGCGAAAAAGGACGCATACAACTACAGCGCCATCGGCTGCGTCGAGGTGGCGGTTCCCGGCAAGTGGGGCTACCGCTGCACGGGCATGAGCTTCCTCAACTTCCCGAAAACGCTGATGATCGCGCTCAACGACGGCATCGACATCGACAGCGGCAAGCGCGTGTTTGCGGGTACGGGTCACTTCCTCAACATGGAGAAGTTTGACAACGTGATGAAGGCCTGGGACATCTTTGTGCGCGAATTCTGCCGTCAGGCGGTGATCCTCGACTCCTCCGCCGACATGGTGCTGGAGCAGGAGGTGCCGGATATCCTCTG
The DNA here is from genome assembly GCA_002841395.1 of Firmicutes bacterium HGW-Firmicutes-9. Lineage (GTDB taxonomy): Bacteria > Bacillota > Clostridia > Christensenellales > CAG-138 > UBA7703. The sequence continues at coordinate 227,595 of PGZM01000003.1, forward strand.
CTCCGCGTTGACGGAGGACTGCATCGCGCGCGGCAAGCACCTCAAAGAAGGCGGAGCGGTATATGACTTCATCAGCGATCTGCAGGTCGGCATCGCAAACCTCGGTGACTCGCTTGCGGCGATCAAAAAGACGGTCTATGAAGACAAGAGCGTCACAAGAGAAGAACTCTGGAACGCGCTGTTGACCGATTTTGCAGGCGAGCGCGGGGAAGAGATTCGAAAGCTCCTGCTCGCCGTACCGAAGTTCGGCAACGACGACGACTATGTGGACAGCCTCGTGGTGGAAGGCTATGACAGCTACATCGACGAGCTGAAGAAGTATAAAAACACGCGGTACGGGCGCGGCCCCATCGGCGGCACCTACTATGCGGGCACGAGCTCCATCTCCGCCAACGTTCCGCAGGGCGCGGGCACCTGCGCCACGCCCGACGGGCGGCACAAGGGCGACCCGCTGGCCGAGGGCTGCTCGCCCACGCACGCGGCGGACGTCAACGGCCCAACCGCGGTGTTCAAAAGCGTGAGCAAGCTCCGTACGGATAAGATCACCGGCGGCGTACTGCTGAATCAGAAGGTCGCGCCGAGCATGCTCGAAAAACCGCGCGACCGGCAGAAGCTGCTTATGCTGCTGCGTACGTTCTTCAACGCGCTCAAGGGTTTTCATGTGCAGTTTAACGTAGTCTCACGCGAGACGATGCTGGACGCGCAGATTCACCCCGAACAGCACAAGGACCTGATCGTCCGCGTGGCGGGATACTCCGCATTCTTCAACGTGCTTTCGCGTCAGACGCAGGACGACATCATCGCCCGAACCGAGCAGGTGCTGTAAAATCCTGTTCCGGTTTTGCGCCGTCGCTTGGAAAGTCTTTCGCGTACTGTTATAATAGTGGCACCAAGCTGTTTCACATGATGGAGCAGAACTGGCAATATGAAAGATCGTACAGGAGTAAACGCATGAATCAGCGCTGCCTGACCATACTCGACATGCTCAACCGTGAAGAGACGCTGGACGTCAACGACCTCGCGGAGCGTCTCAACGTCTCCGCCGTCACGGTGCGCAAAGACCTCGCCATCCTCGAAAACAAGGGGTTATTACACCGCCAGCACGGCTGCGCCATGCGCGTGTCTCCCAACGACGTCGGCTATCGCATGACGTTTGACTATGAGACGAAGCGCAGAATTGCGCGAAGAGCCGCGGATATGGTCGCAAGCGGCGAGGCGGTGATGATCGAGTCCGGCTCGACCTGCGCGATGCTCGCGGAAGAACTCGTGTGCAAAAAACGGGACGTGACCATCATCACGAACTCCGCCTTCATTGCGGGCTATGTGCGCTCCATTCCCGGCGCGCGCGTGGTGCTATTGGGCGGCGCATACGATCCCGACGCGCAGGTGATGAGTGGGCCGCTCGTCGGCAAATGCGCGGAAGAGTTTTATGTCGATAAGTTTTTCATCGGCACCGACGGATACGATCCCAAACAGGGGTTTTCCAATGTGGATATGCTCCGCGCGGAGGCTGTACGCGCCATGGCGGCGCGCGCGGACAAGCGCATCATCCTAACGGACGCGACGAAGTTTAACAAACGCGGCGTGGTGCAGCTCATGCCCGCGCGGCAGGTGACGCAAGTGATTACGGATGCGGTGCCGGACAATTGCCGCGCTTCGCTGGAAGAGAGCGGCGTGGAGATTATACTCACGTAATGCGCGAACGGAGGGAAGCCTCCGTTCTTTTTCGATCGGGAAAAAGCAGAATTCTTTTTTGAGACCGGAAAGGGAGAGACAGCCTTGGAATTTCTGACAAATGGATTTGACGGCTTTTGCGCGGCGGTGGATGCATCCGAAACGCCGGTGCTGTTCTGCGAGCGGTTTGACGAGCGCAGCAGCATCTGGAACTTTAAGGAGCACTGCCACGACTGCATCGAGCTGATCTATTTTCTCTATGGCAACGCGCGTGTGATCACGGGCGGAAAGAGCGTGCAAGCGTCGTTTTACGACATGATCGTGTATCCAAAGGGCAAGCCGCACACCGAGAGCCTGCAGTTTGACCACCATCAGGAGATCATCTGCATCTGGGTGGATGTGCCGGGGCTGGAGATTCAGGACATCATGCGCATCCAGGATAAGGACGCGCACCTCAAGTGGCTCATGGAGGCAATACACACCGAGTACAAGAGCAAAACGCCCAGCAAAGCGCTCATCGATCACTACGTCAAGAGCGTGATGCTGCTCATCGGCAGGTTCTACTTCGAGAAGCAAACGCAGGACGACATGATCAGCCGGGTGATCCTCTACATGCAGGATCACCTGACCGAGACGATCAGCGTGCAGCAGCTTGCGGACATGGTCTACGTCAGCAAGTCGTATCTGAGCCGCGCGTTTAAGCAAAAGACGGGCTTGTCGCTGATGGAATACCTCAACTCCCTGCGGATGGAGGCGGCAAAAGCCATGCTTGCGGCCTCCAACATGAACACCGAGGAGATCGCATACCGCACGGGATATCACTCCACCAAATTCTTTTACAGGGCGTTTCGGGCGTATACCGGCATGTCCACGCGGGAATATCGTAAGAGTGAAAGCGAAACACGGGCAACAGGTTCATAATAGTATACGTTTCAAGCACAGAAAACGGTTTTAGGACCGTTTTTTTTATGGTAGCATTCTTATAGTAACAAGCAGATTTTTTCTATTCAATCCGTTAGAGATTTCATACGAAACATATTGCGATTCAATCACAGAAAAATTTTTATCGAAAACAAGAAAATCTCACTTTTTCTCAGATGCCAACAAAAAGGATAAACACATGAAAAGCAAGCTCGATCAGCTACCGCTGAGCCTTCGTGTTCAACAATTGAAGAGTGTCATGTTCGCCGAAGAGCGATTCGCCTCCATCGAGCAGGCGAAGATTGTCACGGACGTTTATAAGACGCACGGCGAGCTGCCGCGCAACACCCTCCGCGCGCTGGCGCTGAAAGAGGCCTTGACCCGTATAGAGATCCGAATCACGGAAGGTGAACTGATCGTCGGCAACCGCACCACGGGAGTTCGCGCAGGTGTCATCTTTCCAGAATCGGGACTAAGTTGGGTGGATCGCGAGATCGAAACCCTGCCAACGCGCCCGCAGGACCCGTTCCAGATTCGCGAGGAGGACATTCGCTCCTTCAAAGAAGAGATTTTCCCGTTCTGGCAGGGTAAGACGCTGGAAGACATCCTCGACGATCGCATCGGCGACGAGATGCGCGCCATCGGCAAGGTCGCGAAAATCAACCAGACCGACCACGCGCAAGGACACATCTGCCCGAACACCGAGCGCTGGCTGAAGTTCGGCCCCGCCGGACTGATCGCGGAGGCGAAAGCCGAGCGCGAACAGCATCCTGGCAACGCGGCGTTTTATGATGCGCTGATTCTTTCGCTGGAAGGCGCTTGCCTGTTTATGAAGCGCTATGCCAAACTGGCGCGCGAGATGGCGGACAACTCCGTTCGCCGGGAAGAGCTGCTGGAGATCGCTCAAGTGTGCGACGCACTCTCGGAGCGCGCGCCGGAGACCTTCCGCGAAGCGGTGCAGGCGAGTTGGTTTTTATATGTGATTCTGCAAATGGAAAGCAACGCTTCGTCGTTCTCACCGGGGCGCATGGATCAGTACCTGCTTCCGTATTACGAAAAAGACATCGCGTCCGGCGCGCTGACACATGAATCCGCGCTGGAGCTGATCGAATGCCTGTTCCTCAAGTTCAACCAGATCGTGTATCTGCGCAGCAGCGGCAGCGCGAAGTATTTCGCGGGCTTCCCGATCGGCTTCAATGTCGCCATTGGTGGTCAGGATGAGGACGGCAAGACGGCGGAAAATGAACTGACGTTCCTCTTCCTCCGCGCACAGGAGCACTTGCTCCTGCCGCAGCCGAATCTCTCGGCGCGTGTGTTTGCGGGATCGACGGATCATTTTCTGACCCGCTGTTCCGAAGTCGTCGGAAAAGGCAGCGGCATGCCGCAGTTTTTCAACGACGAAGCGGTTATTCCTGCGCTCAAGGGCAAGGGCATTTCGGACGAAGACGCGCGGAACTACGCGATTGTCGGCTGTGTCGAGCTCACCACGATGGGCAATAACCTCGGCTGGAGCGACGCCGCAATGTTCAACCTCGTCAAAGCGTTGGAACTTGCGCTCAACGACGGCGTATGTACCCTGACCGGCAAACAGATGGGCGCGCACACCGGTACGCTGGACGACTTTGATACGTATGAATCGGTGATCGCAGCGCTCAACACACAGATCGATTTCTTCTTTGAGCGGATGATCCGCTGCTGCGAAGTGGTGGAAAAAGCGCACGCGGAACTGCTGCCATCGCCGTTTCTCTCCTGCGTGATCGACGACTGCATGAAGCGCGGCATCGACGTCACCGAAGGCGGCGCGCACTACAACCTCTCCGGCATACAGGCGATCCAGTGCGCAAACATCGCGGACAGCCTCGCCGCGCTCAAGACGCTGGTCTACGACGAGAAGCTCGTCGATCGCAAAGAGTTGCACGCGGCGCTCGTGAATAACTTTGAAAACGCAGAGCTGCTGCGCCTACGGATGCTGAACAAAGCGCCGAAGTACGGCAACGATATCGAGTGGGTGGACGCCATCGCCTTTGACTGGGCGCGGGACTTCGCCGAACGGCTCAGCCACTACACCAATGTGCGCGGCGGCCCGTATCAGATGGGGCTCTACACCGTCTCCGCGCATGTACCGATGGGACAAAACGTCGGCGCGACACCGGACGGCAGATTCGCAAAAGAGCCGCTGGCAGACGGCGGTATGTCTCCCGTCTACGGGCGGGACACAAAGGGGCCGACTGCGGTGCTCAAGAGCGTATCCCGCGTCAAGAGCGAATACGGCAGCAACGGTACGCTCCTGAACATGAAGTTTTTACCGAGCTTGTTCCATACGGAACTGGGTGTTGCGAAATTTGTGCGGTTGCTCAAGGCGTTTATTGAGCTTAAAATCATCCACGTTCAGTTCAACGTGGTCAATCGCGAAGATCTGCTCGCGGCGCAGAAACAGCCTGAGCTTTACAAGAGCCTGACCATTCGCGTGGCGGGGTACACGGCATATTTTACGGAGCTTGCGCCCGATCTGCAGCGCGAAATCATCGAGCGCACGGAATTTTCGGATATATGATCACGGCGAACGTATTCGATATCAAGCGGTTCTCGATCAACGACGGCGACGGCATCCGCACGACGATTTTCGTCAAAGGCTGCCCACTCGCTTGCAAGTGGTGCCAGAATCCGGAAGGGCTGATTCCCGAAATCCGGCTTTGGTACGCGAGAAACATCTGCGTAGGCTGCAAGAGCTGCATCGCAAGCTGCGATTATGGCGCGTTAAAGTGGGATGATCGCGGTATCGCGATCGACCACACAGCATGCACCCGCTGTGGCAAATGCGTCGTCGCGTGCCCCACCGGAGCCATCCGGTTTGATGCGCGGGAGATGAGTGTGGCGGAAGCGCTGGAGGAGATCGAGAAGGATCGACCCTTCTACGGCACCGACGGCGGCGTGACGCTCTCCGGCGGAGAATGTATGGCAAGCCCCGCGTTTTCCCTCGGCGTACTGCGCGGCTGCCGCGAGCGCGGCATCAACGCACAGATCGAAACCAGCCTCTATGCGAGGCCGGAAACGGTAGAAGCGTTCTCGGAAGCTGCGGACAAGATCATTGCGGATATCAAGCTGATCGATCCCGCGCGCCACTGGCTCGCAACCGGCGTGGACAACACGCTGATTCTCAGCAATATCCGGCATCTTGCAGCGAAGGACGCGAATCTGTTGATCCGGGTGCCGTTGATTCCGGGATTTACGGACGACGAGGAAAACATTCGCGGGATTGCGAAGTTTGTGGCTTCACTTGCGAAGGATATTCCCGTCGAGCTGTTGAACTTCAATCCCATGTGCAGGGAGAAATATGAGTCCTTGCGCGAGACCTATCAATTTGACCCCGATCAGCGCGAGATTCCGCAGGAGCGGGTACATGCGCTGAAAGAGATATTGACCGAACACGGTCTAGTAGCAATTTAGGATGGATGCGACGGATGAACACGATCTTGCAGGAGTTTCTGGAAAAAGCCGCGCGCGGCGAAAATGTTTATATCTCGGATGTGCGGCGGGCGTTTTCCGAAGCGGAATGCAGCATCCTGTGTGACCTGACTCTCCCCGTCGGCGGACAGAAACGCTGGGAAATCCGCATTCCTTCGGCAACGGAACAGGCGGAACGCGAGTTTGTTTCTGAATATTTCTATGCAACGCTTTACAACATTCTTTCGACCTTCGGCGGCTCGCGCATGACGCTCTGCCTCCAACCGGGGGACAACTTTTCCAAGCAACTTTGCGAAACACTGGACGACGTGTTTCAGGTGGATATCCCTAAGAACAAGCGCAGGGGATATGGCAAGTGCCTGAACGTCACCGACCGCATCAATGCTTCGATGGGCATGAACCCGTTTTCGTTTGAAATCACGGAAGAACCCTTGCCGGAACTGTCCGCAGAAACGGAACAGCATTCCAATGCGGTCCTAGCCTGCCGCAGCGCGGTGGAGAAGGCGAATGCAGCCTGCGTTTGCGGCATCGATATCGGCGGCACGGACATCAAGGTGGTCGGCATTCTGGGCGGCAAAATCGTCGCTGTGAAGGAATATGACTGGTTCCCCGCTGAGATGACGCGGATGGAGCACCTGATTGAACCGATTCTTTTGATGGCTGAGGTCGTCCGCGCGGCGATATCGCTGCCCGACACGCCGGAAGCCGCGGATCTGCGCGAGCAGATGCTGGCAAAAGGCGTTTCCGACGAGGCGATGCAGAGCGCGGTGAAAACCTGCCGCTCACTCTATGGCGAGGCACCGTTGCTCGACGGTATCGGCGTTTGCTTCCCGGATGTGGTGATCGACGACCAGATCGTCGGCGGAGAAACGTATAAAACGCGCGGCATCCGCAACGCATCGGCGGACTATGATGCGGAGTTTGGCAAGCTCGCACAGCTCAAGACGCTGCTGCTCAAGCAGTGTAACCCCCACGGCAAGGTGCATCTTTCCAACGACGGTTCACTCGCGGCCTACACCGCGGCGGTCGAGATGGCGCATTCCGCGGAAGCGGACAGCGTACAATACGGGGTGTTCGCCCATACGCTGGGCACCGAGCTCGGCACCGGATGGATCGACGAGACGGGCGAGATTCCGCAGATTCCGTTGGAAGTTTATAATTGCATCATCGACCTCGGCAACCATCCTGCGCAGCGCTACCACGAGCTCGACGCGCGCAGCGTAAATAACTTTAACACCGGACTTTCCGGCACCTTGCAAAAGTATTGCAGCCAGAGCGGCGCCTATCGTCTCGCGCTTCGCATCTTTGAAGAGAAGTCTCCCGCGCGGTATGCGGAACTCTTTGAAAAAGGATTTCTGGAGCACAAGGACGGCAGCGTGCTGGTTCGCCAGACGCCGAGCGACATGCGAAAGCCGCTGCTGGAGCACCTGATGCGGCTGGCGAGCGAGGGCGATACGACGGCGGAAGAGATTTTCCGCGAGATCGGCGAATTTCTCGCGGTGACGTTTGAGGAGACCGAGTGGATGCTCGCTCCGAGAAGCCGCGCGCGCATCCTGTTTGGACGGTTTGTGAAGCACAAACGCTGCTTTGAGCTGATGCAGCAGGGCGCGAACACGCGCAACGACGTGCACTTTGTTGCGGGAGACGGAACGCTCGCATTCACGCCCGTGATGCTGGAGCTCAAGAGCGACCCCGTGCACACAGTGGCGCAATTCGGTCAGGCGGTAGGCGCGGCATACTTCGCGGCATCGCAACTCTAAGTACAATCAATTTGCAATCGACGGAGGGTTACATTATATGAAGGAACAGAATTATCTGGACAATCTCGTCGGCGTATTCGGACACCCCGCGGCGGAGAATCCCGGCGTCGTCATTCAGGAGGCAGCGTTTCGCGCGCTCGGCCTCAACCTCTGGCGGTTTCTGACCATCGACGTCGATCCAGACAAGCTGGAGGACGCGATCAAAGGCCTGAAGGCCTTCAAGATGCGCGGCATCAACTGCACGATTCCGCATAAGATCAACGTGATTCAGTATCTCGATGAGCTTTCCGAGAGCGCGCGTTTGATCGGCGCCGTGAACACCATCGTCAACACGGACGGCAAGCTCTTCGGCGAGAACACGGACGGCAAAGGCTTCATGGAGTCGCTTCAGGAAAACGGCGTTGACCCCAGAGGCAAGAAGATCGTCATCCTCGGCGCAGGCGGCGCTGCCCGCGCGGTCAGCGTGGAGCTTTCCCTGGCGGGAGCCGGCAGCATCATGATCGTCAACCGCCCGGAAGACGCGCATCTGGCAAAGAGCCTGATGGAACTGCTGAACAAGATCATCAAGAACAACGCGTTTGTCACATGGGATCACACCTTTGCGGTGCCAGCAGACACGGACATCCTCGTCAACGCAACGTCGATCGGGCTCTATCCCAATGTGGACGATATCCCCAACATCGATCTTGACACCATTCTGCCAACGATGTTTGTGCAGGATGTGATACCGAATCCCGCGATTACGCCATTTTTACGCGCGGCGGAAGCGCGCGGCGCACGCTGGAACACGGGCGCCGGCATGCTGATCAATCAGGCTGCGCTCAATATTGAAATGTGGACGGGGCTGAAGCCCGACAAAGCTGTGATGCTGAAGGCATTACAGGAGGCGCTGAGCTGAAAAGCGGCGCAAATGATTTCGGAATAAGCAAACGGCGGGCTTGAAACGAAGCGTGCCGGATGCTTAAATAAAAAGGAGGAAGTAACAGAATGTCCAAAAAGATTCTCGTAGTGCTCCTTGCTCTGATGATGGTAGTCGGCGTGTTTGCCTGCAAGCCCGCTGCAACGACGGAAGCCGCCGCACCCGCGGAAGAAGGCGCAAAAACCTACAAGGCCGCGTTCATCACGCAGGCGCTTTCCAACGAGTCGCAGGCCTATTCCTGGAAGCAGCTGCAGCAGTATGCGCCGGAATACGGTTTCACGGTGGACGTATTTGAAGGCCAGAACGACGTTCAGAACGAGGCGAAAGCGGTCAGCACCTGCATCGCGCAGGGCTACGATGCCATCTTCATCAACCCGAGCGACATCAACGCGATCGTTCCTTCCCTGATGGAAGCCAAGGAAGCCGGCGTTATCGTTGGCATGTTCTCCTCGGACCTCCCGGCGGAATCGCAGCAGTATCGTGATTTCTTCTGCGGCGTTGACGACACCATGGCTGGCGAGACGGCAGGTAAAGCGTTTGTCGATCATTTCCCGGATGGCGCGTTCATCGTTGAAATCGGCGGCCAAGCTGGCCACGACGCGCAGATCAAGCGTGCAGACGGTTTCCGCAAAGCCATCGAAGGCTCCAAGATCAATCTTGCGGACTCCCAGAACTGCTCCGGTTGGGTCACCGCGGACGCGATGGCCATCATGGAAGACTTCATCGTGAAGTACGGCGATCAGATTCAGGGCGTCTTCTGCCACTGGGACAACGGCGCAACGGGCATCATTGAAGCCCTCAAGAACGCCAACATGAACGACGTATACCTCATCGGCGTTGACGGCTGCCGCGCGGGCTATGACCAGGTCAAAGCCGGTACGCAGGCGGTCACCATCGGCCAGAGCTTCACCAACATGGCGATCAAGAGCCTCGAGTGCGCAAAGGCCATGCTGGAAGGCAAGCCCTTCGAAGCGGTCAACTTCATCCCGCTCGACGTGGTCACCAAGGATAACATTGATACCTTCCCGTATCCGGAATGGTAAACTCGAACCTCCATTAAATGATTGAGCCTGCCCGGCTTCAACACGGAGCCGGGCGGCTCAATGCCTTGCTTGCTTGTATTGGTAGACCGCGTGCGCTATTTGTTTGTGGAATGAAACGGGCGGCATATCGCGCGCGGAGAAAGATTGAAAGGGGAAAAGACGGGTGGAAAAGAAGGATTCGGGAATCATCCTTTCCATTAAAGACGTGAGCAAATCGTTTCCGGGCGTGAAAGCGCTGGACAACGTGTCAATCGACATTGCGCGCGGCATCGTCCACGGAATTGTCGGAGAGAACGGCGCGGGAAAATCCACGCTCATGAAAATCCTCTCCGGCGTATACACGAAGGACACCGGCACGGTCGTTTTCGACGGCGAAACGATTGAACACACGACACCGATTGAGTCGCTCAATCGGGGCTTAAGCATTATTTATCAGGAGTTCAACCTAGTGAACACCATGAGCGTCGGCGAGAATATCTTTCTCGGGCGCTTTGCAGAGATGCACGGCATGCGCGGCACGCACGCGGAAGCGAGAAAACTCCTCGACAGCATCGGCTGCTCGATTGACACGCATACGTTGGTGGGGGATCTCTCTGCTGCGGAAAAGCAGATGGTGGAGATCACCAAAGCGCTGTCGTTTCAAAGCAAGCTGATCATCATGGACGAACCGAGCAGTTCGCTCACCAGTGACGAGCTCAAGCAGCTGTTTTTGATCATTCACGATCTGAAAGCACGCGGCGTGTCCATCATCTACATCAGCCACAAGCTGGATGAAATTTTTGAGCTTTGCGATATCGTGACCGTCATGCGCGATGGTCACGTCATCGATACAAAGCCGGTCGGCGAGCTGACCCGTGCGGACATGATTACCAAGATGGTCGGCCGCTCGATTGAACACGAGTATCCCGAGCGCCCGCGCTGCGTCGGTGAGACGCTGATGGAGGTGCGCTCGATCAACACCCATAAACTCCACGACATTTCGTTTACGCTCAAGCGCGGCGAAATCCTCGGCCTTGTCGGGCTCGTCGGCGCGGGGCGCACGGAGATCGTGCGCGCCATCTGCGGCGCGGACAAGGTGCACGGGCATCAGGTGCTCATTGAAGGCAAGCCCGTGAAGATCAAACGCCCTGCCGACGCAAAGAAACTAGGCATTGGCCTCGTACCCGAAGATCGCAAACTGCAGGGTCTCGTGCTGCGCTTCTCGGTGCAGAGCAACATCGTCATGGCAAGCCTCGACAACATGACGAAGTTCGGCTTTGTCGATTCGTCCCGGGAAAAGGGAATTGCCGAGCGGCAGATCAATAACCTCGGCATTAAAACCCCGTCCGCGCAGACGACGGTTGTGAGCCTCTCCGGCGGAAACCAGCAGAAATGCGTGGTCGGCCGGTGGCTCGAGATTAACCCGCAGATTTTGATTATGGACGAACCCACGCGCGGCATCGATGTCGGCGCAAAATACGAAATCTACGTGCTCATGAAGCAGGTCGTAGAGTCCGGCGGATCGATCATCATGATCTCCTCCGAGCTTCCGGAAGTGCTGAACATGAGTAACCGTGTCCTGACCATTTGCGAAGGCAGCATCACAGGGGAATTCAACCCCGAAGAAGTGTCCGCGCAGACGATCATGGACAGCGCGATCGGATGACGGGAAGGAGAACGGTATGACAAAACGATTCAGTCTCAAACAGTTCATGCTGAACTATCTGGTTCTCGTCGCGATTGTGCTATTGGTCATCATCACCATCATGGTGGAGCCAAAGTTCCTCTCCGGCGAAAACCTGACCAATATCATGCGCCAGTTCGGGCCGCTCAGCTTCGTTTCACTGGGCATGACGTTCGTCATCATCGGCGGATTCATCGACCTCTCCGTCGCGGGCATCATCTCGCTCGTCGCGGTGGTCACGGTGTCGCTCATCGACCCGCTGGGTCAGGTTTACGCGCTAATTATCGGCATCGCGCTCGGCGCGTTTCTGGGCTTTCTCAACAGCATGGTGCTCATTTCGGCGGGCGCGCTGACACAGGCGGAGGCCTTGTTTATCACCTTCGGCATGAGCGCGGTCTATAGTGCGCTAGCGCTGATCTATACCGATGGCTCCACGCAACACATGAGCTGGCTGGAAGGAAACCAAAGCATTTTCAACTCCATCGGTTCCGGCATGGTCGGTATCCTGTCGGTTTCGTTCCTGATCTTCCTTGTCTCGCTCGGTGCGCTGTGGATATTCCACAACAAAACCTACAGCGGCAGAGCCATCAGCTATACCGGCGGCAACAAGGTCGCGGCGGAGCTTTCGGGCATTCCGATCAAGCGCAGCGTCATCTTGATCTACACGATCTGCGGATTGATGTCTGCAATCGGCGCGGTGGTGCTGTTCTCGCGTATTACAACGGCGGCGCCGATCATCGGCAAAGGCTACGAAACAAACGCGATTCTCTCCGTCGTCGTCGGCGGTACGACGCTCAAAGGTGGCAAGGGCAGCGTGCTGAGAACGGTTCTCGGTGTGCTCCTGATTACGCTGATGTCGAACTGCATGAACCTGTTGGGCGTTTCGTCCTATATGCAGGTTGTGCTCAAGGGTGCGATTCTGGTTGTTGCCATCTGGCTCGACAACCGGAAAGAGCAGTAAGGGGGTAACGGTATGCAAACAACTTTCGCGGCTTTCGGGAAACGCTCGTTGCGTGCTCTTACCAAGCAGAAGGCGGTCATCGCAATTCTGGCGATGCTGATCCTGATGCTGTTCTTCAAAACCAACTTCTACACGAGCTACAATCTGCTCAACATCCTCAAGGACGCGGCGGTCAACGAGATCATCGCATTCGGCGTCACGCTCACCGTCATCGCGGCGGGCTGCGACCTCTCGGTCGGCGGCGTGATGTGCTTAAGCGGCATCGTCTCGATCCAGCTGATCAACGGCGGCATGAACATGTGGCTCGCGGTGGTCATCGCGGTGCTTTGCGGCGCGGCGGTTGGGTTCATCAACGGGTTCCTCGTCGTGCAGCAGAAGACGGAAGCGTTCATCATCACGCTCGGCGTTGGCATGCTCATCAAAGGCGTCAACCAGCAGCTCACGGATGCGCATCCGGTTTCCTGCACGAACATGGAGTTCATGAAGATCGCCAACGGCAAGATCGGCGGCGTGATTCCAAACCTCGCGATCTATATGCTGGTCATAGGCCTTCTCGTATTCGCGCTGTTGCGCTTTACGAGCTACGGCAGAAACCTCTACGCGCTCGGCGGAGATTATGACGTTGCCAAATACTCCGGCATCAACGTCATCACCACCAAGTGGGTTGCGTTCATCCTCAGCGGCGCGCTGGCTGCGATTGCAGGCGTGCTGCTGAGCAGTAAACTCAACACGGGTTCCAGCATCTATGGCGACGATACCGCGTTGATGGTCAACTGCGGCGTCGTGGTCGGTGGCACGAGCTTCGCCGGCGGCGTCGGCGGCATCCTGCAGAGCTTCATTGGCCTGATGGTGCTGCAGCTGCTTGGCAACTGTATGAACATGCTCGGCATCGCGCCGTATATCCAGCAGGTGTGTCAGGGCGTCGTCATCGTGGCGATCATCTGGCTTGACTGCTATGGCAGAAAACGCAAACGCGAGGACGTGTGACCCTCGCGCGCGCATACACCCGCATCGATTCCCGATGGTCAACGCCGCCGATTTGTTCGGCGGCGTTGCCATAGCGTGGATGGAAATAAACAATCAGAAAATAAAATTCCATAAGTAATGCAAGCGACGCTTGTTGTGATATACTCTTCTGCATAGGGCGAAAATTTACCTGATCTGTATCATGTCAGAAGCACATGTGTTTTCTTTTGAAAGGCAATCATCATGATCTATTATTTCTCCGGCACTGGTAATTCAAAATGGATTGCGGAGGAGCTGGCTCGCCGTACCAACGACGAGGTGCAGAGCATCGCATCGCTCGTGAAAGACGGCCCTGTTTCCGTATTCGCAAACTGCGGCGCAACCATCGGCATCGTGTTTCCGATCTATGCTTGGGGTGCGCCGTTGATCGTAGAGCGCTTCTGCAAGAGCATCACAATCGGGGAGGGCGTCTATGCCTATGCGGTTGCATCCTGCGGTGACGACGCAGGATACGCCATGCGCAGGCTGAAGAAGCGATTCACCTTCCAGAGCGCATGGTCTGTTGCCATGCCGAACAACTACATCCTCGGGTTTGATACAGACGGCGCGGAGCTGGAAGAAAAAAAGATTCGTGCCGCAAGAGAAAAAGTCGAACAGATTGCAAGCTCGATCTTAGCGCATGAGCATGTGTATGACGTGCATGAGGTCAAAGGCGCGTTTGCAAAAACTGCGTTCATCCGGCCGATGTTTAACACCTTTGCGCGCTCAACGCGGAGCTTTGTTGCGGACGAAAACTGCAATGGCTGCGGCCTTTGCGAGCGGATCTGCCCAATTGACGCAATTCAGATGCAAAACGGGAAACCCGTTTGGGTTCGCAGTAGCTGCACCCAGTGCCTTGGCTGCATCAACCGCTGCCCGCAGCGCGCGATTCAATACGGCGAAGGAACGAAGAAACGCGACAGGTATTATTTTCACATTGAGCAGTAACGCTGCTTTACATAATGTGTTGAGAGGGTGAATCGTGACGGAGTAATAATCTCAACGAACTAAGATCGAAGCATAAAGCAAGATTTGATGCAAATTTGAGGTGATTGCCTCGCAAAACAGCTCGATACACAAAACCGAAATGTAACTATTCAGAACACCGTGAATTCTTACCGGGGCAACATGTAATCGTTGCCGGCATAACTGTTACATAGTGATTTTATTCCGTGTTGTTTTTCTTGCGCTAAAATATCACAACGGCTATAATGAGAAAGATGGTATAAACATACTTCTTCCGCGATCGGAATTGCATAAACAAAGGGACAGGAGACGAGAATGGACGGACAACTTGGCACCGCGAACGATTGGCAATCCCTGATTTCGAAGCTTACCGGCGTATACGCCTCACACGTTGTGTTTTCCGAAACACAAGAGCCGATTGAGATTCATGTGCTTGCTAGCAACAGCCGTAATGTGAAGTCCATTGTTCGCGATGTGCAGTCTGCCATCTCGGCGCGCTATGGCATCGAGGTGGATTACCACATCATCAGCGTGGCGCAGGTTTCCTCCAGCGTCATCTCCGGCATGGGATTCCGGCTGATCTATTCCGGCATCAGCATGCGCTCTTCCGGTAAGGAAGTGGAGGTCTCCGTCATCTTAGCACGCGAAGAGGAGCGGTTCACCGGCACCGCGGTTGGCAGCGCGATTCCGTTTTCGCGCATGCGCTGCATCGCGCAGGCAACGCTGGATGCGGTCAAAGCCTGCACGGGAAACAAGGTGTATTTCGAGCTTGCCAGCGTAGAGGTGATTCAGTCTCACGGACGCTCGATCATCGTTTCACAGGTCTATTGCCTGCCTGAGAATACGCCGCTGATCGGCTGCGTGTATGCCGAGCCAGATCAGGACGCCGCGATTGCGCAGAGCGTGCTGGATGCAATCAACCGTAAATTAGAGGTCTATACACAGGAAGTGTAATAAAGATATAGAGCCAAAAAGTAGACAAAATTTGAAATTGATTTTCCCTAAATGCGTTATTTGAAAAATTAACAGGTCCGGCAATAGCGTAGCGGATATAGCCTGTTCGATTAGCGAAGAACAGAGCCTGTAAAAAGGAGGCTATATCCACATGAAGAAGATCCTCATGGCGCTCGCATCTCTGGCTGCGTTGGTTCTGTCCAGCGGCGCGTTTTTCTATGTCAGATAAGACAAGATAAACTTCGAGAAATGTTTGGAAATTCTGCCGGACCTGTTAATACTTTTATCAATCATCCATGGGTATGATGAGGACTGCAAGAATGAACAAACAGAAACTCTATACAACGCTTGTGAGTTTGTGCGGCTTGGCCGTTTTCGGGCTGAGCCTCTACCATTCAGTTGCAGACTATTTAATCGCATCGTCCAGATGGGACTTGATCATCTACAGCGTCGTAATGCTCGCAATCCTCACCATGTGCCACATGCTTCCGATTTACATCACGGCAGACAAAACGATGGAAATCAGTTTTGTGCCTGTGGTTGCCTGTCTTGTGACCAAAGGGATTTATCTGACGCTGGTTCTTTATTTCATCTCTTCGTTCTTTGTTTTTCTTATCGATCCTAAAACCAAAAAGTATTATTCGCCGTGGAAACGCTCTTTTCGGAAGGAGCTGTTTAATGTTTCCAACGTGCTGATTACAATTTGGTTGGGCGGCTTGATTTACAACCTGATTGTCCCGACGATTGGTGGATCAGTTTTTACTTGGAATGTGATCTTCGGCGCTGTGGCGTTTTCCTTCATCGCAATTCTCGGCAATCTCGTTTTCTTCATTCTCTATTTCAAACTCAGCGAGCAGGGTCAGTTCTTTGCGCTCCTGCGCGATAACATCGGCGGAATATTGCCCAATATTTTGGCGACGATTCCGCTCGGTCTCGTGATCGGTTTCATCCTCACGCAGCAGAATGCGTATCTCTGGCTGCTGCTGTTCATGGGGCCGCTTATGCTCGCGCGGTATTCCTTCAAGGTCTACCTCGACAGCCACACGATCCTGCTGCGCACGATTGCGTCCCTCGTTGAGGCGATTGAAGCAAAAGACCCGTACACGCACGGCCACTCGCAGCGCGTCGCTTATCTCAGCAGCGAAATCTGCAAGGCGATGAGTTGCACGCGCACGTTTACCGATCAGGTGATGATGGCAGCGCTGCTGCACGACACGGGAAAGATCGGTGTCGAAGATGCTGTGCTGCGAAAGCCCGGCCCGCTGACGACCGAGGAATACGCGATCATCATGCAGCATCCCGTGGTTGGCAGACGCATCATCGAAAGCATCAACTTACCACAGGTGGTAAACGATGCGGTGCTCTATCACCACAAACGATATGACGGAATGGGCTATCCCGAAGAAGGCCCGACCAGAGGAAACCTCCCGCTGTCCGCCGCGATTCTTGCCGTTGCGGACACGTATGATGCAATTATCAGCGATCGTCCTTATCGCGCGGGGCTTTCCAAAGCGCGCGCAAGAGAAATCCTGGAGGAGGTAGCGGGCACGCAGCTCGACCCGAAAGTCGTCAAAGTGTTCCTTAGCATCGAGCCGCGCCTGCGTCCGGAGGACGCGGAGAAGCTCCTGCTATACACAATATGATCCTGCTGGTTTGTGCGTTTCTCGGAACTCTCCTTGGGCTGATCTTCGGCGGATCTTTGCGCGGCATCGGACAATACGCGCTCCGCGGAATTTGGCTGCCTATCGCTGCGTTTGTGCTCAAGGCGGGCGCTGCCGCGCTGCTTGAGCCGCAGTCCGGCGCAATGGTTGTATGCCTCGTGCAGTACATTCTGCTGTTCGTTTTTCTGTTGCTCAACTACCGGCGGCCTGTCTGGCCGCTGTTTGCGTTCGTGGGCACGCTGATGAACTTTCTCGTCATCGCCTGCAACGGCGGTTGCATGCCGGTTGCACCGAGCTTGCTGACGGGGGCGGGGGAACGGGTGACGCAGCTGATGAACGGACAGATCTACGCCTACTGTGTTGCAACGGAGGCTACGCATCTGCCATATCTCGCGGATATCATTCGAATCGGCTCGGCTGCGAATCCGCTTGGATACGCGAGCATCGGCGATATCGTGCTCAGCGTCGGCGTCGGAATCCTGTGCTGGCAGATGACACAGCTGAACGTAAAGCAGACCGTCTGCGCAGAAGCCTGATAACACATTCAAATTTCGTTCATAAATACGTCATTTCTATTCAAACAAGCAATTTCATGCTACCACTTGTGGTAAATTGACGATCGTTTCAACACTCTCGACACCTGATTCACCAGACTGTCAATTGAAAATGTGCGTAAATATTGTGATTCGCGATCGTTTTTCGCGGATAAATGTTTTTTTCGTCTAAAATACATACCATGTGTGGTAATAACTTGATTGAGGCAAACAAATAGTGCGAAAAAGCGATTTAGTTCATTCAAATCTGGTTCTGCACGTATAAAATGAACAAAATGCACCCCAATTATATGTAACGCTATCGTCAATTATTAATTTTGGTGCGTTTCACTTGTAATTACGTTGTGATTGTGTAAAATGAATTGGGTACAAATCTAAATTAAGTTGCACGTTTGACGAATTTAGTACGGGCGGAACATGCAGTAGGTGAAGGATCTTGTGAATGAATCAGGAGACGATGACCGCCGCCGAACGGAAAAAGGCACAGTCCGCTTATGAAGCGACAAAACTGAGCGCTGCGCAGAAAAGCATCCACGTGTTCGCCGTGGTGGCCAGCGTCAGTAATTTTCTGTTTTTGGTGAGCGACCTGATGTTCATACAGGATCAGACCGCGCGGTTGATTTCAGCCGTTCTGCGGTATGTCTATTCTATAGTACTGATCCTGATGATTCGCAAACTCCAGCGCATGCAGTCGTTTCGCGTCTTCGCCGCGACGGTGACCATTCTGGAAGCCGCCGGTGTACTGTTGTTTTTCGTCATCTTGATTCTGTACGTTTCACCGGATTTCATGATACAGACGATGGGCATTATAACGGCGATCCTAGTGATTTTCACCGTACCAAACCGAAGCGGGAACATGCTTGCGCTTTCGATCAGTTCTTATGTGGCGTTCTTTACGTATTCTTATATTCAAATGACAGAAGTTGCGCTGAATGACTTCTGCGCGGCGGCTGTTTATGCGGCGCTCGTGATCGTGATCTGCGGCACGAAAACAATCGGGACGGATCGCCACGCGCGGCAGGAATATTCGGAGCGATCTCGCCTGGAGAAAACCAGCACGCGCGACTATTTGACCAACACCGCAACGCGCGAGCGCCTGGAAGAGGAAGCGCGCCGTTGGATGAGCTTTTGCCGCAGACAGGGGCTTCCGCTTTGCCTCGTGTTTGTGGATCTGGACGATTTGAAGCGCATCAACGACCGCTATGGACACGTAATGGGCGACAATGCGCTCAAGGAAGTTGCAGCCTTGATGAAAAAACAACTGCGCAATTCCGACACCATCGCTCGATGGGGTGGAGACGAGTTTGTGCTGCTTCTGCCGAATGTGTCGCTGCAAAACGCAGTTCTGCTGCTGGATCGTGTGAAGAACGCGGTGAATCAGCTGAGCATTGAAGGTATCGTTTCGCTGTCCTGCAGCTTCGGTGTGGTGCAGATGGGCCCCGAAAGCTCGTATGCCGAGATGCTGTCGCAGGCGGATGCGCTGATGTATCGCGCAAAACAAAACGGCAAGGGGAGAATCAGCTACTCAGAAGACTGACGAATGATATCGAAACATCCTTTGGTATCATTTCATAATATTGTTGTTGCATGGCACGGCTGTAACACAATTTATAGGCTGATTTTTGTAATCTCACACCATACCTTGTAACAATTTGATAATTATTCTGAATATACACAGGACAATCAATATTTATAAGAAGTCGGTTTCATACCCGAGTTGAAGGATGACTCAAAACAGTTTACTGTTATGGGTGATAATTTTTACAAGAATTATAGAAAAATTCACGATTTCCGCTTTACATTACACTGTTTCGAGCGTTATACTGGAAAAAATGACACGGTCCACGCAACGAATATGTAATGCGTAAAAGTTCATTTTTATTAGAAAAATCCCCCAAGAATAATGCATTTCAAACGATTCTGTGCTTATTTTTTGAAGATAAGCGACAGTCGTTTGGTTTTTGTATTGGTTAATTTGATGAAAATCAACGTAAGATTACACGACGAATGGCTCAAACGCCAAGTTGCACAACAATAATATATTACAAAGTAACAATTAAAAACTTGCTTTCGCTGAATTAAAAATTGAATCGTCACGAATATGTAACGAAACATCCGGAGGAACGTTATGCTGTCTGCTAAGTTAAGTTGGATGAAACGGGTTGGAAAGAGGGCGCTGCGCATTGCGCTGAGTCTCCTCTTGATATTGCAGATGGTGTGGGTGCCGAATGCGGCGCACGCAGCCGAAACCGTTTTCTACTTTCGTGGCTACAACGTTGAGAACATCAACTCCTCAACGCTGAACTACGCGACCAACAGCGCGACGGTCAGCGGGACAAGCGTAACGTTTGCGGAATTGTCCAGCGAAGGCGAGGCGTTCGGTCTCATCAACCTGAATGAATCGGGACACGATATCTCGCAGTCTGTCGACCTCGGCGGGCTGGAGATCGATTTCTCGACTGTAAGTTATATTGAAGCGGAAGGCGAAGCCGGAGCAGACAACGACGTGCCGACCGCGACGATCTATTTTTGCACAGAGTCCGATATCGGCAGCGCGACAAGCACTGTCACACTCCACAAAGCAGACAGCACCGTAGCCGGCAGCGAAACGCTCTCCTCCGGAGCAAAAATCCCAACCGGCACGCGCTCGATCTTCCTATCTTTAAAAGGAACGAGTATTTCCGGTAACAACACAGTTACATATTCCAACACAAGCCTTATCATTCACGACTCATCCGCCCCGACATGCAGCGCGGACTACAACCACAACTGGACGAATCAGGACGTCACCGTCACGATCAACGCAGCAGACAGCGACGCAGGCCTCGAAGGCATCTATGTGAACGATACGCGCGTATCGGGCACGTCTCCTTATACATTCACCGTATCCGATAACAATACAAGCTTCACGGCATACGCCATGGACCTCGCGGGCAAAAAATCCGACGTGGTCTCGGAAACCGTGGATCATATCGACAAAACCACACCGGCAGATCCGTCCTCTGTGCCGCTGAGTAGCAGCAACTGGACGAATGCCGATGTTTACGTTTTAATGCCGGCCCTCGCCGCAAGCACCGGTTCGCCGGAACGCTATGTTTACCAGATCGGCACATCCGCCTGGGCGACGCTGCCGGATGGATTCGCCATCACGGCGGAAGGCAACACGACGATTCGCGTCGCGGTAGAGGACGAAGCGGGTAACCGCTCCGCTTACGCGCAGGCGACGGCAAAGATCGACAAGAGCGCGCCGACCATCAGCGACGCATCGATCACCTCCGGCAGCTCGTCTGCAACGGTTAATATCACGGCTTCGGATGTCGGCCTCAGCGGCCTGCAGAAGTTTGCGTACGCCGAAGGCGAACAGACCGCGGATTACTTTACCACGGGTGGTACCTTGATTTCCGGCGGTACGTTCACCGTGAGCGTCGGCGGAACGTATACGGTGTACGCGGGCGACCTCGCGGGCAACACGAGCCTCAAGACGATCTCCATCACAACCGCGCCGACGTTTGATCCGGTCAGCGATCTGACGATGGACGAAGACGAAACGAGGAATATCCCGCTGAGCATTTCGGACGCGGAGAGCACGCGCAGCGAACTCACCGTCTCCGTGACCACCACAGACGACGCGCTGCTCCAGAGCGTGGTGCTCAACCAGAGCGACAGCGCGATCAGCCTCGACATCACGCCCGCCGCGAATCAGTCCGGCGGACCCGTGACCGTCACGGTAGAGGTAGAGGATCCGAGCGGGCAAAAAGTTTCGCGCTCGTTTACCGTTACCGTATCGGCGATCAACGACCTGCCGCTTGCTGTAGACGACAGCGGCATCACCGTTTCGGAAGACGGACAGGTTGAAGTTGACGTTCTTGCCAACGACAGCGATCTGGCAGACGGCGACACGCTGAGCATCCAGAGCGTCAGCGTTCCTTCGCACGGCACGACGCTGATCGTGCTCGGCAAGGTTCGTTATACGCCCGCGGAAAACTTTGCGGGCACGGATAGCTTTACCTACGTGATATCCGACGGCAACGGTGGCACGGCCGAAGCGACGGTCTACGTCACCGTCACGAAGGTCAACGATGCGCCGACGGCGGTTGACGACACGGCAACCGCGACGGAAGATTCGTTTGTTTCCATCGACGTGCTCGCGAACGACTCCGATGTGGATAGCGAGACCGACGCAGAGGAAACGATTGCGCTGCTGTCCAGTGCGGATGGCGCACACGGCACGACGCAGATTGTCAGCGGACAAATCGTCTATACGCCGGAAGCGGACTTCAACGGCACGGACACGTTTACTTATATAATTGAAGACGCAGCCGGACTGACCGCGGAAGCGACGGTCACGGTTACGGTTGAGCCGGAAGCGGATGCACCGCGGTTCTCCGGCCTTGCTTCGGAATACACGATCGACGAAGACGCGGTCAATCACGCGATCACGTTTGATATCTACGACGTGGAGACGCCCGCGGACAGCCTCATGCTGCAGGCGGCGTCGCTCGACAGCGAAAAGCTGGATCAGGACGGCATCGTCATCCAGGGTCTGGGCGACAGCAGCACGGCGGTTTCACTCCTGCTTTCGCCGGTTGCGGATCAGAACGGCGACGTGAGCATCAAGCTGACGCTGGGCGACGGATTTGACAGCGTCGAGCAGACGATCGTGATCCACATCAACAACGTCAACGATGCGCCGCGCGCGGTCAACGACAAACGGCAGTTCACGGAAGATGTCGCATATTTGGATATCTCGATTGCAGGGCTACTCGCCAACGACACGGATGTCGACGGAGATGCCGTCGTCTTTGACGGCCTTGCGAGCGATCCTTCGTCGGGCACCATCGAACTTTTTAACGAAACAACGCTGCGGTATACGCCGGTTGCGGATTATTCCGGCACGACGAGCTTTACCTATTATGTGAGCGACGGTACAGCCAGAACGACGGCTACCTGCACGCTGGAAGGCATCGGCGTCAACGACGCGCCGTCCATCTCCATCACAGAGACGGAAATCGCGGGAACGGAAGACACGCAGGTCGAGATTCCGTTCACGATTTCGGATAACGAGAGCGCGCCTGCCGATCTGGAAGTCATCGTTGCAAGCAGCGACGATAACATCGTTACGCGCGAAGGAATTACCGTCGTCAACAACGGCGATGGCACGGGCGTGGTACAGATCATGCCCTCGGCGGACTCGAACGGCACCGTGAACATCACGCTCACGGTCAGCGACGGCGAGGATCAGGCGAGCGACAGCGTGCAGCTGGTCATCGCACCCACGCAGGATGCGCCCATTGCGGAAGACGACCTTGTCTATGTGCACTACAGCACGAGCCGCACCTTCAGCCTGCTGGTCAACGACCACGACATCGACGGTGACGCGCTGACGGTCTATTCATTTGTAGAAGACCTGCCGGGCACGCTGACGTTTGACACGGAAACGCAGATGTTTACCTACGTTCCCGCCATCGGCGAGAACGGCATCAGCACGTTTACCTATACGATCACGGACGGACATGACACCGATACGGCGATTGCCGAGCTGGATGTGGTAAGCGAGATGCACAATCCGGTCATCACCTCGATCAACAGCCAGTATGTCAACGAAGACGGTACCATCAGCGGCATCGCGTTCAGCGTTTCGGATGAAGACGTCGGCGATACGGCAACGATCACCGTCACTTCGGGCGATACATCGATCCTGCCGCAGGACGCGGAGCACATTACGGTAACCGATCTTGGCAGCGGCAACTATACCTTGTCGCTGACGCCTGTTGTCGATGCATCCGGTGCTGTGAGCGTCACCGTGACCGTCACCGACAGCACGGACTTAACGGACAGCGCGAGCTTTACGCTGCACGTCATCGCGACGAACGACGCGCCGATCGCCGTCAATGACGAGCTGACCATGAACGAGGACGGCGCGCTGACGCTGAACCTGCTGGCAAACGACAGCGACCCGGACGGCGACACGATCTGGCTTTCGAGCCTGACCTGGCCTTCGCACGGCTATATCGAGCGCACCGGAAACACATATACCTATTATCCATACGGCAACTGGAGCGGTACGGAAACGCTGACCTACACCATCTCCGATGGGCGCGAGACCGCGCAGGCCAGCGTCACCATCACGGTTGAGCCCGTGAACGACAATCCTGTCGCATGGGACGACTGGCGCGAGATTCCGAACACGACCGGCAGCGAGAGCGCGAACTTCAACGTGCTCGGCAACGACTATGACGTGGACACCGGAGACGTCGTCCGCATGTATGAAATCGTCACCGCGCCGAGCTACGGCACCGCGGTGATCGAAGCCGACGGCACCATTACCTATACGCGCAATCAAATCTCGCCGCTCGGCAATGGCGCGGACTCCTTCGTGTACCGCATCATCGACCGCGAAACCGCCACGGGCGATTATCGCAGCGATACCGCGACGGTGCACATCGGCGTCGAGTTCATCAGTACGCTCTATACCTACGGCACCAGCGTATATTGCTATGAAGACGACAGCCCGTTTAACATCAACCTCTCCGTGAGCAACCCGACGCCTGTGGAGTATGATCTGACGATCAACACCACGACCACGCTGGGTTCGTTTGAGGTGATCGATAACCACACCGTGCGCTTCACGCCCGCGCCGGATCAGAACGGCTATGCCGCAATCACCTATACCGTCGAGCAGATCGGCGGCGGAGAATCGGATACGGGCACCATCTGGATCCGTGTCTATCCGGTCAACGATCTGCCGGAGATCACTGCTTGCCCGACAGCGGTGACGATGGACGAGGACGCAAGCGCGGGCGCATCGTTTGACGTTGCGTTCCACGACCCGGATATCGACACCAGCTACCTCTACTTCTATGTCTACACGCAGAACGCGACGACCAGCGCGCCGATTCCGTTCTATGTTTCCTACAGCGTCACCCGCACCGCGGAAGGCGCGACGGTCACGGTCAATCCGGGGCAGAACGTCAACGGCACGGGCACCATCATCGTTGGCGTCAGCGACGGCATGACGTATACTTACCGATCGATTGATCTGACCGTCAATCCCGTGGACGACGCGCCGGTGGTAAACGGCGTAACAAGGACGATCAACGAGGATTCGTCGGTCACGTTCGCGTCGCCGGGCTCGGATACCGAAGTGGACGGCGACACGGTGTCATTTGTGATCGACCCCGCGAACCCGCCGCTGCACGGCACCGCGACGATTGACGCAAACCACCTGATCACATACGTCCCAGACGCGAACTATTACGGCACGGAGACGTTCTATGTGCTGCTGACGGATCAGACCGAAGCCGCGCTCTCCAGCACCGGGCTTGTGACCATCGTCGTTCGCCCGATCAACGACGCGCCGGAAATCTTCGATCTTT
Organism: Firmicutes bacterium HGW-Firmicutes-9; assembly: GCA_002841395.1. Lineage (GTDB taxonomy): Bacteria > Bacillota > Clostridia > Christensenellales > CAG-138 > UBA7703. Next base: position 252,517 of record PGZM01000003.1, read on the forward strand.
CCTATTATCAAACCACGCTGGAAGACACGCCGAAGGACGTTACCTTGACCGTCAGCGACGTGGACAACATCCTGACGGACAGCTCGTATTATACGCTGACGTCGGAAGACCAGACGCTGGTCAAGAACGAAAACATCACCATCAGCCATGACTCCGGCGAAGGCATGATCATCCATGTCGTGCCGGAGGAGAATGCCTATGGCACGGTGAAGATCAATATCGTCGTAACCGACGGAAAGCTTCCCGCAAGAGCCGCCTTCTCGCTCAAGATCGTTCCGGTCAACGATATTCCCGTTGCCGTTGACGACACTGCAACCGTAGACGAGGTTGTTTCCACCGGCGAAGAAGCGCAGGCGCCGAAGACGACGGCGACCATCAACCTGCTCACCAACGATTCCGACATTGAAGACGGCAAGCCCAGCGTGGTATCCGTTTCCGACGTTGTCAACGGCACGGTCGCCAACATCGGCGGCGGTAAAGTGCTGGTCACGGCAGACGGAGACTTCAGCGGAGACGTGACATTCACCTATACCGTGATGGACAAAGCGGGCGCGACTGCAAGCGCAAACGTGACGCTGACCATCAACCCCGTGAACGACCCGCCGCGCGCCAAGGACGACAGCGTCACGATTCTGGAAGACGAATCTCCGCTGATCTCCGTGCTGGCAAACGACGCCGATCCGGAAGGCGATACGCTCTCGATTGCAGCGGTCACTACTCCTGCGCACGGCACGGCTACGATCGACGGAACGAAGGTCAGCTATGTGCCGGATCAGGATTATTTCGGCACGGACGTGTTTGACTACACCGTGTCCGATGGAAACGGCGGAACGGCGACGGCTACTGTGACCATCACCATTAAGCCCGTCAACGACGCGCCGACCATCAATAAACACAGCTCGAACCCGGGCGACTGGACGATGCTTGAGGACACGACGAAGGCCTTTAACTTTGTCGTTGCGGACGCGGAAAGCCCCGTCAGCAACCTTATCATCAAGATCACCTCGCTCGACGAGACGTTGCTGAAGACCACGAAGATCGCGCTCACGACAAACGCGGAAGGCTATAAAGTGCTGACGGTAACGCCGGTGCTGAACGCAAACGGCGTGGTGGATGTGAAGATTACGGTCAGCGACGGCCTGCTCACCACGGAAGCAATCTATCCGATCACGATTACGGCGGTCAACGACGCGCCGGTTGTAACCGCGCCCGTGCAGACGATAAAAGAAGACACCCTACTGCAAGGCAACGCGTACGCCACCGATGCGGAAGGCGACAGCGTGACGTTCGCGAAGCATACCGATCCCGCGCACGGCTCGGTCATGGTGTATGAGGACGGCTCGTACTACTATATGCCTACGCATAATTATAACGGCGAAGATTCGTTCATCCTCCTCGCGGACGACGGGCAGGCGGAGAACAACGTGGGTTACGCGACGGTGTACATCACCGTCAAACCGGACGGCGACCCGCCCGTAGCGCAGGACGACAGCATCACCATCGATGAAGACACGCCGACCACGATTCCCGTGCTGGACAATGACGCGGACGAAGACGTGATCTACGGCGACTCGATCACGCTCCTGCGTGTGACCTCGCCCGCGCACGGCACGGCGGTCATCGCGGAAGGCAGCATTCTCTACACGCCGATGGCCAACTATAACGGCACCGACACATTCGGCTATACCATCACCGACCGCGACGGCAAGACCGACACGGCGACGGTTTCGATCACGATCACCCCGGTGAACGACGCGCCGACAGGCGGCGACGACACGGCAACCGTGCTGGAAGACCATTCGGTCACGATCAACGTGACGGAAAACGATGACATCGACGAGACGACCAACCCTGATCTCGAGGATGTCACGGTTCTTTCGGTCGACACGCCGACGCACGGCACCGCGACGATCAGCGAGGACCTCAAGTCCATCACCTATACACCGAACGAGAACTGGTTCAGCCCCGAAGGCGAGCCGGAAGTGTTCTATTATACCGCGAAGGACTCCTCAAATCAGACGGAACGCTTCGCCGTCAGCGTGATGGTCACGTCCGTCAACGACCTGCCGGTGATCACGCCTGCCACTCTGCCGGACGTTTCGACGGCGGAAGACACGGTAACGGAAGCCATCACGTTCAACGTGAGCGATATCGAAACCGCGGCGGGTTCGCTGAGCGTGACGGCTACGCACCTCAACGGCGTACTACTGCCCGCGATCACCGTGACGCCGGACGAGAACGGCGATTGCAGCTTTACGGTGCTGCCGTATGAAAACAAAGTCGGCTCCGCGACGATCACCGTCAAGGTAACCGATGCCGACGGCGGCGAGGACACCGCGTCCTTTACGCTTACGGTCACGGCGGTCAACGATGTGCCGCGTCCCGGCAACGATACCTTCACGGTTGCGGAAAACGCCACGTATACAAAAGATGTGCTCGCAAACGACGACGTGGATATTCTCTCCAACAACGGAGGGGACACGCTCACACTGCTTTCGATTGCGACGCCGCAATACGGCACCGCAAGCATCGTCAACAACAAGCTCTACTATGTGCCGGACGCCAGCCGCAGCACAACGACGAACTATCAGGACGTCTTCACCTACACGATGAAGGACGCTTCGGGCAACGAGTGCACCCCGACGGTCACCGTGACGGTCACGCCGGTTAACGACGCACCGACGATCTCCGCAATTGCGGATGTGACGGGTGTCCTCGAAGATGCGCCGGACGGCACGGGAGACATCAGCTTCAGCGTGACGGACGAAGAGGACGACGACGATACGCTGCAGATTTCGACCGCAAGCAGCAACACGACTCTCTTCCCGGTGAGCAATATCTCAATCACGAACCCGACGGACGATCCGACCGGATCGCTCCGCACGGTCAAGGTGATTCCCGCCGCAAACCAGTATGGCACGGCAAGGATCACGCTGACGGTTCGCGACGCGCAGGGCGTCACCGCGACAAGCTACTTTAACATAACCGTTGATCCCGTCAACGACGTTCCGCTCAACGGCGACAGAGAGTTCACGGTCGTGGAAGACGTTGAAAAACAGCTCGACGTACTGACCGGCATCGATCCCGACTATGCGACCATGCCGGAAGACATCACCATCACCGCAATCGCGACGCAGCCGAGCCACGGTACGGTTCGCATCGCAGCGGATGGAAAGTCGCTCTATTACACGACCGCGCAGGACAGCAACGAGCCGGATTCGTTCGAGTATACGATCTTCGACTCCTACGGCGAGGCTTCCTACACGTTCACGGTGTCGATTACGGTAACGCCGGTCAATGACGCGCCTGTGATTCACTATCTTGGTGAAGCGCAGTACACAATCTATGAAGGAACGCAGCAAAACGACATTCCGTTTACAGTGACCGACGTCGATAATGTGACCGATGCCAGCGGCACCGATCCCGTTGAAGTGACGCTGAGCGCGAAGAGCAGCAACTCGATTCTGCTCTACAACGGCATCCACATCGATACGCTGACGGGCGACAACCGCGACATCGACCTCACGCCGTATCTCAAATGGAACGGCACAACGACCGTGACCATCACGGCGACCGACCCCGGCGGGCTGAAATCGACCGCCAGCTTTGTGCTGGTCGTCAACAGCGTCAACGATACGCCGGTCGCGGTCAACGACACGTTCTCGATTCCGGAGGATCAGACCTCGTCGATCAACGTACTCGCAAACGACACGGATGACGACCTCCAGACCAACCCGGCGACGGAGTTCATCAAGGTTAAGACCGTGACGGACAACGACCCGAACGCGACGATTACCGCCGCGGCGGATGGCCTCAGCGTGACGGTTGTGCCGAACGCAAACTATAACGGCCCGCTGAGCTTCACCTATACGATTGAAGACTCGCAGGGCGCGGTCAGCAACACCGCGACCGTGAATCTGACGGTCACGCAGGTCAACGACGCGCCGACGGTCGGGGCGGACAGCGCCACCACAGATGAAGACACGTCTGTGGATATCCTCGTTCTGGACAACGACGGCGATATCGACATGCAGTCGGGTTTGAACGCAAACCCCGAAAACGAATCCATCTCCGTCGTGATCACGGGCGTGGGCTTAACCGCACCGAGTCATGGCACGATCACCACCGACGGCACGAAGATCACCTACACGCCGTCTCTGAACTACAACGGCACGGACACGTTTGACTACTATTGCTCCGACGGCGACACCCAGACGAAGGGCACCGTCAACGTTACAATCACGCAGGTCAACGACAACCCGGTCGCTGTTGCCAACACCGTGACCACCAACGAAGACACGGCGACGGCAGAGGTCGATGTGCTCGCCAATGACACGGACGTCGATACATCCAGCACGACGAATCAGGATGTGCTGCACCTGAGAAGCACGTTCTCGATCACCGCTGCGACCGTGACGGATGAAGCGCACGGCAGCGTTGCGATCATCAACAACAAACTCAAATTCACGCCCGCGCCGAACTGGTTTGGTACGGAAGTGGTCAACTACACCATGAGCGACGGAAACGGCGGCACCGCCAGCAGCACGCTGACGGTCACGGTCAATTCCGTCAACGACCTGCCGGTGTTCGACACCGCGCCGGAGAATCTGAGCCTCACAGAGGACGGGGACGATGGCGTGACCACGGTTGTCGTCAGCGACATCGAGACCGCAGGGGCCGACCTTGTGGTCACCGCGACCAACAGCACGAATCCGACGCTGATCGCCACCTCCGATGTGACGATTACGGCGGGAGCGGATGGTACGCGCACGATCACCGTCAATCCGAAGCTCAACCAAAACGGCTCCGCGACGATCACGCTCAACGTGAAGGACGGCAACAACGCCAACACGACCATCACGTTTATGGTAGCGGTAGCGGCGGTCAACGACGCGCCGGTTGCGCTCGACAAGACGCTGAACATCAGCGAAGACGCAGCCTTGCAGACCGTGATCGATGTCGCGACCAACGCGGATACGATCACGCTCATGATCACTACGCCTGCTTCGCACGGAACCGCGGCGATTGACGCAGACGGCAACGTGACGTATGTCCCGGGCAAGGACTTCAACGGTACCGACACGTTTGTCTACACCGCGACCGATGGATCGAACGCCACCGTCACGGGCACGTTCACATTCAACATCGCGCAGGTGAACGACGCGCCGGAAACACTGGACGACACCGCGACGACCAACGAAGACACGGCGGTCGACATCAGCGTGCTAGCGAACGACAGCGATGTGGATATGGATGAAACCCTCAACGCAAACCCCGAAGACGAATCCATCTCCGTCGTGATCACAGGCGCGGGTCTCGCTGCACCGAGTCACGGCACGATCACGACCGACGGCACGAAGATTACCTATACGCCTGCCACGAACTACAACGGCACGGACACGTTTGACTACTATTGCTCCGACGGCGACACGCAGACAAAGGGCACCGTCACCGTCACGATCTATCAGGTCAACGACAATCCGGTCGCTGTTGCCAACACCGTGACCACCAACGAAGACACGGCGACGGCGGAAGTCGATGTGCTCGCCAACGACACAGACGTCGATACATCAAGCACAACGAATCAGGATGTGCTGCATCTGAGAAGCACGTTCTCGATCACCGCGGCGACCGTGACGGACGAAGCGCACGGCAGAGTCGAGATCATCAACAACAAACTCAAATTCACGCCCGCGCTGAACTGGTTCGGCACGGAAGTGGTCAACTACACCATGAGCGACGGAAACGGCGGCACCGCCAGCAGCACGCTGACGGTCACGGTCAACTCCGTCAACGACCTGCCGGTGTACGACACCGCGCCGGAAAACCTGAGCCTCACGGAAGACGGAGCGGACGGCGTGACCTCGGTTGTCGTCAGCGACATCGAGACCGCGGCGGCAGACCTCGTGGTCACCGCAACCAACAGCACGAATCCGACGCTGATCGCCACATCCGACGTGACGATTACGGCGGGCGCGGGCGGCGCGCGCACGATCACCGTCAACCCGAAGCTCAACCAAAATGGTTCGGCGACGATCACCCTCAACGTGAGGGACGGCAACAACGCTAACACGACCATCACGTTCAATGTGACTGTAGCGGCGGTCAACGACGCGCCGGTTGCGCTCGACAAGACGCTGAACATCAGCGAAGACGCAGCCTTGCAGACCGTGACGTTGACGTCGCGACCAACGGGGACACGATAACGCTCACGATCACCACGCCTGCCTCGCACGGCACCGCGGCGATTGACGCGAGCGGCAACGTGACGTACATCCCGAACAAGGACTTCAATGGAGCCGACTCGTTTGTTTACACCGCGACCGATGGCTCGAACGCGACCGATTCAGGTACGTTCACGATCAACATCGCGCAGGTAAACGACGCGACGGAAACGCAAGACGACACCGCGACGACGAACGAAGACACCGCGGTCGACATCAACGTGCTGTCGAACGACAGCGACGTAGATATGGATGAAACCCTCAACGCGAACCCCGGGGACGAATCCATCTCCGTCGTGATCACGGGCGCGGGGTTAACCGCACCGAGCCAAGGCACGATCACGACCGACGGCACGAAGATCACCTATACGCCGTCCCTGAACTACAACGGCACGGACACGTTTGACTATTATTGCTATGATGGCGACACCCAAACGAAGGGCACCGTCACCGTCACGATCTATCAGGTCAACGACAACCCGGTCGCAAACGAGGACAGCGCCACGACGGATGAGGATACGCTCGTCAGCACGGACGTGCTCGCGAACGATACGGACGTCGACGCGGTAAGCTCGCTGAATGAAGACACGCTGCACAGCAGAAGCGACTTTGTACTCGATCGCTGCTACTTCTACGGCGGATCAAACGGTACACTCTCGATCGATGGCTCGTCGATTCTCTATACGCCCGATGCGAACTTCTACGGCACGCAGATCATCAAATATGAGCTGCTCGATGGAAACGGCGGCACGGCAACGGGCACGCTGACCGTGCTGGTCGGCTCCAAGAACGACGCGCCGGTTGCCAACCCGGACGAGATGAGCGCGGAAGAAGACCATACGGCTTCCGTCAATGTGCTGACCAACGATACGGACGTTGATACCGGCGACACGAAGACACTGATCGGATTCATCGAGTCGACCAGCGGAATGCCGGGCACCTTCACGACCAACGCAAACGGCGACATTACGTTTACGCCGGATGCCAACTACAACGGCAGCTTTGATATCACCTACCAGATGCGCGATACAGCCGGATTGATTAGCTCGGCGAAGATCACCATCACCATCACGCCTGTGAATGACGCGCCGGTTGCGGACGACAGCTCGGTAACGACCAACGAAGACACACCCAAGACGATCGATGTCAGCGGGCTCGTAGGAGATGCGGATATCGAAACGAATGACGACGTGATCACGGTCAGCGTGGAAGACGGCGGCGAACCGGCGCACGGAACGATCGGCGTCAGCGGCAACGTGATTACATATACGCCAAGCGCAAACTTCAACGGCTCGGATGAAATCACCTATACCGTGACCGACGTTGCGGGCGCAAAGGATACAGGCAAACTAAGCATCACCGTACAAGCAGTCAATGATGCGCCGACAGCGGTTGACGACGAGAAGACGATTGCGGAAGACGCCGTCAGCACCATCTTTGTGCTCGACAATGACTCCGACGTCGATACAGACGAGGCGCTGAACACTGCACCAGCCGATGCGCCGTATATCCTGGCTGTTTCGAACGGCACCCACGGCACGGCCACCACGGACGGCGCAAAGATTACCTATACGCCGGATGAGAACTACAACGGCATCGATACGCTGACCTACGTGCTGATCGACGGGCTGCTCACCGATGAGGCGAGCGTTTCGATCACGATTACGCAGGTGAACGACACGATTCAAGCCGTGGACGACAGCGCCACGACAAACGATGAAGAACCGGTCACAATCGACGTACTCGCAAACGACCGGGATGTGGACACCGACACAAATCTAAACAAAGATGCGCTGCATCTGACCAGCGAATTCCGCGTGATGACGGTCGGTTCTCCCGAAAACGGCGTAGCGGAGATCGTCTCCGGTAAGATTGTCTACACGCCGGACGACCGCTTCTCCGGCGCGGACAGCTTCACGTATACTGTTTCTGACGGACATGGCTCCACGGCGAGCGGGACGGTAACCGTCACCGTGCTCAGCGTCAACGATCCGCCGCTGATCGAGATCGTCAGCAGCCCCAAGGACGGAGACCGCGCCGGCACAGGCTCTTACGTGTTGGTTGACTGGACAGGGTTCGACATCGACGGCGATGAACTGACCTACACGCTGGAATACTTTGACGGCACCAGCTGGCATCTGATCTCGAACAACCTGACCGAATCGACATACGAGTTCGCGATTCCCGACTCGCTTGCGAGCACAAACGGACTGAAGTTCCGCGTAACGGCGAGCGACAGCGAGTACACGAGCGACTATGGCTATTCCGGCGCGATGCAGGTGGACAAAGACGCGCCGACATCAACGACCGTCACCATGAAGACTGCGGACGGACGCGCGTATACGGAAGGCACATGGACGAACCAAACCGTTACTGTAACCGCGACTAGCTCTGTGGATGCCTCCAAGGTCACGTACTATTACGACATGGACGGCGGAGCAAGCGCAGCCGCAGTTAGCATGGATGTGACCAGCGGCGTGCACACCGTCAACATCAAAGCAGTCGACGAGTTCGGCAACACAGCTGTGGTGGGCGACTATCTCGCCCGCGTGGACAAGCAGCAACCTGCGGAACCAGAGATTCGCGAGAGCGTGTCCGGCGGAACGGTTGTGCTGACGCTGACGTTGCAGGCAGACCCGGGCGGCAGCGGAAACGACAAGCTTACGCTACCGGACGGCACGACGGTCAAAGCGACCGGCACGCCGACCTACGCCGTCACAAAGAACGGCAACTATAACTTCACGTTGACGGACATCGCGGGCAACCGCAGGGCGTTTACGTACACGGTCAGCGAAGTGGACACCACGAAGCCCGTGATCACCCTCGCCTCCGGCGCATACCGCATCGGAACGACGACGCAGGACGCGATCACCGCGACGCTGACGTATACGGACGCGGAATCGACCATCACCAACCGCGGGTATCTGATTTCGCAATACAGCACGCCCGCAGGTTCCTACAGAACCTATGAATCGGCACTCAAGATCAGCGATGCGGGCACGTACTACATCCATGCATACGCAAAGAATGCGTTCGGCCTGACGACCTATGAAACGTTCGGTCCGTTCATCATCAAAGCGGCTGCAATTCCCGTTGCGTCGCCCACGCCTGTGCCTGAATCGGGCGATGTCGTGATAACCAAGGAGGACGTGGAAGAGATCCCGGGCGATACGGTCCAGATTCGTCTGCCCGGACAGGAGTGGAGCGAGAGCCTTACGCTGGAGAACGTCGTACCCGGCACATATCTGGTCGAGGCGATGGATGCGGACGGCAATGTGCGCACGGTTGAGGTGCGCGTGACCATGCGCGATATCTTCGCGCGGTCGATCCGCTCTGCAAGCGATAATGTGAAACTCACCGCAGTGCTAGCGATTATAGCACTGGCAGCGATTGCGTTTGCGTTACTGCTCTCGGGCTACAACATCACCGTCGTTGTGGTCGGAGCCCGCGGCGGAGCCGAGCAGAAGCTCAGAACGCTCAGACGCATCAAGTTCCGCAAAAAAGAACTGATCGTCAAGCTGGAAGACAAGCACCTGACAGGCGGCGAATATTGCGACTTCAAGGTCGCAAAACCGCTGAGCAAGAAGATGCGCGGCAATACGATTGTCGTCACCATGCGCGGGCAGGAAGTGCTCCGCGAGTGGATTCCGGATGACTTCGACGATGCATTCCAGCGCACAATCCAGATCGAACGGTAAACAATCACAATAAAAAACGGGGAGCAGATGCTCCCCGTTTTTTTGTTCAAGCGAATTACGCTTTGCTATCCAGATGAATCGCAAACCGGCAGACGGGATCACCCTTCAGCGCGGACTCTAGCAGCTCTACCCGCAGCTCACGGCCAAGGATGACCTCATACGGATACTTGACGAAACCGCCGCTGCAATAACACCAGTTGGCGGAGATTTCCGGCTCGCCGCGTAAAATCGCCTCCCGCGCAAACGGGCAGTGACAGGCATAGTAGCGACGCATGGTGGGGTCTTTCTCCGCCAGATAACGCGCCGGATCATACGGAATTTTTGTGGTATAGAGCGTGTCGCCTTCGCGCACGGCGGACTGAATCTCCTGATTGGCGGCGACGAAGTCTACCACGTCCTGCGTGATGATCTGCTCATACCAGACGGTGTTGGTGTCGCAATGCTCTTGCAGGGTTGCGACCTGCTGCGCGTGTTTTGCGCGCAGAAACTCGTCCATCGAATCGGAGAGCTGGTAGAGCTTTTGATCCTCTGCAAACGCTTCTGCAGGAATTTGATGATGATTTCCCGCGAGCGCACGGCGCAGGGTTGGTTCCGGCAGGTGTTCCTCCAGCTGTTGCATCAATGCGCGTGTAAAGGCGGGGTACTCCGTCGGATCGGAACCCAGCGGCGGCTTTGGCACCGTGTCGATGAGTTCGTGCGCTGTTTCCGGCGTCTCCAGCAAGCCCAGGCGTTCCGAAATGCTTTCGATCACGCCTGCGCCGCCGAATAGCGAGGTGAAATAGACGTAGATTTCGTTTCGTCCGGCTAGATAAAAATACCGCGCTAGAGCAAGAAGCGCTTCCGGTGAGTTTTTGTTTTGATCGATGAGCAGGCGGATATAGTCGCGAATTTGCGGCACGCCGACGTCGTCCAGCGACTTTGCGCGAGGCGTCAACCAGGATTCTAGCGCGCGAACGGCAAAGACCGCTTCGTCCGCTTGTTTGGGCGAAAACCCGCGCTTTACGTAATAGTCCCGTAAAAGCTGTTCGTTCATTCCGATTCCTCCAGACAAAGATTGCGTTTGCTACGATGAATAAGAGGATAGATGTGCTTTTCACCATTATATACGAACAGACGTTTCTTCTCAACAATGTTTACATAATTTCAAGTAAGGACTTGATATTCGATTGATGTTCGTTTGAGCATTTCTTGATAAACGGCTGATAAAATACAGCTTGTAAGATGAAAAAGTGCCAAAATAGGCGCAATTTTCAAAATAGAGTCAAATGGAGTGCAGCTTCATAAAAAAGACGTAAAGTTGTCGGTAGATCGTCGGTTTTTCGTAATAGCCGCGTAACAATAGACCGATATGATAGTAGCATAAGATTTTTTAAATAGACGGCGAACATTCGCCGAGGGACCATGAAAGCGAGGCAATTTCTGATGAAGAGAGTATATATGATCACCGGCATCGGCGGACATCTGGGCAACACAGTTGCGCGGGAGCTGCTCGCCACGGGGGAAACCGTGCGCGGCTTTGCACAGCCGAACGAGGATGTCACCATGCTGTACGGGGACGCGGTATCCATCGTACGCGGTGACGTAAGAGACAAAAATTCGATGGAGCCGCTGTTCTTCGGGCTTAAGTCCGAGGATGAGGTGTACTTCATCCATTGCGCGGGGATCGTCTCCGTCGCATCCAAGTATGATCAGCGCGTGGTGGACGTCAACGTCCGCGGCACGGAAAACGTTGTGAGCCTTTGCAAAGAGCACAGCGTGAAAAAGCTCGTCTACATCAGCTCTGTGCATGCGCTGCCGGAGCTGCCGCACGGCAACGTGATTCACGAAGTCGAGGGCTTTCATGCGGAGGCCGTGATCGGCCTTTACGCAAAGACCAAGGCCGCTGCGACGCAGATCGTGCTCGACGCGGCAAGAGCGGGGCTCGACGCCACGGTCATCCATCCTTCCGGCATCATCGGCCCCAACGATTACGGCAACGGTCATCTCACACAGATGGTTATCAACTATCTCAACGGCTCGCTGACGGCGTGCGTCGAGGGCGGCTATGACTTTGTGGACGTGCGCGACGTAGCCGACGGCATCATCGCTGCGACCAGCAAGGGCAAAAAGGGAGAATGCTACATTCTCTCCAATCGCTACATCCCTGTGCGGGAGCTTCTCAACACGCTGTCCCGCATAACCGGTGGCAAGAAGATCACGACGGTGCTTCCGCTCTGGTTTGCGAAATTTACCGCGCCTCTTGCGGAGCTGTATTACAAGATTCGTCATGAATCGCCGCTCTTTACGCGCTACACGCTGTATACGCTGACGAGCAACGCGCGCTTCACCTACGAGAAAGCGCGTCGCGATCTCGGCTACAAGCCGCGCGATATCAACGCGACGATCCGCGATACCGTGGCGTTCCTCACCAAGGAGCGCAAGAACGTGTTCCGCAAGCACGGCGGGCACAAGCCCGTTCCCGCGATGGGCTAACCGAAACAAACAAAACAAACCCCGAAGCAATTGCTTCGGGGTTTTGTGTTATCATGCGATTTGCTTATTTGACCATATACATCACATAAGGATGATCGAGGTGATAACCGAGCTTTTCCGCCAGATGAACACTGCGCTTGTCAAACGCATCCCAGCTCGGATAGAGCCCGTGAGATAGCGCGTAGAGAATCAGCTTCGCGCCGCAAGCGGTTGCAAGTCCCTTATCGCGATGGTCGCGATGGGTGATGATTTCGATCTCAAACCCGCCGGAATAGACGCTGTAGCTGGTGGCTCCGGCGACGAGCTTTCCCTCATACAACACGGCAACGCCGACGCCGCGGGCGAGAAAATCCGCCGCGTCTTTAAAACAACCGCGAAACGAGGCAGACCAGGACTCCGAGACGGCCTTTTCGTAGATTGCCGCGTCAAACATCCGCAGCTCATATCCTTGCGGGAGTTTTTCGATATACCGCTCCAGCGTTTCGCGGGAGAAGACGTCCGGCTCTTTTTTGATCGCATAGCGATACATTTTCTCGACCCGATCGCCCCAGGCTTCCTCGATTGCCTGCTGCCAGGATTCGTCCCGCGGGACGATCTCGGTTGCGGCGGCTTTCGCGGCAAACGCCGCGCTGGCCTTGCCCGCAAAGAAACAGTAATCGCCGAGAACGGTCTGCGCCGCCGTTGGGGCTTCGTCGTTGTCCGCTATGGCATATCCCATATGTCCCTGCAAGACCGACCAGATGAGGGATTCATTCCAGCCTTCGAACAAGGGCGTGATCTTTTCCAGCAATTGCATTCGTTCGAATCTTTCTATCTGTACAAAAGTAGAACCTACTTCATGCCGCGGATGATGCGGTTTGCTTCGGCGTAGATCCGCGCGGGATCTTCGCCGATGAAGAATTCGCCCTTTTCATAGAGCACCTTGCCCGCGATCATCACCAGCGCGACGTTTTGCTTGCTGCCGCTGTAGACGATGTTCTTTTCGATGTTGTTCAGCGGCTGCATGTTTGGCTGCTGCAGGTCGATCAGGATCAAGTCCGCCTGCTTGCCGACGGCGAGATAATCGCAATCGTCAAACCCGCAGGCATACGCGCCGTTTCGGCAGGCCATAGCGAGCACATCTATCGCATCCACCGCTTCCGCGCCGTGCTCCAGCTTTTGCAGTCCGGTTGTGAGGAACATTTCGCGGAAGAAGTCGAGGCAGTTGTTGCTCGCGGCGCCGTCGGTGCCGATGGCGACCGGGATGCCGCGTTTGAGATATTCGTAGACGGGAGCGACGCCGCTTGCGAGTTTGGTATTGGAGCCGGGGCAGGTGATGACACTCATCTTGCGCGCCTGCATGATCTCCATCTCGCGCTCGGAGACGTGCACGCAATGATATCCGCCGCCGCCGTAGTTAAACAAACCGAGAGAGTCGAGATACTCGATCGTGCGCATGCCGCTATGGGCGATGCAATGCTCCACCTCTGCGCGGGTTTCGTTCAGGTGGGTGTAAAACGGCTGCTTGAGTTGCTGCACGAGCTCCGAAAGATCGCGCATCAGCGGCTCACTGCTCGTGTATTCCGCATGGAACCCGAGACGATAGGAGATCAGCGGGTTGAGCTTGGAAAACTTCGCGTACTCATCCGCAGTTTCCTGCGCGCTTCCGCCGTAATCGTTCGCGCAGCCGACCAGCGCCGCGCGAAAACCCGTGTCGATGGCGGCCTGTGCGATGCTCTCACGCGCGAAATACATGTCGAACATCATCGTGATGCCGCTCGTGAGATATTCCATGATCGCGAGCTTGGTCAGCACATAGACGTCGTCCGGCGTGAGCTGCGCCTCCTTGGGGAACACCTGCTCCGTGAGCCACCGCTGCAGGGGCAGATCATCCGCCATAGAGCGCAAAAATGTCATGCCGCTGTGCGTATGCGCGTTTTTAAAGCCCGGCATGATCAGGTTGCCGTGGCAGTCGACCTCGCGGTCAAACGGGCCTTCGGCGCCGCCCGAGGCGCCGAGCGAGACGATGCGCCCGCCGGAGACGACGAGCTCGCCCTCAAACAACTGAGTGCATCCGTCCAGCGGAAGAATTCTTGCATTGTAAAATCTTATTTTCATGGGATCATTCTACCATAGGCTGTGGCGGGAATCCAACGGAAGATCGCGCGAAAAGCGCGTTTCTTTTTGTGCGGACACGTTCATCAACATTCTATCGGATCGTGCCGCTTTTTATTGGAGCGTGTCACGAGAATGTTACAAAATGGGACGTCCACAAGAAGTGAATTGTGCTACAATATATGTAAGTCAAGCATACTATCACATCGTTGCCTTTCGGCTTGTCAACTTGGGCTTCAAGCTCTGCCTGATCTCGTTCACTTGAACAGGAAAGCGTGAAAACATGATTAACACAAGCGAGTTACCGAAAATAGAGGAACTGCGCAGGATTCTTGCGCACTCCGGCAGGACGGTATTTCTCGGCGGCGCGGGCACGTCCACCGAGAGCGGCATACCGGATTTTCGTTCCAGCGACGGGGTTTTTGCGGCCATACGGGACTACGGCTTTCCGCCGGAGACGCTGTTGAGCCGCTCTTTCTTTCTCAAGCATACGGAAACATTTTTCGACTATTACCGCAAATTTCTATTGTACCCGGACGCGCAACCAAACGATTGCCACCGCGCGCTGGCGAAGATGGAACGGGAGGGGACTCTCTCCGCCGTCATCACGCAGAACATCGACGGGTTGCATCAGAAGGCAGGCAGCAAGGCGGTGCTGGAACTGCACGGCAGCGCACACCGCAACCGCTGCATGCGGTGCGATCGATCGTTTACCATGAAAGACATCATGGAGAAAACGGGCATCCCGACCTGCGGCTGCGGCGGCACAATCAAGCCGGACGTGGTGCTCTACGAAGAGCCGCTCAACGAAAAGCTGCTGCAAAACGCGGTCGCGCACATGCACAAGGCGGATACGCTGATCATCGGCGGCACATCGCTCGCGGTCTATCCTGCGGCGGGGCTTGTGGACTATTTTCACGGGAGGAATCTCATTGTCATCAATCTCGGCAAGACGAGCCGGACGGGCAGCGCGACGCTGACGATCTCTGCGCCAATCGGCGAAGTCATGCGTGCGGCCGTGCTGGAAAAGCAGCTTGCGAAGATGGCGTAAATCTAAAGAACCATAGGCAAACAGCACCTATTGCCTCACCGCAAATCGCGGTGGGGCGTTGTTATACGTGTGATTCATACTCCGTTCACACATTGTTTGATTGAACGCACTATGTCCGCATGATAAAATTGATTGATATCATAGGACTTATGTGTCCGGGTGGATCACGCGAAAGCAGGTTATATAAGAATGGGTTTGTTTGATACGTCCGACATTGGAATCGACCTCGGCACCTCCTCCACGCTGGTGTTTGTCAAAGGCAAGGGGGTTGTGCTCAAGGAGCCTTCCGTCGTCGCGCTGGAGCGCGTGACGGGGCGCATTGTCGCAATTGGCGAGGATGCGCGCAAGATGATGGGACGCGAACCCGCGGACACCGTCGTCATTCGTCCGCTGCGCGACGGCGTCATCAACAACTTTGACGTTACGGCGCGAATGCTGCGCTATTTCTTTCAAAAAGTGGTTGGTACGCGCCTTCTGTACCGTCCGCGCGCGGTGGTCTGCATTCCGTCCGGCGTGACGGAGGCGGAGAAGCGCTGCGTGATCGAGGCCTCGGACGAGGCGGGCGCGCGCTATACGTATCTCATCGAGGAGCCGATTGCGGCCGCCATCGGCGCGGGCATCGACATCAACGAGCCGACGGGGCATATGGTGCTCGACATTGGCGGCGGAACAACGGATATCGCGGTGATTTCGCATGGCGCAACGGTGATCTCCGACTCCATCAAGATGGCGGGAGACAAGTTTGACGACGCCGTGCGCCGCTATATGAAGCGCAAGCACAGCCTCTATATCGGCGAACGCAACGCCGAGGATATCAAGATCGCCTACGGGCGCGCGCATACGGAAAAAGAGCAGCGTGTGATCGAAGTTCGCGGCAGAAGCGTGGTCACGGGACTGCCGGAGGCGATACCGATCGGCACAAACGAGATGGTGGAGGCGCTCAGCGAACCGCTGGGAGCCATCATGGAACGCGTGCGCGGGCTTCTGGAGCGCACACCGCCGGAGCTCGTGAAGGACATTGCGAGCACGGGCATCGTGGTCACGGGCGGCGGCGCGCTGCTGGCTGGCTTTGACCGCTATGTGACGGAGCGCACAAGCGTGCCTTGCCGCATCGCAGAGGACCCGATCTCCTGCGTGGCGCTCGGAACCGGACGTGTGCTGGACGACCTGAAGAAATACAACGCCGCGATCTATGACTATCGGCGCGGCGAATATTACGACGGCTGAAGGCAAACAACGGTTTCGTTACACCATCGGGTGTTGAAAACCCGACATGGTTTTGCCGCCGGATTTAATGATTCTTAAAAAATAGTTCAACGCAATGACACGATTGCTTGCTATACTCATCATGGTAAAAATCCGGTTACGGTCGGCAGAGGCTTCTGCCGTACTGTAAAAATGTGATGGATTGCTGATTCAGCATGACACATGATTTGGATGGAAAGGCTGCGGAACATGGATTCCGCAAGCCGAAAGGAGTCTAAACGTGCAAACGGATCCCCGTAAAGATCAAAAGCACGCGCAGGCAAAATCTGCGCATCATCCTTCTTCTAAAAAGAGCTCCGCGTCGAAGAAAAGCGCCGCGGGCTCTTCGCACGCACACAGCGATAAATACCGCGACGAGTATACAGGCGAAAAGAAAGCAAAACATACGCAGTTGCCTTCCCGACCCGACGAACGGCGCGGGGACAGACCCGTGAAGAAGTCGCATCCGGAAAAGGGCGCTGTGATGCAGGAGCGCGATATGCGAAAATCGCGCGACTCCGGCGAATATCGCGCGGGGCACGCGTCAAAACACGCATCAAAACCCGCGAGGAACGCATATGACGCGCGCTATGTGCAACCTAACCTGCCGAAAAAGAAGAAAAAGAAGTTTAAGTTCAAACGCTTTTTCAAAAACCTTGGCAGGGAGATTGCAGCGTTCGGCGCGAAGCTTGTCGAGGTGGAAGAACATCCCGTCGAGCAGACGGCGTTTGCGCAAACTCCCGGAATGAACGATTTTGGCTTTTCGCAAGGCCAGCCGTTGTTTGACAAACCGGCAAAGAGCAGCCAGACTGCGAAACCGCAGCTGCCTATCGCGGCGAAAAACATCCTCGCAAAAACCAAGAAAGTATTGCTCTCCGGTGTGCGGTTTGTCGCGCGCGGCATCTATATCGGCGTAAGAAAGTTCTACGCGTTCTTGATGAAGCTGCCGCAACGCACGCTGCTCATCGGCAGCGGCGCATTCGGGCTTGTGCTGATTACGGTCGTCGTGCTGGCAATCGCCCTGCCGGGGAAATCCTCGCAAGCGGATCAGGGCGAGCAGCTCGCGGCGTTTGCCGCGCTCGATTCCCAGCAGACCGCGCTGGAAAGCGCGACGCTCGACGGCATGCAGCCGGGCGACCTCACCGCGGATGGCACATTGGTCACGAACACCGAAAATACGGTCGATTCGCAGATCAATGCAATCACGGACTCTTCTATAACAGATGTAACCCAAACCGGACCTGTTCTGACGGGAGAGGTAAAAGCGGGCGACAACGGCGAAATCGTCACAACGATTCAGAAGCGCTTGATGGAGCTTGGCTACATGGACTCCGACGAACCGACGCAGCACTTCGGTCCGCTGACCCAGAGCGCGCTCAAGAGTTTCCAGCGGCATAACGGCCTTGGCGACGACGGCATCTGCGGCGTAGTGACGTTCGATATGCTCATGAATGAGGATTCAAAGGTCTACGTCATGCAGCTGGGCGATACCGGCCCGGATGTCGAGGGCGTGCAGCAACGCCTCTATGAGCTCGGTTATCTGGATAACAAAGCAAACATTCAGGGCGTCTTTGGCGAAAAGACCGAGGCCGCCGCGAAGGAATTCCAGAAGAAGAACGACCTCAAAGCAGACGGCAAGGTTGGCTCCAAGACGCTGGAAATGTTGTACGGCGAAGATGTCGTCAGCAACGCCTTTACCCTCGGCGACGAGAACCAGGTTATCAAGGACTGCCAGACCGCGCTCAAGAAGCTCGGCTATGTCACATTCAAGCCCGACGGCGTGATGGGTAAGGCGACGGTCTCCGCGATCAAAGCCTTCCAGCAGGCAAACGGCCTGACGAGAGACGGCGCGCTCGGCCCTGTCACGCGCGATATGATCCTCTCCGGCGAAGCGCAGGAGATGGTCATGCAGATTGGCGACTACGGCACCGATGTTAAAAACATGCAGACGCGTCTTGCTAAGCTCAACTACCTATCCAGCGCGAACGCGACCGGATACTTCGGCGAGATCACGGAAGACGCGGTCAAGGCGTTCCAGAAGCGCGCCGGTCTGACGGCGGACGGCAAGGTTGGCGGCGTTACGCTGACCATGATGAACTCCTCCAGCGCGAAGAAGGCGGCGACGCTGCCCTCCACGAAGAAGGAGACCAAGACCAGTTCCAGCTCATCGAGCAGCTCCAGCAGTTCCAGCAGCAGCTCCAGCAGCTCGTCCAGCAGCGTTTCCGATAAGTACGGCGTCGAAAAGCTGATCGCACTAGCCGAGAGCAAGATCGGCAGCAAATACGTCCGCGGCGCAAAAGGCCCGAACTCGTTTGACTGCTCCGGCTTCGTCTACTGGTGCCTGAAAAACGCTGGTGTAAGCACGAGCTACATGACATCGAGCATGTGGCGCTCGACCTCCCGCTTCTCGCGCTTTACAGACATGGGCTCGATCCAGCGTGGAGACATCCTCGTCTTCTCCGGCGATTCCGATGGTGCGGGTCACGTTGGCATCTACATCGGCGGCGGCAAGATGGTTGACGCGAGCTCTTCGGAAGGACAGGTTCGCCAGTCCTCCTCGGTACTCAAGTCCGGCGGATATTGGGAACGCCACTTTGTCTGCGCTTATCGCGTATTCTAAAGTAAACAAAACAACATATGCGCGGGAACGGATGACACCCTCCCGCGCATCTGTATATCCAAACAGGTTCTATTCAAAAGATCAGCGAAAGGATTTCACAGTATGCGGAGAATTGCGAGCCTACTCATTGCGGCGGTCACGCTGTTTTCCGTTTTGCTCATGCCGGGGCGCGCGCAGGCGCAGGACGAACTCAAAAACACGGACCCCGACAAGTATTACATCCTGTTGGATCTGCGAAACCAGATCGTCACCGTATTTGAACGGGACGAGAGCGGCGAATATACCAAGGTTGTGCGGCGGTTTCTTTGCGCCAGCGGCCGAACGGATGTAGACGAGGCGGATCCCGAGGATGAAGCGACACCGACGCCGCGCGGCATCTGGAAGATCGGTGGACGGGAGCGGTTTGGCAAGTTTGCAAACTTCAGCAGCTCCTATGCGCGCTATTGGGTGCAGATTGTCGGCAGCATTTATTTTCACTCGATTCTGTTCACCAAGCGGGACATCAACGCGATGAACCGACAGGCGTTCAATGACATGGGCAACAAGGTTTCCCACGGGTGCGTGCGGCTGTATGTCGAGGATGCGCGCTGGCTCTATTACTACGCCTGTCCCGGCACGACGATCGAGATCAGCGCGAGCGAACCCAGCCAGAGAGACCTCAAGCGCGCGCTGAAGACAAAGCTTTCGTTCTCCGACTATAACGCGTTCCAAAAGACGATTGTGGACGAAACCGACGAGCTGCCGAACCCGCGCGTTTGGGTCACGGTGGAAGGCGCGCGCCTGAGAAAAGGCAGCGGCAGTGCGTTTGACAGCGTCGCGCGACTGCAGGTCGGCGATGAGCTGGAAGTGCTGATCGAGAGCGAAGTCTGGGTCAAGGTGCGCTACGGCAAAAAGGAAGGTTATGTCCTGCGCGGGCATATCAGCTATCAGCAGGGCGTGATGGATACAAGACCGGATGCGGACGTGCTCAAGACGACGGAGTGGCTCTATGCGGAGCCGAGCCTCGACGCAACGCAGCTCGTCAAAGCGCCCGCACGCGTCTCTGTGCAGGTGCTGGAGACGACGGAGGACGGTTGGAAGAAGATCGTCTACCAGAACGTGACGGGATATGTCAAACCCAATCGCATCGTGAAGGATTGGGGCGTCATCATAGAGGGTTATGAGCCGCAGGCAGTGGAGCCATAACAAACAAAAAAGCAAACGCAAACAAAAGGCGCGGGTTACCGCGCCTTTGCTGTATTTGAGTTTCAGTTATTGAATCTTGCCTTGGTATATCTTGATTTAGCAGAATATAATTATTTCTTGTCTTCGTACCAGAAGGATTCCGGTAAGAGGATGTTGCTCTGCGCCTGCTCTCCGGAGAACAGCTTGATAGCTTCCGTAAAGCACATCTCTCCGGCGCGTTCCAGATCTGCGCCCGTCGCATACACAAGAATCGGCGAAAGTTTCTGCAATAAATCCGCATCCGAACCCGCCGAGAACACCTCGATGTCATCGCGTCCAAGACTGGCTAAAACATCCGCAGCTGCGATCGCCAGTTCGCCGGTTTCTGCAAAGACTGCGTCCAGCATGCCCGGAAAATATCGCGCGAGGGTTTCGTTGAGCCAGTCGGTCAACGGAATCTCGCTGGTTGCGGCAAAGTATTCTTCTTTTGCGAAGATCAGGCCGGATGCTTTCTGCTCCGACCAGAGCGTGTGGACGGGGCTGGTCTCGTCCGAGAACAGTCCGATCAGGCGCACAGGAGCGAGATGCGGCGGGTAGGCGAGCGCGCTATCCAGCGCGAGCTTCGGCGCGCTAGAAGCGTCGTAGCCAAGATAGGGAATAGTAGAAACACTCTGCCCGCTTGCTGCAAATGCATAGACGGGGAAGTCGACCTGCGGCAGTGTCTGCTCTGTGCCGGAAAGATACACGATTGCGACGGTATCGTCCTTCGCTTCATATGCGGCAAGCGCCTTGTTGCCGCCGCTGACCGGCTCTATCGTGATGCCGGAATCCGCTGCGGCCTGCTCTATGCCGGACAAGAACGCAGCGGCATCATCCGCGCCGAAGACTGCGATGATGCGCGGCGTTTCCGGCGTGGGAGAGGGCGCTGGCGTTGCGTTCGATGCTTGCGCGGAAAATTGCGCGGGCGTTGAATCCGCGCCGCCGGAACAGGCGACGAGCGAGAATAAAAGCATCATACAGATCAAAACAGCAAATCGTTTCATGCGCCTAGTATAGCACGGCCAGAACACGTGTGCGTAGTAGCGCGCGTGAATTTCGCGTAAAAAAAACCGCCGCGATAAGATCGCGGCGGTTTTGTGTAAGTGGATGTAAGTGTTACTCTGCCGGTGTTGGGGTTGCAACAAAATCTTCGCCGTAGAGTAGCTTGTTCAGAGAGGCTGCGGCTTCGTCGAGGTCGAACTCCAGCAGGCTGGTTTCGGTGCCGTTCTCGTCAACGAAATTGTGATAGGTGCCGGGTTCCGGCATCGAAACTTTGTTGAACGTCATGCCCTTAGCGAGCAGGATCTTCGCCAGTTCGGTCATGGTATCGAGCGACATATTCGTCGAAACATAGCCGGTTGCAAAGGAGATCAGTGCGAGCACGCTCTGCTCGTTCATCTCTTTGGTCACCTTGTCGAAGATAAGCTGGATGATCTCCTGCTGGCGGTTGACGCGGTCATAATCGTTGCCCTGTCCGCCGTCAACGCCGGTGTGGCGGTTGCGCGCGTAGATGAGGCACTGTGCGCCGTCCAGATGGAGAATGCCGGGTTCTTCTTTGATGGTCTTTGCGTTGAGCACGATGTCCGGCTCATTGACAAAACCCGCGGTGATGCGGTGGTTGATGAAGTTGATTTCCGCCTGATCGCAATCCACGTCGAGGCCGCCGATCTTGTCGATCAAGGCCGCAAATCCGTCAAAGCCGATGCTGACGTATTCCTGAATGTCGAGCTTGAAGTTCTCGTTGATCGTGTTGATCAGTTCGCCGGGGCCGCCGCCGCCGTATCCGCCGCTGTATGCGCCGTTGAGACGGTTATAGAACGTGAATCTGCCGCTCTTGCCGATGCGGTGCACGCGCGCATCGCGCAGGAAGGAAACCAGCGTGATCGTGCCCTTGTTCGTATCGATGGAGGCCAGCATCATGGTGTCCGAACGACCCTGTGCATCCTGCACTTCGGCGGCAGAACGCGAGTCGGTACCGATCAGGAGAATGTTGACGATTCCGATCTGCTTGGTGTCTTCCTGATAAATCGGCATCGGCGTGGGGGAAGGCGTCGGTTCACCCGTCAGCACGGTGACTTCTTCCGGTTCCTCGGTATCGACGATGTTGAGATCGACAGGTTTTTCTACGATTTCCACCGCGTTGGCGCGCATGCTGGTGAGCATGTATACGCCGAGTCCGACCACGGCCAGTATAATCACCAGCAGCACGATCAGCACGATCTTCATGACTTTTGACATGGTTTTTACCTCATTTATATCAACTATTGAATGCTCTGTAAAACGCAACCATGATATCACATTGAAACACACAGATTCAATCAAAACGGCAAAACTCACAACTTGTTTACATATATTCTGCGTTAAGTAACACAAGGCGTTTTATGTGTGCTACAACTCTCTTGCCGAACGAAAAGGCCCGCGCAAAATCATCTTTCGCGCGGGCACATTATATAGTTGGAAGAGATTACAGGTTCAGCTCGTCGATGACGTGACGGACAGCCTTTTCTACGCTGCCCTCTTCAAACGGGATATCGAGCCCGGCAACCTTGAGAAGCTCGAAATAGTTCTTGCTTCCGCCCGCGCGGCAGAGCGCGAGATAGGACTCCCACGCGGCTTTGTGATCTTGCTTCATCTTGCCGTAGAGCATGAAGGCGCAAACCTGCGCGAGCGCGTAGTCCACATAGTAGAA
The DNA here is from genome assembly GCA_002841395.1 of Firmicutes bacterium HGW-Firmicutes-9. Classification (GTDB taxonomy): domain Bacteria; phylum Bacillota; class Clostridia; order Christensenellales; family CAG-138; genus UBA7703. Next base: position 275,813 of record PGZM01000003.1, read on the forward strand.
CGGATAGAGGAAGATATGCTGCTTCTGCAACCAGAATCCGCCTTCTTCGAGGAACGGCATGCCGTCGTAATCCCGCCACGGCAGATACTTCTGCTCGATCTCGTGCCAAACGGTTCTGCGCTCCTTTGCGCTCATCGAGGGTTTTTCGTACACGCGGTGCTGGAACTCATCCACGCTCACCAGATACGGAATCGTCGCAAGCGACGCGGCAAGGTGCGCATACTTTGCTTTGTCGACCTTGTCCGACCCAAAGAAATCCTTCAGGTACGGATAGGCAAAATGCTCCATGGTCATGGAATGAATCTCGTTGACCTCGCTCGTGGAGCTGAGATAGGCCGCGAGCGGCTGGCTGCGCATGGCGGTATAGCCGGCAAACGCGTGACCCGCTTCATGCGTGAGCACGTTGACGTCCGCCGCGGTGCCGTTGAAGTTGGAGAAGATGAACGGCGCTTTGTAGTCCGGCAGATACGTGCAGTAGCCGCCGAGGTGTTTGCCGGGGCGCGTTTCCAGATCAAACAAACCGTGTCCCGAAAGGAAATCGAAGAACTCGCCTGTCTCGGGCGAGATTTCGCGATACATCTTCTGCGCGATGGGAACGAGCACGCTCTCGCCGCCGACGGGGTCTGCGTTGCCGTCTGGGAAGATGCAGGTTTCATCGTAGTATTTGAGTTTCTCCACACCGAGGCGCTTTGCCTGCTCCTCGCGCAACTTTGCGACGGCGGGCACGATCACCGTGCGCACCTGCTCGCGGAAGCGCGCAACTTCGGCGGGGCCATAGTCCGAACGGTGCATGTTGAGATAGCCGAGCGTGGTATAATCCGGCAGGCCGAGCTTTTTCGCCATGCGGATGCGAACCTTGATCAGCTTGTCATACTGCGTGTCGAGCTTTTCGGAGATCCCTTCGTAAAGCTTCGCCCAGGCGAGGAATGCCTCCTTGCGCTCTTCGCGGTCGGGGCTTTCCATGTGTTTCAGCAGGCCGTAGAAGTTGACCTCTTTGCCGCGGAATGTGGTTTTGCAGGCGGCGGTGGTCTTCTTATACACGTTTTCCAAGTTGCCCTGCAGAATCAGATCGGGAATGATCTTCGTGCTCTGCGTCTTGCGCTCGATTTCGGCGAGGGTGAAGAGCTGCTTGCCAAACTCCGCCTCAAACTGCGCGCGGTAGGGCGATTTTAAAAGCGTTTCGGTAAAGGCCTTGCTCAGCGGCATGAGCTGCGCCACGGCGCGGTTGAAGAACTGCATCTCACCGTCATAGAACTTGTCGGTCGTGTCCAGCGTGTTGCGGATGCTCGCCACGACATAGCAGGTCTCGAGATGCCCGGTCTCCGTCTGCGACGCGAGATACGCCGCGCGCGCTTCCTCATAGGACTTCGCCTTTTTCAGCGCGGTAAGAAGCGCCTTGAGTTTCTTCTTGATTGCGCCCATATCCGGCCGCTTGTATTCGATCTTGGAAAAATTCTCCATCGTGAGGATATCTTTCATATGTTCCATCGTTCGCTGTCTCGCTCCCGTATTCTTGAAATTTCCGCGCGGAAAACCCGCGGATATAGACCCATTGTAGTACGGTTACGGCGCGTTTTGCAAGGCAATTGCACGGTTATCCGGCGCAAGACGGGATTTGTGCATGCGCGGCAACGGATGCCGTGCAAAACAAACAGCCCTATTCAACACGCAATTGAATTGTGTTGCGTTTTCGTGTGCGAGGTTTACTTTTGAAAGACAATCAGAGTATAATAAACGAAAATCACGCACCGGCGCGATTGTTTTTTGTTTGTCCTTTACGTTTAGAAATCATCAGCGGGTGTTTGTGAAAAACTGTATGCCCGCATACGAAGTTTGAGAAACGGAGAACGCCCTTGTTCGGTAACGCCTTTCGGAAAATTTGGATCGCGCTGATCGTGCTTGCGCTGCTGGCAGGTCTTGGCGCAGGCGTGCTTTTTGGCGTGATTCCCGCGCTGCGCTACGATGTTTGGCGCGCGGAGCCGGATGAAGAGATCTCCACGCCGCAGGCGGAAACGCCGACGCCTTCGCCGGAAGCAAGCATCACGCCCGAACCGACGCCTTCGCCGATTCCGATTCCCGCGACGGCGGAAGAATGGGTTGAGCGGTATATGACGACCATGTCCACACAGGAAAAGCTCGGGCAGCTCGTGATTTTCGGCTTCTCCGGCACGACGGATGTACAGAACCCGTTTCGCGAGATTTGGAGCAACTTCTCCGTCGGCAACGCGATTCTCTACGGACCGAATGTAAAGAGCGGCAACAACGACGGCGGATTTGGACAGACCAAGGCACTGACCGCGCAGATTACGCAGCGGGTGAACAAGGAAATCCCGCCGCTGGTCGCCATCGACGTAGAAGGCGGCAGCGTGGTACGCTTCCGCTGGAATCCGCAGCCCGTCTCCGCGCGCTCGCTCGGGCGCAGGCGCGACGCGGAATATGCAAAGGAACAATTCCAGACCATCGGCAGCAAGCTCGTCAGCGTCGGCATCAATCTCGATCTTGCGCCTGTGCTGGATGTTTCCGAAAACCCGATGGACACCTTCCTAGAAACGCGCATCATCTCCGAGGACGCGAGCATTACCTCCGCCATCGGCAGCGCGATCATTGAAGGATTGCACGCGGGCGGCTGCCTCTCCTGCGCAAAGCATTTTCCGGGACACGGCGGCACGACGGAGGACTCCCATGCGGTGACACCCGTTGTGAACAAAACCCTCGAAGAGCTGGAAGGCTATGATCTTTTGCCGTTTGAGAGTGCGATTGCGAGCGGCGTGGACGCGATTATGGTCGCGCACCTGCTCTATCCCGCGCTAGACGGAACGGATATCGCGACCATGAGCAAGCCCATTTTGACGGACTATCTGCGCGGACAGATGGGGTTTGAAAACCTGATCATCAGTGACGATTTCCGTATGGAAGGATTGACCACGCGCTACGAGGTCGGCGATGCCGCGGTGCGCTTTATCCTCGCGGGCGGCGATATGATCATCTGCGGCGCGGTGAGCGAGAAGCAACAAGCCATCATGGATGCACTCAACACCGCTGCGGCGGAAGGCCTGCTCACACAGGAGCGGATTGACGAGAGCGTCAAGCGCGTGCTGATGAAAAAACTCTCGCTGGGTACGTGGGATATCGAAGCCGCGGTTGCCGCACGAACGGCGGACTTGCCGTAATGCGCCACCCGCCATAGCCAATGCGTTTGATAGCCGGAAGCGCTTGCCTCCGGCTCATTTTTTCACCGGCTGCAGTTCCGGCGACAAATACTGGTCTGGAGGCATCGTTCGCCTTGCTTTCTTGCGCTACGAACGATAAAATGATGACATGGAAATTTCTAACCAACCAACTTCTAAAGAAACTCGAAAAGGGTACTGGATACTGTTGCTCGCCGTGGTCGCCGGGGTTCTTGCGGCGTATGTTCCGCTTCTTTTGATCATCGCGCCCGCGCTTTGGGCGTATGCCGGCGTGCGGACAAAACCGTACTGGATACTGATACCCGCCGCCGCTTTTGCATACGGCGCGTTCACGTTTGAAACGGCTACGGTCGCAATCGCGCTGACTGCCGGCGCGCTGATTGTGGCGCTGCTATTGAGCACGCTTTTGACGCACGGATTCTCCAACTCGGACACGGTACTCATCCTCTGCGGCGTATTTCTCTTGATGCTGTACGGCGCGATTTGCCTGCCGGAGTTGTTGAACGGAAACGAGGCGTATGCCGCGATTCAGTCGCAGGTCGGGGACATCCGCGCGCTCTATCGCGCGTCGGAATCACAGCTTTCGCAGCTGAACCCGGAAGGGGTAACGCTCATTCTGGAAACGCTGGATACCATGTATGAAGGCGTTCCGGTCGCGTTTGTCTCTGTGCTGATCATCTTTTCGAGCGTGCTGGGATTGGGCAATCTGTTGTTCTTCCGCGCGTTTTGTAAGAAACAGGATCAGATCAAGCTTTCTCCGATGCGCCCGTTCCGAGACTGGACACTGCCGCGCAGTATGACGCTTGGGCTCTTCGCGATGCTGATCGGTTCGATCATCGTGGAGTTTACCGGCTGGGCGTTTGCCGAGAGCTTTTCTATGACGGCGAACATCCTGCTCGGCATTCCGCTGTTTGTGCAGGGCATCTGCGTGTTGGATTTTTTCATCGAGCGCATGCAAAAGAACCGCACCGTCGTTCGTACACTGACGTATATCGGCCTTGTCGTTCTATATCAGTACATGCTGTTCCCGCTGGTGCTAGTCGGCTGCTTTGAGCAGATTTTCCGCATTCGGGAGAGAATGCGCGGCGTGCCGCCGCGTGCAGCTGTCTAAATAAGACAGTTCAAGTAAAATAGCAAGTTTATAAAAATCAAAACTGCCAAAAGGAGAGAGATATGAAGAAATCAACGACAATTCTATTGCCGCTCGGCGTACTGCTTTGCGTGCTATGCGGTGCGATCTTCTTCTCCGGCTGGTTTCAGGCATACCGCTTTCTCGCGCTGTGTATCGCGTTCGGGTTGTCGCTGATCATTTTCTTCATCACGCTCTATCTGGAATGGCGGCAGAAGAAAACCTTGCAGAAGCGCATGGACGATGTGTTTTCCGAAAACTCTCAGGTTGTAGCGCGGCTGGTCAATCAGGTTTCGATTCCCTGTGCGCTCGTTGAGCGGGACGGAAAGATTGTATGGCGCAACGAGACCATGGAGAAGATCTTCGCCGAGCCGGACGTTTGCCGCGTGCTGCCGCATTTTGATTTTGACGCGCCGCTCGTCGCCGTGCCGCTGGAGCATGCGGGCAGCGTGTATCAGGTGATGAGCGTGCCCGTCCATCGCGAATCGGACGAGCGGACGATGCTGTTTCAATACTGGCTTGACCGCACGGAGGCTGCGCATTATCAGCGGCTCTTTGAGGAGCAGATGCCGTATGTCGCGCTGATCTATATCGACAACTACGAAGAGCTTTCCGCGGACGGACAGTTCCACAGAACCAGCGTGTTCTCCGAGGTAGAGCGGCTGATTGCGGATTTGGTCAAGGACATCGACGGCGTCTATCGCCGCTATGACAACGGGCGGTTCTTCGTCGTGTTTGAAGCGCAGCATCTGCCGCAGCTGGAGCGCGCGCGCTTCCCGCTGCTGGAACAGACGCACGACATCGACACCGGAACGAGCATGCTCGTGTCGCTCTCCATCGCGGTCGGCGCCGCGGATCGCGTCGCGCGCGCGGATGAGGGCGCAAGGCAGGCGATGGAGCTCGCCCTTGGGCGCGGCGGTGATCAGGCCGTTATTCGCAAGGGCGGTGGATATGTCTTCTACGGCGGTAGACGCCAGCCGGAGGCGCTGCAGAGCCGCGTGAAAATGCGCCTCTTCAGCAAAGCCCTGCGCCAGCTCTTCGACAACACGGGAGACGTATTTATCCTCGGTCACAAGCGGCCGGATATGGACTGTATCGGCGCCGCGCTCGGCGTCGCCACCTGCGCAAAGTTTGCGGGTTCGCGCGCGTATATCGTGCTCGGCGAACAGAACAGCATGATCGAGCACGCGCTGGAGCTGATTCAGGAGAATCGCACATTCTCCGGCATGCTGATTACGCCCGAACAGGCGGAGCGCATTATGCGGCCTACAAGCGTGCTCGTGGTCGTGGATACACAGCGAGTCGGCTCACTGGTTGCGCCGAAACTATTGGAGCTCGCAAGCCGCGTGGTCGTGATTGACCATCACCGGCGCGGTGTGGATCACATCGACAACCCCACGCTGCATTTTCTGGAGGCAAGAGCGTCTTCCACCAGTGAGCTGGTGACCGAGATGCTGCAATACTTTGACGCAAACCTTCGCCCGCAGGCGCTGGTCTGCGGAACGCTCTTGGCGGGGATCACGATCGACACCAAGCACTTTGCGTTCAACGTCGGTTCCCGCACATTTGAGGCGGCGGGCTATCTGCGCAAGAACGGCGCGGACACCAGCATGGTTAAGCAGATGTTTCAGGACGATATGGAGAGCTTTGGCGACGTGGCGACAACCGTGCGTAGCGCGGAGGTGCTGCCCGGTGGCGTAGCGCTCGCCAGTGTCGGCGAGGAGATCAAAAACGCCTCCCTGATCGCGGCAAAATCAGCGGACGAGCTCATCGGCATCAAGGGCATCGAGGCTGCGTTCGTGCTCGGACGCGACGGCGAATCGATCAGCGTCAGCGGCCGTTCACTTGGCAACATCAACGTGCAGATCATCTGCGAGCGGCTCGGCGGCGGGGGACACCTCACCATGGCGGGCGCGCAGATGCTGAATATCGAATTCGAGGAAGCGGAAGCGCAGGTGCGCACCGCGATTGAACAATATACGCAGGAGGTACAGAAAGCACTATGAAACTCTTATTGGAACAGGACGTCAAAGGAACAGGCAAAAAAGGCGAGATCGTCGACGTATCGGACGGCTACGCGCGTAATTTTCTCCTGCCGCGCAAGCTGGCAACCCCCGCGGACGCACAGGCGGTCAACGCGGCGAATATCTCCAAGAGCGCAGCCGCGCACAAGAAGTTTCAGGCGGGGCTCGCTGCACGCGAACTCGCAAAGCAGCTCGAAGGCGCTGTCGTCACCGTGAAAGCCAAGGTCGGCGAAAACGGACATCTCTTTGGCTCGATCACCGGCAAAGAAGTTGCCGCGGCGATTTCCGAGCAGAAGAATGTCGACATCGACAAAAAGAAGGTCGCCCTTTCGGAACCCATCCGTTCGCTGGGCGAATACACCATTCGCGTGAGCCTCTACGAAAACACGTTCGCGCAGGTCAAAGTCATCGTAGAAAAGTGCTGATTTTTTCACAGGCTGCGTAGGCAGCCCGGACAGAACTTTCTGAAGAATTTGGATCGGAGCGCCCGATGGAACAGTTTGAATTCACCCAGTCCGCGAACAACATGACCACGTTGCCGCACGTGAGTGACGCAGAGCGCTCCGTGCTCGGCAGCATGCTCATCGACGCCGGCGCGCTGGAGGTATGCCTCGAGCAGCTGCGAGAGGAGGACTTCTATGTGCCCGCAAACGCGACGATATACGCCGCGATGCGGGATGTCCGCGCGAGCGGAAACGCGGTCGACCTCGTCACCCTGACTGCGGAGCTGGAGCGGCATAACAAGCTCGACATGGCGGGCGGACTGACGTACCTGACCGACCTTGTCACGTTTGTGCCAACTGCCGCCAACGTGCAGCACTATATCGGCCTCGTCGAAACCAAGAGCACGCAGCGTGCGCTCATCCGCGCGGGCGGCGAGATCATGCGAGATGGCATGGACGACGAGAAGGAGCTCGAGGACACGCTGAACCTCGCGGAGAAGCGCATCTACGAAATCTCCATGCGCAAAGTGCAGGGTACCCTCGTGCCGATGGAGCAGATCGTACCGGAGGCGTATCACCTCATCGGCGAACTCGCGCAGCGGCGCGGCAAGATCACGGGCATCCCCAGCGGGTTTATCGAACTCGACCGCATGACAAACGGCTTCCAGAAGAGCGATTTGATCATTGTGGCATCCCGTCCTGCGATGGGTAAATCGAGCTTTGCGATGAACGTTGCGCAATATGCCGCGGTGCATAACGCAAAGACGGTCGTCGTATTCAGCCTTGAGATGAGCAGCGAGCAGCTGGTTATGCGTATGCTCTGTACGGAAGCATCGGTCGATTCCCAGCGCATCAAGGAAGGCCTCATCGGTAATAACGAGATGAACAACCTCATGGAGGTCATGGACCCCATGAGCAGAGCGAAGATTTTTATCGACGATTCCAGCGGCGCGAACGTGGCGATGATCCGCAGCAAGTGCAGGCGGCTTTCCGCGCGCGCAGGGCTGGACATGATCGTCATCGACTACCTGCAGCTCATGCAGGCGAGCGGCAGCCGCAAGGACGGAAACCGCATGCAGGAGATTTCCGACATGACGCGTCAGCTCAAACTGCTCGCGCGCGAACTCAACGTGCCAATCATCCTGCTATGCCAGCTCAACCGCGGCCCGGACACCCGCGCCGACCACAGACCGGTCATCTCCGACCTTCGTGAGAGCGGCTCCATCGAGCAGGACGCCGACATGGTTATCCTCCTGTATCGCCCCGCGGCCTATATGGACACGCAGGAATACGAGATGGGCGACAACACAAGCCAGATCATCATCGCCAAGCATCGCCACGGCTCGACCGGCGTGGTCAAGCTGCTCTGGCAGGGCGAATACACGCGCTTCCGCTCCATCGCGCAGGAAAACCAGTAACGCGGCGCAAAAGAGCGCATAGCGCGCAGAGCAAAATATGAAATAAGGATTGGATGATAGATGAAGAATAAAGATATGTTCTCCGATCTTTCCGCCACCCAGGCGTGGCGGCTCTTTACTGAAACGACATATCCCTGGGAGGTGCTTCCGCAGATCAAGGCGTTTGTGCGCGCACTAGGGCCCACGCTTTCACCTGCGGAATACAACCACCCCAGCGAAGAAGTCTGGATTCACAAGAGCGCGGTGTTGTATCCGAATATCTATATCGCGGGTCCGACGATCATCGGCGAGGGCACGGAGGTGCGCCCTGGCGCGTTTATCCGCGGCAGCGTGCTCGTCGGCCGCGGCTGCGTGGTCGGCAACTCGACAGAGCTCAAAAACTGCATTCTTTTTGACAAGGTGCAGGTGCCGCACTATAACTACGTCGGCGACAGCATCCTTGGTCACTATTCGCACATGGGCGCGGGATCGATCTGTTCCAACGTCAAGAGCGACAAATCGCTGGTCAAGGTACGCGCGGACAACAGCACGATCGAAACCGGGCTGAAAAAGTTCGGCGCGATCATCGGCGACCATGTCGAGGTCGGCTGTAACAGCGTGCTCAATCCGGGCACGGTGCTCGAACCACACTCTTCCGTCTATCCGCTCTCGCGCGTGCGCGGCGTGGTCAAGGCAGGGCATATCTTCAAAAGTCACGACGAGGTCGTACCGCGTAAATAGCGCATAGAAGCCGCGAACAATCGGGCAAAGAAGCCTGTACTGCGCGCGGCTTTTTTGTTGCTTTTGATTGAAACGGCATGAACTTTGTGTCAAATCGGAAGCTGCATTTTAAAATTGTGAACAGCTCGCAACATTCCATCTAACCCACTGCCCAGCCGTGCTGAATCGGCTATACTATATCTATGATTACGTTTCGACACCATTCAAGATTTCTCTCGTATCGCAGGCCGCAAGGCGCGGTTCCCTGCCATACGAATGTTCAAATAGAGGCGGAACTCGGCGGCGACCCCGGCGCGCGCGTGCAGCTTCGGCTGTATAACCAGCTCGGCGTCGAGTCTTTTTTTGATATGACGCGGGAGGGCGACCGTGTGCGCGGGGAAATCCCGATGCCCGGCGTGCCTTGTCTCGTTTGGTACTATTTCATCATTCGCATGTCGGATGGCCGCACGCAGTATTACGGTGCGGACAGCGGCGAAGGCCGGCTGGAATCCCATGCGCCGCGCTCCTATCAAATCACCGTTTATGACGGCGCGTTTACAACGCCCGAACACTGGCGCGAAGGAATCGTCTACCAGATTTTCCCCGACCGGTTCCGCAGGAGCAGCTGGGAGGATTTTCGCGAGCGCGCGAAGTATCACGCGAATCTCGGCCGGTTTTTGCGCATCCACGACCGCTGGAGCGAGGACGTTTGCTATACGCCGGCGCCCGGCGCGGACGAATATGAACCCAACGACTTTTTCGGCGGGGACTGCAACGGCATCCGCGAAAAGCTGGATTACCTCGCGTCGCTGGGCGTGACCACGATCTATCTCAACCCGATTTTCGAGTCCGCGAGCAATCACCGTTACGACACGGCGGATTATCACCATATCGACCCGATCTTTGGCAGCGAGGATGATTTCCGCGCGCTGTGCGCAGAGGCAAAAGAGCGCGGTATCCGCATCATGCTCGACGGCGTGTTTTCGCACACGGGCGCGGACAGCCGCTATTTCGACAAGAACTCGCGCTATGATACTCTCGGCGCATACGAATCCCCGGATTCGCCGTATCGCAGCTGGTATCGATTCGTCGGCGACAGCAAGCAATACGACAGCTGGTGGGGGTTCCCAACGCTGCCGAACGTCAACGAGCTGGAGTCGAGCTATATCGCCTACATCGCGGGCGATCAGAGCGTTCTGACGCACTGGGCGAACACGGGCGCCACGAGCTGGCGGCTGGACGTTGCAGACGAGCTGCCGGATGAATTCATCCGCATCCTGCGCAAACGCCTGAAGCGGAACGATCCGGAGGGCGTGCTCCTCGGCGAAGTCTGGGAGGACTGCTCCAACAAATACGGCCCGGAGGGCAGGCGCGGCTATGTCAACGGCGACGAGCTGGACAGCGCGATGAACTATCCCTTCACCGAAGCCGCGATTTCGTTTTTAACCGGACGGAAGGACGCCTACGCGCTTGATCATGCATTGCAGACCCTGCGCGAGCATTATCCGAGACCGTTTTTTGAAGCGTGCCTGAACCTGATCAGCTCGCACGACATCATCCGCGCGGCGACCGCGCTTTCGGGTGCACCTGATCGAAACTCCGTTTCGCGTAAGCTGCAGGCGGCATATAAGCCCAACGAGCAGGATCAACAGAAGGGTTATCAACGGCTGATCCTCGCCGCCGCGCTCCAGATGGCGCTGCCGGGCGTGCCGTGCGTCTATTATGGCGACGAAGCGGGCATGACGGGCATGAGCGATCCGTTCAACCGCGGCACATATCCGTGGGGATCGGAGAACGAAGCGGTATTTGCGGGCTACTCCAAGCTCATGCGTGCGCGCAAGGACAGCGCCGCGCTCAAACGCGGACTATGCCGGATGGGCGCGCTCTCGCCGGAGGTCTTCGCGGTGCTGCGATGGTTGCCGGAGAGCGGAGAGCAGGCGCTGCTTCTCATCAATCGCGGAGAGCGCGAGCAGCTGGTGACGCTGCATCCCGACGACATCCCGCAGGGCGCGGACGGAGAAAGCCCGGTCACGCTGGACAAGACGCTCGTTGACGTGCTGACGGGCTATGAGATCGTTCCGCAGGATTGCAAACTGGAAACGTGGATGCTGCCGATGAGCGCAAGACTGTATTTGAGCAAGTAAGAGACAGCAAACGATAGAATTTGACGGCGATTGAGCCGATATAGATCAACCAAAGCGAGGGATACCGGATGTTTCAACAGCAGAGAAGAGGAATTGACGAGCTGGGACGCACGATGCTGATTACGGCGCTTGTGCTTTCCGTGATCGGCATGATCGTTTCCAGAACGGTCGGATGGCTGCGGATCGTAACGAGCCTGCTCAGCGGCGTGCTGCTCGTGCTGATCGTGCTGCGCATGTTCAGCAAGGACTACAATAAGCGCTATCAGGAGAACATGAAATACCTGACCTACGAGACCGCCGTCAAGGACTGGTTCCGACGCACGTTCCGCACCAAGGGCGCGGGCAAGACGTATAGCGCACCGCGCGCCAAGCGCGGGGGCAAGAACCCGACCTGGGCGGAGCTCAAGCAGTTTAAGTATCTGATCTGCCCGCAATGCGCGCAGCGGCTGCGCGTTCCGCGCGGCAAAGGGAGAATCCGCGTCACCTGCACCAACTGCGGCAACGTGTTCGAAACACGCAGCTGAAGCGAGAGTTTGCCGAATTTCCACATTTTACGCGGATATGTGTTGTAAAAAACACTTTATTTTCTCGAAAATGATGATATACTACTAAATAGCTAGTGATTAAACGGCTGACTATTAGGTTGGAGGAACAAACCATGCAGGCAACAAAAGATATGCTGATCCAGCAGGTCATCGAGCTGGACGAAGGCACCGCCGATATTCTCATGAACGCGGGCATGCACTGCCTCGGCTGCGCAATGGCGCACGGCGAGAGCATTGAGCAGGCTTGTGCGGTGCACGGAATTAATTCCGACACGCTCATCGGCGAAATTAACGCGTATCTCGCGGGCAAGTAACGCGAGCACTCGCAACAGCGGGCAAAACTGGCCGCGTTGAAACACACGCGGCTTTTTTGCGCCTTTTTCCTGCAATATAGCGGGTTGTTTCACATTCGTTCACATCCTTGACGGAAAAAAGGCATTCTCACAGGTCCCGTTGCATGATACAATGTTTTTCGGATGCAGAAAGGAAAGGGTATATGTTTGGCTATATCCGCCCGCTGGAATGCGAGCTAAAGGTGCGGGAACAGGCGGAGTACCGCGGTGTTTACTGCGGTCTTTGCAAGAGCATCGGCAGGCGATACGGACAGCTCGAACGCCTGACGCTGAGCTATGACTGCGCGTTTCTCGCGCTGACGCTGTTTGCGCTCACAGAGGGCGCTGCATTTACCCCGGGCAACTGCGGACCGCGTGTCTACCGCGGGAAGCGGCCGATCGCCGATCCTTCGGCCGTACTCGACTACGCGGCGGACGTCAATGTTCTGCTCGCCTGGTACAAGGCCGCGGACGACACGGCGGACGAGAAGAGCGCGAAGGCTGCTGCCGCAAAGCTCGCGCTGAAGCGAGCCTATCGAAAGGCCGCAAAAGCGAACCCGAAGCTGGACGAAGCGATCAAAGCCAGCATGGATACGCTGCACACACTGGAAGCGCAGAAGGCCGCTACCATCGACGAGCCGAGCAACGAGTTTGGCACCCTGCTCGCGGGCGTGATCCTGAACGCGCCGATGCTGCCGGAGACGGAGCGCACTGCCGCACAGTGGATGTATTACAATCTCGGCAAATGGATTTATCTCATCGACGCATGGGATGATCGCGAGAAGGACGAGAAAAGCGGGAACTATAACCCGTATCTGCTGACGAAGATGGAGCGCGATCAGGCGGAGTTTCTACTCAACATCACGCTCAACGAAGCCAAGAAAGCCTATGACCTACTGACGCTGAATGCGCCAAGCGGTCTACTCGATAACATCATGACCCTGGGATTGATGCATGCGCAGCAGCGCGTGCTCGCGGGAGAGAGAGGCTGCGCCACGGGTAATGCCGCCGCGCAGAAGGAAAAAGGAGACACGGAATGAACCCCTACAAAGTGCTCGGTGTGAGCGAGAACGCCTCGCAGGAGGAGATCCGAACGGCATATCTGGAGCTGGTGAAGAAATACCACCCGGATAAATACGCGGACAATCCCCTGAAAGAGCTGGCCGGCGAGAAGCTCAAGGAGATCAATCAGGCCTACGAGATGCTGACCAAGAAGCAATCTTCCGGTAACGGCGCGTACGGCTCGTCCTCCGGCACATACGGCTCCTACAACGCGGGCGGTAACTATTCGCGACCCGGCGGCACGGCGTATAGCGGCCCGTTTGCGGCGGAGTTTGCGCGCGCGCGCTCCTTCATCAACCAGAACAATCTCAGCGCGGCACAGGCGATTTTAAACAGCGTTACCGTGCACAACGCAGAGTGGAACTATCTTTCGGGCGTGATCTTCCTTCGGCAGGGGTCCTATCAGCGGGCGACGGAATGCTTTGGCCGCGCATATGACGCGGAGCCGGATAATCCCGAATACCGCAATGCCTACTCATCGGTGAACAATTCCGGCCGCGTGTATCAGAACGGCACCAACGGAAACATGGGTGCTTCGCCCTGCTGCGATATCTGCAGCGCGCTGATGTGCCTCAATTGCTGCTGTGGAGGGGACTGCTGCTAACGCCCATCGACAGAGCCCTGCGGGCACTGCCGATGGTGATTACTGTGTGAGAAATGCCGCTTGCGCGGCATTTTTAGCAAAATCGACGAATGAATCGCCGATTTTGATAGAAGCCTCTTTTTAGTCTACGGGGCGATCCGTTGCGCCGGGAACCGGCGCAGCCGGATTAAAACATAAAATGCACAAAAAACAGCGCATATGCGCTGTTTTGTTTATTCTAAGTTGTTATCTTGTACGGAGTCTATTATGATATCGCATTGCGAGATGATATCCAACGCCTCAAAATACTTGTTCTCCAGTGGAATCCAGCGGGACTCAAACACCTTCAGCGCGGCTTTGCCGTTGCGCTTGAGGATGCGCTGCAGCTGCAACTGCGGGTCGATCCGGCAGAACACCTTGAGATCGTAGTAGGGTGCGAGCAGCGGATGCAGACTATATGCGCCTTCGACGAGAATGACCTTCTTCGGCGAAATAGCTACCGGCGGGAGCACGCGATCCTTGTGGCAGTCATACTTGCGCACTTGCGCCGTTTCGCCGCGTAACGCGGGAAGCAATGTCTCCGAAAGAAACCGCTCCACGTCCACATTTCCGCCGGGCTGATTCAAGCGACCCGGTGTGCGGGAATGCGGCTGGAGAAAGTAGTCGTCCAGATGGAACACGTTCGCGTCTAGCAGCTCGCCGAGCCGCTCGGTCATCGTGGTTTTTCCGGCGCAGCACATACCGTCGATGGCGATGAGCACACGATTCCGGGACTGGAGCAGTTCGTGGACGCGCGAGACGATCACAGGATCGGATTGGTCGGATAAAAGGTTCTGGGTTGAGTTGGGCATCGGGTTCTCCTTGCGGATATTTTATCGCTGGACGCGAGCGATTCTGCACAGTATTATAACACAAGACCGACACGGTTGCGATGGAATCAATCGGGCGGCAGGGAACGGGGAGGAACACAATGATCATCGAAACGGAACGCCTTCAACTGCGGCAGATGACGCAGGAGGATTTGCCCGCGCTCGCCGCGATCTTGCAGGACAAGGAGGCGATGTTTGCGTATGAACACGCGTTTTCTGATGAAGAAACGCAAGCCTGGCTCGACCGAATGCTGGAGCGTTATCGCAACGATGGCTACGGCCTCTGGGCGGTGCTGCTCAAATCCTCCGGCGAGATGATCGGCCAATGCGGGCTGACCAAGCAAAAGGTTGAGGAAAAAGAAGTACTGGAGATCGGCTATCTGTTCCAGCGCAAGTATTGGAAGCAGGGCTTCGCGATTGAGGCGGCCAAGGCCTGCAAGACATATGCGTTTGAAACACTGCATGCCGACGAGGTGTACTCCATCGTGCGGGACAACAACATCGGCTCGATGAATGTCGCAATTCGAAATGGAATGACGATCCGCTGCCGGTTCATCAAGCACTATTACGGAATCGATATGCCGCACAACGCATTCTCTATCCGCAAAGAAGAGTACTTTTCCGAATAATAAAACCGCCTCCGCAAAATGGAGGCGGATGAGAAGGCTCCTGAAACTTAAATGCCAAACGCAAGCTGGTTTCGCTGGCGCACCCAGCGCACCGCGCCGTCGACCGGGGGACGATCATTCACGCGTAGCACGAAATATTTCCCCTTGCGGCGATAGAGCTCATACTCGATCATGCGCCGATACGCGGGCGGCGCAACCGCGGTCATAATCGAGCCGGAGAGCGCGACCGGCACGGTGGGCTTGAGCCCGAGTGCATCCGAAACCGCGACGATGCAGTCAGCGGCGTGGCTCGCGGCGAGTGCCGTATAGCGAAGCGCTACCTCGTCGCCCGTTTCAACCGCGGTGAAAAACAGCCCGATGAGCATGCGCGCGGCTTCTTCATTTTGCAAGTGCGCGGCGGAGGCGAGGAATGCTTCCGGTGTTCGCACGTCAAACAGGGTAAAATACGCGTCTTTGAGCGCGGTGTACGCTTTTCCAAAGAAGAGATGCTGGTATACGCTGCGGTAGACGAACGCCGCGATATCAAACCCGCCGCCAACATCGCCGCTCAGCACACCGATTCCGCCGAACTGCACGCGCTCGCCTTCGGCATTCATGCCGGTACAGGTTACGCCGCTGCCGGCGGAGTAGCAGATGCCAACGCCGTTTTCGATGCCGGCCATCACGCCCAGATACCCGTCGTTGCAGACAAAGCTGTGCTTCAGCCCCTTGTCATACAGCGACTGCTGCAGCGCGAGCGCCTGCTCGTCATAATCCGCTCCGGCAAGACCGAGAACCGCGTCCGCAACGTCGCTGAGCGCATAGCCCTGCGTGTCGAGAAGGCCTTCGATCGCGTCGATCAGCACATCCGCAGCGCCGACGAACCCGCCGGGCAGTGTCTCGTGGTTGCTTGCGCCTCCGCGGTGCGCGGCGATGACCGCGCCGGACGCGTTGAGCAAACGGTATTCCGTTTTCGAGTTACCTCCGTCAACAGCCAGATAGCAGCATTTCTCGTCCATGAAAGCAGTTCCTTGCAATGGTATATTTTCCGCAACGATGCGTGAAGTGCTTAACGACGGGGATGGTTTAGAAAAAGCGGGGCAGAAGAGAGCGGTTTTGCAGCAGAATCTCTTCCAGACACGGCGCGGCTTTGTCCAGATCGGCCGTGAGCGGGTTGCACGCAAGTGCGCGCAGCGCAGTTTTACGGTCGCCCGTGATCGCGGCCTGTACGGCAAGCGTTTCATAGGTCTTCACGCTTTGGAGCAGCGTGCGCAGCACGTCGCCCGCGGGAGCGGTGACGGGAACGCGCGTAATAGCGTCCTTTTCTACAAAGCAGCTGGTTTCGATGACGCTGTTGTCCTGCAAAAAGTCCAGCACGCCGCGGTTTTGCACATCGACGACGTGATAGCCCGGCTGTGCGCCGGAGAGAGACGCGATCAGCGCAATTGCTGCCTCGGAATAGAGATGTCCGCCGCGTTCCACCAGCATCGGCGGAATCGTACTGTTGCGCTCGTCCGCATAATAGGAGAGCAGGCGGGTTTCGATATCCACACAGGCTTCTCCGCGCGTTAGTTCCGCGGACTGCTGTTCCTTACGTTTTCGTTCGCGATAGAAGAAATATTGCAGATAGTCGTTGGGAATTGCCCCAAGCAACTCAATGATCGGACGATAGGTTTGGATCCAGGGTTCCTGTGCCGCCGCCTGGTCGAGCATGCCCGGCTCCAGCAGCTGTGGCAGCATGTTTTTGCCGCCGACATGTACGGCGGTAATCGCCCCGCAGTGGTTGAGAGAGGCTGTTTCCAGCCGCACCTGCTCCATAGGCAGCTGCAGAAGCTTTGCGATGCGTTCCTGCGCGCCAATTGGCAGATTGCACAGCCCGACCGCCTTGATCGGCGTATGGTTGAGCAGAAACTCAGTGACGATGCCGGAAGGATTGGAGAAGTTGATGAGCCAGGCGTTCGGAGCGTAACGTTCGATGGCGCTGGCGATATCGGCCATCAGCGGGATGGTGCGCAGCGCGTTGGTAAATCCGCCGATACCCGTGGTCTCCTGACCGATCAGGCCGAACTCGAGCGGGATCTTCTCGTCGCGTATGCGCGCTTCCAGCTTGCCCGCGCGAATCTGCGCGACGACGAAATCCGCGCCGTCCAGCGCGAGGGAGAGATCCGTGGAGCGGGTGATGCGCGGCTCCATGCCGTTGTCCTGCAGCACACGCTCGCAAAACGCACCGACGATATGCAGACGCGATTCGTCGATGTCGCTCAGGCGCAGTTCGTCGAGCGGGAGAATATCTTTGCGGCGGATCAACCCCTGCATTAATTCAGGGCAATAGGTGCTGCCTGCACCGATGATTGCCAGCTTGATTCCCATATGCGATCTCCTGAAGGTTGAAAGAAAGTGAAGTGAGAGTGCAAAAAAACGCATAAGTGCGAAAATTTATGCATCATTGCGTTGCTAAGTATATCACAGTTCGTTTTCTGATTTCTATGCAAAACGGGAGAATCAAAACAATTTTACAAAAAAACATTACGCGTTAGCGAAAGGACGGACGATATTGCTTCACAGTATCGATAGACCGAGTCTTTCGCGCATGATCTCCAGTAAGTCAATACCCATTCTTACCGGGTCGGAAACACCGTTTTTCGATGAAACGCAGGATCAAATCGCAGTTTTGTGCGAAAATTGCACATGTGCTAACGGAAAATCATTGTGGTTTACAAAAGAATAACGCTATCGTCAAGCAAATGACGGAATGCTTTTTGAGATTTTCCTCTTGATGCACGATATTTTTTCGGAAACATATCTGGGAACGATTCGCAAAAAGGCTGATTTTCTGCGCAGATAAGCCAAACGCTTAAACGATTAAGAGTATAACGCGTAAAAAAGAGTGACATGGTTGTATATATGACGCACCGAATGTGCCGCTGCAGCAAGAATTCGTCGTTGCTTTCTTCCGGACGGTGACAGGCGTGAACGCATGTTAATAATACTAATAACACATGGCTTGCGTTGAACAAGTGTGCAGAAAACAATACTTCTCTGTCGGAGGTCAAATTTGAATTACGCTACAATTATGTAATTACTGTCTAGTAAAAATCGAATTACGCCACAATATTGACCAAAAACAGAAAAAAGTTTGAAATTTTCTTATTACTGGCTCTTTTCAACTGGCCAAGACTATAGTAAAATAAGTTGTACGGTTCTTCCGAGTACCAGTGAGGATAGAGCCGGAGGCGCAAGCAAATTCGCCTGCGTCGAAACGTGGAGCGCTCAAATTACACAATGGGCGACCACTGTCAACATCAGTTGGAGGAGAGAGAACAAAATGGACATTGGAGCAAGCATCAAGAGACTTCGCAAGTCGCATGGTGAAACCCAGCAGCAGCTTGGCGAAGCAGTAGGCGTTGTGCAGCAATCCGTGGCAGCATGGGAATCCAACCGCTGCATGCCGGACATCGCATCGCTCGTCGCGATCGCGACCCACTACAACACCTCGACCGATAGCATTCTTGGTTTGACCGAGGAGCCGAGCTATCTGTTCGACACGGAAGGTATGCAGTCGTACCGTAACGACGTTGCACTTGCCGACCGTCTGCCGAACGAGATTCGCGAAGGCGTGCTGGCGCTCATCCGTCTTGAGCGCGTCAAATACGGCCGCTGAAACAACCATATCTTCCATCGGCCCCAGGGGGATATGAACAAGCTTGAACACACCGCGTCTATTCTGACCGCATAATACAAATGACCCTCCATCGGCCCCAGGAGGGAGGCACCATGCAGCACTATTTTGTGTTCATTGGGAAACAGACCCGCACCACGCCGTAACACGGACGTTGCAAAGGTTTGTTTCCTTTTTGTTTTGGCGGTCATGAGCCGCGCTTCTGATCCAAGGCTGGTTTTTTTGATATCAGTGTATGTCGGGAGCGCATTCCGGTCAAATTGCATACAAACATACAGTATGCAAAAGGGTTGCAACGCGCGATTCCATCATATATAATGCACGTAGACCGTTTCTTGTGATCAACTCTCAATCTTTATGAGGTGAATTATGGATTACAAAGCCATAGCGGAGCAGGTGGGTCCGCGCGTCGGCGCCACGCAGGAGTGGATTTTTCATGTACTGCGCGAGGGCATCATCAGCGGCAGACTGCCGGGCGGGATGCAGCTCAAACAGGATGAGATTTCCGCAGCGCTCAACGTCAGCCACATCCCCGTGCGCGAGGCGCTCAGAAGGCTGGAGGCGCAGGGCCTCGTCCGCATCCACGCAAACCGCGGCGCCGCCGTCACGGAACTCACACGCAGCGAACTGCTGGACATGATGGAGGTGCGTGCGACGCTCTCCGTGATGATGATGCGAAACAGCGCGCCGAAGTTAACCCGGGCAGACTTCGATGCACTGGAAGACATTGTCCGCCAGCAGCGCGAAACTTCGGTAGAGGACATCGTCCGTTCCGAGGAGCTCAACTACAAGTTCCACGAGATCCTGACCTCTCATGCAAAGAACTCGATGGCAAATCTCCTGTTGGAGCTCGTGCACGCAAACATCGACCGCTATCTGCGTTCGAATTTCTACGGCACGGCGCAGACACGCGAGATGTCGATCAACGAGCATGAGGCAATCATTCAAACCTGTCGCGAGGGAGACTTTGAAAGCGCAAGCAACCTGCTGCGCGATCACATCCTCAACGCAAAGCAGTTTATCCCGACTTCGATGAAGTAAGGGGATAGGACAGGCAACAGACAGACCCGTTTTGCGGGTCTGTTTTTTTCGCGCCGGATTGTCGTAATTTTCATGATGCCTAGAGTTGATGTAAATATTGCTATATATAAAGCAATTTATCCCGACTTCGATGAAGTAAGGGGATAGGACAGGCAACAGACAGACCCGTTTTGCGGGTCTGTTTTTTTGCGCCTGATTGTCGTAATTTTCATGATGCCCGGAGTTGATGTAAATATTGCTATATATAAGGAAGAAAAATCCCAGCGCACACAAAATGGCGCATTTTGACAGGATTTGGCGCACATGATTGCGGAACGACCTGCAAGCGCAGTGTTGCGCAAGCAATCGAAGTGTGCTATACTGCTCAGGCGGCGAAAGATCGCAAAAAACGCTGGATTACCCTGTAATCGGACGTAAAATTGCGTCAAGCGCCGAAAATACCCTTCAAAGCCTTAAAACGCCCGATTGCGGGCAAATCGTGCAAGACAACATTCCTGAAAATTGTTGCCGGAATTCTAAAAATTCTTCTTGCAATCCCTGGAATATCTGTGTAAAATAAGACTGTTCGCGCCGCAAAGGCTATGTTTTTGCGCGCGAGAGGGATGAACGGGAGGTTGCCGGTTCTGCCATCCGGGTAATTTCCGCTCAGACCCAACGTCCGCAAAGCGGACGAGGGTGAGTCTACGGAGCAATTCGTGTAAGTCCCGAACGAGTATAGCGCACAGCCGAGAGGCTGGGCCTGCCTTATGAAGAAGGAAACACACGGCTTTGTGTACCGCCCCTATTACGAAGGAGGATTACAATAACATGGCAAACAGAATTCGCATTAAGCTCAAGGCGTATGAAAGCTCTCTGATCGATCAGAGCGCAGAGAAAATCGTTGAAACCGCCAAGAGAACCGGCGCACAGGTCAGTGGACCGATCCCCCTGCCCACGGAAACGGAAATCGTTACCATTCTGCGCGCAACCCACAAGTATAAGGATTCTCGCGAACAATTCGAGATGCGCACACACAAGCGCCTGATCGACATTCTCCAGCCGTCTTCCAAGACCGTTGACGCGCTGATGAAGCTTGATCTCCCCGCTGGTGTTGACATCGAGATCAAACTGTAACCAATCGGAGGTAAACATGAAGAAAGCCATTTTGGGCAAAAAGATCGGTATGACGCAGATGTTCCGAGCTGACGGTACCATGATCCCCGTAACAGTCATCGAAGCCGGTCCGTGCCCCATCATCCAGAAGAAGACCGTTGGCACAGACGGATACGAAGCTGTTCAGGTAGGTTATGGTGAGCTGCGTGAAAAGCTCTCTAACAAACCGAGAACGGGGCATTTTGCCAAAGCGGGCGTGAAACCCCTCCGTTATATGAGAGAGTTCAAGCTCGACGACGCGAAGAACTACGAAGTCGGCCAGGTCATCAAAGCAGATCTGTTCGTCGAAGGCGACAAGATCGACGTGCGCGGCGTGAGCAAAGGTAAAGGCTTCCAGGGCGTTATCAAGCGCTGGAACCAGAACCGCGGCAAGATGACCCACGGTTCGCACTACCACCGCGGCGTTGGCTCCATGAGCGCAAACTCGAGCCCGTCCCGCGTATTCAAGCACAAGAACCTTCCCGGCCACATGGGCAACGAAACCGTCACCGTGCAGAACCTCGAAGTCGTGCGCGTGGACGCAGAGCGTAACCTGCTGCTCGTTAAGGGCGCGGTTCCCGGCCCGAAGGGCGGCCTCGTTTCCGTAACGAGTACCGTGAAGTAAGGAGGAGCAAGAGAATGCCTAAAGTAGCAATTGTCGATATCACCGGCAAGAAGGTCGGCGAATACGAGCTCTCCGAAAACACTTTTGGACAGCCTGTCAACCAATATGTTCTCCACGAGGTCGTCAGAGCACACCTCGCAAACTGCCGTCAGGGCACGCAGAGCGCCCTCACCCGCGCGGAAGTCCGCGGCGGCGGCATCAAACCCTGGCGTCAGAAGGGCACCGGTCGTGCCCGTCAGGGTTCCACACGTTCGCCCCAGTGGCGTCACGGCGGTGTGGTGTTCGCACCCAAACCCCGCGACTACAGCATCCACGTCAACAAGAAGGTCAAGCGCGTCGCGATGAAGTCCGCGCTGTCCGGCAAGGTTCTCGATAACGAACTCGTTCTCTTCAACGAGCTGAACCTCAAGGCTGCCAAGACCAAAGAGATGATCAAGGTTCTCGAAGCCATCAAGGCAGACCAGGCCCTCATCGTCCTGCCGGAACCCAACGCCACGGTGGAGCGCGCTGCGCGCAACATCCCCGGCGTGAAGACCACGCTGGTCGGCACCCTGAGCGCGTACGAGATTCTCAAGTACAAAGTGCTGATCCTCACCGAGGAGTCGGCCAAGAAGATCGAGGAGGTGTACGCATAATGAAGAGCGCCTATGACATCATCAAAAAGCCGGTTCTGACCGAAAAATCGTACGATCAGTTCGCGAGCAAGACCTACACGTTTGAAGTCGCCAAGACCGCCAACAAGATCGAGATCAAGAAGGCAGTCGAAGAGATCTTCGGCGTTGAAGTGGAAAGCGTGCACACCGTCAACCGTGACGGAAAAATCCGCCGCCAGGGCAATTCTTCCGGCCGCACGCCGAGCAGCAAAAAGGCCTATGTGAAGCTCAAGGAGAACTCCAAAGGCATCGAGTTCTTCGACAGCATCTCGCAGTAAGGGGAGGACGACCATGGGTATTCGTAAAATCAACCCGATCACGCCTGGCCAGCGCTTCATGACGGTTTCTACATTTGAAGAAATCACCAAGAAGACGCCGGAACGCTCGCTGATCGAAGATAAGAAAAAGAACGCCGGCCGCAACGTCACCGGCAAGATCACCGTCCGCCACCAGGGCGGCGGCGCGCGCCAGAAGTACCGTATCATCGACTTCAAGCGCAACAAGGACAACGTTCCCGCGAAGGTCTTCTCGGTTGAGTATGACCCGAACCGTTCGGCGAACATCGCGCTGCTCCACTATCTCGATGGTGAGAAGCGCTACATCATCGCCCCGCTCGGCCTCAAGGTCGGCGACATGATCGTCTCCGGTGAGACCGCCGATATCAAAGTCGGCAACGCTCTCCCGATCGCGAACATTCCGGTGGGCACGATGATTCACTGCATCGAGCTCAAGCCCGGCAAGGGCGCGCAGCTGGTCCGCTCCGCGGGCAACGCGGCGCAGCTGATGGCAAAGGAAGGCGCTTACGCGCAGGTCCGTCTGCCCAGCGGTGAAGTCCGCCTGATCCCGATGAACGCGAAAGCCACCATCGGCCAGGTCGGCAACATCGACCATGCCAACATCCAGATCGGTAAAGCAGGCCGCAAACGTCACATGGGCGTCCGCCCGACGGTCCGCGGCAGCGTCATGAACCCCTGCGACCACCCGCACGGCGGCGGCGAAGGCAAGAGCCCGATCGGCAAGCCCGGCCCGGTTACCCCGTGGGGCAAGCCCGCTCTCGGTTACAAGACGCGCAAGCATAAGAACCCAACCAACAAGTACATCGTGCGCCGTAGCAACGGCAGCGGTAAGTAACGGGAGAGGAAGGAGATATACAATGAGCAGATCGATTAAGAAAGGCCCATTCATTAGCGAGCGCCTCCTCGGGCGTATCGAGGCGATGAATGCGAGCGGAAAAAAGACGGTCGTCAAGACGTGGTCTCGCGCCTCTACCATCTACCCGCAGATGGTTGGTCATACCATCGCGGTGCATGACGGCAAAAAGCACGTGCCCGTGTATGTGACCGAGGAAATGGTCGGCCATAAGCTCGGCGAATTCGCGCCGACGCGCACGTTCAGAGGACACAGAGGCTCCGAGAAGTCCTCTTCTGCAAGGTAAGGAGGAACGAAGCAAATGGCAACCAGAATGAGAGAAAAGTCGGCCAAGCGCGCGGCCAACGCCGATAAGCGTCCGCACGCCACCGCAAAATACATTCGAATCTCTTCGCGCAAGGTGAAGGCCGTCATCGACCTGATCCGCGGCAAGAGCGTCAGAGAAGCCGAAGCCATCCTGCTCTACACGCCGAAAGCAGCGACCGAGCCGGTGGCAAAACTCCTCAAGAGCGCGATTGCGAACGCGGAAAACAACCTCGACCTCAATCGCGAAGAGCTGTTCGTCGCCGAGATCTACGCAAACCAGGGTCCGACCCTGAAGCGTTTCCGGCCGAGAGCGCATGGACGTGCGAGTGCAATCCGCAAACGTACGAGCCACATCACGGTCGTGCTGGATCAGGCGAAGTAAGGAGGAAATGAGCAATGGGTCAAAAAGTTAATCCGAACGGGTTCCGCGTTGGCGTCATCAAGGACTGGAACACCCGCTGGTACGCCTCCAAGAAGGATTTTGCCGATTTCCTCGTCGAGGATCGCAAAATCCGTGACTTCGTGAAGAAGAAATATTACCAGGCCAGCATTTCGCGCATCGAGATCGATCGCGCGGCCGGCAAGATCACGGTGAGCATCTTCACCGCGCGTCCCGGTCTGCTGATCGGCAAGGGCGGCGCTGGTATTGAAATTCTCAAAGCGGATATCAAAAAGGCAGTCGGCAAAGACGTTAGCGTCAACATCATGGAGATCCGTGATCCCGACGCAGACGCACAGCTGGTTGCGGAAAACATCGCTTCTCAGCTCGAGAAGCGCATCAGCTTCCGCCGCGCTCTGAAACAGAGCATGGGCCGCGCGATGCAGAAGAACAGCGTTAAAGGTATCAAGCTGATGGTCTCCGGTCGTCTCGGCGGCGCGGAAATCGCGAGAAGCGAAGGTTACCATGACGGATCTATCCCGCTGCAGACCATGCGCGCGGACATCCAGTACGGCTTCGCGGAAGCGAAGACCACCTACGGCCGCATCGGCTGCAAGGTCTGGATCTACAAGGGCGAACTGCTCGGCAAGCGCGGTGCTTCCGACAGGCGTGAGGAAGGGGGCAAATAACCATGTTGATGCCGAAAAGAGTAAAGCGGCGCAGAGTCTTCCGCGGCCGCATGAAGGGTAAAGCCACCCGTGGCAACGCCGTCACACAGGGTGAATACGGCCTCGTCGCGCTGGAGCCCTGCTGGGTTACCAGCCAGCAGATCGAAGCTGCTCGTGTTGCGCTCACGCGTTACATCAAACGTGGCGGTCAGGTCTGGATCAAGATTTTCCCCGACAAGCCCGTTACCGAAAAACCCGCCGAGACCCGCATGGGCAGCGGCAAAGGCTCCCCGGAATACTGGGTTGCCGTCGTGAAACCGGGCCGCGTCCTCTTTGAGATTGCTGGAGTCGATTATGAGATCGCGGCGGAAGCGCTTCGTCTCGCAATGCACAAACTCCCGCTCAAGTGCAAAGTGATCAAGAGAGAAACCGAAAAGGGTGGTGAAACCGATGAAAGCAAATAAGTTTCGCGATATGACCAACGACGCACTTGCCGCTCAGGAAAAAGAGCTCAAGAGCGAACTGTTCAACCTTCGCTTTCAGTCGGCTACCGGCGGTCTTTCGAACCCCAACCGCATCAGCGAGTGCAAGAAAGATATCGCCAGAGTAAAAACGATCATTCGTGAGCGCGAGCTTGCGAAGGCAGCCGAGTAACGGGAAGGAGGACAGAGCAATGGAAGATAGAGGCTACAGAAAGACCCGTATCGGCGTGGTCGTCAGTGATAAGATGGACAAGACCGCCGTTGTCGCCATCAAAACCAAGGTTCGCCACCCGTTATATGGCAAGATGGTCAACCGCACGCGTAAGTTCAAGGTTCATGATGAAGAGAACCAGTGCGGCATCGGCGATACCGTTAAGATTATGGAAACGCGCCCCATCAGCAAAGACAAGCGGTGGCGCCTCGTCGAGATCGTCGAGAAGGCGAAGTAAGGACTGGAGGAACTGGGATTATGATTCAACCGCAAACCAGATTAAAGGTCGCGGACAACAGCGGCGCGAAAGAGATCATGTGCATTCGCGTGCTGGGCGGTTCCTACCGTAAGTCCGCTAATATTGGCGACGTGATCGTGGCCAGCGTCAAGTCCGCATCTCCGGGCGGCGCGGTCAAGAAAAAGGATGTCGTTCGCGCGGTCGTCGTGCGCACGGTGTCCGGCGTACAGCGTCCAGACGGAAGCTATATCCGTTTTGACGACAACGCAGCCGTCATCATCAACGACCAGAAACAGCCCCGCGGCACCCGTATCTTTGGGCCCGTGGCGCGTGAACTCCGTGAGAAGGACTACATGAAAATCGTGTCCCTCGCACCGGAAGTACTGTAAAGGAGGAGAATGACATGAACAGCTTAAACGTCAAAAAGGGCGATACCGTCGTTGTCATCTCCGGCAAAGACAAGGGTAAAAAGGGCAAGATCATGGTCGCGCAGCCCGATGACGAGCGCGTGATCGTGCAGGGCACCGCAATGGTGACCCGTCACGTCAAGCCCCGCAAGCAGGGCCAACCCGGCGGCCGCATCGAGAAGGAAGGCCCGATCCATGCGTCCAACGTCATGCTGGTCTGCCCGAAGTGCGACAAGCCCACCCGCATCGCCCACAAGCTCAAGGAAGTTGAGATTTCCGGCGAGAAGAAACAAAAGAGCGTCCGCGTTTGCAAAAAGTGCGGTAAAGTGATTGACTAAGGCGGAAGGAGGAACTGACAAGTGGCAACGAAAAAAGACATCGAAACCGTGACCGAAGCCGTTGAAGCAGCAGCCGAAACGGTCGTTAAAGAAGTAAAGAAAGCCGCGAAAAAGGCAGCTCCCAAGGCCGCCGAAGCCGCAGAAGCCGTCGAAAAAGCCGTGAAGAAAACCGCCAAGGCAACAACCAAAACCGCAGAAAAAGCGGCGGAAGTAGTCACCGAAGCGGCAGCCGAAACGGTTGCCAAGGCAGCAGGCGCCGTCAAGGAAGCCGCCGCCAAGGTCGAGAAGAAGGCGGAAGCCGCAGCCAAGCCCGCAGCCAAAAAGGCAAAGGGCGCGCAGGCTGACATGAAAAAGCTCGAAGGCATGCCGCGTCTCAAGCGCCGCTATCTCGATGAGATCGCGCCCGCAATGAAGACCAAGTTTGCTTACGAGAACGTAATGCAGATTCCGTACCTTGAGAAGGTCATCATCAATATGGGCCTTGGTTCCGATAAGGAAAACCCCAAGGGCATTGAAGCTGCTCTCAAGGAACTGGGCATCATCTCCGGCCAGAAGGCAGTGCCGACCCGCGCCAAGAAGAGCGTTGCGAACTTCAAAGTTCGTGAAGGCATGACCATCGGCGCGAAGGTCACCCTCCGTGGCGACCGGATGTACTACTTTGTCGATAAGCTCTTCAACATCGTCCTGCCCCGCGTCCGCGACTTCCGCGGCGTTTCCGACAAGGCGTTTGATGGGCGCGGCAACTACGCCCTCGGCCTGAAGGAACAGCTGATCTTCCCGGAGATCAACTATGACGACGTCGATAAGGTGCGCGGCATGAACATTGTGTTCGTTACGAGCGCTAACACCGACGAAGAATGCAAAGAGCTGCTCAGCCAGCTCGGCATCCCGTTTGTGCAGGGCTGATAAGGGAGGAAAGCGAAAATGGCTAAGTTAAGCATGAAGTTAAAGCAGGCGCGCGAGCCGAAGTTCAGCACACGCGGCTACACCCGCTGCCGCATCTGCGGCCGTCCCCACTCGGTTCTGCGCAAGTATGGCGTCTGCCGCATTTGCTTCCGCGAACTGGCGTATAAGGGCGAAATCCCTGGCGTACGCAAGGCAAGCTGGTAAAGGAGGAAACGAACATGACAGATACCATTGCCGATATGCTCACCCGTATCCGCAACGCATTGATCGCGAAGCATGATTCTGTTGAAATCCCCGCTTCCACGATGAAAAAGGCGATCGCGCAGATTCTCGTGGACGAGGGTTACGTAAAGAGCTTCGAAGTCATTGCAGACGGCGAGAAAAAGACGATCCGCATTCAGCTCAAGTACGGCGCAAACAAGCAGCGCGTCATCGTCGGCATCAAGCGCATCTCCCGTCCCGGCCTTCGCGTTTATGCGCGCAAGGACGAAATGCCCAAGGTCCTCGGCGGCCTCGGCATCGCGATTGTTTCCACCTCCCGCGGCGTTATGACCGACCGGGAAGCGCGTAAACAGGGCGTCGGCGGCGAAGTGCTGGCCTACGTTTGGTAATAAAAAAAGGGCGGATGCCTCGTTTTTCAGAAGATTGCCTTCGGACAATCGGGCTGGAAAGCGGACGTCCGCGCCTGCATGATATTACAAGAAAAAGGTGTTTCGGTGAAAAACAGCCGAATGCACCTCAGTAATACGAAAAAAGGAGAAAACATATGTCTCGTATCGGAAAACTTCCGGTCAGCATTCCTGCCGGAGTGACAATTACGGTCGGGGACGGCAACGTCGTCACCGTAAAGGGTCCGAAGGGCACGCTCAGCGAGAAAATCTCTTCCGAGATGATCCTTGAGCAGGATGCCGGCGTACTCAACGTCAAACGTCCCAGTGACGACAAACGCCATCGCTCGCTGCATGGCCTGACCCGCACGCTCATCAACAACATGGTTGTGGGCACGACCGCCGGCTACGAAAAGAAGCTGGAGATCGTCGGTGTCGGCTACAAGGCGCAGGCACAGGGCACGGGCCTTGTGATCAACGTCGGTTACTCCCATCCCGTGAACTTCCCGGCACCCGAGGGCATCAGCTTTGATGTTCCGGCGCCCACGAAGATCACAGTGAAGGGCATCGATAAGCAGAAGGTTGGCCAGGTGGCCGCCGATATCCGCTCGGTGCGTCCGCCCGAACCCTACAAGGGCAAAGGCATTCGCTATGAGAACGAGGTCGTTCGCCGCAAGGAAGGCAAGACCGGTAAGTAAAGCAGGAAGGAGTGACGAAAGATGTTTAACAAAATCGATAAAAACGCGATTCGCGTAAATCGTCATTACCGCATGCGCAAGAACATCGTGGGTACGGCGGAACGTCCTCGCTTGAACGTTTACCGCAGCACCACGCACATCTATGCGCAGGTGATTGATGACACCGTTGGAAACACCTTGGTCGCAGCTTCCACGCTGGACGCAGACATCAAGGGCAAGTTGGAGGGCAAGAGCAAGGTCGAACAGGCTACTCTCGTCGGTGAACTCGTTGGCGCACGCGCGAAGGCGAAGGGTGTGACCAAGGTCGTGTTCGACCGCGGCGGTTACCTCTATACCGGACGCGTTGCCGCTCTTGCGGACGGCGCTCGCAAAGCCGGGCTGGACTTCTAAGGAGGAACGAACATGCAAAATAACAGGAGATTCGAAAAAGAGCCCAGCGAATTCAAAGAGCGTCTGGTTTCGATCAACCGCGTTGCGAAGGTCGTTAAGGGCGGTAAGAACTTCCGGTTCACCGCACTGATGGTCGTTGGCAACGAAAAGGGTAAAGTCGGCGTCGGCCTCGGCAAAGCCGCCGAAATTCCCGAAGCGGTTCGTAAAGGCGTTGAAGACGCGAAGCGTCATATGGTCGAGGTGCCCATCGTTGGCACGACGATTCCCCACGCTGTGGAAGGTAGATTTGGTAAGGGTCATGTCCGCATGCTCCCCGCTGAAGAAGGTACCGGAGTTATCGCGGGCGGACCCGCGCGCGCAGTGCTCGAAATGGTCGGCATTCGCGACATCCGCACGAAATCCTACGGTTCCAACAATCCCAGCAACTGCGTGAAAGCCACGATCGAAGGCCTGAGCCAGCTTCGCACTGCGGAGCAGATCGCTAAGGCCCGCGGCAAGTCCGTGGAAGAGATCCTGGGTTAAGGAGGACGCTACAATGGCGAAAGCAAAAGAGGCGGAGGCCAAAAAACTCAAGATAACACTCGTAAAGAGCCCGATCGGCTGCCTGAAAGATCAGCAGGCTACGGTCGTCGCGCTGGGCCTTAAAAAGCTCCATAGCACCGTTACCCAGCCGGATAACGCCTGCACGCGCGGCATGATCTTTAAGGTCAAGCACCTGATCACGGTGGAAGAAGTTTAAGGCAGGAGGACGTGCATCATGAAACTCCATGAATTATCGCCCGCCCCCGGGTCGGTCAAAGCCTCAAAACGCATCGGTCGTGGTACCGGTAGCGGCATGGGCAAGACCTCCACGAAGGGTCATAAGGGCCAAAAAGCACGCAGCGGAAGCAAAAAGAACGGTTTTGAAGGCGGCCAGATGCCGCTGACGCGCCGTCTGCCGAAGCGCGGGTTTACAAACATCTTTGGCAAAGAATACACGATTATCAACGTTTCCGACCTCAACGGGTTGGAGAACGGCACCGTAGTGACGGCTGAAATGCTGAAGAAATCCGGCATGATCAGCAAGATCGAAAAGGACGGCCTGAAGGTTTTAGGCGGCGGAGAGCTGACGAAGAAACTGGACGTTAAGGCGGCAAAGTTCTCTCAATCCGCTCAGACTGCAATCAAAGCTGCTGGCGGAAGTGTTGAGGTGATCGGCTAATGTTCCAGACATACGTCAACGCGTTTAAGATCAAAGAGATCCGCAAGAAGATGCTCATCACCCTCTTGCTGATCGTGGTCTACCGGCTCGGAAGCTTTATTCCGATTCCCGGCGTCAATACGGAGCTCCTTCAGAGCGCCGTATCGCAATACGACATTCTCGGCTTCCTCGATCTGCTCACGGGTAGTTCGTTCAGTCAGTTTACGATCTTTGCGATGGGTATTTCGCCCTATATCAACGCGTCGATTATCATGCAATTGCTCACGATTGCAATCCCCTCGCTGGAGCGTCTGAGCAAAGAAGAAGACGGTAAAGTAAAGATCGAAAAGATCACCCGTTATCTCGGTATCGTACTCGCGATGGTTCAGTCCATCGGTATCTTCATCGGCCTTGGCACACAGTACCTTGTGGACGCCAGCTTCCTGACCTATGCCACAATCGGCATTTGCTCCACGGCTGGTACTGCATTCCTGATGTGGCTCGGCGAGCGCATCACGGAGAATGGCATTGGCAACGGCGTTTCGATGCTAATCTTTGCATCCATCGTTTCGCGCGTACCCAAGACGTTCATCAGCATTGGCGAGCAGCTGTTCGTCGGCACGATGCCCGTCTGGCAGATGCTGTTCCTGGCAGTTATGGTCGTGGGTCTCATCACGCTGGTCACACACGTGGATCAGGCGCAGCGCCGCATCCCCGTGCAGTACGCAAAGCGCGTCGTGGGCCGCAAGATGTATGGCGGACAGAGCACCTATCTGCCGATCAAAGCGAATTCCAACGGCGTTCTGCCGCTGATCTTCGCACTGACATTCCTGCAGTTCCCGGGCATGATCGCTCAGTTCGCTCCGGATGGCGCGTTCTATGCGTTCTATACCAAGTATATGGGCACAAGCAGCGCGATTTACTATGTGATCTACGCGCTTCTGATCATCGGCTTCGGTTTCTTCTATTCGAGCGTGACGTTCAATCCGATCGAAATGTCGAAGAACCTGCAGCAGAACGGCGGCTTCATCACGGGCATCCGCCCCGGTAAGCCGACGAGCGATTACCTTGGCAAGATCGCCGGACGCCTCACACTGTTCGGATCGCTCTTCCTCGCGGTGGTCGCGATCGTGCCGCAGCTGGCGATGCGCGGTATGGCAGAGGCAAGTGCGTTTGGTGCAACCAGCGTGCTGATCATGGTCAACGTTGCCCTTGAGACGACGAACCAGCTCGAAAGCCACATGCTCATGCGCCACTACAAGGGCTTCCTCAATTAACGAAGCGACGCCAGCGCAAGCTGTCTACAAAGCTTTATCAGCGGATTCAGGCGTGCCGGACTCGTGCCGGCGCGCCGAAACCGCGAAACGGCAGGGCAGTGTTGCGGCGACGCCAGCGGAACAAGCAAACATTCGAGCATAGGCACGAACCGCGCTTAGACCGGAGGAAATCAGGATGAAACTCATCTTTTTAGGCCCGCCGGGGGCGGGTAAAGGTACGCAGGCGATCAAAATTGCCCAGAGGTTCCAGATTGCGCATATTTCGACGGGAGACATGCTCCGTGCCGAAATTCGCGAGGGAACCAAGCTGGGGATGGAGGCCAAAGGCCTGATCGACCGCGGTGAGCTCGTACCGGACGACGTCATCCTCGGGATGGTGAAGAACCGCATCCAGAAAGAGGACTGCAAAAACGGATTCCTCTTCGACGGATTCCCGCGCACGATTGCGCAGGCGGAAGCGCTGGAAAACATCAGCGCCATCGACTACGTGATCAACATCGAAGTCCCCGTTGAAACGCTCATCCGGCGCATCAGCGGACGGAGAATGTGCGCAGACTGCGGAGCAGGGTATCACGTGTCCACGTATGCAGAAGAAAACTGCAAATGCGGCGCGGCCCTCTACCAGCGGGATGATGACAAGGAAGAAACGGTGCGCAACCGCCTGGTGGTCTACGAGCGCTCAACAAAGCCCCTGATCGATTATTACACCGGTAAGGGTTTGCTCCACACCGTGAACGGCAATGCGGATATCGACGTCGTAGACGCCGCAATTCGCGCGGTGATCACGCAATGAGCGGGATCACGATAAAATCCGCCGCGGACATCGCAAAGATGGACGAAGCGGGGCGCATTGTGGAAGAGACGCTAAATCTTCTCGCAAAGTCGGCCGAGATCGGCATGACGACGCAGGAGCTGGACGACATCGCAGCGGCGTACATCAAGAGCCGCGGAGCGGAAGCTTCGTTTCTGAACTACAACGGGTATCCGAGGAGCATCTGCGCCTCGGTCAACGAACAGGTGGTTCACGGAATTCCGGGCAAGTACCGCCTCAAGGACGGAGATATTCTGTCTCTGGACGTGGGCGCCTACAAGAACGGGTTCCACGGAGACGCAGCGCGTACGATTTTCATCGGCGCAGTACCGGAAGAGACGCAGAAACTCGTCCGCGTGACGAAAGAATGCTTCTTCGAAGGCATCCGCTATGCAAAGCCCGGCTATCGCATCTCCGACATCGCGAAAGCGGTTCAGGCGCATGCGGAGAGCCACGGTTACGGCGTTGTACGCGATCTGGTTGGCCACGGCATCGGACGGAACATGCACGAGGACCCGGAGGTTCCAAACTTCTGGGACGCGGCGCACTTCGGACGCGGCGCAAGGCTGGAAGCCGGCATGACCATCGCCATTGAGCCGATGATCAACGCGGGCACGGCGCGTGTGCTGCAGATGAGCGACGGTTGGACGGTCGTAACTGCGGACGGAAAACCTTCCGCGCACTATGAGAACACTGTGTTGATTACCGAGGGCGAGCCAAGGCTTCTGACCCTTCATGAGGAGGAAGTAGGCGCATGAACGAACCGGTGATCGGACGCGTGTGCATATCCCGTGCCGGACATGATAAGGGCCGCGCTTTTCTCATCGTCGGTGTTTTTGACGACAATCATGTGTTGCTGTGCGACGGAGAAACGCGCAAACTCTCGCGACCGAAGAAGAAAAAACTCGCGCATTTGCATGTAGAACCCGTGAAATCGGACGAAATTGCAAAAAAATTCGCAGAAAGTAAAGATTTACTGGACGCGGATGTACGAAATGCGTTAAAATTATTCGGTTACAACAACGGTTGAGTTCCGCTGTCGCATTCTTGCGGCAAAGAGAATGGACCATTGTGTTGAAACAGACAAATTAGGAGGGATAGCTTGTCTAAACAAGACGTTATTGAAGTAGAAGGTGTCGTTTCGGATTCCTTCCCGAACGCTATGTTCGAGGTAAAGCTCCAGAACGGTCACAAGATACTCGCAACGATTTCGGGGAAGCTTCGGATGAATTTCATTCGAATCCTGCCGGGTGACAGAGTCACCGTGGAGCTCTCTCCGTATGATTTGTCACGCGGGCGTATCACCTGGCGCGGCAAGAACTGATTTTGAAAAGAGTCGTCTCTTTAAAAAATATGATTTTTTGACGATAGGAAGCGAAAGGAGAACCACCATGAAAGTAAGACCGAGTGTGAAACCCATTTGCGAGAAGTGCAAGATCATCAAACGCAAAGGCCGCATCATGGTTATCTGCGAAAACCCGAAACACAAGCAGAAGCAGGGCTGATTCCCGAACACTACCGCCGGAGCGGCTGCGTAAGGGATGGGGAACCAAATTTTACGTTTTCGGCGGATGCTGATATACAAAACTATTTACGATTATTACGGAGGTAAAGGAACGATATGGCACGTATTTCTGGCGTTGACCTTCCCAGAGACAAACGGATCGAATACGGTTTGACCTATATCTATGGGATCGGCCACAAGACCGCTTTGGAAATATTGTCCGCAACCGGTGTCGACCCCGACATCCGGGTACGCGACTTGGCAGAAAGCGATGTCTCTAAACTGAGAGACTACATCGACCACAACGTCAAGGTAGAGGGCGATCTTCGCCGCGAAACCTCGATGAACATCAAGCGACTGATCGAGATCGGTTGCTACCGCGGCGTGCGGCACCGTAAAGGGTTGCCGGTTCGCGGACAGAGCACCAAGCAGAACGCTCGCACGCGCAAAGGACCCAAGCGCTCGCAGAGCGGCAAGAAACGGTAAGGAGGAATAGCGATTATGGCAGCAGCAAAGCAAGTCAAGAAGACCGCCACCACGCGCAAGCGCCGCGAGCGCAAGAACATTGAGCGCGGGGCAGCCCACATCCGCTCTTCCTTCAACAACACCCTGGTGACCATCACCGACCTGCAGGGCAACGCCCTGAGCTGGTCGAGCGCTGGTTCGCTCGGGTTCCGTGGTTCGAAGAAGTCCACGCCGTTTGCAGCGCAGATGGCGGCGGAAACCGCCGCGCGCGGCGCGATGGAGCACGGCCTCAAGACCGTTGAGGTCTATGTCAAAGGCCCCGGCTCCGGCCGTGAGTCGGCAATCCGCGCTCTGCAGACCGCAGGCCTGGATGTCAACATGATCAAGGACGTGACGCCCATCCCCCATAACGGATGCCGCCCGCCCAAGCGTAGAAGAGTTTAAGGAGGGAAGAGCAAATGGCAAGATATACCGGTTCCGTCTGCAGGCAGTGCCGCAGAGAAGGCGTCAAGCTTTTCCTCAAGGGCGATCGTTGCTTTTCCGAGAAATGTGCGGTAAGCAAGCGCCACACCCCTCCGGGAATGCACGGACAGGGCAGAAAGAAGCAGAGCGAGTACGGCATTCAGCTTCGTGAGAAGCAGAAAGTCCGTCGTGCGTATGGCGTTCTGGAATCCCAGTTCCGCAAATATTACGACCTCGCGACCAACATGCGCGGCATCACCGGCGAAAACATGCTTTCGCTGCTCGAGCGCCGTCTGGACAACGTGGCATACCGTCTCAACTTTGGCGATTCCCGCCCGATGGCGCGCCAGATGGTGAACCACGGCCACATCCTGGTCAACGGCAAGAAGGTTGACATCGCTTCCTATCTGGTCAAGGCCGGAGACGTCGTCTCCATCCGCGACAAGAGCGCAGCGGTTGACTTCTTTAAAACCCTCAAAGAGCAGGGTGCCGCCAGAACCGTGCCGAAATGGCTCGAACTGGAAGCGGATAAGCTCTCTGGCAAGGTCGTCGCCCTCCCGTCTCGCGACGATATCGACTTGACGATTGAAGAGCATCTCATCGTTGAGTACTACTCCAGGTAAGCCAAGCTGATTTGGCGGACCGCAACAAACAAACCGAAGGAGGGTAAGCAATGCTGGAGATCGAAAAGCCCAAACTCGAATGTGTTGAACTGACGGAAAGTTTCGGCAAGTTTGTCGTTGAGCCGTTAGAGCGCGGATTCGGCACTACGCTTGGCAATTCCATGCGTCGCGTGCTGCTCTCGAGCCTGCCCGGCGTGGCGGTAACGAGTGTGCGCATCGACGGCGTGCTCCATGAGTTCTCGATCATCGAGGGCGTGAAGGAAGACGTTACCGAAATCATTCTCAACCTCAAGGAGCTGTGCTGCAAGCTGTATTGCGACGGCCCCAAGAAGGTGATTATCGATCAGTCCGGCGAGGGCGAAGTCAAAGCGAAGGATATCCTTCCGGATTCCGACGTGCTGATCATCAACCCCGAGCTGCACATCGCGACCCTGGATAAGGGCGCGAAGCTCCACATGGAGATCATGCTTGAAAACGGCAGGGGCTATGTCCCGGTCGAGCGCAACAAGCGCCACGATATGCCGATCGGCGAGATCGCAGTGGACTCGATTTTCACCCCGATTGAGAAGGTCAACTTCACCGTTGAGAATACGCGTGTTGGCCAGATTACGGACTTTGACAAGCTCACGCTTGAAATCTGGACGAATGGCAGCATTAAGCCGGATGAGGCAGCAAGCCTCGCGGCGAAGATTCTCACCGAGCATCTGGCGCTCTTCATCAACCTCACCGATCATGTGGTCGGCGTGGAAATTCTCGTGGAGAAGGAAGAGAGCAAGAAGGAACGGATTCTGGAGATGAACATCGAAGACCTCGATCTCTCCGTCCGCTCTTACAACTGCCTCAAGCGCGCCGGCATCAACACCGTTGAAGAGCTCGTGCAGCGCGACGAGGAAGAGATGATGAAGGTTCGGAATCTCGGCCGGAAATCGCTCGAAGAAGTTCAGGCAAAACTGAGTGCGCTGGGTCTGTCGCTTCGCGCACACGATGAATAAGAGGAGGAAGCACAATGGCGAACCGCAAACTGGGTAAGCCCTCTGATCAGCGAGTCGCTCTTTTGAGGAATCAGACCACGGCGCTTCTTTGGAACGGTAAGGTCGTCACGACCGAAGCGCGCGCCAAGGAGATCCGCTCGATTGCCGAAAAGATCATCACGCTGGCAGTCAAGGAATACGATAACAGCCAGACCGTAGAGAAGGAAACCCGCAACGAGAAAGCCCAGATCGTGAAACGCGAAGTCACCAACGACACGGCGAGCAAGCTCGCCGCGCGCCGCGCGATCATGGCCTACGTCTACGACGTACCCGAAGCGAAGCAGAACAAAGAGAGCAAGAGCGAATACACCGAGCGCACGAAAGAACGCGCGCACCCGG
The DNA here is from genome assembly GCA_002841395.1 of Firmicutes bacterium HGW-Firmicutes-9. GTDB lineage: Bacteria > Bacillota > Clostridia > Christensenellales > CAG-138 > UBA7703. The sequence goes on from PGZM01000003.1 coordinate 312,458, forward strand.
TCGTTGAGAAGCTCTTCCGCGATCTCGCGCCGAAGTATGCCAAGCGCGCCGAAGCCGGCAGCAAGGGCGGCTACACGCGTATGTACAAGCTCGGGCCCCGTCGCGGTGACGCAGCCGAAATGGTCGTTATCGAGCTGGTGGACTAAGTCTTACGCCAAGCAACACACAAAACCCGCTGGATTTCCAGCGGGTTTTTTGCATGTGGTGGTATGAAAAATCGGATGATGATTACGCTTCCATTTCCTGATCGCGAGAACGGAACGCGAGGCACTCCTGGTCGAACACGACACCGCTGCGGATGACAAACGCGGGTTCCAGCGCAGGGCAGGAATGATTTTGTATGATCGTGTCGACGTACGGCGAAAAAGACTTACTGATGATTTCGCTCACGGTTCGATACGCCATAGCTGGCGTGTTGTCGACGGCATAGTGCAGCACGCCATCCACCGTATAGACGGGATGATCAAACGTGGTTGGTCGTGATGTTTCAATCTCCAGCCCCGTGTCGCAGCTGACGTCGATGATCATGCAGCCTCTCTTGAGCCGGTGCAGATCGCTCCGATAGATCAGTCGGTCGGAACGCGTGGTGTCCCAGCGGACGCAGTTGACGATCACGTCGTAGTCAGTCATGTTTTCGCGGAACAGCTGCTCCAGCTTGCGCGTGTAAACATCAACCTGAGCGCCGAGACCGCTGAGCGTGCGGAGCGCGCCGCGAGCCGTCATGCCATTTCCGACGATTGCGACGCGGCAGTCATACGGCATGCGCCCGTATTGGCTGAACGCATGCAAAACCGCGGTTTCACCCGCAAGCTCACGGTTGCGGTAAAACAGGTAGCGGCCTTTTTCCATGATGTTTTCCCAGGCGATAACGGTGTGCTGATTCGCGATAGCGGCGTCTGTGAAGAGTGTTTTTTGCACGATATGCGCCCAGCCGATCAGTGTCTTGCGGGGCGAGATCTGGTCCATAAAGTCTGCGTCTCCGAGTTTGACATCCACGAGGGCATCACAGGCGAGAACCTCGTTGCGCGGGGCTATGGTTACCCCGCGGGAGCTGTAGTCGGAATCCGAAAAGCCGAGCGCTTCACCATAGCCGCTTTCGACGCAGATCATAGAAGAATGTTGAATCCGGTCGATATCGTTCGGCAAGAGCGCGCGTCGTCGTTCGTGGTTTTTGTGGCTGATGACATAGCCAATCGTTTTCATATTGCGCCTCCTGTTCTTTTTTTGTCCTTTATTACCTCCATCAATCGATGATTTCTTACTATAATATATTGCCTGTCGAATTCTCTATTTTTATCATACCGAATACAGCGTGTTTCGTCAAACGAGCAGGGCATCTCGCGTGTAGCATTTTTGCAACATTCGCGGAATAAGACACGAAAGATTGTAACTTTTTTCGCAAAAAAAACGGCATTCTACAATTCTCGATTTCGCTGTGATATAATAATTGCCACATGAGGTTTTGGTAAAGCATGAAGTCGACAATAACAAAGAAAATCATCATAGCATCCTTGGTTGCGGCAGTGTTGCCGCTGCTTTTTGCGTGCTCGACGGAAGCGCCCGCGGCGGACAGCAGCGCGCTGGTGGTCAACGAGATCGTATCCAGCAACAAGCGTTCGCTGGTGGATGAAAACCTCGGCACGCCCGACTGGATTGAACTCTACAACTCCGGTTCCGCACCGCTGGATCTCTCCGGCTACGGCATCTCGGACAACATGCGCGATTTGCACAAGTTCGTCGTGCCCGAAGGCACCGTCCTTGGCGCAGGCGAGTATCTCGTGCTCTACGCCATGAACGCGAGCGACGAAACGCCGAATCCGCTTGTGACGAACTTCGGCCTAAGCAAGAGCGGCGACTACCTGTTTATTACGGATGCGTATTTCGGCCTTGTCGCGGAGATGGAGATTCCGTCACTGTACACCGATGTTTCGTACGCGCGCGCTGTTGACGGCACCTACGGCTACAGCGGGGTTCCGACACCGGGCGCGGAGAACACGGGAGAGATCTACATGACGCTCTCCGGCGTGTTTGCCTCGCAAAACCTTGACGCGCTTTCCATCAGCGAGGTGATGCCGGGCGACGACGCGACGGGCTACCGCTGGGTCGAGCTCTACAACAACAGCGACAGCGCGATGCGTCTTGAAAACTATTGCCTCTCGGATGACGAGAATAACGCGCTCAAGTGGCAGATTTCCTCTGGCACCGTGCCCGCAAAGGGCTATGCGTGCATCTATCTTTCCGGCCTCGGCAGCGACGGGGAGAACGGCACGCACGCGACATTCCGCCTCAGCAACGAGGACACGACGGTGCTTCTTTCCGATCTGCAGGGCAACCTGATCGACCGCATCAGCTGGCAGGCAGGCGTGCCCGGCGGCGTTTCGGTGGTCAAGGACGCGGCGGGCGCGGTGGTCTATACCGCGTATCCGTCGTTTGAGGCCGCCAACAGCGATTCGACATTTACTTCGCTTGAGATGACGGTGATGGATCAAAGCGATCCCGTGCATATCAACGAGGTGCTCAAGTATAACACGCTCTCCGCAATCGACGCGGACGGCGACCGCGGGGAGTGGGTCGAACTCAAAAACTTTTCCGGCGAAACACAGACGCTGCTTGGATATTTTCTCTCCGATGATCCGGACGACCTCTACAAATGGGCGCTGCCGGATGTGACGCTGCAGCCCGGCGAGTGCAAGGTAATCTTCCTCTCCGGCAAGAACCGCTCAAGCGGCGAGCTGCACGCGAACTTTTCTCTTGCAGATGAGGAAACGGAGATCTTCTTTACCACGCTCAGCGGCATGCGCACAGAGAGCATGTCTCTCGCCGGTATCACGCGGGATAACATCTCGGTGGGACTCGACAGCGGGCGAAACATTCGATATTACGCGACGCCGACACCCGGCAGCGACAACGTGCACGGATTTGAAACAGCCGACCAGATCGGCTGTTTCGACAATCTGGGCGTATTTATCAGCGAGGTTTGCGCAGCAAACGAGATCAAGAGTGGCAAAAACGACTGGATCGAGTTGCACAATGGCTCCGATCAACCGGTCGACCTGACGGGGTGGACGCTGCTGGACGGCGTGAACGGAACGTCTTCCTACACCTTTGCAGGAGAAGTGATCGAAGCGGGCGGCTATCTCGTCATCGAGTGCACCAACTCGTCGGTCAAGCAGGGAGCGGGCATTGCGCCGTTCTCCATCTCCGTCTCTGGCGAAACACTGATGCTCAAAAACGCGGAAGGCACGCTGGTGGATACGTTTGATTCCGGCTCACTCACGCCGGACACCACGAGCGGCAGAATCGAAAGCGATCCCTCGATTGCGCGTGTATTCTTCCAGAATCCTACGCGCGGGGAAGAGAACGACACGGACATCACCACGGGCGTTTCGCCGCAACCGGTGTTTTCCGACTTTTCGCTGTATCACACCGGCGCGTTCTTCGTCACGATCCGCTGCGACGACCCGAACGCGGAGATTCATTTTACGACCGACGGTGACGAGCCTTCGCTCGATTCCCCGCGCTATACCGAACCGGTCGAGATTAAGAAAAACACGCCCTTGCGCGCGGTTTCCTACGTCAGCGGCAAGCGCATCAGCGAAATCACCACCGCGACATATCTCTTTGAAGAGCAGCATACGGTTCCCGTGGTGTGTGTGACGGGAAATCCGACGCGCGTCCGCGAGGTCATGCGTGTCAACGACAAGGACGACAAGGTCGAACGCCTCGCGTATATCTCCTACTACGAACCGGATGGTTCTCTCGGCGTTTCGTTCCCCGCGGGCATCAAACCCAAAGGCGCGGGCACGGTCGCGTATTCCCAAAAGTCGCTGAGCATCAATCTGCGCTCCGGCTACGGGCAGAGCAGCGTGACGTATCCCTTCTGGCCGGGCTATGAGTTTGACACGTTTTCCGCGCTTGTCGTGCGAAACGGCGGACAGGACTGGAGCACAGCGCGCATCCGCGATTCGTTCTCGAGCAGGCTTGTCGAGGGCATGTATCTCGACAACTCCGCAACCCGCCCGGTCGTGGTTTACATCAATGGCGCTTACAACGGTCTTTACGATCTCAACGAGGACCAGAACGGCGAATTTCTGGAGACGCATTACGGCGTAGACGGCGACACGGTCGAGTTCATCCGCCGGAACCAGACGCCGATCAAAGGCAGCAGCAAGGACATCAAGCGCGTGCGCTCGTTTGCCGAGAGCAAGAACCTCAGCGATGACGCGGTGTTTGCCGAGTTTGCGCAGTGGATCGACGTTGATTACTTCACGGATTATTTCATCGCGCAGACGTACATCTGCAACAGCGATATGTTCAACCAGAAGTATTGGCGCACGACGGACTACGCCGTCAAATGGCGGCCTGTGTTCTTCGACCTCGACTTTGCGTTCAAGACCGCGCAGCGGGACATGATCGCGCAGTATTTCAACGTCAACGGCGTACCGTCCGCGGACAAGTCGCTGACATACTTCGAAATCTACATCGGACTCAAGGAGAACGCCGCATGGCGGGATTATTGCGTCGAGCGATATGTAGAAGTCGTCGAGACGTATTTCAACGCGCAGCGTGCCACAGCGCTCTTTGACGAGATGGTGGCGGAAATCCGCCCCGAGATGCGGCGGCAGATTGCGCGCTGGGGCAAGCCCGGCTCGATGAGCGAATGGGAGAAGTCCATCAGCCAAATGCGTTACTTCATCGAGGAGCGCCCCGCGTACGCGCTGGAGAACATGCGCAAGTACTTCGGCGTGTCGAAGGAACGGCTCAACGAGCTGATCGCAAAGTATAGACAATAGCACAGCACTCTCTAGCAGCCGTTGCAGCATGCGCACGGCTGCTTTTCGTTGCTTTTGCACAGACTCCCGCTCGAATTTTCCAGTAACATAAAGAAAAAAGCAGTTATGAACGTTCGATGAAACATAGTAACAGCCGCCTGCGTTCATTTACACCCGCCTGCGATCATGCTAAAATAAGATGACTATACGCAGGCAGGTGCACGCATGAGAATTCTCGGAATAGACCCCGGATACGCCATACTCGGCTACGGCGTGGTGGACGTTTCGGGAACGAAGCTCGCGCCCGTCGATTACGGTGTGATCGAGACCACGCCGGACGAACGGCTGCCAGAGCGGCTCAACCGCCTCTACGACGGCACCTGCGCGCTGATTGAAAAGTTTCATCCCGATATGGCGGTGTTTGAGGAGCTATTCTTCTACCGCAATACGACCACCGCTCTAGCGGTTGGCGCGGGCAGAGGGGTCGCGATCCTCGCGGCGCAGCGGGCGAATATCCCGCTGTACGAGTACACGCCGATGCAGATCAAGCTCGCGGTCACGGGCAACGGACACGCGGATAAACGCGCCGTGCAGAGCATGGTAAAGCTGCTGCTCTCGCTCAAAACGGTGCCGAAGCCCGACGATGCGGCGGACGCGCTCGCGGCGGCGATCTGCCACGGCTGCACGATAGGCCCCGCGGCGGAAGAATACCGCATTCGATAAGAACACGGAGGAATCATCCTTGTACGCATACATCACGGGAATTGTCGACGAACTCCTCACAGACCGCGCCGTTCTGGAAGCGGGCGGGGTCGGATACGAGCTCTTTTGCAGCGCGATGACGCTCAAGCGCCTGCGCGCGGGGCAGAAGGAGCGGCTCTATACCCATCTGCACCTTGCGGAAGGCATCATGGCGCTGTACGGCTTCTATGAGCCGGAGGAAAAGGACATGTTCCGAAGGCTCTTGACCGTCACACGCGTCGGGCCAAAGCTCGCGCTATCGGTGCTTTCGGTGCTGACACCGAGCGACGTCGCAGGCGCGATTGTAACCAACAACGCAGCGGCCTTTGACCGCGTGAGCGGCATGGGCCGAAAGACCGCGCAGCGGGTGCTTCTGGAGCTCAAGGAGCGTGTGGAGGCCAGCGAGATGCTGGGAGCGGTCGCAAACGCTGACGCGCCGGATATCCGCTCGGAGGCGGTCGCGGCGCTGGTCTCGCTGGGCTACGACGGGCTCGCCGCGGGTAAAGCGGTCGCAGCGGTCGAAAAGGCGGAGAGCGTGGAAGCGCTCATCACCGCAGCCCTGCGCAGGATGGCAAAATAAACTTCCTGCCAAACAGCCGGACGCATAGACAAGGGAAAACATGGACGAACGCCTGATCAGCTCCTCGATGCGCGAGGATGAAGCAAAAACGGAATATTCCCTTCGCCCGCGGACGCTCTCCGAATACATCGGACAGTACGCGGTGAAGGATCACATGCGCATCTACATCGATGCGGCGCTGAAACGCAGCGAGCCGCTCGATCACGCGCTGTTTTACGGCCCGCCGGGTCTCGGCAAAACGACGCTTGCGGGTATCGTAGCAAACGAGATGGGCGTGTCGCTGCGTGTCACCAGCGGACCCGCGATCACGCATGCAGGCGATTTGGCCGCGCTGTTGACCAATCTTTCCCCGGGCGACGTGCTGTTCATCGACGAGATTCACCGCCTCAACGCAAACGTTGAAGAGGTGCTGTATCCCGCGATGGAGGATTATGCGCTCGACATCATCATCGGAAAAGGCCCGTCCGCGCGGAGCATCCGCCTGGATTTGCCGAAGTTTACGCTGGTCGGCGCGACAACGCGCATGGGTCTGCTCACGTCTCCTTTGCGCGATCGCTTCGGCATCAAAGAGCAGCTGGCGATGTACGATTCCGAATCGCTGCAGGAGATCATCGTGCGCAGCGCGGGCATCCTCGGCATCGCGATTTCTCAGGAGGGAGCGGTTGAGATCGGCTCCCGCGCGCGCGGAACCCCGCGCGTCGCAAACCGCCTGTTACGGCGCATTCGCGATTATGCGGAGGTGCGCAAAAACGGCGTGATCGATCTCGAGTCCGCCAAGGAAGGCCTCGACATGCTCGGCGTGGACGAGCTTGGGCTGGACGAGGTGGACAGACGCATGCTGGAGACCATGATCGTGAAGTTCTGCGGTCGTCCGGTTGGCCTCGATACCATCGCGGCGGCAACCGGAGAGGACGCAACTACGATCGAAGACGTATACGAACCCTATCTGCTGCGGCTTGGATTCATTGCGCGGACGCCACGCGGGCGCATCGTAATGCCCGCGGGATATGCGCATCTGGGATATCAGGCAGACACGCAGCAGCTGAAACTGGAGGTTGAAGAATGAAACGCAGAGAGATGAAACTCCTCCTGGAAGAACGCTTTGAACGCATCGCGCTGCTGGAAACACGCATCGACACGCTGGATCAGCTGGTCGAAGGCTTTCGCGCGCGCGAACAGTCGATATTCAACACCCTGCAGGCCACCAAGGCAAACGCGGCAAACGCGCTGGAAGAGGCTAAGGCAGAGGGCGCGAAGATCATCGCGGAGGCAGAAGCCGTGCGCGCGGAGGCGGAGAAGATCCGCAACGACGCCCGCATGGAAGCGGAAGCGTTGCTTTCACAGGCGATTACGACCGCAAATACGCTCAAGGAAGAAGCCGAGCGCAGAGGCAACGAGCTGACCGCCAATATTCGCGCGGATAGCGAGCGAATGCTCAAGGACGCGCTGATCATCAAACGTGAATACGAAGAGATGGTCGAAACGTTTAATGGCATTCTGGAGCAGAACGCCAGCGAACTGGAAGTCACCGCAACGCGGTTTGCCGAGTTTGTCAAAAACCGCAGGATCGACCGCTCGGAAGCGCGGCTCGACGGCGATGCATTTTATAAATCCGTCGGCGAGATGAACGATACAACCTTGCCGGACGCGAGCGAGAACCCCTCGCTTTTGATGCGGAACATCTATCGCATCCAGAACCGCCCGCTGCCGGAAGACCGTCAGGAGACGCCAGCTCCCGCGCAGGAGAAGGCTGCCCCGGCGACGCAGCCCGCAACCACCGAACAAAAGACGGTCTATTCGATGGAAGTCGGCGCGGACGCGACCGAAGCGGACACGGCAAACAAGCCGTTTTCGGAGCAAGCCTGGGCAAACGACGCGCTCAAGAGCGAGAGCGAGCCGCAGGCGGAGTTTGTGCGTCCGTTTGATCCGGACTACGCGCCGAGTGACTATACGATTCACCATGACGCGTGCCTTGTGACGCAGGAAGACGCAGAGAGTGCGTTTGACGCGCTGGTGCCCGATGCGGGGGTAAATGCTTCCGTTGCGCTTCCGCTTGGCAGCGCAGCTGTCGCCTCCGGAATGGGCGAAAAACCGATGGAAGAAACCGTCCGCGAAGTGGACGAGTATTTTGAAAGCGCAATTGAGCCTGACGCAAAAGCTGCGCAGGACACGGAATCCGCAGCAGTGCCGGAACCGTATTCGGAACAGGCTTGGGCGCAGAGCGAAACGCTGAGCGAGCTGGAACCGCAGGCGGAGGGCACGCTGTTTACGCACGTAAACGAGATCGCACAGGAAGCGGCGCAAACGCCAATTCAGGAGGCACCAGCCGAAGAACCGACCGCAGCAGAAGCAGAAGCTCCCGCGATGCCGGAACCGTATTCGGAACAGGCATGGGAACAGAGCGAAACGCGCAGTGAGCTGGAGCCGCAGGCGGAGGGCACGCTGTTTACGCACGTAAACGAGATCGCGCAGGAAGCGGCACAAACGCCGACGCCGGATGCACCAGCCGAAGCAGCATACACGCCCGCGCAGCCGATCCCAACCGTAGAGAAACCCGTTTCTTCGGCGGATATGGCCAGCGCGCTGGATGATTATTTTGATGAGATCGACGTCTCCGCGCCGACGCTGCCGCAGACGCCGACCACCCGACTGAACGGTTCGCCAGATCCCTATTCCGAGAACGCCTGGGAGCAGACGAATCTGGCGAGCGATGTGGAACCGCAGGCGGAAGGTCAGCTGTTTGCCGACCTGAACGCGATGCTGCCGGATTTTGTACCCGCATCGGCGGAGCTGGCGGGACAGTTTGTACCGACGGCATTCGGCGTTGTCGAAGTGAAGCAGCCTGTCACATCCAACGAAGCGGAGCATGCGTTTGACGCGTATCTGAACAAGATGGACGCTGTCGAACCCGCTGCTGCACCCGACCCGTATTCCGAGCAGGCATGGCAGCAAAACGACTTTGCGAGCGAACATGAAGCGCAGGCAGAAGGCGGACTCTTTAATGATGTGAATGCATATGAGCCCGCGTTCACCCCGGCTGCGGGCGCGCCCGTTGCGCCGGTACGCGTTGCGGCAGAACCGGAACCCGTGCGCGGTCCCGTGACAGCAACAGATGCAGTCAACGTGTTTGACAGCTATCTGGAGCAGATGGAGCCGTTTGCGCCGACCGTACCGCAAGCGCCGGAAGAAGCGCCTGCCGCCGCGCCGGAACCATATTCCGCGGAGGCATGGGCATACACGCCGAATGTCAGCGAATATGAACCACAGGCGGAAGGGGATTCGATCATCTCCGCCACGCTGGACGAAACGCTTGGCGTGCCGGAAGCAGCGCCGGAACCGTTCTCCTACATCGCGGCGGCTTGCACCACCGAGCCGGAGGAAGAGGAAGAGCCGGAGCCCGCGCCCGCGCCGCGCAAGTATAACGAGTATGGCGAGATTCGCGAGTGGGAGCCGGAACCCGAGCCGGACATGGGCGATATCCCGACCGTGTCGCGCTTTATGGGCGCGTCCGGCAGCGATGAAGTCTCACTCGACGATCTGCTTGACGAAATCATCAAAGCCGGAGAGTAAGCGGCTTTCTTCAGAATAAATTGGCAGGAGGTCCTACCATGAACTGGAAGAACATCGACCAACGGCAAGTGATCACCATTCTGCTTTGCACCGTGGGCACGTTTATCCTCTCGATCCTCCGTGTGCAGGTTGACGCCACGACATCGGCAATCGGCGCCATGAACTCCTATGCGTCGCTGCAGGATGTTGGCATCATCGCCTCGGTGATGGCGCTTGGCTCGCCTTGGGGCATCGTTGCTCCCGTGGTGGGCATCGTCATCGGAGACATCGTGATGGGCAGCAAGAACTTCATCATCGGCAACATCATCATCCGCAGCCTGATGGCGCTCTTCGCACTCGCGTTCTCCGCTAAGGTTGACAACTGGAAAAAGAGCTTTGTCGTTGCCGGCCTGATGGAGGGCATCATGCTCGTGTTGTTCCTAGTCTACGATTTTGTGATCATCCGTGAGTTTGCAATCGTCGGCATCACGCTTCTGTTGCAGCTGGCGCAGGCAGTCGTCTGCACGCTGGTCGGTGCGGTGGTGCTGCGCTATATGCCGGTCATGGAACCGGACAAGATGCTCGATATTCGCAGGACGCTCAGCTGACGGGAGGACAACCATGTATTTGACGGTTCTTGGCAGACACGGGCCGTATCCGCGTCCCGGCGGCGCGTGCAGCGGCTATTACATCGAGGATGGACCGACGCGCGTGCTGATCGACTGCGGCAGCGGCGTGCTGTCGCGATTGATGGAGCATGTCCATCCCGCGCATCTGGATGCGATCGTGCTGTCCCACCTGCACTTTGACCATTGCTCCGACCTGTTTGTGATGCGCTATGCGCTGGATCAACAGGACGTGCGCGAGGGAGAGGAGAAGCGGCGCGTGCCGCTCTATACCCCCGCGGAACCGTTTGAAACGCTGAAAGCCATCACCACGGGCGCGCTATTTGCGCAGCACACGGTGAAGGGCGGGGACGAGATACAAATCGGTTCGCTGCACTTTTCGTTTGTGCCGATGGCGCATCCCGTGCCGACCAACGGCATGCGCATTACGGGCTCGGACGGAGCCGTGCTGTTCTTCACGGGAGACACAAAGCCATATCCCGGCATGGAAGCGGGGCCGATGGGCGCGGATGCGCTGCTGGCCGACGCGTGCTTTGTGAACGAATCTCAAACCGGTCCGCACATGAACGTAAAAGAAGCTTGCGCGCTTGCACGCAACGCCGGCGTAAAGACACTTTATCTAACGCACATGTGGGGGAAATACGACACAGAGGAAGAAGTAAAAAAAGAGATTGACTTTTCCTCTGCAATTGTGGTAAAAGAACGAGTGCGGTATTGTATCTAGAGATTTAGTTTTCGCTCGAAAGAGCGGAAAACGAGATAAATACCTTCATCTGGCGGCAGTTCGCGCGCTTGCGCGCGGTTCCGCCCACTTTCCGCGTGCCCAAGTGGGTAAAATTTTCCTTACGAGGCCTGCGTTTCTGTTCAAACAACAGGGAGCGTGCTATAATAAATCGATAAAAAGTGATTGAATATAATACATGGAGGAAGAACAACATGGCCAAAAAGACGATTGAGGACGTCGATGTCGCAGGGAAACGCGTATTGGTGCGCGTAGACTTCAACGTACCGCTCACCCCCGAAGGAAAAGTCGGCGACGACAAGCGCATTGTTGCCGCGCTCCCGACGATTCAGTATCTGCTTGACCACAAGGCAAAAGTCATTCTCTGCTCCCATCTGGGCCGTCCCAAGGGCGTCGTAAACCCGGAATTTTCGCTTGCCCCCGTCGGCGAGCGCCTGAGCGAGTTGCTGCCTGATACACGCATCTGGATGGCGGACGACGTCATCGGCGAATCCGCCAAAGCCGCGGTTTCGGACATGAAGGACGGCGAGATCGTCCTCTTAGAGAACGTCCGCTTCCATGCAGAAGAAGAGAAGAATGATCCCGCGTTTGCCAAAGAACTGGCGAGCCTTGCGGAACTGTATGTGTCCGACGCGTTTGGCACCGTGCACCGCGCGCATGCCTCCACGGCGGGCGTTGCGGCCTATCTGCCCGCGGTCGCTGGCTTTTTGATCGGCAAAGAGCTCGGCATCATGGGCAAAGCGCTGGAAGATCCGGAGCGTCCGTTTGTCGCCATCCTCGGCGGCGCGAAGGTCTCCGACAAGATCGGCGTGATCACCAACCTGCTCGACAAGTGCGATTCTCTGATCATCGGCGGCGGCATGGCATACACCTTCTTCAAGGCGCAGGGTCTTGAAATCGGCACGTCTCTGCTGGATGCAGACAGCGTCGAGCTCGCCAAGGATATCATGGAAAAGGCGAAGGCCAAGGGCGTGAACTTCCTGCTGCCGGTCGACAATGTGATCGCAAAAGCGTATGCCGCAGATGCGGAGAACATGATTGTTGACTCCTGCTGCATGCCGGAAGGCTGGATGGGACTCGATATCGGACCCAAGACCCGCGAACTCTTCCACAAGACGATTGTGGAAGCCAAGACCGTGATCTGGAACGGACCCATGGGCGTGTTTGAAATGCCCGCGTTTGCCGAAGGCACCCGTGCGGTTGCCGCGGCCTGCGCAGAGTGCAAGGGCACCACGATCATCGGCGGCGGCGACTCCGCATCCGCCGTCAAGAAGCTCGGCTTTGCAAAGCAGATGACGCACATCTCCACCGGCGGCGGCGCTTCCCTCGAGTATCTCGAGGGCAAGGTGCTCCCGGGCGTGGCTGTGCTCAACGACAAGTAAGCGACACCTTCGTCCGCCGGAGCGCTTATCGCGCTCCGGCGGTTTCATAAGATTGACAATACGACCGGATGATCCGGTTAAACATAAAGTTTGAATCATAACGCATTTGGATAATTAACGACCGGAACTGTCCGGTCAGAGGATAGAGTTTCAAAAAACAGCGTATATTGAAAGGAATCATCATCATGAGAACACCGATTATTGCAGGAAACTGGAAAATGAACATGACCCCGGCAGAAGCGGAGCGCCTCGTCGCCGAGCTGATCCCGCTGGTGAAGGACGCAAAATGCGAAGTCGTCGTCTGCCCGCCTTATGTTGACCTCGCGCTCGTTGGCAAGCTGCTCGTCGGCACCAACATCAAACTCGGCGCGCAGAACATCCACTGGGCGCCCAAAGGCGCGTTCACGGGCGAAATCAGCGCGGATATGCTGCTCGCCATGGGCGTGACCCACGCCATCGTCGGCCACAGCGAACGCCGCCAGTATTTTGGCGAGACGGATGAAACCGTCAACAAGCGCGCCAAAGCCGCGCTGGACGCGAACATCACGCCCATCATCTGCGTTGGCGAAACCCTCGAACAGCGCGAGAGCGGCGTCACCGACACCATCGTCAGCAAGCAGACCATCGCGGCGCTTGCAGCATTCACGGCGGAAGAAGTCGTCCGCTCGGTAATCGCGTATGAACCCATCTGGGCCATCGGCACGGGCAAAACCGCGACCAGCGAAGACGCGAACACGACCATCAAGGTCATCCGCGACGCGGTTGCCGGCGTTTACGGTCAGAAGGTTGCGGACGAAGTGCGCATCCAGTACGGCGGAAGCATGAACGCGAAGAACGCCACCGAGCTCATGGCGATGCCGGAGATCGACGGCGGCCTCATCGGCGGCGCTTCGCTCAAGAGCGAAGATTTCTCAAAGGTGGTTCATTTCTAATGACGAAACCGATCACCGCATTAATCATTCTGGACGGCTTCGGCTGCTCCACAGAAAAGGAATTCAACGCCATCAAGGCCGACGGCGCTGTGAATATCTCGCGCCTTTGGAACGAGTATCCGCATGTGCAGATCGCGGCGAGCGGCATGGACGTTGGCCTGCCGACGGGGCAGATGGGCAACAGCGAAGTTGGCCACCTCAACATCGGCGCGGGACGCATCGTCTATCAGGAGCTGACCCGCATCACCAAGGCGATCATGGACGGCGATTTCTTCGAAAACAAGGCGCTTCTTGGCGCAATTGAAAACTGCAAACAGAACGGCACCGCGCTGCACCTGATGGGGCTTTTGTCCGACGGCGGCGTACATTCGCACAACTCGCATCTCTACGCGCTCGTCGAGATGGCGAAAAAAGCGGGACTCACGAAGGTCTATGTCCATTGCTTTATGGACGGACGCGACGTGCCGCCGAGCAGCGGCAAGTGCTTTGTCGAAGAGCTTGACGCAAAGCTCAAAGAGATCGGCACCGGCAAAATCGCGACCGTCATGGGCCGCTATTACGCCATGGACCGCGACAACCGCTTTGAGCGCGTGGAGAAGGCCTATAGCGCGCTTGTCTACGGCGAAGGGGAAACGGCTGCAACCGGCGAAATCGCCATGCAGAACAGCTATGACAAGGGCGAGACGGACGAGTTCGTCATGCCCACCGTCATCGTGGAAGACGGCAAACCTGTCGGCAAGATCTCGGCAAACGACAGCGTGATTTTCTTCAACTTCCGTCCCGACCGCGCGCGCGAAATCACCCGCACGCTGGTGTTTGACGACTTTGACGCCTTCCCGCGCAAAAACGGGTTTTTCCCGCTCCACTATGTCTGCCTCACGCAGTATGACAAGACCTTTGGAGACCGCGTACACGTAGCGTACCGCCCGGAATCGCTGGACAACACGTTTGGTCAGTATCTCGCAGAGAAGGGGCTTACCCAGCTCCGCATCGCAGAGACGGAGAAGTATGCGCACGTGACGTTCTTCTTCAACGGCGGCGTGGAAGCGCCGAATCCCGGCGAAGACCGCGCGCTGATTGCCTCGCCCAAGGTGGCGACGTATGATCTCAAGCCGGAGATGAGCGCGTATGAAGTGGCGGACGAAGCGGTGAAGCGCATCGAGAGCGGCAAATATGACGTGATGATCCTCAACTTCGCTAACCCGGACATGGTCGGGCATACGGGCGTGATGCCGGCGGCAACCGCTGCTGTGCACGCAGTGGATGCCTGCGCCGCAAAGGTTGTGGACGCGATCCTCAAGACCGGCGGACGTTGCATCATCACCGCCGACCACGGCAACTGCGAAAAGATGTGGGACGAGGCGGAGAATGTGCCGTTTACCGCGCACACGACCAACCCCGTGCCGTGCATCCTCGTGGACAACACGCGCAAGAACGTGACCCTCCGCTCCGGCGGCAGGCTGAGCGATCTGGCGCCCACGCTGCTACAGCTGCTCGGGCTGCCGGTACCCGCGGATATGACCGGAAAATCGCTGATCGAAGGCTGATTTTTGCGGGTTACTGCACGCATTCAGGCTTGCAATACGCCTCTTTGCGTGTTATAATCACTAGGCTTGGGCGCTGGAAAACCGGCGCAAGAGCAAAAGATTGCTGATCGCTCCGGCTGCGGCGCAACCGCCCGCGTACGGAGATCAAAATTGGAGGAATGTCACAATGGAAACTGCGGCGCTTATCATTCGCATCGCGCTGATGTTGATCTCGGTTCTGCTCGTCGTCGTCGTTCTGCTTCAGAAGACGAAAAGCTCCGGCCTCGGCTCCTCGTTCGGCGGGGAAACCAATTCCTTTACCACAAAGGGCAAAGCAGCCAGCCGTGAAGCGAAACTGCAGAAACTGACGATCATCCTTGCCAGCATCGTCGGTGTGCTTGCGCTGTTATTGACCATCTTCTAAGATCGGTTCAGCGAACCATATGCGGCGTGCCAAACAGGTGCGCCGCTTTTTTCGCAGAAGACCAAAAAATAACCAGACGGAACGGACAATCACAAAACGTGGTATACGCGGCAGGAATGCTTGACTTTCTACCGCAGGAACGTTTAGAATGATTGTAAAATAATATATTATTTTCCGTCGGAAAGTGAGAGGGCTGCAAACATGGCCGTAAAACGCGGCGTAAAGCCGGTTGCGCAGAACCGAAAAGCGCGCCATGATTACTTTATCGAGGAAACGCTCGAGTGCGGAATCGAACTCTTCGGCACCGAGGTAAAATCGCTCCGCAAAGGCGCTTGTAATCTCAAGGACAGCTATGCGCAGGTGAAGAACGGCGAGCTGTTCGTCATCGGCATGCACATCAGTCCATACGAGCAGGGGAATATCTACAACAAAGACCCCTTCCGTACACGAAAGCTGCTGGCGCACAAGAGCGAGATTCGAAAGCTGCAGGAGGCGTCCCAAAAGGACGGCATGAGCCTTGTGCCGCTGGAGATTTACCTCAAAGACGGGCGTATGAAACTCGAACTTGCGATTGCCAAAGGCAAAAAGCTCTACGACAAGCGCCATACGATTGCCGAGCGCGACGCAGACCGCGAAATGGATCGACGGATCAAGGAGGACAGAACATGAGAAACCTGCCGTTTACGAAGGATGCCCTGGAGGCCATCGTCGAAAAATTCCCCACACCCTTCCACATCTACGATGAGGCTGGCATCCGCGCAAACGTCAAACGGTTGCAGGAGTCTTTCGCCTGGAATGAGGGCTTCCGCGAATATTTCGCCGTCAAGGCGCTGCCCAATCCCATCATCATGAAGCTGCTGTACGAAAGCGGCTGCGGTATGGACTGCTCTTCTATGACGGAGCTGCTGCTTTCGCGCGCCATCGGCGTGACGGGGCAGGACGTGATGTTCTCCTCCAACGATACGCCCGCAGCCGAGTTTAAGCTCGCCAGCGAAATGGGTGTTTTGATCAACCTGGACGATATCACGCATATTGATTTTCTCGCGGCGAACGGCGGCATCCCCAAGACCGTCTGCCTGCGCTTCAACCCCGGCGGCGAGTTCCTGCTTGGCAACACCATCATGGGTAACCCCGGCGAGGCAAAGTATGGCATGACGCGCGAGCAGCTCAGCGAAGGCGTGAAGAAGCTCATGGCGTTGGGTGCGACTGAATTCGGCCTGCACGCGTTCCTCGTGAGCAACACGACGGACGACGATTATTATCCCGCGCTGGCGAAGAAGCTCTTTAAGACCGCGGTGGAGCTGCACGAGGAGACCGGCGCGAACTTCACGTTTGTCAACCTCTCCGGCGGCATCGGTATCCCGTACCGTCCGTATGAAAAAGAGACGGATATCCGCTACATCGGCGAAGAGGTCAAGCATCAGTATGACCGCATCGTCACGCCCAGCGGACTCAAGATTCGCATCTTTACGGAGCTTGGCCGCTACATCACGGGTCCGTTTGGCTACCTCGTCACCCGCGCGATCCACAAGAAGGAGACGCACAAGAAGTATATCGGCGTGGACGCCTGCGCCGTCAACCTCATGCGCCCCGCGATGTACGGCGCCTACCACCACATCACCGTGATGGGCAAGGAGAATGCTCCCTTGACGAACGTGTATGACGTGGTCGGCTCGCTCTGCGAGAACAACGACAAGTTTGCCATAGACCGCCCGCTGCCGCGCACGGAGCCCGGCGACCTGATCGTGATTCACGATACCGGCGCGCACGGATTCGCGATGGGCTACAACTACAACGGCAAGCTCAGAAGCGCGGAAGTGCTCTTAAAGCCCGATGGCAGCGCGGAGCTCATCCGCCGCGCGGAGACGCCGCAGGACTACTTCAACACGCTGGATGTATTAAATCTGCCGCTGTAAAAACCGCGGCAAGCACAAGAAATACCACTCGATTACACCTGCTTTGTGTGTTAAAATGGATTAGCGTCTGTGCATTTCGTGACACGCGGTCCATTCCGGCACAAGAGTTTTCTGGACTTTGAACGGGATGCGTCATGCGAAAAATGGCGCATTCCGTTATTTATTTGTGTACGATCGACTAGATGATCCGGGGGGTTTTTGAGATGAAACAACGTTTGATTCGCTTTTCTCGATATGTCATCACGTTTCTGCTTCTCGTCGCATTCTGCGTCGGGCTGCTGTTTGCGTGCGGGCTTGCGCCGCAGGATCGGGTAGAGGCGAACTATCTGCTCTCGCTGGATGAAATCGAGCCGGAGTGGAGCAACACGAACGTGCTGCGGCAGAAGTGGGGGTCCTACGCGCTGGACGACTGGACGGAGGTCATCATCCTCTCGTTGTCCACATATATGGATGTTCGCAACGCACCGGACAGCGTGCTGAAAAACTCTTATCCGCTCGAGGACGATTTCACGTTTGCGGACGCGCGAAACACCGTAGAAAACCATGAGAAGGAGGATGTGTTCTACCCGCGCTATTGGCATGGATTCCGCACCTATGTGCGCGCGCTGCTCTCCGTGATGGACTACGGCACCATGCGTACGTTGATCATGTGGACGTTTTTCCTGCTGATGGGACTTTGTACGCTGATGCTCGGCTTCCAGACCAGATCCGCCTGGCCGCCGATGCTGTTTGTCGCGGCGATTTTGTTCATCAACCCGGTTGTGGTCAGCGCGCTGTTCCAGTTCAGCGGTTGTTTCATCGTCGCATTCATCGGCATCTTGTTTGTGCCGATGCTGCTCAAAAAGCCGGAGCGCGCGACGATGCTGTTTATGATCCTCGGCATGGCGACGCAGTTTATCGACTTTTACACAGCGCCGCTCGTCACGTTCGGGCTGCCGATGCTCTGTTGGCTGATCTGCCTGTGCTATGTTAAGCCCCAGATGCGCGCAAAAGAGATGCTGCGCATGACGCTGAAATACGCCGCCGTCTGGTTTGCATCGTATTTTGCGATGTGGATTTCCAAGCTGATTCTCAGCAGCGTATTCACCGACCAGAACGCGTTTGGCACCGCATGGGAAGCGCTCGCGACGCATATCGGCGTGACCAAGCCCGAAGGATCGGAGCAGCTCTACGACAAGGGCGTTGTGCTGATTGCGGCATTCAAGCACCTGTTTGATTGGCCGATGCTGTTTATCGCGGCGGGCGTTGCGGTGTTTGCCGGCGGCTATATGCTGTTTTCGCGCACGGACAAGCATTCCTACATGCGCGCGCTGGTGATGCTCGCGATCTCGTTTTTCCCGATTCTCTGGACGCTGGTTGCCACCGAGCCGATGTATAAATGCATGCATTTTCAATATCGTATTCTCGCGGTGACGATGCTCGGCGGGTTCTACTTCTGGCTGATGAGCGTCAAGCGCGAACGGCTGCCGGATCTGCGCCTCAGCGAAAGCGAGAAGACGGAGTAGATAGACATGCACGCAGTTGAAACATGTGCGTAATTGGTGTATAATAACCATATATGGGGGCGACCTGGTTTCGACGGGGATCGCCGAGGTTGGATAAGCGAGCCGAAGCCCCGAGCTTCGTTAAAAGCGGGAACAGATTAAAGTAACTGACAAAAATACTTTAGCTGTCGCTGCTTAAGCAGTGACCGTTCGCCTGAGAAAACCTACTGTCTCAGATACGGGCGTCATTTAGGGTAGGGAACGAACCCGCTTAAGCTTTGCGGCGGGCCGGATTTATGAAGCTACTGAACCCGCTATCCTGACGGAGGGAGAGCGGCAGAGGGAATGTTAAAACACCGGATACGCTCGTAGAAAGTCTGGTTGAGGGGTTTTCGGACGGGAGTTCGATTCTCCCCGCCTCCACCAAATGACCCTTAGGCAAACTATTTTGCCCAATAGGGAAGGTAGATTGACCATCTTGTGTGTTATACAGGATGGTCATTTTATCGTCATAGAGGTAAATACGGTTCACCAATACGTTGATCAAAGTCTTGCGATACTTGATATCATTGATATCACCGTCTTTGAGTTTGTGCAAAAAGAACCGCACTTCTTGCATTGTAAGCACATGATGCTTGGAGGCTTCTTCAGCAATTGCTTTTTCAAGGTGCTGTTTCTCTTGCTGACGCACTTTGATTTGCTCGGCAATCACATCTATCACTTGCCCGGATTCCAAAGCCTTGACAAGGTTGTGTGTTGCTTTCTGATTATCCTTAAGCAGACGCTCAAGCCGCTTCAATTCACCGGAATCGCTCTCTTGCTCAGAAAACTCAACAACAGCTTTTGCAATGATATTGATTCTTTCGGTAGTAAGCAATTTTCTAGTTTCAGTAACAACGAGGTCTTCAATCCAATCCTTACTGACAGCCTTTTTCGCGCACTGATTCTTTCGAGCTTGGACGCAGGAGTAATAGTAATACTTCTTGCCGCTCTGACCAGCCCCACTCAACCCTGTCATCATGCTCTGGCAATGTCCACAGAAAAGTTTGGTTGTCAATATATACTCAGCTTTTGCCTTTGATCGGGCAGGAGCTTTTTTATTTTTCTCCATTATCAACTGCACCTCGTTGAACAGTTCATCCGAAATAATCCGCGGGACTCCATCTTTTATTTCCAGATCGTTGTATGTGTAAATTCCGATATATCTCTTATTGGTCAATATTCGGCGTAAGCTGCATTTGTTGTAAGGATTGCCGCGAGAGGTCGTGATACTGAGATTGTTAAGGTACCGCTCAATTTCAGCCATCGTTGACCCGTTGGCATACATTTGAAATATCTTCTTCACAGTAAGTGCTTCTGCGTCATTGATTTGCAGGTGCTTGTTCTCGTCAACCCGAAACCCAAGTGCAAGATTGCCACCTGTGACGAGACACTTTTCAGCGTTCAGCTTCATACCGCGCGAAATCTTTTGCGATAATTCGGCGGAATAATACTCTGCCATGCTTTCTAAAACACCTTCAATTAGAATCCCGCTGGCATCATCGGAAATGTTCTCACGGGCTGAAATTACGCGTACATCATTCTTCTTCAGCTTTGCCTTATATGTTGCACTATCAAACCGATTTCGAGCAAAACGATCAAGGTGGTAGACAAGCACATACTTGAAATGCTTCTGTTTACTATCCTCGATCATTTGAAGGAACTCAGGTCGTTTGTCCGTGGTGCCGCTGATGGCGCGGTCTATGTATTCGTGAATTACGTTATAGTCGTTTTGTTTTGCAAAATCGTAGCAAGCTTTTAATTGCCCTTCTATGGACTGCTCGTTTTGGTTGTGTGAACTGAAATGATCTGCCCCCGTTTTATGGTTCAGAAGCAATGTTAGTAAATATATTGTTCTAAGCAGCGATTGGGATCAAG
>PGZM01000002.1 GCA_002841395.1 Firmicutes bacterium HGW-Firmicutes-9
AAGGACTATTGACGCTTGATCTCTCGAAGAAGACTAATCCTGATCTGATTTGTCGCTGGATGCCCTTGTTAGAAGGACGTAGGCTGACAATGCAGGATGGAGTCTGCTATGTTGCTGGTGGACTTTCGGGTATGCATGTATTCGATGTAGCCAATACAGCAAGTCCCAATGAGACGTATTGGTATGATACAGGTGGTGGGTACGCAAACAAGGTAATTCTCGCGGAAAGCAAAGCATATCTAAGTACGCATCTTGCATCCAATGAGCCGCTCGTCATCTTTGATTCATCCAATCTGATTCAACCGAAAAAGCTTGGATTCGTGCCGAATGACGAGGCTGTATTTAATACGGCGTTTCGATCGATTTCGTACGCGGATGGGATGATCTATGTTCCGGGCGAATTTCACGATATGGCGGTAGATGTGCGTGATTCGGCGCATCCAACTGTAGTAGGTAAAACTGGGATTGAGAATCCGGTCAACGGCGATTGTTCTGCGGGACTATATATTTCAACTAGCAGTACGCAACTGCAATTAATTGACGTTACCGACCCGATGAACCTGCGATTGACCTCACAGTTGCAGAAAAACTCCAGTGGAGAAGCAATCCGTTTTATCAACCCGACAACTGTGATTACCTCTGCGGATCCAGGCATCTGGATTGTGGACGTTTCTGATCCTCAAAACCCGAAGAAAATAGCCGAACTTGCGATTCCTGGCGGAGTGATGGATATCTTTATCGATGGGACAACCGCATATCTGTCGAACCTCGGCAACGGTATTCAGATTGTCGATCTTTCAGATTTGAACCATCCGGTTCTGAAGGACTCGTTTACGACGATCGGACTTGCATACGACTGTTACGCAAAAGCCGGGCTAATCTATGTTGCCGACAGCTTTGCGGGCATGACCGTCTATCAAAAAAGAAACGTACAACTGAAGTCTAGTGATTCGGACACGGCGAATAGTGCCTCAAACGTGCTGTCGGTCAAGACCGGAGAGGAACCCTATACGTTGAATTTGATGACCTCCAATCAACCTACGCCTACCGAGGCTTTCAACTATATTGTCACCAGCGCTTCTGACAGCGGAGAAGGAACGCTGCGCTACGCGCTGGAACACCTTGATCTGAACACTACGATCACATTTGATCCCACCGTTTTTCCCGTAGCCAAACCGGTCTCAATCGCGCTAGAATCGCCGTTGCCCGAAATTACATGGGATCACTTGACGATCGACGCGAGCAACGCAGGGGTCATCCTTGATGGAAGCAAACTCGAAAGCGGAAACGGACTGACGATCTACTCCTTCTACAACAGGATTATGGGATTGCAGATCGTGAATTTCCCGCAGCATGGGATTGATTTGCAAGGCGGCAGCAGCGTTGTGGGCGGTAATAGAAATGTAGGTAGTGGGTCATTGGGACAGGGAAACTTGCTGAGTGGCAATGGTTTGTATGGCATTCGCGTTGGTGGCTTTGATCAGACTGTACTTGGTAACTTTGTCGGCATCGATATCAGCGGGGAAAAAGCGATGCCGAATTACGACGGTATATTTGTTGGAGAAGCGCTGCGTGTCACCGTAGGGGGAATTCAACCCGGTGAAGGAAACGTCATCAGCGGGAATCAGTTTATCAATTTCGATAGCTGGGGTGACCAAACACGAGTTATTGGCAACCTCATTGGCCTTAATGCTGCAGGAACGAAAGCTGTTGTGGGCGAGACTAGCAACAATGTCGTTCTCGAAAGCAATGTAATGAACAATATCATTGGCGGCACAACACCCGGAGAACGCAACGTCATCTCTGGTGCAGGCATAGGCGTCGTATTCAGCGACCCCAACAGCTATTGCTGCTCGGTAATTGGTAATTACATCGGCACCGACATCACTGGGACAAAAGCGATTCCAAATCATGATGGTATTACGATGTGGACAAGCGGCAACCATCGCGTCGGCGGCACGCGGGCGGGAGAAGCGAACCTTATCAGCGGCAATCTCAACGGCGTGCAGCTAAATGGTTACGGCGTGTCAGACAACATCGTACTTGGTAATATCATAGGTTATGATGCAAACGGGAAACCTTTGCCGAATGAAACGCCAGTTTCGGTAAACATGGGACAGAAACACGCGATTATCGGTGGATATACACAGCAAGAGGGTAACCGCATTTACGGCGGGTCGATCTCTATGCGCATCACCAACCGCGGCATACAGGCCTGCTATATCGCGGGTAACGATATTGACAACCCAAACGGCCTAGGGATTTACTTTGAGGATGGCGCGAACGATAACTTTGTGCAGGGGAATACGTTCGGTAAATCGCGGGGCAATATCCTCCGCGTGGACTTTGGTGATGGGAATATGCTGCGCTCAAACGCATTTGCAGGACAAAAAGCACAGGATATTATCCTGCTACTCGAGGGTGGAAATAGTGAGCTGGCAGCACCGACGATTACCTCGGCAATTGGGACGAATGTTTCAGGCACAACCTGTGCATTTGGACGAGTAGAAGTCTACCTGTTTGAAAAGACAGGAATTACATCCATCGGATTTGTTCTAGCCGATCAAAGTGGGGCATTTTCCTTTAAAGGAAATGCGCCGTTGAGCGGAAAGCAGTTAGTTTTGCTTGTAACCGATGTGCTGAGCAATACATCGATATTTTCGCAGCCCTACACCGTTTCATAACGATCAAAGATGAGGTTCTACGATCGCCTTCTTCCAACGTCGGGTAACGTCGCCGCCACTGACGCGTTCATGAAACGGATTGGACGTTGCCCCAAGAGCAATTGAGGAACGAAACAAAGCGACCACGGAGGCTTACGCGGGCTTCCGTGTTTTGCTGTCATCCACGAAACAGAAGAGTTCCTTGCCTATCACTATTACAAAAAATATCGAGGATTATTGCAGAATTCACTTGCTATTCATCGCCCGTAGAGTGATATATACACATGCCGAAAGGCAAACGACAAAAGCACGGAGGGCAAAGCAATGTGGATTAAAGGGACGATTGACGGGTACAGCTTTTACATCAAGCAATACGACGAAGGTTCGGAGTACGGGATTTCAGGCGGACGGATTTCGAAGTTAGAGATTTGGAAAGACGGACAACTTTTCGTACAATACGACAGAGGCTGGTCGAAGAAACCGAGCGGCGCGCAGGTGAAGGCGGTTTACGAGCAGATCCTGAGAGAATACAACTAAATCGCACAGGCTACCACATGAGCTTCCTGAAGGGAGGCTCTTTTTTATGCCTGCCGGGTTGAAAGAGGCGGCCGTGATTAGGAAGCTGAGGAAGTACACGCCGACTCCATTCAAAGCGAATGACTCGGCATATAACAAACAGGCGGCGGACAACGCCGTCGCTTTCATAGAGTGCCTTGCGCACACAAAGGGTACATGGGCGGGGAAGCCGTTTCTGCTGATCGACTGGCAGGAACAGATCATCCGCGATGTGTTTGGAACCCTGAAGACGAGCGGATACCGCCAGTTCAACACGGCGTACATCGAGATACCAAAGAAGAATGGTAAGTCTGAGCTCGCGGCTGCGGTCGCGCTGCTCTTGACCTGCGGTGACAACGAAGAGCGCGCCGAAGTGTACGGGTGCGCAGCCGACCGACAGCAGGCTTCGATCGTATTCGAGGTCGCCAAGGATATGGTAACGATGTGCCCCGCGCTGGCAAAGCGTGTGAAGATCCTCGCGTCGCAGAAGCGGCTCGTATACCTGCCGACCGGGAGTTATTATCAGGTGCTCAGCGCCGATGTCGCCAACAAGCACGGCTTCAATACGCACGGTGTCATCTTCGACGAACTGCATACCCAACCGAACCGCCGTCTTTTTGACGTTATGACCAAGGGCAGCGGTGATGCTCGTATGCAGCCGTTGTACTTTCTGATTACCACCGCAGGCGACAACACAAACTCCATCTGCTGGGAGGTGCATTCGAAAGCACAAGATATCCTTAACGGTAGAAAGACGGACCCTACGTTCTACCCTGTGATCTACGGCACCGAGGAGAACGATTCCTGGACGGATCCGAAGGTGTGGAAGAAGGCGAATCCTTCTCTCGGGATCACGGTGGGGATCGACAAGGTCAAAGCCGCTTGTGAAAGCGCGCAGCAAAACCCCGCGGAGGAAAACGCATTTCGTCAGCTCCGATTAAACCAGTGGGTCAAACAAGCAATCCGCTGGATGCCGATGGAAGCGTGGGACAAATGCGCGTTTCCTGTTGACCCCAAATCGCTCGAAGGCCGCATTTGCTACGGTGGTCTTGACCTCTCGTCCAGCACAGATATTACAGCATTCGTGCTCATGTTTCCGCCGCTGGATGATGATGATAAATACTTTGTCCTGCCGTTCTTCTGGATCCCCGAGGATAATATCGATCTGCGCGTGCGGCGCGATCATGTGAATTACGACCTTTGGCAGAAGCAGGGATTCCTGCTGACGACCGAAGGGAACGTCGTGCATTACGGATTTATTGAAACGTTCATCGAGCAGCTTGGTATGAAATACAACATCCGCGAGATCGCGTTTGACCGTTGGGGTGCCGTGCAAATGGTGCAGAACCTCGAAGGCATGGGCTTCACGGTTGTTCCGTTTGGGCAAGGGTTCAAGGACATGTCGCCACCGACGAAGGAACTCATGAAACTGACGCTAGAGCAGAGGATCGCGCACGGCAGCCAGCCGGTTTTGCGCTGGATGATTGACAACATCTACATTCGCACCGACCCGGCGGGAAACATTAAGCCGGATAAAGAAAAAAGCACCGAGAAAATCGACGGTGCTGTAGCAACAATCATGGCGCTGGATCGGGCGTTGAGGAATGGTGGACTTGAAAACTCGAGCGTATATGACGGGCGAGGTTTACTATTGATTTAGAAAAAGCACATCCGGTTAAGGATGTGCCTTTGAAATTACCTGTTGCTTCTGAAGCAATCGCTGCACATGACCGGACGGTCGGTGCGGGGTTGGAACGGAACCTGACAGGGTTTTCCGCACTGTGCGCAAACCGCATCGTACATCTGGCGGGGTGCATTGTCACGGTAGCCGCCGTCGCGGGAACCGCCACTGGAGTTACCCTTGCGTGCAACCCGGCAGGATTTGCAACGCTGCGGTTCATTCGTAAAGCCTTTCTCGGCGAAAAACTCTTGTTCGTTGGCAGTAAAGGTGAATTCTTGTCCGCAATCTTTGCAGACGATGGTCTTGTCGTTGTACATCTAATACCTCATTTATAATATTGCGTGGTGCAGAATTGCGCCACACAACTGTCACTGTAACCCACTATCTGCAAAAAGTCAATCATTCCAATGCTTGGAGGACTTTCATGAATCCACTCAGATCCTTATTTCGCTCTCGCGACAAGCCGAAGGACTCCCTCAATGGCAGCCGTTACAGCTTCTTTTTCGGAGGCACGTCGAGCGGGAAACCGGTGAATGAAACGACCGCCATGCAGATGACGGCGGTGTACTCCTGTGTGAGAATCCTGTCCGAGACCGTCGCGGGGTTGCCGCTGAACGTCTACCGGTACAACGATAGCGGCGGTAAAGAAAAAGCGTTCAAGCATCCGCTCTATCGGCTGCTGCATGACGAACCGAACCCCGAGATGACGAGCTTCGCGTTTCGGGAAACACTCATGAGCCATCTTATGCTGTGGGGGAATGCTTACGCGCAGATCATACGAAACGCAAGAGGCGAGGTGATCGCGCTCTACCCGCTCATGCCGAGCAAAATGACAGTCGACCGTGATCAAAGCGGTCGGCTTTTTTATTTGTATCAGCGCGGGTCGGAGGACCCGACCACGCTCGGCAAATCGACACAGGTAACGCTTTCTCCCTCAGATGTGCTGCACATTCCCGGACTCGGGTTCGACGGCCTGATCGGCTACAGTCCGATCGCCATGGCAAAAAACGCAATCGGTTTGGCCATCGCAACAGAGGAGTACGGCGCTAAGTTCTTCGCTAATGGCGCGGCTCCGGCAGGCGTGCTGGAACATCCAGGCACGATCAAGGATCCGCTGCGGGTAAAAGAAAGCTGGAACTCGGCATATCAGGGCAGCGCGAATGCACACAAGATCGCGGTGCTCGAAGAAGGCATGAAGTATACGCCCATCGGGATCGCGCCGGAGCAGGCGCAGTTTTTGGAAACGCGCAAGTTTCAGATCAATGAGATCGCGCGTATCTTCCGTGTGCCGCCGCACATGCTGGCGGACTTGGAGAAATCGTCGTTCAGCAACATTGAGCAGCAGTCGCTGGAGTTCGTGAAATACACACTAGACCCTTGGGTGGTGCGCTGGGAACAGAGCATGTGCCGCGTACTGTTCAGCGAGAGTGAAAAGCCGGAATACTTCATCCGGTTCAATGTCGACGGGCTTCTGCGCGGTGACTATGCCTCCCGAATGACTGGGTATGCCACCGCGCGGCAGAACGGCTGGATGAGCGCAAACGACATCCGCGAGCTGGAAAACCTCGATCGCATTTCGTCCGATCTCGGCGGCGATCTGTACCTGATCAATGGAGCCATGACGAAGCTGGAGGATGCGGGCTTGTTTGCGGGGACACAATACAAAAAGGAGGATTCCGCTTGAACAGAAGGTTCTGGAACTGGGTGCGAAACGAAGATAGCACCCGAATTTTGACATTGAACGGCACGATCGCCGAAGAGAGCTGGTTTGAAGACGATGTCACCCCAAGGATGTTCAGGGACGAACTGAATGCCGGAGCGGGTGACGTTGTGATTTGGATCAACAGCCCGGGCGGCGACTGTGTGGCGGCGAGCCAAATCTACACCATGCTCATGGACTACAAGGGACATATCACGGTCAAGATCGACGGTATCGCGGCAAGCGCAGCATCGGTCATCGCTATGGCGGGTACCGAGGTGCTTATGGCACCGACGAGTTTGCTCATGATCCACAATCCGCTGACGGTAGCAATCGGCGACAGCGAAGAAATGCAGAAAGCCATCGCCATGCTGGATGAGGTAAAGGAGAGCATCATCAACGCATATGAGCTGAAAACGGGCATGTCCCGCGCGAAGCTAGCGCACCTCATGGACGCTGAAACGTGGATGAACGCAAACAAGGCGATTGAGCTTGGCTTTGTGGATGGTGTGCTGGCAGATGAAAAGAAGCAAGCGACGCATGGCGATGTGGTGTTCAGTTTCTCACGCCGCGCGGTCACGAATTCGCTGCTGAATAAGCTGCAGCGAAAACAGGCAAGTAAAGCCGCTACGGAGGAACCACCGCCTGTACGAACAACCGAACCGAGATACCCTGCGGAGCCGCTTTATCAGCGGCTCTCTTTGATTTCACACTGAGGAGGATACGAATGAATACGATTTTGCAACTGCGCGAGAACCGCGCGAAGAAGTGGGATGCCGCAAAGGCGTTTCTTGACGTGAAGCGCGGCACGGACGGCTTGCTCTCCGCCGAGGACGCAAGCGCATACGAGAAGATGGAAGCCGAGGTCGTCGCGCTCGGTAAAGAGGTCGAGAGACTCGAACGTCAGGCGGCGTTGGACGCGGAACTGAACAAGCCCACTGCCGATCCGCTGACCAGCAAACCCGCGCATACCAATGCGGAACAAAATACAGGCCGCGCAACGGCGGAATACAAAAAGGCGTTCTGGAACGCGATTCGTTCCAAGAACCCTCGGACGGAAATTCTCAATGCGCTTCAGGAGGGTACCGACAGCGAGGGCGGATATCTTGTTCCCGACGAGTTTGAGCGCACCCTGGTGCAGAAGCTGACGGAAGCGAATGTGCTGCGTCCGCTCTGCCATGTGATCCAGACCGGCTACGGCGATCGAAAGATTCCCGTGGTCGCGTCGAAGGGCACCGCCGACTGGGTTGACGAAGAGGGTACCTATCCGCTCTCCGACGATTCCTTCTCGCAGGTCGTCCTCGGCGCGTACAAGCTTGCTACCATGATCAAGGTGTCCGAAGAGCTGCTCTCGGACAGCATTTTTGACATCGAGGGTTATGTGTCCGAGCAGTTCGGCAAGCGCATCGGCGACAAGGAAGAGGACGCGTTCCTCAACGGAAACGGTGTGAGCAAGCCCATCGGTATTCTCAACGCCACCGGCGGCGCGGAGGTCGGCGTGACTACCGCGGGTGCATCCGCGATCACGGGCGATGAACTGATCGACCTCGTTTACTCGCTCCGTGCACCGTACCGTAAAGGCGCGGTGTTCGTACTCAACGACACGACCGTCAAACTGCTGCGCAAGCTCAAGGACGGCGACGGTCAATATCTCTGGCGGCCGGGCATCACGGAAAACGCGCCGGATACGATCCTCGGACACCGAATCGTGACCAGCGAGTTCATGCCTTCCGTCGCAGCGGGGAACAAGTCCATCGCGTTCGGCGACTTTTCCTATTACTGGATCGCAGACCGCCAAGGCCGCACCTTTAAGCGCCTGAATGAGCTGTATGCGACGACCGGTCAGGTCGGATTTCTCGCTTCCCAGCGTCTCGACGGCAAGCTCATTCTGCCGGAAGCGATCAAGGTCCTGCAGCAGAAGGCGTAACGGAGGGCTACATGGAAATCATTGATACCCCGGCGGGCGATGTGACCCGCAACTGTAAGAACTACGCGACGGATGGCGGGGATCGGTTGGTGATTGGCGGTACTCTGGAGGTGCTGGATACCGCCACCGTCACTGGCTTGCAATCGGGATATGCGACCGAACAAACAGCTGGAAGCGTGTATCAGGCAGCAAATCAAGCTTCGAGTAACGCTTCGACCATCGCTGATTTGAAAAGTGACCTCAACGCGTTACTGCAAAGGCTCAAGAACGCGGGTATTATGGCGGCGGACGAAGCGGGTGCTTCTTAATAAAAGATGGCGACGCTTTTGAGTAAGGTCAAGGCAAACCTGATTCTGACGCACGACGCTGATGATGAACTCATCCAGCGTCTGATCGATGCAGCAGTGTCCTACGCCGAGAGCTATCAGCACCTAACTGCCGGAACTTACGAAGTAGCGGGTATGCCACCGACGACCGAGGCAGCGGTGATCATGCTGGCATCTCATTTCTACGAGAGCCGGGACGGCAGCACGGGCGGATTCTTTGCGGACAATGTCCAAGCGGGACAGCAGGTATGGAACACAGTGAACACCCTGCTTCTCCTTGACCGCGACTGGAAGGTGGGTTCATGAGCTACGGCAGAATGAACACGCTGATCTCGATTGCGCGGGAAGTAGTGACGAAAGACGCGGAGGGTTTCGCGACAAAGACCGATCAGGAGTTGGCATCAGTGTTCGCGTATAGGGAAGGACGGCACGGATCCCAGAAATGGGTCAACCGCGCCGCCTTTTCAGAGGCGACGGATTTGTTTCGGCTTCGAGTTATCCCGAGCCTGACCGTGACCACAGCTCATGTGATCCTTTGCGGTGATGATCGCTTTGAAATCACGTCCGTCGAGGATGTGAAGGGTAGAGGCATGTACATTGAAGTGCTGGCAAAGAAGGTGACGTCGGATGGCTAAGGTGAAAATCGAGATGCCGGATGAATTCCTGAACCAAATCGCCGATATGGGCAACGCGCTCGACATGGCGATTCCCAAAGCGCTCGCGGCGGGCGGCAAGATCGTCATGGAGAAGATGAAATCGAATCTGCGCGCGGCGATCGGACGCGGCACGAAGACCAAATCACGCTCGACCGGTAAGCTTGCTGCTTCTCTCGGCGTGTCTCCCGCGAAGCTGGATCGCGATGGAAACCTCGACGTGAAAGTCGGCTTTTCGGAGGGGCGCGGCGACGTGAGCAACGCAATGCTTGCCAACCTCCTTGAGTACGGAAAACATGGTCAGGTCCCGAAGCCGTTTCTCAAGCAGACCAAGTCCTCGAGCCGGAAACCGTGTATTGACGCTATGCAGGCGGCGCTAAAGGAGGAACTGGATCTACCGTGAGTATGCTTGATGAATTAAATACGATCGTCGAGAGCGTTGGACTCCCTGTGGAGACCGGCGTTTTCTCTGCTGCCGCGCCGGACGAGTACGTCGTGATTACGCCGATCTCGGAGCACTTTGAGTTGTTCTCGGATAACGCGCCGGGTATGAACATTGAAGAAGCGCGGTTATCGCTCTTTTCGAAGGGCAATTATGGCGCGAAGAAACGGCAGCTCGTTCGGCTGTTGTTGTCGGCAGGATTTCTGGTATCGGAACGACGGTATATCGGACTGGAAGAGGCCACGGGCTATCACCACTTTGCCATCGACGTGGCGAAGGAGTATTTGGAGGAAGAATAGATGGCAACCATCGGACTGGATAAACTGTATTACGCGAAGATCACCGAAGGCGCGAACGGCGATGAGACCTACGCCGCGCCCGTTTCGCTCGCCAAGGCAATGTCCGCGGAACTGAAGATCGATATCAACGAAGCGACGCTCTACGCCGACGATGGCGCGGCCGAGGTGGTCAAAGAGTTCAAGAGTGGCACGCTCACGCTGAGCATCGATAACATCGGCGCGCCGGTCGCGAGCGATCTCACCGATTCGCAGATCGACGATAACAAGGTGCTGGTTTCCCAAAGTGAAAACGGCGGTCAGCCTGTCGCGATCGGATTCCGCGCGAAGAAGAGCAACGGCAAATACCGCTACTTCTGGCTCTATCGCGTCGTGTTCGGCATTCCCGCGACGAACCTGCAGACGAAGGGCGACAACATCACGTTCTCGACTCCGTCGATCGAGGGAACGATCATTCGGCGCAATAAGCTGGATGGTCAGGGCAAGCATCCGTGGAAAGCGGAGGTCAACGAGGACGATACGAGCGTACCGGCGGCAACGATCTCGGGCTGGTACACGCAGGTCTACGAGCCGACATTTGCGGCGGAGGGTTAACACATGGAAAACGACAGAGGCGCGATGATTCAAATCGGTAATCGCGAGTATGAGATGCTTCTGACCACGCGTGCGACCAAAGAGATCGCGAAGCGTTATGGCGGTCTGGAGCACCTCGGCGACAAGCTCATGAAAGCGGAGAACTTCGAGCTGGCGCTGGACGAGGTGGTGTGGCTGATTACGCTGCTCGCCAATCAGAGCACACTGGT
Organism: Firmicutes bacterium HGW-Firmicutes-9; assembly: GCA_002841395.1. Classification (GTDB taxonomy): domain Bacteria; phylum Bacillota; class Clostridia; order Christensenellales; family CAG-138; genus UBA7703. The sequence continues at coordinate 11,046 of PGZM01000002.1, forward strand.
GCACAACCTTCTCGAGCCGGATACAAAGCGTGAACTGCTTATTGAGGAAGCGGTCGAACTGCTCACCACGCCGCTGGATCTCTCCGGCTACAAGTCCGCGATCATGGAAGCGATGGTTAAAGGGACGAAGCGCTATGTCGAAAGCGAGGAAGAACCCTCAAAAAACGTGTTGGTCGGGCAAGCGACGAAGAGCTGTTTGCCCGACTGATCTTCTATGGTGTGACCCTACTAGGGCGGCCAGAGCGCGAGGTTTGGCTCATGCCGCTTGGCGCTCTGCTTGACCAATGGGATGTATATCGGCAGCTGCATGGGTTAGCCAATCTGAAACATGAGTCTTTCATTGAATGTCTAGTACCACAGGGTGTATGAGTATGGTATCATGGCATATAAGGACTCATATGAAAGGGCGACGCTATGTGGCTCAAACTAGATATTGATGGAATTGAACTCAATCTTCGCATTTCCGGGTATAAACCTATTGCCGATTGGAAGAGTGAATATTCGTGGTGTCAAGTCGACTTACAATTAAAGAGTTCTTGGTTAGACTACAAGATTAACGGCGAGTTATTGGATATGGGCGAAGTCGTTTTGCTGCAGAATCGGATGTCGGATTTGCTTTCTGACAAAACCACCGATATTACTGCATTCGAAGGTTTGGAACCAGATATACAGTTTCAGTTCTTTCCTAGACGGGATATCCGAAATGATCCAAAGGTTTTATACGTCGCGCCCGGGCATCAATTCTTCGATATCAGTGCGGATATGATCATCACCTTTTGGAATGAGGGTTTAACGAATAATCGATTAATCCTTAATCTTGGTTGCGATGAAATTGAGTATTTTCGGGATTATCTGCTTTATGTTGAGAAGACAACCGATTTTGACAAGGCTAAGCTAGATAAGTTGATCGCGAAGGGTGTGTTCTTTAAAGAAACTAGACAAGCATAATCGAAGAATGCCCATCCTACTGGATATGAAATAATGCAATATTTACCATAAACGACCTACGGGTCGTTTTTTTATGCCCATTTTCCGCTAGGGAGGTGATGAAATGTCGTCCGACTTCGGACTCAAGATCGGGATTGAGGGCGAAAAAGAGTTCAAGAAAGCGCTCTCCGAGATCAACCAGTCGTTCAAGGTTCTTGGGAGCGAGATGAACCTCGTCACCTCCCAGTTCGACAAACAGGACAAATCGGTCGGCGCACTGACCGCCCGAAATCAAGTCCTGCGAAAAGAGATCGACGCTCAAAAAGATAAGGTCGAAACCCTGGAAGCCGCGTTGCAGAACGCGGCTTCTTCTTTTGGGGAGAACGATAAGCGCACTCAGGCATGGCAGGTTCAGCTCAACAATGCCAAAGCCGCCCTCAACGGTATGGAACGCGAGCTTGGCACGAACGAAACCGCGTTGGAGAGTACGGCGAGTGATCTGGATTCTGCTGGCAAGCAGGCGGACGAGTTCGGCGACGAGATCAAGCAGTCCGCCGATCAAGCTGACGACGCGGGCGGGCGATTCGACAAGCTCGGTTCGGTCGTCAAAGGGATTGGAGTAGCGCTTGGTGCGGCCATGGTGGCGATCGGCACGGCGGCGGTGGCGGCTGGTAAAGCGCTGGTCGACATGACCGTCAATACTGCGGCATATGCCGACGAAATGTTGACTCAGAGTTCCATCACTGGCATGAGCGTGGAGAGCTTGCAGGCATACTCTTACGCCGCCGACCTTGTGGATGTGTCACTGGAGACCATGACCGGTTCCATGGCGAAGAACATCAAGTCCATGTCCAACGCTGCCGGTGGCAGTGAACAGTTCGCCAAAGCATACGATCGCCTCGGCGTATCGGTGACCAATGCGGACGGGACGCTTCGAAACAGCGAAGATGTTTACTGGGACGCCATCGACGCGCTCGGACAGGTATCGAATGAAACGGAACGCGACGCACTGGCCATGCAGCTCTTTGGCAAGAGCGCGCAGGACCTAAACCCACTGATCGCGCAGGGTAGCGAGGGCATCGCTGCGCTGACGGATGAAGCGAAGCGCATGGGCGCGGTACTGAGTGAGGAAACGATCGAGAAATTCGGCGCGTTTGACGATTCCGTGCAGCGGCTCAAGCAGGGCGCGGCAGCGGCGCAGCGGGTCATGGGCACGGTACTGCTTCCGCAGTTGCAGACTCTTGCGGACGACGGCGTTTCTCTGCTTGGCGACTTCACCTCTGGCCTTGCGGAAGCAGGCGGCGACTTCAACAAGATCACCGTAGTGCTCGGCAAGACGGTCGGTGGAATCGCAAACATTATTCTCGCCAGCCTGCCGCAATTTGTGCAGGTTGGTATGAGCATTGTGAGTGCGATCGGCGGCGCGCTGGCGGCAAACCTGCCCGTGCTGATTTCTGCTGCGTCGGGCATTGTCATGACGCTTTTGCAGGGGGTGATCACGGCACTTCCGCAGTTTACGGACGGCGCGGTACAACTGATTACCACACTCGCGCAGGGGATCGTCGACATGCTGCCTGCGTTGGTGGAGGCCGCGATTCAGATGATTGCGTCGCTCGTGCAGGGCATTGGAGAAGCGTTGCCGACACTGATTCCGGCGATTATAGAGGCGGTACTGCTGATCTGCGAAACCCTGTTTGACAACATGGACAAGATACTGGATGCGGCGTTTTCGATCGTGAAGGGTCTTGCGGAGGGGATCATCCGCGCGCTACCGAAGTTGATCGAAGCGCTTCCGAAGCTCATCACGGGGATCATCAACTTCTTCATGAACAATCTCCCGACCCTTATGGCTATGGGTATCGAATTTACGGTTCAGCTTGCGATCGGCCTGATCAAAGCGCTCCCGCAGCTGATTGCCGCCTTACCGCAGATTGTCTCCGCAATTTTGAACGGTTTCGGATCATCGGTATCTTCCGTGGTGGAAATCGGTAAGAACATCGTCAACGGGCTGTGGGAAGGCATCAAGAGCATGACCTCTTGGCTCGCAAGCAAGGTGCGGGATTTCTTCTCCAACATCGTGAAAAGCGCGAAGAAAGCGCTTGGCATTGCGTCGCCTTCCAAAGTGTTTGCCGGAATCGGCGAGAACATGGGTGAGGGCGTCGGTGTCGGGTTTACCGACGCCATGGAGGACGTAAACAAACAGATCCAGAGCGCGATTCCGACCAGCGTGGATGTGGGCGCGATCGATGTTCTGACGAATCTACCGAATAGCATTGGCATCGGCGGCACGAGCGATCTGCTATCGCAGAAGCTGGATGTGCTGATCGGTGAAGTGCGGCGGTATCTGCCGCAACTCGCAGGGATGCAGCTTGTCGCGGACACTGGTGCGACAATTGGCTGGCTTGCACCGGCCATGGATGACGCGCTGGGCGCGATTCGCAGACGAAAGGAGCGGCTGACGTGAGCGATATCCGATTCGGAACCAAATGGGCACACGCCGACTACGGCCTAATCGTCGCCCCGTATGTCATCCCTATGCCGGAGCCGCAGACGAGCTTCGTGGAGATCCCCGGACGTGACGGCGCGCTCGATCTGTCGGAAGCGTTTGGTACGGTACGATATGCCGATCGGGTCTTCGAGTTGACGCTGTATGCCCGCGCGCCGTTCGACTCGCTGATCTCCGCGTTTGCGGCGGATGTGCACGGGCGGCGCTTGAACGTGATCTTCGACCGCGACCCGACTTTCTATTACGATGCGCGAATCATGATCGAAGATGTGGAAAGGCACTGGGGTTACTGCGAACTGTCGCTGGAATGCCGAGCGAAGCCGTATAAGCTGGAACACTTCGAAACTACGATTACGGTTCTTCCAGCGGGCAACGCAACAGTGACGCTTGCGAATACGCGTATGCCTTGCGTCCCGACGATCACCGTTTCCGCTGAAATGACGCTCATGTTCACGCTTTCGGGAACGAATTACACTGTCAACCTTTCGGCGGGCACGCACGTGATTCCATCTCTGGTGCTCACGGAGGGCGACACGGAGATTGTGATAACAGGGACGGGGCGAATCACGTTCACCTACCGGAAAGGAGCGCTCTGATGTACCGAATACTCTGTGATTCTTACGTGCTCTACGATCCTCGTTTGCCGGATTTATTCGTGTTCGAGCCGGATTTGACGCAGAAAAAGAACGAGCCGGGTGAACTGACGTTCACGATACCGAAGGAGCATCCGCACTATGGGGTATTGGAAAAGCTCAAGAGTCGCATCAAGGTCTATCGAGACGATGTCCTGATCTGGGTTGGTCGAGCGATCGAGGACGAGCGGGATCTCTTCGAAAACCGCAAGGTCGTTGCGGAAGGTGTGCTGGCGTTTTTACTGGACAGCATCCTTCGTCCGTTTACTATGGATGGTACTGCGACGGAGACCTGGGAGTATCTTCTGACCCAGCACAATGCGCAGGTGAATGAAAGCCAGAGACTGACTCTCGGGAACTGCGACTTATCTGGTTCGGTTGGGGTAACGACAAAGGATTATCTGTCGTCTTGGCAAACTCTGAAGAGCTGCCTGCTTGACACACTCGGTGGCTACCTGATCGTGCGATTCGACGAAAACGAGAATCCGGTTCAGGACTATCTCACCGACGTACCGGACACATCGACCCAGCGGATTGAATTTGGTGAAAACCTGATCGACCTTGCGTTGACTAAGAACGCTTCTGAAACCTATACCGCTTGCATCCCGCTCGGTGCAGCGCTGCGGGATATAGATCCGGAATCGGAGAGTGAAGCGCGGCTTACGATCGCGAGCGTGAACGAGGGACAGGATTACCTGATCGATACGGCGCTTGCGGCCGAGTATGGGGTGATCTTTGCACCGTCAGGCTTGACCACATGGGATGACATCACCGACGCGACAATCCTCATGAACAAAGGTCGCGATTGGCTGAGCGGAACTGGCGCGCGATTTAAGCAGACGATCAAGCTCTCGGCGGTCGATTTGCATAACGTCGACGCGAATGTTGAGTCGTTTCACTTCTTGGATAAGGTGGTCGTCTCCTGCGGCACGCTCTGCCCGGAAGAGACGTATATTCTGTCCGAACTGACAATTCCGCTGAATAACCCGGCCAGCACCGGCATCGCACTCGGGGATTCGCGCCCGTCTCTGATCGGCGAGGAGATAAGGCAAAACACATCAGTCAAGAACCGTATCGAGACGATAGAGGCGGATTATACGACGCACGGCGAAATCAAAGAAATCGTGCAAGAGCAGCTCAATCAGAACACCTCGATCCTGCAATCCGCGCAGCAGATCATCATGACCGCACTGGAGGACTATGTGCGAACGCAGAATTTCGTTGCGCTGCAGAACACAATACAAACTTCGTTCTCCATCATGGCGGGTACGATCGAGGCGAACTTCACGGAAACGGCAAGCCGGATCTCGACCCTGAACGGCGAAACTTCGCAGCAATTCGAGTCAGTGCGCAGTTTTATCCGTTTGATCTCATCCGGCATAGTGATTGGAAAGAGCACGTCCGCAATCAAGCTCAAGTTGGAGAATGACGTTCTTTACTTCTTCTCTGGCAGCGAGGACAGCGTGACTACCGACAGTGCGATCGCTTACTTTTCTTCCGGCAAGCTGTATGTCAACGACGTGCAGGTACTCTCATCGCTGCGGATTGGGAGTTTCGCTTGGGTGCCCGAGAGCGGAAATCTGAACTTCAAAAAGATCGCGGGGTAAGGATATGGCAAATTGGCCGTATGAGTCGATTCATGACGGATATACGATCGTCAACGGTTCACTTTCTGGAACGGCGGCAAGCAAAATTTCCTGCTGGCTGGAATACAAGATCGTTTCGCAGTCTGTTGTTAACAACACATCTACCATTCGGTTCTATGTGTTTCTGGCAACCTCAGGGAACACGTCGCAGTTTGATGTCTACTGCAACAATGTAGATTCAAATTCCCGTGGCGCGATGAGCGTATCGGTCGACGGAAGCGTAGTTTACAACCGCACAAGCAGAGGATTCGCAATCTCACGCATTCCTTACCGGGACGAATACATCACGCAGTATCAGGAACCCTACGATACGGCGCTGGGCTACCAGTACCTCATGATCCTGACCGACAATGCGAGCACAGAGAGCGAAGCATATGGCGAATGTACGGTCGCCCACAACTCGGATGGAACAAGGCAGACATCGATTTCTTTCGTTGCGAACTGTACGTATTCGTCGGCGATCGGTTCGGTCAGCGGATCGCTGAGCATCACATTACCGGCGATTCCACGGGTAACTACTCCGAGCGTACCGAGCGTGACGCTTGGCAATGTGGCAACGATCACTCTTACACCCGCGTCAAGCGCGTTTCTACATACCTTACGGGCGAAGTTTGGTTCGCGCGCGGAGACGACGATCGCGGCCCAAACCTCAACAACTAACATTTCGTGGACGCCGTCACTGGACGAAGCCAATGCTGCGCCGAATGCGACGAGCGTCGCAGGGACGCTATATTGCGATACCTACTCCAACGGGGTACTTCTTGGCACAACGCAGACGAGCATTACTGCCGCGATCCCAGCTTCTGTTGTGCCAACAGGATCGATCTGGTTCTCCGAGGCGGAGGAGGAGCTAGCAACACAATTTGGTTGCTTTGTTCAGCGAAAGAGTAAGTTAAGCGTCAGCATTTCCGCTGCCGGCGTTTACGGTTCGTCGATTTCATCAATCTCGACCACGGTCAACGGGGCGACATACTCGGGGAACTCTTTCACGACGAACGAACTAACCACAGTTGGATCGAATACGATCCGCGCGACGGTTACGGACAGTCGGGGACGAACTACTGTTCTGACAGGAACGTTCGAAGTCGTGGCGTATGATTCACCATCCGTCCAGTCAGTTTCGGTCTTTCGGTGCGACGCTGCAGGGAATGCGAGTAACACAGGAACATATGCCATGGTGGCGGTAACCGGTGCGATCTCCTCTGTAAATAACAAGAACACCCGCGTACTCAAGATTGGGTATAAGCGCAAGAGCGAAACGTACTACACAGATACGACGATCGCTCTTTCTAACTATGCCGTAAATGGTTCATACCGAATCGGCGGTAGCCTGTCGAACCAGTATACCTACGATATTCGAGTTACGCTCGGAGATTATTTCGGCGAAGCATATGGATACACCGACCTAAGCACAGCGGAAGTCATTCTCTCCGTGCGCAGCACCGGCCTAGGACTCGCGGTTGGCAAGGTTGCCGAGGAGGACAGCTTCGATGTTGGCTGGCCTGCGCGGTTCCGTGAGAATGTGCAGTTTGACGATAGTTTGGTCTTCTCGAGCGTTTTGTGGTTGGCAAACCTCATCTTCCCGGTGGGGAGTATCCGCATGACGGTATCCGCCGCAGATGAAAGTACATTCCTCGGCGGAACATGGATAAGATGGGGCACAGGGCGAGTACCGGTTGGAGTGAACCTCTCTGACACGAACTTCAGCACCGTGGAGAAAACAGGCGGCGCGAATACGCATACGCTATCTGCGGCGGAGATGCCGTCACACAACCACTCGTTCAGTGGTTCGGTGACGGTGAACGCCAATGGCGCGCATACTCATCAGGCATCTGCAGGGTCGTATAAGGTTGGCAGCGGATCTGCTTCTACTTATTACTATATGACGAATGGTGGAACAACCAGCGGACAGACGACCGGGTCCGGTGGGTCGCATGATCACACGGGCTCCGTGTCCGGTTCGGTTGGCAGCAACGGCAGCGGCGCGACGCACAACAACCTTCAGCCCTATATCACATGCTATTTTTGGAAAAGGACGACATAGGGCTTACATATAAATAGAAAGGGCCCTCCTTGCGGAGCACCCAAAATAGCGAAAGGCACTCAGCCGGGGGGAAGAGTGCCTTTCTAATTTGCATGGTAAATCTTGTTAGGGATTGGGACATACCGGGTAGGTAGGTTGTGTATACCATGCAAGCTTTGATGTACCTGCATCATAGCAGATTTTTCTCGGAAATACCATGAAGAAACCATGAATTTATCTGATTCGAAACGGAGGAAGTAATGGATTTCACGCGCAATTTGAAGAAGGGCACGTCCGGCGAGGACGTGCTTTTTTGTAAGCAAAAGCTACTGGAACTTGGGTTCTATGGCGACCATATTACGACGGTTACCAAGAAGGCGTTCGGTGCAGACACGCTGGAGGCTGTGAAACGATTCCAGGCCCAAGCCGCGCTGACCGTCGATGGAGTGATCGGGAAAGAAACGTGGGCGGCTCTGATTGACGGAACGATTACTGAGACGGAGCCGATCACAAAGGATACGGTATCGGATAAAGCAGCCGCGATCTGCGCACTGGCGCTGACGCGCATCGGAGACCTGTATGTTTGGGGCGCGTCTGGTTTGACCAATCTCACAGACTCAAAGATTCAAGCGATGGACGAGGAGTTCGCGCGCGCGATCACTTTTCGCGATAGCCAGTACAAAGCAGGGTTCGCCGATCTCATGGCGCATGACTGTTCCGGTTTTCTCTCCTGGCTCATGCGCGAGACGGGGATTTGGGATGATCGTAAGAATTGCGATGGACTTTGGGCGTTGTGCGACGTGGTCGCGCGCAATGAACTGATCGCGGGCGATTTCCTGTTCCGAAACAGCACCACGAATGCCGAGGATGAAACGCATGTCGGCCTTTATTTAGGGCGTGGCATAGTGATCCACGCGAAAGGCCGCGATATGGGCGTCGTGGTGGAGGGCATCAATCAGGGCGGCAGCGGTTACTGGCATAAATGCGGACGTTTCAAGCTCTTATATCAATAAAAGCGGAGGAAACAAGTTGGATTACATCGGAGAGATCATTTCGGGCGTATTCGCTTTGCTGGTCGTATTGCTCGAGGTGCGCGTGGCCCGTGACCGAAAGCAAACGGAGAAGCGAGCCGCTGTTCGCGCAAAGGAGTCAAAGCTTGCTATGAAGATGCAGGACGCCAGTTTATCGCTTTCTTTGGCAACGGCTATCGCCGTTGAGCGTGGCGAAACGAACGGCGAGATGAAGACCGCGCGCGAGAAAGCGGAAACCGCGCAAGAGGAATATGAAGATTTTGTCCATGAGCTTGCCTCGGAGCAGGCTACATCAATCTAGGAGGAACTGAAATGAAAAAGAAACTGATTCTGGTCCTGATCGCGTTTTTGATGCTCGCGTTGCCCGTCGTCGCGCTGGCGGACACCGGTGGGACCGCAGATGCCACCGTTACCGATATCCTGATCGAAAATACCGTGAATATAGCCGCGGCATTTTTTATTGCGCTGATCGGCGTGTTTGGCGCATGGTTGACCGAGAAACTTGGTAAGGCGACGCAACTCGATACCGTCAATCACGCGCAGCAGGAGCTGATCAAGCTCGCGCAGATCACGGTCGGCGAGCTGAAACAAACGGTTGTTGACGGCATGAAGGCCGCGCACAAGGATGGAAAATTGACCAAGGAAGAGATCGCGCAACTCGGTCAACTGCTCTACGAAAAGACCACAGCGAAGCTCTCCGCATCCGCGATGGACGTGCTGACCGCCGCGCAGGTGGATGTCTCTGCGCTGATCACCGGTACGGCGGAACATTTGATTGCTGGAATGAAGTAAACGGCAACTGTATATCGAGAATTGGAGCGTCTTTCGAGGCGCTCTTTTTTTCGTTGGAGGAGATATGACACTAAAGGAACGAGAAGAAATCCTGCACTTACGGTTCGAAGGTATGAGTTATACGCAAATTTCGGACAAACTACGCATTTCCCGGAATACGGTGAAATCGATCTGCCAGAGAATGGGGATCCAGCCAGCTGAGGTCACAGGGGAGAATCACGATGCTGATCACTGCAAATTATGTGGAGCAGCCCTTGTTCAGAATGCAACTGGCAAACGAAAACAGTTTTGTTCAGATCTTTGCCGGAGAACATGGTGGACACAGCATCAAGACAATCGGAGTTTGAAGTCCGCCGTCAAAGCAAAGTGCGCTTTCTGCGGCCGTGGTTTCGAGTACTATGAAAAGAATCACAGAAAATACTGCTGCCATGCCTGCTATATACATGCTCGCTTTGGGGATAAGAAAACACATGACAAACGAGCAGTTTGAACGAGAGTTGCGATATCGCGTATCGATGGCAGTGGCTAATTGTATGCTGCGGAAAGGGCTGATTTCGCAGGCTGAACACGAAACCTTCGATGCTCTTATGATCGAGAAGCACCAACCGCCGATCGGGAATATCTTGCTCAAAACATCTGTTGATAAATTGCCGAGTGAGAGCTAATATGCCACATGATAGGAGCATAGGTATGAATCGAGTGATACACAAAGTACAGCCAACGATTCCGGCAATCCCGCAACGGTTGCGGGTGGCCGCCTATGCTCGCGTTTCTAATGTTAAAATGGCTATGGTTGAATCTCTGGCGGCTCAAGTCAGTTACTACAGCGCGCACATACAGCGAAACCCGCAATGGATCTACGTTGGGGTATATGCGGACGAGGGTCTATCAGGCACGAAAGACAATCGTCCTGAATTTCAGCGGCTGATATCCGATTGCTACGCTGGAAAGATCGACATGGTGATCACGAAATCGCTCAGCCGATTTTCGCGAAACACGCTGGATACGCTGAATATCCTACGTGAACTGAAACAAAGAGGCGTGGATGTGTTCTTTGAACGGGAGAACATCCACAGTAATTCAGGGGATGGCGAGCTGATGCTCACCATCCTCTCTTCATATGCGCAGGAAGAAAGTCGTTCCGCCTCTGAAAATATTAAATGGCGGATTCGAAAAAAGTTCGAGCAGGGCGAAATCTCGGGATGGTGTCAATTGTATGGGTATACGATACGGCGCGGCAAAATTACGATCGACGATTACAAAGCGGCGGTCGTACACAGAATATTTTCAGAATATCTTGCAGGTGACAGCGCTACCTTGATTGCGAAACGGCTTAGACTCGAGGGCGTTCCCTGTGAACAGGGGGGACAGTGGAAGCAGTTTACGGTTTCGGAAATACTCAGGAATGAAAAGTATACCGGCAATCAACTCTTGCAGAAGACGTTCACGAAAGACCATCTATCCAAACGCTCAAAGAAGAACCAAGGCGAGTTGCCGTTCTTTCTGGTCGAGAACGCGCATCCCGCGATTATTGATGCTGATACATATCAGCACGCGATGAAGCGCATGGAGAGCAATCAAAAGACAGCCAAACGCCCTGAACCGAAGATGGATAATCAGCTGTTCCGGCGAAAAATCGTTTGCTCACAATGCGGCAGGCACTTCATTCGTAAGAACACAAACGGAACGCCAGGGTACGTTTGCAGTACTTATTCAGCGGAAGGGAAGGACTTTTGTCTGAGCAAAAAGATACCAGAGACAACTCTGGTCGAATTTTCATTAATAGCGCTGGGAATACCTGAGTTTGATAAAGAACTCTTTGATAAAGAGATCGACCATATTGTCGCACGATACCCTAACGATTTAGCATTCGTATTTCGTGACGGCCATATCTGTGAGTATACATGGGAAGACCGATCCCGGGCGGAAAGCTGGACGGAAGAAATGAAAAAGTCAGCAGGGGATAAAACCAGATCTAGGGAAGGGAGCAATTCTCATGGAAGCCATCAAGAAAGTCACGAAGATTGATCGCGCGGTCGTTGCCAAAGCATCAGCACATCAACCGATTGCGAGCTTGCGTCGTGTTGCCGCATATGCGCGGGTATCGACTGACAGCGACGAGCAATTCACAAGCTTTGAGGCGCAGGTAGACTATTACACCCGTCAGATCACCGCAAATGCGGACTGGGCTTTGGTCGAAGTCTATACGGACGAAGGCATCAGCGGGACGAACACGAAGAAGCGCGATGGTTTTAACCGCATGATCGCGGACGCGCTTTCGGGTAAGATTGATCTGATCATAACGAAAAGCATCTCGCGTTTTGCCAGAAACACCGTCGATACGCTGACTGCGGTTCGACAGTTGAAGGAGAAGGGGGTAGAGGTATATTTTGAGAAAGAGAACATCTACACCATGGACTCCAAAGGCGAGCTCCTGATCACGATCATGAGCTCGCTCGCGCAGGAAGAAAGCCGGTCGATCAGCGAAAACGTCGCCTGGGGCAAACGCGCAAAGTGCGAGGAGGGTAAGGTCTATCTTCCTTACAAACAGTTTCTCGGCTACGAGAAGGGTCCTGACGGGCAGCCGCAGATCGTGGAGGAGCAGGCAAAGACGGTGCGGTTGATCTATTCGCTTTTTCTGGAAGGGCTTATGCCTTCAGGAATCGCAAAACGGCTGGAAGCCATGGGGATCTTATCCCCGGCTGGGAAGCAACGCTGGCAGACCAGCACGGTGGAAAGCATCCTGCGGAACGAGAAGTATAAGGGTGATGCGCTGTTGCAGAAAACCTTCTGCGTAGACTTCCTGACCAAAAAGATGAAGCGCAACGAAGGCGAGTTACCGCAATACTATGTGGAGCAGAGCCACCCGGCGATCGTTTCACCCGAAGTCTTCGACGAGGTCCAGCAAGAGCTTAAGCGCCGCCGTGAAGCCCGCTACGTGGGCAGAGGCGGATGCTTTTCAAGTAAAATAGTTTGCGGAGAATGCGGTAGCTACTACGGCAGGAAGGTGTGGCATAGTAACGATAAGTACAGAACTGTGATCTGGCGCTGCCAGCACAAATATGAGAACGGCGAGCCATGCAAAACGCCGCACGTGACTGAAGATCAGATCAAGGCGGCGTTTGTAGCTGAGATGAACCGGGTGATTGCGAATAAGGAACAGGTGCTGTCTGACATCGGAATGCTGATTGAGACGTTGACCACTACCCATGAGCTGGAAGACAAGGAATCCGCTGCGGGTATGGAGCTAAAAGATGTATCCGCATCGATGCACAAGCTGGTGGATGATTATGCGCGAGCGTTGATCGAACAGAACGTGTACGACGACCGATACGCGGAGCTTCTGGCACAAAGCCGGACACTTGAGGAGCGGATCGCCGAGATAGGGGAACAACGTGAACAGCGGAAGGCAAGGAAGCGCGAGTTGGATTCGTTTTATAAGGTGCTGAAGGCGACAGGGCCGATTGTAGAGTTCGATGAAGAACTGTGGAATGTGGCGGTTGAGAAAATTATCGTTCAAACAGACGGAAAATTGCAGATTAAGAATCGATAAAAATCTGAAGTGCCAGGAGACTAGATCACAGGCATTTTGTGTTTACAATTGACTTAAAGCTTATGAATCTGCTCCCTCACTAGGAGCGGCTTCTTTGCTTAATGCAGCGAATCTTGCTTCCATTGTTGGATTGCCACTTGCCAACCTTTTAATTGATACATCTTGAGCCTTTTCATTAGCGAGGCGAAGATTTCTATCTGTTCCTAGTAATGCTTCTCTAGTCTTCTGTAGGTGGTCTATTGACTTATCAATTTCTTCAATCGCCAATTGGAATCGCCTTGATGCAAGGTCGTAATTCTTACCAAATGCCGACTTAAATCTATCTAGTTCGGCTTCAAAATTCGTGATATCAATGTTTTGTGCCTTAATCAGAGCCAACTCTGACTTGTACTTTAGCGAATTCTGTGCAGCATTACGTAATAATGTAATTATCGGTATAAAAAACTGTGGTCGGACAACATACATTTTCGGAAAACGATATGAAACATCGACAATACCACCGTTATATAGTTCGCTATTTGGTTCAAGTAAAGAAACTAGGATGGCATATTCACAAGCTTTTTCGTTACGATCCTTATCCAACTCCTTGAAAAAGTCTTCGTTCTTCTTCTTTGTAGCGGTCTCATCACTTTCATTCTTCATTTCGAACATAATCGATATGAACTCGGTGCCTGAATTATCTGCTTCGCGGAATATATAATCCCCCTTACTGCCGGTTTTTGTATCAGAGTCTTTCTCGAAATAAGCCATGGGAAATGCCGCAGAGCGGATCCTTGCAAATTCTGTTTCGCAATGTTGCTCAAGTGTTTCTCCAACCATTTTTGTGGACATTTTTAATTTCATGTCTTTCAAACGCTCAATCGCATCATCACGATCTTTTATTTGAGTTTCGTATTTATCTTTTAGAGAAGATTCCAATAATTTCTGTTCAGATGCTTTTATCTCAAGATCGCGTTTCAGATCATCTCGTTCTTTTTCAATAGTGCCAAGGGCATCTTTAAGAGCTAATTGCTTAGAAATATCAGCTGTTTTTAATTCTTCCTTTAAACGAGCAATTTCTACATCTTTTTTCGACACCTCGTCGATTAGTTTTCCAGCGGCCGTAGCCGTTATGAGTTCTGTATTGGTTTTTAATTCGGATTTAAGACGTTCGATTTCGGCATCCTTTTTAGCTGTTTCTTTTTCCATTTGACCAGCGATTTTAGTCTCCGCGAGTTCGATGGCAGATTTTTTATCCTGATCAAAAAGTGCTAAACGATCATTTACCGCTTTTTCAAAAGCTTCATCTCGAACCTGATTAAGAATACTAGCATAATCAGCCTCATCAATATTGAATGTTTTTCCGCAATTGGGGCACTTGATATCTGACATTTTACGCCTCCATTGTTTTTTGAATTATTTGCATCAGCATTTCGGGAACGACACCACCAGCCTTTGACGTGGCAGCTCTGTATGCAAGTTGGTTCTTTCTTAATGATATTCCGGCTTCATTTTCAATAGCATTGCATGAAACGCTCCATTCAGGCCATTCTGAATCCAAGAATGCTTCAAATGATCTGGGAAAATTGCAACATTATTTGTTACAGTTTGTACTGGGAAATCAACCTCGGCATGATCAAAGTATCTTAAAAGTGTTTTATTTTGATTAATATGGTTACGACGTTCTTCGTTGATTTTATCCTGAGTTTTCCCCTGCGCCAAAGCTCTCAATTCAAAGCCCGAGTCAGAATCAAAGACTGCATAACAAGGTATCCCGAGACCAACTAATACAGCGTGGGTCAGCGGCACAGAACTTTTTCCGTTCGCGGGAACAATTGAAACGCCGTTAGCTTCAAGATTTGCTGGCGAAACTTTATCGCCAATGCCATAAAAAACTGCTGCCTCAGTAGTACCTTCTACGACAAGCGCAAAAGAAGCAAAAAAAGCTGATGATGTTTGCCCGATGGCAAGTGAGTCGAGCTGTCGCTCGACTGATTCCGGGTCTTGAATACCGGATAAACGTTGCTTTACGTTTGCTATTGTAGAGGAATAAACAGTCACTATAGGCGGTACCTCTGCATTTCTACTGAATCGTCGTATTTGATCAAAATGCCGCGCTTCAATAAACAAGGGGCTGTGGGTCGCGTAAACTATCTGTACGCGCTTATTTGGGTCTTCCGCTAACGCACGTAGAATTCGAGCAAAGGCTTGAGCTTGAGTAGGATGCTGGAATAGCTCAGGCTCTTCAATTGCAAGACAGAATACGCCCTCAGTCGCTGCTGCTGTTGACTCCGCTAGTACCTGTAATGCGGATATGAGTAGTGTTCGTTGGAATCCATGGCCCTGACCTTCAATTGCTGTTTCTATTGGCCCATCAAAAACAGAAAGATTAAAAGTTGCTTTAGGTGCTTTTAATTCCATTTCAGCAGGCATTACACTAATCGAGCGGCCTGGGGAGTAAGCGCTGACGACACGATTGAGGTGCCTTTTGATGGTATCTAATTGGGCTCCAAATTTTTCGTCACACACTCTCTGTTGAGCCTGACGACTTTCGGCGATAATATTCTTTATCGCTTCATCGGCTAGAGAGCGATCTATTGATCGCTCCAGAATACGCCCGATTACACTTGCTTTTGCATCTTGAGCTTCTTCATTTGCACGAAGATCAGCCGCAACAAACACATAATCAAATAGACCACTTAGTTTACCGTTACTATTAAAGCCGAAAAAATTTGTTTGCAATTCACTTGGAGATTCAACCAATTTATCAATGTGATTTGACTCCCATGTAGTCAGATAATTCATTGATTCGTCTTGATTTGACCATGGAGGTAATTCGAGACTCGTATCACTCGTCCTGAGTTCGTTATATGCAGACTTCTTATCGCCAGCCGCAGTCTTCTTACGAATTTCGGCGAAAGGAGGAAATGTTTTTAGGTTTGCTGATAAGATCTCGGTTCCATCATGATGATGTATTTTCCAAGCAGTAAATGTTGTAGCTTCGGCAGGAGCATACTTTTCTAGCATAATATGATCATTGACCGTTAAACCCGAGAAGGTTACTCTTACTTCAATATCCTCGTCTGGTAATCCAAAGAAACTGTCTTTTTCGGTCAGCTCATTACCTTTTGTTCCATTAAAAAACCAATCAAGAGCACGTAATACCGTTGATTTGCCAGTACCGTTTGGTCCTATAAATGTAGTTACTGAATCAAAGCTAATGGAAACGTCTTTTAGTGAGCGGAAGTTCTTGATCATCACAGATTCAATTCTCATAGTAATTACTCCCTCAATTTAATTGATTAAACCATTTTGGGGCAAACATTCTGATATAGTAGAGCGTTTGTACATTAATGAACCGCTCGAGAAAAGTAATTGAATCTCGATGTTTCAAATATAGCCGAGAGTTTCACATAACTTAATCCCTATCATCTCTATGTTGAGATATGGGTTTGCTAATAAAGTAGTTTATGATTCGCGCCATTCGACAGGACAACACTAACTCGTTTTTATCGAACTATAGGTTTTTTGTCAAGACAACAATGTGTTTGTATTTTACATATAAAGAAGATTCATCAAATTATATTTAAGTGGTTTTTAGAAGCTGACTAAGGTGAACTTACAGATTCAACATTGTGATATGTCCAAAGATTACCTTTGGTGCACATTATATCACAACTTTTCAAAAAAACAGCAATTAACTGTCGAAACTTACTATCAAACGAAGATACGAACGAATGTACGTTGACAGGATAATAGTTGCTGGTATATAATTCCTTTACATCAATTGCTGATCCGATCAGAATCTGTGTATTGAAACTCCAGCTACTTACGATTGCTATTTAAGGTTTTGGCAGCTGAATTGCAATTAAAAAGATGATAAAAATCGCACGCGAAGCACAAATTTCGCGCGGTCTGTTTTTTATACCCTAATTGAAGATAGAGAGGCGAATCCATTGGAACGTTCGATTTTGCATGTGGACATGAATGCCTGCTATGCAAGTATAGAGTGCTTGTATGACCCGACAATTCGCGACAAGCCTGTTGCTGTGGGCGGTGATGTTGAAGCGCGACATGGGATCATTTTAGCCAAGAACCAGATTGCCAAGAAGTATGGCGTGACCACCGGCGAAGCGCTGTGGCAAGCGAAACAGAAGTGTCCTCAGCTCGTTATTATAAAGCCTCACTATGACCGTTATCTCCGATTCTCCGCCCTGGCGCGCCAGATCTATAACAACTATACAGATCAGGTAGAATCGTTCGGGCTGGACGAATGTTGGCTGGACGTTTCGGGAAGTGTACATCTATTTGGCAATGCAGAAGTTATTGCTGAGGAGATTAGGGAGAGGGTGAAGCGTGAGCTCGGCATCACCGTCTCAGTCGGTGTCTCATATAATAAGGTGTTTGCAAAACTCGGATCCGACCTCAAAAAGCCAGATGCCGTCAGCGTTCTAACGCGAGACAATTATCGGGATAAGGTCTGGCCGCTTCCAGCGTCCGACTTGCTATATGTTGGAAGGGCGACGACGCGGAAGTTATATAATCATGGCATTGAAAACATCGGCCAGCTTGCGAATACTGACCCTGAATTGCTGCAGGCATGGTTTGGTAAGGTGGGAATGATTCTATACTGGTTTGCCAACGGACTGGATAACTCACCGGTTATGGCGATCGGCGATGAGACGATCATCAAGTCGATTGGCAATAGCACCACAACCCCTCGCGACCTTATGAATGAATTGGACGCAAAAATCGTATTTTATATGCTCGCAGAAAGTGTTGCGGAACGAATGCGCGATCATGGTTTTTTAGCAAAAACAGTTCAGATCAGCGTTCGCGATAATGGCCTGTTTTGGTTTCAAAAACAGATGAAGTTGAATGAACCAACATGCCTTACCAGCGAATTGTGTGATACCGCCATGGAGCTATTACGCATGAGCTATCGCTGGCAGAATCCGCTGCGTAGCATTGGCATCCGAGGCTGCGACCTGATACCGGCAACGACACCCAAACAGCTCAAACTGTTTGAGGACGAGGCAGAACGAGAGAAGTTAGAGGTGCTGGAACGAGCGGTAGACGATATCCGGCGAAGATTCGGGCACTATGCTATCTACCGCGCTGTTGTGGAATTCGCCCCGACACTCAAGCATATTAACCCTAAAGAGGATCATACAATCCATCCGATTGGGCTGTTCAAGTCATCAATGGGGTAAGAGCAAGTATGGATCAAGAAGTAAAAAAAGAATATGTGTCAGTTGTTGCTCAGATACAAATTGACGGAGCAATTGTTCCTCTTGCTGTTATTCTCGAAGATGGTAGAGAATATGAGATTGACGACTTAATGGATGTTTGTAAGGCTGTAAGCCTAAAGGCCGGTGGTTGTGGGATCCGTTATACAATCAGAATTCGATCGCATGTGACTTACCTTTATAACGAGGGTAGCCGGTGGTTTGTAGAGAGACGAGTGGGTCAACTTTTACACTAAGCACAAGCACAGAAGATCATTTTAAGAGTGCGGTAGTTACTATATCAGAAAGGTGTGGTATAGCAAGGGAAAATACGCACTGTGATCTGGCGATGCCAGTATAGATACGATTACGGGAAACAATGAAAAACGCGCACATGATTGAAGATCAAATCAATGCGGCGTTTATAGCTGAGATGAATCGAGAGAATTATATGGTGTTCAAATATCGGAAAATATAATCACCTAATAAGAATAGTATTTTAGAACATCGTCAATAACAGAATCACCAGTCTCATAACAACTGCAGCCAAATTGGTTGAGAGCAACGATTTCTTTTACTTTGACGAGCTGATCAGGACTTAAGGCAGAAAACTTATCCCACCACTCAGCGGCAAGATTATCCTTATATTTGAAGCGATGAATAATAAAAGCTTCGGGCATCCACAAAATCTGATGGAACCCTTCAATATTCTCACCAAAAGCCTCCTGAAAGAAAGCCTTGCCGCGTCCAACTTTACCTTTGGTTGCGTTAAGAACCGCCTGCACTGAGCGGATAAACTTTCTGTTCCAATTCTTGCCAATATAATCACGGTTCTGAAAATACTCCGGATCATCAATGGGATGATATTTCATTGGAAAAGAGTAAATCGTTACTTCGAGTTCTTCGCATAAGTCGATATTCAACCGCATGCGTAAATAAAGCTCGTCCGGATGATCTTCAAAGTTGTAGAGTAGATAATTGGATAAATCTTTTATTCCATATTTTGCGGCACTTCGGACGGCCTTTTCATAGACCTTCCACATTGAGTAATGGTCGAAGGCAATCCGCAATGGTCGTATGTTGATCTCTGCCAGCTTTTTCATGTTCTCGTCAGTCACGAGACGTGCGTCCACACCTTGATTGAAGTCGATATAACGGTTACGCTTGACGCACTTAAAATACTTTTCATAAAGCGGGCGCGCAATCATATCAAAGGTGTTAATTGCTTCAGGAGTAGCCACCTCTGCGTAGAGAATATTAAGTTCTTCCCTCTTTAGGTAGAAGTCAGCCTGTTCTGATTCTGAAAGCTTGCCGGATATGCGGTCATAGAGAGTGACTAGTTTTCGCGTGTATGCTCTAATATTATATCCCTCTTTGAGATTTCTGATAGCTATGTCGTATTCACTTTCCGGCACATAAGTCGCTCCGCGTTCGAATCCGCAATCCCTTATCTCGTCCACGATTTTATCAAAGTTCTTTGAGGCTAAGACGTTATTATCCATTAGAAGCAAGTCCTTTTGAGGACCAAATCGTTTTGTAGCCTGTTGAATCTGCTCATTAAGACAAATGTAATCCTTATACACGGGTTCCAGTCGCGGGACGGCACAGAACGGACATTTGCGCGGGCATCCCCTTGTCATGTAAGCAAAATAGGCATTACTAGCAGGATAACTGTAATCGATCTCTTCGAGAATTGAATAATCGAGGGGCAATTCATCGATTATTTCATCACTGTCTGTGTCGAGCATGCCGGACTGATTAAGAAGCCCTTCAACAGGACGAACCCCGGTTTCGTAAAAAACCTGTTCATGTAAAATAGTTGACGCGATGCCTCCGACGAGCATCCGGCCACCTTCCACACAAAACTTTTTCGCATAATTGATAGTGTCGATCGTATTGTGCCAGTAGAATGTAAACAAAGTGGTGACCCCGACGATATCAAACTGTGGATATTGATCCACCTTGTAGCGGCAGCGGTACATCTTGAGCGCGTTGCATTGTGCGCTGTTCCTGAAGTGCGGTATTGCTTCCAGCGAACTGTATTTTCCCGTCTTGATGTACTCGACAAGCTTTGGCACATACTTGCCTAGCTTTGGATCCGATGCTTCGGTTAGAAACTCCTCACACAAGAGCTGCGCGGCAAATAGCTTGAGATCACCTTTAAAAAACCGGACAGCGTCTCCCCGATTTCTATAATAGGTAGCCAATTTCATCAGACCAATTGGAGGGTATTTGTTTGAATAATCTGGTTCAATAAGTAAAACCTTTCGGCTCATTAAAGTCCTTCCTCAATCTTCCTGATAATCATTTCGGACGTTTGGCTGTCCGTAGCCGTGGTGATGATGCTGAATATCTTGGATATGAGTTTTCGCTCCGCCTTGCTGTAATGCGTAAGCTTATCAACACGGCGTATGGACCTGGGCTGCTTCGGATCATTGTTATCCACTGGAATAACGGTGACTGGTTTGACAACTGCAACAGATCGCCTTGGCCGCTCAACCTCGATCCGCTGTATTACCTTTTGCATCAACCCATCGGCCTTTTCTTTTACCTTCTCAATCTTCTCTTGAGCAGTCTCCGCCTCTTTTTTTGCTTCGAGAACGACCTCGAGCTCGCGCTCACGATGATCGTCGTCAACGAATACGCCGGCTGATTCTTTCTGTTTAAATTCGGCTTCCTTTTTCTCTGCAGCGTCTATTTTCTTGTATGCGGCGTTAATTGTGGAGCCGTTGTAATAAATCTTACGAAGCTCCTCGTTGAAGTATTTGCGAAGGGTGCGTTCAAATTCAAGCCGAGCAGGATTCTCATTGAAATAACTGCGTTGCGAGTTGGGAATCAAATCCCTATTGATTGCGAAGACCTCGCCGACAAAATAGGTATTACCACGGTCCTCTCTGAAAAGCTTTTGCAGCGAGTCTTCGTCGCCAATCTGGATGTTCTCTTTCCTAAGCCTGAGGCCACGCATCTGGTTGACCTTAGGGATAGCCTTTTGGAATCTTGACACACCGACCCACATCCAGGCGATGAGCTCATCATCTAAATAGAAATCCTTGAACTCGATTCCGAAGATGTCGTCATACTTGTCTCCGGTTTGCGAGTCTTTGAGAATTGTAACATATTTCTTGAAGACTTGTTCAGCGTTGATCTTGACATTGTATTCATCAATTTTGACACTTAGGCACTTGGCATGGTTATAAATCTCTTTGCGGTATATGAACGAACTTTGATAGGGCACCGGTGCGACGAAAGACAAGTAGTCCTTAACCTGTTGAAAATCGAGAAGGTCGGTGTTCTCCGGGCTAATATCGACCATCTCGACGCGAAAGTAATGTGACCCCGCTTCTACATCTTCCCGCAGGTCAAAACTGTTGATGGCATGTAGAACATCATCTGCTGTATGTTTTTTGCCGTGGCCATTTTCATCAATGAGCGCACGCATTTTCTTCGCATCGCAGCGCATAGTCGACTCAACGGTCTCACCTTTAGAAGATGATATGAAAACAAGTTCTTTGCAGTAAGCCAATCCGCATAGTCTACCAATTCCCCTGAAACCTTTATCCTCACCGATTTTTTTATCTGAATCAGCAATGTTACCCAATACCTCCTGAAACTTGCCTGCGGGGATGCCAGTGGCGTTATCCTCAATCACGATGGTGCGTTTTGTACGATCCAGCCAGATGTCAATTGTACCCTCGCCCAACTTCAGGATACCGTCCTTAATGGCTTTATCGATCTGGTCACAGGCATTCTGAATGTACTCGCGGTATATAACTTTTGAATCTTGGTACATACCTGTCGTGAGGTTTTCCAGAATATTCGCGCCAAAGACATAATCTGCCATACTCTGCGTCCTCTCTGATTACTTAAATTGCTTGTATATTGGCTTGGGGAACTTAATCTTCAAGAGGGAACGGAAGATTGGGTTTTGGACGAGATAATCTCCTTGTTCCAACCGCGTCAACATGTTCTGGTAGGTGTTGGGCAGACTCTTATAATCGGCTGTCGATGTCTCAATAGAATTTGTACGGCCATATGCGTGGGTCGCACAGTTGCCGGTCACTCGTGAGTGAATCGCCGAACGAAACTGCTCTGCCGCAAACAAAATGACCCCTAATGATCTACCACGCTCTGTCACATCGAGGATTTCACGGAGGATAGGGGATGTCTTGGGGATTTCCTTTGAAGCGTACTTGTTTAGCTCATCGATGAAAATTACGATTCTGGATGGAGGTGCAACTCCAGGCTCAGCATCATATTCTCCAAGTTTCAGGTTGTAGATGGTGCGTACAGCGTCGCCGAATACAAAGGCCTGCTTATCTTCGGGCAATTTAGCAATGTCTATAACGCGTACTTCGTTCTTGCGTATCTGTTTAAGTTCATCTGCGAGCCTGCACTCCGCTTTTGAAGAGTTGACAGCGTTGGCGAACATATCATCTTGGATTGCCTTGCGAACAACACGCTTGAACTTGCGCCAGCTCAGCACTGATATGTCGCCCTTATCCCCGGCGTTGCCTTTCTGGGCTTTTTCAGACACGGCGTCCATAAATTCAGACCAGGTGGAAAGGCCGCCAAAGTCCCTGTCGTCACGGTCGATGATCTTGCTGATGATAGACTCCATGGTCTGAGCGGGATCGTCAATGTCTGCGAACATCATTTCGATATTTTCTTTGTCATCTGCGTAAATATACTTGAATTTCTTTAGTTGTTCATCAGCCACATAGCAATCTATATCGTCTTTCGACAGATAGGTACTCAGCTTAACGGAGCTATTACTTGCATATGGGATGTAGTACTTTACGTGCTGGAACGGAACTGTTGAAAGCCCGAGATTTATATACTCCTTGAAAGTCCGATCCTGTTCACCGGGAGCGTCTGATAAAAAATCGTTCGGTCTATCGATGGCCATCAGATCCCTGCCCTTCACATTGAAGATGACGAAAGCCACGCTATCATCCGTGTCAGCGTTTAGGTACTGATCCTGTATAGCCTTCATGAGGAACATTGCATAAGATGTTTTGGCGGCAAGGCCTGAGATGCCAGAGATATTGAGATGTGCGCCTTCCGGTCCAAGGATGAATTTCGAGTTCAGATGAACTGGAAGAGTGACCTCATCTGCCGTCCCTTCGTACATTTTTAAAGAGCCACACACCAATGGATTTTGGACTCGATCGAGGCCCAACGCCATCGTGATTTCCTCGGCAGACGCGAGGGACACCTTAGCGTTGTTATGGACCGGCGTATAAAGGTTTCGGTTATTAAAAGATACCTTGGCCTTAGCATAGTTCATACCAACACGGAGAGTGGGCTCATTGATGTCAACGTCACCGAAATCACTGGAGATGAAGTTCGTCAAAAAGCTCTGCGCATCCGTAATATGAGATATGTTCTCTATCACCCCGAACGTGTATGAGCCCTCGATATGCTCTACCTTAACGATATCAAAGGCGTGGAGCTTCAGGTCTGAGTTCGTCCAGAAATTGAATTCGTCCATTGTAGTAGGGTTTTTTTCAGTAGCTAGAACGCGGCCAATCAATTTGCTCATGTACATCCTCCTTAGAATAGGTGCAGGAAGCTCTCTGCACTGAGATATCGAGATTTCACATATGATTCTGTTAAGTATATCGGATATATGTGATTTGCCCACCTAAGATCCGAGCCATAGCAGACGGGGTTTCGTTCGTTGATGAGGTATGCGGAGAGCGTGTCAACGTCATCGCTATCGATGCCATACTCATTCTCCTCCTCAGTGACAAGGATCTTCTCGACCTTTAAGACTCCATCGAAGGGGGTGCGCGTCTGCTTTTTATCTCTCAGTCTGATATACCACACGGCAAATTTGATGTCGCCAAGCATCTCATTTTCATATTCCGCAACAGGTGTGCGATGATAGAGTGGAAGCTCCGCAATGAAACCGGGGTTCGGTTTGTCGCCGAGAACTTGGCAAACCTCAGGATTGAAATTTTTTGAAGCGCCGATAACCCATTTGTAGTTATTCTTGAGCATCATATACTTCTTCGTGTCGGCCTTGTCTTCTTTTGTTGGTCGATACTCCAAAGATCCATCTTTGACAAGGTAATTATCTTGATTGAGCTTCCCTTCGCGGACTAGCTCAGCGACCAGATCTTTTTCGCGTTCAATCATGCGATCTTGTACGCGCGCAGTTGCACGATCTTCATACACAACTCGTTCACTCCCAATCTTAGACGTTCGGTAGGGCAAAATTGTGGAGAATTCAATCCCGAGTCGCTTCAACTCTTCACATTCGCTCAGTTTCCTCGCCGTTGCAGGCCAGAACCCTGGCTTGCCGTCTGCATCTGCCACATCCGGCATAGACAGCACAATTTCACGTTTGAACTTGGCGGGCTCAACTTTTCTGTCGATTCGGTGACAACAGCCGACGCCAATTTGCCCGGCGATAACAGGGAATATGACACTTCTTCCTCCCGATTGCGGGAAAGCCATGTCATCTACTTTGAATACCCTTCGAGAACCGTCTAGAAAATATGTCAACACCTGATCATCTCTCGCGGCTAATGCCTTGGCACGCGCGGTTAGGTCGACATATGTTCTGTGCTGCATTGTTTCGGCTTTTCGTTTCCAAACAATTTCGTTGTCTCCATACTCGATTGATGGGCGATCTGAGTGGTCAAGCCCATACTTATGCGCTTTATAGCTCTTTCCGCCGGTCGCCTCAGCAAGAATAGTCATTACTTTGTTGCGCGGGGCAGGTAACGAATCACCCATTTTTGACCTCCTTTATATTCTCGGAAGCAGAGCAGATAACATTGAGGTTGTTTAATAGCACTCGTGTAATAATATATCCTTGTTATAGGAAGAAATCACTTCTTTGCATATCAAGATTTATAATAGGCGAGTTATATGCAAGAGGCCTATTCGGAAAAAGCAAATACTTTTATTAGCCTTCTCAGAAAAAGCCAAACGCAAAATGCTGGCCACATCCATCTGAACCGCGTAGTAGTAAATAATAGTAGAAAGCACTACATCGTTTTTAGGACCGATTCTATCCAAGCACGCACAGGTGCAATAAAATTCTCCCAAACATCGGTCTTCGCGAACAATTCAATTACTTTTGATAGTCCCACATTATAGTCAATATCGAGACGCTTAATTGCATCATCAATGTATTTATGATCGTCTTCAACTACGCCAATTTCGTTTAAAACTATTCGGAATTCGTGCTGATCAGGCAAAATTTCGCGCGATAATGACAAAACACCGTTCCTAATGAACAGTTCAGGCTTTTGCTGCTGTGGAAGATTATATTGTAATATTGCGTGTAAAACTTCATCTCTTTGCGTAATATAAGCTTGTCCGGTTATAACTTCTTTGATGCGATCGATCTTATCCTGTTCAGAAACATATACATCACCATCCATAACAACAACCATCTTATCATCAAGCTCGGCATTTAATACTTTCCCGGCAATTACAGTAAAAGCGTTTATTGCTGGTCCGAAGAGGAAAGTTTGGACAAATCTCTTGCAATTTAATCCTGAGCATATCTCGTTGATAATTGCTTGTGAAAGTTTGTCTTCAACAAATATGTGTATTGGCCGCTGAACATCGCCGGTTAGCTGTAATATTGAATCTGTTGAAATTGAAGTTTGAACTAAAGTCGTGTTTGGTGTTTGCAAGAGATACCGGATCTTCACATATTCAAGCAAATCTACCATCACCATCGAGTGTGTGGTGAATATTATTTGAAGATTACGAGCGACAGCAATTTCATAAAGCTTTTTTACAATACGTTTCAATGCATTCTCATGAAGAAGAAGATCCAATTCATCAATCAAGATTAACGAATATTTAGGACACCGAACCGCTTCGCTCAAAATTTTGAAAACCCTTTGTTCACCTGATCCCATGCTAAGCGAAGTACAATATCCTATGGTTTCTCGCAATACACCTAAGTATTCCTTATTTGAATGACTTTTGCAAATTGCAAGCCTCTCATAAGGTATGTTAAGTACGTACTTGCATGAATCAAGAATTCTTACAGAATTGTTATCAAGTTGCTCGCGAAGTGTAAGTGCAAGAAATGTTTTGGTATTATCTGATTCAATATCAGGAACACACGATTTTATTCCGATAAATGAGACATATCTTTCGGGTCGGTTATCATAACGAGGAGTCCATCGTTCCTGCTTCTGATATTGCCTTTCTATATTTTCATATACTCGCGTGCCGTCTCTATATGAGATTGTTATCGAAAATCTGCTGTCATTCCATAATGCGTATGTGTTCGGCAAAAAGAATTCTGAAAACTTATAGTCCTTCCTTTGCACACCATCGGGCTTATAGCAACAAGATAGTGCATGTAATATTGTTGATTTCCCGACACCGTTTACACCCATTAATGCAATCAATGGTCCTTCAGTTAAATTTATACTGAGTGTTTGAAGGTTTTTTAATTTCTCTATTTGGATTGTTTTAATTTGTTGCTGAGAAATAGGCATTACTCTCCTCCAACAATTTGCTTTGAGTTTAAAAATACACAAAACAGCAAGTTACATCATATGTAAAAGCTCGCTATCTTGACAGTGAGACTGGTGAATTTACTGCTGATCTTTATAATAACACTCTTGATATGAAATCGAAAGGTTGCTTTCACAAAACTTATGAAAATGTAAGAATTATACTTTTTTAGTTAAAGGATCCTAATAAAAATCAAATTATGTTACAATATGGTCTCAACGAATGAGCTATGAATGCGATAGAATATTAACACATCAGTACACCAGCCTTAAAGATTTCCTCATGAAGAATACGCATTCTTTCGTACTGCTTCTTATCTTTAGCATCTCCGATAAGGAAGTTAGTATAAAAATAAGATTGTTTATGCTCAGAGTTCACTCCTGCGCGATTGATAATACTCCTGCGCGTAACCCCGAGGTGGGTGCAAAATTGGTAGCCAAATCCAAAATCAACCCAATTCACTCGATTCCATCATCACAATAGAAATAGAAGAACTCCACAAAGCCCTAACTTAGGGCTTTTTGCATAGAAAAAGTACCCACGAATTGTATCATTGCGTGAGTACTTAGCTGGCTCCCCCTGCTGGACTCGAACCAGCGACACTGCGGTTAACAGCCGCATGCTCTACCAACTGAGCTAAGGAGGAACGTTACTCGGAGATTTTACATGAATTCGACACCACTTGCAATTGACACGGCGGGCGATGAGCGGCGGTTATGATAAAATATGCAACGAATTCGCATGTTATCTCTGAAATGCTCGTCTTTGATTGACGTTTTGAAGTTCGCAACCTATAATATTCACATGGATGAGAACACCGTCGTCAACCTCGTCGCCATCGAAACCGCCACGCCGAAGTGGCGGATCGCGCGCTCTGCCGGAGCGGTGTATATCATGCTCATCGCGCTGATGATCGCGTGCATCTCTATCGGCAATCTCTTATACGAAAGTTTCCAGATTTCGCGGCACATCACGCAGCCGATACTCTATGCATTGATCGCAATCAGCGGCGTCTATCTCTATCGGAAGCATTACATTTGCTATCGATATACGCTCACGGACGAGCTGCTGGCAATCGAAGAAGTCGGCGGCAAGGCCGAAAAGACGATTGCGGTGATTGAGCTAGTGGATATTCGCGCGATCTCTGCTTATGAATCCAGAATGAAAACTTCTGACAGAATCATACGCGCATCGCTGCCGCCGAGATCCGCGCAGACTCTTGTGGAAGCAAGTCTCGATGGGAAAAACATAAGCCTTACGATAAGCGCGAGCGAAGAATTTGTCAACAAACTGACCGCGCAGTGGAACGATTGCGCAGAAAGTATTCAATAACCGACCATGGACAAGTACCCGAAGCTTCCCAATCAATCCCTGCAGGAAACGCTGGGCGCGTATGAACGCGAGAACCCGGCGCGTTTTCACATGCCCGGACACAAAGGGCGCGGACTCTCCGGCTTCTGGCGGGACGAGCTGCAGCTTTGGGATGTCACCGAACTGAGCAACACCGACAACCTGCATGCGCCCAGTGGCGCGATTGCCGCGGCGGAAGCGGGCATGGCGCAGGCATACGGCGCGAAGGCTTCTTTTTTTGTGGTCAACGGCGGAACGAACGCGGTGCAGGCAATGATTCTCGCGCTCGGCAATGAGGATAAATTGCTGCTTTCGCGCGATTGCCACCGCTGCGCAATCAGCGGCGCCGCGCTCCGCGGGATCGAAACCTATTACATATCGCCGAAATATGACGAAGCGCAGGGGCTGCTCGGCTTGGTGACACCGGACGATCTGGATAGGGCGCTTGCAGAAACGGGCGCTACCGCCGCGCTGATTACATCACCGAACGCATACGGCTTTTGCGCCGATGTCGCAGGGCTCTCACAGGCCGCGCACAAGCACGGCGCGCTGCTAATGATCGACGGCGCACACGGCGCGCATTATCCCTTCTCAGAGGCGCTGCCACGCGGTCTGGGCGGCTATGCCGACCTGTTTGTCCACTCGCAGCACAAAACGATGGACGCGCTGACACAGGCCGCCAGCCTGCATCTGGGTGAATGCCGCATCACGCCGGAAGAGATGCGCCGCGCACTCGCGATGACGGAGACGACAAGCCCGTCCTACCTATTAATGGCGTCGCTCGACTGGTCGGTCTATATGGCGAAGCGTCGCGACTGGACGGGGCAGGTCGCCCGCTGCATCGCGCTGGAAGAAAAGATCGAAGCCATCGAGGGATTGCGCGTGTTCCACGACCCGGTCGGGATCGGCGTGTTTGAACGCGACAGAACGCGGATCGTGATTGACACAACCGCTCGCGGATACGGCGGGTATGAGGCGCAGGCGTATCTGGAGCAGCATAATATTTATCTGGAGATGGCGGACGCGCGAAGGCTGGTACTGATCACCACACCGAACGACGAGCCTGTCTGGTATGAGCAATTGCTGGAAACGCTTACGGCGTTGCCGAAACGGGCGCCGCGCAAGATGAAGCACAGCGGGGAAGAGGTGCGATTTGCCGCGAACGAGCAGCGCTTGACGATCCGCGAAGCGACGTTTTCTCCGACACGGACCGTCCTGCTCGCAAAAGCTGCTGGCGGCACCTGCGCAGAAGCGATCGGCATCTATCCGCCGGGCATCGCTCTCGCCATGCCGGGAGAGATCATCGACCAACGCGCAATCGACTATCTGCTTGCGCAGGAGAAGAACGGCGGCGCGCTGTTTGGCGTATATGACGGACGCGTGTTTGTCACAGCTGAACAATCATCCAAAGCTACCAATACAAAAACGATTTGAGGAACAACATGCAGAACCGACTGCTCGAAGCCATACAACAAGGCCGTGCGCCGCACGCAATCCTGATCTCCGGGCCGGAAGGCAGCGGCAGGCGGGAGCTTGCGCGCCGTTGCGCCGCGCTCTTTTGCCTTGATGAGGACGCGCCGGAACGGCTGATCAACTGCCCGAATTATTATGAGATCGGCGAAAGCACGGTCAAGGTGGACGACATCCGCAATCTGCTTTCCTCCGCCGCGATGCAGGGCTTCAACGGAGGTCAGCGCGCTTTTGTGTTTGTCAACGCCCAGCTGATGAGTACGCAGATTCAAAACACGCTGCTCAAGACGCTTGAAGAGCCGCACAGCGAGACGATGCTGATTCTCACGGGAAATGAGTTTGGCCTCCTGCCCACGATTCGTTCGCGCTGCGTGATCGAGCGGCTCGGCGCGGGCAGCGTCGAGGAAACCGCACGCACGCTTTCGCAGGAGGGCATGTCGCCGGAGGAAGCGCAGTTTTTTGCGACGCTCGCGGACGGAATCCTCAGCCGCGCACGCGCATATGCAACTGAAGAAGCCAGAGCGTTTCGTGCAAACGCGCTCGGCATACTGGATCGCGCAATCTATGAGTATGCGCCGTTTGCGGATGCGGCGGAGTTGATCACGAGCATGAGTGCGGAGCCGGAGCCGGACGACAGCCCCGACGACGAACCCAAGGCAAAGGGGAAAAAGAGGAAAAGAGGCGACGTACAATTGGCGTTAAACTTCCTCACCATATGCGTCAGTGTGTATCAGGATGCGCTGAACCAGCAGCTCATGGGGCAACCGCCGCGCAACAGCGACCAGCGGCTCTTGATCGGCAAGATCGCGTCGCACTTTACAACCGCGCGGATACAAGGTATCATAGAAATGTTAAGCAGTTCTCAGCAAAAGCTGACCGCGGGCGCAAGCGTTTATCTGACGATGGACAGCGTGCTCGCAAAGCTGTTTATCGAGGCTTGACACAAGATTTGACATACACCTGATCCGCGCAAATTTGCGCCGGATGCAGTAAGGAGTTTGAACAACATGAAAGTAATCGGCGTACGATTCAAATCGAGCGGACGCATCTATTATTTCGATCCGTTGGAATTCGAGTTCAGCGAAGGGGACGGCGTGATCGTCGAAACCGCGCGCGGGCAGGAATACGGCGAGGTTGCGCAGGTAGCGATGGACGTGGAAGAGACGGCGATCGTCTCCCCGCTGAAGCCCGTCGTGCGCCCCGCGAGCGATACGGACACGACGATGCGCGAGCAGAACTGCGCGAAGGAAGCGGATGCGTTCCACGTTTGCCAACAGAAGATTGAGCAGCACAAGCTGGATATGCACCTCGTCAGCGCGGAGTATTCGTTTAACGGCAGCAAGCTCGTGTTCTATTTCACGGCGGACGAGCGCGTGGATTTCCGCGAGCTGGTCAAAGACCTCGCATCGCAGTTCCGTACCCGTATTGAGCTAAGACAGATCGGCGTGCGCGACGAAGCGAAGATGCTCGGCGGCCTCGGCCCCTGCGGCAGAGTCGTTTGCTGCAAGCAGTTTTTAGACGATTTCCACCCCGTATCGATTAAGATGGCGAAGGAACAGAACCTTTCGCTAAGTCCGACGAAGATCAGCGGGCTTTGCGGGAGACTCATGTGCTGTCTGCAATATGAACAGAGCGGCTATGAGGAGATGAAGCGGCGCATGCCGCACGTCAACCGCGACATCCTCACGCCGGACGGCATCGGCATCGTGGTAGACAACAACGTCATCACCGAGAAGACCAAAGTGCGCCTGACCATGCCGGACGGGAGCATCGACCTTCGGGAGTTCCATTATTCGCTGCTCGCCAAGCCCGGCGAACCGCTGCCCGTGCAGCCAATGACGGAGGAGCAGATCGCGCAGCAGCAGGAAGCTGCTGCACAGCCGGCAAGACCCGCACAGCAGCCACCGCGGCAGGAACGCGAGCCGCAGGCGGCAGCAAAACCCGCAGCGGAAGGCGCAGCGGCGCAGGAGCGCAACCCCGACCACAAGCGCAGACGGCGCGGCGGACGCGGCAAAGGCCAGTCCCGCCCGAATGGAGCAGCCCCCGCACAGGAAGGCGCACCGCAGCCGAACCAACAACAGAACCAGCAGCCACGGCAGCAGAATAACCAGCAGCGCCCGCAGAACCAGCAGCAGCGCAGACCGGAAGGCCAGCAACCGCGACCGCAGCAAAACAGCCAGCCGCGTCAGCAGAACCAGCAGCAGGGTCAGCCGCAGCAGCAGGGACAGCCAAAGCAGGGCGCACAGGAAGGCCAGCGCCCGAATAACAACAACCGTCGCAGACGCGGCGGCGCAAACCGCCCGCGCCCTGAAGGCAGCGCACCGCAGAAACAGGAGTAGTTTTCTCGCGGATGGAGCGTAAAACCGCGCAATATCGTGCGGATTTGGCGACAAAACGCGGCGTGATGCTGATTTTACGCTCAGTTATGTTGACGTTTTCTTCCGCTGTGTTATAATGTTTACGAAATTTGGACATGGAGGAACTTAGCATGGCATATATAATTTCTGACGAGTGCATCGCTTGCGGCGCTTGCGCGCCCGAGTGCCCCACCGAAGCAATCAGCGAAGGCGCGATCTACGTGATCGATGCCGACAAGTGCATCGACTGCGGTAACTGCGCGGACGTTTGCCCGGTTGGCGCGCCCAAGCCCGAGTAAGCTTTCAAAAAAAGAAAAGCCTGAACGATGTTCTCGTTCAGGCTTTTTTTATTTTTGGTGTTATAAAGAAGCAGAAGTTTTAACCGCAGCAGACGGCAAACGGCAAATCGTTGTAGACGATCGGCAGCAGCACGTCCGTGATGTCTTCAAAGTCGGTCGGGTCGGGCGTATAGAAGCTATAACGAACATCTTCCAGTTCCCACTCTACAAGCGCGCCTTGCTTGCCGCCGTCGATGGTCTGGATCACGAGGCTGACCATAAAGCCGGGGCCTTCCAGATCGAGCGACTGCGGCAGCGGATCAAACGTTTCATATACGCCGCTGATATCCTCCGTGGTGACGGCGGCGCGATAGGTATAAGACTTATGATTCAGCGTAAAGTTGATCTGCGCAATCGTTCCGCTGATGATGCTGTAGCTCGCCGTGTCCGCCTGCTGATGCGGCGTAATGATAAAGCCAAGATCGGAAAAATCGGCGGCGCCTTCTACCTCGACAATCGGGTTGGGGATTTCAACCTGCGGTTCGGGCGTTGCCTCGGGCGCCGCGGTTACGGTTTCGACGGGCGCGGTTGCCTGCGCCTGTTCATCTGCGAGCTTTTTGCAGGAGCCAAACGCGAAGATCAACACAAGAGCGATAACGATGGAAAATATCTTTTTCATACTGGTTTCCTTTCGGGCTGCAACAAAGCAAGTTTGCAGCTTCTGATCAGAGCGAACGATCTGAAATTACACATTATATTAACACAAAATCACAGCAACGTACGTGATGAACGCACACGAACTTTCGTGTGCGCTTTGCTTCTGTGCGCGAAAGCAAAATTATAAGAATTCGGCAAACCGCGAATTATCGTAATTTTTGATGTCATTTGTGCCTTACGATGATTGCGGCGGCGGGAACAGACCTCAAACCCGACGCCTCGCAAGAAAGGAGCACGAACGAATGGAATCGGCCAAACCCAAGAATCTCAAGGGCAAAATTGAAGCGTATTTTGCCGCATGCGATGCGACGGCGGAGCGCGTCACGCTCAAAACAGGCGGCGTGACCATCCGGCAGACGCCGTATACGCTGGCGGGCCTGAGCGAGCACCTCGCCATACCGCAGGGCGAAATCCTCGCAAAAGGACGAAAGGGAGGCGACAGCGCGGAGTGCAGAGACTACGCAAATGCGCTCCGCAGGATTGGCCGCTACATCGTAGAGCATGCGCTGCTGGGAGAACTCCAGTACAGCGTGGCTGCGAAACTGCTGGAAGAACTCGGAACCGGCGAAAAACTGCCGCCGGCCGAGGAGGACCGCAGGATCGTCATCGTGCTGGAGGACAAGGAAGGCTGGGGTGCGTGACGTGGAATTCCAACTAAAGGGGTATCCAAATCCGCGTCAGCGGGCATTTTTCGAAAGCAGGGCGCGGCACACCGCATATGGCGGCGCGCGCGGCGGCGGCAAAAGCTGGGCCATGCGAAGAAAGCTCGTCTTACTCGCCCTACGCTATGAAGGACTCCAACTCCTGCTGCTCCGAAGAACGCTGTCGGAGCTGAATGAAAACCATGTGCGATTGCTGCAGACGGAATTATCAGGGTTTGTAGACTACAACCAAACGCAACGCGTAT
Organism: Firmicutes bacterium HGW-Firmicutes-9; assembly: GCA_002841395.1. Classification (GTDB taxonomy): domain Bacteria; phylum Bacillota; class Clostridia; order Christensenellales; family CAG-138; genus UBA7703. Next base: position 44,938 of record PGZM01000002.1, read on the forward strand.
TCACGTTTCCGAACGGCAGCAGAATCAAGCTTGGTTATTGCGACAACGAGCAGGACGTATACCGCTATCAGGGGCAGGAATACGACGTAATCGGACTGGAGGAAGCGACCCAATTCACCGAGAGCCAGATGCAGTTCATCTCGACCTGCAACCGCTCGGTGCGAACGGACTTCACGCCGCGCATGTACTACACATGCAATCCCGGCGGCGTGGGGCACGCATGGGTCAAGCGGCTCTTCATCGACCGCAGGTATCGCGCAAGCGAACGGGCGGAGGATTACGTTTTCATTCCGGCGCGCGCGGAGACAATCTCTATTTCTCATTCCACGAGGGCATCGATGAAGGCGCAAGCGACGGTATTCTGATCTACGACGTTGTGCGCGGTACCTATATGGTGCGCCGCGGGTTCACGGCACGGGGGCTCTATTCCGCGGGCGGAACGCTGTATCTGCTGGACGGAGCGGGTCGCGTTTGCCGATTTGAAGAGGGCGAAACCTACGACGGCACACGCATCGACGCCTACTGGAAGACACCGATGACCGACCTCGACAGCAAAGCTGTCAACAAACGGCTGGAGGAGCTGTATCTGCGCGGCAGCGGCGGCATCCTCTCGGTTGAGGCGGTGACCGAAAGCGGCACCGTCTACAACGAGCGGCTCATGCCGGGCGGCAGTGAGCGGATTCTGGAGTTGGGATTGATCGGCGAGGGCAGGGCGTTTCAGCTGGTGTTTCGGAATGTCAACGGATCGCATTTTACAATCGACGGCGGCGTAGAGCTGATCATGGACATTCAGCGGCGCGTGCTGTAGAGAAGGAGGAGAACGATGGCATTTGAGAAAACAGGCATTCAGGCATTGTTTCCGGTGTACTTCTCGCGAAAGGCTTCCGAACAAGCTTCCAAAGAAGAGTTTGACATTTCTGTTGCGCAAAACGAGAGCAACCTGAACCAGAATCTGGAAACGCTGTATCAGAAACTGCTCGAGATCGAGGACTATCTGTCCGCGACAGAATAATAGTAGAAAGGAGAATCGATTATGGCGACAAGACTTGGCTTACTGCCGACCTGGCAAAATCCGGTCGACCGCTTCAAGCCGGATTACGGCGTGATCAAGCCGGATTTACAGATCGGCACACCGTATACCGGAGGCGGAAGCGACCCGACATTGAGCGACGAGGACGTGCTCAGCGGCTTTGTGGATCAGATGTACGCGCGCTTTACGCCCCAGCAGGTTGCGTATGACGCACGCAGCGAGGACGAGATTCGCGCTTCGGTTGCCGCATGGCTGCGCCCGAGCTACGATCAGGCAATCGTCAACCGGCAGGAGCTGACACGGCTCAATAAAGCAAACCTGGACGCGGACGCGATTGCGCGCGGAATGGGCGCAAGCACCTATGTTTCCGACGTGAAGAACCGCCAGCAGAACGCTGAAGCGGGCGATATCGCTTCGCTGGAGGCGGACTATGGTTCGGTGCTGTCGAAATACGTGCTAGACAGCGTGGACAGCGAGAACAATCGCATGCTGGAGGCAGAGAAGTTCAACGCGGAGGCGCGGCAGAGCGCGTATGACAAAGCGTACACTGCTGCACTGTCCCTCTTTGAACAGTACAAGAAGACCGCAAAGCGATCCGGCGGCGGCGGCCCTGTGCCGACCTCTCTGGAGAACTGCGAAGCGTTTCTCTCCATGCTCTCCGTCGAGGAGCGCAAAACGGTGTATGAAGCATCGACGGCGCAGGGCGCGCGCTATCGCGCGGAGCTGATTGCGTCGGTCGGCACGGCGGGTTATTTCCAACTGATGGTAAAATACCCCAGCAAACCATAACATATCGAGAAATCGGCTCTTGATACAGCGATCCGGTAAACAAGCGCCGGGTCGCTGTTGTTTCGTCTTTCCGCGAAAATAATCAAATCGACAGTATACGCAGCTGACGCGGGGTTGATACGGCGCGCGGAATGCTTTATACTGACGATGGACATTTTTTGTATGGCAGATCGTAAAAATGAATATTTGGGGGTACATGTATGGAGTCTCAACTGCATTTGATCTGGAACCCTGTCGCAGGCAACGGCGCCGCTCTCGGCGCATATCAACTCGTCACCGACGCGCTCGCGGAACGCGGCATTCCCTTTTCCGCGGAAAAGACCGAATATTCCGGCCACGCGACGGAGCTTGCCAAACAAGCGGTCGAAAGCGGCGCGAAAAAGATCGTCGTGCTCGGCGGAGACGGGACCATACGCGAGGTCGCAAGCGCGTTGATGAACACGGACGTACCCCTCGGCATCATCTCCTGCGGCACGGGCAACGATATCATCCGTCCGCTGAAAATCCCCAAGGATGCGCTGACCGCACTGGATATCGTGCTCAATGGCGAAGCGCGCCATATGGACGCCGCAATGGCGAACGATCTGCTGTATTTTAACGTCGCGGGTTTCGGCTTTGACGTAGACGTGCTGCAATATGTGGAGATCTACAAAAAGCGCATGAAAAACGGTTCACTTGCCTATCTGCGCGGGCTTCTCACGGCGATGCTGCACCTGTATTCGCGCAAGACGAAGATCAGCTGGCCGGGCGGCTCGATGGAAGCGGATGTGCTGATCATTGCCGCAGGCAACGGCACGCATTTCGGCGGCGGCATGATGGTGACGCCCAAGGCCGATCCGTTTGACGGACTCCTGGACATCTGCGTGATCACCAACGTCTCAAAGCTGCGCGCCTACACGATTTTACCGAAGTTTATGAAGGGCGAGCACTTGAGCCTGAAGTATGTGACCTACTTCCAGACAACCGAGCTGACCGCTGTTTGCGAGCCCGCGTCGCTGCTGGATGTCGACGGCGATGTGCACCCGGGAACGCCCGTTACATTCAAAATTTTGCCCAAGTCCCTCTGGGTCATCACACCCCAGTAAGCCGGGTCTACTGCCTGGCGGGACACAGAAAGTTTGCTTTACAGCATCCGCACGGGCTGGTAGACTAAAGCGAAGCATAGGGGAATAAGAATACATGGCAACACAACAGGGCAGTGTAAGGCAGTATGCGCCGGTCAACGGAGCAGGCGGTCAACCACGCCGGAAAAAGAAGAAAAAGAAGAACAATACACTGATCTTTTCTGTGATCACGCTCGGCGTACTAGGCATCGGGCTCGTGATCTTTCAGTTTATCTTCAACAAGCAGGCGGAGACCGTGTCGATGGACATCACGCCGATTTCCACGACGTCCACCTATATCAGCACGGGCGACGGACTATTGTATCAAACCGATGGCCAGATCCACTTTTATCATTTGACGGACACGAAGAAGAACTATACCTATGGTACGGGTGCTTCGAATATCCGTATGTCCGGCAGCGAGTCCATGACCGTCGTGTTCAACGAGTCCCAGCTGCAGGTCGTCGGCGAACAAACGCCGCTGACGTTTACCGGCTATGTGGAAGAGGTTGAATGCGGAACCAAACACCTCGCCGTGATGCGCAAGGCGGAGGATGGTGCGGAGAGCGTTCTGATCATCACCAAGACCGGCGAACAGATTGCGGATCTATCCTACGCGGATCAGTGCATCGTCGACTTCGGGTTTTATTCCACCGCAAACGAAATGCTATGGATCGAGACGCTCAACGTCGCCACGGGTTCGCCCATGACGACGATTTCGACGTATGATCTGAGCAAAAATGAAGTGACGGGCATGATTCATGTACAGAACCAGCTCGTCAACGATATCTTCATCACGCCCAGCAGCATGTTTGTGGTCTGCACCAACCAGATCATCCGTTATATTCATGAAGGCAACAAGGAAATCTACCGCACGACGATCTACGGATACGAGGTGCTGGACTTCTCGTTTGCGTCCGGTACGCCGACGTTTCTTTTAACCACGCGCGGCGGAGACTTCCATACCGTGCGCATCCTCACGCTTGCGGAAGATGCGGAGCCCGCCCCCGTTGAGACCACGCTGCAGCTGCCCGCGGAGGGCGTCAGCGCGTTTATCATGGGCAACAGGCTCTCGGTTGCCTCGCGCGAACAGTTGTTTACCTATACGATCAAGGGCAAACTTTCCGCCACCGCGACGTTTGCGCAACCGATCGATACGGCGATTAAAATCACCGATTCAAAGCTGCTGCTTTCGAGCAACGGCATGTACTATCTTGCGAATGCGGACTGATGAGCGCGCTTTTCAGACGCGGATGAGGAAGACAAACGCATGAACTTCATCGACATCGCAATCTTACTGATTCTTGCCATCACGATCCTCGGCGGTCTCTACCGCGGGTTCGTCAATACCGCGCTGAATGTCGGCGCAACGATCGCTTCGATCTTATTCGGGCGCATCCTGATTCCGATCGTTTCGGGCATCGTCAAAGGCAGCGCGGATCTGTTTCAGATGCTGCTGTACTATACCGAAGGCTCCGAATACGTCGCGATTACGGATGTAGAACTCACGCGTGCGCCGATTGCGGGCATCTCGTCCGACCAGCTGCACACCGTGCTCCAAAACGCGGATATGCCGCTGCCCATGGATCGCTGCGTGCTCAAGAACATCGCGTCGGAGGCGTTCAGCAAAACCGGCGTCACCACGCTGGGCGACTATTTTAACCAGACCATCGTCTGCGTCGTTATTAACATTCTGGCACTGATGCTCTTGTTTACCATCCTTCGACTGCTATTCGGGTTTATCATTCGCGGCATCGAATACGGCCGCGGCGGGTTTCCGGTGCTTTCGCGCGGAGACGGCATCATCGGCGCCGGCGTTGGCCTGATCCACGGCGTGCTGTTGTTGTTTGTGATCTTCCTCGCAGTCCCCGTAATGTTGACAGTGTTGCCAAAGCTCTATGATTTTTTGAGCGAGTCGTTTTTCGGCGAGTTCTTCTATAAAGCAAACTTTTTGCTCTCGATCATTCCGTCCACATAATAAGGGCGGATTGATTTTTATCCCAATTGCGCGATAGGGCGCAAAGAGCATTGAAATACATCTGCGCCCGGTTGGCGCGAAAGGCAGGTTGGATCGATGGTGCAGTTCTTGCGTAGATGGTTGGTGCCCCTGCTGGCAGGGTTGCTGCTGATCGGTATCGCAATTGCGTTTATCCCCTTTTCGCGGCAGATGGAGACGCGCGCAAAGTCAGATCTCACGCTGCTGATGGATCGCGCATTTGCACGCATCGAAGCGGGCGAAAGCTTGGCCGAGCCGATGATCACGGCGCAGCAAGACAACCTTTTGAGCAAGGCAGCTGCCGTTTCGCGCTTTTTGACGCATGACGATACGCTGCTGGCGAGCGATGCGCTGGCAGCGCTTTGCGAACAGCTCTCAATCGATACAATCGATGTGGCGAATGTTGAAGGCACGCTGATTGCATCCTCAGATGCAACGCGCGTCGGCATACCGCTCGGCACACAGGAGATGTATGCCTGGGCGATGAGCGCGGCGGATGATCCGACCGCGCAGTTCACCCAGCAGGACGTCAACGATCCGACCGTGCTGTTTGCCTGCGTCGGACGCTCCGACATCGAAGGATTCGTTTTGTTGACGCGTTCGGATGCGAATGTGCGGGACGCGCTTGCGCTCTCCGGCACGGAATCGATCACCAGCGACATGCCGTATGGCGGAGACGTACTCTTCCAGGCGGCGGAAGCGGGCGCGGACGGATTCTTCTACGAGTCCGGCAACCTCTGCCTGCGCAGAACGCAGGGCGACGTGACGCTGATTGCAGCGCGCCCGACAACGGAAGTGTTCGCGGTTCGCAGCGCGGCGATTCTCGCCTTTGGCGTTGCACTCGCGTGCATTATGATCTGCGGCGTTGCGGCGTATCTGCTTCGTCTGGAACCCGTCTGTGCAGAGGATGAGGAGCCGGAGGAGGAGCAGGAAGCTTTGCCGGAAGAGGAACAGGTTGTTGAGCCCGAACCACTCCTTGACGCTCCTGTGGAGCCGGAGCAGCCGCGTGAACGGCGAAAACTGTTCCGTAAGCGCGAGCAGATAGCTGAAGAGGAGCAGGAACAGGTCGATCCGGAAGTAGCGGAGCAGCACGAGCAATCCGTCGAGCACGCGCCGCGGCAGGTCTCCCGCGCCAGAAGACGCGCACATGCAGAAGAGCCGGAAACGCTGAACAGCGAAGAAGGATTTGACAAGATCGTAGAGTAATTGTGCTTTAGAAGATAGAAACAAACAAAAGCCGCCCGAACTGTCGGGCGGCTTTTGTTATACGTTCGTTGCGCTATTCAGTGAACGCAATGTTGACGATGACGTCAGGATCGATGGTTTTGACCACGGGCTCGAACAGCTTGAGCACCTGCGACAGAGCGGAGACATCCGCTTTGGCGAGCATATCTGCGTTGTTCAACTTCTCCTGCATGGCATCCTGAATGTTTTGCTCAAGTAGATTCAGCTGCTCGTTGGTGAGCTTGATCTCGCCGAACGCAAACAGCGCTTTCTTCGTCTCCTCAAACACGGTCTTCTCCACATCGACGGTCACGTAGGAGAGCACCGCATGCGGAATTGAGATCGTCACGAGATTCAGCTTCTGATCAAATGTGATATCAGCCGCGGTCAGCTTGGAGAGATCAACGGTATAGACACCCATACCGTACGAGTGGATGATTTTCGATTTTTCAAACAATGCAAGGTTTGCAAGCGCCTGAGACACGCGGGTCGAAACCTCGACATCCTGTTCCAACACCACAAAATCGCTCTTGGTTCGGGATTCGCCGAGGATCGCGTTGGAATAATCGACCTTGTTGTAGCCCATCTCTTTGTCGGGCAACAGGCCAGAGAGGGAATCCGGAACGTCGATGTTGATGTCCGGCGAGAGGATATCCCGAATACGCGGCAAAAGGAACAGCACCGCAATTATGATTGCGATGAGAATGATGCCGCGGATAATCCATTTGAGATGGTGCAGACGGAATTTCCGGCGTGGCTCGCGGTCGTATCGCTCGATCTCGTCGGCTTGCGCACGCCGGCTTTTACGGGTAGCTTCTTCACGCACCGCGTTAGAGCGCGCCTCGTCTCGCACCTGATCGGCGGTCGGCTTCATGTCCGGCATAACGCATCCTCCTGACTTGTTTTATATGTACTATAGTTTCAGTATAAAAAGCATTATGGGTTGTGTCAACGCGCTGCGCCAAACGAAACAGAACGTTTTCGCTGACGACATGTTTCAATGGATATTACATAAGAAGAAAAGATAGCAGGATCGGATAGAGACGCAAAAAAACCGCCCGCATTTCTGAGGACGGTTTTAACAAACATCTGTTTTAGCCTTCGACTTCCGCCTGAAATCCGCCGTACATCATCTTCGACATATCAAACGGCATCGCGAAGTCCTCCATATCGCCCATCTGGCTCATTTCCTCGTTGACCTTTGCGTTGACCTCGTCGCGATGCTCTTTCGATTTGAACACGATAAATGAAAACCATACGTCGTCGTCTTTTGAAACTCCGTTCAAATCCGAGAATGCGCGGGTCTTCATATCTCCCATCACCAGGGGGCTTAAATCGTCGCCGCGTGTTTCATAGTATTCCAGCGCGCCGTGCTTCAACCATGAATCACGACCCATCTCTGCCATTTTTCTATATTCTTCCCGCTTGTCTTTGGGGATGATTAGCACAAATCCGTCTACATATTTTGACATAGCATTTTACCTCCTATGTTTCTTGACTTCATCGTATCATTTTGACATGTAATAGCAATAGCTGTTGACCGCAGATTGGTGCGCTTGTCACACAATGCCGCAAAGGGAGGGGGAGACATCCGTTGAAATTTGGATTATATATGATTTGATATGTAAGTATATTCAAATTAGTCGCATAAATCGCGAAAAATCAAGGTTTTTTGCCTTGACGCACTTCGCGACCGCTGATATAATAATCGATAAATTATTGTATACAAGCATGCAAGCATGCTAAGAGGAGGGGAACAATGAGCAAGATCGTTTTTGATGACCACACCAACTTGTTGCGCGAGAACTACTATGAGTATGACGTGCAAGATGTGCAGGAGGCAAACCTGTTCCCGGAAATCTTCAATTTCGACGAGGTTCCGAAGGTTGCGTTTAACCAGCGCCTCGTGCCCATGCGCATGCCGAAAGATGTTTGGATTACCGACACGACATTCCGCGACGGACAGCAGTCCCGCGCGCCGTTTACGCCGGAGCAGATCGTGCGCCTTTTTGACATGCTGCATGAGCTCGGCGGCCCGAACGGCCTGATCCGCCAGAGCGAGTTTTTCGTTTACAGCCAGCAGGATCGTGAAGCGTTGGAGATGTGTCGCGACCGCGGCTATCGTTTCCCGGAGATCACGACCTGGATTCGCGCGACGGAAGGCGATTTTAACCTCGTCAAAGAGCTTGGCGTACGCGAGACGGGCATCCTCGTCTCCTGCTCGGACTATCACATCTTCCACAAGATGAACCTGACCCGTAAGCAGGCGATGGACAAGTATCTCGGCGTCGTCAAGATGGCGCTGGATCGCGGCATCGTACCGCGCTGCCACTTTGAGGACATCACCCGCGCGGACTTCTACGGCTTCGTCGTGCCGTTTGCGCACGCGCTTGCAGGGCTTTCCGAAGAAGCGGGTATCCCGATCAAGATTCGCTGCTGCGATACGCTCGGCCTCGGCGTTGCGTACCCCGGCGCGAGCCTCCCGCGCAGCGTGCCTGGCATCATCTACGGCATGCGGCACTACGGCAACGTGCCCAGCTCACTGCTGGAATGGCACGGCCACAACGACTTCTACAAGGCTGTCTCCAACGCGACGGCTGCGTGGCTCTACGGTGCATCCGCGGCGAACTGCTCGCTGCTCGGCATCGGCGAGCGCACCGGCAACTGCCCGCTGGAAGGCATGGTCATGGAATATTGCTCGCTCCGCGGCACGACCGACGGCATGAACCTCGAGGTCATCACCGAGATCGCCGAGTTCTTTGAGAAGGACATCGGCTACGAAATCCCGCCGATGACGCCGTTTGTGGGCGCAAACTTCAACAGCACCCGCGCGGGAATCCACGCGGACGGTCTTCTGAAAGACGAGCGCATCTACAGCATCTTTAACACGGGTAAGATCCTCAACCGTCCGGCCGAGGTCATGGTGGACGCACACAGCGGCACCGCGGGCATCGCATACTGGATGAACACGCACATGGGCATCGACATCGATAAACGCAGCCCGGTGGTCTCCAACATCAAGGAGCGCATCGACATGCTGTACGAAGCCTGCCGCACGACCGTGATGAGCAACGCAGAGCTTGAAGCCATCGTATCGGACGAGCTTGCCAGAGACGTGAAATAAGCGACAGAAGCGATAACAAACAAAAGAGCGGATCGAATCGATCCGCTCTTTGTGTTTTTTGGTTTGCTAGGCTGCCTTGACTTTTGTCCAGGCGTCGGAGAACACCTTGACGAAGTCGCCGAGATCCTGGAAGATCTGGCAGCGGTCAAGCACGTCCTGCGGGGGATTGTAGGTCGGGTCTTCGGCATAGGACGGATCCATCAGCTTGAGCGCTTCCGCGTTCGGGGTGGAGAAGCCGATGTAGTCCGAGTTCTGCGCGGCAACCTGTGCATCGCATAGGAAGTTGATGAACTGCTCCGCTTCCGCCGTGTGTTGGGAAGACTTCGGGATGATGATGTTGTCAAACCAGACGTTGCTGCCCTCCTGCGGAACGGCATAGGCGAGGTCGGGGTTTTCGGAGATGCAGTAGACCGCGTCGCCGGAGTAGACTACGCCCATCGCCGCGCTGCCGTTGATCAGCTCCATCTTGATGTCGTCGGTGAGGTAGGCGCGCACGAGCGGCTTCTGCGCAATCAGTGCTTCCTGCGCGGCGAGCACATCCGCTTCGCTGCGGGTGTTGATGTCCATACCGAGCTTCTTGAGCGTGATGCCGATGGTATCGCGCATGCTGTCATACATCAAAATCTGGCCTGCATACTTCTCGTCCCAGAGGATGTTCCAGCTGTCCACGGGGTCGCTGACCATCGTGGTGTTGTAGAGGATACCGACCGTGCCCCACATATACGGCACGCTGTAGGTGTTGCCCGGATCGAACGAGAGATCCATAAACCGCGGGTCGATGTTTTTCAGGTTCGGGATGTTCTCCTTGTTGATGGCGTACAGCAGATCGTCCGCAACGAGCTTCTCAATGAGATAGTCCGAGGGGAAGCAGACGTCGTAGATGTTGTCTTTCGAGGCGAGCTTGACGAGCATCTCTTCGTTGCTGGTCATGGTCGTGTACTTGACAGAGATGCCGGTTTCGTCTTCAAACTGCCTGAGCAGTTCGGGGTCGATATAGTCGCCCCAGTTGAGCACGTTGAGCGTGACCTTGCTGCTTTCGCCGCCGCAAGCGACGAGCGAGAGCGACAGCGCGAGGGCAAGCGCTATGCAGATGATCGTTTTCCAGAGTTTCATGTTTATTTCCTCCTGTGTTTGTTGAAGAATGAGTAATCGTATTCGCCGCGAAACGGCGGGGGTATCTTTATTATCGCTTCAAGCCGACTTTTTTACTCTGCAGCTCGGCATTGCGTTCTTCACGGATGCTCTTGAGGTTGACGATGAGCAGCAGCGTGACGACCGGCACAAAGATGATTGTCGAAAGCGCGGGGTTGACGCCGCGTCGTGCGGTCGCGTAGATATACATCGAAAGGTTATCCACGCCGTTTCCGGCAAAGAAGCTGATCACGAAATCATCCAGCGAGAGCGTGAACGCCATGATCAAACCTGAGACGATGCCCGGCATGATATCCGGGATGACCACCTTCTGGATCGCCTGCATGGGCGTGCACCCAAGATCGAGCGCCGCTTCGTAAAGCATGTCAGAGCTTTGCCGGAGCTTGGGCAGCACGGAGAAGATCACGTATGGCAGGTTGAAGGTGATGTGTGCAATCAACAGCCGCGTGTAGCCGTCTCTCAGCCCCACGAACAGGAACAGCAGCATCAGCGAGATGCCCGTCACGAGGTCGGGGTTGACCATTGGCAGCTGGGAGATGTTCTCCAGCAGCAGCCGGTCGCGCCGTTTCATGGCGTGCAGACCGATGGCTGCGAGCGTGCCGAGCACAGTTGCGACAATCGACGAGATCGCGGCGACAGAGAGCGTCACCACCAGCGCATCCGTGATCTCCGGCGTGCGGAACAGCTGCACATACCAGTCAAACGTAAATCCCGTCCAGTTGCCGAGCGTCTTGCTCTGGTTGAACGAGTATACGATCAAAATCAGGATCGGCGCGTAGAGGAACACGAGCATCAGGCCCAGATACGTGCCGGAAAAGAACTTCTTCAGGCGGTTTACCATAGTCTTCCGCCTCCTTCATCGCTGGTCGTTCGCTCGGCTTTTTTCATGAACGTCATCGAGATCAGCACGAATGCCAGTAGGATGATCGACAGCGCGCTGCCCGTGCTCCAGCTTTGCTCCGTGATGAATTTCATATAGATCAGATCGCCGTAGAGCATCGTTTTGCCGCCGCCGAGCAGCTGTGAGATCGCAAACGTCGTCGTGCTGGGGATAAACACCATGGTCACGCCCGAGATGATGCCCGGCATAGAGAGCGGGAACACCACCTTGAGGAACGTCTTTGCGGGGTTTGCGCCGAGGTCTGCCGCGGCTTCGATATAGCTCTTGTCGAGCTTGATCAGCGTGGTGTAGATCGGCAGGATCATAAACGGCAAAAAGTTATAGACCATGCCGAGGAGCACCGCACTCTCGGTATAGAGAATCTTCGTAAACGCGCTGAGAAGCACTTTCCACGCGTAGGTGCGCAGCAGGAAGTTCATCCACATCGGCACGATAAAGAATACGGACAAAAGCGCCGCCGATGTCTTTTTCATCTGCGAAAGCAGGTATGCAACCGGATATCCCAACAGTAAACACAGGATCGTCGTATACAGCGCAAAGCGCACGGAGTCGATCAGCACTTTCAGGTTATCCCAGCTTGCCGCCTGTACGATGTTTTCCACCGTGATGCCGCCGTCATTGGTAAACGCGTAGTAGAGGATCAGCAGCATGGGCGCGAGAATAAACACCGCCATCCAGAGGACGTACGGATAGGCGAATACGCTCCTGCGGATGCGCATTCCCTTCGCGAGCTTTTCTTTGATGGACTTAGTTTGCTTCATTTGCGCTCACCGCGATCTTATCTGCCGCAACAGAGATGCCGATTTCCTCGCCGGATTCCATGTATTCCGGTGAATAGGCGATCCAGTCCTCTTCGCCGCAACCGATTGTGACCTCATAGTGCGTGCCGAGGAACATGCACGCGCGCACCACGCCGGTAAGTCCGCTCTCTTCCGGCGGGATGAGCTGCACGTCGACAGGCGCAATTGCAACCAGCACATCGTCCTTGGTTTCAAACGATTCCAAGCCGTTGCAGGCGAAGCGATGGTCGAGCAACTCAATTTCTCCATCTTCGGGATAGGCGACCGCGTCGAAGAGATTGGTCTGCTGCGTTTTCTTCATAATATGAATCGCGTCCGGCGGGATCGAGATGCCGACCACCTGCCCGCGCTCCACAAAGTCCGTGGTCTGGATGACCCATTCGTAACCGCCGCAATCGACGTCCACTTCATAATGCACGCCCATGAACACGACGGAGACGGCCTTGCCGAACACGCGCGCGCCCTCGGCGGGGACGATGTCGATGTCCTCCGGGCGGACGACGACGTCCACCTCGGTGTTCTTGCCAAAACCCTTGTCCACGCAATCATAGACCACGCCGTTCATGCGCACCTTGTAGTCCTGCAGCATAATGCCGGGGATGATGTTGCTTTCTCCGATGAAGTCCGCGACAAACGGGTTCTTCGGCTCGTTGTAGATGTCCGTCGGGGTGCCGATTTGCTGGATCACGCCGTCTTTTAGCACCACGATGGTATCGCTCATGGTCAACGCCTCTTCCTGATCGTGCGTGACGTAGATAAACGTAATGCCAAGCCGCTGCTGCATGTTCTTGAGCTCGACCTGCATCTCTTTGCGCAGCTTGAGGTCAAGTGCGCCGAGCGGTTCGTCGAGCAGGAGCACCTGCGGCTCGTTGACCAGCGCGCGGGCGATGGCGACGCGCTGCTGCTGTCCGCCGGAGAGCTGCTCGACATAGCGCGAGCCGTAACCTTTCAGGTTGACGAGCTCCAGCATGGCGTCTACTTTTTGCTTGATCGTTTCTTTATCGACGTTTTTCAGCTTGAGACCGAACGCGATGTTGTCCGCAACGTTGAGGTGCGGAAACAGGGCATATTTTTGAAACACGGTGTTGACGCGGCGGAGGTACGGCGGCGTGTTTGCGATGTCCACGCCGTCCATCTCAATGCGCCCTTCGTCCGGCATGATGAAGCCCGCGATGAGGCGGAGCATCGTCGTTTTGCCGCAGCCGGAAGGGCCGAGCAGCGTTAGAAACTCTCCGTCCTTGATATAGAGATCGACATGCGAAAGCGCGACGTCTCCGCCGTAGAGTTTCGATACGTCGATAAGCTCGATGAGATGTTTGTCCTTCATGTACCTGCTCCTTCAAATCGTTGCGGCAAACGGTAATTCGCTCACCGGAAAAATGCCTGTTTGGTTACCGACTAAAAGCTCGGCGGGGTGCTGACCCAGAGCACGCGCGCCTCGGCCTTGCCCTGATTGATCAGATAATGCACGCGCGTCGGGTGAAAATAAAAGCTGCCGCCTTTTTTGAGGCGATAACGCTGTTCGCCCAGCACAAGCGTAACGCTGCCGGAGAGCACATAGCCGAACTCCTCGCCTTCATGCGGGTCGTCCTCCGCGCCGCTGACGCCGGCGGGGATGGTGACGAGGATGGGTTCGAGTGCGTTTTTTTGCGCGTTGGTGACGAGCCACTGGATCGTGTATCCGTCCGCTTCTTCCTTGACGAACATGTCTTCCGTGCTGTAGGCGACCTGTTCCTCCTGTGTTTCGCGGAAAAAGCCCGCGACGTCGGTTCCGAGCGCCGCGAGGATATCCATGAGCGTGGCAATAGAGGGGGAGGTCAGATCCCGCTCGAGCTGGGAGATGAACCCCTTGGTCAGCTCCGTGCGGGCGGCGAGCTCCTCCTGCGTCAATCCGCGTTGCAATCGCAGCTGTTTGATCTTGACGCCGATCTCCATTTCAGTCTACCACCTCTAAACTTATTGTTTACAGTCACTAAACGGAATTAAACCAAATTGTGCATAAAAAGTCAATGATTTTCGGTGATTTTTTCACGGAAACCAGGCGTGTTTTCGCCTCGATTTTTCCCACAAAAAACGCGCGCGAAAATCGTCTCAAAAAAGCCCGAGAACAGGCGGTTTTTCTGGATTGTTGCAACTTGTTTACATATCTGCTGTTTCGATGCTTTTGTGCGCTCTTGCGCATGTGTTTTTTACGTGTTACACTCGAATAGAAAACAACTAGGAACAGGGGAACTGAACATACGGGTTTTTGAGAAGGGGAGAGAATCATGAAACCAGGGATTGCCGTCTGCTTTCCCGGTACGGGGTATACCTGCAGAGAAGCGCTGTTTGAGCGCATTGCGAACGATTTTTCCGCGCGCGGGTATGATGTTGTTCGGCTCGACTTTTCACACATTCCGTTTCGGGAGATTGAGTCGCTGGAAGAGGCGGTCGCCGTCGCGCAGCGTGCGGTGAAGCGGCAACTCGCGCACGTTCCGTTTTCGGACTACGAGGATACCGTGTTCGTCTCCAAAAGCCTCGGAACGATCCTCGCCGCGCAGTATGAGCGAGACTATGACATGCTCCCGCGGCATCTCTACCTCACGCCGTTGAACAAGACGCTGATGCTTGTGCGGCCTGAATCCCGCGTGATCGCGATGGTGCTCGGTACGCAGGATCGTTTTCTCACCGGACGAGCGCTTCTGAGTTTCTGCGAACAGCGAAACATCATCTGCCATCTCGTTGAGGGCGTGAACCACAACCTTAAGGACGAAGAAGACGCGGAGCGCAACCGGCAAATCATTGAGAGCATCGCAGAACTTTACGAATAAAGCCGACTTGTGCGCGGCATACCGCACAAAGATAGACTTGTAGGACGAGAGAACGATGGAAGTATATTCGGACGAATTTCTCATCAGCGACGATAAAGCGCTGATTCAACCCCAGAGAGTATTTGAAATGCTGCAAAAATCCTATTGGGCAGCGGATAGAGACATTGAGACCATCAAGAAGGCGATCGAGAACTCTCTTTGCTTCGGTGTCTATCGCGCGGGCGAACAGGTCGGCTTTGCGCGGTGCGTGACAGACTATGCGACCATCTACTGGCTTGCGGATGTGTTCATCGACGAAACGTACCGCGGGATGGGGCTTGGCAAAGCGTTGGTCGCCGCGGTGCATTCGCACAAGAGCATCAAGGGGCTTTCCGGCATCCTTGCCACGCGAGATGCGCACGCGCTCTACGAGCGCCACGGATTTGTGGTTGTCGACGAGAAAAAGTACATGCGGCGGCCTGCGGTGAAGGTGGAGGAGAAGTAAGTTCTCTCGCGCATATAATAAAAGAAAGCTTAGCCTTACAGAACGCTCTTTTGAAGGGCGTTTTTATTTGGGACTAACAATATTTACCCTTTCCGACGAAAAATCAACACATCCTGTACCGAACAATGATTAACGGTGCGCTAAAAGCGAACGATTGTTACAATGTGAAAATTAAAAACAAAACATGTCGAACGAGAAAAGATTGCCCAAAGTGCATCGACGCGGGGGTGGGGGTATGCTATACTTTCGGCGTTACATGAAGGAGGGATATCCATGAAGAGACTCTTAGCAGCGGTGCTTGCCCTTGCGGTGAGCTTCACGCTCTTTATACCGGCGGCGCTGGCCGACGAGGACGGGGAAGAACGCGTCACAATGGGCGCGGACCTCACCGATCGTCAGCGCGAGGCCGTTTATTCTGATTTTGGAATCGAAGAAGGAACGGTCACGGAGCTTTCCGTTACCAACAAAGAAGAGCGCAGCTATCTGGAAGGCCTCGTGCCCGACGGCAAGATCGGCAGCGTCGCGCTTTCCTGCATCTATATCAAGACCCTTCCGGCAGGTTCCGGTATGAGTGTGGAAATCCACAACATCAACTACTGCACGGAAGACATGTATATCAACGCCCTGACCACGGCGGGCATTTCTGACGCGCAGGTTGTCGTGAGCGCTCCGTTCCCGGTCTCCGGCACGGGCGCACTGACGGGCGCATACAAAGCGTATGAAGACATCACCGGCAACTCGCTTTCCAGCCTTGCAAAAGCCGCAGGTGCGGAAGAGCTCGTCGTCACCGGCGAACTCGCCGAGTACATCGGCAGCGACGATGCCACGCAGATGATCAACGAACTCAAGAGCATGCTCGACAAAACGCAGGGCATGACGGACGACGAAGTGCGCGCGGAGATCAAGAATCTCGCGGACATGTATAACGTTGCCCTGACCAACGCGCAGCTGGAGCAAGTGCTCTCTCTTGTGCGCAAGCTCGAAGGCTTGGATGCGGATCAGCTGCAAGAGCAGCTCGTCGGTATCGCCAAAGCTGCACAGACCGCAAACAAGGTCGGCGAAGTGACCAGCAAGGTGTTTGAAGATGTCAAAGGCTTCTTCTCCGCCGTCGGCGCTTTCTTCTCCGGCGTGTTTGGCGGAAAAACAGAATAGCACTTCTGCGCGATCATCGCGCATGACATAAAGATGCCGTTGCCCGCGGCATCTTTTTTTACAAAATTTTCGAAATAAAAACCGCGCAACAGCCGGAAAAAAACTGTTGAGAAGTGGTTTTACAAATCGCAAATATCACCATATTTTGTGTCAAAAGGGTGAACTGTTTACAATATAACAACAAAATGCACGCACTTGGATGCTATAATAATTTAGATTATGATCTCTTAGAGCGCTTTTTTGCACTCTGTTACGCAGAGGAGGAACCAGCATGGACAACGATCGATACCCCGACTATCCCGTAAATGAGCGAAGCCGCACCAGCCAGCCCCGCAGCGGGTCAGGCTCCGGCGGCGCATCATCCGGCACGGGGCGGAGCGGCTCCTCTTCCGGGCGAACCTATCAGGACGGCACACCGTACACGAGACCGAGCGCACCGCGCAGCCCGTATGACGGCTATGAACGACCCGCGCAGAGCAGCAGAAACGCATCTACCAATCAGGGCGGATATTACGACCGCAGCGCATCGCAAGGCAGAAGCACCGCACCTTCCGGCAGAAGCGCGGCGCCTTCGGGCAGAAGCAGCTCGTCCGCGGGACAGTATCAGGACTATGAGCGCAGCAGCACAGCGCAACCCAGATCGAGCGCACAGGGCGGCAGCGCATACGGCGCAAGCCGTTCCGGCTCCGCATCCGGTTCCGGCGGCAGCAGGGGATACGGTTCTTCCGGCTCCTCCGGCGGATCGTCCGGCGGCCCGCGCAAGAAAAAGAAAAAACGTCGTTATCGCCTCCGCGTACAGCCGAGAGCGTTCTTCATTCTTTCCATCGCGATTGTATCGATCGCAATGATCATCGTCGGCATCAAGGCCTTCGGCAGCACAAAGAATCCGCAGGAGGCGCAGGCGAGCCAGAACCCCGGCCTGTTTGCGGAGCTCTTCAAAACGCCTACGCCGTCGCCTACACCGACGCCGTCACCCACACCGACACCGACGCCGACACCGCCGTACGATATTCCGCACGCGGTAGACAGCACGCAGCCAAGCGTTTATGGGTTAACATCTGCGGTTGAGGTCAACGGCAATCGTGTCGACTCCTATCAGCGCGATGAAAAGATCGAGTTCCTGCCGGACGAGCCTTACACCAACGCGACTGGCATCATCACCTTCCGCGGCAGCAATTACCGCGACAACGCGGCATTTGGCGTCGCCAGCGTCAGCCAGAAAAAACTGACGCAAGCCTGGGTTATTGAATCCGGCGAGCTCATGAGAAGCGACGTCGGCGGTCCCACGGAAAACACATGGACCGGCAGCGGTTGGGTCGGTCAGCCCCTGATCGTCCAGTGGCCGGACAACATCAAACAGCTGATGAACATGTACGACTGGGCAAAGCAAAAATCGGGCCTTGTCGAAGTCATCCTCGCGACAATGGATGGCAACGTCTATTTCGTCGATCTCGAGACCGGCGAACCCACACGCGACAAGCTCAACATCGGTATGCCGTTCAAGGGTGCCGGTTCGCTCGACCCGCGTGGTTATCCGATTCTCTATCTCGGCTCGGGCGATATGTATACGTCTGACAACATGAAATCCCGCGCGATGGTCTATTCACTGATCGATTTCACGCGGATGTATGAGTTTGGCAAACAGAACGACGAGTTTTCCCTGCGTGATTGGCACGCATACGACAGCGCGCCGCTCGTGGACGCGGATACCGATACGCTGATCTATCCCGGCGAAAACGGCATTCTGTACACGATCAAGCTCAACACTGTGTTTGACGAAACGACGGGTCAGCTCAGCGTAAATCCGAGCGATATCGTGAAGATGCGGTATGTCGGCACGCGCTCGACGTATCCCAACAGCACCAACACCGCGAGCAACAAGTATTGGCTCGGCTACGAGACTAGCATCGCGACGCTTGGCGAGTTTGGATATCTCGGCACGAATGATGGGTTCCTGCAGTGTATCAACCTCAACACGATGTCCCTCGTCTGGGCGCAGGATACGCAGGACGACACCAACGGTTCGCCCGTGCTGGAAACGGATTTTGCAAACCGGGCTGCCTACCTCTATATTGGCTCTTCGCTGCACTTTACGGCGGACGCGGATCTGAAAGGCAGTGTGCCGTTCATGAAGGTGAACGCAATCACGGGTGAAGTTATCTGGAAACACACGGAGAACGTCAACACCAAGGATCACGTTTCCGGCGGTGTACAGGCAACCGCGCTGCTCGGGCAGAAGAGCATCTCGGATCTGGTGATCGTGCCGTTCTCGCGCACTCCGAACGAAGACGACGGTGTGCTGGTCGCGCTGAGCAAGGCCGACGGTTCCGTGCGCTGGACGTTCAATATGGAAAAATACACCTGGAGTTCGCCGGTTGCGGTGTACGACGCGAGCGGTAACGCCTATATCGTGCTCTGCGAGGGCAGCGATACGGGCGGAAAGGTGTTCTTGCTGGACGGTAAAACCGGAACGCTGTTGAGCACCTTTGATGCGGAAAAGAACATCGAGGCTAGCCCTGCCGTCTACGGCAACATGATCGTCTTCGGCACCCGCGGCATGAAAATCTGGGGCGTGAAGATCAACTAACAGACGTGAACGATTCATAAAGGAGCGAAACCATGGCGAAGAGAAGAAAAAGACGCGTTCGCATGCAACCGCGATTCTTTTTAATCCTGTTCGTTGCGCTTGCAAGCGTGATCATCGTGCTGCTGTTGGTGAAAAAAATACAGTCCGACAAGGAAGAGGTGCTGGCGACGACGCCGGTTCCGACCGCAACGGCCGCGCCGACCGCAACGCCTAAGCCCGCCTTGCCGGAGGATATCACCGTCACGAGATCGGACAGCGCGAATCCTGCGCAGTTTGGCTTTTCCGGCGCGATCAAGGTCAACGGCAAGGACGTAGACAGCTTCAAGCGGAGCGATTTACTCAACTTCGGACGCGATAACGAATACAGCGTGTTGCCGGGTATCACCACCTTTGGCGGCAACAACTACCGTAACTCATTTGCATACGGAACCGCGACCATCACTGACAAACGCCTGCGCGAGCAGTGGACGAAGACCATCGGCGCTTTGGGCAACTGGAGCGGTACGGGCTGGACGGGGCAACCACTAATCGTCCAGTGGCCGGTTGAAACCGTCGCGGTAATGAACGTAAAACAAAGCTTCAAGGATGCGGCGTTGCCTCTGACTGAGGTGATCTATGCCGCAATGGACGGTAATATCTATTTTCTGGATCTGGAGACGGGCAGCGCCACGCGAGACCCGATCAATACAGGGTTTATTCAAAAGGGAACTGCCTGCCTCGATCCGCGCGGCTATCCGCTGCTGTTCGTGGGACAAGGCATCCCGGTGGACAACGACGAAGGCAACCCCTCTTCATATATACGCGTCTATTCGCTGATTTCCGGCGAACAGATTGAGCAGTTCGGCGGGTTTGACTGGTTCGCGCGGCGCAAATGGCAGGCCTACGACGGCAGCCCGATGATCGCGAACGACACGCTGGTCTACGGCGGCGAAAACGGCATTTTCTACACTGTGAAGCTAAACGCGCAGTTTGACGTTGCTGCAGGCACGGTTTCCATCGATCCAGACGGATTGATCAAGTCGCGCTATGAAGGCTCCGGCTATTCGCGCGACGATACGACTGGCGCGCGCTGGTTCGGTATGGAAAGCTCTATCTCCGCGTTCCGCAACTACGCGTTCTTCACGGACAACGGCGGCAGGCTGCAGTGCGTCGATCTCAATACGATGGCGATCAAGTATGTCGTGGACGTTACCGATGAGAGCGACTCTTCCGTAGTAGTGGAAGAGAGCTATGACGACAACACGATCTATCTCTACACCGGCTCGCAAACGCGCACAAAGGGAAGCGACCTGCCGGATGGATTTGGCTACAGCTACCAGCGCAAGATCAACGGCCTCACCGGCGCGATCATCTGGGAAAAGCGTTGGATCTGTTCCACGGGCGACGCGAGCGCGAGCGGCGGCATCGTCGCAACGCCACATGTCGGGCGCGGACAAATCAGCAACCTCGTGATCTACTCGTTTAGCCTCGCGGCGCAGTCAAACGGCGCAACGGCAACCGAGACGCAAAACCCGGAGGAGACGGCGGAAGGCGAAGCGACAGAGGCCGCAACGCAGGGAGAAGTGCTCCCGCAGATCAACGCCAGCGGAACCTATACGCTCGGCGGTCGCATCGTGGCCTATGACAAAGCGACGGGCAGCATCATGTGGTCGATCGAGCAATCAAACGATTATTGGGCAAGCCCGGTCGTCGTCTACGATGCGCAGGGCAAGGCGTATCTGATCCAGTGCGACCGCGGCGGTTACGTGATCATGTATGACGCGTCCAGCGGTATCATGCTCAACAGCATCGACATCGGCAGCCGCATCGATTCCACGCCAGCGGTGTTCAACAACCTGCTCGTCGTGGGTACCCGCGGCAAGGGCGGCAGCGGCAAGGGCCCACAGATCGTCTGCCTGAAGATCAGCTAAAACAAACAAACGATTCTCCAAAGCGCCACATCGTGTGGCGCTTTTTTTGCGCGCAATGATAATATATTTTTACATGGTGTAAAAAATACTTGACATTATGTAAAGGATGGTGTATTTTACTAAATGTAAAGTATAACGTACATAAAAGGAGGACATAAACTATGTCATATCAAGAAAAAAGAACACTGATGTCGATCATCACGAGCGTACTGCTGATGGTTTCATACAGCATCTATGCCTTCGGCCAAGCGGGAATGGAACACATCAACGACCTGCAGTTCTGGGCAAAGACCATTCTGGTCTTCATCGGAATCGGCATTGTTGTTTTGATCATTCTGCAAATCGTGTTCCACATCCTGATGGCGATCTCCAAGGCCATTCGTCAGAAGCTATCAGAGAATGAGGTCGATGAGAAAGAGATCGGACGTTCAATGCGTGTTGAAACGACCGAGGACGAGATGGACAAGATCATCGAAATGAAGTCGAACAAGTTTGGTTACACGATCATGGGTCTGGGATTCATGGCTGGATTGATCGCAATCGCGTTTGGCGCATCGGCTGTCGCAATGCTGAACATCCTGTTTTTCTCGACCTGGATGGGGAGCCTAATCGAAGCCTTGATGCAGATTCGCTACTATCGCAAAGGGATTCAATAAATACTTTAGAATGATCACACGAGAGAAGGGATTCATATGCCGGAGAAACTGGAAATAACAAACAACATTCGCACACTACGGTTTTTTGCTCATGAGATGACGCAGCAGGAACTCGCCGAGAAGGCAGGAGTGTCCAGACAGACGATCATCGCCGTGGAGGCGGGAAAGTACTCGCCTTCGCTGGAACTGGCGTTCCGCATCGCGGATGCGTTCGGGGTGCCGATTACGGAAGTGTTCAGTTACACGAAATAAGTCAACCGAAAGAGAAAGATGGGGGGAACCATGATGAAAGCGATGGTTTACAACAAGAAAAATGGACGGTTCACGATGCAGGAGGTTGCGACACCCGAACCAAAACAGGGGGAAGTGCTGATTCGGGTGCACGCGTCCTCGATCAACGCGGCGGACTACCGCACGATGAAGCTCGGCATCGGGCCGAAAAGCGGCATCTACGGCGCAGATATTGCGGGAACCGTGGTCAGCCTTGGGGAGGGCGTGACGCGGGTGTCGGTCGGCGACGAGGTGCAAGCAGACGTTGCGACAGATGGGTTCGGGGGCTTTGCAGAGTACGCCGTAGCGCCGGAAACGCTGCTCGGTAAAAAGCCCGCGACGGTTTCGTTTGAGACCGCGGCGGCAACAACGCTTGCGGGCGTCACCGCGATGCAGGCGTTCCGGGTTTCTGGCATAGATGTGCGCGGAAAGCGTGTTCTTGTCATCGGCGCGTCGGGCGGAGTCGGCACGTTTGCGGTGCAGCTTGCCAAGCACTATGGCGCGGAGGTAACGGGGGTCACCAGCGCGCGAAATCTGGAGCAGGCGCGGGCCATCGGCGTGGACTACGTGATCGACTACCGAAAAGAGGACTGCTTGTCTGGTGGAAAGCAGTATGATCTCATCCTTGCCGTGCACGGAGACGCATCTCCGACAGAGTACAAGCATGCGCTTGCAAAAGGCGGCGCGGCGATCATCGTTGGCGGTGCGCTCAACAGAGTGTTTCACATCATGGCGTTCGGCTGGCTCTATTCGATGGGCGGAAAACGTGTTCGCGTGCTTGCAGCCAGACCCAATGCGGCGGACACCGAAGCGCTCATGCAGTTAGT
Organism: Firmicutes bacterium HGW-Firmicutes-9; assembly: GCA_002841395.1. Taxonomy (GTDB): domain Bacteria; phylum Bacillota; class Clostridia; order Christensenellales; family CAG-138; genus UBA7703. The sequence continues at coordinate 67,753 of PGZM01000002.1, forward strand.
GGCATCAGGTGCGATTCGTCCAGTGATCGAGAAGATCGTGCCGCTGGAAGAGTTGGATGAGGCGTTCCACTATGTGGCAGCAGGACACGCGAGCGGCAAGGTCGTCGTCAGCGTCGTTTGAAAAACTAAACAAGATTTTATGGGAGAAAGCATATGAACAAAACAATTTTACCTGCCGCGCAGAAAGAGCCGCGCGCACTGATCTCTGCTCTATGGACTGTCGTACTGATCAACATTCTATCAGCGGACATCTTCTCGTTCATGCTCGGTGCATCGGGAGAAGAGGCTGTCTCGGTTACGCCGTGGATCATGTTCGGGTTTGCACTGGTGCACGAGCTGCCGATTGCGATGATCGTGCTCTCGCGCGTGCTGAAGCGAAAGGCGAACCGGATACTCAACTACATCGTCGCAGGAGTTACCGCTTTATACATTGTGGCAGGCGGGTCCGCAACACCCCACTATATTTTTTTTGCCCTTGTGGAGCTGATTTGCCTTGTTTTCATCGTGATTCAGGCAAAAAAGTGGCCTAAAACGACGTAATGCAGGATGGTACTTAAGGCTACAAAAGTTAAAAAATGCATAACAAAGCTTACTATACAAATTTTGAAGGAGAATTTTTATGAAACCCACGAAGAAAACCGCTCGCGTTGCGGGCTTGATGTTCCTACTGATGGTCGTCTCCGGCCTGTTCGCAGAACTGTTCTTCCGCCAGGAGCTGTTTACCGCAGATGCGGCACAGACCGCCGCAAACATCCTGCAAAACACGTTGCTCTTCCGCGCCGGAATATTAAGTGATATCATCATGTCAATGAGCTATCTGCTCACGGCGCTGATGCTCTACAAACTGCTCCGCAGTGTCTCGGAAGACAAAGCGCGTCTGATGGTGCTGTTTGCCGCAGCAGGCAGCGTGATTTTGATGCTGAACATTCTCAACGAGTACATGCCGCTCGTTTACGCAACCGCGCAAGCAGGCGCACTCAGCACGCCGCAGCTTGGCGAGCTTTCCGCGCTCAGCTTCGCCGCTTACAACAACGGCTATATGATCGGCCAGGTGTTCTTTGCGCTGTGGGTGTTGCCGCTGGGTCAGTTGATCTGCCGCTCGAAGTTCATTCCGAAGGTGTTCGGCATTCTGTTCATCATCGAGGCGGTTTGCGGTCTGCTCGCCGTGGTCGCGTACTTCCTGTTGAACAGCACGACGATCGCAACCATACTGCTGATTCCGTGCACGGTCGCAGAGTTTGCGTTCCTGTTCTGGTTGCTGATCGCGGGCATCAACGAGAAGAAGGTTTCTGCCGCGCAGGCATAAACTTCAACAAAAATCATATAGGCGGAGGACGACGATGGACGGACGATACATCCTTGGCGTTAGCGCCGCGATCATATCCGGCGCGCTCTTCAACATCGGCACACTGATGCAAAAGCTCGCTGTGATGGAGCGCAAATCGGACGCGGGGCTGATGAAGAAACTCGTCCGTTCGCCAAAGTGGATCGCAGGATTTTTAATTCAGCTTGCGCTCGGCTCTCCGCTGAACCTGATCGCGCTGGGGTTGATCGGACCCGTAATCGTGCCGGGGCTTTCGTCCGTTGGCCTTGTCGTGCTTGCGCTGGGCGCGGTGCGGTACGCAAGCGAGCGCTTTCGCGCAGGGGAAATCGCGGGAGTCGTGCTCGTGATGGCGGCGGTGACGTTATTTGGGCTGGGGCAGATGTCTGTCGATCTGCACGCAGCCGGAATCTATGAGACTGCGTTTCTCGCGCGGCTCGGGTGGTTTTCCGCGGTGCTGGTGTTGCTCTGCGTTGGGTGTTATATGGCGCAGAAGCGGCGTCCGCAGTGGGCGGGCGTGCTCCGTACGCTGGACGCGGGGCTGCTGCTCTCAATCTGCAACCTCTGGCTCGGTGTGCTGACGGTTGTTCTGTTCGATTGGGCACAGGCGCGTTTTTCACTTACGTTGCTTCCACTTGTCCTGCTTGGCTCTGCGGTTACCGGAACGACAGGCATGCTCGCCATCACAGAAACACAGCGCGCGTTTGCGCTTGGGGAAGCTTCCAAACTGATTCCGATTCAATACGTGCCGTCGCAGATCGTTCCGGTGCTTGCATACTATCTCGTGTTTCACCTGCGTCCGCAAAACACGCTTACCTTGCCGTTGACGCTGAGTGCAGTCGGTTGCGTGCTGTTGGGTGCGTTACTGCTCGCGGGGCGGCAGATGGCACAGGAGCCGGAGCAAATGAATTCTTCAATACAACATGGTTGATACGCTGTAAACAAAAAAACGCCCGCGTCAGCGGGCGTTTTGTGCGGCTTGGTTTGTTAGAACGGGCTGGCCGGAGCGTTCGGGTTGAGGAACGCAACCGCTTTGCCGAGGATGCGTACATTGGAGCCCGCGCGCATGACGACAGGCGCATACGTTGGATTCTCCGCCATGAGCACAATCTGGTTTTCGTTCTTATACACGCGGCGTAGGGTCAGCGCGCCGTCGAGCAGCACGACCGCAACCTCATGGCTGCGCACATCCTCCATCATGCTGGCGTAGACGATGTCTCCGTCGTTGATGTTGAGCTTCTTCATGCTGTCGCCGGTGAAGCGTAGCGTGAAATCACAGCGGATGTTTTGCGGCACTTCGTCATAGCAGGCAACGTTTTGTTCGTCCAGCAGGGGAAAGCCTTTGACGCTGCGATAGATGCGCGGCTTGACGATCGAGGTCGGCAGCGCGGTGATCTGACCTGCTTTCGGGGTCACGCTGGGGTAGGCGCGGCGCGTCTCCTCGTCGATGATCAGATAATCGACCGTAACGTCAAAGAAGCGCGAGAGTTTGATCAGCGTGGAACGCTTGATATTCTCCGTGCCTTTTTCATAGAAGTTGACAATCGTCATATATGGGATGCCGGATAGGCGGGAAAGCTGAGATTTATTGATGCCCCGTTCGGACATGAGGATGTCTAGCTTTTCGGTCATCGTCATGGTCATGTACCCCGTAACAAGTTTCTGCATAAGAACGCATACGGTTTTAGGCTGTGCGACTAGTGCCATCATAACGGATAAAATGGCAAAAGGCAAGCATTTTCTACCATACAGCGTAGGATTTTTTGCGATTTTGTTCAAACTTTGTTCAAATATGGTTTCAAAATTATGAACACCACAATATATAGTGGCTGAGTAATTTTGCGTGAATTTCAACACTCTACCGTGCAAGGTATCAAAAACCGCACCACGGGTACAATCCGATTGTGAACAATCTTGACTTTGCGCCGCTGTGACCCGCGCTTGCTTGCATTTTATCCGTAAAGATGGTATGGTAACAAAAAACGGAGGCGATTGCTATGGGCAAATATGTCATCAAACAAAGCAAGACAGGACCGTATTTCGTACTCAAGGCTGCAAACGGCGAACCGATTGGAACGTCGGAAGTATATTCCTCCGAAGCCGCGGCAAAAAACGGTATTGAGAGCGTGAAAAAGAACGCTGCGGTGGCGCAGATTGAAGACCAGACCGTCGAAGGCTGGAAAAATCTGACCAACCCCGTGTTCGAACTCTATAAGGACAAAAAAGGCGAGTTCCGCTTCCGCCTGCGCGCAAAGAACGGCGAACCGATTCTTTCGTCCGAAGGATATTCCGCAAAGGCTTCTGCCATCGGCGGTATCGAGAGCGTAAAGAAAAACGCGGATTCTGACGTAGTCAGCGAGTAAAGCTACCAACTAAAAAGCATCTGTATATCAATGCGACGGCATACGAAACGTATGCCGTCGCATTTCTGAACTTTTAAAGCGATCGAACCCAAATCATATGCGCTGGAGGAAGCCATGATTACCTTTCTTTCCAAACTACTGATCAAAGACCACAAAAACTTTTCATCGCCTACTGTGCGTTTGCGCTACGGCATGCTTTGCGGCGCAGTCGGCATCTTTTTCAATATCCTGCTCTTCACGGGAAAGCTCATCGCGGGTATGGTGACAAAGAGCATCGGCATTACGGCAGACGCGTTTAACAACCTCTCCGACGCGGGCAGCGCGACCATCACGCTCGTTGGATTCCGCCTTTCCGAACAGAAAGCGGACAAGGAGCACCCCTTCGGGCACGGCCGGTTTGAATACATCGCGGGACTCATCGTCTCTATGGCGATTCTGCTGATGGGGTTTGAGCTGGCAAAAACTTCCATTGAGAAAATTCTGCATCCCGAGCCGATTGTGTTCTCGTTTCTCGCGCTCGGTATGCTTGTTATTTCTATATTAACAAAGCTATATATGTTCTTCTATAACCGCGGCATCGGCAAAAAGATCGATTCCGCGGCGATGCGCGCAACCGCGATGGACAGCTTTTCGGACGTGACCGCAACCAGCGTCGTCCTGCTCTCTATGCTGATCGGCAAATGGACGGGGTGGATGATCGACGGTTACGCGGGCCTTGCGGTCGCGCTGTTCATCGGCTATACCGGCATCCGCGCGGCGAAAGAGACGGTCAGCCCGCTGCTCGGCCAGCCGCCCACAAAAGAGTTTGTCGAGGAGATTGAGCGCATTGTGCTGGCGCATGACGGCGTGATCGGCGTGCATGATCTTGTGGTGCACGATTATGGCCCCGGCAGACGAATGATCTCGCTGCACGCGGAAGTACCCGCAGACGGCGATATGATCCATCTGCACGACGCGGTCGACAATCTTGAAAAATTATTACGGAAAGAATGCGGCTGCGAAGCCGTGATCCATATGGATCCCGTCGAAACCAACAACCAGGAGACCAACCGCCTCCGCACCGAAACAGAGAAGATTTTAACGAGCCTGGACGAGCGGCTGACGCTGCACGATTTTCGCGTGGTGGCGGGGCCCACGCACACGAATCTGGTGTTCGATGTGGTCGTACCGTTCGGCCTTCCCAAGTCGGATGAAGCGGTGAAGAAAGAGATTTCCGAACGAATCCACGCGATGGATAAAAAATACTACGCGGTGATCGAGGTAGACAAATCCAGCATCCGCATAGAGGAATAGCGAAACGCTGTTGCGCATCGCATCGAATTGAGAGACAAAGGAGCACGAGATTATGCTGACAAAATGGGGTCAAGCCCTCGATAAAACGAACGTATTGCCGGAGTATCCGCGCCCGCAGTTCCGCAGAAGCAACTGCGAGATTCTCAACGGAGAATGGGACTATGCCATCACGGCGCTGACCCAGCTTGTGCCGCCGGAACGGTTTGAAGGAAGCATTCTCGTGCCGTTTTCACCGGAGAGCGAACTTTCCGGCGTCGGGCGGACGCTCAAACCCAACGAATGCCTGTGGTATCGGAAGCAGTTGGAAGCGCCGCTGGGCTTTGACGCAAACACGGAGGATCTGATTCTCCACTTTGGCGCGGTCGATCAGTTTGCGGAGGTGCGACTCAACGGCGTCACGCTGATGCATCACGCGGGCGGCTTCCTGCCGTTCTCCGTGGTACTGAGCGATACCTTCGTCAACGGCATTCCCAACGAGCTCGTCGTCCGCGTGCGGGATGAATCGGACACAGCCTCCTGGTCTCGCGGCAAACAGAGCAGCAAACCCGGCGGTATCTGGTATACGCCGCAGAGCGGCATCTGGCAGACGGTTTGGCTGGAGCGCGCGCCGAAGCGGCGCATCGAAACCGTCGTGATCACGCCGCAATTTGATCAGAGCGCGGTGGACCTCACCGTTTGGACCAACTGCGGCGGCGCGGGCGTGCTGAACCTGCTCGGTAACGAAACCGTCTTTGTCAGCGGTACGCCGCTCAGGCTTTCGATGGAAGGTTTCACACCGTGGACACCCGAGGATCCGAAGCTCTACGAGTTTACGATGACGTTTGAGCGTGATTTCGTCGAGAGTTATTTTGCGATGCGCAAATGTGCTGTCGAGCGCGACGAAGCGGGCGTTCCACGGCTGTTTCTCAACAATGAGCCATATTTTCACAACGGCGTGCTCGATCAGGGCTACTGGCCGGATGGTCTCTTAACCCCGCCGAGCGATGAGGCGATGGTGTATGACATCGAGCTGATGAAGTCACTGGGCTTCAACACCCTCCGCAAACACATCAAGATCGAACCGCTCCGCTGGTATTATCATTGCGACCGGCTTGGCATGCTTGTCTGGCAGGACATGGTCAACGGCGGCGGCAAATATAAAACCGGCACGATCACGCTGCCGCTGATCTTCGGCAACGCGCATAAGGACAGCGACTACGCCTACTTTGCGCGCGAGGAAGTGCGCGGGAGAGAGGCGTATTACCGCGAGCTGCACGAGACGGTCTCGCTGCTTTACAACAGCCCGAGCATCGTAATGTGGGTGCCGTTCAACGAAGGTTGGGGTCAGTTTGACGCAAACAAAGCGGTGGACGCAATCCGTTCGATCGACGCCACGCGCACGATCGACCACGCAAGCGGATGGCACGATCAAAAGGGTGGAGACGTTAAGAGCCTGCATGTCTACTATAAAGCTTATCGCTATAAGGGCGATTCTTACGGACGCGCGGAAGTGCTGAGCGAGTTTGGCGGATACAGCCATCATATTCCCGAGCACAGCTTCTCACAAAAGGAGTTCGGCTATAAGCGCTTGCCGTCGAAAGAAGCGTTGACGCAGGCGTTTGAAAAGCTCTACGCGCGCGAAGTGATTCCCGCAAAGGCGAAAGGATTGTCTGCCGCGATCTATACGCAGCTATCCGACGTTGAGCAGGAGACAAACGGCTTTGTGACCTATGATCGCGCGGTGGTGAAGATGGATGAAGAGCGCGTGCGTGCCGTCAACGCGCAGTTGAGCGACGCAAAGCAGGCGGTTGCGGATACGGCGCAAACGGTTTCCGAAGTGACGAGCGAACCAGCCGCGGAGCAGCCGGAAGCATAACGCAGGGAATCCGTTTGGCAATACAGTCGTGTTCAGGTTGCGGCAGCTTTCCCGCCTAAGGTATAATGAAGTAACGATTTTAGTTAGGCGGTGATGATATGGACAAAGTTCTCAAACGGCATAAGCGGGTGTTTGTGTTCTTACGGACGCTGGTAAGCGGAACTTTAAAGCGCATCTATCGGTTCCATCCGGAGAAAGCAGACGTCGGCAAAGGACCGTTCCTGATCACCGCAAACCACAACGGAAACCTCGATCCCGCGCTGCTTGCGCTGAGTTTTTCGGAGCACATGTATTTCGTTTCCAGCGAGCATGTCTTCCGCAAGAAGTTTGTTTCGTGGCTGTTGATCTACTTTTTTGGACCGATTGCGCGTCTCAAGGGCATGACCGACGCAACAGCCGCGCTGAACGTTATCCGGCATGTTAAAAAGGGCACGAACGTTTGCCTCTTTGCAGAGGGGAACCGTTCTTACAACGGCGTAACCGGGCCGATCTTTCCCGCGACAGGCAAGCTCGCCAAAGCAACCGGCGCACCGCTGATCACCTATCGGTTCGAAGGCGGTTATCTGACCTCGCCGCGCTGGAGTAAGTATTCGCGCAAGGGATATATGCGCGGCTATGTGGTCAACGTCTACACGCCCGAACAGCTGAAGCAGATGACGCCGGACGAGGTCAACGACCATATCCGTGCGGATATCTGGGAAGACGCGTTTGAACGACAAGCGATCAAACCCATCGAATTCAAGGGCAAGAACCTGGCGGAAGGGCTTGAAAAGGCGTTCTATTTTTGCCCGAAGTGCGGCAAAACGGGAACGCTGCACAGTGAGGGAGATGTGTTCTCCTGCACCTGCGGCATGCGCGTGCGATACAACACGCTTGGATTCTTTGAGAAAGTTTCCCCAAGTGATTCGGAACCGATTTTCACCACGACCCGTGACTGGGATTTCTGGCAGAACAAACGCATTTTGGAGTATGCAGACTCCCTTGCAGACGACGAGATTGCGTATTCGGATGAAGACGTCATGCTCATCGCAGTCGGCGCAAAGCATAAGGACAGCGTCGCAGAGATCGGCAAGCTCTCTATCAGCAAGAAGGAACTCTCGGTCGGGAGTCATCGTTTCCCGCTGGATCGCGTGAGCAGCATGGGGCTGGTCGGCGTATACAAGATGCTATTCTCCATGGACGGAAAGTCATATGAGCTGCGCGCGGCGAAAACGCCGTATTGCGGCAGAAAATACTTCACGTTTTACGAGCTCCTCAAGAACAGACCGGAAAATTGATCCTTAAAAAAGCGGCGGCAACGCCGCTTTTTTTGTGTAAAACAGCATTGTAAAGTATCCAGATCACACATCAAAAATATATAAAGAAAAATCGCAACAAATTTTACAATTCGGTAGGAATTTCGCCATAGTTCTGATAAGATGATACTTGTGGGAAAATTTGAGGGAGTGAAAAAATGACGATTTTTGATTTGTTATCAATGGTTGGTGGATTATCACTGTTCCTGTACGGCATGCACCTGATGAGCTCTTCTCTGGAGAGCATGTCCGGCGGCGTGCTGGAGCGGGCGTTGGAGCGGTCGACCAGCAGCAAATGGAAAGCGCTCTTGCTTGGTACGGTCGCAACCGCGATCATCCAGAGCTCGTCGGCAACGACCGTTATGGCGGTTGGCTTTGTCAACGGCGGCATCATGACGCTCAATCAGGCAGTCGGCATCATCATGGGCGCCAACATCGGAACGACGGCAACGGCGTGGATTTTGAGCTTGACCGGTCTACAAGGGTCATCGCTCATCGTACAATTGCTCAAGCCGACATCGTTTGTTCCCGTTCTTGCAGTCATCGGCGTCATCATGGCGATGTTCTCCAAGAAACAGAAAAAGAAAATTATCGGCGGCGTGCTCTGCGGCTTTGCGGTACTGATGTACGGCATGCACATCATGTCCAGCGCTGTGAAACCGCTGGCTGACATGCCGGAGTTTGTAAGCATCATGACGCGGTTCAGCAACCCGATTCTGGGTGTGCTGACCGGCGCTGTCATCACCGGTGTGATCCAGAGTTCGTCTGCTTCGGTCGGTATTTTGCAGGCGTTGTCCTTAACGGGCGGCGTGACCTACGGCATCGCGATCCCGATTATTATGGGTCAAAACATCGGCACTTGCGTAACCGCGCTGCTCTCCTGCATCGGAGCCGGCAAAAACGCAAGGCGCACAGCGATGGTGCACCTGTATTTCAACATCATCGGAACCGTATTCTTCCTGGCGTTGTTCTATACGCTCAATGCGTTCATGCGCTTTACGTTCTTGGATGACGTGCTGGATCCCGCGCATATCGCGATCATCCATACGTCGTTCAACCTGATGGCGACTGCGATTCTGTTGCCCGCGTCGAACCTTCTCGTCAGGCTTGCAAAGTTCACGATTCGCGACAAGCAGGTCAAGGAAGAAAAATGGCCGCTGGACGAACGTTTTCTGGATTTGCCGTCCTTTGCGTTGGAGCAGGTTCGAAACGTTATGGCGCGCATGGCGACGCTTTCGCGCGATACGCTGTTGATGGCGCTTGAAACCTTAGAAAAGTATGACGAAAAGAAAATCGAGCAAATCGTTGCAAATGAGGACGAGATCGACAAGTATGAAGACCGCCTCGGCACCTATCTCGTGCAGTTGAGCACGCGCCAGATCGTGGAGAAGGACAGCAACGAAATCGGCATGTTCCTCCACATGATCGGCGACTTTGAGCGCATCAGCGACCACGCGGTCAACCTCACCGAAGTTTCGCAGGAGATGCACGACAAAAAACTTTCGTTCTCCGAAGCTGCAACGACCGAAATTCGCGTGTTCAGCGATGCATTGCGCGAGATTCTCGATAACGCGTTCGACGCCTTCCTGAAGGAAGATCTTGAGGAGGCTCGCCTTGTTGAGCCGCTGGAGGAAGTCATCGACGCACTTCAGGCCGAAATCCGCGCGCGCCACGTGGTGCGTCTGCGCGAAGGTGTCTGCACCATCGAGCTTGGTTTTGTGCTCTCCGACCTGCTGACGAATATGGAGCGCGTGTCTGACCATTGCTCCAACATCGCAGCGACGCTGATTCAAACCAAGAACGAAACGTTTGACATGCACAGCTATCTGCAGTCTGTCAAGGCGGCGGACGGAGACGAAGCCTTCACCGCGCATGTGAAAGAATACTCCGAAAAATACGCGCTTCCGACCGCGTAAGCATCAAACAATAACACAATAGCACTTGCAAATCGGCGTGAAAGTCTTTACGATAGACGAAACGCCGATTTGTTTCTTGTATACAATACAGTTTCAAATCAGGAATCTTAGCAAGAGGTTACGTTATGTCGATTGAACGCGTCAGGGCATATTTTCGCATCATGAATCTGGAAGAGCGGGTCTGGGAGTTTGACACGAGCTCCGCAACGGTCGAGCTCGCGGCGCAGACGCTGCAGGTGCGTCCGGCGCGCATTGCAAAGACGCTCTCGTTCGCGTTGGGCGAAGGCTGTGTGCTCGTCGTCGCCGCGGGTGACGCGCGCGTCGACAACCGCAAATTCAAGGATCAGTTTGCGACCAAAGCAAAGATGCTCTCGCCCGAAGAGGTGCAGCATTTCACCGGATGCGAAATCGGTGGCGTATGCCCGTTTGATCTGCCGGAGGCAACACCCGTCTATCTCGATGTCTCGTTGAAACGCTTCGTGACCGTGTTTCCTGCCTGCGGCAGCACAAACAGCGCGATGGAAGTCACCTGCGACGAGCTGTATCGCTACAGCCGCGCGGCAGGTTGGGTCGATGTCTGCAAGGATTGGGAAGAGGGTGACGATCTCCGCATCAACGATGTGCCGGACGCAGATATGCCGATGCCGTCGGATGGCGAGATCACGCTGCGCATCGCTTCCGTCAATGCGGCGGACGAGACAAAGGGCTTTGTTCCCGCTTATAAGTTTCAAATCGTGCGCCTCAGCGACGACGCTGTGGTCGGCGAAACCGACCTGCGGCTTGGGTATGTTCGAAATCTCTATTTCGGCGGCAACATCGGCTATGCGGTCAAAGAACCGTATCGCGGCAACGGTTATGCCGGGAAAGCCTGTAAACTCGTGTTCGAGATCGCCCGCAAGCACGGTATGTCGTATGTGATCATCTCCTGTCGCGCGGATAATCTGCCTTCGCGCAGAACGCTGGTAAAGCTCAACGGAACGCTGCTGGAAACGCGTGTCCCCGCAAGCTATAGCTCGCTCTACCGCATCGGTGAGCGAGACCCGCATTGCTATTTTCGGTTTGATCTGTGATAGTAATATTGATAGAGAGCAAAATGCTAGCTCTACATTCTTACAACTTTTTTTATTATAATTTTTAAATATCATAATGTGTAACACTGGTATCGGATACCCGGAAAGAGGAAACCGATGCCAGTTTTTTTGTTTACATTAAATAGAAAAGCCAAACAATCTTCATCGGAAAAGTCCAAATCGCCTCTTGTAAATGCATCCTTCGGGAAGGATTGCAGCAACGGAGGCAACGCATGATCCAGAATCGAATGCTGCGCTTCGGCAGCACGGGCGAGGATGTATTGCGCGTCAAGCTCCGCCTGTTCTCGCTTGGGTGCTATGCGCCGCACATCACCGCAATCAGCACCAGCCGCTTTGGCAGCGACACGCGAAACGCTGTGTTGAACTTTCAGGCAAAAAACGCACTCGTTGCGGACGGCATCGTCGGCCCTATCACATGGAGCGCATTGTTCCCGGAAGATGCAGCACTTGCACCGCAGCCGCGCGGCGAGATCCCCGCGAACATCGGCGAAACGGCGGCGGGGTTGATTGCCTCAGCGCTGGAAGGCGCAAGTGATCGCCGACGCGAGATCGTGCTCGACGCGTTGCAGTTTGCCTATGACCCCGCTCTGCCGCGCGACTATCCGACGAGTCTCTACATCCGTGGCGGCAACCTGTATAACACGGATTTGTCGCCGAACGTGATTACGCTTGCCCGCATCCGATCCGGCGCGCTGCGTCAACCAGAATACTATGACGGCGGACGGCAGGAGATGATGGAGGCGGCTGTCATGGAAAACCCCGCGATCACCGGTGCAGACTGCTCCGGCGGCGTTGTTGGATTGCTGCGTCATGCGGGCGTGGTGAAGCCCGGCTTTGATCTCGCCGCAAACGGTTTTGCCGCGAGCAAGTCAATGCGAAAAATCGAGGAGAGCGAGCTTCTGCCGGCGGATCTGTTGCACAAGTCGGGGCACATCGGCATCTATGTCGGCGGCGGCTATGCCGCGGAATGGATGGGCGGGGCATACGGCTGCCAACTCACGCGCGTCAATGCGCGGCGCGGCTGGAACTTCGTCAAGCACAAAGAGGATCGTTTTGGCGCGTGGACCACGTTTCTGCGTCCGAAATGGTATTAGGAGGAACGACTATGCAGCAATGGGATGTCGTCGGTGTGATCGCAACGCTCGTGGCCTTGTTTGCCGCGATCGTGGCGCCGATGATCAAACTCACACAAGCGATCTCGCGGCTGACGACGGCGATGGAGCATCTGGAAAAGAACACGAATTGCCTCGCCGCCAGCAACAGCAATGCGCATGACCGCATTTGGGAAAACGTCCGCGAGCATGCGCATCAGATCAACGATCATGAGGCGCGAATCCGCGTGATGGAAGAAACCTGACAACAAACAAATCATAGAAGGAGAAACGATATGGAACTACTTTTCAACTACGGCTTACAGGTGGCGGCGACGCTGTTGATTACCCTCATCGGCGTGCTCGGCACGTACTTAACCATGCAGCTCGGCAAAAACGCCAATTTGAAGAACATCAACGACGCGCAAAAGGAACTGATCCGTGCCGCGAAGATCACTGTTGGCGAACTGCAACAGACGATGGTATCGCAGCTCAAAGCCGCAAACAGCGACGGGAAGCTCACCCCGCAGGAGATTGCGTCTCTGCGCGCAAAGCTGCTAGACAAAACGGTGGAGAAGCTCTCCGCGCCCGCCTATGCACTGCTTTCCGCGGCATCGGTGGACATCGAAGGCTTGATTCTCGGCGTTGGCGAAAGCTGGATCGAGCGCATTAAACAGCAGTCCGCAATCGCACAATAAACAAATAAGCAAAGACGCGCCGCCCTATCACGGGCGGCGCGTTCGTACAAAACAACTCAAATTATCAAAATTCTTTCAGGACGACCGAATCCGCGACCGTCTCCTCCAGCGCGCAAACGCTCAAACAATAATCCGGAAACGCGGGAATCCGCGTGAAGCGATAGTTTGTCTCGCCGATAAACTTCGCGTTGTGCTCGCCTTCGGGCAGCACCGCAAAACTCGCGGGAGAGACGGAAAATCCGGTTCCTTCCGCTTTGAGATAGCTTTCTTTGAGCGTCCAGATGCGGAAAAAGTCCCGCTCCGGTTCGATAGAATTCGCCAGATACTCCCGCTCAATCGGGTGAAAAAACCGCTCGGAGATGCGCCGCCAGTCGATCGGGCGAAAGCGCTCCAGATCGACCCCGACCGGCTGCGCGGATAGCGCGAGCACGGCATAGTCGCCCGCATGCGTGATGTTAAACGGTGTGTGATCCGCCAGATGCGGCTTGCCGCGGCGTCCGCGCTCAAAGCGGGAATGGCGTGTTTGTTCACCGAAGACCGCGTACAGAAGAAGCCCCGCGGCGAGCGTTAATAGCGCGCTGCGAGAGTCGCCAAAGGAACGCACGCGCGCTTGCCGCTCTGCGTCCAGCAGGGCGATCAGCTCCTCTGCGCGCGGCGCGATTTGATGAATATTCGCTGCAAACAATTCGACCAAAGATAAGTCCTCTTACATGAATTTTATTGACGCAATCACGATCGCAATACGGTTTTCGTTCTCCATTTACCGCCGCGATAGCGAAAGAAGAAGAACACGGAGCGCACGACCCAATCGATCATCATACAGTACCATACGCCCTCCAACCCGAAGTGGAACTGCTTGACGAGCAGCCAGCTCAGTCCGAAGCGTACGATCCACATCGTAGCCGCCGAGACGATCATGGTGTATTTCGCATCGCCCGCGGCACGCAGCACATTCGGGAACGCAAACGACACCGGCCAGACAAGGCAGCAGGCAATCGCAAGCGGCGGCAATACTTTGCCGGCGATATCAAGCGCCTGTTCGCTCAGGGAGAAGATGGCCAGCACCTGTCTGCCAAAGAATAAAATCGGCAGGTTGACCGCGGCCATCGTCAGATACGTAATCAACAAAAGTTTTTTTGCATAACGCGTTGCCTGCGCGTAATCTCCCGCGCCGACACATTGACCAACAACGGTCAAAATCGCAAGGCTCATGCCCATGCCGGGCACGATGGTGATGTTGAAGATGCTGCCGATGATCGCGTTTGCCGCAATGGCGGAGGTGCCGAGCCACGCAACCAGCGTCTGAACAAGAAGCTTTCCGAAATTGAACATACCGTTCTCCAGACCGTTCGGCACGCCGATGGAGAGGATGCTCGCGGTCATGTTCTTTTCAAAGCGGATCGGGAAGAGATTTCGCAGGTAGATGACGTTGCTCTTGCTGCGAATCAACAGTATCATCAACGCCGCCGCGACGAGGCGCGCGGTCGCCGTCGCGATGCTGACGCCAAGCACGCCCAGGTGCAGCCCGTAGAGAAACATCGCGTTGAGCGAAATGTTGACCACGTTCATCACCAGCGAGACATACAGCGAAATGCGGGAGTTTCCCATCGCGCGGAACAGCGCGGCACAGCTGTTATAGACCGCGAGAAACGGAATCGAGATTGCGCTGAAGATCAGGTAAATTCGCGCGCTCTCGGCAACGTTTGTCTCCACCGCGCCGAAGATCAGCCGGATAAAAAAACGCGGGGCGCAGAGCAATACCGCGCCGACCGCGAGAGAGAAGATCACCGTGATGTAGAGGAGCTGGCGCGCGGAGGTGCGCGCATTTTCCGGCTCCTGCCGTCCGATATACTGTGCGCAGACGACGGCGCCGCCGGTGCAGAGCGCGGAAAGAATGCTGATGATTAATATATTGAGTGTATCGACCAGCGACACACCGGAAACAGCAGCCTCGCCGACCGAAGTTATCATCACGACCGCAGCAAGACCGACCGTCATGGCCAGCAACTGCTCCAGTATGAGGGGAATAATGAGCTGCCGCAGCGCCTTGTTCGAAAACATCGGGCTTGCGACAGCAGATTTCACTTCCATAATTGATGCGTTTCCAATAATCCTGTAATTGCCCGAAACTATTCAGGAGGAGCACGTGAGATTGATACCTGCAAGTATCTGCAATTGATGCATTTCCATTAATCCTGTAATTGCCCGAAATTCTTCAGGCGGAGCGGGGTAGGCTAGTACTTGTATGTGTCTGCTACGTCGAGCACGAATACGGTCGCGCCGCCGACGGTGACGCTCATCGGCATCGCTGCGCTGTCGATGTTGTGCGGTATGCCGGAAGCCGGCACGGTGACGACGGTTCTGCGCCGCGAGTACTCGTTGATGATGGAAAGCGTCTCCTCGAGGCGGTCTGCTTCCACGCCAATCATGAGGGTGGAGTTGCCGCCGCGCAGGAAGCCGCCGGTGCTCGCGATGCGGGTGACGCTGATGTTTTTCTCAATCAGCGCATAGGTCAGCGATTTCTGATCGTCGTTTTGTACGATTGCAAAGAGAAGTTTCATCTGTTGTTCCCTCCTATCGTTACACAGGAATTGTGCAGCCGTTTTTGAATCTATCTATAGTATATCACAGCAAAGTGCCGCCGAAAACAGCAGATCGGGATTCCGTGTCGGTATCGCGCGAAAGAAACAAAATCGGAGATGAATTGTATGATGATCAACAGAACATCTATGAATCGTAGAGAATGTTTTACGTTTGAACGGTTGAATTTTTGCGTTATCTGTGAGAACATAGAACGCGTGAGAAACAAGCATTCCTGCGTGCAACTGTGCGCGCAGATCGATATGGAGGCACACTGTGACGACACAGGGGATTGAACGATTTTTAGATGAAGAGGGCAGGCTGAAGCAATGGCCCGCAAAACATGGGCCGCGCGAAGAGGTGTTTGCCTATCTTGCGCAAAAGTTTGAGTTGGGTCGGGATTATTCGGAGCACGAGGTCAACGATATTCTCTCTACCTGGCATACGTTTGGCGACCTGTTCATCCTCCGCAGGGGATTGATCGAGAGCGAGTGGCTTCTTCGCATGCGCGACGGCAGCCGTTATTGGAGAAACCCGGAGAAGAAGGAGACCGCCGAATGACGACCTTACCCAACGGATACCGTGAAGTGCGCCGCGTTGACCTGATGCGAAATCGCAAGGAAGCGATTCTGATCAACCTGCTTGCGCTTGTGATTGCGGCGGGCGTAGCGGCGCTTGGCTTTGTGTTTTGTCCGCCGTTTTTCGAGGTGGAAATTGGCATACATTCCATCGTCAATATGATTCTGATGATGGTGGGCATCGTCGTTTACATGATCCTGCACGAGATCATCCACGGCGTATTCATGAAGGCATTTTCCGGCCTCAAACCGCGCTACGGCTTCACGGGACTCTACGCCTACGCGGGCAGTGATGCGCTCTTTAACCGCAGGCAATATCTAATCATCGCGTTTGCGCCCGTGGTCATACTCGGCATCATTCTCGCCGTGCTGACCGTTGCGTTTTACGAAACCGCGTTTTGGACGCTCTATCTCATCCAGATTGTGAATCTCTCTGGCGCGGCGGGGGACTTCTACGTCGGGTTCTTGATTGCGCGATCCAACAACGATGTTCTTGTGCGCGACACGGGAACGGATATGGCGTTTTATTCCGGACGCGTGTAGCGACAGACTACCAAGATTCTAACAAACAAAGAGCGCACCCGATCAGGTGCGCTCTTTTGCATGATTGCTTCTTATTTGCGCTTTGCGACAGCCCGCTGAATGACCTTCACGATCTCAACCATCGGGATGATCATGAACGCGAGGGCAAGCGCAATGCCGTATTCGAGAACGCTGATGTGCTCAAAGCTGAATGCTTTTTGCAGGAACGGCACATACAGCACCACGAGCGTCAGTACGAGCGATAGAATCGCAGCACCCCAGAGATACTTGTTCTGGCACTTGATGGAGAACACGCTCTGCCGCTGCGAGCGCATGTTGAAGCTATGGAAGATCTCCGCCATGCTCAGCGTGAGGAATGCCATCGTCGTGCCGTCGGTGCTGTTGGCAATCGCCCAGACGCCGTTTTGAATCCGCTCGCCGACGAAGAACGCGGCAAGCGTGAGCAGCGTGACAAAGAATCCCTGATATGCCACGTCAAATCCGACGCCGCCCGCGAAGATACCGTCCTTTGGGTTGCGCGGCGGACGGCTCATGATATCGCTTTCACAGGCCTCGGTGCCGAGCGCGAGCGCGGGTAGGGAGTCCGTAATCAGGTTGATCCAAAGTAGATGAACAGGCTTGAGGATGATGAATCCCAGCAGCGTCGCAAAGAAGATGCTCAGCACCTCGCTCATGTTGGAGGAGAGCAGGAACTGGATCGACTTGCGGATGTTGTCGTAGATCCGGCGGCCTTCTTCGACCGCGCCGACGATGGTCGCAAAGTTATCGTCCGCGAGCACCATGTCCGCAACGTTCTTCGTCACGTCCGTGCCGGTGATGCCCATGCCGATGCCGATATCCGCGCTCTTGATGCTGGGAGCATCGTTCACGCCGTCGCCCGTCATCGCGGTGATGAACCCATTCTTGCGCCAGGCGTTGACAATGCGAACCTTATGCTCCGGCTGCACGCGGGCATAGACGCTGTAGTTACCGACGGTCTTTTCAAACGTTGCGTCGTCGATCTCGTCCAGCTGCGCGCCGGTGATCGCCTCGGACGCATCCGAAATGATGCCGAGCGTGAGCGCGATGGCGGCTGCGGTGTCGCGGTGATCACCCGTGATCATGATCGGGCGGATGCCGGCGGAGCGGCATTCCTGAATCGCGCCGATGACTTCCGGACGGACGGGATCGATCATGCCGACGAGACCGAGGAAGACGAGTTCCTGCTCCAGCGCGGCGGGGGAGTTGTCGGTTGGCTTTGCGTTGTGAAGCCGCATAGCGCCCGCGAGCACGCGGAGCGCTTTGCCCGCCATGGCCTTGTTCGCGGAGAGAATCTCGGCGCGGACTTCATCCGTGATCGGGTTCGCCTTGCCATTTCTCCAATAATACACGCACTTTTTGAGCACTTCGTCCGGTGCGCCCTTGGTATATTGCACAATTCCATCCGCCGTCTGATGCACGGTAGACATCATTTTGCGCATGCTGTCAAAAGGCGCTTCGTCTACGCGTGGTTCTGTTTCTTTCAATGAGGTTTTGTTCTGATCTTTTGTGACCGCGAAGTTGACCAGTGCGCACTCGGTCGGTTCGCCGATGGCGAAGCCGCTTTCGTCCAGCTCCGCGTCGCTGCAAAGCGCCATAGCCTTGGCTAAGAGCTGCACATCGTCCGCGTAATCTTCCACGACAGTCATCTTGTTCTGCGTGAGTGTGCCGGTCTTGTCCGAGCAGATGATCTGTGCGCAGCCGAGCGTTTCAACCGCGGTGAGCTTGCGGATGATGGCGTTGTGCTTGCTCATGTTGGTCACGCCGATGGAGAGCACGATGGTCACCACAGCGGCGAGGCCTTCCGGAATCGCGGCAACTGCCAGCGAAACCGCGATCAGGAACGAATCGAGGATGTATCGCTCGCCCGTGCCATGGAAGCGCAGGATGTTCACGCCGAAAATCACGACGCAGATGCCGAGCACGAGCCATGTTAGTATCTTGGAAAGCTGGGAGAGCTTGATCTGCAGCGGCGTCTGGTTGTCCTCCGCCTGGGCGATCGCGTCGGCGATCTTGCCCATCTCGGTCTGCATGCCGATTGCGGTGATGACCGCTTTGCCGCGGCCGTAGACGACCGTACTGCCCATATAAACCATGTTTTTACGGTCGCCGAGGGGAATATCCTTCGCGCCGCCGAGCGAGAGCGCGTCGATCATCTTGCCGACGGGTACGCTTTCGCCGGTGAGCGCCGCTTCTTCAATTTGCATGCTCGCGCTTTCGATGATGCGTCCGTCCGCGGGCACTGCGTCGCCTGCCTCAAGCAGCACAACGTCACCCACGACGAGCTCTTCGGTCTTTAAGCGCAAAATTTGCCCGTCGCGCAGCACGCGGCAGGTGGAAGCCGCCATCTTTTGCAGCGCCTCAATCGCCTTTTCGGCTTTGCTCTCCTGCACGACGCCGAGCACGGCGTTGATGATGACGACCGTGAGGATGATGATCACGTCTGCAAAGCTTTCGCCTTCGATCACGGCGGTGACGCCGGAGATGAGAGCCGCCGCAAGCAGGATGAGAATCATCGGATCCTTCATCTGCTGGAAAAAGCGGACGATGAGCGGCGTTTTCTTTGCCTCCGCGAGCTTGTTCGGCCCGTTTTGTTCCAGTCTCTTTTGCGCTTCCGCTCCGCTTAATCCGTTCTCGTTGGAGGAGACGGAGGAGAGCGCCGTGGTTAGATCGAGTAAGTACTGTTGCATGATGGCTGTGTCCTTTCGTTTCAAACGGAATACGAGTTTCGCAGCGAGAGTTGCCTAAAAAGAAAAAAGCCCATGTACGGCAAACACGCTGTCGTACATGAGTCTCGCTATTTCATCCAAGCCAGACGCGCCATGCGTCGTGCTACCATGTTGACTTGGAACGCGGCGTTGTGCCGTGCCAACTACTCCCTCACGCAGTATTCATTATAGCAAATTACAAGAAGATTGCAAACGTCCAATTGGTTACAAATTGACGCAACATGCAACAACGGGTATAATAAATCGACAAACGAAACAGAGGACACTGGAGGGATACAATCCGGGGCGGGAAAGATATTTCCCAATCTGGAACGGAAGAGAGACGCCAACGAAACACAAGCAGGCTGATATGCCTGTCTGTTTTTGTCGGCATTTCTTTTCTACCGGTATCCTTCTGCGATGATTTTTTAAGAGGGATACTGAGTCAGTAGTCCCTCTTTTTCGTTTGTCGATTTTAAATTTTAAGGAGAACAATTATGTTTGACATTACAACACTTATGAATCAGGTAAAGAAACCCTCGCTCTATCAGTCGGGCGCGTCGCTCTGGACACACCCGCACATCGCCAAAGAAATGCTGCGCGCGCATCTTTCGCCAAACACCGACGCGGCGAGCTACAAGCCCGAGACGATGGACGCAATCTGTGATCACTTATCATCGCGAATGGGACTCAGCAAGTGCAGCCGCATCATCGATCTCGGATGCGGTCCGGGGCTGTATTGCCAACGGCTCGCGCAGCGAGGGTTTCAAATGACGGGTGTCGACCAGTCTGAAAATTCGATTCAGTATGCCAAGGAGCTCTGCGCATCCTTGCCGGCGGAGTTTGTCTGCGGTTCCTATCTGGACAAACTGCCATGCAGCGAACTGGACGGCGCGATCATGATTTCGCAGGATTACGGCGTTCTTTCGACGGATCAACGAAAAGCATTTCTGAAGAATGTCCGCTCCGCGCTCAAACCGGACGGCGTGTTCGCCTTTGATGTCGCGAGCCTCGCCGCGTACCAGGCAATAGAGAAATCCGCGCAACCGTCCTGGAGCGCAGCCGAAAAGGGGTTCTGGCGGGCGCATCCGTATCTCATACTGGAGGAAGCCTTCTACTATCCCGAAGCATCGTGCACCTGCTATCTCTATGCGGTGCTGGATGAAGAGCTGACCGTCTATCGAATCTGGCAAACATATTTTACGCCGGAGTCGATTGCAAAAGAGCTGGAGGACAACGGATTTACGCTGCTGGAAGCGAGCGCAAATCTATCCGGTGATGACTGGACGCAAGAGAGCCTGACGATCGGCGTAATCTGCAAAAAAGCGGAATAATGCGCGTTAACCAAAGCAAAATAGAACTTGCATAACGGTGCGGGCGGGCAGATGCGTAAACTTGCAGCAAAGATGTATTTCTCTGCATATAGTTGTGCACTCTGCCTGTTCGCACATGCTTCATTATGGTATACTTGTGAAAAGTTTCCAGACGGCATCATGATTTGATCCGTTTTTTCACTTTTTTCAGACTAACATATTCGTGGGGTGGCATATGGAGAAACAGTCTAAGCGGGTTTTCAACGTCGGCACGCGCTCGTTTATCGCGGCGCTCATCATTCTCTTTTTACTGATGGCGCTGACCTATGCGCTGACCCTGATGCTGCCCGCGGGCGAGTATCAGCGCGTCATCACCGACGGAAAAGAGTCTATCGTAGCCGAAACGTATCAAAGTGTCACGGGCGGGATTCCTCTTTGGAAATGGCTGCTCTCTCCGTTCCTCGCGCTGGGAGCTAGCGGCTCCGGCACGGTCATCGCCATCATCGCGTTCCTGCTCGTCATTGGCGGCGCGTTCAACGCGATGGACGAATGCGGCGTGCTTTCCTATATGTTCAATCGCGTCTATCGCGCGTTTGAGACGCGAAAATATCGTCTCCTATTGCTCGTTTCGCTGTTCTTCATGGGGCTTGGCGCGTTTGTCGGCTCGTTTGAAGAGTGCGTTCCGCTGGTGCCAATCGCCGTTGCGCTCGCGTATTCGCTCGGTTGGGATGCGCTCGTCGGTCTTGGCATGAGCTTGCTCGCGGTCGGGTTCGGGTTCAGCACGGGCGTTGTGAATCCCTTTACGGTGGGCGTTGCGCAGCAGCTTGTGGGCTTGCCGATGTTTTCCGGCATCTGGATGCGCTTGTTGACGTTCGTTCTGATCTACGGATTATTGATCGCGTTTCTCGTGCCGTACGCAAAAAAGATCGAACGCAATCCCGCAAAGAGCATGATCTATGATCCCGCGATGGCGGATCGCTGGGCGGCGCTCCGCACAGACTACGTACAGGACAGCCGCAAAGACCGCGGGCTGATCTGGTTTGCCGCGGTGCTTGGTTCGGGGATCGTGCTGATTCTGCTCTCCAGCTTTGTACCATTCTTACAGGATATCATCATGCCGCTGATCGCGGTGATCTTCCTCGTCGCGGGCACGGTGTCCTCGCTCGTATCGGGCATGAATCTCAAAAACTACCTCAAGTCATTCGGCAAGGGCGTCGTGAACATTCTGCCCGCCGTGCTGCTGATTCTGATGGCAAACTCGATTCGTTATACGATGGTCGAGTCGAAGATTCTGGATACGATCCTCTTTAAAACCGTGCAGCTCACGCAGAACGCGTCCAGCGGCGTGGTGGTGCTGATGATCTATGCGCTCGCGCTGGTGCTGGAGCTGTTTATCTCCAGCGGTTCGGCCAAGGCGTTCCTGCTGATGCCGCTGATCGCGCCGATTGCAGATCTTTCCGGCATCTCGCGTCAGATCGCGGTGCTTGCCTATGCGTTTGGAGACGGATTTTCCAACGTGTTTTATCCGACGAATCCCGTGCTACTCATTTCGCTCGGCATCGTAGGTATTGGCTATGGCAAATGGTTTAAATGGAGCGCGAAGATTCAGGTCTCGGTGCTCGCGTTGACCTGCGCGCTATTACTGTTTGCCAACGCGATCCGGTACTGATAAAATCTTTGTTGGGATAACAAGAGATACATTCGTTATTTTGGGATATTGGGAGTAAAGGGGACAATCAGTACACAATGATCCAACTCATGGCGGAGGAACTGGAACCGGCGGAGCTGCTGCCGGTCGGCACAACGCTGCATAGGCGTTATACAATCGACGGCGTCTTGGGCCGCGGCACATACGGCATCACCTATTTCGGGCACGACGAAAAGACGGGCACACGCATCGCGCTCAAGGAATATTTTCCCTATGCGCTGGCGGATCGCGCGTCGGAGAGCCATGCGCTAACGCCGAAAAACAAGGCGTGCGGCGCACTGTTCTTTCTGGGCAGCGAAATGTTTTATCGCCAGCATCTGGCGTTGACGGATGCAAAGGGCAGTGAAAACTGCGTGACCGTCTATACGGCGTTTTTCGAAAACGGCACGTCATACGCCGTCATGGAGCGGCTCACTGGCGTGACGCTGGAGCGTTATCTTCAGCTGCGGCGCAGAAAGCTTTTTCCCGACGAAGCCATGTATATCGCGGCGTCGCTAGCGGATGCACTGCTGGTTGTACACAGTCTCAACTCGCTGCACTACGACATCAACGCGCGCTCAATCTTTCTCTGCACGGACGGAACCGTCAAGCTCGTCGATTTTGGCGCGGCGAAAGCGGGGCTCCGCGCGCGGCAGGAGGTGGACGACACCGAACCCTGGGTCGATATCGCTGCCGTCGGCAAAACGCTCTATGAATCTATGACGGGACTTGCCGTGTTTGGTGACGGCATCCAGCCGCACGCGAACATCCCGCCGCAGTTCTTTGAGTTTCTCTGGCAGGCGACAGGCGGGGCAGGGTATCGACGTATCTCCAACGTGTTTGAATACCGTCATGCGCTCGCTTGTGTCGAGATCGGCGCCGTTTGTCCGGACGTGACGGACGAGGATGTTTCAAGCGCCGTTCCGCAGATTCACAAAACCGTGCCGCAGAACAGGCCGCAGGTTTCCGCGGCAAAAGAGCAGCCGCAGGAAGCGGGGCAGAAGCGTTCGATTCTTGACCGCGCGCTGGACGCGATGGAAGGCGCGGTAACGACCGAGAAAACGCTCGATTCGGAACAGGCGCAAAAGGAACAGCGCATCAAGAAGCGGGTTTGGATGATCTACGGTGGCGTGGTCGCCGCGACGCTCATCCTCGCGCTCTTACTCAGAGGTTTGATTCACTAAACAAACAAAATCCCGCCGGTTGGCGGGATTTTTTGTTTGCGTGTTGTGAAAAGTTTTCTACGCGGCCTGCGCTTTCTTCTGACCGAGTTTGCCAAAGAACCTGAATGTGAGAGGCCAGAGCGCGCCGCCGACGAGCACCATCAGGAAATAGCGGATGCCGTTACCCACGTCGTGCCCGCCAAAGAGCGACAGAAGCGGCGCCTTGAGCAGCATGCGTACCGCGATGACTATGCCAAGCCCGAGCACGAGTTTGAGCAGCTGCGCCCACCAGACCGCTTTCACGGAGAAGTTGATGTACTTGCGTTCCAGCCATAGCACGACGGCAAAGCCGACCGCGCCGCCGACCATCTTATAGCCGCTTTCGTAGCATTCAAGAGAGAACTGCGCAATCGCGTTGGCGGGCATCGGCACGAGCTCAATGTAGAGAATCAGCGCGACGCCTGTGGCAAGCAGCAGCGCAATCAACGGCGCAAACCACTTCGCGTTGTCCCACGCGCGGTTCAGTAGGGGATAGGCAACCGCGACCAGCAGGAGCGCTACTCCAAGCGAAACCAACACATCCGCCGGGGTATGCACGCCGAGGTACATCCGAGAAAACGCAACGAGCAATGCAAGCGCCACGCAGACAATCCGAATCCAGAGCTCCTTACGTGCCCAGGTAATGCCGAAGAACATGCCTGCGGAGTTCTGCGTGTGTCCGCTGGGGAAGGAATATCCCGTCGCCTGCGCGCGGGCACTCTCCACGATCGTGAAATCCTTGTCCAGCACCCAAGGGCGCGGCACGAGGAAGACGAGCTTGAGGAACGTATTGATGATGTTGCCTAAGAAACTCACGTAAAGTAGCAGATAGCCTGTCTTTTTATCGATGCACCAGAAGAATGCCATCGCGATGATCATGAAGATCATCTCTTCGCCAAAGAAGGTGAGAAACTGGAACACGGTATCCAGAAACGGCGTACGGATGACTTCGAGCAGCTTTAAAAACTCCATGCTTGTCCCTCCCGAACATACGATTCAATTAAATTCTAGCACAATCATACACGATTCAAACGTGTTCCAGAAGAGTGAATTCAAAGGATTGAGAAATTTTCTGTACAAAAAAAGCGCCCGTTAGCGAAGCGCCTGAAAGAAACGGGATAGGAGCGACTTGCACTCTTCTTCGAGAATACCGCCCCAGGTTTCGACAGAGTGCAGAAAGCACTTGTCGGTCAAGTCCATCTTGGAGCCGCAGCAGCCCGCGACCTCGTCGAACGCGCCGTAGACAAGCCTGCCAAGCTTTGCGTTGACGCATGCGCCCGCGCACATCGCGCAGGGTTCGAGGGTGACATACAGCGTACAGTCCGCAAGTCGGCCGCCGAGCTTCGCCATGCCTTCGCGGAGGCAGAGCATCTCCGCGTGCTGGGTCGCGTCGTGCGCCCGCTCCACATGATTGTGCGCGCGGGAGACGATTTCGCCATTGCGCACCAGCACCGCGCCGACGGGAACCTCGCCCGCGTCAAACGCGAGCTGTGCTTCCTCGAGCGCGAGGCGCATATACGATTCCATCTCGGCGTGATTGTTCATGTCCTGCTCAAGACCTCATCGGTATCAAAATCATCATACTGCACGCGTTGTAAGAAGAGCCCATGCGGCGGTGCTGTTCCGCCCGCGTCGTCCCGCTTGCCGCTCACAATCGCACGCGCTATCGCGCCCTGCGGGAGCTTTCCGCTGCCGATTTCCAGCATGGTGCCGACTAGGATGCGTACCATGTTGTAGAGAAATCCGTTTGCGCTGACCTCGTAGGTCAGAAACTTGCCGTTTTGCGTCCATTCGCTCTTGGTAATCGTGCGGACGGTGTTGGTGAGCTTGCTGCCAACGCTCATGAACGCCGAGAAGTCGTGCTCGCCGAGCGCATCTTTGGCGGAGAGTTGCATGCGCTCCAGGTTGATCGGCGTATGGACGTGCAAGGAAGTGGTTCGCGCGAACACATCCGCATGCAAACCAAGCTGTACCGTGTAGCGATAGGTCTTGTTCTTTGCGGAAAAGCGCGCGTGGAATTCCTCCGGCGCTTCTTCGCTGTAGAGCACGCGGATATCCCGCGGAAGTCGCATGTTGAGCGCAATGGCGAACTTGTCCGCCGGCATGCGCGCGTTGGTGTCAAAGTGTGCTACCTGCGCGCGGGCGTGTACTCCGCTGTCCGTTCTGCCCGAACCGTGTAGCTGGATGTGCTCGCCCGTGATGGCAAGCGCCGCCTCGTTGAGCCGCTGCTGGACGGATACGCCGTTGTCCTGCAGCTGCCAGCCGACGTAGTTGGTACCATCGTAGGCGACGATCAGGCGGATGCGGCGGCTCATAGCGGCAGATTCTCCAACAGGATAATGCCGACGAGCACCGCCGTGAGCAGCAGCGTTGCAAAGAGATCGCGCCAGTGGAAATGCAGCTCGCGCATGCGGGTTCTGCCTTCACCGCCGTGATAGCAGCGGCTCTCCATCGCCATAGCGAGCTCGTCCGCCCGACGGAACGCGGAGACAAACAACGGAACCAGCACAGGAATCATGCTCTTTGCCCGCTGAAAGATGTTACCGCTTTCAAAATCCGCGCCGCGCGCCATCTGCGCTTTCTGGATGCGGTCGGTTTCCTCCATCAGCGTGGGGATAAACCGCAGCGCGATGGTCATCATCATCGCGAGTTCGTGCGCGGGGAAGCGGAGCTTACGAAGCGGCGACATGAGTTTTTCAAGCCCGTCCGTTAGCGCGATAGGCGAAGTCGTCAGCGTCAAAATCGACGTGCCCGCAACGAGCAGCACGAGACGCAGCGTGATATAAACGGCTTGCTCAACCGCTTCCTGCGTGATGTGGATGAATTTCCAGTCGATCCAGAGCGTCGTGCCCTGCGTGGCGAAGAGGTTGATCACAAACATGAACACCAGCAGCCACTTCATTGGCTTCAGCGCGGAGAAGAAGTAGGAGGCCGGTACCTGCGCGAAGAGAAACATCGCAACAAGCAGCACAACGGGCAAGAGGAACACGACCAGCGATTTTACCACGAATACGATCGCGATATAGAGCGCCATCAGGAAGATCTTGGTGCGCGGATCGAGACGGTGTACGACGCTGTTGCCCGGCAGGTATTGACCCAGAGAGATGTTAGCGGTCATGGTTCCACCTCCCGATCAGGTCCGCTGCCAGTTCTTCCATGCGGAAGTAGTCGTGTTGAATGTCGATTCCGCGTGCGCGCAGCGCGCGTACAAGCTGCGTCGCCTGCGGCAGATTCAAGCCCATCTCCAGCAGCTCTGTACTGTGAGAGAACACATCCTCCGGGGAAGCAACCATGAATAAAGAACCTTTGTCCAGCACTGCGATGCGGTCTGCAAACATTGCAACGTCGTCCATCGAGTGGGAGACCATCACGATGCCCGTGCCGTAGTCGCTGCGGAGCGATTCGATCAGCGCGAGTATTTCGCGCCGACCGCGCGGGTCAAGCCCCGCCATGGGTTCGTCCAGCACGAGGTATTTCGGGCGCATCGCGAGAATGCCCGCGAGCGCCGCGCGACGTTTTTCACCGCCGGAGAGCTCAAAAGGCGATTTTTCGGAAAACTCGCTGGGGTTGAGACCGACGAGCCGGAGCGCTTCTTCCACGCGCGGCGCGATCTCTTCTTCACTCAGCCCCATATTCTTGGGACCGAACGCAACGTCCCGTTCGACCGTCTCTTCAAAGAGCTGATATTCTGGGTATTGAAACACCATACCGACCAGCGAGCGAATCTGCTTGCGCAGTTTTTTCTCGCGCGTGTCGAGACCGTCCACCAGAACGCTTCCGGCGGTCGGCAGCAGCAGCCCGTTGAGATGCTGAATCAACGTGCTCTTGCCGGAGCCGGTGTGTCCAATGATGCCGAGGAATTCGCCGTCCTGCACGGTCAGCGAAACATCGC
Source organism: Firmicutes bacterium HGW-Firmicutes-9 (assembly GCA_002841395.1). Classification (GTDB taxonomy): domain Bacteria; phylum Bacillota; class Clostridia; order Christensenellales; family CAG-138; genus UBA7703. Next base: position 95,197 of record PGZM01000002.1, read on the forward strand.
TAAGCGCAGGGTAGGCGAGCTGGCTTCCCGGCAGGTAGGTATGGCTGAGTTGTTCGATGATGATTGGCATGTTCTATCCTTATATGATGTCAATTGTTGTTCGCGTTATGATTTCAGCGCGCGGCCGAGTTCTTCTGCCAGTGCGTCGCAGGTCATCGCCTCGTGTGAAACGGGCAGTCCCGCCGCGATCAGCTCGTCCCGCAGTTTCACAAACGCGGGTGCGTCGAGCCGGCTTTCTTCCAGCAGCGTCCGCTCGTTGAATACTTCCTTCGGTGTGCCTTCCATCACGAGCCGCCCTTCGGAGAGGACGAACACACGATCTGCACCCAGAGCCTCTTCCATGAACTGCGTGATCATGACAACGGTCATGCCGCGCTCGCGGTTGAGCTTCTTGACGGTGGACAGCACCTCTTCGCGTCCGCGGGGATCGAGCATTGCTGTGGCTTCGTCGAGCACGAGCACTTCGGGCTGCATCGCGAGCAGTCCCGCGATGGCGACGCGCTGCTTCTGTCCGCCGGAGAGCGCGTGACTTGCTTTCTCGGCGTACTCGGTCATCTCGACTTCCTTGAGTGCTTCGTCAACTCGCACGCGGATATCGGAAGGCTTCACGCCAAGATTCTCCGGGCCGAAGCCGACGTCCTCCTCGACGATGGTGGTGACGAGCTGGTTATCCGGGTTTTGAAACACCATGCCCACGCGGCGGCGAATCTCCAACAGGTTCTTTTCATCGCAGGTGTCCATGCCGTCGACGCGAACCGTGCCTTCGGCAGGCATCAGCAGCGCGTTGAGCATCTTGCAGAGCGTACTTTTGCCGGAGCCGTTGTGTCCGACGATGGCGACAACCTCTCCTTTTTGAATCGAGAGGCTGATGTTTTTCAGCGCGACTTTTTCCGCGCCGACATATTGAAACCCGACGTTGACGATTTCAATGAGTGCGTTCGGGGCCATTGCTTCATACTCCTGTCTTGTTGCACATTTGCGCGCTGTTGTAGGGAACCCGCGCAGTGTGATAAAATAAAATTCCGAAGAGCACAAAAAATGTGTGCATATCGGATCAATAGCAATTCAGTATAGCAAATACAGCCGTATCTTACAAGGGTTTGCGCCCTGTGAGGTGGCGTCGCCGCGCGGGCGGCAGGGAGCGAACGCATGAAAACATTGTTACAAAACGCACGCTGCATCGTCACCTGTGACGACAACGATTCCATCCTCCGCGGCGCGGATGTGCTGATGCAGGACGGCGTGATCGCAGCCGTCGGTAAACTTGGCAACATAGAAGCGGACGAGATCGTGGACGCGAGCCGGATGATTCTCTATCCGGGGCTCATCAACACGCATCATCACCTGTATCAATATTTCTCCAGAAACCTTAGGCACGTTCAGAATCTAGAGCTGTTCGACTGGCTCACCGCGCTCTATGACATCTGGGCGCACCTGAACGAAGACACCGTTCGCTTAAGCTCGCTTGCGGGCATGGGCGAACTGATGAAATACGGCTGCACGACCTGCTTTGATCATCACTATGTGTTTCCAAACGGCGCGGGCGATCTAATCGCGGCGCAGTTTGAGGCGGCGGAGTCGCTCGGCATTCGTGTAGTGAGTTCCCGCGGAAGCATGAGTCTGTCCCGCAAGGACGGAGGATTGCCGCCGGATTCCGTCGTGCAGACGATGGACGAAATCCTGCGCGACAGCAGAAACGCGATTGAGCGCTATCATGACGCGTCCGATTACTCGATGCGACAGGTGGTGCTGGCTCCCTGCTCGCCGTTCTCGGTGACGGCGGATCTGATGCGCGAGAGTGCAAAGCTCGCGCGCAGCTACGGCGTGCGACTGCACACGCACCTGTGCGAGACGATGGACGAGGAGCGGTACACGGTCAGCACGCGCGGCATGCGCCCGCTTGCGTATATGGAGACCGTGGATTTCGTCGGCAGCGACGTGCACTATGCGCACGGCATCTTCTTTAACGACGAGGAGCTCAAGTTCCTTGCGGACACCGGAACGGGCGTTGCGCACTGCCCGTGCTCCAATATGAAGCTCAGTTCCGGCGTCGCACGGATTCCGGATATGCTTCGGCTCGACGTGCCCGTAGGGCTCGCGGTCGACGGCAGCGCGAGCAACGACGCTTCCAATCTGATGCAGGAGATGCGCGCGGCATATTTAATGCACCGCTTGCGCTACGGTGCGGAAGCGCCGACGGGGTATGATCTGCTGAAGCTCGCGACGCGCGGTAGCGCACAGGTGCTCGGCAGAAGCAAACTCGGACAGATTGCGCCGGGCTTTGCGGCGGATATGTTCGCGATTCGCTATGACCGCCTCGAGATGGTCGGCGCGGAGCGCGACGAAGCGAACCTGTTTGGCACCGTGGGATACAATCAGCCTGCGGACGCGGTCTGGGTTGCGGGGAAACTCACCTGTAAGGAAGGCGTATTGCAAAACATCGATGAGGATAGAACAGCTGCACAGAGCAGGGCGGAAATAGACCGCTTGCTTATATCCGCGGCTGTATCATAAGGAGGAAGATCCATGGAAGATCTGCTACCAAACCACGAACTTCAGCCAAAGAAGAAGTTCACCGTCCGCGCGTTGGCGCAGGGCGCAATCATCGCGGCAGTCTATGCGCTGTTGACGATTTTTCTTGCACCCATCTCGTCCGGCCTGATTCAGTGCCGCGTGTCGGAGGCCATGAGCGTGCTACCGTATTTCACGTTCTCGGCGGTTCCCGGCTTGTTCATCGGCTGCTTGATTGCAAACCTGCTGCTCGGGGCGTCGATCTACGACGTGCTGTTCGGCAGTCTTGCGACGCTCATCGCCGCCTACATCACCTACGCCATGCGCAAACATGTGACGAAGTATCTGGCGCCGTTGCCTTCGGTGATCGTCAACGCGCTGGTCGTCGGCTGGCTGTTGACGTATGTCTATCAGGTGGGTGTCAGCTTCTGGGTCGCGGCGGGATATGTCGCCGTCGGTCAGGCAATCGCCTGTTTCGCGCTCGGCATTCCGCTGATGAAACTGCTGGAGCGGTTTCGCGACAAACTTTTTGTAGAATCTGAAGCACAGAGAATCGAATAATCGGTATTGGGAAGCGGGACATGTGCCCGCTTCCCGCTTTTATATACAAAAAACAGATTCTTGTTGATAGAATATTTGTTTTGCAAGTAATCCTGCAATTTAATTTCACAAAACCGTTTTTGAAATTGTAAAATGAAAGAAAATCCTGCATTTTATCCGATTCTTAAGGAGCGGTTACATTGACAGGTTTCCGATCGAGTTATATAATATCTGGTGGTAATCAATGGGTAATCCCGATTCCATACATATCTAAGGAGGCATCCACCAAATGGCAAAAACCATGACAATCGACGGTAATACCGCCGCGTCGCACGTAGCGTATGCATTTTCAGACGTAGCGGCGATTTACCCGATCACGCCGTCTTCCCCCATGGCGGAAGTTGCGGATGATTGGTCTGCAAACGGAAGAACCAATCTGTTCGGACAGCAGGTCCGCGTCGCAGAAATGCAGAGCGAAGGCGGCGCCGCAGGCGCTGTGCATGGCTCGCTCAAAGCTGGCGCGCTGACCACGACATTCACCGCTTCTCAGGGCTTACTGCTCATGATCCCGAACATGTACAAGATCTCCGGCGAACTGCTGCCTGGCGTCTTCCACGTCAGCGCCCGCGCATTGGCTGCGCATTCGCTGTCGATCTTCGGTGATCATTCAGACGTCATGGGTTGCCGCCAGACCGGTTTTGCCATGCTTGCCGCAGCATCCGTGCAGGAAGTCATGGATCTCGCGCTTGTCTCGCATCTTTCTGCCATCAAGGGCAGCGTACCGTTCCTTCATTTCTTTGACGGATTCCGCACGTCTCACGAAGTCTCCAAGATCGAAACCATCGACTATGAAGATATGGGTAAACTCCTTGACATGGAAGCGGTCAAGGCGTTCCGTGCGCGCGCGCTCAACCCCGAGCATCCGCATCAGGGCGGCACGGCACAGAACCCGGACATCTACTTCCAGGGTCGCGAAGCAGCCAACAAGTATTACGACGCGGTTCCCGGCATCGTCGAGCATTACATGGGCGAAGTCGCGAAGCTCACGGGTCGAACGTACAACCTCTTTGACTACGTCGGCGCGCCCGATGCAGAGACCGTTCTGGTCATCATGGGCAGCGGCGCGGACGTCTCCGAAGAGACCGTCGAATACCTCAACAAGAACGGCGCGAAGATCGGTCTGCTGAAAGTCCGCCTGTATCGTCCGTTCGTTGCGTCGAAGTTTGTGGATGCTCTCCCGAAGAGCGTTAAGCGCCTCGCGGTGCTCGACCGCACCAAGGAGCCCGGCTCCCTCGGCGAACCGCTGTATCAGGACGTGCTCAACGCGCTGGTCGAAACCGGACACAAGGACATCGAAGTCGTCGGCGGCCGTTACGGTCTCGGCAGCAAAGAGTTCACGCCGTCCATGGTCGCAGCCGTGTTTGACAACTCCGTCGCCAAGCAGCCGAAAAACCACTTCACCGTGGGCATCGACGACGACGTGACCAACACCTCGCTTGCGATCACCCGCCGGGTGAACGCCTCGCCGGAAGGCACCATCGCGTGCAAGTTCTTCGGTCTGGGTTCCGATGGTACGGTCGGCGCGAACAAAAACTCCATCAAGATCATCGGCGATCACACGTCGATGTATGTGCAGGGTTATTTCGCCTACGACTCCAAGAAGTCCGGCGGCTTCACCGTTTCGCACCTGCGCTTCGGCAAAAAGCCGATCCAGAGTCCGTATCTGATCGATCACGCGGACTTCATCGCCTGCCACAACTCCAGCTACGTAACCCGTTATGCGGTTGCGGAAGGCATCAAAGAAGGCGGCGTGTTCCTGCTCAATAGCCCCTGGACGCTCGCCGAAATGGAATGCGAGCTGCCCGCCTCCCTCAAGCAGACCATCGCGAAGAAGAAGCTCCGCTTCTACAACATCGACGCGGTCAAGCTTGCGCGTGAAGTCGGCATGGGCGGACGCATCAACACCATCATGCAGAGCGCGTTCTTCAAACTCGCAAACGTGATCCCGGTAGATGAAGCCATCGAATACATGAAAGCCGCCGCCAAGAAGTCCTACGGCAAGAAGGGCGACGAAGTCGTCAAGCAGAACTGGGCCGCAATCGACCTCGGCGCAACCGGACTGGAAGAAGTCAAGTACCCCGAGTCCTGGGCAACCGCGACCGATGGCGCAACCCCCGTCAAGACCACCGAAGATCCGTACTTCACGGACTTCATCGGGCCGGTTCTGGCGCAGGAAGGCGACAAGCTGCCTGTTTCCATGTTCACGCCGGATGGCACGGTTCCGACCGGCACCACCAAGTATGAAAAACGCGGCATCGCGGTAGACGTACCCCGCTGGATCGCTGAGAACTGCATCCAGTGCAACCAGTGCGCGCTGGCCTGCCCGCATGCGGTCATCCGCCCGGCGCTCGTCAACGCAGAAGAAAAAGCAGCTGCTCCCGCCGGATTTGAAACCAAAAAGGCGCAGGGCAAGGGCTTTGAAGACCTCGAGTTCCGCATTCAGATCAGCCCGTGGGACTGCACCGGCTGCGGCAACTGCATCGACGTCTGCCCGGCAAAGGTGAAGGCGCTCGAATTCCGTCCGCTGGCTGACGCCGTCGAGAAGGAAGAAGAAAACTGGAACTACTTTGCAACCCTGCCTGAGAAGGATATGGAGTTCAATACCGCGACCGTCAAGGGCAGCCAGTTCAAGAAGCCGCTCTTCGAGTTCAGCGGCGCATGCGCAGGCTGCGGCGAAACGCCTTATGTCAAGCTGATCACACAGCTGTACGGCGATCGTATGGTCATCGCAAATGCGACGGGCTGCTCCTCCATCTATGGCGGCAGCGCACCGACCTGCCCGTATACGACGAACGACAAGGGACACGGCCCCGCATGGTCGAACTCCCTGTTTGAAGACAATGCCGAGTTCGGCTTTGGTATGGTGCTTGCCAACACGCAGCGCCGCAACCGCCTCGTCGACGTGGTCACCAAGCTGATCGCGGCGGAATACACCACCGAAGAGCTCCGCGCAGCCGCGCAGAACTGGCTCGACAACAAAGACGACGGCAAAGCATCCCGTGCAGCGGCAGATCGCCTGATCGCGGCGGCGCAGGACGGCGTAGACCTCTCAGGCACGGAGTGGGAAGCCGAATGGCTCAAGAACGGCAAGGTTTGCGATTGCGAAGCCTGCCAGCTGACCAACGAACTGCTCGACGGCAAGGACATGCTCGTGAAACAGTCTGTCTGGGTCATCGGCGGCGACGGCTGGGCATACGACATCGGTTACGGCGGACTCGATCACGTGCTCGCCATGGACGAGGACATCAACGTACTCGTGCTCGACACCGAGTTGTACTCCAACACCGGCGGTCAGTCCAGCAAAGCGACGCCGACCGGCTCTATCGCGAAATTCGCGGCAGCCGGCAAGCGCACCAAGAAGAAAGACCTCGGCCTGATGGCGATGAGCTACGGCTACGTCTACGTGGCAAAGGTTGCCATGGGTGCGAACCCGAACCAGCTGATGAAGGCCGTCAACGAAGCAGAAGCTTATAAGGGACCGAGCCTCATCATCGCCTACTCGCCCTGCATTAACCACGGCATCAACATGGGCCATTCGCAGGTGGAAGAGAAGAAGGCAGTCGAAGCCGGTTACTGGCCGCTGTACCGCTACAACCCCGATCTCGCGGATCAGGGCAAGAACCCCTTCACGCTGGACAGCAAAGACCCGACGGGCAACTTCAAGGAGTTCATCACGAGCGAAGTTCGTTATGCATCCCTGAAGAAGACCTTCCCGGATGTCGCAGACACGCTCTTCGACCGCGCCGAGAAGGAAGCACTCGAAAAAATCGAGTACTACAAAAAGCTCAACGCGATGGAGTAACCGATCCATTAGAACCAATAAAGAGAACCGCGGATTTCCGCGGTTCTCTTTTTGCGTTTTGAACTGGGTTGTCATTTCTGGACGCAACGTTTGAAAGTTGAAGCTAACTTGACGAAAGTAACATGATTTCTTCACAAAATCTTGAGCGTGGCTTGACATTGATTGAGTACGATATAACCATCAAATCGAACGGGGACAAGCCTATGGAACAGTCAAAACGGGAAACGGTCGTCATCTGGGGAGACTCTCTTGCAAAGGGTGTCGTCTGGAACGCGGCACGCAAACGCCACGCATACAGTAAAACGACTGCCGCGGATATCGTAGCCGAGCGGCTCAACATCGAGCTGGTCAACCGCGCAAAGTTTGGCTGCACCGCGCCGGAAGGGCTCGCGATTATGGAACGCGAGATCGAAGACGGCATCGACTGCGACACGGCTTTGATTGAATTTGGCGGAAACGACTGTAACTTTGATTGGAAGGCAATCTCCGAACGTCCCGATGACGAGCATTTACCCGCGACATCGCCGGAAGCATATCAGGAATCCGTGCGGACGATGGTCAAAAACCTGCTCAAGCAAGGTATTCAACCGGTGCTGATGACGCTGCCGCCGATCGACGCGGAGCGGTATTTCCGTTTTCTCGCGGGGGACACGCTCAATCGCGAAAACATCCTGCGGTGGCTTGGCGATGTGCAGCAGATCTACCGTTATCAGGAGATGTATTCGCTGCTGGTCGAAAAGGTCGCGCGCGAGTTCTCGATCCGCTTGATCGATCTTCGCTCGCGGTGCCTCGCGGAGCGGAATTTCTTCCGCGATATGCTCTGCGAAGACGGGCTGCACCTCAACGAAGAAGGACAGCAGTTTATCGGCGAGCAGATCGCGCAGCTGGTGCAGCAGGAGCATCGAAAAGCAGGTTAAACAATTTTCAGCGAACAAAAACTCCCGAACTTCGGGAGTTTTTTTATGTTTTGGTTTGGGCTCAAGCTTCGGCGATGATGCATTGGACACCTTGCGCCGTGAACTCTGTTTCGAGCTCCTGCGGCAGCGGGGAATCGCAGATCAACAGGTCGATATCAGCCAAATTCGCAAACGTAAACGGAAGAGACCGCCCGATTTTGGAGTTGTCCATCAGCATGACGACCTTTGCGGCTTTGGCGATCACCGCGCGCTTGAGCTGGCTTTCGCTCTGGCTGCCGCTGGTGAATCCCGTGCGCAGCGAGAAGCCGGAAGGTGACATGAGCGCAAGGTCGATGTTGATGCTCGAAATGAATGCCTCCGCCTGAGAGCCGGAGCAGGACAGCGTGTTTTCGCTGATCTGTCCACCCGTGAGCAGTACATCACAAGTGTGCCGCTGGGAAAGTTCTATGGCGATATTCGCGCCGCTGGTGACGATGGTGTAGCGGTCGTTGCCCATGTGGTTGGCGACGGTCATCAGCGTGCTGCCCGCGTCGAGATAGACCGCGTGCCCGGGGTGGATGAGCTCCAGCGCGGCTTTTGCAATCGCGATCTTCTGGCGTGTGTTCTCTCTGGCGCGCTTACTGTAGACGCCCTCAATCTGGAGCGCCGCGGTTTGCATGGAGATCACGCCGCCGTGAACGCGGCGGATATAGCCCTGCTCCTCAAGCTGCTTGAGGTCGCGCCAGATGGTCATGGAAGAATAGCCCTCGTAGAGCGATTGCAGCTCGCTTACGCTGACCTCACCGCGGGACTGAATATAATCCCGAACTTTTGCGATACGCTCGTTCATCATGCAGACAATCCTCCATATAACAGAATCATAACACGAATGTTATGTTTCAACAAGAATGTTTTGCAAAATACTACAAACATAACACAAAAAAGAGCATTTACCAGAATAACAACCATAACATTTTATAAAAACAAAACAGCCCCGCCATAGGCGGGGCATATTCATAACACGATTTGTTATTGCTTCATGCGCTCCAAAACTTCTGCGAGTTTCGGCATCGCGGGGATGCCGCCGCGCCGCTCGACGCAGAGCGAAGCGGTCGCGTTGCCGAAGCGGGCGAAGTCTGCCGCATCGTCGATGCTGACCTCTTTGAGCGACTTGCCGGAAGCGAGGAAACGATAGAGGAACCCGCCGAAGAAGGAATCTCCCGCGCCGGTGGTATCGACCGCCTTTGCGCGATATCCCGGCACCATGCAGTTCTCTTTTCCGACGCGGATATAAGCGCCTTCGGAACCGAGCGTGATGGCGGCGATCTTCACACCCTGTTCCATCAAAAGGTCGGCTGCCTTGTCCGGGTCGGATTCTCCCGTGAGCAGCGGAAGTTCTTCATCCGAAACCTTCATGATGTCTGCCGTGATGATCAGCGAGCGCATAAAGCGGATCGCCTCATCCTGCCCGTTCCAAAGCGATGCGCGATAGTTCGGGTCATAGGAGATCACAGCGCCTGCGGCTTTTGCGATGTCGATTGCTTCATAGGTTGCGGAGCGCGCCGGCTCCTGCGTGAGTGAAAGCGATCCCGTATGGAACACTTTGGTATGTGTGAGCATCTCGCGGTCGAGTTCGTCGACGCGCAGCTGCGTATCCGCACCCGGCTTGCGGGAGAACGAGAACTCGCGCTCTCCGCTGGGCTTTAGCGCGACGAACGCGAGCGTTGTGAATACGTCGTCCGCTTCGATGAGCGCGTGCATGTCTACGCCCGCGTTGATCATTGCCTGCTTTAGAAACGTGCCGTGCATATCGCAGCCAACCTTGCCGATAAAGCCCGTTTTTGCGCCGCATTGCGAGGCTGCGCAAAGAAGATTGGTTACAGCGCCGCCGGGATTCTGTTCAAACAGGCGTTGTCCGGCGGGCGAAATGCCGCTCTCCGTAAAATCGATCAGTAGTTCGCCGAGGGATACGATATCGTACATAACAGTCTCCTAAAGAATAAGTTGCTGGATTATTTCGTCAGTATTCGTCCGCGCAGTAGCAGACGGCATCGGAGAACACATCCCGAAATGGCAGATACCCGCACAAAAACTGCATCAGCCGTCCTGCGGAAAGCGTGTCCGTCGCGGGTTCACTCGTCGCCTTGCCCGCGCCGTCGAACGTGCCGTTGTTCCACGGCATCATGCCGTCGATCACCTGTAGCCGGAACGCATCAGAATTTCCGCAAAACGCGCGCAGCAGCCGGGGGACATCCACGGGAATCATCACACCCCAGGGTTGCAGATTGCCGGTCACTGGAACATCGGGCGGAAGCTTGACGACGCTGCCCTTGGGCAGTCGCGCGATCATCTCCTGATACGCAACGGTGGATACAGCAAGCGCTTCTTCGCAATAGAGCGAGCCATCGTCCTCTTCGGACGCAAAGAGATATCCGTCCGCTACGCCGCCTGTCTGGTGCAGCAAAAATCGTGTGCCGTCACAGGTCAGGTCGTTTACGCGCTTCTCCATATCGGAAAGCGACCGAACGACGCAGCCACTGTACCGCGCGGTTGATTGCTCATAGATGCGCAACAGTGTTTTCGCGTCACAAAGTGTATCCCACACAACAGGCGTTTCCGGATCGGCTTCACACGTGTGAAACAGCGCGTCGTAACAGGGAAACTCACCCACCGCGCGATAGATCGAAAAATGCGAGGGTTTGTGGAACGCAAGCGGGATGTTGCGCCGTTTGCATTCTTCAAACAGCTCAAATAGCACGCGCTTCATGATGCCGCGTCCTTCATATCCCGGCAGCGTCGCTACGCCGGAGATCATCATCGCGGACAGCGTGATACCGCGCACGCGCAGCTCCATCACAGTTCCGTGCAGGATGCTGACGATTCGTCCGTCTTCCTCCGCGCAAAACGATGTTTCGGGCGCATACCTTTCGGTAAAAAACCAGTCCATAAAGGAAAGGGAGTCGTGAAAACGCAACTCCCAAATTTCCCTTGCCTGCTGTTTGTCCGCTGCGGTGAGCGGCCGAATCGTAAGCATTCTATTTAAATGATGAACTTCTCGTTCTTTTCGGGGATGGCGGCGAGCTCTGCGCGCTTTTCGTCATAACCCTGTTTGCCGAGCAGCGCATAGGTCGCCTTTTTGCCTTCTTCCACGCCGGGCTGGTCAAACGCGTTGATGTTGAGCAGCTCGCCCGCAAACGCGGTCGCCATCTCAAACAGGAACAGCAGCTGACCTACCGTAAATGCGTTGACTTCCGGCATCACGATGGTGTGGTTGAGGTGTCCACTCTTGCTGACGGCGTATTCCGTCGCCTTAAGCTCGGCTGCGATCAGTTCGTTCTGCGTGTGTCCGCAGAGGAAGGAGACGTCCGGCACATCGAAATAACCGTCGCTGATCATGGTCTCGCAGCGATACTTGTCGACCGCAAGGAAGGTCAGCACCTTGTCAAACGGGCCTTCGGTGTAGAGTTGCACCTGAGAGTGCTGATCCGTCACGCCGAGGCTCTTGACCGGGGTCTGTCCCGCGTTGACGGTGTTGCCGTCCCAATCGGTTTTCTTGCCGAGTGATTCCGCCCAAAGCTGCGCGTACCAGTCCGCCATATAGCGGAGGCTGTCCGCGTACGGCATCATAACGCTGATGTTGCAGCCGCGCTTCATGCTGGCAACCTGCAGGGTGGCGAGCATGTAGGCCGGGTTTTTCCAAACGTCGCGCTGGCTGTCGCAGACCGCGTCCATGAAAGCGGCGCCCGCGAGCAGCTCACGGATATCGATGCCGCATACGGCTGCCGCAAGCAGGCCGACGGGGCAGAGCTCCGAAAAACGTCCGCCGACGCCTTCGGGGATGAAGTACGTCTTGAGGTTTTCGGCTTTGGCGATCTTGATCAGGTTGCCCTTGCTCTCGTCGGTGGTCGCGATTAGGTGTGTGCTGATGTCCGCGCCGAGCTTCTCGTGCAGTAGCGACGCGATGATTAACAGCTGGCTCATGGTCTCGGACGTGCCGCCGGATTTGCTGACGACGTTGAAACAAGTCTTTTCGATATCCACGACGTCCAGCAGCGCCGCCATGCGTTCCGGGTCGATGTTGTCTTCGACAAAGAGGCGCGGGCCGTTGCGCTTTTCGCGCGGCAGATCGTTATAGTGCAGGTGGTTGAGCGCCTGCTGCACCGCGATAGGGCCCAGCGCGCTGCCGCCGATGCCGAGCACGACAAAGTCGTCAAACTGTTCGCGGATCTTTGCCGCGTCGTCCAGGATCGATTTGACGATCTCGTCCTGATTATAGGGCAGCTCACGCCAGCGCATGATCGGGCGCTTGGCGCGCATGCTCGCGACCGCCGCGTCCAGCTGCGTCTGCATGCCTTCCAGCTCGCGCCTGTAGATGCCGCGGTTGCCCAGCTGATCGGACATCATGTTGTTGAAGTCCAGCTTGACGCGCATGGATTGACGCCAGGACTCGTCCAAATACCGTTCGTTCATCGTTGTTTCCTCCCGTTGGTTCAGGTGATGTTATGTAAATCTGTTGCTTTCTTACCAATTTATATCCAACGTATCTTATCATAGATACGCACGCAGGAAAAGCGGATTATTTCAGCGCAAACCGTTGCCGTAGCACGAGCGGGAAACGATGCTTTTTACGCGCTCCAAACTCTCATACAGCACCGGTATCTTTGTGTACATGTCGCTGTATACCTCGATGAAGGCAGGCCCCGCGTAACCCTTTTCTCCTAAGAGATTGAACATCGAGACAAAGTCGTATTCGCCAAACCCCGGCATGTCGTAGTGTACTCCGCCGGATGCGAGTGGGGTCGCGTCGCAAAGATGCACGTTGACGATGTGCTCGCCGATTGCATGGATATAGTCCATCGGGTCGTGTCCGCTGCGCACCGCCTGCTTGACGTCGAGCGTGTGTTTGATCGCGCCGTCGGTCATCGCCTGCAGGCGCATGCCGAACTCCGGCTCATTGAATACGCACCAGCTGACGTTTTCCAGCGTGAGCTGGATGCCAAATCGTGCCGCGCGCTCGGCGAGGTCGATAAAGATCGGCGCAATGCGCGCGAGCTCGATGTTTTTCACGCCGCCGAACAGCCGCGCGGGACCGTGCATGACGTAGCATTGCGCGCCGAGTCGTTTTCCCGCGGAAAGCACGCGCTCAAAGAGAAATACGGCGTCCTCACGCTGGCGCGGGTGGATCGAAAACAACTGCGGCTCAAACTGCATGCTCATCGGGTGAATGCTGAATACGCGCAGATTCGCTTTTGCAAGTCGTTCCGCAAGCAGCTCGACAAATGCCGGTTCATACTCCGAATACGTGTTGAGAAACACCTCGCAAAGCTGCACGCCATGCGCGCCAATGTCCGGAATTGCGTCCTCAATCTGCATTTTTTGAAAATAACTCGCTGTCGAAAGCCCGATGTCCATTTGCATTAACCTCAAAGCGTATTGTACCATGCAAAGCGGCTTTATGCCAGAAAAAGAGATCGTTTTGCGCATGATTGCGGTAGATTGCGCCACTTTCTAATGGTATAATCGCTCCATGACGCATCAGAGTAATTTGGAAAAACCGAAGTATACGATAGCCGTGATCATTGCGCGGTTTTTGTCTGCCGCAGCGCTGATCTTTCTCGGATTGAGCTGGCCGCGGCTGCTCGCGGGGAAGAGCGCTTGGGTCGAGCGAGTCTATAGCGAAGGGATTTATCCGCTCATCCGCCGTGTGATCTCGGCGCTAACTCGGCTTGTGCCATTTTCCATTGCGGAGTTTTTGCTTTACGCGATCGTGATTTCGATTGCGCTCGTGCTCGTCACACGGCTGATCCAGCTCTTTCTAACGCAAAACGGCTTTGCGCGGTTGATGCGTTCCGTCGCATCCATACTGCTCGCGGGCGGAATCGTGCTCAATCTTTTTTACCTCACGTGGGGCTTCAACTATTTCCGCGAACCGTTGGCGCAGCGCATGGAGCTCTCGGTCACCTCGCGCTCGGTCGACGAGCTGGAAGCGTTTGTGCGAAAGACGGCGGATGAAGCGCGCGCATTACGTGAGATGCTGCATGAGGATGAAAACGGCGTGTTCGCGCCGCAAGAAAGCACGGGATCGCTGTTTCTGGCGCTGTCGGATGCGTATGGCTCACTGCATGAGGAGATTCCCGTAATCCCGCCCGACCCGACGAGAGCCAAACAAATTTTCTGGTCGGAGGGACTTTCGTGGCAGGGGATTTCGGGCATCTACATCGGTCTTACAGCGGAGCCGAATGTCAACGTAGACCAACCGCCGCTGCTTCTGTTTCAGGCTGCCGCGCACGAAATGGCGCACCAAACAGGCATCGCGAGCGAGAACGAAGCGGAGTTGGTAGGCTTCCTTGCGTGCCTGCGTTCGAGCGACCCGAATATCCGCTACAGCGGGCTTGCATATGCGCTGGTCGTTGCAGGGAACGCGCTGTTTGATGCGGACAGCGCGCGGTATCTTGCGGTGACCGACACCTACGGAGACGCGATTTGGCGCGATTTTTCGGCATACAGCGTATATTGGAAGTCGTTTTCCGGCGAAATCCGCGAGAATGCAGATCGGCGTAACGACGCGTATCTGAAACATAACTCACAGCCAAGCGGCATCAAAAGCTACGGTGAGGCGGTCGATCTGCTGCTTGCGTATGCCGCAAAATACGGCACTTGACGGGGAATATATGGTCTTCATTCACAATAGCGGCGGTATTTTCCTGTGTATCCAAACAAAAAGTTAGAAAGCATAAATATATTTCATATTTTTGGTCGTTTTGGGTTTACAAACCGTGTTTCTTGCTGTATGCTGATAGGGAATTAGGGCATTTCTATCTATAATTTTTTTAGGAGTGAAATACATGATCGACCTGACGAAAAACAAAGAAGGCCTTCAGCACAGCATCGACAGAGCGCGCGAGAAGGGCATCATTATTCCGAAGATCTCCCAGATGCGTAACCCGGATCTGATTCCGGATTCCATCAAAGAGAAGCTGACGAACGTCGGCCTCTGGGATCTTAACCCGCTCAACCTGTTCCGCATCAGCTGGCGCAATGAACCGAAGGAATTCGGCGGCAAGTTCGGCGACGTCAACTTCATCGAAGTTCCGTCCGTTCTGACCGGCGTCAAGGCGCGCATCATCATCCTCACCGGCAAATGGTTCCCGACGGGCTGCCACAAGGTTGGCGCATCGTACGGCTGCCTCGTGCCGCGTCTGGTGACGGGCCAGTTTGACCCCACCTATCACAAGGCCGTTTGGCCGAGCACCGGCAACTATTGCCGCGGCGGCGCGTACAACTCCGCACTACTTGCTTGCGATTCTATCGCGATTCTCCCCGCCGAGATGAGCAAAGAGCGCTTTGAGTGGCTCAAAACCGTCGCGGGCGAAATCATCGCCACGCCCGGCTGCGAGAGCAACGTCAAAGAAATCTTTGACAAAACCTGGGAACTGAAAGAGACCCGCAAGGATGTCATGATCTTCAACCAGTTTGAAGAGATGGGCAACTGCGTCTGGCACTATCAGGTTACCGGTAAGGCCATCGCGGATGCGTTTGAGTCCATCAAGCGCGAAGGCGACCGTTTTGCTGGCGCGGCCTTCACCAGCGGCAGCGCAGGTACCATGTCCGCCGGCGACTACCTCAAAGAAGTCTATCCCACAAGCAAGCTCGCCGTCGGCGAAGCGCTCCAGTGCCCGACGCTGCTGAACAACGGCTTTGGCGGTCACCGCATCGAAGGCATCGGCGATAAGCATGTGCCGTGGATTCACAACGTGAAGAACACCGACATGGTCATCGACATCGACGACGAAGACAGCCAGAAGCTGCTCCGCCTGTTCAATGATCCGGCCGGCAAGAAGTACCTCGTCGAAGAAGTCGGCGTTCCGGCAGACTTCGTAGAGAAGCTCTCTCTGCTTGGTATCTCCGGCATCGCGAACATGCTCTGCTGCATCAAGATGGCGAAGTACTACGAGCTGACCGAGCACGACGTGCTCGCAACCGTCGCGACCGACTCCGGCGTGATGTACGGCAGCCGTATCGAAGAGCTCGCGGAAGCGGACGGTGTTTACACCGAAGTCAAAGCAGCCGCAGACTTTGCGGAGCACCTCCACGGCATCCGTACGGACGTCATGGAAGAGCTCACCTACGAAGGCCGCAAGCGCGTACACAACCTCAAGTACTACACCTGGGTCGAACAGCAGGGTAAAACCTACGAAGAGATCAACGCGCAGTGGTATGATGAGAACTACTGGACCGACATGCATGCGGAAGCATCGCTCATCGACGCGCTCATCGACGAGTTCAACGACGCGACCGGTCTTCTCAAGAAGCTGTAAGCAAACCATCAACCATACAAGCAAAGCCCCGCCGTCCGGCGGGGCTTTTTTTGCTCTATTGTTTGCTATGCTTCTTACGGAATCTTAAAAGCGGGTTATAATCCCCTGATGTAGCAGCCGAGAATCAAGAGCAACCACGCGATTCCGATAAACCAAATGGCATAGGCGGAAACGAACGGGATCGAGATAATGGAACCCAATACACCCAAAATTCCGAGTATGAGCGAGATGATGTATGTGATCCTCTTTGGCGCGTTTGTCGCGAATCGTCTTCTTGCACTCATGAGAAATATCCTCCTGCGCTTTATTCGAACGATTGCTCGCTCACTTCGGAGTATAGACTCGAACACGTTGAATAGCAAGAAGAGTTATTCGCGCGAGCAACGCGCGCCCTAGAACCGATGCAAGACTGGGCGATTATTCGGCAGACGCAGCCGCAACGGGCACATAGGGCGTCTTGACCACGAGCGAAAACTCCATGCCCGTCACGTCGATGTCGGTGTTGATCTCGGCGTAGATCGCGTTGGAACCCGTCTCAAGCAGAGTTGTGCCGACGGTATTGTGAATCTTGCCGATGCCGCAAATCTTCCCATCGCTTGTCGTGTAGACGATGTCTACCTCGCCGTCGAGCGGCAGGGGATATGCGTTGACGCAGATGCCGTCGAGAAAGGTGCCGTCGTCATATTCATACACCCGAATCGCGCCGAACGAGAGATATTGCCAATAGTGGTTCTCGCCGGAGATCGTGTTGCCGAGTCCGTCCGTGGGCAGCGGCGCTGCCGTGATCTCCGCGGTAAACGGTTCCGGCAGCGGTGTCGCCGTTGCGGCGGGGGTTGGCGTACCCGCGAGTACGGGCGTTGCGTCCTCGCAGCCTGTCAGCGCAAGCAGCATCAGCGCGGCTAAGAGGAGGAAGACGGGTAATCTGCGCTTCATGCGTGGTCTCCGACCGCGTCACGCAGCAGCGATTGCTTGAGATCGTACAGGCGGTCCGAAAGGTCGACCTTGTACGTGTGCGGCATCAAGAGACGCTTGTATTCATCCCACATAGACGCCATCTCGCGCTTTGCGTAGGACGCGATATCGTGAATATCCGGGCAGGTATAAACCTGCTTGCCCGCGATGAAGATCGGCTGCAGCAGCTCGCGTGCGGTGAAGTTTGTCAGCGTCATGCGCTTGTAGGTTTGAATCGGGTCAAAGATGCGCAGGGGCTTGCTGCTGTCGATGGTCTCGTCCTCAAGCGCAATGAGATCGGCCACCGCCATGCCGTCCTTGTCGTACAGGCGGAAGACCTTCTTATAACCGGGGTTTGTTACCTTTGCGGGATTGTCAGAAATCTTGATCTTGGGTACGAGTTCGCCGTTTACGATCTCGCCGCTCATCTTATAAACGCCGCCAAGCGCGGGATTATTCTCGCTTGTGATCAGCCGTGTGCCGACGCCCCAAACGTTGATGCGCGCACCCTGCGTCTTGAGATCGCGGATCACATATTCGTCCAGATCGCTACTCGCGGCGATGATTGCATTCGGGAAGCCCGCTTCGTCGATCATCACGCGCGCCTTCTTACTCAGATACGCTAGGTCGCCGCTGTCGAGGCGGATGCCGACCGGCTCGTGTCCGCTTGCACGCAGTTCTTTGAACACCGTGATGGCGTTTGGCACGCCGCTGCGGAGCGTATCATAGGTATCGACCAGCAGTAGGCAGCTATCCGGGAAAGTGCGCGCATAGGCGCGAAACGCCGTGAGCTCGTCCTGAAAACTCTGCACCCAGCTATGCGCGTGCGTACCGGAGACGGTGATGCCAAACATCTGTCCCGTGAGCACGTTGCTGGTCGCGTTGCAGCCGCCGATGATGGCGGCTCTCGCACCGTAGATTGCTGCGTCCGCGCCCTGCGCGCGGCGAAGACCGAACTCCAGCACGCTGTCTCCCTGCGCGGAATAGCAGATCTGGCTCGCCTTGGTGGCAATCAGCGTCTGATGGTTGACGAAGGTGAGAATCGCGGTCTCGATCAGTTGTGCTTCCATAATCGGCGCGCGGACGCGCACGAGCGGCTCATAGGGGAAGACGACCGTGCCTTCCGGCATGGCGTAAAGATCGCCGGTAAAGCGGAACGTCTTGAGATATTCTAAGAACGTCTCGTCAAAGAGCTTAAGAGAGCGCAGATACGCAATGTCCTCTTCGGCAAAGTGAATGTTGTTGATGTATTCGACGACGCTCTCCGTGCCCGCCATAACGGCGTAGACGACGTCCTCTTTGGGACGGAAGAACAGGTCGAAGATGCCTTCGTTCTTTTGCATGCCTTCCTTAAAGTAGCCATACATCATGGTGAGCTGGTACAGATCGGTCAGCATGGTGAGATTTCGCATGGGAGAAATCCTCCTTCGAGTCGTCGGCGCGGCTGTTTGTTGATCGCGAGGACAGCCACAACCGATTTTCTCTATTATAGCGCGATTGCGGTTAAGAAAAAAGAACGCAGTGCTTTGTTTTTTGAAAGAACTGTGTCGCGGGTGAAAATAAGATTTTCCGCATAACGATTGGGTTTCTGCGCGGTGACGAAAACGGGTGTAAAAACAATCAAAAATGAGCTTAAAAATTTGATCAAAACCAATTGACAACGACCCTTCCTGCGGCTATACTTACATGGTGCGCGGCAGTGCTGGAATTGGCAGACAGGCACGTTTGAGGGGCGTGTGCGCGAGCGTATGGGTTCAAGTCCCATCTGCCGCACCAAGCGCGGTTCACGGCGATCAGTCCAACAAAGAAGATCAGGTCATCGAGGTGCTGGCGCAGGAGGCGACGAAACGAGGCTATCGGGTGTTGAGCTTCGATTTACCGGAGCACGGAGATCGCAAACAGGAAGCAACGCCTTGCCACGTGAAAGTCTGCGTGAAAGAGCTGGCAGACGTGATGGCATATGCGCGCGGGAGATTTTCGCAGGTAAGCCTGCTTGGCTGCAGCATGGGCGCATATTTCAGCCTGCTTGCGTATAAAGACGAACCGCTTGATCAGACGCTTCTGCTTTCGCCGGTCGTCGACATGAAGCGCATCATCGAAAATCTGATGATGTACGCGCAGGTGACACCGGAGCAGCTGGAACGGGAGAAGGAGATCGCAACGCCGTTTAAGACGCTCTACTGGGATTATTACCAATACGTCGTCGAGCATCCTGTCGTATGGGACAAGAAGACAGCATTGCTCTACGGCGCAAAGGATTTTCTATGTGAATATGACTACGTAAAAGGCTTTGCGGAACGTGCCAACGCGGATATGACCGTGTTTGACGAAGGCGAGCACTTCTTCCATACGGAGGAGCAAATCACGTTCTATCGCGAGTGGCTGACAAAGCATATTGCAGAGTAAAACAACCAACCAACAGGAACTGAACGGTAGACACCGAACGGTTCCTGTTTCATTCTATGCCATCTTCTGATATAATCTCTGGAAAATGTAAGTTGTGACGCACGCAATGGGATTGTTTATCTTAAACGCTAATGATACTAGAAACACCTTATAGATGTGAGGAGCAAATCATGAAATCCCGAAAAATCGGCATCATCACTGCGACGGAATTTGAGTTGACTCCTTTTCTTCAAAACATGACGGTCATTGAGACTGTTCCGAAAGCTTTGCTTCAATTTCATGTAGGAAAGTATGCGGAGGTTCCACTTGTCGCGGTTTTTTGCGGGATTTGCAAGGTGAACGTAGCAATAGGCGCGCAAATCCTGATCAGTGAATTTGATGTCACTGAAATCATTATGATCGGAGTTGCGGGTGCAATCGACGAGACGCTCAATATTCTGGATACTGTGATCGCAGATCAGGTCACGTATCACGATTATGCGGGCGAGATTTTAACGAAGTTTCATCCGCGCTTGCAGCAACCATACTTCATTACAGACGATTTGCTGAGGGGCAGAATCGCGATTGCCAATGCAGATGATTTAACTGTCTCAATCGGAAAGATGGTTACCGGAGAAGTATTTATCGAAAAGGAAGGTCGCGAGGAGATCATTAAGAACCAGCATCCGAAATGCGTTGATATGGAGACGGCCAGTGTAGCACAGGTATGCTATGCAAGCGGCATTCCATTTGCCGCGATCCGCTCCATGAGCGATACACCGCACGAAAGCGGAATGGATGCGTTCTTCAAGTATGCACAGGCCGCGGCAGAGAAGTCGGTTCGTGTGCTTTGTCGTTATTTGGATACAGAGTTTTTCATGATGAAACAAAATCAAACATGCAGAGGATAATCAAATTGGAGGAAGTTTTGCAGCTATACATCGTAGACGCATTTACCGATCACATCTTCGGCGGGAACCAAGCTGGGGTTGTGCTTTTGCGCGAAGATCAGCCGTTTCCTGATGATCGCCTGATGCAAAAGATCGCAGCGGAGTTGAAACACTCCGAAACCGCGTTTGTAAAGCAGTTGGATCATCATACTTTCCAGCTTCGTTATTTCACGCCGGAAGGCGAGGTCGAGCTTTGTGGTCACGCGACGGTCTCCGCGTTTACGGTTCTGCGGGAGCAAGGGTGTATCGCCTGCGGCGACTTTGTCGCGCAAACGCTCTCGGGCAATCTGAGCGTGTCAGTTGAGCCGGACAAAATCTGGCTGGAGATGCCGCAAGGCGAGCTGATCCAAACGTTATCGGAAGACGAAGCGGCGCGCGCGTATGCCGCATACGGTTTGAGCGCGTCGGATAGGGCGGGGGACATGCAACCAACCATCGTGAAAGTCGGGCTGGCCGATATCCTGCTGCCGGTGAACAGCAAAACAGCGCTGGATCACGCGATGCAGAACCGCGACGAAGTCGTTGCGTTTACGAGAGAGCTGGGTTCTGTCGGCGTGCATATGTTCTTCTGCCCGGTGGATGGAGAACCAACCGCGCATTGCCGCAACTTTGCGCCGCTGTTCGGCATCGACGAGGAATCCGCGACAGGCACCTCCAACGCATCTTTGACGCATTATCTGCGCTTGCAGGGACGTGTCAAGCCGTACGAAATGAATACGTTTGTGCAGGGCGAGGCGATGGGGAAACTATCAACGATCCTGAGTAAGGTTGATGAGCACGGTAAAATCTGGATCGGCGGAAACGCCGTGATCTCCGTGCAGGGGACATTAAAACTTTCATAAATGAATGGTCTTGTTAGCAAACAGGAAAAGCAACATCAGAATACAGTTGGAGAAGCAATCATCATGTACGAATTAAACCAGGTCACGGAACGCTGCTACTACATCCAAAGCCCCGCAAAGATCGGGCTGGTCAAACTCGATGGCAACGATGTTTGCCTGATCGACAGCGGAAACGACAAAGAGACCGGCCGCAAGATCCGCCAGATTCTCGACGCGAACGGCTGGCGGCTGCGCGCAATCTATAACACGCACTCCAATGCGGATCACATCGGCGGCAACAAGTATCTGCAAACGCAGACAGGCTGCGATATCTTCGCGCCGGGTATTGAGCGGGATTTCACCGTGCATCCCGTGCTGGAGCCGTCGTTTCTCTATGGCGGGAAGGCACAAGTTTCTGGTGGCGCAGGAGAGCGAGGCGGACGAGCTCACGGCGGAGGCGATGCCGGATAATTTGAGAATCCTGCCGCTGCCGGGGCACTTCTTTGATATGGTTGGCTACCGCAGTGCGGACGGTGTGGTGTATCTCGCGGACTGTCTTTCCAGTCAGGAAACGTTGGAAAAGTATCAGATCACGTTCGTCTATGACGTTGAGCAGTACCTGAAGACGCTGGAGATGGTCAAAACGCTCGACGCAAAGATGTTTATCCCCGCGCACGCGGCAGCAACGGAGGATATCGCGCCGCTCGCGCAGCTAAATATCGACAAGGTGTACGAGATCGCGGAGACAATCCTTCGCCATTGCGCCACGCCTGCGACGTTTGAGACAATCCTCCAGCAGCTATTCAACGCATTCAGGCTGAAGATGACCATCGAGCAGTATGTGCTCGTTGGCAGCACCGTGCGCTCTTATCTCGCGTGGCTGAACGATTCTGGTCGCGCGGAGTATTTCTTTGAAAACGCGCAAATGCTCTGGAGGGCGAAGTAGACAAGAAGGGTATTGTATGGATAATGGCAGAGATTACTGGGATGGCGAATGGAACTCTCAAACGATCGATGAGTATCAATCGCACATAGAATTTCATTTGCGCGCAAAACCTTGGTTTTTGAGTACCTTCCAAAATCAAGGCGTAAAGAATGTCTGCGATGCCGCTTGTGGATTTGGCGCATATAGCGCAATGCTGTCTACAAACGGGTTTCAGGTTTCTGGATTTGACATTTCAGCTTCAGCCGCAAATATCACAAAAATGCTTCTGGATAGGAACCGGCTCAAGTATGCTGAGTATCAAGTATGCGATATCTGCAAAATCAACTATGAGGATGAACGGTTCGACGCGGTTGTAGCACATGCCGTGATCGATCACGTTACTTTGGAATCAGCAAAAACCGCCATAGATGAGTTGATTCGCATCACAAAGAACGGCGGTTTGGTGTATCTTTCATTTGATCCACTAGAACAAGACGATCTTCTTGAACCACACGATGTTTTAAACGATGGCAGCTTTTTCTTCAAAGAAGGAAACCGAAAAGGCTTGCTGTTTCGTTTCTACAAAGCGCAGGAAATCAAGGCGCTAGTGCAAGATTATCATGTTCTTGAATGGCGTTGCAGTAGTAGAGGCGAACGAAGTATTCTTTTAATGAAATAGAATAAAGATTGGATACATGAGAAGCGACTATCATATAATTAATTTTGGTAGTCGCTTTTGTTATTTTAACGACACTATGATATGATAATGTCACAGAACGAAGCAAACTTATACGCTATGATTGCTCTGTAGACATATCCACGGCCGTGTCTGCAAGCAGGATGAAACGTTAGCAAGGCGACTGAACAGGGTTGCCACGTGGTGGGATGGGCTGTGATCTTCAACATTCTGAAAGGAGCCTATATGAAATCCAATAAACGCTTCGCGATCATAGCTGTCGTCCTGGCTCTTGCCCTTTTTGCGACAGCCTGTAGTTTCAGTGTCAGTACTGCAAATATTCAAGATGCAATCATGACCAACAGTATTGACGCAGATGGAAAGCCCGGAGAAGAGGTTGTGTCTTTTCCCACAGATGCTTCCATACTCTACGTCTCAGCAAAACTTCGTAACGCACCCGACAATACTCAGGTCAAATTTGTCTGGACGTATGTTACGGATAATCAGAAATTAGGAGAGATCGTCGTCGACAGCGGCGATATTTCCGATCGTTATATCTATTCAAACATTGAGCCGACTGTGCTGCTACCGATAGGCGACTACATGGTGCAAATCTTCATAGATGAGCGCAAAGAGCCGGATGCAACAGTGAAGTTTGTCGTTGTTGAAGCGCAAACGAAGGAAGAAGTCGTCAGCAGCGCATATCTGGAAGATACGCATATGACGACCGCGGTCGACGACAACGGCTATCCGGTTGACAGCGTCATCACATTACCGACCACCGGAACCTGGTACGTTTCTTCGATTCTGCAAAACACACAGCCGGACACGATCATCACCTACACTTGGCTCGATACCAATGGAAATATAATCACTTCCTACGATTTTGATCCGCAAGGTGACGCGGATATATACATCTTCGGAACGTTGGAGCTAAACAGTGAAGCGCCGGAAGGACAGTATCGCGTTGAGATCTACATTGATGGCGCGAGTGCACCTGCCGCTACGGTTGACTTTACTGTCAGCAAGAAACCGGTGGTTACTTCCGGATTCAAGCTCTATTCTCAGCAAGCAGGCGGCTATTCGTTCGAATATCCAGGCGATTGGCTATATATCGAGTACTTAGATAACATGGCTGTTTTGGTCTATCCAGATGAATACAGTGTAGTCGGCCAAGGTGATCTGAATGCAGTTTATGTCTACAAAGATGAAGGCAGGGCTTCCAGCTATACAATCGATACGCTCTTGCAAGCGTGGGTTGATGAGACGAGCGAGGAAGGCATTGAGAACTACGTATATGACGCGCAGTCGGTGAGTACGATCGGTGGCAAAGATTACGCTGCCTTTTCCTACTACTGGACCAGAGGCGAATATCAACTCATCACGGTTGATGTGCTGCTTTTAGACGGTGCAGACTTCTACGTATTGAAGCTTGTCGTGACACAGGACAATTATGATATGCTATATCCGTTGTTTGAGCACATGGCAATTTCCTTTGAAATTCTCTAACTGCTTTAAGCAAACACAGGCCGCGGGTTGCCCAAAACGACTCGCGGTTTTTTGTTACCTTTTTCTTGTAAAAAAGACATTGCACGGGTTGGACATCAACCGCGAAAATGTGTTATGATCCACTGAGCAACGCAAAAGGAAGTACATAGAATGAACCCGACAGAGAAGAGTCAACTGGCAAAACGTTACTTTGAAGAGGGATATAACTGCGCGCAGTCCGTGCTGCTCGCGTTTTGCAAGGAAACCGGCCTTTCCATCGGTCAGGCGGCAAAGCTTGCCTCCACGTTTGGCGGCGGCATGGGGCGCATGCGCGAAGTATGCGGCGCGGTCAGCGCGATGTTTATGATTCAAGGCTTGATGGAAGGATATACCGACCCGAAAGCGAAAGAAGAGAAAGCAGAGCTCTACGCGCGCGTTCGCGACGTTGCGGAGCGGTTCCGCGAGAAAAATCACTCCATCATCTGCCGGGATCTATTGATCGACGTGCAGACCACCCCAGGCGGCGTGCCCGAGGAGCGGACGCAAGAATACTACGAGCGTCGTCCCTGCGGCTGTTATGTAGAGGACGCAGCAGGATTGATCGCGGAAGCGTTGAACGCATAACCCTATTGCAATCGTTCCGAAAGGAGGAGCGTGGAATGCCGATTTTTGCGCATGGCGTCACAAAAAACAAGCTAACGATTCTCTATTATCTGCGCGCTTCCCGGGTCGATATCACACGGGAGCAGCTGTATCGCGTCATGGTCGAAAACGATACCATGAGCTATTTTGATTATCAGGCCTGCATGCATGAGCTGGAGGAGGACGCGTTTATCGCGGCGCTACCGAAGTCGTTCGGTCAGGCATATCGCCTCTCGGTGCGCGGCGCGGATGTGCTGGAGCAGTTTGTCGAGAGCCTGCCTGTTTCCCTGCGTGAGCGGCTGGAACGATATGCAAGCGAACACAGGGAAGAGATGCTGCTACAAACGCAGATTGTTTCAGAGATGGAGGAGCTTCCCTCTGGCGGATATCTCGTGCATCTGCGCGCGCTGGAGAAAGACGCTGCGGTGATGGAGCTCACGCTTCGCGTTGCCACGCGGGATATGGCGCAGCGAATGCGCGCAAACTGGGAAAAGGAATCAGAGCCGCTCTATTCGTCTCTGCTGACCACTTTGCTCAAAAGTGATAACTAAAGAATGCAACTCTGCGCAAATAAAAAAGAGCCGTGAGGCTCTTTTGTGTTTTACTAACTTATTTCCCGCAACGCAGATCGCGAATCATTGCCATCGGATCACTCGCCTGAAACACTGCGCTGCCCGCGACCAATACGGTTGCGCCCGCGTCGATGCAAAGTTTTGCGGTCTCAGGATTGATACCGCCGTCGACTTCGATTTCGGTAGTTAGGCCGCGTTCATCGATCATTTTGCGCAGCTCAGCGATTTTTTCGACCGACTCGGGAATGAACTTTTGCCCGCCATAACCGGGGTTGACGGACATGACCAGCACAAGATCGCAATACGGCAGCACTTCCTTTGCCGCGATTGCAGGCGTGCCGGGGTTTAGGACGACGCCGGCTTTGCGTCCGGCTTCGTGAATCTGCTGCAGCGAGCGGTGCAGGTGAGCCTCCGCCTCTACGTGGATCGTGATGATGTCCGCTCCCGCATCTAAAAACCACGGGATAAAGCGCGAAGGTTCTTTCACCATCAAATGCGCGTCGATCGGCAGCTTTGTCAGCGGGCGGATGGAGGAGAGGATCGGCGGCCCGAACGAGAGATTCGGCACAAAATGTCCGTCCATTACGTCAAAGTGTACCCAGTCAGCCTGCCAGTCGGACAGTGAAGCGACGTCGCGGCCGAGGTTTGAAAAGTCCGCCGCGAGGATAGAAGGGGCAATTTTGATCATAACGATCTCCTTTGATTATCATTGAAACTCTTTTTAAGTAGTTAATCGTACTTAATCTTGCGCTTTTCTTTGATTTCTATGCGTTAATAATTCTCTTAATCATACTTGTGCTTGCGTTTCTCTTCGATCTCTTTTTGAATCTCCAGATACCGCGCATATCGTCCCTGCGAAAGCTTGCCTTCTGCTAACAGCGCTTTTACCGCGCAGTCCGGCTCGGCATTGTGGCGGCATCCGGAGAATCGGCATTGGGTGTAGACACCGTTGAATTCCGGATAGCAGAGATTTAACTCATCCTGCGTGAGTTCGCTCAACTCAAAGAGAGAGAAACCCGGTGTATCGAGCACTGCGCCGCCGAGAAACGGCCAGAACTCCGCCTGACGCGTTGTGTGCTTGCCGCGATCCGTGCGCTTGGCGAGTTCGCCTGTTTCCAACGAAAGCTGCGGAAACAGCGCGTTGAGCAGCGACGATTTACCGACTGCGGATTGCCCCGCAAAGCAGGATACGCGCTTGGTCAGTGCGGCTTCCAGTGCGTCGATTCCCTCGCCCGTACGGGAGGATACCAGTAGTGTTCGAAACGCCGAATACACGTCTAGAAACTCCTCGGAAATCTCCGATTTTGCCGCATCGATCTTGTTGAGCACGATGAGCGGCTCAATCTTGAGCGTTGCCGCCTGAATCAGTAGTTTATCTGCCAACAGGAAGTCCGGTTTCGGCACGCTGGCGGAGAGTACGATGACCAGTAGATCGATGTTCGCAACCGGCGGACGGAGCAGCGCGTTTGTCCGCGGTAAGATTTCATCCATCGAAGCAAATCCTGTTTCGGGGAACGACAGCTCGACCAGATCGCCGACCATGGGGGACACGCCCTCGTTGCGAAATCTGCCGCGCGCTTTGCAGCGCACCGTTTCGCCGTCCTGGAGCAGCACGTCGTAAAATCCGCCGACGCCTCTGATAATTCTACCTTGCATAGGTTTTATGGTTGTTTTGCCGCGAAGGCAAAGTCTTGTCGTTTGACGACCGCGCCGTCGCTGTACAGTATGACCTCACGCGTTCCTTCGATATCCGAAGTCGCGGTGAAGGAGATCGGAACCTTATCGCCCTTTTCGAGCGTAGATTCGAATAACACCCTGTAGTACGCAAAGCCGTTATAGGTTTCCTGCACAACCGCCATGACCTGCGTTCCGCTGCTGTCAACGTCGATGTTAAACGCAATGTCGGAAGAATACGCATATTCGGGCTTGCCGCAAACCGTGAGCATCACGGGCATCTCCGGCAAAACCTGTGTTCCGGGCAGTGGATCCTGCAGATAAACCACGCCGTCCTCGACGATATTGCTCTCCGCGTAGCGTACAAAGATGTTGTTAAACGACGCGAGACGTAGCTGATCCAAGATCAGGTTCAGCGGAAGATCCATCGAATGCGGCATATCAAACGTCGTTTCAGAGGACGCGCTGATGACGATGTCGACGACCTGTCCGTTGGTGGTTTCCGTCTCCGGCGGCAAGGATTGTTCGCATACATATCCGATTGCGATCTCTGAAATGCGATAGCTGACGCTGCCGAGCACGAGTCCGTTTTCTTCCAGCGTATGACGCGCTTCATCAGGGGAGAGACCGATCAGGTTTGGCACTTTCGGCGCAGCTGGCCCAAGGCTCACGATGCCGTAGATCACGGTGCCGCGCTTGGCGCGCAATCCGCCTTCCGGCGTCTGCATGATCACGTCTCCGCTGGCTACGGTGTCGCTGTTTTCATAATCCTGAATTTCAAACGTAAAGCCAAAGTTCTCTGCGCGGGATTTCGATTCTTCAACCGAGCGGTCGACCAGCGTCGGCACCATCTCAAATTCGTCCGATTCGGTCTGATACACGCCTCTTAGTATGAGAAACACGCCGATCAAAATCGCGATAAGCGCGGCAACGGAAAGGCCGATTCGTTGCGCACCGTGCGCAGACTTTTTAGGAGCAGGCTTTTTCGGCTGCTGCGGCTTTGCGGTCGGAATAAAACGCGCGAAGTCGCCCGTGGGCTCTTTCAACGCGCGGCGCAGATGCGCGCTCATCTCGTTTGCCGCGTTGTAGCGGCGGCTGACGTCTTTATTGAGCGCGCGCATGATGACGTCGTTGAGTGCGGGGGATATCTTGTTGCTCAGCTCGATTGGCTGAACCGGAATGTCGCTGATATGCTTAAGCGCGATGGCGACGGAGGTGTCCCCGTCAAACGGTACGCGACCTGTCAGCATTTCGTAGAGCATGATGCCCGCGGAATAGAGGTCGCTTCCTTCGTTAACGGGCAAACCTTTTGCCTGCTCCGGCGAAAGATAGTGCACCGAACCCAGCACGGTAGAGCCCGCGAAGGTGACGGTATTTGCGTCTACTTCGCGCGCGATGCCGAAGTCCATGAGCTTGACCTTGCCGCTTTGCATGACGATGACGTTCTGCGGCTTGATGTCGCGGTGGATGATGCCCGCCGCGTGCGCGGCGTCGAGCGCATCGAGCACCTGCACGACGAGAGCAACCGCGATGCGCGAAGGCATCGGGCCGTTTTCGTCGATGATTTCTTTGAGCGTGCGTCCGTCTACATATTCCAGCACGATATACGGAAGCCCATCGGTTTCGCCAACGTCGAATGCGCGCACGATGTTTTCGTGCGAAAGGTGCAAAACTGCGCGCGCTTCGCGCTCAAACCGGCGCAAAAACTCCGCGTCGTTGCGAAATTCGTCCTTGAGTACCTTGATGGCGACGATCTTGCGGGAGCTAAGGTTGACGGCGCGGTAAACATGCGCCATGCCGCCGGTTCCGATGATGTCGATGATACGATAACGATGGCCGATGATGGTTCCCTGTGCTATCATAGTGCGTCACCCTCCTCAAACCGGATCAGGATGACGGTGATGTTATCAGTTCCGCCGTTGTCGAGCGCGAGCTGTGTCAGCACGTCGCACATGCTGTCCAGCGAGCGGCCGGAGGAGAGCACGGAGATGATGTCTTCCTCTTCCACCGCGCCATGCAAGCCGTCCGAGCAGAGCATAAGGATATCGCCGGGCACCCAAAGGCGTTCAAACAGATCGACGTCCACATCGGGAGAAACGCCCATCGCGCGGGTGATGATATTCCGCTGTGGGTGCACGCGCGCTTCGTCTTTGGAAATTGCGCCAGCAAGCACGAGCTGTTCAACAAGAGAATGGTCTGTGGTGACCGTGTTGAGCGTTTTGTTGTGGTATTGATACATGCGGCTGTCGCCGACATTTGCCGCGATATAGTCTTTGCCGAGAATCAGCGCGGCGACCAGCGTGGAGCCCATGCCGCGCAGCGTGCGGTCCTTTTCAGCCGCGCGAAAGACGCTGTGATTTGCGTTTTCAATCGCTTCACGCAGTGCTTCCAGCTCGTGACCCGGTTCGATCTTGCTGTCAAATCCTGCAAGCTGTTCTACGATCAAACTGCTCGCAACGGAACCTGCGGCGTGCCCACCCATGCCGTCCGCAACCGCGAACAGCAGCGGAAACTCGCTTTTGTCGGAGAGCAGATAGCTGTCCTCGTTATGGACACGCTTTCCGATATCAGTTTTCACCGCGAATTTCATGTAGAATCCTCCTGCGCAGCTGACCGCATGCGCCTTCAATGTCCGTCCCCATTTCACGGCGGACGGTAGCCGAGATGTTCCGTTCCGTCAGCCACGCGCAGAACTGGTCTGCTTCCTTGCGGCTTACGCCGGCAAGTCCGCGCTCCGGCACGGGGTTGAGGGGAATCAAGTTCACGTGGCAGAGTATGCCGCGCAGTTTTTTTGCAAGAGCCTCTGCGTCCGATAGCGACGCGTTAACGCCGCCGATGAGCGCATATTCAAACACGACGCGCCTGCCGGTCTTGTCCGCGTAGTTTTTCGCGGCGGCAATCACGCTGTCGATGGGGTAGACTTTGTTGATCGGCATCATGTTGGAGCGCGTCTCGTCGTCGTGCGCGTGCAGCGAGATCGAGAGCGTTACGTGCGGCGCGTCCTGCAAGAACTGCGCAATCTTTGGCACGATGCCGCAGGTAGAAACCGAGATGTTCCGCGGGCTGATGCGGAGCCCATCCTGCGCGGTCACACGATTTAAAAACGCAACCACGTTGTCATAGTTATCCAGCGGTTCGCCGCTGCCCATCAGCACGATGTTGGTCACCGTGCGGTGTCCCGCTTCTTTTGCGGGTTCGTCGCGCTCTACGGCAAAGATCTGGCCGAGCATTTCGCCCGGACGAAGATCGCGCACGCAGCCGTCAAGCGTCGAAGCGCAGAATTTGCAGCCCATGTTGCAGCCGATCTGCGTAGAAAGACACAACGTATTACCATAATGATATCGCATCAACACGCCTTCGACAAGGTTTTCATCCTCCAGGCGGAAGAGATACTTCACCGTGCCGTCTTTTTCGGAGAACAGCTTTCGCTCGATTTCTACGCCACCGTAGGAGATCGCGGAGAGCTTCTCGCGCAATGCAGCGGGCAGATTTGTCATCTCCTGCGGACGCGCGCCGCGGTTGAGCCAGTCCCAAACCTGTCCCGCGCGATACTTCGGTTCGCCAAGCTCGGAGAGCAGACGTTCGATTTCAGGTTTCGTCAAATCTGCTAAATACATCTTCTCATCCTCGCAATGTAAAATCCGTCGGTGTGGTGCACGTGCGGCAACAACTGAACTTGACCATCGTTCGCAACGGAAATCGGTATCTCTTCGAGCACAAATTCTTTGTGCGCGTGTAAAAACGCATCTGTTTGCGCTTCGTTCTCTCTTTGTGAAATCGTACAGGTCGCGTAGACGAGTACGCCGCCGTGTTTCACGTATCGCGCGCATGCTTCCAGAATGTGTTTCTGAATTTCGACCAGTTCTGTGATGTCGCGATCGGACTTACTGTAGCGGATATCCGGCTTGTCGCCGAGAAGCCCCAGCCCACTGCAAGGTGCGTCAATCAACACGCCGTCGAAAGCGACTTCCAACGCGGGGTCAAACTCTGCCGCATCTTTGATGAATGTATCTGCCGCGACGTGCAACCGCGCAAGCGTCTTGTCGAGCAGTTCTTTGCGGTGCGGATGCAGCTCAAAGCAAGTAAGCTGAATGTCGTTTTGTGAAAGGCTCGCGAGATATGCGCTCTTTCCGCCGGGCGCGGCACATGCGTCCAATACGCGTTTGCCGCGCATATCGCCGAGCGTGCGACAAGCGAGCATCGCGCTCTCGCCCATCACGGTAAACTTTCCTTCTAAAAAGAGCGGGTGGGAGGCGAGGTCAAACCCGCTCTCCAGTGAAAGCGAATTCTCATCAAGAGAGTTGACCGTGCTCGCGACCGGCAGCGATTTTTGCAGTTCGTCGCGGGTGTAGGGATACTGCGCGCGCACCTCGATTGCGGATTGCGGACGGGAGAGCAACGCTTCTGTTTCAGCTTCACCAAAACGATTGACCCACTCGCGGACAATCCATTCCGGGTAGCTGTACTGAATCGAGAGCCGCGCAACAGGCTCGGAGGGAAACGGAGGGAGAGAGGCGCGGTTGCGATCGATGTTGCGCAGAACCGCGTTGACAAAGCCGCTCAAACCCGATTTTCCGACCTCTTTGGTGAGCGTGACGCTCTCGTTCAACGCCGCGTGCGCAGGCGTCGAGAGAAAAAGCAGCTCACACACGCCAAGCCGCAAGATGCCGCGGATAACGGGCTTTTGCGAACCTTTGACGAAGTGCGCGAGGTAATAGTCGATCGTGAGCAAATGGTCGAGCGTATGGTAAACGAGCGCGGCGGCCAATTTGGCCTCGCGCTCCAGCAGAGACGACGTCAGTTGTTTGACGCGGAGGTTTGCATACGCCCCGCGATCCGTGATGTCGCAGAGCGCATCCAGCGCCTGTCTGCGTGTGTTCAAATGAGCACCTTTCCTTCCAGTGTCTTTCCGGCGAGATAGTCTTTTGCGGCTAAGCGTTTGCCGCCGGTCGCCTGTAATTCGAGAATCTCCAGCCAGCCGTCCGCGCAGCGGACAAACAAGCCGGACTTCGCGCTTCCTTTTAATATACCAACAGGTTCATCGCCGACGGGCTGCTCCGTCTTGCGCGTTTTGTGAATCTTCAGCGGCACATCGTCGAGCAGGGCAAATGCACCCGGCCAGGGGTTCGTGCCGCGCACGCGATTATGAACAGCAGTGGCGGTCTGCGAGAAATCGAGCTTGCCGTGTTCTTTTTTGAGCATGGGGCACTTGATTGCCTGCGCTTCATTCTGCGGGATGCGGACAAGCGTTCCTGCTTCCAGCGCGGATATCGTACGCCGGAGCGTTTCCGCGCCGAGCACCGCCATGCGCTCAAATAATTCGCCAGCAGTCTCGTCGGGATCGATCGTGAGCTTGTCAACAAGCAGGATATCGCCCGTGTCCATGCCGATGGCGGTCATCATGGTGGTGATGCCCGTTTCGGTTTCGCCGTCGATGATTGCCCATTGAATCGGCGCCGCTCCACGATACTTCGGCAGGAGCGATCCGTGCACGTTGATGCAGCCGTATTTCGAGATTGCGAGGTTCTCGGCAGAGAGCAGCTGCCCGAATGCCGCCGTGATCATCAGATCCGGCGCGAATGCTTTGAGCGCGTCCACGCCTTCCGGCAGGCGAATCTTTTCAAATTGATAGACAGGGATGCCATGCTCCAGTGCATATGCTTTTGTCGGCGGAGGCGTTAGCGTCGCATGGCGGCCGACTGGGCGGTCTGGCTGCGTGAAAACCGCGAGCTCATGCCCGCTTTCTCGCAGCATCTCCAGCGACGGCAGCGCAAACTCCGGCGTGCCGAGAAAGGCAATCCTCATCAAATGCTCTCCTCTTCCGCGGAATCGTCTTCAAAGTCCTCCGGCGGCTCGGTCTTCTTGGTCAGATACACGACGCCGTCGAGGTGATCCAGCTCGTGTTGAACCGCGCGGGCATAAAAGCCGTTGGTGTCGTAGGTGTGCAGTTCGCCCTTGCGATCCTGCGCCTCGACCACGACGTGATCAGCGCGCTCGACATAGCCGCTCTGTCCCGGGAAGGACAGGCAACCCTCATAGCCGCCCTGACATCCCTCTGTCAGGATGATGCGCGGATTGACCATCTCAACGCGGCCTTCGCCTGCGTCAACGACGACCACACGCCTGAGAATCCCGACCTGCGGCGCGGCAAGGCCAGCGCCTTCCGCGGCGTCCATGGTCTCAAACATGTCGTCAATCAGGTCAGAAAGCCGTGCGTCGAACTTTTCGACGGGCTTACATACTTTATACAGGCACGGATCATCGTCCGTGCGAATGGTTCTCAATGCCATTGGGTAGTACCTCCTTTTGGTGCCATCAGTATTGTACTAAAAACCGTGCGCTCTGTAAAGAAAAGTGAGGGTTGAGCGAAATTCTATCTATGGTTGAGTTTCATTTTGATGCAAATCATATAGTTGAGCGAAATTCTACTCACGGTTGGAAAGAATTTTCAAACTAGAAAAACAAGCTATGTTCAAGTTTTTCGCTTTGTGCCATAATAAAGCCATGAAAGAGAGGGTCTAAATCATGGAACAACAATCAATGGGAAAGCGCATCATGCAGCTGCGCAAAGAAAAAGGGTACACACAGGAACAGCTCGCCGAGATGATGGGGGTTTCGGCGCAGGCAGTCAGCAAATGGGAGAATGATGTGTCCTGTCCGGACATATCAATCCTCCCGATGCTGGCGGAAAAACTTGGCGTAACGACCGATGAGCTACTCGGCGTGAAGCCGATCGAACCCAAGGTCGTTATCGTAGACGGTCAGAATAAAAAGGATGGCGACGGCTCGTTCTCTGTCTCGTGGGACGGCGGCAAGAGCACCAAGAAAGACGGAATCTGGTTCGCGGTGCTGATCATCGTGCTGGGCATGGCGTTTCTGGTACAGCGGCTCGGGTTTGTCTCCTTCGGCATCTGGGGCATCGTGTGGCCGGCGGTCATCATCGGCCTTGGTGTAAGCTGGATGATCAAGCGGTTCTCAATCTTCAGCCTCGCTGTTGCCGGAGTCGGCCTTTACTTCCTGCTCTACAATCTCGGTGCGACATCGTTTATGCTGACCTGGAGCGTCATCTGGCCCGGACTACTGGTTCTGCTTGGTCTGACGATTCTGTACGAAGCGCTCGTGCCGAACAAGCACAAGTTCTGCGGAATCAACTTCAGCGGCAACAAGGACAAGCGCAGCCAATACCGCGAAGAGAACGGTTTCGTGAGCTACGAATGCGCATTCTCCGAGGAGAACCGCAAAGTAGCTGCGGAAGACTTCCTCGGCGGAGACATCGAAATCTCCTTCGGCAAGAGCGAACTGGACCTGACCGCCATCAAGCGCGTGAATCAGAACGCTAGACTGGACGTCGATGTATCGTTTGCGACGTTTGACCTGATCGTGCCCAAGACGGTGCGCGTCTTCCTCAAGTCCGACAAAGCATTCGGTGCAATTCAGATGAATGGCGAACCGAATCCGGATGCATCAATGGCGATCAATGTCGATGGAGATGTTTCCTTCGGTACGATGAACATCTTCTACCGTTAATCAACTCAAACCAGCAAAACACCGTCCGGAAACATCCGGACGGTGTTTTTGATTGCGCTAATGGGAAACAATTAACCTGCAATCACAAGATCATAGATCAGCCGAACGAACAGCAGGCTCAGCACGACGAGGATAAAGGGCTTTACGACCTTTACGCCGTTTTTAAGCAGCAGTCCCGCGCCGATGAAGTGACCCGCAATCGCGAATACGGCGGAAACCAACCCGATGGGAATGATTGCCTGTCCGTGCAGCAAAAACACGGTCAGGCTGCCGATATTGCTTGAAAGGTTTGCAATCTTTACGTTGCCCGCCGCAAGACGCAGCGGCATCTTTGCCAACTGCGTGTAGATGATCAGCAGAAATGTTCCTGTGCCGGGACCATAAAATCCGTCGTACATGCCGACGAACAACGCCGCAAGGCAGACGACGATCATCTGCCGTTTCCGGCTGACAGGTTCCAACGTTTCGGTGGAAAGATCGCGCTTTTTGAGCACGACGAACGCGAGCACGGGAACCAGCACGAGCATGATGTAGCGAATGGCGTTGTCGTCGATCGCGAGAATCAACTTTGCGCCTGCGATGGAACCCAGCACCGCAAGTACTGCGGATGGGATTGCCGTCGGCCAGTCCACGCACTTGTTTTTGATGAAACGCGTGGTGGATGCGATGGTTCCGATGCTGCTAGAGAGCTTGTTCGTCGCAATCGCGTTGTGCGGCGGCAGTCCAGCGATGAGATAGGCGGGCAGCGAGATCAGCCCGCCGCCGCCAGCCACCGCGTCGATGAGACCAGCGGCAAACACAAGCGGACAGATGATGAGCAGCGATAGAAGATAATCTGTCATGCGTGTTGTTTCTCCGCTTTTTTGTTATGCTTCGTTCTGTCGATCAATCGCTTCACTCCGTGGCGGTTTCCTGTTTCGCGCTGCCGAGGGATTCCACCGTGCGATCCTCGCAGAACTGCTGCGTATAGAGGTCGTAATAGTAACCGCGCTGTTTGAGGAGTTCTTCATGCGTGCCGCTTTCCTGAATCTTGCCGTTGCGGATGACGAGGATGCGATCCGCGGTACGGATGGTGGAGAGGCGGTGCGCGACGATGAAGCTCGTGCGGTTGTTCAGAATGTGCGTGATCGCGTTCTGAATCAGCTGCTCCGTCTCGGTATCGATGGAGCTTGTCGCCTCATCCAGCACGAAGATACGCGGGTTTTTCAGCACCACGCGCGCAAACGAGAGCAGCTGCTTCTGTCCGGTTGAGAGGCGTGCGCCGCTTTCGCCGATCTCGGTGTCGTAGCCCTGCTCCTGCTGGAGGATAAAAGGCTCCGCATGGACGAGCCGTGCGGCCTCCATGACCTCTTCGTCTGTCGCATCGGGTTTGCCGAAGCGGATGTTGTCCTTGATCGTGCCGGAGAAGAGATGCGGCGTTTGCAGCACGTAGCCGAGGCTCGACTGCAGCCAGAGCTGCGAGCGCTTTCGATAGTCGGTTCCATCGATGCGAATTTCACCTTCCGTCGGCTCATAGAATCGGCAGAGCAGGTTGACGATGGTGCTCTTGCCGGCTCCCGTTTCGCCGACGAGCGCGATGGTTTGTCCCGCTTTCACATCGAGTGAGAAGTCGTCCAGAACGCGTTCGCCGTTTTTATATTGGAATGTCACGTGGTCAAACGTGATGTTGCCCGTGATGGGTTCCCAGTTCTCCGTGTGCGGATGCATGATATCACCGTATTTCTGAATGATCTCATCGCTGTCTTTGATGTCGGGTTGCGTGTCCATGAGGGAAACCACGCGCTCCGCCGAGGCCTGCGACCCAAGCATTTCGGCGAGGATGTTCGCGAGCTGCTGAATCGGGTCGAAGATCTGCGTGCAATACGAGATGAACGCAACCAGCGTGCCCGCCGTCAGAGCGCCGATGAACGCAGTTTCGGGGTTGAGCACACCCTGACCGCCGAGCGTGAGCGCGAGTCCCGTGCCGACAGCGCCCAGCGACATGATGATCGGGAAGAACGAGGCGGAAACCAGCGCGCTCTTGATCGTCGCCTGTTTCATCTTGCCGGTGAGTTCGTTGAACTCGTTTGCGTTGGCTTCCTCGCGCACGAGCGTTTTGGTCGTCACAGCGCCCATGATGCCCTCGTTGAACGCGCCGGTGATGCGGGAGTTGAGCTTTCTCGATTCGCGCTGGTGCTTGAGCATCTTCTTTTGCAGCCTTACGCTGATGTAACCCAGCAGCGGCAGCACGGCAAGCGAAATCAACGCAAGCTTCCAAGAGAGCACGAACATCGTGATCACGCATCCGAGCGCATACAAGAATGACCAGAGCACGTCGACAAGGCTCCATGCGATCATGTCCGAAAGACGTGAGATATCGCTCATCATGCGCGCCATAACGTAGCCTACCGCGGTGCGGTCGTAAAACGAGAACGACAGCTCCTGCAGGCGCAGGAATGTGTCCTGCCGGATCGTGTACGCAATCGCCATCTCCAGCTTTCCGGCAAACGTGATAAACGTGATCACGCCGGAGCTCTGCATCAGAATAATGAGCAGGTAGAGCAGCGCAAATTTACCGAGGCCGTCGATCGATTTCGGTACGATAAACTGATCGATGGCGTATTTTGTAAACAACGGGTAAGCGATATCGATCAGCGCCACCGCGACAAGCGACACGATGACGGTGAAAAAGAGCGTTTTGTGCTGGAGCGCGTAGCGGTACAACCGTTTCCAAACGTTCCAGTCTATCTTTTTTGCAGCAAAGTCTTGTTCTTCAATATACATTATGGTTCGCCTCCTTCCGAGACGTTGTCCTATCTATCATCTGTTTCATTCTACGTCGCCTCCGTCGGAGATTGCATCCTGAATCTCGGCGATGCGGCGGTAAAGCCCCGCCTGCCGGATCAGTTCCGCATGCGTGCCCTGCTGGGTGATGCGACCTTCTTCCAGTACGAGAATCATATCCGCTTCGCGCAGCGTCGTAATGCGGTGCGAGATCAGGAACGTGATTCCGCTCTGGTTCAGCGCAAGCAGGGAGCGGCGGATGGCGGCGTCGGTTTCCGAATCGACCGCGCTCATGGAGTCGTCGAAGATCAAGATCGGCGCGTTCTGCATCAGCGTGCGCGCGATGGCGACGCGCTGCTGCTGTCCACCGGAGAGGGTCACGCCGCGCTCGCCGACGAGCGTTTCATAGCCCTGCTCAAATGTCTCGATGACCTCGTGCACGCTTGCCGTGCGCGCGGCGCAGTAGACGTCGTCCTCCGTGGAGCACGGTGCACAGATGCGAATGTTCTCCATGATGGTGCGCGAATAGAGGAACGGCTCCTGCAGCACGATGCCGATGTTGCGGCGAAGGTGCCCGTGCTCAATGTCGTTGACGTCCGTACCGGCGATGGTGATGCTGCCTGCCGTGCGCGGGTAGAGACGCTGCAGCAGATGCACAAGGCTCGTCTTGCCGGAACCCGTTGCGCCGAGAATGGCGACGGTCTGCCCGGGTTTCACGGTGAATGTCACGCCGTCCAGCACGTCGTTGTAGCGGTCGTAACCGAAGCACACGTTGTCAAACACGATGTCGCCCGTGAGGTCGGGGGAGAGCGCTTTGCCCGGTTCCTGCTCCACAGGCGCGGAGAGAATCTCGTCCAATCGACCGAGAGAAACGCCGGCTTTGCCCATGTCCGCGAGAATTCTGCCGAGCTGGCGCACAGGCCAGGTCAGCATCGCGACATAGGTGGTAAACATCGCAACGTTGCCGAGCGTGAACGTGCCGCGATAGACCCCGATGACACCCATACAAAGCGAAAGCGCGATCTGAATGTATCCCACGCTGTCCGAAAGACCCCAGTAGAAGCCCAGCAGCTTGATGAGCTTATAGGTCTTCACACGATAGGTCTCGTTGAGCTTGGTAAACTTGTCGATTTCGCTCTTTTGCTGTCCGAATGCGCGCACGACGCGAACGCCGGTCAGGTTTTCCTGCAGCATGGTCGAGAGCGCGCCTTCCGCCTCGTCCGAACCCGTGAAATACTTCTGCACGTACTTGAAGTAGACAAACGAGCTCGCGGTCAGAAACGGCAGAAACGCAAGCGAGATCAGCGTCATCTTCACGTTTACGGAGAACATGACGACGGCGGCCAGCCCGAACATCACAAACGTGCGCACGATCTCCATGAGCTGGAGGTGCACAAACCGGCGAACGGTGTCCACGTCGGACGTGCAGCGCTGCACAAGATCGCCTGTGCTCGCATGCTTGTGATAGTCATACGGCACATCTTCCAGATGGCGGTAGAGGCGGTTTCTGAGCTTTTCGGCCATGCCTTCGGAAGCGTAGGCAATGTTTTGTCTGCGCGTGAAGGTGAAGATGCAGTTCAAGCCCGTGAAGAGAAACAGCGCGATGCCGCAGAGGAATAAACTGTTGACGAAGTAGCTGCGCCCGCCGAGGGATTCCACGATCGGCAGCAGGAACTTCGGTGTGGATGTCGTGATGCCCTGGATGACGTAGTCGAGCGTAAAGCTCGTCACATAGGGAACCGCATACGAAAATGCGGTTGCGAACAGAACGCTGATGGTGGCATACACGATGTAGCGGCGGTGCCCCTGCAACAGCTCGCGCACGAGTTTCCAGTTGGTCTTCTTGCGTTCCGTCTTTTCTTGTTCTACAGGAACTGCTTTCTTGCCGTTCTGTTCCTGTTCGGTCTTTTCTATAGGGATCTTTTTCTTATTGTTCTTCTTCTCATTCTTCTTCATAACATATCCTGTGGGTTTACCTCGACCATGGCGAATAATTCGCTCCGATGATCCGCGGCAAACGTATAGATCGTTTGGATCGCGCTGCTGAGACGCGCCGTGCGCAGCAGCTTGATCAGTATTTGGTAACGATAGGCACGATGTTTTCTCTTGATCGGTGCGGGCGATGCGCTGTAGAGCAGGATATCCTTTGCGCCCTCACTGCCCAGTCGCTCATCGAGCGCGAGCTTGAGCTGCTCCGCGTAGGCGGAAACGCCCGTGTAAAGCGAGCTCTCGTCGTCCGAGGAAAACAGTATGCGGACAAACAGCGAAAACGGCGGAAAGATGGCTTTCTTTCGCTGTTCCAGTTCATAAAAATAGAAGCTCTTGTAGTCATGCTCCCGTGCGTAGCGGATGGCGGGATGCGCAGGCGTATAGGTCTGGATGACCACTTTGCCCGGGTTTTCGTCCCGTCCGGCACGCCCTGCAACCTGGGTTAGCAGCTGAAAGGTGCGCTCCGTGCTGCGATAGTCGGGGATTAAGAGCGTCGCGTCCGCCGCGACTACGCCGACCAGCGTCACATTCGGAAAATCATGACCTTTGGCGATCATCTGCGTGCCGACGAGGAACTGCGCCTCGCCGCGCGCAAATGCGCCGAGCATCTGCTGCATGGTATCCTTTGTGCGGATGGTATCCGTATCCATGCGAAGGGTAACGGCCTTCGGGAAGAGTTCATGCAGTGCCTCTTCCACCTGCTCTGTACCGACGCCGAAATACTTGATAAACGGCTTGCCACAGGCGGGGCATACGGTAGGCTGGGGCTTGACCGAACCGCAGAAATGACACCGCAGACGGTTTTCGCCCTTGTGATACGTCATGGAGATATCGCAGTCGTCGCATAACACGACGTGCCCGCAGTTCCGGCAGGAGACGAAGGTAGAATACCCTCTGCGGTTGATGAACAGCATCGCCTGCTGGCCTTTTTCGAGGCACTCGCTGAGATACTGCGCGAGTTTGCCGCTGAAGATGCCGTTGTTGCCTGCCTGAAACTCCTGCCGCATGTCGATGACCTCGACAACCGGCAGCGGGCGGTTTTGAACGCGAGACGGGAGCTCGAGTAACTGATAGCGTCCCGAGAGCGCGCGATAGTAGGAAAGAAGCGAGGGGGTTGCGCTACCAAGCAGCATTGGTGCGCCGAATTGTTTGGCGCGGTAGCTTGCGACCTCGAGCGCGCCGTAGCGCGGCACGGTTTCGCTCTGGTAGCTGCCCTCGTGTTCTTCATCCACGATGATGAGGCCGACGTTCTGCATCGGCGCGAATACCGCGCTGCGTGCGCCGACGGCGACCCGCGCCTTGCCAAGGCGGATTCTGCGCCATTCGTCAAAGCGTTCGCCCGCGGAAAGCCTGCTGTGGAGCACGGCGATTCCGTCCGAAAACCGCTCCTGAAACAGGCCTACGGTCTGCGGCGTGAGCGAGATTTCTGGCACGAGCATGATCGCCTGCCGACCCGCGGCGAGGCATCGCTCGATGGCGTGCATGTAAACTTCCGTCTTGCCGCTTCCGGTGACGCCGTGGAGCAGCAGCGTGCCGCTCTTTGCTTCCATCGCTTTTGCGATGGCGTCCACCGCGCTCTTTTGCGAATCGTTCAGTGTGACCTGCTTGTCCGCGGTCAGCGCGCTGATGTTGGGTCTGCGGAAGGTGACATGTCCGCCTTCAACGAGGTAACCGCGCTTGACGAGCGCGGAGATTGCGCTTTGCGCATCCGGCACATAGGCCAGTACGTCGGAAACCGCCATCTCCAACCCGCAGGTTTTGAGCGTTTCGAGCACCTCGTATTGCTTCGGTGCGCGGGGTTTGCCGCTTTTGTCCAGCAGCGAGGCGAGTTGGGCTTCGACTGCTTCCGGGTCGGATAGCTGTACGGTGCGCTCGATCTTTTCTTTGACCTTGCTGCCGCGCAGCTGCGCCGGTATCATGAGCCGCAGCGCATCCACGAGCAGGCAGAAGTAGCTTTTCTGCATCCAGTAGGCAAGATCGATCTGTTCCGGCGTGAGGATGGGGTAGGGTTCGATGACCCGAAGCAACGGCTTGAGCACGACGATTGACGCATCTGTTTCGTTTGCGTCGGGTGTTTCTTGCGCGTCATGCACGCGGATGACAAAGCCCTCTCGCTGACGGTTGCCGTTGCCGAACGGCACGAGCACATGGCTGCCGGCGAAGACATTCATGCCTTCCGGCACGAGATAGCTATAGAGCCGGTCTACGTTTGCGTGCGCAATGTCAATGATGACCTCGCAGGTTTGTTCCATGCCGTTCACCTCCCGTCCGAAAGCGTTTTTGTGCTGTTGTAGTTCTAGTAGATGGATGTTGAGAAAATCGGAATATTTGCCAAAACCGCAAATAGCCCGACAAGCGGGCCAGTGCAAACCAATGCATACCGGAACAAGCCCGGCGTGCTTCGGCAAGAATTCATATCATTTCGTATGAAAACGGGAGTGACGATCCCGTGTGAAAATCGGGCTTGTCAGTCCTGATAGAATTCCTTCGGATATTCCAGATGAAGTTTGCCTGTGTAGAGTTCATCTACTGCGACGGAAACAGGTTTGCGACCGTCCAACTTATCCGGATCCGATTGCAATTGGCGCGCTCTCTGCGCAACTGCGGTCACCAGCATATACCGGCACCCCGCGATCTCGATCAGTTCATTAAGCGGTAAGTTCATCATAATGCGCTCCTGCCTCCTTTTAGTTTTTCAATCAATTCGCCGTTTCTCGATACCCTGCAGCGCTCTGCGACGATAATGTCCTCTGTGCGTGCAATAGCAAGATCCAATATATCGTTGACGACGACATAATCGTAACGGTCAACCAGTTCCATTTCCTGAAACGCCGTTTCAAAGCGGCGTTCGATGGCTTCGGTACTTTCAGTCCCTCTGTGAATAAGGCGGGATTTCAGCTCGCTCATCGACGGCGGCGCGATAAAGATCAGCACAGCGTCCGGATAAGCAGCCTTGACGCGCATCGCGCCCTGAACGTCGATCTCTAGGATGACACTGCGGCCTTCCGCGAGTTCCTGCTCGACAAAGCTCTTCGGCGTTCCGTAATAGTGCGTGTTAAACACGCGCATATACTCGAGGAACGCACCGCTCTCGATCATCTTCTGGAACTCGGCGTCGGTCTTGAAGAAATAATGCACGCCGTCGATCTCGCCGGGACGCGGGGAACGCGTCGTCGCGGAGACGGACATGCGAATGTCGCTGTTGCGAGATATCAGTGAAAGATTGATGGTGCCTTTGCCTACTCCGGCGGGTCCGGATACGACCAGCAGAAGGCCCCTTCTGGTTTGTTTCATGTGATGAATCTCCTCTCGTCGTCAGTCGTCGGCTTCGTCCGCTTTGGTGTCGAGCCGGTTAGCGATGGTCTCCGGCTGAATGGCGGAGAGTATCACGTGGTCGCTGTCCGTGATGACGACCGCGCGTGTGCGCCGGCCGCAGGTTGCGTCGATCAGGCGGCCGCTCTCGCGTGCCTCCTGCACAATGCGCTTGATGGGCGCGGACTCCGGGCTGACAATTGCGATGAGGCGGTCTGCCGACACAATATTGCCAAAGCCGATGTTCACTAGCCGCAGGTTCATCATAACGGGCTGCTCCTATTCTAAACTTCTTTGTTTTTTCTTTTGATGGAGATCAGGTTCTATACTAAGTTCTGTACCTGTTCAATAATCTTCACAATTAAATGATCCGATGAAACGAAGCAGTTTCTACTCGATGTTCTGCACCTGTTCTCGTATTTTCTCGATCTCCGCTTTGCCGGTGAGTACGAGCTTGGTCAGCTCGCCGTCGTTGGCCTTGGAGCCGATGGTGTTGAATTCGCGGTTCATCTCCTGCACGACGAAGTCGAGCTTGCGTCCTGCGGGTTCGGGATCGGCGAGAAGACTTCTCATCTGCGCAATATGGCTGTGCAGGCGGGTAATCTCTTCATCGATGCTTGCCTTATCCGCAAAGAGCGCGACTTCGGTTGCGAGCCTTGCGCGGTCGACCTCAACGTTGCCCAAAAGAGTTGCGATGCGGTCGTTTAGCTTCACGCGGTATTCTTCGACTACGATGGGCGCGCGCACGGCGATTTGATTCGTCAGCGATTCTACTGTGTCTCCGCAATTGTTGAGGTAAACACCGAGGCGTTCGCCCTCTTGTTTGCGCATGGTGAGCAGCGCGTCGATTGCGCTGTTGATCGCGCTATTGAGCAGCGCCACCAACGTATCGTTGTCTTCGTCTGCTTCGCGAACGTTGGAAACGTCCGGCAGCCTTAACGCTGCGGTGAGGGAGAGATCGTCGCGCAGACCGAGCGATTCGTTTGCCTGCCGCGCCGCCGCGACAAACGCGGTAAGAAGCGGCACGTCGATTTCAACGCTTCTGGCGTCGCTGCGCAGATTGCGGTAGTTGACAAATACGTCCACATGTCCGCGGCTGAGCCGTGCGCCGAGCGCAGAGCGAATCGGATCCTCTAAAAACGAGAGGTGACGGGGCAGACGCATGCCGATGTCGAGGTAGCGATGGTTGACGCTCTTGAGCTCTACCGTCATTTCGCGTCCGTCTGTTGTCGCGCTTCCTTTGCCGTATCCGGTCATGCTGTACATCATCAGTCACCCCCAAGTCGCAATTATAAATTATAGCATGGGATTGAGCATCATACAAGCCGTCTTCGACAACAGAACGATGCTTTTGTAGAAAATCGTTTTGATTGTATACAATTTAAAGCACGGTAGCTATTCATACAAACGATAGAGTTCGTCCGCGTGCGGCTCGTCGAGCGGTTCGCCGTCGACAAAACTTGTCGCACCCTCAATCGCGCGTCCAATGACCGCGGCGGGGATTCCGCTCTCGATCAGGGCTTCGCAAAGTGTGTTTCCGTCACGACAGGCAATCAACAGACTACCACTGCCGATGAGCCGAAGCGGATCGAGCGAGAGAGCCGCACACAGCGCGCGGGTCTCCTCGCGCACGGGAATCTTCGTCGTGTCGATCTCGACCGCGCAGCCGTTTGCAAAGCCGAGTTCCCAGCTCGCGCCGAGTACGCCGCCTTCCGTCACGTCGTGCATTGCAACTGCGCCGTAGCGCATCGCAATCTTGCTCTCCGCGACGATGCTGAGCGAG
Source organism: Firmicutes bacterium HGW-Firmicutes-9 (assembly GCA_002841395.1). Classification (GTDB taxonomy): domain Bacteria; phylum Bacillota; class Clostridia; order Christensenellales; family CAG-138; genus UBA7703. The sequence continues at coordinate 139,782 of PGZM01000002.1, forward strand.
CCGGTCAAAGCGCGGGCGACCTGCTTCAATTCCGCGGAAACAGATGTTGTACGGTCGGCAAAATCTTCCGCTAGGATAGTCGTACCTTCCAGAGCGGCGTATTTCGTCATCACGATCTCATCGCCGGGTTGCATGCCGCGCATGGTGCGGTTGCGCGGCTGGCGCGCAATCACCGTCGCACTGGTAACCGCGCGGGTCACGGCGTCGGTGACTTCCGTGTGACCGCCGAGAATATCCACGTTGGCGAGCTGCGCCGCTTGCGAAAGATCGTCGGCAATCTGCGAAATCTGCTCCATCGTGCCGCTTAGTGGCATGAGCAGCGTCACGAGCAAGCCCACAGGGTCCGCGCCCGCAGCTGCCGCGTCGTTGCAGCTGACGTGAACGGTCAGTCGCCCAAGGTGTGATACGCTTGCGGATGTGATTGGGTCGCAGCTGAGCACGAGCAAATCAGAGCCGATGTCGACCACGGCGCAATCCTGCCCGACGGTGGGAGAGGAGAGCGATTCGGGTCGCACACGGCGGAATTTTTTGAGTACCAGACGATCCAGATCGTCGTTATCGAGTTTTCCTAATCTAAGCATGTATTCTTTATCTCCAAGTATTTCCATACAGTGCTTCTATGTCTAAGCATGTATGTTTCAATCTCCAAGTACTTTTAAAAGAGTGTAACGGAGCCTTCTTCGTGAGGCGCTTCGCCGATCAGTGCGAGAAACTCGCTTTCCGTGAGCAGCGGTACGCCGAGCTCGCGCGCTTTGTCGAGCTTACTGCCCGCGCTTTCGCCGTAAAGCACATAATCCGTCTTCTTGCTGACGCTGCCCGCGGCCTTTGCGCCGTTTTGCTCAATCAAGGTTTCCGCATCTCTGCGCCCAAGCGTGGGCAGGGTTCCGGTGACCACGATGGTCTTGCCCGCGATGGGCGAACTCGTGTTCGCCGCCTGTTCGTTCTGCGGCGAGACGCCGAGCGCGAGCAGTTGGTCGATCTGCGCTGAGATGTTGCTGTCCTCAAAGAACGAGAGGATGCTGTCCGCGACGATGCCGCCGACGTCCGGAATCGCGATCAGTTCCTCGCGCGTCGCCTTACGCACCGCTTCCAGCGTGCCAAATCGTTTGGCAAGATCTTTTGCGGTCTTGCTGCCGACGTTCGGGATACCGAGCGCAAACAGAAACGCACTGAGCGGCCGCGTCTTACTGTTCTCGATCGCGGCCAAGAGATTATCGGCTTTTTTCTCGCCGAATCGTTCCAACGCGACAAGCTGCTCCTTGGTCAGTTCGTACAGCGCGGGAATCGAATCGATTCCAAGCGCTTCGATGAGCTGTCCCGCCGTCTTGTCGCTGAAGCTTTCGATGTCCATCGCGTCGCGCGAGGCGTAGTGCGCCAAGCGAAGCGTGATCTGCGCGCGGCAGGAGAGGGAGTTCGTGCAAAACAGGTGCGCGCCGTTCTCTTCGACATGCGCGCCGCAGACGGGGCAGCGGGTGGGTTTTTCAATCACCTGCGTCGCCGTGTCATCCGGCACCGCGCCGAGAATTTCGGGAATCACGTCGTTGCTCCGGCGGATGAACACCTTGCTGCCGATCTTGACGCGCTTTCGCTGGATGTCGTCAAAGTTGTTCAGCGTCGCGCGCTGAATCGTCGCGCCCGCGAGTTCGACAGGTGTCAGGTGCGCGAGCGGCGTGAGCTTGCCGGTTCTGCCGACTTCCCAGGTGACTTCTTCCACGATGGAGGTCGTCTCCTCGGCAGCAAATTTAAACGCCATCGCCCAGCGCGGGAACTTCTCGGTTTCGCCGAGCGCTTCGCGCAGCGTAAAATCAGTCACCTTGATGACCATGCCGTCGATCAGAAAATCGAGCTTGCCGCGCATCTGTTCCGCGAGGTCGATCTCTCGTTTGAGGTCTTCCGCCGTGTGGCAATAACGGATATACGGGCTGACGGGGAAGCCGTTTTCCGCAAGAAACGCGAGCATGTCGCGCTGATTGGTCAGTTCCTTGCCTTCAATATAGCCAACATTGTAGCAAAAGATATCGAGTTTTCGAGAGGCGGTTACCTTCGGGTCAAGGTTTCGCAGCGCGCCCGCCGCCGCGTTTCGCGCGTTTTTCAGCGGTTCGTCGGCGGTCTTGTTGAGTTCCTCGAGCACAGAGAGGCGCATGATGCATTCGCCCTGTACCTCCATCTTGCCCTTGAACGGGATTGTGCGCGGGATGGAGCGGACGGTCAATAGCTGCTCGTATACGCCGTCGCCCGTGACGCCGTTTCCGCGCGTCGCACCCTGCACAAACCTGCCGTTGTCGTAGGTGAGGCAGACGGTGAGCCCGTCGAATTTGTATTCCAATGCGAACTCGACGTTCGAGCCTTCCGCGGCTTTGATCGCGCGGTTCGCCCAGTCGGCAAGACCTTCTTCCGTGCGAACTTTGTCGAGGCTATAGAGCCTGCGGATATGCGTGTGCGGCAAAAACGAACCGGGTGCTGCACCGACGCGCTTGGTCGGCGAACCGGGCAGCGAAAAACCGCTTTCTTCTTCCAATTGAACCAGCTCGTCATACAGCGCGTCGTATTCCGCGTCCGATATCACGGGCGCATCGGCGTCATAATATGCCTCGGCATAGCGCATGAGTTGCTGGGTTAATGTTTCCTGACGGGTCATACCATCCGCCTCCAAATGAAAATATCTTGTACTATCAGCCGTTCAGCACTTCAATCGGTGCGAACGCTGCGGCAAACTTCTTGTTTGTCCCGTTGTCAAACGCGATCTCGACGATCGAAGATGCGGAAGCTCCGTTGACCGCGAGCACCGTGCCTTCGCCAAACGCTTTATGGCGCACGCGCTGTCCAAGCGTGTACACGACGTCGTGCTCCGGCAGCTTTGTTTCGACTTTCGACTGTTCGCGATGAATCGCGCCCTGCGCACCATTGCTCTTGAGCGAGTGTACGGAGATTCCGAACGCCTGCTGCGGCGGCGTACTCTTGAGCACAGGCTGTTGTTTCGGCGCGGGCTTCGCTTCTGCAGGCAGCGCCTCTTCCAGCTCGGTTAAAAAGCGCGAGGGCATCGCTGGCGTTATCTTGCCGTAGAGCATGCGCTGCTTGGCGGAGGAAAGGTAGAGCTTCTGCCGCGCGCGGGTGATGCCGACATAGCAAAGCCTGCGCTCTTCTTCGAGCTTTTCCGGCTCGTAGATGCTCTGCATGGAGGGGAAGAGTCCGTCTTCCAACCCGCAGAGGAACACGACGGGGAACTCCAGTCCCTTAGCGCTGTGCAGCGTCATCATCGAAACGCGACCGTTTTCGTCGTCCACCGTATCTGTTGCGGAGAACAACGCGACGTTTTCCAGAAACGCGGAAAGCACATCAATCTTCGTTTCGTCCATCGCTTCGGTGAACTCTCGAATGTAGCCCACAAACTCTTTTACGATGTCTGCGCGGGCTTCATAGTTCTCCTTGCGGTCGGCTTGCAGATACGCGTCGTAGCCGATCACCTGCAAAAGATATTCCACTACGTCCGGAAACGACTTGACGCCGAATTGCATATATACATCAGACAGCATCTCGGCAAACGCGGTGAATTTCTCCCGTGCCGCTTTGGCGATGTCGCCATCGCGAAGTTGCATAATCGCGTGCAGCAGCGGCTGCGTGCGCGCGCTGGCAAATGCCTGCAGCGCGTCTACGGACGTGTCGCCGATGCCGCGCCGGGGAATGTTGATCACGCGCAAAAACGCCACGTCGTCAGCGGAGTTTTGCAGAAGGCGCAGATACGCCACGATGTCCTTGACCTCCGCGCGCTGGAAGAACGAAAGTCCGCCGTAGACGCGATAGGGGATGTCGTAGCTTTGCAGATACATTTCAATCACACGGCTCTGCGCGTGTGTGCGGTAGAGAATCGCGTAGTCGTCATATCGCCGGTCGCCGTAGCGTGCGCCCTCGAGGATGCGGTTTGCGATGCGGTTCGCTTCGTCGCGCTCATCCATCGCCTCGTAAACGTCGATGGGTTCGCCGCCCTTGATGTTCGTCCAAAGCTCCTTTTTTTTGCGGGAGCGGTTGTTGGAGATGACGATATTCGCGGCGTTGAGGATGACCTCCGTCGAGCGGTAATTCTGCTCCAGACGAATGACCGCAGCTCCCGGAAAGTCTTTTTCAAATTCGAGGATGTTGCGGATGTCCGCGCCGCGCCAGCCGTAGATGCTCTGGTCGTCGTCGCCGACCACGCAGAGGTTGCGGTGTTCGCTCGCGAGTTTCCGCACAATGTGGTACTGCACAAGGTTCGTATCCTGATACTCGTCCACAAGGATATAGCGAAACTTCCTGCGATATTTTTCCAGCACATCGGGAAACTGGTCAAGCAGTCGCATGACCATCAAAAGAAGGTCGTCAAAATCCAGCGCGTTACATTGCTTGAGCTGCTTTTGATACGCCTGAAACGCCGCGACAACCTCTTTGGGCGCATAACCGTCGTGCAAATATTGCAGCGCGTCAAGGCTCTGGTTCTTCGCCTCGGAAATGCGGCTAGAAAGTTCCCGCGGCGTGAACACCTTTTCATTGAGGTTCAGGTCGCGGATGATCTTCTTAAGAAGCGATTGCTGATCCGCGTCGTCATAGATGACAAACGTGCGCTCGTAGCCAAGCTGCTCGATCTCGCTGCGCAAAATCCGCGCGCAGCAGGCATGGAACGTCATGACCCACATGTCGTTGACGCCGCTGCCAAGCAGGCTGCCGACGCGCTCGCGCATCTCGCCCGCGGCTTTGTTGGTAAATGTCAGCGCAAGAATATTCCAGGGAGCAACGCCCTTTTCCTGAATCAAATATGCGATGCGGTGCGTGAGCACGCGCGTCTTTCCGCTGCCGGCGCCTGCGAGGACGAGCAGCGGTCCTTCGGTCGTCTCGACCGCCTCGCGTTGTCTGTCGTTGAGAATCGAAAGGTCCATGTTGTTCCCCCTGAAACTAGTCAAGCCATTATACCATAGCAACCGATCGGCTTAAACCCCGATGAAGTGAAAAGTAGAGAAAAATCGTACAAACGTTTGCGTTTCTTGTACTTTACGGATCGTCCCGATCCTGCTATAATCTGCCCATGAAATTGATTATTGCATCCAACAATGCGCACAAGATGCGCGAAATTCAGGAGATCCTCGGCGCGGAGTTTCCGGACATGGTTACGCTCAAACAGGCGGGGCTCACGATCGATGTGGTCGAGGACGGCGACACCTTTCAGGCAAATGCCATCAAAAAGGCGGAAGAGGTGCGTCTTGCTTCCGGCTTTCCGGCAGCGCTTGCGGACGACAGCGGCCTCATCGTAGACGCGCTCGGCGGTGCACCCGGTGTCTACAGCGCGCGCTATGCGGGCGAAGGCCACAACGATGCGGACAACAACGCAAAGCTCATGCGTGATATGGCGGGCGTGCCCACAGAACAGCGCACTTGCCGGTTTGCATCCGCCGTTGCGCTCGCGCGTGAAGGGAAAGAGACCATCTGCGTGATGGGCTATGCGGAAGGCATCCTGCTCACAGAGTCGCACGGGACAAACGGCTTTGGCTACGATCCGTATTTCTTCTATCCGCCGTTTGGCAAATCCTTTGCGGAACTCAGCGCGGAGGAGAAGAACTCCGTCAGCCATAGAAAACACGCGCTGGAAGCGCTGCTAACGATTTTGAGGCAGGAAAAAGAATGAAACGGATTGCGGTGTTTTCGGACACGCACAATATGTTTTCACGCCTTCCGCTCGCGTTGGAGCGCGTCGGCAAGGTAGATCTGCTCTTTCATTTGGGCGATTTTGCGATCGATGCGGAGCGCATCGCGCACGAGCTGGGCGATGTGCCGTTCTTTTCCGTCAAGGGCAACAACGATGCCGGCAGCGTCTATCCGCGCGTGCGGATCGAGCGCGTGGAAGATGTCTGGATCATGCTCCTGCACGGAGACGGCTACCACACGCTCTATCAACTGATCGACAAAGCGCGGGAGAACCGTTGCTCTGCGGTGCTGTTCGGGCATACACACGTGCCGCTGCTGCAGGCGGACGGGGAACTGCTCGTGATCAACCCCGGTAGCATGTCTCTTCCGCGGCAGGGGAGCAAGCCTTCCTGCGCGGTGCTGGAAGTAGAAAGAGCGGACATCAACGTAAAGATGCTTCCGCTGATATAATCCCAAAAGAAACAAAAAACCTCTCGCAAATTGCGGGAGGTTTGTTTTTGTGTTGCAAGCGGCTCAAACCACAGGAATCTCTTCCGAACTGTCTTCCAGAATCTCCTGCGAATAGTGCTGGAAATTCGGCATCTCGTTGACGGTATGAATGCCGAACTGACGCAAAAACTTATCCGTGGTGCCAAAGAGCGTCGGGTGTCCGACGACGTCCTTACGACCGACTTCCACGATCAAGCCGAGCTTTTGCAGCTGGGTGACGGCATAGTCACAGCGAACGCCGCGCACGCGCTCCACGTCCGAGCGGGTCACGGGCTGACGATACGCGATCACCGCGAGCGTTTCGAGCAGAGACTGCGATACGCTCTTAGTTTCGTCCGGATTGATAAGCTGCTTGACTTGCTCAATATAGTCACGATTGCTGACAAGCTGCACCGTGTCGTTGGTAACGAGCAGCTGCACACCGCGCCCATCCACCTGATACGAATATTCCATCTCGGAGAGCGAAGCGCGCATCTTCTGCATCGGTAGATCCAGCACGCGCGCAAGCTCCGTGATGGCGACAGGATCGCCCGCAACAAAGAGCATGCATTCGATCTTGTGCCAGAGATGCGGATCGCTCTTGATCTCTTCTTTCTTCTCTTCCAGTCGTTCTTCCATCATACCCTCAATCATCAGTCTTCCGACTCATCCATATATTCATAATTGTCGTCGTCGAGCAGGATTTTATCCGCGCTGATGCGAATCGGCGCAAACGGCGCTTTTTGTTTGAGCAGGATTTCGCCGCGCGCGATCATCTCCAAGAGAGCCATAAACGTCGCGATGATCTCCATGCGCTCGGCTTCATCTGAAAATAGCTCTTCAAACGATACCGCATGTTTTTCCAATAGTACCGAGCGGATTTTCGCCGTCTGCGAGCGGACGGTGTAGCGGTCCGGATTGACGTGCTGGGAGCGGATGACTTCCGGCTCGTCCTTTTTGCGCGCGAGCATTTCTAAGAAGGCCGCAAACAGTCCGTCCATCGTCGCGCCATCGAGTGCAACCTCTTTTGGCGGCAGCGGAATATCCTCCGGCAGACGCGTATGGCTGTTTTTCGCGTTCTCAAAGAGCGTTTTGAGCTGTTCGCTCGCTTCCTTAAACGCCTTGTAGTCCCTTAGCTGGCGGATGAGCAGCGTTTCCGGGTCTTCCTCGGCTTCGTCCTCTTTCGGCGGGCGGGGCAGGAGCTGACGGCTCTTGATGTAGAGTAGCGTCGCCGCCATGGTCAAAAACTCGCTTGCAGTGTCCATGTCCAGCTCATCCAGCTGATCCATATAGGAAAGATACTGCGCGGTGATCTCGGAGACGAAGATGTCTTTGACATCCAGCGCGGCTTCTTCAATCAAATGCAGCAGCAGGTCGAGCGGGCCTTCAAACTGTTGGAGTTGAACGGTATACGGCATGCGGTTTCCTTTATGATTGTGTTACGACTCACCCTATGGGCAGGCGGTTAAAACAGATTGACGAACCAAGCGGCAACGGAGAAGAAGCCGCCGGAAATTGCGGAGATCAGATAACCCAGCACAACGGAAGTTGCGCCGAAGATAATCAGCGCGATCAGGATCCATTGGCCGTATTGGCGCAGGAACATGAATACGCGCGGAATCTTCGCCATGAGCAGGCTTTCGGCAACATGCGAGCCGTCGAGCGGATAGATCGGGATCAGGTTAAAGATTGCGAGCGCGAGATTGATCGTGATGATGGAACCCACGATGCTCATGAACGCTTCGTTGGTGCCGAGTCCCCACTTGAGGATACCCGCCACATAGACAAACGAGAATAAAAACGCGATTACGACGTTCGTAAAGATTCCCGCAAGGGAGACGATGATGTCGTCGCGTCTGTAGTTCTTAAAGTTTCTCGGATTCACCGGAACAGGCTTCGCCCAGCCGAATCCGACGAGCAGCAGCATCAGAAATCCGAAGATATCGACGTGCGCGAGCGGGTTAAGCGTCATGCGGCCGAGGTTGCGCGCCGTTGGGTCGCCGAGGCGATAGGCGGCATAGGCGTGCGCCCATTCGTGCACGGTAAGGCCGATCAGGATGGCCGGCAGCACATAGAGAAACTGCAGCGGGTTTTGAAAAATTTGAGCGATGCGTGACAAAATCGCGTACTTCCTTCCTGTTGATGGGATTCCATTCGGGTGCATCATATTGCGTCAAACCGAATCGTTGACACAATTATACGCGAAGCGATACCCCGAACGCAATCAAGCGCATTCATACCGACGGATTTTCTACAGAGTGTTCACAAAGAACACAGGACGGCATTTTGAATGCCGCAATCTATTTTTGCGCTGCGTTTTCGCGCAAACGCTGCACCAATTGGGTATCGGGTGTGACGTAGAGTGTGCGGTTGGTGGAGTAGATCACCATGCCGGGGCGCGCGCCGGAAGGCTTTTTGACGAACTTCCGCGGCGTATAATCGACCGGAACGCCGGCAGACGCGCGGGATTGCGAGTAGAACGCGGCTAGGTTTGCCGCCTCGCGCAGCGTGGCTTCCGGTGGCTCGCCTTCAAAGTCGATGATGACGTGCGAGCCGGGGATATTCTTTGCGTGCAGCCAGATGTTTTCCGAGCGCGCGGTTTGTAGCGTCAGCGCGTCGTTCTGGCGGTTGTTTTTGCCGACGTAGATCGCGATTCCGTCGCTAGAGACAAACTTCATCGGCGCGGAGGACTTGTTCGCGGGTTTTGTCGCCTGCGCTTTTTCGGGCTTGAGGTAGCGTTCGCGAATCAGCTCTTCCTTGATCTCGCTGAGCTCATAGAGCGTGTCGCACTTGTCGATGTTCTCCAACTGGCCTTCGAGATATGCAATCTCGGACGCAAGGCCTTCGATCTGTCCTTCGGCATATACTTTGCCGAGCTTGCCTTTGCGATAGAGCTTGAAGTATTTCTTCGCGTTGTCCTGCGCATTGAGAGCGGGATCAAGCGTGATGATCCGTTTTGCGGGCGGATCGACAAAGTAGTCGTCCACGACCAGCTCCTGCATGCCGGGTCTCGCCAGATGCAAGTTCGCAAGGATGAGCTCGCCGTTGATGCGCGCGGTGTCATGCGTCTCGCTCTGTTGCGTCGCTTCCCAGAAGGCAGCGTATTTGTTTTGCGCGCGGCTGAGCGCGGTGGAGACGGTGTGTCTCAGCGCTGCGCCGTGCCTGCGGATGCGCACGATCTGGTCGCGATCGCCATAATAGCGATCCAGCGCTTCGCTCATGCTCGGTGCGGGTTCTACGCGGGCAAACATCCCGCTGGGTAAAAACGGCAGCGCGGCAACCGGTTCGCCGGTTTCGTTGAACGCGACGCACGGCGCATAGGCGCCATTCTTCATCGATTGCATGAGCGCATGCAGCGCGTCCGCCGAGTGAGCGGCGGAGAGCAGCGCGGTAGCAGTCAGTTTGGATACACCGCCAAACGTTGCGGTCATCATGCGAACGGGGTCAGGGGAGGCGTACACCTCTTCAAACAACTGTTTCGCAGCCGTGAACGGGTCGAGTTTGTTTTGCGTTGGAATGGCTTCATACGGAAAACCGGGCAAGAGGATGCGTGCGCCGTCGTTGGTTGCGGAGACGCGGCGGATGCAGTCCACGACAGCGCCGGTTGGTTCCAGCAGAAGTAGATTCGCGTGCTTGCCCGTGAGTTCAATGATCAGCCGCAGCGCTACCTCGTCAAACAGCTCGTTTCGTGCGAGCACGATGATCTCGCAGATGCGGTCGGAACCGAGCTGACGGATCGAACAAATGCGTCCCCCGGTTAGGCGGCGGCGAAGCAGCATGCAAAAGGCAGGCGCGTTCATCGGGTTGTCAAACGAGCGTGTCGTGATCTGGATGCGTCCGTTCTCCGGATGTGTGCTGATCAGAAGGCGCAGGTTCGCGTTATTTGCCCGTACAACAAAGAGCAGCATGTCCTTTTCAGGCTGCTGCACTTTGTCAATCTTGCCGCCGATAAGCGGCTGCAGTTCGTATATCACCGCGCCAAGCGCGATTCCGTCCATTGCCATCTAAAAAATACTCCATATCTTGCCGGGGAACGAGGGGAAGGTTCTTTATTTCTCCGGCGTCTTGAGCCGGTCGAGGATGATTCGATAGCCGCCCGCGCCGTATTCCAAGCAGCGGTTGACACGGCTGATGGTTGCGCTTGAGGCGTTAAACTTGTGCGCGATGTCCTGATAGGTCTCGCCCGCGTCGAGCTGACGCGCAACCTGCCAGCGCTGCGCCATTGCCTGCAGCTCGTTGATCGTACACATGTCTTCAAAAAACTGATAGCATTCCGAGAGGTCCTGTAGAGAGAGAATCGCGTGAAACACGTCATCCAATTCTTCGCTCTTAAGCCTGGAAACATATGCGTCCATGCACGCTTCACCTTTCGTTTCGCTTGTTCATTTTGCTGAATGTTCGTATCTATTCTATTCGCTTTCACACTGGAAAGCAAGAAAAAAGGGGCATACCGGATGGTATGCCCAAAGCTGAAAACCGAACTGGGGTTTACTGCGCCGCAGAGAGTTTTTTCGCCAACTGCGCCTTTTTGCGGGCTGCAGCATTTTTGTGGATCAAGCGCTTTGCAGCAGCATGATCAACTGTGCTGACGGCCTTCAAATACGCTTTTTCGGTTGCGGCAGAGTCCCCGGCCTGCAACGCTTCATCAAAGCGGCGGATAGTCGTCTTCATTTCGGACTTGGCCGCGCGATTATTCAGCGTCTGCTTCGCGGTGATTTTGACACGCTTCATGGCGGACTTGATGTTTGCCAAAACAATTCACCCCCTATTTCAGTCTCACATTTCATTCGAACAGAAGTCAGTTTAGCATACCACGCGGGATAATGCAAGGAAAATATTGCGTTTCCGCATGAAAACAGCGCATGAACATCCGTTTTTTATGCATTGCGATTTTCAACCACATTTTGAAGAAGATTAGGAGCGTTTTCGCAATGTTTGGAATCTCTTTTTCGTTCTTATTATATTAGCATGTTGTGTGATTTTGTTGCATGATAACGGGTGAAACTAGGGACATTTTCACATTTTCGTTGCATTTTCAAAGTTGACGCTTTCGTCTTTCGTGGTATAATTGTTCTCGTGATTAGCACTCAACAAAAAAGAGTGCTAACAAATTGATAATCAACCATAATACATAGGAGGCGAAACCCGTATGAAACTGAAACCTTTAGCCGATCGCGTTGTTGTTATCAGCATCGAGAACGAAGAGGTTGTCAAAGGCGGCATCGTGTTGCCGACCGCAGCCAAGGAAAAACCGCAGATGGCGGAAGTGATCTCGGTTGGCCCCGGCGGCGTAGTGGACGGCAAGGAAGTCGTCATGTACGTCAAAGCGGGCGACAAGGTGATCTGCTCCAAGTATGCCGGCACCGAAGTCAAGCTGGATGGCAAAGAGTACATGATCGTCCGTCAGAGCGACATTCTCGCGGTCGTGGAATAATCAGGAGGAAATGAACTATGGCAAAGCAGATAAAGTATAGCGAAGACGCGCGCAGAGCGCTTCAGGCCGGTTTGGATAAGCTGGCCAATACCGTCAAGATCACCCTTGGACCCAAGGGCCGCAACGTCGTTCTGGATAAGAAGTACGGCGCTCCTCTGATTACCAATGACGGCGTGACCATCGCAAAAGAGATCGAGCTGGAAGACGCCTTTGAAAACATGGGCGCACAGCTTGTTAAAGAAGTCGCCACCAAGACCAACGATGTCGCGGGCGACGGCACCACCACGGCGACCCTGCTTGCGCAGGCAATCGTTCGTGAAGGCATGAAGAACGTTGCCGCTGGCGCGAACCCCATGGTCGTCCGTCACGGCATTGAAGCCGCGGTGAAGGAAGCGGTCGAGGGCCTCAAGAACTTGAGCAAGCCCGTCGGCAGCAAGAACGCCATCGCGCAGGTCGCCTCGATTTCCGCTGGCGATGAAACCGTTGGCAAGCTCATCTCGGACGCGATGGAGAAAGTCGGCAACGACGGCGTCATCACCGTTGAAGAGAGCAAAACCATGAAGACTGAGCTGAACATCGTCGAAGGTATGCAGTTTGACCGCGGTTACGCTTCCGCGTACATGGTCACCGATACCGAGAAGATGGAAGGCATTCTGGATAATCCCTACATCCTCATCACGGATAAAAAGATCACCAACATTCAGGAGATTCTCCCGATCCTCCAGCTGATTGCGCAGCAGAGCCGTTCGCTTCTGATCATCGCAGAAGATGTTGAAGGCGAAGCGCTCACCACGCTCGTTCTCAACAAGCTCCGCGGCACGTTTAACTGCATCGCCGTCAAGGCTCCTGGCTTTGGCGATCGCAGAAAGGCCATGCTGCAGGATATCGCGGTTCTCACCGGCGGTGAAGTGATCTCCTCCGAAATCGGCCTCGACCTCAAGGAAACCCAGCTGAGCCAGCTTGGTACCGCCCGTCAGGTCAAGGTGGACAAGGACAACACGATCATCGTCGAAGGCACCGGCAATTCGGAAGAAGTCAAGGCGCGCGTCGCCGCGATCAAAGTTCAGATCGCCGAGACCACGTCCGATTATGACAAAGAGAAACTGCAGGAGCGTCTCGCGAAGCTCGCGGGCGGCGTTGCCGTCATCGCAGTCGGCGCGGCGACCGAAGTTGAGATGAAGGAATTCAAGCTCCGCATTGAGGACGCGCTCTCCGCAACCCGCGCGGCTGTGGAAGAGGGCATCGTCCCCGGCGGCGGCGTTGCGCTGCTGAACGTGTCGGATCGCGTGAAGAAGCTTGCCGAAACTTCGACTGGCGACTTCAAGACCGGCGTCAACATCGTCCTGCGCGCGCTGGAGGAACCGGTTCGCCAGATCTCGATCAATGCCGGCATCGACGGCGCGGTCGTGGTGGAAAACATCCGCCGCGAGAACAAGCCCGGCTACGGCTACAATGCCGCGAATGATACCTATGGCATCATGGCGGACGAAGGCATCATCGACCCGACGAAGGTCACCCGCAGCGCACTGCAGAACGCAGCTTCCGTCGCGGCAATGGTGCTCACCACCGAGAGCCTGGTTACCGATATCCCGACGCCTCCGGCACCCGTTGCGGCGCCCGGCCCGGATATGGGCGGCATGTACTAAGTCTAGCGACACAAAAAGAGCATCGAGAAATCGGTGCTCTTTTTTATTATTATGAAGAATTAAGTTTCGGTCAAAGAAACCTTTATATTGCTGATAGAAAGATTATGCTTTTCAATGTATTTATAAGCAAGAGAAGCCCTTACTTTTCGAAAGAAAGCAGGGATATCATTGTTCGACCAAAATGAAACATATAACAGCTTGTTCCAAAGTTCAGGTTTCAGATAAATATCCAATCGCAATTGAAGAAATTCATCATCCCAGTCATTTCGTCGATATTGGCGTACAAGAGAAAACTGGAAATTCTTCGGAGTATTCTTGAGCATTGCGAGATGAAGATTGAGATCTGCGTCCTTATATTCATCACTTTCAGTCAAAGCCGTATAATCTGGATAAACTCCGGTTTCAAAAAGTAAATCATCTATCTCGGAGCTTGTAGGGAATGTACTCATTTGTTCAAAAATCATAACAGCATCAGATATTGATCTAACATTCGCCAACTGCTCATTCAAATATCCAAGAAGATCCATATAACCTCACTAATCTGATATGGAATTGTGGTACTTTTTTTGAATCCAACGATTATGGCGAAGGTGTCGGCGAAACCTCCGGCGTCGGTGTTGGCATAATGCCGACCTGCTTTTTGAGTGGGTTGCCGGGGTAGACGTCTGGGCCGGGCACTCGATAAATCTCCTCCACAACCTCGCCGTTGACATAATGGTCGATATAGACATCCACAGTGATTTTATTCCGCGCAGGGGCTAGAATCTTCTCTTCTCCGATAAAAAGCTTATTGCTCTCAGTAATCTCATCCGGTCCCGGTGGTTCTTCCGAAACTACAACTACACGCGTCTTATACTCATGGCCTTCCGGCAACGCTTGCCCGTATATTACAACCGTCAGATCGCGCTTGCGACTCTTGGACATCTTGTTTTCAGACGAGTACGCATAGATATACAGGTCGTGATCGGTAATATTTATAAATTGAAAATCGATGTGATTCGTATCGACGGTTGCATCCAATCCCTTCTCAACATAGGTCGAAGGGAAGGAGTGAAACTCACGCTGAACGATCTCAATATATGGATATACTTGGAGCAAGGCGTTATATAGCGTTGTGCTGACTTGGCAAACACCACCGCCGTATTGCGGCGTGGTACGGTCACCGCCGAAGATTCCTTGCGCCAAAGCCCAGCCGTTGTCTTCCGTCCGGTCACCAACTACTTTGTTAAAGCTCCATGTTTCACCGGGCTTTATGACGTTAGCGTTGATGATACTTGCAGCTTTTTCCACATTAAATGCGCGATTTGGGATATAAAGAGTACGCTGTTCTTCTGTATCTTCCGCCGTTCCTTTGAAGTCATACGTGGTGGTGAATTTCGCTAACAGTGCAAAACTCGCCTGAATATCCGCAACCGTTCTGGATGGCGCAATATTCGTCAATGCGGGCGTGAGCGTTGCCTGATACTCTCCTGCGGCAATCGCCTGCTTGATCATCTCCGTGGTAGAGGCAACATCCAGACCGTAGCCCGGCGTGCCTTCGATATACTGCGGCGTGGGTTTGCCGCTGCTGGAAAACTCCATATTCACGCTCGCGTCCACGGGCGGCTTGCTGGAGGTTTGGTTGATCGCGTCGATTCGCGTGGCAAGCGCCGCTTCGTTGATGCTGACCGTGGTGCTGTAGCTCTGGTTCGCGCCGCCGGCGAGCGCCTGCTCGATGATCTCGTCAAGATTGGTCGTCGCGCTCATCTCCGGGCCGGTGATGGTCGCGCTCAGTTCCGTACTAGTGAGCGTGATGGCGATTCGCTCCAGAAATGTAGATTCGTTTGCTTCCAGCTGCGGGCGAACTTCGCTTGCGGTCTTGCCGGAGACGTCCATACCGTTGATGGAAACGCCGCTGCGGAATGCTGCGGTAGCCGGATCGACCACGATGGGTTCCGAGCAGCTTTTTACCAGCACAAGCACTGCCACAACGACAATTACAAGAAACGCAACACCCATGCCGCCGAGAATCAGCTTGCGTTTGCGCGCTTTTGCGCGGCGCGCGTTCGCGCGTTTGGCGGAGGTTTGCTCCACGCTGCGATTCGGCGCCTGATAATATTCCATCTGTCCGTTTGAAGAACGCACGGGACGGCGTTCCGAGCGGTCGCCGTTTTGGCTGGCAGATTTGGTTGTGTCGGGCAAGCCCGAATATTTTTCGTACATAGTCATCCTTTACGCAAATCAAGGTTTGTCGTACTATTCAAATATGTAATTGATTATACACACTCGCCAGAATGCAAGCAATAAATACCGTCAGCTTCGCGGGGCATGATTAAGACGTGTTTCATACTATTTTACTTCCTAAATTCGATGTAGCATGAGTAATTTTACTATTTCATTCGTATGATAGGTGAATACTCAAAAAGAACAAGAGGTGATTGGCACTTGACTGAAAAACAGATGATAGCAGGATTGAAAGCGGGAGATGAGCGCGCACTTGATGCGGCGATTCTGTCTTACTCAAGACTGCTGTGGAGCATCGCTCGTGCTGTGCTGCACAATGTCGGCACAACTCAAGATATGGAGGAATCCGTTGCGGACGCGTTTATTCAACTCTGGAAGAACAGCGGATCACTCAATGAGATGCGCGGAAGCGTCAAGACATGGCTCTGCGTTGCGGTAAAAAGCCGTGCAATCGACCGCTATCGAAAGATCATTCGAAATAATGAGGTTGGATTAGAGGAGCAAATTACATCGTGCGGAGTAGGGTTATTGGATCAAACAATGGACGCCGTATTGCAACGTGAATTGCTCGCGGCAATTCAAGCGATAGGTGAGCCGGACCGCGAAATTATTCTGCGACGATTTTATTACCAACAAAAGCCAAAAGAAATCTCCATCGCACTCGATCTTTCAATTCGACAGGTGGAGAATCGAATTTATCGTGCGAAGCAAAGGTTACGGGAGCAACTGGACGGAGGAATAGCATGCAACGAATGAATGATACATTTAACCAAACGCATCTCAAGAAAATTCGAAGCAGGGTAGGAGAAGAACTCGGATTATCGTTTCAAAAATGCAAAACTCAAGGCACATTGATGCGTTTTAGCGTTGCTCTTGCGGTGTTTGCAGCCTGCTTTTTGACAATAACACCCGCACTTGCAATAGGAATACCCGCCGTGAACGATTTGTTGTATTTTGTACTGCCGGAAACGGCGCAATTCTTTAAGACGGTACAGATGAGTGATATCGATCAGAACATTGAAATCAATGTAGAAAGTGCATATGTGCATGGCTCAAAAGCTGAGATTTTGGTTTCTGTTCGTGATTTGAATAGGGATCGTTTAGATGATTCGATCGACTTTTATGATTCGTATGATCTCCGCACGGGTTTTGACAGCATAGGTACCTGCAATCAGATCGGTTATGATACCTCAACAGGAACAGCTACGTTTTTGATTGAGATAAGCAGTATGAATTCCGACGACTTGATTACCGGCAAGAAGATCACCCTATCGTTTCAAACGATCTTGAGCGGGAAGGAAACAAAAATGGCAGTTCCGATCCAAATGGATTGGAGCAACATTTCGAATGAAGTCATAACGGAAAAAGCGGAACACAGCGATGCAATGTTGCTCATACCGGGCGAAGAGATACTGAAGATCATGGATGGATTTCTTGTCACCGGAGTCGGTTATGTTGGTGAACAATTGCATATTCAGCTTTACACACCGCGGCGACATCAGTTCGATGATCATGCTGCGTTGTACTTGAAAAATGAAGCAGAAGCAATCATTCAAGCAAATGCAGTTTATCGCGGAGGTTACAACACTGGGGATCCGGAGTTGGACAAGCGGGCAGATTACATCGACTTTGTCTTTGATGTGCCGAACGATCTACTATCACATTATAAATTGTATGGCGACTTTTACAGCGCGACTACACGCATAGACGGAGACTGGAGCATCACTTTTCCGCTTGAAAACAATTGAAACGTGCAAAAAACAAACGAGCATCCACAACGGGTGCTCGTTCGTTTTTGGAAATATGCTTACGGCATCTGATATACCGTCATAAACTCCGATCCGAATGCCTGTTGCGACACGACTTTCTCCAAGCCGCTTAGGTACACATCCAGCCCATACGCCAAAATCCACTGCTGCCGCGGTTCCTGCGTTTTGTCGCTGCAGATTTGGATACCGCGCGGATTGATCATCAGATAGTCTGCGCCGCGGGCGATCGTGTAGCTTCCGACAAACACCAGCCGCATACGCTCTTTGTACGATTCCGGCAGGATGTTATACGCCTTCTCCAGCCCGTCGCCGGTGTACCATTCAGCGGCCGTAACGCTGATTTGCTCGTCCGAGTCCACGGTGTCGATCAGCTTCATCAGCGTTTGTGCCTGCGAAACATTCCAGTAATCGAGATCATACTTTGCGCCGGGATTGCTTCCCGCAAGCGCGTTGTAGTAGACAAACTGGAACGGATGGCTCAGGATCACCATCACGAGCATCGCGAGAAGCTGCGCGCCGATCGCGCCAACGGCGAGCCATTTCCATTTGCCTTTCAGCAGATCGACCAGTGTTTCTAGTCCATAAACGGCAAACAGCAAAAGAATTCCATAGAGGAAGTAGAAGTGCCGCCAACTATCGTAGAGGATCGGGCGCGTGATCATCGCAAACCCGAGAAACATCCATACAAAGGCAAGCATGACGAGATAGTATTTTTGCTCGCCCGCGAAGAGCTCTTTTGCCTTGCCGCGAAACGGCTGAACCAGTGCGGCGACGTTGCCAACGAGCATCAGCACGAGCACGAGCAGTGGCGTCGTGATCGCGATCATCACGGGGATATAGTGCCACGGCACGGGACGCTGCGTGTAACCCATATAGAACACGTAGCCAGGCCAGTCCGAGAAGTTTGACGAGCGCGAATAGACATAGCCAAGATACTTGAGCGGATCAGCCCAGAGACCCGGCGTCAGCGCGGCATAAAACGCGATGAATCCGACGACCGCAAGCAGTCCCAGTAGAAACGTCTTGACGTTCCACTCACACCGGACGAACAGCGTGACCAGATACAGCACGCCGCAGAGCCCGAAGAACGCAAGCCCCGTGATGCGCATATTCGCCGCCAGCGCGCCAAAGAGCGCAAACAGCAGCGTTGCGCCGACGGTCTTTTTTTCGATGAACCGGATCGCGAACCAAAGGCACCATAGAATCATGGTCATCGCCATGATGTCCTTGTTGTTGTAGTGCGATTCCGCAAAAAAGCGCGGGCTGAGGTAGAGAAGCAGGCTCGCGACAAGACCGTATCTCCAGTTTTTCGTGAGATATGATGCGATCAAGTAGATCGCAACAACACCCGTCATAAACACGAGAAACGTGTAGCCGTGCCAGAGCAGCATCAGCGTGCGCGCGCCGCCCTCACCGTAGTTGAAAAACAGGGCGGGCGAGAAGGGGTAGTAGACTGATTGACCGTGGTCGATGTCGACGTTTTCACTCGCGTCGAGGAACACAAGCCCGGTCGAAGATTGCTCCGGCTCCGCCTCTGCGCCGAGCACAAGCCCGATGTATTCGCGCACATTGGAGCCTAGCACGCGAATCTCCGTCTGCTCGTCCCAGGGCATGCCGTAATCCGGCGTCACGATCAACCCGAATGCGGTCATCACTAGAAACAGAATTACAACGATCCATCGATAGGTTTTGTTTGTTTGCTGCATGAACATAACTCCCATATTAGAATGCGTGTAGAAAAGTAACACAGAATAGATGACTGATATACGATACTACTTTATCCTAATTTTCGTCGAAGTCAACGAAATATTTACCAATATGACAACTTAAATTCAGAAATACGTTAAGCGATGCCGAAGTCGTTTGTTCGACGATATCTGCCTTTTTCGCCCTCTGGTCAAGCAGCCGATTCGCGATATGATGAAACTGTACCAGTATGTGTTCAAAATACTTCGCAGGAGGGAAACGGGTGAAAAAAGTAGTCAGCATCATACTCTGGATCTTCTCTGTGGTACTTCTTTTGATGGCGCTCGCGCTGCTCGTGACGAGTTTGTTGAGCTGCGCGATGATGCTTGCCTGCGCGGTGCTGATCAACCCGTTGTTCCATGAGCACGTACAGATCAAGAAAGGTTTGACGGCTCTGCTCACGATCGGGCTGTTTATCGCAGCGTTTGCGGTGCTTCCGACGCAGCCGGAGACTGTGCCGCTGAGTGCATCGGAGGTTTCGGAAGAGATTTTGCAGGTCACGACAGAGCCTGTTGCGCCGAAAAGCATTCTGCGTGAACTGCCTGCGGAAGCGAACCCGTTGGACGAGACGAGCGTGCCGCTGAAAACGGAGTTTCTATCTCCGACCCCAACCGTAATACCAACGGTTACGCCAACAACAACACCGACCGCAACTCCGACGATGACGCCAACAGCGACACCAACAGCAACACCTACGCAAAAGCCGACGCCGACACCCACACCTTTGACAAAAGCAGCGCCCGTAACCCGCTCGATAGAGATCACGATTATTGACTATTCCGAATCTGTCAGCCGCGGGTCGTATGCGTTTATCAAGATACAAGGCGCGCCGAATACGGACTATGACTGCGAAGTGGAGTATAAATCCGGCATGTCCGAAGCATCGGGGCTAGGTGTGAAGCAATCAGACGGCAACGGGTATGTCTCATGGAAGTGGAAAGTTGGTACGCGAACATCGCTGGACTACACGCCGACCATCTATGTCAGCGGCGGCGGAGATTCGATCAGCGTTGACTTTGATGTGACCAAATAGATTATGCGCACAAAAAGAGCACCGTACAAACGGTGCTCTTTTTATAAGTTGTGATCAGAGCTTACGGACGAAGATGTCGCTGTGCTCCAAAAGACTTTCGATGGTATCGAGACCCAGCTGATGCAACAGCGCGATCACATACGGGTTGTCGATCGGTGTGTCATAGCTCGCCTCTGCGCCGTAGCGGGATACGTTTTGCCGTCCTTCTTCGCGCGGAATGAGCGCCTTCGGTCCGCCGACGCAGCCGCCGACGCAACCCATGCCCTCGAAGAAGTTTGCGCCGCCGTTGCCCTCCATTATGTCGTTGAGCATTTGCTTGCAGGCGGGCACGCCGTCTGCATGGCGCGTTTTAACCGTAATCTGCTTATTCGGGTTGATGCGTTTGACCGTTGTGCGCACGGCCTCGCTGACGCCGCCGGTACCCGCATAGATGCGCCCGGCTTTGGAGGAATGGTCGCGGTCGTCCTCGTCCATGTTGGCAAGGTTGATGCCAGCGTAGTCAAATACGTCCTGAATCTCTTGAAATGTCAGCACAAAATCCGTCGAGTCTGCGATATCCGCTTCCCGCGCCTCGGCCTTTTTGGCGATGCACGGGCCGATGAAAACGGTGATTGCGTCGGGATGAATCTTCTTGATGGATCGACCGCAGGCAACCATCGGCGAAACAGCCGCCGGAACATGCGGAATCAGCTGCGCGTAGACCTTCTTGATCATCGCAATCCACATCGGACAGCAGCAGCTCGTGAGCTGGTAATCCTTCTCGGTCTGGATGTTTTTGTCAAACTCTAACGCTTCCTTCAGCGTCAGAATATCCGCAAACAGCGCGACTTCTACCATGCCCGCAAAGCCGATTTGCTTAAACGCTGCGCGGAGCTTGCCGGGCGTGACCGCCTCCGTGTATTGGTTGATGAACGCTGGCGCGATCATGGCATAGACGGGCGTTTCTGCGTTGCGAAGCGCGTCGAGCGTCGGCAAAATATCACGGCTCTCGGTGAGTTTTTTGCCGTCGCAGTTTCGAATGCAGTCGCCGCAGCCGACGCAACGTTTGGGGTCGATGGTCACACCGCCGTCCTCGACAAACAGCGCGTCAAAATAGCACCGCGCGCGGCACTGCTCCTGCTTCATGTCGTCGCAGTCGCACAGCCCGGTTCGAACGACAACCGGGTGCCTCTCCGGCCCGAGCAGGCAGGAGAGATGATGTGGATCATAGCCCTGCTGTTTGACAAGGTCGAGTTCTTCTGTAAAGTTTCCAGTGATGCTGCTTTTTAAGAGACGATTGTAGAGTTCTTCGAAGGTCATGAAATCACCTCGATTCATGTACCATTCTATCATGTAAATCAGGGCTGTTCAAGAAAGCGGGGAACGTCTTTCTTCTATTTTGATCAGATAAAAAACTAATGTAAAAACTATAAATCAGAGGATTGACAGCAAGCGGATTTCTGTTTATACTGTGTATGCCGTATATGAACAGTAGGTGAGGAGTGATCGTTTGAACATCATCATCAGCAACGCGAGCAATCTGCCGATCTATGAGCAGATTTATGCGCAGATGAAAAACGCAATTCTGATGGGGGACCTGTCGGAAGGGGACTTGCTGCCATCCATCCGGCAGCTTGCGAAGGATTTGCGCATCAGCGTGATTACGACAAAGCGCGCGTATGACGAGCTGGAGCGGGATGGCTTTCTTTATACCGTCGCCGGCAAGGGCTGCTATGTCGCGGCAAAGAACACGGGTATCATACGCGAAGGTCAACTCAAAGAAATCGAAGAACACATGCGCGAAATTCTGCGCCTGGCGCCTGCCTGCGCGCTCACAGGGGACGACCTGATCGAGCAGTTTCGCGTGATCATACAGGAGGAATATCAGAAATGAATGCGATTGAACTACATGGCGTAACCAAGCGGTATGACGGTTTTCTGCTGGACAACGTGAGCTTCGCGCTTCCGCGCGGCGCGATTCTCGGCCTCGTCGGCGAAAACGGCGCGGGCAAGAGCACTACGATCAAACTCATCATGGATGCGATTCGCCGCGACGCGGGAGAGATTCGCGTGCTGGGCGAGGACAATCAATCTCCGGCGTTCCGCGCGGTCAAGGAAGACATCGGCGTGGTGTTGGATGAAGCATACTTTCCGGAAGTGCTGAACGCAACGCAGGTTGGAGCCGTGATGAAGCAAACGTATCAAAGATGGAACGATGCCGTTTATATGAACCATCTCAAGCTGCTCGACATACCGTTGAAAAAAGCGTTTCGCGATTTCTCGCGCGGCATGAAGATGAAGCTCGCCATCGCCGTTGCGCTGTCGCACGATCCGAAACTTCTGATACTCGACGAAGCCACGAGCGGACTTGATCCTATGGTGCGGGACGAAATCCTCACGCTCTTCAACGACTTCACGCGGGATGAGGAGCACTCAATTCTGCTTTCCTCGCACATCGTGAGCGATCTTGAGAAGGTTTGCGACTATATTGCGTTTTTGCACAAGGGAAAGCTCGTACTCTGCGAAGAGAAAGATCGCCTCTTGGAACAGTATGCGATCGTGAAAATGCCGCAATACGCGCTGGATCAGCTGCCCGCGGATACTGTCGTCAGTTCAAAATCCGGTCCATATGCCGTAGAAGCACTGGTGAAGCGGGATCGCCTGCCGCACGGCACACAAACCGAGTTCACGACGCTGGAAACCGTTATTCTATTTCTTGCCAGAGGAGGTGACCGCGCATGAAAGGCCTTTTATTGAAGGATTTTTATACGCTTTTGAAGCAGCTGAAGTTCTATCTTATTATTATCGTCATCCTGTCGGTCATTCCGAGCATGAACATGACGAGTATGGGGATCGTATACGCGGCGATGCTTCCAATTGCCGTTATCGCGTTTGACGAGCGTAGCAAGTGGGATCATTTGGCTGTGATGATGCCGTATACGCGAAATGAACTGGTGCTCAGTAAGTACTTGATCGCCTATATCGCTGTTGCGGTTACCTGTTTGATTTCACTGGGGATTCAGGTGATCATTGGTGCGGTAAATGGACAGGCGCTCACGATGGAGCAGATGCTTACCGTGGTTCTGACCGCGTTTGCATGCCTGATATTGCTTGCAATCTACCTACCTTTTGTATTCTGGCTCGGTGTGGAGCGCGGCAGGATCGTGTTTCTGGTGTTGATGGCAACGGCGTTCATTGGCCTGATGAGTTTGGAAAGTATCAAAGCGATGATGGATTATAGCACGATCACGCCCGCCACGCTACTTTTGGGCGGTGCAGCCGCAGTAATTGTCTCGAATGTTGTTGCGGTTGCGATATCCAACCGCGTTTATCAAAGAAAATTCCTTTAATAGTAAAACATCATCTTCATAGAGCAAGCGAAAATCGCCCGGTATGCACCGGGCGATTTTTCAGGGGATAGGGGTTGAGGTTTGGGGTTGGGGAAGCTTATTCGTAATCTTCGTCCTGCAGCGCGTCATAGCCTTCTTCGCCGGTACGCACTTTGATGACGTTCTCTACGTTGTAGATGAAGATCTTGCCATCGCCATAGCTGCCGGTGTAGAGCGCTGCTTTGACGGTCTTGACCAACTCGTCCACAGGAATCTTCGTGATGACCACGTCAACCTGCACCTTGGGCAGCAGTTTTGTTTCGACTTCGACGCCGCGATACATCTGCGCGTGGCCCTTCTGCATGCCGTAGCCAAGCACGTTGGTTACCGTGATGCCGGTGATGCCGAGCTCGTCCAGCGCCTTCTGGAGGCCTGCGAACTTGCTCTGGTTGGTCACGATGGTCACCTTGGTGAACTTCGCACCAGGGTGCGTGTCGTTCTTGACGGGGATTGCAACTTCCGGCGGGACAACGCCGATCGGCTTGCTCACATGACCTGCGCCAAGTTCGACGGCAGGAATGGTGATCATGAAGTCTGCATAGCTGCTCGAAAGTCCATGCTCCTGAATATCAAGACCCTGGATTTCTTCTTCAGCGGAGACGCGAAGTCCGTTGGTCTTTTTAATAAGGAAGAAAACGCCTGTCATGGTCACGATGGTCCAGAGGAGAATCGCACCGACGCCGAGCGCCTGAACGCCGAGCTGTGCGAAGCCGCCGCCGTAGAAGAGGCCTTTCGCGCTCATGCCGGGGGCAGTGTCCGTTGCAAACAGACCGACTGCGAGTGTGCCCCAGAGGCCGTTGATGCCGTGGACTGCAACCGCACCGACGGGATCGTCAACGTGCAGTTTCATGTCGATGAATTCGACCGCGACGACAACGAGGATACCAGCGACTGCACCGATGATCGTTGCGCCAAGTGCGTCAACGTTTGCGCAGGGTGCCGTGATGGCGACAAGGCCAGCCAGCGCGCCGTTGAGAGACATTGAAACATCAGGCTTACCGTTCTTGATCCAGGTGAATGCCATCGTCACAACGGTTGCAACGCCGGGCGCTACGGTTGTGGTAAGGAAGACGGAGCCGAGCTGCTCTACGCTGAGGGCCGCCGCGCCGTTGAAGCCATACCAGCCAAACCAGAGGATGAATACGCCGAGCGCGCCGAGCGTCAGGGAGTGGCCCGGGATTGCGCGGGATTCCAACTTGCCGCTCTTGGCGTTTTTGACATACTTGCCGATGCGCGGTCCGAGGATCGCGGCACCGATGAAGGCGGTCACGCCGCCGACCATGTGGATCGCGGAGGAACCGGCGAAATCAATGTAACCGAGGTTGAAGAGCCAGCCCTGCGGGTTCCAGACCCAACCAGCTTCGATCGGATAGATCGCGAGGCTGATGATGGCACTATAGATACAGTATGCCGAGAATTTCGTGCGCTCTGCCATCGCGCCGGAAACAATCGTTGCCGCAGTGGCACAGAATACGAGGTTGAACACGAAACTGGAGAAGTTAAACTCTGCAAAGTTTGTGAAAATCTGGAAGTCCGGCAAACCAATTACGCCGAACAGGTAGTTCTCGGACATCATCAGGCTGAAGCCTAACAGCAAGAACACCACGGTACCAATGCAGAAGTCCATGAGGTTCTTCATGATGATGTTACCGGCGTTCTTCGCGCGGGTAAATCCTGTCTCGACCATTGCAAAGCCGCCCTGCATAAAGAACACGAGCGCTGCGCCAATCAGAAACCAAACTGGAAATACTACGCCATTTACTGCATCTAGAATTTCTGACATTCCAATATCCTCCCAAAACGAAAAATAAATCAAGAGGCGCCGTCTGAAAAATATCAGACAGCGCCTTTGCTTGACCTTGCGAGTACTATAAAGTATTCGAAATTGAAAAGCAATACCTTTTTTGAAAAAATCGATAAAATAATATATAAAAATTGCTATATCGTTATATAAACGATGGGTTCAAACAATTTCTGCGCATTTTTCACAGCAAAGGGTTGACAAGAAAAACACTACTGAATATAATACAGTAGTAGATGATGAAGCCTAATAGGACTCTCGATTTATCGAGAAAACATATTCAATATAATTGGGCAGGTGCAGAACGAGGTATCTGCGTCGGAAAATAGGAAGCTGGGGTGATGCAATGAACATCCAATACAAAAAAGGCGTGCTGGAACTCTGCGTACTGTCGCTTTTGGCAAAGCGGGACTGGTACGGCTATGAGATTTCGGAGTTCTTGTCGCAGAAGATCGACATCGCGGACGGAACGGTCTATCCGCTTTTGCGAAAGCTCAAGAGCGAAGGGCTCGTGACCACGTATCTTTCAGAAGCGAGCGGGGGACCTCCGCGTAAGTATTATTCGCTGACCGCGACCGGACGAGAGACCTACGCAAGCGATCGCACAGATTATTTGAACTTTGCTGCAACGGTACAAACCATTTTGGAGGAACAGGAAACATGACGAAACAGGAATACTTAAACGAATTGAAGTCGGAGCTGAATAAAAACGTCGTTGCGGACGCCGAAGACATTCTTGGCGAATATGAACAGCACTTTTTGTTTAAGCTTGCAGACGGGTTTAGCGAAGAAGAAATCGCCGCAAAGCTCGGCGCTCCCGCGCAGATCGCACTGCAGTTTGCAGGCATCCCCGGCGAAAAGAAGGCCAAAGGAGGCAAGAAGTTCTTTCTGGTTCTTTGGCTGACCATCATCGGCATATTTGAGGCGATGCTCTACGGCGCGTTTCTTAGCTTCATCGTCGCACTCTTTTGTGCGTCGCTCGTGCCTGCCGCGCTGGGCGTTGAGTTCATTGCGGGATTGAACTATCTCAACATTCTGCCGCCGATGCCGTACAGTGGTGCGATCGTCTTCGGCATTACGCTGCTCGCGGCGAGCGTCATACTCGTGGTGTTCGCGATCTACTGCCTGGCATATCTCAAGCAGATGGTGCGCGCAAGCCTCCGCTGGCGTAAAAACCTGCTGGGTGCGGAAGCGCTGCCGCTGCTGCCGATGAGCCCGCAGTTCAAGCCGAAAACGCGCCGCGCACTGCGTACGATCCTGCTCTGGGCGGTATTGATCTTTGCCATCGGGTTTGTCGCGGGATATGCGATTCTCACGATTTACACGCATTCCTTCGGTTTCTGGCATGCGCTCGGTTGGTTCGGCTATCCGGCAACCGTTTATTGATCGACAAGGTCTAAGAAAGGGACAACATGAAAACAGCAGTCATTACGGGCGCGAGTTCCGGCATCGGATACGCGACCTCAGCGGAGCTTATCCAAAAAGGCTACCGCATCATCGGAATCGGGCGCGACAAAACGCGCTGCGAAGAGTCGGAACATCTTTTGAATGCGCTTTCCTCAAATGCGAAGGCGACCATTCTGCAAGCCGACTTGATGCAGCAGCGGGAAGTGGAACGCGTAGCAACGGAGATTTCGCAGCTACTGGAGCAGGAGAACGAGAACAAGCTGGATGTACTTATTAACAACGCAGGCTGTGTGCGCAGCTGGTACACCACTACGGAGGAAGGCTATGAGCAGCAGTTTGCGCTCAATCATCTCGCATCGTTTCTGCTGACATATCGCCTCTTGCCGCAGCTCAAGCGCGCGCAGGGCAGGGTTATCATGACCGGCAGCGAAAGCCACAAGCATATGCGCATGCATTGGAACGATCTGATGCTGACGCGCGGCTACAATCCGCTGACAGCATACAAGCAGAGCAAGCTCGCCAACATCCTCTTTGCAAAAGGCCTGAACGAGCGCTATCTCAACGACGGCATCACGTCCTACGTGGTCGATCCGGGATTGGTCTGCACCGACATCGGCTGCAAAAACACAGGCGGACTTGTGGACTGGATCTGGAAGCTGCGCAAGAAGCACGGCTGCCAGCCGGAGGTACCTGCTAAGACGTATGTCTATCTTTGCGAAACACAGCCGGCTCCGCGTGAACTCTACTATTATTTCTGTAAGCCGAATAGGTATAGCTGTCAGGTGACGCACGAGAACGCGGATAAGCTTTTTGCAGCGAGCGAGAAACTGTGCGGGATTCAGTATCCGGCGCGTATTAAGACGTAAGGGAACACGCAATGCTTGATTGGAACGCGTTGCGGGAAAGGATTTTGATATGAATGTGTTTATTACGGGCGCAAGCGGCGGTCTCGGCCGCGCGCTGGCAAACGAATGCGGAAAGCGCGGGTATAATCTGTTTTTGACCGACATCAACGCGCAGGGCCTGAAATCAATCCAGCTTGGACTGGAGCGGCAGTTTGGCGTAACGGTCACCACGGCAGCGTGCGATCTAACGAGCGACGAGAGCGTCGATCAACTGCTCGAGACGATTGACGCCTACGGTATCCGGTTTGACATGCTGCTCAACGTAGCCGGACTGGATTTCGAAGGCGGGTTTCTGGAGCGCGCGCGGCGGGATATCATCCGCATCATTTCGCTCAATAACGAAGCGACGCTGCGCATCACGCACGCCGTTCTGAGCCGCAGACGCGAGAACCATCCGTTTTATCTGCTATTCACCTCCAGCTTGGCGAGTATGTATCCCATGCCGCTCAAGGCGACATACGCCGCATCCAAGCGATTTTTGCTGGATATTGCGGTTGCGTTGCGTGAGGAACTCAAAGACAAACAGGTCAACGTGCTCGCGCTCTGCCCGGGCGGACTTGCAACCACGCGGGAGGCGATGAGCGGCATCGCGGCGCAGGGCTTCTGGGGCGGCGCGACGACGAACCCGCTGGAACACGTCTCGCGGCAGACGATCAACCGGCTGCTCCATCGCGGTGGCGTACTTGTTCCCGGTGCGCTCAACCGCACGCTGACGTTCTTCGGCAAGCTCCTTCCACGCAGATGGGTCGCCGCGGCGATCTATCACCGTTGGAACAAAGCGCAGAAGGCTTGGAGCCCTGTGGAATTTTCCGCCGGCAGGTGAAATCTGCAAATAACTTGCATCATATCATTCCAAGCTGTATCGTGTAAGCAGAGAAGCGGCTGAAAGATACGAGGGCAAACATGATTAGCGATCTGACCATCCGGCTGGAAACGTCCGCCGATTACCGCGAAGTAGAGTACATTACGCGCGAAGCGTTCTGGAATCATCATGTGCCGGGGTGTGATGAACATTATCTGGCGCATGTTCTGCGAAAGAGCAGCTGCTTTATACACGAACTGGATTTTGTCGCGGTACAGCAGGGGCGTATCGTCGGCAACATCATGTATACGCACGCAAGAATTGTCGGCGACGACGGTGTGGAGTATCCTGTGATCAGCTTTGGGCCTGTGTCCGTGTTGCCGGAATGGCAGGGCAATGGTGTTGGCTCCGCGCTGATTCTTCGTTCGCTTTCAGAAGCGCGGAAACTGGGCTATACGGCGGTATTGATCTATGGCGATCCGGCGTACTATTCGCGACTTGGTTTTGTCGCGGCGGAAACGTATGGTATCGGTTCGTCGGATGACTATTTTGCGGATGCACTGCAGGCGTTGGAACTGAAGAAAGGTTCTCTAAACGGCAAACAGGGTCGATTCTTTGAGGATCATGCATACGAAGTAGACGAGAAAGCGTCTGCGGCGTTTGATCGGAGCTTCCCGCCAAAGAAGAAGCAGGAAGGCTTGCTCTCACAACTTAAGTTTTTGGAGCATGTCTCCGCGCGCAAACCCCGTAAATAGCGAAATCAGGTTGCAATTCGGTGTCCGGTTGGGTAGAATACTCTTTATGAAACTGCAAACCGAATGCGTCACCTGCATCATCGCGCAGGTCAAGAACGTCACCAACATGTTCCACCTTTCTCAAGAAGCGCAAAAAGCTGCGATGGACGACACACACGCCTACCTTGCGCATGCCAACTACGAGGGTTGCACGCCGGAATCTATGGGCGAAATCTGGCAGATGCTGCTGCGACATGTCGATGGAAAAGACCCGTATGCCGCGATCAAGTCGATGTGCAATCAGGAAGCGATGAAGATGCTTCCCGAAACGCGAGAGAAGATTTTTTCTGCAAAAGAGCCGTTTACCGTCGCGCTGAAGTATGCCATCGCAGGCAACCTGATCGACTACGGCCTCGAGCATCCCGTTTCGCTGGATGAACAGAACGCGAAGATCGACGCGATTGCGTCTACCGCGTTTTCCATCGACGATAGCGACAAGCTCCATCTTGCGTTATCAAAAGCAAGCAAGATGCTGTATTTGGGAGACAACGCTGGCGAGATTGTGTTTGATAAACTCCTGATCGAACAGATTCGTTCTCTATATCCCAATGTGGATATTTTGTATGTCGTGAAAGGCTCCGCCGTGCTCAATGACGTTACCCGCGCGGACGCGAACGAAGTCGGCATGCACGAAGTAGCGCGCGTAATCGACAACGGGGACGCTTCTCCCGGCACGGTGCTGCCGCGCACAAGCGGGTCGTTTCAGAGCGCATTTGCGGAGGCGGACATGGTTCTCTCCAAAGGGCAGGGGAATTTTGAAAGCCTCAGCGGCGTGGACAAGAAGAATCTGTTTTTCCTCTTTACCGCGAAATGCGACACGGTTTGCGTCGAAGCGGGCGTGCCGAAACTTTCTATCGTATGTATGGAAAACAGAGTTTCATAACACGATATAACATCAATTATGTTATAAATCGGCGTTCACATAACAGTGTGGACGCTTTTTCTTTATAAAATGAGATTAATTCCAGGATTCAAGTCTGTAAATAATCGGAAATTCGGTTGACAGGAATGTATCGACTGTTATAAAATAACATTGATAAGAAATTGTTTAACACATATCGTATAACATGCAAGGAGGCAGATTATGGCAACACCGGTCATTATGCCGCGTCAGGGGCAGTCGGTTGAGAGCTGCATCATCACTGAATGGAAGAAAAAGGTAGGGGAGCAGGTCTCCGTAGGAGACGTGCTGTTTTCCTATGAAACAGACAAATCCACATTTGAAGAACAAGCAAAAGTCGACGGAACGCTTCTTGCCGTGTTTTATAACGCGGATGATGACGTTCCTGTTTTGTTGAATGTCGCCGTCATCGGAAACCCCGGGGAATCGTTTGCCGAGTTTGCGCCGGAAGACGCGGCGGCAGCCGCTCCCGCTGCGGTGGAAGAAAAGGCAGCACCCGTTGCAGAAGCTGCGCCAGCCGTACAGGCAACGGCAGCTCGTGCAGAGGGCGTCTCTCCGCGCGCAAAGAACACCGCGGAAAAGCTTGGCGTTGATCCCTCTCAGGCGTCGCCTTCCGGCCCGCACGGCAGAGTGATTGAGCGCGATGTGCTTGCGCTCGCGAAGGAAAGTCGCTTTGGCGGCGAAACTGCTGCACAGAGCGCAGCCGCTGCGCCCGCTGCTGCGAAGACAAGCGAAGCGCCCGCCGCCGTCAACGCGCTGGAGTATGACGAAGTCAAGCTCCCGAACCTAAGGCGCATGATCGCCAAGACCATGCACGACAGCCTTGCGGAGATGGCGCAGCTAACGCATAATACCAGCTTTGACGCCACAAAGATGAACGCCTTCCGCGAGAGCATCAAATCGGCTCCCGAAAGCATGGATTTGCCGAAGATCACGATTAATGACATCATCCTGTATGCCGTTTCGCGTGTACTGACCAAGCACGAAGGCCTCAACGCGCACATGCTTGGTGACAAGATGCGCTACTTTAAGCATGTCAATCTCGGCATCGCCGTGGATACCCCGCGCGGACTACTGGTGCCGACGCTGTTTGCGGCGGACACGAAGTCGCTTGCGCAGATTTCCGCGGAGTCGAAAGCGCTAGCCAAATCCGCCATCGACGGCAGCATAAACCCCGATCTGCTGCAGGGCGGCACGTTCACCATCAGCAACCTCGGCCTCTTCGGCATCGAGAGCTTTACACCCGTCATCAATCCGCCGCAGGTTGCGCTACTCGGCGTCAACTGCATCACGGAGCGCATCCGCACCGTGGACGGCCAGATCACGGCGTATCCTGCGATGGGACTTTCGCTGACTTATGATCACCGCGCGGTGGACGGCGCGCCCGCCAGCCGCTTCCTGAAGGATCTTGTCACGGCATTGGAGCATTTTGACTTGCTCCTGATCGGTTAAGGAGGATTGCACAATGGCTTATGATTTAATCGTACTCGGCGGCGGACCCGCCGGATATCTCGCGAGTGAGCGCGCAGGCCATGCGGGACTATCCGTGCTCTGCATTGAGGAGCGCAGCGTCGGCGGCGTTTGCCTCAACGAGGGCTGCATTCCCACAAAGACACTGCTCTATTCCGCAAAGATTTACGACGGCGCGGCGCACGGCGAAAAATACGGCGTGACCGTCGACGG
The DNA here is from genome assembly GCA_002841395.1 of Firmicutes bacterium HGW-Firmicutes-9. Lineage (GTDB taxonomy): Bacteria > Bacillota > Clostridia > Christensenellales > CAG-138 > UBA7703. The sequence goes on from PGZM01000002.1 coordinate 171,432, forward strand.
CATCAAGATCGACCACGCGAAGGTCATCGCCCGTAAGGATAAAGTCGTCAAGACGCTGGTCGCGGGCGTTTCCGCTGCGCTTCGGGCAAACCATGTAACGCTCGTCAACGGACGCGGCGTGATTACCGGCAAGAGTGAAGAAGGCTACACAGTCGAAGCCAACGGCGAAACACACGTCGGCAAGCGTCTCTTGATCGCGACCGGTTCGTCTCCCGCCGTCCCGCCGATTCCCGGACTCAAGGAAGGCATCGCAGCGGGATTTGTCTGCACCAACCGTGAAATTCTCGCGCTCACCGAAAAGCCGGAGCACCTTGTCGTGATCGGTGGCGGCGTGATCGGGTTGGAACTCGCGAGTTACTTCACTTCCATCGGCTCGAAAGTGACAGTCATCGAGATGCTCGACCACATCGCGGGCGAGAACGATCCGGAGCTTGTCGCGCTGCTGAAGAAGAACTTCGAAAAGCGCGGCGTGACGTTCCAGCTTTCCGCGAAGGTCACGGAAGTGACCGCAAACGCAGTCAAGTATGATAAAGACGGCGTGGTGACGGAAGTTGCTTGCGATAAAGTGCTGCTCTCTATCGGACGGCGCGCGAACACGAGCGGTATCGGACTTGAGAGTATCCATGTTCTGACCGAACGCGGTGCCGTCGTTACCGATGTGCACATGAAGACCAATCAGCCGGAAGTGTACGCAGCAGGCGACGTCAACGGGAAATCGATGCTTGCGCACACCGCGTATCGCGAGGCGGAAGTTGCCGTCAACACAATGCTCGGCAAAAAGGACACCATGCGTTATGAAGCAGTGCCCGGCGTGATCTATACAAATCCGGAGCTGTCGGCGGTTGGCGAAACCGAATCCAGCGCGAAGGCAAAGGGGATCGACGCAACCTGCGTGAAAATCCCGATGCGCTTCTCCGGCCGTTATCTCGCGGAGAACGAGGGCGGCGACGGCGTGATGAAGCTTGTGGTCAATAACGCGACGAAACAAGTCATCGGCGCGCAGATGCTCAGCAATTATTCCAGCGAGTTCATCGTCACGGTCGGCACGTTTATCGAACTCGGACTGACGCTTGACGAGATCAAGCAGATCGTGTTCCCGCATCCGACGGTTGCCGAAATCATCCGCGAAGCGGTATTCCAGTATTAATTTGTCGTTCAGATAAAAGGAGATAATATCATGGCAAAGCAGATTTACATCGATCCCAATGTGGTGAGAAAACCCGAAATGCTTTCGTTCCCGTCGATTCCAGTGAACCAGTATCAGAAGTCCGTCAAAGATGAGAAGAAGAACTTCACGAAAGAGGAGTTTCTGAATATCTATCGCGACATGGCCTACATCCGCGAGTTTGAGACCATGCTCAACCTGATCAAAACCACCAACGAATATTGCGGCGTGCAGTATAACCATCCCGGCCCCGCGCACCTCGGCATCGGACAGGAAGCTGCCTATGTCGGCGCAGCTTATGAGCTGACACTGGACGATTTCACGTTTGGCTCGCACCGCAGCCACGGCGAAATCATCGCAAAAGGCCTGCGTTCCATCCAGATTCTCGATGATGAAAAACTCATGGAGATCATGGAGAATTTCTTCGGCGGGCGCACGCTCTCCGTCGTCAAAGACAGCGGCAAGTCGGTCAAGGAGATCGCGATCAACTTCCTGCTGTACGGCATGATGTGCGAGACCTTCGCACGTAAAAATGGCTTCAATCAGGGGCTTGGCGGTTCGATGCACGCGTTTTTCACGCCGTTTGGCATCTTCCCGAACAACGCCATCGTCGGCGGCAGCGGCAGCATCGCGCCGGGCGCCGCGCTCTTTAAGCTCAGCAACAAGAAACCCGGTATCGTTGTCTGCAACATCGGCGACGGCAGCGTCGCCTGCGGCCCTGTCTGGGAAGGCCTCATGATCTCCGCGATGGATCAGGTTCGCACCCTCTGGGGCGAAAACGGCGGCGGCATGCCGATCATCTTCAACATCAACGACAACTTCTACGGCATGGGCGGACAGACGCGCGGCGAAACCATGGGTTACGATATGGTCGCACGCATCGCGGCGGGCGTGATGCCCTCTGCCATGCATGCCGAGCGCGTAGACGGCTTTAATCCGCTCGCGGTCATCGATGCGTACCGCAGAAAGATTCCGGTCGCGAAGGCGGAAGGCCCGGTGCTTCTGGATCTGGTTACCTATCGCTTCAGCGGGCACAGTCCGTCGGACTCCAGCACCTATCGCACCAAAGAGGAGATCGAAGCATGGGAAGCGCAGGATTCCATCCTTGTGTTTGGCAAACAGATCGTCGAAGCGAAGATTGCCACGCAGGATGAACTCGACGCCATCTGGGCGACGGTCAAGGACAATATGCTGCGCAACATGAAGCTCTCCATCGACGAGACCGTTTCTCCGCGCATCGATATCTACGGCGCAGAGAGCGACTACATCGGGAACCTTATGTTCTCCAATCAGAAGGTTCGTTCCTTTGACGAAACCCGCAAGCCGGATGTGCTGCTCCCACGCGAAGAATGCCCGCGCGTGCAGCTTTTGAGCAAGCGTGCCCGCTACGGCTACGAAGCGGACGGCAAGCCCGTCAGTAAAAACCGTGTCTATCAGCTCCGCGACGGCATCGCGGAACCCATCATCAACAAGTTCTACGAAGACCCCACGCTCGTCGCCTTCGGCGAAGACGTGCGCGACTGGGGCGGCGCATTCGCGGTCTATCGCGGCATGACGGAAGCGATTCCGTATCACCGTCTGTTCAACACGCCCATCGCAGAAGCGGGCATCGTCGGCGCTGCGATCGGCTACGCCATGAGCGGCGGCAGAGTAGTTGCCGAGCTCATGTACTGCGACTTCTTAGGTCGTGCGGGCGACGAAATCTTCAACCAGCTCTGCAAATGGCAGTCCATGAGCGCAGGCATGCTCAAGATGCCGGTCGTTTTGCGTATGAGCGTCGGCAGCAAGTACGGCGCGCAGCACTCGCAAGACTGGAGCGCACTCATGACGCATATTCCCGGCCTCAAGGTCGTGTTCCCGGCGACGCCGTATGACGCAAAGGGCCTCATGCAGTCCGCGCTCAACGGCACCGACCCGGTCATCTTCCTCGAAAGCCAGCGCATCTACGACGTTGCGGAGCTCTTCCACGCGGAAGGCGTACCGGAAGCGGAGTACGAAATTCCGTTCGGTGAGCCGGACGTCAAGCGCGCGGGCAAGGATGTCACGATTCTGTCCATCGGCGCGACGCTCTACCGCGTCACCAAGGCCGCGGACATCCTGCAGGAGAAGTACGGCGTATCCGCGGAGATCATCGACGCGCGTTCGCTCGTTCCCTTCAACTATGAACCCGTGATCGAGAGCATCAAAAAGACCGGACGCATCGTCGTCACCGGTGACGCATGCGAGCGCAACAGCTTCATGCGCAATCTCGCGAGCAACATCGCGGAACTCGCGTTTGACTATCTCGATGCGCCTCCCGTCGTCGTCGGCGCGAAGAATTGGATCACGCCCGCGCACGAACTGGAGGACGCGTTCTTCCCGCAGCCGGAATGGATCGTGGACGCGATTCACGAGCGCATCCTGCCGCTGAACGGCCACGTCTGCCGCCACAACTTCACTGAACTGGAGCAGATTCGCGAAAATAAGCGCGGTATCTAAACGGATGAATCAAAGTTGGCGGCGGATATGATATAATATTCGTCGCCATCTCTTTTATTGAAATTGTACAAAATAAACGGCACATTATCAGAAAGGACGCATACGATATGAGCAACATCGAACAAAAAGCGATCACGACCATCCGTTTCCTCGCGGCGGAGGCAGTCCAGAAGGCAAACAGCGGCCACCCGGGGCTTCCCATCGGCGCGGCACCCATGGCGCTGACGCTCTGGAAACAGATGAAACACGACCCGAAGGATGCTTCTTGGGCAGGCAGAGACCGCTTTGTGTTGTCGGCCGGACATGCGTCCATGCTGGAATACTCGCTCTTGCATCTCTTTGGCTATGGCCTTTCGATTGAGGAGCTCAAGAGCTTCCGTCAGTGGGGCAGCAAAACGCCAGGACATCCGGAGTTTGGTCACACCGTCGGCGTAGAGACCACGACCGGACCGCTCGGGCAGGGCATCGCAAACGCAGTAGGTCTTGCGATGGCGGAGGCGCGCCTTGCCGCCGAGTTCAACCGCGAAGGATTCCCCGTTGTCGATAACTACACCTATGCGCTCACGGGCGATGGCTGCCTGATGGAGGGCGTCGCGTCGGAAGCGGCTTCACTCGCAGGTCACCTTGGCCTCGGCAAGCTGATTCTACTATACGACAGAAACGAAATCACCATCGAAGGAAGCACGAATCTCGCGTTCACTGAGGATGTCGGCAAGCGATTCGAATCCTACGGCTGGACAGTGCAGTATGTTGCGGATGGCGAAGATACCGCCGCGATTGCCAAAGCGATCGACAACGCAAAAGCCGACAAGACGCATCCGTCGCTCATCATCGTCCGCACAGAGATTGCCCACGGCACGCCGAAGGCAAACAAAGCAAGCGCGCACGGCGAACCGCTTGGCGCGGATGCGCTGAAAGCCATGTATGAGTTTTATCAGTGGAACGAAGAACCGTTTGCGGTTCCCGAAGATGTGAAGGCGTATTTTTCGGAGTTGCAGGCGGGCTACAGCAAGCAGCACACTGCATATGACGCGATGTTTGCGGAATACAAGAAAACCTATCCTGAACTCTATGAAAAATGGGTCGCGTGGCATGAAAAGAAGCTGCCGGATGCGCTGAAGAACGATCCGCGTCTGTTCTCTTCGGCCGATCCGAAAGCGACGCGACAAGTCAGCGGGGAAGTGCTGAATTTGTTTGCGGAGTTCGTGCCGAACCTCTTTGGCGGCAGCGCGGACCTCGCGCCCTCCAATAAGACGGAACTCAAAGGCAAGGGCTTCTTCGCCGCGGATGATCGCGCAGGCGCAAACATCCATTTCGGCATTCGCGAGTTTGCGATGGCCGCGATCTGTAACGGCATCCAGCTCTACGGCGGATTCCGCGCCTATTGCGCGACATTCCTCGTATTCACGGACTATCTCAAGCCTGCGCTTCGTCTTTCGGCGATCATGCATCAGCCGGTTGTCTATGTCATGACACACGACAGCATCGGCGTCGGCGAAGACGGCCCCACGCATCAGCCGATCGAGCATCTGGCTGCCCTGCGCGCAACGCCGGGTGTGCTCGTGTTCCGTCCGGCGGACGCAATAGAGACCGCATATAGCTACATTATGGCGTTTGAGGCGGACAAACCTTCCGTGCTCGCGCTGACGCGGCAGAACCTGCCGCAGTATGCGGAGACTGGCGAAGGCACTTACAAGGGCGGCTATATCATGAAGGATACAAAGAGCGGCAAACCGGATGTGATCCTGATGGCGAGCGGCAGCGAAGTGGAGCTGATCTACAAGGCAGCCGATGTGCTCGAAGCAGATCGCATCAAAACCCGCGTCGTGTCTATGCCGTGCCTTGATCTGTTTGACGATCAGGATGCGGGCTACAAGGAAGCAGTGCTTCCGCGCAGTGTCCGCGCGCGCGTTGCGGTTGAGGCCGCAACGGCGTATAGCTGGGATCGCTACATTGGTCTCGACGGCGCGACCGTCTGCATCGACCACTTTGGCGCTTCTGCACCCGCGGGTGTGCTGTTCAAGGAGTTTGGCTTTACGGTAGATCACGTGGTTGCCGCCGCGAAAGCAAGCCTTGAAAAGGTGAAGAACTGGAACAAGCCGCTATAATAAGGGACAAGTAATTCGCAGGAGGAACTGCTGTTGAACCGATTTTTGAGCACGGATTGCGTCGATCCATATGAAAACCTTGCGCTGGAAGAACTTTTGTTTGAAACGCAGGGAGAGGGAGCGACGTTCTATCTCTGGCAAAACGAGCGCACGGTCGTCATCGGGCGAAACCAGAACGCGTGGCGCGAATGCCGCGTGGAAATGCTCGAAAGTGAGGACGGGAAACTAGCGCGCAGATCCAGCGGCGGCGGCGCTGTGTTTCACGACCTTGGGAACCTGAACTTCACGTTCCTGTTGCCGAAAGACAACTACGATCTCGTCCGCCAGCTTGGCGTGATTCAGAAAGCCGCGGCAAAGTTCGGCATCGATACCTCGTTCACGGGCAGAAATGATCTTGTGCTGACCGCGACGGGTGAAAAATTCTCCGGTAATGCGTTTCGGTTTTCCGGCACCACCGCGCTTCACCACGGCACAATCCTGATCTCGGCGGACTTTTCGCGATTGGGGCGCTATCTAGCTCCTTCTCAGATGAAGCTGGAAGCAAAAGGCGTCAAGAGCGTGGTCAGTCGCGTGACGAATCTGGGGATGCAAAATCCAGCATTGACCGTTGCCACGATGAAACAGGCGCTCATGGAAGCGTTTGAGGAAGAGTACGGCGCGTATGAGCCGCATAGCTGGGATCTCATTGATAAGGAGAAACTGGAGCAGAAGCGGCAGACCTACGCCTCCTGGGAATGGAAGTTCGGCACAACGCCTGCATTTAATGTCTCTCTTGAGAATCGCTTTGAGTTCGGTTGCTTCGAGCTGCTGTTAAACGTGAAAAATGGCGTGGTGGAATCGGCGACCTGCTATACGGACGCGATGGATTCAACGCTGGCACAGCGCATTGAAACGATGCTTACAGGTTGTGTGTATGGCAGCGACGCGTTGTGTAACCGGCTGATCAACAGCGGAGGAGCGGAGGAGAAGGCGATTGCCGACTTCTTAGCCCAACAGACGTTCTGAGAAACATACCAAAAAACAAAGAGACGGGATAACCCGTCTCTTTTGCTTTGTGCGAATGGTTGTTTACTGGAGCAGACCGCTGATGTCGGTGAAGGTGCTTGCGCCTCCGGTGACTTTGGGCAGCTGGCCGTCCCATTTTTGCAGGAGCTCATAGCGGATCAGGATATCGCTGAGGGATTCCGCGATGGTTCTGTTGCTCTCTGCGGTTGCGTCCGCGAGCAGACGAATCTTGTCCGCCTGCGCCTGCGCCGCAATAACCTGCTTCTGCGCTTCGGTGTTGGCGATGACGAGCGCCTGCTCCTGCTCCGTGCGGGTCTTGATCAGGTTCTGCTCGGCTACCTGCTTTGCTTCAATCGCGCTGATGTACTCTTCGGTGAAGTCCCAGTTGATGATGTTGAGGTCATCAACGACAACACCGTACTCATTCAGCTTTGTATTCAGGTTTTCGTCGAGTAGGATGCTGACGTCGCCGCGGCTGCTGACAAGCTGCTGCGCGGTGTAGTTTGCGGTAACCGCCTTCAACACCTCGTTGATCGCGGGAATCACAAGAACATCGTCATACCCAAGACCAACCTGCTTGTAAATCTCCGCGCTCGAGGATTTGTTGATGTGATAGTTTACCGCGATGACGGTTGAAACTGTCTGCAAATCCTTGCTGAACGCCTCGGTCGTGACTTCTGTTTTCACGATACGGTTATTGATTGCAATAACGTTCTGCGCAAACGGCACCTTGAAATGGATGCCTTCCTGAAGCACGACGGGGCTGACGCGACCGAATGTGAGCACAACGCCTGTTTGACCCGCTTCGACTACGACAACGCTGCCGCCGAGCACGATCAACAGGAGGAGAACCACAATAGCAGTGGCGACGGCTCTACCGACCGCGAAGTTTCCTGCTTTATCTCTGAACATATACACTCCCTTTTTCCTTATGAGATTTTATCCGGTTTGTTTTTGATACGAGCCGGAATGTATCTATTATACCATGTGAGCCGCGTGGTTCAAGGACAACGGTCACGCACAATGCAATCATATTGTGAAATCGAAGATATGATACAACGCAAAGCGGCGGAGGAATGAACCCCCGCCGCTCCGGAATGAGGAAACAACAAGCCATAGCCAATGGCTTTCGATAAAGGCTGCGGCGCAGTTTTCGATCACAAAACGCACCGTGCCCGGAGTAGATCGTTATTTTTTGCTGTACGGCGTCCCTTCCAGCGGAAGCTTTGTGCGGAAGATGCCGTCGCGGTTGTAATAGGCAAGCTGCACGGCTGGTGCGGTAGGAATCGAGCAGATTTCGCCGACGCCTTTTGCACCGCAGGCCAAGCCATCTTTGGCAGACTTGCCAAGAATGACCGGCTTCACATCCGGCGTTGCGTTCGCTTTAAACAGGCCGAGCGTGCCGAACCTGCGCATAGGTTTGCCGTTCTCCAACGGGAAATCCTCGGTCAGTGCGTAGCCGAGGCTCATCACCACGCCGCCTTCGATTTGGCCTTCCAGCGCGATGGGGTTCACTGCCTGACCAACGTCGTGCGCCGCGGTGACGCAGCAGACGCGCCCGTCCTCGTCCAGCTCAACAACTTGTGTTGCATAGCCGTAGGCGATGTGCGACACGGGGTTTTCCTTGTCGGAACCCATAGAGTCCGTCTTGCCTTCGTATTCGCCAAGGAAGCTCTGACCTTCGAGCGCGTCCAGAGAGCCCGCTTCATCTATCGCTAGCTTGACCATCTTTGCCGCGCGAACTGCCGCCTCGCCAGTAAAGAGCGTTTGGCGGGAGGCGGTGGTGTTGCCGGAGTTCGGCGCGTTGGATGTATCCGGCACGTGATAGATGATTTGTTCGAGAGGAAGCCCAGTGATCTCTTTGACAAACTGGGTTTGAATCGTACCCATACCCTGGCCGATGCAGGCCGCGGAGGAGTGAAGGTGGAGTTTGCCGTCTTTTACTTCGATGCGGCAGCGCCCAACATCCGGCACGCCGACGCCGAGGCCGCTGTTCTTCAGCGCACAGGCGATACCGGCTTTGGGGTTCCGTTCGAGAATCGGGCGCACCGCGTCCAGCGTTTCGATCAGCGCAGTGGTTTCGTCCGCAATCTGTCCGTTGGGCAGAATCTGACCCGGACGGATGCCGTTGAGATAGCGGAACTCAAACGGCGTCATGCCGACCAACTCCGCAAGCTGGTTGATGTTGCACTCGGTAGCAAAGCAGCTTTGCGTGACACCGAAGCCGCGGAATGCACCGCCCGGCGGGTTGTTGGTATAGTAGGCGTAGCCCTCGATGTCCACGTCCTGATAGTTATAGGGACCCGCCGCGTGCGTGCAGGCGCGCTGCAGCACAGGGCCGCCGAGGGAGGCGTACGCGCCGCTGTCCGCGATGATGCGCGCGCGCATAGCGGTGAGCTTGCCGTTTTCGTCGCAGGCGGTAGTGAAATCCATCTCCATCGCGTGGCGTTTCGGGTGAATCTGGAGGCTTTCTGCGCGGGTAAAGCGAACTTTGACCGGACGCTTGAGCAAGTAGCAGGCGAGTGCCGCGTGGTGCTGAACGCTCATGTCCTCTTTGCCGCCGAAGCCGCCGCCGACCATCATCGCGGTCACGCGAACCTGTTCGGGAGGCAGTCCCAGCATCATGGCGCATTCTTTGCGCGTTTGATACACACCCTGATCGCCGCTAAAGACGTGTACGCCGTCGCCCTCTACTTCGGCAACCGCGCATTCCGGTTCGAGGAATGCGTGGTCAGTAAACGGTACGCTATAGTGGTTCGTGACAACGTGTGCGCTGTTTTTAATCACTTCGTCCGCGTTGCCGCGCTTGACGCACTGGAAGGAGAGCAGATTATCTTTGCGTTCCAAGTGCACGAGTTCAAACCCGTCCTTGCTCGCGTCTTCCGCGGAGAGGATGGGCGTGAGCGGTTCATATTCCACCTTGACGGCGGCTTTGCCCGCTTCCAACGCGGCGGCATTCTCCGCTACGACGAGCGCAATCGCGTCACCAAGGAAGTGGGTGATGCTGCCAACGGGGATGAGAACATCATAATCCTGCACAAGGTGACCGATCTTCTTGGCACCGGGCACATCTTCTGCCGTGAAGACAGCGACGACGCCTTCAACCGCTTTTGCGGCGGAGGTGTCGATGGAGAGCACCTTTGCGCGCGGATAAGCCGCACGCACACTGGAGCCCAGCAGCATATCCGGCAGATAGATATCGTCAGCGTACATCGCGGTACCCAGCGTCTTGTCGACGACTTCGATGCGGCGGATGCTGTCGCCGACCGAACCGGGCAGTTCGGTCGCGGGGACTTCCGTGTTGTCGCGGAACAGTTGCGCGGCAAGCAAGACCGCGTCTTCAATCTTTTTATAGCCCGTGCAGCGGCAGATATTGTTCTTGATGGCTTCCTTGACGTCCGTGCGCGTGGGATTCGGATTCTGGTCGATCAGGCCTTTTGCACTGATGACCATGCCGGGCGTGCAAAAACCGCACTGCACAGCGCCCGCAGACGCAAACGCATAGGCGTAGACGTCTTTTTCGCGCGGCGAAAGACCCTCGACGGTGACGATTGTCTTTCCGGCGAGTCGATCCGTCTGCTGGACGCAGGCTTTCGTCGCTTTGCCGTCGATGAGCACCATGCAGGTGCCGCATGCGCCCTCGGAGCAGCCGTTTTTCACGCTGGTGAGGTGCAGTGTATCGCGCAAAAACGGGAGAAGTTTCTGGTTTTGGTCGACGGACATCTGTACGCCGTTTACGGTAAGAATTGCCATGGTTGTCCCTCCTGACGAAGGTGGAAGATCGGTTGAGTGAAGAAAGAAGCGTCCGCCGCCGCTCCGAAAAGTCGAAACGGCGGCAGCGCAAATCAGAACATCTTAGAACAGATAGCTGTAATCCCAGATCACCGCGTTGATGATCTTTTCGATATCCGGGTCGATGGCGTTTGTGCCGAGCTTTACGGTAGAGACTTCGTCGAGGCGCAGTTTCACTTTGCTGCCACCGAGGACGAAGAAGCCCTTGTTCTCGCTCTCGTCAAACTCCTTCTCGGTGGAGAAAAAGGTGAACTTCTCTTTGTACGGCGCGCTGTCATACGGGCAGAACGCCGTACAGTTGCCGCACTCGTTGCACATACGATCGACGTGGATGATCTGCGGCATCTCCATGCCCTCGACTTCAATGGCGATGTTCGCGCGGTTCGGGCAAACCTGCACGCAGCATTCACAGATGGTCGAGCAGGCGAGGCAACGCTCGGTTTCGCGTCCTGCGCTGTCGTATACCGCGAGAGAACCCTGCTTGGCGAGGCAGTTGCCGGAGCAGGCCTTGGACTCTTCGGGAACGGTGACCTCGTATTTGCCGACGATGACGTCCGCAACCTTGCGCGCATCCGCGATGGCTTCTACAACGGTGGCGGGGCCGCGGTTCGCGTCGCCGATGACGAACACGTTCTTCTCGCTGGTTTCGAGCGTCTCAGGGTTGACCTTGACCGCACCGCGCTCTGTGAGTTGGATGCCATTGTCGCTGAAGTCGCTCGTGACGACCTTTTCGCCGATGGCGGAGACGAGCAGGGAGCAGGGGATTTCGACCAGCTCATCCGTCTCGACGGAAGAGAGTCTGCCGCTTGCGTCGGGCTTGCCGAGCACGCACTTTTTGCAGACGAGCTTGCCGTCCTTCAGCGCGACGGGGTTGAGCAATTCCTTGAACTCCACGCCGTCTTCCAGCGCGAGCTGTAATTCTTCTTCGTCCGCGGGCATATAGCGCTGCGTACGGCGATAGACGATACTTGCGCTCTCCACGCCCTTGATGCGCTTTGCCGCTCTGGCCGCGTCCATCGCGGTGTTGCCGCCGCCGACGATGACGACGTGCTGGCCGACGTCTTGCAGAGATTCGCACTTGTACTGCTCGAGGAAATCGAGCACGTTCATACTCTTGCCTTCGGTGAGTCGGAGCTCGCCATGCGCCCAAGCGCCGGTCGCGAACACGACATGCGTGTAACCAAGCTTTTTGAGTTCTGCAACGCTGGGAGCGGTTGTGTTCGTCTTGATCTCCGCGCCCATGGCCTTGAGAAGATCGACGTCGCGATCCATGCCGTAGTCGCCGATGCGGAAGCCGGGGATGACATAGCGGACGATTCCGCCGAGCTCCGCGCGCTTCTCAAACACGGTTACTTTCGCGCCCTGACGGCCAAGCAGGTAGCCCATCGCCATACCGGCGGGGCCGCCGCCGATGACGGCAACGTCAGCATCGCTCTTGCAGGTGGGTTTCAGCGTGCCGATGATGCTGTCAAAGCCTTCCCGCGCGGCGAGCAGCTTCGCATCGCGGATGTGGACGCTCTCCTCATAGAAACCGCGCGTGCACTTGTCCATGCAGCGGTGGGAGCAGATGCGTCCCGTGATGAACGGCAGCGGGTTGCGCTCGAGGATGAGCTTCAGCGCTTCGCCGTATTTCTTATCGCCTACGAGGCGGACGTATTCGGGAATATCCTGATTGATCGGGCAGCCATGCTCGCAGGGTGCGATGAAGCAGTTCGTCAGCGGTACCTTGCTCTTAATCTTGCGAACGGGAAGGGGCTTGACGGGCTTCACATGCCGCTCATCGGTGCGTGCCGCGCGCGCAAGATAGGCAACCTTGCCAACGGAGACGCCGTCAAACGGAACATAATCTTCCTTGACGAGCTTTTCTGCGATTTGCTTGCAGCGCTGATAGCCGCCGGGTTTGAGCAGCGTCGTGGCGATGGTGATCGGCCAGATGCCCGCGTCAAACAGCTCGGTGATGTTGTAGAAATCTGCACCGCCGGAGAAGGAGAGGCGCATTCTGCCGTCAAACTCGCGGCTGATGCGGTGCGCCAGTTCGATGGTCAGCGGGTAGAGCGAACGACCGCTCATGTACATCTCGTTTCCGGGCAGCTCGTCTCTCGCGATGCCGACGGGGAACGTGTTGGTCAGCTTGAGACCAAACTGAACGCCGTTTTCACAGGCGAGATCTAGGAGACGCTTGAACATTGGTACCGCATCGCGATATTGGAGATCGTCGTTGAAATGGAAATCGTCAAACACGAGGTAGTCATAGCCCATGTCGTCCATGGTCTTGCGCGCAAACTGATAACCCAGCAGGGTCGGATTGCACTTGACGAACGTGTTAAGACCCTTTTTCGTGATCAGATAGCTTGCGATACGCTCGATTTCCTGCGGCGGGCAGCCGTGGAGCGTCGAAAGCGTGATGGAGGAGCAGACGTTGGGCGAAATTGCGTCGATGTATTTCGCGTCAACCTTGCTGAAGCGCGAAAGGTTTTCCTTTGCCCAGGCGCGGCATTCCTGCCAGATCGGGGTGGAAGAGGCGTTCTTCAGCCCTTCGATGAAAGAGTCGATCTTTTCGCTCGTGATGCCTTCAAAGTTGTAGCCTACGCTCATGTTGAACATGAATCCGTCGGGACGTCCGAGATCGAACTCCCAGCTCATCAGCTTGAGGGCATACCAGGCTTTGACATACTCGTCATACGCTTCGGGCACGCGAAGCTCCGTCGACCATTCGACGTTATAGCACTCGTCTTCCGCGAGGATGCAGGGCTTGGAGACGGGGAGATCTTCGCCGTCGAGTGTCTGCACGGTTTTCAGCTCGAAGAAGCGGCTGCCGGCATAGTACGCCGCGATCAGGTTCTGAGACAGCTGCGTCTGCGGACCCGCCGCGGGGCCGAACGGCGTTTCAAGATGTTCGGAGAAGAGGTCGAGCAACTTGCCTTTGGGCGCGACATACGGGCGGCGAATGCCAAATACGCTGCCCTGTTTGCGCTCTTCGAGAATCCAATTCATCAATTCCGCGAAGGGAATGGGGGTCATACGGTCAGACATGAAGTGCCTCCTTATACCTATATCATAGTGGTGACGGTGTTTCGCTTCCGTTGTGTCTGCAACACCGGATCAATCGAATTTGAAATCAGCCGTTGATGGACTTCCAGAGCTTGGCTGCGCTCTTGCGGCATTCCTGCATGACGAGCTTCTCGTCTGCGACCAGCACCTTGCGATCCTTCATCAGCACTTTGCCGTTGCAGACGGTGGTGACCACGCTGCGTCCGTTCATGCCGAATAGGATGTGCCCGTTGACGTTGTTGCCGTCCATCGGGGTGAGCGGATCGTAGTCGGTGACGACGACGTCTGCGTATGCGCCCGCTTTGAGCACGCCGAGGGGCTTGTTGAAGAATCTGCCCGCGATGCGCGGATTGTTCTCAAACAGCATGGTCGGGATTTCACCCCAGGCGACGGTTGGGTCGCAGAGGTTGTGCTTGTGGATGATATTGCCGACCTTGTAGCTTTCGATCATATCGTTGGTATATCCGTCGGTGCCAAGACCCAGCAGAATGCCTTCCTGGAACAGGCGAATTACGGGCCCGCAGCCAACCGCGTTGCCCATGTTGGATTCAGGGTTGTGCACGACCATCGTGTCGGTCTCTTTCAGCAGCGCCATCTCGGCGGGGCTGACGTGTACGCAGTGAATCGCGAGCGTCTTATCGCCGAGAATGCCGTTTTCGTAGAGACGTTCGACGATGCGCTTGCCGTATTTTTTGAGGGAATCGATCTGATCGCCGGGGCCTTCGGCAACGTGGATGTGCGCGCCGGTATAGTCGGGTGTGTGCTTTTTGCAAAGCGCAAGTGTTTCATCCGATAGGGTGAACGCCGCGTGCATACCCATCATGCCCTTGAGCATGTCGCTATCGTCCGCGTTAGCTTTGAGGATCATGCGCTCGTTTTCGAGCACGGCCTGCATCATCTTGTCTTTGCCATCGCGGTCGGAAACCTCATAGCAGAGGCTCGTGCGAACGCCAAGCTGCTTGGCGGCGTCAGCCATGGTGTCGAGGCTGCCGGGAATATCAAAATAGCTTGCGTGATGGTCAAACACCGTCGTGACGCCGTTTTTGATGCAGTCAATATAGACGGCCTGTGCGGAGAGGCTGTCGTTCTCTTTCGTGAGCAGACGGTCGATCTTCCACCACATGCCTTCGAGTATGTCGTTAAAATCGTGCGGATTATAGTTGTTGATGGAAAGGCCGCGCGCAAACGCGCTGTAGATGTGGTTATGCGTGTTGACCATGCCGGGCATGATCACGCCGCCGTTTGCGTCGATCCACTCAGCCTGCGCGTATTTCTGCCGCAAGGCTGCGGTTTCACCGACTTCGACGATCAGGTTGCCGTCGATTGCAACCGCGCCGTTTTCCATATACTTACCCTGATCTCTGGTAACGAGGCGTCCGTTTCCGATTAAAAGCATGGGTGATTTCTCCCTTCGCGATATGCAATTATAAGAACATGAAACTGCAGAATAACAAACATATTATACTATACCGTTCAAATGCGGCGCAATACGACCGAGGCAAAATATACAAAAATATTTCGGGCACAATAATTTTGTTCAGCAATAATTTTTACTGTACATTTTACAAAAACCAATGTATTATGAATTGTATCGCGCAGCAAATCTGCCGCGGAAATCTCTGAAAATGATAAATGGAGTGTTCTTATGAAGCGCGTTGCAGGCTATCGCTGTACAATTTGCGGAAAGGAATACCCGTTCGGTCCGGAACTGATGACCTGCCCGTCCTGCGGAGAAAAGGGCATTCTGGACATTGTTTACGACTATTCCGAGGTCAAATCTGTCTTTTCCAAAGAAACTCTCAAGAACGATCATGACAACAGCATGTGGCGTTATCGCGCGTTGATGCCGATTCAGGGCGAAGGTCTTTCGGACTTTTTGCGCATTGGCTGGACGCCGCTTTACCGCTCGTTACGGCTTGGCCGCCAGCTCGGTCTTGAGACGTTGTATATCAAAGACGACGGATTAAACCCCACCGGCTCGCTGAAAGACCGCGCAAGCGGCGTCGCCGTCGCCAAAGCAATCGAGCTTGGTTACGACACGATCAGCTGCTCTTCTACAGGAAATGCAGCCAGTTCCTGCGCGGGCAATGCCGCACGCATGGGACTCAAGACTGTAATCTTCGTGCCGGAACGCGCGCCGATCGGTAAAGTCGCGCAACTTCTGATCTTTGGTGCGAACGTTATCTCCGTCAAGGGCGACTACCGCCAGACGTTTGAGTTGAGTAAAGCCGCCATCGAAAAATGGGGCTTCTACAACCGCAACGCGGGCATCAACCCTGTGATGACGGAAGGGAAGAAGACTGTAGCCCTCGAGATCGCCGAACAGCTAGACTGGAACCCGACGGATTGGGTTGCCATCTCGGTTGGAGACGGCTGTACCATCGGCGGCGTGTACAATGGCTTTTACGATCTGCTCCAACTGGGCATGATCGATCGTATCCCCAAAATCCTCGGTGTGCAGTCCACGGGCTGCAGCCCGTTTGTCGACGCAGACCTGCTGGACGGCGTCCTCAAGCCCACACCGGAGAACACGATTGCGGACAGCATCGCCGTCGGCGTGCCGCGTAACCCCGTCAAGGCACAGCGCGCAGTGAAAAACAGCGGCGGCGCATGGATCGCGGTTTCGGATGAGGACATCCTCGACGCGATGCGACTGCTCGGAAGAACCGAAGGCGTCTTCGGCGAACCTGCGGGTGTGACCGCAACGGCAGGTGTCAAGGCCGCGGTTGCAAACGGAATCATCAAGCCACATGAGAGCGTCACGGTCGTCTCGACCGGCAGCGGACTCAAGGACGTCAAGAACGCGATGATCGCCGCAGGCGAACCGTTCAAGTGCGAGCCGGACATCAAAGCGCTTGAAGCCAGCGGCAGAATTCACTGACAAATTTGCAAAGAACTTAATTTAATAAGAAATAATTCCCGAACAGGTTCTCGTAGAAGAAGTTGACAACTGAATACACATGTTTTCGCCGAAAAACGCATAAACTCTGCGTATGCGGCGAAGAATCCTCCGAAACACCAGTACAGGCACAAAATTAATTTGGTATAATGTTACATTTTCTTGTAATATCATTCAAAAATTGTTCCCGAAAAAGGTTGTTTCACCAGTTAACTGGTGCTACAATAAATCAAAATTCTGTAGGAGGAAAACCATGAAAAAGATCATTGCTCTTCTGGCAGTCCTGACGATGGTATTCGCGATGGTCGCCTGCGCCGCACCCGCGCCCGCAGCCGAACCGGAAGCACCCGCCGCCGCAGAACCGGCAGCCCCCGCTGAAGAACCGGCAGCCCCCGCTGAAGAACCGGCAGCTCCCGCTGTCAAAATCGGCGTAATCCTCGTCCACGATGAGAACACGGGTTATGACGCAGCGCACATCGACGGCATCAAAGCCGGTGCAGAAGCTGCTGGCATCCCCGCTGACAGCATCGTCTGGAAGTACAACGTTTCGGAAGATGAGACCTGCTATGATACCGCGATCGACCTCGTCGAGCAGGGTTGCAACTACATCTTCTCCGACAGCTATGGCCATCAGTCCTACATGCAGCTGGCTGCTTCCGAGAATCCGGAAGTGACCTTCGTCTCCATGACGGGTGACGGCGCTGCGCTGAGCGGTCTTGCGAACTTCAAAAACGCGTTCCCGCATACCTTTGAGTCCCGTTACGTGTCCGGCGTCGTCGCTGGCATGAAGCTCAAGGAACTCATGGATGCAGGTTCCGTGACCGATCCGTACATTGGCTACGTCGGCGCGTTCCCGTATGCTGAAGTGGTCAGCGGTTACACCGCATTCTTCCTTGGCATCCAGAGCATCGTTCCGGAAGCCCATATGGACGTCATCTACACCAACTCTTGGTATGATCCGACCGCTGAAGCCGAAGCTGCCAACGCCCTGATGGCCAAAGGCGCACACATCATCGGTCAGCATGCTGACTCCACCGGCGCACCTGGCGCAGTCCAGACCGCTCTGGATGCAGGCTCCGTCGCGTATTGCATTGGTTACAACATCGACATGCTCGCAGCAGCCCCGACCGCCGCTCTGACCTCTGCTCAGAACAACTGGGGTTCGTACTACACCTATGCCTTCACGGCCGCTCTGGCTGGTGAAGACATCATGACCGACTGGTCCGAAGGCTATGCCACCGGCGCGAACATGATTTCGCCGCTCGGCCCGAGCGTTGCCGCCGGCACTGCCGAGAAGGTTGCCGAAGTGGAAGCTGCCATCATCGATGGTTCGCTGAACATCTTTGACACCGCGAAGTTCACCGTGGGCGGCGCGCCTGTGACCTCCTACCTCGCAATCGACACCGATGGCGACTGGGTTGGCGACACTGGCGAAGCCATCGAAAACGGCATCTTCTTCGAGTCCAAGCTCCGCAGCGCGCCGTACTTCGGTCTGCGCATCGATGGAATCACCGAGCTGAGCTAAGATACCGTTTCGATTAAACGAACAAAGCGACAAAGGGGAACGGTTCTCCGTTCCCCTTTGTTATACGCAAAAATCGGCGAAAACTCAAGGGGGAGTGGCGTTGCTGCTCTCTTTTTGCGTATCGTAGAACGATCGTGCTTTATTTCGCGATGAATCGTACGTTTTTGTTTACATTGTGATCACGCTTGTGCTAAAATATTTTCAGCAAGTCTTAATCAAATATAGAAGGGGTCAAGCATGTGGAAAGTTCAATAGCGATCCGAATGGTCGACATCACCAAGACCTTCGGTGAGGTGGTAGCGAACAACAAAGTTTGCCTTGACATCCAGCGAGGAGAAATTCTCTCTCTGCTCGGTGAAAACGGCAGCGGAAAAACCACGCTCATGAATATGCTGGCGGGTATCTATTTCCCGGACAGCGGCGAGATCACCATCAACGGTAAACCAGTCACCATCGCTTCTCCGAAGGACGCATTCGATCTGCATATCGGCATGATTCACCAGCACTTCAAGCTGGTAGACGTTTTAACAGCAGCAGAAAACATCATATTGGGACTCAATGAATCGGCAGTTGTCGACTTAAAGCGCGTGCGCGAAGCGGTCAAACAAATCTGCGATCGTTATGGTTTTGTCGTTGACCCCAACAAGAAAGTGTATGACATGTCCGTCTCGGAAAAGCAGACGCTTGAAATCGTCAAGGTGCTTTACCGCGGCGCTGATATTCTGATTCTCGACGAACCGACCGCCGTTCTCACGCCGCAGGAAACGCAGAAGCTTTTCTGTGTCATGCGCAATATGAAGGACGACGGAAAGTCGATCATCATCATTACCCATAAGCTGCACGAGGTCATGGAGATCTCCGACCGCGTTGCGGTTCTGCGCAAAGGACACTATATCGGCGATGTGCCGACTGCGGAAACCGACGCGATGAAGCTCACCGAGATGATGGTGGGTCGCGCTGTTTCTCTGGATATCGAGCGCACTGAGCCGGTCAATCCGCAGCCGCGTCTGGTCGTCAAAAACCTCAACGTGTGCGATAAGGACGGCGTTGCCCGCCTTTGCGACGTGAACTTCACCGCGTACAGCGGCGAAATTCTCGGCGTCGCCGGCATCTCCGGCAGCGGACAAAAAGAGCTGCTGGAAGCCATCGCGGGCCTGCAGAATTGCCGCGATTGCAGCACGATTGAGTTTATCTCTGACAAGGGAGAAACGAAAGTCATTTCCGGCATGCATCCGCTGGAGATCCGGAACCTTGGCGTTACGCTGGCATTCGTGCCGGAAGACCGTCTCGGCATGGGCCTCGTCGGCAGCATGAACCTCACGGATAACATGATGCTGAGAAGCTATCGCGAAGGAAAAGGCCCGTTTGCAGATCGCAAAAAGCCCAAAAAGCTTGCGGAAACGGTTGTACGCGATCTCGAAGTTGTCACACCCGGTCTGAACACCCCGATTCGCAGGCTTTCCGGCGGAAACGTGCAGAAGGTGCTCGTCGGACGCGAAATTTCCATGCAACCGCAGTTGCTGATGTCGGCCTACGCCGTGCGCGGTCTCGACATCAACACCTCATATAACATCTATCATCTTTTGAGCGAACAGAAAAAGCGTGGTGCGTCCGTCATCTTCGTCGGCGAAGACCTCGACGTGCTGCTCGAGCTGTGCGATCGAATCATGGTCTTGTGCGCAGGCAAAGTCAATGACATCGTCGATGCGCGCACGACCACGAAGGACGAAGTCGGATACCTGATGACCTATCTGAAGGAAGGGGGAGCGACCCGTGAGTAAAAAGAAATTAGCTCACCACGAACCGCTGGTTCGTATGTCAAAGCGGGATGGCGTTCCGCTTTGGAAGTCTCTCGGCATCCGTCTGATCGGTCTGACGCTAGCGCTGGTTGTCTGCGCTGTGATCATCTACGCGCTGACGAAGCTGAACCCGTTGAAGGTTTACGCAGCGATGGTGAAGGGTGCGTTTGGAACAAACAAACGCATCTGGGTCACCATTCGTGACATCGTGATGCTGCTGTGCATCTCCGTGGGTCTTGCACCTGCGTTCAAGATGCGTTTCTGGAACATCGGTGCAGAAGGTCAGGTTTTGGTTGGCGGTATCGCAGCCGCGGCCTGCATGATCTATCTTGGAAAAACGATTCCGACGCTGCCGCTTCTTGTGATCATGTTCGTGCTGAGCCTCATCGCAGGCGGCATCTGGGGAACGATTCCCGCGGTGTTCAAAGCGCGCTGGAATGCGAACGAAACGCTGTTTACGCTGATGATGAACTATATCGCCATTCAGCTGACCAGCTACTTCGTCGCAAAATGGGAGAACCCGTTTGGTTCCAATACGGTCGGCATCATCAACACGACGTCAAAGGCCGGATGGTTCCCGGCGATCGGCGGGCAGATGTATACGCTGAACGTCATCATCGTTCTCGCGCTCGCTGTGATGATGTTCCTCTATCTGCGCTACAGCAAGCAGGGCTATGAGATCGCGGTTGTCGGCGAAAGCGAAAATACCGCGCGCTATGCGGCGATCAACGTAAAATCGGTCGTAATTCGCACCATGGCGATCTCCGGCGCGATCTGCGGCATCGCGGGCTTCATCGCGGTTGCGGGCGCGAGCCACACAATTTCGACAAGCACTGCTGGCGGACAGGGCTTCACGGCGATCATCGTTGCCTGGCTGTCACGGTTCAATACGTTCATCATGATGGCGATTTCCACGCTGCTGGTGTTCCTGGAAAAAGGCGCGGTCGAAATTGCATCCCAGTTTGACCTGAACGATTTCGTGTCCGAAATGATTACGGGCATCATCCTGTTCTTCATCCTCGGCAGCGAGTTCTTCATCAACTATAAAGTTCGTTTCCGCCGCGGAAAGAAAGGGGCAGGTAAATGACGCAGATCATTTCTTTGATTCAGGCTGCCGTTGTCTTTGGTACGGTCATCATGTTTGGCGCGGTCGGCGAAATCCTTGCGGAAAAATCCGGCAACCTCAACCTTGGCGTACCAGGTATCATGTATCTTGGCGGCATCGCCGGCCTTATCGCGGCCTTCCTGTATGAAGGCAACACCGCGAACCCGATTCCGTTCGTTTCTCTGTTGATTACGGTGGTTGCGGCGTTCGTCGTCGCGATGCTCGGCGGACTCATCTACGCGGTGCTGACCATCACACTGCGCGCAAACCAGAACGTAACCGGTCTTACGCTGACCATCTTCGGCGGCGGCTTTGCAAACCTGTTCGGCGGCACGCTCAACAAGATGGCGGGCGGCGTCGGCCAGATATCCGTCTCGCTGACAAGCGCTGCGTTCCGCGCCACGATCCCGGGTCTTTCGGATCTTGGCGCAATCGGCAAGATTTTCTTCTCATACGGCTTCATGGCATACCTCGCGGTGTTCCTTGCGTTCCTCGTGAGCTGGTTTATCAACAAAACCAGCGTTGGATTAAACCTTCGCTCGGTTGGCGAAAATCCCGCGACGGCGGACGCAGCCGGCATCAATGTCACCCGATATAAATATCTTGCGACGTGCGTCGGCGCCGGCATCTCCGGTCTTGGCGGTCTGTACTACACGATGGACTACATCAAGGGTACCTGGTCGACCGACGGCAGCATCGAAAAGCTCGGCTGGCTCGCGGTTGCGCTGGTTATCTTTGCGACATGGAAGCCGCGCCGTGCAATCTGGGGCAGCTACCTCTTCGGCGCGTTGTTCTGGCTGTTCTTCTACATTCCGGGCCTGACCAGAAGCTCGCAGGAAATCTTCAAGATGCTTCCGTATCTTGCGACGCTGTTCGTCCTGATCCTCGGTGCGCTTCGCAAAAAGCGCGAAGATCAGCCGCCGCACAGCCTCGGCATTGCATATTTCCGCGAAGAGCGGTAACAACCTAGTTCGCGTACTATACCCGCGCAGGGCTTCCTGCGCGGGTATTTTGCTTTCTATAGGAGAACAACCTTGAAAGTGGGACAAAGTTCTTGAAAGTATTTGTCACAAACAAAACATATATATAAAAATATATTTTGTTTCCTCAAATTTTTCGAGAATTCGTGGTTGAATTGCGCAGGGTTCAAGGATATAATGTATTCGAACAATCATTTTCTCGCATATTATTAAAAAATCTTTAGGAGCGTGCAGTATGAAATACGACCGTATCTACAACTTTTCTGCGGGACCCGCAACCATGCCTGTTGAAGTGCTCGAAGAAGTCGCAGCCGAAATGCTGAACTACAAAGGCAGCGGTATGTGCGTCATGGAGATGTCGCACCGTTCAAAGGTCTACCAGACCATCATCGACGAAGCAGAGGCCGATCTGCGCGAGCTGATGAACATCCCGGATAACTACAAGGTGCTCTTCATTCAGGGCGGCGCTACGCTGCAGTTTGCGATGGTTCCGGCGAACCTGATGAAGAACGGCGTAGCCGACTACATCGTCACCGGCGCGTGGTCGAAAAAGGCCGCAGAAGAGGCGAAGAAGTATGGCAAAGTCAACGTTCTCGCCACGAGCAAGGATAAGAACTTCAGCTACGTCCCCGATGTGAGCGACCTGCCCATCAGCGAGGACGCGGATTATGTCTATATCTGCGAAAACGAAACCATCCATGGCACGACCTATGCCGAGCTGCCGAACACCAAGGGCAAGATTCTGGTGTCTGACCAGTCTTCTATGTTCCTTTCTAAGCCCTGCAACGTCTCTGACTACGGCATGATCTATGCCGGCGTGCAGAAGAACGTCGGCCCCGCGGGCATGGTCGTCGTGATCATCCGCGAGGATCTGATCCGTACGGATCTGCCGGAATGGGTGCCCACCTATATGCGTTACGACATCCACGCGGAGAATGGCTCCATGTACAACACGCCGAACTGCTGGGCGATCTACGTCTGCGGCAAGGTGTTCAAGTATCTCCAGAAGATCGGCGGTCTCTCCGCCATGCAGGCGATCAACGAGGACAAAGCCAAGGTGCTTTACGACTTCCTCGATTCCAGCAAGATGTTCCGCGGAACGGTCGAGAAGAGATATCGCTCGCTGATGAACATCCCGTTCGTGACCGACGATGAAGCACTCGACGCAAAGGTCGTCTCCGCAACCAAGGCTGCAGGATATGACAACCTCAAGGGCCACAAGAGCGTCGGCGGCCTCCGCGCTTCCACCTACAACGCCATGCCCAAAGAGGGCGTGGTCGCGCTGGTAGACTTCCTCAAGAAGTTTGAAGCAGAGAACAAATAACGCATTCAACAAAAGGAGAATTCGCTATGATTAAGATTCTTGCCAGCGACGGCATGGAAAAGAGCGCAATTGCTGCGCTGGAAGCAAAAGGCTGTCAGGTTGACGTGAAGTTCTATGATCCGGACGCGCTCTGTGAAGCCGTTCAGGATTATGATGTTCTCGTTGTGCGCAGCGCAACCAAGGTTCGCGAACCGCAGATCAACGCGGCGTGCATGACTGGCAGGCTCAAGCTTGTCATCCGTGCAGGTGTCGGCATCGACAACATCGACAAAGTCTGCGCCGAAGGCCGCGGCATCTCCGTCTGCAACACGCCCAGAGCCAGCTCTGACGCAGTTGCCGAGCTTGCGCTGGGTCACATGTTCTCCTGCGCGCGCTTCATCTCCGCCGCGGGTCACACCATGCGCGAAGGCAAATGGGAAAAGAAATCCTACGAAGGCATCGAACTGATGGGTAAGACCGTCGGTATCGTTGGCTACGGTCGCATCGGTCAGGCGCTTGGCCGTCGTTGCCAGGCGCTGGGCATGAGCGTTCTTGCGTATGACATCTATAAGATGCCGGAACTCGAGTGCGACACCATGCGCTATGTCGAAATGGACGAGCTGCTCAAGTCGTCCGATATCATCTCGCTGCATGTTCCGTCGCTGCCCGGCCAGCCGCTGGTCAGCCGCGAAGCACTCACGACGATGAAGGATGGCGTAATCATCATCAACACCTCCCGCGGCACCAATGTCGACGAAGCAGCGCTTTTGGAAGCGCTCGAGAGCGGCAAGGTGTACGGCGCAGGTCTTGACGTGTTCGCAGAAGAACCGAGCAAGAACGAAGCGCTCTATAAGCATCCTCGCGTGAGCAGCACGCCGCACATCGGCGCGTCCACGCAGGAAGCGCAGGCACGCATCGGCGCAGAGATCGTGGATCTGATCAGCAAGGCATTTAACCTGTAAATCCAGTCTGGATAAACAAAAAGACTCCGGCTGTCACGGCCGGAGTTTTTTGTTGTGTTTCTTTTATTGTGGCCACAAACACAAGATGTGGAATTGGACTCGAAATATAATACTATATTTTGTATCTAAATTTGAGATAATTTATGAAATCTTTCTAAACATTCGACATGTTTATACAGGATATGCAGACCGTATGCAGAGATTGTTGCGATGTCACTCTTGCAAGATGCCCTGATTCAGGCTAACTTTACGCAAATTTGATCTGTGGCTACAAAATCGCCATATTTGTCCACAGTCTATCCACTGAATATATCAATATTTAGTATGCAAGATCGTCTATTGACACAAAATATAGTGACGGATAAACTGATATTGCACACCAAGTGGGAGGGATCGGATTTATGTTTACAGTAATTACCAAGCGTGACGGCCATCAGGAGTCGTTTGACCGTCTCAAAATAAAGAATGCCATCTGGAAGGCCGCACAGGCCGTCAACGGCACGGACGAGGAGCGCTCTGAGAGACTCGCGGACGAGGTCGTTCGCCTTGCGGAGGAGCGCTACGGCGACAGAACGCCGGACGTCGAAGGCATCCAGGACCTTGTGGAAAAGGTTCTGATCGAGGCAGGCCACGCGAAGACCGCGAAGGCCTATATTCTCTATCGCGAAAAGCGCCGCGGCACGCGCGAGATCAACGCGCTCATTGGAGCTACCATCGACATGTTTGGCGACTATCTCAACGACCGCGACTGGGGCGTAAAAGAGAACGCCAACATGCAGCGCAGCGTCAACGGACTCAATAACTATGTCCGCGAAGCGTTCACGAAGAAATATTGGCTGTACGAAGTCTATCCCATCGATGTGTGCAAGGTGCACGAGAGCGGGGATGCCCATATCCACGACCTCGGCTTCTTCGGCCCGTATTGCGCGGGTTGGGATCTTCGCCAGCTGCTTTCCGACGGCTTCGGCGGCGTAGACGGAAAAGTTGAAAGCAAGCCCGCAAAGCATCTGCGTTCGTTTTTGGGGCAGATCGTCAACTCCACCTTCACGACGCAGGGCGAAACCGCCGGCGCACAGGCATGGAGCTCGTTTGACACCTATTGCGCGCCGTTCATCAAGTATGACAACATGACGTTCGACCAGGTTTGCCAGTGCATTCAGGAGTTTGTGTTCAACATCAACGTGCCCACGCGCGTCGGTTTCCAGTGCCCGTTTTCGAACCTGACGTTTGACATCAAAGTTCCTTCCACACTCAAAGACGAGCCGGTGCTCATCGGCGGCAAGATGATGGAGGAGACCTACGGCGATTTCCAGGAGCAGATGGACATTTTCAACCGCGCGTTCTGCAAGGTCATGCTCGATGGCGACGCGAAGGGCCGCGTGTTCACGTTCCCGATTCCGACGATCAACATCACCAAGGATTTCGACTGGTCGAGCCCCGTGGTGGATGATTTTATGCGCATCACCTGCAAATATGGCATTCCGTATTTCGCGAACTACGTTAATTCAGACCTTTCCCCGGAGGATGCTGTCTCCATGTGCTGCCGCCTCAGGCTGGACAAGCGCGAGCTGCGTAAGCGCGGCGGCGGACTCTTTGGCAGCAATCCCATGACCGGCAGCATTGGCGTCTACAGCATCAACCTGCCGCGCATCGGCTACCTCGCAAAATCAAAGGAAGACTTCTTTGAGCGCCTCCGTCACATTGCGACGCTGGGCAAGGTCAGCCTCGAGATCAAGCGCAAGATCATTGAAAAACAGTCCGAACAGGGCTTGTATCCGTATTCGACCAACTACCTGCGCAGTGTCAAAGAACACACGGGCGAGTTTTGGACGAACCACTTTAACACCATCGGCCTCGTCGGCATGAACGAATGCTGCCTCAACTTCATCGGCAAAGACGTCGGAAGTCCTGAAGGTCTTGAATTCTCGCTGGAGATCATGAACTATCTGCGTGCGCTGATGATTGAGTTCCAGGAGGAGACGGGGCATAGTTACAATCTGGAAGCAACACCCGCCGAAGGCACGAGCTATCGCCTTGCGAAGATGGATCACGAAAAGTTCCCCGGGATCATCCAGAGCGGCGTAGACGAACCGATGTACTCCAACTCCTCACAGCTGCCCGTTGGCTATACGGAGGATATCTTCGAGTGCTGCGACCTGCAGGACGAGCTCCAATCGCTCTATACAGGCGGCACGGTGCAGCATCTCTACATCGGCGAGCGCATTGAGGACATCGAAACCGCAAAGTCGCTCATTCAGCGCGTGTTTGCCAAGTATAAGATGCCGTATATCTCCATCACGCCGACGTTCTCGATCTGCAAAGAGCACGGCTACATCGCGGGCGAGCATTTCAATTGCCCGACATGCGGCCAAAAGGCGGAGGTTTGGTCCCGCGTGGTCGGCTATCTGCGGCCGGTGCAAAACTACAACCCCGGCAAGAAGGAAGAGTACATGATGCGCAAGAAGTTTGTCATCTGACGATCGGAAAGCATCGCGTCTTGATTCACAATTTGGTTGGAGATGTGCCGCGCGCATGTCTCCAACTTTTTTGACCGACTTTATGGTAAAATAGAAAACAGTTGAAATACTGCAGGAGGATTACGCCGTTCATGCTGATCGCCGGATTCCAGAAAACATCATTTGTCGATTATCCCGGGCAGCCGTGCGCGGTCGTGTTCACGCCGTATTGCAACATGAACTGCGTCTATTGCCACAATGCGCATATCATCAAGCGCGATGCACCGCTTATGCCCGAAGAACCGGTGCTGGAATACTTGGAGAAGCGCGCAGGGCTTCTAAGCGCGGTCGTCATCTCCGGCGGGGAGCCGACGCTCCAGCAGAATCTGGAGGCGTTCATCCTGCGTGTAAAGACGCTTGGCTATAAAGTCAAGCTGGACACGAATGGCACGAAACCGCAGGTGCTGTTGACGTTACTGGGTAAAAACCTGTTGGACTACATCGCGATGGACGTCAAAGCCCCTACCGATAAGTATGATGACATTGCCTGTGCAAGCGTCGATATGGACAGCATCCGTCGCAGCATCACGGTCATTCGAAACAGCGGCATTCCACACGAGTTTCGTATGACGTATGCGCCGCAACTTTCGCAGGAAGACGCGCTGGAAGCGGCCAGAATGGTCAACGGCTGTGATCGTTTTTATCTTCAGCAGTATCGACCACGTAACGAGCAGGATCCGCTGGCGCATGCGCCGACGGACGTGCTGAAAGCAGGAGAGGCGATTGCGCGCGAGATCGGAAACTGTACGGTGCGTGGGTTAGGACCTGAGCAATAAATAATAACGACCTGCAAGAGATTCGCAGGTCGTTATTTAGCGTTTGATCGATTCAACTTCGCGTTCGAAACAATGAAACTGGTTGCTAAAGCAAGAGTTCATGCCATGAAACAGTCATCATTCTCAATAATGCGTGAAAATCATGGAATAAAGCCGTTTTTACACAGTATCGTCACATTTGAAATGTTTGAACTATGGAATCAAATCGATTATAATAGCTAGCATGGAACGTAAATTTGATTGGAAAAGAATCCTTGTTATAGCCTTGGGTCTCGCGCTCGCGTTTGCGCTTGCCGCCTGCTCGCTGACGGCGGAAGCACCGGTCGTGGAAGAACCCACACCGTCTCCGGTGCCGATCCCGACCGCGGAACCCGTCATCACGATTGGTGATGCGGTGACGATGCCGCTTGTCGATGCCAGTCAAGTGCCCGCCGCGTATACGCGCGTAGAGACGGAAGACCCGAATCTCTCGCTGTATGTGTTTACCGACGCAGACGGCGTCCTGCAGTACCGCGTCTTTGGCGGATACACAGAATTTACGGACGGCGTTCCGGGCGAAATTTACACCGGTTTCTATCCTTCGGATGAAACAGGCGCGATCTTGGCTGATGCGAAGTCGTTCGTCGATCCTGTAACGGAAGCGTTCGGCGTTGCCGCGGTGACACCGCTTCCGGATACGCTTCGTCTGCGCGCGAAGTATACGCTGCAGGAAAACGGCGTGATCACCGGCGATGACGGCGGTACGTACGTCTACGGGTCGTTCAACGGCGGCGAGGGCGCGTTTTATCTTGCGGACGGCAGCGGGAAGATGATTGCCGGTTCGTTGCCAACGAGTGAGAATATCGCGGTGCCTTCCTATACACCGGATTCCGTTCCGGCAGCGGACGGAGACCGCATGATCGTCACTTACATCGGTTCTCAAAGCGTCGTCGTCTACAAAGCGGTCGATGGCGAGTGGACCGAAGAACGCGTGATGATCTGCTCTACGGGGCGCAGCAAGGATTTGACCCCGCGCGGAACCTTCCATCTTGTTCGTCAGTATCCCTATAAGAAGATGGGTGAGATTCGCGGCGAGAATGTCTATTCGCAGTACGCGAGCCGCATCGTTGGCAGCTATCTGTTCCATTCCGTACCCATTGGCGGCGAAAAACGTCAGGTTCAGGAGTACGGCAAGAAGCAGATGTTTGTGAAGTATTATGAATCGCTCGGAACGATCGCATCCGGCGGATGCGTCAGGCTCCGCTGTGTGGATGCCTACTGGCTCTATATGAACTGCGTGGTCGGAACCGAAATCATCATTACGGACGACACAGGCCCCACGCCGCCGACACCGCCTGCGCTGATCTACGAAGAACCGTATATGGACGCAAGGCACGAGTATGGTTGGGATCCCAGTGATCCGGACCCGGAGAACCCGTATCATGCGATCTACCCGCCGGAGTATGTTCTGGACGGCCCCGTGATCGACAAATCGAAAGACTGATATAATAATCAAAGCTTCCCTTCGGGGAAGCTTTTTTGTGTTATCAGCAATATCAGAGAAAACAAAAAACACAGGGTCAAAATCGAACCTGTGTTTTTGATGGCACCCAGTAGGGGAGTCGAACCCCTGTTCCCGCCGTGAGAGGGCGGTGTCCTAGGCCACTAGACGAACTGAGCACAGCTGCAAGGGATATGATACCGAAATATCAGGCTTGTGTCAATAGAATATCACAAGAAAAATCAGGTTCTTTTTTATAGAGTTTTTTCACTGATCCTGCATGCTTAATTTGCATCAAACCTGTTCTGTTTATAAAAAAGGCGGCTGTTGTTGCAGCCGCCCGATGCGTTAATCTTGCTTCTTGTTTCGCATGTGGTGTTGGTACAGTTCTTCCGTTGCAAGTGCGATCTTCACGATTGAAAAATCGCACCCCTGTGGATAACAATACCACGAATCCTCCAGCGTGTTGAGATCGACGCAATCACCGTACTTGCCGAGATAGTTCAACTCAATATGGCTGGAGTAAAGCGACGACACAGGCTTGACCATCTCGAAGTCTCCGTAAGCGCCCGTTCCGTGGACGGTGAAGCCGTCCATGTTGTGCGTGAGCGTACCGTCGCCGATGTGTACGTATCCGGTCGCGTTCGGTAGCGACATCACGCGAACAGGCGCGCTGAACGAATACGTGCCCGTCTCGACTTCGGTTCGAACATTGGCGCGTTCCCACTCGTACCAGTCGGGAATATGCGAAAACTCTGTCTCTCCGTTTCTCGCATGCAGCACGCCGAGCTCGTCCATCTCCCAACGTTTGCCGCAGGACTTGCAGAACAGTTCAGCCCCGACAGAATCCATCTGGTTTTCGGCCTTGCAATGCGGACACTGGTATAAGACCTTGTGCAGCCCTTCCGCGCGCTTGGGATACGAAATGCGGATGCCGCGTTCGCGCTGCCAGGCAAAATCGTCATACTGAAATGCTTCGTTGATGACGCGGTTAACTTCTTCGGACGAAGCTTTCGCAAGCGCTTCTGTTGTAAAGAGACAGGTCAACTCTGATTCTACGGGCTTAACCCCGCGATCGCCGAGATTCCAGACGGGCGAATTCACATGATGTCCGTGCATAATCAGAGAGACGACGGGTACTTTCAGGAGCTTGCAGAGCTTGCCGAGGGATTCCGGCAGAACGGCATTGGTGCCACAGAGCGCATAGCGCGCCTCGGGATACAGAACGGCGATATCGCCGTTTCTCACAACACGTCCGAGCTGACGCACAAGAATCGCGTCGTTGGTAAACTTGCGCTTACAGATGCAGCCGACGGTGCGTAGGAGTCCTTCGCGGCTGGCAAAACCTTTCTTGGTTGGCGAAGTAAATCCGTCGATGGCAACGACATAGTTGGCACGGTGCGGAAAGATTGCGGCGGTCGTCACCTTGAAGTCGAGAAACGCGTTGTGATTGCAGAGCAGGATGTACGGCGGCTTGACGCCTTCCATATTGATCTTCCGAATCTTTGCGCGGTGTTTCCAGACATCCGGGTAACTGATTGCCCAGGCAAGGGGACGCAATTTCTGTTTCTTGGGTGTGGCCAGCATGTCAAAGCGTTCAAACGAATCCTGCACGGGTACTCCTTCTCGCGGATTTCCGCGGGAAAATTTGGGTTGCGACTGTTTTGATTATAGGTGGATACGCTTTCGGCTGTCAATCAAAAGGTAACGCCACCGTCTTTTGTCTGACAGTGGCGTGAGTGTTGCGATAGATTATTTTTTGAGAATTTGTATCGCCTCTTCGAGCGGAACGACACGTGCGAGCGGCTCGTGCCAGATCATGCGCTCGTAAAAATAAACGAGCTTATCGCCTGAGAGAAAGGGGTTTGCGTATGTCGTCGTTGCGCCGGAAGGAACCACGACCTCATAGCCGTGCTCAAACGCGGTCTTGACGCTGGTGTCGATACAATACTCCGTCTGCATGCCGCAGATGACAAGATTCGTGATGCCTTTGTCGCTCAGATATTCGTTCAACCCGGTTTTCAGAAACGCGCTGTTGAAACGCTTTTCGAAAATGCGCTCTTCCGAACGCGGTGCAAGCGATTTGTCCAACTGCCAGCCGGGTTCGCCGTAGGCCAACACATCGCCTTCTCCGCCGTCATGACGAACATAGATGACCTCCGTGCCGGCTTCGTGCGCGGCATCGATGAGAAGCTTGAGATTAACCAGAAATGCATCTTTGTTGGCGGGTTGATCGTCGATCAACGCCTGCTGCACATCGATGACGAGGAGCGCTGTTTTCATGAAATACCTCCAAATGAAACTTGATCGGATGATAACGCGGCGGTCAGGAATGCATCGATCGCAGCGTTGACCGCATCAGGATTGTCGACGTTAGAGTTGTGGGATGCATTCTCGATGATCTGCATCGGATAGCCTGTCGCCTCGTGCCAAGCCTTTGAGTAAGCAAGCACTTTCCCGGCGCGATCCTTCTCACCGACCAGGATCAAAACGGGGCACGTGATGTTCAAATCTCGGTTCTCCAGCGCAAATCCGTTTAACCCGGCTTTCGTCAGCGCACTAAACTCATCCTTGCCGTAAAATGAGATTGCTTTGCGCATATTGTCCTGCCCGCGCTCGGTCAGCGCGACGCTCTTGATGATGGTATTGACATAGTATCCATATGGCATCCATTGACTGATTGCGCCGGCTTTGGAAAGCCAGAAGAGATCGGACTTTGAATAGTAACGCAGACCATATGGACAGGTATCGATGGCAACAAACGCAAGCGCCATCTCAGGATAACGCAACAGAAACGATTGAACGAGATAGCCGCCCATCGATTGCCCTGCGAACACCGCGCGATCGATCTGCTCCTGCTCCAGTATGCCGCGCATATCCTCCGCGCAATTCTGATAGGAAAAGTCGTGATAAGGGCGGGAGAGGGCATGCGCGGGAGCATCCCATGCGATGACGGTATATCGATCTGCAAAATATGGAACTTGCTGATCAAACATGGTGTGATCCGCGGTCAACCCGTGGAGAAAGAAGATGCACGGCGCATCAGGCTTTTCACTGCGCGTGATCCAATACGCAACATTGCCGCGCGGAGAGGCATATTCCTTCTGAACAGTAGTTGAAAGCGTCATCACAATCCACCTTTCTACACTTCGTTGTCGCGAAACTCCTCCGACACATGCCGCGAATCGCAGAACGGCTTGTTGCCGGACATGCCGCAGCGGCAGAGCACAACGCGGTTACGAATTTCGTAAACGCTTCCGTCTGCGGACTCAATCGGGATGCCGCCTTTGACGAAGATACCCGCGCTGACGTGTTCTTCGGGATCCTGCAGAATTTCGATTGCGGGTTCGTACACGGGTTCATGCTCCGTGCCGTCCTTTTCAACCGCAGTCAGGCGACCGGCGGGGCACTCGTTGGCGGCGATGATCGCCTCTGCGTGATGAAAGTCGCTCTCCGAATCTTCGGCAAGCTCCCATGCATCCCCGCTGTCCCTGTGGCAAAATCGCGCAAAGGCGCAGCGTCCGTCGTCCAATAGATCAATTCCATCTCCGGATATGCGAGCGGATCTTTGATGATAGTCGGTTTTACAGGCTGTTTCCGTTCCGTCGAAATGCATGGCAACATGTGATCCATCGCAGAAGGGTGGTGTTTTTGTTTTACCGCAGCGGCAAAGGGAATACACCGCTCGTTGCGGCAGGGGGCCGCCTTCCTCATAAATATAGCCGCCGCCTTTGGGCACGAT
Organism: Firmicutes bacterium HGW-Firmicutes-9; assembly: GCA_002841395.1. Taxonomy (GTDB): domain Bacteria; phylum Bacillota; class Clostridia; order Christensenellales; family CAG-138; genus UBA7703. Next base: position 204,118 of record PGZM01000002.1, read on the forward strand.
GACCTTTTCCGAGAGCGGAACGCTGCCGGAAACGATATATGGGCCGTCTTTTATGATGCGAATGCGAGGCTCCTTATTTTGCATGACGATTGTACTATTCCAGTTCTGTAAATTTGATGAGACTACTCCTATAGTATGCGTGTTTGATCGTTTTGTAAAGGTTTGGGTGATGCAATAAACGCGAAAAATCCGTCCGCAACGCATTGTCACGGACGGATCAAAGACGAAATTATTCTCCGATAAATTTCAGGAAAGCATCGGCTTGCTTCTGTAGATACGGTAAGCTGGTCGTAAGCTTGAGATGACCCTCTTCATCCGTCTGCTCCTGTGCGTTCGGGACGCGCAGGCGGGGAAAGTTCATCACGCGCGCGTTGAGCATACTGAGCAGCATCACCAACAAATCCTGCGCGGTGACCGTGCCGCCCATGCCGTTGGAAGCGCCGCTGATGGCAATCGGTTTTTTCGAAAGCACCTGACGTTCCTCCTTGCTGATCGGGCGGGAAAGCCAGTCGATCAAGTTCTTCAGAAGGCCGGGGTAGGAGTGATTGTATTCCGGCGAGAAAATCCATACGCCATCCGCGATTTTGATCTGCTCGCGCACGCGACGGACCGATTCCGGCGCCGGATATTCGATGTCCTGATTCATCATCGGGACATCTGAAAAATCGATGATTTCAAATATTGCTCTGTCGCCTATGGCTTCTTTTGCGGCGAGCGCCAGTTGGCGGTTAAAAGAGTCTTTTCGTAATGAGCCGACGATTGCGGCAATTCGTTTCTGTTCCATGTGTTCTCCAGTGTTCGTTATAGTATTGTGGTGAGAGGAAACGCTTCTCGTGTAGTACGGTGTTTTCTAAAGTGTTGGATTATGTTTGATAAACGTTCCACGGCGCAGCTCGTCAAACGCAAGATCGAGTTCTTCGCGTGTGTTCATGACGATCGGGCCGCCCCACGCGATCGTCTCATGCAATGCTTTGCCGGAAAACAGCAAGAACCGTAGGTCGCGATCCGGCGTTGCTTCTATCGTAACGGATTCTCCCGCCCCGAAGAGCACCGCTGTCTTTTCGTTGATCAGATGCGCGTCAATCACTGCGTCTCCGGTGATCAGGAACGCAAACACGGTTTCATCCGGTTTTGTGGGCAGAGTAATGCTTCCTTTCTTTACGAGAGAAACATCGAGAATGCTTGCCTGAATATGCCGCGGCATGACGCCGGACACGCCGTTATAGCTGCCCGACAGCACGCGAACGGTTGCCTGATCGGTTTCGACGATGGGCATCATCTCCTGCGTGATGCCAAGATAGGCGGGATCCGCCATTTTCTCGCTTTTCGGCAGGTTCAGCCAAAGCTGCAGCCCCAGCATGCGCTCAGACGCCATCGGCATCTCCTGATGCAGAATCCCGCTGCCAGCAGTCATCCATTGGCTCTCGCCCGATTCGATGGTGCCTTTGTTTCCGAGGCTGTCCATGTGTTCGATTTTACCGCTGATAAGGTAAGTTATCGTCTCGATGCCGCGATGCGGATGCCACGGAAATCCTGCGGTGTAGTCCGCAGGATCCGTGGAATCGAACGAATCCAGCATCAAGAATGGATCAAAATCGTATACGTCGCGATTGCCCAATACCCGCACGAGTGATACGCCCGCGCCGTCTACCGCGCGCTGACCGCGAACGGTCTTCAAGATTTCCCGATGTTTCATTCCGTTATCTCTCCTTGTTCCAGTATGGTTCTTCTATTAGATGCTCAAGATGTCTGTTTTGGTGTAAACAAATAGCTTGCCATACACATTGATCCTAGTGTGCAGCTGTCATTGAGGGACGAGATTTCGTCATCGCTATTGCTTGCACCAAGGACATACAGAAGCGGTGCAAAGTGATCCACAGACGGTACAGATAGCTCCGCCGGTTGTCCGGCGAGTTCATAATGCAGCACCGATTCGTGGTCCTTTGCGAAGATGGCGTTCGAAATATAGTGGTCAAAATCCTGCGCCCAGGGCTGACCGTCGTTCATACGCCAATCGACGCGTGATAAATTGTGCACGATGTTGCCGCTGCCAAAGATCAAAACGCCCTCATCGCGAAGAGGCTGGAGCTTTTGCCCGATCGCGTAGTGTTCCTCCGGCGTCAATGCTGCATTGACACTGAGCTGCACAATCGGCACATCCGCCTTTGGAAATACGCGATTCAGCACAGACCATGTTCCGTGGTCGATGCCCCAGTTGTTATCGATGGTTACAAAATCCCCGATCAATGCTTTTGCCTTGTATGCGAGCTCCGGCGAACCGGGGGCAGGATACTTCAGTTGATAGAGCTCTTCCGGAAACCCGTACATGTCATAGATCATATTGGGCGTAGGGGAGTCGTTCAGCTTTGTACCGCGTGTAAACCAATGCGCGGAGACGGAGAGAATGGCGGAAGGTTTTTCCAGTTTATCTCCAAGCGCGCTCCATGCGCGTGAGTATTCGTTGTTTTCAATTGCGTTCATCGGCGAACCATGGCCGACAAACAAAACGGGTAATCGTTTTTTCATCTGATATTCACCTCACTTCAGATGTATGTTGACACCTGGCCGCAAAGCGGCACGGTGTATGTTGTTTATAGTATCATACTAATCCTCGAACTACTTCTTGTAAAGTGTGTTTGGCACAGATAGAGAAGGTGTTCTGATACAAGAAAGTTTTTCTTGACATCGCAGTAGAAGAGTGATATATATTGAACGATCAATCAATGAACAAACATTCAATGAATTAGAAATAGGAGTTGAGAGCGTGACAATACGAGAAGATCAGAAGGAAAAGCGCAGGCAGGAGATTCTGTTTGCAGGCCTGAGTTTGTTTATCTCAAAGGGATATTCCGGTACAACGATCAAAGATATCGCAGGCGCGGTCGGCATGAGCGCGGGGCTGATGTTTCATTATTTTGCGTCAAAAGAGGAGCTGTATCTAGCGCTCGTTTCACAGGGGATTGAGGGACCGATGAACAGCGTGCAACCGACGGAACTGGAACCGATGACGTTCTTTGAAATCACGGCAGAACGCATCCTTTCCTACATCAAAACACAGCCCTTTGTTGCAAAAATGTTTGTGTTGATGCATCAGGCAACGTACAGCGACGATGTGCCGGCAAGCGTAAAAGCGCTTTTGACGAAACTGGATATTCACACGCCAACGGCAAAGATCATTCGCAAAGGTCAGGAAAACGGTACAATCCGTGCTGGCGATCCGCTTGCGCTCTCACTCGCTTTCTGGAGCGCCATACAAGGCGTTGCGGAGACGATGGCGATGAACGCAGATATGCCTTGCCCGGAGAGCGAATGGATCGCGGATATCTTGCGGGCAAAATAACAAGAACAATAAGATGGGGGATTTTAAAATGAAACAGGTGATCATCGTTGGTGCGGGAATAGCGGGAATTACCGCCGGCATCTACGCAAGACAGAGTGGGTTTGATGTGACGATTTACGAAAGCCACACCATCCCGGGCGGCGCCTCGACCAGCTGGCGCAGAGGGGGATATTACTTTGAAGGCGGATTACACTGGCTGACGGGTTCGTCGCCGGAATCGCAGCTCTACAGTCTCTGGCGCGAGGTGGGTGCGCTGGACGACTCTGTAGACGTATATAACCGAGATCCGTTCTTTAACTATGAATTGGACGGCGTGCGAGCATGCCTCTATCGCGATATCGAGAAACTGCGTAAGCACTTGACGGAACTTTCGCCGGAGGATCGACGGGAGATCAACAAGCTTTGCGCAGACGTCAAACGGTTCACAAAGATGGAGATGCCGGTCATGGACCTGCCGAATCTCAAATCGAAGTATCCGGTGAAGGTTCCGATCACAAAACTGCTTGCGATGCTGCCTGCCATGCCGCGCATGAAGTACTATCAGAATTTATCGACGCAGGAATACAGCGAGCGGTTCAAAAACCCTGTGATTCGAAATCTGATCTGTAACATGATTGGTGAGCAGTACTGCGCAACTGGCGTGCTCTTTACGATTGCTACGCTTGCCTCGGGTGACGGCGGCTATCCAACCGGCGGCTCGCTCGCGATGGTGCAGCGTATGGCGAAGAAGTTTCTCTCGCTCGGCGGAACGATTCAATATCGTACGAAGATAGATCAAGTCGTCGTTGAAAATGGCGTGGCAAAAGGCGTGGTGATCGACGGCGATGTGGTCGCGGCGGATGCAGTGATTGTCACAAAGGATACGCTCAGCGCGATCGACGATCTGTTTGCCGAGCCGATCCATGAACCCTGGGCGGAACAGATGCGCAGCAACACTTACCCGATGATGGACGTGTTTGTTGGCCTCGGCGTGCAGGAAGATCTATCGGAACTGCCTGCAAACTGTTATTTTCCGGTTGAGACGCCGATTCGAATTGGAAGCGTGAGCTACGATAGCATCGGGTTCAACAATTACGCGGGCTTTGCCGGATACGCGCCGGAGGGCGGTACGGCACTTACACTCGCGCTGGTTGGCGACACCTATGATTTCTGGAAACAATGCAAAGAGAACGGCACTTACGTGGCGGAGAAGCAAAAACTCGCGGAACACATCATTTGCGAGATGGAGCAAAAGTATCCGCAGATCAAAGGAAAAGTCGTGGTTTGGGATGTCGCCACGCCGTTGACCTATGAGCGGTATCTCGGCTCCTACAAGGGCAGCTGGATGACGGTCACGAAGAAAGGACAGGGGGATATGCGCTATCCGTGCAAGCCGGAAAGCATTTCAAACCTATACTTCGCAGGCCAGCGGTTGACAGCGCCCGGCGGTTGCCCGGTTGCGCTCTTCACAGGACGCACGTCAGTGCAGCATCTTTGCATCGATACCGATTCTGTATTTCAAGCGAATCTGTAAGCGAAAGAATGGGGGAACAAAAAGAGCGGGGCGATCCCGCTCTTTTTTGTTTGCTTTAATCCAGATTGATTGAAGGAGATATATGGTATTGGAACCCTTCTTCACGGCAATAATCTTCAATCGTGCGGATTAGCGCACTACTGGAGTTGGCATATTCCGTCAGATACACATCCAATCCGGCCGATTTGCAGCGCGTAAGGTATGCTTGATAATACTCGGAATTTTCCGTGTTCTGCCGGATTAGCTTACCGCGATCAAAGTCGATGTTCGTAAAAACGCATTCCTGATTCACGCCTGTGATGACCGGATTGGGAATGTCCGCATCCAGCACGGCTTTTGCCACAAACACGTCGCCGCCGTTGATGAGCACGGGTTTTTCATACTGCGCGAGCGCTTGTAATATCGCGTTCAGACCGTCGTAAATAGCACTCGTCGGGTAGAGATAGTAAACGTCCGCGTTGTCCAGAAAGAACCCGTCTACGCCTTTCTCCGCGAGCGATTTTGCCTCGTCTGAGACGAATGTCTGCCACTCCTGCCGCGAGACATCGACCCAGTATTCGTCCGGCCAATTGTCATAGGGAGAGAGGATACAATCCTGAACGGACTCATATCCATCGCGGAATGTTTCGATGCTGCCGATATTGAGATAGGTATAGACGGGTGTTCCGTTTTGCTGAAGTTGCGCAATCTCTTCTTGCGTGAAATACTGCGCGTCGATGACGACGGTTTGATACCCCGCGATCTTGTCGATCTCTTCGGGATTGACGCCGAGAAACACGCCGTAGCTATGATCGCTTGCAGGTTTCGAGCATGCGACGCACGTTAAGCACAGGAGAAGAGCAATCAAGAGAGAAAGACTAATTCTCTTCATATCGTTTACCCGATCCGATCAAGAATTCGAAGGCATAAGTAAGTTAAATATGGGGAAGCAGTCTTCTTTTGTCCAAAGTCCCAATCCTTCATCTTCATATAGATGGATTCGGGAACGAAAAACCCGTCGTCACGTTGCTTGCTTTTGATCAAGTCGATCATCTCAAGAAAACGCGGATCGCTGTGATTGAAAGAAAATTTGCTCAGCACACCGGCAACGCTGACAATATCATACCAGCAGGACGGCGCTTTCAACTTTCTGAAGTCGGTTCCCATATGAAATAGATACGGGTGCTGTTCCCGGCTTTTCGACCAAAGATTGAGAAGCGCTTTTGATGATGCTTTTGCGATCGACGAATCACGATATTCCGGCAGATAGGACAACAGGTCGGTCATAATCAATGTCGCATACGGACAACAGTCGTCCTTTTTGCCGGGGCCTCGAAACCTGCCCAACTCAGGAGAGGCCGCGCAAGGAAAGCCGTTCTCTCTATATAGCGAAACAAGGTATTCAACGCCCTGCTTGATGTGTTCTTCGTAGGAAACACTTGCTTTGATGAGCGCGATCATAAGATTCGGCGCGTCGCAAAGGCACCAGCTAAAGTCATCTTCGCCGGTTCCGCCGAATTGCTTCGGAACATTGATCATCGAGAAGTAAACGCCGTTATCGTCTTTGTGCGCTAATATTTCGTTGATTGCCGCTTGAATCTGCGGAACACTTGTATCAAACCCGAGATCGAGCAAGAACAGAAGCCGCTGTATTGGCAGCGTTGGATCTTTGTGACTCGAGATGCGCGTGCTGTGGAATGCCGCCACTTCTTCCAATGCGCGTTGAATCTTTGCATCCATCAAAGCTGATTGCAACAACGTGATCTGATCCTCTTTCTTCGCGTGAAGCAGATTGATCTGTATCGCGTATTTCAGCCAATCTTCGCTGTTTTCATATAAAGCCTCAAACATTTACGCCGCTCCTTTAACGATGATGGTTTGCTTATGTGTGAACGACTAGGCATCGTTACCGTTCATGATGAGATTTGTCAGCGCCTCGATTTTTCCATATACGATCATGCGATCCCCGGCGAGAATCTGCATATCGGCGAGCGGAAAATCGATCATTTCAGAACCGCGGTCAATCTTTAAAACCTGAATGAAGTGCTCTTTCAGATGCAGCTCGCGCAGCGTCTTTCGGCAGATGAAACTATCCGTGTCGACGATCAGCTCGTAGATGCTGAATTCTGGGCTTAGGTTTAATAGCTGATCGATGCGGTTGTTCGAGTTGATTTTCTTGATTTTGTTTCGGAGCAGCCGCTCTGCAAAACGATCAAATCCTCTGGAGAAGCTCTCCACCTGCGTTGAAATCAGAATCAACACCAGAACCACGGAGAGTACGATCGAGATACTGAGCAGGCTCTTGGTAGCGTTGTTCAGCACATCGAAAAGCAGCGTGATCAATGTGATCTGTGCAACATAGCTCACGACCATGAGGATGCTTGCGATTTTCCGTCTGGTTGGATGCTGCACAATCAGCTCGGATTCACGCGAGGTAAACCCCGTGTGCGTCAGAATGGATATGATCTGAAATCTTGCTTTGCTCAGCTCCAGACCGGTTAGCTTCATCACGATCGCGATGATTTCGATCAGGAGCCAAAGCATGATAAATATGACCAGGAATATAATGAGACTCATTCTGTAGTTCGCATGCTAAAAGCTGGAAAACATGCGCTCCTTTCTTCGATTTTATAGATTATAAAAGTATTATGATAGCAATAAACGTTTGTTAAAGTAGATTGGTAAATATACTTGTATTATAACATATCAAAAAAACAAGCCGGAGAACCGACTTGTTTGAGGTGGTGGGGGAATAGGGGTGATTTTGCTGCTTTTCTTCTGAAAATGTTGACTCCGTTAATACTTCGTCTGATCTTTCAAATAATAAACCTGCTTCATGTTCTCGCCGAAGATGCCGACCTTCTGCGTGTCGGGATAGAAGCAGACTTCGGGGTAGTGGAAGGTGTCAAAGTCAAGGTAGAGGAGAGGTTCGGTTTCCGAGAGGTTTGTGAGCTGGTGCGCGCCCGTTTCTCCGGTTGGGAAGAAGATGGAATCTCCCGCGGCGACTTCCTGTTCATCTTCCGGCGTGCGGAGAAGTCCACGGCCGTTGAGGATAAAGAAGCATTCTTCATTGATCGTGTGGTAGTGGTAGGGGAAGCCCGCTTTCTTCGGCGGGAGCTTGATGAGGTTCGCATAGCAACCCTTTGCTTCGGAACGGGGGATGAGTTCGATTTTGTCAAAATCGTAGGTCTCGTGATCCGGTCTGCGTGTCCAGACGGCATCCGGAGAGTTGGTGTGGCGGATAATGGGCATGATTTTTCACTCCTTGTCAATCGAGCATTTTTTTGCACTATTTACGTGCTCTTACGATTTGAATGTGACCATGAATCGAGTAATTTGTATCCTGAAAGCCAGCTTTATTCAAGGTTGAAATGATTGCATCAGGCGAGTATATCTTGACATCACCTTTGTTTAGCAGTGGCATAAACGGATTCATTAGCAAGCGTATCGTGGACGGGTAATATACCTCAGCGATATAAATGCTACCTCCAGATTTCATCAACCGAAACGACTCGCGGGCGAATAGATCGACATGCGGAAAATGATGGTATGCCGCGCAAACCGTAATCACGTCCATCGTTTGATCCGGTAATGGGATTTTCTCACAATTTCCGACAGAAAAGTGCATATATGGATTGAGTTGTTTCGCGTGTTCAATCATTTGTTCAGTAATATCCACACCGTATCCATTGAATCGATTCTGCTTCGCGAGCATGTTCAATAATCTACCATTGCCGCAAGCGATATCCAGAATATTCGCGTTCGGCTGGATTCTTATTTCGTTTAATAACAAAGCTTTAAATTGAGCGGTATATTCGCCTTCAAAACTGGCATCATATCCATCTGCCAGTTCGTTGTATGTCTTTTTTGAGCGCTTTTCAAACCAATTCATGTTCGTCTTCCTTTGCTTGATAATAAACAAATAAACGGTTCGGATCAGTATCGTAACAATAACAAAAAAGAAGGTGAAAATCAATTCAACCTTCTTTTTCTGGTGCAGGAAACAGGACTTGAACCTGCATGAGTGTGACCTCACACGGACCTGAACCGTGCGCGTCTGCCAATTCCGCCATTCCTGCAATGGTGAGATGATTGGTGGATGGGGATGGATTCGAACCATCGAAGTCTACGACAACGGATTTACAGTCCGCTCCCTTTGGCCGCTCGGGAACCCATCCATGACTTTTTTAGAATTGGCTATTCACTTTTCAAGGAAAACAGTGGAGCTGGTGATGGGACTCGAACCCGCAACCTGCTGATTACAAATCAGCTGCTCTGCCAATTGAGCTACACCAGCCAGCAAGTCTGGTGCCTCAGAGTGGACTTGAACCACCGACACAGGGATTTTCAGTCCCTTGCTCTACCAGCTGAGCTACCGAGGCAAGAAAAAATGGCGACCCGGAGGGGGCTCGAACCCCTGACCTCCAGCGTGACAGGCTGGCGTACTAACCAACTGTACTACCGCCAATCGGCATCTCAAACAGGGGATGGTGGGCCTTCAGGGACTCGAACCCCGGACCAACCGGTTATGAGCCGGCCGCTCTAACCAACTGAGCTAAAGGCCCAAGTACCTGAACAAGAAAAATGGTGACCCCGAGGAGAATCGAACTCCTGTTACCGCCGTGAAAGGGCGGTGTCTTGACCGCTTGACCACGGGGCCACTACTGGTCGGGGTGAAAGGATTTGAACCTTCGGCCCCATGCTCCCAAAGCACGTGCGCTACCGGACTGCGCTACACCCCGAAGATGGCGCGCACCGCTTTTCGCGACTTTCATAATATACAACAAGCTCATAAAATTGTCAACACGGAAAACACAAAAATCTTTCATTCGATTTGATAAATCATGCTATAATGGAGCAAGTTGAAATGGAGTGTACTAACATGGAGCAAAAATCGCCTTTTTGTGACCAGCCAAACCAGGGCGGACGCAAATATTATATTGAAACTTTCGGCTGCCAAATGAACGTTCGGGACAGCGAAACAGCCGCAGGATTACTGGAAACACTGGGTTTTTCGCGCGGATCGGACAAAGAAACGGCAGACCTGATTCTCTTTAATACCTGCTGCGTGCGAGACCATGCGGAGAAGCGCGTTTTTGGAAACATCGGCGCGCTCAAGGAACTCAAGGACGAGAAACCGAACCTGATCATCGGCGTGTTCGGCTGCATGATGCAGCAGCAGGAGGTCGCCGAAAAACTGTATAAACGATTCCCGTTCGTGGATATTGCGTTTGGAACCAACCTGCTTTCGCGTCTGCCCGGCTTTGTGGAGAGCGCGGAGTCCGGCTCGCGAACACTTGCAGTCGACGAACAGAATATCCAGATCGAGGACGACCTGCCGAGCATCCGCACGGGGAAGATTAACGCGTTTGTCAACATCAACTACGGGTGCGACAACTTCTGCACATATTGTATCGTGCCGTATGTACGCGGGCGCGAGCGCTCGCGCGAGATGACGGCTGTCGTAGAAGAAGCGAATAAACTCGTTTCGGAAGGATACAGCGAGATCACGCTGCTGGGTCAGAACGTCAATTCTTATGGCAAAGACCTGCCGGACGCGTCGTTTGCAAAACTTCTTTCGGAGGTTTCAAAGGTGGAGGGGCTTAAACGCATTCGATTTATGACCTCTCATCCGAAGGATCTGACCGACGAGATGATTGCCGCTATGGCAACGCTGCCGAATGTCTGCCACCACGTGCATCTGCCGATGCAGAGCGGGTCAAACGAGATTCTCGCGAAAATGAATCGTAAATACACGCGCGAACGGTATCTGGAGATCGTCGAAAAACTGCATGCCGCGATGCCGGATGTGGAGCTCACGACAGACATCATCGTTGGATTTCCCGGCGAAACGGAGGAAGATTTCCTACAGACGCTTGATTTGGTCGAACGCGTTGGGTTTGCCTCTGCGTTTACGTTTAAGTATTCGCCGCGCAAAGGCACCCGCGCTGCGACGATGGAAGATCAGGTGCCGGACGTCATCAAGCGAGAACGTCTGCACCGCCTGAATGAGTTGCAGGAGCGCAAGTCCCGCGAGAACAATGAAAAATACGTCGGCGTTACCGGCGTCGTTCATGTAGAGGATTGCGACATGCGGAATGAACCCGTATGCTACGGAAAGTTCCCGAACTTCAAGATGGTATACTTTGCGGGAACGCCGGAACTGGTCGGATCATACGTTCCGCTCACGATTACAAACGTTCGAAAGAACTCGCTCTACGGCAAAATTGCCGAGAAGGAATAAGATGAATATCACGCCAAACAAACCGGAAACCGGAGGAGATAGAACCATGATTGAACTGGCAAGAGAACTTGGATTGGCGCTGGCCAATTCTTGCGAATTCGTACAAATGAAGCAGGCGCAGAGCGACTTTGAAGGCAATGAAGCCATCGCAAAGCTAATGCAGGAGCTCAATGATAAACGCGATCGGCTGATCAGCATTCTCGCGAGTGACGAAGGCGACGATCTGGAGGCAGTTTCGCTGACCAATGACATCGACCGATTAGAAGCGCAGCTTAGAGAAAGCCCGCTGTATTCAGAACTCATCGCGGCGCAGAGCGCGTTTTCTGCGGTGCTCACCGCGGTCAACGACGAAATCAACGCCTGCATCGGTGCGGAGACAAGCGATAGCAGCTCTTGCAACGGTGACTGCGGCGGATGTGGCGGCTGCAAACACTAAAATAACGTGTCGGGCATTAAGGAACGACTGCCCGATTTTCTGAATACCCGAACGACGGAGGAATGAATGCCTGCTTCGATGACGCCGATGATGCGGCAGTATCTGGAATTAAAAGACAAGTACAGCGACTGTCTGCTGTTTTTTCGCCTCGGCGATTTTTATGAGATGTTTTTTGAGGACGCGAAAACCGCGGCAAGAGAACTCGATCTGGTTCTGACCGGGCGCGATTGCGGGTTGAGTGAACGGGCGCCGATGTGCGGAGTGCCGTATCACGCGGTGGACAACTACATCTCCAAACTCATTGAAAAGGGCTACAAAGTTGCCATCTGCGAACAGGTGGAAGACCCCGCTCTGGCGAAAGGCCTCGTCGAGCGGGATGTCATCCGTGTCATCACGCCGGGTACGGTCATCGAAGACCGTATGCTGGAGGAAGGGCAGAACAACTATATTGCAGCAATTTCAATCGGCGATAGTGTTATCGGCCTTGCATATGCGGATGTTTCGACGGGCGAATTCTATTTGTTGCAGTTGAGCGGCAAACAACCATCGGTTGCGCTACTCGATGAACTGGAGCGCATCCGTCCGCGCGAGATCATCGCCGAGACTTCGCTGTTTTTACAGCAACTGCTGTCGCGACAGATATCGTCCTCCTATTATCTGGAACAATATGGCGCAAATGCATTCCTTCCTGAGAGCGCTCGCGACATTCTGAAACGGCACTTTAACGTCAGCTCGTTGTCCGGATTCGGCGCGGACGAAGCGCCATATGCCGTCTCGGCTGCGGGTGCTTTGATGCGCTATCTCGACGAAACGCAGAAGAACGCATTGTCGCATATTCAAGGCATGCGCCTTCTCAACCGCAGCAACTATATGGTGCTGGATGCAACCACGCGCCGCAATCTGGAGCTCACGCAGCCGCTTCGCTACGGTGGCAACAAGAAGAACACGCTGATCCATTTGCTTGACCACGCGAAAACGGGCATGGGTGGCAGAATGCTACGTGACTGGGTGGATCGCCCGTTGCAGTCGATTCAGCAGATCGAGCGCAGACTGGATGCGCTTGAAGAACTCAAAGAGAACATGACGCAGCGCAAGCAGCTACAAGAGCTGCTGCATGGTATGTATGACATCGAGCGGCTTTGCAGCAAGATCGTCTATGGTTCTGTCAATGCGCGGGATTGCGTCGCGTTGATTCGCACCATTGAGCGTGTACCGATCATAAAAGAATCCATACGCGGGAGTGAGAGCGAGGCGCTCTCTGAAATCTCATCTTCATTGGACGAGATGGAGGATGTGCTCCGGCTTCTGCTCACCGCGATCACCGAAGAACCGCCGGCTACGCTGAAAGACGGCGGATTCATCCGCACCGGATACAACGCAGAGGTGGACGAGCTTCGTAGCATCGCGGAAAACTCGCAGTCCTGGCTGGAAAATTTCGAACAGACGCAACGAGAGATCACGAAGATCAAATCTCTGCGCGTGAGCTACAACCGCGTGTTTGGATACTACATCGAGGTCACGAAGTCGTATCTGGCGCAGGTGCCGTATGAGTATGAGCGCAAACAGACGCTCGCCAATGCAGAGCGCTTCATCACGCCTGAACTCAAGGAGATGGAGCAAAAAATCCTTGGCGCAAAAGACCGGCTGGTCGTGCTCGAGAATGAACTCTTCGCTGGCATTCGCGATGTGCTCGTCAATTGTACTGCTAGATTGCAGACAAACGGCGCGTTGATTGCGGAGCTGGATTGCTATGTTTCTCTTGCGGAAGTAGCGAGCAACAATCAGTATTGCCGCCCGAAATGGAACCAGCAGGGAAGAATCAAGATCATCAACGGCCGTCATCCCGTGATTGAACGCGCGATGAAGGAACCGTTTGTGCCAAACGACGTGCTGCTCAACCGCACAGATGACCGTCTGCTGATCATCACAGGCCCAAACATGGCAGGTAAGAGCACCTATATGCGCCAGACCGCGCTGATTGCGTTGATGGCGCACATCGGTTCGTTCGTTCCCGCGACAGAAGCGGAATTGTCGATTGTTGATCGCATTTTTACGCGCATCGGTGCAAGTGATGATCTTTCGTCCGGGCAGAGTACGTTCATGGTGGAGATGAGCGAGGTCGCGAACATCCTCCATAACGCAAGTGAAAACAGCCTGCTGATTCTCGACGAAATCGGCAGAGGCACAAGCACGTTTGATGGACTCAGCATCGCCTGGTCGGTGTTGGAGTACATCGCGGACGCAAAGAAGTGCGGCGCGAAAGCGTTGTTTGCCACGCATTATCATGAGTTGACAGAGCTGGAAGGCGAGCTGTCGGGCGTGAAAAACTTCCGTGTCACCGTTCGCGAAATCGGCGAGGACATCGTTTTTTTACGAAAGATCGTTCGCGGCGGAGCAGACCAAAGTTTCGGCATTCAAGTGGCGCGGCTTGCCGGACTTCCGGACATGGTGCTTGCGCGGGCAAAAGAGATTCTAGAAAAGCTCGAGTCTGCGGATATCGCCGCAAAACGCGAACCTGCGAAGATTGAAACCAGTGTGCAGCCCTCGTTGCTCGACGAGAGCGGGGAAGAAAGCGCACTGCGTATCCTGCGGGAGATGGATGTCAATCATCTTACGCCGCTCGACGCGCTCAATCAATTGTTCGCGCTGCATGCAATGTTAAAGCACTCATAAGAGCGGATGAAATAAACGGAGAGAATATGCCAAAGGTACACGTTTTACCACCAAGAATCGCGAACCAGATTGCCGCAGGCGAAGTCGTCGAGCGGCCGAGTTCTGTTGTCAAAGAACTGGTGGAAAACGCAATCGACGCGGGAGCCACCGCTATCACCGTCGAGATCGAAAACGGCGGGCTGGACAGCATCCGCATCACCGACAACGGCACCGGCATTGCAGACGACGATTGCGAGACGGCATTCCTTCGCCATGCAACCAGCAAGATCTCTTCTGCGAACGATCTGTTTGCGATTCGTTCACTCGGCTTCCGCGGGGAAGCATTGGCGTCTATCGCTGCTGTTTCGCGCGTTACACTCCAAACGCAAACAGAGGAAGACGAGCTCGGCAGCCTGATTCGCTATGATGGTGGGGATTTGATTGAGCATCGACGCACCGCGGGCACGCGAGGCACGACGATCGAAATTAAAAACTTGTTTTATAATGTCCCTGCGCGCTTGAAGTTTGTCAAAAGCGCGCGCGCAGAGAGCGCGGCAATCGGAGACTATATCGCGCGGTTGATTCTCTCTGTGCCGCAGATAGCGGTACACTATGTCAACGGCGGAAAGACCGTCTATCGCTCAACGGGAAACGGCAGCGCGAAGGATGCGCTGGTCTCCGTCTATGGCATCAGCGCGGAACGACAGATTTGCCCGGTTTCGTTTGACGATGGATACCTGAAGATCACTGGATTTGTCGGCGTGCCGGATCTTGCGCGCGCCAACCGTTCCGGACAGACGTTCCTGCTCAACGGCCGCATCATCCGCTCCAATGCGCTGAGCAACGCGCTCATGCGATCGTTTGATACGCGGGTGCTGATCGGTCGATTTCCGTTTGCAGTGCTCTACCTCAACATCGCCTATGCCGAGGTAGACGTAAACGTGCATCCGGCGAAATTGGAAGTGCGCTTCACTGACGAACAGCGCGTCTCGCGCAGTGTTGTCGTCGCCTGTTCTGAAGCGTTGATTCGCAGCTATGTCCCTACGATTCAAGTGAATCGTGAGGAGGCTGACGATAAGCCTGCACCTGTGTTTTCGGTCCCCGATGAAGCGCGAAAGGTTGATCTGCGTGCGCCGATTTCGCAACCGAGTACCGGTCTGCGAGAGGAAACATATTCGTCTGTTCCGCGCGTGCCGACCTATCGGTTGCCGCCGCGCGAGCCGGAAGAACGCCAGCGTCTGGAGCCGATCTTCCTCACAAAACCTGCGGAACCGTTTTCGGAGCCGTTTCATATCATAGGTTGTGCGTTTGAGACCTATTGGTATGTCCAGCAGGGCGAACATGTGTTCTGCATCGATCAGCATGCGGCGCATGAGCGCTTGCTCTACGACGCATTGATGGCGCGATCCGCTGCAATCGTCTCGCAGACGTTGTTTTTACCGGAGGACATGCGGCTGTTGCCGTCCGAATCCGATGCGTTTTTCACCAATAAAAAGGAGTTGGAGCGGCTCGGCTTCGTATTTTCGGACGCAACGGAAACGAGCGTTACGCTGCTTGCCGTGCCGCAGATCAACGGCACTGCGCTCAAAACGGCATTTCTTCACGATGTACTGGAGTTTTTGTCCGGCGCGGAGGAAGCGCGACCCAACGACTGGTTCCGCGATGCCATCGCGCAATCTGCGTGCAAACATGCCATCAAGGCGGGGGAACGCCTCTCGCATGAGGAAATTCAAAAGCTGTTGGATCGCCTGACGCAGGAAGATTCGCTGTTAACCTGTCCGCACGGGCGGCCTGTTGCGGTTCGTTTTACAAAGACTGACATCGAGAAGATGTTTAAGCGCGTATTATAAAGCTATGGAAGAACAATCACGTCGGCAAAGGATCGTCTGCATCGTAGGCCCTACTGCCTGCCACAAAACAGAACTTTCAATCGAGCTTGCAAAGAGAGTCAGCGGAGAGATCGTCTCTGCGGATTCGGTGCAGGTGTATTTTGGCATGGATATCGGCTCCGCTAAGCCGCCGCTTTCAGAACGGCAGTGGATACCGCACCATCTTATCGACTGCTTGCCGATCAATACGCCGGAGTTTTCGGCATCGATGTTTCGCGCCATGGCGACGGAAGCGATTGACGGAATTGTACAAAGAGGCAACACGCCAATCGTTGTCGGCGGCAGCGGGTTATATGTAAACGCCCTGACGTATCCTCTCGGATTCGCGATTCCAAGAAATGACGCCGCGCGCGAAAACGCAATATTGGAGTATGACAAGAGTGCAGAAGCGGCATATGCGCGATTGACGAGCGTCGATCCAATCACCGCTGAACGATTGCATCCGAACGATAAGAAGCGAATCGTCCGTGCGCTGGAAGTGTATGACTGTTCCGGCCAGCCTCTTTCGAGCTATGGTGCAGATTTTCAGAACAGCAGGGGACAGGAAGCCCCATTTGAACCGATGTTGATTGGGCTCACGATGGATCGCGAAAAGCTGTACGAACGGATTAATCTACGCGTTGATCTCATGATGGAGAGAGGACTACTTGCGGAAGCTAAGGCGATTTTTGATGCAAATTATGATCGCGCATTGCCTGCGATGAAGTCAATCGGTTATCAACAGCTATTCACGTACTTCGATGGCAATTGCTCGTTGAAGGAGGCTGTCGAGAAGATCAAGCAGGACACGCGGCACTTTGCCAAACGCCAGCTGACCTGGTTTAAGCGCGATGATCGTATCGTATGGCATGATGTAACCGAATGGGATGAGATGAAAACAGATTTGATTGAGAAGCTTGCGCAGGATGCGCAAGTGTGAATGAAAGGAACGGAGCAATGATCGAAACGAGTGACCGCGCAAGAGAGCTTGTCTGGAGCGCAGAACAATATTTGGAAGTCGAATACCGTAAAGCGGATTCGATTGAGATGGTCAACCAGCAGCGCGTGCTGGAAGCATTTTGGCAGGAGCGCGTCAGCGCGCGGCATTTTTCGCCGACCACGGGCTACGGGTATGACGACATCGGCAGAGATACGTTGGATCGCGTGTTTGCGCACGCGCTGATGGCGGAGAAAGCGCTCGTTCGCCCGCAGTTTGTCAACGGCACACATGCGATCTTTACCGCGTTGGCTGGGTTGGTTGAACCGGGGGATATGATTCTTTCTGTCACAGGCGAGCCATATGATACCCTGCTAGAGGCGATCGGCGTGCGCGGAAACGCTCCGAATTCGTTAAAACGTCTGGGTGTCTCGTTCCAATCGCTTGAACTAACCGACAAAGGAAAAATCGATTTAGATGCAATTCGTGCAGTTACGCAAGACAATGTCAAAATCGTCTATGCACAACGCTCCCGCGGCTATGCATGGCGCGAAGCAGTGACGATTGCTCAACTCAAAGAAGCGATAGATTGCGTCCGCGAGAAGTTCCCGGATGCGATTGTTCTTGTTGACAATTGCTATGGCGAATTCGTTGAAGCAACCGAACCGACCGCGCAGGGCGCGGATATCATCGCAGGATCGTTGATCAAGAATCCCGGCGGAGGGCTCGCGCCGACCGGCGGCTATATTGCCGGCAGGGAAGACCTCGTTGACCGCATTGCACAGCGTTATACCGTTCCTGGTATGGGCGCGGAGGTTGGCTCGTATTCCGGCGAATATCGTCTGTTTTATCAAGGGCTGTTTTTAGCACCGCATGTTACCGCGCAGTGCGTAAAAGGCGCGGCTTTGTTCGCGCGTGTCTTTGAGCAGATGAATTTGATGACGATGCCGAAGTATGACGCGCAGCGTTCCGATATCATTCAAGCGGTGCAGTTCCCGGATGCGGAATCTCTCGTTGCCTTCTGCCGCAGCATACAAAAAGCGGCCCCGGTAGACAGTTTCGTGTCTCCGGAGCCGTGGGATATGCCGGGATATGAAGATCAGGTCGTGATGGCGGCCGGTGCGTTCGTACAAGGCGCGACTACCGAGCTTAGCGCGGATGGACCGATTCGCGAACCGTACACAGCCTATTTGCAGGGCGCATTGACTTATGCGCATGCGCGCATCGCTTGCATGATGGCCTGCGACGAGCTGATCCGACAGGGATTTTGATCGCTAGATCGAACGGAGAAGACCGATAACCTTTCCGGAGATCTCTACCTCGTCGAAGGGTACGTAGATCGGATCGAAGAGATCGTTTTCCGGTTGCAAGCGTACGCGATCTTTCTCGCGGAAAAACCGTTTGACCGTTGCGCTCTCGCCATGCACGCGGGCAACAACGATATCGCCGTTGACGCAGTTGCAGTTGTGGTTGACCACGAGGATGTCGCCGTCGCGAATACCGGCGTCTCGCATACTTTCGCCGTCAACGCGGAGCATGTATACTTCTGTCGGCTCTTTGCCGTGCATGAGCACGTCCGGCAGCGGGAAGGCATCTTCGATGTTTTCTGCAGCAAGCATGGGAAGACCTGCCGCAACGCGACCGACAAGCGGGATTGCGAATTGTTTCTCTTCTCGCTCGGGCAGCAGATCGGTGTTGATGAACACCGCGCGCTGCTTGGAAGGATCCCGCGTGATCAAGCCGCGTTTTTCAAGATTTCTCAGGTGCGTATGCACCGTAGCTGTCGATTTCAGACCCACAGCGGCGCAGATTTCCCTTACCGACGGCGGATAAGCATGCTCCTCGGTAAAAGAGATCATATAGTCGAGAATCACCTGCTGGGGATCGGCTAATTTCTTCATGGTCAGTCAACAACCTCCGTTCGCGTGTTATCGCTTGACTTTAAAATGATTTTACCATATACTGCAAAATATTGCAAACATATGTTCGGGAGACTAATGTATTTTTTATGAAACGTTGTATTTTACAGGCTGATAAGGTTTGCAACGATTGTGGCGCGTGTGATGACCGCTGCGAGCTCGATCCAGCAAAGATTTGCGACAATTGTTTCCGTTGCCTCGATGAGGGGATAGAGGCGTTTGCGCAGATTCCGATCTCCGGCGTTTTCTTGGATGATGACTTTGTGCCCGAGCGCGAAGGCGAAGAGCAAGAGGAGGTCGATCTGGATGACGGGTTTATACCCGATCTGTACGATGATTGGAAGGACGAGGAGATTGTCCATGCAAAAACGCTGCCAATGACGTTTGGCGTGCGCGTGCGTCGCAGCCACAATCGCCGTTAATCCTCGCGTAGTTTGATCTTTTTCGCGGCGATGCGCTTGTGCTCTTCGCTGGTGGCTGCATAGTGCTTTCGCGTGGTGTTGACGTCCTTGTGTCCCAACACATCCGCAACGAGATAGATATCTTCGGTCTCGTGGTAGAGCATGGTGCCGTATGTACTGCGCAGTTTGTGCGGCGTAATCTTTTTGAGCGGCGTCGCGAGCTTTGCATATTTTTTAACCAGCAACTCAACGGAGCGCACGGTGATTCTACGCATCTGCATCGAGAGAAACAACGCGCGTTCATGCCCTGGCAGGGGCGATTGCTTCTCGCGAACCGCGTAGTAGTCCGAAAGCGCTGCATGCACCTCATCGCCGAAATTCAGGATATCTTCGCTGCCGCCTTTTCGGGTGACGACAAATGCGTTGTTGTCAAAATCGATATCGGTAAGGTCGATGCCGACGAGTTCGCTGATGCGGATACCCGTGCCGAGAAAGAGGGTCAGAATCGCAACATCGCGGAGCTTTGTTGATATGTGGTATGCTTTTTGCCGATCCGTCAACCCGTCTCCATTTTCTACCAGGTCGAGCAGATCCGCAACCTCGTTTGGCTCGAGCCGGATAATTGCCTTTTCGTTGAGCTTCGGGATATCGACAAGCGCCGCTACATTCGTCGGCAGGTACTCCTGTTTGTGCAAAAACTTAAAAAACGAACGAAGGGACGAGAGTTTTCTCGCCTTCGCGCGTTCCTGATTGACCCATTCGCGGTCACCTTTCTGATAAAACGAGACCTCTGCTAAAAACAGCTCTATATGGTATGCCTGCACTTTTTCCAAATCGCTTGCGGTGAGGGAGGGGATGTCCTTTCCTGCGAACAAATCCTCCTGCTGTGCTGCAAACTGAAAGAAACCGCGCAGGTCCACCGCGTAAGCATAGCGTGTCAGAACAGAAGTCTGGCTGTCGATCGCGCGAAAAAACGTTCCGCAAAGCACCGGAAGTTCGGTGAGCAGAGCGCGGATTTTGAGCGTATAGTCTTTGTTCAGAGCGGTATGATAGGAGTTTGGCATGAAATTCGCCTCAAAATATCAAAATTACGCTACCATTATTCTAACACAACTATTCGTTAAAGACAAGTTTAACGAATAGTTAATGAAAAAAACGCATAGAATCATGCGTTTTGCACGGCTGCAAGCGCTTGCTTGATGGCAAGCCGCGCCAGCTCGTCGCAGCGGTTGTTAAACGGATTGTCCGAATGACCTTTGACTTTGATGAACTCATATGAATGCGTGTGTAACGCATCCAGCAGTTCACGCCAAAGATCCTGATTTTCTACGTCGCGTTTTGAGGACGTTTTCCAGCCATTGGCCTTCCAGTTGTTCAGCCAATTCTGTTGAAATGCGTTACAGACGTACGCACTGTCCGTATGAATCTTGATGACGCACGAAACTTTCAACGCACGCACAGCCTCAATCACGGCGCGCAGTTCCATGCGATTATTCGTCGTTACGGGCTCAAACCCGGACAACTCTTTCTTTTGATCCTGATACATCAAGATCGCGCCCCAGCCGCCCGGACCCGGGTTGCCGGAGCACGCGCCGTCCGTATAGATCGTTACTTGTTTCTTCATCCCTGCTCTTTTCGAATAATATATAATATATTATTTACTCATCTTTTCAGATTTCTCTCGGCATGCGTCAACGGCCGCAATCACGGCTCCGCGCAGGCCTTTTTGCTCCAGCACCGCTACGGCTTCAATCGTCGTTCCGCCCGGCGAGCAAACGCGATCTTTCAATTCTCCCGGATGTACCCCCGTTTCAGAGACCATCATAGCAGATCCTTTTACCGTCTGCGCCGCGAGTTTGAGCGCGATTGGTCTTGGTAAGCCAGCTTTTACGCCGCCGTCTGCCAGCGCTTCAATAAAGAGATACACATAAGCAGGCCCGCTGCCGCTGACCGCGGTGACCGCATCCATGAGCTTGGGTTCGACGCTGATGACGTCGCCAACCGATCCGAACAGCGTTTCCGAAAATGCGCGTTCTTCCGCAGTCAACGTATCGCCGGACTCAAACACGATCATGCCTTCGCCGATCATCGCCGGCGTATTCGGCATCACGCGCATCACGCGCGTGGTAGCGGGAAGCGCGCTTTTCAGACGCTCCCCTCCCCACCCCGCTGCGATAGAAACAATCGCCTTGTTCGCAAAGCGGTCAAACTGCTCCTCAAACAAATGCGCACATATGTTTGGTTTCACGGCGATCAATAAGAGATCGCTTTCATCGATCAAAGTGCCAAGCGATGATGCGACCGATACGCCGAGATCGCGCTCCAGTGCACGGCACTTCTCCGTATCCAGATCAAATACCGCCGTTTTCTCACCGGATGCGTATCCGCTGGTCAGGTATCCGCGGAGGATAGCCTCCCCCATGTTCCCCGCGCCGATGACGCCAAGACGAATCGAATTTGAACGCATATCGCTTATCTCCATTTCACTTTTGATTGATTATACCAAATCCAGCTACTGCATGTGTAGTTTTCTTGCGCGCTCAGACTCAGGCGAGCGTTTCGAGACGCTCGCGGAGTTTCGATAGCATTTCTTCTGCAGTAGCAAGTTTCGCCTTTTCCTCGTCGATGACGCTTTGCGGCGCTTTGGCGATGAAACCCTGATTATTGAGTTTGCCGTTGGCGCGGGAGATGTCTCCGCTCATGCGCTCGATTTCCTTTTGAATGCGCGCGCGTTCCTTCTCCGGATCGATGAGCGAGGAAAGCGGGATGACCGCCTCTACGCCTTCACAGACGATGTGCACGTCGCTCTTGGGAATCTCGCCTGTGTCGGTGGAGACGGTTGCGCCTTCCACACCGGCAAGCTTCGCAAGATATCCCGTCATCGTGGCGAATGCATCTGCATCGGTCTTGTCCACGACGAGCCGTGCGCCGATTCTCTGTGCCGGCGGCACTTTCATCTCGGCGCGGAGGTTACGGATGGAGCGCACAAGCTCCATCATCCGTTCCATGCGCGTGCAGTCCTCGTTGTATGCGTTGAATCGCTCGTCCACCTGCGGCCAGCTCGAAAGCATGATCGTCGGCTCGTCCGAGAGCTTGGTGAAGATCTCTTCCGTAATGAACGGCATGAACGGGTGCAGCAGCTTCAGACTGGTTTTCAGCACGTGAATGAGCACCGCGCTCACAGCAGATTTCGCTTCTGCGCTCTCTCCGTAGAGACGGGATTTCGCGATCTCGATATACCAATCACAATACTCCGACCAGATGAAATCATAGATTTTCTGCGCAGCCATGCTCAGGTCATACTCGTCGAGGTTCTTCGTCACCTCGGTGATGATCGCGTTGAGGCGGCTTAGAATCCACTTGTCGGCAATCTCCAACTGGCCTTCCGGCGGGAGTTCCGTCGCGTTTTCGTCCGTGCCCATCAGCACGAAACGAGATGCGTTATAGACCTTGTTGCAGAAGTTGCGCGCGGATTCCACCTTTTCCCAATAGAAGCGCATGTCATTGCCCGCGGAGGTTCCGGAAAGCAGCGAGAAACGGAGCGAGTCCGCGCCGTGCTTTTCGATGACGTCCAAAGGATCGACACCGTTGCCGAGGGATTTACTCATCTTTCTGCCCTGGCTATCGCGCATGATGCCGTGCACATACACCGTCTCAAACGGACGCTCGTGCATGACCTCATAACCGAACACGATCATACGCGCCACCCAGAAGAAGATGATGTCATAACCCGTCACGAGTGTATTTGTGGGATAGAAATACTTCAACTCATCCGTTTCTTCGGGATACCCAAGCGTCGAGAATGGCCACATGCCGGAGCTGAACCACGTATCGAGCACGTCTTCGTCCTGCCGAATCGGGCCGCCGCAGTCCGGGCACTTGTCCGGCGCTTCTTCCGAAACGATCATCTTTCCGCAAGCATCGCAATAGTATGCGGGAATGCGGTGACCCCACCAGAGCTGGCGCGAAATGCACCAGTCGCGAATGTTGTCCATCCAGTTGAAATACGTCTTTTCAAACCGTTCCGGCACAAACTTCACTTCGCCGTTTTTCACGGCTTCGATGGCGGGAGCGGCCAGCGGTTTCATATCCACAAACCACTGCTTGGACACGATGGGTTCCACCGTGCTGTGGCAGCGATAACAGGTGCCGACGTTGTGCGCATACGGTTCAATCTTTACGAGATTGCCGCTCTCCTCCAGCTCTTTGACGATTGCTTTGCGACAATCAAAGCGCTCGAGACCCACAAACTTGCCGCCGTTTTCGTTGATATAACCCGCGTCGGTATACACACGCAGCACGGGCAAACCCTGCCGCATGGCGACCTCGAAATCGTTCGGGTCGTGCGCGGGTGTGATCTTCACCGCGCCCGTGCCGAACTCCATCTCGCAATATTCATCGCCAACGATGGGGATTTCGCGTCCCACAGCGGGAATGATGACGGTCTTGCCGATCAGGTGCTGATAACGCGGGTCCTCGGGATTCACAGCCACACCGGTATCACCCAACATGGTCTCGGGACGCGTCGTTGCAACCGTGATGGAATAGCTCTTGTCGGGCGCGTCATAGCGCACATGCCAGAGATAGCTGTGCTGTTCTTCATATTCCACTTCAGCGTCAGAAAGCGCCGTTTTGCAGTCTGGGCACCAGTTGATGATGCGGTCACCGCGATAGATCAAGCCCTTGTTATAGAGGCTCACAAACACCTTGGTCACGGCTTTGCTGCAACCTTCGTCCATCGTGAAGCGCTCGCGCACCCAGTCGCACGAAGAGCCGAGATAGCGAAGCTGTTTGACGATGGTGGAGCCGTACTCTTCGCGCCATTCCCAGGCGCGCTTTAGGAAGCCCTCACGACCGAGGTCTTTCTTTGTGAGACCCTCTTTTGCCATCTGTTCAACGATCTTCACCTCAGTTGCAATTGAAGCGTGATCGGTGCCGGGCATCCAGAGCGTCTCAAAGCCGCTCATGCGCTTATAGCGGATCAAAACATCCTGAAGCGTCTCGTCAATCGCATGGCCCATATGGAGCTTGCCCGTGATGTTAGGCGGCGGAATGACGATGGTATACGGCGGCTTGCCGGTGTTCGGACGCGCGTGAAAATAGCCGCGCTCTTCCCATGTTTTGTAGAGCTTGCCTTCCACGTGCGCGTGGTCGTAGGTTTTTTCCATCTCGGGACGCATAGTGTTTCTCTCCCTATCCTTCTATAATACTTCCGATTGATTCTTGCAAATAAAAAGCGTCCGCCTCGCCAAAGGACGAAGCGGACGCTCGCGGTACCACCTTTGTTGAATATGGCGCAAAGAGCGCAATATTCCTCTCAGACTTCCGTAACGTGGAACAGACGGGAAACACTACTTATGTTGATTCATGTTTCCGGCTCCGATGCGACCTTCTGCACGTTGATTCGCAAACCGCCTCACAGCAAACTGGCGGTCTCTCTGTTGCGTCAAAAGCGCGTACTCCTCATCTTCACAGCCGATGATTGATTTGATCAATTGTTGTCAGTCTAGTCGAATCCTGACGTTTTGTCAAGATGTCAGACGTCATCCTGAAGACGTGCGTCCAGCCAGACATACATCTGCTCCTTGATCAGGTCAAAGTTGCCCGGGCCAAGATCGAGATACGTCTTCAGAAATTCCGCCATGTCAAACCGATCGCCAAGCTCCGTCTGCGTCTCGCGATACAGCTGCTCCAGCTGACTGTAACCGATGGCATAGTCGAAGAAATAGTACGGTTGATCCACGACAAGCTTATAGTAGATCGAGGAGAAATATTCCCCGTCAAATCCATAGCTCGAGACAGCATTGATCAGCGCGTCTTCGGTATAGCCGTAGTAATTGACCAGAATGCTCGAGATCGCGGGCAGAATCGAGTTTACAATCTGGCTGTAATCAAAATAGAACCGCACGAGATCCTGATCGTACTTATCCTGATTTTCAACTGTCAAAAGCTCTGCAAACTGTGCCCAACCTTCTGCGTATCCGCCAAAGTGCGCCGCGCGTTGCATCAATCCCAGATTATCCTGACTGCGCTGATAGATGTATTGATACATGTGTCCCGGATAACCTTCGTGCGCCAGCGTCAAAAGCAGCGTCGGGTCTTCGGTCGCGGTGTTGATGTAGATGACGTTGTCTTTCCAATCGTCCATCGAAGGAATGACGTATGCGGCAGGCGCAAACTGATCTTGAAGCTCTTCCGGTACGTCGGTCAACGTCAGATTGTGCTCCGGCAGAGCGGGCAGCAATGGCGAAATCAGCGACTGCAGGTAATCGAGGTCCTGCTGCATGTCTCCGCTGGTGATGTTCATGTCCAAATCATAGATGTCAGGACGATCATTGAGGATCTTTCTGAAATCATATTGCAGTAGACCCATTTCGCTCTTGAGCATCTCAAGTGTTTCTTCAACGGAGAGCGTGTTGTTTCCGGCGGACTGCATCGAATACTCGTAATATTGCTTTTGAATATCGTTGAGCTTCGCGACCTCTTCATAGCTTCGGCAGCTCTTGCGCAGGTCGTCAAGCCCGTCATAGAGCGTCTGGAACGAGTTGAGATACTCGTTTTGCAGCAGGCTGGTGTTGCGATCTTTATATGTCTGAGCCTGTTCTGCGGTCAGTGTGGTGATCTTATCAATGCCTTCTTCAAACGTTACATAAAGGAACGTCGTGTCTTTCGCGTCGATGATCAGCTGGATATCCTCCAGAATCGCATCCAGCGCGGGCTCTGTCATGAAAATACCGAGCTCTGCGCGTTTCTGTTCATAGGTAAGCACCTGCCCCATATAGCGCGGCATATCGGCAAGTAGTGTCAAATAGTCTTCCACATCCTGCACGTTCTTCAACTCAAACAGCGCAAACGAAAGCGGCATATTTGAGTGCAGGCCACTGTACTCGGTCAACGGCTCGTAGAAGTACTCAAAATGCGTCTCTTCTGCGTAATCCGACAGAATCTGATACAGCACATCATAGGAAAACTGCGTCTCCGGCTTCAGCTGTTCGCGGTTGATCGTGTTGAGTCTTTCTAGATAGACCGCGGCCTCCGTACTCATGCGCACGGTGTCTTCTTCCGTGAACTCACCGAGCGTCATGTTTACGCTTGCGTGATCAATCTGATAGACGCTGGGATCGTCTATAAACATATGGAACGAATAACCGTCCTGCGTTGCGTACCAACGGAACACTTCGAGGTCCAGCGCGTGATATGCGGCTTCCGTCGCGTCATCAACGACGAATGTGGGCTCGGGGATCGGCGTCTCAGCGACTTGCGTCGAATCTGCCGTCTCTTCGGGTTCGATGGTGATTGGTTCGATAACCGAGGTGTCCGGCAGCTTGCAAGCGCTGAACATACTTAAAACGAGAATCAGCGCCATCATCAGCGCGATCAGCTTGATTGTTTTCTTTCCAGCTATATTCATATCATTCTCCTTTGGTGCTTACTTAATGACTATAACGAATTCGTGCTCCAAGGACTTCAGAAGCTGTAATATGGAAGCTTCGTCCTGTTGCTCCCCCGCCTTCTTGAGTGCAATCATAAAATAATCCGGCAGAGGCGCGTAAAACACCATGTCTTCATTGCGAGTTGGGTGTCTAAACGTCAACCGATACCCGTGCAGTGCCTGTCCTTGCAGTCCAAACGGACGTTTTTCCCGCCCATAGACATCGTCACCCGTTACGGGATGTTGCAAGCTCGCAAGATGGACGCGAATCTGGTGTGTTCGTCCAGTTTCCAGTTCAATCTGGAGCAACGTATATTGTCCGTATCTTGCGGCAACCTGCCAATGCGTTACAGCTTCTCTGCCGCCCTGCACGATTGCCATACGTTTGCGATCGACGGGATGCCGCGCAAGCGGTGCGTCTACGGTGCCGTTATCCTGCTTGATGTTGCCATCAACAAGCGCCGCATAGTTTCTGTGTGCCGTGTGATCGCGAAACTGGTCACTGAGCGCACGATGCGCAAGGTCGTTTTTCGCGACCACGAGCAGTCCAGACGTCATGCGATCGATGCGATGCACAATACCGGGGCGGAGCTCGCCGCCGATGCCGGAAAGATCACGAATGTGAAACAACAGTGCATTAACGAGTGTGCCGCTCAAGTGTCCCGGAGCCGGGTGCACCACCATGCCTTGCGGCTTATTGATTACCAACAGATCGGAATCCTCGTAGAGGATGTCCAGCGGGATATCCTCCGGGATCACGTCGGTCTCAACAGGATCGGGATAGGTCACATCGACCAAATCCCCAACCGAAACCGTCACGTTTGGTTTCACAATCTTGCCGTTGAGCAGGATTGCGCCGTCGCGGATCATTCGCTGCGCCTGCGTGCGGGAAAGATCCGTTTCTCCTGCGACAAACGAATCCAGCCTGCCTTGCGCGTTGCAGAGAATGCTTTCCTGCTCAGGCATTGGATTGATCGGAAGCCTCGGTTGGTTCCGAAGCGACTTCTTTAACCTCGGCTTTTTCGGCAGTTTTTGCCTGTGCCTTTTCTTTTTTGAAGGTGACACGGTCAAACATCGATTTCTCTTTCAGGAACAGCGCGTCGATGATCAGCATGACGCAGCCAATGCTCAGCGCGCTATCGGCAACGTTGAATACCGGAAACGAGATCAACGGTGTGATATCCACAAAATCGCGCACATACGAGAGCAGGACGCGGTCGATAAAGTTGCCAATTGCACCAGCAAATAGCAGCGCGAGCGTAACGCGCGAAAAGACGGTCAGTTTCTTGCGGAATCGGAGCATCACAACAATCAATAATCCGGCGACGATCAACGTCAGCGGGATAAACAGCCAGCGGAATCCTTCAAGCATACCCCACGCAGCGCCCGTATTATGTACGTTGGTCAGTTGCACAAGACCGTCAATGACGGGTGTTGAGGTGCCGACGGGTGAAAGAAAAAGCTGCACCAGATACTTGGAAATCTGATCCAGTACAAGCAGAACGACGATGATGATGAGTTCTAACAAAATTGTTTCCTCCGACTATTTAATCTAGTATAGCACGCATGTTAACCGTTCACAACCGTCACGGGCTGCGCGTCGGTTGTAAAAAGCTCGGGATAAAGCGTCGTATAATTCTCATACGCGGCAACGACTTTTTCATAATACCGCGCGGTGTCTTCATAGGGAATCACGGTGAGCTTTCCGTCCTGAGAGAATCTGGCATCTTCCAGCCAGCCTTCAACCGTTCCGTGACCTGCATTGTAGGCGGAAACGATCTCTATGATGCTACCGTCAAATCGCTCGCTTAGAAAATGCAAATACCAGCAGCCGTATTCGATGCTGGTTGCCGGGTCTTCCAGCATATCCAGCGAATACGCAAGTTCGGGATCGATCTTATGGCCGATCCACTCCCCTGTCTCCGGCATGATTTGCATGAGACCGACTGCGCCGACATCGCTCTTAGCGGTCGGGTTGTTGCTGCTTTCACAGCGCATGATCGACTGCACGAGATATGGGTCCAGTTCATACTGATCCGCAAATTGCTTAATCAGGTCGGTATACGCAACCGGATAATTGCGCAGGGCTTTTTGATACTGTGCTTCTTCATAAATGAGATAGCCGCCAAACCCGCAGGCGGAGAGAAACACGATGACTCCCAATACGATGACCGTGATCTGTAAAGCGGTCAGTTTCTTTCGCTTCTTCCTGCTGTGTTGTTTCTGTATGCGCTGCGTCGGTTGGTTCAAGCGTGCAACCCTCCTGCGACAATGTTCACAAATAGCTGATCAACCTGTTGATATAAATCTTCCGCAGAGCCACAGTTATTCAGGACGAAATCAGCAAGCGAAATCTTCTCTTCTTCCGGCATTTGCGCCTGCATCCTTGCAACGACTTGCTCGCGCGTAAGATGATCCCGCTCCATGACGCGACGAATGCGATCCTCTTCTGCGCAAGTGACGACGATGTTGTAGTCCATCTGCTCATGCATGCCGCTCTCAAATAGCAGCGGCACTTCAAACACGGCAATTCCGTTTGGCAGACCTGCCAGATCGCGTTCAGCGCGAGAAAACAATTCGTTGATGACATAGGGATGGACGATATTGTTGAGGGTCAATCGTTTCGACTCGTCGGCAAACACGATTTCACCAAGTTTTTTGCGATTGATCGTGTCATCTTCGTTCAAAATCTGCCGGCCGAATTCGGAAACGACGCGATCGTAACAGACCGCGCCGGGATCGAGCGTATGACGGGCTACTTCGTCCGCGTGATATACGCGCGCGCCAAGGGTCGCAAACCGGGCGGCTGCGGTTGTCTTGCCTGAGCCGATGCCGCCTGTCAGACCGATTTTTTTGTAATTACCATGTCCCGTCGTCATTTGGTTTCATACCAGCTGTGACCGACTTTGACATCCGCGTCAAGCGGCACGGAAAGCTGTACTACCTGTTCCATGCAATCGTGAACAAGCGCAACGACCTCGTCCGCCTCCGCTTCCGGCACATCGAAGATCAGTTCATCGTGCACCTGTAAAATGAGCTTTGTTTGAAGCCCACGTTCCTGCAGTGCCGCGTTTACCTTGACCATCGCGAGTTTGATGATGTCGGCCGCGGTGCCCTGGATGGGCATATTCATCGCGACGCGTTCGCCGAAGGAACGCGTGTTATAGTTGGAACTCTTCAGCTCCGGCAACGAGCGGCGCCGTTCAAACATCGTGATGGCGAAACCAAACCGCTTTGCATCTTCAACGCTGCGATCCAGATATTCTTTCACGCCGGGATAACGGTCAAAGTAGAGCTTGATGTATTCGCCCGCACGTTTGACTGGAATATCAAGATTTCGCGCAAGACCGAAGTCACTGATGCCGTAGACGATGCCGAAATTGACAGCCTTTGCCGCGCTGCGCTGCTCGTTGGTCACTTCAGCAAACGGCACGCGGAACACCTCACTCGCGGTGGTGCGATGGATATCCTTGCCGCTGTTGAATGCGGCGATCATACCTTCGTCACCGCTGATGTGCGCAAGCAGTCGTAGCTCAATCTGCGAATAGTCCGCATCGACGAGCACGTTGCCCTCCGAGGCGACAAACGCCTTGCGAATCTCTCTGCCCTGCTGCGTTCGCACGGGGATGTTTTGCATGTTTGGCTCGGTGCTGGAAATGCGGCCCGTCGCGGTGATGCACTGGTTAAACTGCGTTCGTACGCGGTCGTTCTGGTCGCTGACGACGTTTAAAAGCCCATCCACAAACGTGCTCTTCAGCTTTGTGATGAAACGGTACTCCTGAATCAGCGAAATAGCAGGATGCTTGTCCATGAGTGCATCCAGCGTTTCTGCGTCAGTCGAGAAGCCGCTTTTGTTCTTTCTTCCGGTTGGCAATCCGAGTTTATCAAACAACACTTCACCGAGTTGCTTTGGCGAGAGAATGTTGAATGTTTCGCCGGTCAACTCGTAGATGCGCTTGGCGAGCGACTCGCTCTGCTCGTTAAATTGTGTCTGCAGCTGCTTGAGAATATCGCGATCCACGCGGAATCCAGTGTGCTCCATCTCAAACAAAACGCTCGCAAGCGGCAGCTCCATTTCGGAATAGAGCTTTGACATATTCGCTTCTTCGAGTTCGCGGAGCATACTCTCCCGCAGCGAGAATAACATCGCGACATTCTGCTTCTGGTTGGGGCAAACGCGCTCGCAAAGCATTGCAAAGCTCGTTGCCGGGCGCGTCGCATCCAACAGATAGTCCGCAATCATCGCGTCGAACACGGTTGCGTTGAGCGAGATGGAAAATTTTTCGAGCAGGTGCCGCAAGCGCTTGGTATCAAATGCGAGCACATCGCAGTTCTTGTTCTCGAAGATCTCCTTAAATGCGCCATATAAGGAAGGTTCATCGATCGGCGTGGAAAACAAGTCCGCGCCCTGAACGACCACGTAGCAGGTTTCAGGCGAAAACGCAAATTGAACCGTTTCCCCTGCTTCGATCGCAAATTTTTTGATCGGAGCTGCTTTCCGGATCGCTTCGCGTACGGCTTCGATTGAATCAAGCTCAATGCGCTGTGCCGCGGGAATGTCAGACTGATTTGCTGCTTCCTGCGCGCTTTCTCCGCCGATCCGTGCGGCTAACCCGCGCATTTCAAGTTCGAGCAGCTTTGTGCGTGCGCCGCTCATCGCCTCCGGCCGGAAGGTGCAGTCCTCAATGGATAGCGGAACCGGCACATCCGTGCAGATGGTGCCAATCTCATAGCTCATGCGTGCGCTGTCTGCGCCCGCTGCGATCTTTTCGCCGAGCTTTCCCTTGACTTCGCCCGCGTGTGCAAGCACATTTTCCAGCGTGCCATACTCTTCCAGCAACTTCATGGCGGTCTTCTCGCCAACGCCAGCAATGCCGGGGATGTTGTCGGAATTATCACCCATGAGGCCTTTCAAATCTCGCATGCGGTCTGGTTCAAGTCCGTATTGTTCTTTGAGTACGTCACGGTCAAATTCGATTGTTTCGCTGATGCCCTTTTTCGTCATGAGCACATGCGTGCGTTCGCTGATGAGCTGCAATGCGTCGCGGTCACCCGTGACGAGAAGCGCATCGATGCCCTTTGACTCGCATTTTCTGGCGAATGTGCCGAGAATATCGTCCGCTTCATAGCGCGGCGTTTCACAAACAACAACGCCCATATCGCGAAGAAGTTCTTTTAGTACGGGAAACTGTGTCCGCAGGTCGTCTTCCGTTTCGCGTCTGCCTGCTTTATATGCCTCAAACTGTTCGTGGCGGAACGTTGGGCCATGCATATCAAACGCAACGACAAGATAGTCCGGGTTGCGTTCAATGAGCTTTAACAGCATGCTCAGAAAGCCATGCAACGCGCCGGTTGGTACCCCCGCACGCGTGGTCATAGGCGGCAACGCGTGATAAGCGCGATGCATGAGGCTGTTTCCGTCGATGGCAATCAGCTGTTTCAAGCGGTTCCTCCTACTTGGTCGTTGGCGAATTGTGGGCGATCGATGCAGTCGGTTAAAGCGTATTTACCGAATGACTCCATAGACCATCGGCGGGACATGGTCCGGCTTTGCGCCGATGTGCACCGCTTCGTACATGGTCGAGATTGCGTCTTCCAGGTTCTTCTCGTCGTTGACATAGAGTGTGCAGAAGGCTTCGTCTTTTTCGATCTTATCACCAACGCGCTTCTGCATGACGAGTCCCACCGCGGGATCGATGACGTCTTCCTTCGTTGCGCGGCCCGCGCCGAGCACCTGCGCCGCTCTGCCGATGAGTTCCGCCTGCATGCCGACAACGTAGCCGCTCTCTTTCGCGGTTACGGGCACAAGACGCTTCACCTTGCAGAGGCTGTCCATGCCTTCAAGTGTGAGATACGATTCGTCTCCGCCGAGCTCGTGAATCATCAGGCGCAGCTTCTCCAGACCCGAGCCGTTCTCGATGGCTTTTTCGAGCAAGGCGCGCGCTTCTTCTTCCGTTTTTGCGAGCTTGGAGAGCAGCAGCATATGCGTGCTGAGCAGCAGACACACTTCCAGAAGCGGATCGCCCGCAGGCAGTTGTCCGCTGAGCAGTTGCACCGCCTCGCGGAACTCCAACGCGTTGCCGACCGAAAGACCAAGCGGCTGGTTCATATCGGTTACAACCGCGACGATCTCGCGCTTGAGGTGTTTGCCCATCTTGACCATCAGTTCGGCGAGAAGCTTGGAATCCTCCACCGTCTTCATGAAAGCGCCGCTGCCGGTTTTCACATCGAGAACAATCGCGTCCGAACCTGCGGCGAGTTTTTTGCTCATGATGCTCGCGGCAATCAACGGAACGCTCTGCACGGTTCCCGTTACGTCGCGCAGCGCATACATCTTCTTATCCGCGGGCACGAGGTTGCCCGTTTGACCGATGACGCAGACGCCGATTTTGCGCACGATCTCCTTGAAGCGCTCAATGGTCTGCCCGGGATTCACGCCGGGAACAGACTCCAGCTTATCGATGGTGCCGCCGGAGAACGCGAGTCCACGCCCGGACATCTTTGCCACCGTGCCGCCGCAGGCAGCAACGAGCGGCGCAACCACAAGCGTCGTCGTATCGCCGACGCCGCCGGATGAATGCTTATCCACCTTGATGCCGGGCAGGTCGCTCAAATCGACCGTGTCGCCTGAGTGCATCATGCTCAGTGTCAGATCGGCGGCCTCGCGCTCGTTCATATCGTTGAGCACGATAGCCATCATCAGCGCGGACATCTGATAATCCGGGATCTCGCCGCTGACAAAGCCGTCCACAACAAACTTGATCTCTTCTGAAGTTAGCTCTTCTTTGTTCACCTTTTTTTCAATGCAGTCTACCATTCGCATGCAGAGTGTTCCTCCTCGTCGATTATATGAAATAAAGATAGTAAAGTTTTTAAACTCTTAAACGTCGCTGATAACGGTCTCTTCGCGAAGAATCGGCGCGAACAGCGGCGCGGGTGAAATCGGTGTGTTCTTGATGATCAAAAACAGTGCATCCGCCGCTTCGTCAAACGAAGTCGTCTCAATCGGAACCAACGGCGCATCGTCGATCTTCGCAAAAAAGTATCCGTCGTCCGAAAACGCGAGTACGGCAACATGTTTTCTCTGCACGCGGCAGTGAAACAGAAGTGCATCCGTTGTTGCGTCCCGCATGGAACCTTCGTCGTCCAGTAGCCGCGTCAGAGCGATCAGCCAGTCCGCTTTGGCAAGCCTTCGGTCAAACTCGCACTGCTCCAACACAGTTTCGATGCCGTTACGATATTCCACGCGGACGTTGTTGCGCTGAGATGCGGGAATACGCTTGCCGAGTACGGTTGCATATCTGCCCTCCGGCACATCCTCCGGCAAAAAGCCGTTTCCTGCCGCGACAATGTACTCCGTGAAGCCTTTATTTTGCGGGAGCGTCAGCGCCTGGTTCAGTTCGTCCTGCGAGAGCGGTTCGGATTCTATCACAACCGTGCGATTGGGTAAAATTCCATAATGCAGCTCGTGCGGAATGTCAGCCGCGTTCAGAATTGGGGCTTTTAAATATCTTCCTTTGTTGGAACAGATCAGCGCGTCGAGCGTGCCCTCCCCGCCGTCTGCAATCAGTTGTGTGCTCAGCACGGCTTTGGGTAGAATCCGCGACGCAGCGCGAAGCATATGCCGCGCGGCATCCGCAGAGGTAAACTTTCCATACCATGCATCCGGCGCGATCAGGATTCGCGTACACTGACCGGGTTTCTCGCAAGTCTCCGGCAAACCGCCGGAAATCTTCATCGTGCCGTAATGAACATCGCCTTTTTGGACTGTGCCATCCTCCTGTACCTGACCCAGATACTCTACTTCGCTGCATTTTTCCACGCGGTTGTTCTGGATGAACGGACGATAGATCGTTAGATAAGACAGTAGAACGGGTTTTTGCTGCAACTGCGCAAACAACGCCTTGCCGACCTTGAGCGGTAGGTTGGAAAACATGCAGATGTAGGCAGATTCGCTCGCCGCATCGCCGACGTCGTCCCAAGCGCCAAAGAGCGTCGAACCGACCACGTGTGTGATCGGCACTTCTGAAAAAATGATGTTCCAGCAATCGTTTGGCGTGAGATTTGCGTCGCTCGTCATCGCAAAACGAAGGCCTAAAGAGAACTTGGAGTATTCCATGTGTACTGATCCTCCTCAAGCGGCATTCGACCGCTTGGAGTTATTCTTCCTCGTCGTTGAACTGTTGGAATTCCGCTTCAGCCAGCTCCCATTCGCCATAGCAAATCTCGACCAGCTGCCGCTGCTGATCAAGCGCTTCATATACGGCTTTTGCCGCTTCAAAATCGCTCGCAATCTGCGGATCAAACGCCTTTTCTTCTAGCTGCTTGAGCTTGGCCTCTTCGGCGTGAATGCGTTCCTCCGCTTTACGCAGGGCGGCTTTCGCCTTGGTCAACGCACTCTTGCGCTCTTTTGCAAGCTGATAGTCGTTTTTCGCAACGGGCGCTTCCTTTTCCTTCGGCGCGGTGCTCTCGGCAAGGAACTCTTTGTACGCGTCCCAATCGCCCTCAAACTCGCGCATGCCGTCCTCATCCATAATGATGATGCGGTCTGCGATGCGATTTGCGAGGTATCGGTCGTGGGTTACGATCAACATCGTTCCGCCGTAGTCGCTCAGCGCACCTTCGAGCGCCTCGCAGGACGGGATATCGAGGTGGTTGGTCGGTTCGTCAAGAAACAACACGTTGCTGCCGTTGAGCATCAGCTTTAAGAGCTGAATGCGCGCATATTCTCCGCCGGAAAGATCACTCATTTGTTTGAACACATCGTCTCCGCGGAACAAAAAGGAGCCGAGCATGTTTCTCAGTTGCTTTGTGTCGTAGCGCGGGAACATGGCGTTGAGCGCCTCCAGTACCGTGCGCGGATCGTTCGGGCGAACGGAACCCTGCTCATAGTAACCGACGTGCACGTTGGAACCCAATTTATAACTGCCGGAATCCGGTTCGATCTTGTTGGTCAGAATCTTGAGCAGCGTCGTTTTGCCACAGCCGTTTGCGCCGAGCAGACAGACTTTTTCGTCGCGACGGATCATCAGATTCATA
This sequence comes from Firmicutes bacterium HGW-Firmicutes-9, assembly GCA_002841395.1. Lineage (GTDB taxonomy): Bacteria > Bacillota > Clostridia > Christensenellales > CAG-138 > UBA7703. The sequence continues at coordinate 239,878 of PGZM01000002.1, forward strand.
CTGCGGAAGATCTCGCGATCTCCGAATCGTTTGCTCAGGTCTTTGCAGACGATGACCTCGTTGGCCGTCAGCGCATCCGCCTTCAGATGAAAGTGTATCCCCTGCGGCGCGTCTTCGGGCTTGACGAGTGTGCTTTTGATCCGCTCTATCTGTTTTTCTTTGGACGCGATGGTCACATAGTTGCGCGCCTGGTTCCAACGGCGTTGCTGCTCGATAATGCCCTCTATGCGCTTGATCTCGCGCAGCGTGTTTTGATACTTTCGCATGGCGAACTCGCGTTCGTCCATCTTCTTTTCCATGGACTGGCTGTAGTTGCCGGAATATTGATTCATCGAGCCGTTTTCCAGCTCGAAGATGCGATTGCAAACCTTGTCTAAAAAATAGCGATCGTGCGAAATCAGCACAAACGCACCGCGAAAAGCGGAAAGATACGTCTCCAACCACTCCAGCGAAGCGATGTCAAGATGGTTGGTAGGCTCGTCCAATAGCAGCAGATCGGCGTCGGAGAGCAGAATTTTCGCGAGGGATGCTTTGCGCATCTGGCCGCCGCTCATCACCGAAATTGGCTGATCGAGCTGCGCTTCGCTAAATCCAAGCCCCAACAACGTGGAACGTGTACGCGCGCGGTAGGTCAGCCCGCCGTCTTGTGTGTAGCGATCCTGCAAATCCGCTTGTCTGCGGATGAGTGACTCGCTTGCGCCCTGTTCTTCGATCTTTTGTGCGATCTCGTGCAGCTCGCGCTCTGCGCGCATCCATTTGCCGGAGGCTTCCAGTACGGCTTCGTATAATGTCTGCCCGTTTCCCCAGTTGGGACTTTGATCGAGCATTGCAACGGTTGCATTTTTGGAAACAGAAAGCTGGCCGCGTCCGTCGTGCGGCTCCAGCCCTGCAATCATGCGCATCAGTGTGCTTTTTCCGCAGCCGTTGACCCCGACGAGGCCTACATGATCTTGCTCAAACACATCAAACGCGATATTGGAAAATAAGGTTCTTTCCCCGAAGCTCTTCTCTAGCTCCTGTGCGTGAATCAGCGACATTGTGTTGTTCTCCAATAGTAAGACAGTTTATTTTACCATAGCAAATACGTATTTGCAAAAGCAGACAGCGTTGATTTATGCAAACAAATCGTGTCATATTTTGTGCATCCTCGTGCTTTGAAAGCCATAAAATTGGAATAAAAACGTATATAACAAACAGAATGTATCCTATCCGTTCAAAATCTTGTTACATTCGGGGTAGCATGTTTTGAATTTGTTCAAACCCAAAGGCGACAAACTCGCTATAATAATAGTATGCGGGTCATATGGATCGTATTGAATCTTCGCAAACAAAATTGAGAGGTATCAGAATTGAATACACCCCGTCTTCCTTCTGGAAAACCGAATAAACATATATTCCCGTCTTCTGCGCGCACGTGGATATTAACCATCGCGGGCGGCTGCGTGATTGCGTTTCTTGTTCTTCCGCTGGCGATCAACTATTTCTCCGGCGCGAATGCTGTTGCACTGACCGCCGAACGAATCGTTCGTGAAGCAACGCCCACGCCGATTCCCTTTAGTGCGGATGTTCTTGCGCCGACTTCCTGTGCGCTGGATACGCCAAATCCCCTTCCGGAGGAAACGCCGGGCGTGATGGTGTCCCAGTTTACGCTACTTCAGGAGAACGACGATTATCCGACCGTTTCACAGCTGCAAAACCGGTTGATGGAGCTAGGCTACCTCGATTCCGATGAGCCGACGACTGTTTTTAACGCGGCAACGACGGTCGCTGTTTCGCTGTTTCAACGTACGATCAGCAAACCTATGGACGGAGTCGCAACCGGCGAGCTGCAAGAGCACCTCTTCAGCGCGGAAGCAAAACCATATGAAATCAAGCTTGGTGACAGCGGCACGGATGTTGAGAGCATGCAGTCCCGCTTAAACGAACTCGGTTATTATAACGATAAGATCAACGGCTATTTCGGTGTCGCAACCGAGGAAGCCTTGCGCGCGTTTCAGGTAAAGAACAAGATCACGGAAGACAGTGTGTTTAACGTGGAGGACCGCGACTTGCTCTATTCTCCGCAAGCGCGCCCGAAGATTGATCCAACCCCGACGCCAACACCGAAACCGACGCCGAAGCCAACGCAAAAACCAACGACGACGAAGAGACCGACAACGACCTCTTCCGGATCGACGACCACGACCACCACGCAGGCACCGACAGTGACGCAAGCGCCTTCGACGGAAGAGGTCAGCTACACCGCGTCCTATAGTGCGGACGGATTGGTCTCTGTCGCGACCGCGATGCTCGGAAAACCATATTCTTGGTCAGAAGAGAGCCCGTCCAAGGGGTTTGACTGCTCCGGTCTTGTTTACTTCTGTCTGCGCACCTGCGGTGTCAGCACGAGCCGCTACAGCGCTGCTGGCTTCTCGTCCGTGAGTAAATGGGCGGAGATCACCTCAACCGGCGATCTGCAAAAAGGCGATCTTGTGTTTTTTAAAAACGATACATCCGATCGCGTGAGCCATACGGGAATCTATATCGGCGGCGGCAGGTTCATCCACGCATCCTCCAGCTCCGGCAAGGTAATCACGAGCTCCATCTCCACGTCCTACTGGACGCGAAACTTCGTCAACGGCAGGCGCGTGTTCTGATATGGAAGCCTGTATGTTATGTCCGCGTAAATGCGGGGCGGCTCGATCCATTCAACGCGGCGTTTGCGGGGCTGATGATCAGGTGCGCGTGGCGAAGATCATGCTGCATCAATGGGAGGAACCGTTCATCAGCGGAACGCGCGGTTCCGGCACGGTTTTTTTCTCCGGCTGCAACCTCGGCTGCGTTTATTGCCAGAATCACGAGATTCGCGATGGCGGAATCGGCGAAGTTTATGACGTAGCAGCTCTTGCAGATGCTTATCTAAAGCTCCAGCAGGACGGAGCGCATAACATCAATCTCGTCACCGCTGCTCCATATGTACCGGATGTTGCGGAGAGTTTGCGGCTTGCAAAAGCGCTAGGTTTGACGATCCCCGTCGTTTATAATTCCAGCGGTTACGAATGCGTTGAAGCGATTCATTCTCTGGAAGGCTTGGTCGATATCTACTTGCCGGACTATAAATACATCACTCCCCTGCTTGCTCAAAAGTTCTCCACCGCGCCGGATTATGCGGCGATCGCATCGCCCGCAATCACGGAGATGTTTCGTCAGGTAGGCGACCTCGTGCTGGACGAAACAGGCGTTGCAAAGCGCGGTCTGGTCATTCGACATTTGATTCTGCCGGGCTGTGTGGACGACTCGCGAAAGGTGCTGGATGAGATTGTCAGAATCTTACCGCTCACGACGCACATTTCGCTGATGAGCCAGTATACGCCGCAAGTATATACAACCGAGTTCCCGCTCAATCGGAAAATCACGCAACGGGAGTATGACCGCGTGATCTCGTATGCGCTGTCACTGGGGCTACACAATATATTGTTACAAACCCGTGACTCGGCGAAATCGATTTTTACGCCACAATTCACAGAACAGATATAAATTTGACACATTTAACGCATAGATTTGCTTGCAATTGCATAATTCGGGTGTTATACTCAAACCATAAAAAAGTTCATAAGTTTCCGTCCGTTACGTACGTTTTTTCATTACCGATTTCCTCCTTAAAACCGCGTAACCGAACTACATCGTAACATCATAATTACTTTCTGGTGGATAGGGCACCATCGGAAAGGCTTAGCGGACGGAAAGTACAAAGGAGCCAAGAAATTGGCTCCTTGTCTATTTTTGGCTAGCAGTTCGAAGCTGCCTCCACATTTTGGTTTTACTCCCCGTCAAAGAAATTGGCTCCTTGTCTATATTTTGGCGAACAGTTCGAAACTGCCTCCACATTTTGGTTTACTTTACGTCTAAGAAATAAGAGCAGGGATTTCTCCCCGCTCTTACTATTAGTTTTGGGCGAAGCCCGAAATCTATTTCTGTAAGTGCAGCATCGCGGCACCGACGATGCCTGCGTCATTCTTCATCTCTGCGGTAACGATCTTTGCGTGATTCTTAAAGAACGCGTACTTCTTGGCGTACTCGCGAATCGGGGCAAGCAAGAATTCGCCGTCGTTGCTGACGCCGCCGCCAAAGGCGATGATCTCCGGATCAAACAGCGCGATTGCCGTGCAGGCCGTTGCGCCCAGGTAATCCGTGAAGCGGCTATATACCTCGCAGGCGACCGGATCCCCTTCCCTTGCGCAGTCCATAACGAGTTTTGCGTTGATCTTTGTCAAGTCCCCCTGCGCGCGCTGGAACATTGCGCTCTCATGGTGCAAATTCGCGGCCTTTCTGCCTTCGCGGACAAGCGCCGCAGCAGAGCAATACGATTCGATGCAGCCGCATTGACCGCAGGTACAAGGCTCGCCGCCGAAGACGAGCACGGCGTGACCAAACTCAAAACCGTTCTTTTTGCCGCCGACAAAGATCTTGCCGTCGAGAATTAAACCGCCGCCGATGCCGGTGCCGATGGTGATCAGCAGGCCGGAAGAGCAGCCGCGGAACGCGCCGCTGTAATATTCGGCAAGCGCCGCTGCGTTTGCATCGTTCTCAACATAAACTGTTACGCCGGGGAAATTCTCGCCGACGAGCTGGCAGAGCGGGAAATCGTGATAGTCGAGATTGTGCGCGTCGATGACGACGCCGCGCGCATAATCGATGCTGCCCGGCACAGCAAGGCCGATGGCAACGACTTCCTTGAGACCAACATTGTTCTCTGTGAGCAGACCGTTGATCAACGACTGAATGGTTGTGATGGAATCCTTCGGATCGCCTGTATGCGGAAACGGAAGCGATTTCTTGCTGATGAGCTTGTAATCTTCCCCTACGATGCCCGCGGCAATCTTGCTTCCGCCGATATCCACGCCAATGCTGTACATGCTGATTCCTCCTGAAACGTTCAAACTAATGAAAGAATATGATCTTCAATGAACACTGCAACGCCGTCTTCCCCGCATGCGGGCACGATCAAATCGGCGCTGGCAAGGACTTCCGGCACTGCATCCGCAACGCCAACGCCCAGTCCCGCCCACTCGATCATCTCGAGATCGAGAAAATTATCTCCGACGGCTGCAACCTGATCGCGCCGAAGGCCAAGCATAGATGTGAGATCTTCAATCGCAGTGGCCTTTGTAATACCGATGTTATTGATTTCGATGAAACCCGGGCTCGAACGGGATACCTGCGCGATTCCAGCAAACTTCTCTTTAAATATCGCAAAGAGATCATTTTCCTGATTGAGCGGTGCAAACGCTAAAATCTTCGGCACGTTGTGAAACGTCTTCTTGCGTATGTCGGGATCGACGATAAACTTGAGTTTGTGACGATTGACATATCCGTTTGCGACCTCGCTTGCGCGCTCCGTAATCACTGCTTCATCCAGATAGATTTGCGCAGGAATGTCCAACTCATGGGAGAAACTGAGCACTTCGCGTATGACCTCCGGGTCCATCTCGTGCAGGACAATTGCGCGTTCCGTGTCAATATCCGCAATCATCGCCCCGCCGTATTGAATCGAAGGGCCGTGCATTTCCAGAAAACGCCAGATCGGCCTTGTCGCGATTCTCCCGCGTCCGGTTGCTAATACGACGCGTATGCCGGCATCGATGGCTTTTCGTACGGCCAGGCGGTTTCGCTCACTGATGATGCCTGCATGATTGGTCAAGGTTCCGTCTATGTCAAGCGCGATGAGTTTGATATCCATTCTCTCTCCTGAATCGTTCTCGCTGCCCGAACCGGCAGCGAACCGTTATCGAATCTGACCCGAACCCCGGATCGTGTATTTCACGGTAGTGAGCTCGTCCAGCCCCATCGGCCCGCGTGCATGAATCTTTTGCGTGCTGATTCCGATCTCTGCGCCGAAACCAAACTCTTCTCCATCGGTAAACCGCGTCGAAGCGTTGACATAGACCGCGGCAGAGTTCACTTCGTTGAGGAAACGTTCTGCATTGTTGATATCCCGCGTTACAATCGCATCGCTGTGGTGCGTGCCATACGTGTCGATGTGGGTAATCGCCTCGTCAAACGAATCGACCACCTTTACCGAGAGGATCAGGTCGTTGTATTCCGTCGACCAATCTTCTTCCGTGGCGTCGATGGATCCCGGCATCAAGGCCTTTGCGCGCGCATCGCAGCGCAGTTCCACACCGCGCGCGGTCAACCGCTGCGCAATCTGCGGGAGACAGTCTTTTGCGACGCTCTGATGCACCAGAAGCGTCTCCGCCGCGTTACAGACGGAAGGACGCGAGCATTTCGCGTTTTCGATGATATCGGCGGCCATGTCCAGATCGGCTGTTTCGTCAATATAAACGTGGCAAACGCCGGAGCCGGTCTCGATCACAGGAATCGTGGCCTGCTGCACGACGCTCTGGATCAATCCTGCGCCTCCACGCGGAATGAGCACGTCGATGAGACCGTTGAGCTTCATCATCTCGGCGGCAGTCGCGCGGTCAGTGTCTCTGAGCAACTGAATCGCGCCGTCGGGAATGCCGTTTTTAACGGCGGCATCGTTGAGCACGTCGGTGATCGTTGAGTTACTCAACAGCGCTTCGCTGCCGCCGCGGAGCACACAAGCGTTGCCGCTCTTGATGCAGAGCGCAATCGCGTCCGCGGTAACGTTCGGCCGCGCTTCATAGATGATGCCGATTACGCCGAGCGGAACGCGGCGCTTTTCAATGCGAATACCATTGGGGTGGACAATGACGGAATCGCTCTTTCCAATCGGGTCATGAAGGAGAGCTACCTTCTTCATTCCGTTCGCCATGCCTTCAACCCGCTTATGATCGAGCGTCAAGCGGTCGATATAGGACGTCTTTACCCCGCGTTCTTTCGCCTTTTGCACATCTGCTGCGTTCGCAGAGAGGATTGCAGGCGTGGCGGCAAGCAGCGCGTCTGCCATTGAAAGCAGGGCGTCGTTTCTCGTCTTCGCGGATGTAATGGCAAGCTTGCTGGAAGCTTTTTTTGCGCTTTGCGCCAATTCTCGAACCGTCATGGATTGTCCCCTCCAAACTTTCCACACATTATATCGTATATAGTTGAGAATCACAAGTTGAAAACAGTTTACATACGAATCGTTGGATATCTGTGATTTCCTCTTGACGTACCTCTCCTATCGTGATACTCCTAAAGTGACCAATCTTTGGAGGACAATCATGCAGGCATATCTGATTACGGATGGCGAGTTTGAAACACCTCGTCAGGCGGAACTCAAAGAATTGATAAAGGGTTACTATACCGCGCGCGGATTCTTCATCATTGAAAAGACTTTGCAGCGTGACGACCTTGCGTTTTGCCGTGGCTGCTTCGATTGCTGGGTGAAGACGCCGGGTGAGTGCATCATGCGCGATGGTATCGTCGAAATCAACCGCACCTGTATGACGAGCGACGTCGTGGTGTACCTCTGCCCCGTCGTGTTCGGTCAATTCTCGGCAAACATGAAATACGCGATTGATCGCTGGCTGCCCAATATGCTGCCCTACTTTATTACCAGAGACGATGGCTCAACCATGCATTCGCCGCGCTATGCAGATTATCCCGCACAGATCTTTCTAGGTTACGGTGAGCATCTGTCGCAAGCGGCGATGCATCTGTTTACGGATATCAACAAGAAGCACAGAAGCAACGTCGCGGTCTTTTTTGATCAGGGAGACGATGCGGAGATTTGCGAATCACTCGGCAAAAGCCCAATGAGCCGGACGGGAGGTGCGTTATGAGCGAAACAAAGCAAAAGGTCGTTCTTATCAGCGCAAGCCCGAAGGTTGATCAGGATTGGGCGGTTTCAGCATTTTTAGCTAGACGCGGCGAAGAATATCTGAAAAGCGCGGATGTGTCAGCCGAAGTAATTCAGGTGCGTAGTTCGCTCATGCATCACAAAACACAAGAGGCGTTTGAGATTGTGCAGGCTGCGGACGCAATCGTGCTCGTCTTCCCTCTTTACTTCTTCTGCATGCCTGCGATGCTGACGCGATTCTTACAGGATTTCGCCGGTGTATATCCCGCAGCTGACAAAGAATCTCGCGTTTACGCAATCATCAACTGCGGCTTCCCGGAATCCGGCATTAACATGGAAGCCATGCGTGTGGTCGAATGCTTTGCGCGGCAGACCGGGCGGTTGTTTCTGGGCGGCGTTATGATCGGCGGCGGCGGGATGCTCATCGGTGCAAAGGACGCGCCGTTTATGCGACCGACGTTTGAATTGATCGACGCTCTGTTTGCGCGTGTCGCAAAAGACACACTCTCTGAAACTCCTGAACACGGACAAATTACGGAGAGCTCCCCAAAGTTTCCCAGATGGCTCTATATCATTGGCGGTCATGCGGGATGGCACTCTATGGCGCGAAAAAACCACATCAAACCAAAAGAGATCCGCCACAAACCATATCTTCGATAAAATTGCAACTCATTATTATAAAACAACAAGACCGCCGGCTGATACCGACGGTCTTTGTTTACGGGTTGAAGTGGATGATCTTAAAGAGGCTTCTTCTCTTTTGCGAAGAACGCGCCGAAGCCCATGATGACGACGAACACGACAAGATACCAGACAACCGCCATCTTATGCGAAACGATTGCCGCATAGACCATGAACAGACAGCCGAGCACACCGAGAACAGGCATCAGGATACGCTTGAAGAAGCCAAGATCCTTCTGCTTGACGAGGAACGCGAGGAACATCGGAATGTACATCGCATAGACCGTGATGATCGGAAGCTCCGAAGAGTCAAACGACAGTTTGCCAAACCACGGCACTTCGACAAGGTTTGCGCCGTAGAAATACGCAAGCCAAATCACGCAGAGCAGCAAGCCAAGCACGGACGAGTTGGTCGCCATGTTGGTCTTCGGGCTGACTTCACAATAGATCTCCGGTTGCGGACCGACTTTACGGGCGGCGAGCGAATAGAAGCCGCGCGTGCAGCCCATCATGAGGCCGTTAAGCGTACCCAGGCAGGAGATGATGACAAACACAAACAGCAGCGTGCCGCCAACGCTGGAGAACAGCGTGGAGAACGCGATCTTCGCACCTTCCTGGCCGTTTTCCATCAACGTTGCGTTCGGAACCACGCCCGCGAGGCCGACATAATAAAGAATGTAGACCACGATGACGATTGCCGCACCGGCAACCAGTGCGATGGGCAGATTTTTCTTCGAGTCCCTGAGTTCGGCATTGATGCTGGTCGCGATGACCCAGCCTTCATATGCAAACGCCGTTGCGCATACGGCGGTCAGCAGTGCGCCGCTCTTGGAAGTGACTTCTGAAACCGCGTTGGTGAAGTTCTGCACGGTCATGCCGTTGGTCAGACCCACGATCACGCCGACCACGCCCATCAGAACGAGTGGGATGAGCTTGATGACGGTTGTCGTAACCTGGAACTTGCCGGCGAGCTTCGGCGAAAGCGCGTTGATGGCGTAGCTTGCGATGAGGAACACCGCGGAGATCACCATGCACTCCGGGCCCACGATCGACCAACCAAACAGCACGGCGGTATAACGCGCGGAGACCCAAGCGAGAACGCTCGTCAGCGTTGGATAATAGATGGTGGCAAAGAACCAGCCCATCATATAGCCATACGTTTTGCCGACGGTGACTTCTGAATAGTCGACGACGCCGTTGACATACTCATATTTGGTTGCCATAACGGCAAACACATAGGAGCAGATCATCATGATCACGCCGCCGATGATCCACGCGAGAATGCCGAGCGGCAGGTTGCCGCCGGTAACGCCAAGGATCTTTTCTGCCTTAAAGAAAACGCCGCTTCCGATGACGATACCAACGACCATCGAAATAGCGGTAAACAGGCCATACTTCTTTTTGAGTTGTGTTTCCATTACCCAATCCCCTTAAATAATGATAAATAATTCGTACTCTGTTCAACCCCGATACATTTATACAGTATGCAGGATGTGTTGTCAACAAACTTCATTCGCTCGCCAGAAAAATATTTTCATGGCATGTTTGCAGAAGACAATGCATGGTATTAGCATTGACGTGGATTGCTGGTAAAGCTAGAATTGTACTATATCTATTCAAATTGTTTCCGATCAGAATTCAACTTGAAAGGACGCTTATGATCACATTTAACGATCAGGTTTTCGCGCTGGAGACGAATCAAACAAGTTATCTGTTCCGCGTCACAAAGTTCGGACATTTAGAGCATATTCATTATGGAGAGATCGTATCGCATGATGAGATTGAGTCGCTTCAAACCAAGCGGTCGATCATGCACGGAAGCTCTGTCATGTACTCCGAGCAGGACGAGACCTACTGCCTCGACAACATCCCATTGGAGTGGTCAGGCGTAGGCTGCGGAGACTATCGCCAAACACCGGTTGAAGTGAAGCTTTCTGACGGAACATTCCGCACGGACTTCATCTACGTTTCTCACGAGGTCGTTTCCGGCTGCGTTTCGTTGAACACGCTTCCTAACGCCTATGACGATTCCGGCTCGGCAGAGACGATGGTAATCACCCTTGCCGATGAGGCAGGCAGTATGCAGTTGCTGCTGTACTACACGGTCTTCCCCTCTGTCGATGTGATCTCGCGCCGCGCGGTGCTCATCAATACCGGATCGAGCGCAATCTCGATTCGTCGTATCATGAGCATGCAGCTCGATATGGAAAACGAAGGGTTCTCCCTCGTCACCTTTGACGGCGCATGGGCAAAGGAAACGCACCGGCACGATCGCAAGCTGCAATACGGACAGTACGTCAACTCCTCCGTCACAGGTGCGTCCAGCAATCGGCACAACCCGGGATTTCTGCTCTATGCCGATGGCGCGACGCAGTCGCATGGGCACGTGTACGGCTTCAATCTCATTTACAGCGGCAACCACATCGGTATCGCGGAGCTGTCGCCTTTTGATCTGGTTCGCGTGCAGCTTGGCATTCACCCGCAGAGCTTTGAGTGGACGCTGGCACCTGGCGAACGATTTGAAACACCCGAAGCGGTGATGACGTTCTCTCCAGACGGTTTTAACGGCATGAGCGCGCATTTTCATGATTTTGTAAACGCGCATATTGTCCGCGGTAATTGGAAAGGCAAAGAGCGGCCGGTGCTCATCAACAACTGGGAAGCCTGTTTTTTTCGGTTTACCCGGAGTAAGCTTCTCCGTCTTGCGCGGCAGGCAAGGCGGCTCGGCGTAGAGCTGTTTGTGCTGGATGATGGTTGGTTCGGCAAACGCAACGACGACCACGCTGGCCTTGGCGACTACAACGTGAACACTAAGAAGCTGCCCCGGGGTATGAAATCCTTTGCCGACGAAATCCGTGCACTCGGTATGATGTTCGGGCTTTGGTTTGAGCCTGAAATGGTCAATCCCGACAGCGATCTCTATCGCGCGCATCCGGAATATGCGGTCACCACGCCGGGTAGAGCGCCGTTGTATGGCAGAAATCAGCTGGTGCTCGATCTATGCAATCCCGATGTGCAGGATTATATCGTCAACAACGTCTCAAAGACTCTGGATGACGCCAGCGTCAATTACGTCAAGTGGGATATGAACCGCCATATCAGCGACGCATGCTCCCCAGTCCTTACGAATCAGGGTGAGTTTTATCATCGTTATATGATGGGATTGTACGATGTGCTCGCGCGGATCTTCCGTCCGCGTCCGCAGATCCTGCTCGAGTCTTGCTCCAGTGGCGGCAATCGATTTGATCTTGGTATGCTTTGCTTTTCGCCGCAGGTTTGGTCGAGCGATGACACAGACGCCATCGAGAGGTTGAAAATCCAGGAAGGCTTGAGCTACCTCTACCCGCTTTCGACGATGGGCGCGCATGTTTCCGCGGCGCCGAACCAGCAGACGCTGCGTCAAACGCCGATCGCAACGCGCTTTAACGTTGCGAGCTTCGGCTGCCTCGGTTACGAGCTGGATTTGAAGCATCTGACGATGCTGGAACGAATAGAAGTGCGCGAGCAAATCGCGTATTATCGCACGCACCGCAAAACACTTCAATACGGTAGATTCTTCCGCCACGACACACCGAAGGGTAACAAAGTCTATTGGCAGACGGTGTCTAAGGATCGTAGCCGTTCTATTGCCGGTTCATTCCAAACGCTGACACAGGCCGCAGAAGGCAACGATATCATGCCGATCACAGGCTTGGATGCGACGACGAAGTATCGTTTGCAGACCAAACCGCAGCGTATTTTCATTCGCAGATTCGGCGGTTTAATCAATCACTTGCTTCCGTTTTCGATCAATTCGAATGGGTTTCTTTTCCGTTGGATCGATCGGCTGTACGCCATGCAGGATTGTGTGGAGACCTACACCGCAAGCGGTAAGACCCTCATGCAGGGCGTTCATTTGAACAATCAGTTTGTTGCAACCGGATACAACCAAAACATTCGCCTGCTCGGCGATTTTGGTTCAAATCTGTATGCCTTAGATTCCGTGGATGAGATTGCTGAACATTCGGAAGTCGTTTAAATTGTACGCAAGATACAAAATACGCTTGCAAAATCACAAAAGATAAGATTAAATAGACAAGGCAGCTGCATTGTGACGCGCAATCCAATCGCACGCTATCTTGTTTCTTTTTTGTCTGGGTTGACGCTCGCAAATGTGTTTGCTAGAATAAGAAAACTCTTTTAGGAGGAATCATGCGTATGCCGGATCAAAAGATCATACTCAGCGCGGATACCCCTTGCGACATCGGCGACGAACTCAAGGCGCGCTATCATGTGTCTCTCCATCCGCTCCATATTATCTTGGATGATAAGCAGTATACCGACGGAGTCGATATCACTTCTGCGCAGTTATATGATGCGTGGTGGAAACACAAGCTTCTGCCTCGCACTGCAGCAATCAACCCCGAGGAATACGAAAGCTACTTTTCAAACTATCTCGATCAAGGGTATGACATTATCCACGTTTCTCTTGGATCGGGGTTATCCAGTTCCCATGCAAACGCGACGATTGCGGCGGAGACGTTGAAGGACAAAGGCAACGTCTACGTGATCGACTCCTGCTCGCTCTCAACGGGCTTTGGCCTGTTGGTTTGCGAAGCGGGCGAGCGCATCAAAGCCGGTATTCCGACAAAGCAAATTGTTGAAGAAGTATCCGCGCTTACGCAAGATACACGCGCAAGTTTCATTCTTGATACGCTTGAATTCATGCGCGCAGGCGGCAGATGCTCCAGCATCACGCAAATTGGTGCGGCGATGTTAAACCTCAAGCCTACTATCATCGTAAAAAACGACCGGCAAGGCAGCATGATTGTCGGTAAAAAATACATGGGCAAGCTCGCACCGTCGCTGATGAAATACGTCGACGATCAGATCAAGGATCGAACCGATCTGGTACTGGATCGCGTGTTCGTCACCCATTCCGGAATGGATGATCCTGCGATCATCGACAAAGTTGTCGCACGCATCAAAGAGCTGCAACCGTTTAAGGAGATATTCGTTACACAAGCGAGCTGCACAATCAGCTGCCATTGCGGACCAAATACGCTGGGCGTCCTTTTCCTCACCAAGCCCGGCTCCATATCAAACTAAATTGTGAGTAAATAAAAAGACGGCAGAAGCCGTCTTTTTTTGCGAGTCAGTTAGTGAGTCAGATAGAATGATCGATTGATCATGTCATGTTCCGGATAATAGATCGTTCCCTCGTGAACGATCGAGAAATCATGCTCAAGGAATGATCGCCATTGTTCGGTCGTATTGTTCCAAAGAAGCAATCCATCATCCAGAAGATTTCCGGAGATCGTCTTTATGTTCCACTCAGCGATTTGTTCAGGCGTTAGAAACGGATTGAGTTTGACAAAGAGTTTTCCGCCCGGCTTTACAATGCGAGCGCATTCAGACAGCAGAAGTTTTGCATCGTCGGGGTAAAGATTGTCGATGATATTGGATAGGATCATTGCGTCAAACGATGCTTCCGGAACATTGGATAATGCCTCCACCCCGCCTTGCTGGAATTCAAACGAGCCATGTGGGTACGTCTCGGCGCGACGTTGCGAAAGCATGATCGCTTCTGACGATAAATCGATGCCCAGATGCTCCTGTGTTCCATTCTGCGCGCAAAAAAATAACATGGACCCTCTGCCGCACCCGAAATCGATCATGCTGCGCGATCCTTCACACAGCCATAGTAATGCGTTTTCTAAGTCGACGTTATCCAATGAAACTTGATTGGAAACGGAATCACCTGCTTTTGAGAAAACATTGTCCCAGTATTCGATAAAACGTTCATATGAAACCGTCATTCAACAACTCCTAATTTATAAGCAAAGATACTCAAAATCATTACAGATCATCCTGCTCAACGATCTCAAGAAAGACCTGGGCGATCCTCGGGTCAAATTGCGTTCCGGCGTTTTTTCGGATTTCATCCATTGCGGCTTTTGCGGAGAGCGCCTTGCGATATACGCGGTCTTCCGTCATCGCATCATATGCGTCTGCTACGGCGAGAATGCGTGCCAAAATCGGAATGTTCTCGCCGGACAGATGGTTGGGATACCCTGTTCCATCCCAGCGCTCGTGATGCGTTAAGATCAGGTCTGCGATTGAGGCGAAGTCAGGCGAAGACATCGCGATACGGTAACCTATTTCTGGATGCGTTCGCATCACCACAAGTTCTTCTTCGTTCAGCGGGCCAGGTTTATTCAGAATCTGGTCGCTGATGCCGATCTTGCCTATGTCATGCAGATAAGCAAACAGACGAAGACGGTCAATGTCGTCATGAGAGAGATTCAATTTCATGCCAACCGTTGCGCAAAGATCGCCGATTCGTTTCGCGTGTTCCTCCGTCTCAAAGCTTCTTGCAAACAGCGTTGCCATCATCGACGAAAGAACAGCGTTATGGTGACTCTTTTGATCGAGCAGTTTGTGCTGCGAAAGGTTCGCCTCCGCATCCCTAGCGACATGAGAAAGATCTTCATCCATAGTCGACTTCGTTTCGCAGCCGATGGAGATATTGATGATCATCGTCTTGTCTTGCAAGATTGCATTATAGTTATCAAACACTTCTTTGAGCGATTGCATGCGTTTTGCGCATTCGTTTTTGTCCGTGTACGGTAAAAGAAGACCGAATTCATCGCCGCCGATGCGCGCGACAATCTCATGCGGCAGGATGTTTGCCTTGATCAGTGCAGCGGTGGTTTGAATCATGCGGTCGCCAGCATCGTATCCGAACGCGTCGTTGATGAGTTTCAAACCGTTGATGTCTACGAAGATCATCGATAAGGGTAAAGAGGATTCCTTATCCAAGCGCTTTTTCGCATTGTCATAATGCAGGCGATTGTGCAGCCCCGTGAGTTGGTCGTGGTTGCTGAGATACTGTATCTGTAAAAATTGAAGCTTTGATTTTGTGATATCGACGATAATGCCTTCCAACGCAACGATTTTCCCGCTCTCGTCGGCAACGCCCTGATTGATGTCGAGAACCCATTTGCGCTCGCCGGAAGCGGTTAAAATCTCGTATTCATATTGAACGCCCTCATGCGCAATCAGGTGCTTCTGGCTTTCTTCCCAGATGCTTTCCTGATATTCCGGGCAAATAATATCGTTGAATGCAACCACTCTGTTGTCGATAAACTCATCCGGCAAAAATCCGGTTAATTCGTAACACCCGGAAGAAACAAACTTCATCGTCCAATCGTGGTCGTTGTTGCAACGATATGCCATACCCGGTAGATTGGAAAGTAATACGCTTTTGCTTCGTTCACTTTCTCGCAAAGCGCTGATCGTATTGCGAAGATCGGTCACGTCAACACCTGCGGATAATATTCCTGTTGGATTCCCCTCTGCATCTCTCAGAATCGTGTTGCGCCATTCGATGGTTCGAATGTCGTTGTCTGCTGTCAACATTCCGTTCTCGTGTATTTCAGTTGTTACGAAAGTTCCCTCATAGATTTGCTTAATAACATCATTTACGCCTTCGCGGTCATTTTCCGGAACGAAATGTTCCACCCAAGTTGTTCCAATAATCTCTTCTTTTGGCAGACCTAGCGTCTCACAGCCGCAACGGTTGATCATTGCTACGCAACCTTCATTATTCAAAACAATAAATATAATCGGCGCGATCTCAAAGTATGTCTGCGCGCGGTCGCGTTCTTGAATCACGATCGCCTCTGTTTGCTTCCTCTGAGAGATATCGCGGGAGATACCGCCTACACCGCGTTTGTTGTCAGCGAATTCGACCGGAAAAATAATTGTTTCAAACGATTGACCTTCACTCGTGTCTTCTATGAATAGCGGTTTGCCACTGAGTAAAACGCTCTTATCACGTGCTTCCCACAACTTCGCTTCTTCACTTGGTTTAATATCGCTTAACTGTCGACCAATCAGCTCTTCTTCTTTGATTCCGTAATACTCCTGCATGTTCGTATTGACCGAGATATAATGCAAAGAGCTGTCTTTTAAATAGACCAAATCATAGCTGGAGTTGAGAAACGTTTTATAGATTGCTTCATTGGTTTTGGCAGACATCTGAGCACTGACGCGGTCGGTGATGTCTTGAAGCGTACCAATCGTTGTTGGATGCTCGCTTTTATTCTGGTCTAAAAGCTGTAATCGAACCTGAATATACCGTTCTGATTCATTTGCATGCAGTATTCGACATTCAAATGATGTGGACTCGCCGCGCGTCAAAGCATCCTTTGCAAGCACATACACGCGATTTCGATCCTCAACATGGAGCAATTTTAATATCTCTTCCGGTTTAGTTGGTAGTGCAGCAGCATCCAGACCCATCACCCGAATTGCTTCATCAGAAAATTGAAACTGCTGCAAACTCGCATCGTAGGAAAAATTCCCGATATGCGCGATACGCTGCGCTTCTTCGAGCGCAACTTCATTTCTTCTGCGTTTGTCGCTTTCGCGCGTTATCTTCCGCAAACTTGAATAAACTAGGAAAAAGATTAAGGCCGCGGTTGCCGTGACAAATCCGAGGCCTTTTGTGACACTGATGATGAATATTTGCGGACTTTCCGGGAGCATACTCGATAGCGCAAGCTCAGATCCGATAATCCAGGTATATCCGACAAACGCATAGACAGCCGTGATCAGAAGCGACCTTTTCAAGGCACTCCTGGACTGTTTGGCTTGCGTACTGACGGATTGCTTCACTTGGATTTCCTCCGTTGCACGAACAGAATATTGTGTGGTCAAGGATTATCGCATGATCGTAGTCTTAGTACCATCATATAATTTTGTCATATTTTGTGCAATGTAAAATTTTACAATCTTTCCCGAAATTCTATCAAACGGTATTATTCTCCGATGAAGGTAAAGCGGGTATATGTCTGTCCGTCCCGCTCTACTGTTTCGTTCCACATTTTTGCGGGACGCACCCAAACGCCGTGCTCACCGTAAAGGGCGCGGTATACGACCATTGGCTCCAACGTTTCGGAGTGCTTGGCGAGATATAGTACCTCATATTCGTTGCCTTTAAAATGGCGGTATCGACCGATTTTTATCTCATCCATACTTTCACCTCAAAATAATTATACTACGAAAACTGCCTGCACCAGAAACATATATAACGCAGTACCGCAACCGATGCTGAGCAGTACATTCTTGCGCCAAAGATGGATCAGGACGATAAAAGCAATCGAAATCAACTCCGGCAGTCCGTGCGGAAATGCAACAATCGGCACTTCTTTCAGGCAATAGACGACCAGCAATCCCATCATCACGGGTGGCAGGACATTGCCGAGATATGTGACAACCTGCGGCGGCTTCTTTCCTTCCGGAAAGAGAAAAAACGGCGGGAACCGTGTTGCCATTGCTCCAATCGCTACCGCAACGACCGTCAGAACAATTTGAACCGGGGTTAACAAAGGTTGCATAGATTCTTCCTCCCGGCAAGAAGCGTGATGAGAATGATAATGAGTGCGGGCAGAACCATATTGCCTGCGCCAAACACGAAACGCGAAATCAGCGCGCAGGCGATGCCGATCAACCCCAAGATCCAGTTGCCCTTCTTCTTCATTTGTTCTATAAACAGTACGACAAACAGTGCGGTCAGCGCAAAATCGAGCCCTTTCATGTCAAACGGCATTAGTCCGCCGAGCAGACCGCCCAGGAGCGTGCCGAACACCCAATACAGATAGTCGAGCAGTGAAATGCTTAGGTAAAAGTACTTGGGTTCCACATCCTCCGGCGGATTGACGGAGGAAACGATGGAGAAGGTTTCGTCACACAGCGTGTAGATCAGAAAGCCTTTCACTTTTCCGAAGCCTTTGTATTTGTCAAGCATGGACAATCCATAGAACAAGTGTCTTGCATTGACCAGCAAACTTAAAACCAGCGCCTCAAATGGCTGAAACGCGGTCGAGAGCAGCGTAATTGCGACAAACTGCATGCTTCCGCAGAACGCAACTGCGCTCATGAGCACTGACCATTGCGGGCCATACCCTTTCTCCAGCATCAGCATGCCATAGGCAATGCCAAGCACAAGGAATCCTGCCAATACGGGCAATGTATGCGGAAACGCCGCGGCGAGCGCGTGCCGGAACTTATGTCGTTTTGTGATCTCCAAATCTTCTCACCTCTTGTTGGATCATTCCACAAATATACAAAACAGCCGACGGGTGATCGCCGCCGGTTGCCTTGCTGATGGTTTGTCAGTTGCGCCAGGATTCCGGCTCATTCCTCCAGAATCGAAGCGCCTTTCTGTAGCTGCGCGGCTGCCCATTCAACAAACTGTTTCGCTGCGCGAGGAGATCTTCCTCCCGCACGAATCGCCCATTGAATCGCTCCGCGATCTAGTTCTTCAAACGAAACCTGCAACACTTTTTCATGCGCTATCGCGCGTACGATCGCAAGGAACTGCGCTTGATCGGGCGCAAAGAAATTTACCGTTTGATCAAATCGGTCATAAAGGGATAGTTTTTCCTGTTTGGTGTCCCCCGCGTGCACATCGTCCAAATCCACGCTGCGCTCAGAGAACGTTTCTTTCACAAGATGCCTTCTGTTGCTCGTGGCGTAAATTCGGCAGTTTTCCGGACGCACGACCACGCCGCCTTCCAAAACAGACTTGAGCGCAGAGAATGCTGCGTCGTCCGTGGAAAACGATAGATCGTCCAGAAACAGGATAAACCGTAACGGAACCTCACGCAGGCGTTCCATGATCGCAGGAAACTGCGGAATCGCGTCCTTGGTGACTTCGACGATGCGAAGCCCATTGCTGCAATACTCGTTTGCCAGCGCCTTGATTGTGCTGCTTTTGCCCGTTCCCCGATCACCATAGAGCAGCATATTGCCGCCACCCCGGCCTTCCACAAAATCCTTTGTGTTCGCCGCGACCAATCCTCGTTCGTATTCATACGACTTCAGATCGCTTAGGCGAATCGGATCAGGCTGTGGTATACCAAGCAAGGCATGATCCCAACGGAACGCGCCGAATTTTGCAAACACACCATAGCCATTCATTCGATAGAACGTCTCCATTGTGGAAATAACGTCCTGCGATCCGTCGAATAATCGGCTCGATCCTGCAATGTACTCTGGCATTCGGGAAACCAAACTCGATTCCTGCTCGTTGGCACTTGAAAGGACGCGTGTGCTCAGCTCTTTAAATGAAATACTTGCAACAGCGCGTAACGCCTCTAGGTCGAACGAAGCGGCATTGCGAAGCGCTATATACCCTTCGCTTCTTCCGCCTTGCGCAGCCGCACGGGTAAATGCATTGTCGTCGAAACGAATCAACTGCTCCATGTGTGCCGCAAAATAAAACGAACCTGATTCCATAGAAAGCTGCTGCAGAAATGCGCCGTAGCTTTCCAAGAACAAGGCAAAGGAGCCGCTTTGCGCAGCGCTCAGTACGCGCGCAAAGCGGGCCACCGTTTCATCCTGTAAAAGCGTACGATAAACCGTCAATGAATTCAGTTGCAGGTTTATCGTGGTCAGATCGTTCAAGTGTTGCTCCCTTGTTTTGTGCCGTTCTTATTTCTTCAGGAAGGTCATCTGGCTTCTGAGCTGCTGACCGACCTTGACGAGCTGCGTTTCCGCACCCTGACGTTTCATGGCGTTGAAATGCGGGCGACCAACGCGGTTTTCAAGAATCCAATTGCGGGCAAAGGTGCCGTCCTGGATCTCGGTGAGAACTTTCTTCATCTCTTTGCGCGTTTCGTCGGTGATGATGCGCTTGCCGGTGACATAGTCGCCGTACTCAGCGGTGTCGCTGATGGAGTAACGCATACGCTCGAAACCGCCGGCATAGATGAGGTCGACGATGAGCTTCATCTCGTGGATGCACTCAAAGTAAGCATTCTCAGGCGCGTAGCCCGCTTCAACCAGCGTCTCAAAGCCTGCCAGCATGAGCTCCGTCACGCCGCCGCAGAGGACAGCCTGTTCGCCGAAAAGGTCGGTTTCGGTCTCTTCGCGGAAGGTGGTTTCGAGGATGCCTGCGCGCGCGCCGCCGATGCCGGCTGCATACGCAAGAGCGGTTTCCTTCGCCTTGCCGGAGAAGTCCTGATAGACCGCGATCAGGCACGGAACGCCTGCGCCGCGCTGATACTCACTGCGGACAGTATGACCGGGGCCTTTGGGCGCGACCATGACAACGTCCACGTTGGCGGGCGGCACGATCTGGCCGTAATGGATATTAAAGCCGTGTGCAAACACGAGCGTGTTTCCTTCCACGAGACCGTCAGCAATACTGTCGGTATAGAGCATGGCCTGCTTTTCGTCGTTGACGAGGATCATGATTACGTCTGCAAGCTTCGCCGCATCTTTTGCAGTGTATACCTTCAAGCCAGCTTCTTCTGCCGCTTTCCAGGATTTGCTGCCCTGATAGAGGCCGACGATGACGTTTACGCCGCTCTCTTTGAGGTTCAGCGCGTGCGCGTGACCCTGGCTGCCGTAGCCGATAATGGCGACGATCTTGTTCTTCAGGTGCGCGAGGTTGCAGTCGCTTTCATAATACATCTTTGCCATTTGTTTCATCCTCCAAATATAATTAAAAATCTTTTACGGCGTTCGCCGTGGAACTCCATTGCGTTGATTAATCTTCCTTGACCGCCATCACGTGCGCGTTCTCAATCGCTATCGTACCGGTTCGCACCGTCTCGCGAATGCCGTAACGCTCCAGCATTTGCTCGAGCCTGCGCACCTGATCGGACGTATCCGCATACTCAACGATTAGCATCTCGTGCGAAACGTCGATGACCTTTGCGCCGAAGATCTTTGTGATCTGCAGCAGATCCGAACGGTTGTCGCTCGTTGCGTTGACCTTGAGCAGGATCAGTTCACGGTTGATGAACTCGCCCTCTGTCAAAATCTTGACCTCGATGACGTCGATCAGCTTGCAGAGCTGCTTTTCGACCTGGTCAAAGATCTCCTCGTCGCCGTCGACCACGATCGTCATGCGTGAGATCGCGGGATCGCTCGTTGTGCCGACTGCCAAACTATGGATATTATACGCCCTGCGCGAGAACAAACCAACGACTTTGTACAAGATACCCGCGTGGTTTTTCACGAGCACGGACATCGTGAGTTTCATTGATTTCGCTTCCATACGCGCTCCTTTCTTATGCCTTTTCAATATAACCGCAGACGATGTCTCCCATCTGCTGCGTGCCGATTGCGCTCTTTCCTGCCGTGATATCGGCCGTGCGCCAGCCTTCTTCCAGTGTGAGCTGTACCGCGCGCTCGATTGCGTTTGCCGCTTCCTGCTGGTTTAATGAGTAGCGCAGCAGCATCGCGCAGGAGAGAATGGTCGCAAGCGGGTTCGCGCTGCCTGTACCGGCGATATCTGGTGCGGAACCGTGAATCGGTTCATACAGACCCAGCGTGCCATCACCCAGCGAGGCGGAGGGCAGCATACCGATGGAACCCGTGATCATGCTCGCTTCATCCGAGAGGATGTCACCGAACATGTTGCTGGTCACGACCACGTCGAATCTCGCGGGATTACGGACAAGCTGCATGGCTGCGTTATCGACGAGCATGTCGTCATACACTACATCGGGATATTCCTTGGCGAGGCGGTGCATTGTCTCGCGCCATAGGCGGGAGCTTTCCAGCACGTTTGCCTTATCGACACTCGTGAGCTTGCTGCCGCGTTTTCTTGCGGCCTCAAAGCCGATTCTGCCGATGCGCTCGACTTCCATCACGGAGTAACGTTCGGTGTCGTAGGCTTCTTCCCCACGCTCGCCCTTGCTTCTTCCGCGTTCGCCGAAGTAGATGCCGCCCGTGAGTTCACGTACCATAAGGATATCGAGTCCGTTGGCGACGATCTCCTCCTTGAGCGGGCAAGCGTCCTTGAGCGGATCAAACAGTACCGCAGGACGCAGGTTTGCGTAGAGACCGAGCGCCGCGCGGATGCCGAGCAAGCCCGCTTCGGGGCGAAGATGCCCAGGCAGCGTGTCCCATTTCGGGCCGCCTACCGCGCCGAGGAGAACCGCGCTGCTGGCTTTGCAAACGCGAACCGTCTCGTCCGGCAGCGGTACGCCGGTTGCGTCGATGGCACAACCGCCCATGAGTACATCGTGAAAGCTCAGCGCAAAGCCGAAACGCTTTGCCGCGACGTTGAGCGCCTTGATGGCTTCCCCGACAATCTCGGGGCCGATGCCATCTCCGCGAATGACCGCAATGTTGTAGTTCATATCAGTTCCCCCTTACAGCTTGCCCGCTTTGATGGCGTTCATAAGACCGCCAGCGGAAATAATGCCCTGAATGAACGGCGGGAAGGGTTCGCCCTGATACGTTTCGTTTTTCGTGAGGTTTGTGATCAAGCCCGTGTCAAAATCGACGCTGACCTTGTCGCCCGCCGAAATCTTTTCGCTAGCTTCCGGGCATTCTACGATCGGAAGCCCGATGTTGATCGCGTTGCGGTAGAAGATGCGTGCAAACGTCGCCGCGATAACGCAGGAAATGCCGCTTTCCTTGATCGCGATCGGTGCATGCTCGCGAGAGCTGCCGCAGCCGAAATTCTTGCCGCCAACCATTACATCCCCTGCCTGCACATTCTTGGCGAACTCTTTGTCGATATCCTCCATGCAGTGCGAAGCCAGTTCTTTGGGGTCGGTGGTGTTGAGATAACGTGCGGGGATGATCACGTCTGTATCGATGTTGTCGCCATATTTGATGGCGTTGCCTGTTGCCTTCATGCTTTGCCTCCTAATACGGATTCGGGTGTGACGAGTTTGCCTGCGATGGCGGATGCGGCTGCGACTGCGGGAGAAGCCAAGTACACTTCCGATCCCGTGTGTCCCATGCGACCGACGAAGTTGCGGTTCGTGGTGGCTACCGCGCGCTCGCCTTTGGCAAGGATGCCCATGTGACCGCCGAGGCACGGCCCGCAGGTGGGCGTGCTGACCGCGCAGCCCGCGTCGATGAATGTCTTGACGAGGCCTTCTTCCATCGCCTGCAGCATGATCTTCTGCGTGGCAGGGATGACGATGCAGCGTACGCCGTCGTGTACCTGACGGCCTTCAAATATCTTGGCTGCCGCGCGAAGGTCTTCGATTCTGCCGTTAGTGCAGCTGCCGATGACCGCCTGATCGATGGTGATCTCGCCGACGTCGGAGACGGGTTTCGCGTTTTCCGGCAGATGCGGCAACGAAACGGTCGGCTCGATGGCGGAAAGATCGATTTCATACGTTGCGGTATATTCCGCGTCGTCGTCTGCTTTATAGATCGTCCAAGGCGCGCAATTGTGCTCTTTCGCGAACTGTTTGGTTTTTTCGTCGTATTCAAATACGCCGTTCTTCGCGCCCGCTTCGATGGCCATGTTCGCCATGCAGAGACGGTCTTCCATCGTGAGGCTCGAAAGACCCTCGCCTGTGAACTCCATGCTCTGATAGAGCGCACCGTCCACGCCGATCATGCCGATGATCTGGAGGATGACGTCCTTGCCGGATACCCATTCCTTGAGTTTGCCTTTGAGTACAAATCGCATCGCGGTCGGTACCTTCAGCCAGCAGAGGCCTGTCGCCATGCCCGCCGCCATGTCGGTGCTGCCGACACCAGTGGAAAATGCACCGAGCGCGCCATAGGTGCAGGTATGAGAATCCGCACCGATGATCAGATCGCCGGGCTTGACAAGCCCCATCTCCGGCAGCAGTGCGTGCTCTACGCCGACCTTGCCGACATCGAAGAAGTTCGTAATCTGGTACTTCTTGGCAAACTCGCGAACGGTCTTGCACTGTTCTGCGGCCTTGATGTCCTTGTTGGGCGTAAAGTGATCCATGACCAGCGCGATCTTGTCTTTGTCGAATACACTCTCAAGACCCGCTTTTTCAAACTCTACGATCGCAACCGGAGAGGTGATATCGTTGCCGAGCACGAGATCGACCTTCGCGCGGATCAACTGCCCTGCGCTTACCTGATCGAGCCCTGCGTGGCTTGCCAGTATTTTTTGCGTCATTGTCATTCCCATAGTTTGTTTTATGCTCCTCCCGCGTAATATGTTTATCAAATTTACTTCTTCTATTGTTCTTCGCGCGACCGATCGTAGATCAGGTTATTGATCGCGTTGATGTAAGCAAGAATGCTCGCCTCGATCACGTCGGTGCTGAGACCGTAGCCTTTCGCCGTTGCGCCTTCGCTGCTGATCTTTACGCTGACTTCGCCCTGTGCGTCGCGTCCTTCTGTGACCGCGCCGATGGAGTATTCCTCCAGCTTGACCGCGCGTCCTACGATCTTGTTGATCGCGTTAAACGAAGCGTCCACGGGGCCGAACCCGCTTGCAACCTTCTCCGTCCTCGATCCGTCCTCACCTATGAGCGCAATGCTCGAAGTCGGCGTGATCGTGTTGCCGGTGTTGATGACGTAGCGTTCCAGCGCATAACTCTTCGGAATCTCCTGAGCCAGAATGCTGCGTACCAGCGCTTCGATATCGCGGTCGGACACGGTTTTCTTCTTGTCCGCCAGCTCCTTAAACTGTTTGAACAGCGTGTTGGAGAGCGCAAAATCGACGTTGTAGCCGAGTTCCTTGACGCGGTCGTTGAACGCGTGTCTGCCGGATTGCTTGCCGAGAACAATCTTGTTCGTGGTTAAACCTACCGCTTCCGGTTTCATGCTCTCGTAGCTTAGATTTCCCGAAAGCATTCCCGGCGGAAGTGTGCCGCTCTCCTGCGCAAAGGCGTTTTCGCCGACGATTGCTTTGTTCGGCTGCACTTTGATGCCGGTAATCGTACTGAGTAACCTACTCGTCTTATAGATCTGCGCGGTGTCGATCGTCGTATCTGCGCCGTAGTATGCCGAGCGGGCTTTCAACGTCATGACGATCTCTTCCAGCGCGGCGTTTCCCGCGCGCTCACCAATGCCGTTGATCGTGCACTGCACTTCATCCGCACCAGCCAGAATCGCCGAGAGCGAGTTTGCAACCGCAAGGCCAAGATCGTTGTGACAATGGCTGGAGAACACCACGTGTTCCGCGCCTTTGACCGAGCCGCGTAGGAAGCGAATCAGGTTGCCGTACTCTTCCGGCGTTGCGTATCCGATGGAATCGGGGATGTTGACCACAGTTGCGCCAGCCGCAATCGCCGTTTCAAACACCTTCGCAAGAAACTCCGGATCGCTTCTGGTTGCGTCCTCTGCCGAGAATTCGATATCCTCGCAGAGCTTCTTTGCGTAGCGAACCATCTGTTCCGTCTGCTCGAGCACTTCTTGCCGGGATTTTTTAAGCCTGTTTTCGAGCAACGTGTCGGATGTTGGCAACAGCAGATGAATCCGCGGATATCTGGCGTGCCGTAGCGCTTCCCAGGTACTGTCGATATCCTTTGTCAGCGCGCGGGACATGCTGGTTACTTTCGCTTTGTGAAGCTCTCTTGCAACCGCGCGAACGGAGTTAAAGTCGCTCTGCGAGGCTGAAGCAATGCCCGCTTCGATGACATGTACGCCGAGAAGTTCCAGCTGGCGTGCCATGTCGATCTTTTCTTTCATGTTCATACTGCACCCAGGGGTCTGCTCGCCGTCCCGCAGGGTCGTATCAAACAGCTGTATCTGCCTCATCAACAGCCTCTCTTCCTAAAGCAGATTATTTCACAACCGCGCCTTCCGAAGCGGAGGAAACCGCGCGTTCATACCGCGCAAGGTACCCCTTTTTGATCTTCGGTTCCGGCGGCTGCCAGTTCTTTCTGCGCTCGTTGAGTTCTTCGTCGCTGACGCATACATGAAGCGTACCAGCCGGAATGTCGATTTCGATCGTGTCGCCATCCTGAATAAGCGCAATGTTGCCGCCGCGGGCAGCTTCCGGCGATACGTGCCCGATTGCAGCGCCGCGGGAAGCTCCTGAGAAGCGTCCGTCCGTGATGAGCGCAACCGTGCTGTCGAGTCCCATGCCCGCGATTGCGGACGTCGGCCCCAACATTTCACGCATGCCCGGCCCGCCTTTGGGACCTTCGTAGCGGATGACGACGACGTCGCCCGGCTGAATCTGCATGCCGTAGATCGCCTTGATCGCCTGCTCTTCGGAATTAAACACCTTTGCTTTGCCACTATGCACCATCATGCTGTCGAGTACTGCCGCGCGTTTGACGACGGAGCCGTCCGGCGCGATGTTGCCTTTGAGAATCTGGATGCCGCCTGTCTTGGAGTATGGCTCCTTGCAGGAGCGGATCACGTTGCCGTTGCGAATCTTTGCGTTTTTGACTGCGTCCGCCATCGGTAAGCCGAGCACGGTCATGGTCGATCCGTCGTAGTAGCCGTTTTGAATCAGCTCGTTGACGACCGCCGATACGCCGCCCGCATGATAGAGATCTTCTACATGGTGCGGGCCGGAGGGCGCAAGGCGGCAAAGATTCGGAACCTTGGCGCTGATCTCGTTGATCAGATCAAGATTCAGCGTAACCCCCGCTTCGCGCGCGATTGCGGTCAGGTGCAGCACGCTGTTGGTGGAGCAACCGAGCGCCATATCGACCGCAAGCGCATTGGCAAACGCGGTCTCTGTCAGAATCTGAGAAGGACGGATATCCTTGTTGACCAGTTCTACAATCTGCATACCTGCGTGCTTTGCGAGACGCAGGCGCTCTGCATATACCGCGGGAATCGTGCCGTTGCCGGGCAGCGCCATGCCGATTGCTTCACTCAAACAGGACATGCTGTTTGCCGTGAACATGCCGGAGCAGGAACCGCATCCGGGGCACGCATTGTTTTCGCAAAAATCGAGGTCTTCCTGCGTGGCCTTTCCAGCCTTGAACGCGCCGACCGCTTCAAACACGCTGTTGAGGTCGAGGTTTTTGCCGCCGCCCTGATAGGAGAGCATCGGACCCGCTGTGACTACGACCGCGGGCAGATCGAGCCGCGCCGCCGCCATCAGCATGCCGGGGATGATCTTGTCGCAACCCGGCAGGAAAACCATGCCGTCGAAGCGGTGCGCCTGCGCCATGATTTCGCATTCGTCCGCGATGATCTCACGGCTTGCCAGCGAATAGTGCATGCCTTCGTGCCCCATCGCAATGCCGTCGCATACGCCGATGGTACCGAATTCGATCGGCGTGCCGCCCGCCATGCGGATGCCCGCCTTGACTGCATCGGAAAGCTGGTCAAGATTGAAGTGTCCGGGTACGATCTCGTTTCTGGGGTTGGCGATACCGATCAGCGGACGATTTAACTCCTCGTCCGTATATCCCATTGCTTTAAACAGGGAACGATGCGGCGCGCGCTCCGCGTTTTTTGTGACTTCATCGCTGCGCATAAACACGTCCTCCTTACTTATTTCTGTTCCGGTGTTTCATGCTCGTGGAGCACGAACTCTGTGATGGGTTTGCCTGGCGCGACCATCGGCGTGATGGTTTCGTCGCAACCGATGCGGCAGTCGATGACAGCCGTTTCGCCGGACGCCAGCGCTTCTTCGAACGCTTCGTCAAACTGTTCCAGCGAGCAAACGGTATAACCCTTGAGGCCGTACGCTTCTGCAAGCTTTGCAAAATCGGGTCCGCGGTCGAGGTTGGTCTGCGAATACCGTTTGCCGTAGAACACGGTCTGCCACTGACGCACCATGCCCAGCACACCGTTGTTCATCACGATGATGATCACGGGGATGCCGTAGTGCTGCATAGTCGCAAGTTCGTTACTGTTCATGCGGAAGCATCCGTCACCAGTAAACAGGACGACTTTCCGATCCTGTCGCGCAACCGCCGCGCCCATCGCTGCTCCCGAACCGTAGCCCATCGTGCCAAATCCGCCGGAGGTGATAAACGTGCCCGGCACTTCATAACCGTAGTAGCGCGCTGCCCACATCTGGTGCTGACCCACGTCGGTGACGACGATGGCGTCTTTCGGCAGGTGATTCTGCGTCTCGGTGATGATCGCCTTGGGTGTAAATCCCAAATGACGCGGTGCGCGTGCGGGCACTTTGAGTGTTTGAATCGCGCTCAGCCACTGCTCTCGCTCTGCCGTTTCAAACGGTGCGGATTCTAGAACTTTTAACAAACGCTGCAACACGCTCTTGACGTCGCCCTGAATGTGATGTGCAGTGCGGACGTTTTTGTTGATCTCCGCTGCGTCTATGTCGATCTGCACGATCTTTGCGCTCTTGCAGAACTTGTTCACGTCACCCGTCACGCGGTCGTTGAATCGGCTGCCAAGCGCGATGAAGAGTTCGCTTTCCGACACCGCAACGTTGGTCGCGCGGGTACCGTGCATGCCGATCATGCCGGTGAAGTTTGGGTGTGACGACGGAATGCACCCCGTGCCCATCAATGTCGTTCCAACGGGTGCTTTGATCAGCTCGGCAAGCTGTGTCACTTCTTCGCTTGCGCCTGCGAGCAATGCGCCGCCACCGCAGAGCATGAACACCTTGTCGTGTTTGCAGATCATGTCCGCGAGTTCTTCGATTCCGGCTGCCGCCTCTTCGCTGACGGGCGAAGTTTTTCTCGCGGTATCGATCTTTTCAGCCGAATATTCTGCTGTCTCAGCAGTCACGTTCTTCGGGATATCGACGAGCACGGGGCCGGGACGGCCAGTTCTCGCGATCTCGAACGCTTCCCGCATGATCTGTGCGAGGTCTTTGACATCCTTGACGATGAAGTTGTGCTTGGTAATCGGTGTTGTGATGCCGGCAATGTCCGCCTCCTGAAAACTGTCTTTACCGATCAGGTTAACGTTGACATTTCCCGTGATGAACACGACAGGCACGCTGTCGAGGTATGCGGTTGCGATGCCGGTGACGAGGTTTGTCGCCCCGGGGCCTGAGGTCGCGATGCAGACGCCGACCTTTCCGCTTGCGCGGGCGTAACCATCCGCCGCGTGCGATGCGCCCTGTTCATGCGCGGTGAGAATATGGTGGATGCGGTCGCTGCTTTTGTACAGCTCGTCGTAAATATTCAGCACGGAGCCGCCGGGATAGCCGAACACGGTGTCGACTCCCTGCTCCACGAGGCATTCGATGAGGATTTGTGCGCCGGTGAGTTTCATATATGTACTCCTTTCGATCTCAGGAAAATCTCTTTTCTTACGCGCTTTCGCCCTGCGCTTCGAGATATTTTGTCTGCGCATTGGACTTGAGCAGTTTATATTCGATAGAATCCATCAGCGCGCGTGTACTCGCCTGCATGATGTCTACCGCGACGCCGACGGTCGTCCAGTATTCATGTCCGTCGGTAGACTCGATGAGCACGCGTACCTTTGCGGCTGTCGCGCTCTCGCTGTCGAGTACACGTACCTTATAATCCGTCAACCGGATTTCTCCGATTTCGGGATAAAATACCTCCAGCGCTTTACGTAATGCTGCGTCGATGGCGTTCACGGGGCCTAGCCCCTCTGCTGCAGTGATCTCCAGCTGCTCGCCAACAAGTACTTTAATCGAAGCGAGCGACGGCTTCTTGCGGATTTCGGACTGCGGCTCGTCAACTACGCTGAGCATCTGCAGTTCGAAAAACTTTGGCCGTACGCCGAGTAACTTTCGTACTTCCAACTCAAAGGAAGCTTCCGCACCCTCAAACTGATAACCCTGATGTTCCATCTGCTTGACCATGTCGATGATCCTTGTGGCTTCTTCCGAGTCCTTCTTGATGTCGGGATAGAATCCCTTGACCTTCTCCAGAATCGCGCTTCTGCCCGCTACTTCGGACATCATCACGCGGCGGGTATTGCCAACCAGTGACGGTGAAACATGCTCGAACGTGAGGGAATTTTTCATGACACCGTCAACATGCATGCCGCCTTTGTGTGCAAATGCATTTGCACCGACATAGGGCGTGTTTTTGCTGACGCTGATGTTCGAGATATCTGCCACTTCGTGCACCGTGCTTGTCAGTCGCTCCAATGCTTCTGCAGGCACACAGTCATATCCAAGTTTCAGTTGAAGCCCTGCCAGTACGGTCGAAAGATTTGCGTTGCCGCAGCGTTCACCAAAGCCTGCAAGCGTGCCCTGCACATGTGTGGCGCCTGCGGTGACAGCGAGAATGCTGTTTGCCGCTGCCATTCCGGAGTCGTCGTGTGCATGAATGCCCACAGCAACGGGAAAACGTTCCTTGACCAGTGTTGTTACGCTCTGTACGAAGTCCGGGAAGCTGCCGCCGTTTGTATCGCAAAGGCAAAGGCAATCTGCGCCGTTTTCGTAGGCCGCCTGCAGGGTTTGAAGCGCATACTCGGGGTTCGCACGGTAACCATCAAAGAAATGCTCCGCGTCGTAAACGACCTCTTTCCCCTGCTCCTTGAGATAACGAATCGTGTCGCGAATCATCGCAAGGTTTTCGGAAAGCTCCGCGCGTAGAATGTCGGTCACATGGATATCCCAGGATTTCCCGAAGATCGTAACGGACTCCGTATTTGCAGACAGAAGAGACTTGATGTTTGCGTCGTCTTCCACCGCGATGTTCTTTTTGCGGGTCGCGCCAAACGCGGTCACCTTCGCGTGCTTGAGCGGGTGCTGACGAAGAAGTTCAAAGAACTCCATGTCCTTGGGATTGGAGCCGGGATTGCCTGCCTCGATATAATCGACCTGGAGTTCGTCGAGAATACGAGCAATCTTAATTTTATCCTGTACGGAAAAAGAGATGCCAACGCTCTGCGCACCGTCGCGCAGCGTTGAATCCAGTAGATATACCTTGTTCATGCTCTAGCCTCCTAGTGTCAATCGCTCTTGGTCGCCTGAAATTTGGTTATAAAAAAGCCCCCGTCTCTCTTTTGAGACGGGGACGGATGCATCCTCGCGGTACCACTCAAATTGATCCCGTGTTCCCTTGCATATGATATGCCGGAAACGCACTGATCCACTTAAAACAGGTTCTAACAAACCCTGGCTGGTAACGGTGCCTGCCGTAATACGCTTACTGTGCTTCAGCGTCTCTGCTCGGGAGGGATCCGCTGCCCGCGTCGCCACCGGTTTGCACCACCCACCGGCTCTCTTAAGACGAGCTTGCGATCAGCATGTCTCTTTCATCGCATGTATATATCTGAATTTCGGATAATATACCATATATGATACAAGTGTGTCAATAGGTTTCTTACTATTAATTGAATATGGACGCATAATCATCCATATAGTCCAACTAAAATAGAAAAATATCGTTAACAGCTCTTTCTCGTTCTGGTTTTACACCGTCTCAACCTTGATCAGGCTCGTGTTCCCCGAAACGCCGCTGACCTGACCGCCAGTGATGATGATGTGATCGCCGCTTTGCAGATCAAACTTCTTCTTTGCGGTCTCCGTCGCATGATAGAACAGCACATCTGTTGAGGTAAATACGCCGCTCATGACAGGAATTACACCCCAGCTCAGCGCGAGTTTATACCATACTTTGCGATTGGTGGTGAGGCCGATGATATCCATCGGCGGGCGGAAACGCGAAATCATACGCGCCGTGATGCCCGTCAACGTGCAGGCAACGATCACCTTCGCTTCCAGATCGATCGCCATGCCGCAGGTTGCGTGCGAAATCGCATCCACGGTGTTTTTAATATGAAACTCTGTGTTGCGGAAACGCTTAATATAATGAATGTGCGTCTCCGTCTCCTCTGCGATGCGCGCCATGGTTGCGACGGCTTCTACCGGGTATTTGCCCGCTGCGGTCTCGCCGGAGAGCATAACAGCGCTTGTGCCGTCGTAAACCGCGTTGGCAACGTCTGAAATCTCTGCGCGCGTCGGACGCGGATTGTGGATCATACTTTCCAGCATCTCAGTAGCGGTAATCACGCGCTTGCCTAAGAGGCGGCACTCTGTAACCAGATACTTCTGAATATACGGCAGCTCCTCAAACGGAATCTCCACGCCGAGGTCGCCGCGCCCGATCATGATGCCTTCGCACTCTTCACAGATTTCGTGGATGTTGTTGATGCCGGTGCGGTTCTCGATCTTCGCGATGATGGCGATGTCTTCCCCGCCGTTTTCTTTTAAAAACGCTTTCAGATCGATCAGATTCTGTCGCGTAGAGACAAACGACGCCGCGATGTAGTCCACACCGTTCTCAATGCCAAACAGGAGGTCGGCCTTATCCTGTTCGCTCAAATAATCCTGGCGGATGAGTTTATTCGGGAAGCTCATGCTCTTTCGGTCGGAGAGCTCGCCGCCGACGACCACTTTGCAAACCGCGTCGGTATCCGTCAGCTTATCCACTTCGCAAACGATCAACCCGTTGTTGACGAGAATCCGATCTCCAATCTCCAACGAGTACGCAAGCCCGTTGAAATTGACCGCGACGCGATCCTTTGAGCCTTGTACGTCTTTTGCAGTGAAGGTGAACGAGTCACCTTCGTTGAGCGTGACCTTGCCGTCTTTGAACGTCTTAATTCGAAATTCCGGCCCCTTCGTGTCCTGCATGATGGCGATGGGCATATCCAGCTCTTCGCGGACTTTCTTGATTCGCTCAATACGCGTTCTGTGCTCCTCGTGCGATCCGTGTGAAAAATTGAGCCTTGCCGTATTCATGCCCGCACGGCACATGGCGACGAGAGTCTCTTCCGACTCGCTGGCAGGCCCGATGGTGCAGACGATTTTTGTTTTTCTCATAATAGATCTCCTCAATCATACGCTGTTGATACAGTTCGACTATCATACTATTCGATTTACACGGCATCAAGAGGGAAAGTGTCAATTTTCAGTGTCAAAATACGTTTTTCACAAAAATTTTGCAGTCAATTATGCAAAAAGAGCGCATTTGTGCGCTCTTTCGCCATTCATTATGAAGGATTTCCTGTTTGTTCATCGCTCACCGCACGCGCGGTATCATAGCCGAGCTCGTAATAGTTGTTGCCGTTGAACGTAAAGTTCTTAATGACGTCCATGCCGACTTTGTTTGTGTGCGCTTTATAGGAGCGCTCGTTGACATGATTGATAAATGTAATCAGTAGGCGGTAGCGTTTGTTCATCTGCCTTGCGGAATAGGCAAACAAATCTTGCAGCACGCCTTGCCCGCGATAGTCCATGTCGATACAGACGGGACCATATTGATAGGAATTTTCGGTCGTCAGCGCTTGTCCCAAATATTCGGTGTTGGGCAAGTCCGCAATCATATGCTGAAACAGCGGCCATTTGCTCCAGAATTGCCAGCTGCCGGCCATCGCATAAGCGACGACTTTATCGCCATCGCACGCAAGCGATATCCCGTCTTCCAGCTCGATCAACTCTCTCAACTGTTCCGTCGTAAAGAGCGTGGTAACAAAACCGTGTTTCTTCTCTTCTTCATTGATGAAAGACACGTGATATCTTTTTTGCAGCGTCTCAATCTGCGGGATGTCTTGAATGGTTGCGTTTCGGTAGATCATGCATTTCCTCCGTACTAATACGATCAAACATCATTTACTTGATAGAAACACGTTATCACGCTGTTGCAATCACGTCAACCGGGATCGTAAAAACGCACAAATGATTAAACTACACTATGCATATTCGATAATCTCTGATGGTCTCTTTGAGCAACTTTACTCCATTGTGAATATCTGAATCATCAAGATGCCCGTATCCCAACACTAGCTGATCCTTATGTGAGCCTTTCTGGATACAGTGCGATTCCATCGTCTTGACTACGATGCCTCTGCCACGGCAGAAGGATTGAAAATTGTCCTCAAAACTGGCCCCGTTGATTCTGACTGCTAGATGTAATCCGGAACTGTCGCCGAAAATTTCGCACGATTCTCCAAACTGCTTTTTCAGCACATCAACAAGAACTTGCCTTCGCTTTGCGTAATGATTTTTCATCGTTCGGATGTGACGATCGAATCCGCGTGTGCTCAGAAACATTGCAAGCGCTGCCTGATCGACGATCGGGTTTTGCACGTCGTTATGCATGCGCAGATATCGCCAACGGGACTGCAGCTCTTTCGGCAACACCGCATAGCCGATTCTCAACGCCGGGAACAGCGTTTTGCTGAATGTGCCAACATAGATCACTCGACTGGCATCCATCGAAACCAAAGGAGAAATCGGTGATCCGGTGTAACGAAACTCGCTGTCATAGTCGTCTTCAACGATATAGATTTCCTGCTCTAGGGCATATCGAATCAGTTCAGCGCGTCTGGAGGCAGGCAGTATGCCGCCAAGCGGGAACTGATGCGAAGGCGTGACATAGACCATCTGTGCGCGTTCATCACCCGTGAGTTGATCCGTCATCATGCCGTGCTGATCGGCGGGAACCGGCACGATTTCGCAGTTACTCGCGACCAGCGTATCATACAATCCTTTATGGCACGGGTCTTCCAGAATCACCCGCCCGACGTTGCCGCAGAGCAAATCCGCCAGAATGCGCAGCGCATGCGTGGCTCCCGCTGTGATAAAGACATTCTCAGCAAAAACAGACACCCCACGACTGCGCGAAAGCCACGATGCGATCTCCGCTCGAAGCGGTAGATACCCCTGCGGGCTGGTATAGCCGTAATCTTCAATAGTCAGTGACTGCGCCGCCTGCTGCAGCAGTCTGCTCCATTTTGCTCGCGGGAAAGAACTTAAATCCGGCCTTCCCGTCGTGAAGTCCGCGAGAATCGGTTTGCATGGCTCGCGTTCCGGCACCTTGGGCTGTTCTTTTGCGGGTTGCATCGCAACGCCTTGCGCGACAACGGTCTGCGAACCTTGCTTGCTTTCAAGGAATCCTTCGGCAAGCAGCATATCGTATGCTTCCACAACCGTGCTGCGCGAAACGCCAAGATCGCTCGCTAATTGGCGCGTGGAATAGAGCGGCGTCCCCTGCTCAAGCTCACTGCTGAGAATCTGCGCGCGCAACTGATGATAGATCTGTCTGCGAATGGGTTCCTCGGAACATCGATCGATGATTGGCAGCATGATTTCATACTGGTATGCTTGATTGTAGCATTAATTGGTTCTTTAACAATACCAGCCTTTCGCTTACCATCATAACAGAATCTAACGATAGTACAACAAGATCTAATCTGGATTTGTTTGAACGGATCAAGGACGAACGATGAAACACGAAACAGGACTCGGAAAACTCTATCTAACAGGAGCCTTTACATTGGCAGGAACAAGCGTTGTCTCGGCTCGGTTTGTCTCCGGCAAACTTGGCGTATTTACGATCGCCGCAGCGAGCATGGCGCTTGCACTGCTGTTATTGATACCGCTGAGTCGCAAAAAACTCGTGAGCACGCTCCGAACGATCAATTTTCGGCAAATACTTCGTATTATGCTAGAAGCTTTTTTTGGTATGTTTCTATTTCGGTTTCTGTTGCTCAACGGCGTTGCGCGAACAACCGCGCTGGAAGCGGGGATCCTGACAGGTGCGACACCTGCGATTACAGCTTTTCTTGCGTGGATGATCCTGCGGGAAACGGTCGGATTTCGCGCGGTACTCGGTATTCTCGCTACAGTGCTTGGCGGACTGCTGGTGCAGGGTATCGCAACAAACGGCGCAGGGCTGAATGCCATCCACATTGTCGGAAACCTGCTAGTGGTCGGCGCGGCAGCAAGCGAGTCTATGTTCAACATACTCTGTCGTTCTTCTGTGGTGAAAAAAGCCGCGGCGGGAACTCCACTCGATCCGTTGGT
The DNA here is from genome assembly GCA_002841395.1 of Firmicutes bacterium HGW-Firmicutes-9. Lineage (GTDB taxonomy): Bacteria > Bacillota > Clostridia > Christensenellales > CAG-138 > UBA7703. Next base: position 275,724 of record PGZM01000002.1, read on the forward strand.
GCAGACGACGCTCGTGACGATATTCGCGCTCTTGTTCTGCTTGATTCCCGCAGCGTTTGAGCAACCTTTCGTCAGATTATCGCAGATCGGTTTCGTAGAATGGAGTGCGTTGATCTGGTACGGCGTATTTGTGACCGCGCTGGCATATCTTTGCTGGTACGCGGGAATCAAGCGCAGCGGTGCATTCACAGCGGCCGCGTTCTCCGGGTTGATGCCGCTGACGTCCATGGTCCTCTCCACCCTGCTCCTGCGTGAATCTGCAGATATGTTTCAATGGCTCGGCGGAGCTTGCGTCATCGCCGGTATGGTGTTGATCGGTACAAGAAGAGAGAAACAGACGCGTAATAAATATACTATTCAGAGTACTTGAAACACCGCCTCGACATCGCTATAGTGATCGTGAGGGAAAAACCAATGTACGATCACAAAGAAATAATTTGCGAAAAACGAGGCTGGACCGAGCAATTGCGCGTTCACGCGCATCCCTTCGGGCACCTGCTCTTTCCGCTCAAAGGTCAACTCGTTATCGAAACCAAAACACAGTTTGAAGCGATCAGCGATGAGCGGGTTCTCTATCTGCCCGCGGAATGCGAGCATGCGTTTGGCGCACGCAAGGATTGGACGGAGTGCCTTGTCATCGACATTCCTTCCGGCCTACCTGCCAGCAGGCTCGCTGCGCCGGAGTCTGCATATGGACTGATTCTGAACATCAATCAGGACTGGCGTGCGCTGCGTTCTTTGATGCTGTCGGAGCAGGAGCGTGATCATCCTGCGCTTTCCAATTTAATACAGTATTCGCTGCATCTGCTGACGCGGAAACAGGAACCTGTTTCTATCCAATATCTGCATTCGCATTATATGGAGCCGGTTACGATTGAGGATCTGGCGAAGATGGAGCACTTCAATGCTTCCTATTATTCACAATGGTTCAAGAGCAGGATGAACATGACGCCGATGCAATATGTCCGGCAGCTGCGGATTCAGGAAGCGAAACGATTGCTGCTTGAGACGGACTACACGATAGCCGACATCACGCAGGCGGTTGGCTACAGTTGTCAGAGTCATTTGACGAAGGTGTTTGAGCAGCTAGAGCAAATATCACCGTTTGCATATAGAATCCAAAACAGACATAAAAAGAACTGATTTTTACAGAAAAACATACACCTCAAAGGCTGTATTCTATCTTTGGTCGAAAGATTGATAAACGTCTGAGGTGTCTTTTTATGGCGAAAACCGGCAAAGCTACGTTCATCGGGTTGTTTGCGATTCTGCTTTGGGGTATGCTTGCGCTGCTCACGTCATTCTGCAACCGTATCCCCGCGTTTGAATTCACCGCGATTACGTTTTTCATTGCGTTTCTGATCGGTGCAGTTTATTTCATCAAAACCGGATGCAACTGGTCGCAGTTGCGCCAGCCAATCGGCGTTTGGATTTCCGGCGTGATCGGGCTGTTTGGCTATCATGCGCTTTATTTTGCAGCGATGAAGTGCGCGCCTGCGATCGAAGTCAGTTTGATCGCCTACTTGTGGCCGATATTGATCGTCGTCTTCTCATCATTTTTGCCGCAGGAGAAGTTGCGCTGGTTTCATGTTCTGGGAACCGTCGTCAGTTTTCTTGGGATTGCGCTGCTTTTGATTGCGAACGGCGTAAGAATCGACCAGAAACACGCAATCGGTTACCTGCTGTCGCTGCTCTGCGCCGTGATTTGGGCAGGCTACTCGGTGATCTCCAGAAAGCAAAAGGCTGTTCCAATGGTGATGACAGGCGCGTATTGCGGCATCACCGCTCTGCTTTCCGGAATATGCCATCTTCTATTAGAACAAACTGTCGTTCCCCTTCCTTCCGAATGGCTTCCGGCGATTGCGCTGGGCGTGGGTCCGGTCGGCGTTTCGTTTTTTGCATGGAATTATGGAATGAAGCACGGGAACCTGCGGCTCCTGGGCACATTGTCTTACCTTGCCCCGCTGATTTCTGGCGTTTTGCTCGTGTGCTTCGGCAAAAGCGAGTATAGCTGGCGATTGCTTGCGGCAGGTGTGTTGATAATGTTTGGTGCAATGATTTCGGTGATGGATAAGTTGTTTCGAAGGGCAGCCTTAATGAAGTAAAAAGATAAATGCAATTACACATAACATATATGGAAAAGAGCGCTCTAACGAGCGCTCAATTTCTCCAAGTTCGATCAAACTATATCGTCAGCATCTTATCTCCGTTTTTCAATATCTCCGTCAACCCTTCACCCCAATACATCACCTCAATGCCCTGCTCGAGCAGTTGTTCCGTCGTTCCGAGCTGGTCGGCGCAGGCTTTGCACGCGGAGAACTTTACCCCTGCCTGTTGCGCGAGTTGAATTCTCGTGCGAATCTGTTCGTCTTCGGCGGCAAGTTTGGCTGTCGCGCCCCAGATGATCACGGTCACTTCATCCCACCACTTATAGAGCTTCGCGTTTGTCGAATACATCATGACCATTTTGTCGGAGGTCAACACATCCGCGTTTGTCCAGAGAATATAGAGATGATTGTTCTGTTCCATATCATTCTCCTTGAGTATTTTTCTAACAGTATAGAACATTTTCCTCACGCATACAAATATTACAAACTCACGTAATTCTTATAGCTTTCAAATAAGATATGGCAAGAAAAAAGAGCATTCTCTCGAATGCTCTTTTTGGCGGAGAAGGAGGGATTTGAACCCTCGCGCCAGTTACCCCAGCCTACTCCCTTAGCAGGGGAGCCCCTTACAGCCACTTGGGTACTTCTCCATATTCAGTTTCTCCGTTTTTGGCGGAGAGAGAGGGATTCGAACCCCCGGTGCCTTTCAGCATCACTGGTTTTCAAGACCAGCTCCATAAACCACTCGGACATCTCTCCAAGATTTGCACCTAGAGAAGTATAGCAAATTCAACAAACGATTGTCAACGCCAAATCGCATTCCATCGCGTAGAGATTGTGATCATTATAACACAGATTGCGTCATCGCTGTAGCACGCGTTTTGACACAATTGTGAAACTCCGCTGACAACGCCGCGATTTCATTGCAGTTGCAGTCTTTTCTCCCTATAATGATTATATTGATGCAATACTTTTATCAGCGATTAATCGGAGGTCGGCGGAGCTTCATGCGAAAAATTGGATTTCTCATTTTAATTGTTCTATCCATGGTTTTCGTATTCTCCGGCTGTAAAACGGAGTCGACAACCATACTCAATACCGGATCGAAAATTTTCTATGGCGGAAGTCAGATTGAAACCACCGTTCGCGAACTCAAAGTAGACGGCGGAACGACCACCGCGCGCATCCGTTTCCTCAATCTTGGCTCCGAAGAGCTATCTTCTATCGAGGCGCTTGTCGAGTTTGTGGATGCAAATGGCGAAACGATCGATTCGTTTGTGATTCAAGACACGTTTGACACGCCGGTTGCTGTCGGTGACAGCTTCAGTCAGACGGCTGAGTGTGCAACCAATTCTCAGATCAGGAACGTTATCGTAACGGAATATGTGCCTCAATCCTGATTGAAGATCTGTTTTTCTGTATTGATGTTTGCTTTTCGCGCTTGCGCGTGCTGTAGTTTTCTGGGAATCGCATATCGTTTGCCGTCTTTTTCGAAGTTTGCGCCTGTCTGTTTAAATCGAAACGGAACGTTTGCCGCCAGACATTGATCTCGAATGTCCAGTATCCATCCGTAATCGCAGACCCGTGCTTCGTCGCCGGATTCGCCGCCGACGGTCACGCTCTCAACCCATTCGCCGAGATATGGAGATAGATCGATCCGCTCTAGCAGCGGCTCGCAGACGATCATTTTGTGCGCAATCGGAGCCGCGCGAAAAACGGGAAGTCGCTCGTCGACTTTTGCTTGGTTTTCTACCGTGCAGCAGATCGAAACGTTCTGGTATCCATCTCCCCAATCCTCGGGCAGGCATTCCGTAAATCGCGTGATACGCTTGGTGATGAACAGAAAATCGCAATCGCTTCGTTCGTGAATCATGCGCCAGGCTTCGCTGCGCCACGCGTCCGCTTCTGCCAGCAAAAAATCCGATGTGAAGCATGTCCAGATAAAGCTGCCGGGCGGTATCTTATAGGAGCCGTTTCGCGCATGCGCAATCGGCAGATAAAAGTCGTTTGTTTTGCGCACTTCGCTGGCATCGCGCCCGTGCCTGCCGTCTCCGCGATAGACATAGCAATGCATGCAGCCTGCCGAGATTTTGTGGCAGCCGTGCCAAGGGTTCCAGTTCACCCCGCCGCCGTATGAGGTTGCTTTGATGCCTGACTCGCTCATCATAGACTTGTTGTCTCCCGCTGCACAAAGAGTTCAACGTTTTTCTGCGTTGCTTTTGCGTCACGTTGGTTCACATTTGGTTTCGTTGACAATCGTAACACCACTTAGTATAATCGGCAAGCTGAAAGGAGGGTGAACCATGAATGAATTCCTTCAAGCGATCGAAGCGTTCGCCAAAGGTACAACGATTTGGGTTTATCTTTTCATTTTCTTCGGAAAAATTCTCGAGGTGTCATTTGGCACACTCCGTATTGTTTTAATCAACCGAGGTGAGCGCACCATCGGTGCATTCATCGCCGTGATTGAGATCACGCTCTGGCTCGTCATTGCAAGCAGCGTATTGACCGGATTCAGGGAAGATTTCCTCAAGGGCATCGTCTACGCGGTTGCTTTTGCAATTGGCAACTATATCGGCAGCTGGCTGGATGAACTTCTCGCGTTCGGCCTGAGTTCGATGCAGGTGGTGCTGCCCGATCTTGCCTCCGCAAAAGAGGCGGAGGAACGACTCCGCGCCAAGGGCTTTGGCATGACGACGGTCGACGTACACGGCCGCGACAACGACCGCAGCATGCTGATTATGACCATGCAGCGCAAGCGTTTGCCGGAGGCACTCGCCATATTGGAAGAGCAGTGCAACGGAGCCGTGGTCACCGTAAATGATATCAAGACGCAACGCGGCGGATACCTTGCGCAGGCTGTGCGCGGGGGTCAACTCCGCAAAGGAAAGTAACTAAGCAAACGAACCGCCTCCGGGCGGTTTTTGCTTGCGCTAGCGAAGTTCCTTTACGATTCGAAACGATAACAGCAAAAGCAGCAGCGATATGTTCCTGTCATCCAAGTCCAATCCAAACTGCGCCTTGATGCGCTCCAACCGGTAGAGGAACGTACTTCTGTGTATGAACAACTCCCCTGCGGTCTTCACCGCGTTGAAGTGATTGGCAACATATTGCTCCGCGGTCTCCAAATAATTGGTCTCGTGCTGGCGATCATATCGCGCCATGTCGAGCACGGAACGCAAACACAACAGTTCTTTCGGAAACTCCAGCTTTAGTATAGAAGCAGGATCCGATTCCATCACGTCGAAAAACCGTGCAACGCCATCATATGCTCCTGCGTGATCGAGCGCGAGTTTCGCTTGCTTGAGACGATCTTGCAGTAACGAAAACCCCGCATATGGTTCACAGATTCCGATCAACAGCTTGTTTTCGGCAGCAAATGAGCGCAGTGCATGCACAAGATGATCGCTTTCCAGTAGATCAGTACGAATGACCGCTGTAATAACAGACGCAAGAGAAAACGCACAGCTTCCTTCGAAGGCTGACTCAAACAGATTACAGATTGCGTTTGCCTGTGCCGCCCGTAAATCACCGTTCAAAGGCTCGATTGCGAGTATGGCATATTCATCCGAATCCAACCAGCCGAGTTCTTCCAGCGTAGCCAGCGCAGCTGATTGCTGCTCGTCGTTTGTGAGAAGCGAGCGAAACGCTGAAGAAACTTTGCTGTTCTCTCGGCGTTCTTGCGTGACGAAAAAGCGATTTGCTCGTTCGGACAACATTAATCGCAAAAAACCCGCCAGCGAGTCCAGCACAATTTCGTCGCTCGCATAAAGCGGACGCTCGCTCGCCGCGCAAAGCAATGTATAGCTCGCTTCTCCGCTTGTCAAAGTGACAAATATTGCTTCCGGTTCGGCTCGTTTGCCGATCATGCCGACATGGCCCTCGCTGCACGCATGCCTCTGCATATTGTCGGAATGAATCGCATGAGCAAAGATCGTTGTATCCATCGAATCGGATTGCGCGACGATATGGCCGCGCTCGTCCAGTAATGCAACCGGGTTTTGTAGTATCTCACCCGCGCGGAACAATAACTCCTCTACCCCTTCGCCTGTTTCCGCAGCCTGCCGCAAGCTCTGCGTCCAATCATCGAGACGATCAAACAGACGTTGGATAAAGTTAAGTACCGCGCTGGTTTGCTCTTCGGCGGGCAGAACACAAATATCATACTTGAGCAAGTGCGATTCATCCGGCGTTCCAATGCAAAGAAACAATGTGTCTGATTGAGACGTGTCCTGCAATGTGTTGAGATCATCCGCAAAACATATGACAATTCGTGCGCCGTACTTCTTCGCAGCGCGCTCAAACAACAGCGGCCGCCCAACCGGCTGTTCTGGCGTGCGGATACTATCCTGCAAATGCGGGTATCGATATCTTAGTTCGTTGCGGATAAATTCTTTCTGAATCATACTTTATACCTCAATGCTACAAAGTGTATGATGTTATTCCAAAAATGTCAATCATCTGTTGGATTTCGAAAGTATATATGATCTGATATGATCAATTTTAACTGGATATATGCACGAATATAACGAGGAGCGTTTCTATGATCATCATTGGAGAAAAACTAAACGGGTTCATACCTTCTGTCGGAAAGGCGATTCAAGCGCGCGACGAAGCGTTCCTGCGCGATCTAGCGATTCGTCAGGAAGAAGCAGGTGCGGATTATCTGGATGTCTGCGCCGCAGTAGACGCCGAGGTGGAAGCGGAGACCTTGCTTTGGCTTGCGCAACTGGCGGAGAGCGCCTGTTCCCTCCCGCTCTGCATCGATTCCCCAAACCCAAACGTGCTTGCATCGGTATTGCCGCATCTCAAGCGCGCCGGCGTGGTCAACTCCGTCTCCATGGAGAGCGGCAAGATCGAGACGATCTTTCCATTGATCAAAGACACCGACTGGAAAGTCATCGCGCTTACTTGTTCAAATTCGGGCGTACCGGAGAGCGCAGAAGGCCGCCTTGCCATATTTGAGCAAATTCGTGCCGCCGCAAAGGATTACGGCATCGCAGAGAGCAGATTGCTGATCGATCCGATCGTGCACACGCTCTCGACCGATGAACAGTCGCTTTCTACGTTTTCCGCTTGCGCAAAAGAGATTCGCGCCAGAGCGAAAACCGCGCATGTCGTCAGTGGACTTTCCAATATCTCGTTTGGACTACCCGCACGTTCTGTGATCAACCACGCATTTCTCGTGCTCGCCATGCAGGCCGGCATGGATGCTGCGATTATGGATGTGCTAGACCGTGAGATGGTGGGCTTGCTGCACGCGACGAATGCGCTGCTTGGTGAAGACGAGTATTGCATGGACTACATTACGGCATTTCGAGAAGGACGCATCGGACAAAAGAAGAACTGACATCGACGATGAATGAGGTTACTATGAGCAAGATTGAAGAAGTATTTACCGCGATCGAGACCGGAAAAGCGAAAATTATCGCAGAACTGGTGCAGTCCGCCATCGACGAAGGCAATGATCCAATGGAGATCTTGAATCAAGGCATGGTGAACGCCATGAGCGTCATCGGTGAGCGTTTCAGCCGCGGAGAGGCGTTCGTGCCGGAGATGCTGATCTCTGCGCGTACGATGAAAAAAGGCGTTGAGGTATTGAAGCCGCATCTTGCCAAAGACGCGGCTACGAGCTTCGGCACCGCGGTGATCGGCACCGTTCAGGGCGACATGCACGATATCGGTAAAAACCTCGTCGCGATGATGATTGAAAGCGCGGGTTTTGAGGTCGTCGATCTTGAGGTTGACGTTCCGTTGGAACGGTTTGTCGAGGCGATTCAGATGCATAGCAACGTGCGCATTGTCGCGCTCTCGACCCTGTTGACAACGACCATGCCCGCCATGAAGAACATTGTTGCGGGTCTGAACGCGCTTCCCAATCGCGACTCGTTTCGCGTCATGGTTGGCGGCGCGCCGATCACCGCAGATTTCGCCAAGCTGATTGGCGCGGATGGCTATTCGCCGGATGCCGCCGCTGCAGCGGTTCTTGCCAAATCGCTCGTTAGTTAAGGAGCATATCGTGATTTGCCATGTCGTTTTCCAACCGAACGAAAAAGAAGTGAGCGTGCTGTGTGGTACGCTGCTTTCGGACGCGGCAAAAAAAGCGGGCGTTTTCATCGATTCTCCGTGTGGCGGCAACGGTACTTGTGGAAAATGCTCTGTTGTTTTGGAACAAAACGGAGCGCAAAAATCTGTACTCGCTTGCCAAACCAAAGTTGAGCAGGATTGCACGGTGATTCTGGGTGATGTAAACGATCTGCATACCTTACACGACGGAGCAGAACGAAAAGTTTCGTACGCACCATACAATAAAGACTCTTTCACCCAAGGTTCTTGTCTGGCCGCGTTCGATCTTGGCACAACGAGCATCGTCTGCTATCTGTTGGACGGAGCGACGGGTGAACAGCTCGCTTCCATAGGCATGCAAAACCCGCAATCTGCATACGGCGCTGATGTAATCACCCGCGCGAACTATGTGATGACAAGTGACCAGCCGGCCGCGCTTCAAGATTGTGTAATATCTGCTCTCAACGAGCTCATGCTGCGCACAACTGTGCAGGCAGGCAGATCGCTCAACGAACTCTCTCTCATCACGATCGTAGGAAACACGGTGATGCACCACATTTTGCTCGGGCTACCGCTTGCACAGCTTGTGCGCGCTCCTTACACGCCGTCTTCGACCGATTCAAAGATTAAGACTGCAGCCGAGTTGGGGTTGAACGTATCCCCCGACACCCGCGTTCTGATCGCTCCTGTTATCGGCGGATTCGTTGGCGCAGACACCGTCGCTTGCCTGAGTGCGACTGCGTTTGAACAGTTCCAGTCGTCAACGCTGATGCTCGATATCGGCACAAACGGCGAATTGGTTTGCACCGATGGTATAAAACGCGTTTGCTGTTCTACGGCGGCAGGCCCCGCATTTGAGGGCGCAAACATCTCCTGCGGTATGCGCGCGGAGAATGGCGCGGTCGATCATATATGGCAGGACAACGGCGCGTTTTGTTTCTCTACGATTGGAGACGCGCCCGCGCGCGGTATCTGCGGCAGCGGGTTGATCGATCTCATCGCATTGCTGGTGAAACTTGGCACTATCGATGAAACAGGCCGTTTTAACAAAAACGCATCATTTTCAGAACGATTGATACGGACAGAAACCGGGTTATCGTTCCAAATTGCACAAGGAGATAAGAACGTTTTTCTTTCACAAAAAGACGTTCGCGAGCTGCAACTCGGCAAAGCAGCGATTCGCGCAGGAATCGCCGTGCTGCTCGATACGTTGTCTCTAGTCGAGTATCAAATAGAACGCGTACTCCTTGCTGGCGCGTTTGGCAGCCACCTTTCCCCAGATGCGCTCTGCGATATCGGACTACTTCCGGAAGCGTTTCGCGGGAAAATCGAGAGCATCGGAAATGCGGCTGGTGAGGGTGCAAAACTGTATGCGCGAAACTTTTCACTATTCCAGCAGAGCGAGCAGCTAGCACGCGAAACTGGCTATGTCGAGCTGACGCTATCCCCTGCGTTTTCAGATTATTATGTGGACGCGATGTCGTTTCCCGTACAAACATAAAAGACCTTTAGGAAGAACAGGCTTTCAATCGCTTCCCGAACAAAAGCAAGAATAACCTTTAGAAAGAACAGGCTTTCATATGAAGATCATCGACCGTATCCAGTCGGGACTCACGCTCTCGTTTGAAGTGTTCCCGCCAAAGGCAGATAAACCGCTTGAGCCGTTGCATGACACATTGGAGCAGCTCTATTCGCTGAACCCGGATTTCATCAGCTGCACCTATGGCGCGATGGGCTCCAACAAAGGGCGTAATCTTGAAGTGGTCAGGAGCATTCAGCAGAGCGGCAAGTGTGAGGCATTGTCGCATTACACTTGCGTTGGCAACAGTCGTGAGGATGTTCTCTCCGCGCTGTCGGATTACACCGAAGCAGGTGTCGAAAACCTGCTCGCGCTACGCGGGGATTTCCCCGCGGGCGTTGCGGAAACAAAGGGCGATTTTGCGCATGCAAACGAGTTAATCGCGTTTATTCGCTCGCAAACGAGCCGTTTTTCTCTCGCGGCTGCCTGTTATCCGGAGAAGCACCTGCTAGCCGAGTCTATGGATTCGGATATCGATGCACTCCTAAAGAAACAAGACGCTGGCGCGGATTTCTTAATGACGCAGCTTTGCTACAGCGTCGAGAATTATCTTCGTTTTATCGATCGCGCGAGAAAGCGCGGCGTGACACTCCCGATTGTCGCGGGTGTGCTGCCGCTTCTAAAAAAAGACGGTCTCGTGCGGATGACGCTCAGTAACGGTTGCTCGATTCCGGCAGAGGTTGCCTCGCTTGTCGGGCGCTATGGAGCAGAAGAAGAGAGCTTCCGCGCAGCCGGACACGAGTTTACCGTGTCGTTGGTTCAGCGTTTGATACAGGAAGGCGCAAACGGGATTCATCTGTACACGTTAAACAGATTTGAAGATGTCGCCGACCTGGTACGTGATGCCGGAATCCGCGAAAAGTCAGAGAACAGCAGATAATTCTTTGCACTTTCAACATCATACGTTATAATCATTGCATTCCCAGTCGAGGGACTTGGAAAATAAAAAGGTAGAGTAGATATTGCGCGTTAAGTGGCAGTTGGATGGGAAGTCGCCGCTGCACGAAAAGCGTCATCGCGCTTGCGGTGCAATATCGCGTCCGCTACTGCACAAAACGGGAACAATCCTCTTTTTTGAGGCGATCCTGCATTGTTGCAGCGCAAGAAAAGGAGGAAACAATTATGTCAAAAATCACACCCAAACGCCTTTCGCTTCTGGCGATGTTCATCGCCCTGCAAATCGTACTTTCAAAGTTTCTGATGTTACAATTAACGCCGTCGATCCGGTTGAGCATCGACAGTGTACCCATTTTGCTTGCTGGTATCTGGTTTGGTCCTCTCGCAGGCGGCCTCGTCGGTGCACTGGCCGATTTCCTGGGCACTATGCTATTCCCCACCGTCGGCACATATTTCCCGCCGCTCACCATCGCGTTTTTCATGATCGGCTTGTCTGCGGGTCTGCTCGTGCGTTTTATCCGCGTGAAGCATCCCCTGCTTCGAATTGTTTTGATCGTAATTCCGGCAGAAATCATTGGTTCATATCTATCAAAGAGTCTCGCGCTTTCGTTCCTTGTTGGCGTGCCTTTCACAACGCTGTTGGCTGCGCGCGCGTTGCCTGTTGCCATCGTGATGACCGTAAATACGCTGATCGTATTTATCCTGAACCGCACTTTGGGCGAAAAAGCCATGCGCGATTCTTCGTTCGGCGCGTCGTTGGTCGATGGCTCATCGACGTCCGGCGAAAGCATGACGTATGATGAAGCGATGACATATATTCATCAGGTCACTTGGCGCGGCGCAAAATTCGGAATCGAGCGTACAAGTGAGCTGTTGTCTCGCATCGGCAACCCGCAGAAAAAGCTGAAGTTCGTGCATGTGGCGGGTACCAACGGAAAAGGCTCCACCTGTGCGATGATCGCGAAAACGCTCACATTAGCGGGATATAATACGGGACTCTATATCTCTCCGTTCATCAACCATTTCAGCGAACGGATGCAGATGAACGGCGTGCCGATTTCAAACGAAACACTCGCAGAGATCACTGCGTTTGTCAAGCCGCACGCAGATGCGATGGCGGATCACCCGACCGAGTTTGAGCTCATCACCGTGATTGCGATCGAATACTATCTGAGAAGCAAGGCAGATATCGTCGTACTCGAAGTCGGACTTGGCGGCGAGCTGGACTCCACCAACGCCATCGATACACCGGAACTCGCGATTATCACCAACATCGGGTTCGATCATACCCGCGAACTTGGATCTACAATTACGGAAATCGCGTCTGCCAAGGCAGGCATCATCAAGTCCGGTGGCGATGTATTGATTTATGATCAAAACCCGGAAGCGGATCAGGTGTTTGCCTCTGCGTGCCTCGCTCGCGGCGCAACGCTTCACATCACCGATCACAGCCGTGTTTCCAACGTCGTCGCTTCTCTGGATGCGTTGTCGTTCAACTGCACGCCATATGGAACGCTTCGCTGCGGACTAACCGGCACTTATCAGGCAAAGAATGCTGCCGTGGCCATCACAGCTATTGAGCTGCTGCAGGCAAAAGGTTGGAACATCTCCGAACAGAATCTCAGAGATGGTCTCCTCTCCGTTCGTTGGCCGGCCCGCTTTGAACTACTGCGTCGCAACCCGATCTTCATCGCGGATGGTGGGCATAACCCGCAAGGCATCGCTGCCGTCGCCGCAAGTCTGCGTGAACATTTCCCTAATCAGAAAATCACATTCCTGATGGGCGTCATGGCGGACAAAGACATCGCGCAAATGCTGGATCAACTAGCTCCGCTTGCAAATCATTTTGTAACCGTAACACCGGATAATCCGCGCGCGCTGAGCGCAGATGTGCTTGCCGCCATGATCGCAGAGCGCGGTCTGAACGCGGAATCCAGCAGTAGCGTTGAGGACGGCGTGCATCGCGCGATAGAGATCGCCGGGCCGGACGGCATCGTCTGCGCGCTGGGCTCTCTCTTCCTGCTTGGCGATGTCCGCAACACACTCGGCGTAAATTAAGAAACTTGGAGGCAACTATGGCTTTTCGTGATCAAACAATCGAAGCATTCATTCAGGAACTCTCGTCAAAGGCTCCGATTCCGGGCGGTGGCGGCGCGAGTGCGCTCGTCGGTGCGTTGTCCGCATCGCTGACGCATATGGTCGGCGCGCTGACCGTCGGCAAGCCGAAGTATGCCGCAGTCGAAGCGGAGATGCAGGAGTTGTTGAACGATACGGAAGCGCTCGCCAATCGTTTTCTCGCGTTGATGGACGAGGACGCAGAGGCATTTGAGCCGCTCGCGCAGGCATATCGCCTGCCCAAGGAAACAGACGAAGAGAAGGCGAACAAAGCCGTCCTGATGGAAGCCGCGCTCAAAAGCGCGGTGCAGCCGCCGCTCGAGATCATGGAAACCTGCGCAAAATCGCTTCCTATGATTGCGCTCTGCGCAGAAAAAGGCAGCGTGGTTGCCGTCAGCGACGCAGGCGTTGCCGCCTCGCTTTGCCGCGCCGCGCTGGAAGGCGCAAGCCTGAATGTATTTATCAACACGCAGGGTATGCAGGACAAGGCATACGCCGAATCGCTCAATACTCGAGCAAAAGAGCTGCTCATCAAGGCAGGTGCCGAGGCTGAAGCGCTGTTCCGCAGCGTATACGCAAAACTCGGCGCGTAAAAATCGTTTTCAAACTCAACTGGATCACTGAAGGGACACTGTATGCAGATTTGCGTTCTCAACGGAAGCCCCCGCCTGCACGGCAACACCGCCGAGCTGTTGAAGCCATTTGTCGAAGTACTCCAGCAGAGCGACGTAACGCTAAACAACTACACCCTCGTTCAGATGAATGTCGCTTCCTGCAAAGGATGCTATCATTGTCAGGATGTGCAGGGCGAATACGGGTGTTACCAGAAAGATGACATGCACACAATCGCGAAAGCCATCATGGAGAGTGACCTGATCGTGCTTGCTACACCGATCTATATCTGGTATTGCACGCCGGAACTCAAAGCCGTGCTGGATCGTTTCTATGGGCTAGCGAAGTTTTATCGTTCAGCCAAGGGCAACTTTGTAGAAGGGAAACGCGTTGCGATTCTCGCGACGCACGGCTACGACGCGGCGTATGCGGCAGATCCGTTTGTGATCGGCATCCAGCGTATGTGCGATCACTATCATATGCGCTATGACGGTATGTATTCTGTTCGGGATGTGGATGATCTCGCGTCCTTCCAAACTAAGCAGGCGATCAGCGGCGCGAAAGAATTCGCCCAGTATCTATTGAACAAGAAGGCCTAACAGCATTCCGGAAAGTGTGATTGTATGGCAGCCCCGAAAAACGATAATGTAAAACAACAGCTTCTAGATGCCGCGACCGAATTGTTTCAGGAGCAGCACGACGTTTCGCTTGCCGAAATCGCAAAACGGGCAAACGTCAGCAAGGGCACGCTATTCTACCATTATCGCAGCAAAGCGGAAATCTATCTTGACCTCGGTGAGCGCTACTGGAGCAGACTTTCGGAAGATCTGCTCACATGGGTCGACAACCGCGAAAAAGACACCTCTCTGCCCCGTCTGGTGCGCTATACATTCATCCGCGGTGCGTTTGATGAGAGCGGCCAGCTAAGGCTCCGGCTCTTTGTGGAGTCTATTGCAGGCGAAGAAGAAAGTTTGATCCGCGAACGGCTCAACGAGCAATACGCGCACTTCAAAAACATACTCAAATCACGCATTCTGGAGCGAGCGCCCGGTGCGGATGGCGAACAGCTCGCATGGCTGCTTCTCACACTTGTCGACGGGCTAATGGTGCAGAGCACCATGCAAAACGAAAGCATGGATGTAAACGCTTTTATCGAATGGATGGCGAAAAACTTTCAAAAACTAACCTAGGATATACTTGTTCTTTCAAACGCGCTTTCGGGCGCGTTTTTTTGTTGCAATCACAGGATTTTCACAGGTAATATTGACAAAATGTTACCGGAGTGATACGCTCGTTCTAGAAAGTCGGTTGTACGACCGACTTAAAAAAGGCCATCCAATCTTATTTGGAGCGAACAAAACATGTCGTATATCAAACGAGTCAATCGAAAGCTTACCGCGCGCTTTGGCGGGCGTGTTTCCGCGCGCGAACAAGACTGCGTGCTCTATCTGGAAGGCGAGCTCGATCAGTGGGACGATGTGGTCGCCGCGGGGCTCGTGTCGGTCAATCGCAAGCGATACGACGGACTCGTGAACGACATCCGTTTTACAGGAGATCAGATCCCTCCCATGCGACTCCCGAAAATTCAGGACGACGCGCTTAATGGTGCAACGCCGGATGTGCTCATCATCGGCGGCGGCATCATCGGCAGCGCAATTGCGCGGGAATGCGCGAGATATGACATGCGCATCCTGCTTGTCGAAAAAGAGCATGATATCGCGATGCAGACCACGAGCCGTAACGACGGCATGGTGCACCCGGGTATCGATTTAATCCCCGGGCAGATCAAGCGCCGCTATAACATGCGCGGGAATCGGATGTATGATCAAGTCTGCGCGGAACTGGATGTCCCCTTCCTGCGTTCGGGACAATATGTTTGCTTTCAAGGGAGAATGCTCGCGATTGCCGCATTCTTTGGACAGTTGTATTACAAACTATTGGGTCCACGCGTGCAATATCTCTCAAAAAAAGAGTTTTTTAAGCGTGAACCGAATATGAGCCCAGCGATCACCGCCGCGCTCTTCTATCCCGATGCGGGTGTGGTCTCCCCTTATGGCCTCGCGCTTGCATACGCAGAGAATGCGGTAGACAACGGTGTACAGGCGTCCTTCGATACTGCGGTTTTGGACATGACAGTTGAGGACGGCAGAATCACATCCGTTCAAACCAACCGCGGCACCATATACCCCAAAGTCGTGATCAATGCGGCAGGCGTGTTCTCGGAAGATATTGCGCGCATGGCGCAAGATCGATTTTTTTCCATTCACCCGCGAAAAGGCACCAATACGATACTCGATCATAAAGCATCCGTGCGGATGCGTACGATCGTCTCTTCCTACGGTACGTCCGACACGAAGAAACGACATACCAAAGGCGGCGGGCTGGTCAAAACAATCGACCGCAACATACTGGTTGGGCCGGATGCGGTAGAAACATATCTCAAGGAAGATTTTTCGACGAGCGCGGAGAATATCGCGTTCGTGTTCGACAAGCAGCGCATAACCGATCCCGCGCTTCATATGCGTGACGCGATCACCTACTTTTCCGGCATCCGCGCGGCGACGTATGAAGAAGATTTCATAATCCGCAAAGGCAAGTGGACGAAAAACATCGTGCACGCGGCGGGCATCCAATCCCCCGGCATCACGGCAGCTCCCGCAATCGCGGTCGATGTTTCGAAGATGGCGGCAGATGTGCTCTCCCAAACGCGTGAGGTGAAACCGAATCCGGTTTTCAATCCGATTCATAAGAGCATTGTCCGCGCAAATGAGCTTAGTGAGACCGAACGTGACGCGCTGATTCGCAAGAATCCCGATTATGGCGAGATCGTCTGCCGTTGCGAGCAGATCAGCCGCGGCGAAGTCATCGATGCGCTGCATCGCAGCATCCTCTGCGACACGCTGGACGGTGTGCGACGCAGAGTGCGTCCCAGCGGTGGACGATGCCAGGGTGCGTTTTGCGGACCGCTTGTGCTGCAAATCATTGCGCAGGAATGTAAAGAATCTCTCGAGATGGTCGGTAAAAGCGGCCCCGGCGGCGAAGTCCTCTTTGGTTCCATCAAGGAGGTGCAGCCGTGATGATACAGGAACTTTATTTCGACGTAACCGTCATCGGCGCCGGTCCTGCAGGACTTGCGGCAGCGCTTGCCTCCGATCACGAAGGCGCAAAAACGCTCTTGATCGAGCGTGAGGCGCGTCTCGGTGGCATCCTCAAACAATGCATTCACGACGGGTTCGGGCTTGTTCGTTTTGGTGAGAAGCTTTCAGGGCCGGAATATGCCGAGCGATTTATTGAGCAGCTTCCAGATAGTCACGTCGAGGTCTGGACGCTTTCGTTTGTCAGTGAAATTAAACGTGAAAAAAACGAAAGCCTTCTCACGGTGATTACGCGCGAAGGGATGAAGCGCATACGGACGCGCTCGTTAATTCTCGCTACCGGTTGCCGCGAGCGCACGTCCCGGCAGATCGGCGTACACGGGCGGCACTGCGCAGGTGTACTCACTGCGGGAACGGCGCAATATTACACCAACATACTCGGCAAACTCCCGACCAAGCGCTGTGTCATCCTTGGAAGCGGCGATATTGGTCTCATCATGGCGCGTAGATTGACGCTGGAAGGTGCAAAAGTTGTTGGCGTCTATGAAGCAAAGCCAACGCCGAGCGGACTTATGAGAAACGTTAGTCAGTGCCTCTGGGATTTTGACATCCCGCTGCAAGTGAGTAAAACCGTCACCCGCGTGATCGGCGATGCGCGCTTAACCGCGGTCGAGATTGCAAGTGTAGACGCTTGCATGTGCCCCATCAAAGGTACGGAAGAGATCATCCCTTGCGACGCGCTGATCCTGTCGGTTGGATTGATTCCGGAAAACGAGCTTGCGGAATCAATCGGAGTTCCGATCGATTTCAAGACGAAAGGCGCGGTTGTCGACGAGCGAAACGAGACGCTTCTTCGCGGCGTGTTCGCCTGCGGCAACGCGCTGCACGTCAACGATTTGGTCGACTATGTATCAGAAAGCGGCGAAGTCGCAGGCAAAGCGGCAGCGTCTCCAACAAATCGTTCCCGCGGACTTGTGCCTGTCGAGTGCGATCAATCGTTGCTATATGTCGTACCGCAGCGGCTCTGCCGAAATTCAGAAGAGATGGAACGCGTCTTCTTTTTCCGTTCTGCTCGGGACATGGACAACGCAACATTGACTGTTGCAAAAGGCGAGCAAGTTCTCTTTACGAAAAAATTTGCGCATCTGCGCCCGCCGGAGATGGAGCGTATTCCGATCACGCTTTCAAAAAAAGAACTGGACGGCAACCTGCCGCTGCGTTTTCATCTGGAGGAGTAACATCATGACTGAACAAAAGAATCAAACGAGTGCGCGCGAAATCGTCTGCATCGTTTGTCCGAACGGCTGCCGCATACAATGCAAAGAAACGGACGGACAGATCGTTTGCAACGGACAAAAGTGCATGCGTGGAAAAGAATATGCCATAGCGGAACTGACGCACCCCATGCGCTCGCTGACAACCAGCGTAAGGACCGTCTTCCCCGACTCCCCCGTCGTCAGCGTTCGCACAAGCGGCGAGATAGAGAAAAGCAAGTTAATCGATGTGACAAAAGCGCTTGGACAAATCATCGTCGATCAGCGGATCAAGATTGGCGACATCATCGCGGAAAACATCTGTGACACGGGTATCAACGTCATCTGCACGAGCGACAGGCTCGTTCACCCATATTAACCGCACATTGGAAGGAGCGAAACATTATGTCTCATCCGTATAAAGGGTTCGAACCCAACTGGGTCAAAGGCGAGTTCCTAAAAGACAGTTACCGTTCGATTTTCAAGTGGGGCGCGCCGCAGGAGATCAAAGCGCCCAGAGAGTCGCTCTACAAACTCATGAAAGAAAAGTTTCATCTGACGGACGAAGATTTTCGCGGTTATCGTGAGGATGTCGGCTTTGATCAGGTCTCGTTTGATATCCCGATCAAACTGCGTGCACAGGACATAGAGGCGTTTGCTAAAATCGTAGGAATCGACTATTTGCGCACGGATGATTACGCACGTCTTTCCGTCGCATATGGCAAAACGATGTACGATGTGCTGCGCTTGCGCAATAAAATCGTAGAAAACGTGCCGGACGCGGTGCTCTATCCCGACACGAAGGAACAGATCGAAGAGATCGTCGCGTATTGCGCAAAGCAAAAAATCCCGGTCTATGTCTATGGCGGTGGTTCCTCTGTCACGCGCGGCGTCGAATGCGTCAATGGCGGCATTTCGCTCGATCTGCGGATGCGCTTCAACAAAGTGATTGCGTTTAACGAAATCGACCAGACGATCACTGTAGAAGCAGGCATGAGCGGGCCAAAGCTGGAAGAAACACTCAACAACGCAAAGTCACTCTTTGGCGCAAAACGCGCCTATACCTGCGGGCATTTTCCGCAGAGCTTCGAGTATAGTTCCGTCGGTGGCTGGGTGGTGACACGCGGCGCCGGACAAAACTCGACCTATTATGGCTGCATCTCGGATATCGTGCTGGCGCAGGAATACGCAACCCCTATCGGCAACATCAAAACCGATAGCTACCCGCGTAAGGCAACGGGAAGCGATCTTGGTCAAATCCTGATGGGCGGCGAAGGAACCTACGGCGTACTGACGCATGTGACGCTCAAGGTCTTCCGTCACATGCCGGAGACCATCCGCCGATTTTCGTACATGTTCAAAGATTGGGAAACGGCGCAGGCGGCCGCGCGCGAGATCATGCAGAGTGAAGCAGGTTTTCCATCGGTGTTTCGCCTATCCGATCCCGAAGAGACCAGCGTGATGCTGTATCAGTATGGTGTCATGGATTCGCCACTCAAGCATCTTTTCAAGCTCCGCAACTTCAAGGACAACGAGATGTGTCTCTTCCTTGGCTTTACAAACGGAGAGAACGGCTTTTCGCGGAATGTTGCAAAAAACGTGCATCGCGTCGCGCGGAAGTTCGGCGGCATGAGCCTGACGGGCTACGTCACACGCGGTTGGGAAAAAGGCCGATTTAACGATCCCTACATGCGCGATACGATGCAGGATTTCGGCATCGTAACCGACACCATGGAGTGCTCTGTCAACTGGAGCAATATGTCGAAGGTGCATGCCGATGTGCGCGCGTACTGCAAGTCCCGTCCGGACACGATTTGCATGACGCATATGTCGCATGTGTACCCGCAGGGCGCAAACCTCTACTTTATTTTCCTCATCAAAGAAAGTGACCCGGAGGCTTATAAGCAGTATCACGCGGGTATTCTTTCCGCGATTCAGCAGTCGGGAGCCGCCATGAGCCACCACCATGGCATCGGCAAGATGTTTGCGCCCTGGCTGGAAGGTTCGCTCGGCAAGAACGAATACGACGTGCTGCGCACGCTGAAGAACCATTTCGACCCGGATAACATCATGAATCCAGGTGGAACGCTCGGCTTTGATTTGAAGGAAGATCAGAAGCGTTATCCGACGCGCTAAACAACCCGCCCCGCGCTTACGCGGGGCTTTTCATTGCATTGCGAAGGAAGACTGTTTGTGTTAAAGTTTATACAACACATTTCTAGTAACAGACACGAAAATAATTAAGAGAACTAAACATTTTGGTCAAGGGAGAATCTATATGCCGTATTTCATTACAGGTGATTGCAACGGTTGCACGGCCTGCGCAAAGCAATGCCCCGTGCTTGCCATCGAAGGCGTCGCAAAAGAGCGGCACAAGGTGAATATCCGTCGTTGTGTTTCCTGCGGCGTTTGCGGGCGCATCTGCCCGCGCGGCGCAATTCTGGACGGTCACGGCAATCTTTGCAAGAGCGTTCCGCGTTCGCAATGGTCGAAGCCCGTCGTCGACACAAAGACGTGCAGCGCCTGCGGCATTTGCGTGACGTGGTGTCGCGCGGATGCGCTTCGTATCTCGTTGCCGGCATTCCACGGCGATATCCATGTGTTTGCCGAATTATATCAGCCGAACAAATGCGTCGGCTGCGGACTTTGTGAGGAGAATTGCCCGGTCGGTGCGATCCGGATGGCGGAGGTGCACGCATGAGAACACCAGTATACGCTATCATCGATCTCAATACACGTACAAGCGCACGCTTCGAAATCGACGAATCCATGTATCGAAAGTACATCGGCGGGAAGATCCTCGGTGCGCGGCTGCTTTACGATCTCACACCTGCGGGTGTCGATCCTCTCGGGCCTGATGCGGTCGTTATCATCAATACGAGCCCCGCAAACGGTACCGGCGCCCCTTGCTCCAGCCGCTTTAACATGACGTTTAAAAACGTGCTTACCGGCGGCATCGCGAGCAGCAATTGCGGCGGACAATTCGGTGTGCTGATGAAGCGCGCGGGTTACGACGGAATCATCCTGCGCGGACAAAGCGAAACACCCTGCGTGATATCGATTGTCGACAAACAGATCACCTTCTCCGACGCAGGTGAGCTCTGGGGCAAGGATACGGAAGAGACACAGAACGCGTTTCCGAAAATTTATGGAAAACTTGTCATCGGCCCGGCTGGCGAAAACCTTGTCCGCTATGCGGCTGCTGTTTCCGGCGAACGCGTCGCGGGCCGATGCGGCGCAGGCGCGGTGCTCGGCGCAAAAAAGATCAAGGCAATCGTCGCCTACGGAACGCAACGCCCGTATGTAGCAAAACCGGAAAAGTTTGCGAAGTATGTGAAAAAATGGGTTTCGTTTTTACGGAATCATCCCATGACCGGCGAAGCATTGCCGAATTACGGCAGCGCGGGTTTGGTAAGCAAGGCGAACGCAACCAACGCTCTGCCTACGCATAACTTTAAATACGGTCACTTCAAAGATGCGCAAGCCGTCAGCGGAGAAACGCTCGCGGACAAGTATCTTGTGCGCAACAGCTCCTGCATCTCTTGCCCGATTCGCTGTGAACGACGCGTGCAGGTGGACGGCAAAGAGGTCAAAGGGCCTGAATACGAGACGTGTGGCTTCTTCGGCCCGAACATCGATTGCATCAGCATGGAAAACATGCTGCGCCTCAATTATCAATGCGACTTATTGGGCATGGACACAATCTCGCTTGCGTCCTCCATCGCGTTTGCGATGGAACTTAAAGAAAACGGACTCGCGGATTTCGGCGTTTCGTTCGGCAACTCGGATAATCTCATCGAGATCGTAGAGAAGATTGCCGCACGCGAAGGCATCTATGGCGAGCTTGCCAACGGTTCCAAATGGCTCAGTGAGAAGTACGGCGGCAAAGAATACGCCATGCACAGCAAAGGGCTGGAAATGGCGAGCTACGAGCCGCGCCGTTCGGTCGGTATGGGGTTAGGCTATGCAACCAGCAATCGTGGCGGATGCCACCTCAACGGCGGTTATCTTGCGCTGCTGGAGTCCGTCGGTGTTCTTTCGATGGATGCTCTCTCAACCTCTGCCAAACCTGCGTTTACCGCGTTCTTCCAGAACGCGCTAGAGGCGATCTCGGCCTCCGGCTTCTGCCTCTTCTCCGCGCAATCGTTCGTCCCTGCCATACTGTTCAAACTTGGGCCGCACCACAAAGTAACACGAGCGGTCGGCAAGATTGCGACGCATATGGGCGGCGGCGTGCGCGCGCTCTTATGGATGCTGCCCATTCTTCGCTTTAATTCGCTTTATCTTTTCCCGCATGCAGAGGTGCTGCGATTGGTGACGGGATTGCCGTTCTACACGGGTTCGTTTGTGCATCTTGGCGATCGCGGCTATAACATGGAGCGTCTCTATAACTTCCGCGAAGGGTTGACGGGCAAGGACGATTCTCTTCCCGATCGACTGACCAAAATGCCGCAGGATCCGAACAACCCCAGGACGATTGTCAATCTTGATAAGATGTTGCCCATTTACTATCGTATTCGCGGCTGGAACACGGACGGATCGCCAAGCAAGCGCACGTTGAGAAAGCTGGGGATTCGCGTATGAAGACCATCCGTTATTACGCTCCATTGCGCGGTATCATCAAAAAAGAGAGTGAAGAAATAGAACTTTCTTCCGTAAAAGATGTGCTTCATTACATCGAGAAGACATACGGCAAAGAAGCTTCGGTTTGTGCAAAAAGCGCGCTGATTGTTGTCAATGATTTGAGCATCTCTTTGCTTCAGGGCGCAAAAACGCCGCTCAACGATGGAGACGTGATAGGTTTTCTCCCCGTGTGCGGCGGCGGCTGAGTTACTACAGTAAAAGAGCGACCTTTAGGGGTCGCTCTTTTTTATGGTTTAGGTGAAGTTTGCGGCTCTTCGATTGCTTCTGGCACAGGCGTAAACAGAACCCATTCCTGCGTGTCGCACTGCCCCATGTCGCTTGCCCCACGTGATAATACGCGGCCATTTCGCGTAACGCCGACGATGTGCGTCGCGCTAGCGGAGATTGCGACGATGTCCTCCCAATCGGAAACATCGGGCAAATGCGCAAATGCAAATGCGCGGGCATGCACCTTCCCCGTCTCGTCCAGCGCAAATATGCCGTTTGCTGTGCACTCCACTGAAAGAATGTTGACCAGACCAGACACGTCAAGCCCGTTGGAGACGAGCGTTCCATCCGCCTTGAGTCCTGTGCTGTTTGCGGTCGCAGCATCAAGCGAGACCAGATCATAATAGTCGCTCGTCACGAGCGTGCTACTGGTCGAGAGCGGTTGGCCGTTCTGCATCACGCCGCACAACGCATAATCGCCGATGGAAAGAGACGCAATGTCCCGCCATTGTCGCGTGTTCCACGATTGATAACCGGTATTGAGCAGTTCACCGTCGCGCGTGATCGCGAGCGTATTGTATGCGCCTGCGCAGATCGTCGCGACATCGGTCCACTTGCCGACATCGCACTGGCCATATGTATTCATGCCTGTTGCGACGACCGTTCCATCCGAGCGTAACCCGACTGTGTGATACGCCCCCGCTGCAACAGCGACGATATCCGTCCATTTGCTTGTATTGCATTGTCCGGAGAGGTTCGAACCCGTCGCAAGAACGGTGCCGGATTCCGTTTGCGCGACAGTGTGCTTGTATCCTGTTGCGATCATCTGCTGCGGCAAGGCATCGCGCATGGTTTTCAGTCTTGCGCGTTCGGCGAGTTGATCTTCGTCCAACCCTACGAGAAGCGAGACCAGCTCCCCTGCTCCATCATTTTGCGAGAGCGCGGCAGCAGCTTCTTTTGCATAAGCTTCCGCGTTCTCGTAACTGCCGAGCGCATAAAACAACCGCATCGCTTCATCGTAATACTCATATTCCAGCCGTTCCAAAGCGTAGGCATAGCTGCAAGCTTTACTCTTCTCTACCGCATCGAGATAATCGCCCAGTGCGTCATACGTTTGACTGGCTTCCAGGAAATCTCCGTCCGATTCGTAGATCTGCGCAAGTGTGTATCCCGATTTTTGCAGCTGTTCGACAGCGCCGGGATAATCCCCCGCCGCCTGATAGAGCGGGATCGCTTCGGCGACCTTGCCGTTACGCGTGTAGGATTCCGCGACACTAAAGTAAAGTTTCTTTTGTAGTTCGTTCCGCACGTCAGCGTCATCAATTGAGTCGATCACGCGCTCTGCCTGCGTAAAACGATCCTGTGTGATCAGTATTGACGCATAAGAGGATTTGACAGTCAGGATATTTCGCATCCCCAGCCAACCGATTGCGACAAGTATCACGAGTGCGATTGCGGAGAAAGCGAGCGCACGCCGAACAAACCGTGCATCCGCAACGTTGGCAACAGGGCCAAGCGGCGCACCCTGCGCGCGCCAGATACGCGTGGTATTTCCCCGCGTGTCGTTTTGACGAAGTATTTCGTGTTTGTTGCCGTTTTGTTCGCTCATGTCAGTTAATATTTCCCGGCATCAGTTTGTTGAGGTAGATGGAGCCGATTCCGTTTGTCTCCGAAAGTACGATATAGATATCGTCGATGGAGAGCCTGCGGACATAATCCTTCACGCCGGCGCGGGCGTCTGCTCGGGTGTAATACTCATCCCGAAAATCAACCATGTATACATCGTCATAATACGGCAGGAGGAACGGTGCGATGCTGTTGCCGAACGAGTCGCAGACCATCAGCATGTTCCGGCCTGTATGATATCCACTCTCCAGCACGCGATATGGGCCGGAAGTTCCGCCTAGAAACACAAGATAGTTGGTCTGCGTATCGTCGATAACAGGAAGTTGATTTTTCTTATATGCGTTGGAAACGCGGAACGATTCCGCCGGAAGCAGCGGATAGAACACCTCAATCTCATCTGCAAGTTCCTTCAGCTTCGCATTACGGCCGTGCAGATAGATGGAACCCAGATATCCGTCGATCGTTTTCTGTTGATAATCCGAAAGCGGGATCGTCTGATAACCATCGCCTTTCAGCATAGCGTCCGCCGCGAGATATGCCCCGCGTGCGGTCCAATGATGATCGGTGCGGAAATAGATGTATTCTCCATCGAGAATCGCGCTCTGGAACAACTCGTACGGGTTATAGACCTGAACATTGCTGGATAAAAGCGTCTCTAGCGCTGTTTCCATCTCGCTCGACCAACCGCTTTCTGTGTCCAGATGGAGCGCAAACTTGTTGACGGTTTGTGCACGCGGTACAAGCATCACATGAACGGTTCCGCCGACCGGCAAGAGTCCCGCATAGGTGTTGATCACATCGGCAGCTTTCTGAATATCTTCTTTTGTGTATGTAAACAGCGCGTCTTTTGTGCCGTCTTTGTGCTCAAGCCAAACGCGCGCGACATCGCCCGTGACAGTCTCGTCCGATGTTAAAGGCGTTTCTCCGTCAATCGTTTCCTGCGTAATCTCTTGTGCTGTAATCTCTGTTAGCTCTTCCGCAGTCTCCGTTTGGGCGTCCTCAATCTGCGGAACAAACACCTCTTCCCCTTCTTCGTTGAGCAGGTCATCAACCGTCAACGCAGAGAACAGATGCTTGAGCGAATTCATGCCGTCTACGATATCGGATCGCAGAAAGAACTGGTCAGTTAAAAAGCTCTCAAACTGCTCGCTGATCTCGCCCTTCTGCATCGATTCCAGTGAGAGCTGCGGCATTCCAGCAAGCGTTCGGTTCTCCTGCTCAGAGACAATAGGTGTTCGGTTTGCAAACAGGAGCATGCACACGCCGATTACGCCGCAGAGGATGATCCACCAAAGCGTCACGAGAAACGAAAGTTTTCTTCGCATGCGATTGCTCCTTTCTAAAAAAGTAGGAATTGAAATTGCTTAGAATCGGAAATATAAAAACGGGTTATAGCTATCCGAAACGAGGTTCATAATACTCAGCGCAACGCCTAGTGTGAGCAAAACAACGGACAAAAGCTGCGCCGAGCGTTGCAGTCGAATCCGTTGGCGCATGAATCGCTCCAACGCGGGCAAAATCGGCAGGCAAAGCACACAGGCAATCACCGGCAGAACCGTATAGGTGCGCAGCGCATAGAGCGTCTGCGTGTCCATCCACCCAACAAACGAAATAGCCGCGCCATCTTTCACGACGCCAAACATCGCAAACAGCTGCCGCGCGCACGATGTTAGATCCGTCTGATAGAACAATGCCCATCCGATCAGAACGGCAAGCAATGTCAACGCAATTCCAACCGGGCGCGGCGTGCGTTTCACTACGTACTTAAATGTACCGTGCTCCAGCGCGATGAGGATTCCATAGTAGAGTCCCCACAGAACGAAGTTCCAGCTCGCGCCATGCCAAAGGCCGGTCAACGACCAGACGAAAAGCAGGTTGAACGTTGTGCGATACTTTCCTTTGCGGCTGCCACCCAACGGAAAGTAAACATATTCGCGGAAAAAGTGTCCAAGCGATATATGCCATCTGCGCCAGAATTCGGATACGGAACTCGAGATATATGGATAGCGAAAATTCTCGTGATAGCGAAAACCGAGCACGCGACCGAGACCGATCGCCATATCGGAATACGCCGAGAAATCGAAGTAAATCTGTAATGCGAAAATCAGACTCGTCAGCCACCCTGCCGACACAGAAGCGCCGGCATCCGGCAATGTGGAGAGCATCTCTCCAAGAATGTTTGCGATCAATACCTTCTTGCATAACCCGATCGCAAAGCGGCGCATGCCGCCTGTGAAATCGTCCAGCGAAGTGCGGCGCTCAGCCAACTCGTACTCGATATCCGCATACTGCACGATGGGGCCTGCAATCAATTGCGGGAAGCAGGAAACATACAACAGCAGACGCGAAAAGTTTTTTTGCACGCGCACATTGCCGCGGTAAGCATCGACCACGTACGAAATCGCCTGAAACGTAAAGAACGAGATACCGATGGGAAGCCTGGGCGCTTGCATGGTATAGCTTACGCCAAACAGGCCAAGAATCTGGTTCGTGAAGAACGCCGCATACTTAAAATAGACGAGCGCCGCAAGCGCGACGATAATCGTAAGCGTAAATAAAACGCGCTTCCAGGCCTGTGACTTTGCCGCGTGAAACGCCAACGTGCCCAGATAAACAGAAAGTGTGACGAACACCATGACGAGAACGAATACAGGCTCTCCCCAGGCGTAAAAGAACAGCGAACCAAGCAGCAAAACGGCATTGCGGAGCGGAATGCTGCGGCAAGCAAAATAGACCGCAAGCAACGCGGGCAAAAACAGCAGCAGAAATGTCAGGCTCGAAAATACCATAGGCGTATTATATCACAAGCAAATTCGCGGATAAAGAAAGCGCAACAAGTCGAGTTGTAAACGAATCAAAAATGTGTATCGTTCACACATTCTTGGCGTATGGATTGTTGTTGTCTTTGTGCTATAATGCATATTGATCAAACATGAGGAGCGGCCAGATGAAAGAGGTAAAACCCGGGAAAAGACGCATTTTGATTTGGATTTTGAGTGGTTTTGTGCTGCTGATTCTGGCGGCGCTCGCCGTGTTCTTCTTTGTACTTGCGCAAAAGCAGAATATAGTAAATGAACTTTCGTTTGAGCAGTGTTTGAATTATTCGACAGAGAACAATCCCGACGCGAAGATCGGCGTTGTGATCGTAAAAGACAACGCTGCCAACATCTCTTTTTATGGCAACAACGGCGGAAGAATCCCCTATGACGCGTATGAGTTTGAGATTGGTTCCTTGACCAAGACGATTACCGCCGCGCTGATCCTGCGCGCAGAATCGGACGGTGTTCTTCTTTTGTCGGATTCGATCGATCGCTTTCTGAAGCTGCCAAAGCAGGCGTATTATCCTACGATTCAGCGGTTGTTGACACATCAGTCGGGTTATCAAGAGGATTACTTTGAAAAACCGATGATAAGCAACTTCTTTACCGGCGGCAATAGCTATTACAACATCACGCAAAGCATGATGCGCCGCCGGATCGGTAACGTGCACCTACAGGGTCGCGATTATCCGTTCCGCTACTCCAACTTCGGCATGTCCACGCTTGGCATGGTTCTAGAGGAAGTTTATCAGCAAAGCTATACCGACCTTGTCAACGCATATGTTCAGCAAGAACTAGGTATGCAGCACACACACGTGTCCGACGGAACAGGCAATCTATCCGGTTATTGGAACTGGGCAGCGGACGATGCGTACATCCCTGCCGGAGCGCTGATTTCGACTGCGGATGATATGGCGATCTATGCGCGCGCTATGCTGAGCGGTTCGCAGGAAGCTCTGGCTCACGCGCAGCTGCCGCTTGCTAAAATCGACGCAACAACCGAACAGCTCGCACAGTACGGCATTCGCATGGATTCCGCAGGCGCAGCCTGGATGATCGATGACGAGCGCGGCATCGTATGGCACAATGGCGGGACAAGCAATTTCTCCTGCTATATGGGGTTTGATCCTGCCCGCCAGATCGCCGTCGTCGTGCTGACCAACCTTTCGCCGGATTATCGCATCCCTGCCACCGTGCTCGGCGCGAAACTTTTGATTGAACTGCAGGATGCTGCACATTAAATCTGGTTTTATATGTCAACGAATATCTCAATTTCATCTGAATCAATTCACACGCCGGACGCTGCCATGTTGCTTTCCGAGCTGTCATCTGCGCTTGTTTGCATCACCGGCTGCAGCGGCAACGCATCTTTTGATTTGGATGATATGACCGATTCGCGTTCCTGCTTTGCCGTTGCCAGAGATGACAACGGCATTATGTTAGGCTGCGGTGCAATTCATCCCTTCGATGCCAGTACAGCGGAGATGAAGCGCGTTTACGCAAGGGATAAGAACAGCGGCGTTGGCAAGAAAGTCGTACAATTCTTAGAGCAACGTGCGGTCGAACTTGGATATTCAAGAATCATTCTGGAAACACGAATCGTCAATGAAAAAGCCGTTTCGTTCTATCTACGAAACGGCTATACGATCATTCAAAACTACGGGAAATACGCAGATCACGAAGAAGCTGTTTGTTTTGAGAAGATATTATAGTAACCATTTGATTGGCGCAGCATATCTTGTGCCTCTCTATTCAATCGTGATTTAATCGGCTGTTGCTTGCATCAGCGCATTCACTACTGCCTTTAGGAACGCGTTTTGATCAAGCGTCGCGCCGGACACCATATCGATGACAGGACTTTGCGCCGAGATGACTTCGTTCTTCAGCGTCTCACTCAGCTCTTCCCGTTGCGTCTTAATAACATCGATTGATACAATCCGATGATCCTCAACCGCAACTTCAACAATATTCGTAAACCGAAAACCCTGATATGTTCCTGTATAGGTGCCATCCTGCACTTGACTCATGTCCACGTCTTGGATTGTTAGGGTTCGTGTTTTTTGCATCCCTGGAAACGCCATTGCAGCAATCAACACAATGAACGTAAGAAAAATAATGCCAATCCACTTAAATACACGTTTCATTTTGTTATCCCCTGAATCATATTTACGCTCTGTTCAGCGATCGCATCGATCTGCGCCTCGCGCTTTGCGTTCGACCAGTTCACGATGCCAAGTGATTGTGCCGCAACGCCTTTCGCGCTCAGTTGTGATAGCAGCTGTTTCAACGTATGGTTGCCACCCATCCAAGGTTTCTTGAAGTATTGTGTGAGAAAGCAAAACGTCGGTACTTGTTTCGTGAACTCCACTTGCTGCAGATACATCGTTATCGCCGGATCCAACGAAAACGCCTTTACCGGAGAACCGATGATGAGAACGTCGTATAGGTTTGGATTTGGCGTTTTGTGAAGACGCACCGGTCTGCTGGACTGCGCGCTCTCTTCCTCTGCGGTGAATCGCTGAATTTCGACCTGTTCCCCTGCCTTGGTCAGCCTTGCCGCAATTTGTTCTGCCGCCTGCAATGTGTTCCCCGTCTTTGAGTAAACGATGATACCGATCTTCATTTTGTTCCCCTCCCGGTTAATAAATAGTCGACAATATTGTCCATATCTTGAAAGAGTGATTCTCTCGACAATCCGTTGCTAGAAAAATACAACGCCAATTGACCTTGTATCGTGTAGATGATCGTTTTTGCGACCGTTACCACGTCTTCTTTGCGCAGTTGCCCGCTTGCAACAAATGGCTCATACGTCAGGTACCAGATATCCTGAAACTGCAAATCGTAATTCGGGCTTGCTTGATTTGCAAACCGATAGGAATAGAAAAAATCATAGATGTGCGGATTGTCCAGATAAAACTGGACATACAAGCGATTAACGCGCTTGACGTCCGACACGTCGCGAAACTTCATCGTATCGTTTGACATCATATGTGCGCCAACATCCGCGACCATCCGTTCTTTGACGGCCAGCAGAAGCGAATCCAAATCTTTAAAATAGTGATAGATCGTCGCATACGAATACCCTGTCGCCTCCGCGATTTTGCGCACGGTAACAGCCGCAACGCCATCGTTCAAAATGATGTTCTTGGCGGCGTCAACAAACTCCCTCTTGACCAGATCGCTTTTCTTTTTCGCCTGTTCTTCAGCTGACATATGAACTCCTGTTTAACATCGTTATAAAAATCAAACATTGTTAGATTAACGAATTTGATTCGGTTTGTCAATAGAAAAAACCCCGAAGCACTTGCCTCGGGGTTTTGCTTGTCCCATGTCTGTTAATTCAGGTCGATCATTTTGGCGGTGATGCCGTCGAGTTTGTTCAGGTCTTTCACAAGCTGCTCGATTTCTGCCTGTTCGCCATAAGGCTGTAGAATGATCAGTCCGTCTGTTGCGCAGAGGTCTTCGCTGACTTCGTGGAGACCCAGGCGTGCTTTGATCTTGCAGCCGTTTTCGGTGAGCACTTTTTGAAACGCGGCTGAGTTCCCGACTCTGTTGTCCATGCGGACGCCGATGACATAATAGTATGACATGCGTTTTGCCTCCTTCATGTTTATCATTTCTTATAGTTTCAAGAGAGTTGTATCTGCTTAGTAAGGGATACCCAATAATCCCAATATTAAATTCCCCGCCACCCAGATTCCAGTATTAAATATTAAATAGCAAACAAAGAGTGGTGCAAATCGATTTCCCAATGGTTTTCTGAAGACAAACGCCGAAAGAAACTGCAAGTTAGCATAGATTAAACCATAAACAATATAGTAAGAAACAAGGTTTATGTGATCTTGATACGTTACTAAACCCCATTCCGAATGAACGCCCGATAGAGGCCCCA
Organism: Firmicutes bacterium HGW-Firmicutes-9; assembly: GCA_002841395.1. Classification (GTDB taxonomy): domain Bacteria; phylum Bacillota; class Clostridia; order Christensenellales; family CAG-138; genus UBA7703. The sequence goes on from PGZM01000002.1 coordinate 306,637, forward strand.
AGACTACATTGGTGAAAATTAACATGAAAATAGCTGTAACGACCATAGCGACTTCTGAAATCAATACAAGAACTACTAGCGTTGCGAAAATGCTTTGATCTTTATTTTGAAGCTGAATCATTCGCATCTTATTGATGTGTAGGGACACAAACAAAGATAGAATGCATATAAATGTAATAATTCCAAGTGCGAAGAGAGAATCCGGAGGTATGATAAGAAAAAACATTCGAAATCCATGAAACATCCAATCGTGCCCTCCGTTATCACTTTTCGATCACTCGATCGTTTAAGACAATCTGCTGGCAATACCTACAAGATAACCGAATTGAAAATTAATCTATTCGAAGGATACTTGAGACTGTAGTTAAATAGTAGCATACTACTCAAACCAAATACTAGAGTGATTATGTTCAAAAAAACTCTTTAAAAATCATTTCAAATAAAAAAGGCAGAGGTTAACTCTGCCTTTTGGAATACATTCTGGTTAATCCGCGTCCCGAACCAGACGAACGAAATTATATACCCGCCTTATATCTCCCTGCGGTCCATTCCCATAGGATGCATTGCCAGTTTTTGGATCGGTTCGTTGGCACCCTGCACCGTGGACGTCCATAAATTGCGCGCCCCGACCGCCAGCGTCAAAATATCCCAACGCTCTGCCAAAGCATACGATAGCGGCATCCTTCCCCGGGTTGAAACTCGTGCTTGTCCAGAAGAACGGATAATCCACCTGGGACGCTTCGTTAACGATTTGCGTACAAGCAAATATCGGATCAATCGCTGCGCTGTTCGTGGTATCCGGACTTCTTGTATAGTCCAATATGCTCTGCAGCTCTTTTGTATTCGGCAGTCTCCAATCGTCATATCCGGCGTACTCCGCGCTTTCGGCAAACGCGAGCGCCTCCTGCCAATTCAGACTGCCGTCGTCGTTCGTAAATGCGCTCAAGTCAAACACGGTATCTCCACTGTCAACCTGCGACCACATCAATCCTGTTGCCGCATCCGTAACGGTGCCATCGCCGTTGTCGACAAAGGCATTGACGCCATAGTCAGCGTTGCCGCGAACCAAACGGATATAGAATTGTCCCGAAGATCCCCTATTGCCAGGTTGCTGCGGATATCCCTTTATCCTTCCGTCTGCGAAGTTGACGCCAAAGAACGTTGCCGATCCATTCATTGTGGTGCTGACATATTCCGTGGACGTGATATATTGCGCATCGATGTATCTCTTTACGCCGTCATTTGGATATTCAAAATCAAAGTATTCCGTATCAATAAACGGAACAGCGCTATTAGGCGCAGACTTCGAAGAAGGATCTCCTGAACCTTGGTTGCCGGAGAAATCGATGAGCGAATACAGCTCTTTGATCGTAGGCACGCGCCAATCGGTGTATCCGCCAGTCGTGCAAGCCATCCCATAGCTTTGTGCCTCGTCAAAATTACATAAATCGAACCCTTGTTCCCACATCAACCCCGTAACGTTATCTGTGATTGTTTCGTCGCCGTTGTCCGTATAACTGGGTTGATTGCCTGCGTAACTGGCGTCCTGTCCATAAAACGCGTCACCGATAGTTTGCGTCGTTGTTTCCCCGGCGTTGTCATAAAATGCGGTTTGCCCCGTATCAACAATATTGTAATTGCCCGATTTCTTATCTTGCGCCTCAACTGCTGCAACTTGCTGGGGTTGCGACATAAGCGCGGTTTCTTGCGCGGATTCAATATTCGTTTGTACAGCTGCACAACCTGTACACAAAAATGCTGCTACAGCAAGAAAACAAAAAATCACTATAGCTGTTCTTTTCATCGTTTTCCTCCATAAATGTCTGCAATGCCTTGATTGAAGACTCATGAATATATCGTGCGCCGCTCAATTTGCGGTAACCTGATCATATTCTCTCTATGTGAAAACCATGTGAAGAGACTGCTATAGGGATTTTTATTTCTATTTGGAGTTACTTGTTTTAACTTATTCCCACTCAATCGTTCCCGGCGGTTTGCTGGTGATGTCGTAGACGACGCGATTCACGTGCGGCACCTCGCCAATAATTCGCTCGCTGATACGGCGCAGTACGGGATACGGAATCTCCGCCCATTCAACCGTCATCGCATCCGTGGAGGTCACCGCGCGAACGCCGATGATGTAGTCGTACGTGCGCTGATCGCCCATGACGCCGACCGTGCGCATGCCCGTAAATACCGTGAAATACTGCCAGATCGCCTCCTGGAGGCCAGCGTTTTTCACTTCCTCGCGGAAGATCGCGTCGCTGCGGCGCAGGATTGCAAGCTTATCTTCCGTCACGTCGCCGAGCACGCGAATCGCAAGACCCGGACCCGGGAACGGCTGCCGCCAGACGAGTTCGTGCGGAATGCCGAGCGATTCGCCCAGCGCGCGTACTTCGTCTTTAAAGAGCATGCGTAGCGGCTCGACTAGGCCGATGAAGCCGATATCTTTGGGAAGCCCGCCAACGTTGTGGTGGCTTTTGATCGTGCTTGCGCTGCTTGTACCACTCTCGATCACGTCCGGATAGATTGTGCCCTGCAGCAGGAACTCTCCGCCGCCAAGCTTTTTGGATTCCTCCTCGAATACGCGGATGAACTCTTCACCGATGATCTTGCGCTTCTTCTCCGGCTCGACGACGCCTGCGAGCTTGCTCAGGAAACGCTCGCGCGCATCGACTTTGATGATGTTGAGTGAGAGCGTATCGTGATATACCTGCATGACCTGCTCCGCCTCATTCTCGCGCAGGAGGCCGTGGTCAACGAAGATGCAGGTCATCTGACTGCCGACCGCTTCATGCACCAGTACGCTCGCAACGGACGAATCCACGCCGCCGGAGAGCGCGCCGATGACTCGTTTGTCGCCTACCTGCGCACGAATGGACGCGATCAGTTCATCCTTCAGGTTAGCCGCGCTGTAGTCGCACTCAAGACCGCAGATGTTTTTTAAGAAATTTTTAAATAGCCAATGACCATCTTTTGTATGAGTTACTTCTGCATGAAACTGTATGCCATAGATTTTCATATCATCATTGGCAAAAGCAGCGACAGGACAGTCTTTAGTTGAAGCTATTGAGCGAAATCCAGCTGGAGCACGTGTTACTGAATCATTATGATTCATCCAAACAACGTCCCCCACGCTAGCTAGCAATGGATGATGTTGATAAACAATCTTAGTGTGCCCATACTCGCGGATTGGTGCGGCTGCAATTTCTCCACCGAACACCTTAGCGATGTACTGCATACCGTAGCAAATGCCAAGCACCGGAACGCCAAGCGAGAATACGGCGTTATCACAGGCCTTTGCGCCTTCTTCATAAGCGCTGTCCGGCCCGCCGGTCATGATGATCGCGCTGAGGCTGTCTCCCTTGATGCGCTCGAGAGAGGCATCATGCGGGATCAACTCGCTATAGACGCCTGCTTCGCGGACGCGACGCGCGATCAGTTGATTGTATTGTCCTCCGAAATCGAGGACGACGACACGTTCCCGCATGGTCTACTCCTCGCGGAAGACGACGCCCTGTTCGTCTGCCTTCTCAATGATGGCAAGGGATTCCAGATGAATGCCGGAATCACGCAGGCGTTGGCCGCCTGCCTGGAAGCCTTTTTCAATCGCGACGCCGATGCCGAGCAGCTCCGCACCTGCTTCCTCGACGATCTCAACAAGGCCGCGCAGCGCTTCGCCGTTGGCGAGAAAATCGTCTACGATAAACACCTTATCATTCGCGTTGAGCCACTGGCTCGCGACGATAAGCGTTACCTGTTTTTTATAGGTATAGGAGTAGATGTCGCTTTTGTAGAGGCCGCCCTCGATGTTGTCCGACTTTGCCTTCTTTGCGAACACAAGCGGAACGCCGAACTCCTCTGCGCAAATCGTGCCCAGCGCGATGCCGGAAGCCTCGACCGTCAATACTGCGGTCAGCCCTTTTAAATCAAAAAGCCTTTTGAATTCCTTCGCCATGTCGCGCATCAGCGCCGTATCCACGCGGTGGTTCAAAAAGCCGTCTACCTTTATAATGTTACCGGGAAGTACACGCCCTTCGGCGCGAATTCGATCCTGCAACTGCTTCATCTTGCACCAACTCCCATCCATACCAAATAATGATCCATTATCGCTCAAAACATCCGAAGAATCAAGGTTTTATCAGAAATTCCGTAATAATCTTACAAACTCATAAATTCGCACGCAACAGAGGCGTAATAAGCGTTGCAATGTTGTATAAAAAGAAACGCCGCAGGGATGATCCATGCGGCGTAAGAAACACGATTCTTTTTTAGTTGAGCGAATCCTTGAGCGCTTTGCCAGCCTTAAAGGTGGGCAGCTTGGACGCCGGGATGTCGATCTCTTTGCGGGTCTGCGGGTTGTGGCCTTTGCGGGCGGGACGAACCTTCGCTTCAAAGGTGCCGAAGCCAACGATGGAAACCTTATCGCCAGCCTTCAGGGACTCTTCGACCGCGCTCAGGAACGCGACAACTGCCTTTTCGGCATCCTTTTTCGAGAGTTCGCTCTTCTCCGCGACGGCCGCGATCAAATCGGTTTTATTCATTTAAAATATCCTCCATGAATTTTTGGTTGCTGGAACATTGTATCAATCTTAGCGCCGATTGGCAAGCCTTTAATTGTGAATTTATTCAGTAACTTGGCACTTTTTTGCTTCATCCCATAGTTTATCCTGTTCGGGGAAAGATAAATCTTTCAGCTCACTTCCTCGCGATTTTGCGAGCTTCTCCATGGTTTCAAAGCGATGGATAAACTTGTCCGTTGCCTGCATGAGCAGGAATTCCGGTTCGAGCTTTAACAGCCGTGCAACATTGACGACGGCAAACAACAAGTCGCCCATCTCTTCTTCGATATGATGGCCCTGCTCCATCGCCTCCTTCAATTCTTCGGTCTCTTCAGAGATCTTGTAAAACGCCTGTTGCGCGCTTTCCCAGTCAAAGCCGATGTCGGCTGCCTTCTTTTGCACCTTCCTGCTGCGCAACAATGCCGGAAAGCTTTTGGGAACGCTCTTGAGTACTTCTGTCTGCGAGGTTTGTTTGCGCTGAGACATCTTGAGCGCGTCCCAGTTCTTCAGCACCTCGTCGGAACCACTGACACGGATATCTCCGAACACATGCGGATGACGATAAATCAGTTTTTCAACCAGTTCGGTGCAGGCGTCTCGCGCGGTAAACGCGCTCTGCTCTTCCGCAATCACCGCATGCAGCGCAAATTGGAGCAGCACATCCCCCATCTCTTCGCAGATATGCGCATCATCGTCTTCGTCGATTGCATCGATGAGCTCGTAGCTCTCTTCAAGCAACGCGTTCTTGAGCGACTCATGCGTCTGCTCTCGATCCCACGGGCAGCCGTTTGGCCCACGAAGTCGGCGCACGATGCGCATCACGTCGTCGAAGCCATGTCGCGTACGTGCTTCATATTCCGTTCGCGCGACATAGAGAATCGTCGTTGCGTCATAGGCCTTCTGGCGGTCGAGATCGCAGAGCTTGATATCGTGAGAAGAATAACTACCGTCTTTCCCGATGGAAGCAAGTAAAACGGTCGATTCGTCCGGAAAATACTCGCTCAGAAACAGCTTTGCTTCACCTGCGACGATGCGGGAATCGATCTCTTCTATCACATAATTCTGTTCAGGATCAATCTGCTCCGGCAGGTCGTGCGCGGAAATCGATATCGCCTTCTCCCGATCCGGGAACGCAACATCTCCTGCGTTTAAATACGGCAACACCTGAACCTGAACGTTATGTGCTTTGGCTTTTGTAAGAATCACGGGCAGTTGACTGTTTTGAATGTTTCCTGTGGCAAGATAGACGCAATCTTTGGTCAATACAAGCCGTTCTGCGACTGCTGCGTTGAGCGCATCAAAATCCTCCGCGGACTCAAACAGATCATCCATCGATACATGCTTCAGATGAAGATCGATTAATATGTTCGCAGAAGGATGTTTGTCTGTTTGCAGAAAGAGCGGCAGTCCGCTTGTCAACGCACGTTGCTGTGCGAGCGTAAGCGCTGCAGGCGCGGGAAGTATTATGATTTGAATCATACCAACTGCCTTTCGGGTGGTTATTTGCGGCGGGCTTGCAGCTTTGCAAGGATCGAGCCGCCGGGAATAAACGCGAGATCTTCTTCGGAGAACATCCGCATCCATAGAATTCCAGCCATATAGAGCACCACGCCAATGAAGATCGCGACGGCGGTTGCGATCGTATTGGATGCAAGCTTTTCATAAACCAAACCGTAGCTGAAATATGCAGCGCCGCCCATGACGAGTGCCGCGACGATTGGCTTTATAAACGTATTCATCACATTGAGCTTGAGCTTGGTGAAGCGAATCAGATAGATCGCGTCCAGCACACCTGCAACGATGTAGCAAGCTGTCGTACTGATTGCCGCGCCTTGAATCTCGATGGCGGGATTGCGCATCAGTGTCAGCATCAGAACGACCTTAACCACACCGCCGATGAATAGGTTGATCACGGGAATATGCTGCTTCCCCGCGCCCTGCAGTATGCCAGTGAGCGTCTGTACAAGTGAAAGGAAAATCACGCCGATGGCGGAGGTGCGCATCAGCGCACTCGCAATGGCAAGCCGCTGATCGTCAATTTTATACAGCAGGTCGATGGCGGGAGCCGAGAGTGCAAAAAGTCCCACCGCGCACGGGATGCCGATAAACATCGCAAGTTTAATGCCCATCGCGGAGACGGTGTGGATCGCTTTTTGATCATTTGCCGTGCGTGCGGCGGAGATCGCAGGCACAAGGCTCATCGCCAGTGCAATCGTCAATACCGCAGGCATGTTGATGATGTTGGTGACATTGCTTCTGAGCGCAACAAACCGCATCGCAGCTTCCGCTTCCGTAAAGCCGATGCTCACCAACGTTTTTGTGATCATCGAAGCGTCCACCATGCCCATAATCGGCATGATAGAAGCGCCGATGGTCACAGGGATTGCGATAGCAAGCAGACCACTGATGATGCTCTTGTCACTCGTGTGCTCGGTTTGCGGCGTTTGTAGGAGCTCGATATCGCGTTTACGGAAGAGATAGAATGCACCAACGACGATCAGCGCCAACAGTTCAGAAATCGTTACACCGGCAACAGCGCCCATCGCGCCGTACTCCAGCCCGCGCGGCATCCATTTCGCCGCGAGATACAAGCCGATTGCGAGTTTGCCCGCCTGTTCGGCAAGCTGCGACATTGCCGTTCCTGTCATCTGTTGCAGTCCCTGCAAATAGCCACGATAGGAGCACATCAACGATACAATCAACAGCGCAGGTGCCATCATGCGGAACGACGGCGCGGCAAGCGGGCCAACGGTCGAACGCGCGAGAAAATCTGCGCCGAAATACATGAGCGCGGTGGTGACAACGCCGATGATGGAGAGAAGCATTTGCGACTTGTGAAAGACGCGCTTTGCGCCAATCATGTCGCCCAATGCCGCACGCTCTGCAACCATGCGCGAAATCGCGGTCGGAAGTCCCGCCGAGCTGATGACAAGCAGCGTCGAATAATAAGGATATACCGCTTCGTAGTATTGCATGCCGTCGCCCAGCATGTTGTAGAGCGGAATGCGGAAAAATGCGCCAATGACTTTACAAATCAATCCGGCTGCGCCGAGAATAAATGCGCCTTTTACGAATGACTTCTTTTCATTCTTTGACATCCAAATAATCCTTTCTCATCGCGAACCAACTCGCGCTTTCGAACGAATTCAGTCTATGCGGCATCGCCGCGCTGGCGGTATTATACCACCTTTGCTGTTGTGTGTCATCATTTCAAGCTGTTCACACAGGGTGTTCACATACGCGTTGCAATCGCGCATGGCCGCATGTATCGACAAACAAAGTCTGCGTTGGTATAATGGTTCCATCAACTATGGAGGTTAGAGCGATGGGTTTGTTATCCGCAGCCACCGGCGCACTCAGCGGCGTGTTGGCCGATCAATGGAGAGAGTATTTTTACTGTGAAGCCATGGGGCCGGACGTTCTCGTCAGCAAAGGCCTGAAGCGCGTCAACGAAAAGCGCAGCTCCAACACCAAGGCTTCCGACAACATCATCACCAACGGTTCTATCGTGGCCGTGAATGACGGACAGTTCATGATGATCGTGGAGCAGGGCAAAGTCGTCGATTTCTCCGCGGAATCCGGCGAGTATGTCTACGATAAGTCCACCGAGCCTTCGCTATTCTATGGCGGGTTCGGCAAGGGCATCTTAGAATCACTCAAGATCATCGGCCGCCGTTTCACGTTCGGCGGAGACACGGCAAAGGATCAGCGCGTTTACTTCTTTAACACGAAGGAGATCCTCGGCAACAAATACGGCACGCCAGCCCCCGTCCCATTCCGTATTGTCGACAAAAATGTCGGTCTCGATATCGACATCGCGATTCGCTGCTACGGCGAATATTCCTACAAGTTTGTCGATCCGATTCTGTTCTATAAAAACGTGTGCGGCAATGTCGAATTCGATTTCAGAAGAGATCAGCTCGACGGGCAGCTCAAGAGCGAGCTCTTGACCGCGCTGCAACCCGCATTTGCTAGAATCAGCGAAATGGGTCTTCGCTACAGCGCGTTGCCCGGGCATACAAAAGAGATTGCGGATGCACTCAACGCTGAGCTCTCTGCCGACTGGAAAGAACTGCGCGGCATCGAGATCGCCTCGTTCGGCGTCAGCTCTGTTACCGCTTCTCCGGAAGACGAAGACCGCATCAAGCAGCTCCAGCAGGCGGCTGCGTTGAAAGATCCGACCTTGGCGGCGGCTGTGCTCGCAAGCGCGCAGGCGCAGGCGATGCAGGACGCGGCGAAGAACGAAAACGGCGCATTTATGGCGTTTGCCGGCATGAACGCGGCGCAGAGCGCGGGCGGGACCAACGCCGCGACGCTCTACGGCATGGGTCAGCAGCAGCAACAGCAACCGGCACCTTCCGGCTGGACCTGCGCAAAATGCGGACAGACGGGCAATACCGGTAAGTTCTGCAGCAACTGCGGCGCACCCCGTCCTGATGCGGCCTGGACCTGTGCAAAGTGCGGACAGACAGGCAACACCGGCAAGTTCTGCAGTAACTGCGGCGCGGGCAAGCCGGAGTAAATCATACGTAACAAAAAGAACCGTTCTCATTGTGAGAGCGGTTCTTCTTTTTTTCGAATCCCGTTTTATGCCAGCGCGATATAGATATCCATATACTCCACACAGTCTTTGACATAGACCTTCTCAAAACAGGCTGTTTCCTGTTGATTCTCCGGCTTCATGGCGAGTTTGTGCTCCTTCAGGTAGTTCAGCAATACTTTGTAGCCATTCGGGATCAGTTCAAACGCCGCGCTCATTGGCTCCGTAATCGTGATGACCGCGTACTTCCCCGATTCCTGCCAGACGAGTTCGGCGCCCTCACAAGCCGGTGTGAAGTCCGCAGGAACGATGCAGGCAGAAACATAGCCATGCATGTTGAAAACGTTGATCTGCTCCTGCGACAGAACAGGAAAATCCCATCCAATCAGCTCCAATTTCTGATTCGGCAGCGACAGGAGTCCGCTCTTTCTTGCCCAGTCTTTCATCACAAGGATGGAATCATCTTCGGGCGTGGCACTTATAACCGCGTGCCGTGCCATACGAAAGCGATCAAGAGATTCGATTCGAACTTCTGAATAGGCGTTGCCGCGCCGTGTCATGTCGCTGCGAAGCAACTGATCCATCGTGCAAGAGAAAAAGTCGCAGAGTTCGAAGAGTTTTTCCATTGCGGGATATGCCTCGTCAGACTCCCATTTTGAAATCGCCTGACGTGAAACGTTCAGCTTTTCCGCGAGAGCCTCCTGCGTCATTGCATCGCGCATTCGGCGAAGATATTGAATATTCGTGCCGAAACTCATACATTCATGTCCCCTCTGTTTATTATGGTAAGATGATACGGCATTTTTTGACGCAACTCCACCGTGCGTTGGTGGCGTTTTTTGTACCTTTGGCAATTATTGGTTGCGCAACATCAGTATAACGAAAGATTGTATTTCGAACAACGTAAACCGAATAGAAACAAAATAACCACCCGGTTGGGTGGTTACTATTTGGCAGGGGCACTAGGACTCTCCGCACTGCCTTTCGGCAGCGCTACCCTGCCGCTAAAAACGCCGACACTGCGGCGTTTCCTTCACGCGGCTTCGAGTCCTTTTTATGTAGCGCAAATAAAAAACAACCACCCGGTTGGGTGGTTATTTGTTTGGCAGGGGCACTAGGACTCGAACTTGCAAGAACAGTTTTGGCGTCCTATAATTGATCGTAATACTTTTATTATGCGTATTTTATTCAATTTGACGATCATAATGCTACTTTTATAGTATTTATTATTATATGTACAGCACTAAGAGGTACACAATGTGATTCCTCTAGGAAAAAAACCCAGAAGAATCTCCTATGGCAACCCTATATAAGATTCTATTAAGTGCATCTTTAAAAATGAAAACTTGTTAAATTATTGACGTTTTATCCTCAACAGAGAACTGTAAAATATGGCATATTTTTCTCATCTGTTCCAATGTGAATTTCCCCGGGCTATTTAATTTGTGATAAAACGTGCTTAAGGGCATGCCAATTTTTGTAGCAATTTGATAATTATTATATCCTTTAAATACCTTCTGTTTCGCAAAGGCTGCTTTGAAGAAAACATCTCTGTCATATTTTTTCATATAGACTCCAGTTCTTCGTTATTCAATTACTCTCGTTGTTTTGAAGAATAGAGACATTCATATGTAACTTACATCAGGTAGACTCATAGTAGACAACAAAATTATAATCAATACTAAAGGCGGTGTCAAGTTATGTCTGAAAGTATATTGATTAAATTCGGTAAAGCGATTCGTCAAATAAGAAATGACAAGCAAATATCCCAAGAAGAATTTGCTGATATGTGTGGAATGCATAGATCATATATGAGTGATGTCGAATTAGGCAAACGCAATGTTTCACTTGAAAATATTGAAAAGATTGCGAACGCTTTTGGATTAACAATTTCTCAGCTATTTCATGTTGTGGAGCAAAATATGAATTAGTCAACAATTGCAAAGATTACAGAAAATGTTATATTAGACATAACCCGCCCAAAGACTGGCGGGTTTATTTTGAAGTTAGCTGGACACAGTGCTAACATTTTATATGACACTCAATACGAGCAGCACAAACTTTTTTACTCCTTATTCTGCCTTTTTATGTTTTGTTGGAATACTATCCATGAGAATGAGCCAATATCATATAGATATTACAGCATCCGATTGCAACTCAAACCCTGAGTAATTTAAAGTTTCAAGTTTTTTCATTTCTTTCAATTCCTTATCAGGGTAAAAATTAGAAAATACAAATTTTATGAAAGTGTTAAAGCAGCACGGTCGATTGACACTCATTCTACACTCATGATGTTGCATATGCAGATGAGTTGAAGGATGAAGAAATTTTTCATGTGTTGGATCAAAATCCAATCTAATCGGACTTCGCATCTTCAACTCAGTTGTTGTTGAATTCTGCGTAGACACATATATATTCACAGCTTCGCGAATTCCTAACTCGTCTATATCCTCTTCCGGTATAAAAATCGGGGATGGCCAAAATAAAAAACTTTCTTGTTTCATTATATTCCTATCAAATTTTAAATATGCTCTGATGATTGAGCCGTCATAAAGTATACATTGATAAGCTCCTGCTTCATAAATTGATACATACTGATTAATTGTTGTGAATGCCTTGCCTGAATTATGACGTCCTGAAACGTGATTGTCCCATGTTATAATACTTTCTTGTCCGTCAATGCTGATTATTGGGTTTTTTATTGACCGTGACAATCCTAATGCGTTAAGTGTTTGTAGCGTGTTTTGTATTTGTTCTAGTGTATCTTCGACATGCCTATTCATTCTCTTCACTGTCTTCACCATTATGGTTATTACTCAAATACAGTTTCATTAATGCACTAAATTCAGGAATTTGAGTAGCGTCGATTTCTCCTTTATTGATTAAGTCAATGAATGTTTTCATGCCTTTTTGAGCTTCTTCAATTTTCCTATTTTCTGATTCACTTCGTTCCCTGTTAATGATTCTTAGCTTATTCATTTCAGTTATTGTAGGCACCTTAAAACTCAGAGTATAGTCTTTGCTTCTAAATCTCTCTATTTCAGCAGTTAGTTCTTTCATTTGAGTGCCCACGCCACATATTCTCACCCACGCTCGCGATCTGGTTATAGCAGTAAAAAGAGTATTCCTAAGCTTAATCAACTCAACACCTTCATAACAATATTCAGAATTTGCAATATACACTATCGGAGCTTCATTGCCTTTTGCTCTATATATTGCAGAGCAAGAAACGCTACCCGCAATTCTAAATATATCTCTGTCGTTAGTAACTCCTGCCATCATAGAGGAAATCGAATAGCGCGCAAGATGTTGAGTAAACTTTTGATATTGACTTTTTGCAGAAATTACCGATGGGAAAATTACCAGTATATCATCCGGATCAAGTTCATCCTCAACAATATTTTTCTTTATCTGTCGTGCTATCCAATCGTATTGTACATCAACGTCATCAAAGTTTTTGGTTATAATTACATCTTCAGGCGATAATAAATCATAGAAATATTTAGGAGTAGAATCTGCCTTTCTAGATAAAGTTACCTCCTTGCCATGCTTCAAATTGCCTTTATTAATTTTGTACCCGATTTCTTCCCATAAATTAATGTTTTCAAAATGCTGGACTAAAGGTTTACGATAGATACCAAATCCAAGTGAATGAGCTAATGACAAGGCCCATGGTGGATTACGATAGCAAACCGGAAGTATAATATCCTGCATTGGTTGGTCAGCTTCATTTATTAAGTTAACTAATGCTCGCCCATCGTTTGAAACACCAAACATTTCCACGATTGATGGCATAGTAGCAGAATTTAAATTTTGCAGTTCATCATATGCCCATACAATCCTTTTTTCTTTTTGAACAGATTTATAAACAAGTCTAAAGAATGCAGCTGGCATATCTTGAGCTTCGTCAATTAGTACAATATCGTATTGAGGAATATAATTATCCGGTATTATACTATCCAGTTCCTCGCAAATTCCTGTAAACGCTTTTTCACGTCCGAACTTTAATCTTGCATTCGTAAAATTCATTGGAAGTGCATTGACTGATCTCGCGATTTCTGAATATAGCCCTTGTTCTGACGATGATCCCCAAGCATGATATAAATGAATCTTGTCCCAATTTGGTTCATCTTTCGAAAACTCGAAAGCGAATTTTGTTATTAAATCTCGATATTGTTGCCACAAAGATCTTGTATAATACGTAACAACAATTTCCCATTCAGGATATTGTGCATGCAAATATGCCGCTTTCAAAGCCAAAACAATCGTTTTCCCTGAGCCAGCTAGGCCACGTATTCGCTGTGGTCCGTCTACCATCTCAAGAGCAGCTTTCTTCTGCCATTGATCAAGATTTGCGATCTCTTTTTCAATTTTTTTAATAATATCACCTTTGGATCCAGAAATTTTAACATTATCACGTTTTTTTCGAGGTTTGATACTTGCAATTTTTTGCAAAGATTCAACTAATACGTGAAAGTAATCAGTATCAAAAACGGGTAGATTTTCGAGTGTATTTGATAAAGTCTCAAAAGTAGAAATAACGTAGCCATTTTCCGTATTTTGTGCCAGCAGGCTCTCAGGTACAATGGAAATTACATATGGCTCAAATGCGAGTGTGCGTCCTTTTCTAAGACCTGAATACTGTGTCAAAGTATTAGTTAATTGAAAGAATAGTTCCCCTTGGTTCTCAATTATGTCATGGGAGTTGTCGGCTGATTCAAAAATAAAAGCTACTAAACCAAATCTTTCACTTACTAATAATGCATCAACAGTTATATTACCATCGATGTTAGCAGATAAAGGATAACCAGTATATAATGTTTCAATAACAAGTTGATCACTCCTCGAAGAAAGAATTTTGATTAACTCTTTTGTTGCGAAAATATTCGAAATATTTGCTCTTACTATATCAAGCGGCATAAAGTTTATCCTCCAAGTAGATCAATTCTGCATACTCATGATAATTTGTGCGGGTTTCTATTGTTCGAAACATAAATTCAATAACACTTGCAAACATTATATACGGAATAGCAAATAATACCAATATAACAATAAATATTATGTTTTCTGATGCGAAGTTGATCCGCCTCCGTTTTATGGTCCAGGAGCAATGTTATTCAATCAATCAATCAATTCCTGGTGGCGATAGGAACCACGGTTTGAGGGGCAGATACCCGCAGAGGCTCGAATGCAGCCTGACCTCATTGTAATTTTGAATCCGTCGTTGCGTCAACACATGCGTAATAATTATTAGCAACTAGCCCCACATACAGGAGTATAATTAGCATGCGAGCGGCTATGCGTTTAATATAAACGTAGTTTAGTTGAACGCATAGCTTAATTCAAGCTTGCACAAATAATGAATCTCTCTGTAGTAGCACTCCAAATTGTGATTTCTGGATATTTTTTGTTTCGAGCTTTTGTTAAATATATATCAGCTTGCACCTTAGATTTAACTGATTATTTTTATAAAACTTTTTACAACATCTTTTCCATCTCTTAAATTGAAAATCGGACAACAATTCCCTGCTTAGAGATTTTTAACACTGGCTATAAAGTATCAACTCATTCTCAAGGTAGCAATGGCGTGTCACAAAGTCAATAGCGTGTCACAGTTCGTGTCACATCATGACTATTAAAGGCTGGAAAACCCCTCAAAAATTGGAGTTGAACTCCAACATTTTAGAGTCTAAATGTCGGTTTTTATGCCTATATATGGAAAAGCGCCCATTTAGGGCGCTTTTTTCGTGGCAGGGGCACTAGGACTCGAACCCAGAAGAACGGTTTTGGAGACCGCTATGTTACCATTACATCATGCCCCTAATTTGGTCAGCAAGCGTATTATAGCAAACAGTCCGACCCAATGTCAAACAAATTGAACGATATAATCGTGCAAATTTTGGTAGGCGATGCGATAGATGTCCGCCTCCGTGAAACCGCGTTTGAGCAGCGCTTCAAACAACGCCGGAAAATCCTTGCTGGTTTTGAAATCTCGAGGATACTGATGCATGCCGTCAAGGTCAGAACCGATCGCGCAGCATTCAATACCGCCGACTTCCACCACGCGGCAGATATGACGCACGATATCGTCGATGCACGCAACGGGATTCTTGCCGAGCTGCAAATAGTAGAAATTGACGCCTACCGTTCCGCCCTGCTTTGCGATTTCGCGAATAAACTCATCGCTGAGCGAGCGCGGATTGTCATAGACGCTTCGAGCGTTCGAATGCGAGGCAAAGATCGGTCGCGTTGCACGCGCAAGCACCTGCTCGATGCTGCGATCACTCAGATGCGATACGTCGATCGCCACGCCGAGCGCGCACATCTCATCGATGATATCGCGTCCAATCGCCGTCAAGCCTTTGTTGCCACGCGCCAGAGCCGCACCGGATAGTTCGTTGTTCTCATTCCACGTGAGCGTCATTGCGCGAACGCCAAGGCGATGCAGCACCCGCAGAACCGCCATGCTGCCGTCTACCGCTTCCCCGCCTTCTACGGTCAATATGGTTGCAATCTTGCCACTTTCCGGTGTGAAATCGCGCGTAAGCGGCACAAACTCGTTGTGCTCTTCCAACATGCGATAATACGCGTCGATCATCGCGATGCACTGATGCAGCGGCTGCGTCTGAAGGGTTGTATCGATCCAACACGCGAAAAACTGCAACGCAACGCCGCCGCGCAGCATATCTTCCAAGCGTGTGGTTTGCTCTTTTTTCGGTTGCAGCATATCATAGCCGGACTGAACTGCTCCGTAGAGAAAGTCGCTGTGTCCGTCAGAAACAGGAAACATGATTACCCTCCGTTTGGTGCGCCGCGCTTTTTGCGTGGTATCTTGTTGAAAAAATCTGTAGTCGCGCTCAAGTGTCAACAAACGGGGCATGGCGAACCATGCCCCGATCGGTATGCGATTGTTCTTACTTTGCGTAGTCGACCGTGCGCGTTTCGCGAATGACGCTGACCTTAATCTGGCCGGGGTATTCGAGTTCGCCTTCGATGCGCTTCGCAATCTCTTTTGCCATGACGACCGCGTCGCTGTCGCTCACACGATCCGGCTTGACGATGATGCGGATTTCGCGGCCTGCCTGAATGGCAAAGGACGTGTCCACGCCGTCAAACGAGTTCGCGATCTCTTCGAGCTTCTCCAGACGCTTGATGTAGCTTTCCAGCGTCTCGCGCCGTGCGCCGGGGCGTGCGGCGGAGATTGCGTCGGCAGCCTGCACCAGGATCGCCTCGACGGTCTGCGGCTCCACGTCGCCGTGGTGCGCCATAATCGCATGGATGATGGCGTTGTTCTCGCGGAACTTCTTGGCGAGGTCTGCGCCGATCTGTGCATGCGATCCTTCAACCTCATGGTCGATGGACTTGCCTAGGTCATGCAAGAGGCCTGCGCGCTTTGCCAGCGCTACGTTTGCGCCGAGCTCTGCCGCCATGATGCCCGCAAGATGCGCGACTTCGATGGAATGCTTGAGCACGTTCTGGCCGTAGCTCGTGCGGTAACGCATGCGGCCAAGGTAGCGGACGATCTCGTGATGGAGACCGTTGACACCGACTTCGAGCACTGCTGCTTCGCCGGCTTCACGGATGGCCGTGTCGACCTCTTTGCGGGCTTTCTCGACCATTTCTTCGATACGGGTGGGATGAATGCGTCCGTCGAGAATCAGCTTCTCAAGCGCGATACGCGCCACCTCGCGGCGGACGGGATCGAAGCTCGAAAGAATGACTGCTTCCGGCGTGTCGTCGATGATGAGGTCCACGCCCGTCGCCGTTTCCAGCGCGCGGATATTGCGTCCCTCACGGCCGATGATGCGGCCCTTCATGTCGTCATTCGGCAGAGCGACGACGGATACGGTTGCTTCCGCAACATGATCCGCAGCGCAACGCTGAATCGCCATCGTGATGATGTTTCTTGCGCGCTTGTCTGCTTCTTCCTTCGTCTTGGACTCGATGTCTCGGATGAGGATCGCGGCATCGTGCCGGGTTTCCCGCTCTACGTTGGCAAGCAACATGTTGCGGGCGTCTTCCATTGAGAGACTGGAAATCTTTTCAAGTTCACGAATCTGCTGCTCGTAGAGTGCTTTAACAGCTGCTTCAGCGCCGTCGATCTCCGCTTCGCGGTTTGCGATAGTCGCCTCGCGTTTGTCCAGCGAATCCGTTTTCTTGTCGAGAATCTCCTCTCTCTGGAAAATGCGCCTTTCGTTTCTCTGAATCTCTCCGCGGCGCTCGCGGTTTTCTCTTTCCGCTTCGGAGCGAATTTTAAATACTTCTTCTTTCGCTTCTAAGATCTTTTCTTTCTTGATCTCTTCTGCTTTTCTCTGGGCATCGTCATAGAGCTTTTTTACGGCGTCCTCCGCCTTTGCCACTTTTGCCTCCGCAACATTGCGGCGGTAAGCATATCCAACGAGGAAACCGGAGAGTAGCGCAACGATGCCGATGACTGGATATAGCCACCAGAACATAACATGTTTCTCCGATCTATAAAAAATGTAACCGCACATCTCTGCACGGTCACTTCATAATATCTATCAAAAATCTGAGCCAACTGTATGCTGCGCATCAGCTTGAAACAAACAATCTATTATGAACACACCATAAGAGTGCAGGATTACTTGAAAAGTATATATCAGCTATTGTTATGCGTCAAGAAAAATTGACAATATATGGGGGTTTAGCGGCACTTATTGCAAGATTTTGCATGTTTTTCTGGCTAAATCGACGCATTTCATATAAATTGAAAACTCTATATTTGTATGCCGCACATAAATGCTAATATACAGAGCTAAAACAGCGAAATCTGCGCGGTCTTCTCCATGCCTTCAAAACAGCCACACTTCTCCATCGCAGCTACAACCGCGCTGTTTGCCTTGGTCGCTGCACGGAACTCTTCAACAGTGTTAAACACCTTACCCTTGCGGTTTTCGACCATCATTACCGCGGCGTTTGTGCCAAGGCCCGGGATCGCGTTAAACGGCGGACGGATTTTCCCGTCCTCTATTAAGAATTGTTTCGCGTCAGACTTATACAGATCGACCGGAAGCAGCTCGATCCCGCGCATGTTCATTTCGTACACGACTTCCAGAATCGTGACGATATCCTTGGTTCTGCCTTTTTCCGAGTCGGTCATCTTTGCTGCGGCCCGCTCCAGTTCACGAATCGTCTCCAGCACGCGCTCTGCCCCGCCCGCCGCCAAAGAAACGTCAAACAAGTCTGCGCGAACGGTAAAGTACACACTGTAGAACTCCAGCGGATGATGCACTTTATAATATGCCACGCGGAAGCTCATCATCGTATACGCGACCGCATGCCCGCGCGGGAACATGTATTTGATCTTCTTGCAGCTGTCGATATACCACGCCGGAATCTCATTATCGAGCAGCTTCTGCTCCATCTCCGGTTTGAGTCCCTTGCCTTTGCGGACGGACTCCATGATTTTAAACGAACTTGATGCGTCGACGCCATGCAGAATCAGATAGTTCATGATATCATCGCGCGTGCAGATGACCTCGTTGAGCTTTGCGATTTTGTTGATAACAAGCGGTTCTGCATTGCCGAGCCAAACGTCGGTGCCGTGCGTCAAACCAGAAATACGAACAAGCTCTTCCATTGTCGTCGGCTGCGTTGCATCCAAAACGCCGCGTACAAAGCCCGTGCCGAATTCCGGCGTGCCGAGCGTGCCGACCTTGCAGTCGATCTCGGAGAGGTCGACCTTGAGTGAGTCGCTCGCGATGTAGATGCGCATCGTGTCCGGATCATCCAGCGGAATGGCGACCGGATCAAGCCCCGTGAGATCCTGCAGCATTCTCAGCGCGGTCGGATCGTCGTGACCGAGGATATCGAGTTTTACGAGACGATCGTCCATCGCATGGAAGTCGAAATGTGTGGTGATCGTGTTCTTATTCGATTTATCCGCCGGGTACTGAATCGGCGTATAGTCTAAAATATCGTCCTCTTTGGGTACGATAACGATACCACCGGGATGTTGACCCGTGGTGACCTTCACGTCCTGACAGCCTTGTGCGATGCGTTCGCGCTCCGCTTTTCGCAGCACCTTCCCCGTCTTTTCCTCGTATTGACGCACATAGTCAAACGCCGTGCGCTCCGCCACGCCGCTTATGGTGCCCGCGCGGAACGCGTGACCGCGTCCGAACATCTCCTCGACATACTTGTGCGCGACTGGCTGATATTCGCCGGAAAAGTTGAGATCAATATCCGGTGTTTTGTCGCCGTCGAAGCCTAAGAACACCTCAAACGGAATATCAAAGCCCATCTTGTTGTAGCGCGTGCCGCAGACGGGACAATCCTTGTTTGGCATATCGATTCCGCAGAAGTACTGCATGCGGTCGATCTCAAAGTCGCTGTGCTTGCAGTTCGGGCAGACATAATGCGGCTGCAACGGGTTGACCTCCGTGATACCTGACATGGTTGCGACAAACGACGAGCCGACGGATCCTCGTGAGCCGACCAAGTAACCATCGGAATTACTCTTGTGCACAAGTCGCTGTGCCATGAGATACAACGAAGCAAAGCCGTTGCCGATGATGGATTTCAGCTCGCGGTCAAGACGCGCCTGCACGACCTCCGGCAGCGGATCGCCGTATATTTCGTGCGCCTTGCCGACCGCCATGTCGCGCAAGATGTCTTCCGCATACTCGATGGTCGGTGCATGCGTGCCGTCGGGAAACGGCTTGAGCAAGTCGCAACTGTCCGCGATTCGATTTGGTTCGTCTGCGACGACGCGCATGGCAGTTTCTTCGCCCAGATAGGCAAACTCTTCCAGCATCTCCGTGGTCGTTTTGAAATACAACGGTGCCTGAAAAGCCGCGTCGTCAAATCCATTCTTCGTGAGGATGACTTCGCGATAGATAGCATCTTCGGGGTTGAGGAAATGCACGTCGCCGGTCGCGACGACGGGAATGCCGAGCCTGTCGCCAAGCTCTACGATTTCGCGGTTGATCTCGATAATGCGCTCATCGGTCGCTTTGTTGTCACGCACCAAAAATGCGTTATTACAGCGCGGCTGAATCTCTAAGAAATCATACGTTTTCGCGAGATATTCAATTCTCTCCTGTCCCGCTTCGTTTAAGATTGCCCGGTACAGTTCGCCAGCTTCACAGGCGGAACCCAGGATCAGACCTTCGCGATAGAGTGAAAGCAGGCTGAACGGAATGATCGGATTGTAGTGGAAGTGATCCAAATGGGCATAGCTGACAAGCCGGTACAGGTTTTTCATGCCTGCCTGCGTCTTGGCTAGTATGATGATGTGGTAGGTTGCCGAGCGTTTTTTGCCGCGCTCCTGTTTGGTTTCATCAGAGCGAACGGGCAGTAAATCCAACCCCAGCGCGCGAATCATATCAAGCAGTTTTAAGAATATCTCGCCGGTTGCAGCCGCGTCGTCCGTGGCTCTATGATGGCTTTCAAGCGTTACGCCGAGCACTTCACAGAGCGTATCAAGCTTATGATTGATCAAGTCGTGCATCAAATAGCGCGAAAGCATCAGCGTATCGGCATATTGATTGTTGAACGATAGATTAAACCGCGCGGAATGAAAACGGACAAAACCCATGTCAAACTCAGCGTTGTGCGCAACAAGGCACGCACCCTCGCAAAACGCATGAAACTGCGTGAGCACTTCTCTTGTGTTGGGCGCGCCTTGCAGCATCTCGGTTGTGATGCCGGTCAGGTTCGTGATGTTGGTTGGTATCACGACGCCGTCATTGACGAACGTTTGGAATCGATCCACGATCACGCCGTCCTTGAGCTTGACCGCGCCGATTTCGATGATTTCGCACTCTTCCGGCTTGAGTCCCGTCGTCTCCAAATCGAACACGACAAACGTTTGATCCATCGGGATGAGTTCCGATTCGCGCAGCAGATATCCTTCTACGCCGAAGATCGGTTTTACGCCTGCTTTCTTCGCGGCTTTTGCCGCGGCCGGGAATGCCTGAACCACGCCGTGGTCGGTGATGGCAAGCGCCTTGTGACCGAATCGCTTCGCGGTTTCAAACGCCGCGCCGACCTCTGTGATGCCGTCCTGCATGGACATGCGCGTGTGTAGATGCAGCTCCACGCGCTTAACTTCGCTCGGATCCTGCCGCAGCTCGCCGGGCACGATACAGATGCTGTTGGCGTAAAACATCAACTCGCCCGTCAGCTGCGATTCGCGGCAAACGCCCTGCGCAAGCACGCGATCCTTGTTCTTTTTCGCGTTCTCAAACTCCGACATGATGCAGGTTTTCTGCTCTTCATTGTCCAGCAACAACGAGCAATAGATGCTGTCCGTTCCGTCCGTAATCGAAACATCCAGCGGAAAACTGATCGCATCTTTTCTGCGTTTATTCTTAAAGGAATTCCGCTCGTTGATATTGACGACGGTTCCTTCGATGATGCACTTGTCTTTGCCGTTTTTGATTGACCTAATGGGTGTAGACTTACCGCTTGGTACAAAACCTCCAAATATAGAACGCTTGCCGGAAGGCGCCGTCGTCACACAGGACGTGTTCTGTTGCGTCTGAAACTGCGCCGCCTCCTGTTGTGACTCTAACTCTTCATAATATTCTTCGCTGAGCCACTCTACGCGCACACGCATGCCGCCGAGTCGTTCTTCCAACGAATCGGTCAATGTTTGCGTTAATTCGAATGAAGGCTCGCGTTTGCACCGAAAAAAGACCGTCAGCATGTTTTGCTCACGGCTTAATACCACGTTTTCGAGCTGGATAGATTCATCCGTAATGCCGACGCGCGCGAGCGTCGCGAACAATTCCTCCTGCAATGCGCCAGATCCTCCGTTGCTCTTTGTTTCTTGTTTTTATTCTACTTCTGCTGCATGAGCAGCATCTCGTTTGCTCGTTCGATCAGCCGTTCTATGACCTCATCCGCTGCGCCGTGATAGACCTGCTGACCTTTTTCAAAGAGAATCCCGTTGCCGTCGCCGAACGCAACGCCGATGTCCGCGTCCCGCGCTTCGCCGGGTCCGTTGACCGCGCAGCCCATGACAGCGATCTTCAGATAGCCTTTTTTATGCGGCAGACGCATGTTTACCGCCTCAACCATCTTCATCACGTCCACGCGGGTTCTGCCGCATGTTGGGCAGCTGACGAGCTCGATATCATCCCGCAGCAGTCCGACAGCGCGGAGAATCTTCAGCCCCGTTTCGACCTCGTGAACGGGATCGTCCGTCAATGAAACGCGAATCGTATCGCCAATGCCATCAAGCAACAGCGCACCAATGCCCGCGGCAGACTTGATAATGCCGCTCGCGACGTCGCCTGTCTCCGTCACGCCAACGTGTAGCGGATAGTCCACGCGCTTGCTGACTGCGCGATAGGCGTCTACCGTATCCCGCACATTCGATGCCTTCAGCGAGAGAACAATATCTGTGAAACCTTCCCGCTCCAGAATTACAACATGCTTGAGCGCGCTTTCAATCATCGCCTCGGTGGTCGGGCCGCCGTATTTTTGCCGCAGTGCGGGTTCAATCGAGCCGGCATTTACGCCGATTCGAATGGGAGTGTGATGTGTCCTTGCGCAGTGTACAACCGCTTTGACACGAGATTCATCGCCGATGTTGCCGGGATTGAAGCGAAGCTTATCCGCGCCGTTTTCCATCGCGGCGATCGCGAGGCGATAGTCAAAGTGAATATCGGCAACAATCGGGATGCGGATGCGGCTTTTGATTTCACGAAGTGCCGTTGCGCACTTCAAATCATATACGGAAGAACGCACGATGTTGCAACCGGCTTCGGTGAGACGTTCAATCTGCGCAACCGTAGCCTCAACATCACGTGTGTCGGTATTCGTCATGGACTGCACCGAAACCGGAGCACCGCCGCCGATGGGAACCCCACCGACCAGAATTTGTTTCGTCATGATCTTTTTCTTACCTCAAAAGCATACAGCTTGCATTACGATCCGCTGTAAACACCGTTGATAATATTGCCGGCATCGTTGATCGACAGGAAAATAAGCAATCCAAACAATAGAATCAAACCGATAAAATGAACCATCGCTTCTTTTTCCTGCGGAATCTGTTTGCCACGCACCGCTTCGATGATCATGAACACAAGCCTTCCGCCGTCCATTGCAGGGATCGGCAAAAGATTCATGATACCCAAGCTCGCGCTGATGAGCACAAGCAAGCGCATGACGTTCTCTCCGCCTGTGCGAACTGCCTCACTGATCATGGCGATAATGGCGAGCGGTCCGCCAACATCCGCACTGGAAACTTCACCTTGCGCGGCTTTGCCGAAGAACTGGAATGTTTCCAGAAAAATTTCTCGAACATAATTGACGGATCGAAGCGCACTTTCTCCAACCGTGAACTGCATGCGCGCTGTTGTAAGCGTAACGCCAATGATGTTTTTACCTTGCTCCTCGTTATATACATTCTTGAGGATCAACGATTTTTCCGCGCCGTCACGAATGATATCAATCGAAATATCTTCGGTTGTCGCGGATTGAATCATACCCACCGTCTGAGAAAAAAATCTGACAGGTTTCCCATTGATATCGGTGATGATATCGCCCGGCAGCATGCCTGCGGCTTCTGCAGGTGAATTCTGATTGACCTCATAGATCGCCGGAATAAAATCGCCAAAAGCTGTCAGTGTTACAAACGAAAGTAAAACCGCAAAGACCAGGTTCGTCACAGGCCCTGCGAGCACGACGATGATTCTCTTCCAAACCTTTTGTGCGTTAAAGCTTTTCTCGTTTACGACGTTTTCGTCCTCACCCTCAAAGCGGCACATGCCGCCGATGGGAAATGCACGCAGAGAGAACTCTGTTCCGCGCTTATCTTTCTTTTTAATCAGTTTTGGGCCCATGCCGATGGAGAATTCTAAAATCGAAAATCCAAGTGCGCGACCTGCAAAATAATGCCCCAGCTCGTGAATCATCACAAGCAGCGACAAGAGTACCAATGCTACAACTATATTGATGACCGTGCTCAATGCCGGTTCCGCCTTTCCTGACTGATGCGCTCGATCCAAATATTTGCATCGTCTCGCGCCAGCCGATCCGCTTCTATGATCTCCTCCAGCGACAACAGCGCTTTCGGAACGTGATGATTCAAAGTATAGTCCACCACCCGCTCGATGTCCAGAAAGCCGATGCGTCCGCTACAAAATGCTTCCACAGCCGCCTCATTTGCGCCATTATACACAAGCGGTAATGATAACCCTGCTTTGAGCGCGTCATACGCCATTTTGAGCGAATGAAATCGTGCCAAATCCGGCTTGTGGAACGTCAGCGGTTGTTCCAGATAGAGTGACAAAGGCGTGCAGCTGGAGGCGATGCGATCCGGATACGTAATCGCATACTGAATCGGCAGGCGCATGTCGGGTTTACTCATGTTTGCCATGCAAGTTCCGTCGATATAGCTCACCATAGAATGTACGATTGACTGCGGGTGAATCAGAACCTCGATCTGTTCAGCAGGCAGGTCGAATAGATACGCGGCCTCGATGACTTCCAACCCCTTGTTAAAGAGGGTAGCCGAGTCGAGCGTGATCTTTTTGCCCATGTTCCAGGTCGGGTGTGCGAGCGCTTCTTCCGGAGTGACATTGGCAAGCTCTTCCCTGCTTTTTCGCCAAAATGGTCCACCGGATGCCGTCAGAATCAGCTTGTCAACTTCTGATTTTTTACCATTCTGAAGACATTGGAATATTGCGCTTTGTTCGCTGTCTACGGGTAAGATTTCGCCTTGATACTTGCGCAGCACATTGTCGATGAGGCTTTTGCCGCAGACGATGCTCTCTTTGTTTGCAAGCGCGACACGTTTGCCCGCCTTGAGCGAAGCCACGAGCGGAGACAGTGCAGCAAAGCCGCTGACGCCGTTCACGACCACATCCGCTTCCTGCATGCCGGCGAGATGTTCGGTTGCGCCTGTTCCCATGATCGCCTCAACACCAGATGGAAGCAGCGACGCGTCAAACTCCGTTTCGCAAGCTACGACGCGTGGATGGTACGTACTGACCTGTTCAAGCAATGTGTTGATATCGCGATTTGCCGCAACGCCAAAGAGCGTCATCTCTTCCGGATGGGAAGCGATGACGTCAAGAGATTGCCTGCCGATGGAGCCAGTGCAGCCAAGCACCGAGATTTGCTTCTTCATAATCTACCTGATGCGGCAACCTTCAAAGATTGCCGCGCTGTCTTTAAAATGCCGCAAGTTTCTGCATGATCAAAAACACGCACAGCACAAGCGGAGTGCAAAACATGATGCTGTCAATGCGGTCTATGATGCCGCCGTGACCGGGAAATACGCTCGAAAAATCTTTCACACCTGCCCAACGTTTTAGAAGCGACGCGAACAAATCGCCAAACTGCGAAAACAAACCGCAGCCGAGCCCAAGCAGAATAAGCACTGTCATGTTGATGTTTGCGCCCCAGAGACGCTGCAGATAAAACATACCAAATCCGAAGGCAGTGCCACCGATGAGCGCGAAGATCGCGCCCTCAACTGTCTTCTTCGGGCTGATGGTCGGACAGAGCTTATGCTTGCCGAGGAACGTACCGCCAAAGTAGGCAAACGTATCCGAGGCTTCAGGCGCCGCATATGCAATGCCCGCGGCGACAAGAGCGATGGGTCTGCCGAAGCTGAAGTAAACCAATGTCATACACATCAGAAACAGCGTTGGATAATTTAGAATGAACAACGACGGGATGATGTCGTTGGTTGTGTGCCTTTTCGTGAACAGGGACCAGATCATCGTTGTCATCACGGTTGCCATGTAAAAGATAAACATCGGCAGCAGCCCAAGATAGAAATAGATAAACGGATAACCGACGGCAAACACATAGGCAGGGATCAAAATCGGATCATAGCTTTTCTTGCGGAACGTCTGTCCCATTTCGAAAATCGCCGCGAGAGAAAACAATGCAAGCACGCTCAACAGAAGAAAGCCGCCGAAGAATAGTACCACGATCAGCAGCAACACCAATATGATTCCGACGATGATTCGTGTCTTCATGCGTTCTCCTCCAATCCCCCGAATCGGCGGGAGCGGCTTTGATAGACGCGCAAGGCGGAAAGATACGCTTCATCCGTGAAGTCGGGCCAATACTCTTCCGGGAATAAGAACTCGGCATACGAAATCTGATACAGCAGGAAGTTTGATATGCGCTGTTCGCCGCTTGTGCGAATCACGAGATCGACTTCCGGTTGACCGGACGTATAGAAATAGCTTTCAAGCATCTCAGCCAAAATCTCGTCTTTCCCCTCGGCAACCACCTGCTTCATCGCAAGGTTTGCTGCTCGCAGAATCTCTGCGCGGCTGCCGTAATTAAGCGCGATGTTGAGATTGAGGCCAGTGTTTTGTTCCGTGCGTTTCATCGCACGCTCGATAACATTTCGAACGGTTGGCGCAAATTCCTCATAAGCGCCGATGATGCGGATGCGCACATTGTTGGAGAACAGCTCGTCGATCTCTTTGGTGAAATACTCGATCAACAATGCCATCAGTGTGCCGACTTCATCCGAAGGACGCTTCCAATTTTCGGTAGAAAACGCATACAGCGTCAGCGAAGTGATGCCAAGATCGGAAGACAGCCGGATGATGCCGCGTAGGCGGTCTACGCCGGCGCGATGTCCCGCGCTGCGCGAAAGCTTCTTCGCCTTTGCCCAGCGTCCGTTTCCGTCCATGATGACCGCGACGTGCTTCGGCAGCGCTTCTTTGACGAGGCCGAAAGCGCGGATCTCTTCTTCGCTGTATGTTGCCATAGTCCCCCGTTACAGATTGAGGTGCAGCGCGATAGCACCCTGCACCTCTGTCTGATATCAATCTTCATTTTACGAGCGGAATCAAATTACGAATTCTGCTCGGCAGGATCTGTTCGAAACACCGAATAGACGAGCATGACGTGCGAGCCATCCGAGTGTGTTTGCCGGATCACACGCGCTTCCGACGCGTCGGGGACGCCCTTTTTCGAGCGAGCTTCCTCAGCCGAAACTATGAACCCCTCCGAAACGAGCAGCTCTTTCGCGCGCTCCAGTGGCAGGCCGATCACGCAGGTCAAACTGCGAGAATCTCCTTTTCCTTGGCGGCAAGTACGGTGTCGATTTCTTTGATCAGCTCATCGGTGAGCTTTTGCACCTTGTCGTCAAGCGATTTGCGGTCGTCCTCGGTGATGAGTTTATCTTTTTCGTCTTTTTTAATCTGCTCGTTTGCATCTCGGCGAATGGCGCGGATGGCAATCTTGCTCTCCTCGCCCTTTTTCTTGACGACCTTAACAAGCTCTTTTCTGCGTTCCTCAGTGAGTTCCGGGAACATCAGACGAATCACTTTGCCGTCGTTGGAGGGATTGATGCCAAGGTCGGATTTCTGGATCGCTTTTTCAACCGCGGGGATCGCTTTGTTATCCCAAAGGGAGATGATCAGCATACGCGGTTCCGGCGTGGAGACGTTACCAAGCTGCTGAATCGGCGTCGGTGTTCCGTAATAGTCAACCAAAATGCGGTCGAGCAGCTGTGCATTTGCGCGGCCTGCGCGAAGCCCGCCGAGCTCCGTCTTGAGCACGGCAATGGTCTTGTGCATCCGATCTTTCGTGCTGTCTAAAATATCATTCGCCATGTTCCATTCCTCCTGTACGCTTCTTATTCTACTATAGTTCGTATAGATGATTCAAGCCCGATCTTATGCAAAGACTGTTGCAACCAAAAACGAAAACGCCTTGAACACGGAGGATTTCTCGCGTTTCAAGGCGTATTTTTGTAATAATTACTCGTGTTCTACGATATGCGTTCCGATCGAATCATCGTCGAAAATCATCTCAATCTGATCCAGCGCAAATGCACGAATCGGGATTCTTTGCTCTTTACAGAGTGTGATCGCCGTCAGATCCGTCGCGCGGAGGTTTTCCGCAACCACACGGTCATAACTGATTCGGCTATAGCGAATCGCATTCGGGTCAACCTTCGGGTCTGCCGAATAGATTGCGTCGATGTTCTTCGCAAGAAGCAGCGCATCCGCACCGATCTCCGCAGCTCGCAAGGCCGCCGCCGTGTCCGTCGAGAAAAACGGGCAGCCGCTGCCGCAGGCAAAGATCACAACCTTGCCGTCGGACAGCGCTTGTCTTGCGCTTCTTGCGGAAAACTTATCGCAGAAGCGATCCATATCCACAGCGGACTGCACCACGCAAGGCACACCGGCCTGCTCGAGCGCGTCCTGCAGCGCGAGCGAGTTGATCGCCGTTGCTAGCATTCCCATATGATCCGCGCGGTTTCGCTCCATGCCCTCTGCGCTTCTTCCGCGCATGATGTTTCCGCCACCCACGACGATACCGATCTGCACGCCCTTGTTACGGACGGCTTTGATCTTTTCGACGGTGCTGAGCACGGTTTCACGACTGATGACGGATTGTTCGGAGGACAGGGCCTCCCCGCTGATTTTGAGCAATACGCGATGATACATGGTACATTCGCCTTTCGATAGAATTTCAATATGATATATGTGTTATATCGCTATTTCGAATTTTGCCTAAAAAAAGGAACACGTTGCCGTGTTCCTTTATGGCACTTATGCTTTGGTTTGACTCATGACTTCTTCTGCAAAGTTATCTTCACGCTTTTGCAGTCCCTCACCCATTTCATAACGGGTGAAGCGCTTGACGATGATCTTTGCGCCGAGATCCTTGGAAGCTTTCTCCAGAACCTGCGTGATCGAAAGCGCGGTGTCCTTGACGAACAGCTGCTCGAGCAGGCAGATTTCCTTGTAGAACTTCTCAATGCGGCCCGCCAGCATCTTCTCGATGACAGCGGCGGGTTTCGGCTTTTCTTCGTTGAGCGCGATGTTGCGGTTGATTTCCTTCTCGTGCTCAAGCTCCGCTTCCGGCACTTCTTCACGGGTGAGGTAGGTCGGGCGCGCCGCTGCGATGTGCATCGCAATGTCGTGCGCAACGGCCTTAAGCTCCGCGCTGTCCTTTGCGCTTGCGGGCGCGTCAAGATCGACCAGAACACCAATGCGCCCACCCAGATGGATGTAGGTGTCTACAACGCCCTCATAGCGGGTGAAGCGGCGGATGCTGATCTTTTCGCCGATCTTAGCAACAAGCTCGTTGAGCGTATCGCTGACTTTGAGACCCGGCGCGAAAATCGCTTCCTGCGCGAGCAGGGCGTCCACGTCCGCGGGGTTTTTCTTTCCGACCTGCTCTGCGAGCTTTTCGACATATGCGTGGAAATCGTCTGTCTTGCCGACGAAGTCGGTTTCGCAGTTGACTTCGATGATGACGCCAACGCCGCAATCGGTGCACAGATAGCTGCTCACGATGCCTTCCGCGGCAATGCGGCTGGCCTTTTTGGCGGCTGCTGCGAGGCCTTTCTCGCGCAGATAATCCTTGGCTTTTTCAAAATCGCCTTCGCACTCGGTGAGCGCTTTTTTGCAATCCATCATGCCGGCCTGCGTCAGTTCGCGCAGCGCCATTACGTCTTTTGCTGTAAACATGGTGTATATTCTCCTTCGCTGAAGCGTTCGTTACTCGTTGACTTCTTCTGCTACTTCGCTTGCCGACGCTTCGACATCGGTCATCTGCTCGCCCTGGCGGCCTTCGATCACGGCGTCCGCGATCTTGGCGGTGATGAGCTTGACTGCACGGATGGCGTCATCGTTGCCCGGAATCGGGTAATCGATCTCGTCCGGATCGCAGTTGGTATCGATGATGGCAACGATCGGGATCTTGAGGGTGCGCGCTTCCGCGATGGCGATGTGCTCTTTGCGCGGGTCAACGACGAACATTGCGCTGGGCAGCTTCTTCATCTCTTTGATGCCGCCGAGGTTTTTCATGAGCTTTTCCTGCTCGCCGCGCAGCTGGATGACTTCCTTTTTGGGAAGCAGATCAAAGTCGCCATTGGCTTCCATGGTCTCAATCTGGCGCAGACGCGCGATGCGGCCCTGGATGGTCTTGAAGTTGGTCAGCATACCGCCGAGCCAACGCTGATTGACATAGTACATGTCGCAGCGCTTTGCTTCCTGCTCGATGGATTCCTGCGCCTGCTTCTTCGTGCCGACAAAAAGAACAGACTGATTATTTTCGGCAACGCTGCGCACGAAATTATAAGCCTCTTCAATCTTTTTTACGGTTTTCTGCAGGTCGATGATGTAGATGCCGTTGCGCTCCGTAAAGATGTATTCTTTCATCTTCGGGTTCCAGCGGCGGGTCTGATGGCCGAAGTGTACACCGGCCTCCAACAGTTGTTTCATGGAAATCACGGACATGATAAGTAACCTCCTCGTTCTTTTCTTCCCGGTGTTTCCTTTTCCCCGGTAACCTGCTTTGTCAGCAGGCACGAGCCGCGGAATCCGCACCGGTGCGTGATGCCTCAAGAATTATAGCACAACCGTTTTTATTGATGCAAGCGATATTGTGAGATTATGCGGCTTTTCGCGGCTTTTTCGCACTATTGTCGCAATTCGAGTTGTTCAGCCGAGTTCTACTCGAATATAACCGAGAATCATAATTTTTATCCATCTAAACGGTTTGCGATTCGCTCTTCACTCTTCTGTATGTACTGCAACTTCTTCGCTTGGATTTTTGCCAAAGGATGGACTCGACGAGATAAGCAACTGGCCGCCTGCATACAGAATCGGGCCGAATAAGTTTGGCATCAACTTCGCATAGGCGTGCAGTGCGAACTCGATATCGCCAAGATACACGAAGCTTGCGCCAATCGTCAAAAGAATCGCCTGCGTCTTTGAGAATTTGCTACCGAAGAATGTGGAAACCGCTCTGGTAACCAGGAACGGCAGGATTAAACCGTAAATGTACGCAGGAATCTGCATGCTTCCTAAGAAAGGCGTAAGATACGTCATCAGGCTGACATACACGATCAACGCGATGAGCCCAACAAGGATGTCCTGCCGGTGAAATCCGTTTAGGATGGTCAGCCCAATTGAGTAGGTAAGATAAACAAACACAAAGAAGATCAGCCCGCGAATGACAACGAACGGATTTCCCATATCAAGACTCAGGAAATCTGCGATCAGAGCGATCGACAATCCAACTACAATCCAGATGGTCAATTTCTGCTGCGGATATTTTCCCTTCAAAGACAACAACGCGTTCAAGATGCAGAGAATTGTGACTGTCGGCTGAATGACGGCAACGATAGACAGATTCGCAATCTTGCGTGCCCACCAGTAGATGGCAATTCCGATCACCGCAAGAACAACAATGATAATCCGCAAAACTGACAAGCTCTTCTTTGATTCCACGTGTGAATTCTCCTTGTTTCATAATATCACGAAATAAACCATCAGCGATTCGCCGATGTATTTACCTCGTATGCATATGATGTTATTCGTTGTAATTTAGTAGAATAAATTTAGATCTGTGAGTAGTTTGTATGAAAATTGGAATGAAAGTACAAAGAGGATTTCATCACAAATTGAGAAAATCCCCAACCTTGTATGGAAGATTACTCGTCTTCTTCCTCGTCGCCGTCTGCCATCTCATCAAACAGCTCGATAAACTCGTTAAACACTTCGTCGAGCAGAACCGGATTCTCGATGGTCACAAAGTTCTCGCCGCCTTTTTCTTTAACCACCTCGAGCAGCACAACTTCATCGTCATCAACGTTTTCTACATTGTCGATGGGTAACAGCGCAGCAAAACGCTTCCCCTCGTAGTCAAATGTCATGACGAGGTCAAATTTGACGGTGTTTCCGCTTTCGTCGATCAACTCGATGACGGTGTTCTGCTCTTCCATGCGTCCCTGCTTTCTGCTCAATGGCGGATTTTATTATTTGTTTCCGTGCGCGTCCAGATAGCCCTGCAAAATCACGACGGCTGCGACCTTGTCGATCACCTGCTTGCGCTTATCACGGCTGACATCCGCTTCGAGCAACACCCGTCGCGCGCTCGCGGTTGTCAGTCGTTCATCCTGAAACGCGTGGTCGCCGTCCCACTTCTCAAGTACGGCCTCAGCAAACTCACGCGTAATCTGCGCCTGAAAGCCATAGCTGCCGTCCATGTTGCGCGGAAGGCCGAACACAAGCTTAACGGGCTTATAGCCGTTTGCGAGCTTGATCAGATGGTCGACATCTTTCTCTAGATCATCCGTGCGGTGATAGGTTTCAATGCCCTGTGCGGTGATGCCCAGCGGGTCACTAACCGCGACGCCGATGCGCTTTTCACCTATGTCAAATGCGAGTATACGAAGCATGCGTTACTGTTTCCCTTCCACGTACGTGCGAACCAGTTCTTCAAGCAGCTCGTCACGTTCGATGCGGGAAATCAGGTAGCGGGCATTGTTATGGCTCGTGATATACGTCGGATCGCCGGAAAGCAGATATCCTACGATCTGGTTCACGGGATCATACCCCTTTTCGCGCATGGCAGCATATACGCTGATCAGCGTATCGCGCGGACTGCGCTTTTCTCTGGGCAGTTCAAATTGCTGTGTTTCTCTTCTATCATCCATTTGAGTTCACCTCATGCGAATTATACCAAAAATGCGCTCAAAGTAACAGCCCTTTTCACCACATTTACTGATTTTGCCATTCGTTCACATTGTGCTCCTTCCAAATTCGTTCAATCATTGAATGAAAAAGAACGCCCGCTGATTTGCGGACGTTCTAATTTGGTTGAAAGAGTTATTTGACAACTTCCTGCGTCATCTCGTTCTCGACGCCTGCGTCTTCTACCTGCGCAATTGCGCCGCGGGCAAACACGAGCTTCACTTTGTCGGGACCGACAAGCAGGATGACGGTGTCGTCCTTAATCGTGCCGATGGTGCCGTAGATGCCGCCGATGGTGCGGACGCGATCGCCGGCCTTAAGGCTGCCAAGCATGTCCTTGACCTTCTTGTCGCGGCGGCGCTGCGGGATGATCATGATGGCGAACATCGCGACCATGAGAACGATCAGAAGACCGTAGCTGCTAAAAAAGCTGGAGAGACCTTCGGTAAAACTGCTGCTCATATTGTAAAAAACCTGTACCCTTCTTAAAAAGTCAAATTCAGTCTATCGTATCGCGGAAACTACGTCAAGACTTACGATTGTGTCAATTATGCAAAACAAGCAAATCCAGCTGTTGAGCAACCGATTTTCGGCGCATATACAAGAAACAGGCGATATTTCGCCCGTTTCTCTATCAATATTTATTTCGCTTCGTCGCGCTTCTTCATGTAGTCTTCGATTGCGGCCTTGACCGCCTCTTCCGCAAGCACGCTGCAATGAATCTTAGCAGGCGGCAACCCTTCCAAAGCTTCGACGACCGCCGCGTTGGTAATCTTGAGCGCTTCATCTACGCTCTTGCCTTTGATCATCTCGGTGGCCATGGAGCTCGTCGCGACAGCCGCGCCGCAACCAAAGGTCTTAAACTTCACATCGCGGATGATCTCGTTTTCATCGATATCCAGAAAGATCTGCATGATATCGCCGCACTTTGCGTTGCCGACGGTGCCGACGCCGCTTGCGCTCTCAATCTCGCCAACGTTTCTCGGATTCTTAAAGTGATCCATAACTTTTTCGGTATACATAAATCCTATCTCCTCATTTATGATCTGGCGCAGGCTGTTCGCAATGCGTCGGTATTCAAAATTACTTCTGTTTGGGATACAGCGGGGACATGTCCCGCAAACGCTGTATGATCTGCGGCAAAAGATCGAGCACGTAGTCGATCTCCTCTTCCGTCGTAAACTCAGACAGCGTCAGGCGGAGTGAACCGTGCGCAATCTCGTGCGGCAGACCCATCGCAAGCAACACGTGTGAAGGATCGAGCGAACCGCTTGTGCAAGCGGAGCCGCTGGACGCCGCGATACCGTTGATATCCAACATCAGAAGAATGCTTTCGCCTTCAATATAGCGAATGCTATAGTTGACGTTGTTCGGCAGGCGGTTGGTCGGGTGGCCGTTGAGCTTCACATCCGGAATGGTATCGGCAATGCCTTTGAGCAGCTTGTCACGCAGTGCACCGACCTTTACCGCGTTTTCCGTCATGTGTTCGTTGGCGAGCTTCAGCGCGGTCGCAAGACCGACGATGCCGGGTACGTTCTCCGTACCTGCGCGGCGCTTCTTCTCCTGTCCGCCGCCGATGATCAACGAAGGAATGCGTACGCCCTTTCGAATGTACAGCGCACCTACTCCCTTGGGTCCGTGAAACTTATGCGCCGAGATTGCCATCAGGTCGATATTCATCTCGACAACGTCGATCGGAACATGTCCTGTCGCCTGTACGGCATCGGTGTGAAATAAAACGCTTTTATCGCGGCAGACTTTGCCAATTTCCGCGATCGGATTAATCGTACCTACCTCGTTGTTGGCGAACATGATCGAGACCAGAACGGTATCGTCGCGCAGCGCGTTTGCGACGCTCTCCGCGCTGACAACAGCATATTCGTCAACCGGAAGAATGGTCAGGTCGATCAAACCTTCGCGCTCCATCGCCTGGAGTGTATAAAGCACAGCGTGATGTTCCACCGCGGAGGTGATGACATGTTTGCCCTTCTTCTTGTTGGCGGCAACCGCACCGCGCAGCGCCATATTATCGCTCTCCGACCCGCCGCCGGTGAACACGATCTCATCGGGTTTGGCGTTGATGACCGCAGCGACGTCTTTGCGTGCGCTATCGAGCAGCTGCTCTGCTTCCCGCGCAAACTCGTGCAGGCTGGAGGGGTTTCCGTAATAGGTGGTAAACGCGGGAATCATCGCGTCTACAACTTCTTTGCGCACCATGGTGGTTGCGGCGTTGTCAAGATAAACCTTCATGCTTCTATCCTCTTTATATTATCTTCCGAAAAACTATTCACAAACATTCTTACAGGGGTTACCGCGCGACTTTTGCTGAACATAATCGTCCGCGAGTTCGCGGATTGTCGTGCGCACCAATACGTCGTTGATCCGCGTCTGAAGCTTGAGAAACAATGGCCGCGCCGAGCAGGAACACGCGCTCGTGCAGTTGTGATGCTCTGTACCAACGCAATCGACAATCGCAGTCGAGCCTTCCAGCAAATTCAGCACGCGCTGTACGTTCAGCTCTGCAGGATCGCAGGTGAGTTCATATCCGCCCTGCGCGCCGCGAACAGTGTCCACAACGCTTCCCTTCTTCAGCTCACGCAGCAGTTGCTCCAGATAGCCTTCTGAAATTCCCTGCGAAGCAGCCAAAACAGGAAGAGAGACCGGCCCGGTGCCATATGCTATGGCGAGGTCGATCACCGCTTTTAATCCATAACGGCTGCGCGTAGAGAGCTTCATAGCGTTCCTTTCCAACGAGTGTACTTAAACCCTAGTAAATTAGTTGCCTTACGGGCATAGAATAGCATTTTACTAGGTTATTGTCAAGCGATGTTTTACAAAACAGATTGAATTGTGTCACCTGCTTTTTTGCTCCAGATCGAGCAGCGCTTCTTTCACCGGAACCCCGCCGGCATATCCCGTCATCGCGCCGCCTGCGCCGAGCACGCGATGGCACGGGACCGCGATCATAATCGGATTTCTGTTGCACGCCATGCCGACCGCACGCGAGCCTTTGGGGTTATCAACCGCTCTGGCGATGTCGCCATACGTCTTTGTTTCGCCAAACGGAATTGTCAACAGTGCGTTCCAAACGCTCTTCTGAAACGGTGTGCCATCCGCTTTCATCGCAAACGTAAACGCTGTCCGCTTTCCATCAAAGTATTCCTGCAGTTCCCGTTTTGCTTGATCCAGCACAGGTTCATTCCCTTTCTCTTCCGGAATGACATCATTTTCACGGGCAAGGCTGATTGCGCAGACTGCATGATCTCTTGCCTCGATGATCAAAACCCCAATGGGTGTATTCAAAATTGCTTTTGATGTTTGTGTGATCGTTGATTTTTCCTGACGCGCCATACTGTCCTCCGTAGTCAAACCTTACGTTTCTTTTTATTATAAACGACATATGGTATACTGAGCAAAACAATCTACTTAGAATGCCGAATCAATATAATACGACTTGACTCACTTTTCTAAGAAAGGACGAACACAGATGGAAGACATACAGGATAGACTTGCTCTCGAATCGGTAGAAGCACCGGAAACAGCTTCGGAACAGCAGGCATCTTTTGAAGTAATCGACTATGTGCGCGAACTATTCCTCAACTCCGAAGAACAGAAGAAACTGGAACAAAAGAAAATCAAGCTGATGCGCACTTGCGTCGCCCTGCTCTCCGCCGTTGCGTTTGTCATCATTGTGAGTGCCGCGGTTCTCGTGCCGACGCTGCTGACAACCGTTTCAGAAGCGAACAAAGCGCTCGTAACGATTCAGCAGATCGACGTAGAAACCCTGACAACCAACTTTGACGAGCTGACTGTGACGGCAGCCGACTCCTTCGAGTCTGTCGGTGAAGCGGTCAAAGTGCTCGATGCGCTCGATATGGCGTCGCTCAACGCAACCATTGCGGAGCTCAAAACGGGCGTAGCATCGTTCTCTAAGCTCGACATCGAAACGCTAAATGAAGCGATCGCAAACCTCAACGCAACCATTGAGCCTCTTGCACGTTTGTTTGGCAAGAAATAGCTTTTGCACTCGCGGGCATGATTGCCCGCTTTGTCATGCGAAGAATCGCATTCTCACAAACGCTAAATAAGGAGATTATCATCCGTTATGGCGGAACTCTTATCCATCCTCTATATCGCGCTCTTTGCCGCATCCGGCATCGGCATAAGCCGCTTTTTGTTCTCCCGCGAGAAACCGTTGGTTCGTATCTGGCTCGGTCTTGCGCTGGGCATGGCGATGTTCATCTGGTTCCCTGCGCTGTTTTCCTTCCTGCTTGGGTTCTATCTGCCCGCGCAGTTGTTGGGTTTACTGTTGGCTTGTCTTGCCGGTATCGCTGGGTTCTACTTCTCCCGCAAGAAATCGCTTGTCGCTTCTCCGTGGAAAGTGGAAGTACCGTTTTTCATTGCCGGGGGCTTACTGTTGACTGTCTGCCTCGTGCTGCTCTCCACGCACACGATCGTACCGCGCGACGGCGCACTTTATGTTGGACAATCGACCTACGGCGATCTTGCGATGCACCTCGGCTTCATCTCCAGCATCGCTACGCAGGGCACATTTCCGCCGATGTACTCCATTTGCCCGGATATGCCGGTCAACTATCCTTTCCTCTGCGAAAGTGTCGGCTCCACGATCTATCTATTGGGCACCAGCCTTCGCTTTGCGACGATGGTGACCGCATCTTACGCTATTCTACTCGTCATCATGGGCGTGTATTGCTTCTTTCAGGAATGGCTTGGCGAAACGCGTAAGTCCGTGTTTGCAATGCTGTTGTTCTTCGTTGGCGGTGGGTTCGGTTTCTGGTATTTCTTCGACCTCCTCAAAGACAACCCGCAGAATCTAACCCGGCTGTTTACCGCATTTTACGAAACGCCGACCAACTTCGTTCCGAACGGAATGCGCTGGGTCAACCCGATTGCGGATATGATGATTCCGCAGCGTGCGCTGCTCTTTGGCTGGTCGCTCCTGTTTCCATGCCTGTTTTTACTGCATCGCGGTGCGATCAAGCGTGACACAAGCGCGTTCATTCCGCTTGGCGTACTTGCCGGCGCACTGCCGCTCATCCATACGCACTCTTTCCTCGCGCTCGGTATCGTCAGCGGGTTTTATCTGATTCGCTCTTTCATCAAGAACGAAGGCAAGACGCAATGGTTTGGGTACGCAAAATATCTCGGCATCGTGCTATTGCTCGCGTTGCCGCAGCTCGTGTTCTTCACCTTCAAACAGTCTGGCGGATTTTTGAAATTCCACTTTAACTGGGCGAATGAATCGGATAATTACATCTGGTTCTACATCAAAAACTTTGGTCTGATCGCGCTTCTCGCACCTGTCGCCTTTCTTGCGGCAAACAAAGAGGAGAAAGGCATCGTCGGTGGAGCGATACTCATTTGGCTCATTGCGGAATTTATCCAGTTTCAGCCAAATCCGTATGACAACAATAAGCTGCTCTTCATCGCGTTCTTATATGCCTGCGGTCTTGTCGGCTCCTGGTTGTTTGACGCGAAAGACAGGCTCACACGGGGAGCCGCGCGAAACCGCCTCAGCATTGCACTCTTGTCTGCAATCGTCTGCGCAACGATGTTCCTCTCCGGAGGCCTCACGCTGGGACGCGAATACGTATCAGAATATCAGCTCATCGACGCGGATCAGGTGGCGGCTGCAGAGTTCGTTAAAGAGAATGCCGCGCCCGATGCAACGTTCCTGACATACAACAACCACAACAACTGCATCGCCGCGCTGACGGGGCGAAACATCGTCTGCGGTTCCGGTTCTTATCTGTTCTTCCACGGTGTGGCTTACTCCGCGCGCGAGCAAGCCTTACCGCTGCTCTATGAGGAGCCTTCTACTTACTTCGGCGCATACTCCAAGCAATATGATATCGACTATGTGTTCATCGGTTCCAGCGAGCTAGCGAACTACACGATCGATCTACCGTACTTCGCGGATCACTTTGACGTGTTCTATCAGAACAATTCGGTTACGATTTACAGAGTGAACCCATAAGCACAACGCAAAACAAAACCTCCGCGTTTCTCCTTCTGTCGGGAGAATATTGCGGAGGTTTTTATTTGTTTGAAGCTTTATGTGTCGATTCGAGTTAATTCTGTTAGGCTTTTGTTTCGATAGGTCAAATCATCCCGTCTTGTGAAACCCAATCGCTCCCAGAACGCATTTCCGGACACGTTTCCCGAAAATACGACAAGCGCGACCTTGTGAATTCCCTCTTTTCGCAACGCTTCCAACGCATTCTCGGTCAAATTTGTTCCAATGCCAGTTCGTCTCGCCTTTGGATGCACCGCGAGATGATAGATGAATCCCCTGCGTCCGTCGTGTCCGGCGAGAATTGTGCCTACAATCTCGTTCGCATCCTCCGCGACATAGCAGGTTGTCGGGTTTCTATGAAGATACCGCAGAACGCCCTCACGCGAATCGTCCGTCGTATTGAGGCCCATACCCGGTGTATTCACCCAGAGCTGGTATGCCGCCTCATAGTCGTTGGGAGTAAATACTCGATAGTTCATGTTTCCTCCGTATACACGAACAGCTGCCTCTTGGGCAGCTGTTAACTTTTAGGTGCGTTATGATTTCTTCTTGTAGGCGGCAAATCCTGCCAACAGCGCGCCAACACCGCTGATCAGCGCGAGAATCGCGCCGACGATGCTGTAGCTAAGCGCAGTGTTCGACATAATGTACTCATACATCATGGTATCCATGCTACCGTTGTTGTTCATCAAAGCAGCTCGTCCCGCCGAAATGCCGATGGATGTCGATGAAAGCGTCAACACGAGACCAATTATGAAAACGACAATAAGCACGAGAAATACTGTCTTGGATGCGAGCTTCTTTTCAGATGCTAGATTGGTAATATTCTCCATAAAAATTTCCTCCGTTTTTGTCATTTGAGATGACATGCAAACATGTATTAAACATCGAGCCCCATCATGAGTCTGTAGACCGGCTTGAGCAGCCGAAAACCTTCTTTGATCTCTTCTGCAATGTCGGGCGAAAGTGTTTTCGCGAGATTCGGAGAGGAAAAACAAAAAGACAAGCCTTTGCGATTTAAATAAGGCAGCAGCTCCTCGGGCGCATCGGTGATCTTCGGGCGTTTGAACATGTCTCCGACCGTTTCAAACCGCGCCGTAAATGTGGGGTCTTGAACCAGTGCCAGAAATTCCTTCGACTTGGCCAGCAAGCGCGGGCGAATCTGTCGCATCAACTCCGGGTTCGAGCCGTACATGCCCATGCCATAGCCATAGCCTTCACGCTCAAACTCTGCGTAGACCACAAGACTTTCGCTGAGCATACCGCCCGGGCGACGGAACCCAAGCCACGCATGATCACGAAACATCGTCTTATCCTTTGAAAAGCGCGTATCGCGTCGAATGCGCGAAATAATGGAAGACGGCCGCACGTTGAAAGCACCGTCGATTTCCTGCGCAACAGGCGTTAATTCAACCGCAAGTTCTTTGAGCGGCTCGTATACATTCTTTTTATAGCGTTCTTTGTTTGCCTCGTAAAAGGACAACTCGTTGTTAAACGCAATCTCCCAGAAAAACTGGTAGGTGTCTTCATTCAATCCTTGAAACACGGTTTACTCCTCGTCATAATCGTCCAATTGCCCGCTTTTGGAAACGCGCGTGACGGTAGGTTTCTTTGCGGGTTGTGCTTTTGGTTGCTTCTTGTAGTCGAACACGCGCGGTACGCTTGCCTGCTCGCGTTGCTCTTGCGCTTGCGGCGCGATTGGCGATGCGCTTTCGCCAACCGGACGATAGGACGCAACGCTTTGCGCTTCCGTATAGCGAGTGCGCGCGGTCTCTACTAATCGCTGCGCAATGTCTTCTGCTTGCGGTTCCGGCTCCTGCTGCCTCGGCGGTGCGGAGAAAATGACCGGCGGCTGATCAAAAGGACGAACAGGCGGTGCGGGTAGACGAATCGGCTCCTGCACGACCGCCGGCGCTTCCTCCGACCTTGTCGCAAACATCCGCTGGGTGTAGCGGATCTCTTCCGGATCGGGTACGTCGTGATAGGCGTGCTTCACCGTTCGCGGCTGCGGTTCAAAATAGTCGTCCTCCTCATCGTCTTCGATAAAACCATGAGGGCGTTTTGCGCGCTCCAGCGCGGTCAACGCAACAAGAACGATCACAGACAGCACCATCAACACGCCAAGGATGATCAGCACCGTCATGATGCCGCTGTTGATGCTGCCGAAGATGTTGAAGCTCGATCCGCCGACCTGCTCCGGCGTCGGCGTTGCGGGTGCCGCGGTCTCCGTGCCGTAGGCGACCGGCATAACGCAGGTTGCAAGCGCGCGGTTCGCGCCGGTCGGGTCATATCCCTTGACGGTAATGTTCAGGTTCCGCGGGGAACCGAGTTGAATCTCCTGATCAAACGATGTTTCTCCGGCGGCCAGCACATCGTAGTTCTTGATCACGCCAATCGTGGTTTCAGACACGGTGATGTTCGTGAGCTCTACCGTACTGTGATTCGTGATGACAACCCGTGCATAGAGCTTTCCGCTCTCCTGCGTCCAGGGTGTGATCGTCTCGGCGCGCACCGTCACATTGATCTGCGATGCATCGACGTATGGATACACTTCATAGATATCCGCCGGCGCAAGTTCATACACCTCGCCAAAAGGATCCACGCCTTTTAGCTGAAACTGGACTTCGCGCAGCGGTTCTGACATGATCGGAATGATAACATAGGACAAGCTTCTGTTTTCGCCCGGGTCGAGGTCAAACGGCGTGTCATTTACCGCATTTCCGCGCTCATCCGTCAACTGAATATTGTTAATCGCCTGCGTGCCGCTGTTGACGAGATCGATGGTAAACGTAACGCCCGTTGCGGTCGGCGTGCCTACCGTGACGTGCATATCGAGCTTGATGAGCACCATCGTCAGCTCCAGCGGTTCAAGCGAGGAAAATGTCTTCGACTTGCCGTTGACCGTATAGGTGACAACCGGTGCGCTCGTCACGCTTTCGTCGCCCATCGTATAGGTAAAATCATACGAAACGGTTCGACTCGCACGCAGCGTTTCATCCTGAAAGATCGGCGTATCGCTGATGTTTTCGTCGATCAGCGTGATATTCGTCATGTCAAACTTGGTCGTATTCTTTAGCGAATAGGTGATCGTCACCTTATCGCCGGGCTCTGCGTTGGTCTTGTCCGCCGTTCGCGTGACCGTGATGATCGGGTTCTCCGCGAGTGCGATCGTATACTGCGCTTCCTGGCTCATTGGTTCGCCGTTTCGCGTCCACGTCACGAGGAACGTGATGGGTTTGCCCAGCTGGCTCTGGTTAACGGTCAGGTTCAGCGTGATGTCGCGCGCGCTGCCGCTCGGGGGAATCTGCGCGCCATGCAGCACGTCGTAGACTGTGCCGTTGTAGTTGATCATGACGTCCGACATCGGGTAGTCTGCATTGTAGTTTGCGATTTCAAACGTGAAAACGACATTGCCTGTGTCCGTGAGTTCCGTCGGATTGGCGGTGATGTTGATCCGCGCCTCTTCCGCGTGAGCGGTTGGAATAAATGCGAAAAGACAAACAAATGCTGCGGCTAAGCCCAGCAGTCTGTTTGCCAACGCGTGTGCGTTTCTGTTTCGCTTCATTCTTTCGCTCCTTCGTTTGATAATCATGCGTTTATCCATCTTGCTTGGGTCGATACTCCTGCAACGACTCTCCAAGAAACGCGAGCTTTGCGGATCCATCGGTCTTGTCTGTGATTGCAGAAATGAACGAGTCTTTCTCTTCCGCAGGCATGAGAAGCGTGAGCGTAACCATTTCAGCAAACTCCGCCTCGCAGGGAATTCCGTTTTGCCGGATCAACGGTTCAATCAGTTGATACGCGGAATACGAAACCGTAACCGAAAGCCGCGAACAAACGCGAATCTGCACGACTTCCGCGTGCTCCAGTGCTTCGCTTGCAGCCTTGCCATACGCGCGAACGAGTCCGCCCGTTCCCAGCAGTACGCCGCCAAAGTACCGCACGACAGCGCAAAGCACGTTTTCGATGTTTGCGCCGGACAGCACACTTAAGATCGGCGCTCCGGCCGTTCCGGAGGGTTCGCCATCGTCAGACGAGCGGACAATGCCGCCTGTGAGCCTGAATGCGTAGCAGCAGTGCCGCGCGTCATAATGTCGCTTTCGAATCTGCGCAAGCGCTTCCTGCGCCTCTGCCTCGCTTGAAACGGGTATACAGTAGCCGAGAAAGCGGGACTTGCTAATCACAATCTCGCTTTCTCCGGCTTTACGAATGGTTTGATACGGTTTTAAGCTTTGCGAATCCGGCAATAGCCCTTCTTCCCTTTCCGCAGGATGACGCCGTCACCCTCGATCTGTTCCGGCGTGAGCGCGGTGCCGGGCGAAACGACTTTTTCGTCTCCGATGTATACGCCGCCGCCTTCGATGAGTCTGCGCGCATCGCTCTTGCTGACCGCAAGCTTGCTCAGCACCATCAGGTCAGGAATGCGAAGTCCGCTCTCCTCGATCATCGCCTGTGTGAGCTCGCAGGACGGAATGTTGCTCAAATCTCCGCCGCCAGCAAATAAGCCTTCCGCCGCTGTCTTTGCGATCTTTGCTTCTTCCTCGCCGTGTACCTGCGCGGTGAGCGTGTAGGCAAGCACGCGCTTTGCTTCATTGATCTGCTCGCCGGGAAGTGAACCGAGGCGATTGACCTCTTCCATCGGCAGGAACGTTAAGAGCGAGAGACACATCTTCACGTCGTCGTCTCCAACGTTGCGCCAATATTGGTAGAAGTCGTAAACGCTGCACTTCTCTTTATCGAGCCAGATCGCGCCTTTTTCGGTTTTGCCCATCTTCTTGCCGTCGCTCGTGGTCAAAAGCGCGGTGGTCAGCGCGAACGCGGGCTTCTGTTCCTTCTTGCGAATCAGGTCTGCGCCGCCGAGAATATTGCTCCACTGATCGTCTCCGCCCATCTGCAACACGCAGTTATGGCGGCGGAAGAGTTCAAGGAAATCATATCCCTGCATGAGCATGTAGCCCATTTCATAGAAGGTCAGGCCGCGTTCCAAACGGTTTTTGTAGCAATCTGCGGCGAGCATACGGTTGACCGAAAAATGCACGCCGATATCGCGCATGAAATCGAGGAAGTTCAGTGGGTAGAGCCAGTCTCCGTTGTATACGAGCTGCGCACCGCCTTCCGAAAAGTCCAGAAGCCTAGACATCTGTTTCTGGAAGCACGCCGCGTTATGCGAAAGCTGTTCGCGGCTCATAAGCGAGCGCATATCCGTTTTGCCGGAAGGATCGCCAATGAACGCCGTGCCGTTGCCAAGAAGCGCGATGGGTTTGTGCCCAGCGCGCTGCATATGCGCCATCGACATGAGCTGCACGTAATGACCGATGTGAAGGCTGTCCGCTGTCGGATCAAATCCGATATAAAACGTGACCTTTTCTTTTCCAAGCAGCTCGCGCAAGTCTTCGGGGTGCGAGCATTGCTTCAAAAAGCCGCGTTCTTCGAGTACATCGTATACGTTGCGTTCCATTGTGGGAGTCCTCCGTTATTGTGTATCTTGTTGCATCATTTGCGCACGAAACACATCCGCTTCTGCGCTCAACCAAATATACCACGAAAAAAGAGAAGAAACAATGTTGACTGCACTGTTTCTTCTCGTGTGATTCACTTGTTTTCAACGATTTATTTGTTTGTTCACAGATGATCCGATATTGCCACGGTGAAGCGGAATACCGCGAACTCATCCTCGTTACTTGCCGAAATCGTCTCGCCAAGATGGGACAATATTTCGTGTACAATCGCCAAACCAAGACCCGTTCCGGTATCGGTGTGGGCGATGTCCGCCTTGTAGAATCGCTCAAACAAATGCGGCAGATGCTCCTCCGGAATGTGCCCGGTATT
Source organism: Firmicutes bacterium HGW-Firmicutes-9 (assembly GCA_002841395.1). Classification (GTDB taxonomy): domain Bacteria; phylum Bacillota; class Clostridia; order Christensenellales; family CAG-138; genus UBA7703. The sequence continues at coordinate 351,049 of PGZM01000002.1, forward strand.
CATCACGGAGATGATAGCATGGCTCGCGTCTTCCGACTTCTTCACATCCAGAATGATCATGCCGTCATCGGACGCGAACTTGATCGCATTGTCGATCAATGCAATCAGCACCTGCTCGATGCGATCGCTGTTTGAGTGAACCAGAAGGGGTTTTTCGCAGTTCCAGCGTTCGGTGACGCGAATTCCGCTGTACGACGCGACCAGGCTCGTCTGTTCCACCACTTCGCTGATCACACCATCAAGATGGAAATCTGCCTTTTCCAACGCTACCGCCCCGCTCTGCAAGCGGGAAAGCTCCAATAGGTCGTTGATAAGTCTGCTGAGCCGCATGGATTCACGCAGGATGTAGCCGTAATACCGCGTGCGGTCATCTTCCTTCTTCACAAGTCCGTCATTGAGCGCTTCCGCAAGACTGCGAATCGAAGCAATCGGGGTGCGCAGCTCGTGACTGACGTTCGCAACATAGTCCCGACGCGTTTGTTCCAGCCGTTCAGCCGCTGTTATGTCCTGCGCGACGATGACCGTGCCCGGAGCAAGCTCGCTTGTCTCCTGCGAGAGCGAAACGGTGAGCAAGAGTTTATTCTCGCCGATATCCAGCATCATGGAGCGAGGCTCGCCGTGACGCTGCACCTCGTCGCAAAGCGGCAATACAGGCGCAAGTGTTTGCATGACTGCATCTTCATCACAGACACCGAGCAATAGACAAGCAGACGGATTGTGATAGATCAGCGTATGGTTCGCCTCTAGCGCTACGACGCCTTCCTGCAATCCATCCAAAATGACATGCAGGCGGTTTCTCGCGAGGATGAGATTGCTGATGTTCTGCTGAAGCTGTGTTGAAAGATGGTTGAGCGCTTCGCCGAGTTGGCCGATCTCGTCATCCCTACTCTCGTCCGCACGAACAGTAAAGTCTCCGCTCGCCATCGCTGCGGAAGCGCGCGTCATGGTTCGAATCGGCTTTGCCATGCGGCGTGAGATGAAATAGGCGGGCACGATCATAAACACGGATGCAACCAGAGAACTGAGCATCAACGCACGCACAAAGCTCATCAGCGAACTATAGACCTCATAGGATGGGCGTGACATCAAGATTGCGCCCGTGACGCGCTCCAGATTGTCCTGAATCGGAACGCCGACAACAACGCCGTCCGCCGAACGCCATTTGGTGGAGACCAGCTGATCGCCCGAGGTAACCACCTGTTCGCCGTAACCAAGAATGGTCTTGCTCACGAGCACGTTGACAGAGTTGCTCTCTGTCGTATAGGCGATCAAATTCGCATTCTCATCAAAGATATAGACGCGGGTTCCCTGCTGTTCTTTCAGCGTAAAGTCCAGGAACGAATCATATGATATCTGGCCGGATTGCAGGCGCGTAGCGAGCCGGGACATCGCCTCTGCGCGCGGCAACATTTCGTCCGCGATTCTCCGCGCGTGCACGCTGGCGCCCGTGAAAAGATAAACCAATACCGCGATCACGGATGTGAGCACACATCCAAAGATCAGGTAGAAGAGAAACTTCTCGAATATGGATCCTGTTTTTTCCTTCGGTGCGACGTTCGTTTCTTTTGCACGCCGCAGCATCATTTGCTTCATTCTGTTCCTTTGTGTCTACTGTTCGCTCGTTTTTCGGTGATTGCCGTATTGCGTTTTAATTAGCTTTCGCTTGCGCCGAACTTGTATCCGACGCCATATACGGTACGAATACCCCAGTTTAATCCCTCGTCGGGAATCTTCTGGCGGATGCGTTTAATCTGTGTGTCTACGGCGCGGGTATCGCCGAAGTAGTCGTATCCCCAAATTTTGGAGAGGATCTGCTCGCGGTCAAACACACGCCCGGGATGCGACGCCAGTAAATAGAGTATCTCGACCTCTTTGGGCGTAAAGTCCACGGGCTTGCCTTTGATCTTCACCTCATAGTTATTCAGGCTTATCTCAAGGTCTTCCAAGCGAATCGTCTTCCCTTCTGTCTCCGGTTCTGCGGAGATGCGGCGGAGCACCGCCTTAATTCGGGCGATCAGTTCACGCGCAGAAAACGGCTTGACGATGTAATCATCCGCGCCGATCTCGAGGCCGACGACACGGTCGATCTCCTCACCCTTTGCGGTGAGCATAATGATCGGAACAGAGCTCTTTTGCCGAATCTCTCGGCAGGCGTCCATGCCATTCTTTTCCGGCATCATCAGATCCATCAGGATCAGATCGGGAGATTCCGTCTCCGCCATCTTAACCGCTTGTACGCCGTTAAACGCAGATGCGTGAGAAAACCCTTCGTTCTCTAGATAGACGCCAAGTGATTCGTGGATGATCGGCTGATCGTCGCAAATCAAAATATGCGCGCTTTTCTGCATAATATGTCCCTCCTGTTTGAGTTGATTATAGTATGCGCTTTGCCACAATTCAACAATACACGACAGGATGTCGAAATTGTACACGATTCAGACATGATCGGCGTGATTTTCTCTATTTTGCGTTTATTTCCAAAGACTTGTCGCGTTAAAAAAGACGGCGCGTAGTTCGCGCCGTCTGATTTATTATCGTTTCTTTGTCTTTTTCTTATGCTGAGAGCTGGACTTATTATCGGTCTTACTGCTCTTCTTCTCACTTTGCTTCTTAGGCAGCACCTCATACGGCGCGTCCTGTAGATTGGTCTGAATCGGGATTACATCACGTGGTTCTTCGTGAATGACGATACCCGCGTTGACCGGACCTAGTGCAATGGCGTTGCTGATATAGTTCTTGAGCGTAAAGTGGAAGCTCGTTCCCTCGCCCGGATTGCTTTCGACATAGATATTCTCGCCAAGTTTATCGATGATTTGTTTGGCGATGGAAAGTCCAAGACCCGTTCCGCCTTCTCTGCGCGAACGATCCGTCTTAAAGAAGCGCTCAAACACATGCGGCAGATCTTCCGGTGCGATACCGCAGCCGGTATCGGAAACCGTAACGAGAATGCGCTCACCCTTTGCTTGCGTCGCGGAGATGGTGATGCTCCCACCTTCCGGCGTATAACGCATCGCGTTATCGATGAGAATGACCAGCAGTTGCTCTACTCGGTCTTCGTCCGTCATCGCAAACGGGATATCGTCCAGATCGAGTTTTAGCTCAATGCCGCGCTGTGACGCTTCGTTCGCATAATTCTGCCGCGTATCCTGCAACAATTCCGTGAGGTTGACCGCGTGTAGCTCCATGTGCTCCGTGCCGGATTGCAGGCGCGAAAGCTCCAGCATGTCCGTAATCAGGCGCGAAAGCCGGACCACCTCGCGCAGCATAATCCGGTAATACCGCTGCCGCGTTTCCTCATCCGTGATCATACCGTCGCTGAGTGGCTCCAGAAGCCCGCGCACGGCGGTCAGCGGCGTTCTGAGTTCATGGCTGACGTTTGCCACATAGTCTCTGCGCGTCTTCTCAAGACGCTCCAAATCGGTCACGTCCTTGAACAAGCCGACAACGCCCGTGCATTCTCCTGCTTCGTCCGTAACCGGAACAATCGTAATCCAAAGCGAGTGATCGTTTGGAAGCGTATAGTGAATACTGGCTGGTTCAAGCGACTCGTAGACAGAACGGAACAAATCCCAGATCGACTGATCTGGTACAAGGTCCATCGGCACCTTAACCTCGATTGCGCCAAACATCTTCATGAGCGCCGGATTGTAGTGCGTCAGACACCCGATGTTATCGATCGCGGCGACGCCGTCGGTGAAACTCGAAAGCAGTTGATTGAGTTGTCGCTTCTCACTTTGCAACTGATAGATCGTCTGCGCCAGATTGTCGCAAAGCGTATTAAGCGCGCGCGCAAGTATTCCGATCTCGCCGGAGGCACGTTCGTTTGCACGAACATTGAATCGCCCTTTGGACATCTCGATTGCCGCATTGCTCATGTCATGGAGCGGTTTGCTCAGTCGGTTTGTGCTGAACGCAACGAGCAGCATAACCACCGGCAGGATTGCAAGGGTTGTGCCGGTCAACACGCTGTTGAGCTGGTTAAACGCACTCTGGATGCGCTGAATCTGCTTGATGACGAGAATGCCGCCTGTCACGTAGCCGTTTGCATCGCGAACAGGAATACCGACAGATACCGCAGACTCGCCGTTGAGCAGCTTGAGATCGTTGTTTTCAACCGTTTGTCCGCGCAGAATATTCTGAATCTCCGCGCGATAGTATTCTCCGAGATCCTGCATTTCAACCGTACTGCCGATGTTGCGCACGATCAGAGGTTTTCCGAGTTCGTCCGCGATCATGATTGCGGATTCGCTCGCGAGCGTTTGCTTTTCGATAAAGCGCTGGAATGCCTCTTCGGTCATGAAGCCGTTCTTGTACTCTTCATAAACCTGGCGGGTGACCTCTGCCTCCGGTTCAAGATTTGCCATCTCGATGGAGATATACGTGTTTTTTCCGACATACGTATAAGCCGCTAGCAAAATTAAGTTTGCCAGCAGCAATGCAATGATCGATACGATTAGGATTCGCCAGTAAAAGACACTCCTCATGAAAGAAGAACGGCGTTACTCGGTTTCAAACTTGTAGCCGACACCGTAAATGGTCTTGATGCTCCAACCGAGTCCCGTGGAATCGAGCTTGGCACGGATGCGCTTGATATGCGTATCCACCGTGCGTGTTTCGCCAGCAAAGTCATAGCCCCAAACGCGGGACAACAGCTGCTCGCGCGTGAAGACCTGCCCCGGATTGGAGGCAAGCATGTGTAGAATTTCGATCTCTTTGGGCGTGCAGATCACGCTCTGATTGCGCAGCGTCACTGTGTAGCTCTTCAGATCGATCGTCAATCCGTTATAGGTGATGACGCTCGTATCGCTCTTGGGCTGCTCGCTTGCGCGACGAAGCACCGCCTTGATGCGGGCGACCACTTCACGCGGGCTGAACGGCTTGACGATATAATCGTCCGCGCCCAGTTCGAGGCCAACGATGCGGTCGATCTCTTCACCTTTGGCGGTGAGCATGAGAATCGGCAGCTGCGACGTCTTGCGGATTTCGCGGCAAACCTCGATGCCGCTCATCTTGGGCATCATGATGTCCAGCACGCAGAGGACTACCTCCGGCGTGATGCTTTCAATCGCGGAAACGCCGTCGAATGCATCAACGACCTCAAACCCTTCCGCTTTCAGATAAATGCCAAGCGCCTCGTGTACGACCTGATCGTCGTCTGCAATTAATACCTTCTGCGCCATAATAAGCTCCTTATATTTCAATCTTGTTCAGAAAAATACTCTTGTTAAGTATACCACAATTCCATGTATACCGTATAGTACCGCGCGTTTTGCGGCAGTTACAACAAATCTACGCCTTAAGCGGCTGCACAACGCTGCCGACAAACGCTGCATCCTGCTCCATCACCTCGACCAGAGTGCGATTATAGATGCCGCTCGCCGGATGATACAACGGAATGAGCGTAAACGTCTCGCCTTCGATCACAATCGAGTGCTGCTTTCCGTGCGCCACGCCGATGACGGGCGGTTTTTGCCCGGCAAGCGCAAACACGGCTTTGAGCGGCGTATTGCCAAGCGTGAGGATCAGTTTTGGCGAAAGATGCAGGATTTCGATCTTAAGCAGCGGTAGGGACGCTTTGACCTCTGCGGGCTGCGGCGTGCGGTTTCGCGTGCTCTTCTCGGAACGTACGACTGGACGATACTTCACAACGTTTGTGATGAACGCATCCTCGCGCATCACGCCAAACTTGCAGAATAATGCGTCGAGCTGCTTGCCTGCCTTGCCGACAAACGGGTGACCAAGCTTGGTTTCCTCCGCACCCGGCGCTTCTCCAATCAGCATGATTGTTGCGCTCGGTTTGCCCTCGCCAAAGACTGGGTTGTGATACTCGCCTTGCGGCGTGTCGCAGGCAGCAAGCGAGAAAAGCCGCGTGCGTTCCTGCGTATACGCCTCTTCGAGCGCGCATTTTCCAACGGGTTCACCCTGCATCATTACGCATTAACCTCCGTTGCCGTTTTGTGTCTGCTGCGCCATATAGCTTTGCAGCGCAAGGAAGTCGGTGTTCAACTTCTGATACAACGGCTCAATTTCAGAGTATTGATAGCCGCTGAGCGCTACCTGAAGGTTCGAAATATCATCCTTGAGTGCATCGCTCATCTCGGCGGGCACATTGCTTGCGTTGTTTAAATAATCCGTCACCTGCTGGATCAGATCCTGCGACTGTGTTTTGAGCGCAAAGATGGAAAGCGATCCATCAGCGTGCACGGTGCAGGTCTTCATGCTGTCGACGAACATGTCCGTCGTGAGTTCCGTTCGTACCGCGGTCGGCAGGGCTTGCAGAAGGTACTCATCGTCAAACTGATACAGCGGGTTATCCGGCCGCACCAGCACGTAGCTCACCTCTTGTACGGACTCCGCAGGACAGAACTCCGTTGCAATCGCGTTCTCCGCCGTGCAGATGCTCAGCGTCACGTGCATGTCGCAATACTCTGTCGGCGCTTTCTCCGCAAGGAACCATTCCGTCACCGGCTTGTGTTCCTGATCGTTCTTGCACGCGTCGGTCGCAAGCAATCCGGAGATCGGGCAAACCGTGCGCTTGACGAGGCCCAACGAGGTTGGGTCTGCGTCGATGATCGGTTGATCCGTCAATCCTTCATGAATTCTCGACATATACGCCTGCCAGAGTGGCGCCGCTTCATTTCCGCCGGACGAGCCCTTCTTCAGCTTGTTGGCGGGATAATCATGCCCAACCCACAAGGTTGAAACATAATACGGCGTCATGCCGGCGAAATAGACGCTCGCGTAGTCCGAGTTGGTGCCCGTCTTACCGGCGACCGTTATATCGTTGATCTTCGCTTTCGTACCAGTGCCGGTCTTAACTGCGTCGGTCATCATGTCGACAAGCAGCCATGCCGTGCTGGGCTGGAAGACGCGACGCGTGTCCCGCACCTCGTCCGCATCCAGAATGACATTGCCCTGTGCGTCCAGCACCTTTGTGAACGAGAGCGGCTCAAGATAGACACCGTCGTTTGCGATGGTCGAATATGCCGCCGCCATTTGAATCGGCGTTAAGCCCGAAGTACCAAGCGCGAGACCCGCGCCGTCGACGTTGATCTTGTTTTCGGTCGCACCAAGCGCGTAGAGATACTGCGCCGAGATTGCAGGCGTGACGTCGTCCATCAGCACATGCGCGGCGGGGACGTTGAGGGAACTGACCAGCGCACGGCGGAATGTCACCGGACCGTAACGCGAATCGAGACCGCCGGAGGGATATCCCTTCTCGGTGCTCCAACCAGTGATCGGGCCGTCCATGTTATAGGTGATGCTGCCCGGCGAGTAGCCCAGATCAAGCGCGGGTCCATAGACTGCAAGAGGTTTGATCGAGGAACCGACCTCGGTATAGCTTTGCGAAGCACGGTTTATGCCCTTGCGCACCGTCGGTTCATTGCGTCCGCCGATGATCGCGCGAAGTTCACCCGTGCGGAAGTCCATGACAACCGCGGCGGCCTGCGGCTCGACCGTCTCAATGACGGTCCCGTCCTCCTTTGTCTCCACCAGGAGAGACTTGGAGGTGTCCGCAAGCGAAGGATAGCTGTCCCAACTCGAAATTGTGTTCTGAACCGTCTTCTGTATCTCCGGATCGACGGTGGTATAAATCTGATATCCGCTGGTGCGCAGCTCATTCTCAACTGCGTTTCTGTTTGCGGAAGTATTGCTTAATCCTCGCTTCTCCAGAAGATGCGTCACGACGTCGCTGATCGCGTACTCCACGAAGTACGCCATGTCATACATTTGCTTTTGCGCGCTGACTTCAACGATATGAACCTGCTCGGTCATGGCGCTGTTGTACTGCTCTTTGGTGATGAAGCCTGCCTGATACATCCGCGACAGCACCTGGTTGGTGCGCTCGTCGGTAACTTCCATCTTGTTGCGCTGATACATGTTCCTGCGCGGATCATAGCGATACGGCGCCTGCGTTAAGCCTGCGAGCATGGCGCATTCGCGCACGGTCAGCTCGGAGAGTTCCTTGCCAAAGTAATCTTTCGCGCCGCTCTTTACGCCGTAGTTGCTTTCGCCAAGGTCTACATCGTTGAGATACGCTTCCAGAATCGTGTCTTTATCGATCTGCGTCTCCAGCTCCAGTGCCAGATACGCTTCCTGAATTTTTCGTTTGTAGTTGCGCTGCGCTCCCAGCACCTTGTTCTTGATCAACTGTTGCGTGATCGTGCTGCCGCCGGAGGAGTTGCTGTTGCCTAAAATCTCCAGCGCGGCAGAAAAGAGACGCTTGAAGTCCACGCCGCTGTGTTTATAGAAACGCACGTCCTCAACAGAGATGAACGCATTCTTCAGCATGTCTGGGATGTTCTCGATATCCACCCAATCACGGTATTCCACATCCGCAATGGAGCTGATGAGGTTCCCGTTCTTGTCGTAGAGATAGCTTGTATAGTCTGAAATCGTAAGCTGCGCGGTATCCAGCGAAGGCGTTGTCTCCACATATGCCTTCACGACGCCCAGAACGAGACCCATGCCGATGAATCCAACGACAATAAACGCCAGCACCGTCATTTTCAGCGACGTAAACACAACGCCGAGCAACAACGAGTGCGGCTTTTTGCGCTCCGTGAAGAGCGGTTGATTTTCTTCGTGATTGTGCTTTGAATGTTCGGGGTCGTTCTCCTGCTCCAGCCGGAAGAACGGATTGCTTTTCGTCATCAATTCTTTCACCTTACATGAAGTCGTGGCTATTATAGCATAGCCCCAAGCGGGCTTGCATGAATGCCGCAAAAAGTTCATACTTTCAGCCGATTTCTATGCATAAACCGCATGATTTGGCACGAATCGCGTTTTATTAGCACTTAATTGTGTATATGTGTACTGTTGACCTTGCAAAAAGTTTGATCCCGTTTTCGGTAAAAACGTTTCAAAAAACATTGTCACAAATCCGAAATTTTGTCTTTACAAATCTGCGGGTTTCTACTATAATAGCACTTGCGTCTCGGGGCTTTAGCGAAGTTGGCTATCGCGCTACACTGGCAGTGTAGAGATCACCGGTTCAAATCCGGTAAGCTCCACCATACAAGAAAAACGTCCCATTTCGGGGGCGTTTTTTGTTATCATGATTACATCCACTTCTGTCAGTTCACAAGGAGAATGCGCATGCATCCGATTCAAGCCGAATTTGATACGCTCCTGCAAACGATCAAGCAGCTACCCGCGCTTCGTGCCATCGGCAAAACGGGCGGCGAAGCGCTGCCAAGCGACGGTTACAGCGACATCGACCTGTTTCTGTTCTGCGAACAAATCCCCTCGCTGGAAGTTCGATCGGTTCACTATTCGCTGTTCCCGAGGGGCGTCACTGTTACTGAGTTTGGTTTCAGCGAACACCCGCATTGGGGTCTGGTTGATTCCGTCCTGGTCGGCGAGCAGGAAGTGTATCTGATGTACTTCACCCAAAGCACGTTTACCGCATCCATCGACGCGATCCTGCGCGGTGAGCGGACGGAACGCGAGGAGAACTACTTCTACCCGACGGGTCGTCTTGCTTCCACTTTGGGCATGCACGCGTTTTATGATCCGGAAGGATATCTAGCCGAAATAAAAACGCGAATCTCGGTCTACCCCGATTCTCTAAGAAACGCAATTCTCACCAGCTGCCTGCCGAAGATCGACGATGAAGAGGATTTCATGCGCGCCATTCGCCGCAAGGATGTGCTCTTCTATCACGCGACGCTCGACCTCGCGCTGGATCGCTTCCTGCAAGCGCTCTTCGCGCTCAACCGCGTCTACTTCCCCAGCCGCAAACGCTCGCTTGAGTATATCCGCAAGATTGCGATCAAGCCGGAGGATTGCGAGCTAAAGTTAGAGCGTGTTGTTGCGTTGGGAGCAGGCGCGGAGACGTTGGATGAATCATATCGCATCTGGCGAATACAGAAAGAAAATTTAGAGAATTTATCCAATCAATTGTAATGGAGCTCCGTTTACTCTATCGGCTTTAGTCCGTCATATAGTTCATTAAAACTCTTCATCGTGCGGCATCTGCCAAATGAAAGATTCTTGTTCTCGCCAAACGCACCTAGATAGCATTTTGCGAGTTCCTCAACTGTTTGTTCTAACATAATCATAAATTGCGTATATATCGCATCGTGTGCGAGCGTTTCGCGCTCGTAATGTGCGTCGATCAGCCCTTCCGTCAGTTGATCCAACGGATAGAGTTTTAGGTGCATCAGTTCGTGAACAATAACTTCTTCTAGGTTCTCCTGCTTTGGGTTGAGCAGGTTTAGCATCAGGAGTGCTTTTCTATCATCACAATCAATTTTAAAATCTCCGGTCTTGTGAAACGCGGGGTCACGAACAAATTCCAGTCGGATATCCCACTGGTTCTTTAAACGAAGTGTGTCTATCCATTTATCAAACAACAATTGCAGCTCTTCTTGCGATATCATTATGTTCACCTACGTATTCAAAAGTGTCCATTACCTCGCGCCAATTATTTTCAGTTGATCTTCTCTACTCGCTCTCCGTAAACCAATACTCCCGCATGCTCCTCAGAAACTGCTTCGTGATTGGCAACCCCGACGATTCCCCGATGACCGCATCAATGCCGCAATACGGGCACATCGCGGTGTCGTCATCGTCCGACCAAGCGATCTCTTTCGAATCAAAAATGCGTTGGCAGAAAAAGCAGCCGCAAACCTGTTCGGTCGTGAGTGACTGCCGGTTGTGCGCAGAGTGTTCTTTTGCTTTTACGAGATCGATGTCTTTATTACTCATATTACTGTGTTGATCGCTCTATACATTATGGTTGTTGATGTTCCGCAGAGAAAGCCATCTTGCGCGATGGTGCATGCCCAACAGCGCACGGGAGCTGAGCGAAATCTCGCTGAGCGGTTCCCCGCGCACGAGAACGTATAGTTCACAGCCGACCTTGACGAGCACCTTGTCAAACAGCAACTTGCCCGCCTGCTTGTCAAAGAACTTCTGAACGCGGATCATATCGTCCCGCTCGAGTCCTGTCGTCTCGCTGAAAATATAGAGCCAGTTTTCGCGGCAGAGTTGATATCCGTTCAGTGCTTTGGTCTTGTCCTCGATGCGCTCGATGATGCGGCCGATGTGCATCTCCTTCACGTCGTGCGGGAGCTCGAACAGGCTCTCCCCTTCGTCATCCTCCGCGCCGTTGGCGATCGTATCGTCGCAGTCGCAGTCCGCAAGGATGTCCTGCTCAATCGCATTGCCGGGCATTTCGTCGCCAAAGTGGCGGTTCATGTCCGCCTCCTGCTGCGCCCATTCTTCGATGGCGGCGCGGGTGACCTCCATGCCGATTTCGCCGCGCTTGGTGATGAAGTCCGGGCGCTCGTTTTTGAAAAAGCGCAGCGGCCAAAGCTTCATGGCGCGTTCGGCGTGAATTTTGGCGTAATATTCGACGTATAGTTTGGATGGGTCCACTGATTCTCTCCTGTTTGAAATTACCTGTATTATACAATAGAATCGATGATTGTAAAGCGATGCGGCAGTTGTCTAGCGATAAGGCGCACTTTTCAGTGCGCCTTTATTGCTGTTTACCCGTATTTCAAGACAATCTATAGTCTTTCTCTGCCTATTTTGAAGCGGCTGCTGCGGTCACGCGGCAGTAGTACTCCAGTGTTTCCAGAATTTGCGCTTTCTTTTCGGGATCGACCGCCGCTTCCATCATCGCCTTGATCATGTTGATGGATTGTGCATCGGTGATGTAGCGCAGCAGCCCGCTGCCCCAAAACGGGGTTTCCGGCTTGGATTTGTTCTTATGGAAATCCCAGAAGCGGACATGCTCCGCCTCTTCGGGCGTGAGATCGATGCGATACTTCTCATGGGCATGCACATTTCCCTCGACCTTTTCGTCGCCGACCTCAACTTCGCTGATGACGAACGCCGCGAAGATCTTGCGATCCGCCTCCAGCTCGTTCGGGTGCTTGGTGGTCAATACGCAAAGTCGATTGACGCGCGCGTTTGTCATCTTGACCGGCTTGTCATTGCGCTTCCCGCTCTGCAAGCGTCCGGCAGATGCAATCCAATCGCGAAGAAGCCTGCTTTCATAGCAGACAAAGCCGCCGTCGGCATTGATTTTTTCGAGCTCTTCCCTGTTGATTTCGCCGTTGCTATAGCGTTTGCATTCGCAGGCAGCGGCGCTGCACCAGGGGCGCTTGCTGACGACAACGTTTTTACGAATCATCTCGTCGCTGCAAACACCTTTGTATCCGAAGATGGTGTCCGTCCTGCCGCCGTCGCAATAGTTGCACTTAATGGCGATGTTGCTGTTGTCCCGCTCCTGCTTGGCGCGCTTGGCTTTATCTGGTTTGCCGTCGGGCACATTCGCAAAACGGCTCTCAAATTCTTGAAGGCGTTCTTCCCTTTGACGATTGATCGAATAGTTTTCGGCAACGCACAGTTCGGTGATATCGTGCTGTAAATCCATGTCTTTCATCCGCAGCAGGTCGTTGAAGACCGACGGGAAAGAGAACTTCTTCTGTTGTTCGCCAAACTGAATGGTTATGATTTTCCCCTCTAAAGAAACAACGTGTCCAACGCCTAAGTTCTTATGAATGACTTCTTTTTTTAATAAATTCAAAACCTCTTACCTGCATCCTCCACTGTATTTGAAAAAGGCACCAACTGGTACCTCTTTATCATACTCTATTTTTACTGTTAAATGGGGAGGATTTGGAAAAATATGTTTGAAACAGATATAAGATATTCAAGAAAGCTGGAGGATGGTATTTGATTCCTTCACATATTTCAAATTCGAGTATTCTTTTCAAGCGTAATGTTTCTGTCAAACCATCAGGCGCGTTCGGTGTGGAGTTTGGCGATAGAATTTGACGAGTTATTTAGATGGTCGATATTTCGATTTATTTATAAATATTGCTTTATTACGATGTTTACGTGTATATTTTGTATATAGCATATTCTCTGGAGGTTTTATGAATTGGATTGATTATCGTGAAAAATTGGGCGTAAGTTATAGTAGCGAGGAACTCTTTAATATCATATACGCTAAGATAATTAATTCCATCATTTATGATGAAATAGCTGATTATACAGGAGAAGATTTTTTCAACTTCTGCATGATTGTTGGGCTTTCGTGTTCTCATTATAGAAGTTATTTTCCCAGTCCCAAAAAAGCATTATCAGAAGTCTTTAGAGTAAAAGTTAATAGTACAAAAGATTTGGTATCATATTACATAGCATATGTACAAGCTCGAGAACTAAATGATAATGATAAAAGTAAACTGATTAATACACTACAAGAGTATTTACGAGACGTTCATTGTGAGTTTGAAATTTACAAAGATCAAGATGGATACTATTTATTTCCAATAGGTGCAGAAATCCTTGATAAATATTTAGTATCTGAACCGTTAATATGGCTAGCTGATTATCCTCAAACACAAAAGACGTTTTCAATAGCTCTGAAACAATATTCTGATAAAATTTTCACAAGAGATATTGCTGATAACTTCAGAAAAGCCTTGGAAGATTTCTTTAAAGAATTTCTTCACAATTCAAAAAATCTTGAAAACAATATTCCGTTAATCGGAGCTTATTTGAAAGAAAATGGCGCTAGCGAAGAAATTGCAAAGATTCTTGTTGGGCTTGTAAATCTCTACTCGACTTTAAATAATAAAATTGCAAAACATCATGATAATGTGGACTCGAAATTTCTGGAATTCTTAATGTATCAAACAGGCTTGTTTATCAGAATGCTAATCGTAGTAAGACGAGAATCAAAATAAAGAAATGAGGCGCACCTCGCGGTGCGCCCTTCTTATACCCTACTTATTCGTATAGCGGAAACCGTTTGCAGATTTCCAGCACTTCTGCTTTGACCGACGGAACAGCCGCTTCGCCTTCTTTGACGATTCTCGCGATCATGTTGCCGATCTGCCGCATCTCCGGTTCCTTCATGCCGCGCGTGGTCGAGGCGGGTGTGCCGAAGCGCATGCCGCTGGTCTCAAGCTTGTTACGCGTGTCAAACGGAATCGCGTTGCGGTTTGCGGTGATGTGCGCGGAGTCCAGCAGCGTCTGCACGCGCTGACCCGTCACGTCCGTATCTCGCAGATCGACGAGCATCAGGTGGTTGTCCGTGCCGCCGGAGAAAATCTTAAGCCCATTCTCCTGCAACGTCTTTGCGAGCTCTTTTGCGTTGAGCACGACCTGATGCTGATATTCTTTGAACGCGGGCTGCATCGCCTCATAGAAGCAGACGGCTTTCCCCGCGATGACATGCATCAAGGGGCCGCCCTGCATGCCCGGGAAGACCGCCTTGTCAACCTTGGCCGCAAACTCTTCCTTGCAGAGGATCAACCCGCCTCTTGCCCCGCGCAGCGTCTTGTGCGTGGTGCTGGTGACGATGTCCGCATACGGAAACGGGTTGGGATGCTCTCCCGCCGCAATCAAGCCGGAGATGTGCGCCATGTCCACCATGAACAGCGCGCCGACGTCTTTTGCAACCTTTCCGAACCGTTCGAAATCGATGATGCGCGAATACGCGCTTGCGCCGGCGACGATGAGCTTCGGCGAATGCTCGTGTGCAAGACGCTCGACCTCATCATAATCGATATAGCCCGTGTCCTCGCGAACGCCATACTGCACAAAATGATAGAGCCTGCCGCTTTCGTTGACCTTGTGCCCGTGGGTCAGGTGACCGCCGTGGTTGAGGTTCATCGCTAAGATGGTATCCCCCGGCTGTAACACCGCCTGGTACGCGGCGAGGTTCGCCTGCGCGCCCGCGTGCGGCTGCACGTTTGCGTGATCCGCATTGAATAGCTTCTTGGCGCGCTCGATGGCGATGGTCTCGACCATGTCGACATATTCGCAACCGCCGTAATAGCGTTTTCCCGGATACCCTTCCGCATACTTGTTGGTCAGCGGGCTGCCCATCGCGGCCAGTACTGCCGGAGATACGAAGTTCTCCGATGCGATGAGTTCGATATGGTCGCGTTGACGACCAAGTTCCAGCTCCATAGCACGGCCGATTTCAGGGTCGGTCTGGGATACAATTGCGTAGGACTCTGCAAAATTCATGATGGCTGTTTCCTGTTCCTCATTTATTTTCGCCTGTATTGCCGCGTTGATCAGACGCAGCAAAGGTCGATTGCACGTTGTGAGGGATTGCGCGCGTTTCTCAAGCAGGATTATTCCCAGTCGTCGAGAATGCGCGTCATGCGCGGCTGAAAGCTGTTTTTCTTCTTGCTCTTCTTCTCCACGAAGCGAAGAATCAGATAGCCGATTCCGCAGGCGACAACGCCGAGCACAAGCCCTGCCCAGTCTGCAAAGCGGCTGCCGAGGATCACGCCGCCGATGAGCAGCAAAAGCGGCACGGCATAGGCAAGCAGGCTCGCCTGTACGACGCGCTTGGGTGAAAGATCGACCTCGACGCGGTCTCCCTCTTTCGCTCCCAGTGTATTAGGTATCGTCACTTCCATCTCGCTCTCGCCGACGGTCAGGCATGCGCCGCAGTGCGCGCAGGCAGAGCCGCGCAGAAAGTGAATCTGCGCGGTTCCGTTTTTGACAGCCGTCACGAGGCCGATGTGTGCGCCCGTGTTTTCCAATTTGATTACTCCTCTACTTTGGTGCAGGCGATATTCAGCTCGCGAAGCTGCTTGTCGTCTACAAAGTCCGGCGCGCCCGTCATGGGGCAGGACGCGTTCTGTACTTTCGGGAAGGCGATGACGTCGCGAATGCTCGGCGAACCCGTGATGAGCATTGCAAGGCGGTCAAGACCGTAGGCCATTCCGCCGTGCGGCGGCGGGCCGAAGCGGAAGGCATCCATCAGGAAGCCGAAGCGGTATTCCGCCTGTTCGTCTGTAAAGCCGAGCGCGCGGAACATCTTCTTCTGCAGCTCCTGCGAATGAATACGGATGGAGCCGCCGCCGATCTCAACGCCGTTGAGCACGATGTCATACGCCTTGGCGCGGACGTTGCCGGGATCCGTATCGAGATTCGCGAGATCCTCATCCATGGGGCTGGTGAATGGATGGTGCATCGCGCTGAACCGCTGCTCCTCTTCGTCCCACTCCAGCAGCGGGAATTCCGTGATCCACAGCAGGTTGTACGTGTCTTTCGGGATCAGATTGAGCTTCTCCGCGAGCTTGATGCGCAGCGCGCCCAGAGACGCGAAAACGGTCTTGTTCACGTCCGCCACGACGAAGAGCACGTCGCCCTGTTCAAAGTTTGCGGCTTTGCGCACGGCTGCAATCTCGTCTTCGGTCAGGAACTTCAGCACCGGAGAAGCAAGGCCATCCGCCTTGTCGTTCATCCAGATCAGTCCCTTGGCGCGGTAGGTTTTCACAAACTCGCCCATCGCGTCCAGTTCCTTGCGTGAGAAATGCTCGCTCGCGCCCTTTGCGTTGACCGCGCGGATGCTGCCGCCGTTACTGAGCGCGTTTTGGAACACGGAAAATTCGCTGTTCTTGAAGATGTCGCTCAGATCGACAAGCTCCAGCCCAAAGCGCGTATCGGGTTTGTCGGAGCCATAGCGCGCCATCGCTTCCACATACTTGAGGCGCGGCAGCGGTAGCTGAATATCGACGTTCAGCGTGTCCTTAAAGAGCCGCTGGAGGAACCCTTCGTTGACCGCGCGGACATCCTCTTCCTCGACAAACGACATTTCGATATCGATCTGTGTAAAGTCCGGCTGACGGTCTGCGCGGAGGTCTTCATCGCGGAAGCAGCGCGCAATCTGGAAATAACGATCATAGCCCGAGAGCATCAAAAGCTGCTTAAACAGCTGCGGGCTCTGCGGGAGCGCGAAGAATTTGCCCGGATGTACGCGGCTCGGCACCAGATAATCGCGCGCGCCTTCCGGCGTGCTCTTGGTGAGAATTGGCGTTTCGATCTCGAGGAAGTTCTGCGAATCGAAATACTCGCGCGCGGTAAAGGCGATCTTGTGGCGCATGATGAGGTTTTTCTGCATCGCAGGCCTGCGCAGATCGAGATAGCGGTATTTCAGGCGCAGCAGCTCGTTTGCCTTGCAGTTGTCGGTGATCTCAAACGGCGTCGTTTCGCTTTCGCTAAGAATCTTAAACTCACTGACCAGCACTTCCAGTTCGCCCGTTGCCATGTTCTTGTTGATCATGTCACCGGTGCGAAGCACGAGCTGGCCTTTCACGGCAAGCACAAACTCCGAACGGATCGTGCAGGCGCGCGTAAAGTCCGCCTCGCTCATGGTGTTGCTGTTGAAGACGATCTGCATTAGTCCCGTGCGGTCTCTAAGCTGCACAAACACCAGCGCACCGAGATCACGGCGAACATTCGCCCAACCCATCAAAATGACTTCTTTGCCTGCGTCGGCAGTGGTAAAATTGGCGCAATAGTTTGTTCGTTTCCAGCCGCCTAATAGTTCGCTCATAAAGTTTCGCTCCTCAAATCATCAATTTCTGAATGTGATCCGCGTCCAGCGCGGTTATGGTTTCATTTCCGTCGCTCATGCGCTTGAGCTTTGCTTCGCCTTTGGCGAGCTCGTCACCGCCGAGCACGAGGACGTATCGCGCGCCGATCTTATCGGCATACTTGAGCTGTGATTTCACACTGCGCCCGATGTGATCGACCTCAACCTTTGATCCGGCTTTCCTGAAGCTGTTTGCCAGCAGGAACGCTCGTTCTTCCGCTTCTAGTCCCATCGAGGCGATGTAAAGGTCATATCGCACGGGCTTCTCAATCTGATATCCCGTGTTTTCAAGCACGAGCAGCAATCGTTCCATACCGAGACCGAAACCGACTGCAGGCGTGTGCGGCCCGCCGATCTCCTCCACAAGGCCGTCATACCGTCCGCCGCCGCAGACCGCGCTCTGAGAACCGATGCTCTCCGAGGTGATCTCAAATACGGTCTTGGTGTAGTAATCGAGTCCGCGTACCAGTCGTGGGTCGATGATGTAGTTGATGCCCATGCCGTCCAACAGCCGCAGCAGCTGAGACTGGTGATCGCGGCACTCGTCGCAGAGATAGTCGCCGATCACCGGCGCGCCGTTTGCGATCTTCTGGCAGCTTTCAACTTTGCAGTCTAGTACGCGCAGCGGGTTTGTTTCGAGGCGTACCTTGCAGGTATCGCAGAGATCATCATAATGCTCGTGCAGATAGGACTTCAGCGCTTCGTGATAGTGCGGGCGGCAGTTGGGATCGCCGATGCTGTTGAGGCGCACGGTCAATCCGCCGCAGCCGAGGCTGGAAAGCAACTCTGTCGCCACCGCGATGCATTCCGCGTCTGCACTGGGTTTCGGAGAGCCGAAGAACTCGACGCCAAACTGGTGGTGTTCGCGGAGTCTCCCCGCCTGCGGGCGCTCGTAACGGAAGGTCGGGCTATAAAGATAGAACATCTTTGTCGGCTGCGTGTCGCCGAAGAGATTGTTTTCCACGAACATACGGACAACGCCCGCCGTGCCTTCCGGCTTGAGGGTGACGGAACGCTCGCCTTTGTCGAGGAATGTGTACATTTCCTTTTGCACGATATCCGTCGTTTCGCCGACGCCGCGCAGGAAAAGCTCGGTGTGCTCAAAAACAGGCGTACGCGTTTCCAAAAAACCGTATTTCTTGACGATCTCGCGGATGCGCGCTTCTAAAAATTGCCACTGATAACTTTGCTCCGGGAGTACGTCTCTTGTTCCCTTCGGGGCCTTGTAGGCTGCCATAACCGACCTCCGTGTTCTAAACCTCTGTATTGACTTCTATTATACCAGAAAATGGTATAAAAAAAGCAGGTTCCAATCCTCTAGGGACGGGAAACCCGCGGTGCCACCCTGATTGAAGAAACCGGCTGATCATTGTCCGTCTCTTCCGCTCATTTTCCGTTAACGCCGGAGATACGTCGCAGCTTTTGGCCGTTTGCCTTTTGGCTGCGCGGTTCGCGGGTGCCTTTCGTCCGACGCTCGTTTGCGAAACTTTCACCAAGCGTTTCGCTCTCTGCGGCGATTTCGTGCGGACTACTTTCCCGTTCTTCACCTGTTTCTTGCCTATTATAACGACGCGCATTCTTGCTGTCAATCGTTTCTGCCGCCAATCAATCGGTTTTCAGCAATGATTAAGCGAAAAACTGCGCTTTGTCTTCAATTAATTTGTCCAGCTTATTCAGGTATGTCGGTACATCCTTCGGACTGGGCAGCCGCTCGATCCGGTTCTGTCCGTCAAACACGCGTTTGGTCATCGTTCCAGCGCCATGAGAGAGAATGCTCGCTGTCTCCTCCATCATGTCGATGTTGTAGACGCATTCTTTACCGGGCAGCGCGTAGCCTACGTTTTCCAGATTGCCGCTCATGTACTTCTGGCGATACATATAGTACGGGTTCATGCCCATCTGCTCGGCGCAAACAGCGCCGATGCGCGTCATCTGTTCCGCCTGCTCAGCAGTTGAGAGCGCGTGGTCGTCGAGTTCTTTTTTAAGCAAGGAAGATCGCTTGATCGCGAGCGAATGCACGGTCAGATTGTCGGGACGCAGCATGGCAATCGCGTCACAGCTGCGTTGCACATCGTCTTTCGTTTCGCCCGGTAGCCCCGCGATGAGATCCATATTGATCGAAGCAAAACCGATCTCCCGCGCAAGGTCGTAAACGCGCACGATGTCCTCCCGCGTGTGGCTCCTGCCGACACGCTTGAGCGTCTCGTCGTTCATCGTCTGCGGGTTGATCGATATGCGGTCGATGCCGTGCTGCTTGAGCACCAACAGCTTCTCGCGGTCAATCGTGTCGGGTCTACCCGCCTCCACGGTTGCCTCGATTCCAAAGCTTCCATATTGTTCGCGCAGGAAAGTGAGCAACGCATCCATCTGGCTTGCACTTAATACGGTTGGCGTACCGCCGCCCATATAGAACGAGCGAACGGACAATCCTTTTTCACGCACGAGTGCAGCACCCGCCGCGATATCGCGCTTTAATGCTTCCAGATACCGAGTGAGTCGATCCTGCTTGCCCAGCACCTCGCTCGGAAACGAACAATAGAGGCACTTTGTCTTGCAAAACGGAATGCCGACATAAAGATCGATCTGATTTGATTGCACCGAGCGGATGAACGGCTCTTGCACAGCACAAATGCGTGCGGCAAGATCGGTTTTCTCCTCCGAAACATCGAACAAATCAATGAACTGTTCCCTTGCGCTCTGTTCCCCGCCTTCCTGCGAAAGCTCGCGGAAGAGCTTTGTCGGGCGAATGCCGGTCAGCGAGCCCCAAGGCGTCGCGACATCGGGATACATGCGCTTGAGCAGATGGTAACAGGCGAGTTTTAACGCGCGCTTCTCTAGCTTTTTCTTTTCTAGCGCAGTCGCGTTCTCCGCAAGCTCAAACGTTTCGGTTTGTTCCAAATCATTTGCTTTGGCATGCGCTGTATAGAGCAGTCCTTCTTGAACAAGCGTCAGGTAAAAGACGATCTCCGCGGAAGCAGGATCAATTTCCTCCAACAGAACAATCTCCGACATACCAAGAAAGAGCCGAATCTCTTCGGCTATATCGTTGCGGTATTCGGTTCGGTTGGTGGAGATTGCGATCATGTTCTTTCAGATACCTACTGGCTATTGTTTTTCTCAACAACCGTTCGATTAGATTTTACTACCAGCCGCGCCTGCGACCCATTGCGACAAAGGGGTTATTCTTTCGTTCGTGTTCCAGCGTCGTGTCTTCCTCGTGCCCGCAGTAGACATCGAAGTCGCCTTCCAGCGGGAAGAGTTTGTCCGCGATCGAATGATACAGTTCCTTCTCGCTGCCGCCGGGGAAATCCGTCCTGCCGGAGCCTTCCAGAAAAAGCGTATCGCCGACAAACAGTTTACGATCGCTCTTGAGCACATAGCAAACGCCGCCTTTGGTGTGTCCCGGCGTATGAATAACGTCCAGCTCCAAACCGGCCAATTTCAACGTCTCACCACCGTGCAAGAGCACATCCGCCTCAACCGGCTTGACGAGATTTCCCGTAAGCACCGCGAGGCTCATACGATTGCTCTGGAGCATGGTTGCATCCGCTTCGTGGATGAAGATCGGCGCATGAAATGCTTCTTTCAGCGTTCGTACGCCGCCAATGTGGTCAAAATGCCCGTGCGTAAGCAAAATCGCGACACAGTTTCTTCCGTCTTTGTTCAGCGCGTCAAGTGCAGGCTGCGCCTCGCCGGGATCGATCACGATGGTATCGGTGGTTCCGTCCGCGCCGAGCAGATAAATATGTTCTTCCAGCGATCCGCTGGTAATGACCTTGAAATACATCTATTTGCCTTTCTGAATGTAAAAAACTTCTTCGGATTAGAATAGCTTCTTCGAATCCAACAATACCGTATGCGGGCCATCGTTGACAAGACGCACCTGCATATTTGCCTGAAAAACGCCGCACTGAACAGGCACACTCTCCGAAATCTTGGCAATCGCAGCCTCGTAGAGCGGAATTGCCTGCTCCGGTCGCGCGGCTTTGATGTAGCTCGGACGTTTGCCTTTTCTCGCATCGGCACATAGCGTAAACTGCGATATCAGCAAAATGCTCCCGTCGATATCCTGCACGGAACGATTCGGAATCTCGTTTTCATCTTCGAATACGCGGATGCCGACGACCTTATCGCAGATATATTGTAAATCCGCTGTTGTGTCGCCCTCTTCAATGCCCAAAAACACGACGAGACCACGTTCGATCTCGCCGACAATCTTCTGTTCTACTTCCACGGAAGCCCCCGTGGTACGCTGGATGACTGCTCTCATGGTTCTGCGGTTCCTCTGTTATCGGTTCATGCGATAGACATCGCTGACACACTTCAGTTTCTTTAGGTTTCGGATGATGACATTCAACTGTTCGGTGTTCGCGACTTCAAACGTCATTTCAATAATATAGCGGTCGTCTGTCATCGGTTTGCCGCTGATGGACTGGATGCTCACGTTCAGGCTGGATATCTGCTGCGAAATCTGCGAGAGCGTGCCGGGCTTGTTGTCGCCCGCAATCTGCAGAGACGCGTTGAACGAGCTCTTGGTGTTGATTGCCCACTCAACCTCGATGATACGATCCAGATCATTTTGCAGGTTTGTCACGTTCGGACAGTTTGCGCGATGGACAGAAACGCCCCTTCCGCGCGTGATATAGCCGATGATTGGATCGCCTGGCAGCGGGTTGCAGCAGTTGCCGAAGCGCACCGCCATCCCCGGGTCACCCTTAACGATAATACCGTTGACGGGCACGTGCGTCGCTTTTGCGGTATCTTCCGAATCACCGTGACGAATCCGCTCTGCGATCTCTGTGGCTTTATCGTCTTTCTTCTTGAGTTCCTGCAGCTTATGTAGCACCTGGCTTGCGGACATGCCGCCAAAACCGATTGCGGCATAGATATCGTCAAAGCTGCTGACATTCAGCCGCTCGATCAATGGATTCACAAACTCCGGTTTGGTCAGATCGCTGATGACGAGATTCTGCCGTTTTGCGGAATCTTCCAGCATTTCTCTGCCGCGCGCAACGTTGCCCTCGCGGTTCTCTTTTTTGAACCACTGGCGGATTTTATTCCGCGCAGCCTGCGTTTTGACGATCTTGAGCCAGTCGAGGCTCGGCCCAGCCTGATTGTTGGATGTGACGATTTCGACCACGTCGTTGGTTTTGAGTTTATAGTCGAGCCGCACAAGCGCGCCGTTGATGCGCGCGCCTTGCGTATGATGCCCAATATTTGTGTGGATGCGGTAGGCGAAGTCCAGCGGTGTAGAGCCGCGCGGCAGATCGATGATCTCCCCTTTTGGCGTGAGAACAAACACGTACTCGCCGAGGAAATCCTTCATGATGCTCTCGACGAACTCTTTGCTGTCTTCGGTGGTGTCCCGCGCTTCGATAACCTGTCTTAGCCAGCTGGTCTTGCGATCCAGCAAGCTCTGAACATTGCGGCCTTCCTTATACATCCAGTGCGCCGCGATGCCGTATTCCGCCGTCTTGTGCATCTCTTTTGTGCGGATCTGCACCTCAAAAGGAATGCCATTGGACGCGAGCAGCGTCGTATGCAGCGAGCGATACATGTTCGGTTTCGGCGTTGCGATATAGTCTTTAAACCTGCCCGGCAGCGGTTTCCAGCCGGCATGGATGACGCCGAGCGCCGCATAACAATCGTTGACGGATTCCACGATGACGCGGATGGCGATCAGATCGTAGATCTCCGCAATGCTGCTGTTCTGGCGCTGCATCTTGCGATACACGCTGTAGAGATGCTTCGGCCTCCCGCTGATGGTCGCGTCGATCCCGGCAGTTGTCAATTCCTCTTTGATGACGCGTTTGGCGTTGTCGAGCGTTTCCTGCCGTTCTGCCTGTTTCTCACGGAACTGTCGGCTGATATCCGCATACTCTTCCGGCATCAGATACATAAAAGAGAGGTCTTCCAACTCACCCTTGATGGCGCCCATGCCGAAGCGATGCGCGAGGGGAGCGTAGACCTCAAGTGTTTCCTTTGCCTTTCGCATGCGTTTGTAGGGGTTACAGTACGCCAAAGTTCGCATGTTGTGCAGGCGGTCGGCGAGCTTGATAATAACGACGCGTACATCCGCCGCAATCGCAAGAAAGAGCTTTCGAAGATTCTCCGACTGCTCCTGTTTTTTGGTAATGTAAGTTTGCTGTCCGCTCTTGGTCAGCTTGGTTACGCCGTCGACAAGCTTGGCAACCTCTGCGCCAAACTTCTCTTCCACAAGCGCAACGGTAATGTTGTCCCCGTCCTCTACAACGTCATGCAGAACGGCCGCGATGACGCTGGAAGCGTCCATGCCCATGTCCATGACGATGCGGGCAACTTCCATCGGATGCACGACATACGGTTCGCCGGATTCGCGCAGCTGAGACGAATGCGTCTGATATGCAAAATCGACGGCGCGACGAAACGTCTCCGTATGTTCCGGAGAATATCGCTTCGAAAACTCCTGTATTAATTCCTGCATATCCATTCAAACACCTCTGCCCGCTGAAAAATATGATTCTGCGGGACAATCCGATTACACGGGGAATTAGGCTATAGAATACCGCCTTTCCCTATTGTTCGTCAACCACCATAGGGGAAAATTCAGAACTTCTTTGCAAACAAGTACAATTTCTCTTATACCTATTTAGTTGCAACGGGTAGAAAAAATCAACGGCGAACCGTTGATTCAGTCAATTTTAGTTTTTGCTTAGTATTGCAGTACGGACTGTACGTCGTAGCCTGCCAACGGCGTGCGGCCGTCAAACTCAGAACTCAGCTCAATCGCGAACCGAAGGCCTACCACTTCTCCGCCTGCCTGCTCAACGAGCTTCACGGTCGCGAGCGCTGTGCCGCCGGTTGCCAGCAAGTCGTCAACGATAACGACCTTTTGACCGGGTTGAATCGAGTCTTTATGGATCTCCAGAACGTCGGTGCCGTATTCAAGGCCATACTCATAGCGCATGGTCTCGCAAGGCAGCTTGCCGGGTTTGCGCGCGAGGACAAAGCCCGCGCCAAGCGCATAAGCAAGCGCTGCACCGATGACGAATCCGCGCGCTTCGGGGCCGACTACAAGATCGACCTGACGGTCACGCAAGGAATCCGCAATGGTTTCAATCAGTGCATGATAGCCTTCTTTATCTTTGAGCAGCGTGGTGATGTCGCGGAACAATACTCCCTTGATCGGGAAATCCGGTATGCTGCGAATCTTTTCTTTCAGGTCCATGTTATGCCTCCTGTCGATCGTTTAACATTCGATAGAGCGAGCTTTCTCCCAGAGTACGCGGCGTGCAGCCGCTGTTTTGTGAAATTTGAGCCGTATCCGGATCATAAGCAAAGAACGATAGTTGCGTAAATACGCAGAGCGCAAGCAATTCTTCGTTTTGCAGCGCACGTATGAGCGACAACAGCGGAACCGCTCCTTCACTCACAGCACTTTGCAACCTGCGGTAGTGTTTTCGCATCGCCACATCGTCCAACTCTATCTGGAAATGCGTGCCGTGAGAACCATACCATTCGGTAAGCTTATCATTCGAACAGTCTTCATTATACAGTCTTTGCGTGAAAAAAGCATCAAAAAACGCAACTTTTTCTTCGGACGCATTCGCGCAGATCCAGAAGAGTTCGACGCTTTCCCTGCCGCGATATTCGTTGATCGTTGGCCTTGCCAACAGGTCCCAGTCCGCGGCGGAATGCAACGGCTCAAGCAACTCGCTTTTGCCAAATGCGATCAGGCGCAAGACCTGATCCGCCTGCACGACGCTCGCGCAAAAGTGCTTGTCGTCTTTTCCGATGGTGCGAAGTGACGCGAAACGCACCCCGTTGAAACGAAACACAGGTTCGGGATTGCCCTCTCCGTACGGCGATAGCCTGCGTAACTCTTTAACGCGGGTAGACGATAGTTCGCCGAGCGATACTGCCTCGTCATACTGGAAAGAAGGATAAAAATCTTCCGGCTGATAGCTTTCTTCGATATGATGCTCAAACGCCTCGCGGAAGCTTTCATAGTTTTCTCGGAGAATCGTAACGCCCGCCGCGCGCGCATGTCCACCGTAACGTACAAATAGATGCGAGAACACGCTGAGGTTCTCGAACAAATCAACACCCGCGATGCTTCTGCCGGACCCGGTCAGCACACCGTTTTGATCCGCAAACAGGATCACCGGGAGGTGATACTTTTCGCAAAGGCGCGAGGCGACGATGCCGATAACGCCGGGATTCCAGCTCTCATGCGCAAGAAGTACCGCCCGTCCAAGTTGGTCTTTCGCCTGAATCTGCCGCTCGGCTTCCTCCAGAATCTCGTACTCGGTGTCACGTCTGCGCTGATTATACTCGTTGAGCGTAGACGCAATTTCGTCTGCGTGCGCTTCATCTTCGCCCAGCAGCAGATGCACCGCCTCCAGCGCGGTCGCCATTCTGCCCGCGGCATTGAGCCGTGGCGCGATCATAAACGAAACGGTCATCTCGTCCACACGGGCCTGGTTGAACCCGGCAGCGCGAAGCAGCGCGGAAAGACCGGTCAGCGTCTGAATATGCTGTAATCCGCAGGAGGCGATCGCCCTATTTTCCCCGGTCAGCGGCACCACATCCGCAATCGTCGCGACTGCGGCAAGCGCGAGCTCCTCCGGCGCATATGCGCCGTTGTTGAGCGCCTGAATGAGTTTCAGCGCAACACCCGCGCCGCAAAGATAGCGATTTGGATATTTCGAGTCCTTGCGAGAGGCCGCAACGACCGCGACACATTCCGGAATCGTCTTGCCGACACTGTGGTGATCTGTCACAACAACGTCAATGCCAAGTGCGTTGCAGAGCGCAATCTCGTCAAACGCGGAAACGCCGTTGTCTACGGTGACGATCAGGCCGACGCCGTGCTCCTGCAGCGTACGCACCGCGTCTACTGACATGCCGTAACCTTCCGTATGCCGATGCGGAATGTAGTATTCCACGCTTGCGCCCATCTTGCGTAGACGCTGCACAAGCATCGCGGTTGAACACACGCCGTCTGCATCGTAGTCGCCAAACACACAGATGTGCTCGCCGTCGTCGATGGCGCAGCGTACACGATCCGCCGCAACCTGCATATCCGGCAGGAGAAACGGATCCAGCAGATCGCTCTCCATCGGGTTGAGAAACCGCCGCGCTTCCTCAATCGAAGAAACACCGCGCCGAATCATCGCCCGCGCGACAAGCTGCGAGCAATTGAGCATGGATGCGATTGTTTCAACGAGCGCCGCGTCGCAAACGTCCGGCTCCCGCGCGATCAGCCTGTTGTTCATTGTTCGCTCAGGTAGATGCCGATGGCGCATTCAATGCGCTTCTTCATCAGTTTGCAGCTGATCTCATGCGGTGTTTCCAGCGCGCCGCCGTAGAGAACCGCGTTTGCCATGCATCCGCCGCTGCAATAGTATTTTGCCCAGCAGTTGCGGCAGGTGTCCTTCGTACACACGTTGCAGCCGAGGAACGCCTCCTGCAAATCCGTTCTCAGCACGGGATTGTCCAGCGTGCCAAGTTTGTAGTCCTGCATGCCAACAAACTGATGGCAAGGATAGATATCCCCTTCCGGCGTGACCGCGACGTACTCCGTACCCGCGCCGCATCCATTGATGCGCTTACGCAGGCAGGGACCGCCGTCTGGATCAAACATAAAATGAAAGAAGTTGAACCATGTATCGGATTTCTCCCGCGCGTTGATATAGTAATCCGCCAGCGCATCATATTCTGCGTTGATTCGCTCGATGTGTTCCGGCAAGAGGCTGTAGGGGCTGTCATCCGGCAACACGGCGGGCTCGATCGAAATCTGGTCAAACCCGAATCCCGTCAGCGCTTTCACATCTTCCAGAAAATCGAGGTTTTCGCGCGTGAATGTACCGCGGATGTAGTATTCCTTGTCTCCACGACCTGCGACGAGTTTCTTCGCGTTGCCTAGGATGATATCAAACGATCCTTTACCGTTGGCGGTTGGGCGCAGCGCATCGTGCACCTCTTTACGACCGTCCAGGCTGATGACCACGTTGTGCATCTCGCGGTTGATGAAGTCGATCTTCTCGTCGTCGAGCGCCACGCAGTTGGTGGTGATCGTAAAGTGAATCGTTTTGTTAAACTTTTTCTCCAGTTCGCGACCGTACGCCACAAGCTGCTTGCAGACGTCCCAGTTCATCAGCGGTTCTCCGCCGAAGAGATCAACCTCAAGGTTGTGGCGTGTTCCGCTGCGCTCCATCAAAAAATCCAGCGCGCGCTTGCCTGTCTCAAACGACATGAGCATGCGTTCGCCGTGGAAATCTCCCGTTGCAGCAAAGCAGTAACGGCAACGCAGATTGCAGTCGTGCGCCACATGAAGACACATGGACTTAATCGCGCTTCCGCCGAAGATTTCCGGTGCGGTTGGCGTTTCCGTCTCGAATGCGCCGGAAGATTTCAACTCATCCAAATCGGCGAGCACTTCCGCAACGGTGTCGCGTTCCACGCCGACGGCATACGGGTCTTCCCCGCGTTCAAGCGCGGAGATTACGGCGAATGCCGCGTCGTCAACGGTATGAATCGCGCCGCTTTCAACATCGAGCAGCACGTTGTGATTTTGAAATTTAAACGAATGGATCAAGAACGTTCTCCTTGTGACAGGCATATTTTAAGAGACAAAAAAAGGCCTGAAATGGCCTTTCTTTGCGGATCGGCTGATCAAAGATAGCCTAATTACTTTTCTTCCTTCGCGCACTTCTGGTTCGCAACGGTGCAAGAGGTTTTGCATGCCGACTGGCAGCTCGCCTGGCACTCGCCGCACGCGGTGTTTTTGCCCGCTTTGATGCAGGGCTTCTGAACGGTTTCAATATGCTTCATAGCTGATTTCCTCCGAAACGATATCTCTCTTTGGGGATTATACACGATTTACGCGTTCAGCGCAAGCGCAGCCGTGTCGCGCGCGATGGTCATCTCTTCGTCGGTCGGGATCACATAAACGTGCACTTTGCTCGTGGGTTTGGTGATCTCCAGATCGGTTGCACGCGGGCAGGACAGGTTGAATTCCCAATCCATATCCATGGCGAGATACTCCAACCCTTGCAGAATCATTTCGCGGATATACGCGTCGTTTTCCGCAACACCAGCGGTCATGACGATCGCGTCCACACCGCCCAGCGTTGCCGCATATGCGCCGATGAACTGACGCACCTTATAGCAGAACATCTTGCGGGCAAGCGCTGCGCGTTCGTTGCCCTGCTTGGTTGCAGTGGCAAGATCGCGGAAGTCGCTGCTGACGCCGGAGACGCCGAGCATGCCGCTCTTCTTATTCATATAGGCATCGATCTCCTGCGCGCTCATACCGGTACGTTCCATTAAGAACGGGATGATCGCGGGATCGATGCTGCCGCAGCGGGTGCCCATCGGCACGCCTTCGAGCGGAGTGAGTCCCATCGAGGTATCCACGCACTTTCCGCCCTTAACAGCGGAGAGGCTGGAACCGTTGCCGAGATGGCACGTGATCACACGGGTGTCTTCTTTTTTCATGCCCAGCGCGACAAGCTTTTTAACGGCCTGGCCGGAAACATAGCGGTGCGAGGTGCCATGGAAACCATAGCGGCGCACTTTGTGCTCGGTGTATGCTTCATACGGTAGCGCGTACATATACGCTTCCGCAGGCATCGTCTGTCCCCATGCGGTGTCGAACACAGCAACCATCGGGACGCCCGGCATGGCTGCCATGCAGCCGCGGATGCCCATCAGGTTCGCGGGGTTGTGCAGAGGCCCGAGCGGGATACACTCTTCGATCGCTTCGAGCACCTGATCGTCGATCAGTACCGGCTCGGAGTATTTCTCTCCGCCGTGCAGCACGCGGTGACCCACCGCACAGATGCTGCTCATGTCCGCGATCACGCCGACCTCTTTGTCCGTCAGCACGTCAAGCACGAGCTTGATTGCGTCTTCGTGCGTTTTCATGGGGCTCTCTTTTTCGATGCATGTGCCGTTTGCGGGCTTATAGCTGAGAACCGATTTCGCGATGCCGATGCGTTCGCAAATGCCCTTCGCGATGATCTCCTCTTTGTCGATGTCGATGAGCTGATACTTCAGCGAAGAACTACCTGCGTTAATAACGAGAATGTTGGTCATGTAATTCGGTTCTCCTTACAGATTCTGTGCCTGAACGGCAGTCATTGCGACGACGGATACGATGTCCTCCACGCTGCAACCGCGCGAAAGGTCGTTGATGGGATACTTGAACCCCTGGCAGATCGGACCGATGGCTTCCGCGCCGGCAAGACGCTGCACCAGCTTGTAGCCGATGTTACCCGCCTGCAGATCTGGGAAGATCATCACGTTTGCCTTACCCGCAACGGGGCTTCCTGGGCTCTTGAGCTGACCGACCTTCGGCACGAGCGCGGCATCCGCCTGCAGCTCGCCGTCACAGTTCAGCTCCGGCGCGAGTTCGTGCACAAGACGCGTGGCTTCGATGACTTTGTCGACAAGCTCGTGCTTGGCGCTGCCCTTGGTGGAGAAGGAAAGCATCGCAACCCTAGGCTCCATGCCGCAGAGGCACTGCGCCGTCTGTGCAGACGAGATCGCGATTGCCGCGAGCTGTTCCGCCGTCGGGTTCGGGTTGACTGCGCAATCGCCAAAGACCATCAGGCCATCGTCTCCGTAAGCCTTGTTCGGCAGCTCCATGATAAAGCAGCTGGACACAACAGAGATGCCCTTCGCCATCTTGATGATCTGAAGTCCCGGACGAAGCGTGTCGCCCGTGGTGCTGATCGCGCCTGCGACCATGCCGTCCGCGCGACCCTTTTTGATCATCATCGCGGCGAAGAACTTGGTGTCCTTCATCATCTTCTCCGCGCCTTCGGGTGTCATGCCCTTTTCTTTACGCATCTCGTAATATTCCGCAACGTACGATGCGAAATCCGGATCTTTCTCGGGATCGACAAGAGAAACGCCGTCGAGCGATACGTTGAATTTCTCGGCTGTTGCCAGAATTTCATCCGTGTTCCCGAGCAGCGTCACTTCGGCGATTCCTTCTGCTTTGATCAAAGCCACCGCTTGTACGGTGCGCTCTTCCGATCCTTCCGGTAGGAGAATGTGCTTCTTGTGCATCTTGGCTTTTATCTTGATCGTATCCATCAAGGCCATGTCAGTATCTGCGCCTCCATATAAAGTAATTCATGCAGATGAGAATCGAACATTTTTTGTTCAATTCTACCAAATTTCTTACATTTTTTTCTCAACCGATAGAGTATACCACAATCATCTCCAAAATGGTATACTTGCTATACGAAAAATTCAGTATTTTAGCGGAGAAATTCGATCATGCGCGTCGTGGGAATCATCGCGGAGTACAATCCGCTGCATAACGGGCATATCTATCATCTGGAACGTGCAAGAGCGCTCTCCGGAGCGGATTACTGCGTCGTCGTGCTCTCCGGAAACTTTGTCCAGCGCGGAGAAGCCGCGTGTACGGACAAGTTTTCGCGCGCAAGCTGGGCGCTCCGTGCCGGCGCAGACCTCGTTCTGGAGCTGCCAAGCATGTATGCCATCGCGCCCGCCGAACGATTTGCCGCAGGCGGCGTTCGCACGCTCAACGCAACCGGCGTGGTGACCGACCTCGCCTTTGGCAGCGAAGCGCCGGATTTACAGACGCTGTATCAAATTTCAGACATCATCGCAACCGAGCCGCCCGCGCTGCAGGAGGCGATCAAGCGCCACCTCTCGCTCGGGAAAAGCTATCCGCGTGCGCGATTTGACGCGCTCTCGGAATACGGTATCCCGAAAAACATGCTGGCCGCCATCGCGCAGCCGAACAATATCCTTGCGGTCGAGTACTTGCGCGCGATCCGGCAGTTTGCGCCCGGCATTGAGCCGCTGCCCATCGAACGCATCGGAACAGGGTATCACAGCGAGGAGATCATCGGCGATTTTGCCAGCGCAACGGCAATCCGAAAGGCGATTATCGAGGGCAGACACGAGATTCTCTCGACGATGCCGAACTTCGTCGGCGGCCCGCTTCTCTACGACGATCAGTTCATCATCCCGCAGGAAGCGCTCAGCGATGTGATGCTCTACGCCATCCGCCGCATGTCTCCCGCGGAGCTGGCGCAGGTGCCGGATGTCGCGGAAGGGTTTGAAAACGTGCTCTACCGCGCCGTTCGCGAATCCCGCACGCTCACCGAAATATACGAAAAAATCAAGACCAAGCGTTATACCCTCGCGCGATGCAAACGTATCGTCGCCTGCGCACTGCTTGGCATCACGACGGAGCAGGTGCGCCGCATGGTGCAGAGCCGTGAAGGAAGCTATCTCAAGGTGCTTGGGTTCCGGCGGCAGGCGCGCGCGCTCATCAGCGAAATCGCGAAGAACAAAACGGCTCCGCTGATCTTGCGCAACAGCGATCTGGAAGACTGCCCTCATTTCGTTCGGCAAAACGTAGAGACGGACATGCTCAGCACGGATATCCTCAGTTACGTGACCACGCAGGAGATCAAACACGATCTCAGCGGCGCAGTCATTCTATAAGAACGATTCTCAAGTATTGCATCTAATAAAATGTTACAAAATAACACAGGCGCGATGATTTGCATCTTTCGCGCCTGTTTTCTATTCATAATATAACATGTTTCATACATTTTAACTTGTGGGCTGCTCGGCTTAAACTTCTTCGATCAGCCTCTTGATCGCGGGTAACGCCTCTATCGCCACACGACGGCCTTCGTCGATCGTAGCGCTTGCATGATCGGTCTGGAACCTACCGCTGACGAACTGTACCTCCGGCACGAGCATGATATCCGCCTCTTCCCTGCGGTATTTCGTAAGCTCCCATTGCATGATCGAGATCGTATGGTTGAGCATCGAATACGCGCCGAAATCGGAAACGTCCTTGATATCCCCGTGGTAGCCGACGTCCACGCCGATGACGACATCCATGCCGTGGTCGCGCAAGGTCTTGCAGGGTACGCGCTCCAGTACGCCGCCATCGATATACGTCTTGCCGTTGATCTGCACCGGCTCAAAGAACGCGGGCATGGACATGCTTGCGCGGATGCTCTCGTGCAGAGGGCCTTCTTCCAGCACGTCGAGCTTCCCCGTTTCAGCGTCGACAACGACACAGCAAAACGGCGTCCTTGTGTCCGCAAACGTTTTGTCGTGCGTCAACAGGCGTACGAGGTCCTGCAATCGTTCGCCCTTTAATAGTCCGCCCGTGATCGGAAGCTTCACGTCCAGATAGTCGTAGAGCTTGATGGACTTGATGAACTTCTCCAGCATGTACAGGTCGGTTCCGACACTGTAGATACCACCGATGATCGCGCCCATGCTACTGCCGGAGATCATGTCGACTTGGATGCCCACTTCGTCAAGCACCTGCAGCACGCCGATATGCGCAAAGCCCTTTGCGCTGCCTGCGCCGAGCGCGAGACCAACTTTCTTTTTCATATTATCGTTTCCCGTTTTGTATTGATTCTGAATTTGAATCGTTCGAGAAAACGAGCCGGAAGAAAATTCCCGGCTCGTTTTTTTGTTGTTAAAAGTCTTCTTCGTCCTCGTCGTCGTCCGATTCGATGAACTCGATCAGGCGCTTACGCGGCTTCTTCTCTTTCGGCTCTTTCGCGGCCTTGGGGGCGGGTTCGATCCAATCGTCCTCGTCCTCATCTTCGTCCTCGTCGTCTTCTGCTTCCAGCAGACGGGAGAACAATCCCTTCTTCTTCGGCGGCGCTTCTGCCACGTGAGAATCACGGCGGCGCGGCTGCTCCATCTCTTCCGGCATCGGGCGGCTCACAGGACGCGCAAACTGGCGCGTTGCGGTCGGGTCTTCTTCCACCGCGAAACGATCCGTCGCCGGACGTGCCTGACGCGGCTGACGCGCGGGCTCGCTGTAAGCGGGTTCCTGATAGCGCGGCGGCTCCGCATATACAGGCTCCTGATAGCGTGGCTGTTCCACCGTTGGCGCGGGTTGAGAGGGCATATACTGCGCTTGCGCGGCGTACTGCGGCTCAGGCGTGTGCACCGGCGCGGGCGCTGGCGTATCGTCTACGCCGAGCTCCCTGCGATTGGTTTCGATCATCTGGTGATATTCGCCGAGATAGCGCTGCAAATCCACGAGGATTTCATCCGCATATTTGCGCGCGCCGTTATAGATCGCGGTTGCGTTCCCCTCCGCCTCGGCGGCAATGCCGCTCGCGCGGGTGAACGCTTCTTTATATACTTCGCTCTCGCCGACGCGATGCTCAAACTCCGCCTGCGCTTCCGAGCGGATGCTGTCCGCCTGTGCCTGCGCCTGGCTGAGGATGGTGTCCGCCTCTTGATGCGCCTGCTCGACGATCTCGACTGCGTTCTCCTTCGCGTCCGCAATGGTGTTCTCCGCTTCGGAGAGAATGCCGGTCGCTCTTCGGATATCTTCCGGAATGACGACCTTCAGGTCCTCCAGCAGATCCAGCAGACGGTCGACTTCGACCACGCGCTTGTTGCCGCCACCAAACTTCGAGCGAGGGCTCTCCTCCAGCTCCTGTTTGATGCGGTTTATAATGCTGAAAATCTTCATGGTTTGTGCGCTGCTCATGGTTCTCTTAACCTTTCTGCAATGATATTCTGAATACTATCCGGTACAAGTCCGCTGATGTTGCCGCCCATGGCGCCGATTTCCCGAATGGCGCTGGAGCTTAGAAACGAGTGCTCCGGCCGCGCCATAAAGTAAACGGTGTCCACGTCCGGCGCGAGATGAAGGTTGAGCGCGTTGATTTGAAACTCATACTCAAAGTCCATGGTCGCCCGCAGTCCGCGGATGACATAGTCTGCGCCGATCTCGTGCGCATAGTCGACCAGGAGTCCGTCAAAGTGTGTCACGACGACATTCTTCATGCCTTCCGCGTCCACCATACGCTGGATCAAATCCACACGCTCCTCGACGGAGAATACCGGGTGTTTAGCTGCGTTGTTTAATACGCTTACATACACGCGGTCAAACATCGCAATCGCCCGCTCCAGCACGTCGTGGTGTCCGATGGTAAACGGGTCAAAACTACCGGGGTACACGCATGTTCGCATGTTCGCCTGGCCTTTCCCGAAACGCGTCTTAATCCTGCTGCGCTTCGCTGTCTGCTCGCTTAAATACCGAAATGGCGCAGCTGCCGTAACGCCTTGTCTGCGTCAGCTTTGCCGAAGATGTCGAAAGACTCGGCGGGAGTTTCTCCGCGTGTTCAAGAATCACGCGGCCTCCGTCGCTCAGTAGTCCCAGTGAAAAAATCTGCTCTGCGGCCTTCTGCGCGGTGCCGTCTTTGTATGGCGCGTCGAGAAACACGAAGTCAAACCGTTCCCCCATACGCGCAAGATCGTTTAAACACACTGCGTAGTCTTTGCAGCTTACCTGCACAACGGAATCAAGCGAAAGCAGCTTTGCGTTCGTTCGAATCTGCTCTGCGCAGTCGCGATTGTAATCGTTGCAAAAGACTTTTCTTGCCCCGCGGGATGCCGCCTCTAGACCAAGATTGCCGGAACCGGAAAACAGGTCGAGCACGCAGCTATCGGGAATATCGAACTGGATCGAGCCGAATACCGCTTCTTTCACGCGGTCGAGCGTAGGGCGTGTGTCCATGCCCTTCGGCGCATCAAAACGGCGACCGCGCGCCGTACCCGCGATGATTCTCAAGCGATCCTCCAACATTATGTTTCTCTCGCGGCATGCTGCATATTTGCCTGCAAACCGCAACTCTAATCCATATAAAGCTACTATAGTATAGCACCGAGGCACTACCCGCACAAGAAAAAATCCGATTCTGCGGGATTTGTTGCATAATTATCACGATTCAGTTGCCGTCTGATCGCATCAGAACGACGGGAGAATCGGCCCGATCCCCGCCTGCACAAACAGATCGTAGGGATTCACATACTTTCCTTCCGGCGTCACCACGCCTAGATGCAGATGATATGCCGCGCTGTTGCCCGTGCTGCCGACGATGCCGATCTGCTGCCCCTGCTTGACCGTGTCTCCTTCTTTGACAAACGAGGTGAGCTCAAACATGTGATAGTAATGGTAGGTATAGCCGTACGGGTCTTCGATCAGAACATAGTATCCCGGAATCGGCAGATAGCCGATATATTTGACCACGCCGTCGGTCATCGAGAGAATCGGCGTCTTGGCACGCCGCTTGATATCCGTGCCCATATGCAGGCGCGTGCGGTGCGAACGCGGATCGTACCAGCCGTTTTTGATCAGTCCGCCCGCAACGGGATGGATGATCGTCTTGAGGTAATCATCCGAAAACGTATACTTCGTCAGTGCAGATACGCTTCCATCGTCAAGATAGACGGTGTTGAAGTAGTCCAGCGCCATGATGCCCTCGACGAGTTCATCGTGTGTGCCTGCTCCCGCAAGGTCTTCAAACGTCGGCTTTGGCCAATAGATTGTCACGCCGGAATAAGCGTTGCCTTCGCGTTCGACCGTAAACGAAGACGCGATTGCGTCCGTCAGCCGCTCGCCAAAGATATAGTAGAGCGCGGCGCATTCGCGCCAGCCGAGGCGCATCTGCGGCATGCCTTCCGCCGAAAGCGGAATTCCTGCCGCGCGCAAATCGCGGCTGATACTGCGCACGCAGTCCGCCGAGGCAAGCTGCATGGCGCTGTTTACGGCATCCGCCAGCGCGGTGAATGCGGCTACGTTCTGCGCATAGCTATCGTAGGTTGCGGGATCGAACGCAATCAGCGTTTTGTTCCACGCAGACCAGTTCGGGCGCATCTGCGTTTTCATCAATCGCGATGCCGCCTCAAACGCGTCATAGACCAGATTATTCTTCGAGGTTGCGGTAACGATGCTTGTGCGCGAGATGAACCCCGCCTCCCAGCGGAGCATCTCCGCCGCATAGGCTGCGGAATCGCCATAGATCGTGTTTGCGCCTGTGCAGGCTTCGCAGAGGATGTCGACCGCTTGCGAAGGCTCGGGGGTTGGCGTTGGTTCCGGCTGCGGCGTGGTTGCGGCAAGCGACACGCGAACAGAAGCTGTCGATGCTAGAAATAGCACCGACAGCAAAATAAGTGTTCTTTTTATATTTATTTTACAGCGCATTACCAGCCGCCACTTGGTGTATCAGCTGGAGGTGGTGTATCAGTCACTGGAGCAGGCGTATCTGTCACAGTAGGAACCGTTGATGTATCGATCGGTGGCGGCGTGTCTTCTTCGCCATCGCCAAGATCCGGCAAGGGCGCTGCCTGATACTTATACGGTAAGACGTGCAGCACGTCCTCAATCTGCCAGTTATCCGTCCACGGAGCCGTTCCCGCAGTCAGTTTAATGCCTTCAATCGACGGCGGCAGCTTCAACTGCGCGCGAATGGTTCCGGTCACGGTATCACTCGGGTCTCCGTCGCGAATCTCGCAGGTGGTGCCGTAGCCGATGTTATACCACATCCAGCGCGCATCCGGTACCGTCAGTCGGATGCAGGCGTGGCTCGCCTTGGTGCCGAGATTGTCGTAAGACTCCTTGACCAGCGAGCGCAGGTCCTTCGCCTTATCGTACAGCACCGAGTGGAAATATGTTCTGCTGTGAATCAGGGTCAGATACTGCGCGGCCTCCAGATTGACAAACTGGTAGAAACGCTCCTTCGGAACGCCAATCTGCCAGATGCCGCTGGTGGTTTCGTGACCATACTCTTTGTTCGGGTTACCCGTCGAGCAAAGCATATAACGAACCGGCTGCGTCAGGTCGGGTTTGCCGAGCTTGGTGCCGTCGTCAATGCGCAGATAAACGAGCACGACCTGCCACTGCTTGTCTACGATGATATAGTAGGTTTTCGGATCAGGAAAACCGTCCTTAAGCAATTCACGCGCCTTGACGCTCATATCATCCGTGCTGCCGACGAGTTCTTCATAGGTCATGTTGACCGTCGGGGCATAGTACGAGAATGGAATCGGCGTCGGCGTGGGTTCCGGCGTCGCGGTGGGCGCGGGCATATCGCCAAAATCTTCCGCATTCAAATCCAGCACCTCGAAGTTGACGACTTCGGGCGCAAGGCTGGGCGTCGGCTCAGCGGGCACAGCAGGCGCGCTGGTGCAGCCGAGCGCAAAAAGAGCGGCAATCACAAGGCACGCAAGAAGCAGTGTCTTCATGAGATGTCGTCCCAAGGGCATAATCGGTACCTCTTTACCAAAATATTGTTCGAGCAATGCGCTTTTCTACGGCGCTATGCGTAAAAGCATTCCGGGAATTCCCCAGTCTGCTATTGTTTCGAATCGCGAGTATTGTACCATAGAGCCGCATACAGATTCTCTCGTATACGAGAAAGTTCACAATTTATCCCGATTGCGTTTGCTTCCTATTCATCGTGCTTTGCGGGCGTATTCGCGTGCTGCGCGGGGGTTTGCATGCTTTGCAGCATGTTCAGCGCCTTTGCGCCAAATTCCAGCGAACTCTCCGTATATGCAGTGAGCGCGCGCAAAATCTCCGCCCGCACCTCGTCGGAAAGCTTCACGCGATCCATCTCTGCGTCCTCCATCATCAGCATGCGGCGCATGCCCTCCAGCGCGGTCTTGCTGACCGGTTCACCATGCTGCACGCAAGCGTTGCAGACGGCGCCGCCGCGCGCGGAAAAACGCACGATCGCGTCCCCGCGGATATCCCGCCCGCACTGCGCGCAGGCTGTGATAGATGGTCGATAGCCGATGGTGTTGAGATAGCGAATCAAGAAACAGCAAAACAGATCCTGCGGGTTGGATTGTCCGTAGGAAAGGAACGACAGCGTGTGGTACAGAAGCGAAAAAAGCGCCTCGTTCGGCTCGTTTTCCGGCGCCGCGTCATGGCACAGCCGCAGAATCACAGAACCAATCGAGAAGCGCTCATAGTCCTCGCGAATCGGATAAAACGTCTCCCGCACATCGCAGGCGTTGACGGTTGCTTTTTCTTTTCCCGTGAAAATCTCAAATTGACCGAACACAAACGGCTGGCAGGCGTTGACAAGCGGGCTCTGCGGCTTGCGGCAGCCGCGCGCTTTTGCGTCCAGCCTGCCGTACTGTATCGTGAAGATGCTTAAGATGCGGTCGCTCTCGCGATAGTTTGCATATCGCGTGACGATTCCTTCCGCGCAGATGACCGGCATACTCCGCTCCTACCTACTCCCTTGTCACTCGTAGCCCAGCTCGTGCAGCATGCCCGGGCGGTTGCGCCAGTCTTCCTTGATCTTGATCCAAAGCTGGAGATTGACCTGGCAGCCAAGCATCCACTCGATGTCCTTGCGGGACTCCTGCCCGATGCGCTTGAGCATGGAGCCGCCTTTGCCGATGATGATGCCCTTGTGGGATTCCCGCTCGCAATAGATCGTGGCGTACACGTCCATGATATCGCGGTCTTCCCTGCGCTCCATCTTGTCCACGCCGACGCCGACGCCGTGCGGAACCTCTTCCCGCAGCATCAGTAGCGCTTTTTCGCGGATGAGTTCGCCGACGATGATGCGCTCCGGCTGGTCGGTAACCATATCATCCGGAAAATACTGCGGACCGGGAACCATATAGTCCGCCAGCGCGCGCTCCAGCTCCTCTAGGCCTTTGCCGTTGCTTGCGGAGCCGCGTAAAATCTGCTTGATGAATCCCTGCTGCTCCAGCACTTCCTGCGCTTCGTTCGCTTGGCCGAGGCTTGCTGCGTCGGTCTTATTGATGAACGCGATGACGGGCGCTTTTGCTTTACTGAGTTTTTCGAGGATCATCGCGTCGCGCTCGCGTACGCCCTGCTCCGCGTCGGCCACAAAGAGGATCGCTTCTACCTCGTTGATCGCGTCGTAGGCGACCTTTTGCATGTATTCGCCGAGCTTGTTCTTGGGCATGGTCACGCCCGGCGTATCGAGGAAGATCATCTGATAATCGGGTTTAGAGAGCACACCCGTGATCTTGTTGCGCGTGGTTTGCGCGCGGTCGGACACGATTGCGATCTTCTGGCCGATCATCTTGTTGAGCAGCGTCGACTTGCCGACATTCGGGCAGCCGATGATGGAGATAAAACCGGAACGGAAGCTCATAGCAGATCCTCCGGCCCGAACGAATGCGGCAGCAGTTCGCCCAGCGTCGATTCGATCACGTTGCGGTCTTTGTCCGCAAACACAACGGGCATGTCGTCCTTGCAAAACTCACGCAAAACCTGCCTGCACACGCCGCAGGGCGCCGCCGGATTTTTGCCGGAGCAGACGATCACGATGGCGGAAAACTTCTGTTCGCCTTCGGAAACCGCCTTGAATACCGCCGTGCGCTCCGCGCAGTTGGTCGGCGTATAGGAGGCGCTCTCGACATTGCAGCCGAGATAGTACTTTCCGCTTTCGCCCTTCAGGCACGCGCCTACGTTAAAATGCGAGTATGGCGTATACGCTTTCTCCATCGCCTCAAAAGCGAGGTCGAGCATATGCTCCTGTTCTGTATGACTTAACTTGCTCATCGCAAATACCCCAGTTCGTTTAATATTTCATCCTGCCGCGCCAACATGGCCTTTTCGTCGTTCGGCTCCATGTGGTCGTAGCCCAAGAGGTGCAGCGCGCCGTGCACCGCCAGGAACGCGAGCTCGCGCTCCAGCGAGTGTCCGTATTCCTCTGCCTGCTCCTGCGCGCGTTCAAAGCAAATCGCGATATCGCCCAGATATCCGTCAGGCGGGCAGAGAATCGCGTCGCCTTCCCAGGCGGGAAATGTCAGCACGTCAGTTACGCGGTCTATGTTGCGATAGCCCGCGTTGAGCCGCTGAATCTCCTCTTCGTCTGTCACCAGTACGCAGACGTCGCCGCCCGCGCCTTCGCGCGAGAGCGCTGCCTCCACCACACAGCGGATCAATTCCGCCGCGTTTTGCGGCAAACACTCCAATTCGGTTTGCACGTCAATCATGACATCGCCTCCAGCGCAGGGTAGCGGATGCGTTCATGCATCAGCCCCGTAAACGTCACGAGGAAACTCTTTTCAATCAGATGAATTTCGCCCAATGTCAGCGGGCTCATCTTCAGCTGACCGTCGTCCATCTTGCCCTGCACGATTTTGCGCACCATCTCGGCGACTTCGTCCCGCGTGGGTTCGCTCATGGAGCGAACGGCTGCCTCGCAGCTATCCGCGAGCATGACGATTGCGCTCTCCTTCGTGCTTGGCAAACTTCCCTGATAGCGGAACAGGCGTTCGATAACGGGTTCGCCGTCCTGCGTCTGTTGCTGTTTCGCTTTATAGTAGAAATACGTCACCAGCGTCGTGCCGTGGTGTTCGGCAACGATTCTCTTGACTTCCGACGGCATACGATAGCGCGAAAGGTAGCTCATCGCATCCTTCTGATGCGCGATGATGAATCCCGCGCTCTCTTCCGGCTGGAGCGTGTCGTGGATGTTCTGGCCGTTTTGATTCTCTTTAAAATACAGTGGACGGCGCAACTTGCCGACGTCGTGATACATGGCTCCAGTTCTCGCGAGCAGTGCGTTTGCGCCGATTGTCTCGGCGGCTCCCTCCGCAAGCGACGCCACCATCATGCTGTGGTGATAGGTGCCGGGCGCTGCGAGCATCATCTTCTTGAGCAGCGGATGATTTGTATTCGCGAGCTCGTGCAGCCGCGCAGGGGTTACGATGTCAAACAGGTTCTCCCAGAGGCTGAGCATGCCCACGCAGAAAACGGATAGAATCAGCGCCGCCGCCATCTGTAAGCCCGCGTAGATCAACGCCGTATTCCAGTTGTAGTTGAGAATCAAACCGCCTGCAACAACGATCGCAGCTCCCGCCACGCCGCCGAGTGAACCCGCGGCGATCAGCGTACCGCGCTTCCTGCTGCGCTCGGCGATGATCATCACCATCTGTCCGGAAACGAGCATCGCCGCCATGGCAAGAATCGAATCCGAACCAAACAGTGTATTGCCGCTGCCGCCTGCGAGTAACGCAAACGAGAGCGCGAACGC
This sequence comes from Firmicutes bacterium HGW-Firmicutes-9, assembly GCA_002841395.1. Classification (GTDB taxonomy): domain Bacteria; phylum Bacillota; class Clostridia; order Christensenellales; family CAG-138; genus UBA7703. The sequence continues at coordinate 392,254 of PGZM01000002.1, forward strand.
AACGTTAACCGCCTCCGCGGTTTTGCGCGAAACGAGCAATGTCGTGAGTAGCACGCCGAATACAGCGGGCGACACACGTGGGTCGACGATGTAGCAAACCCATTCCAGCGCAATGGTGATCCAGAGAATCAGTGCGAGTATAGTCATCTGCTTGTTGGAAGAGAACGTTTCCGGCTCAAACACAAACAGGAACAATCCCAGTATACCAAACACGCAGAACAGATAGATAATCGTTCCCGGCGTGAGTTGGCTTGCGGCTTCTGCGCCCTTCACGAGGTCGAGCGAGATCAGCATGTCATATTGCTCCTGCGAGACCGTCTGCCCTGCCTCTACGATGGTTGCGCCGCGCGCGATATAGATCGGCTCCACTGCATCGGCAGCCTTTGCCTGCGCACGAGTGGTTTCGACGGAGTTGACCACGTTGGTCGGCAACAGATATGCGTCGTAAACCAATTCGCCTACCGCTTTCATCCAGACGGATAGCGTGGAAATCTTGAGTTCTTTGTTGATTTTGGACAACACCCGAACCTGATCCGCTTCTGATACGCCGGTGCGAAGCTCGGTTTCGAGGGTTGTCAAAACTAGGTTTTGCAGCTGATCGATTTCACTGTCGGAAGCCTCCAGCAGCGCATAGCCGATCGCCGTATCCGAAATCTTGACCGGAAAATTGACGAGCATTGCCAGAAGATCGCCTGTCGGAATCACTTCCTGCCAGCTTCGCGTATCGGTTGCATCCGCGTTTCCGTCTGCGGCTTGCGGTGCGCTTGCCGCGCGCGTGGTGTTTGCGGCGTTACGGAAGCTTCTCAACGCGGAGAAGAAGCTCTGCGCGTTGGAGATCAGTGTGTCCGTGAGTTTCTCGTCTACCGCGTAGACAGGAGCTACGTTATTTCGCGCGGCCTGACGCAGCGCTTCAGTATTGACGGTGTCTTCCACCAGCCGCGGGGTCGTGATGGACTCTGTAGCAGGCGAACCGACCGAGACGACATATCGCTTCGGTGTGAGTGAGGTAATGCTGACAAGACAAGCCAGCGCAAAACTGATCGATAATACAATCACGCCGAACACTCTAGATTTCGGCTTGGTTTGCGTTCTCTTTTTCTTGGATTGCGTGGTTTTCTGTGTTTCAGACACGATCTTCTCGTCCTCATTCGTTTAGGATAGGCCGCTATGTAAGCAGCCGGGGCGATTAGGCGCGCTTTGGTTTCTCGAACTTTTCGTAAGCGCAGATGATTCGCTGCACCAACTCGTGGCGTACGACATCTTTATGTGTAAGGTTGATGATCTTGATTCCCTCGACGCCTTCCAGAACTCTGACCGCCTGCACGAGCCCGCTGACCTTTTCGCGCGGCAGGTCGATCTGCGTTACGTCGCCCGTGACCACCACGCGTGAACCTTCGCCGATGCGGGTTAAAAACATCTTCATCTGCTCGGCGGAGCAATTCTGCGCTTCGTCGAGAATGATATAGGCATTGTTAAGTGTTCTGCCGCGCATATAAGCAAGCGGAGCAACCTCGATCGCGCCGCGTTCATAGAGCGCCTTGTAGCTCTCTAATCCCAGAAACTCCTGCAGCGCGTCATAGAGTGGACGCAGGTAAGGATCGACCTTGCTCTGCAGATCGCCGGGCAAAAAGCCAAGTTTTTCTCCGGCCTCAACCGCAGGACGCGTGAGAATAATCCGCTCGACGTCTTTGTTTTTAAACGCCTGCACTGCCATTGCGACGGCAAGATAGGTCTTGCCTGTTCCAGCCGGGCCGATGCCGAAGACAAGCTCGTATTCTTTGAGCGCCTGTACATACCGTTTCTGTCCAAGCGTTTTGCACTTGATCTGGCGGCCTTTGTTGGTGATTGCAATCACGTCGCCCATGATCTTCTCGATCATGTCCGCGTTTCCGTCTTTGGCGAGATCGACCGCGTATCGAATGCGGCTGCGGTTGATCTTCTCGCCGCGCCGCTGCATATCAAGCATCTTTTCTATGACGATGCGCGCGAGGTTTGCGCCTTCTTGCTCGCCGGTGATGCGGATGCCATGTTCTTCCGCGCTGATGTGCGCGCCGGTTTCGTCCTCAAGAACGCCGATGTTTTCGTCAAACACACCGAACAGTCCCAGTAACTCGTCTACATTCTCCAGCGGGATTGCAAGCATAACCCGCTCTGTTTCTTGTGTCAAGCAGCGCTCTCCTTTGTTGATGAAATGTTTCCAAACAAACGCACGATCACCGTTTTTTATAGGAAAACACTGACAAAATGCGTCTTGTCGCCTATTCGCGATTATAACACAATCGGCATAGAAAAACCACGCAGAGCAACGTAAAAGCATATACCATTTTCGTCAGATATTGGTATATGCCCACGTTAAGAATCTGCATTTCGCTAAAAGGCCGCGATCAGTTCCAGCAGTTTTGTGTCTCGATTCATCCTATAAAGTCTATTTTCACCGATATCGCTCCTGCATGCAAATCCACCCCCATATCGCGCAATAAACGCAGCGTCACATCTGTAGATAAACAGGTAATCGTAGGATTTCTCAAGTGTTTTCAACCAGTCAGCAACATCCATTGAGACAGTATAGATGTCGTTTTCATCATATGAAGCGCCGATGCTCCAGTGCCCATACACATGCGTCGGAAACAGATGATACCGAAACGCGAGCCATTCAAAGCCGTTTGTGTTCTGCGCGATGAAATAGATGTCCGCGTTAGGTTCTTGAATTGTCCGACTGATCTTCTCTACGATCAGGGCATAGTCTGCATGCTCCTCTACCGCAACTTGATTGTCTGGCAGCAGCTGCGGCACGCGTTTGTAGGAAAAAGAAACCAGCACAACAAAAACCACCAATAAAACCGCAGCGCGCACGTTTCTGTTTTGCAGCCGGAAATAGAGCAAAAGCAGAGAGACGAACACAAAGAATAACAGCGCGAGGAAGATTGTGCCTATGTATCTTTCATAGCTCGCAAGGCGCATTGCATCAAATGATGAAAACTTAGTCAGATACGAGAGAAGAACCGCGCCAAAGTAGACAAACGTATAGATAGACAATTCGACGACTAGATGTGTCTTGCCTTGGGTTCCGCTCTTAAATCCGCCACGCCTGAGAATCGCAAGAAGAAAAAGCAGCAGTAAAAAGACGATGACCAACATCAGATCGCTGATGAGCAGAAGACCAAACCGCTCAGTATTTTGTAACACGCGCGCAATGAATGTACGGATGATTTCGCCGGAGTTTCCGGGAATTCCGTGCATTGTGTTGGACATGCTTGAAATATCGAGGGTTTCCGTCGCTGGATTCAGCTTCACGCAGCACAACCAGCTCAACTCTGCAAATGCGAGCGAACCGATTCCTGCGAAGCTCCACCGCCATTTCTGTTTGCATACAATTACAGCCAGATCTGTCCCATAACGGATAGTTTTTGCAGATAAGTGCACGTCAAGAAGAAAGCTCATCAGCACGAAAGCTGCAAGCAGTCCGCCAGCTGGTTTGAGCAAAGCCAATATAATGATTGCCAAAAGTATTTGAATCCGAGAGAGCGTACAATTCTCCGCCTCTGAAAAAAACATCGTCGCCATGGCAAATCCAAACGTCATACCCATAAAGCTATCGACCTGTAGATTTGCATAATAATCAAAAAAGAACAGTGATGGAACGATGACGATAAGCCCGCAGACGATCAAATTCAACGCTAACGTACGGAACGTTAGCTTTTTGAGAAACGGAAGAAACAGCGCGGTCGCCGCTATCAGATAAGCCGCATACAGCAGCCACTCGGTATAACCGCCGTTTAAAACAACCGCAAAATACTGAAACAGCGGCATTGCGGGCGGATATCCGGGATAGAGCGCGTGAGCAGCCGGATTTGTACCAAAATCGTTGACAATCGCCATCGTCTTTACTATATACGCCCAATGCGAATACTCATCCCAACCGGAGATCAGTCGCCCAAATGTAATGAGTGCGATAGCACATGTTGCTGCCAGGAAAATGAAAAAGGCAGGCGTCAATGTCCTGCTAAAAAACGCGCGCCACTGCTTCTTGATCACTTCGTGATAAACCACAGCAACCAAAAGCGCGATAGAAGTGGCGCAAACGACATATACGCCTAAACGCAGCAGATGAATCAGCCCGAAAACATATAAGATCACGATCAGGCCGAATACACTCAGAGGCGCACTCTCCTCATACCGTTTGCCAAAAAAGCTGCTAATAAACAGGCCACCAGAAGAGATGATACAAAAAAGAGCCAGAACGGTCAACATATGCCCTCCATTTGTTGCGCGACTGGAAGCGGTTTTCACTCGGTCCCGGTCGTATCATATCTTCATACTGATCGATGATAGAAAAATCGCTCAGTTAATAGTAATATCTTTTTCTTCGTTCTCGTTTTGTGCCTGTTCTACAGCCGGATGTTTTTCGCTCCAGCGGTCCATGAAGAACGCGCCGACAAATCCAGCCGCGGCAGCGGCAACGCAGAGCAACGCCTCTCCCCAGCCCGTAAACGAGACGGGAATGATCGGGATTGTAGACGCGATGACAAACCCGACCACGCAGTAGAACGCGATGCCGTAGTGCTTGTCGAACAAGTGGTTCACAAGTCGGGCAAGCAGCATAACCGTGCCGATGATGCCGATTGCAAACGGAACCAAGACGCCCATGTCGAACGTCGAGATGCCTTCCGACATCGGTTGATAAAGCCCAAGGAACATCAGCAGCGAAGAAGAGCTCATACCCGGCACGATGAGACTGATGCCCCAGAGCGCGCCGCAGAAGATATACCACCCGAACGAAGGCGTAACCGTCGTCGAGGTGCTGAATTTCAACGCGTAGAAGAACGCAAGCAGCGCGATGGTGCTGATGGCAAGCGCGATATACATACCCTTGGTCTTGCCGTTTTTCGCGCCTTCGCGGAGCAGCCCTGGGAATGTTCCTGCGATCAAGCCGACAAACAAACTGACGATCACCGCCGCGTTGAGTGAAAGCAGCTTCGCAATTGCGCCCGCGAGACCAACAAATCCGGCAGCCCAGCCGATTGCAATTGGGATAAACATTTTCCAATATTTGCGGATGTTTTTAAACGGATGTGCAAGCACGGCCATCATTGGCCGATAGATGCCAAACACCACGCACAGTACGCCGCCGGAGATGCCCGGCAGGATTGCGCCCGCGCCTATGATTGCACCCTGAACGACGCGCACGATGAATTTTTGAATCTTAGAGAACGCGTTGGTCTTTTCTGATTCCATGGAATGATTGCCTTTCAACGCTTACCGCAGCTCGCAAGAAGCGAACGCGATACAACAGTATTTTATGTGTAACCCAGATTGATGTTAAGTATATACTATCGAAAGCATATTCGGCAACCCAAGCGTCCATTTGTCAATAAAAATCCGCATTCTCACGAAATTCTCATGTTGACAAACTCCAAACGCTCATCCAAAACATAGCGGAATGCCCATTCTATTGCGCGTGCGCGTTTTCGTATGATATAATGCGTTGATTTAGACAATGGGGAGGTTCGGATTTGTTTACTGCAAACGGATTTTACTCGCAACTACACGGTAGTTATCTCTTCTACGAAGTCGGCAAGCGCGCGCAGGCGTTTGCAAAAGCGCATCCCGAAGCAAAGATCATCCGCATGGGCATTGGCGACGTCACACGTCCTTTGGTTCCCGCCGTGGTCGAAGCAATGCACAAAGCGGTGGACGATATGTCTCATGCCGAAACCTTCCATGGCTACGGCCCAGATTTTGGTTATGAGTTTTTACGAGAGGCGATCCTCCGGCGCGACTATACCGCCCGTGGTGTTGCCCTCGATCTGGACGAAATCTTCGTCTCAGACGGCGCGAAATGCGACGTTGGCAACATTCAGGAAATCTTCTCGCAGGACTGTGTGGTCGCGGTGACCGACCCCGTCTACCCTGTCTATGTGGATACCAACGTCATGAGCGGCCGAGGCGGCGAGTATGACAACGCAAAAGGCGGCTATCAGAAAATCGTCTACATGCCCGGCTCGGAAGCAAACGGTTTTGTCGCGGAGCTGCCCAAGCAGCGCGTTGACGTCATGTATCTCTGCTTCCCCAACAATCCCACGGGCGTGACGCTCACCAAAGAGCAGCTCAAGGTCTATGTCGACTATGCCCGCACAAACGGCACGCTGATCCTCTACGATTCGGCGTATGAGTCCTATATCTCGGAACCCAACATTCCGCACAGCATCTATGAAGTCGAAGGCGCGAAGGAATGCGCCATCGAGTTCCGCTCTATGTCCAAGACTGCGGGCTTCACCGGCACGCGCTGCGCATATACCGTCGTTCCCAAAGCGCTCATTTATAAGGATAGCTTCGGCAACGACGTACATCTGCGCGACCTCTGGGCGCGCCGCGTCTCGACGAAGTTCAACGGCGTTTCCTATATCACTCAACGCGGCGCAGAAGCCGCCTATAGCGTGGAAGGCAATGCGCAAATCATGGGCGTTGTCGCAGACTACATGGAAAACGCGCGCATCATCCGCGAAGGATTGCAGCAGGCAGGCTACACCGTGTTTGGCGGCGTAAACGCACCTTACATCTGGCTCAAGGTGCCGCACGGCGACAGCTGGCGTTTCTATGACGAACTTCTATCCAACTATCACATCATCGGCACGCCCGGCGAAGGCTTTGGCGCGGCAGGTGAAGGTTATTTCCGCATGACAGCGTTTGCCTCCCGCGAGAACACGCTGGAAGCTATGGAGCGCATTCAGAAAGGTTCACTATGACAAAGATCATCGCATTCGAGGGTATCGACGGAACAGGCAAAACCGTACAGCTGCAGCGGCTTTATGAGCGGCTGGTAGCAAGCGGTCGTTTTCGCGTAAAGACGCTCTCGTTTCCGATGTATGATACCTTCTTCGGTGCGGAGTGTGGTAGACTCCTTTCCGGCAGTGGCGGCGTGCGCGCAAACGAGGTCGATCAGCGCAGCATGGCGCTCTGGTACGCGCTGGATCGATTTGAAGCGTTTCGCGATCTCGACTACTCGGATGCAGATATTCTACTGATCAACCGCTATATCCTCAGCAACGCCGTCTATCAGTCCGTACGCGACCGCGATCTGGGTAACCCCGATCTGCTTGACTTCGTAATCGAGCTGGAGTACAACCATTTTCGTATCCCGCGGGCAGACGCGCACATCGTACTCGACATGAACCCAGAAAACGCCTACGAAAATGTCGGCAAAAAAGGATTTCGGGACTACGTCGGCGACCAGCCTGATATCTACGAGGCGTTGCCGGATATCCAGAAGCGCGCACGGCAGAAGTATATGGAGTATGCAAAGCGCATGCCGGAGATTCACATCATCCCCTGCATGGAGCAGAATAAGCTCAAGAGCATCGAAGCGATTGGCGAATTGGTCGATGCGGAACTTGCGGAATTGTTGCAGCAATAAGGAAAGACCGTTTGTAACCATCCAAGTTCACCGGATAGTCCAACAAGGTGGTATAAATGTTTCCTGTTGTGATCAATAGTGTAACCGTCGATTGTCAGTCTCCTAAAACGCTGGCGGATTTCTACAAGAATCTGCTGGGTTGGGAGACTGTGTCAGAATCTGATGATTTTGTCAGTCTGTCAACGCCCGGATTTCCTGTGCGACTGGGTTTTCAGCTCAACGAGGACTACACTCCTCCGGTTTGGCCGGAACAGGCAGGGCAACAGCAACAAATGGAGCACCTTGACTTCAAAGCCGCAAACAGGGAAGAAATGCTAGCACTAGTTCAGCATGCTTTAACTTGCGGGGCGTACATTGCAGATGACCAGTTTTCGGAAAGCTGGGTTGTGATGATCGATCCGGAAGGACATCCCTTTTGCATAGATACATTATAAAACGGAGGTAAATGACAACATGCGTAAAATTGGTATTCTGACGGGCGGCGGAGACTGCCCTGGCCTCAACGCGGTTATCCGCGGCGTCGTCGAAGAATGCGCGGCGGCGGGCATCGAAGTCTATGGCTTCTCGGCTGGCTGGCGCGGTGCGCTGACGGGCGAAGGCCGCTGGCTTACACTCAAAGATGTGGAAGGACTTCAGACCAAGGGTGGCACGATCCTCGAGAGCAGCCGCACCAACGTCATGAAGGAAGAAAACGGCCCCGAGCGCGTCCGTAAAACGCTCGAGAGCCTCGATCTCGAAGGCATGGTCGCCATCGGCGGCGACGACACACTCGGCGTTGCCAACAAGCTCACGAAGATGGGCATGAAGATGATCGGCGTGCCGAAGACCATTGACAACGATCTTTCCAGCACCGACTACACGTTTGGTTTTGATACGGCGAGCAACATCGCCATGGAGTGCATCGATCGTCTCCACACCACCGCGGCTTCCCACGCGCGCTGCTTTGTCGTGGAGTGCATGGGTCGTCACACCGGCTGGATCGCCGTTCAGGCGGGTCTTGCTGCGGATGCAAACCTGATCCTCATCCCCGAGTTCCCCAAGACGTTTGAGGAGATCATGCAGGTCATCCGCTCCCGTTACATCAAAGGCCAGCGCCACACGATCATCGCCGTGGCAGAAGGCTTTGAGCTCAAGGGCGAAGCGGAAGAAAACGTCGGCCTCGACGCGTTCGGCAACAAGCTGCTGCTCGAAAAAGAGATCGCAAAGACCCTCTCGGATCGTATCGAGAAGGCTATGCGCGCGGATACCACGCTCGACGAGAAGCGCAAGTACTTTGAGTGCCGCTCGGTCGTGCTCGGCCACATCCAGCGCGGTGGTTCCCCCTCCTGCTTCGACCGCGTACTCGGCACCCGCCTTGGTTTCAAGGCCGGCGAGCTGGTCGTGAACGAACAGTATGGCAACATGGTTGCTCTCCAGGGCACCGCGATCGTTACCGCTGACCTCGACAAAGCGGTCACCGAGCGCAAGGAAGTGGATTGGGACTTCTACAAGTCCGTTTCGATCCTCTTCAAATAAGAAACATCACGCAACAAATAAGCGGACGGGTTACCCCGTCCGCTTTTTTTTACCTTGCAAGTGTTTCAGAAATCTGCCTTCTCCCTTTTGCGCCGAATGAGTCCTCTGTTGACTTCTTCAAATCATAGACCAACAGCTGTTCCGTGTGAGGTATCGACTCCAAAATCACTCTTCCATCTTTGTCAATCACCGCTGACGGCGCAGTTTGATTTATCGCGGAACTATTGACGCTAATAACGGGAAATACATTCTCAACAGCGCGGGTTCGGAGATGCGCTTTGATTAAATCGTATCGTTCTATTGCGTCTGCTTCTGAAGTGTCATTAAAAATAATAACTGCGCAATCAACGTTCTTACGATATAATTCGCGGAAATACTCTGGGAAGCGCACTTCAAAGCAAATGCGAACTCCTATTCGAAATCCGTTTACTTTGAAGACTCCTTCATCCATATCTCCGGACGAGAAATTTTCGGCATCCCATCCCCATAATGCTCTCTTTCGATAGACGGTATAAGTTTCTTTCCCTGGCATAGCGAGAATCGCACTGTTGTAATACTTGCCTTCTGCACATTCGGCTGTACCAGTCAATATGCACAAGTGATTGTCAGTAGCAAGCTGTTCCAACTCTTTTTTAGCAAGCACAACTTTCTGAAAATCAATCTCATTAATTGTGAATGGACTTGTTTGGGGATACCCTGACAAAGCGCACTCAGGCAGGACCAGAAGCTCAACACCATTGAGGGTGGCTTCCTCAGCCGCAACTTTGATGTGTAGCATGTTTTCGTAATGATTAGCTGTCACAGCGTATTGATATAAACCAATTCTCATTTTCTTATCCAAAATCTCTATTGATCCTGCTCCAGTACTCGACGAAACTGCGTCTCGTATAGCTCGCGATATACGCCGCTATGCTCTAGCAGCTGTTCATGCGTGCCCTGTTCAACAATCGTGCCGTCTTTTAGCACAAGGATGCGATCTGCGGCTAGAACGGTTGAAAGTCGATGCGCAATCACGATGCTCGTGCGCCCTGCCATCACCAGCTCCATTGCGTTTTGAATTGTATTTTCTGAGATGGAATCGAGCGAGCTGGTCGCTTCATCAAGTATCAATATCTTCGGGTTCTTCAGCACCACGCGAGCCAGAGAAATGCGCTGCTTCTCCCCTCCGCTGAGCTTCAATCCACGGTTTCCGACCATCGCATCATAGCCTAGCTCCTGAGACACGATAAAATCGTATATGTTTGCGAGCCTGCAAGCGGCTTCCAGTTCCTCCTGTGTTGCGTCGGGTTTGGCGTACAACAGGTTTTCGCGAATGGTACCATTGAACAAGTACGCATCCTGCGTGACCACGCCGATGTTTCCGCGCAAATACGCTAGCTCAAAGTCACGAACATCCGTCCCCGCGATGGAAACCGATCCGCTGTTCACATCATACAATCGCAGCAACAGATTGACGATGGTCGACTTCCCCGCGCCGGATGGTCCAACGATAGCAAATATCTTGCCGGACGGGATCATAAAGCTCACATCGTTCAAAATCGGCGTTTTATGCTCATAGGTGAACGACACAAGATCGTATCGAATCTCTGTCGAAGACAAATCCGGTTTGATTGCATCAGGCTTACTCTTGATTGTGACCTCTTTGTCGTAGTAGTCGAATATGCGTGTAAAGAGTGCGAGCGATCGCGTGAAATCGACGCCTAGGTTTAGTAACGAATTTACCGGCCCGTATAGACGGTTGACCAGCGCAATCATCGCCGTGATGGTACCGATGGTCAGCGTCGCATCTCCGTTTGAGATCATCAATACGCCACCGGTGAAGTAGATCAACAGCGGCCCAATCTGCGAGAGCGTACCGAGAATCATGATAAACCATTTGCCGCTGCGCTGCTCCTTGAGTGTTAGGCGCGTGACGCTGTCGTTGACGCTGACGAAACGGTCGTATTCGGACTTCTCACGCGTAAAAAGCTTCATCAGCATAGAGCCGGAGACGCTTAACGTCTCCGTAATCAGCTGATTCATCTTGTCGCGTTCGTTCTGTACATCGGTGAGCAGCTTCCAGCGGGTTTTGCCGACCGTTCGCGCGGGAATCAACGTCATGGGTATGATCGCGATCCCGACGAGCGCCATACGCCAGTTCATCGTGAACAGCGCGATCAACGTCGCAATCATCACGGCAATGTTGGATACCGATGTCGTCAGCGTGCTTGTGATGACGGTTCCGACGCCGCTGATGTCGCTCTCCATGCGCGTCAGGATATCGCCTTGTTTCTCATTCGTGTAAAACGAGTGCGGCATCTGTTGCAGATGCGCGTACATCTGGTTTTGCATGTCGAAAATGATCCGCTGTGAAATCCACGAATTGATGTAGCTCTGCAGTACGCCGATTGCCTGCGCCGTGGTCAGCGTCACAAGTGCAAGCAACAGCAGCTGAATCAAGAGCTGCATGTTCTTGCCGACCAACGCCTGATCGACGATACGGCCCGTAATGATGGACGGAAACAGACCGATCACCGCACTAATGAGAATCGCGAGAAACACGAACACGAACTGGACGCGATATGGTTTTAGATAGGACAAAATCCGAAACAGAAGTTCTTTACTCAGTTTCGGACGGTTCTTCTTCTCTTCTTCGGTCAGATAGCCGCGCGGTCCGCCCAGCCCTCTGCCCATGCCCATTGCCATTCTTCCACCTCAAACTTGCGATCAATTCCCCTGCAAGCGCTTGACTCGCTCCGCAACGGCTTTGCCTGTGGGCGTGGTGGCCAAGCCTCCGCGTGCCGTCTCGCGGTATTCTACACGGATGTCTTTGCCTACCTTGTACATCGCGGAGACGACCTCGTCAAACGGAATCAAACTCGTAATGCCAGCAAGTGCCATATCGGCGCAAAGCATGGCGTTCACCGCGCCAAGCGCGTTTCGTTTGATGCATGGGCATTCGACGAGACCCGCGACAGGGTCACAGATGAGTCCGAGCACGTTCTTCATCGCCATCGCCGCGGCATCGAGCGCCTGTACAGGCGCGCCGCCGCTGATTTCCACCAGTGCAGCAGCCGTCATACACGCGGCAACGCCCGTCTCCGCCTGGCATCCGCCGCCCGCGCCGGATATCGTCGCGTTTTTCGCGAAAATCAAGCCGATCGCGCCTGCGGTAAACAGACCTTCGATCAAAGTTTCATCCGACCAGCCGCGCTGGCGGCCCGCTTCAATGAGCGCGCCCGCGAGAATGCCGCTAGCCCCCGCCGTCGGTGCGGCAACGATGCGCCCCATCGAGGCGTTGACTTCTACCACCGCCATCGAAGACGCAGCCGCGCGGCAAGCGGTATAACCAGAAAACGGATTGTGTTTTCCGTATTTAAAGAGCTTCATCGCCTCACCGCCGGAGAGTCCGCTGACGGACTCGACCTTGCTGTTGAGACCGCGCTCTACAGACGCGCGCATGACGTCGAGATTCTTTTGCATCTCGGCAATGATCTCTTCGCGCGGTTGCTCGCTGATCTTCACTTCTCTGCGAATCATTGCCTCATAGATCGGGATACTGTTCTCAAGACAATAGCGGCGCAGGGATTCGCCATTATTAAACGCATCGGATAACAGCATATTCTTCTCCTCCCTTACACCACAAACAGTTTATTGATGCCGTCGCACAGGCGCAGAATCATACTCTGCATGTCCTGCGTGACGGGTTGATCCGTCTCGATGGTCATATACGCGTCCTCGCCTTTTCCATGGCGGAATACGCGCATAAACGCGATGTTGACGTTGAGCTGCGCGAGCACATGCGAAACCTCTGCGATGACGCCGGGTTTGTCGTTGTGCTGGATGATCAGCGTCGGGTACTCGCCGGAGAACTCAACGGCAAGCCCGTTGATCTCGGAAATGCGGATATTGCCGCCGCCGACGGACTGTCCGACCACATCCGTAATCTGCCCGTCGGAGCCCGTGATGACGATGCGGGCGGTGTTCGGGTGCTTTGGCGCTTCGTCCGAAAACTCCACGGAAACCTGAACACCCATCTCGCGCGCAACGGTAAACGCCTCCTTGATGCGCGGATCATCCGGGTCCATGCCCAGCACGCCCGCTACAAGCGCTTTGTCCGTACCATGGCCCTTGCCCGTTTCGGCAAATGAGCCATAGAGGGTGAACGAAGCCTCCGCCACATCTTCCGCCGCGATCTTTCGCGCAATGTGCGCGAGGCGAACCGCACCTGCCGTGTGGGAGCTGCTTGGCCCCGTCATGCGCGGGCCGATGATATCAAACACCGAAAAGTCTTCCATATTGTTTCGCTCCATCGATTCACAATTTCTTGCGTAAAAACTCAACTGATAAAAAGAACCGGCGCATCAAATATATGACACGCCGGTCGAAGGAATTGCCGCGCACCCGAACTTTGACAAACACGCCTCCGGGCGACGCTCCGACAGGTTGCTCCTTTCAGGCTGCTCCGCGGCACATCGCGTATTCCGCTAAATGCTGCTTCCGTCAGGACCTGACATGGTTCACGGCCTGCGATTGCACGGGACCCGACGCTCAACACCCCTTATCGGGATCTGACCCCACAGGCGCTTGCCGGGGAACGGGATTTCTACCCTGCTATAGCGGATTGCAGGTACAGGGCACCGCTAACTCCCCGCTTAGCGCGGCAAACTGGTTTACCAGAAGATTGTAACATATACGCGCGCGAAAGCCAAACGAATTTTGAGGCGCGCGTATGAAAGGATTGCAAAGAAATATCGCAGCTATGTTCGTAGCTTCTTCAGCGCGTAATCCGCCGCGACACGAACACCCTCGCGTTCATCCGAGCACCACTTCTCGATCAACGGAATTAAGTCCGTTCTGCCTTGTTTCGCCGCGATCACGCATGCATGCTGAATTACACGGCCTTTTTTGTTGAGATTTTTCCCGACGATTTTCAGCACGGGTTTGATCTTACCGCTGAGTATCTCCTCCAGCTGAAACGCTTCCGGTACATCCTCCACATAACCTGTAACAAAGTTATATGGACAAATCCTTTGGCAGAGCTCGCATCCGAGAATGCAGGTCATGGAGTCCATCACCCAATCTTCCATTGGATCGCCCCCCATATACGCGCGCGCACAGGCCGTAAAGTCATAGCCGCTGTCGCTGATTGCGTTGCTCGGGCAGATATGCTCGCATGCGTGGCAGCCTTCACAGCGCGCCTCTTGCCTTGGCTGCACTGGCGTATACACTGTTTCAGGCAAAGCGCAAAGTAGTGCCTGCGCCGAATATCGCGTACCAAATCCCGGCAAATACGTTAGTCCGTTTTTCAACGGAGTTCCCACACCGTTTCTCGTCAGCAGTTCACGTATCGGCACTTCACCCCGTTCCGTTCGAACGCCATTGTCGTTCAGGCGCCGCATCATTTTGCCGGAAGCGTGATAGGCCGCGTTGCTCGCAGGATAATTGCCGGAGACCGGAACATCATCACGAAACGGTTTGTAGGGATAGATCAGCAATAGTATCGCATTCGCCCACGGTGCTTCTTTAGAAATGTCGGTCGACAGATCGTCCGCCGCCCAATGGAGCGAACCTTCCCGCAAGCGTTTTTCATAATACTCAAACGGTTCTGTCGTAAGCGTAAAGCAGGCGGCAAAGCCAAATTCTTTGGAAAGTTCGTTCACATCCATTGTTTTGCCTCCTTGCTTCGTGTTTGAGATAGTATAGCACACAATCGTTTTTGTGCAAGCATCAAGTGTGTCAGAAATGAAATACACAACTTCTCATATAAAAAAGCGCTGTGCCGTTTTATGACACAACGCTCTATGTTGAACGATTACTTATGCTTTCTGCTGCTGGAGCATTTCTTTGGTCTTCATCAGTCTCGTGAGATTGCCTCGCTCGTTTTCGTCCAGCTTCATCTGAATTCTGCGAATCGTCTCCGTAATTTGCGGAATCATGACGTACTCCAGCGCGTTGACGCGGCGGCGCGTCTTCTCGATTTCGTCCGCAAGCCTTCCGCAGGCCTTCTCAATTTCCGCAAGCTGCACCAACAACGGTAGCACTTCCGCCAGAAGTTGTACGGAAAGGTCAAGGTCTGCGCTCGTGGTCGCGAACCCGTATGGATACGTGAATCCTTCCTGCGCCGAGATTTCCATCTTCGGCACCTGAATGGACAGCACCTGCTGCACGCCGGCTGTTACCTCTGCGGCACGAGCGGGATACATCAACGCTTCTTCGATTTCCGCGCCGCTCATGGAAGCGCGCGCAAGCACAAAGCTCTTCATCGCGCGGGAGAGCTTTTCCTCAACCTCTTCGCGAAGGGCTTTATTCTGTCTGGCAAACTCGATGAAGCGGCGGACGAGTTCGTCGCGCTTGTCCTTCATCATCTTATGTCCGCGAACCGCAACCTTTTTCCGTTTCTTGAGGTTGCTGAGCTCCATGCGGGTCGGCTTTACCTGGATCGCGGCCATTGGCTACGCCTCCTTGGGATAGTACTTCTCGATAAATACGTCCTTGATACGCTTGAGTTCCGACTTCGGCAGGATGCCGAGCAGCTTCCAGCCGAGATTGAGCGTCTCCTCGATTGTGCGGTTGGCATAATAGCCCTGCGAAACGTATTCCAGCTCAAACGCGTCTGCAAACTTTGCATAGAGCTTATCTACGTCGCTCAACGCAGCGTCGCCAAGAATGACAGCGAGCTCTTTTGCGTCTTTGCCGCGCGAATAGGCGGAAAATAGCTGGTTCATCGTGTCCGCGTGATCCTCGCGCGTCTTGTTCTTGCCGATACCTTTGTCCTTGAGTCGCGAGAGCGACGGAAGCACGTTGATCGGCGGCGTGAGGCCTTTGCGGTAGAGTTCGCGTGAAAGGATGATCTGGCCTTCCGTGATGTAACCCGTCAAATCGGGGATCGGGTGCGTCACGTCGTCTTCCGGCATGGATAGAATCGGGATCATCGTGATGGAGCCCGCGTTGCCGCGAATTCTGCCCGCGCGTTCATACATGCTCGCAAGGTCGGTATACAGATAACCGGGATATCCGCGGCGTCCGGGTACCTCTTTGCGTGCGGCGGAAACTTCGCGCAGCGCTTCAGCATAGTTGGTGATGTCTGTGATGATGACCAGCACGTGCATGCCTAGCTCGTAAGCAAGATATTCCGCGGCGGTGATCGCCATACGCGGCGTCGCGATGCGCTCGATGGCAGGATCGTTCGCAAGATTGATGAACGTAACCGTCTTCTCGATTGCGCCGGTCTTTCGGAAGTCGCTGATAAAGAAGTCCGATTCTTCAAACGTGATGCCAACCGCGGCGAACACGACGGCGAACTTCTCATCGGAACCGAGCACCTTCGCCTGGCGCGCAATCTGCGCGGCGAGGTTCGCATGCGGCAGACCGGAGCCGGAGAACACCGGCAGTTTCTGTCCGCGGACGAGCGTATTGAGTCCGTCGATGGCGGAAATACCCGTTTGAATGAATTCACTGGGGTAGTCTCGCGCGGTGGGGTTCATCGGCGTACCGTTGATGTTCAGATGCTTTTCAGGGATCAGCGCAGGGCCCTTGTCGATGGGTTTGCCCATGCCATCGAAAATGCGGCCGAGCATGTCGGGTGCAACGTCTAACTCGATACTCTTACCTAAGAAGCGCGCCTTCGAGGTGCTGATCTGCAAGCCCTGTGAGCCTTCGAAGAGCTGCACCAGCGCCTTGTCGCGGTCGATTTCGAGCACGCGCCCACGACGGATACTGCCATCCTGCTGCACGATTTCGACGAGTTCGTCATACTTGACGCCGGAAACCTGCTCAACGAGCATCAGCGGGCCGACGACTTCGCGAATGGTCTTGTATTCTTTACGCATGATGTTCGCCTCCCTCCGTCAACACGCGGATCTGATCGTTCAGCTCCTGCATGATCGCGTCAAACTGCGCTTGTACTTCGTCTTCCGGCACGTATTTGAGTCGTCCGATCTTCTCGCGCACAGGCATGCGCACGAGCTTGCTAAATGGCGCATCCTCCTGCAGAGCGACGAGGCTCTTCTCATAGAACGACAGGATCGCTTTGAGCAGCAGATACTGTTTATTCGGCGAGGAGTACGTGTCAACTTCGTGGAACGCGTTTTGATGCAGATAATCCTCGCGGATACTGCGCGTGCTCTCCAGCGTCAGTCTATCACGGAACGACAGCGCGTCGATACCGACGAGACGGACGATTTCGTCCAGCTCACTCTCTTCCTGCAATAGCGCCATCGTCTTCTGAACGAGCGCCGTCCATTCGGGAGAAACATTTTCATTGAACCAGCCTTCTAGTCGATCGAGGTAGAGCGAATAGCTCTGAAGCCAGTCGATCGCCGGGAAGTGGCGGGCATATGCCAGCTTGCTGGAGAGTCCCCAGAACACCTTGACAATGCGGAGTGTCGCCTGCGAGACCGGCTCTGAGATATCGCCACCCGGAGGTGAAACCGCGCCGATGGCGGAAACCGCACCTTCGCGCCCTTCGCTGCCGAGTGCTCGAACCGCGCCTGCACGCTCATAAAACTCTGCAAGACGGCTGGAAAGATAAGCGGGATAACCTTCTTCACCGGGCATTTCTTCAAGACGTCCGCTCATTTCACGGAGCGCCTCCGCCCAGCGGGAGGTCGAGTCCGCCATGATGGCGACTTTATAGCCCATGTCGCGGAAATATTCCGCAATCGTGATGCCCGTGTAGATCGAGGCTTCGCGCGCCGCAACCGGCATGTCCGATGTGTTCGCAATCAGCACCGTACGCTTCATCAGCGAGAGTCCTGTGCGCGGATCATTCAACTCCGGGAACTCCATCAGAACGTCCGTCATCTCGTTTCCGCGCTCGCCGCAGCCAACGTAGACGATAATGTCCGCATCCGCCCATTTTGCGAGCTGGTGCTGCACGACCGTTTTGCCGCTGCCAAACGGGCCGGGAACAGCCGCCGTACCGCCTTTTGCGACGGGGAACAGCGTATCGATGACGCGCTGGCCGGTGATCATCGGCTCGCGCGGAGAAATCTTTTCGGTATAGGGTCGGCCTTTACGAACCGGCCACTTTTGCAGCATCGGAACTTCGACAACCGAACCATCCGCTTTCTCGATCTTCGCAATGGGAGTCACGATATTCGTTTCACCTTCGAAAATCCAGAGAAGTTTGCCCGCGATTGTCGGCGGAACCATCACGCGGTGCAATACCGCTTCGGTCTCCTGAACGGTACCGAGAATGTCGCCGCCGGTGAGCTGGTCGCCAACTTTGGCAACAGGCGTAAACGCCCAGAGCTTTTCGTGGCTCAGTGCGTCGACCATGATGCCGCGCGTAATGCGGTCGCCCGCCTGTTCGCGGATCAGATTCAGCGGACGCTGAATGCCGTCGTAGATGGACTCGATCAGTCCCGGTGCGAGTTCGACAGAGAGCGGCGCGCCCGTTGTCTCGACGGGTTCGCCCGGGCCGATTCCGCCCGTCTCTTCATATACCTGAATGGAAGCCTCATCGCCGCGCAGCTCGATGACCTCTCCGATCAATTGTTTTTCGGAAACGCGAACGACGTCGTACATCTGTACGTCCGCCATGCCGCTGGCTACGATGAGCGGTCCCGAGACCTTAATGATCGTTCCTTGCATGCTGTTTGCCCTTTCGTACTTGTAAAAGTGATTTCTACATATGCGCAGCGCTTGTCGTTATCTCACCGCGCGAATTTTCGAATTAAGTGTTTGATAGGATATCCATGCCAACGGCTTTTTCAACATTCTGCCGCAGCGTTCTTTCGCCAATCCCTTTTGAACCCGAATTGTCGGGAATCGGGATGATGGCAGGATATGCCTGACCTTTGAACTCCTCGATTGTCTCCTGGCAGGACGGGAAGAGCTTTTCCGTCACGAACACGGCAGCATAGCCTTCTCTTGCGAGACGGTGGAGCGTCCGGTTCGCCCTTTCCCCTTCGTCCTCAAAAAAAACGTCGAGTCCGACTGCTTTAAAAAGCAGTACGGAGTCACGATCTCCGATGACACCGATTTTAGCCATAGAGTTCCCTGAGCCTTTCTGCGATGACTGCGTCGTCCAATCCATTTCGTTTTACCGTCACGATGAGACGAACGGCCTTCGCCTCGCGATCCCTCGCGAGAAAATATCCAACCACCGGGAAGATGGTCATGCTGTCGTGCCGGTGCTCGTTGACCAACGAGAGCAGATAATCGTCTCTCGTCTTTTCGAGCATTGAGATGCTGCCGGTAGCAAGCATTTTGTTTAAGCCATCCTGCAGCGAACTCTTTACGACGCTGGATGAAATCGCTTTTGTCAGCGTCTCCGCAGAGAGTTCATACGCATCGATCAGTGCATGACTTCTCACGCCCGCGTTCGGCAGCAGCACATCTTTCAAATCCTCTTTTTGCGCACCCATGGCGCGCATGCGAAGGAACGTGATGACGTTGTTAAAGTCGCACAATGCCGCGAAATACTGACGAATAAACGGCTCCTTCATGCTTTCGCTTGCCTTGAGGCAATGCGCATGATAGCCATAGTCCGTATAAACGCTGACAAGCTGCGGTTCCTCGGCAATCTTAAGCTTTGCTTCCAGGTGTGCCATTGCGCGCTGCATCTCTTCCGGAAGCAGATCATACTTCGCTTCCGCGACCATCGTACTCAGCTGTTCGCGCGAAAAGAGTCCGCCTTCGAGCCAGATGATGTCCGTGGTGCCGAGCAGACGCGCTTTGATCAGAACCTTCAGGTTCTGTGCATCCGTCTGAAGCAGAAACAGATCGGTCAATGAAGCATCCGGCGAAAGATCGCGAATCGTCTCCGCGGTCTGCTTTCGCACAGACTCGATCATGCGCTCCGTGTCTTCGCTTGTCGCATCCGGAATATTGCCGTACTTCGCGTCGGAAAGCATTCTAATTGCGTCTTCCAGTGAGCCCTCGGCCATGCGGCGGATGGCGTCTCTGCCAAAAAGCGACTTTTCCAACGCGCTGATACGCGCGCAGGCATAGGCGTAGCTTGGCTGTGGCATGAAACCCTCCCTCCGCTCAGTCGAACAGCAACTGATAGACCGCGGTCTCTTCCGCGTCCCGAACCGTTGCCAGCAAAGACTTGAACGAGCAATCTTTCTCGTATCCGTCGCCCAACAGGATAAACCCGCCATCAATGTTTGCAGAACCGCTTGAAACCTTCAGCTTCCGTTCCGGCATAGCGGCGACAAGCGCGATCAGCGCCGCGCGATCCGCATCCGCGGGAAGAACCGTTTCTCCGCCTTCCGCCTGCGCTTTGAGCAGATTCAGGCAGATCGCCTTCCTCTTCTCTTCGCTGAGTGCGAGCATCGCGCTGTACGCGCGATCAAACGCCGCGTCAATCACGGCGCGCTTTTTGCGTAGCGCGTCTTTTTTGCCATCCAGTGTCGCACGCGTTTGATAGCCGCTGATCAGGCTTTTTACCGCGCTCTCTTTCTGGCTTTTCAGCTCCGCTTCCCGCACAGAAACCGCCTTTTCGCCTTCATGACGGATGAATGCTGCAGCGGATTCCGCTTCCGCCAGAAGCGCGCGTGCTTCCTCCTGCGCATCGGTCAGGATGCGCTCGGCAAGCTTGTTGGTTCCGGAGATGGTTACAGTTGACATTGGGTGCTCCTTATGTTGCAAAAGCTGTTCTCTTAGCCGACCTTCACGCCGTTGACGAGCAGGAACGAGATGAGAAGCGCGAGAACCGCGTACGTTTCGACCATGACGGTCATGAGCATCGCTTTGCCTTGCTCTTCCGGCTTCTTGGCGACGAGGTTGATGCCGGCGACGGCAACTTTGCCCTGCGCAATTGCGGAAAGCAGACCACCGAATGCGATCGGGATCGCGGCAAGGAACAGGTTGAGTCCTGCGGTCGCGCTCAGCGCGGCAGCGCCGGTCAGAAGTCCCGCCTTGGAAGCGATGACGAACGCGATCAGCAGGCCATAGATGCCCTGCGTACCAGGAAGAAGCTGCAACAGCAGGCAGGAGCCGAAACGATCCGGATCCTCAGAAACCACGCCTGCGCTCGCCTGTCCCGCAAGACCGACGCCGAGTGCGCTGCCTACGCCCGCCATAACCGCTGCCATTGCGGCACCCGCCGCTGCAAAGATTGTTCCCCATTGAAGTTCCATTGTGAAAGTGCCTCCTTCATCGTATGTAGATGATGATGTTTTATTTTAGTGAAAACGAGCCTCTCGTTTTGGTGAAACGATGTGATTTATTTATCAGTGACCCGATAGTGACGCGTTTGGTACGAAAGCGGCTTAAATGCGCGTCCGCCGGGTTCATAGAACTTACCATAGAACTCGACATACTGGAGCCTTGCGCAATGCACGAACGCGCCAAGCGTGTTGATCGCGACGTTGAATCCATGCAGCGCAACCAGCAGAGCGCTTGCCACGATGATGCCGAGGATGCGAAGCACGATGTTTGGCGATCCCATGAGCATCATACAAAGCTGGTTGAACACGGAAGCGATGACGCCCGTTGCAATGCCCAGTGCGAACAGACGCGCATAGGACAGGATGTCCGACAGGTATCCGGTCACCTGATACAGCTCGCCCAAACCGGACAGCGTGCGCATGATCGGATTTTTGCTGGCGCGTCCCTTGAACAGGAGAATCATTACTGCGCCGAGCCCTGCCATTCCGAGGCCGACTGTCGAAATCACCGCCGGTACGCCCTGCACCGCAGAGGGAACCGCAAAAACGATTAGACCGACGACGATCAGTATCCACGAAAAGCTATCAAAGATTGCGCTTTGCCAATCACCCCGCGAGAAAGCAACCTTCATTTTGAGCGCGACGCCAAAGAGAATGTGCAGTACGCCCAGGCCGAAGCAAAGGATCAGCATGCCGATGGGGTTTTCCATCGGATCGACGAACAGCGGGAAAAGGTTGTTGGTACCAAGCAGCGTGTCGAAGTCCATACCGAAGATAGTGCCGACCAACGCACCCCAAACCATCGTAGAGACGCCACCCCAGAAGAGCACACGCGCAAAGCCGCCGCTCATACCGCCCGGTTTCTTAAACTTGATAAAGAGTGCGGTCAACACGGACAACACAAGGCCGTAGCCGGTATCGCTGAGCATGAGACCGAAGAGAAGAATATAGAACGGCGCCATGTAAGGCGTTGCGTCGATACCGTTGGGGTCGGGTCGCGAATACAGATTGGTCACCTGTTCAAACGGCGTGACGAACGGTTTGTTCTCGACAAAAGACGGCGGGACTTCGTCCTCTTCCGGCTCTCTCACGTCCAGATAATACGCATCCGTAATCTGATGAATCGCATTCTTAACGAGTTCTTCTTTGTCGGAAGGAACCCATCCCTCGAGCTGGAACGTTGCGGACGAACGCACGAGATCCGCCGAAGCAAGCGCGCGATCGCGTTCGATGACGGCCGCGTCAAACGCGCTCTCCATCATGCCTTCGCGTCCGGTTGCGGAATCACAGAGAGCGGATTCGAGCTCGACTTTCTTTGCGTTCAGCGTGCGATTCTTTTCGAATAGTTCTTCCATCGCTTCGGCAGGTGTACCGGGCATCTTCGGGAAAACGTAATCCGTCCAGTCGAGCGATTTGAGGAAGTTTGAGACGCTCTTTGCATCGTCTAATGGGCATGCGATCACGCAGGTGCGCATCAAGCCCTCGTTAAAAAGCTGATACTCTGCCGTGGATTCGATGTTCTCAAGTTTCTCAACATCCGCCGTGGCGATGATGCCTGTAAAATATTTAACTTTTTTGCTGACCTGATACGTCTGCATATCCGCTGGAAATGCTTCCCAGGGACGAAGCGCGTCGATCAGCGTTTCGTTTTTATCAATCTCGGACTTCGTCGCGGCAAGCTCGCGATTTAAGACGCTGAGCTGTTCCGAAAGCGAAACCGCATCCGGCAGCATCAAAAAAAGCTCTTCCGCTTTTGCCTCTGCCGGGGCAGCAAAAAAGCTCTTTTTCGGAGCATATGGGCGTATGGTTTTTAACGCGTCGCCAAACTGATGTACGCGAGATTGCGCACGCTCCAACGCAGCTTGCGCACTGCTGTCCTGTCCGCCGGAAATGACCTCTACTGCGCCGGTTCCTTGCAGCGCGTTTAGGATTGCCGTCTCGTCCGCTTTGTGCGCGACGAGCGTCATACGCTTCATCGAAACGATCATGCCGTTTTCGTCACCTTATCCAAAAGATATGCTACCGCCTGATCCATCTTGCCGTTTGCTTTCTTACAGACGGCATCCGCCTCCTGCTCAAGCTTGGCGAGCAGATCCGCGGAAACACGTTCCCCCTGCTGTTTTGCCGTATCCAACGCTGACTGCAGGCTGATGCGTGCATCATTCTCCAGCTTGGATAGAGACTGCTGCGCGTCTTCCTTTGCTTTCAATGTCAGTTCGCGCGCCTGTACAATCGTGCTCTGACGGATCTCATCCGCCTGCTGCTCTGCCGACGCGATTTCTTCGATGACCGATCGCATGGATATCCTCCGAACTACCTAACGCTTCGCGGCGTTAGTTGTTTTGTCTGTAACAGAACAATATTACCATAGTTTCTAAGGCTTTTGAAATAGATTTTGTGGAAATAATTACTAGATATTATTTTCTGATCTTCTGATGACACTCTATACTGCCAGAACTATTCTTCTTTCGTGAGAAAACAAATGATAATAATACAATTTCAATCAAACAGAGAAACACAGGTCAAACGGTTGGAAAATCCCCACCGCTGACCTGCGATTTTATCTCGTTAGGCGGCTCAAAGCTTATTTTGTGCCAAAGAGTCGGTCGCCCGCGTCGCCGAGGCCGGGCACGATATATCCGTGTTCGTTCAGCTTTTCGTCGATGTGAGCCACATAGATGTCCACATCCGGATGCGCCGCCTGCATGGCTGCGATCCCTTCGGGAGCAGCGATCAAGCTCACAAAACGGATGCTGTTGACCTTGTTCTCCTTGAGGATGTGGATGGCTTCGATGCCAGAATTTCCGGTGGCGAGCATCGGGTCTACAATGATGGTCTCGCGCTCTGCGATGTCCTGCGGCAGCTTGCAATAATAGCCGGTAGGCATCAGCGTGTCGGGATTGCGATAGAGGCCGATGTGGCCGACTTTCGCGTTGGGAATCAGGCTCATGATGCCGTCCGCCATGCCGAGCCCTGCGCGAAGAATCGGGATAACCGCGATCTTTTCGTTTGCGAGGGTCTGTACGGTGGTTTTGCAGATGGGCGTTTCGATCTCGATCTCCTTGAGTTCGAGGTCACGAGTCACCTCGTATGCCATGAGCATGGCAAGCTCGTAGACGAGTTCGCGGAACGCTTTGCAGCCGGTGTCTTTGTCGCGCAGCAGCGAGAGCTTATGCTGCACGAGGGGATGGTCGATGGTGATTACTTTAGCCATGATGAGCCTCCTTAGTGCGTTTTTTCGTAAGCGGAAATTTTATCGATTCGGCGCTGGTGCCGTTCGCCGTGGGAAAACGGTTCATCCAACCAGATATCCACAATGCCTTTTGCGCGGATGGCAGTGGTCACATTCGCGCCGAGCGCAAGCATGTTGGTGTCGTTGTGTTCGCGCGTCATCTTCGCGGAATATTCATCCGTGACCAGTGCGCAGCGGATGCCGTGCACTTTGTTTGCCGCGATGCTGACGCCGATGCCCGTTGTGCAAATGACGATGCCGCGGTTGAATTCACCGCGCGCGACGCCCTCCGCAACCGGAAAAACGTAGTCCGGGTAGTCGATGCTGTTCTTATCATACGAACCAAAGTCCGTCACATCGTGCCCGTTTTCACGCAGGTAAGCCACGATTTCTTCCTTTAGATCGAAGCCGCCATGGTCGCAGCCGATAGTCAGTTTCATGTTCTCTCTCCCTCTCTCCTTCAAGTATCTCTGTCTTATTCTTATTCTTTGGACGCATCGATCACACGGAATCCTGCCGCGCGAAGGAGGCGATTCATATATGCAAGCCCCTCATCCTCAGCCGGGATGCCTTCTGCAAGGATTAGTTCGGCGCGTGTGTCCATTTCCCGCAAAGCAGCAAACAGGTTTGCGCAGAGCGTTTCGGGCTCGTTCCGGTCGCCGAGAACGGTGTTCCGCTTGTCGCGATAATACTGTTTGGTCTGCTTCGTTGCGGCGATCTCGACCGATTTCCCTTCGGCTTCCGCTTCGCGATAGAGCGCGTTGATGCGCTTTGCCGCCTCTTCCGGTGTTCCAAGGATGACGACGACCTCCGCGTTTGGCGCGTAGTGCTGATATTTCATACCCGGCGATGCGGCGACTTCACCGTTCTTCATCGGGTTGAGGATGCTGTTGCTGACGTGCACCTCGCCGATGACCGCCGCAAGCATCTCACGCGTAATCGCACCCGGGCGCAGTATCGTCGGCTCACCGACGAGCGAGAGCACCGTAGACTCCACGCCGTATTTACACGGGCCTCCGTCGAGGATCAGCGGAATCCTTCCACACATGTCGTCCATCACGTGCTGCGCGGTGGTTGGGCTTGGTCTGCCGGAGCGGTTTGCGCTCGGCGCCGCGATGGGAACGCCGGATTTTGCGATCAATGCTCGCGCCGTCTTGTTCTGCGGCAGGCGCACGGCAACCGTATCGAGGCCTGCGGTCACTTCATCCGGCACGATGTCGCTCTTAGGTGCAATCAGCGTCAAAGGTCCCGGCCAGAACGTGTCCATCAATATCTGCGCTTGCTTGGGCATTCTGCTCCAAAGCTGGCGCACATCGCTCTTTTTTGAGATGTGCTCGATCAGCGGGTTATCCGCGGGTCTGCCCTTTGCTTCAAATATCTTCGCAACGGCGTCTCCGTTTAATCCGTTTGCACCGAGTCCGTAAACCGTCTCGGTCGGAAACGCGACGAGTTCACCGGCCTGAATCAGCTTCGCACCCTGAATGGTGCCCGCTTCTTCCTGCCGTACCGTGTTGATGACCTGCGTGTCATAGGTTTGAATTTCTTCCTGCTTTTGCCGCATATCAGTCCGCTTCTCCGGCGAGCATCTCGCTGCGCTCGGCAACAGACAACGCATTCAGCATCTCGTCCATGTCGCCGTCGATGAACGCGTCGAGCTTATACAGTGTTAAACCGATGCGGTGATCGGTTACGCGGCCTTGCGGAAAATTATAGGTACGAATGCGCTCGCTGCGATCACCCGAGCCGATCTGGCTCTTGCGTGCGCCTGCGCGCTCCGCCTGCTGCTGGTTGTGATAAAAATCATACAACCGGCTTTTGAGCACACGCATCGCCTGCTCTTTGTTCTTCAGCTGCGATTTTTCATCCTGGCAGGACACGACCATGCCGGTCGGCAAGTGCGTGATGCGAATTGCGCTCTCCGTCTTATTGACGTGCTGTCCGCCTGCGCCGCTCGCGCGGTATGTATCAATCCGTAGATCACTTTCTTTGACGTCGATCTGCACATCGTCCACTTCCGGCAGCACGGCAACCGTCGCCGCGCTCGTGTGGATTCGCCCTTGCGATTCCGTCTCCGGCACACGCTGGACGCGGTGCACGCCGCTTTCATACTTGAGCTTGCTATACGCGCCGCGCTTACCGCCGATGGAAAGCACGACTTCCTTGACCCCGCCCATCTCGGTGAGGTTGTTGGAAAGATATTCGACCTTATAGCCGTTCCGCTCGGCGAATCGCAGATACATGCGAAGCAGGTCCGCGCCAAACAGAGAGGCTTCGTCTCCGCCCGTCCCCGCGCGGATTTCGAGAATCACGTCGCGGTCATCGTTCGGGTCTTTCGGCAGCAGCAGAATATGCAGCTGCGCGTCAAGCTCCTCCCGCTTGGCTTCGAGTTCATCTACTTCCGCACGAACAAGCTCTTTCATTTCGTTGTCGAGCTTTTCGTTGAGCATTGCTTTGCAGTTTTCCAATGATGCTAAAACAGAACTGTATTCGTCGAACGCCAGAACGATCTCTTCCAAAGAAGCGCGTTCCTTCACCATTTCGCGCCAGGCATCTTTGTCTGCCATCGCGTCCGGTGAAGCAAGCTTCTCCGAGAGAAAGTCAAAGCGTAGTTTGATTCCCTGTAGTTTGTCGATCATGGTCCCTCCGGTGTTCGGGCCTATTTTTCGCTCCGGCCCGCGCCCGCCAGCAGGTGTCTTGCCGCTGGTGGCTGAAAAACTATTTGTGTGATCGAATCCGAATTGATTCTTTTCGCCTATGGCTCTACAACAAGTACCCGCGGATTGCCGCTCAGATCAATCAACACACGTGTGTTCGCGTCGAAAAGCGCGGCCACAGTTTCCGCCTGCGTGTTGCCAATCTCAAGCAGAAGCATACCGTTTGCGTTGAGATGATCGCGATATTCCCATGCGATCTTTCGGTAGTAGTCCAACCCGTCGCCGCCGCCATAGAGCGCAAGTTTTGGTTCAAATGTCAGCTCCTGTTGGAGCGACTGCATATCGTCCATGGTCAGATAAGGCGGGTTGCAGACAATCAGGTCAAACTTTCCGTTGATGCGCTGAAACAAGTCGCTGTCTACAAACGCCACATTGACTTTGTTCAACTCCGCGTTCTCTTTCGCAAGCGCGAGCGCATCTCTGCTGATATCCGAGGCTGTCATCTGAATATCTTCGTTCTTCGCAATCGAGATGCCGACGCAGCCGGTTCCCGTGCAAAGATCAAGGCAAGAACGATACCCGCGCTCCTGAATCATTTGTAACGCAGTTTCAACAAGCAGCTCGGTATCCTGTCGCGGAATCAGCGCACGTGTATCTACATAGAACGGCAATCCATAAAACTCCCATTCGCCGAGGATATATTGCACGGGTTCGCCTTTTAAGCGGCGTTCGAGCATCTCCCCAAGATCGGCAATCTGCTCGTCCAGCAACATCATCTCGGCATGGATCAGTAATGCACCAACATCGATTCCGGCAATCGTCGAAACAAAGATCTTCGCCTGTTGCAGCGCTTCTTCGTGTGCAACAGGTTCAATCATGATCTTCGCTTCTCGAATTGCTTCGGAAATGTTGATGTTCATTCTGATACCTGATTCGTAGGCTCTTGTTTGTCTTCTTCCACTGCTGTCTCGGTCACAGCCTCTGTCGTCTCTTCCTGCGGAAGCACGCCGTCGTTGATCGCAAGATTAAAGGCCGCAATCGCAACCTCAAGCATCTCTGCTTCCGGTTCGCGTGTGGTCAGGTATTGCAGTCCCAGTCCCGGCGCACGGATGATTCTCGCCCAGAGCGCATCGGACGCTGCGGCAAGCTTCAACACTTCATACGCAAGGCCCGCGACGAGCGGCAAAAAGATGATGCGGGTCAACACTCGCAGAAGCAGATTCTCCGCATACGGCAGCATCGCAAAAAACAGGATCGACACCGCCATCACGAGGAAGAGATAGTTGGTGCCGCAGCGCGCGTGCAGACGAGAATATTTCATCGCGCTCTCAGGCGTCAGCGGTGCGTCGTGTTCATAGCAAGCGATGGTTTTATGTTCCGCGCCGTGATACATATAGACGCGGCGGATGTCCTTCATCAGGGAGATCGCTGTAATATAGCCTAAGAAGATGAATAAACGCACAAAGCCTTCTACAAGGCTCTTCCAAATCCGCTGAGAACCATCCTGCCAGTGGATCAGCTGCGTAATCAGAGAAGGAAGTAGAACAAACAGACCGATGGCAAGTCCTGCCGCAAGGATAACGGCCACGACAATCGCGATATCCATTACGTCCTTGCCGGTTTTCTTGGCAAGCCACTTTTCAAAACGGCTCGGTTCTTCCTCAATGGTTTCACCATAGAGCTCCGCCGAACGCGTCATCATTTTCATTCCTGTGGAAAGAGAATCGACAAACGCGACAACGCCGCGTACGACAGGCCACTTGAGAATCGGGTTTTTGCTGGGTTCTTTTTTGGGTGTGTATTCTGTTTCGATGCTGCCGTCCGCCTTTCGGACAGCGAGCGCGATTCCGCCGCTCATCGTGCGCATCATCACGCCTTCCATGACGGCCTGACCGCCAACCGAGCATCGTTTCATTTGTTGTATCCCCTTATTTCCATCTATGCAATCCGCAATGAAATATTCACCGTCGCGTCCTGCATGTTCGGATCATTTTATCACACACGCCATAGGCGGGCAAGAAAAAACCTCCCCCGTAAAGGGAAGGTTTTCACGCTTCTTACAGACCGTAACGCTTTTTGAAACGGTCAACACGTCCGCCGCTATCCACAAGCTTCTGCTTGCCGGTGTAAAACGGATGGCACTTGCTGCAGATTTCGACAGTCAGTTCCTCTTTCGTGGAACCGGCCTTGAAGGTCTCGCCGCAAGCACAGCGAACGATCGCTTCGCCATATTTCGGATGGATATCCTTCTTCATACAAGATCACTCCTTTAAAGCACTACCATTGGCTAGTATAACGATTGGCAGTGAAAAAATCAATACTTTTTTGAATGTTTCCGCGGTAAATCCACGAAAAAGTTGCAATACTACCGGCGTTTACTTGCCAAAGCGGCTGGTAGACATGGTCGTATAGCCATCTTTCTCATACATGCCGACCCAATCCTTGAGACGTTGCAGGAACTCCTCGTTGTTGTTGGTCTTTTCCAGCATGCTGATCAGGTGTTCGGTTACATCCGCCGTGTTGCCGCCCGCAAGCACTTTGCGGATGGTGCGAACCGCTTCCAGCTCTTCTGCAGACAGCAGCAGGTCTTCACGACGTGTACCGGACTTGTAGATGTCGATGGCCGGGAAAATGCGGCGTTCGCTGAGCTTACGGTCAAGATGGATCTCCATGTTGCCCGTGCCCTTGAACTCCTCGTAAACCATGTCGTCCATGCGGCTGCCCGTCTCGGTCAGCGCGGTGGCGATGACGGTGAGGCTTCCGCCGTTTTCAATTTTTCGCGCTGCGCCGAAGAAACGCTTCGGTTTATGCAGTGCTCCCGGATCCATACCGCCGGAAAGCGTACGTCCCGTCGGCGGGATCGTGAGGTTGTATGCGCGGGCAAGCCTTGTGAGGCTGTCCATCAGTATGACGACGTCTTTGCCCATCTCTACAAGGCGCATGGCGCGCTCCTGCACCATCTCCGCAACGCGGGTGTGATGCTCCGGCAGCTCGTCAAAGGTGGAATACAGCACCTCGCCCTTGATGGAGCGCTGCATGTCGGTAACTTCTTCCGGTCGCTCATCGATGAGCAAAACGATCAGATGCGAGTCCGGATAGTTCTTTGAAATACCGTTTGCGATGCTCTTAAGCAGGGTCGTTTTACCAGCCTTGGGCTGGGAGACGATCATCGCGCGCTGGCCTTTGCCGATCGGCGCGATCAGGTCGATCAACCGGATTGCGAGGCTGTTGTTGCCAGGGAGTTCCAGCGTGTAGCGTTCAAACGGAAACACGGGAACAAGCTCTTCATACGGTTTGCGGTCTACGATGCTCTCGGGAGACTCGCCATTGACCGCCGTGATGTACAGCAGCGCAAGGAAACGCTCTCCCTCTTTCGACGGACGCGTTTTGCCGGTAACCATATCGCCCGTGCGCAAGCCGAATCTGCGAATCTGCGCGATGGAGACGTAAACATCGTGCTGACCGGAAAGATAGTTCTCACTGCGAAGGAATCCGTAGCCGTCCGGTAAAACTTCCAGCACGCCTTCTGCGTCTCCGCAGTCTCCGGTTTGAAGAATCTCGGGTACGGCGGGATTACTCGTGCCGTAGTCTTTGTTGTAGTAGCCTTCGGGATTCCGCTGGCGGCCTTCGAAACCACTCTGATCCGCGCCGTAGTTCGCGGCATTGAAGGATGGCTGATATCCCTGCTGCTGAAATCCGTTTTGCTGCTGAAAATTATTCTGCTGCTGATAGCCGTTTTGCTGCTGATAAGAATTTTGCTGATAATTATTGCGTTGATAGCCGCCCTGTTGATATCCGCCCTGCTGATACCCGCCCTGCTGCTGTTGATAGTTCTGCTGATAGCTGCCCTGCGGCGAATATTGACGTCTCTGATAGCCGCCTTGCTGGCGATTGTCGTAATACGGTTTGTTCTGTTGATAGGGACGCGGCGTATACCCGCCTCTGCGATAGCCGCCGTCTGAATCCTGCGGCATCTCGTTTGCCAGATCCCCCGCTGGTTCACCTTGCGGTTGCGGAGCGGAGGTCACAGGAGCCGATTCTGCTTCCGGTTCCTCCGGTTCTGATTCGTCCGCAGACGCAAAATCGGAAGGCACTACGCCTCCCCCCATGATGATCTCTACCAGATCACTTTTTCGATATTTGGTTAAGGACTTAACACCCTGCAGCTTTGCGATTTCGCGCAAATCACCAAGGCTCTTGGCCTCTAACTGTTCCTTGTTCAACTGTATACTCCTCTCTACGGTAAGACCAACTGCCTGTTTCAATTCAAGAAGCTGATTCGAAATGATATGTTTGATAAATAATCATATCCTTGGGCGATATTTTTGTCAATATACGCCACTCTTTTTTCACATCAAATGAATGATATTCGGCGTAATACCGCAATTTTTAACGTATAACGAGAATTTCTCACAAAAGTCTACTGCGTATCCCAATCTTTACTAAGCCAAAGGCAAATCGCTTCTTACTATTCCGCAATTCTGCTAAATTAGATCACATCATATCTTATCTCAATTCGATGTTGATTTGATCCAGATTAAATGTAAATCAAACCATATTCGTATCAGCATTAATCAGTAAAACAGGAATCATTGTTTTCCTGTAGCCAAATTGAAAACCTATTGTGCCGTATCTTTTAATTTCGCTGGTTTTATGCTAATATATGCTCCATGGCAAAGAAACCGATTGAGAAAACCGAACGAAACGAGCGCACGGAGCGGCTGGAACGCGTCCGGACGGGTTTCCGCATCCGCCCGCGTTACCTCATTTTGTTTTTCATACTCACTTTTTTCGTGCTGGGTGGCGTATACCTTTCTCAGCAGACGAAACTCAGCTCTATTGCGGATGAAAAAGTAGAGAAGCAGTCCGATCTCGATCAACTTAAGGTTGAAGAGGAGCGTCTGGAGCGCATGCTTGAGTATATGCGTACAACGGACTATATGATCCAGTATGCGCGCGAGAAACTTGGTTATGTGTTCCCTGACGATTATAAGTTTTTCGACGACACCGCAAACGTGAAACCGACACCGAAATTGGCTGACACGCCAACACCTTTGCCCGCGTTGACCACGCCGAAACCGTCGCCGACGCCGACGCCTGCTCCGCTGCCTACGACAGCGCCCGGCACGACCGTCGTGACCATGCAACCCGTACAGCCATGAAACTGCTCATTTTCGACATCGGAAGCAATTCCATCCGCACCCTTCGCGTGACGCAGGATGCGGAGTTTGAGTCACAGTTTTCCGGAAAACGCGTCTATACCACGCGCCTTTCGGAAGGGCTTGCCGAAAGCGGTGCCCTCTCTCAGGCTAGAATGCTGCAATCCCTGCTCGTGATTCGTTCGCTGCACAGCGAACACGCGGCGCAGGGTTTTTCTTCGTTTGCCTACGCGACCAGCGCCGTACGCGACGCAAAAAACGGCAGAGCGTTTATTCGTTCTGTTGAGGAGATTATCGGCTCCGGACATGCGCGCATTTTAAGCGGCGCGGAGGAAGCGGAGTTTGCGCAGCATGGCGCAGATCCCGAAGGCGGCAGAATCATCGTCGACATCGGCGGTGGCAGCACGCAGATCGTCCGCCCACATTCACGCGAAAGCTGGCCGATCGGTTGTGTGCGCGCCAAGGATCTTGCTCCGTTCGACCAGCTTCCCATGATCATCGATGCGCTCTACCCCATTCTCTCTGGCATCTTCGGTCCGGCCGATCTTGACGAACGGCACGACAAGCCCGCGATACAAAGCGAACATCAGATTGCGCCGGAAGCGATGCTCGGCGTCGGCGGAACGATTACAACCCTCGCCCTCCTCTGTGAAGGCAAGGACTCATTCATCCCCTGGCAAGGAACAAAACGAATTGAGCTGTTTGCGCTTCGTGCGGTGCTCAACGTACTCGACGGCATGGGCGACAGTGAGCGGGCATCCATCCCGCTGCTCAAAGACCGGCATGATGTCATTCTGCACGGCGGCGTGATTCTGCAGTTTCTATTGGAACGCTTGCATTGTCCTCGCGTCGACGCGACGCTATCCGATGGGTTGGATGGTTATGCGCTCCACCTGATCAAAACGCTTTCTTAATCTTGAATACAACTTGCACAGAAAAAGACGCTCCGTTCGGAGCGTCTTTTGTGTTGCTTGCGTTTCTCGTGTTACGGATTCGGCGACGGCGTTCCGCCGACGATGTCGTCAAAGTTCATATCGGTCTTATTGCCGATCTGAATCGTGATATCCAGATACTGGCCATCGCGATAGATCTTGATCACGAGCTCGTCGCCGATCATCTTGCCCAGAACGATGTTGACGAGCTGCTGATGCGTCAGAATCGCTTCGCCGTCCGCAATCGTGATGATATCACCGGTACGTACGCCCGCCAGATCGGCAGGTTTCCCCTTCACGACGCTTTCCACGTATGCGCCCTGCGGCACACCGTTTTCTTCCGCTGTCGCAGCGTCAATCGTACTGACCGTAACGCCGATCCCGGGACGCTCGACGAATCCCTCTGTAATCAGTACTTCCATGATCTTCTTAACCTGATTGATCGGCAGCGCAAAACCGATTCCCTCGGCGCTGACCGCATTGCCCAGATCGTCATAACCTGCCGTGATGGTCTTCGCGCTGTTGATACCGATGACCTCTCCGTTGAAATTGATCAACGGTCCGCCGCTGTTGCCGAAGTTGATCGCGGCATCGGTCTGCAGATAGGAGTTGGTGTAGTTGTCGATTGTAACTTCGCGCTTAGTCGCGCTGATGATGCCGAACGTGATCGTATTTGCCAGCTCGTCCGTAGAGAGCGGGTTACCGATGGCGAGTACATATTCGCCAACGCGAACCTTGTCCGAATCGCCCAGCTTCAGCGGTTGCAGCTGAATATCAGCCACTTTGAGCACGGCGATGTCCGTCTCATTATCTGCGCCGATCAGCGTTGCCGTGCGTTCGATATCCTCGCCGAATACCTTGACCGTGACTTTGCTCGCGCCTTCTACGACGTGCGCATTGGTCAGAATATAACCCTCGCTGGAGACGACAAAACCTGTGCCGCTGCCATAAAGTTCGTTGATGGTCTTGCCTTTGTCCGTCTTTGTCTCAACATAGTTGAGCACACCAACCACGCCGGGTGAAACCGCATCATAGATATCGGGAATCGGGTTGCCGACAATGCCCGGCATCGCAGGCATTGTTCCGTCTAGCTCCGGCATGACGCGATCCTGTTCCGGTACAACGGGCGTAGGCGTTGGCTGCGGTGTTGCGGTTGCTTCCGGCATATCCGCTGGCGGCAGCTCGGCGTCCCCTTCGAGGGCTGGCGTAGGTGTGGCGTTCACAATCGTATAATCCCGCAGATCAACGCCAAGCAGGTTCGGCCAGAGCAGGCCGACGACGAGCAGCGCAAGCAGAATGATTACAATCGTGACCACGATGCCGGCAAAGACGTTACCACCTCTGCCTTCGTGATCTCTTCGATGCCTCGGATCCGAGGAGTAGTATCCGTTATGTTCCATATTTTTTTCCTCCGTCTGTCGTAGAGCGTTTCGGTACCGGTGCGCGCTTGAGCGTAAACGTGAACGTGCTTCCTTTTCCTCTTGCGCTCTTTAGGGTGATTGTCTGGTTATGTTGGTCGATGATGCGCTTCACGATGGAGAGGCCAAGGCCCGTTCCGCTCTGTTTGGTGGGTGTGTGCGCTTTCTCAACTTTATAGAATCGGTCGAATACATGCGGGACATCTTCTTCCGGAATGCCTTGACCGGAGTCCTGTATGCTGACGTAGATCTCGCGCCGCATGGCGTATGTCGCGATTCTGAGTTTCGTATTGTCCGGTGAGTATTTGATCGCGTTATCAATGATGTTTCGAAGCACCTGGGAAATCTGCGCGCTATCCGCCTCAACATAATATTGCTCCTGCGCGAACTTGACGTCGACCTCCATATGATGCTCGTAAATGCGTGCTTCAAACGTGATCAAGGTTCTTCGAATCAACTCGTTGATGTCGAATATTTCAAGTTTCAGTGCGGTCTTACCGCTCTCGATACGCGCAAGGTCCAATAGATCGTTGACCATGCCCGCCATGCGCTTGGTTTCGGAAAGAACGATGGTGATGTACTTGTCGTGCTCCTCCGGCCCGATCGTTCCATCCTGCATGGCTTCCAGAAAGCCCTTCATACTGGTCAGCGGGCTTCGCAGTTCATGGCTGACGTTTGCGACAAAGCTTCTTCTCGTGGCTTCAAGGTCTTTCAGCTGATCCGCCATGTTGTTAAAGCTTACGGCAAGCTGTGTCGCCTCTTCCACGCTGCTGATCGGAATGCGAACGTTATAGTCGCCTTTTGCGTACTTTTGCACGATCTCGTTGATCTCCATAAACGGTCTCGTGAGCCGCGCAGTTGTATAATACACCGCAAAGACCGAAAGCAAAACCGCAATGAGTGAAACGAGCATCACTTCTGCAAACGCCATGCCAACCGCGCCCATCGCGTCCGATACGTCGACATAAAAGCGCACGACGTGTGTCGCAACTCCGTCCGTTAAGACCGGCTTCGTGCCGGCGAGCATTTGAAAAGTGCCTTTAAATTGCGTAAAACGCACGCTGCTCGCGTCCAAATCAGAGACGGCGTTCAGCATGCGTGATATCTCTTCCTCCGAGTAGCGGATGCTCATAACTTCGTTCCACTTTGAGCTGGAGGCATATTGCGCCATGGCGCCGTCTACGGAGATGATTTGAATCAATCCGTTATAGTGCCGTGCGATGGTGTTCAGTTCCAGAATCGCGGCGTTTTCGCCAGCGATGGAACTCTTGGTGTTAAAGTACAGTTCGGTAACGACGTTGATCTCATTTGCGATGTTCTGTTTTTCCTGCCGCATGACAAAGCCGGACATCAACGCCCCGACAATCAGGCCGGAAAGAAGCAGCAACCCGAGCGTTAAGCCCATGTAGGTTGCCAGCATTCGGGAAAACAGCGTTCTGAGAAAGTCTTTGCGCATCGTACCGCATCACTTCTGTTCGAATTTATATCCTACGCCCCAGACGGTGCGGAGTTCCCACTCATGATCGTCGCCAAGCTTTTCGCGGATGCGCTTGACGTGCACGTCCACGGTGCGTGAATCGCCGAAAAAGTCAAATCCCCAAACCTGCTCCAGTAGCTGTTCACGCGTGAACACCTTGCCGGTGTGGCTCGCGAGGAAGTACAGAAGCTCGATCTCCTTGGGAGGCATCTCGAGCTGTCGCCCGTCGAGTGTGACCGCATAATTCTCCAGAGAAACGGTCAAACCGGGCAGAGAGATTGTCCGTGCGGGTTCCGATGGCGTGCTGCGGCGTAGAACCGCCTTGATGCGCGCAATCAGTTCCTTTGCGTCAAAGGGTTTGCTGATGTAGTCATCCGCGCCGAGTTCAAGACCCTGTACGCGGTCGCCCGTATCGCCCTTCGCGGTGAGCATGATAACCGGTGTTTCGCTCTCCATACGTATATCATGAAGAACCGCCCAGCCGTCACGCCCGGGCAGCATGATATCCAGCACGACGAGCGAAGGTTTTGTTTCGTGGAACGCCGCCATCGCGGATGTTCCGTCCGCACAGGTATACACCTGAAACCCTGCTTTTTTCAGATACAGTTCGATGATGGCGAGAATATTTCTGTCGTCATCTATGACCAGAATGGTATTGTTTTCCATCCGATCACCTCCGTATGTAATAGGAAAAATGCGAGCGCTGTAAAAAATATCTCTCACATTTGGGTAAAGTATAACAGAGATTATGTGCTTTGTCCAACACGGTTATAAATTGTCACACAAACGCCGCAAGCGGTCACTGTTTGCGGCGTTTGTATATACGTTTTGGGAGAGTTTTCCCCATTTTTCTTGATTTTACGACTTTAATGTGACCACCGTTACCCCCGCGTCGCCTTCGCCGTATGCACCGATACGGTAGGACTTGACCCGCGGATGATTCTTGAGGTATTGCTGCACACCTGTCCGTAGTGCGCCCGTTCCTTTACCGTGCACAACGTAGAATTCATATATGCCCGTGATCAACGCATTGTCGATGAAGCGGTCAAGCTCCATGCAGGCATCGTCTACCATACTGCCGCGCAAATCGATCGAAAGCGCGTTTCCGCGATCCTGTGAGAGCGTCACCTTTGCCGCGGTCGGCTGCGGTTTCTTCTTCTGCTGCTCGACGGGACGAATGTCGTTGAGCGGGATGCTAAGCTTCATGATGCCTGCCTGCACGAGCACCTCGCCCTTTGCGTCCGCGGGCTTGAGCACGGTTGCCTCCTGCCCGAGCGTAATGAGTTTCACGCGCTGACCGGGGTGTACAACCGTTGGGGCTTCCCCCGCCGTGTCGCGCTGCACCGCCTGCTCGTAGAGGCGCTCTTCGGTTTTGCGCATCGCATCGCGCGAGGATTGTACCGCGCGCTCCAGCTGTTTGTGATCGATGTTCTCAATCGAACGCAAGCCCGCGATGAGCTTCTCCATATCCTGACGCGTCTCCTGCACCATCCGCCGCGCATCCTCACGCGCTTTTTGACGCAGCAGTGTCTTCTCGTCCTCGAGCTTCTTCTTTTCTTTTTCGAGTTCGGTCTTGATCTTCTCCGTCTCGATACGCGTCTTATAGATCGCCTCTTTGTCATTTTCAGCCGACCTTCTTGCCTGCTCCGCTTCCGAAAGAACGGTTTCAAACGCGATATCTTTCTTCTGCAAAAAATCCTGCGCGCGGGAGATGACCGCGTCGCTGAGCCCCAACCTACGGGAGATTTCAAACGCGTTGCTCTTGCCGGGGATGCCGATGAAGAGCCTGTAGGTCGGACACAGACGATCTACATCGAACTCCATCGACGCGTTCTGCATGCCCGCGTGCATCAGCGCAAACGCCTTGATCTCGCTGTAGTGCGTCGTGGCAACGGTCAACGTGCTGCGTTCGTACAGACTTTCTAGGATTGCTTGCGCCAACGCAGCGCCCTCAACCGGGTCGGTACCCGCGCCGAGCTCGTCTAACAGCACGAGTGAGCGTTCATCCGCTTCCGCAAGAATGCGAACAGTATTGGTCATGTGCGAAGAGAAGGTAGACAGCGATTGCTCGATAGACTGCTCGTCGCCGATGTCCGCAAACACATTGTCAAATGTAGAGAGCTCCGTGCCCTCCTGCGCGGGGATGAACATGCCGCTCATCGCCATCAATGAAAAGAGCCCGACCGTCTTGAGCGTAACCGTTTTGCCGCCCGTGTTCGGGCCGGTGATGATCAGCGTGCGGAAGGTTTCCCCCAGCCAGATATCGACGGGCACCACTCGATCTTTTGCGATCAGTGGATGACGACCGCGTACAATGCGCACGCGTCCCTCTTCGTTGAGCTTGGGACGAACGGCGCGCTGATCGCGTGCCATGATCGCGCGAGCGAAGATAACGTCCAGCGCGCCCATCACGTTACAGCTGATGTGAATCTCATCCGCAAACGGCGCGATCATAGCGGTCAGGCCGGAGAGGATACGCTCGATTTCGTTTTTCTCTTCGATGAACAGCCGCTTGGTCTCGTTGCCGAGCTCCACTACAGCGGAAGGCTCGATGAACAACGTGGCTCCGCTGCTGCTTTGGTCGTGGACAAGTCCCGGCACTTGCGAGCGATGCTCCGCCTTGACAGGGAGCACGTAGCGCCCGTTGCGAATCGTGATGACCGTCTCTTGCAGATATTTCTGCGTCGTCTGGCTCTTGAGCATGTTGTTGAGCTTTTCGCGTACGCGTTCGCCAACGATTTTGATCTGTCTGCGGATGCGGTTGAGTTCCGGCGAGGCGTTATCCGAAATCTCGTCTTCGCCGAGAATGCAGCGCGCGACTTCTTCTTCCACTGAACGGTGGGACGTCAGCCTGTTTGCGAGATTGCACAGCAGACTGTTTTCGTCTCCGCTTTGCAAAATCTCCTTCGCCTCGCGTGCAGCTCTCATCGCAGACGCGATGGAGAGCAGCTCTCGCGTGCTTAAAAACAACGACGCGTGCATGCGACCGACAAGCTCTCGCACGTCAGGAAATCCCGAAATCGGCGTTCTTCCCGTACGCGTATAGATGCTCTCGGCTTCCCATGTTTGCTCCTGCAGCGTCTCCGCCTCTTTGAGCAATGTCACAGGGCGAAATTTTTCGGCATACTCAAGCCCGACTTCACTCGCTAGATGCTGCTTTAAGATAGATAGAATTTTATCGTATTCCAGTGTTGTGTATGTTTTTTCCTGTATCATAGTTCCCCCGATACCTGTCGTTTGCGCGGCTTGGTTCTATTATAAAACACCTGCCGCAAAAAGAAAGAGTAATCCGTCTTAATCACTGTTATATGCTTAAAACAGAAGAAAAGCCCCGTCTCGGCAATCGTGACGGGGCAAATATACATTCGTCTTAGCGAATCTCTTTTAGATATTCGCCAATGCGCCGCATCGCTTCCTCGATGTGTTCCATCGAAGTGGCGTAGCAGCACCGAATATGCCCCTCACCCGCTGCGCCGAATGCGCCGCCGGGAACGGTAACGACCTTTTTACTCGCGAGAAGTCCATCGCAGAACGTCTCGCTCATCATGCCAGTCGAACGAATCGACGGGAAGACATAGAACGCGCCTTCCGGCTCGTTGCAATCCAACCCAAACGAATTGAACGCGTCGATGATGTATCTGCGACGTGATTCATATTCGTTGATCATGTAGCGGGTATCCGCAAAATCGTCTGCAAAGCCCTGTTCCAGCGCGGCAATGCCAGCCCACTGTGCGGGCGTCGGCGCGCAGAGCATCATGAGCTGATGCACCTTGCGCATGGCGGCGATGATCTCCGCGGGACCTGTGGCATAACCAAGACGCCAGCCGGTCATGGAGAACGCCTTGCTGAAGCCGTTGAGCACGATGGAGCGCTCCAGCATGCCGGGCAGCGAAGCAAACGAAACATGGTGCTTGCCGTTAAAGGTCAGCTCCGAATAGATTTCGTCCGTGATCACAAGAATATCCGTGCCGCGCACGACATCCGCAATCGCTTCCAGATCGCTCTTTTCCATAATCGCGCCCGTGGGATTGGTCGGGAACGCGATCAGAATCGCCTTCGTCTTGGGCGTGATGGCGGCCTTCACATCCTCTGCGTTCAAGCGGAATTTATCCTCATGACGTGTGACAACCTTGACCGCTGTGCCACCCGCGAGTTCGATCGACGGCGCATAGGAAACATAGCACGGCTCGTGATAGATCACCTCGTCGCCGGGGTTGAGAATCGCGCGCATGGCAAGATCGATCGCCTGGCTTGCGCCAACGGTGATGAGCACGTTGTCGATGCCGGCATAGCCGGAGATATTGTACTTTTCCGAGAGGAAGCGCAGGATGAGTTCGCGCAAGTGCGGATCACCGGAGTTCGACGAATACGGCACACGCTCGGTTTTGAGCCGCTCTGCAACATGTTTGCGGATGCGGTCAGGCGTCGGAAAATCCGGCTCGCCAACGCCGAGGCTGATGTGCGTATCATCCAACAGATCGAAATATTTCCGAATGCCCGAAGGCGGAATGCGCTGTACGCACTCCGAGATCAAACTCTGATAATCCATAGCCACCTCATAAAAAAGAGTAAAAACTTTGTCGTCGTTTTCGAGTGAATTCTGCAAATTTTCGTGCTTATCAGCACATCATTTTGCGAGAGTATTCCTACTATAACATGAACGCTATATGCCGTCAAACCATTTACTTGTCAAAAAAGAGCGATTCTTATGCAAAATGGTTTCTGAATACAATCATATATTATACAGGCTAATTCATCGCAATATCGCCGAGCATACTGCCGTATCGTTCGCTCGCAATTTCGATCAGTCGTGCGCTCTCTTCGCCGCCCTGCTGCAAAATTTCTTTCGCGGCTCTGGATGCTTCTTCCAATAGTTTCACATCCATCGTGTTGGAGAGCAGCCCCGCACTATCGTCTCCATGCTGCCGCGTGCCGATAAAATCACCCGGTCCGCGCAGCAATAGATCCTTTTGCGCGATCTCAAAACCGTCGTTGGTCTGCGTCATGGTCAGCATCCGTTCATTCTCCTGCTCGCTCTCCACGCCGTACAGCAGGAAGCAATACGCCTGTTTCGCGCTTCTTCCGACTCTGCCGCGCAGCTGATGCAGCTGTGATAAGCCAAACCGTTCCGCACCTTCAATCACCATGATACAGGCAGACGGCACATGCACGCCGACCTCAATGACGGTCGTCGTCACGAGCACGTCCGTCTCGCCCGCGCGGAATGCATGCATCACGCGCGCTTTCTCTGCCTCCTTCATCTGTCCGTGCAGTTTGCCGATGCGCGTTTCGGGCAGCTTCTTCTTGAGTTCGGTATAGATCGCGTCCACGCTTGGGCATTCGATGGTGTCGCTCTCCTCGATTGCAGGACAGACGACGTAGCTCTGCACGCCTTCTTTTGCCTGCTCTGCAATGTAGCGATACATATCCTCGCGCTTACCTGCGCGGATCACGCTGGTCTTGACTGGCTTCCGTCCCGGCGGCAGCTCGTCGATCACCGAGATGTCGAGATCGCCATAGAGAATCAACGCGAGCGTACGCGGAATCGGCGTCGCGCTCATGACGAGCATATCCGGCCGTGTGCCCTTCTCCAGCATCGCCGCGCGCTGACGTACGCCGAAACGATGCTGCTCGTCCGTCACGATACAGCCGAGATCGTAAAAGCGCACATCCTCTGAAAACAGTGCATGCGTACCGATCACAAACAGTGCACTGCCGTCTGCGATTCTCTTGAGAACCGCGTCGCGCTGCGCTTTCTTCATGCTGCCTTTGAGGAGCACAACCGTCTCCCCGAAAATTTCTGTCAGATTTTGTGCGTGCTGCTCTGCGAGAATCTCCGTCGGCGCAAGAAGCGCTCCCTGCTTGCCGTTTGCTGCGGCAACACAGAGCGCGTACATCGCAATCGCCGTCTTACCGGAACCGACGTCGCCCTGCAGAAGCCGGTTCATTGGCACAGGCTTTCGCATATCTTCTGCTATCTCATCGACAACGCGCATCTGCGCCTTCGTCAAAGAAAACGAGAGTTCCGCGGTAAACCGTTCCAGAACACCTGTCGTATCAAACGAAAACCCGTTCAGGCGCAGTCGTTCTGCCTTTTGCAGCTCTACAATGATGAAATAGAGCAGCGTGTTTTCAAAATCAAGCCTTCTGCGCGCGAGTTCCAGCGCTTCACGGCTGAAAGGAAAATGCGCATGACGGAGAGCTACCGCAAGCGGAACGAGCGAGAAGCGTTCCAGCAGCGTTCTCGGCAGTGGCTCCGGTATCTTGTCCCAAACGCTTTCCAGCGCGGCCAGGATGCTATCCCGCCATGCGCGCTGATTCACGCCCTTGACGGTCGGATAAACGGGAACAATGCCCGGTAAAGCTTGCGACAGCGACGGATTGATCAGCGAAACGCCGTTTTTACGAATTACGCGACCGCAGGCATAGACGATTTCGCCGATCTGGAGTTGTGAACTTCGATAAGGTTG
The DNA here is from genome assembly GCA_002841395.1 of Firmicutes bacterium HGW-Firmicutes-9. Lineage (GTDB taxonomy): Bacteria > Bacillota > Clostridia > Christensenellales > CAG-138 > UBA7703. The sequence continues at coordinate 434,626 of PGZM01000002.1, forward strand.
ATTGAACCACTTGAGCGTGATCTTCCCCGTTTCGTCCTGTGCGGGTGCGGAAAGAATCGTAATGCCCTTTGTGCGGAAAAAGCGTGTGGCACCGTCGATGCGCACCTGTACGGCAGCGTTCTGTCCGTTGACGAGCTCGACTACAGGCGTTGCTTTCGTATAGTCCAGATAATCCCGCGGTAGGCGAAATAGCAGATCGCGCACGGAACACACGCCGAGTTGTGAAAACAACTCCGCGCGTTTCGGCCCGATTCCCTTTACGTTAGTCAGCGGTGATTCCAGCATGTTTTTCCCCTAGCACTTATCAAAAAAGCCGACGACGAAACACGTCGTTCCGTCGCCGGCTGATCGGCTGTTCTTTCGCAGTTAAGTGCGTTACTGAACCGCGATATAGTAGTAGTACAGCGGCTGACCGCCCGCGAGCACCATGAATTCCGCGTCTGCAAACTCCTCCTGGAGCGCGTCCGCAATCGCTTGTGCGTCGTCTTCCGTCTGGCCTTCGCCAAAGTAAAGCGTAACGGTGCAGGCCTCGTCGCCACGTTCGGCGATCATCTTGCGCACAAGCGCGCTCGTCGCTTCCGCAACCGTCTTGCCCGAAACGGTCAAGTGATTGTTAATCAGGCCGATCATATCGCCCTTTTTCACGGAATTGCCGTCGAACTTCGTATCGCGCACGGCGTAGGTGACCGCGCCGCTGATAACGTCCGCAATCGCTTCCTTCATCGCGGCTTCGTTCTCCTCCACGGAAGCATCCTTGGAATATGCCATGCATGCGGCAATACCCTGCGGGATGGTCTTCGTCGGGATGAGCACAACGCCCTTCTCCGTCAACTCGCTCGCCTGCTGCGCCGCGAGGATGATATTGGAGTTGTTCGGCAGCACGAATACGTTCCGCGCATTGATCTTGTTGATCGCGGACGCGATCGTATCAATGCTGGGGTTCATCGTCTGTCCGCCGGAAATCAGCGAATCGACAGCCAATGCTTTGAACAGTTCGTCGATGCCGGTGCCCGTGCTTACGGAGAGCAGACCGAATTCCTTTTCGTTGCGCTTGCGCTCCGCCATGAGTTCACGGTTCTGCTCGCGCATGTTCTCGATCTTGAGCTTGTCCAGTTCTCCGAGGCGCAACGCCATTTGCAGCACCTTGCCGGGAGAGTTGGAGTGCACGTGCACCTTGATCATATCCGCATCGTTCGCCACGACGACGGAATCGCCCAGGCGTTCGAGGTGGTTGCGGAAGCTCTCGATTTCGTTCTCATCGGTCTCCGGCGAGAGATGAATGATGAAAAATTCCGTGCAATAACCGTACGTAATGTTTTCGCCGGAGAAGCTGTCCATATTCAGGCTTTCCTGAACCGGTTGATCGGATACCAACTCTTCATAGGCTTCAATCTCTTCGCCGTCCAACGAAAGCTTGAATCCTTTATAGATGGTTAAAAGTCCCTTGCCGCCGGAGTCTACCACGCCCGCTTCTTTGAGCACAGGCAGTAGATTCGGCGTGTCCGCAAGCGCCTTCTCGCCGCTGATGAGCATTTCATCCAATAAGCGATAGACGTTTGCGCCCTGTTCCTGAAGGCTTGTGACATGCTCCGCAATCACGCGGGACACCGTCAGGATCGTGCCTTCCTTGGGTTTCATAACGGCTTTATATGCCGCCTCGGTGCCTTTTGTCAGCGCCGCAGCGAGCAGCTCTGCGTCAACAACCTCTGCGCCCTTGAACGCGCGGGAGAACCCGCGGAAGAGCTGTGAAAGGATGACGCCGCTGTTGCCGCGCGCGCCTTTGAGCGCGCCCATGCTCAGTGCATCCGCAACCTGCGTTGCTGTTGCGTTTTCCGGCAGTCCGCGAATTTCAAAAACCGCGCTCTGCATGGTCATAGACATATTTGTACCCGTGTCACCATCCGGGACAGGGAACACATTCAAAGCGTCGATCGTCGCTTTGTTCTTTTCTAGCAGCGTCGCTCCAGCGATAATCATATCGCGCAGCTGTGCGCCGCCGATCTTCATGTTATTATCCAATTTTCCCTCCGAAATGTTCGGATCCCAAGAGCCGAACCGCGTTATACGCGAATGTTTTCGACATGGACGTTGACGGCGTTAACCTTAACACCAGTCATTTCTTCCACTCGATATTTCACATTGCTCTTGGCATTCTGTGCCACTGCGGGCAAAGATACGCCATACTCGAGCGTGACATAGAGATCTACATCAATCTCGTCGGGTGAAACGACCGTAACCTTGACGCCGCGGCGCATGTTATCTTTTCCGAATAGTTCGATGAACGGATCGCTCGCTTTTTTCGCGTTCATGCCGACGATACCGACATTCTCTACTGCCGCGTATCCAGCGATGCTGGCGATCAGGTCGTCCGCAATGGTGATCTTTCCCAGGGAAGTTATCATTTCTGCTGCCATACGTTACGCCTCCTTTTTCGATGATTCTATTTTATACCAAACGCGAGAACCCCCGCAACCGCGTAACCAGTCTCCGCGGGGTACGCGCAAGGCGTTGTTGTAGCCTGCGTGTGAACATTCTGCGGCGATACGACGCCGTTACTCTTCCTCATCCTCGGGCAGGATGCCGTTGTGGAAGAACTCCTGTACGTCGTCGTTATCGTCGAGTTTTTCGAGGAATTTTTCGACCTTCTCGATCGTCTCTGCGTCCGTGATGCTGACCGTGTTCTGCGGGATCATCTGCACTTCTGCGGAGATGAACTCGTATCCCGCAGCTTCCAGCGTTTCGCGCACGCCGGAAAATTCCATAGGATCGGTAAAGATTTCGAACGCATCGTCCTGCGCGACGAAGTCGGCTGCGCCCGCTTCCAGCGCCTGCATCATGACCTCGTCCTCATCCATCAGCGCAGTGCGCTCGATGACGATGACGCCTTTTTTATCAAACATCCAACCGACGCAGCCGCTGTTGCCGAGGTTGCCGCCGCTCTTGTCGAAGATGTGGCGCATCTCCGCCGCGGTGCGGTTGCGGTTGTCGGTGACGACTTCGACGATAATCGCCATGTTGCCGGGGCCGTAGCCTTCGTAGACGATCTCTTCGTAGTTGACGGAGCTGCCCTCGCCCGCCGCCTTCTTGATGGAGCGAGAGATGTTGTCGTTGGGCATATTGTTGGCTTTCGCCTTTGCGATGACATCGCGGAGCTTGTTGTTATTGACCGGATCCGGGCCGCCTTCTTTGACCGCGATGGCGATTTCTCTGCCGATCTTGGTGAAGATCTTGCCGCGCTGGGCGTCGGTCTTTTCCTTTTTATTTTTAATGTTTGCCCACTTGGAATGTCCTGACATAAGTCCTCCTAAATTACCCTTCCACTATTTCAAAGTCCACGAAATCGCGTTGATCCCGTTCGCTATGGAGTTCATTGGCTTTGCCGCAACGCGGCATATGTCTTTGCGATGGACTGTAAATCCGCCCAAACATCCTTCTTCTTGGATTCATCCCGCAGCAGCGCCGCTGGATGATAGGTCGGAATAAACAGCGTGCCGTTCTTGTCCTGCCACTGTCCTCGAACGCGTGTAATGCGCGCATCCCGTTCGTAAACATGCCTTGTCGCAGTGGCGCCGAGGCAGACGACGATTTTGGGTTTGATCAGCGCATATTGCATCCGAAGAATTGGCAGACAGGCTTCGGCTTCTTCGTCCAGAGGGGTTCGATTTCCCGGCGGACGGCATTTGACAACGTTGGTAATATACAGTTCTTCGCGCATTATGTCAATCGCTGAAAACATTTTATCCAGCAATTGACCCGCTTTTCCGACAAACGGACGCCCTTGTGCGTCCTCATCTGCCCCCGGTCCTTCGCCGATGAGCATGATATCCGCATGCCGGTTTCCCTCACCGAGGACGATGCTGTGCCGCTGTTGACAGAGCCCGCATCTGCGGCAGTTTGCGATCTGCTGCTCAATGCTCTCCCAGCTCAACTCCGACATATTACGCGCCCTCTAATACTGTCTAACAGGTTAAACGTGCTCTGCCGCGTCTTCATCCAGCATGAAGATTGCGTTTTGATGCAGTTGCAGATAACTTGCGGGAATACCCGGCAGAACGGGGCCTGTGATGACCAACGGCGCAATCTTGCTGAGTTCATACCCCGAAAGTATCGCGATCACGCGCTTTGCCGCCATGATGGTCGAAATGCCGACGGTCACGACCCTGCCGCTCTCGTCGCGCTCTACGTGCGTCACCGGCGCAAGCTCCGCGTTTGGCATGTTGCAGGCGATTCTTCCATCCGGCCCGATCATGCACACAACGGTATCAAGCCCGCCAACATCGAGAATTGCATTCTCATAGTCGTTGCACAATACGCTCCAATCGCGCGTTTCCGCGCATGGTGCGAAAATGTTTTCGGGTTGGATGTTTACTCGATCGTAGAGCATGCTGTGCATCCGCGCTTCGTCGGATGGCTCGCCCTCGGGTTTGACGTGTTCGAATAGATTGAATGCACGAACACTCGCCCAGTCCAACAGACCATCGCTCGTCATGCCCGCGATCTTGCGATAGGCGGGCGCAAGCAGCGCGTTGCAGTCGAGCCCAAGCACGCTGCTCGGTTTCTCAATCATGCAACCGGCAAGCAAGGTCGCCAGCGCTTGGCTCAGCGTATCGCTGTCGCGATATACCAGGACGCTCATTTCAACTCACCCATGGCTTCAACCGCGTTGATGAACAGCAGTACATCGCCATACACTTCCTGACGGTTGATTTCATTGAGCATCTCGTGGCGGCCATTTTCGTAGAGTTTCAGCTCGGCTTCGTGTCCGGTCTTGACGAGCCAGTTGTGCACCTGCTTGACGCCTTTGCCTTTTCCGCCGACGGGGTCCATCGCACCGGAGAACACCAGAATCGGCTTCTTGGGTACGCGCGCCGCCCATTTCTCGTTTGAGATTTCGGTTAAGCCCGTGAAAACATCGTACATGGCGCTGGACGTAAATGGAAAACCGCAGTTTTCGTCCGCGTTGTATGCATCAACTTTCGCTTCGTCGCGCGAGAGCCAGTCGTTCGCGGTGCGGTTGGGTTTGAATGCGTTATTATAGGAACCAAAGCTCATCTTAAAGAGCGTTTCGCTCGGCAGTTTTCCGCCGGTCTTCTTCATCTCACGCTTGGCAATCCATTTGCCGATGGCGAGTACAGGGTTTGCGCCCGCCGTGCCGGAGAAGATGAACGCCTCGAAGTCGTCGCCCGTGCGCCCGGCATAGGTGCGCGCAAGGAATGATCCCATCGAATGCCCCATCAGGATGAACGGGATGGCGGGATAGTCCTTTTTCACGAGATCATACATGGTGTGCATATCCGCTACGACAGCATCCCAGCCGTTTTTCTCGCCGAAATAGCCCTTGGGCATATCCGCCGTGATGCTTTTGCCGTGGCTTGCGATATCGTTTCCGTAAACAAGCACGCCGTTTTCCGCTAAAAAGGATGCAAACTCGTCATAGCGATCGATATGCTCCGCCATGCCGTGTGTAATTTGTAGTGCCGCGTGCGGGTCTTCCGGCACCCTCATACGATAACGGATGTCGCAAAGTCCGGTTGCGGAGGGAAATCTTTTCTCGCGAAGGGTGAACTTCATACGCCAAACCTCCCTGAACATAATAAAAAAGTATACCACCTTCCGGCGGAATACTCAATATTTCAACCGAGATTGTATATGCTTTTCAGCACAGTCACCTCGTGACGGAAATCGTTCTGAATTATCCAGTGTGTCAGACTGTTCCTTACAGATCATGTTGAAAGATCAGTTCGCTGCCATCTACTCCGTTCTGCTCGAATCCAAGCTTCTTTAGAAGCTGAATAGAAGCAATATTCTCCTCCTCCACCCCGGCCTTCGCCAATTTCATTCCGGACAGTTGCAGTTCCAGCAACAATTGTGTCACAACCTCAAACGCAAACCCTTGTCGCGCGAATTCCGGCGCGATCGTGTACCCGATCCAGCAGACACCTTTTTCGATCTTTAGATAGAGATCGCCGATCAACTCTCCGGTTTGCTTGTTTGCAACCACCAGTTGAACGCCTTCATCGAATTTCGGTTGCATCAGAAGTGCTTTTTTATATTCCAGATATTTTTTGCCCTTGAAGCCCTGGTACTGCATCCAGTCAAGGTTATTGCGATAGGACATGAACGCCGGAATATCGCTCTCTTCAAACGGACGAATCCGACAGCGTTCGGTTTCAAATGGTATCGGCATGCTCTGCTCCAATCTGAAAAACTACAAGTATTATAACAGATCAGTCGATACGAATCTCACAAAAAGCTCCGAACAAGTCCGCCTCCGCATCGTCATGCGTAATCACAAGAATCGGGATATTCGCTTCGCGCATCGCGTCAGCCGCTATCTTCTTGTTTTCCTCGTCCAATCCGGTGAACGGTTCGTCAAGAAAAAGAACGTCTCCACCGTACGCCAACGCACGCGCAATCGCCACGCGCCGGTTCATGCCGCCGGAGAGTTCCCGTGGAAGCTGACAGAGATTGTCGCCTAAGCCAAGGCGCACAAGCGCCTCTCTTGCGCGTGATTCGTCCGAACCCGTCGCTGCGTTTTCCAGCGCGGTTGACCATGGCAGCAATCGATCTTCCTGAAATACGACAGCTGGTTTCTTATCTTCCAGTCCGCAAATCTCGCCCGAATCCGGCTTTTCTAAGCCCATCAGCAGGCGAAACAACGTGGTCTTCCCTGCTCCCGACGCGCCGCGGAACACCGTCACGCCGCATAGGGGAATCTCCGCGGAGAAGTTGTTCAACACGGCATGACCGCCAAAGGTTTTTGTAACATTTTTGAGCGAAATCACATCATGCATCATGGCGAATTCTCCTCATGCCCCGCACCAGCAGCCACTCCAGCAGCATGGAGAGCGCGACAATCATCAGCGTCCATGCAAACAAGTCGGTGGTTTCGATGCGTAGTTTGGATTGATAGAGCATGTAGCCGATGGACTGTTTCGGCAGCGCGATGATCTCCGCTGCGACGCCCGACTTCCAGGCAAAACCAAGCGAGGTCGTGCATGCCGCAAGAAACTGCGGCAAAACGGATGGTACGAATATCTTTTTCACAATCTGCCATCTGGTCAGTCCGAACATCTTACCCATCTCGATCAATCGTATGTCGGTTTGTAAAATCGCTTCTGCCGTCGCCGTCCAGACCATCGGAACCACCATGAGTATGCTGATCACGAGCGGCACCATATCGGAAGAAAGCCAAAGTAACGCAAGGAGAATGAATGAAGTAACCGGCGACGCTTTGACGATTGCGCGCAGCGGAGAAAGGAGCGCCTCCGCAAACTGTGATCGTGAAGTCAAGACCGCAAGCAGCACACCCGAAATCACGCCGATGGCATACCCCGTCATGATGCGAAGCAGCGTCAAGCCGGAAAAGAGCCAGGTTTCAGCCTTTGTGAGCAGCACAGCAAGCCGCGACAGCGTGGAAAAAGGCGAAGGAAGCAGGAGCTCCTTACCAACAAGGAGACTCACTGCTTCCCAAACCAAGAGATAGATGAGCGCGATCAGCGCTGTTTGATATAGTTTCCGCTTACTCGGCATAGAGGTCGTCGCCGGGCAGTTTGCCGCCGACCGACTTCGGATTCGCCGTAAAGAGCACGTTCAACACTGCGGATGCCGCAGTCTTCGCTTCTTCGCCCGTGATGCTGACGATGTAGCTGCGCGGGATTGCCTGCTCTGCAATCGCGGCGGAGCCGACGATGCCGAGATCGGCGATCTTCTGCGCCGCGTCCGCGGAGGTGTTTACTTTTTCAACCGACGCCGCGTAGTCCGCGAGGAACGCCTTCACCTGATCGGGGTGCTCGTTGTAGAAGGTACGGCTGGCGATATACACGCCCATGACGAGCTTCGTGCCGGAAGCTTCTTCCCACGCGTAGTTGAGATCGAGCGCAACATGCACAGTGGGGTTTTTCACGGTCACTGCAGAAACGAACGGTTCCGGCAGGAGTGCAACCTGCGCTTCGCCTGAGGCGACCATCGCGGCAAGCGCCGTATGTTCGCCGACGTATTCCACCTTCACCTGATCGGTGAGGCCGTTCTGCGCCAGCAGGTAATCCAGCACGTATTGCGGGGTTGCGCCCTCGCCGCTTGCGTAGATGGTCTTGCCAGCGAGATCAGCAAGCGAGTTGATCGTTTCGCCGTTTTCGACGATATACAGCACACCGAGCGTATCGAGGTTGAGCAGCACGACGTTGCCTTCGGTCTTGTTATAAAGAACCGCAGCGAGGTTGAGCGGAACCGCAGCGATATCGATCTCGCCGCTGACGAATTTGCCGACGACGACATCGGGCGCGTCCTGCAACTCGACATTGTACTTTTCTGTGTCTTCCATCATATAACTGATGCCCATGCCGGTCGGGCCTTTCAGCGCCGCGATGTTAACGGGTTCTGCGGGGGCTTTTGCGCAGCCCACAGCAAAGATCATGACAATCAGGGTGAGAATCGCGAGTAGTTTCTTCATTCGTTTTCTCCTTTTGACAGGCGGAATGCCCGCCCGTGCCGTTCTATTTTTCCTTCGGAAACCAGTTTATCCATCGCGCGGTAGAGCGTCGTCCGACTGATGCGGAGCGCGTCCGCAAGCTGCGTCACGCTCCATTCCGATTCGTACAGCCCGTTTTCCGCGCGGGTTTTAATGTGGTTGAGCACGCGCTCTTCGACGCTCTGTGGCAGGAATCCATCGAGTCGTTCGCTTAGAAAGCGAATACGCGCCGTAAGATAGCGAAGATAGTTTTCTGTGACGCGAAAGTCCCGCTGCATCATGCTGCGCAGCGCTTCTTCCGAAATCAGCAGCACCCAAGTGCTCTCGCCTGCTGTGACACGGGCGACATACGCTTCTTCGTCGTGAAACAGCGAGGCCGCTCCAAAAAGATCCGTCTGTTTCAACACGCTCATTGGCATGCGGTCGTTTTCGCTTTCTTTGGTGACCACGCAAGTGCCATAAAGAATGATGCCAAGCGCACGGTCCGGATCGCTGCGGTCAAAGATGATCTGATCCTTTTCATAGTGCTCAACACGCACGCCAGCCGTCCCCAACAGAGCGAAAATCTCCGTCTCCGGGATGCCCGCAAAAAGAAACGTCTTTCCGGCAAGTGTTACGTATGCGGTTGGCTGAAGCGATCGGCTCATATCCGTCCTCGTGTTGCTGTTTGGTTTGCTTGTCTGGTGTTTGATTTGACGCGTTATCGCCATATATGTTACATATGGTACATTTTATCAGTTCTTTTTGGTTTGTCAATCCGGTAATTGAAAATCGATTCAAAATGATTGATTCCGAAAAATGCGGACCCTTGTTTGTATTTCAGCGCCTGCTATGATATATTGAAGACTAGAATATTTACCCGTGAAAGGAGTGTCGGACGATGAAGTTGATCTCTTGGAATGTCAACGGGCTTCGCGCCTGCATCACGAAAGGGTTTTACGATTTTGTCAACGCACAACAGCCGGATCTCATCGGCCTGCAGGAGACCAAGATGCAGCCGGAACAGTTTGACGGCGGCATCGACGGTTATGAGGTCTATTGGAACAGCGCCATCAAAAAAGGCTACTCCGGCACAGCCGTGTTTGCAAAGAAAGAGCCGCTCTCCGTCACAAACGGGATCGGTATTCCCGAGCACGACACGGAAGGCCGCGTCATTACGATGGAGTATCCGGATTTCTATTTTATAACGGTCTATACGCCGAATTCGCAAAATGAACTCAAGCGCCTCGATTACCGCATGACCTGGGAAGACGCCTTCCTTGCTTACATCAAAGCGCTGGACGCAAAAAAGCCGGTCGTCGTCTGCGGAGATTTGAACGTCGCACACAAAGAAATCGATCTTCGTCACCCGAAGACAAACCGCAAGAACGCTGGCTTTTCGGACGAAGAGCGCGCCTGTATGACGCGGCTATTGGAAAACGGCTTTGTCGATACATTCCGCTACTTCTACCCCGACAAGACGGATGCCTACACGTGGTGGAGCTTCCTCGGCAATGCGCGCGCAAGTAACGCGGGTTGGCGCATCGACTATTTCATCGTGTCCGAGCGGTTCATCGACCGCGTTGAGGACAGCGTCATCCTCAGCGACGTGCTGGGCAGCGACCACTGCCCCGTGCTCATCACGATCAAAGACTAAACACAAATTCTGGAGACTTTATGATCATTCTCGCGTCCTCATCCCCACGCAGACGGGAACTCATGTCCATGATTGGACTCAACTATATCATCGAAACCTCCGGCGAGGAGGAAGTGCAGCCGCACGGCCTGCCGCCCGCCGAGTTTGTCAAAACCCTCGCGCTGCAAAAGGCACAGCCTGTCGCGGACAAGTACCCGAACGATTGCGTGATCGGCGCGGACACCATCGTCTATCTCGAAGGCGATATCCTCGGCAAACCGCATACGCCGGAAGTCGCAAAAACGTACCTAAGCCGCATGCAGGGCAAAACGCACATCGTGTTTACCGGCGTTGCCGTCGTGAAAGACGGGCGCGCCGATGTGCGACACTGTGAAACAACCGTCACGTTCGCGCCTATGACTGAGCGAGAGATCGAAGCTTATGTCGCAACCGGCGAACCGCTTGACAAAGCCGGCGCATACGGCGTACAGGGACCCGGCGGTATCTTCGTCGACCGCGTGGAAGGCAACTATTTCAACGTGATTGGGCTGCCGCTTCCGATGCTCTATAAAATGCTGGTCGACGCCGGTGAGGTCGTCATTTAATCTGAGAAACATAGTATGAACCAAATTATTGAAGAAAAACTGAAACTGCTTCCCTCGGAACCCGGCGTGTACAAGATGTTTAACGCGGCAGGCGAGGTTATTTATGTTGGAAAAGCCATCTCGTTGAAAAATCGCGTCCGGCAGTACTTCCAGTCGTCAAAGAATCATCCGCCGAAAGTCACCGCCATGGTGCGGCAGATCGCGGACTTTGAGTACATCCGTGTCGCGAACGAGACCGAGGCGTTTTCGCTCGAATCCAACCTGATCAAAGAGTTTAAGCCGAAATACAACATTCTCCTCAAGGACGACAAGCACTTCCCCTATATCCGCGTCGACCTGCGGCAGGATTTCCCCCGGCTGGATGTTGTCCGCCGCGTCAAAAAAGATGGCGCGAAGTATCTGGGGCCTTTTCTCTCTGGACTATTACTACGAGATGGGCTCGCTTTGGTACGCGAACAGTATCCGATCCGCCAATGCAAAAAGGACATCGCGCGCATGATCGCGCGGCGTGAACGCCCATGCCTGATGTATCACATCGGCAAATGCTGCGCGCCGTGCTCCGGGAACGTCACGCGCGAAGAATATCACAAACTCATCGACGAGGTGATCTCGTTTCTCTCCGGTAACACGACGGATATCCTCCGCTCGCTCAACCATCAGATGAACACTGCTGCGGAGTCAATGGAATTTGAACGTGCTGCAATTCTCCGCGACCGCATCCGCGCGATCGAGAGCTTAAACGAAAAACAGGCGGTCATCGCGACCACCAACACGATGCTGGATGTGTTTGCACTCGGCAGGCTCGACACCAACGCTGTTGTGTACGCGCTGTTTGTGCGCAACGGCAAGGTGATCGGAACCGAGAAGTTCCGCATGGACGCGGACACCGAGGAGAGCGACGCGGACATTCTCTCCGCCTTCCTCTCGCAGTACTACGCCGAGGCCGTGACTTTTGTGCCCGAAGTGCTGCTCTATCAGGACGCGACGGACATGGAGACCATCTCCGGCTGGCTCACAGGACTTGCCAAGCGCAAGGTCGAGGTGCATCGCCCGCAGCGCGGAGAGAAGCGCAAACTCACCGAGATGGCATATCGCAACTGCCTCGACATGCTGGAAAAAGACGCGTCGCTGCAAAAGCGCGCATGGGAACGCGGCGAAGGCGCGCTGACGCAGCTTTCCGCGATCCTCGGTCTGGAAACAGTGCCGACGCGCATCGAGTGCTTCGATAACTCGCACATTCAAGGCAGAGATACCGTGTCCTCGATGGTCGTCTTTACCGACGGGCAGCCGGACAAGAGCGCCTACCGCCGGTTCCGCATTCGCGCTGACGCGTGCGGCAACGACCTCATCGCCATGCGGGAAGCGCTCACAAGGCGGTTCAAGAAGGCCGAAGAACAAGAAGCGGGATTCTTGCCGTTGCCCGATCTACTAGTGATGGACGGCGGACCCACGCAGTTGAAGGTCGCGCTGGAAGTGCTCGAAGAGTTCACGCTCGATTTTATCCCGACCGTCGGACTCGCGGAGCTGAGCGAGACCATCTACATCCCCGGCGAAGAAATGCCGATCCAGTTACCACGCAACTCCGCACCACAGCACCTGATCGAGCGTCTGCGCGACGAAGCGCACCGTTTTGCGATCAGCTATCACCGCAACGTGCACAATCGAAACGCGCTGTATTCGGTGCTGGACAGCATTCCCGGCGTGGGAGACAAGCGAAAGCGCGCGCTGTTCGACGCTTTCCTGACGATCGACGCGATCAAATCTGCCTCGCAGGAAGCATTGTCAGAAGTGCCGCTCATCGACTCCCGCACGGCGGAATCGGTTTTCCACTATTTTCATCCGGATTTGACTACTGCCGAAGAAGAGCAGTCAGCCGACAAAGAGACATAACAAAAGCGCCCATACGGGCGCTTTTTTTCTCGTTACCCCTGTTTTTGGGGTAAAACGATATTATATTTCTCAGTTTAACCGTCGACAATCTTACCCACAATGGGTACCCCTTCCAGGTTCTTCACGCCATGCGGGGACTTGTTTTTGATGATATCCGTCAAATCGTTTCCAGCGGAATATCCGTTGTGATCGCCATTCTTCCACGCTGCAACATTTGTCATGTCGTAAATGATGCCATCAACCGCTACATATGCGGGATTTCCATTCTTGCCGTCATATTGCTTGAGCTCTTCGAGTGTGAGTTCCATCATGCCGTTTGCCGCTGCATCCATAGACGCAGAATCATCAGTTGCCGCGACGGCGGCACTCTCATTTGAGGCATCAGCCGCAACAGCTGCGCTGTCTACAGCACCGCTGGCACAGCCAACAGCAAATATTGCAAGTGCCAGAATGGTGATCAGTATGGTTGCGATTCGTTTCATATATCTAAACTTCCTTTCGTCTTCACATAAGTGATCGATTCCAGTATGAATCATCTAACTGTATAGTATCAGAAAAGTCGATTGCATGCAACCGACTTATCTCCGTTTATCGTGACAACATCACGTTTTATACTTTATTCAATTCTTTACCCTGTAAGCGAAAAAGAATTATGAGAATTTAACCGGCGATCAACTTTCCGACGACCGATACGTCTCCCAAAACGCTGATACCATGCGGTGATTTTCCCATGATTGCGTCCGTCAAGTCTGTTCCCGCGGAATATCCTTCGTGCGTGCCCGTTGTCCAATGATGATTGTTTGTGACATCATAAATCACCCCATCCACCGCGATATACGCCGGATTTCCGTTTTTGCCATTGTATTGTGCGAGCTGCTCCAGCGTAAGCTCCAATGTTCCGTTTGCCGCGGAAGGTGTGATGACAGGCGTTGCGGTAGGCGTCGCGGTCGGTATGGGAATTGTCGGTGTCAAAACCGGGGTCGGGGTAACGTTTGACAAATCGAAACCGATCACTACCGTCTCAATCGGAGCTGGTGTTTCCGTTACAACAACCTGTGCTGCACTGTTTGCGCAGCCAACGAAGAATAGCGCAAGAAATATTGCGCTGATTGATATCATTGCGACTCGTTTCATATTGAAAGAGTTCCTTTCCTTGTTCCATCCACATTAGTTAAACCATTCTAACTTAAAAATAGCACGAAAGCCGGCTGCAAGCAACCGGCTTCGTTTGATTCCAAGTGATAATGTCACGCTGTGGGTTTTGATACCATCTGGTCGGATATGAGCTGAACAAGCTCCTTTAATCCTTCCGGCGCGGGCACAAAATAGACGCGATCCTCCGTTTCAAGTTTCAGCGCAAGCACCGTGTGCTTCTTCGTCAATGCGACACCGTCCACGCCAACCGAGCGAATCTGGGTAAACGGCACAGAGAACGGCTGGGGTTGTTCGCCTGTCGTGGGGTTTGCGAGCGACATGCCGGATACGCCATTCTCATCTACCATAATAAAGACGCGGCCAAGCCTGCGTCTGGTCGTAAACGCGCCCCAGCAACCGTACAACAGATACAACACCAGCGCTAAGCTTACGATGACCACAAGCCCAGGAGCCGCGGCATTGACCAGCGCGCCCTGACCGGAGTTTGCGCGCACCAGATTGACGATATTGATCCCGATGATGATCAAAATCACGATCACGTTGCTTCCCAAGGTGATATCCAACAGGCTGGTTGCCTGACGATCTACTTTTGCGGTGGTTTCATGCATATGTTGTGCCTCGTTTCTTAGTGGTATTGTAGTTGATTGAAGAAAACAGAGGGCGGGTATCCCCGCCCTCCGCAAGATGGAGCTGATTACTCTTCCTCTTCCTCTTCCTTCTTCGCCGACTCGATGATCTTCTTTGCGATGTTAGCGGGCACGTCCTCATAGCGGACAAACTCGCTTGTGAAGGAACCGCGGGACTGCGTCATGCTGCGCAGGTCCGTCGCGTACTTGAACATTTCGGAGAGAGGCGCTTCCGCAACGACGACGGTTCCGCCATCCACGGGGTTCATGCCCAGCATGCGTCCACGGCGGGACGAAAGATCTCCGCTGATCGCGCCGACGTAGTCGCTCGGCACGAAGATTTCGTAGCGGTAGATGGGCTCGATGAGCGTCGGGTTCGCTTTCACGCAGGCCGCTTTATAGGAAAGACGGGCAGCGGATTTGAATGCGACTTCCTTGGAATCGACGGGGTGATATTTTCCGTCGTAGAGCGTGGCTTTGATGCCGACCATCGGATAGCCCGCGAGCACGCCGCGTACGAGCGCTTCCTTGAGGCCCTTTTCAACGGCGGGAATGAATTCTCTCGGAACCACACCGCCGACGATGGCGTTAACAAACTCGTAATCCACGCCTTCGGCCGCCGGTTCAAAGCGCATCTGGACGACGCCATACTGGCCGCTACCGCCGGATTGCTTTTTATGTTTACCTTCGGCTTCCGCCATGGTATGGATGGTCTCACGATACGGAATGCGCGGATCGGAAATCTGCGCTTCGACGTTGCTCTTGTTCTTGAGCTTGCCGCAGACGACCTCGATGTGCATTTCGCCGAGACCCTGAATCAACACGTCGCCGGTTTCCGCGTTCTTCTCGATGCGGATCGTCGGATCTTCTTCCGTAATACGGTTGAGGCCGGAGATGACTTTGTCGTCCTCGCCCTGCTTCTTTGCGGTGATCGCAAGAGAAATCGCAGGTTTCGGGAACTCGATTTCGTCGAACACGATCACGTCGGAAGCATCGCAGAGCGTATCGCCCGTTGCGGTATACTGCAGTTTCGGAACAACGCCGATGTCGCCCGCGTGCAGCTTCTCAATCGGGTACGTCTTCTTGCCGCGCATCATGGCAGGCGCCGTCGATTTTTCAGACTTCTCCGCGTTTGCATTGTACAGCGAAACGCTGATATCGAGCGTGCCACGGTAGACTTTGACGATCGAGTACTTGCCGAACTGGTCAAACGTGGTCTTGACGACCTGAGCCGCGAACTTGCCATCCTGCTTGACGACGACGTCTTCGCCCGTTTTTGCGCTCTTCGCGTTCGGGGCTTTCGCCATCGCGGCGGAGGGCAGATAGTTGACAACGGTATCCAACAGCGTCGCTACGCCGATGTTCTGCGCCGCGGAGACGCAGGCAACGGGCGTAATCACGCCGGTCTGAACGCCGACGGAGAGACCTTTGAGCATCTCTTCGCGGCTGAGTTCGAACGTTTCGAGATACTTCTCCATCAGCTCTTCGTCCGCTTCCGCAGCGGCTTCGGTGAGCTTTTCGGAGTAAGACTGTGCCAGACTTTCCATAGAAGACGGAATGGCAACTTCCTTCTCGCCCTTGCCGTCAAAGTGCTTTGCGGTCATATTGACAACGTCTACATAACCCTTAAACACACCGCCTTCGATGATCGGCAGCTGAATCGGAACCACGCTGGGTCCGAACTTTGCATTGATTTCGCCCATGACCTTCTCGAAGTTCGCGTTTTCGCGATCGAGCTGGTTGATGACGATCATGCGCGCCTTGTGCGCTTTTTCGCACATGGACATCGCCTTTTCCGCACCGACGACCGGTCCGGAAACTGCGCTGACGACGATCAGTGCGCTGTCGGCAAGCATCATCGCTGCGGTGACTTCACCGTAGAAATCAAAGAAGCCAGGCGCGTCGATGACGTTGATCTTCGTGTTCTTCCACTCCAGCGGAGCCAGTGCTACGTTGATGGAAATGCCGCGGGCGATCTCCTCGGGGTCGTAGTCGGTGGTGGTGTTGCCGTTTTCAACCTTGCCAAGGCGGTCAATCAGCCCGGCATTAAACAACATAGCCTCACTCAGCGTGGTTTTACCCTCGCCGCCATGCCCGAAAACGCCGATATTACGAATGTCTTTCGCGGTGTATTCCTTCATTTCGGTTCCCCCTGTAGATGATTTGAGCGTTTGATACGCTTATTTCGAATCCGCTTGGTACGGATACAGTTCCATAGATCAGAGGAATTTTGAATTGCGATGCGCGGGAAAATACCGCGCCACGTATTATTTTATCAGCTTCAAAACGCCTTGTAAACCTCAAATTTGGCTCTCAAAAGCTTGATTGGCAAGCTGGAATCAAACATTCCAGCTTGCGAGGTACGCTTCCTGCTCGTCAGAGAGCGTATCGATTTTGACGCCGAGCGCCGTGAGCTTGCGTGTCGCAACCTCTGTGTCGATCTCCTGCGGCACAGCGTACAGCTTTGGTTCAAGCTGACCCCTGTGATCCGCAACATACCGCGCGCATAGCGCCTGGATGCCGAAGCTCATATCCATGATCTCAGCCGGGTGACCGTCGCCTGCTGCGAGATTGACCAGACGGCCTTCGCCGATCACGTTGACCCAGCGACCGTTCGGCAGCTGGAAACCAACGATATTCTTTCGCATCTCCTGCTTGTCAATTGCGATTTCGGCTAGACGGTGGACGTTGATCTCTACGTCAAAATGACCCGCATTGGTCAAGATCGCGCCGTCCTTCATCACCATGAATTCCGGCTCGTCGATGACCTTGATATCGCCCGTCACGGTGACAAACACGTCACCGAGTTTTGCGGCCTCGATCATCGGCATCACAGCAAACCCGTCCATAACGGCTTCGATTGCTTTGATGGGATCGATTTCGGTCACGATGACGGCGGCCCCGAGCCCTTTTGCGCGCATCGCGACGCCCTTGCCGCACCAGCCGTAGCCCGCGACAACGACGGTTTTGCCCGCGATGACGAGGTTTGTCGTGTGGTCAATGCTGTCAAATACGCTCTGGCCCGTGCCGTAACGGTTATCAAAGAGATGCTTGCAGTCCGCGTTATTGACCGCGAACATCGGGAAGCGCAGCTCTTTGGATTTATCCATCGCAACGAGGCGAACGATGCCGGTCGTGGTCTCTTCGCATCCACCGAGAATCTTCTCGATCAGATGCGGAAACTTCGTGTGAATCGCATGCACCAGATCGCCGCCGTCGTCAACAATGATATCCGGCTCTGCCATCAGCACACTCTCGATGCACTCGTTGTATTCCTCTTTGGTTGCGCCATGCAGCGCAAACACATTGATGCCGCCTGCGGCAAGCGCTGCGACGATATCGTCCTGCGTGGAGAGCGGATTGCTGCCGGTGACATACATCTCCGCGCCGCCAGCCGCGAGAACACGCGAAAGATAGGCGGTTTTCGCTTCCAGATGAATCGATAGCGCGATTTTTAATCCTGCGAACGGTTTGTCCCGCTCAAAAGACTCGCGAATGCCGTTCAAAATTGGCATATTGCGGCGCACCCATTCAATCTTTTGTTCGCCCATCGGCGCGAGGGAAATATCTTTAATGCGATACATAAAATTCTCCTGTGATTTTCATTTATTAGCGGATTGCGGTTGCCGGCGCGTTTGCCTGCAGTCCGAACACCCGTATTGCTGCCTGTAACTGTGTGTCTTGCGCGGGATCGATCAGATCGATGGACAGATTCTTGAGCTCCTCCGGTAAATCCATAACAATATCCGGCGTAATTCCGACGCCCTGGATGCATACGTCGTTTGGAGTATAGTATGCGTCCGTTGTCATCTTTGCCCAGCCGTTTTCGCCGCTCAAGTGAAAATAGCTCTGCACGATGCCTTTGCCGAATGTCTGCGTGCCGACGATCGTCGCAAGTCCGTAATCTTTGAGCGCACCCGTAAGCAGTTCGCTGGCAGAGGCCGAGTTGCCGTTGACGAGCACGACCATCTGCATGGAAATCTTGTCCCCGCCTTTGGAGCGATACACATCCTCGTCTCCGTTCTTGGAACGGATGCTGACGATGACCTCATCCTCAGGAATCATCGTGTAGGCAACGTCGAGCACTTCCGTCAGGCCGCCGCCGGGATTGTCCCGCAGGTCGATGATCATTTTTTGAACGCCCTGCTCTAAAAACGCATCGACCGCATTGGAAAAATCTTCCGCAACGCTGCCGTTGAACTCCGTGATGCGCAGATATCCGATATCTCCGTCGAGGATCGTCGAGCTCACGCGGATGATATGAATCTCCGCGCGGAGCACGCTGACCGTCGTCAAGACGCCGTCGCGTAAATAGACGATTTCATCGGGCACCGTGGAATCATCCGAAAAATAGGTGATCACCTCGTCAAGGGTCTTCCCTGCGGTTGCTTTGCCGTTGACCAGCGTGAGAATATCGCCCTTGCGAATGCCTGCCAAATCGGCAGGAGCGCCGGTATAGACGCTTTGCACCATCGTGCCCGTATCGTCCGGCGCCATGATGGTGATGCCGAGGCCGACATAGTTACCGGCGTTGTTTGATAAAAGCTCTTGATACTCTTCTTCCGTGAAATACTGCGCGTATGGATCTTCAAGTTTTGTGATCATTCCGCGCATCGCAGCATCCAGCAGCTTCTCGCTGTCCAGTTCCTTTTCTTCATAGAAAAAATACTGAGACTGGATGGTGTTCGCGAGTTCCTGCAGCGCGCTGACATTCAGCGCCTTCGTCTGCTTTTGTTGCCCGGATTGATACACCATGAACAACGAAAGAACAACGACGATCAAAAAGCACAGTATGATGGTGATGGTGGAAAGATCAAGTTTTTTTCTGTTCGTAATAGATCGCTTCCTTCTCTGTCTGGAAATCTGTGGTATATTGCGCTGGTGGTTTTTTACTTCTTACCCAGAATCGGTTCAACAACGCGTTTGGGCATATCGGTCAGCGCACATACGTCGTGGTGCCGTTCCGGCTTGCCCAGCAGTTCACTCATCGACTTCGGGATAGGAACGCCTGTAAACTCTTTGAGCCGATCCGCGTTCTGGAAGTCGTCTTTGCCCGCGGGTTCAAATGCACCCAGTACGTCACTAGCAAACTTATACGGGTTTGCGGTCGAAAGCAGCACCGTCTTGGTCGCGTCGCCTGTGCGATCAACATAGCGCTCATAAACGCACTGCGCAACCGCGGTGTGCGGGTCCATGAGATAACCCGTCTCGTCAAACACGCGCTTGATGGTCTCAAGCGTGTCTTCCTCGGTGCACCAGCCCGCAGAGAACGTCTTTTTCAGCTCTTCCAGCGCACTTTGCGGCAGGGCGTATATGCCCTTTTCTTTCAACCCCTGCATCCATTCGCGCACGAGCGCATCATCTCTGTTCGCGAGCTCAAAAAGCAGGCGTTCGAGGTTGGAGGAAATCAGGATGTCGATCGAGCAACTCATGCTCTGATAGAACGGGCGATTATCGTCGTAAACGCCGCTTTCGAAGAAGTCTGTCAGTACATTGTTACGATTGGATGCGCAGATGAGTTTATTGACGGGCAATCCCATCCTGCGTGCATATTCGCCCGCGAGAATGTCGCCGAAGTTGCCTGTCGGTACGCAGAAGTTGACCTTCTCTCCCGGTTGGATTTCGCCGCGCGCAACCAACGTCTCATAGCTCGTGAAATAATACACGATCTGCGGAAGCAGTCTGCCGAAGTTGATCGAGTTTGCGCTCGAAAGCCTCCAGCCCTGTTCCGCAAGCTGTTCTGCAATCTCTTTGCTCGCAAAGATCTGCTTTACGCCGGTCTGCGCGTCGTCAAAGTTGCCGTAGACAGCGCATACATCGACGTTTTTGCCTTCCTGCGTAACCATCTGGAGGCGCTGCGCCTCGCTTACGCCGCCGTGCGGATAAAACACCAGCACGTGCGTTCCTTCGACATCGCGAAATCCCTCCAGCGCGGCCTTTCCCGTATCGCCGGATGTGGCGACGAGAATATAGACCTGCTTGGTCTCGCCCGTTTGCCGGAGCGAACTGCGCATCAAATGCGGCAGCATCTGGAGCGCGACATCCTTAAAGGCCATCGTCGGCCCATGCCAGAGCTCCAGAACGTGTTCGGTTTCCGAGAGCTTGACGACGGGCGTGACGTCCGCATGATCAAAGCTCTTGTATGCTGCGGCGATCATCTGCTCGAGTTCGGAAGATTCCGTCTCCGGTAGATATGCCTGCATGACGCGGTGCGCGGTTGCTAAATAGCCGCCGCGCACGCCGTTTTTCCATTCAATTGTGGGATACGATTCGGGCACATACAGTCCGCCGGAGGGGCTGATGCCACGCACAATCGCTTCCGCAGCGGATGCGGGATCGCCGCCTCGCGTGCTCAGGTAACGCATAGGTGTTTCAGGTTCCTTTTCTAGTGAGAGTCTGTTTGATTTATATGGATCGCAGCATGTTTGCCGTCGCCTAGTAAAAAGGCCGACTGTAAGAAACGGTGTGAACCGTTCGAAAGAAATGCGTCTGTCTGCTTACAGAAGGTACTCTTTCATGTAGGCGGGAACGGTCTCTTTGCTGCCGGTTATGCTCATAATCACGCTGAGGTTGTTCTTTTCGGAGAACTTCTTCAGATCGTCGAAAAGTCCCTCAAGGTCGTCGAGTTTGTGGCCGATAATGTTCAGAAGCCCGTCGATATAAACGGTCTCTAAATCAAAATCGCTCGCTGCAAGACCGCAAAGGAAACCATAAAGCATTTTCGGGGATGTAATGCCGTATTCCGTTGCGTTGATGAAGCGAGCTTTCCTGGAGAGGTCGTAGATGTAGCTGATGTCGTTGTCAATGAAGATCGTGTTTCCTTTTGCCGACAGGACAGACTTGTTTGCCATTTCAAGGATCTGCTTTGTCTTTCCTGTGCCCTTTTCGCCGAAGATGACTCCAATCAAAGCCGTGGCCCTCCTTGTGCTTTTTTTCATTATAAGCCCTGCGTGGTTCCATACGCAAGCGGTTCGATTCAATTTCACCTACATCTAGATTTTCGACAATTTTCAACCACAATTTTGTGCCGGTTTACAAAGAAAAGCACACGCGTAAATGAAACGCGGGTACCGTGAAAAAGCCTTAAAATACGTCGGAAACGATTTGATCCACTAACTTCGAAAACTTTTCTGAAGCGACCGCCGCCGTCTCCTGAACTTCCTCGTGGCTCAACGACTGGTCTGCAATTCCCGCAGCCATATTCGTAATCAGCGAAATTCCGACCGTCTTGATGCCGCAATGCGCGGCTGCGATTGCCTCCGGTACGGTGGACATACCGACCGCGGACGCGCCAACGATGCGGGAAAACACGATCTCGGCGGGAGACTCAAACGAAGGCCCGGAGAACATCATATAGACGCCCTCCTGCAGCTTGACCCCCGCCTTCTTCGCCGCCTCGCGAACGCCGGCGCGAAGATCGCGATCATAGACGTTGCTTTGGTCCGGAAAGCGCGGTCCAAAATCGTCGTCGTTCGGCCCGATCAACGGATGCGAGCCGGAAAAGTTGATGTGATCGGAGATTATCATCAAGTCGCCTTGTGAGAAATCCAAATTCACGCCGCCCGCCGCGTTGGTGAGCAATAGTTTCTCTACGCCGAGGAGCTTCATCACGCGAATCGGGATGGCGATGTCAGACTGCGGATAGCCTTCGTAAAAGTGGAACCTGCCTTGCATGCAGATCACGGTTTTCCCAAACAGTTCCCCGATGACGAATCTGCCCTTGTGTCCCTGCACGCGGGATTGCGGGAAACCCGGAAGATCGCTATAGCTCATGAAACGCTTGTTTTCGATTTTCTCCGCATACCCGCCGAGACCGGAACCCAGAATCAGACCGATTTTGCAGTTGTCTCCGCAGAGAGGTGCTAGCGCTTTAACCGCGTTTTGAATCACTTCATTCATGCATTATGCCTCGTAAATATCGCCGAGGAAAGAAGTCCCGACGTTCCAGTGTTCGCCCGTGAGGTAGTCCAGCACCGTTACGCCGATATCGGCAAACGTCTTCCGCGTACCGAGATTGACGTTCGCTTTTACGTGTTTGCCAGCAACGACGAGCGGAATATACTCGCGCGAATGGTCCGTGCTATCGGTTGTGGGATCACAACCGTGATCCGCCGTGATCATCAGGATATCATTCTCGCCCATCGCGCCCATGATACGCGGCAGCGCAGCATCGAAAAACTCCAGCGCAGAGGCATAACCTTCTACATCGTTGCGATGTCCATAAAGCATGTCAAAATCGACCAGATTGGTGAAGATAAAATCGCCCTTGCCTTCTTCCAGAAAGCGAACCGTCGCGTCGATGCCGGAATGATTGTTCTTCGTATGATCGACCGTCGTCACACCGCGATGGCAGAAGATGTCTTCAATCTTGCCGATGCCGACAACGTCCTTACCGTGCTTCACGAGCGCGTCGAGAACGGTATCTGTAAACGGCTCAACCGCATAGTCCTTGCGGTTTTCGGTGCGCTTGTACGCGCCTCTGGTTCCTTCAAACGGACGCGCGATGACGCGACCGACGAGGAAGTTGTCGTCGTTGAGCATTTCGCGCGCAATTTCGCAGATACGATACTGCTCCGCAAGCGGAATCACACCCTCATGCGCCGCAATCTGGAACACGCTGTCAGCTGAAGTATAGACAATGGGTTTGCCGGTTTTCACGTGCTCATCGCCAAGGCGGGCGATGATCTCTGTGCCGCTTGCAACCTCGTTGCCAATGGTGCCACGCCCGATCTTCGCCTCATATTCGCGCAGAAAACCTTCCGGAAAACCGTTTGGGTAGGTTTTGAACGCCTGCTTCAGCGGAAGCCCCGCCATTTCCCAGTGTCCGCAGGTGGTGTCCTTTGCCTTGGTTAGTTCCGCAAGGCGGCCGTACGCGCCTGTTGGCGTCAGGCCGAGAGAATCCAGTCTGCTATTCTCAATTGCAGCCAGCCCGAGCGCCGTCATGTTCGGCATATCGAGTTTTCCGCGCACTTTTCGAATGTTTCCGAGCGTGTGGGAACCCACATCGCCAAACTCCGCTGCATCCGGCTGTTCGCCGATGCCAACGCTGTCCAGCACGATTACAATCGCACGTTTTTTCTTATTATCTTGAAGATTCATCTCTCTCCCCGCTTTCTAACAAATCGCAGAATGCTTTCGGTGATTTGAATTTGATTCGATCTAATGTTAGTTTAGTATGAACGCATAGAAACGTCAATCGCCCCGCGTGATACAGTCACGATGAGATTGCTCCTGCGGGATGCTTTCACGCTTCATTTTTATGCATATTTGCGGCTTTCTATGGTTATAAGAAATTTATTAAGTTATAGAACTTTCTCTAAATATATTAATTTCAAGTTATCAGAAACCTGCTGCTCGCGAAATATTCGGTATCCAGTACGTTCATAAAGTTTGATGTTTCTGACGCTCATTGAACTCGTGAACAGCTCATATCTTTTGTGTGGGCAGACGCGTTCGATTTCGTTCAGCAAGGCTGTACCAATGCCTTTCCCCTGCATGTCGGGTTGAACGATCAATTTTCCGATATAAAGTGTACTCTCTTTTGAATGAGCCCGAACAGAACCGATGATTCTTCCGTCATCGTTGACCGCTTTCAAGATGGTTCCACTCTCGAACTCGTTTTGCAATTCCAATAGAGTTTGTTGTAATGGCGGTATGTTGGGGTTGTTTAGCAATCGCGCCTCGCTTTGGTAAGCCGCATGTTGCAAATCAAGAATATCCTGTAAATCCGTTTGTTCGGCTAATAGTATACGCATAATGTACTCCACTATCTTCACTATGAAATATAGCTCTAACATAAAAAGAGACCGCTGCAAACGCGCAGCGGTTCTTGCTTATCTTTTCACGTAGGTCAGCGCGCGCTGTGCCATCATCGCGATGAACTCCAGATTGCTGGGTTTTCCTTTGAAGTCATTCGCCGTATAGCCGAAGTATTCTTTAATTGTATCTGCGTTACCACGTGTCCAGGCGATCTCGATTGCATTTCGCACCGCGTGTTCCACGAGCGGTGGTCGAGTATTGAAAATCTTCGCGACGGTTGGATAGATATCGTTGGTGATACTCAAATCTACGGGGGACTCGCTCATGGCATAGATGCGAATCGCATCACGCAGATAGTAATACCCCTTCAAATGTGCCGGAACGCCGATTGCGCGAATGCCTGCCGCAATCTGGCTTTCGAGGATATCCACCATCTCGTCCGCTTTTTCCGTTTCACGTTCGTACAGACGGATGAACTCCAACACACGAAGCTGAACAAGATCATACTTGAGCGGTTTTGTAAAGCAATAGATCACACGATCTTTGATGATTTGCAGCAGCCGATCATCCGCAAGAGCAGTCGTTACAAAAACGAGCGGACGCCTGTCTTCGCCAAGTTTTCCAATAAAGTCTAGAACGCTGATTCCATCCAGATCATGAAGAAAGAGGTCAAGAATCAAAAGGTCAACGTCCCGCGCAAGGATTGTATCGACAGCGTCTCTGCCGGTGAACACGCTCGGAAGCAGGCGAATGTCTTTTACACGATGAAAGGCCGCCTCGATCCCCTTTGCGTCAGCGATGTTGTTGCTTGCAATCAGCAGATTCTTCTTCATGTGCTCTCCCGCGGCAGACAAACGAAACAACAAAAGTACAGAAATTGATAATATTCGTTCTGTTTCGATAAAAACCGCTATTTCACGCGCCGCCGTTCCAGAATATCCCCGAAATCTGCGAGGATTCTGTTTAAACTAACAACTTATACCCTATCTTCATGACAGATTCGACAATATATACTATAATCTGTTAAAATGTACGCTGCATTGCAGCCTCTGCCGCGTCGATGAGCTGCTGTGCGTGTTCCAGCGCAACCGCATCCGTGCCACCGCTGCCCATGATGCGAGCGATCTCCCGCGCACGCTGTTCCGGGCTAAGCTTCACCGCGTTGGAGCGCGTATGCTCTCCCGTCTCTTCTTTATAGACGAGGTACTGATGGTTTGCATAGGCCGCGATCTGCGGCAGATGCGTGATGCAAAGCACCTGATGATTCTTTGCGATCTGGCGCATCTTTACGGCAACCGCGGTACCAATCTGGCCGCTGATGCCACTGTCGATTTCGTCAAACACCATCGTGGGGATTCCGTCTAGGTCTGCCAACACGCTCTTAAACGAAAGCATGATACGGGAAAGTTCGCCGCCGGACGCAACCTTGCTCAACGATTTGACCGGCTCACCACGGTTGGTCGAGAGCAAAAACTCTACGTCGTCGGTGCCGTTTGCGGACGGTATCTCGCCAGATAGCGTTTCAAACTTTGCGGAAAACGCAGCGTGCGGCATGCCCAGATCGCTCAACTCCGGCAGCAGTCGCGCGCTCATGCGCTCTGCCGCCAGCTTGCGCAGTTCAGAAAGCTCCATACTTAGCGCATCATATTCCACCTTTGCCGCGGCATACTCCGCAGCAAGCTGTTCCCTGCGCTCTTCCGCGTTGTCGATGAGGTCCAGCTCTTCCACGCCCTTTTCGCGGTATGCAAGGATCTCTTCGATGTTTGCGCCATACTTGCGCTTTAATGTGGAGATCAACTCCAAACGGGATTCAATCTCGTCCAGCATATCGGGTTCAAACGAAAAATCCGCGCGATAATCGCGCAGCGTATAGCTTGCGTCTTCCAGATCATAATAAAGCTGATGGAGTTTCTCTGATAGCTGCTGATAGTCCGCACGCAGCCGCGCGATACCGTCCAGCATATGCAGGGCAACGCTAAACGAAGCCAGCGCGCCGCCGTTTTCTGCCTCGTCTCCGCTGAGTGCCGTGTTTGCGCCCTCAAGCCCTTCCATTACGGCCTGTGCGTTTTGCAGCAGTCCCCGCTGTTCTTCGAGCTGTTCTTCTTCTCCGATGCTGAGATTCGCCGCATCGATTTCTTTGATCTGATACGTCAACAGATCGATCCGTCTGGAACGCTCCTGTTCGTTGAACTGCGCGGCATGCAAAAGCCGTCTTGTCTCAACTGCCCGATGATAGGCTTCCGTCACGCGCGTCTTGACATCCAGCGCCTCTTTGCCCGCAAAGTGATCGAGTAGATTGATATGCCGTTTTTCATCCAGGAGAGATTGGTGCGCGTGCTGACCGTGAATATCCACCAGCGCGTCACCGATGAGTTTGAGAACGCTTGTATTGATCAAAGTGCCGTTTGCGCGGCAGACATTCTTGCCGCTTAATGAAAACTCGCGATAGAGCGTCAGTTCATTGTCTTCGCAATCAATCCCCTGCTCGGAGAGAACATCAAACACAGGTTCGCCGGACGCCAGCACAAACGTCGCCTCGACGCTTGCCTTCTCCTCGCCGGATTTGACGAGTTCGCGGCTTGCGCGCTCGCCCAAAACGAAATTGAGCGCTTCAATAATAATGGATTTTCCAGCGCCGGTCTCACCGGTCAGCACGGAAAACCCACCGAAAAACGCAATCGACTGCTGATCGATCAGCGCAATATTGTGTATGGATAAATCTTTGAGCAAAGTCGACGCCCTCCCGTTTTCATGAGCATCCACGTTCTATATGTCGTAAAAGCGTGACTGCGCGCTCACCATCAGAGCCACCCTGCCGGAGGCCGACCATTGAGCGCGCCATGTCCGCAAAAAGCCAGATTACTTAAGCATCTTCTGGAACTTCTTAATGATATCGCCGACGCTCTTTGCGTCCCGCACGGCGATAAAGATCGTGTTGTCGCCCGCAATCGAGCCGAGAATATCCGGCCACTTGAGGGTATCAACCGCTTCCGCCGCAGCGTTTGCGCTGCCTGCGATGGTCTTGATCACGATCAGGTTTCCCGCGCTGGTTACGGAAAGCACGCAGTTGCTGAACATGCGGATAAAGCGTTCCTGCAGGTCCGCTTCGGCCTTCTCCACCGTCGCATAGCGATAACGGCCTTCCGGCGTGAGCACCTTGATCAGGCGCAATTCTTTGATGTCGCGTGAAACGGTTGCCTGCGTAACGGAGAACCCGTGATCGCGGAGTTTCCCTGCGAGCTCCTCCTGCGTTTCGATGTTTTCCGAGGCAATGAGTTTGGAAATCATGTCATGGCGTTTTGCTTTCATGTTTCAAATCCCCAATACTAAATAATGATGAGTGCGTAAAAGAATGTGTCGCTGTTAAACGTCGCATCGGTATCTTAAGAGTTGTGGTGTTATTTAAATGCCGCATTTTCAGCAGCATAGAGACCAAGGGAAACGATCAAGTGAGTTTTTGGCGGATGAGTTCAAAAACGTTCTGTTCCTGAAAACGGATGAACCGCACGCGCAGATTGGATCGTGTCACGCTGATGCGATCGTCCGGGTTGATGTTGCGCAGCTTGATGCCGTCTCCTGCAACAAACCCTTCGCCGTTGACTCGGAATGTCCATACAGCATCCGGCGCGCTGACAATCGGGCGGATATGCAGCGTGTGCGAGCAGACTGCGGTGACGATGATGCTATCGAGCGATTGCGTGACCACTGGGCCGCCTGCAGAGAGATTGTATGCCGTACTGCCGGTTGGCGTACTCGCAATGATGCCATCGGAGAAAACGGAGCCGACGGATTGTCCGTCGCAAAACATATCGATGTGAATCGTACCGGAAAAAGATTGCTTTGCGATCATGATGTCGTTGAGGCAGCTCGCAAACGGCGCGTCGTTGATGCTGCACAACAGCGTCATCCGCTCTTCCACGCGATACTCGCCGTGCTGGATTCGTTCGATTGCTCCGGAGAACTCGTCCATCGCAATTTCGCTCAAGAATCCGATCCTGCCGAGGTTCACGCCCAGCAGCGGAATGTCTAGTTTCGCTGCCTCCGAGGCAAAGCGAAGCAATGTCCCGTCCCCGCCGATGACGACCAGCAGATCCGGCGCAAGGTGCTCCTGCCGCAGCGCTTCGACGCCGTCGAGCGGAACCGTTTCTTCGCCAAGTGCTTCTGCCTGCTGCATCAAACGGACACGAAATTCGGCAATGCCTTCCTTTTCGAGATTACCAGCAAAGCCGATCTTCATCGTTTTCGCTCCAAAAAAGATAATATGACCATATTATACGGCCTAGCTTATAAAAATACAAGAGAAAATATGAATATGTATGCTTTATATGCACGTGTCATGTGCATCCTGTACAACAGAAACGGCTGTGTTATGGTCGATTTCTGTTGCAGTGTGATTTTCTTGTATGCATTTTTCTAAGAATACGAGAAATTCGATGTTTCCTTTCGGCCCGCGAATCGGTGAATATGACAGCCCGCTTACACAAAAACCTGCGTCGCGCGCAACGCCGATGACGCGATCAATCACCTCGATATGCGTTTCCGCTTCGGAAACGACGCCGTGTTTGCCAACCTTGTTCTTCCCAGCCTCAAACTGCGGTTTGATCAGAGCGACCACCTGACCGCCATCCGCTAAACAAGGGTATAGCGGCGGCAGAATTTTATCCAGAGAAATAAACGAGACGTCGATGGAGGCAAAGTCCAGCCCGCCTTCAAACCAGGCAGGTTCCATGAATCGCGCATTGGTGCGCTCGAGTGTAACCACCCGCTTGTCGCTGCGCAGTTTCCAGTCCAGCTGGCCGTAGCCGACGTCGATTGCGAACACTTTCTTCGCGCCGTGCTGCAACATGCAGTCCGTGAATCCGCCCGTGGATGCGCCGATATCCGCGCAGGTTTTATCCGTCAGCGTGATCGGAAACACTTCCATCGCTTTCTGAAGTTTATATCCGCCACGGCTGACAAACGGGCACGTATCACCACGAACGATGATGTTCATATCCTCCGTCACGAACTGCCCCGCCTTCTCGGCCTTGACCTCGCTGAGATAGACTTGACCCGCGAGTATCAGCGCGCGCGCTTCCTCGCGGCTTTTTGCGAGCCCGCGTTCAAACAACGCAACATCGAGGCGAGTTTTCATGCCAACTCCTCCATGAGGTTCTCTTCCAATGCGTCCGCGGTCAATCCGCAGAACTGTCGCTGATGATTCACGCACGCCTGCGAAACCGGATCGTTCGGCACACACA
The DNA here is from genome assembly GCA_002841395.1 of Firmicutes bacterium HGW-Firmicutes-9. Lineage (GTDB taxonomy): Bacteria > Bacillota > Clostridia > Christensenellales > CAG-138 > UBA7703. Next base: position 463,986 of record PGZM01000002.1, read on the forward strand.
TGCGAACTACGGGAACCGGGGACAGTGCTGCATTCACGCGCAGGCCGAGGCAGTCAATCCCCTCTTCCATGACGACGACGCGTTTTGCCGTCTGTTTGACGCGCGAGAGCATCGACTCGTCCATCGGTTCGATGGTACGCGCATTGATGAGGCCAACGTTGTGTTTCCGACAAACAGGCAGCGCGACGGAAACCATCGTGCCGGTTGCCATGACAGTCTGTTCATTGATCGGGAGAATTTCTTCCCAAACACCTTTTTCGACCGGTTGTTCCGAAACGGCCTGCATTAGACTCCCGCGCGGATACCGCACCGCGGCGGGTTCTCCAAGCGAAATCGCCAGCCGGAGCATATGCACCAGTTCCTGCTGCGTTGCGGGCGAGTAGATTGTCATATTCGGCATGGTCGAAAGAAACGCCATGTCATAGACGCCCTGATGCGTTTCCCCGTCGTCTCCGACGAGTCCCGCACGGTCAACCGCCAGCACGACCGGCAGCTTTTGCAGGCAAATGTCGTGTAAAATCTGGTCGTAGCCGCGCTGTAAGAAGGTTGAATAGATCGCAACCACTGGTTTCAATCCGCCCGCCGCCATACCGGCCGCCATCGTGAGCGCATGCTCCTCCGCAATGCCGACGTCAAAGAACCGATTTGAGAAACGTCCGGCGAACTCCGTCAATCCTGTTCCGATGGGCATCGCAGCAGAGACGGCCACGATCAGCGGGTCTTTTTGCGCGAGCTCGATCATCGTCTCGCCGAACACGCTGCTGTTGCTCTTCTTTAGTGCGGCTTCAATATCACCCGTATCAACGGAGAACGGCGCAACACCATGGAATTTCTCCGGATTGCGCTCGGAAAACGCATAGCCCTTTCCCTTTTGCGTGACGCAATGTACGATCACGGGAACGCGTAAATCCTTCGCGCGTTGAAGCATGCGAGTGAGTTCCTCGATATTATGCCCGTCGATCGGACCGAGATAGAGAAAACCCATGTCCTCAAACATACGAACAGGCATCAAAAAGCTTTTGATGCGATTCTTTAAATTCTCCATGTGTCGCGACAGCCAGCGTCCGAAAATACCCGTGTCGAGCGAGCGCACGAGCCTGCGCTTAAAGCGCACATACCACGCGCTGGAGCGCATGTTGACGAGCATCCGGTGCATCGCACCGACGTTCGGGGAAATCGACATCTCGTTGTCGTTGATGATCACAATCAGCGGCACGTCCGCCTGGCCCGCGTCGTTGAGTCCTTCAAACGCAAGCCCGCCCGTAAGTGCGCCGTCGCCGACAAGTGCGATGGCAATGCCGTCCTCGCCTTTGAGCTTCATCGCGCGCGCCATACCCAGTGCGGCTGAAATTGCCGTTGACGCATGACCCGTATTAAAGTGATCGTGTTTGCTCTCTTCCCGCTTGGGGAAGCCGGAAAGTCCGTCTTCCTGACGGAGTGTGCAAAACGCCTCTCTGCGTCCGGTGAGAATCTTATGCGCGTATGCCTGATGACCGACGTCGAAGACGATCTTATCCGTCGGGCTGTTGAACGCGCGGTGCATCGCGATGGTCAGCTCCACGACCCCAAGGCTGGAGGCGAGGTGACCACCGCAACGCGCGATATTTTCGATCATATACTGGCGCATCTGCGCCGCGAGAGCGGGCAGATCGCCTTCTTTGAGTTGTTTAAAGTCTTCCAGTGAGTTAACTTTGTCGAGTACCGGGTAACGATCCATCGTGTAATCTTTTCTTTCTGCGTTATTCTTCTAGTACTGTTTCAGGATTTTCGTGTCAGTGTATAGCTGATGAGTTCTGTAAAGAACGCGCCATCTCCGCCAACTTCCAACACGGCTTCGCGCGCTTCGTGCGCGTAACCTTTTGCATATTCTTTTGCCTGCTCCAAACCATAGACGGTTACAAACGTCGTCTTTCCTTCTTTCGCGTCTTTGCCGACGGACTTGCCGAGCACGGATGCTTCGCCTTCAAAATCCAGGATATCGTCCGTGATTTGAAACAGCATGCCATAAGCATCCGCAAAGCGAATCAGCGCCTCACGCTGTTCTTTGGTTGCGTTGGCGCAAGCCGCGCCGGAGGTGACCGCCGCGCGAAACAGTGCGCCGGTTTTATAATCCTGCAACTGCCTTAACAGCGTCTCGTCTCCACCGCTGTTGACGTCAAGACTCTGCCCCATCACCATCTCAAACGCGCCCTTCGAGATAGCCGCAAGCGCATCGGTGTGCGGGCAGAGCGAAAGCGCATAGAACGCAAGCGACTGAAGCCCGTCGCCCGCGAGAATCGCGTTTGCTTCCCCGAACGCTTTGTGGTTGCTGGGCTTGCCGCGGCGCATATCGTCGTTGTCCATCGCGGGCAGATCATCATGAATCAGCGAATAGGTGTGAATCATCTCCAGCGCGCACGCCGCGAGTAGCGCATCTTCCGGAGCGCCGCCGCAGAGTTCACAGGCCGCCATGCAAAGCGCCGGACGGATGCGTTTTCCGCCGGAGAACACGCTGTATGCCATGCTCTCCTTTAAAATCGGCGCGAGGTCGCTTTCACTCAGCAGCTTGCCGAGTTTTTCCTCCGTTAAGACGGAATACTGCGTCAGCCGTTCACTCAGCATCGCTTTTACCCTCTGCGGCCTCGTTGAGTCGCGTGATGGTAGCCTCATATGCATCCAGCTGCCGTTCGCAGGATTTCACGAGCGTCATGCCCTCTTCATACAGGCGAATCATCTCATCCAGCGAGCCTTCCGCCGCTTCCAGCTGATTCACGATCTCCGAAAGCTTCTGCATGGCTTCTTCAAACCGCACCGATTGCTCCATGTTTTTTCTCCTTACTCGATCAGCCATTGTCTGTTCGCTCTACCGTTTCAATCGTCGCGCCTGCAATGCCGTCCCGCATGCGGATGTTGACCGCGTCGCCTTTTTGCATTGCCGCGACTTCACCGATGGCGTGTCCGCTTGTGTCGGTCAAAATCGCGTAGCCGCGCTGCAGTACAGCCGAAGGATCAAGCGCCGCAAGCTGCGCCTGTACGCGTGAAAGTTCATGCCGTGCACGCACGATCTGCTCTTTTGCTCCGCGATGGGCGCGTTCCCGTACGCCGTCTAGCGTTTGCCGCTCGCTCATGAGTCTGTTTTCCAGTAGACGAAACGCTTTTGCAGAAGCAAAGAGCTTTACGTTTGCGCGCATACGCTCCAGTTTTGCGTTCAATGCGCGCCGCATACGCTCGCTTTGCAAGTGAACGCCCTCATACACCGCGTCCATCTCAGGCACGCATAGCTCCGCCGCTGCGGAAGGCGTTGGCGCGCGAAGATCCGCGACGAAATCCGCAATCGTAAAGTCCGTCTCATGACCGACCGCACTCACAACGGGGATCTCGCTTTTATAGATAGCCTCCGCAACAACCGGCTCATTGAACGCCCAAAGGTCTTCCATACTGCCGCCGCCGCGTCCGACGATCAGCACATCTGCGGCGTTCTTGCGGTTGAGTTCTTTGATCGCTTTTGCGATCTCTTCTGCTGCGCCCGCCCCCTGTACGCGAACACTCGCGATAACGACGGGCATGCGCGGAAATCTTCTTTGAATGATGTTGAGGATATCCTGTACAGCAGCGCCCGTTCCGCTGGTCACCACGCCGACACGACGCGGCAAAAACGGAATCTGCTTTTTGTGCGCTTCGTCAAACCATCCACGCTCCTCGAGCTCTTTTTTGAGCGCAAGAAACTTGAGATACAGCTCGCCTTCGCCGCTCTTTTTAAGGTAGTTGGCATATAGCTGAAACGAACCGTCTTTTTCGTAGAGCGACGCCCTGCCGTAAAGCAGCACCTGCATGCCGTCCTGCGGCTGGAAGTTGAGGCGCATGGCTTGCTGACGGAACATCACGCAGCGAACCAGCGCGTTTTCGTCCTTGAGCGAAAAATACAAGTGACCCGACGAGTGCCGCTTGAAGCCGCTGATCTCGCCGCTGACTCGAAGGTCGCACAAATTCGGGTCGTTGGAGAGCACCAGAGAGACATACTCATTGAGTTCACTGACGCGAAACACCGGCGTTAACGCCTGCTCCATGCTCTTCACCTCCCGTAACACACGCCGTTTGATTCAGCGCGATTGATGGTTATATAAATCCCGCGCAAGAAGCGCAGCTCCGACGGCATTGTCCGACGAAAGCCCTTTTTGCGCGTAAAGCAATTCACGGTTCAATCTCTTTTGCAGCAGTTCCCGTAAGAGCAGGCTGCCGGACACGCCGCCGGACAACAATGCGGTCTTCACGCCGGTCTCTGCAAACGCGTTGGTCAAGAGCTTTGCAAACGTGCGCGCCATACAATCGTAAACGGCGTACGCGACCGCTTCCCGTTCCGCTCCTCCTTCGATCATTCGCTGGCATTGCGTCTCCTGACCGGAAAACGAACAGTTCAGTCCGCGAACGCTAGCGGGTAGCTTGATTGAACGATCCTGCGCGCTATTTGCGAGTTCTTCGAGCTTGATCCCGCTCGGAAACGGCAGTCCTAGTCGCACGCCGACGCGGTCGACAAACTGTCCCGCGTGGAGGTCGTCGCATCCGCCGATGCGCGTGATATCTCCGAGTAAACCGTTCTCCTGCCGAACGAGCAACAGGTCGGTCGTGCCGCCGGAAAGATGCATCGCAAGGAATGTTTCTTCACCAAAGAGTTCTTCCTGCCCAAGTATGGCAGCGCGCACATGTCCTGACTGATGCGTGGTTTCAAATACCGGCACACCCAGCGAGGAAGCAACCGAAACCGCGGCAAGCTTGCCTGCGAGAAACACCGGCATATAGGATTCATCTGCCGCTGTTGGCTTGCAGCTGACGGCGACGGCCTGAATCGCGCCCCGATCAACGGATGACAGCATCGCCTCAATCAGCGGCGGCAGATTTCGCACGTGCTGAAATACAGCATCGCTCTGACGCAATCCCCGCTCGCCCAACGGCACAAAAAGCATCGTTCTCCGCTCGAAAACGATGCCTTCGTTAGAAACACAAGCTACAGACGTCGTGTAATTGCTGGTATCGACGCCGAGATACAGCCCGTTCACGGGAGTACGAGCTCCTTTGCGACGCTGCCGAGAATGCCGTTGACGAACGCGTAAGAGCGCTCTCCGCCGTAGCGCTTGGCGAGCTCTACCGCTTCGTTGATCGCGGCTCCGGTCGGTACGTCTTCCTTCCGGTAGAGCATTTCATAGATCGCAACGCGGAGAATGCTCAAATCCACCCGCGCGATGCGGTCAATCATCCAATCCTTGGAATAGCGGCTGACGAATTCGTCGATCTCCTCCGTATGCTCTTTTACGCCTTCCAGCATCTGGTTGACGTAGAGAAGGTCCTCCTCGTCCAGCGGCGTACCGAGCAGCTCGGCCTTCTCGCAGACGTGTTCGGGAGTATCTTCTCCGCCCAAGAGGTTGGAAAAGTGTATCATCATTGCGACTTCGCGCGCGGTTGTTCTGCTCATGGTCGATCGAATTCCAGTCCTAATAAATTTTCAAAGTATTTGAATGTTGATTCCGTGAAAGCGATTGCTTTCTTCTCACTTCTTGCCAAAGAGTTTGTTGAAGAACTCTCGGATTCCCTCCGGGCCGCTCTGATCCAGCAAATAGCCGATCAGGAAGCAGACGGCGAGGATGACGAAGAGAAGGATCGTGCGCCAGAAGCCGATGGTGAAGAATAAAATCGACAGCACCAGCCCGATGAGCACAAGGATCACGGTAAACTTATGTTGTTTGACAAACTCAAGAAACGTGTTCATCGCTCGTTCCTCACTCGGTGCGGGAGACCGCGGTTGTCGCAGCAACGGGTGCCGCGCTTTCCACGAGCACACCGATCTCGTTGACATGGATACCGGTCAGCGACTCAACGTTCTCCTTGAGGGAACGTTGTAGCTCGCTGGAGAGCGTGACCACGTCCGTATCCGGCAGCACGCAAAGGCGAATGCCGATGGTAACGCCGGTCTCCGTCGACTGCAATGTCGTGTGGACATCTTTCACGCGGGACACCGCGCGGCAATGCTTCTGCACCATGCTGTCGATGGCTTCCAGCGAGATATATGTGCCGCCAAACTCGGTCTGCTTCATCAACGCGGAAGCGGGACGGGCATCTGCCTTTTTCCCTCTGCCTGCAAAGAGCAGCTTGATGCTGATCAAAAGCAGAAGAAGTCCGCTGCCGGCTAAAATCCACGCGTTCTCACGGAACATGTAGAACAGTGAGACGAAGTTTGTTGCCACTTCTTCCTGAATGAGGTTCGCGGCCATGCCAAACAACACAAAAGACACGAGAATCGCTGCAATCAGCAGGATTCCAAGCAAGAAACGGTCGAAAAACTTGAGTTTCATAGTTTGAAAAACCCCTTTTCGTCAGCCGCGCGGTTCTCCGGCGGCGAAATCGCTCAGTTTGTTTCCAAGTTTTCCGTAAAACGGGCGGAAACCAATCCGCCCGTCAACGGGTTCTGTTCGAATTATTATTTCACGCGCGGCGGTTCAGGCTCCACGATTTCCGCGGTGACCGGTTGCGCTTCTTTTTCCTTCGGCTTTTCTTTTTCCTTCTTCGGCGCGCGGGAGTTTCCCTCGCCCGCCTCAAAGACGACGCTCTGCACAAACACATTGACCTCGACGACTCTCAGTCCGGTCATGGTTTCGACGGAGCTCTTCACTGCCGCCTGGATCTTTTCGCAGACTTCTTTGATTTTATACCCGAATTTGATGCTAACGGAAACGTCAATTGCCGCTTCCTCTTGTCCGACTTCGACTTTGATTCCTTTGGTCATGTTCTTCTTGCCGAGCATCTCGGAAATACCTTCGACCATACCGCCGGTCAAGGTAGCAACGCCGTCTACATCAGCGACCGCAAGGGATGCGATGGTTGCGACGACTTCGTCCGCAAATACGATACGGCCGCCTTCAGCTTCCACCTTTGCAACATCGGCTTTGGAAACTTCGGCACTGGCCTTTTTCTCTTCAGACATATGCACACCTCCATTCTTGTTACCAAAAATTATATCGCATGCAGTAGGTTATGTAAACATGCAATGCGTGCACCATGTTACCCGCGCGTGAACGCTTTGCGGCTTATTGATGGCAAATGCGTTCTTATGCTGATATTTACCGATTACCCATATAAAAGGCAATATAAATCATTACGCGTGAACGCTTTGCAAGTATACGCAGAAATGTGTATAAAAGCAACCCTTTTCAGGGTAAAACTGTGTTTTGCTTTATATCAAATCTGCGTTTTCAGCATGTCACAAAAATGTTCAATTGTTCGATTGTATATTTGTATACAAACGCTTGTATTTTGAAACCAAAAACGATACACTGTGATCAGGAATTGGGAGCGACAATTCCGCTTTTCCACCGTTATGCGGCGCTTCTTCGCCGCGAAAGAGAGAACCATGAACGGATTTTATGAGAATAAAGACTACGGCTCGCTTTCCGAAAAAGTGTACCGCTTTTTAAGGGACGGCATAGCCGAAGGACGCTATCAAACAGGCGATTGCCTGATTGAAATGAAAATCGCGGAAGAACTCGGTGTCAGCCGTACGCCTGTTCGCGAAGCACTCAAGCAATTGGAGTTGGAAGATCTTGTTTCCTCGCATCCCAACCGCGGCGTCGTGGTCAAGAGCTTCACGAGTGAGGACTTGCAGGATGTTTCCACCATCCGGCATCTGCTGGAAGGGCAGGCCGCATTCTGGGCGGCGCAGCGCGTCACAGACGAGCAGTTGAAGGAACTGCGAGAAGTCGTCGAGCTGATGGAATTTTATACCGCAAAGAACGACATCGTGCATCTGGTCGCGCTCGACACACGCTTTCACGAGCTGATTTACGAAGCAAGCGGTAGCCGAACCATCCGGCACATCCTGGCCTCGTTGCACCACAACATCCGTAAAGCGCGGCAAAGTTCGCTTACCCTGCCTGACCGCGCGCCGAATTCGCTCGCCGAGCATCTGAGCATCTATCAGGCTATTGAGCGTAGAGATGCACAGACCGCAAAAGAACAAATGGAAGCACACGTCGCCGTTGCGGCGGGAAACCGGATGAGCGATTAGCCATATCCGGGTCCCGCTTTTTTCTTGCTCGAACAACACCAACGATCAGCGGGAGGAATCAGCATGCGTATTGACTGCACCAGTGAACGGCACGCGAACGGCGGCCCGGGCGAGTTCATTCTCGCTCGCGCGGAAGATGCGCTTGAAACACTGCTTTCTCAGTATCGCGAACAGGTGCAGCTGATCTATCTCGATCCGCCGTTTGGCACGGGAGATGTCTTCCACAGCAAACTCAAAACCGGGCGCGGCAAGCTCACGCTGCCCACATACACCGACAATATGGAAGAAGGCGCGTACCTGAGTTGGATGCGCGGCATTCTGACCGGCGCGCGCGACCTGCTCTCTCCTTCCGGCTCGCTGTATCTTCACATCGATTACCGCATGAGCGCAAAGTTACGGCTCATGCTGGACGAGTTGTTCGGTGAATCAAACTTCATGAACGAGATCGTCTGGTGCTATAAGTCCGGCGGCAGAGCGACGCGATATTATCCGCGCAAGCACGATACCATCCTGTTTTATCGAAAGAGCGCAAAGGTGTTTTTCGACATCAGCGCGGTTGGCCGTCCCCGCGGGCCGGAAAAGCGCAACCATATGAAGCGGTTCATCGACGAAGAGGGCCGAATTTGCTTCACCATTCGCTCCGCAGGCAAAATCTACACCTATTATGAAGACACGCCGGTTTACCCAAGCGACGTCTGGGACGATATCGAGCATTTGCAGCAAAAGGATACCGAGCGGTTGGGGTACGCCACGCAAAAGCCCGAAGCGCTATTAAACCGCGTGATCCTTGCTTCCAGCAAGCCGGGTGACATCGTCTGCGATCTGTTCTCCGGCAGCGGAACGACGGCGGCAGCCGCGATGAAGCTCGGAAGAAGATTTCTCGCGGTGGATGCTTCGCCGCTTGCGCTCTATACGCTTCGTGCGCGCCTCTTGAAGGCCGCAAGCACGCATTCTCTGCTGGAAGGCGAAAACGAGCTGGTGCTGCGCTACCACGCGGACAACACACCCGCAAAAATTTCTGCAAAGATCACGACACCACGTAGTCGAAGAATGCTTCTGCTCGAATCCGCTTCCTTCTCGCCTGCCTACCCACTCGTTTACGCAGCCGTAGGCACCGCGAAAGACGGCGTGTTTTCTCCGGCTGCGACCGACTGTCAGCCGAAGTTACCGTTGTCACTGCCAATCGGGGATATCGAAGACCCTGTTTTACAGATCACCGACGCGCCGGGACATATGGCTTTTTTCAAGATTGATTCGTAGCCGAAATGCATTACTTAACACTACGCCCTTATGGGCGTTTTTTATTTGCAACGCTCTTGTTTGTCAAATACATGCCGAGTACAGAAACCCAAATTCCATCGCCAAATTTCGCGAAATTCAATCGTGCTTCATGATAAGTTCACGTTTCGTAGTGTTCGCAATATGGCAAAAACCAAGTATTTCTAGTATGATTTGATGGATGAATGAACATAACAGTAAAACAACTTTACCGGGCGATGTAAACGGTAACGAAAGCAGCCCGAGAAACAACAAACGTCTACGCATGATCAGTACGCTGATCATGCTTGTATTGATCGCAGTTACACTCTACGTGATCTTCCGAGACACCTCGCTGGGCGAGTTCTGGACGGCAGTGCAGTCTTCCGACCCGCTGTGGTTAATCGGGGCGTTTGGCGCGGCGCTGTTCGCCTCGCTGATGTTCGGCGTGGCGCTGCATCTTGCGCTTCGCGTGCTCTACGGCAGACCGATCTCGCTGCTGCGCAATCTCGGATTTGGTTTCATCGGGCAATACTACACATCGGTCACGCCCGCGGGAATCGCGGGACAGCCGATGCAGCTGTATTACATGATCGCGTACGGTGTGGAGGTATCATACGCCTCGCTTTCGTTGTTGCTCGTCAACGCGGCGCATCAGGTTGTCGTGCTTTTGATTCCCACCGTGCTGTTCCCGTTCTGCTCGGGGCTGATTCTCGATAACCTTGGCGGGTTTCTGTGGCTGTTTATCCTTGGCTCGCTGATCAATATCGGCTTGATTCTGTTCCTGTTGTTTGCGATGTTCTCTAAGAATTTTGCGGGCAGGATGGTACACAAGGTGATCGCGCTCTTAACCAAGCTGCGCATCGTCAAGCATCCGGAGCGAATCGAAAAGCGCGTCAACGACCAGATCGCGCTTTATCAAAAAGGTGCAGAAGTGTTTCGCGCGCACAAGTGGCTGCTCATCGGAGAGTTGGTCTCCTACATACTGCTGCTCGGCTCACAGTTTGTGATTCCATATTTCGTTTACCGCGCGTTCAACCTCTCTGCATTCGGAGTGATCGATTTTATTGCGCTGCAGTCTGTGCTGTATCTCGCGGTGTGCTTCCTCCCCATACCCGGTTCGGCCGGCGCAAGTGAAAGCGGGTTTGTGCAAATCTTCCGTGTGCTGTTCCAAAGCGCGCTGATCGTTCCTGCGATGCTGCTCTCCCGCGTTGCGAGTTTCTACTTCATCCTGATCATCAGCGGACTTGTATCGCTGGCGATGCAGTTGGTGCTCTCGTACCGGCAGAAGCATCGGATAGAAGACGCAAAACCCGAAGCAACTTTAAGCGAGTAAGTACGTCTTGAAACAAAAACAGCCTCTCTGATATCGATCAGAGAGGCTGTTTGTTTGTGTTGCCTTATTTCTTGGAACTGCCCGAACGGCCAAATCCCTTTTTGCCGTTTCTTCCTTCTCCGCTTTCGCCGAAGGATTCTGAGAGTTGCTCAAGGAGCTTTTTCTGCTCATCCGTCAGGTGCTTAGGCACCTCGACCGACACAGTGACCAGCAGGTCGCCTTTCCCATTGGCATTGAGCCGTTGAATACCCTGCTCGCGCAGACGATAGGTCGAACCCGTCTGCGTTCCGGCGGGAATCTGATACTTAACGCTTTCTTTCAGCGTCGGCACCGTCAGGCTGCCGCCAAGCGCCGCCATGGTGTACGAAATCGGCATTTCCAGATAGAGGTCGAATCCCTTGCGTGTGAACTGTTTGTGCGGTCGCACATTGATGGTCACATACAGGTCTCCGGCGGGTCCGCCTCTATGACCTGCGTTGCCCATGCCGCGCAGGCAGAGGCTTTGTCCGTTGTCGATGCCCGCGGGAATCTTGACCGTCTTCTTCAGGTTCTTGCGGACACGTCCTGCGCCGCGGCAATCCGCGCATGGATCGGAAATTACTTTACCGGTACCCTTGCAGTTGGTGCAAGGACGCGTGGAGGTAAAGGAACCCAAAATCGTACTCTGCTGCGTGCGCACTTGTCCCGTACCGTGGCAGGTTTTGCAAGTGACCGGCTCGGTGCCGGGCTTTGCGCCGGAACCGTGACACGTATCACAAACCTCTTCGCGCGGGATGGTGATCTCTTTTTCAACGCCGAACGCCGCTTCTTCAAACGTAATCGTCAGGTTATAGCGCAGATCGTCGCCCGGAATCGGACCATTGCGGGATTGACCGCCGCCAAATCCGCCGAATCCGCCGCCGAACATTTGACCCAGTATATCGCCAAAGTCGCCAAATCCGCCGAATCCGCCGCCAGCAAACGGGTCCTGCCCGCCCATGCTGGGGTCGAACGCGGCATGTCCGAACTGGTCATACTTCGCGCGCTTGTCCGCATCGGAGAGAATCTCCGCTGCTTCGTTGAGTTCTTTAAACTGTGCTTCCTTGGCTTTATCGCCGGGATGCAGGTCGGGGTGGCACTCCTTCGCTTTCTTGCGGAACGCGCTTTTAATTTCGCTCTCCGTCGCGGTTTTACTCACACCCAATATTTCGTAATAATCGCGTTTATCTGCCAACGCCCGTCACCTCTCTGCCGGAAAGCGCTTTTTCTCAATACGCTTTCCCGTTTCCACAATATTGCTGGTAATGATTCCGACAAGGAGGCGCAAGCCTTTGTTGCGCCTCCCTGTGATGATTTTGTTTTTACGATTGATTTGCGATTACTTGTCGTCTACGACTTCGTAATCCGCGTCTACGACGTTGTCGCCGCCCGCGTTCGGATCGGTGTAGTCGCCCTGATCACCTGCGCCGCCCGCCTGCTGCTGTGCCTGTTCGTACACTTTGCCAAACACGCTGTAGCTGACTTCGGTGAGGCTCTCCGTCGCGGTCTTGATCATCTCGATGTCGTCGCCCTCGATGGTTTTCTTCAGATCGGCGATCGATTTCTCGATTTGCTCCTTGCCGGAAGCATCGATCTTGTCACCCATCTCTTTCAGGCTGCGCTCGGTGGTGTAGATCAGCTGGTCGGCGTGGTTTCTCGTCTCGACCTCTTCCTTGCGCTTCTTGTCTTCGTCCGCGAACTTCTCCGCTTCGTTGACTGCGCGCTTGATCTCGTCCTCGTTGAGGTTGGTCGAAGCCGTGATGGTCACGTTCTGCTGGTTGCCCGTGCCGAGGTCCTTGGCGGTGACGTGCACGATACCGTTTGCATCGATGTCAAACGAGACCTCGATCTGCGGCACGCCGCGGGGCGCCGGCGCGATGCCGGTGAGCTGGAAGCGGCCGAGGGTCTTGTTGCCCTGCACCATGCCGCGCTCGCCCTGGAGCACGTGCACTTCTACGCTGGTCTGGCCGTCCGCCGCGGTGGAGAAGATTTGGCTCTTCTTCGTGGGGATGGTCGTGTTGCGCTCTATAAGCTTCGTGAACACGCCGCCGACGGTCTCGATGCCGAGGGAAAGCGGGGTGACGTCCAGAAGCAGAATATCTTTGACTTCGCCGCCGAGCACACCGCCCTGAATCGCCGCGCCAATGGCGACACACTCATCCGGGTTGATGCCCTTGAACGGGTCTTTTCCGGTGACCTTCTTGACCACATCCTGCACGAGCGGGATGCGCGAGGAACCGCCGACGAGGATGACCTTGTCCACCTGAGAGGCGGAAAGTCCCGCATCGCTGAGACACTTCTGCATGAGGGTTCTGGTCTGCTCCACGAGGTCGTTGATCAGTTCGTTGAACTTCGCGCGGGTGATGGTGATATCAAGGTGCTTCGGACCCGACTTGTCCATCGTGATGAACGGCAGGTTGATCGTGGTCTGCGCAACGCCCGAAAGGTCGATCTTTGCCTTTTCAGCGGCTTCCTTCAAACGCTGGAGCGCCATCTTGTCCTGGCGCAGGTCGATGCCATTGTTCTTCTTAAAGTCGTCGGCGATGTAGTCCATGATCAGCTGATCAAAGTCGTCGCCGCCAAGACGGTTGTTGCCCGCGGTTGCGAGAACCTGGAACACGCCGTCGCCAATCTCGAGGATCGAAACGTCGAACGTACCGCCGCCGAGGTCGTACACCAGAATCTTCTGGTTGTTCTCTTTGTCCATGCCGTAGGCAAGCGCTGCCGCCGTCGGCTCATTGATGATGCGAAGCACTTCAAGGCCAGCGATGCGACCCGCATCTTTGGTGGCCTGACGCTGGCTGTCCGTGAAATACGCCGGAACGGTGATGACCGCCTGCGTCACGGTTTCGCCAAGGTAGGCTTCTGCATCGGTCTTGAGCTTCTGCAGGATCATCGCGGAGATTTCCTGCGGGGTGTAGTCTTTGCCCTCGATGTGCACCTTGCGGGAAGAGCCCATATCGCGCTTGATCGACGCGATGGTGCGATCCGGGTTGGTGATGGCCTGGCGCTTTGCGATGTTGCCGACCATGCGCTCGCCGTCTTTAAACGCTACCACGGAAGGCGTGGTGCGCATGCCTTCGGAATTGGGGATGACGACGGGTTCGCCGCCTTCCAGAAAAGCGACACAGGAGTTCGTCGTGCCGAGGTCGATGCCAATAATTTTGCCCATAATTTCATATCCTCCAAGTATTCTATCAATAATCTATCTCAAATCTTACGGGAGCTGATGCTCCGTCCGTTCTGATGCGAAACTTAAAAACTTACTCCGCAACTTTCACCATGCAATGACGAATGATGCGGCCGCCCATGCGGTAACCCTTTTGGAACACGACGACAATCTCGCCGCTCTCTTTACCGTCCACCTTCTCACGCATAACGGCCTCGTGTTTTGTCGGATCAAAGATGCAGTCGCTTTCGACTTCTTCCAGTCCGAGCTTCTTCAGCGATTCCAGCATCTGGCGCTGTACCATCGCGATGCCTTCACGCAGGCTCGCGTTTTCGGCGGGGATGGCATCCAGTGCGCGCTCGAGGTTGTCCAGCGCGGGCAGGAGTTCTTTCACAGTGTCACGCTTGCCCTCTTCATAGCTGTCGAGCCGGATGCTTGCGTTTCTGCGGCGGAAATTGTCAAAGTCTGCCTGAATGCGCTGCAGGAGTACGACGGTCTCATCCTTCTCCTTGGTGATCGCTTCAATGTGCGCTTTTGCTGCCTCGAACTCTTCCGCAGTCAGCGTATAAGAATCCTGCTCGGAAGCGGTTTCCTTCACAACGGTTGGTTCGGCGTTGGTCGCGGCTTCCGTCTGGATCGTTTCTTCCACGGGTTCGTGTTTGTCGGTCTTTTTGGTCAATGTTACAGTCTCCTTGTCCGTTCTCACCCTGCGCATTCCGCAAGGCTCTTCTAATGATTCACCGTTAATCCTCGTCCTGATCTGCGCTGAGCACCTCTGAGAGGCTCCTGCGCATATATTCCAGAACCGAGATTACTTTGCCGTAATTCATACGCGTCGGTCCGATGATGCCGAAGGAACCCAACGGCTCTTCACCGACCTGATAGGTTGCGGTTACGATGCTGCAATCCTTGAACATTTCGTCCTCGTTCTCGTTGCCGATCGTGATCGAAAACTCAAGCTTGCTCGCGCGTTTGAGCATGTCATACAACATGTTTCTTCCTTCGACTGCGGCTAGGAAGGTCTTTGCCTTGTTCACGTCGCTGTACTCCGGATAATGCAGCATGTTGTTGGTGCCTGAAAGCTGTACGTTTGGCGAATCGGGTTCCATCTTCCGCTCCACGGCTTCCATCACGGAGCAGAGGAACGCGCGCCGCTCATAGAGCTCGCCGCTCATCTCTTTGGCGATCATATCGCCAATATGATCCATCCGGCAGTCATAGAACCGCTCGGTCAAAATGCGCGAAATACGCTCCAGTTCGCCGCTGCGGACTTCCTCCGGCACGCGGATAATCGCGTCTCGTGCAAATCCCGTCGTGGTGACGATGACCACAAGTGCGCGTCCTTCGCGCAGAGGAACCAGCTGTATGTGCCGCAGACGATTGGCGGCAAGCATAGGCGGCATCACCATTGCGGTGTAGTTTGTGACCGCAGAGAGCGCCTGTGCCGTCTGTTTCATCACCGATTCGACTTCGTCCAGCTTCGCGCTCATATGCGCGCGGATCAGCTTGATCTCATCGTCGGACAACGCGGCTCTCTGCATCATCCGGTCAACATACAGTCTGTATGCTTTGTCAGACGGTACGCGGCCTGCGGAGGTGTGCGGCTGCTCTAAATATCCGAGTTCTTCCAGATCCGCCATCTCGTTACGGATGGTTGCGCTGGAAAGATTGAACTCCTCGTGCTTGCTGATTGCGCGCGATCCGACAGGAGACGCGGACATGATGTACTCGTCGATGATCGCCTTTAGGATGCCAAGTTTTCTTGCGTCCAGTTCCATATTCCGCCGCCTCCTTTCGAAAAAAGTCCTGTCGCGTTATGCGGCAGTCCGTTTTGGATTGTTCAGTTTCATTGTTAGCACTCTATTTTGTCGAGTGCTAACCCATGAGAAAAATTTAGCACTTACGCGATTTGATGTCAAGTAAGTGCTGTATCAAAAATGTGACATTCCAGTGAAAACGCCCTAAAGGGTAAAACTGTTTACCGAATATCCGACATATGTGTGCGCGGCTGTATTTTTAATGAGAAAAACAGCACAAATCACATAAAGAAACCTAGCGCTTCATTCTGGAAGTCCAGCCCTCCGCGATTCAGCGCAACGCGATCTTCCGCTTCTATCAACCATCCCCGTTTTCGCAGCTGCTCGAACGCATATGCATACGCTTCGACGATATCCAGCCCAAACCGCGCAAGAAAAGTCGCACGATCGATACCACGGATCAACCGGAATCCGAGCATCACGCACTCAAACATCTCGTCTCTTGGCGCGAGCCGGATCGTCTCCGCGAGCGGTCGCTTGCCGCGTGAAAGGAGTCGCATATATTCGTCCAGCGTACTTGCGTTGGCATATCTCGTCCACTTTCTATCCCGCACAACGCCATGCGCCGCGATGCCGAAGCCAAGGTATTCTCCATTGTGCCAGTAGTTCAGATTATGACGGCACACATAGCCATCCTGCGCGAAGTTGCTGATCTCGTATCGGTGATAGCCGCGCTGTTCCAACAGATCGATACCCGCATCCTGCATGTCCGCAACGAGATCCTCGTCCGGCGGTTTCACTTCGCCGCGTTCTACGCAGTCAAACAACGGCGTATGCTCCTCCAGAATCAGCGAATAGGCAGAGATGTGCTGTACGCCAAGATCGCATACCGTTTTGATAGAATCGAGATATTGATCGACGGTCTGGTTCGGCAAACCGTGCATCAAATCGACGTTGATGTTGGTAAAGCAAGCTTTTCGTGCGCTTTGGAGCGTCGACAAAAACTGCTCGAACGTATGAATGCGTCCGACTGATTTCAGCAGCACGTCATGCGTGCTCTGCAGGCCGATGGAAAGGCGGTTGATTCCTGCTGCGCGATATGCCGCGAGTTTTTCCGGTGTTGTGGTGCCGGGGTTGCTCTCCATCGAGATCTCGGCGGATTCACGGATGTCAAAGCGCTCCTTGAGCCCGCGCATGATCTGCTGCATCTGCTCGCCCGAGAGCAGCGAAGGCGTACCGCCGCCGAAAAACACCGTATCAAAAGCGGCGGGATAACTCCCGCCGCGCGCAACAAGTTCCAGTTCCGTCAACAGCGCGTCTACATAGCTTTGGGGAACACTTCCTTCGGCAAAGCTGACAAAGTCGCAGTAGGCGCACTTTCTCACACAAAACGGGATATGTAGGTAGATGCCCGCCATCGTCAGTTGATGCGGAGCACGCTCATAAAAGCGTCGCTCGGCAAGGACACGGTGCCAACCTGGCGCATGCGCTTCTTGCCTTCCTTCTGCTTCTCGAGCAGCTTCTTTTTACGTGTGATGTCGCCACCGTAGCACTTAGCAAGAACGTCCTTACGCACGGCGCGGACGGTTTCGCGCGCGATGATCTTCCCGCCGATGGCAGCCTGCACAGGGATTTCGAACTGCTGACGCGGGATGACTTCGCAGAGCTTCTCCGCCACGGCGCGGCCCTTTGCATAGGCGCGATCGCGATGGACAATCGTGCTCAGCGCATCGCAAACGTCTCCGTTGAGCAGAAAGTCGAGCTTGACCAGATCGCTCTTCTCATAGCCTTTGAGCTCGTAGTCAAAGGATGCATATCCCCTACTGCGGCTTTTGAGCTGATCAAAGAAATCATAGATGATCTCGTTGAGCGGCAAAACATAGTGAAGGCGCACGCGCGCTTCCTCGATGTAGTTCATGTCCATGAAGATGCCGCGCCGCTCCTGACAGAGCTCCATCAATGAGCCGACATATTCCGAAGGCGTCATGATCGACGCGTTGACGACAGGCTCTTCCAGCTGCTCGATCTCTGTCACCGGCGGCAGATTGGATGGGTTGTCGATCATCTCCTCCTCGCCGGAGGTAAGCCTGATTTTGTAGATAACGCTTGGTGCAGTGGTCACCAGGTCGAGATCGAACTCACGCTCCAACCGCTCCTGTACGATTTCCATGTGCAGAAGTCCAAGGAATCCGCAACGGAAGCCATAGCCCAAAGCGTTACTCGTCTCCTGCTCATAAGAGAGCGATGCATCGTTGAGCCGAAGCTTGTCGAGCGCGTCTCTCAAATCGCCGTATTGCGCACCGTCCGCGGGGTAAATACCGCAGAACACCATCGGGTTTGCCTGCTTATAGCCGGGCAGCGGCTTTTTCGCCGGGCGATCTGCTGAGGTGATCGTGTCGCCGACTTTGGTTTCCGCGACGCTCTTGATCGAGGCCGCAATATAGCCGACCTCGCCTGCGGTGAGCTCATCCACCGTCATAGGCGCGGGCGTAAACACACCGACCTCGGTGACTTCAAATTCATGTCCGGTCGCCATTGAGCGAATGCGGACGCCTTCTTTCACCGTGCCGTCAAACACGCGTACATACGTGAGCGCGCCTTTGTAGTTGTCATAGAAGCAGTCGAACACCAGAGCCGTCAACGGCGCGTCTGGGTCGCCGACAGGCGGCGGTACGGTATTCACAACAGCCGCCAGCACCTGATTGACGTTTAAGCCGCTCTTGGCGGAGATCTTCGGAGCGTTATGCGCCTCGATGCCGATGACGTCCTCAATCTCCTGCGCAGTCCGTTCCGGCTCTGCGCTCGGCAGGTCGATCTTGTTGATGACAGGAACAACCTCCAGACCGTTATCCACGGCGAGATAGACGTTTGCCAACGTCTGCGCTTCGATGCCCTGCGTCGCGTCCACAACCAGCACCGCGCCTTCGCAGGCAGCCAGCGCACGGCTGACTTCGTAGTTGAAGTCGACGTGCCCGGGCGTGTCGATGAGATTGAACATATATCGTTTGCCGTCTGTATGTGTATAGAACATCCGCACCGCTGAGGATTTGATCGTGATGCCGCGCTCGCGCTCGATGTCCATCGAGTCGAGCAGCTGCTCCGACATATCTCTCATGGCGACGGTGTCTGTTTGCTCGATCATGCGGTCGGCCAGCGTCGATTTGCCGTGGTCGATGTGCGCAATGATAGAAAAATTTCGAATTAACTCATTGGGGTATGCCATGTGGTTCCCTCCCATATTTCGGGTATCATCATACTGTATCTGTGATCGGATTGCAAGAATGAACCTGCAACGGTGTTTTGCGGCTTTCTCGCGAAAAACAGCGGCGCGTTTCCGCGCCGCTGTCAACGTTTCTTTCGTTTACTCGATCGGCCGTCTTGCGACGACAAAGTTCCTGCGCCAATAGCTGGTCTTCGCACCGCGACGGACAACTTTTCCGTTTGCGGACGATGCGTCTATCATCTCTCCGCCGCCGATGTAGATGCCGACGTGGCCGATGGTGCTGCTGTCGTCCGACTTGAAGAACAACAGATCGCCGCGCTTGACGTCGTCCAAATCAGAAATCTTCGTCCAACTGGTGGTCTTGCTCAATCCTGCCGCATTCAGGCGGCGGGTATAGACGTTTGCCTGCCTGAGGCAATACACCACGAGACCCGAGCAATCGAACGAATCCGGACCGCTCTTGCCGAGGATATAGGTATCGCCGAGCTGTTTCTTTGCGGCGTTGATGAGCTTATCGATACGCCCTTCGGCAGAGGAAGCGCGCGCAAGAGCCGCTTGCTTCTTCTTTTCTTTCATGATCTCCTGCTCTTTGGTGTAGGAGACGCGCGCATCCGGCGAGTTGATGGCTTCGAGTGTCTTCTCACCCGCTTTGCCGTCTTTGGTCAGGTGATTGCGATTTTGGAATTTTTTAACGGCTTCGACCGTGTCCGTGCCGTAATACCCCGTAACCTGATCACTACCAAGATAGCCGAGTTCCACCAGCTGTTCCTGGAACGACTCGATGTCGTCGCCTTCCGCGCCTTCGGTCATGACATAAGGCTTTGCTTCTTCCGAATAAATCAAATCTATGGTCTCCGTGCCACAGATACCATCCTGCTGCAGCTCATGTTGCCGCTGGAAAAGCTTGACGGCAGCTTTCGTCGCATTGCCGAAGTAACTCGTGGGTTCGTCGATAGCCAGATAGTTGAGTTCCATCAGACGCTTTTGCAGCGCCATGACGTCCTCACCCTCCGCGCCCTTTTCGATCCGGATTTCCGGCGTCGGGCTCGGCGTGGGTTCCGGCGTAGCAGTTGGCGCGATGGTCGGAACAGGGGTTGCAATCGCAAGCTCCGCCTGAATCGCCTCTTCGCGCTGATGCCGTGTACCCGAGACAGCGAATATTACGACAAATGCAATCAGCACAAATCCCGCAGAGCTTGCTAGGAAGAGGCGGACTGGTTTGTCGAGCTTGTTGAACTTCTGGAACGTTTTGCTAATCCACGCGGAGACGGACTTGCCAAATAAATAGATCGATCGCAACGCCTTTTTAAGCCACGCGATCAGACGCTTTTTAAACGTCTTCTTCTTAATGGGTTTCTTGCCGTTTCCGTTTCCGCCGTTTCCGGTACCGTTGCGATTGCCGCCGTTACCATTGCCGCCGTTTCCGCCGTTGCCGTTGCCAGCAATGTTGGTTTTGGTTGCGCTGCCACTTGTTGCGGTTTTCGCGCCGTTGCCGTTTGCTCCGGTCGGATTGTGGTTGATGCGGTGGCTGTGTCCTCCGCCGGATTGCGCGCGCGCATCCTGTGTCCTCTGCTGCGGTCGCTGCTGATACCCGCCTTGAGCAGGAGTGTATCCGCTCTGCCGCGGCGTTGCGCCATACGGCGCGGAATCATAGGTCGAGCGCTGCTGTGACGGCGCACGATAAACGTCCTGCGACGCACTCCTTTGCGGGTAGGCATTCGATCCATATGCGTTTCCAGCCGCAGCCGGAATAGGACGATAAGCGGATCCGTTGCCGTATTGCCCCGAATCCGCAGATGACTTTTTATGATTGAGAGAGCTATAGTCGTTTGTGTTCATTGCATTCTCCTAAGATGAAATTCTATGGAAAGTGCAATTGATTTGCAATAGCAAACTAAATATTGTAATACATTGTTCAAGATTTGCCCGAGACATACAACATATGGTGTTAATCCGTTGATCTAGCTACAGTCAAACCGATTGAATTATGAACAGAGAAAGGCATTATAAGAAAAGCACGTGCCGGATTATCCGCGACACGTGCTTGGTTGGATACAATCAATATGAAATTGCCCGACTTTAGTTGACTAAACAACCGAATTACGGATTTATACGTTCCCTTTTGCCTCGACTGCCGCTTGCATGATTGCCTTTGGCGTCGTGTCAGGATCATCCACGCGAACAAAGGGTTTGCCTTCCGGTAGGAATTGTTCGCGCTGCGCCGCGGGAAGCTTCTCGAAGACCACAGCATCGTCGACCGCAATGACGCGCGCCATGATGCCCTGCACGGAGAGCATGTCCCCTGCTTTTTTGATCAACTCGGCGTTTGCTCGTGCGGCGATCAGTATGACATCCGGCCCGTGCTTCGGCTCACGTAGAATTTCTGCGCAAGAGGGTACGACCGTCGTCTCTTTTTCAAACAGTTTGGTCTTCTGGAGCATCAGACCGAGCGCTGTCGCAACAATCGCACCAACGAGGCACTGCATTGTGTTGAACAAGATATTCGGAACTGCGCTCGCCATACCATAGAGCAACACTTCATAGAAGAAATATCCCGCGGGAACGATCAGCGCGGCAGGATAGAGCGCCGCAAAGCGAATCTTTTTCTGCGTTCTGGCAAACAGCACACCTGCAACCAGCGCGACAAGGCCTTTGATGATAAATGTTGCCGGCGCGTACACGGTATAGCCGAGCAGCACATCCGCCAGTGCGGAAGCGGCACCCGCGCAGAGCGCGCCCCAGCCGCCGCCGAGCATCATGCCGGCGAGTAGTACGCCCACGTCGCCAAGATTGATATAGCCCAAGCCACCCGGCATCGGTAACGAAACGAGCGTTGTGAGCAGCACGATTGCCGCGGCAAGTACGCCGGCTGTCGTGAGCCTGCGGATGGATTGCGCCTGTTTGGTCTGCATGGTATTCCTCCGAAATATCAATCCGGCGAGATCTGAAGCCAATATGTTCTACGCGCCGAACTTATAAATTCGTTCTCAGAACACTTTGAATCGTTCGTAACTCTGAAAACAGTCTCTATTATATACATTGCGCCTGAAAAATCAACTTCATGCGCATAGGTGTTTCACTGTTGGACAACAGGTTCTTCCTGCGAAACACTCCCTTGTACCAAATTTAATTGTACTTCCTGCTCGATTGCCGAGGCTGCATCCGCGGCTGCAACGGCTCTGTTGTTGCGCACGCTCAGCATAACGCCGAAGATAACGATCGCGCCGCCGACGAACTTGCGAAGCGTAACCTGCTCGCCCAGCAGCAGCCAGGAGAAGAACACGCCGAAGATCGGTACGAGGTTGAGCATCGAGGTTACCGTACTCGGCGCCATCGATTTTAAGCCGTGATTGTAGAGCAAAAACGCGATGACGGAACAGAACACGCCGAGGAACATCATCATTGAAAACGAGATCAACGTCGGTGCCTGCCACTGTGCGCGCTCAATCAGCGCCAGCGGCAGCATGAATATCGTGCCAAACAACGTGGTGTAAAACAGCAGCGTAACTGGCGGGTAACGATTGACGACTTTCTTGGTCATGAAGTTATAGACCGCCCAAACGACGCCTGCGATGATCAACAGGAGTATACCGAGCAATTCGCCCTCGACGCGAGCGTCAGACTTCACATAAGAAAGAATCACAACGCCTGCGATCGCGATCAGGATCGCAACGATCTTGACTACGCTGAGTTTAGTCTTGTAGATCAGGCTCTCCATCAAGAGCGTGATGATCGGGTATGACGCGATGATCAGCGTTGCGCTGGAAGCAGACGTCCACTGCATCGCAATATTTTGCAGCACAGCGTAGAGCATGATGCCCGTTAGTCCGCAAACAACGACCGTAAAGATGTCTTTTTTCTCCAGTTTGACCCGGTTTTTCGGGAGCAGCGCCAGTGCGCCGAGAATCAAGGTCGCGACGATAAACCGCACCACTGCAAGCGTGATCGGCGGATAGGTTGTGTACGCAAATTTGATGGCGACGAACGACGAGCTCCAGAGAATGAGTGCGCCGAGTACGGAGACGATAGAAAGCGCATTGGGTCGATTTTGCTGTGACACAGTTGTGTTCCCCTAACATTGATTTCCCGGGTCAAGGCGCCGCAAATACTGCGACGGTCAGATTAACATATTCCTTTTCCATCGGATTGTCAAGAATTGTATATGATATATGTAAGCGCGTCTTGTATGATATTGCTGTTTTACAAGTTTCGTTCGCGAGTGCTTTTTCTGCTGACTCATTTTACTATAGTTGTAATCTGATATCTTCCACTGATTAGAATTTCAACCGATGTGTTATAAGCATCTTGATAATATTGGGGGATTTTCAATTAAAAATCGTAAGCATTGATAAAACAAAACCCGGCAACCGTAATGGTCGCCGGGTTGATTGTGAATGTTGCTAATGCACAATTCATTAATCTTTGCTGTTCAGCCGTGTGTGTTTAGAGCCACGTCAATGTGTTTGTGCAGGCAATCAGCGTCACAAGTACGCCGTTGATGATGCCCGGCAGATAAGGATTGCCCGTCACACGATAAATCTTGCGCGACAAGATGACCGAAACCGGCAGATAGACCACCACCGGGAAGAGCCAAACAATCTGCATATGCCCGTTTTCAAACGCCATATACCCCGTGCTACGGAACGTTGCATATTGAATCACGAGCAACAGTATCGGCGGAATCGCACTAAACGCGGCAAGCACTGCCGTATTGATCCATTTACCCTTTCCGTTTTTCGCACCAAGTGTATTGAAGTTGAACGCGTTTGTCGCAACGGAAGATGCAACATAGTAGATCAAGAACAGTGGCAGATACGGAAACACCGCGGTATATAGATTGCCAGCATCGAACGCTTTGACGGCAAGAACCCAAATACGGAAATCCACCTTGAAGAAGTAATCCGCAAAAAACACGCAGGTATAGGAAACAGCGACGACGATTGCGGCAAGCAGAAGTGTCTTACCCCATGCGCCCCAATTCATCCGGATTCCTCTGGATTCCGCCGAAATCCCATTCTTCTTCATATGTAAATAGTAACTTGCGAGCATCAAGAGGATTGCGAATATGCCGGTAATAGCAGCCCAGCACCCGATGCCCCAGGGAGAGCTTTGAGCCCACGGAGTTTTTGCCATAGTGAAGGAACCGACATTGTTCAGAATTGGCAGATACGTAAGCGCTCCAAATGCTGCAGCGAGCACGAGACTACCCCAGAACCAGAGTTTTCCACCCTTTGCAAACTCTGCAGCGACGACCGGCTCTTTCCTGCGCAGTGAAGAGAAGAACGGTGTGAACGACATAAGGTTTGCAAAGTTCACTACAAACATCGCAAAGCCGATGAGTCCGAGCAGGTTAAATGCAGCTTTCCACTGCCATACCTGATTAGTTGCTGCAATTGGGTTCGGAGCGCCCAATGCTTGATCAAAGAACTCTATTGTAGCTACGGTCGATCGTTGGCTGAAATGCGACCAAGGGTGAATGATGTTCGGATTGTAGATCACGCGCATCGCTTCCTGGCTATCGATGGTCTTGGTGTAAACATTTCCCTGTTCACGCAGATCCTTTCCGGCAGGATCGGTTCCAAAGTAAAGGAACGACTGTGCGTTGGAGTTTTTCAAAAAGTCTCGCGGCGACGTCGTGTCTCCATTGGCATCGGTCTGGCGCATGAAAAACTCGTCATATTGCGCCGCAACAATACCCGCATCGCGGTTCCCGTAAATGTCGGTATATGCGCCGGAAGCTTCGTCGACATAGGTTGCATCCGCACAGTTGAGCAACACAGCTGCGATCAGACGTGTCGGCATAGCGTTATCGATGGCGATTGCTACATTGCTCGACATGCCACCGAGCGAGTGCCCAGTGATGCCGATTCTTGACGTGTCAACATAACTCAGCGTGGAGACCATCTTGACCGCTTCATACATGCCGGTCAAAATTCCGCCGATGTTCGCGACGCTCTCAGAGTGACCGTGCGAATACATGTCCATTGAAAGTACAACAAACCCGCGACGGGAAAGTTCGACAAAATTCAAGTCCTGCATTTCACGGTTGTTGAACATACCGTGGCTGACGATGACCGCAGGCGCTTTGTTTTCGGCAGAAACGCCATCCGGAACGAACAGTAACCCGCTCATCTGTATGCCGGCTGTCGTTTCCCAGCGGAGATCCTTCACTGTTACTTTGCCGCCCGATGTCTGCACGATAGATGCTGCAACCATGCTCACGAGCATCAGCACCAGCGCAATACACAACCAAACTTTTGCCTTTTTCTTAGCGTTTTCCACTTGTTTCTCTCCTCTTTTTAATTTTTTAATCTGAGAACCGCGTCAATGATTAGAATTCCCCCTCCTTCTTATCTTTCTCTTACGAAACAAATCCGTCCTCGACACCAAAAACCACTCAAATCTGCGCAAAAACGAATTAAGGACTAAAATCCTACTGAAGTAAAATCTAGATCTCATGTCGGGATAATTAAGAGAAAATGGATGGTATAACTGCTTGAACTCGGTGATTTCTTCTTGTTGAATGAAAAACGTAATTGAATCGGTATTTGAAAGGATGCGTTTCGAGATTTGTTTGATCTCCTACTTGTCTTACACAATATGTTAATAAGATTTAGTCTTCGTGTCAATATTTTATTCTACGTGTGTTTCTTTTTTGGCATGCATGTTTATTGATGCTCTTGAAATTTCTATGCAATAAGCCAAAAATCAACTATAATATTTATAATTGTGGTTATCGAAAAGAACGAAGCGAAAAAGAATTTTGATAATTAAACGTACAAGATCAATATGGGAATCTCATGTGACAGGAGTTAATCATGAAACTGGAGTGGATGGGTGAATATCGGGATATCATCGAGAAGCTGATTCGATTCAGCAACGGATATTCGAGCGTGTTACACAAAAAGCAATATCTGGGAACAGATATTGCCATATCGTTTGCGCAAATTCAGGTCGTGGAATACATTCTTGAAAACGAAAGCTATATGCAGAACATGTCTAAGATCGCATACCGTCTTGGCATCTCTTACAGCACATTTTCAAAACTTGCGAATTCTCTCGTCGAGATGGGTTTGCTGCAAAAGTTTAACATTAGCGGAAACCGCAAGGATATCATCATTCAAGCCACTGATTACGGCAAGGATCAATACATCAAGTATTCAAAATTCATGAGCGAAATCTGGATTAAACGCATTGCACAGGCTGGTGATGCCATCCCGAAGGAATATTTGCCGTATGTCGCAGAAATGCTGGATGCGGCCAGCACCGGACCTGACGCAGAAAAATCAGACAAGAAGTTGGTCCCGGTGAAGACCGCTAAGAAGAAAAATCCTGACACAATCTGATTCAACACAACAAAACCATTTCAAAATAAGTGTAACCCGTTTCCCCGGGAGAACGAACGATGAAGAGATTGCGAAAAACACTCGGCAACTTCGATGATCCGGAGATTCTCTCCCTCACGCGGCTTGCCGAAACGCAGAGCAAGCGCACGCTGTGCATTTGGAGCATTCAATTTGCGCAGGAGCATCTCCTGCCGATCTATGAGCGGTCTTTTCCAGACGATCCCCGTCCGTGCAACGCACTGATCAACTCACGCGGGTGGCTGGAAGGGCACGTAAAGTATATCGATGCAAAAGAAACGAACAACGGTACGCACAATGCCGCGACAGAAGCGGTGGGCAACCCCGCCGCACAAGCAGCGGCTAGAGCCATTGCGCACGCATCGCTGACCATCCATGTTTCTGCGCACTGCATGGGTATCGCGTTCTACGGCGCGGCGGCGATAGCCTATAACAAGCTGGGTCTCAACGCAACTCTGGAAGAGTATCTCTTTGTTGCACGGCAGGTATGGGTTGATTTAGAAACTGAACTGCGAAATATCGCAGTCGAATGTGACCCGAATCCTGCCAATCTCAACTGGGAGTTTTGGAGTAGTCGAATTTAATAAAGTATTTCAAGCAATAAAAAGCTCTCCTTTCGGAGAGCTTTTTATTTGATTAGCTTACTTCGCCTGTGCGATGGCAACCGCGACGGCGACCGTTGCGCCGACCATCGGGTTGTTGCCCATGCCGATGAGACCCATCATCTCGACGTGCGCCGGAACGGACGAGGAGCCCGCGAACTGCGCGTCGGAGTGCATACGGCCCATTGTATCGGTCATGCCGTAGGAAGCAGGGCCTGCCGCCATGTTGTCCGGATGCAGGGTGCGGCCCGTGCCGCCGCCGCTCGCCACGGAGAAATACTTCTTGCCGTGCTCGATGCACCATTTTTTGTAGGTGCCCGCGACCGGATGTTGGAAGCGCGTCGGGTTCGTGGAGTTACCCGTGATGGAAACATCCACGTTCTCGTGACGCATGATGGCGACGCCTTCATTCACGTCGTCCGCGCCGTAGCAGCGAACCTTCGCACGATCGCCGTCAGAGAACGACTTCGTCTTCGTGATCTCCAGCTTGCCGGTGTAGTAATCATATTCCGTCTCAAGGTAGGTAAAACCGTTGATGCGGGAGATGACATACGCTGCGTCCTTGCCAAGACCGTTCAGGATAACCTGCAGGGGCTTGGTGCGGACTTTGTTGGCGGTCTTCGCGATGCCGATTGCACCTTCTGCCGCGGCAAAGCTCTCGTGGCCTGCTAGGAAGCAGAAGCAGTTGGTCTCTTCGCGCAGCAGCATGGCGGCAAGATTGCCGTGGCCAATGCCGACTTCGCGCTGATCCGCGACGGAACCCGGGATGCAGAACGCCTGCAGGCCAAGGCCGATGGCTTCCGCTGCTTTGTCCGCAGAGGTAGCTCCCGTTTTGATCGCGATCGCTGCGCCGATGGCATATGCCCAGCAGGCGTTTTCAAACGCGATGGGCTGGATGCCGCGAACGATGCCAAATACGTCGATCCCCTTGGCGTCGCAGATGGCTTTCGCTTCGTCGATGCCGTTGATGCCGTACTTCGCAAGCTCAGCGTTGATCTTGTCGATTCTTCTTTCGTATCCTTCAAAAATAGCCATAGCTGCCTCCTTACGCTTTCCGCGGGTCGATAACCTTGGCGGCCTGGTCGAAACGCCCGTAGGTTCCGATGTTCTTTTCGTATGCTTCCTTCGGATCGACGCCTTTTTTGATCGCGTCCATCATCTTGCCGAGGCTTACGAATTTGTAGCCGATGATCTCGCCGCCTTCGTCCAGCGCGATGCCAAGCACATAGCCTTCCGCCATCTCAAGATAGCGCGGGCCCTTGGCGAGCGTGCCGTACATGGTGCCAACCTGCGAACGGAGGCCCTTACCGAGGTCTTCGAGGCCTGCGCCGATGGGCAGACCGTCTTCGGAAAACGCGCTCTGCGTGCGGCCATAGACGATCTGCAGGAACAGCTCGCGCATGGCGGTGTTGATCGCGTCGCAAACGAGGTCGCTGTTCAGCGCTTCGAGGATGGTCTTGCCCGGCAGAATTTCCGCCGCCATTGCTGCGGAATGCGTCATGCCGCTGCAGCCGAGTGTCTCGACGAGCGCTTCTTCGATGATGCCCTTTTTCACGTTGAGCGTGAGTTTGCAGGCGCCCTGCTGCGGCGCGCACCAGCCAACACCGTGCGTGAGACCGTTGATGTCGGTGATCTGCTTTGCTTTGACCCACTTGCCCTCTTCGGGGATCGGAGCGGGATCATGCTTTGCGCCCTTTAGGACGCAGGTCATTTCTTCCACTTCACTGGAATAATGCATGTGTGAAGTTCCTCCTTGTTTTGCTAAAGAATAACCAAATTCATTCAGGGTACAGTATAACAAAAGCCTTTCGATGTTTCAATACGAGATGATCGAATAAACATGCAGTTTCCAGCTGTTTTTCGGGTATATTTGCGCAATTCGGCAGTGAGCACGCTCTGAGCCGGATCATTTCTCTTTCGGGTGTCTGCCCGACTATGGTATACTGATCACAGCCGTTTGAATTTGGGGGAAATTGAGATTGCGTTTTGTTTTTGCCGCGTTGCTTGCGCTGGACGCAGCCGTTCAGATCTTTGCGTGTGTCAACAGAAACATGCTGATGCTGCGCCGCGTGAGCAAGTGTCTGCTAATGCCGCTGCTCGCCGTGAACTATGTGATGTTTGCAAGCGCACCCTCTTCCCTTGTCATCGCCGCGATCCTGTTCGGGTTTGCGGGCGATCTTGTTCTGTTGTTCCGTCCGCGCAAATGGGCGTTTCCTGCGGGCATTCTCGCGTTTGCGGCAGGGCATGTGTTCTACATCATCAGCTTCGCAAGGCGAATTGTCGTCTCGCCGCCGTGGTATATATTCGCGCTCTGCACAGTCGCCACCATCGCCTGTGCGGCAACATTGACGCACTATCTCTGGAAATGCATGCCAAAGAAGCTCAAGCCGCCGAGTTTCCTATATATGGTCATCATTGGCTCCATGGTGTCTACAGCGATCCTGTTTTCGCTCTATGGCGGCTCGGCGCATCGCTGGCTTGCCGCAGTCGGCGGTCTGCTCTTTGCGATCTCCGATACCACACTGTCGATCGATGCGTTCCATCATCCCGTGCGCTACCGCAGCGTGATCGTGATGAGCACCTACATCCTTGCGCAGACGCTGATCGTCTCCGCACTCGCGTTTTCCTGAGTAATCCCATCGAGGAGGATTTTTATGACCACCGAACTCATTCTTTTAATCGTATCCGTCGTGGTGTTTGCCGCGATGATTCTTCTGCTGTTCTACATTCTCCGTCGCCAGCAATCGCTACACGACGCGATGCAGGACGACCTGAGACGCGCGCTGTCCGACCTGCGCCGAGAGCTGAACGAGGGCGTACAGTCCTCTGTTTCGCACCTTGGTCGCATGATCATGGAACAGCAACGCACATCCGACGCGCAGGGTGAAACCCGCTTTAAGACGTTTGAGCAGGGCAACGAACAGCGGCTGAAATCGTTTGAATACAACAACGAGCAGAAGCTTGAAGCCATCCGCCAGACGATCGAACGAAGACTCCTTGCTCTTCAAACCGAAAACACACAAAAGCTCGACGAAATGCGCATGGTCGTGGACGAAAAGCTTCAAAAAACGCTTGAATCCAAGATTGCGCAGTCGTTCCAGCTCGTCAATGAACGCCTGGAGCAGGTGCACAAGGGCTTGGGCGAAATGCAGACGCTTGCCAACGGCGTGGGCGACCTGAAGAAGGTGCTTTCTAACGTGAAAACGCGCGGTATGCTCGGCGAGATTCAACTTGGCGCGATCCTAGAGGAGATCTTAGCGCCCGAACAATATATGACCAACGCCGTCACGAAGGTCGGCAGTTCGGATCGCGTAGAATACGCGGTCAAGCTCCCAACCGACGACGGTGCGCCCGTGTATCTGCCCATCGATTCCAAGTTCCCTGCCGACCTGTATTCCAATCTGCAGGACGCGTACGAAGCGGGTTCACCGGAAGCGATAGCGGCATCCATTCTGCTGCTTACCCAGCGTATTCGGCAGGAAGCCGCCAAGATTCGGGACAAATACATCGACCCTCCGAACACGACGGATTTTGCGATCATGTTCCTGCCGTTTGAAGGGTTGTATGCCGAGGTGGTCAATCGCGGCTTGGTGGAGGATCTCCAGCGCAGCTATCGCGTGAACATCGCAGGGCCTTCCACGATGGCGGCGCTGCTCAACAGTCTCCAGATGGGTTTCCGCTCGTTTGCGATTCAGAAGCGCAGCAGCGAAGTCTGGCGCGTACTCGGCGCGGTAAAGACGGAGTTCCAGAAGTTCGGCAACGTTCTTGCCAGCTCTCGAAAGCGTTTGCAGCAGGTGGACGACGACCTAGAACAACTCATCGGCACCCGCACCCGCGCCATCACGCGAAATCTTCGCGCGGTGGAGCAGCTCGACGAGCGCAGCACCACCATGGTCATCGGAGCTCTGGCGGATGGCGATGCGGACGAAAGCGAAACTACCGAAGAGTAACACCTTTAACAAATAAAAAGTTGCCGTTTGAAACGGCAACTTTTTTGATTGTGTTAAACTGTCTCTTAGTTTTCTCTGTGCTTCCCGCCGCGGTGTTTGCGGCACCCGCCGCACCCGCATGCATCTTCTGCTCCGTCGCAGAGCACATAATCTCCGCCCTGGATCACAAGCGATTTCCCGTTGACCAGCACATCCGCAAGCTTTTTTCGCGCATCGTTGTAAATGCCTTGCACGGTTGTGCGCGCTACATTCATCTGCACGGCGCATTCCTCTTGCGTATAACCCATCTGGTCAATCAAGCGAATGGTTTCATATTCGTCGACAGACATGATGACGCGTTCCAAAGCGTTCTCAGAGCCAACCGGCCCGAACGCTACGCTGTCTGGCAGGCAACAAACGCGCCGCCATTTTCTTGGTCTGGGCATATGAAAACCTCTTCACTTCGCTTTGAGATTGGCGATAATAGTGTATCGCCGAAACGTTATAGACAGTTTACGCTCCTGCTTCCGTTTCGTCAATGCGGTCAGCCAAGCGGGTGCAAAATGCTTCAGTCTTTTTTATTCTTGCAGCAGCCGTCTTCGCGCCCGCCGTGTTCTCCGTGGTGGCGATGTCCCTCACCGTTGTGGCAGCAATGATCCTGTGCGCCGTGTCGATGCTGCTTCTGCTCGCCGCAGCCGCATCCCTTGCCCTGTCCTAAACCTTTTTCTTCGTTATTCTTGCAGCAGCCCTCTCTGGGGCCGGTTCCGTCATGATTTGGCATTGTAGTTCTCCTTTTCGTTATCGACATATGTCATAAACAGATCATACCATATTTTCGTCATATGTCAATAACTTTTTCAAAAATAATAGAGCCGCCGTTAAAGACGACTCTATTGTTGTTATGTGCGATTACCCGCCCTATGACTCTGCGTGCTTGTTTGCATCATAGAATGCCTTCATCGCTTTCTTCGTCGTCTCATCCAGATGATGCCAGCGCACGCCCTGAATCGCGCCTTCCAGCGCGCAAAGGCGCATATAACAGGCGGAAGGATCGATCGCGGCGATGCGTAGCCACGCCTCGCGGCTGCCCGCTTGTTTCAGCGCATCAATGGTCGGAATGCCGACCTGCATCAACTGTGCTTCCAGCTTCTCCGCAATATTCGGTAAATTTCGTAATTCGCCCATTACGTCTCTCCTCCTTACGTGAAATCAATCCAGTATCGTTCGAGGTTGACATTGTCCCGTTCGCAGTAGACGGTCTTTTCGTAGACGCCGCCGCAGGAGAGTATCGTTCTGCGACTCGCCTCGTTCTCGACCCGACAGGTGATCAGCACACGATCCAATCCAAACGCGCGGCAGCGTTCCAAGCATTCTGTCAGCATGCGTTTTGCGTACCCTTTTCTGCGTTCGTCGGGATGCACTGAGTAGCCGATATGGCCGCCAAAGTCGCGCAGAAAATCATTGAACTCGTGCCGAAATTGAATCATCCCCACGATTTTCTGGTCATCTTCACGCAAGTAAACAAATTGATCCGATGGCACCCATTGAGGCGGCGTGGTTTCGCGAAGCACCAGCGATCGACAGCTAAAGAGCCAGTCCTCCGGGTCTTCCATACGGAAGAGGGGGCCTGTTCCATCCATGCTGTCGCCTGCGTTTAAAAACGCCGTACGGTAGGCGGAAATTTGACCTAACATCGTTTCGTCTGGTTTTATAAGCTTGCAGATGTCAAGTTCTTCCATCATACTCGCCCCACGCTCGATACGCTTATTCGAGTCTTTCTAATCGTCTGTGTCGATGCACCAGAGAACATTCTTGAATTACGTTAAGTCGATCCAATACCGCTCCAGTGTCGCATCGTCCCGCTCGCAATAGACGGTCTTCTCGTAAACGCCGCCGCATGCGAGAATCGTTCTTCGGCTCGCCTCGTTCTCGACGCGACAGGTGATCAGCACGCGATCCAGTCCAAACGCGCGACAGCGCTCCAAGCATTCTGTCAGCATGCGTTTTGCGTATCCTTTTCTGCGTTCGTCGGGATGCACCGAGTAGCCGATGTTTCCGCCGTATTCCCGCGTAAAGTCGTTGAACTCATGTCGGAACGTGATCATGCCGACGATCTTTTGATCCGACGTTCTGTATAAAACAAACTGTTCGGAGGGAACCCTTCCGGCGGGTACTGTTTCACGATGCTCTGAAATACGGTTGTGATGCAGCCAATCCTTCGGGTCTTCAAACTCCGGCAGCAGTCCTGCGCCGTAGAGTTTTTGTCCTGCATCCAAAAATGCCGCGCGATAGGACGCGATCTCATCGAGCATCGCTTCGTCGGGTTTGATCAGGATACAGTTGTCGTTTTCTTCCATCATATTTTCTCTCAACGAATGTGAACTCTAAAATCGCACATTTTATCCGTGATTGTGCTCTAAATAGGCGGACCCGAGAAATTGCGGCGTGTCTTCAGCGATCAGTCGGGAGAAATTCTCTCTCACTTCTTTGGGCAAGAGATTGATGCTCGGAACTTCTTCCACAGGAACCCAGTCGATCGAAATCTGCAAATCATCCGTCTCCGTCGGCTCGACGCGCTGCAATGTGGTCAACCGGCAAACGAAGATGTGCAGCATCTTGTGCGCATATTGCAGATAATGTTCACGAATAAAAGGATCGAGGCAAATCTCCTCCATGAGCGCTGCAAATCGAACCATCTCTACGGAGTACCCCGTCTCCTCCAGACACTCTCTGTGGAGCGCTTCCGCCATGGTCTCAAACTGTTCCTGTCCACCGCCGGGCAACGAAAAATACTCGCCGTTGTTCGCGTCCCGACAGCGGTTGAGCAGCACCTTTCCTTCGTGCAGGATGATCGCCTTGACCGTGCTTCGAACGTTCATTTTGCTATCTTTCGTATTTGTCGATTTTATGCGCCGCGCGTGAAGCCGAGATAGCGCGTGCCCTGGAACGTGATTTTACCCGTGTCGCCTTCCGCCAGCAGACCGAACTCTTCGCCGCGCACATGGAACTCCATCCGATCTCCGCTTTCCACCTCAAACGTCACATAATAGTATGTGGTAGAGTACCCCGTATCCATCGTGTTGTTGGTCGTGTTGGCGTGGTGATGATGGCTCACGTCCGTGCGCTTGGTGACGACGCGCGCGTCTACCGTCAGCACGGGAGATTCATTATTGCGCTTCCATTGCTGGGCGCTCTGCACCGCACGGTAGATGATCATACCTATTACAACGATAAACCCGATCGCGACGATCGCAGGAACAATGGTAAACATAATGCCGGGGCCGGCATAGGGATCAAAAAACATGATTGTACCTCTCTTGCTTTCTTATTGCAGCACAAAGCCGGATATGATGCGGCAAATGCCGGAGACATCCGCGCGGCTGACAAACTCAAACTTGACCTTACCCATGCCGGAAAACCAGAGTTCCAGTTCGCTGTCCAGATCAAGCACGCCCGCGGTCTCTACAGAGAACGCCTGAATTTTGCTGTACGGCAGTGAGGTGAAATCCTTTTTCTTGCCCGTGATGCCCTGCACATTGATTGCAAAGATGCGCTTATTGGTGAACACCACGCCGTCCCGCACAGTTTGAAACGAACTGAGAATCGTTTCGCCGGGGATGAACATTGGCTCAATCACGGAAGAAAACGTGTTGTCTGCGACAGGTCGAAGCTTGAGAAACACTGCGTTTTGAAAATCGATCATGAAAATCTCCTAGCTAACTATTATCTAACATATCATAACCGACACGACGTTAAAAAAGAACCCGTTTCCGGATTCTTTTGTTGAATTTCACCAGTTGTTTACAGTGAGCGGTATTTTTTTAGCACCTGGATATTGAGCGTGAAGAACAGCACCGTAAATCCCAGCATGATCAAAAGATCGCTCAGCACATCCCCGAATCCCGCGCCACGCAGCATGACGTTTCGTAGCGCGTCCGCGCCATACGTCAGCGGGAAGATTTTAGACAGATATTGCACCCACTGCGGCGTTTCACGCAGGCTGATGAGCCCGCAGAACATCATCTGCGGAATGATCACGATCGGTATAAACTGGAACAACTGAAACTCATTTCGCGCAAAAGCCGAGAACAGCGTCCCCATTGCAAGCGATGTTCCAGCGATCGTGAGATTGATCAGCATTACGAGCGGGACGTTTGTTCCGGTATGAATCTTGAGCACATACGTTAAAAACATCTGAATCACGACGGTTTGCAGCGCGGCAAACACGCCGAAACCGAGGAAATATCCCGCGACCAGATGACTCCGCCGCAACGACGAAACAAGGATGCGATCCAGCGTGCCGCTGATGCGCTCGCGTAAAAATGCGATGCCCGCCAGCAGGAACACGAGAAAGAAAATGATAAACCCCATCATGCTCGCCGCAAGAAAATCAAACTGATCGAAATCCGCGGAACCGTGATAATACACGACGTCCGGCATCTGCATCATATCTTTAGATTGCGCGGCAAACTGCGGCGGCATATTGGCAAAGTTCTTCTCCTGCGCATATTGCATGAACGCACGCTTGGAAAGCGCTGTCAAAGAAGGATCGGAACCCTCGACGACAAACTGATCGTCGAAAATATAACCGTCGCTCATGCCATCGTTTAGGCGATCGATCGCCTCTTGTTCGGTTGAAACAAGCGTGACATCAGCGATATCCAGCATGGCGTCGGAGGCTACGTAATCGTCCGAAACAATGTCGATCTTTGCGATTGAAACACCGTTGCCAAGAAGGAAATACAGCAGCGACATGATCAGCATTGGAGCTATCAGCATGACGACCAGTGTGCGCTTGTCGCCCGCAATCTGGCGGATGAGCCTGCCCGCAATCACGAAAATCTTCATTGTTTGCCTCCCTCTTCTCCGCGACGTTTTGCCGAGGTGATGTAGGCTGCCTCCAACGTACCGATTTCAGTTTTTGCTTTTAACTCGTTTGGCGTGCCGTCTTCGATGATCGAGCCGGAGCGAAGCAGGATCAGTCGGTCACACTTCTCCGCCTCGTCCATCACGTGCGTGGTGACGATGATCGAGCGACCTAATCTTTGCAGACGCTTGAACTCATCCCAAAACAGTTCCCGCAAGACGGGATCGATGCCGACCGTCGGTTCGTCGAGGACGATTACATCCGGATCACCAATCAGCGCCGCGGTCAGCGAAAGCCTGCGTTTCATGCCGCCGGAATAATTCACGACCTTTTTGTTTTCGTCACGATCCAACTCAACAAGCTTCAAGAGCGAATGCGCCTGCTCGGCTGCCGCACGTTTACTCATACCCTTGAGCTGCGCGAAAAACACGAGGTTCTGCAGGCCTGTCAAATCGTCGTAGAGCGCGTCCTGCTGCGCCATATAGCCGATGCGATCCATCAATCGCAGATTCGGCATATGCGTACCCTGTATCTCCACTGTTCCGCCGTCCAGTTTGAGCGTTCCTAAGATGCACTTCACCAGCGTCGTCTTGCCCGCGCCGGAAGGCCCGAGCACACCGAGAATCTCGCCAGGTTGCACAGCGACGTTAACACCGCTGAGTACTTCTTCGCTGCCGAAACGCTTGACTATTCCTTTTGCCGTTATGGTTTGCACGAATTGTTCCATCCCTTCATTGTATAACTTAAATATGCTCTAACATCTTTTTCCAAATGTTTGGGGTCCTTCTGGCCGAACATGGCATAGCTCAAGATAAATCCGAGCAGTTGGATCATAACCAGATGCGCATCCAGCCCTTGATCCAGTTCGTTGCGTGATTTGCCGTATTCGATAACTTTGCCAACGAATTGCTCGATTACCGGCAGCACATTTGCCTCCATTTGCTGCATCAGCGGCGCGCGATGGATCAACTCCGGCACAACCGACTTGATGAATCTTTCGTTGTCCCGGATCATGTGCAGTCGATCCGTGATGATCTCGAATAAGATATTCTCAACGCTGTCCGCCGCATGATTCTTGATGATGCGCTCAATCGGCCCTGCGAAACGAGGCAGCATCACGCGGATCAACAGCGGCACCATGCGCTCCAGAATTGCGTCCTTTGACGGAAAGTAGCGAAATATCGTACCTTCTGCGATGCCTGCCCGCTCGGCAATTTCGCGCGTTCGCGT
Source organism: Firmicutes bacterium HGW-Firmicutes-9 (assembly GCA_002841395.1). Lineage (GTDB taxonomy): Bacteria > Bacillota > Clostridia > Christensenellales > CAG-138 > UBA7703. The sequence continues at coordinate 500,770 of PGZM01000002.1, forward strand.
CGCTTCAAAGCCCTTTTCGGAGAAGATATTGATCGCAGCGTTGATAATGCGAATCTCTTTATCGGGCGACGATTCCGTATAATCCTCTAAATACTCCTGAATGTCATAATTCTCTTCGGTCAAAACGTACACCTCCAAAGCAAAATGAGTGACCACTCACTCATTATAGCGCGCGAAAAAAGCATGTCAATAAAAACATGCTTTTTAATAGTAGTTAATTTTTAGGCCGATTATATCAGTTGACCGGCGCGATATCGAGGAACTTCACGTCCTTGTTCTTGTCTTCCATGCGGCTTAACGACCACTCATTCTTAAAGAGAACTACCGGACGCTGATACTGATCTTCCAGCAGCAACGTGTCTGTATACGCGAGCATATCCTTGTTGAAGTTGTCCGTCACAACCCAGCGCGCAAGCTGATACGGCAGATTCCGGATTCTGATCTCCACGTTATACTCGTTCTTGAGGCGATACTCGAGTACCTCAAACTGAAGTGCTCCCGCCACACCGATGGTGAAGCGCTCGACGCCGAGGTCTGGCTGCTTGAACACCTGAATCGCACCCTCTTCAGATATCTGTTTGATGCCCTTGAGGAACTGCTTGCGCTTTCCGGAATCGACGGCATTTACCTCGGCAAAATGCTCTGACGGGAACATCGGTATGCCTTCGAATTGGAACGTGTTCTTGCCGTTGCAGAGCGTATCTCCGATCAGGAAGCAACCGGGATCGAACACGCCGATGATATCCCCCGCGTACGCCTCCTCAACGCTCACGCGCTCCTGCGCCATAAACTGCTGAGACTGCGCCAAGCGGATCGTTTTATTCGTCCGTTGATGCGTGACCTCCATGCCTTTTTCAAACTTGCCGGAGCAGATGCGCATAAACGCGATTCTGTCGCGGTGCGCAGGATCCATATTCGCCTGAATCTTGAAGATGAAGCCGGAGAAATCGCCGCTGGAAGGTTCCACGGTGCCATTGCTGTGGCGCTTGGCGTAGGGCGACGGCGCCATCTCGATGAATGCCTCCAAAAACGGGCGCACGCCGAAGTTGGTCATCGCGCTGCCGAAAAACATCGGCGTGAGTTCCCCCGCGCTGACCTTTTCCATGGCGAGTTCGTCACCGGCAATCTCGAGAAGCTCGATCTCTTCCATGAGATGGTTGTAGAGATAGTCGCCGAGGATCTCGCGGAAACGCGGATCGTCCGCATCGCCCGCGTCGGAAACCGTCTCCTCCTGCCCGTGGCTGCCGCCTCGGAAGAGCTCGATACGGTTTGTTCTGCGGTCGTACACGCCGCGGAAATCGCCGTCTACGCCGATCGGCCAGTTCATCGGATACGCACGAATGCCGAGCGTCGCCTCAATCTCTTCCATGAGCGCGAGCGGATTTTTGCACTGGCGGTCGAGCTTGTTGACGAACGTGAAGATCGGTATGCCGAACATGCGGCAAACGTGGAACAGTTTCTTGGTCTGCTCCTCCACGCCCTTCGCGCCGTCGATCAGCATGACCGCGCTGTCCGCAGCGGTCAGCGTGCGGTAGGTGTCCTCGCTGAAATCCTGGTGACCAGGTGTGTCAAGAATATTGATACGGAACCCTTCGTAATCAAAATTGAGCACGCTGGAGGTAACTGAGATGCCTCTTTGTTTCTCGATCTCCATCCAATCGGACACCGCATATTTGCTCGCTTTTCTTCCTTTAACCGTGCCAGCAAGGCGAATCGCGCCGCCGAAGAGCAGCAGCTTTTCGGTGAGCGTGGTTTTGCCCGCGTCGGGGTGCGATATGATCGCAAACGTCTTTCTGCGATTGACTTCTTTTAATAAGCTTTCCATGTTTATAAATCCCTGTCTGGCGTAATATCGCCTGTTAACAGATGTTTCATCTATCATCGTTTGGTTCTGATTCGATTTTCTATAAGCGCTTAACGAAGCTACATATTTATTAAAAACCTCTCGTCAAAAAAAGAGCCCCGCCTTTGTAAGACGGGGATTCTATTGCTTGGTGGAGCATGGGGGATTCGAACCCCCGACCTCAACATTGCGAACGTTGCGCGCTACCAACTGTGCTAATGCCCCAAGCCGCTTGATTATGATACAACAGACCCTATCAAAATGCAAGAGCTTTTCGCCAAATTTTTCACTTCATTTTTTGGATTTTGGGCGGGCAAATCGCACCCGTGATTTTGCTCATTTCGCATGCGATAAAATAGAGAAACTACTCTTTCGCGCCGGATTCATCCTGTGGTTTACTGTCTGCCTGCTCGGCTCTTTTCGGCTCAACCGGAGTGCTGACAGGCTGCTCCGTCGCTTGTGTCTCGATTGGTTTCTTCTCACTGCGCTTGAGCAACGCCGCCAACAGGTAGAGAAACGGCAGTATCATCACCGCGATGTTCTTCCAATAGGCTTGAAAGGTCAGTCCGGCGAGCAGATTGATCGCGAGCGGAACCGCGGCGATCAAGAGTAGCACAAGCCCCATGATGCGGCAGCGTTTGAGCTGCTTGCTTACGAGGCCAAAGATGCCCGCGAGAAAGCCAAGTACGCCGCCAATGATCAGAAACACTGCATCTGTCACGCCAGCGAATGTTAACTGGACATCCGCGCGTGTCAGGTTGTAGAACGCAAGCCCGATCATGCCAAGCGCGAGGACTAAATAGATCCAACTCATCACATATAGAAACGATGCCGCGCGTGTCTTTTGTTGCATAGCGATTCTCCTTTCGATGGTTCAACAGTTAACGTAATGATCAATCAACCGACATTGTGGATATCTGCGACCGTGTGGTTCTTGCGCGATTCCTCTGCAGCGAGGCAGATCAAGTGGCTCTGGATCGCGTCGCGAATCGAGCTCTTCACCGCGCCCGCTTCTCCGCGCTCCATACGCACAAACGAAGCGATCAGGCCGAGATCGCCGCCGCCGTGTCCGTCTCCCATACCACCGGGCAAGGGATTTTCCGTCGTACGGACAGAGCCGTCGCGGAAGTTTGTGACCTCGATTGTCTCGTCGGACATCTTGGCGCGGATTTCTCCATGCGAGCCCATGATGTGGATCGTGCGTCCGTGGCGAAAATCCGTGAACGCGGAGATGGTCATCGTCGCCGTCACGCCGTCTTCGAACTCCAGCACGGTAGACTGATGATCTACCACGTCGTTGTCGCAATGATAGACGCACCTGCCGTAAGGTCCTTCGCGGAGGACTTTTAGCCTGCCTGCGGGACTGAGATCGTCCGTGATGACCGACACCGGCCAACCCGTGAGAAACGGGATCATGTAGAGGCGCGTCGCGCTGTAAGGGCACGTGTCCGCAACCTTGCAGTCGAGGCAGCGTTCCGCGCTGCCCTCCGGCGCGTGCTCGGCGGTAAAGTGCTTCAGGCTGCCAAACGAGGCAACGCTCTTGCAGTCCTTGCCAACAAGATAGAGCAAAATATCCGCATCGTGACAGCTCTTGGCGAGGATCATCGGGCTTGTCTCGTCCTCCCTGCGCCAGTTGCCGCGCACGAAGCTATGCGCCATGTGCCAATAGCCAATGTTCTCGCTATGCGAGATATTGACGAGTTCGCCGATCTCGCCGCTGTCGATGATCGCCTTAAGCGTGTTGAAAAAGCGTGTGTAACGCAGCACGTGGCAAACGGCGGCGCGCTTGCCCGTGCGCACGCTGGTGTCATAGATGCGCTTGAGCTCGTCCTCGTGTTTGGCGATGGGTTTTTCGAGCAGTACGTCGTATCCGCGCTCCATCGCGATGCAAGCGGGCTCCACGTGCTGATTGTCCTGCGTCGCCACGAGCACCGCATCCGCCTCGATTCCGGCGGCGAGCGCATCCCGCCAGTCGGCAAAGACGGCGTGTTCTGGGACGCCGTAGCGCGCGGCGAAAGCGTTTCTTCGCGCATCCCGCGGTTCGGCGACGGCAACAATCTGGAGCTGGTCAGGGGCAAGCAGCGCATACGGCGCATAGGCATCCATGCCGCGCGCGCCCGCACCGAGAACGATCATGCGAACGGGATTCATCGATAATTGATTCCTTTCACTTCAGTAAAATAAAACTGAACGCAATTCGACTTGTCTCTACAAATCTGTTACGTTCAGTTTAACACGATGTTGCGGAAATGCAAGGATGGGTAACGATGTTATGCAGAACAAAAACGCGCCCTCCTTCGAAGACGCGCAGTTTGCGAATGCACAATATTGTTTAGTCCTGGCGATCTCTAGCCAATGGGAGGCCGACCACGTAGATTAGCCCGACGAGGTTGAAGAAGAATCCGGTGAAAAAGTAACCGTGATATCCCTTTTTCTTCGCAAGTTTCGCCGTGAAGATTCCCATAATGATCCCCGGGATCAGAAAAGCGCTAAGCCAAAGATACCAAAGATTCCCAGCAGCGACCATCATATCTGAGTAACTGCTCGAAATTGCGTTTATATCCATATCGATATCCTCCTTTCATTTTCTACATCATACTACATCCAACCGTTTCGTCAATGACTTCTGTGTCAAAGTAACAAAACACCCGCACGGTTTCACCTTCCATGCGGGTATTGGTTTGCGTCTATTTGATTAGTTCTGCAGTTTTGCGTTCATCGCCTGAATGCGTTTCTTCATCGCGCCATACTGACCGAGCCAGACGCCGATGTAGATTACGACGAATATGCCGATATAAAGCAGGACGCCGGTCGCATTGTGCGGCATCCATCGTGCAAAATACGCGATCGGGAACGTTGCAAGCGTGGTCACGAGCAGATGCACCAGCGTCATCTTGAGCAGGCTCCACTTCTCCGCATCCCAGATGACCGAAGCGCCCGCCCATGCCGCGCCATAGATCATCGACAGCCCTGCCTGCAGCAGTACCGCGTTGAGTTCGCCGCCCATTTGTTGCGCAAATGCCGGAACAACAGCATAATAAGCGCCATCTCCAACAAAAACCGAAATCAGAATCGTGATCACCGTGCTGCTCGCAAGACCGATCGGCATACCGAACAGACAGCGTTTGAGTATTTCTTTCCTCATAATAGTATCTCCTTATAGTCCCAATACTTGTTTGATCTTCGCGACATACCTGCGTGAAACATAGGTCACCGCGTCGTTCTTCATCCGCACACAAATCGTTCCCGCAAAGCTCAGGTCAAACCCGCGAATCCACGCGAGATTGACGATCTCAGCATTACTGATGCGAACGAACCGCTTCGCGTCCAGACGCTCTTCCAGCTCATACAGCCGCTGCCGCATCTGAAATCGTCCCCCCAGCGTCTCTGTGTACACCTTGCCCCCCTCGGCAAACGCGCGCAGTATCTCCTCCTGTGTGAGGATGACCGCTTCGTCCTCCCGGAACCCGACGATCACCTGCGGCGCATCCTGTGACAATTTCCGCACGAGTTGCTGTATTTCGTCGGTCACTTTGCTGGTGCAGATCACCACCGTTGTTTCTTCACAAGCGGCGTCTACCTTTACTTCGATCTTCACTTGTTCACCCCCTCGTTACAAGAGCAGTATAGCCAATCAAGTTTTATTGCGCGACCGATTTGCGATAGGCGGTCGAAATTTGCATATGAACGGCTTACATTGCAAATTCAAAGAAAAAAACGCCGCAAAGCGCGGCGCATGAAGTTATGTTGTTATGCCAGTGCAAGCATGAGCGCTTTATTTGCGTGAATCTCGGTCGTGTCGAATAACGGCAGCGTGACGTCCTTATCAGAGACGATCAACCCCAGCTCTGTACAGCCGAGCAAAATCCCCTGTGCGCCGCGTTGCTGGAGCGATTCGATCACGCGCAGGTATTCCGCACGGGATTCCTCCTTCACGACGCCAAGGCAGAGTTCCTCGAAGATCACGCGGTTGACGAGATCGATGTCGTCTCCTTCCGGAATCAGCACATCGATGCCGCGCTCAACCAACTTGTCGCGGTAGAACTCCTGCGTCATGGTATATTTCGTGCCGAGTAGCCCAACGCGGGTCACCCCTCGCTCTTGCAAGCGTTCTGCCGCCGCTTCCGCGATGTGTACGAGCGGCACATGAATGCGCGCCTGCACCTGCGGGGCAACCTTGTGCAGCGTGTTGGTGCAGATGAGGATCATATCCGCGCCTGCGCTTTCGAGCCGCGCGGCGACGCCACCAAGCAGAGCTGCGGCTTTGTCCCATTCGCCGCTGGACATCAACGCCTCCACCTCAAAGAAATCAACGCTATAGAGCAAAATCTTCGCGGAGTGCAGCCCGCCGAGCGCGTCTTTTACGCCCTCGTTGATCAGCTGATAATACGTTATCGTACTTTCCCAGCTCATGCCGCCGATGAGTCCGATGGTTTTCATGACAGTTCCTCCCATTCGGTTGATTTTGCTTTCTCTATTTCGCCCGCGAGTTTACCCAGCGCGTCTCCGGCGACGCGATAGACTGTCCATTCGTCCATCGGTACCGCGCCAAGCGAGAGATAGAAATCGATACTAGGCTTGTTCCAGTCGAGGCAGGCCCACTCCAGCCTGCCGCAGCCGCGTTCGCGCGCAATCTGCGCAAGCCGCATCAAAATCGCCTTGCCGTAGCCTTTGCCGCGATGTTCAGGCAGTACAAACAGATCTTCCAGATAGATGCCGCCTCTGCCGAGGAAGGTTGAGAAGTTGTGGAAATACAGCGCGAAACCGACCTCGACGCCGTCTTCCATGGCGAAGAACGCCTCCGCAACACGACGCTGAAACAGCCAGTCGGTGAGAATTTCTTCTGTCGCGACCACATCATCAAGCATGTGTTCGTAGTCCGCCAGTGCGCGGATGAATGTAAGTAGTAAGGCAGTGTCTTTTTGTTCTGCCGGGCGAAATGTTAATTGCATTTTTATTTTCTCCTTCACTCAAAGGTTCTTCGTGAAATAATAGCGCTGCCCAGTGACGGGATATTCTTCCAGCACAAAGGCATCCTGATATCCGTGTTTTCGATAAAATGCAGGCGCTTGAAAGCTGAATGTATCCAGGAAAGCATACTTACATCCGCGTTCTTTTGCTGTCTTCTCGGCCTGCTGCAAAATCTCGCTGCCGATGTTCTTCCCGCGAAGTTTCTCACTCACCCAGAGGAACTTGACCGTCAACCATTTTCCGTGTGTGTTTCCGATCAGCCCCGCAATAATCTTTCCCGTTTCATCTTTTAAATATATGCCCAAGTCCTTTGGGTTCTTATCTTCCAGATGTTCTAAATTATAGGATAGCAAGCCTTCAAAAATATCTCTCTGGCTGTTCTCCTCAATATGATCCGTGATTTCAAAATTCATGTTCAATTCCTCTCGGGTTCAGCGACAGATCGCCGCGGATGCCGCCTTTTTGTACGAAAGAAGCCGATACTCGCGTAATCGGCTTTTTCAGTTGCGTTTGTTTTGTTCGTTTCAGTGATTGCGGCTCGATCACTGCGAGTTTAAATTCGCAGACTGCCGTCTCCGCCCATTGCCGCTACCATTTCTTCGATGTGTTCCACCGGAAACGGCGGATCGCAAAGCGGCTTCATCGCGATGCTCATCAGCTTCATCGGGTTATCGTCCGCCGCAACTCGGTTTGAAGATAGTGTTCCGCAGCGTCGGCAACGATGGATCACCGCCCATTCGCCTCCCTTGCGTACCCAGACAGCAACAGCGTCCATCACGCCGCCGCAATCGGATTCCCGATCGCCGGGCTCGACGTCTACATGTTGGCTGGAAAGGCAGTTGGGACAGTGATTGCGATGATCACTTCCGGCGCCGGATGGGATCACCTCTCGCCCGCAGACTTTGCATGTAAAAATATCGTTGCAGGCGTGTGTTTTGTAATAGCCTTTGTCAAATTGCTTCCGTTTGTTTTCGCGATTCACGAGATATATCCTCCAAAAAGTATTGTTGTTCCTTTTGGGAGGAATGCGCTGATTTATTTGTCGCAAACCTCCCGGTTCGCAACAATAGCCACGTAATTCAATCTATTCAAAAAAAATAAATCTCCTTTCAATTAACTGTTCTATTGGTTCATTTCGAGCCTACCCCGAAATACTGCTTGAAGAATTTCTACACAGCAGATTTATTATAACAAATGCAATCAGAAAAACAATTGATTTTGCCTGTTTTGCTGTGATGTTTACAGAATTGCATGCGTTTTATTTGCCAAATGACAATTAACCAGCAAGTCTCTAGTTGCAAATGGCTCATATAACAATATAAGCCCGCAGGTTCTATCCTACGGGCTTATATAAAAGCTGGCGCGCCTGGCAGGATTTGAACCTGCGACCTACCGGTTCGTAGCCGGGCACTCTATCCACTGAGCTACAAGCGCATGCACTTTCGCGTGCTTGATTATTTTAACCACTGGCGCGTGAAATGTCAAGCACAGAATGCATCGCAAAACACGTTTTTGCGCATTTTCAAAAAATACTTCGCGCGCTGTTGAGGATGCCTTATCCCTTGCTTTTCATCCGGTCGATCATCCGATAACCCTGACCGACAAAGACGCCCGTCGCCTTTGCTTCGCTTTCGGTATAGCGCGCAGTTCTCCCTGCGCTGTCGCCCTTTCGATAGAGCGCGAACGGCACAGGTTCTGCGGAGTGCGTGCGGATCTGGATCGGCGTGGGATGATCCGGCAGCACGAGAATCGCGTAATCTTCGCCGCAGGTTTCCAAATACTCAAACACGGGCTTGATCACCTGCGAGTCGATCTGCTCGATGGAATACACTTTTTCCTTTACCTGACCATGATGGCCGCACTCGTCCGCCGCCTCGATATGCAGATAGACAAAGTCCGCCCCGTTTTTGAGCACGTCGATTGCCGCCGCAGCTTTCCCGGTGAAGTTTGTCTCAAACGTACCCGTTGCGCCCTCCACCTTGACGACTTGCATGCCGGCGCACTGTCCGATTCCCTGAATCAGATCGACTGCGGAAATTACTGCGCCGTGAAGACCGGTTTTCTCATAAAAAGGCGTGAGCGCAGGCCTTCTGCCCTCGCCCCAGAACCAGATTGCGTTTGCGGGGTTCTTTCCCGCGGCAACGCGCGCCAGATTGACCGGATGATCCTTCAATAGTACATACGCCTCTTTCATCCAGTGCGACAGCAGCTCAGCATTCTTGCCCGAAGGCAATTTGCCCGCAACTAGCTTCCCCGTGAAATCGTGTGGCGGTGTTAGTTCCGCGCCGGTTTCAGCGTGATTCATCACGAAGCAATGCCGGTAGGAAAACCCGGGATACAGCCGCACGCCTTCGCTCGAAAGACGGGCATCCAGGAACTCGATCAGTTCGCGCGCTTCCTCTGTGGAGATTTCGCCCGCGCTGTAGTCGACCATCGTCGTATCGGCGATGTCGGATTCATCCGAAAGCGTCACAAGATTGCAGCGGTACGTCACGTCGGACTCCGCAAGATCGATACCAAGACTCGCTGCCTCCAGCGGAGAACGGCCGGTATAGTAGCGCACGGGATCATAGCCGAATACGGAGAGGTTCGCCGTGTCACTGCCGGGTTTCATTCCGTCCGGCACGGTCTTCACAAGCCCAAACTCTCCATCGCGCGCAAATCGATCCATAAACGGGTGCTGCGCCACTTCCAGCGGGGTTTTTCCGCCGAGCGCTTCCACAGCCCAATCCGCCATTCCGTCGCCTAAGATTACCGCCAGTTTCATCGTTCCGTTACTCCAACCATCGATACCGTTCTTGTTCTGATTATATTCACGATCAAACGTCGCGCTTTCCGAAATACTGATACAGCGTGCAGGGCATGCCGCCGTTGGTCAGCTTTCTGCGTTTGTCAGCGCGCGCACCGTAGACCTGTTCAAACTCGCGCATGCCGGTGAAGACATTGACGCTCCAACCAGGATGCGGCGAAAACACGCGGCGCATAATGAGGTACAGCCGCTTTGCTTCGTCTTTGTCCATCATCCGCTCGCCGTACGGCGGGTTGCAGACGATGATGCCACTCTTCTCCGTGACAGAGAAGCTCTTGATATCCTGCACGCGCCAGTCGCAGAACACGCCCGCTTTCTTCGCGTGCTTCTTGCAAAGATCGATGCTCCGCTCGTCGATGTCAAACCCGCGCACGTCGATTTTCTGGTTCGTGCGCGCATCCAGCGCATTCTGACGCTCACGCGTCCAGATGCCCTGATCAAAGAACCACCAGCTCTCGGCGGCAAACGAGCGGCCAAGTCCCGGCGCTATGTTCTGCGCGATCATCGCGGCCTCGATCGGCATCGTGCCGGAGCCGCACATCGGATCGATCAGGGTGCTGTCCGGGCGGAAGCGCGAAAGCTGCACAATCGCAGCTCCCAGCGTTTCGGAAAGCGGCGCCGCAACGTTATAGGTGCGATAACCTCTGCGCGAAAGTCCCGCACCGCAGCAGTCGAGGCATAGCGAAACGTGGTTTCGAAGGATGCCTACCTCTACGATGATCTCACTTCCGCCTTCGGGAATCACCTGCGTGCGATAAGCCGTCTTGAGGTTCTCGACGATCGCCTTTTTCACGATACTCTGACAGTCGCTGACGGAAAACAGCGTGCTTTTTGCGGATTTACCCGTCACGTGAATGTTCGTCTCGGGCTTGAGAAACTGCTTCCAGCGCACGGCTTTGGTTTTTTCAAATAGTTCATCAAACGTTTCGGCATCAAACTCATCTACGACAAGCAGCACGCGCTCCGCCGTTCTCAGCCACAAAAGCGACTTGACCATCGTCTCCATACCGCCAGAAAAGGACACGCGCGCGTCCGCCGTCTCCAGCACTTCGATATCGAGGTCGTGCAGCTGTCTTGTTACCAGCGACTCCAGACCTAATTTACAGGTTGCAATAAATTTCATCGATTCTCCTCAGGGTAATCGTTTTGTTCTCTTTGTTTCACAACAGGCGTTTACACAGGCTCGTCCGGCTTTGGGGCAAACGGCTCCAGCTTGACCAGCGCGTTCTTCAGCCTCGACTTTGAGACGCGGTAGATTTCGCCGATCTCCTCTATCGTGATGGTCTCGCCGCAGTTGGTGCGGCCAAGGTATTCCAGCGCCGCCGCAAACGAAATCTCCTGCTCGGCAGAGATGCGCGGAAACTTCTTTTTCAAGCTCTCGACATACCGCCGGAAGATATTCGCGGCTTCCGCCGTGCATTCCTCGCGGCAATTGCCGAGCATGAACTGCATGAGCACCTGCATCACGCCTTCATACGATGCGGGCAGTTTGTAGTCCAGCTCCAGCAGACTCACACGGCCTTTGATCCAGCGGCCGTTGAGATACGCCATATACGGCTCTTTCGCGCTGAGGTGCTTGAGCATGCCGAATACCGCGCGCTTGAGTTCGTCCGGCTGATCGGTACGCAGCAGGAAGTCCCGCAGGATATGCTCCGCGTTTTTGTCCGCGAACGTAAACACGAGAGAAAGCATGCTGCGTTTGACCCGCGTGTCGGAGAGTGAAATCGCCCAGATGAGCAGGTCGCGAAACGCGGCGTCGTCTTTCCAGACACGGTTGAGTTCATCGTGCGGCAGCGCGAGCGTGCGGTTCAGGTGGTTGAGTCTGCGGAATGCTTCCGAAAACGGAACCTGATACGGGATGATCCACTTTGCATTCGGTCGTTTGCCTGCGCTGTCCGTGTGCTTGCACTGGTTCAGATAATACTTTGCGACCGTGTCGCGCGGGTCGATCCGCAAGAGCTTCTGATAATACGTCTTTGCGCCTTCCGCATCGCCCTGCATAAAGCGCGCATAACCGAGCTTATGCAGCACGTTTTCATCGTATGGCATGATATGCATCATCTGCGTGAGGGTCTTCTCCGCGTCTGCAAACCGTTCCAGATCGAGCTGTAGAACCGCGATGCTATGCAGCTCCTCCGGTTCCAGCGCGCGCAGGTTGAGCATCACATCCAGCCGCGCGATTGCGGCGTCCTTGTTGCCTTCTTCGATCTCATTCAGCGCAAGCGTGCTGTTGGCAAGCACGTTTCCTGCGTCTTCAGCGAGTATACCGTCTGCGATTAGTTTGGCTTCCTCACGTCTGTTTGCGACAAAATACGCAACCGACAGCTGCTCACGAATCTTGATCGACTTCGGCGTCTGGCGATAGCGTCGTTCCAGTTCTTCCACCGCATAACCAACCTCGCCGCTTGCAAGAAGCGAGCGCGCGAAGTGCGTGACCGCGTTATCCTCATAGTCGTCGTCGCCGCGCAATCCCGTGGTTTCAAACATTGCGTCGTCGTCATCGATGAGATCGAGGAAATCCTCCGCATCCGCGGCGAATTCGCCGTCTGGCTCCAGCTCCAGATAGTCTTCGAGGCTGTCTGCCGCGCGGTCATAGTCCTGCAGGCCAAAATAGTTGCAGGCAATGCCAAAATGGCACTCCGCGGGCGCATCGTCGCGATCCGCGAGAAGGCGAAACAGGATTCGGTTGCTCTCCTCAAACCGCTGCATTTGGCTCAATATTTCAGCAAGAGCGATTGTGATCTCCGCGTCCTCCGGGGCGCGCTCATACGCCTCGCGGTATTTGAAAACAGCCGCGATCAAATCATTTTTCTCCAGCTCCTTCGCGCCGCGCTTCATATAGAACGTCGCGCCCTGCGAGAACGGGATCACTTTTCCGGTGTTATTCTTCTTCATCATCTCTTGACGTCGCTGTTTTCTGCAGCGAACGTAGGTCCTCTTCGGTAAACTGATAAATCTTGTCACAGAAACGGCAGGTCACCTCCGCGCCGTGATCTTCGTCGATCATTGCGGCCAACTCTTCGTGGCCTGTCGAGATCAGCGCGCGCTCAATGCGCTCACGCGAGCAATCGCAGCGGTAGAGCGGCTCCCGCTCGCCGACATACACAAGCCCAAACTCGCCAAACGCACTTTCCAGCAGCTGTTCCGGCGTTTCGCCAGCGTCCAGCCGCTCGGAGAATCGCGCGATATCCTCGCTCTTTACCTGTAGCTTGTCGATCACTTCATCCGGGCACCCGGGCAAGGGCTCCGCAAACACGCCGGCAGCCGCGCGAACTTCGCCGGTCTGCGAACGAACGCGCACGCCGAGATAAACAAGCGCGGGACGCTGCAAGCTCGCGGCATAATAATTTGCAAAATCGATTGCAATTTCACCCGAAACGAGATTGCTCACGCCGACATACGGTTCCTTCAAACCGAGATCGCTGACCACGGAGAGTTTTCCGCTGTGTCCGACAAAGCCGCCGACATCGAGCTTGCCGATCTCGTTGACGGGCAGCTCCACTTCAGGATTCAAGACGCTTCCTTTGATCTCCAACCGGCTGTTACCTGTGCAGATCATGCTGCCCGCAGGTCCGTCGCCCTTGAGGATTGTGGAAACGAGATCATGTTCGCCCTTTAAATCCGTACTCATGATGGCGGTCATCATGAGCTGGCGGCCGAGTGCCGCCGTTGCCACGCGGGAAAGGTTCAATAGATTCTTTGCCTCGCTGACGAGGTTTGTGCCGTCGATAAACATGATTCGCACCATGCCGTCCGCCGCCACACATTGGATCAGTCGGTCTTTTCGTTCCGGTCTATATAATAAAACGTTGTCTTTCATTTGCTTCTTTGGTTCTCTTTCTTACTTATATAATATTGTTCGGTTCTGCCGTTTCCGGCATCTATTCTATGTCTCGTGTTTTTCGCGCGACAAACTGTATTCGTTCGCTGTTCTCTTCAGGCACATCCTTTGTGAACGCGTCAAACACGCCTTCCAGCGTAAACCCCGCTTGTTCCAACAGAGATGACAACTCTGCTTCTGTATGCGCCCGTTGCACATGCCGCTCGTCAAAGCGTTTGTATGCCCCGCGTCCGTCCGGCGTGAAGAACGAAAGCCGCATCTCCAGCAGTCGCGTTTTCTCGTCAAAGCAGTTTTGCCAAAGATAGGTGCATTCCGGCTCGTCCTCGCCAAATGTCTGCCCGCCGAGAATTTTTTCCAGCTTATATGCACTGGAGATGTCAAACAGCAGCAATCCTTCGTCTTTCAACGCACGATTTGCACAGGTGAAAAATTTTTGCACATCTTCTAATGAAAGAAGATAATTTACGCCGTCGCAAGCACATGTAATCGCGGATACTGGTTTATGCACGGAGAGAGACTGCATCGGCTGCCGCACAAACGCGATCCTTGCGCCCGCCTTGCGCGCCTTTTGCTGTGCCTGTTCCAGCATGCGTTCGGAGACATCCGCGCCGGTCATGCGGTAGCCTGCCTTGTGCAGTCGAAGCGTGATTTGGCCCGTACCGCAGGCACAGTCGAGAATCGATTGATCTGGAACGACGCCGCCCGCCTGTAGTAAATCACGCAAATACTTCGCCCAAAGATCGTAATCGACATCCGCCATCAGCCGGTCATAGTAGGCGGCAAATTCATTGTACGCCTGTGTCATGGGTTTCGCCGCCTCCTTTTGAAAAATACGCAAACCGATTGCATATCATATATGAATAACCGTGCCTGTTCATACTGCATTCATACAATTCGCGCATACGTGTTCGATTTTTTATTGTACAACAAAAAGGGCGTTGCCGCAAATATATATCGTATAATATCGCTGATCTTGTTTGACAAACCAGTGAATATTTATTAAAATCATCGTAACTATAAGAAAGGCGCGCTCCTGCTTGCAGGATCGCGAACACAAGCGCAACATGAAACAGTACAAGATCGCAGTTGTCGGCGCCACAGGTATGGTCGGCAGAATGTTCCTCCGCGTACTGGAAGAGCGTAAACTTCCGGCGTCGGAATACTTCCTCTTTGCCTCCGCACGCAGTGCGGGCACTACCGTCGAATTCATGGGCAAAAAACACACCGTCCGTGAGCTGACTGAGGATGCGTTTAAAGGTCTTGGTATTGACATCGCGCTGTTCTCCGCTGGCGGCGGTACCTCCAAGGTCTTTGCCCCCATCGTTGCCGCGTCCGGCGCGGTGGTCATCGATAACTCCAGCACGTGGCGCATGGACCCGGATGTTCCGCTCGTCGTGCCGGAAGTGAACGCGCATGCCATTCCCGAGTACAAGAAAAAAGGCATCATCGCAAACCCGAACTGCTCCACCATTCAGGCAATGGTTGCCCTCAAGCCCCTTGCCGTGAAATACGGTCTCAAGCGCGTGGTCTACTCGACCTATCAGGCGGTTTCCGGCGCAGGCATGGGCGGCTACAGCGATCTGGAGAACGGACTGAAGGGCGAAGCGCCGAAGAAGTTTGCATATCCCATCGCGTTCAACGTGCTGCCGCAGATCGATGTCTTCCTCGACACCGGCTACACAAAGGAAGAGCAAAAGATGATCGAAGAATCCAGAAAGATCCTCGAGCTGCCGAATCTCCGCGTGACGGCGACCACCGTTCGCGTACCCGTGTTCCACGGACACAGCGAAAGCATCAACGTCGAGTTTGAAAAGCCGTTTGAAGTCGCCGACGTTCGCAAGCTCTGGGAAGAGACGGAAGGCCTCATCGTACAGGACGATACGGAAAAGGGCATCTACCCCATGCCGCTGTATGCCGCGGACACCGACCCGGTTTATGTGGGTCGTCTGCGCCGTGACTTCTCGGTTGAAAACGGAATCAACTTCTGGTGCGTTGCGGATAACATCCGCAAAGGTGCGGCAACCAACGCCGTGCAGATTGCACAGGAACTCATTCGTCAGTGGGAGGCGTAAAACGTATGTCAATCTTTCGTGGCAGCGGCGTCGCAATCGTAACCCCGTTTCAAAACGGGTCGATTGACTTCACCGCATTTACCAGACTGATCGAACTCCAGATTGCGAATCATACGGATGCGATCATCTGCTGCGGCACGACCGGCGAAAGCTCAACCATGACGCCGGACGAACGCCTCAGCGTCATCCAGTTCGTTGTGGAGCGTGTCAACGGTCGCGTGCCGGTCATCGCCGGTACCGGCGGCAACAACACCGAAGAAGTCGTCAGCAACAGCAAGTCTGCCGAAGCCATCGGCGTAGACGGTCTGCTTGTTGTCACCCCCTACTACAACAAAACCTCTCAGGCGGGTCTTGTACGCCATTATTTCACGGTTGCAGACGCGGTGGAAACACCGATCATCGTCTACAACGTGCCCGGCCGTACGGGATTGAATGTCCTGCCGCAAACCATGGCGGAGCTTTGCACCCATGAGAACATCGTCGGCACAAAAGAAGCCAGCGGTAACATTGAGCAGGTCGTCAACATTGCGGCGCTTTGCCCGCAGTGCGACATCTACTCCGGCAACGACGATCACGTGCTGCCCATTCTCAGCATCGGCGGCAAAGGCGTTATCTCCACCATCGCAAACATCGTGCCAGGCGAAATGCACGCGCTCTGCGAAGCATTCTTCAAGGGTGATATTCAGCTTGCGCGCCAGCTGCAGCTGCAGTTGATCCCGCTCTGGAAAGCCGCGTTCTGCGAAGTCAATCCCATCCCGCTCAAAGCCATGATGGGGCTGATGCAGCTCTGCGAGCCGGACGTGCGCCTGCCGCTCGTTCCGCCTTCGGCTGCCAGCATGCGCCTCATCGAAGAAACGCTGAAAGGCTATGAGCTGATCTAACGCACAACTACATTTGGAGGACTGACATGATTTCTGTGATTATCAACGGAATCTGCGGTCAAATGGGACGCGCCGTGTATGCAGCTATCCAAGCGCAGAGCGGCGTGTTTTCCGCAGTAGCGGGTGTCGATCCCTTTGACTGCACTCAATCATACAGCTGCCCTGTCTACAAGTCGCTCGACGACGTGAAAGAACAGGCAGACGTAATCATCGATTTTTCGATTCCTGCCAGCACGCCGGAGATCCTTCGCTATGCGTTGGAGAAGAAAATTCCGGCTGTCATCGGCACCACCGGCCTTGGCGAACGCGAACTCAAGCTCATCCGTTCCGCTTCCGAACAGGTCGCGATGTTTCAAACGGGCAATATGTCCCTTGGCGTCAATCTTCAGGTCGAGCTGGTGCAGCTTGCCTCCTCTACCCTTGGCGCAAACTTCGACGTCGAAATTATTGAAACGCACCACCGCAAAAAGGTGGACAGCCCCAGTGGCACCGCTTTGATGCTTGCAAACGCCGTCTCCTCTATCTCTCCGGAGGACGAGGAACTGGTGTTTGGCCGTCACGAGAAGAATAAGCGCCGCTCCGACAATGAGATCGGCATCCACTCCGTCCGCGGCGGCACCGTCGTCGGCGAACATCAGGTGCAGTTCATCGGCAACGACGAGATCATCGAGATTTCACACAGAGCGTTTAGCAAGCAGGTTTTCGCGCAGGGCGCGCTGCGTGCCGCAAAATTCCTCGTCGGAAAAAAGAGCGGGCTTTATAACATGAAGAACGTGGTGACTGAGCACGACGCGGCTTCCCGCCTGTTCTCTCTTGAAAATCAGGCGGTGGTCATCATTCGCTCGTTTGCCAAGGAAGATGCGTTTGCGTCCCGCGTGTTCGACGTCATCGCTGCGCACGACGTGTTTGTCGACATGATCGCCTGCTCCGAGCCCGACGAACAGAGCCTTAGCATCGGTTTCTCGCTCAACGAGGACGATCTTTCCGAGGCGCTCAACGCCATCAATGAGCTCACGCGAAACGGCTACGGTTGCGATATCCGTACGCATTCCGACCTGACCAAGCTCACACTGGAAGGCACCGGCATGGCGTTGCAGCACGGCGTCGCATCCCAGCTGTTTTCCACGCTGCGCAAGGAGAACATCCACATCTGGCTGATCACCACCAGCGAGACACGCATAGAGTTCTGCATCGAATCGGTGCATACGCTCCGCGCGGCGGACGCCATCCGCGAGAAGTTCAACATCGGATAACCGTTCAACCAACACGAAACGCTTCCGGCAGCAGCCGGAAGCGTTTTTGATTGTTTGTATGTATCTTTCGGTTACAGTCCCTCTTTGCGTAGGCGCTGTTCCTCGCCGTGGATCAGCCGCTGAATGTTTTCCGCGTGACGGATGAACACGACGATGGTCAGAAGTGCCGCGAGGATGATCATCGGCAGGTTTGAAAGCCGGAAGATCAGCGTTGCAACAAAGAACAGAAGCATCGCGGCGAGCGACATGATCGACATCTTCTTGTTGATCAGAAGAATCGCACCGCCGATCAAGATTGCACCGAGCGCGCCCAGCGGGAAGGTGAAGATTGCGATGCTATAAGAGGACGCTACGCCTTTGCCGCCGCGAAATCCGTCAAACGCCGGCCAGCAATGCCCGACAACGACGAATAGCCCAGCAATATAGCCGCCGACCTGACCCACGACCAGCTGCCCCAGCAGAACGCCGAGAAACGCCTTGAGAAAATCACCTGCAAACGTAATCGCGCCCGGGCCGTAGCCATAGACGCGTACCATGTTGGTGCTGCCTGCGTTGCCACTGCCGTGATTGCGGATGTCGTCGTGATAATATGCGCGGCTGACGATGATCGCTGTCTGAATATTGCCCAGCAGATACCCGATGAGGAGACACGCGATCACAGTCCAGACATTGATCGCAAAGATTCCTGAAAAAAACGTCATGTTACGGACTCCTTCTTATGGTTGCGGAAGAGAATCCCTACTGGCGTTCCCTTCGAAAGTTTAATCAAGATACTGTTCTTTCTCTTCGATGCTGCTTGATAAAATCGCAAGCAACAAATGCGTTTCGGAATTATTCGCCGTCTTTTTTCTTGCTCCGGAAGATAATCCGGATCGGCGTTCCTTCAAAGCCAAACGACTTGCGGAAATAGTTCTCCAAATAACGCTCGTAAGAGAAGTGTACGATTTCTGCGTCGTTGACGAATATGACAAACGTCGGCGGCTGAACGGAAACCTGCGTCGAATAATAGATCTTCAGCGTTCGTCCCTTGTCGCTCGGCGGATCGTTCATCATCACCGCTTCACTGACGACGTCGTTGAGTTGTCCAGTCGGGATTCTGCGTTTTGCCTGATCAAACGACTTATCGACGAGCTCCAGCACCTTATTCACGCGCTGTCCGCTCTTTGCGGAGATGAACAGCATCGGCACATAGCTCATAAACGCAAGATCCGCGCTGAGGCTCTTTTCAAACGCATGCATCGTGTGGGTGTCCTTCTCGATGAGGTCCCACTTGTTGACGATCAGCACGCTCGCCTTGCCCTCTTCATGCGCATACCCTGCGATGCGAACGTCCTGCTCGCTCAAGCCTTCGCTGGCATCACAAACGATCAACACCACGTCCGCTCTGCGAACCGCGGAGAGAGAGCGAATGACGCTGTAGCGTTCGATGGTCTCGTCCTCTACGCTGCGCTTTCTGCGGATGCCCGCGGTATCTACGATGGTATACTCGCGTCCATTGCGGGTAAAGTTTGAGTCGATGGAATCGCGCGTCGTACCGGGAATGTCGCTGACGATTGTACGCTCCTCGCCCAGCAGTGCGTTGACCAGGCTGCTCTTGCCGACGTTGGGTTTGCCAACCACAGCGATGTTGACGCGTTCGGTGTCCGTCTGCTCGACATCCTTCGGAAAATCTTTGACGACGGCATCCAGAAGATCGCCTAAACCAAGCCCCTGCGCGGAGGAGATGGTATAGGGGTCTCCAAGACCCAGCGCATAAAATTCGTACATCGCATCTTCAAACTTTGGCGCGTCGACCTTGTTGACCGCGAGTACGACAGGCTTGTTGGAGCGGCGGAGCATCTCGGCAACGTCCATATCCGAGCTGGTCATTCCCTCTCTGCCGTCGACGAGGAAGATGATCACGTCCGCCGTTTCGATGGCAAGCTCCGCTTGCCGCCGCATCTGCTGCATGATAATGTCCTCGCTCTCCGGCTCGATGCCGCCGGTATCGATCAGCGTAAAGGCATAGTTGAGCCACTCCGCATCCTGATAGATACGGTCGCGGGTCACGCCGGGGGTATCCTCCACAATCGCGACTCTGCGTCCGATCAGGCGGTTAAAAAGGGTCGATTTGCCAACGTTCGGGCGACCGACAATTGCTACCAATGGTTTGTTCATGTGTTCTCCTGCTGCCGCCCGGCGGCATTTCTCCTGTTCATACTCGATATCGCACATGACGTGCAGAATTATTCGGAAAATACGATCTCCACAAGATCTTCCCCTGTTGCGACCGGAATGATGCGCGTACCCAGCGTTTTCTCCGCGTCAGACAAACGCATACCGTCGAGGAAAAGCTCCTCGTCCGCTTTGAGCATCGCCCGCGGAATCAAAAGCGCGCGACCGAAGTCTTCGCCCTTGAGCTGCTCCACAAGGTCGCCGCCAGTCACCAAACCGCCGACGGTAACGCTCTCGCCAAAAAAATGATTCTTGATTGCGCGCGTGTCGATCGTGATACCGTACGGAAGCAGCTGCTTGTAAGACTCCGCAAAGAAATCATGTGCGGAGGTTCCGCCCGCCATCAAAAACCGTTTCGGCTTTTTCAGCGGCTCGCGCTCTTCCAGCGCGTACTGCATTTCGCCTTCGAATAGGCGCAAGAGTCCGACGCCGTTTTCGATCTGCGGGAACCCTTCGTAATCATCATATGCGGGCAGCGATCTGCCGCAGAGCGTATACCATTCGTCCGCGAGAAACACGTAACGTGTACCGATCTTTTGCAACAACTTCTGCTGCAGCGCCTCGATCTCGTCGATCAGCGATCCCGCCTCATCGCGCGTGAACACACGCAGCGGTGTCAGGCCCTCCCGATGCTTGGTCAGTCCGACAGGCACCACAGCGAGCGATTGCGCATGCGGATAGAGCGCGAGCATATCTTCAATCGAGCGACGGAGCACATCACCGTCGTTCAGCCCCGGGCAGAGTACGATCTGCAGATGAAACTGCAATCCGGCTTCTGCCAGTCGCTTCAACTGCGGCACGATATCGCCTGCGTGCGGGTTTTTCATCATCGAGCGACGCACGTCCGGATCGCTCGCATGAAGCGACACATACAACGGGCTAACTCTCCTGCGGATGACGCGATCCAGCTCGCGATCGTCAAGATTTGTGAGGGTCACATAATTCCCCATCACAAACGACATGCGCCAATCGTCGTCCTTTACATGCAAGCTGCTCCTGCCGCCTTTCGGCATCTGGTCGATGAAGCAGAACACGCAGTGGTTCTTGCAGGTGCGCATTTTATCCATCAGGCTCGTTGCAAACGATAACCCCAGCGGTTCATAATCGTCTTTTTCCAGCTCGATCTGCTCACACGCGCCGTCGCATTTCTGAATCTCCAGCGTGAGCCGCTCGCTCGCGGTCAGATGCTCGTAATCCACGAGGTCGATGACCGGTTCCCCGTTGATGGAAAGCAGTACATCGCCCTTAGATAAGCCGACACGCTCCGCCGGAGAACCGGGGAGCACATCGCTGATGATTTGCTGCATTCTTCGCATATTTTCCATGATTGCATTATACCATTCATTCGGCAAAAATGCCAAACTGTGTTGATTTTTGCTGTTGCGTGGCATCCGTCGCTTCAAACCGCCGATTGCGGCCGGATTGACGAGAAAATTCCCGCAACTGTGCAATCTTACAGGATTGTACCTGTGAAATCAACCAATTTTGTTGTTATAATAATGAAAGAATTTAAACTTTTCATAAACGGAGGATATTCCATGGATCAACGGCTGATTTCCTTTCTGCTGCGCGCAAAAATGAACACCTATGCCGCTCACGGCGCGGAGGTCGCTGCCTCGCGTCCGAACTCGCATGATCTTTCTTACGAAGAGGGTAATCTCCGTTATATCGACACCTATCTCGGTGGCACGCATTTTGCGGGTGAAGAAGCCATATGGGAAAACGATATCCCCGTTTGGTCAATGAATTATTGCGGACGAGTCATCGGCGAAGGGTTCAGCGGAGATTTTCTCAAGCGCGTGTTACTGCTCGTTCCCGAAGATGCGCCCTATCGCGGACCGGAGTTCTATGCGGAAGGCAACATGGAGTTTCATTGTCATGCGGATGGCAGCCCGAAGTGGTTTCAGGGATATGAGGAGATCACGGTTGATCAAGAACGTGTTTACGAATGCTTCTATCACGGGGGTCTGATTCGTTAGTGTGACGATCAAATTGATAAGCAGCGCGGGCATCCAGTTCTTGCGCTATTTTTGTTTAGATATTACAAATAACAAACCCGATTGATTTTTCTGATTGTCATCGCAGAAACCTCTGCGTTGGCTTTCTTCACGTTGTACTGAAAAGCATAACAAAAAAACCGAAATGCTCTTTGATTCGTCTTTTTCTGAAATATGCTCTTTGTGATAATGTCACAGAAAAAGAATCGCGGAGTTATATAATGACTTGGATAATGTGAAAAAAATGTGTCATTACAATGTGCACTTGAAAAAAGTTTCCATTGCTTACCGAGAACACGCGAGAAACGCACATTATGCTATCTAAAAAGAAAGTATTTCAATTCCTCATTGACATTTATACCAAATAGATTTAATACGTATTTATCAAGACTGTTCAGAAATCAATCGAACGCGAATTTATTCAATAACATATTATGAAAGAAGGTTTCACCAATGGACGTCGAGAAAGAAATTCTTGAACTCAAAAAGAAGGTCGATGATTTGCAGGGTCAGGAGAACAGACTTCTGATGATCGTGTTTTCGGGCGAGCTGGACAAGCACATCGCCGCCATGATCATCGCTACCGGTGCCGCCGCGATGGGTATGAAGGTTACCCTATTCTTCACATTCTGGGCGACCGCAGCATTGCGCGATCCAAAGAAAAATGTCAAAGGCAAGAATTTCCTATCCAAGATGTTCGGCGTTATGCTGCCCAAAGGCCGCAATAAGACCGTGCTCTCCAATATGAACATGGCAGGCATGGGCACCGCCATGATCAAAGACCTGATGAAGAAGAAAAACGTCGCCAGCCTCGACGAGCTGTTTGAAGCTGCGGCTGCGCTGGGCGTTGAGATTAACATCTGCGAAATGTCGATGGACCTGATGGGCTTCAAGTATGAAGAGATGATCGATTATCCCAATATGAAGGTTTGCGGCGTAGCAACTATGCTTGCCGACGCGAAAGAATCCGCCGTACAGTTCTTTATTTAACAGAAAACGAGGAAAAACAAATGGAAAGCATTACCGCAGTCAAAGTTCTGGATTACAAAGGCCTCTCCTGCCCGATGCCCATCGTCAAGATCAGCATGGAAATCGGCAAAGTCGCCGTTGGAGACGTGCTTGAAGTGCATACGACCGATCCCGGTTCGATCGCAGACTTCCCCGCCTGGGCAAAGACGACAGGTCACGAAATCGTCGAAATCAAACAGGAACCCGGCCTGATCCGCATCTTTGTCAGACGCAAGAAGTAACCCCAGCAAAAAATTAATATCTCATCGTAAGACCCGACAAAGAAAGCCTCTTGCTTTGCCAGGAGCCTGATTTGCCCGGGTCTATTTTAAAGGAGATACCTATGATGAATGCTTTATTTTCGCTTGCCGCATCTGCGGTGCAGCATCTGACCGGGGCGAAGTTAGGTTCGTTTTGGTCGAAAGCCGCTCTGATTCTCTCGGAATCGGCAGATGCAACCTCCGGTGCAACAGTTGCTGCCGACGCAACTTCCGGCGCGACTGCTGCTGCCGTAGCGGTTTCACCTTTCTTGAACGCAATTGAATACACCATTGTTGTGCCTCTGCTTTATTTCTCCGTGTTATTCTGCATCGTCGGCATAATCTGGAGACTGTATAAAATTCTCGGGGCACCGCCTGCTCCCTATTCTCTAAAAATTTATCCGTCCTCCAAGTCACCCGGACTTGGTGCGTTGAAAGACACGTTTGCCATGCCGCAGCTCAGGCGCCATAAGCCTCTTTTTTGGGTGTTCCTGGTCATCTTCCACATCTCTCTAATCATGCTGCTTTTGGGGCATCTGGATATCCTTCCCTCAATCAGCATCGTGCCGGAAAGTTCGAGGCATATGGTCGGCGCGGGTCTCGTCGGCGTTGGCGTTACGGTTCCGCTTTTATATTTTCTGTTCCGCAGATTCCGAACACCCGTTCGCGAACTCTCGGTTCCGGCGGATTATCTGCTTCTGATTCTCATCCTGTTCCTGTTCCTGTTCGGAGATCTGATGAGCTGGGGCAATTCCTGGACGCCGAACGGCTTCGTCATGACGAAACAGGACTTCTCGCTGTACTTCCAAGGACTGGCGCAGTTCACGTTTGCCGACCCGCGCGCGGTGCTGCCGGGATCGCACTATCACTTCCTTGTGATCCACGTGCTACTGGCTGACTTGTTCTTCATCGTACTGCCGTTTTCCAAAATACTGCACGCGTTTTTGTCCTACCCCATCAATCTGTTAAGGAGGAAGTAAACTATGGATGCAGCAACGCAAGACATGCTGAAAAATCTTTTTGAAACGAAGCTGAACTCAGCAATGAGGCTGTATTTGGAAACGTGTACGCATTGCGGCGCGTGCGTGGAAGCATGCCACGTGTACAATTCCATGCCGGAAATGCGGTATTCCTCTGTCGGCAGATCTGAAATCATCCGGAAGGTCTTCCTGAAGTATTTCAAGCTGCAGGGCAAGATCGCTCCCTGGCTTGGAGAAACCATCGAGCTGGATGACGTCACGATGGATCGGTTTTATGATGCGGCATATTCCTGCACAGGATGCCGCCGCTGCATGATGTATTGCCCGTTTGGCATCGATACACAGATGATCATGGGCATCGCGAAGCTTCTGCTGATCGGCGCAGATAAAGAACCGAAGCTTCTGACGATGCTTGCCGATATGTCGATTGCCAAAGGCGAAGACGCAGAAGCATCAAAAGCCGGGTTTGAAGAGGCAATTGCGAACATCGAACCCGAAGTCGAAGCACTCTGGAAAACCGCGCCCGGCAAGAAGACGATCCCGCTGAACGTTGAAGGCGCTGATATCCTCTATGTTGCGCTTTCGCCGAAGCATTCCATCATTCCTGCTGCTGCAATACTGAACGCAGCAGACGCAAGCTGGACGCTCAGTTCCTTTGAAGCGGTCAACTTCGGTGCCTTTATGGGAGATTCGAAGCGAATGATGGCTATTGCCCAGCGCATTATTGCCGAAGCGGAGCGACTCAAGGTAAAAACCGTCGCGATCGTAGAGTGCGGCACGGCTTACCGCGTCATGAAGCAGCAGACGGGAAAACACCCGTTTGAAGTAGTCGCCTTTGTCGAGCTGATCGCAAAGTTCCTTCGTGAAGGAAAGATTCATACAACAAAGAATATCGCGGAGAAGCTGACGTATCACGATCCTTGCCAGGTGGCGCGTAACGGCGGTGTTTATGAAGATCCGCGCTACGTGATCAGTCAAATCGCATCGGACTTCAAGGAAATGACGCCCAACCGAGAAATGAACTGGTGCTGCGGTGGCGGCGGCGGTTTGGTCGCGATGGGCGAACTGGAGTTCAGGATGAAATCTTCCCGTGTCAAGGCCGATCAGGTGAAAGCATCCGGCGCAGGCAGAATCTGCACGATCTGCGAAAACTGCCAAACGCAGCTTACGGACCTCAGCGAGCATTATGAGCTGGGTGTGCAGGTGGATTCCCTGGCAAATCTTGTTGCGCACGCACTCATTCAGGAATAAACGTCGTACTAAGAAACGCATTAAAAAGAGCACCAAAATTGGTGCTCTTTTATGTTTGCGATGAGCAGCAAGCCGTGACATGGTTCTGGTTACTGGTAATTATTTATATTAAGACTTTGGTTTGACAAGACGATGTTTTATTTCACTCGAATCACGCTATAATGATTAAGAGGTGATTATTGTTGAACGCGTTTACCGATATGAGAAGGCGATATTTCGAAAGTCATTCGAATGAGTCTTTCGCGGAGTACTATCTGACGCATCGTTGCTATGTCAGCGAGCAGGATGATATTGCGCGCAATCAGCTGAAAGAAAAAATCGCCGCAATACGTTTCTTGTATGAGAAGAACGCCGTCGAGGATGATATCCTCCATCTACTGGCGGATCTTGGCGATCAGCCGTATTTGGATCGCTATATAGTCGAGCTGATCATCCAGAATAAAGAACTTCTATTAGAGAAACGCGTACAAACCAAGCTCCAGTCCCTGCTTTGCTCATCCAACATCACTCCGGCGAAGATGGCGCATCTCATCGATATCTGCCTGGAATGCGATCTGCCGCTGTTAAACGAGGATGCATTCCGCGCGGCTTTGAACACCTACAAACTTGATTTTGATGTCGTGTCCGTGCTGGTCGAATATGCCATTCATTTCGCGATCAGAGAACCCGCCGATTTGCTGCGCGATTTCCTATGTCAGTCGATTCCTGAAAACATCAAGCTTCAGATCATCGACTATCTGATCGCAGCTGACTTTGACCCGGCTGAAATCAATCATTGGTTGCAAGATCATAGCGGAAAAGGCCAAATGTGCAATCTGCTCCACGACTATCTACGTTTTCGACACGAAGAACTGCTAGGCGAAGATTGCGGCATCGTCGTGATACAAACCATGTTCTACGGTGACCCGGAATTCAGCGGCAGAGGGCAAAACGGCGGATTGGGTACGCTGCTCAAAACGCTCGGTAATTACCTATCCAGACACCGGCAAATTTCTCAGGTTGTCACGTTAACAATTCAACAAGGCTGGAACGAACACACGCCGTTCTTCACCCGATATGACAGCAAACATCTGCTTGTTCGACTGCCCATTTACCTCAATAATGAAGACAAAAATGCATTCGTGAAACGGGAGCTGGCAATCAAGCGCGCTGTTGCGCGATTTCTGTCCCTGCGGCAGATTCAGCCCGATCTGATACATATACGTTTTCTCGATAACGCCTCGAAAGCCATGGCTGCGCTGTCGAAAGAGATCGAAGCGAAGCTTGTATTCACGCTGACGCCGGATCCGCATCGCAACATGACGGACGCAAATGCAGATATCTTGTGTTTCAAGGTAGACGAAACGCTGGAGAAGTTGAATAAGATCACCATCGGAGACGAGCTGCTCGCCATGACCGATGGCATCGTCGGCATCGGTGGCGATACCGTGAGAGAGGAGCTGGAGCTTTACTTCCCGCAACTCAAGGCAACCGGTACTCCGGTCGATATCAGCATGATCGGCGAGGGTATCGACACAAACATCGACGCGCAGCAGTTTGATCTTTGGCAGTTTCTCGAAAATCACACAATGGGTTATTCGATCGACCCTTCCCACCGGGATCTGCCAATCATGCTGAATATTGGAAGATTAAACGAGCAAAAGGGACAACAGCATCTGCTCAAAGCATGGGGTGACTCCCTACTCTGGCAGGATTATAACCTGTTGATCATCGGTGGAAGTAAGCAGGGCGAATCCGCGGAAGAAGCCGCAATAATAGAGTATTTTCGGAAATACATGGCTTCCCGTCCGGAGCTTGCGGGCAGATTTTCACACATTGAGGCCTTGCCCAATTCGGACGTTAGAAGCATTGAGCGAAGCATCATGGATCATGCGACCGCGCGGATGCCTAACGTATATGTCTGCTCCAGCGTTAAGGAAGAGTTTGGAATTTCCATCCTGGAAGCCATGTCGGAAGGATTTCTGATCTTTGCACCCATCAAAGGCGGCGTGAAAACATATCTGGTCGATGGTCAGAACGGGTTTTTGATCGACACCAAGGATGCAGCGTCTATTCAACAGGGTATCGAATCGGTGCTTTACCATTCGAACCTGCAATCGAACGATTTTCAAGAGATCATGCAGCGCGGCAAACGTACGGTTCTGAATCAATTCTCGATGGACGAGATTGCAAAGAATTTCGCGGAACTCTACCTCGGACTAAGCGCGGACGACGGTCTCATGTGCGTCATGGATTGATTTTGATGGATCAATCAAGGCCGAGTCCATCTGCTCCACCATTGATTATTTTTAGCTACGGCGCAGATGCAATGATTTTTAATCCGTACGGAACAAGCGAGGCTGCCATCATGATGGAAGCACTCAGATTTATAATTTCTGCGCCATCAGGCGTAGCAATAAATAACGTGCCGATTAAAAACAAAACACTCTGCCAGGGAGAAAGCGTTTGGGTCTTGAGTAAGGCTATGGCTTGAATGCCAAATCCGATTGGTAGAAAAACAATTCCCCAAAGCAGTTTCAACCAACCTTTTCTTGTAAACAATGTCATAACACCCGGCATAATTTGATCAAAAGTTTTTTCTGGCAACGTGTCAAATGCACTCATCGTCAGGCACAGTGCACCTTTATCAACTGCCAGAAAAATTGCGCCTAAAATCGCGATAAATCCGCCAATAAACCCACCCCAGGCACAGGCGCTATTTGCGAGAAGTCTTGTGAAGTGCAGCGCAACCACAATCAGAAGACCTGTATTGAGCGTCACCAACACGTGCCCAAAATGGACGAGTTTGTTGCCATGGGCTCTGCGTGCCAGCTCCTCCGGCCCCAGTAATCGCGGGCGCAGCAATCTGGGGTGAGCGGCAAAAGCAAAGACAAATACAAGCGGGAATATAATTAGCGCTAAACCAACGCCAATCATTTCAATTTGATTTAAGATAAGGTTCGTACTCATTTCATAACTCCTTTTTGATATTCGATAAAAGACCTTTTATTTACTATGATCCAGATCATTTCTGTTGCAAGATGAAGAGATCACCTGAAGATACAACAATCTTCTCTGAATTCATTCATATAGTTTTATTAAGAAATTTCGTGTTTGGTTTTATTGGCAGCTCTTTGAACATACTTCGAGCGATGGATCAATTGGATTAGGTTTACCGTAATAGAATAAACCGCAAGACCGACTGCGATCAAAATGAACAACCATAATGCAAAGGGTCCGACTATCTGTTGAATATTGTACAAATCACCTTTCCATCCAGTAAGTAAACCAATTACTTCACCAACTATGTTAAATGCCGGGCGAAGACATAACAGCATGAACGTTAACCCGGCAAAAAAAGCATTCCCGAGAAAACCTTTTTTGAAGATAAATAGAGAGAAAATCAAACAGATTATGTCCACCAGATAAGGGAATGCATGAAACGTAAGTTGTTGCCAACACTGAGGAATTCCGCTCGGCGTAATCCATGCAGCACCACCGCCGAATTCTCCTAACCAGAACCTTGGAATAAGTCGATAATCTATAGTTTTCCCTCCAACCAAATAAAGACCAGCGGCATGGCTCAACTCATGTAAGATCATATAAGAGAAATACCAAAAGATGGCGATAATCACGAGAGAGGGAACAACCTCGCGCATTGGCCAATTTCCCTTGAGATATAGGACAAGCAAAGGAATAACAACGATAATCAAGATTTCAATTGTGACCAACAGATAGCTTTGCATAGTAGTCTCCTGCGTTTAATAATTCTTATAACTGCTTACGGCTTAGCAGATTCGATGAATCATATCTCAATTTCTACTTACTCTCTTTCAAGACAATTGGCGTGTTTTTCCTTTTAATAGTGGAATATGCTCGCAGTTCGACGGCATTCATCCCGCACGCCTTTATGCAATTCAGGCAACGCATGCAGCTGGAACTGTCAATTTCGCATCTGCTCGTGGATATTTCGATCGATTCAGTCGGACATATCATCCTGCACTTGCCGCATTGAGCGCACTGCTCGGTTTTGATCGCTAGTTTTATTGGAGTGATTTTACTAAGGAAACGAAACATCGTCCCCCACGGGCAGAGCGCGCCGCACCAGACAACGCTGGGATAAAAAAAGGATACGATCATACCGGCCAGTGTCAGCGCAAGGAATATCTGCGGCCGCAAATGCAGTATCATCGATATTGTAAAGGCGCACAGAAACAGCAAGAAAACCATTATTCCAGCTGATTTGCTTTTTAGCCATTTGGGAACTGTTCTCTTTTTTATTGGATGATTTCGAAATAGCTTTTCTTTCAAAACATCGAACATATGTGCCGGGCATAGCCATCCGCAGTAAAAGCGGCCAAACAACACACTAAGAACAAAACCCGTGATCAAAGGAATTAGCCAGAGCCTCCCGTTACCGGTAAGAAATAAACCAGTAAATGCAGAAAGAGATATCATCTGAATTAGAAACTGTACAAGAATAGTCGTTTTGCGCCGCGGCTTTTTTCTACCGTTGCCGCTTCCTCTCTGGTAACCAAGTGCATCCTTGATTTTTCGTACGGACTTCCTGTACATGAGCGAGCCCATCAGTAAGGGTACCACCATTGTCGCCATAAACCTGAAATTTGATTGATTTAAAGCATGTCCAAACTCAAACCCTTTGGTGATCATTAGCGACGCGATAGCTGAGACAAAAAATAAAATTACACCGGCATGATACAAGAGCTTGATTTCTCGTTTCAGCGTAAGCAGATTGTTCCTATATTCTTCCTCGTGATTTTCTCTCATTCCTTCGATGACGCTCATCACAACCGTTGTCGAGAAAAAATTGTAAAACATCAGTACTAGTGCCGCACCGGACAATGATCCTACAATAGCTGATGAATACCATGCTCCCATATCGATCGGGATGAAGCATAAGCTGTTCGTCGATAGCATAGATAAGAACGCAAATGTACCGATCGTTCCGAAGGATACAACGAATATCGCGTTAAATAGCAAAATAAATTTTCCGTTCATGGGGCGTTGCCGATTATGGCTCAGATTATCTGTCGCCTGTTTCGCTTTGCACCCCATATACACCGTATTGGCGACGGAGTAGATCACGAACATGGAAAGCACAGGTACGGAAGTGAGGCAGTGTAAATACTGCTGAACCGAAACGATCTGCAACCGGAATATCATCCATACGCCCCAGATGACAGGACCAATAAAGTACATAAAAAAATGGAGCGCAGCGATTTTGAGAATAGACGCATTCTTCATTTACTTCTCTCCCTGATAAATTGGAAATCGCAAACCTGATCGCCCCTGCCAAGCGTTTTTGTTCTTGCCCAAATAACATTTCTGGACATATTTCCATACACCTCGTCGTCGATCTGGCAAAAGCATTTCAGGAGTTCTTCGCGCTGATAGCACCTCAGTACGTTCTGATAGAAACAGCAGCTGACATCAAACGCGATTGCGCTTGCGCTGTTTTCGAGCCATGTTGTCGTCCACCCCGTGCAGGGATATGTTACTGACATGCTTTTTTTCGTCATAATGCGCAGTAACGAATAAAACATCGGAAGTTTGCCCAAAAGACGATATGCAGACGTTAGTTTTCTGTAATAGATGCGGTTGAAACGTTCAAACATCGTTATCGCTTCCGTCTGCGATCGGCCGTCGTTTAAGAGAGCATCGTATAAAGCAATGCCCGGCAGGATATTCTGCGTTAAATGTTTGTTCAGAACCTTATTTGCATAAATCGCTCTTGCTTTGAATAGCGACTCATATCGTGCGCGAAAATCCGGATAAACTATTTCCGCTTCAACTGGTTCCATCATTTCAATCAGAGTGCTCTTATATTTTCTGCACAATGCATTTGAAACTTTAGTCGTGGACATCAATTTATTTCCTCAAAATCTGAATTATTTAATGAACCTTATTTCATTATGTCGTTAATGTATCACCGCCCGTTCCTGCTGTCAATAGATAATGAACAATATATCATTATTTATTGACATCTCTTTTCGCCGCTGTTATGATGTTGTTATATTAATTAACGGAGTCAAGTTAAATGAAACATATTCCTCAGGAAGAACGAAAAGCCGAAACTAAAAAGAAACTTGTTGATTCTGCAATGACATTGTTTTCTGCGAAGGGCTATTATCAGACCAACTCAAAAGAGATCGCCGAAAATGCCGGCCTTGCAGTCGGTAGCTTTTATCGTCATTTTGCGGATAAACGGGATATTTTGAAGTTTATTCTGAGTTCCTATATCAACGATGCCTTTTCTGACGATGAGGCGAGAGAGATCAATATAAACGAGTCGAACCGTAAGGACATTTTCAGAAAACTGCTTCGCCGCGGATTTGAATTGCATCGCTTTACCCCTGGGTTTTATCAGCAGGTTACTTTACTGAGTGCGACTGACGAAGAAATCGGATCCGTGTTTCACGAGTACAAAAATGCGATGTTCGCGCGTATCAAAGAGTTAATCATGGCAAGCGCACCAAATCTTTCGCAAGAGAGTTGCGAAATTACCTGCACCATCCTCTACGCCGCAATCGAGGGCACAATCCATGCCGTCAAATTTTCGCCAACTGTACTGGATGAAACACCGTATATCGATCAGCTATCAGATTTATTTGATGCATATCTCGCTTCGGTTCGAGATATCTAAATCTAAACCATTGCTTAACTATCTAGTATCTGCCTAAACAACGAGTAATCGAAAAAACCCGCAAATATTAGAAGATTTGCGGGTCTTTAAATCACACATCAATTTTAGTATATGTCAGAAACAAAATGCCTATGTCCGTTTAAATACACGATGACTGTCTACTTAAGTTCTCGGCCGTACATCAACTCAGCCAACAGCCAGCTGAGATCATGCAATTGAAATTCGGCTCTGAAACGAAGTAGTTTCTAGTGCTATTTTGTACGACCTTAGCAAAAACCTTAGCAATAGTCTATTCGACGAGAAAACCGAGGTGTTTGTAAGTGCCTGAAAAAAAGAAAAAACCCCTGAATCAGGGGCTTTTCATGGCGGAGAGTTAGGGATTTGAACCCTAGTTACGGTTCCCCGTAAACACGATTTCCAATCGTGCGCCTTCGACCGCTCAGCCAACTCTCCATAGCGTTTCTCTCGGACGCAATGTGTATCATACACGAATGCGCTCAAATTTGCAAGTCTTTTTGCGTGTTTGACGGTGCAAAAATTTCATTTTCAGAGACTCGCTTTGCTATAAAACCAATCCTACTCTTCGGAGTATCGTCTTATCGGAATGCGTGTGTTAGAATGAATTAAATGCACCTTCCGCCGTCGACGCAGAGCACCTGCCCCGTGATAAACGAGGCTTCGTCCGACGAGAGGAATAGTACTGCGGCGGCAACATCTTCCGGCATACCCGCGCGCAAAAGCGGCGTTTCCTCGCAGATGCCGGATATGATATCCTCTTCAAAACAGCGCGTCATATCGGTCAGCACAAACCCGGGTGCCACGCAATTGACGCGGATCCCGCTGGGAGCAACCTCTTTGGCGAGCGACTTCGTGTATCCGATCACCGCCGCTTTGGAGGCGGAATACGCAACCTCGCAGGAGCCGCCCGTTACTCCCCACATGGAGGAAATATTCACGATCGCCCCCCGCTTTTGCGAGACCATCTCCGGCAAAACGGCGTTGGTGACGAGGAACATCCCCGTCACATTCGTGTCCATCACGCGATGCCAGTCGGAGAGCGATGTGTCGGTGACGAGTTGCGTCGGCAACGCAATTCCGGCGTTATTAACCAGTACGTCGATAAAGCCGAATTGTTCACGTACACGGGAGACAATCTCCCCTGCCTGCGCCTCATTCGCGATATCACCTGCGACGAGCATGACGGAGCATCCCGCTTGCGCGAGCTCGTCATACAGCGCGCGCGCCTGCGCTTCGCGTTCACGATAATGAATCGCGACGCGGTGCCCCTCTTTGGCAAACCTGCGCGCAATCCCCGCGCCGATGCCGCGCGAGGAACCAGTGACCAATACAGTATGCTTCATACGCACATTCTAACAAACACAGCGCGCCAACGCAACGCGGCGCGAAAGAAAGAATCGGAAAATCATGCATCAACAAACACTCTTTTTAGGTTGTCATCTGAGTAACGCAAAAGGCTATGCGGCCGCGGGTCGCGTCGCGCTTTCTATCGGCGCGAACACATTCCAGTTTTTTACGCGCAACCCGCGCGGCGGCGGCGCGAAAGCAATCGATCCCGCAGACGCCGAAGCGCTCAACACGTTATGCTGCGAAAACAACTTTGGCACGCTTGTCGCGCATGCGCCATATACCCTGAATCCCTGTTCCGCGGACGCGAAAGTGCGGGACTTTGCCTATCGCTGCTTCTCCGAAGATATCGCGCGGATGGAGGCGTTTCCCAATCAAGTCTATAACTTCCATCCCGGCAGTCACACCGGACAAGGAATCGACGTCGGCATCCGGCTGACCGGCGAGCTGCTCAACGATGTGCTGCAGCCGGATCAATCGACGACGGTGCTCATCGAGACGATGTCCGGCGGCGGATCGGAGATCGGCGGGCGGTTCGAACAAGTTGCAGAACTGCTCAGCAGGGTCAACCGGCAGGACAAGATGGGTATTTGCCTCGATACCTGCCATGTGTTTGCGGCAGGGTACGACGTAAAAAACGATTTCGATGGCGTTCTGACGCAGTTCGACAAAATCGTCGGGTTGCGTTGGCTGCGCGCGCTGCACCTCAACGACAGCCTGTTTGATCTTGGGTGCGGTAAGGATCGTCATGCCCGCATCGGCGAAGGATTTATCGGTTTAGAGGCGATGAAGCGAATCGCGCACCATCCCGCATTTGCAGGGCTTCCGATGATTCTCGAGACACCGAACGAACCGCCGGAGCACGGCGACGAAATCCGGTTGCTGCGAGAAAACTAGGTTTCAAACACATTTTTAAGTAAAATATTCAGAAAAATACCCCGCGCCTGCACGCATAGAATTGCTCACGGCGCGGGATTGTATTATAATGACAGCGATACATTTCACAGAAAAACCCGATCCATACCGTTTTCTTATCACATCTGCATTCTATGTTTATGATTGTTTTCGTTCGCCATATTCCTGCAACCGAAAGGAGCATACCGTATGGAAGCCGTCGCAAAATCCGGCGTCAAGGAGCCGCACAATCTTTCGCCGCGTATTCAATGGCTGAGGGATTACTATTTTCGAGGCGATGACCGCACCTGGAACAACGAGTTCGCGGCCTTTTCGACAGGCACGCCCTGGGACGAGGTGTTTGACGAAACGACTTTCTTAATCGTCCCGGAGGTATACTCGTTTCTATCGACCTTCCGGAAGTCCTTCCAGATGGCTGCCCGCACGGTAGAGCCGCCGAAGGGTTTCTTTTCACTTTCCTTGCCGGAACGGCGCGCGTGGATCATCAAAGAAATTATCGTCAACCGTTTGCCGCAGGAGATTCTGCCCGGTGACTTGATCGCAGGCGGACGCTTCAACGTCATGGCATCGCGCTGCTGGAGCAAAAACGAGGCGAAAGAGCGCAACGAACGCATGCTGGGCAAGGACGGCATTCGAAAGGCGACATTCGCGTTTCAGGATCGCGGTTACGGTAACTGCGGCGCAACAAGCGGGCACCTCATCCCCGACTATCCTCGCGTGCTGCGCGAAGGCTTCACGGGTATCAAGACAGATCTGATGCAGCGATACAACGCGCTCTCGCCTGCCGAACAATCCGGTCAAAAAGGCGGGCAGCTGCGCGGTATGCTGCTCAGTTGTGATATGCCGATGGAACTTGCGGAGAAATACGCGGAGCTTTGTGGTTCTCTTGCTAAAGGAGAAACGGACGCTGCGCGCAAGCAGGAACTGCTCGCTATGCGGGATGTCCTCCAGCGCGTACCGAAAGAACCCGCGCAAAACTTCTATGAAGCACTCCAATCGCTGTGGTTGACGCACATGCTCGTGCTCACGGATGAAAACTATCCCGGCGCCGGCGTATCGTTTGGCAGAATCGATCAGTATCTGCTGCCTTATTGGGAGCAGTCGATGCGCGAGGGCATGGATCGCGAATTCGGCAAGGAGCTGTTAAAATGCTTCTGGATGCACTGCAACTACGCCTATGACGCGATGATTCAAACGGGCAATCAAGGCATTACGGCAGGGTACGGCCAGCTTTTCAACCTCTCCGGCCTTGGCAAGAACGGCGCGGACATGACGAACGATCTGACCTGGGTGTTCCTCGAGGTCATCGATGAGATGAGTCCGATCCTCGAACCCAAGCCGAACGTACGCCTGCATAAAAACACACCCGACAAACTTCTGGACAAGGTCGTCGACATGATCTCCACGAGTCAAGGTGCGCCGTTTTTACTCAACTTCGACGAACGCTCAATGGCGGGTATGATTGAGGAAGCCAAGCGCGCGCAAGTCGAACACCTGATCAACGAGGACAATGTGTTTGACTATGCGTCCGTCGGTTGCCTTGAGAACACCATGTGCGGCAACGACCGCTCCGCAACCGTCGACTGCAACCCGAATCTTGTCAAAGCAGTCGAACTCACGTTGGGCGACGGGCAGGATTTGATCGTCTATACGGACGCGCTCTGGGGCAATCCATATCCAGTCGAAACCGACGCGCCAAAGACAGGCGACCCGCGACAATTTACAGATTTTGAGACATTCTATGCGGCGTTCTTGGTACAGTTGAATTTCGTCATGGATCGCATGGCGCGGCTCTATGAACGCTCGACCGAACTGCGCGCAGAGTATGCGCCGACGCCGTATCTCAGTTGCCTTGTGCGTGGCTGCGCCGAGAGCGGCAAGGA
Source organism: Firmicutes bacterium HGW-Firmicutes-9 (assembly GCA_002841395.1). Taxonomy (GTDB): domain Bacteria; phylum Bacillota; class Clostridia; order Christensenellales; family CAG-138; genus UBA7703. The sequence goes on from PGZM01000002.1 coordinate 536,956, forward strand.
CTGCACACAGGGCGGCGCGGAGCTGTCATTTGTTACAGTAGAAGGCGTTACCTTTGCGACGACGGTTGACTCGCTGCTCGCAATCCGTTATCTTGTCTATGACAAGCAGCTCTGCACGATGGATACGCTCATCCGCGCGCTGCAAGCCAACTGGGAAGGCTATGAGATTCTCCAGGCGCAGGCGAAGAATCGCGCGCCGAAGTATGGCAGAGACGACGACGCAGCGGATGCGCTCGCGCTCCGGCTCATGCGTGACTGGTCGGACATCGTATGGGGCTATCGCACCAAGAGTACCAACGCACAATTCCGTCCCGGCATGCTCAGCTGGAACTATTGGATCGGAAGCGGATTCATCCTCCCGGCAACGGCGGACGGACGCGCGCGCGGACAGTTCCTCAGCAACGCCATCTGTCCCGTCAACGGCGCGGACACAAATGGTCCCACAGGCAACGCAAACTCCGTCGGCAAAGCGCTCGGCGGCACGGACGCGTTTGGCAACATCGTCAACCTCCTGCCCAACGGCGCAAGCCACACGATTACCCTTTCTCCCTCGTTGATGCGCGATCACGAGCGTCGCGAGAAGCTCAAAGCGTTCCTGCGCGGCTATACGCAAAACGGCGGCACCGCACTGCAGATCAATATCCTCGATGCAGAAACGCTCAAGGACGCGCAGAAGCATCCGGAGAATTACAAAAACCTGCTCGTACGCATCACGGGATACAACGCGTATTTCACGAGCATCGGCAGAGAGCTGCAGAATGAGATAATCGCAAGAGAAAGCCACAATCGCTATTGATCTCCTACAGTAAACAATAAATTCGCAATAGAAGGACACGACCGGTAACTATATGACAAAAATCCGCTACCTCGATATTCAACGTATGTCCAGTGAGGACGGTCCCGGCCTCCGCACAACGATTTTTCTCAAGGGTTGCTCCCTGGCATGCGCCTGGTGCCACAACCCAGAAAGCATCGCAAAAAAGTTTCAGGTGCATTGGATCTCCGCGCGCTGCATCAACTGCGGCAGCTGCGATGATGTCTGCCCCAACGGCGCACTCACACGCGACGAGAGCGGCGTACACATCGACCGTAGACTCTGCACGGGCTGCTGCACCTGCGTCTCCGCATGCCCGACGCTCGCGCTGGAATGCAAGGGCATCGACGCCGAGCCGGAAGAACTCTGCCGTGAGCTGGTCAAAGATCGCGCGTACTTTGGCAGAGACGGCGGCGTTACGTTATCCGGCGGAGAAGCGCTATTGCAGGACGGCACAGTGGAACTGTTGCGTCTTCTCAAACAGGAAGGCATCCAGACCGCAGTTGACACTTGCGGCATGGTGTTTACGGAGCAGTTGCAAGCCGCTCTGCCATATACGGACATCCTGCTCTACGATCTCAAACTCATGAACGACGCGGAACATTTGCGTTGGACGGGACGCGGAAATGCGATGATTCTGCGCAACCTCGGCGTCGCGGCACTCTGGGCAAAGGGAAGCGGCAGGCTCTGGATTCGCACGCCGATCATACCCGGCGCTACTGATTCTGTGGAAAACATCCGCGCCATCGGCAACCGCATCAACGCCATCGGTGGCGCGGAACGATGGGAACTCTGCGCATTCAACAACCTTTGCACGGATAAATACAAGCGTTTGGACATCGACTGGGCGTTTCAAGATGCTCCCCTGATTACGAAAAAACACATGGATGATCTGCTGGAGGTTGCAAAGAGCACCAACGCGTGCGACGATATCCGCGCAAGCGGCGCGCTGGCGGCGGAAGATTGATCTTGTATAATACGACATGAACGGACGGACGAGTTTGATCGGAGGATTACGCGATGAAATCTCCTTTTGTTGACCGAATCGACGAAAAAGCCATCGAGATGATGGACTGTGACAGCAAGGTCGGCGTGCTTGCGACGCAGGACGAGAGCGGATACCCGCATCTTTCGTTCATCTCGTCGATTCAGGCGCTGAACGAGAGCGTGTTGACGTTCGGTCAGTTTTCGGCGGGCTTGAGTAAGCGGTTTATCGCGGATCGTCCGCGCGTCGGGTTTCTTGTGCTGAGTGCAGACAAACGCTATCTTTCCGGCAGAGCGGTATACACGCACAGCGCGAACACCGGCAAGGAGTTTGATCTGTATAATAACAAGCCGCTCTTTCGATATAACTCCTACATGGGGTTTTATCGCATCTTCTATCTCAATCTGGAACAAATCAGCGGCATTCGTCCGCTGCCGATGGGCGCAATCGTCCTCGGCGCGATCTTGTCGCGCGTAAAAGCATTCTTCGTTAAAAAGAGCGAAAACAATGCGTTGCCTTTGATCGGTCAGCAGCTGTTTTCGCAACTCGATTCTCTCAAATTCCTGTGCTATTACGATGATAAAGGCGATGCACGGCTCTTTCCGGTCGTGCAAGCGACGAGCGCAGGCTCTGATCGAATCGCGCTGAGCGGTGTTCCTTTTGGCGGCGTACTGAAACAGATACCTGACAATGCGAAAGTATCGATTCTTTGTTTGAATCTGAAAATGGAAAGCGTGCTCGTCAAAGGTCGCTTCTCAAAGGGGATTCTCGAGATCGAGCGTGTGTATAACTCCATGCCGCCGAAGATGGAGTATGTCTATCCGCGCAGCGAGACGATCAGCCCCGTTCGCTCCTTCTGACAACACCAAAACGCAAAAGCGGAGGAATCATCCTCCGCTTTTCTTGCGCCCGTTATGCGGCGTTAACTGTTCTGTTGCAAATACCTTGCAATCGTGTAAAGAAACTCTTTGTTGCCCGGCGGATAACTGCCGCGGTTGATGAAAAGCTGATCGAGCCGTTTCTGATTTCCAAAGTTCCAGATCGCCTTGATCTCTTCGCGTACATTCCGCTCAATGCGTGCGGGTTTGGTGCCGCAACGCTCTGCAACTTTTGGATAGAGTACGCGCGTCGTACTGGTCACTTGCTCTTCCTGCATGATGAGTTCAAGCGTCATCGCCATCTGCACATAGCCCAAGCGTCCTGTCGGCGCGCCGAGTCGGAGTAATTCCTGATCGATTTTTGACCTCACCTGTCTGTCCTCCCAGTCTTTTTTACACCCATAAACAGACATTAATCTACAAAATAACAAATTACAATGGTTCCGCTATTCTTCGAGATTAATCGACTTTTTTCGCGTTTTTTCGACTTTTCTGTATATACAACAATAACAGACTTCCGATCGATATCCAATCAAAAATATATCGTTTTTATCCTGTCGTTTCCTGTATGAGCCAACGAATCACGATTGTATTGAAAATGTGTATCACAAGGCCGATACGCAACGTTACAGCATGAAGCCGTCGATTGCGAAAGCGCAAGTATGCGTGTTACAATAAATCATATCCACTTTTCACAATCTAAAATAATAGTTGGAGGCGCGAAACCATGCTTTGGACACTGAAAAAAATCTGGTACCGCGTATTTCAGTTTGTACTGACGAGCGGCATGTACCTCATGCCCTGGCGCCAGCCGGAGCTGCTCTCTGGCCCGGGCAGTATTAAAAAACTGCCCGCTCTGATCAAGAGCAAGGGCATCAAGAACGTTCTGATCGTGACGGACTCCGTACTGCGCAAGCTGGGACTGCTAGATTCCTTCTTTGCTGCCTGCGATGCGGAAGGACTCAAGGGCATTGTCTACGATGGCGTTGAGCCGAATCCGTCGATTGAGAACATCGAGGCCGCACGCAAGCTCTATCTGGACAACAACTGTGATGGCATCGTCGCGTTCGGCGGCGGCTCCGCGATGGACTGCGCAAAAGCCGCAGGTGCCCGTGTGGTGAAGCCCCGCCAGAGCGTTGAACAGATGGGCGGTACGCTCCGCGTGCTCAAGCGTCTTCCGCTGCTGTTTGCCGTACCGACAACCGCCGGCACCGGCTCGGAAACGACCATCGCAGCGGTTGTAACCGACCGCGCAACGCATCACAAATACGCGATTCAAGATCTCGCGCTGATTCCGCGTTATGCGGTGCTCGACCCCGAACTCACCGTTGGCTTGCCGCCGCACATCACAAGCACGACCGGCATGGATGCGCTGACACACGCCGTGGAAGCATACACGAATCTTTTCGCGCCGAAATCGACGGACAAACTCGCCGTTGAGGCTGTGAAACTCATCTTCGAGAATCTGGAGAAGGTTTACAAAGACGGCTCCGATATTACCGCGCGTTACAACATGCAGCTTGCGGCATATTACGCTGGCGCGGCCTTTACGCGCGCGTGCGTTGGTTATGTCCACGGGGTAGCGCACACGCTGGGCGGTCTCTACGGAACGCCGCACGGGTTAGCGAACGCGGTTATTCTGCCATATGTGATGGAAGAGTTCGGCCCTGCCGTTTATTATAAACTTGCAAGACTTGCCGAGGCCGTAGGAATCAACGGCAAAGACGACGAAGAAAAAGCAAAAGCATTTATTCGCGAAATCCGTCGTTTGAACGCGGACATGCGCATACAGGACAAATTTGACTTCATTCAGGATCAAGACATCCCGCAGATGATCCGCTGGGCAATGAAGGAAGCCAACCCGATCTATCCCGTGCCTGTGCTTTGGCATGAGCCGGAATTCCGCGCGCTGATTGAGCGGCTCCGCGGTTGATATGAACAGCGGCCGGTACACGCGCCAGATCCTTCTTCCGGAGATCGGCGATATAGGCCAGGCAAAATTAGCCGCGGCAAGCGTATTCGTCGTCGGCTGCGGCGGCTTGGGCTCCACGCTGCTGTATGATCTTTGCGGCATGGGTGTCGGTAGAATCGGATTTTGCGACGGTGATATCGTTTCGCTCAATAATCTGAACCGACAGTTTCTGCACACGCCTGCCGATATCGGCAAAAACAAAGCACAATCGGCCTATGAGAAGTTGCAGGCTTTCGCACCGGAACTGATGTTGGAACCGCACGATACACTCCTGACAGATGACAACGCGATTACGCTGGTCTCCAGTTACGATCTCGTGCTGCTCGCGGTGGATTCTATCCCGGTGCGTTTGATCGCAAACCGCGCATGCGTCTCAATGCACAAGCCACTTGTCGATGCCGGTATCCACGGGCTCAACGGCTCCGTCTACACCTATCGACCCGATCAGACGTCGTGCCTTTCGTGTTTCTATCCGGAAACAAGTAAAGCAAGCGCGATAGAGATCCCTAGTTTTGCGCCGATCGTCTCCGCGATCGCATCGCTGGAAGCACAGTGCGCGGCAAACATCCTGCTCGGGTTGCCAAACCCCACGGACGGCAGAATGCTGCTCTTCGACGGGTCGACTATGACTACGGAGTTCGTTTCCATCGCAAAGAGCCCCAACTGCCCGGTCTGTTCGTAAAACCTACAAACAAACAAGCACGCGGAAATCACTCCGCGTGCTTTTCTTTTGAGTTTTTTAGAATCTGAGAATCGGAGCTTTAAATAGATTCAACAAAATCGCCGTCAAGCCTGCTAAGGGAATGTAGATGACCATGGCCAGCATCATTAACAGTTCATAGAATACATTGCTGCGCGGGTCGGGCTTCCCGCGAAACCGCAGCAGAAACGAGCCGGACGGGATACCGACTGCGTTCCCCATCATGATCATGCGAGTAACCGCAAGAATGCCGTATGCGCCTGTTTCACCATATTCCGCAACAATCTTGTCCCAGCTTTCGCGGGAAGGTTTTCCCCGATTGTCCGCATAATGCTGCGCAAACAATACACCGGAGAGTTCCTTCTGCGGCACGTCCGTAAAGCTGCCGCCAAGCATGGCGCGGATCTCTTCCGCTGAGAATCCCTCTTCCAACGCAACCCGCGTGTGATAATAGGAGCACATCGCGCAGCCGTTGACTTCCGTCACGGCAAGCATGATACGCTCTAAGAATGCTTTATTCATCTTCCCCGCCGCCTTCGCGCGCCGCAGCAGCGGAATCGAACGAAATGCGAGCGTCATGATTTGATAGAGTTCAAATACGGAAAAAAGTTTCTTACCGGATGACTGCATGGATTCTCCTCTGCTGCCGAATCACTCGGCCGCTTGTTCTATCTTAAACCGATCCAGATAAAATCGCAACGAAAAACGCCCGCCGGTAGGCGGGCGTATTGCGTCAGCGTATCTTTACTTCTTGTTTTTTAGCGCAGCTGCGACAAATCCCTTGAACAACGGATGTGCGCGGTTCGGGCGGCTCTTGAACTCAGGATGGAACTGCACGCCGATGTAGAAAGGATGATCCTTGAGCTCAACCGTCTCCACGATGCGATCATCCGGTGAAACACCGGAAAGCACGAGACCCACGCTGGAGAGACGATCGCGATAATCGTTGTTGAACTCATAGCGGTGTCTGTGCCGTTCATGGATCAGCGGCTGTGCATAGCACTTCTCGAGCAGCGAACCCGCCATCACCTTGCACGGATAGGTGCCAAGGCGCATTGTGCCGCCTTTGTTGATCGTTGCATACTGATCCGGCATAAAGTCGATGACCTTGTGCGGGCTGTTTTCGTCAAACTCGCCGCTGTTCGCGCCGAAGAGACCCGCAACATTGCGCGCAAATTCGATCACCGCAATCTGCATGCCAAGGCACAGGCCAAGGTACGGAATATTGTGCTCGCGCGCATATTTCGCGGTTTGAATCATTCCCTCTACGCCGCGCACGCCGAAACCGCCGGGGAGAACGATGCCGTCAAGCCCGGCGAGCTTTTCGTCCACATTCTTCGCGTCGATGACTTCGGAATCGATCCATTCGATCTCGACCATCGCGCTGTTTTCATATCCCGCATGGCGCATGGCTTCCGCAACAGAAAGATATGCATCATGCAGCTTGACATATTTACCGACAAGACCGATCTTGACGTGCTCTTTGCTGCCGCGCACGCGATCCAGCATCTCGTTCCATTCCTTGAGGTTCGGCTGCGGCAAATCCAACTGCAGCTCGCGGCAGACGACTTCGGAGAAGTTGTTGCGCTCCAGCATGATCGGCGCTTCGTACAGCGTCTCCACGGTGAGATTCTCGATCACGCAGTCGGGCTTGACGTTGCAGAACAGCGCGATCTTGCGCTTCAGGTTATCGTCTACGGGGTGATCCACGCGCATGACGATGATGTTCGGGGTGATACCGGAGGACTGGAGTTCTTTGACGGAGTGTTGTGTGGGCTTGGATTTATGCTCGTCCGAACCGGAAAGGTACGGCACGAGCGTAACATGAATAAAGAGGCAGTTGCATGGCCCAACTTCGTGACCGACCTGACGGATGGCTTCGAGGAACGGTTGGCTTTCGATATCGCCGATGGTGCCGCCGATCTCCGTGATGACGACATCCGCGTGCGTTGCGTCCGCTACGCTGTAGATGAAGCGCTTGATCTCGTTGGTCACGTGCGGGATGACCTGCACCGTCTCACCAAGATACGCGCCCGCGCGCTCGTTGGTCAGGATGTTCCAGTAAACCTTGCCGGTTGTGAGGTTCGAAAAGCGGTTCAGGTCTTCGTCGATGAATCGCTCATAGTGCCCCAAATCAAGATCGGTCTCCGCGCCGTCTTCGGTTACGAACACTTCACCGTGCTGAAATGGGCTCATCGTGCCGGGGTCCACGTTGATGTAGGGGTCCAGCTTCTGCGCCGCGACCTTCAACCCGCGCGCTTTGAGCAGCCTCCCCAGCGACGCCGCCGTGATGCCTTTGCCAAGCCCCGAAACAACGCCGCCAGTTACAAAAATATACTTCGCCATACAATCTCCTCCGTATCACATGCTAATCTATATTGATTCTTAATAAAACACGAATGCAAGCCCGACCGCGGGCATGGGTTTTGATATACTGTTCTTTCTGTCGAGAAACGCTGTCTTATAAAACTACAAAAGCAACGCCCCTTTTGAAAGGGGCGTGAAATAGGGTGGTTATTCCACCGTAACGCTTTTTGCTAGATTGCGCGGCTGATCCACCGAACAGCCTTTCTGCACCGCTAAATAGTATGCGAGCAGTTGCATGGGAATGATCGCACAGAGCGGTGCGAGCGTCGCATCCATCTGATCAATCTGCCATTGTTCGTGAGAGTGTCCAGCGGCTCCTTCCCACGGACCGTTGGTCACGGCGAGCACATGCGCACCGCGCACACGAACCTCTTCCATATTGCTGGCGACCTTCGCCTGCAACTCCGGCTGGGTCGCGAGCGCTACAACGAGAGAGCCTTCTTCAATCAGCGCAATCGTGCCGTGCTTGAGTTCACCCGCGGCATACGCCTCCGAGTGAATGTAGGAGATCTCCTTAAGCTTGAGCGCGGCTTCCATCGCGAGGGCATAGTCCATCCCGCGGCCGATGAAGAACACGTGCTTGACCGCAAACGAGCGGCTTGCAAAGAACTGAATCTGTTCTTTGTTGTCGAGCACCTTTTGCATGGCTGCCGGGAGCTTGCTCATCTCTTTGAGCCGCTCAGTGACCTGCGCCTGCGTCATCTCGCCGCGCTTTTGCGCGAGATCCAGCGCGCACAGATACAGCACGATGATCTGCGTTAAATACGATTTTGTTGCGGCAACGGCGATTTCTGGGCCTGCGTAGGTATACAGCACGTGATTCGCTTCACGCGAAATCGTGCTGCCTGTGACATTGCAAACCGCCATGGTGTCGCAGCCGAGCTCTTTTGCCTTGCGCAGCGCCGCGATGGTATCCGCGGTCTCGCCGCTCTGGCTGATAACCATGAACGCCTCGCCCTTGTCGATCAGAAGATCGCCATAGCGGAATTCACTTGCGATGTCGACATCGACGCGGAGTTTTGCCATGTGTTCGATGAACTTCTTGCCGAGCATACCCGCATGGAACGCGGTGCCGCAGCTCACGATGGTGATGCGGTCGAGTGCTTTCGCCCGTGCTTCATCCCACGGAAACCGGTCGGATTTCAGCGTAAAGTCTTTTGCCACATACTGATCATAGGTCTTGCGGAACGCATCCGGCTCTTCACAGATTTCTTTCATCATGAAGTGCTCGTAGTTGCCTTTCTTCGCAGACTCGATATCCCAGTCCACATGCAGCGTTTCTTTTTCAATCTCCGCGCCGAACTCGTCGTAGAACTCGATTCCGCTCTTGCGGAGAATCGCGATCTGACGATCCTGCACAAAGCAGACGTCTCTGGTGTACTCCAGAAGCGCCGGAATATCGGAAGCGACGATGCTTTCGCCATTGCCGTGGCCTACGACCATGGGGCTGTCCTTGCAGGTGCAATAGATGGTCTCGGGATCATCCGCAAAGATGATCGCAAGCGCAAACGAACCTTCCAGCATCGCGAGCGCCTGCTTGAGCGTCGCGAACGCGTTGCCGCGATAATAGTAACCAAGCAGCTGCGCAACGACCTCCGTATCCGTCTCAGAAACGAATACGCAGCCGTTTTTCACGAGCATGCTCTTGATATGCTGATAATTTTCGATGATGCCGTTGTGTACGATCGCCAGCGTCTTGTGCGAATCCGTATGCGGATGCGCGTTCACATCCGAAGGTTCGCCGTGTGTCGCCCAGCGGGTGTGTCCGATGCCGCTCTTGCCGCTGACAGGAGATGCCTCCAGTAAATCTTTCAGGTTCTCAATCTTGCCCTTTGCCTTACGCAGCACAAGATCAGAGCCATCCCAAACCGCAACGCCCGCGGAGTCATAACCGCGATAAGCGAGCGAAGTTAATCCGTTCATTAAGATGGGTACGCAATTCTTTTCGCCTGTGTAACCTACGATTCCACACATGTAGCTCGAATTCCCCCTTTGCTAATAAATGAAGCGTCCGATAATAAGCCGCCAACCGCCCACCCATTATCGAACGCAAAATCCTTCGGACATTATACAAAAGGTTCTTGCACTCCGTCAAGCAAATTTTAATACGGGGCAGACACAACTTATTGCGCCGCCCCGTATTGTTAGATACATAATATAGAAGTAATTACCCTTCTCACACAGAGAATCGGACTTTTGGCTACTTCTCTCTATGTAGTTGGGTACAGTGCTTACTTCAGCTCAAAAAACTTCTTACCGCAGCCATAATGCTTGATTTAAGCTGACGATTCAGCAGTTATTTCTGCTCAAAGAACTTTTCACCGCAGCCATAGTGATCAAAGACGTAGTCGATGTCCTTGTCGCCTCTGCCGGAGAGGTTGACGAGGATCGATCCGCGTTTGCTCTCGCGGGCATAGCGCATGGCATACGCCAGCGCGTGTGCGCTCTCGATGGCGGGAATGATGCCCTCGTAGCGGCTGAGGTAGAAGAACGCTTCCATGGCTTCTTCGTCCGTGACGCTTGTGTACGTCACACGGCCGACATCATGCATGAACGCGTGCTCCGGACCGACAGACGGGTAATCCAGACCGCTCGCGATGCTGTAGACGGGCAGCGGCTCGCCCTTGTCATCCTGTAGCAGCAGGCTCTCGAAACCGTGGAGCACGCCTTTTTTGCCGAAGGTGATCGATGCCGCGTTGTCGCCGATGTTGGTGCCGCGTCCCATCGGCTCCACGCCGACAATTTCGACCGGCTCTTCATAGAACGTTGTGAACAGACCCGCCGCGTTGCTTCCGCCGCCGACGCTCGCGCAGACGACATCCGGCAGAAGACCGGTCATGTCGAGGAACTGTTCTTTTGCCTCGATGCCGACGACCATCTGGAAATCGCGCACCATCTTCGGGAACGGATGCGGGCCGACGACGGAACCGATACAATAGATTGCGTCTTCATACTCGTTTAGATATGCCATGAACGCGGCGTCGACTGCCTCTTTGAGCGTCTTGAGGCCGTGGGACGCGGGAATGACGCGCGCGCCGAGCATCTTCATGCGGGTAACGTTCGGGGCTTGCTTTGCAATGTCAACTTCGCCCATGTAGATGTCGCACTCAAGACCGAAGTATGCAGCGGCGGTTGCCAATGCTACGCCGTGCTGCCCCGCGCCGGTTTCGGCGATCAGCTTCTTTTTGCCAAGGAACTTTGCGAGCAGTCCCTCGCCCATGCAATGGTTGAGCTTGTGCGCGCCGGTGTGGTTGAGGTCTTCGCGTTTGAGGTAGATCTGCGTTTTGCCGAGCATGCGGCTGAGGCGTTCCGCGTGGTAGACGGGCGTGGGCCTGCCCTGAAACTCCTTGCGGATTCTGCGAAGCTCGCTGATAAACTGCGCGCTGTGGCAGATGGTCTCATACGCGTCGTCGATCTCTTTGAACACGGGAACCAGCTGCGGCGGCAGAAACGCGCCGCCGTATTCGCCGAAGCGGCCGTTTTCGTCGGGGTAGAGTTTGACATAGTTTGTGAAGTCTTTGTAGGTCATCATGATGTTTGTTCCTTGCCCGCCGTTGGCCGCGGACTTTCGTCCTTTCTCGTTTTAATTTTTATTAGAGTTCTGTGGCAAATAAAAAACGCCCTCGTTTCGGCGCTTACGCCGAAACAAGGACGATGCTCTCGCGGTGCCACCTTGTTTCCCGATGTTGAATCGGGCTCTTAACGGAAATGCCAACACATTCCCCGCGATATAACGGTCACGACCCGTCGCAGGATACTTATCTTTCCCCTGCGCGCTCAGCGGTCCATTTGAACGATCGTTTCCTGCGGGGCTTTCACCAGCGCCCCTGCTCTCTAAGAGGTCGTATTCGTCCGTTATCTCCGCTTCACAGCTTATGGCGGCATTATATATGATGCGTTTTCGTTCGTCAAGCACAAATTTTCGCGGTAAATCGGTCATTGTCAGCGTGTGACAACTGTCATATATGTCGAATCAATGAAATGCGGATGAAACGGTTGATGTTGAGTGTGTTATATGGCATAATACACTTGATGAGTGAAACAATGATAAACTGCTCTGGTTTGAGCGGTATGAACGACCGGAACCGACCGCGCCAGCGAAAGGGTTCTGCTATGAGAAAGACGCTTCTGATCGCGCTGTTTGCGCTGATAATCGCCTCCCTGTTCGGCTGCCGAAAAGAGCCGGAGGTCACCTATGTGGATACACTCCCCTGCGATCAGGCGAGCGGGTACACCTGGGTCGCGCGATCCAGCGCGGACGACACGGGTCAGGTGTATATCGGGCAAACGTATCGCGACGACGAGACTTATGAACTCATGGGCGCGAGCGGCGTGCTGGAAAACGCGTTTGCCGGTGTCGTACCGGGCATCGCCACCGTGCGCCTGTATTATGTCCATGCCATCGACTGGGACGGCTACAACAGCAGCGCAACGGGCACGGCGTATTACGAGTTTCTGGTTTACGACGATCTGACCATCAGCCTGCTGTATTCCGAGATCGAACTGCCGGATGAGTTTTAATCGCGAAGCATAACAAAAGCGGCGTTCCGAACGGAGCGCCGCTTTTTGTTGGTTGTGTTAACGCACGTAGAGACCGTTTTCGTTTCGGTCGATGACCAGCACCGTATCGGGCTCGATGTCGCTCGCGATGATCTTTCTTGCGAGCAGTGTCTCCACCCTGCCCTGAATATACCGCTTGAGCGGACGCGCGCCGTAAAGCGGGTCGCTGCCCTCGTCGACGATGTACTCCTTCGCGGCGTCGGTGACATCCACCTTGAGCTGCCGCGCTGCAAGCCGCTTGTTCAGATCCGCAATCAGCAGATCGACAATCTGCTTGAGGTCGTCCTTCTTCAGCGGACGGTAGAACACGATCTCGTCGAGACGATTGAGAAACTCCGGCCGGAAGGATTGCTTGAGCATCTGCATCACGAGGTCTCTCGCGCTGTCAGTGATGCATCCTTCGTGGTCGATGCCCTCCAGAATCACGTCCGAACCCAGATTGCTGGTCAGAATCAGAATCGCGTTCTTAAAGTCCACCGTCCTGCCCTGACCATCCGTAATGCGACCATCGTCCAACACCTGCAGCAGCACGTTGAGCACGTCCGGATGCGCCTTTTCGACCTCGTCGAACAGCACGACGGCATACGGCTTTCTGCGCACGGCTTCGGTCAGCTGACTGCCTTCGTCATAGCCCACATATCCCGGAGGTGCGCCGATGAGACGACTGACGCTGAATTTCTCCATGTATTCGGACATATCAATGCGAACCATGCTCTTTTCGTCGTCAAACAACGCCTGCGCAAGCGCCTTGGCAAGCTCCGTTTTGCCTACACCGGTAGGTCCTAAAAACAGGAACGAGCCGATGGGACGGTTGGGGTCCTGTATGCCCGCGCGGGAGCGCAGGATGGCGTCGCTCACGCGATCGACCGCTTCGTCCTGTCCTATAACCCGCTGATGCAGAATTTCCGGCAGGCGCAGGAGTTTATCTCGCTCGCCTTCCATCAGGCGCGACACGGGAATGCCCGTCCAGCGTGCGACGATGCGGGCGATCTCCTCTTCACTCACGCGGTCATGCAGATAGGTCGTTTCATGCGCGCCGCTCTCAGCGAGCTTCTCCTCGCATTCCAGATCGGCGATCAGCTGCGGCAGCTTGCCGTATTTCAGTTCCGCTGCTTTGTTGAGATCATACGCGCTCTCCGCTCTGGCGATCTCGGCATTCGCGCGCTCGATCTCCTCGCGGAGCTGCTGCACCTTGCCGATGGCGGATTTCTCGTTTTCCCACTTCGCCTTCATCTCATTGAAGTTCGCGCGCAGTTCCGCAAGCTCGCGCTGGATATCCTCCAGATGCTCGCGGCTGAGCTTATCCGTCTCCTTTTTGAGCGCGGCCTCCTCAATCTCCAGCTGCATGATCTTGCGGCTGCTTGCGTCAAGTTCGGTCGGCATGCTGTCCAGTTCCGTCTTGATCAATGCGCAGGCTTCGTCCACAAGGTCGATGGCTTTGTCCGGCAGGAAACGGTCAGAGATATAGCGATGGCTCAGTGTTGCCGCCGCAATCAGCGCCGCATCCTGAATCTTCACGCCGTGGAACACCTCATAGCGTTCCTTCAAACCGCGCAAAATCGAGATCGTGTCCTCGACCGTCGGCTCCTCGACCAGCACCGGCTGAAAACGCCGCTCCAACGCCGCGTCTTTCTCGATATACTGGCGATACTCGTCTAGCGTCGTCGCACCGATACAGTGCAGCTCGCCGCGCGCGAGCATCGGCTTTAAGAGGTTGCCTGCGTCCATCGCGCCTTCGGTCTTGCCCGCGCCGACGATGTTGTGCAGCTCGTCGATGAAGAGGATGATGCGTCCGTCGCTCTCCTTGATCTCATTGAGCACGGATTTCAATCGTTCTTCAAATTCGCCGCGGAATTTTGCGCCCGCGATGAGCGCGCCCATATCGAGCGCGAACACTTTGCGGTCTTTCAGGTTGTCCGGCACGTCGCCGCGCACGATACGAAGGGCAAGTCCCTCTGCGATCGCTGTTTTGCCGACGCCCGGCTCACCGATGAGCACCGGGTTGTTCTTCGTCTTACGCGAGAGAATGCGAACCACGCTGCGGATCTCATCGTCACGCCCGATCACGGGGTCAAGTTTCTGGTTGCGCGCAAGTTCCACCAAGTCCTGCCCGTACTTGTTCAGCACGTCATAAGTATTCTCGGGGTTGTCGGTCGTCACAGGTCGGTTCCCGCGAACGACCTTCAGCTGCTCGAGAAACGCTTTTTCCGTCACTTCGTTTCGCGCAAGCAGTTTCTTGATTGGCTCGTTTGCCTTTTTTAAAAGGCCTAGAAACAGGTGCTCAACCGAGACATACTGGTCGCCCATCTCTTTTGCGCGCTTTTCCGCCTCGTTGAACGCCGCATTCAGGTCCTGCGAAATGTAGATCTGATCGGAGCCCGACCCCGTGTTGTAGGTCGGAAGTCCGTTGACCTCTCGATCCGCTTCCTGACGAAGACGGCTGACGTCCGCGCCTGTAGCGGTGAGGATGCTGCCGATCAGCCCGTCCGGCTGCGCGATCAAGGCGTACAACATGTGCGCCTGCGTTACCTCTGTATTTTTTCGCTCGCTGGCGATCTGCTGTGCGTTCTGCACAGCCTCAATGCTTTTTTGTGTTAACTGATTGACGTTCATATCCGTCACCTCCTAATTACAAGATCATGCCACCGCTGTGGATGTGGTTGACGTAACGTTTTTCGACGTTCGTCACCGCCAGCGCAGGGTCATGGATGGATTCAAAATACAGTTTGAGCGCGGAGTCCAGCAGGTTGATGTACGCTGCGATTCCCTCGCCGATCTGCTCGTTGGTAAGATCTTCACTGGTTAAGCGAAGTTTTCTAAGATAGCGCCCGTCTTCCATGGCGCATTCTACGCGGCCTATGTACTTGTTTTCGATTCGCGTCCAGAGCTTGAAAAACTGTAGCATCGCAAGTACGAGCGCGCTGTTTTGGCTCCGCACCGAA
Organism: Firmicutes bacterium HGW-Firmicutes-9; assembly: GCA_002841395.1. Classification (GTDB taxonomy): domain Bacteria; phylum Bacillota; class Clostridia; order Christensenellales; family CAG-138; genus UBA7703. The sequence goes on from PGZM01000002.1 coordinate 552,174, forward strand.
ACCCGCAGCTCACCGAGCAGCGGACGCGCGTTTTTGTAGAGTTCCACGCTATAACGCACGCTGGGGTTATATTTATAGTCCAGCGCGCTGCGTAGCGAAAACATCGATTCCGAAGGTTGCAGCTGCGGCTCAAACACACTGCCCAGCAGCATATGCTCGATCGCGGAAAACACCTCGCGCATGCGTTTTTCCGGCGTGGTGTACCGCACATACTCCGCGAGAATCTGGTTGATCATCGCGGATCGGCTTGCGCCTGTTTCATACGCCATGCGGTCGATTTCCTGCACGATTTCGTCCGAAAGGACAAGCGAATACACGCTTTTGTTCATCTGTATCACCTCTTGTCTGATAGCTTCATTATAGCAACGTGTGTTAACTTTGCAATCGTCATTATTAATTCCGCGTACGATTTTGCAATTCTTTCACGATTTGACTATACTGAATTCGCAATGCTTTGAGGAGAACACAACTACGCATGAAATATGACTTTGACGAGATCATCAGCCGCACCGGAACCGGCAGCATCAAGCTGGAAGCGGGCGAGAAAATCAACCCCTATCTGCCGAAAGAACACATCCCGCTTTGGGTGGCGGATATGGACTTTGCCTGCGCGCCGGAGATTATCTCCGCCATGCAGCAACGGCTTGATCGCAGAATTCTTGGATACACCAACCTCACTGAAGAATGCAAGTCAAGCACCTGTCGCTGGATGGCGCACCGGCACGATTGGAACCCGGATCCGGAGCAGATCGTCTTCTCCGCGGGCATCGTCAACGCGCTGTTTGCGGCTGTTGCGCGTTTGACGAAACCCGGTGACGAAGTCTGCTTTCTGACGCCTGCGTATCGCCCGTTTGAAGACGCGGTTAGAAAACAAAATCGTGTGCCCGTTTACTCGCGTATGATTTGCGAGGAGGGCGTGTGGAAGATCGACTTTGCTGATCTTTCCGAGAAGTTGAGCCGTCCGAACTGCGCAATGTTCTTTCATTGTAACCCGCATAACCCGACCGGACGCGTTTTCACCGAAACAGAGTTGATGCGTCTTGGCAAGCTCTGTTTCTCGAACGATGTGTTCGTCGTCAGCGACGAAATTCACGAGGACTTGACGCGTATGGGCAAGCACCACATCCCGCTGCAGAAGCTTTTACCGAAAGAAAAGCGCATCATTACCTGCACCAGCCCCAGCAAAAGTTTTAATCTGGCGGGCAACAATCACGCGCATTTGTTCATCCCGGATGAATCACTCCGTCGCACGTGGACAAAAAACTACTATAATGGGCATCCGAGCGCGCTCTCAAACGAGGCCACGATTGCCGCCTACAGCGATTCAGGGGATTGGCTGGAGGAACTGCGCAGTTATCTGGACGAGAGCTTTGCGATGATGAAACAGCTGCTCAACGAGCGTCTGCCAAAGGCGAAGTTTGCCATCGCGGAAGGAACATATCTCGCGTGGGTCGACCTTTCGGGCTACCGTTTGAGTGAACAGGAGCTCAAGCAGCGCATCTCGCAAGCCGGGGTGTTTGTGCAGTTTGGCGAAGATTTTGTGGACAATGCAGATTGCTTTATGCGCGTGAATCTCGCAAGTCCAAGAAGCGTTGTAAGAGAAGGATTGGATCGCATCTGCCGCGCTCTCGAATAATATATTTTCTAAACTTAATATTTTGCCGCCGGAAATCGCGTTTCGGCGGCTTTTTGTTGCTAGCGTGTTACATGGTTTAAATGTATTTTTAGACAAGTGATACCTATTGTGTTTTATATCGTGTAACAATTCGATTTCGCGCAAGAATCACGAAGTAGAAATCTAGAGATCTTTAATGTAATACCTTGCAATCTCAATAAAATTTGAATACATCTCTACTAATCTCTTGATTTACGCTGATTTTTGTCTCAAATCATGTATGTGCATCGTGATTTTCGGCATTCGAAAAAAGATTCTGAAATAAACCGTTTCCAGTTCAATTCGTAACGCATATGTAACATCGAATGCGTATGCTATGTCTCGAAAGCAAAAAAAGGACGAGTGTGGAACGTATGGGAAAGAATCTTAAGCGTGGATTGATCATAATCGCAATTCTTCTTCTGATCGGCGGAGGTGTTTATGGCGTGAATTATTTCGCCGGACAGCGAGATTTTGTTGCGTCCAATCCGTCGTATATCAATGAGCTTGCGCAGAATGAAACGCTTGAGGAAATCGCAGATGAAGTCATCCCGCTGGCTGGGCCGCAGGATGTGCAGGTGGTTCCTCTTGTGATAGAGGAAGAGCCTGCTACGCCACCTTCTGCAACACCGACTCCTGTTCCTCCGGTAGTTACGCAAGCCCCGGCAGCAACGCAAGCTCCGGCGACTCCTACACCTACGCCCACTCCAACACCGACGCTAGCGGTCTCTCCTGAACTCTCGGCTTCTCCTTCGCCTTCAGCCTCCCCCACGCCCACGCCTGCTCCGGTCTCCAACACGGCGACACGTCTGCTGGAACGTGCAAACACGCTCCTGACACAGTTTAACGCCTGCGCGAGCAACGAAGAAAAGCGTGCCCTGCTCGGCATCACCAACAGCAACTTCAGCAACGATTCGTTTCGCGCGAAGCTTCTATATGATCTTGGCGGCTCCTGGGAACAGTTGGAGGCTGAGGTCGTCGACGCAACGCAATATCAGCAGGATAAAACGCTCTATGTGCAGGTTTATATGAGCGGATTGCGCCATGATATGGTGCCTGTCGTGTACTCAACACAAAACCCCGACCTCTCCGGCAATCAGTGGTCGACCAACCTTGTCTACAACGACGATATCGAGCTTTGGATGGAGTATACAGAGAAACATCCCTACAACGATAGTCGCGTCGGTTACGGTATGACCGCGCTGGGCAATAACGAGGATGGTTGGGACGAGCTCAAGGACGTTATGGAGACCAGCCCCGTTTGGGAAGAGGTCGTTGTGCCGACATCGCCCGATCCGGTTGATCCGTAAATTGGAACAACTACAAACAAACAAAAAACGGACGGCATCAGCCGTCCGTTTTTTTGCGTCTCTGTATTATTACTCAATATAATCTCTGGCGACATACGGGCTGGTATATGCCCGAAGGAGCGCGCCATAATCCGGCGTAAAATCGAGAACATCGCCTACGCGATATTCCTTTGCATTCGTCAAATCGACGATCAGATGATCCGAGCTTGCGCCGATGATTTTGATATCCGTGTCTCGCGGAGTGAGCCCGTCCGCAACTGTATCCTGGCGGCCGATTTTGCAGATACCGCGGATCTGGTCGCCGAGGCTCTCAAACGTCGGATGCTCGCCAAATGCGTTTGCCCCGCTTTCGCCGATGGGAACCGACGGTTTGCGCTGTACTTCAATCAGGCGCGTCGAGAGGGTAAAGGCGTCGCCGTAGAGCCCGTTCATCACGCGGCAGGCGGCGGTGTCATTGCCGAGCATGATCGATTCGCCGAGCCGCAGATGATTGACGCAATCCGGCACAAGCCCGCGCTTGAGTAGTCCCAGCGAGCTGCTGTTGCCGCCGGAAACGATCGGAATTGGCAGTCCCGTCCGCGCGCGCAGTTCATCCGCGACGTTACAAAGTTCGCCAAGATTGTTCTCGTCCGGGATGATCGCGCCGTAGCACGTCAGGTTTGTTCCGACGCCGTACAATTCGACCCCTTCCTCCGTCTTTGCTGCGTCTGCCGCGCGGTAGATCGCCTCCCGTTCCAGAAACAACAATCCTTCGCGCAGATCGCCGAGGTCGACCATCAATATAATCTTGTGCGTTTTCCCTGCAGTGCGTGCGGCTTTTCCCAGCGCGCGAATGGTGTCGATCTCCGAAACCAGACTGATATCGGCTAGCGCAACAGTCTCATCCGCCTCCTCCGGCGCAGGCGCCCGCAATAATAGCTTTGATTTATCTGTCTTTAGTTTTGCAAGATTCTCCGTCCGCGCATCGGCAAGCATGGTCGCTTTGCTGTTTTCCAAAACGCGTGCGATGCGCTCATCCGCGCAGACCACTTTGGTCACCGCGGCAATAGAAACGCCGTTTTCCGCGCACAGCGCGCAAAGCATATCGACGTTGTGTTTGATCTTCTGTAAATCCGCCGTGATACGCGGGTAAGTCGCCATAGATACCTCTGTCGTTATGATGCAAATCTCAGTGTCGATTGTAAGAGCTGTTTTGCCGCCTGCGGGTTCGTCTTTGCAAGCACGCCGAGCGACGCCATGATATAGCTTTCGTCGAACGCGAGGCGCATGCCGCCGGGTTTGGGGTAAAGCATCGTGCCGCCCGTGTTGCAGTCCGCGAGTTTACGCAGGATATTCTCGCGCTCCGGCAGCCGCGTCAGCGCGCCACCCGTGCCGATAATAGTCTTCACCTGCGTTAAATCCTTGCCTTCCGCAGCGGTCGCTCTGCCCTGCGGCGTGTAATAGTGCCGCAATCTCCCTGCGTGACGGCTGATTGCGGTCAATCCCGCTTCCAGACACAGGCGCGTCGTCAACTTAAACTGCGCTTCGCTCATCGGGATCGGATGATAGTCCAGCATGACCGCTGCGACGTCTATCCCCAGCTCTCTGGATAGCTTCGCTTCGCCGATCTGATCCACGAGGTGATATGCGTTGACGAATAACCCAAGATCGCCCTCAACCGTGCGCTTGTTGAACGGTTCCGGCGCGGTCAGCAGCTGTGCAATCTCGTCCGAGCCATTCGTAACCGAGTGCACGTCCGTAGTCGCCCCGCCGATATCAAGCACGATGAGATCGCCGATCTCTTCATACAAGAGCATCGCTGCTTCCATCACAGCGCCGGGGGTCGGCAGGATCGAGCCCGTGACCAGTTCGCGGATGTGCTCCATGCCGGGCGCGGAAACGATGTGCTTCTCAAACGCCGCGTGTATTACGCGACGAACGGGTTCGATATTAAGTGCATCGAGGCGCGGATAGACGTTCTCCGTAATATAGACGGGCACGCCCGTCTGCTCAAAGATCGTTCGGATCGCAGCTTGATTTTGCGCGTTACCCGCGTAGAGCACGGGCGCACCTGTTCCCTCTTGAGCGATGCGTTTCGCGTTGTAAAGCGCGGTTTCGCGCTCTCCGCCATCCGTTCCGCCCGCAAGCAGAATCAGGTTTGGCCGAATCGCACGCTGTTCCGCAAGGTCGTCGTCCGTGAGCCTGCCCGCCGTGGTCTGGCGCACGATTGCGCCCGCGCCGAGTGCAGCCGCTCGCGCCGCGTTGACCGTCATGTCGTAGACAAGTCCGTGGACGCACATTTTGAGGCCGCCCGCCGCGCTCGACGAAGCGAGCAGCTCGCCGTAGTCTAGTTCGCTTGTGCCGAGGCTTGTTTTCAACGCGTCGATGGCGCAATTCAAGCCCTCGCGAACGTCGCCTTGCTGCACCGTCGTCGCAGCCTGCCCCTGCCCAAGCAAATGCGGCGCGTCACCTAAAGCAAACGCGCTGACCAGCGTAGTGGTGGAGCCGATCTCGGCGATGAGTACGTCCGCGTGCATATTACTCTTTCTCGCGGCGATCGCGTTCTTTGACTAAAAATGTTGCAACGTGGTTTCCGTGCGTGCCTCTGCCGAAGCCTGCGTCCGCGCCGGATTCTTTCGCGCGGTCGTGATCGACCTGCGTGCCGCCAGCGGCGAACAGGAGCTTTTCGCGCACGCCCATCTCCCGAGCGATGCGGTCGATACGGGCGATGTTCTTATAGTGAATATCGTCATGCGAGATGATGACCGACGCGAGCATTGCGTCCGCGTTGAGTTCGATCGCAGCGCCGACGAGTTTTTCCGGCGGCACGGACGTGCCCAGATAGTGCACCTCGATGCCGTACTTCTCGATGCCGCCGTGCTTGATGTCGATGATCTCCCGCAAGCCGACCGAATGCTCGTCCTCGCCGATGGTGCCGCTGACCACGCGCATGGGCTTTCTCTCAATTGCAGCGCGCAGCTCATCTTCATCCAGCACATCCGGGTCGGCGGGAATGGTCAGCGAGGTGATGTCGATGTCGAAATCGACCTTGCCTTTAAGTTCAATGCGTGTGCCCTCCGCGCGGTGCAGCACCTCGCGCGAGATCACTGCGATGTCCTTCAGGTTCATGCGCTTTGCGCACTCGATGGCGGCGGCTTCCGCAATCTTTCGTTCTGTCGGAAAGCAGAACGTCAGCAGCACCGTACCATCCGCGAGCCATTCCATCTCCGGGCGAATCTTCTCCGCATTCGGCTGGGCGAAGTCTTTCACCGCATCCATGCGCAGGTAGACGTTGTCGTCCTCGTCGAGTTCGTCGATGTAGACGATCTTTTCCGGCGCTTCGAGCGTGCATCCGCCGATCAGTGCGGCGGGGGTCTTGGGATCACCGCCGTATTGCATGACGTTGTTTTTGCCGTAGTGCGCGGTGACGGGCGCCATATAGTCCGCTTCGCGCTTGAACACGGTTCCCGCGCCGATGCCACCGGAGAGTTTGCGCGCGATGCCATCGCCGTTGCGCTCCGGGAAGAGCCCGCTGTCGACAAACATGCCACTCTCGACCGCTGCAAAATATCCGCCGCACTCAATCATCTCTTCCAAGAAGAGCACAGCGCGTTCGGTCAGCTCCCGCGATTTCTCGGTCAAGTAACCATCTTTCTTCAGCTCCACCATCTCCATCAAGCCGTCTAGTCCGACTAGCGTTTGCTTGGCCGTATCGCAGGCTTCGATGTTATAGATGTGCCAGGGCACATTGCGCCCTTCATCCGGCGTAATAGTGGATTGGATGTCCGCGCTGGTAAGCTTGCTAACGACCATGTTCAGCACATGCGTCACCGTCGCCTCGCGCGTGCTGGATTCGATGTATTTCGTGTTCATCTGCGCGCGCATGCGATAGCCCGTAAAGAGGTTGCGGAGCGCAACTGCATACGGCAAGTCCATATAGACGCAAGGCCCCGGCGTCGCCGTCGGCGGCACGGTGGAAAGGCAGATATTCTCTTTGGGTACACCGACCTTGTGGCTGTAGAGCGCATTGATCGCGTGCTGCACCATGAGCTCCGGCATGACTTTCCATGCATCCCGCGCGGTGGCGTTTGCGTTGTGCGCGCCGTCGATCTGCGCCATATTGCCCCAGGCGATGAGCTGCTTGCTCTCCGCCGCGTCCACAAACGAGCGTAGCATATTGATGTTGCGGTAGATGACGTTGTATTGCGGGTCCTGATGGCATCCGTTGACGCCTTCTTCCGCGAACATGACGGCGATATCGGGGCCTGCCACACCGCTGACGTAACTGTGATAGTTGATGGGTCTGCCAACTTCATCCTCGATCAAATCGAGCGCTTTTCGCTGCGCGCGCACCTGCTTGCGGGTGATTGGAACACCGCCGCTTCCCTGCGGCGTGCCTTCGATCAGGCCGTCATAATGGCTTTGTCCGGAGGTACGGATGACCATGATGTGATCCGCGCCGTGGTGCGCCGCCATGCGCATGCGGCGGATATCGTCCTCAAAACGACCGCTTGCGATCTCGGTGGTGATGACCGGCATCGGCTGCGGGTCGACATCACCGAAATAGTGCGCGGGCGGAAGCGGCACACCGTCCTTGAGAGGCTTGCTGCAATCGTGATACGTAAACGGCCCCATGGTGAGGTTCGGCGCGGGTTCGCGCCAAGTCCAGCCCTTGCGGCGCGGGTGGTAATGCTCCAGATCTTCCAGAATCTTCGCAACGTCGATGTTTTCATCCGGCAACAGACGATAGTCGCTCATTGATTGCCTCCAAACAGGCGCGCGGCCTCTTCCATGTTTGCGGGAACGAGCAACGCAAGCCCAGCCTCGCGAATCCCCTGCCCTGTGTGCTTGCTGTAGCGGTAAACAACGTTGCCCGCACCGTGACCAAGCAGACTCTTCTCGACGCAACCGTCTACGATCGCCTTGGCCTCCAGTGAGCTGAATCCCATGCGCAAGAGCACGCTACGCTCTATAGCGGGCGAGGTGTTCTCTTTCGCAAGCTCCAGCAGCGGATCGACCAGTTGACCCGTCAGCGCCCAGAAACGTGCCTTGAGCTCCTCGTCGCTGAGATGTTTGAGGTGCTCGCGCCTCGTTTGAAAATCGTCTTCGCGTTTGATCATATCTTCCTCCCGATGTTGTTCAGGATTTTCTACTGTTTAGTGTTTCGAGAACGAACGATGTACTCGACTTCGTCTCTTCCGCGAGGAATGCGATGTCGCCCTCCGTCGGCGCGTGATCCACCGTCTCCGCCGCGTGGGTAATCAGCGACCTGCGCATGTGGTCGAGATCGACGTCCACCGCACGCAAAAGCGATGGATGCGCGGGGAGAATGATGCTCTCGCCCGCGATTTCTTCGCGCGGATTGCCAAGCAGCACTTTAATTCCGTTTTGCCGCGCGAAGCTCAACTGCGCGCTGCCGTGCTTGCCCGCGCCCGTGTACTCCGTCTCCTGCACGACGACCACCGCATCCTCCGGCAGCTCCTGCGCCAGCGAGATCGCCGCGGCGAGGCTCGTGTTACCTGCGGGCCCGCGCTCGATGCCTTCCAGCCGCGCGAGAAGCTCCGTCGTGTAAAACACCTCGCCCTGATTGACCGTCACGTAACGATCCATGTAGCGCAACGGTCTTGCCGCGCTCCGCGGCACATCGCTGCGATCCGGCAAGGTAGAAAACGGCATGCCGAATCCCGTGTGCCCGGTGGTGAAGGATTTTTTATTGAACTGCGTGTCGCTTGCCATATGCAAGCCCTTGAGGTTGACGCTCGCGGCAACGATCTGCGCCGTGCAGTTCGCTTTCATCAATCCGCGCGCGGTTCCCGTTAGATTGCCGCCGCCCGCGTTGGTGCAAACGACCACGTCCGGGTCTTTGCCGAGTTGCGTGCGGCACTGCTGCGCCACTTCATAGCCAAGCGTCTCGATGCCCGCGATGCCGAACGCAGTGTACAGCGAGGCATTGAAATAGCCCGTGTCTTCGAGCATGCGCAGCACGGTGTAGAACAGTTCGGGCCCTACCGAAAGCTGCACAACCTCCGCGCCGAGAGATTCGCACTTGCGCGCTTTTTCGATGATCTCCGGTTGACCAACGCCGCGCGAATCGTAGCACTCCTGCACGACGATGCACTTTAAGCCGCTCTTCGCGCAGCAGCTTGCGACAGCCGCACCATAGTTCCCGCTCGTCGCGGAAAGCGCACCACGGTATCCCATACGCTTGGCGTGGTGTATACTCGTCGCGGCTCTGCGCACCTTGAAGCTCCCGCTGGGGTTTGCCGCCTCGTCCTTGACAAAGATGCGCGCGCCGTAACCTTCTTTGCTGAGTTTTCGCACAAGCGATGTAATGTTTTTGAGCTCAATCAGCGGCGTGTTGCCGATCGCAAAACCGCGCTGAATCTCCGCGACATCCTCCAGTGTATAGCCCGTGGACGCCATCATGCGCTCGTAATCAAATGCGATAGAGCCGCTCTCAAACTGATGATAATCCACACCGACTGCGTTGCGGATGATCTCCGCTTTACGTGCCATGACGGCGGAAAAGCTGTTATCCCTACTCATTTCGCGTCACCCCCGAAGAGGAGCGCGAATGCCTCGTCCCCCGCCTGCTGCAACTCCGGCACAAAATCGCCAAAACTGTGGGTGTAATGCGGCATCTCGTCAACAATCGTGCCTGACACAACGCGACCCGTACGCGTGGTGACCGTTGCCTCTCCGCTCAACGTCGCGTCGGCGTGCAGATATCCCTTCGTCCACTGCTCCAGCGGCACACGCTTCGTGTCATCCGGCACCGCGGCGGAACGCTGTTCAGGCGTTAATATGATGCTATGGATGCGAACCCAATCGCCCTTTTTAGCCATTTTGTTCACCTCATCCGGCGGTTATGCCAGTAAGCCATCTTCAATCTGATCTCGCATGTCTCCCATGATCGCGTGTGGGACAGGCAGATCGATCATGGTCTTGAGTCCCGGCCGCGCGTTGATCACGTGCGGTATCATATTGACGCACATCGCGATGGTGCCGATGCCGCCGTCGACCTCCGGCTGAATCTCCATGTGCACCGGCGGCGTGCCTTCCAGCGTGATATAGTCGCCCGTGTGCGTGCCGCCGAGTTCCGGCTCGATCTGCTGCGGGTGGATCATGTCGATCTTCACTTTGCCGTCGACATAGCCCTGCCCCGTCATATTCACGCCTGCGACGTTTCCGCGCGAGGCAAAGCCATACGGCGATTTGCGGTCGACTTCGGTCAATATCGGCGCCATCTGCTGTGAGAATTCGTCGATTCTCCAGCCCAACGCCTGCGAAATCAGGCCGACACTTTCGGCAAAGCCGACGTGCCCCGCGAGCTCGCCTTTATCCACGCCATCCTGAAAGGCTTCAGGCGTGAGACCCACGCCCTGCTCCTGCATGACCAGCGGGCCGAACGGAGAGAGCGAGTTGACCCTGCGGCAGGTGACCTTGTCGACATGCGTCATGCATCCCGTGAGGCAAATAGCGAGCAGATCCATCATCAGTCCGGGGTTGATGCCCGTGCCGAGTACGGTCACGCCATGCTCTTTCGCGATCTTATCGAGTTCACGGGTGAGTTCCGGCTCTTTCGCCGCGGGATAGCTCATCTCCTCCGCAGTGCTGATGGCGTTGACGCCGCGGGACAGCACGGTTACGAGTTTTGGATACACTTCTTTTGTGAACGAATCGGTCGCCACAATGCAGACGTCCGCGCTTTTTTCCGGCAATGCCGTGTCAATGTCGTTTGAGATAATCACGTCCGCGCGATTTCCGCGCGGGATGTCGAGCAGCGTAAAAATGCTCTTGCCAACGCGATTTGGATGCAAATCACAAACGCCCGTAATCTCCACGCCCGTCTTTTGGAACAGCACCCGTGTGATGCCGCCGCCCATTGCGCCAAATCCCCAAACTGCTACCCGGATATTCCGCATACCGTTCCTCCCGCCATATCGGCAAAGAAAATTGAGGTGATGTACTTATTTTGTTTGATATTACTTTTTTCTTGTTTAAATAGAAATGGTCAGTCGCGATAAAGTTCGCGCTTCGGAACAAAGAAATCTTCCTGCTGCAAGCCGACCTCTTCGATCATTTGCTCGACATACGCAAGGTTGCCGATCTGCAGCGCGTTGTGACAGTCGCTGCCCATCGAAAACTTCAGCCCAGCTTGATACGCACGGCGGATCATATCCGCACCCGGCGCACGCCAAAGGCCGGAAATCTCCAGTGCGACATCATGTTTTTTACAGAGTCCGATCACCGCATCTTCCCATTGGGTCAGAAACGCGGTGCCGTGCAGCTCATCATACGCGGGCAGTACTGTTGCATGCCCTAGGATATCGACGCGCTGGGTGGAAAACATCTTCTCCATGAGTTGGATAATATAGGCAAGATAGTAGCGGTTCATATCGGAAGAATAGTTCTTCTCGTAATGATCTGTGTGTCCCGAACGCTTGGAAAAATACGCGTTCAGCGGGACAAAGCCGCCGCGGCCGTCCGGCATGCTATGCACGCTAGCGATGATATAATCGAGCTGATCGTCCAGATTGTCCGGAATGTTCAGCTTGTGCTCCATGTTCACTTCCGCGCCACGATACACCGGAAACTGCTGGAGCACTTCGAGATAATTCTTCACGTCGTTGAGTGTGTAGATACCGCAGCAGAACAGATGGTCCGAGACGCCAAGGATATGCCCCTGCTCCTGTTCGACCGAAACGAGATCCTCAATCGGAAACCGCGCGTCGGACATGTTTGTGTGTGTGTGCAGGTCATATAGTTGCATGGTGCTCTCCCGTCGATGTTTCTGCTGCGTCTGCGATCGAATGCTGCCGATTCTCTGTCTTGTAAACTCGATCAACACCCAGACAATATTGCATAAAATCGCTCAACGCTTATACAATATACCATGAATGCATACGGGAAAACAAGGGTAGCAAGGCAAGCTTGCTTGTAAAATCGGCATTTTCTACGCTACGCATTCTCGCTTGACAGTCCATGCCATGACCCATATAATGCAAGCATACAATTCAATTATTCCCCGATTTTCTAAGCTTTTTATGACAGATAACCGAATGCAATCTATATAAGGAGACGTTTCTACTCATGAAAACTGCAATATTATATTATTCTTTCAACGGCGCAACCCGAACCGAGGCTGCAAAACGTGCCGCATCCACTGGTGCGGATGTGTATGAGGTGCTCGAAGCAAAAAAACGCAGACTCTTCTCCGCGTTTCTGGTCGGTTGTCCGCAGGCGCTCGGCAGAAAGGCCTCCGCGATCAAGCCGCTCGACATCGACTGGAGTTTATACGATTCCGTCACGCTGATGGCGCCCGTTTGGGCGGGACATCCCGCGCCTGCGTTTAACGCGGCGTTGGAGCTCATCCCGAAGGATAAACTGCTGCACATCGCATTGACCTCCGGCGGCGGCGAAACGCCGAAGAGCAAAGAAGCCACCATCGACCTGTTGCGCAAACAGGGCTTCACACTTGCGTCGTATGAAGACGTGAAATCCGGGCAGCCACCGAAAAAAGCATAAAAACTTAAAGAGCGTCCGGGAAACCGGACGCTCTTTTTATTTGTGATATAAACGATTAACGTTCCGAACAGTACTTGATCAGCTCGGCTGCGACACTCACTGCGATCTCCGCCGGTGTTTCCGCACCGATGGAAAGCCCTATCGGCGCATGCAGTCGATCCATCTTTTCTTGCGGAATCCCTGTTGCTAGCAGGTTTTCCTTGATCTGCGCAATCTTTCGCTTGCTGCCGATACAACCGATATAATCCACATCTGAAAGCAGCAGCCAGCGCAAAATCTGTTCGTCTGTTTCGTGTCCGCGGGACATCACAATTGCGTGATCGCGTTTTGCGAGATGCAACAACGGTTGCAAGCTGGTATATTCACAGAGCAGCACGCGCTCCGCCATCGGGAACAACTCTTGTTTGGCGAATACTTCGCGATCCTCCGCAACCCAGATTCGATACTCCAGCAGTTCAAGCTGCCGCGCCATGCACTGCGCCACATGACCGCCGCCAAAGAGAATTACACGCGGCGCGAGCTGAATCGGCTCGATCAGCCAGCGGGATTCGCCGCCGGAAACAGTTGCTTCTTCAGGAACACAGTCGATCCCGCAAGCAGCGCATAAAGCATCTTTGAAAAGCAAGCTGCTTTCAGACGCGCAAGTTTCCAATAACTGGCAAACTAGATAAGCATTCTGACCTGTTTCTATCGCTTCTCGCAATTGCTTGCAAAGCGCAAACCCCGCTTCGCCGGAAAACGGGCGAAACAAAATCATCACATTGCCGGAATGATCCCCGGATGAATCCGAATGAATCCCGTATGCACGAATCTCACAGATTCCATCATTTAATAACGCGAGCGCATCCTTCCGCGCGTGAAACTCCATCGAGCCGCCGCCGACTGTGCCGACTTGCGTGCCGGATGTGGTCACGACCATCGAGGTGCCAACGCCGCGCGGCGCACTGCCCGCGCGATCGATGATCGTCGCGAGCATGGCGGGCTTGCCCGCAGATAACTCGGTTTCGATTGCGGTAAGCAGCTCTGCGTCCATACGGCTCCTCTGCGTTCAGGATTTATCCGAAACAACCGTCGTCCTTACAGGATCGGTTTTTTCAGCGCGGGATTTGCCGCGTCGAATACAATCATGCCGATCTTTTTCTGCTCCACGAGTGTATACGGCAGCTCCGGATCGTCGCTCTCGCTTAAGAGGTGATCCAGTTCTTCCTCCGTCAGCTGCCGATTCAGCGAGAACAGGAAGTATGATCTTGCATCCTCGCGGGAGCGGAACGGTTGCACGTGCTCCTGATCGAACGCCTCATAGTTAAACGGAATCCCTGCGTTATTCAGTGTCTCTTTGAGTTCTCTCAAATCCGCTTCGCCTGCAGCTGTGTTTATATCCGCCAACACAAATGTCTTTGTACGAGAAAGCTCCCGCACGACGGGCAGCGTCTCTTCTGCTCCGCCGACATCGAACAGCACGAGCGAATCGTAGAGTTTGTCCGGCGCGTAGGTATGCACGTCGCCCAGAATCGCAACCACGTTTTGCGGGCAGCGCGTGCGCAGCGCAGCAACCGCCTTAGGATCGTTCTCGATGACGGTCACTTCTTCCACGTGATACGAAAGCCAGATGGCGAGATCGCCCAATCCGCCGCCGCAGTTGAACACGCGCGAAGTCGGCGGAAGATAGGCCGCGATCCGTTCCGCGATCCAGTAATAAAACTTGCTCTTTTTCGACGCATCGCTCATCCAGCGAATATGCGCATCCGTCCAAACGAATTCTTCCAACTCTTGTTTCTCCTATTGTGATATATAAATCTATGATTCTCTCGCGATGTTACTCGCGCAAAAACGAATCTTCTGTGCAATCTTTCATCAGCTCGTCATAGCGGAAGCACGATAAATCGTGTTCATTGACGATACCAGCCGCCTGCAGGAACGAATGAATCGTGACCGACCCCGCGTAACGCATGCCGCGTTTCTTGAGATCCGCCGAGATTCGGTCGGAAATCGGGCTGGTCGCGCGCGGTTGATCGTCTGGACTCAGCACGATCTTACCACCGGAAAAGCTCCAAAGATAGTTGCAAAACGAGCCGTATTCCTCTTGAAGCGCAAGCACGATCTTTGCGTTGCTGATCGCGGCCTCGATCTTTCCTCGGCTACGGATGATGCCTGCGTCCTGCAACAGAGCGGCAATCTTATTCTCGTCATATCGCGCAATCTTCTCGACATCAAAGCCGTCGAACGCGGCAGAAAACGCATCTCTCTTTTTTAGAAGCGTGATCCAGGAAAGCCCCGCCTGAAACAACTCCAGCATAAACAGCGCGTACATGCTTTGATCGTCGCGAATCGGCGTGCCCCACTCTTCGTCGTGATAGGCGCAATAGAGCGGGCTGTCTTCTCTTACCCAGAAACATCTCTTCTTTTGTTCCATGGCGTTTCTCTCGCTTTCGATGCTTTACCGTGTTTATGCGGCAAAAAACATTATAACACAGCAAACTCTCAACGCAAAACACCGCCGCATAATATATACGGCGGTGCCTGACCTAATTATCTCGTTATCCTTGTGTCGTTGTCTCGGTCGCATCGCCGATGGAAGGTCCCTCCTGCGGGATGCCGCCGTACATGGTGTAGTTATACTCGTCCTGCATGGCTTTCCACTGTTTCAGAATCTCGATGACGCGCACCTGATCCTCCGGCGAGAACGAACGGAAGCTCGGGTTATATGCGCTGATCGCGCCGCTCATACCGCCGTAAAGCACATCGCCGTTGCTCACAAAGTAGATGCTGCCACCGGAAACAAACGAGTTTCCGCTTGAGACGAACTGCTGTTCAATGATGTCTCCGCCGATATACGAACCGTCATCGTTGTGTACCCTGCCGCTCCACGTCACATAGACGTTAAAATCGTTGGGGTTCGTCGTTGGCGTGCTCCTCATCAGAATCTCTGTGAACTCGTTGACGAGCGTTTGCATCTTTGTCTTGAGCTCCAGTGCAGCGTCATTCGGGTAGCGGTCAAAATAGAACGACATCGTCTGCCTGGTTCCGTCCGACATCGGTACGTTATACACCATCATCGAGATATTGAAGTAATCCATATCCCGCGTGAGCGTCTCGGATTTATTTGCCATCTCCTGCAGGAGATCCAAATACTCATTTTTGCTGTGATTGTTCTGGTACTGCATCCAAGCAGTGGATGTCCGCGGCGTACCGAGACGAATCGTGTAGCTGTCCCAGTAGCGCATCATGCCGACATAACCCGCGGTGGAGATGTTGCCGTAGTTCTGCTCTTCATTCACCATATAGTTCATATATGGATCATAGATGCGATAGAAGTCGTTTGCGGGATAGCCGGTCTGCGGCAGCTCATCGTAATACGCGCTCAGAATGACGCTGTTCTCCATGTATGCTTTATCATAGAGGTCTCCACCCTGCAGATAGCGCACGGAGCTTTGCGGCGGGAGCGTACGAATCGCCTCGTTAAAGTCGCTGTTCTGCTGGCAGTAATCCATCAGCGTGTTTTGGTTGAGGAACGTCAACACGCGGCTGAACTTTCTGCCGTCTTTGAGCACAAACGTGACCGGCTGCGTGCTCAGCATATAGCTTGACTGATCGTCATAGGTGTAGTTCAGATATCCCGCTCTGTGGATGGTCGCGACATTATCGCGCAGCGTCTCAACCGCATACTGGCGGATATCAGTCTCTGT
Source organism: Firmicutes bacterium HGW-Firmicutes-9 (assembly GCA_002841395.1). Taxonomy (GTDB): domain Bacteria; phylum Bacillota; class Clostridia; order Christensenellales; family CAG-138; genus UBA7703. Next base: position 568,331 of record PGZM01000002.1, read on the forward strand.
GAACTGCACCTCTGAAACAAGATACTGCTGGTATGGGATATATTCCGTGCCGCGGCCAGCGCCATTGAGCTGCACATAGGCAACATCCTGCGTATTGGGCACAAAGTTTTGCATGGACTTTGCGGCGCTCGTCGTGCCGAAATACCCCGCGACACCAAGCGCAAGCGGAACCAACAGCCACGGCAGCGAGATCAGCATTTTTTTCGTGCTGCGCAGCGCAACCAACTGATAGATGACATAGATACCGGCTGCGATGCCGACGACGATCGGTATGCTGATGTTCTGCTGCGAGACCACACCGGATGCAAACAGGATCACAACCGGAACCACGGCCGCGCAGGCAAAGACGGTCTGCATCGTCGCGCTCTTTGCGCCGTGCTCCGCCAGTTCTGACGCGCGCTTTGCAAACAGTACGCGCGCGAGCAGAAGTTCTGCGCCTACGATCACAGCAGAATAAAGCATGTTGATTGGATCATACAGCGTATGCCGCAGCATTGGACGCAAGAGCTGCGCAATCTGGCCGGTTGCGATATTTGTGACCGGCGTTAGATACCAGGGCAGATCGAGCCAGCTAATGATCTGCGTGTTGGCGACGATGCCGCGCGCAACTGCGAACTGCACAAATCTCACCAAACCGAACACCAACACGGTCAGCCCGAGCCCGGTGATCGCGGTGCCCGTGAGGCTCATTGCAATCGCGCAGGCTGAAAACACCATCATTGTCGCAACCGTAAAGAACGGAACCGCGAGGAGCGCGTAGAGCTGCACAAACGGCGTCTTTGTGATCGTGAAGATGATGACGGTCAGGAGCACGCTGGAGAGCACGGTCGCGGCAATCCAGGTCAGCGCAGCAAGCGTAATCGCCCAAAAGAGTTTTTTACGGGAAACGGGCAGGCTGTGATAAAAATCACTGTCCGTCCGCTTGTTCAAAAACGAAAAACCGTCCATCGCAAGCACGATGCCGCCCGCGTAAATAAACGCAATCAAGGGGCTGAACATCTTCGTGATACTCGGCACATTATCGTGATACAGCGCCGTGCAATATTGAATCGAAATCACCGCGCTGGCGACGATGCTCAGCGCAAAAAGGATCAGACCCACGCGCGAAAGTTTTCGAATGGACTCCAGATACGGCTTCATGCGCGTTCGCCTCCTTTCAGTTCAGGCGCTTCAAAGGAATATCCCAGCGCCTCCATCTCATACAAAAATACTTCTTCCAGCGTCAGCGGAAGAATTTCCAGAATCAGCGGGTTCTGCGCCGCAATGGCAAGCTTCGCCTTCATGCTGTCTCCGCGAATAATCATGTTCGCAACGCTTCCCTGCTTGGAAAACGAGAGAATCTCCATATTGGAAAAACGCGAACGGTCATAGTCCTGCGCAAAGGCGACCTGCACCTTAAAGAGCGAAGTCTTGAGGTTCTGCACATCGCTTTCAAACACGATGCCGCCTTTATACAGCAGCGCGAGCTGGTCACAGGTGTCTTCCAGCTCTCGCAAGCTATGGCTCGTGATGACCGCGGTGCAGCCGCGCTCCAGCACGTCGTCATACAGCATGCCCTTGACGAGGTTACGCATCACAGGATCGAGCCCGTCGAACGTTTCATCAAAGAAGACGTAATCCGTCATCGCGGAGAGTGCAAGAATCGTCGCGGCCTGCCTGCGCATGCCCTTGGAGAACGTGTTGAGCTGCCGTGTACGATCCAGCTTGAACGCCGCGCAGAGATCGTTAAACCGTTCGTTTGAAAAACGAGGATACATGGATTCATAGAGAAGCGCCATGCGGTTTAAGTTGCTCTGCGGTAAAAAATATAACTCGTCCGGTACGAAGACGCAGTGTTCCTTGACAACTGGGTTATCAAACACCTCTCCGCCGTTGATGGAGATATGCCCCTCGTCCGGCTTATAAATGCCGTTGCAGAGACGCAAAAACGTGCTCTTACCCGCGCCGTTTGCGCCGACAAGGCCGTAAATACAGCCTTGGGGGATGTTGCAGTTCAGATTCAGTAGCGCTTCTACCGTGCCAAAGCGCTTTGTGAGTTTTCGCGCTTTTATCATGCGTCTGTTTCCTTTCCATATGCGACGTTGACCGCATGGAGGACCTGATCCTCCGGCATACCCGCCGCGCAGAGTTCTTCCGCTATTTTCTTTAATTCTTCGAGGCGTTCCTTCGTTCCTTCGCCAACAAGGCGAAATGCATCTGCCGTCACAAATCTTCCGTTTCCCGGTGCGCTGACGCATAGGCCGCGACGCTCCAGCTCGCTATATGCCTTTTGAAGCGTATTGGGGTTGACGGAAAGCTCTTGTGAAAGCGCGCGCACGGAAGGAAGCTGATCGCCTTCCTTTAGAATGCCGGAAGCGATCAGCCGCTGGGTCTGATCGATAATTTGTTCATAGATCGGCGTTCGTCCGAATCGATCGATTTGGAACATCGCGCTGCCTCCTTTATCAGGGTAGTGTACTATCCGTTATAGTACACTTGAATATTACTTCGAAATCCGGCAAATGTCAAGCAGAAATGATGCACATTTGTGAAGAAATGTCGGTTTTTTCGCAACTTGTGGCGTAATTCATGCCATTATTCCGGATATTTCCTGCTGAGTTGGGGAAAAAGCAAATTTGCGCGCAATTCTGCCGCTGTCCTGCCGCCGGAAGATATGATAAAATGCCGACTATGAACCAATCATACAAACCAAAGCAGAATCACTCGTTTGGCAAGAAACCCGACGACGACTGGGGATGGAATGAATCTCCGGAAGAACGCGCGCAGAAGCGGAAAGAGCGTATTACCATCGCCTCTCTCATTACGCTGCTGATCGCGGTACTTGCGATTCTCTTTACGTTGCTGCATCAGCAACTCGTGGGCGTTTTTACAGACGCATCCGAGATTTCTCCGTCCTCCCTCTCGACGATCACACCCTCGACCACACAATTGGAAGAGGCTGCAGCGTCTGAAGCTACAGCTGCATTAGCGTCGCAATTGCCCCCCGTAGAATCAGGTCTTCTCGTCTCGTTTCTCGATGTAGGCCAGGGTGATAGCATCTTCCTGCGCTCCCCTTCCGGTAAGACCATGCTGGTAGATGGCGGTCCTGACGGGTCTTTCCCCGTGATTGATTCGTATCTGACGAACCTCGGCGTCGTGGGGCTGGATGTCCTTGTCGCCTCGCATCTGCACGCGGATCACATCGGCGGGCTGATTCAGGTTGTGGATACCTATCCGATCGGAGACATCTACTTTCCATCGTTCGATGCCACAAGCGAAACGTATTTTCAGTTCATAGATGCCGTCAACGAGAGCCAGGCAAGTGTGCATCGCCCATATGCGGAGGTTGATACGCTCATCCCGTGGGACAGCGCGGTTGAAGTGCGGATTCTTTCGCCATATGAGACGATCTATGACGACTTTAACGATACGAGCTATATCATCCGCATCTCCTATGGCAACACCGCAGTATTGCTCACCGGCGACGCGACGGAGCTCGCGGAGAAACTCGCGCTCAAGGCGCAGCCGAACCAATACTTTCGCGCGGATGTATTGAAGGTCGCGCACCACGGTTCTCGAGACGCAACGTTTGAAAAGTTTCTCGATGCGGTCTCTCCCGCCATCGCCGTGATTAGTCTTGGGAAAAACAACGACTATGGTCACCCGCACGACTCGCTGATGGATCGGCTGTTGGAGCGCGGCATCACAGTCTATCGGACGGACGAAAACGGAACCGTTACGCTCCTGCTTGACGGAACGAGCGTGACGGTGATAGAATAACAAAAGATCAATAGTAGGCTAAGAAGGGGAAAAATTCTTACAATACGCTGATAAGAGAGCACCGTCACCGGCTGAAAGCGGCGCGCGTAGAGAAGAATATCCAGTTCGCCCCGGAGCCTTGCCGGTGAACAGCGTTTGCGCTTTGTAGTTGGCAACGGGACCGCCCGATACAGCGGAATCGAGGCTTATCCCGTCCTGTACGGGCGAGCAAACGAGGGTGGTACCACGACGCGATTCGTCCCTTTTGGGCGGGCGCTTTTTTTATTTGGTAACATGCCATTTTGGCACAAGGAGGAAGAGAACACATGGGAATGATGGAGTCTCTCGCGCAACTGCGCGAGGAAGCCGAAGGCAAGCTAAAGGATGTACAGTCATCCGAAGAGCTGGAGCAGCTTCTGGTTGATGTACTCGGTAGAAACGGGTCGTTGACCTCGATTCTGCGCGCAATGGGCAAGCTCGCGAGCGAAGAGCGCGCCAGCGTCGGCGCATTTGCCAATAAGGTAAAGAGCTCGCTGGAAGCGGTTGTCGCCGAAAAACGCGCGGCACTTGGCGAAATTGCCAAGCAGCGTCGCTTTGCCGAAGAAGCGTTGGACGTCACCGCGCCCGGACAGCTTGCTGACCCGCTGGGTAGGTTGCATCCGATGACGCAGACGTATCGCCTGATTCGCGACGCGCTGGTCGGCATGGGCTTTTCGATGTTTGACGGCCCCGAAATCGAGCTGGACGATAACAACTTCACGCTCCTGAACCTGCCGAAGGATCACCCCGCGCGTGATATGCAGGACACGTTCTATATCAACGAAAACGTGGTTCTGCGCACGCATACCTCGCCTTGCGAGATCCGCGCGCTGACCACGCTCACACCGCCGTTCCGGCTGCTGATGCCGGGTCGCGTATTCCGCGTAGACGAAGTGGACGCGAGCCATTCCCCCGTCTTCCATCAGATCGAAGGGTTTGTGGTCGACAAGGGATTGACGCTGGGTGATCTCAAGGGCATTCTCGACTCGTTTGTACATGCCGTGTTCGGCGAGGATGTCAAAACCCGCCTTCGTCCCAGCTATTTCCCATTCACGGAACCGTCGGCTGAGCTGGACGTCTCCTGCTCGATCTGCGGTGGCAAGGGCTGCCGCGTCTGTAAGGGCACGGGCTGGATCGAAATCCTCGGCTGCGGCGTGACCAACCCGCACGAAATTGCCAATTGCGGTTATGACCCGAAGGTCTGGACGGGGCTTGCGTTCGGACTCGGCGTAGACCGCATGGCAAACCTCAAGTTCGGCATCAACGACATCCGGCTTGAGTATGAAAACGACGCGCGCTTCCTGCGCCAGTTCTAAGGGAGGAAAACATTTATGAAATTACCCAAGAAGTGGCTTTGTGAATATGTAGACTTCAACGTCACCAACGCCGAGTTCATCGAAAAGATGATGTGGCGCGGCTTTGAGTGCGCAGGCGTGGAAAAAGAACTTTCCGGCGTCGAAGGCGTCGTGGTAGGCCGCGTGCTCTCCGTCGTGAAGCACGAGAATTCCGAGCACCTGCACATCTGTCAGGTCGATATCGGCAGCGAAGTGCTGACCATCGTCACGGGAGCTGACAACGTCTTCGACGGCGCGCTGGTTCCCGTTGCGGTTGTTGGCTCCAAGCTCGGCGGTCGCGAGATGGCAGCGGTCAATATGCGCGGCGTGACAAGCTATGGCATGCTCTGCTCCGGCGCGGAGCTGGGCTTGACCAACGCGGACTATCCCGGCAGCGAGGTGCACGGCATCCTGATTTTACAGGAAGAGCATCCGCTTGGTCAGTCGATCGACGAGGCGCTTGGTTTCGACGACGATATCTTCGAATTCGAGCTCACGCCCAATCGTCCTGACTGCATCTCCATCCTCGGCATGTGCCGCGAGGCAGCTGCCGCGCTGGGACAGAGCTTCCGTGAACCCTCGATCAAACCGGTCAAGGGCGAAGGCAACACCGCGGACTATGCACGCGTCACAATCGAAAACTACGATCTCTGCCCGCGCTATACCGCGCGCGTGATCAAGGATATCGTGATCGAGCCTTCCCCCGCCTGGATGCAGCGAAAGCTCCGCGCGGTCGGCCTGCGTCCCATCAACAACATCGTTGACATCACGAACTATGTGCTCGTGGAGTACGGTCACCCGATGCACGCGTTTGATCTCGCTTGCATCCACGGCAGCCACATCGTCGTGCGCACCGCACACGACGGCGAAATCGTCACCACGTTGGACAAGCGCGAGCGCGCGGTCACGCCGGATATGCTGCTCATCGCGGATGAAAGCCGCGGCGTCGGCATCGCGGGCGTCATGGGCGGCCTGAACAGCGAAATCACCGAGCAGACGCAGGCGGTCTTGTTTGAGTCTGCCGTGTTCAAAGGCAGCAACATCCGCGCGACGGCAAGAAAGCTCAAGCATGTCACGGATGCCGCGAGCCGCTTCATCAAAGGCGTAGAGCCCGTGAGCGCAGAGCTTGCGCTGGAGCGTGCGGTCGAGCTGGTTGCCGAACTCAAAGCAGGAACCGTCGTCGGCGAAATCATCGACGTAAAGAAAGAAAAGCCGGTCGATCGTGAGATCACGATCAGTGTTGATCACATCAACGCGCTGCTCGCGCTCGATCTTTCCGCAAAAGAAATGGCACAGATGCTCGCGACGATCTCCATTCACGCGCGACCGACGCTCGGCGGCCTGCATGTGACCATTCCACATTTCCGCACGGATATCGAAAGCGGGATCGAGGCGGATTGGGACATCGCAGAGGAGATTGCGCGCATCTACGGCTATTACAACATCAAGCCCACGCTCATGCGGGGAGACACGTTCCGCGGACGGATCGACGATCTGTTCCTGCTGGACGACGCAGTAAAAGATACGCTCGTTGCGCTGGGGCTGTACGAGATGTACAACTACAACTTCACGAGCCCGTCGGTGTTCGATTCTCTCCTGCTTCCGAAGGACAGCGAGCTGCGGAAGGCCGTTCGCATCCTCAACCCCTTCGGCGAGGATCAGAGCCTCATGCGCACCACACTGATTCCCGGCATGCTGGATTCTCTCGTGCGCAACGCAAACCGCAAGAGCGGGCATCTTCGCTTCTTTGAGGTGGGCAATACGCACGTCGACACCGGCGCGGAGTTGCCCGAAGAGCGCAAGAAGATCGGCATCGTGCTCGGCGGCGCAGGCGTGGATTTTTATCTGCTCAAAGGCATGATCGAGGAACTCTTCCGCGTACTCGGCGTGAAAAACGCCGTGTTCCAAAAGAGCGAGGCGAGCTACCTCCAGCCCGGCAGAGCGGCGGAGATCGTCTCCGCTTCCGGCGCGTCGCTCGGCGTGTTCGGCGAGCTGCATCCCGATGTCGCGGATGGCTGGAAAGCGGACGGCAGAGTGTATATCGCCGAGCTCAGCTTCTCCGCGATTGCGGAAAGCCGCACCGCAGGCAAACGCTTTGAGCCGCTGCCCCGTTTCCCCGCGGCGGAGCGTGACCTCGCGGTCGTCGTTGATGCGGATCTGGAATCTACGGTACTCAAAAATGTCATCGAGACCGCTCCGGCCGGCGTTATCGTCTCCGATGTGCGCCTGTTTGACACCTATGCGGGCATCGGCATTCCCGCCGGGAAAAAGAGCCTCGCGTTCTCATTCTCTCTCCGTGCGGAAGATCACACCCTCACAGACGAGGAGATCAAGCGCGGCATGGACGCGATTATCGACGCGCTCAAAGAAAACGGAGCCCCGCTCCGCGCATAACTGAACCCGATAGACCAACTGATAAAAACCCGGCGCAGAAGTTTTGCGTCGGGTTTTTTGAAACACCGTTGCGCTTGGTACTACCGTTGCCTTATACTAAGAACAGCGGCACCTGATGGTTGCTACTGATATCGTCGGAGGAAAACAACATCTCAGTTTGTCTGAGATCACGATTCGTCTTTCGATTATGTAATAAAATAAAAATGGAGGAATTATCGTATGGCATACTGTTCAAAGTGCGGCTCTCAGCTCAATGAGGGCGACAAGGCTTGCGGCAACTGCGGCGAACCGGTACCCGGCGCAACGCGCGCTACGGATACCAACTCCAATGATATGTGGATGGGCATTCTGGCCTATCTCGGCATTCTGGCGCTGGTTCCCTATCTGGTCAAGGATCAGTCGGCGTTCGTGCGCTCGCATGCCATCCGCGGCATCAACCTGCTGGTTCTGGAAGTCATCGCGTGGGTCGCCGTCGGCGTCTTCGCTTGGGTTCCGATTCTGGACGGCATCCTCAGCACGGTCGTCGGGCTTGCGAGCTTCGCCTTCTCCCTCATCGGCATCATCAACGTTGCCAACAAGGAAGACAAAGACCTGCCGTTCATCGGTGGCATTCGCCTGATCAAAGGCTAATCGCCGCACACCAACCTGTTTATCTGGGGTTTGAGCACGGATTTTTCCGCGCGCTCAAACCCTTTCCCTTTTTTCGACAAGATTGGCGACCAAATATTACAACATGGATACTTTACTTCAAAACTGTACGATCTACGACGGCACCGGCGCACCTGTATTGTCCGGCAGTGTCGGGTTTGAATCCGGCAAACTCCGCGTGTTTCGCGGCAGCGAACATCCGAAGGCGAAGCACACGATTAACGCAAACGGGCTTGCGCTCGTTCCCGGTTTCGTGGACGCGCATTCGCACGGGGATCTCAACCTCGTCAGCCCGTATGCGACATTGAGCAAACTCAGTCAGGGCATTACGACGCAGATAGCCGGACAATGCGGGGTCTCCCTGTTCCCCGCCTGTGCGGATGAAGTGCAGTATACGCGCTTTATCTCCGGCATTGCACCCTACCCCGACATACCAAGCAATATCTCTCAACTTGCAAGCGCAGAGGGGTTTTACGCTTGGCTTGAAACCCTGCAAAACCCAATTACTACTAAGAGCTTCTTAGGTCACGGCACGCTGCGCCTTTGGGCGATGGGGTATGCAAACCGCAAGCCGGACAAGGGCGAGCTCGCCCGCATGAAAGATATGCTGCGCCGCTGCATCCGCGAAGGCGCGCTTGGTCTCTCGACCGGGCTGGTGTACGCGCCAAGCTGCTATGCAGACAACGAGGAGATTCTGGAACTCCTGCGCGTGGTACACGAAGAAGGCGGCATCTATGCCAACCATCCGCGCAACGAGGGCGATTGCGTGATTGAAGCGCGCGCGGAAACGATGCAGCTTGCTCTTGAGGCGGATGTGCCGCTCTGCATCTCGCATATGAAGGCGGCTGGCAGGCAGAACTGGGGCAAGCCGCACGAGATGCTCGCGCAGATCGACCGCGCGGTGGAGCACGGCCTTCGCGCCATCATCGACTCCTACCCGTACATGGCCGGCTGCACGTCGCTGAACGTGTCCATCCCGGCGCGCTATTTCACGCGCGGGATGCAAGGTCTGATTGAAGCGTTGAGCGATCCAAACGAGCGCGAAATCATCCGCGAGGAGATCGACCGCATCAGCGATTATGACAACTACGTCTACAACAGCGGCGGCTTCTCCGGTGTCTACGTCGCAAGCTGCCCCGTTGACCACAGTGCAGAGGGCATGTTTATCTCTGAGTATGCCGAAAAAGTCGGGCTTGATCCCTTTGACGCATATTGTGATATACTGATTCGGAACAACGGTCTCGGCCTCGGCATCTATTTTCACATGAGTGAGGACGATGTTTGCGAGATTCTATCGCACCCGTTGTGCGTGCTCGGCACAGACGGACTAATCGGAAAAGCGGGCGAAAATCTGCATCCGCGCGTCTTTGGCGCGACGGCCCGCGCCTACAACCTGCTGGTGCGCGAAAAGAAGCTGCTTACGCCGGAAGCAATGTTCCATAAGATGAGTGGGCAAGCGGCAGCGTTTCTCGGTTTATCGGGAAAAGGCCGCATCGAGGACGGTGTGGATGCAGACGTGCTGTTGATCGACTTCGATAAGTTCCATGATGCCGCGACCTACCAAAACGGAAGCGGGCTCACGCAAGGTATTGAAAAGATATTCATCAATGGGCATGAGATCACGCTGCCTAGAGTGTAATCAAGATTGATTGATACAATCCGGAGGAAACGAATGGACACCATCTATATCATCGGCGGAGCCGCCATCGACATCACCGGCAAGCCGGACAGCATCTGCCGCGAGCGTGACAGCAACCTCGGCCGCGTTGGCATTCGCGTCGGCGGCGTCGGCCACAACATCGCCAAGCGGCTCGCCTCGCTCGGGTATGAGACGGAGCTGGTGACCGCCATCGGTTCCGGCTTTCACGCGGGCATGGTGCGCGAAAGCTGCCAGAAGGCGAATGTTTCTCTTGCGCATACCTATATCGGCACCGAACACACGGGTACGTACATCGGCATCTTCGACGAAGACGGCGATATGCTCGTCGGTATCAGCGATATGGCGGTGCTGGATCATCTCACGCCGGACTATCTGTCAGCTGTGCTTCCTCAAATCAATCAAGCGAGCATGTGCGTCATCGACGCCAATCTTTCGCCGGAGTCACTCGCCTATCTTTGCGCCAACGTGACCGTGCCGCTGTTTTACGACCCGGTCAGCTGCGCCAAGGCAAAGCGCATTGACGGCAACATCGGCAAATGCTATGCCATCAAGCCAAATCGCTTTGAGGCGGGTTTTCTTTCCGGCAAATCCTGCGACACGCTGCGCGGTATCTATCGCGCATCTGATTGGTTCCTGGAGCAGGGCGTCAAGCGCGTGTTTATCGATCTCGCTGAAGAGGGCGTCTATTGGGCGGACGCGGACAGTTGCGGCGTGGTTCCCGCGGAAACGCGCGTTTTTCGCGATGTTTCGGTCGCCGGAGATGCGATGAGCGCCGCGATCATTGACGGGTGCGTCCGATCGCTTCCCGCAGAGGAATGCGCGCTCCTTGGCTCAAAGGCCAGTGCTGAGGTATCCGACCAAGTTCTGTAATACTTTTAAATCAAAAGAAGCAGGCTTATCGCCTGCTTCTTTTTGTGTGCTCTCGTTTAATTAAAACAATCTCGTGCTCTCTAGCGGCGGAACCGGCTGGATGTGCCAGATGTCGTTTGCATATTCGCGGATGGTGCGGTCGGAGCTGAACTTTGCACTGCTCGCGACGTTCATCATGCACTTTCTGCCGAACGCGATGCGATCGCGATATTCGCAGTTGACTTCCTCACGCCGCTGGCAGAACGCCAATAACTCCTGCAGAACAAAGTACTGATCCGGCTTGGACCAATCGTTTCCGAAGAGCAGCGAGCGATGTAGATCGGCAAACGCGCCGCTGTTGTCGTCACTGAGCGTACCGTCGATCAGCGAATCCACCACTCTGCGCACGCGCGGCTCGTAGTCATAGATCGCCTTCGGGTTATAGTGCGGTTTGAGCTCGTTGAGCTCTTTGACGCTCGCGCCAAAGATGTAGTTGTTCTCAAGCCCTGCTTGCTCGACGATTTCGACGTTTGCGCCATCAAAGGTGCCAAGCGTTACCGCGCCGTTGAGCATGAGCTTCATGTTGCCCGTGCCGCTGGCTTCGGTGCCCGCAGGCGAAATCTGTTCGGATACGTCCGCTGCGGGGATGATATGCTCGGCATAGGAGCAATTGTAGTTCTGCACAAACACAACGCGCATCTTGTCCGCCATGTCGGGATCGGAATTGATCAACCGCGCGAGTTCGTTGATATACTTGATGACAGCCTTCGCGCGGATATAACCCGGCGCGGCTTTTGCGCCGAAGATATACGCCGTCGGCGTAAATTCCTTGATTCGACCGTCTTTGAGGCCAAAGTATGTATCGAGTATGCCAAACGCGTTGAGCAGCTGGCGCTTATACTCGTGCATGCGCTTGACCTGTACGTCAAAGATGAAGTCCGGCGGCAGATAGACGCCCTCTTTTTCCTGAATGAGCTTACTGAGCTGCTCTTTTTTGAGACGCTTGATCTCGTTGAACTGCTCGATATCACTGTCGGTCATATGATCCTTCAGTGCTGCGATCTCTTCCAGATTGGAAAGATAGCCTTTACCGATGCGCGCATCGAGATAGTCGCACAGTTCCGGGTTGCAAAGACCGAGCCAGCGACGCTGTGTGATGCCGTTGGTCTTGTTCTGGAACTTCTCCGGATACGCCGCGTACCACTCTTTGAGCACGTCGTTTTTGAGAATCTCGGTATGAAGCGCCGCAACGCCGTTGACGTAACGCGAGCAATACACCGCAAGGTTCGCCATGTGGATGAGCTTGCCCTGGATGATCGACATGCGCGAGCAATCAAACTTGCGCGCCATCAGTTCGCCGCAGAGTTTTGCGTTGATCTGATAGATGATATCAAACACTTCCGGCAGCACCGACTTAAACAGGTTGACGTCCCATTTTTCGAGCGCTTCCGCCATGACGGTGTGGTTGGTATAGGAAAACGTCTTTGCCGCGATATCAAACGCGCGATCAAACGGAATCCCCTCTTTCATGAGCAGACGGATCAATTCCGGAATGCTCACGGTCGGGTGCGTGTCGTTGAGCTGAATCGCAACATGCTCGGCAAAGCTGTCGATCGGGCGATTCTCGCGCTTAAAGCGGAAGATGATGTCCTGCAGGCTCGCGCTGGAGAGGAAATACTGCTGCTTGAGGCGCAGTTTTTTACCCGCTTCCGTCGAATCATTGGGATACAGCACGCGGGTGATGTCCTCCACCGCGTTCTTTTCCAACACAGCAAGGGCATATTCCTGATCGTTAAAGAGCTTGAAGTCAAACTCCGAAATGGCTTCGCTTTGCCACAGGCGGAGAGTTCCGATGTTGTTGGTTTGATAACCGAGAATCGGCATGTCATACGCCACCGCGCGAACGGTCATATCCGCAAAGCGAACGGTCATCTCGTGCGTATCGCGGCGGATGCTCCACGGGTCGCCGAAGCGCTGCCAGTCGTCCGCGCTCTCAACCTGAAATCCGTCGCTGAAGGACTGTTTGAACAGGCCGTATTTATAGCGGATGCCATAGCCATCCAGCGGGAGATTCTCCGTTGCGGCGGAGTCGAGGAAACAGGCGGCAAGCCGGCCTAAGCCGCCGTTGCCAAGCGCTGCATCCTCAATATCCTCAAAGATCGCGATATCCAGTCCGCGGGATTCAAACTCGCGCTTGACATCGTCCAGAATGCCGAGCACGAACAGATTGTTGTATACGGTTCTTCCGACAAGGTACTCTGCGCTGAAATAATATGCTTCGCGCGTGCGCTCGTGCGCATGGCGGCTCTCATACCAATTTTCTGCAATTGCGGCCATCACCACGCCGGACAACGCATCATGCAGCTGTGTGGTCGTTGCGTCAAGGAACGACACCTGATGATTCTGCTTGAGCGCAAGCTCTATACTCTCCATGATGGAATCAATTTTCACTGAATTTAACCTCACTTTTTTGCATCGCGTCCTAGTATAGCATACTTTCCCAAGGATGAAAAGACGCGGAACCCTTCCTGCTATTCTCAAAAATCGCCATATTTCCGGCATTTTTCAGGATTGTTTCCGGTAATGTGGTCTTATTGTGCGGGAATCACCCGTTTTCTGCGCGTTAAGTACCAAATTAAGCGATTTACCACGATGTATTCCAGTATTGTACCCGTTATTTTTGTACATTAGTCCATATTTATTTTACATAGCTGCTATTTCCACGTGAGAAAGTTACGAAAAAAAGCGCGAATATTCCTTCGCGCTCTGGTAATACTTGCGTTTTTCGCCAGTTTGTCAGGTGGTATAGCTGCTTAAAATTTCCGCAATTCGCGCGATCGTATCCTCGGAGAACACCGGCTCAAGGCCGTTTTTCGCAAGCACATCACCAAGAGAATCGTACGACTCCCGCATGATGATGCTGAAATACGCGTTCTTTGCGCCTTCCGAATCGCTCTGCGCGATCTCAAACAACTCCAGCGCGGGAACCATGCTCGCGGCATAGCTGATGTAGTACATCGGCGTTTGGAACGTATGCGTAATCAGCACCCATTCCGTTCCCTGATAGCCATATACCTGTTCGAGGCCATACTCCTCCGCGAGCCGCGCATACAACGCGTTCATCTCCGCGAGCGTCATATCCGGATTATCATAGACGTCCTGCTGAAACTCGTCCTCCATACAGCCGGAGAGCAGCGAATACATCGCATCGATCAGTGTGGCGACGCGCGCCTGATCGGCCAGATCACCATAGAATCTGTCATAATCGCTAAAGAGCAGCAGCACGAGCGCCTGCGCGTCAACCTCCGCCAGATCGAGACTGTCCCCTGCGGAATAACCGACAACGGCGTTGTGATAGTAGTTCGTAAAGTGACCGAGTTCGTGGAGAATGGTTGCAACGTCCTCCGAATATCCCGTCCAGGCGGAAAAGATGAACGGCGCGCGATAATCTGAAATATATGTCGTAAAGCTGGAATCCATCTTCACGCTGCTATAGGTCACGTCATAGAGCCTGTTTTGCAGCATGTAGGTGACCGGCTCCGCCAGCAACGGCGAAAAAGCGTTGGCTGAAGAGGAAAGTGCGCTGAAGAAGGCGTCCTCGTCAAACATCGCTGCGCCGAGATCCGACGTATCATTCTTACTATTCGCCTCAATGAACACGGGAGCAATGTATTGCTTCACCGCCTGGTGTAAGGTTCTCGCATCCGAAGGCGTGTAATCCCTGCCATAGGTATCGTAGCAATACGCGGCATAACTATCGTATCCAAGTCGCTTTGCAATCTCTGTCCGAATCGCGACCTGTTCGATGAAGATCGGCGCTGCTTCCGCGTTCAACGCGGCGCAGTATGCGTCGTAGAGCCGGTAAAACTCTTTGCTGCTGAGAGAGACGTCATTCGAAATGTCAGCGTACGTCCAGTAGACGCCGTTATCAAAGAGCGTGAACGTCGCGCTCAGGTTGTCATAAGAGAGCGTGAGCTCCTCTTCGCGATCCAACAGGTCCTGAATCGACGCGTCCTCATAGAGATTGTCTTGCATGATCGCGTCTACATAGCCCGTGCCGAACGAATCCCGCGCGAGCTGCTGCGCTTCTGCTGAAGACTCAAACAGCTGCGCAGACACGCCCTGCATCTGCGCGTCCAACTCGGACAGTGCGGATTGCAGGTAAGCATATTCATCGCGATTTGCGGTATTCGTCACGTCGAACGCATACAAAAGATAGACGAGCGAGAGCATGGAGTCCGCGTGGCTGTACTGCTCCTGTAACAATTGGTAAGCCGCGATCATGTCTTCTGCGTTTTTACCGCGCTTGATGCCCTCTTTCAGATCGTCCATCGCGGCATACATGCCCTCGATGTCCGGGCGGACATAGGTCATATCCGAGAGCGTTACATTCTCGTGCGAGATATCCGGCATGACTGGCGCGCTATATGTAGCAGTCTGTGTGCTGTCTCCCGCAGAGGACGTGATGGAATCATTCCCCATTCCGCATGCAGAAAGGAAGAACAACGCCGCTAATACGGCGGATAGAATCATATGTTTTGTTACACGCTTTTTCATACGATAATTATAATACACTTGCTTTTGAATGGACAGAACTATTTCGCGCTGTTTCGTAACGAAATCACGCTTTCTATTACTACACACGCGATTGAACAGAGCGGTTCACGTACTCGCACATGCACAATCCATCTCCGCGCCTTAATGGCTGGAACACCTGCTATCTTGAATAAATTATCAAATCATGGTATAAACATAAGAACGGTTTTTCCGGAACGCCGGAAATCCCTTTCGATGCACCGATTCTCTGATCGGAAAGGAAACGCATATGAACATCGTTGTCCTCGCTGGCGGCCTATCGCCGGAACGCGACGTATCACTCTCCACCGGAACCATGGTGACCAATGCCCTTCGCAAACAGGGACATAACGCCATTTTAATCGATTTGTTTTTCGGCATGGACCCGCTGCCGAACCCCATTGCGCAGGCGTTTGCTGTCGATGGCTTTCTGCCGCCTTTTTCGGTGCCGGAAGCGGAACCGAATCTTGCGCAAGTGCGGAGCGCTAGAACAGGCGGATTTTCCGAGCAGATAGGTTCCGGCGTGCTGGAACTTTGTCGTGCTGCGGATCTTACGTTTCTTGCGCTGCATGGCGGCGTCGGCGAAAACGGAAGCCTTCAGTCGTTCTTTGATCTTTGCGATATTCCATATACCGGCAGTCCTTCGATCGGCTGTGCGCTGGCGATGGACAAGGCGGTCAGTAAATCGCTTCTGCGCAGCGAAGGCATTCTCACCGCAGACTGGGCTGTTGCGCGCAAGGGTGTTCCCTTTGATTCCGAACATTTCCCGATTCCGTGCGTCGTCAAGCCCAATAGCGGCGGCTCCAGCATCGGCGTGGTCATCGTTCGCAATCGCGAGGAGCTTGCGCCTGCAATTCAGGCGTGCTTCGCGTTGGAAGACGAACTGATCGTCGAAGCGTATATCAAAGGTATGGAGCTCTCGGCCGGCGTGCTCGGCAGCGGTGATGATTGCGTTGCGCTGCCTCTCATCGAGATCGTGCCCAAGCACGGGTTTTATGACTATCAGCACAAATACCAGTCGGGTTGGACGGACGAGATCGTCCCCGCGCGCATCTCGCCGGAACTCACCGAAAAGATTCAGGAGCTTGCCAAGCGCTCGTTCCGCGCACTCAAACTCGGCGTATACGCGCGCATCGACTTTCTGCTGACGGATGCAGGCGAAGCGTATTGCCTCGAAGCAAACACACTGCCCGGTATGACACCGACAAGCCTGCTTCCGCAGGAAGCGGAGCATTACGGGCTGGATTACCCTGCGCTTTGCGAAACCATCGTCAAACTCTCGCTCAAGCGGTATGAACAGGCATGAAACAGTATCTGTTATCTGAAATCGTTGCCGCAAGCGGCGGCACATATTACGGCGATCCTGCGCTGCTAAATCAGGCAGCAACGGACGTCGTCATCAACAGCGAACTGGCAAAGCCCGGTTCGCTCTTTATCGCAATCATCGGCGAAAAGCATGACGGACACAAATTTATTCCCTCTGCACGCGAAAAAGGCGCAGCCCTTGTCGTCACCGACCGCGCACTGGACAGCGAGCCATATCTGCTCGTGCCGGATACGCTCCGCGCAATGCACGCCATCGCGGCAAGCTATCGAAACAAGTTTACGATACCCGTCATCGGCCTCACCGGCAGCGCCGGAAAAACATCGACGAAGGATATCGTGGCCGCCGCGCTCTCCGCTAAGTTTAACGTCATGAAAACGCAGGGCAACCTGAACAATGAGACTGGCGCCGCGTTGACAATCTTCTCTCTGGAGGAGGCGCACGAGGTCGCTGTTGTCGAGATGGGCACCAATCATTTCGGCGAGATCGGTCGCATCGCGTCATTCGTTCAGCCGGACTACTGCCTCTTTACTAACATCGGGCTTGCGCACATCGAAAATTTCGGCACCCGCGAAGGCATCTTTCAGGGTAAAACGGAAATGCTGCCGTACATGCGTGCAGGCGGTCGCGTGATCGCCAACGGCGATGATGAGCTGCTCAACACGATCCCGAACGCGCTGCGCTACGGTCTCGGAGAAAAATGCGAAGTCCGCGGCACCGATATCGAAGACCTGATCCTTCGCGGCATGAATTTTACCGTAAGCTATCAGAGTAATTCCTGCCGCATGCATGTACCTGCGCTCGGCGTGCATTCCGTTTGCAACGCGCTTGCTGCCGTTTCCGCCGGCGTTCTGCTGGGGATGACGCTTCCCGAGATCGCATCCGGTATTGAAACCTACAAGCCCCTGCGCGGGCGCATGAATGTGCACGAGCTGGAGTCTTTCACGCTCATCGACGACACCTATAACGCGAACCCGACCTCGATGAAAGCCTCTCTCGACGTGCTGAAGGCTTGCTCCGGCAGACGCGTTGCGATCCTCGGCGACATGCGCGAGCTCGGCGAGGCCGCACCGCAGATGCACGAAGACGTCGGCCGCTATGCCGCTTCACTCGGCATCGAGCGCATCATATGCGTCGGAACAGAAAGCAAGCGGATATATGCGGGCGCGGAATCCGTTTCACCCGGATGCGCCGTATATTACGCGACACAGGAGGAACTGCTCTCCACTTTGCCACAGCTTGTGCAAAAGGGCGATGTGATCCTCGTGAAAGCATCCCGCGGTATGAAGTTGGAGCAAACGGTTGAATTGTTACTTACAATCTCAAAATAATCTAAAAAATATACTCATCAAAAAAGCCCGCGCGGTGCAAACCGTTCGGGCTTTCTGATTACTCTCAGAAGAAGCTTTTAATCAAGATGGAACGTTGTTTTCAGCGCTTGTATCTCGGTATCGTTGAGCAAAATGACTTTTCCTGCATCCTGCGCGGTCAGGATCGAGGCGGCGGTTGCCTCCGCAACCTCAAGACGGTCGAGCGCGGTGAACAACGAGTTGCCCGTCGTTACGATTCTTGCGTTCTCAAACAGCACGACAGGCGTTTTCTCGGAGAATCGACTTGCTGCCGTATCCGGCGAAGAGATGAACTCGTCAAACGGCGCGGTCGGCACCGAGCGAAGCATATAGTAACTCTCCGGCACGGTAGAGGTCTCAAACCGTTGGTTCGCGCTTGCGTATGCCGCGACATGCGCCGGAGTCGCGGAGAAGATCGCGTTGATTTCAGGATGCTTGTCGTAGATTGCCGCATGCAGCGCAAGCTCTTTTGCCGGGTGCTTGCCTGCCTTTATCTCGCCACTTTTTACGAACACAAGATCGTTCTCTTCCAATAGGTCGTTGTCCATGCCATCCGGCGTGATCAGAAACGATGTTTCGTCCACGCGCGTGCTGCAAACGCCGACGGCTCCGAATACAAGCGCATGTTCGCAACCGCGATGGAGCTTTTGCACCATCTCTTTTCGCAGAGCGTTCTCAACCTCACCCGCTTCATACGTTAGGAGTACACTAGTATCAGGCGCACGACGGGATTCCCACAACGTGAGCTGCTCTGCAGTCAACGCGCGCGGCGTACCGATCTTGCGCGAGAGCAAGTCCAACTTGGCCGCAAACTCGATCGTCTCAAAGAGTTGATACGCTTCCAGCAGATTCTTTCCGCCTACACATACGCCGTGGTTCTCCAGAAACACGACATCCGCGCCCTTGGAGAACTCCGCAAACATGTTCTCGCCGAGCTCCGGGCTGCCCATCATCGCGTATTTGGATAACCGCATATGCTTGCAAGCTGCGAGCGTATCCGGTAATAGATCAATCCGAGGAAGCGTTCTCGTCAGTGAAAATGCGATGCAATATACGGGATGTGCGTGCACCACAGCGCGAAAATCCGGGCGCGCGCGATAGGTCGCCCGATGAAAAAATATCTCACTCGACGGCGCATGTTTGCCCTCATACGACCCATCGGGGTGAACGCAAACGATGTCCTCAGCGGTCAGGCTGCCTTTGTCGTAACCTTTCGGCGTGATCCAAATATCGCCGTGGTCGTCCATCATGGAGATGTTACCGCCGGTTGCCGTAGTCAGCCCGCGGTCGTAAACGCGGCGCATCACGGATGCAATCTGTTCGGCCGGGGTAAGTGCAAAGAATTTCATATCAATCGTAGTCGCTTTCTGTGAGATTTAAACAAGAACTTGTTCGATTATATCACGCGAGAATCGACTTGTCGCATACTGCATCAATGTTGTTTGGGTATCGAATGATTCGCTTTTTTCCGCGTGATATTTTCTGCCGATATTTCGTATGATTTCGTCGCAAACAGACGTCTGCACTGTTGACATTTTCACGGCCAAATGCTATCATAAACAACGCCGTCTGGGTGTAGCGCAGCTTGGTAGCGTGCTTGACTGGGGGTCAAGAGGTCGCAGGTTCAAATCCTGTCACCCAGACCAAAAGAGAGACAGGACTTCGTTTGAAGTCCTGTTTTTTTGTTTACATATGTTCAAATTATAAATCGCATACAATCAGTACTTGACTATCTATTTGATTGCGCTACACTAGTGGTGGCGCATTTTTATTGAATGCGATTAATTCGATGGGGGATTACATATGGAAAACATTGTTGTAGAGCTGAAGCGTACAAAGGGGAACGTGCACTTCGAGGCAGTCAGCGCGGATCATCCCGCGATTACCGTTCCGTTCGACTATACCCCGCCGCTTGGAACCGGCGATGGCCTTGCAGGGCTGGAGGCGTTGGTGATGACATTCTCCGGTTGCGTCAGCACCGCAGTCGTTGGTCTTCTCATGCGGCTCGGCAAACACGTTGACGGCTACTCTGTCCGCGCAGAAGGCGAACGCAACGAGCAGCCGCTCTCGCTTCGGAAGATTCTGTTTCACGTGCAGGTGACATCCAGCGATGTAACCAGCGAGGACATGGAAAAAGTGCTTCAGCACGCCGAGGCGATCTCCCCTGTCTGGATCGCGATCAAAGGGAACGTCGCGGTCGAAACGTCATATCAGATCAGTTGAAGTAGCTTGTTCTGCTACAACCTAGTAACGCTTCGATAGACAAAGGGAACCCCGAATGGAGTTCCCTTTTGCTTTTCGCTTAAGAAATTTTTCTGACAGGAACCTGCAGCTCTGTCAGCCATTTCTCCGGATTCGACTCGTCATCCGGCGAGGTGATCACGTGCCCGCGCAGATTGCCCGCAAAGGCATATCCGTTCTCCTCCATCCAGTGGGCAAGCTTCTCTCCCGCCGCGTCGTATCCGCCGTCAAACGGCCCGGAAAACCGCAGCGTTGCCGCCAGCGCAACCGCGGGATATTCCTGATAGACAAACTCGCCTCTGCTCTCGCCCAGTGAGTCCACGGGAATCGCTATTTCCACATCCGGGTTCGAATCCATGTATGCTTCATCAAAATAGGTCGAATATCCGTCGCTATGGCAGACAATGCCGTTCTGTGCGATATAACCCGCGAGCTTCTCCCAGAGGATTCCTTCCTGATTGTAATGCGGAATGATGCCGCGCAGCGAGAGCACCTTTACCGCGTCCAGTTTTTTGAGTTCCACTTCATACAGCATAATCGTTTGTTCCTTTCGCAGTTCACCGCTCATTTGCATGAGCTTTGTCAGGCGCGTGTGATTCTGCTCCAGCGTTTCACGAATCTCCTTCGCTTTCTCACGCAACGCCTCGTCCAGAAAGGCTTTGTCATCAAATCGAGGCAAAATCTCCCCAATTCTCTCAACCGAGAACCCGACATCCCGCAATAGCGCGATACGACCGATCTGCGGGATTTGATCCGCGGAATATTGGCGGTATCCCGTAAACGGGTCCGTCGACGCGGGAGATATCAGGCCGCACTTCTCGTAGTGACGCAGCATGCGCGGCGAGACGCGAACGAGTTGAGAGAATTCCCCGATTTTGAACATAGCCCCTCCTGTGTTTCCTGCAAATCCGGATTGCACCATCATCATAAACCTTGACATCATGGCAAAGTCAAGCCTCACAGGCGTGATCACATAAAAATATATCTTCATCGTATATTGACTCGTCAGTCAATACGATGTATTCTGTACTTGTAAATTGACTCACCAGTCAATCAAGGAGACGATATGATGGATCAACTGGTTAAACTATCGCCGGAGAAACGGAATGTCATCCTGCAGGCAGGCATAGACGAGTTTTCACAACGCGCGTTTACAGACGCAAATACGGACGTCATTACGCTTGCAGCGGGTATCTCAAAGGGTCTTCTATTCCACTATTTCGGCTCAAAAAAAACGTTTTACCTCTATTGCCTTGATGTTTCGTTGCAACGTCTAGTGGCAAACTCCCCCGTCTCCGCAGGTACGGATTTCTTTGATATTCTGTTTCAGATGATGGATGAGAAAATTCGTCTCTGCCGCGACTTCCCGAAGGAGACGTTGATGGTCAACCTCGCCGCGCGCGACGCCTCCGCCGCCATTCACGCAGAAAAACTGGCGCTATTCGCCCGATATTCCGCGGAAACCACCAAGGTATCGCGGCAGTTGCTCAGCCGCGCGATTGCGATATTGCCGCTCAAGCAACCGAACAATCCGAAGCTACAAGATGCACTAATGCTCTATATCAGCGCAATCAATCAAAAGTATCTGTTGCAATATCGCGAAACCCCGCAGCTGTTTTTCGATCATGCGCTTGAAATTCAGCTCGAAATGCGAACTTACATAAACTTCATGCTGGAAGGGATCGTCAGTCAGGAGGCAGAACTGTGAAAAAGTTACAAAAGCCGAACATCGGCTTACTCAAGGGCGTGTTCCTCTGTACGCGTTATCAAAAGATGGATCACGCCGCGCGACTTACTGTTCAGCAGCAACGGCTCCGCGCGATTGTGAACTATGCGCGAGAAAACAGCCCCTATTACGCGGAACTGTACCGGAATGTCCCCGAGCACTGGTCATTTTCCGGCCTGCCTCCGGTCAACAAGCGAGATTTGATGGAACATTTTGACGAGTGGGTTACCGATCAAAGCATCAAGCTAACGGATATCCAAGCGTTCATGCAGGACCTTGACAACGTCGGGCGAAAATTCCGAAATCGTTGGCTTGTCTTCTCAACCAGCGGTTCGACGGGAAATCCGCTGATCGCGCTTGCGGACAACACCACCAACAGCATCATGGGAGCGATCAACACAACGCGCGCATTCGCGCAAAAGGATACACTGAAGAAGTTATTCGCGCGCGGCGGCAAATCCATCGGCGTGTTTGCAACGGGCGGGTTCTATCTTTCCAACGGCTCCATTCGCTCCAGACTGCTTGCGATGCCGTGGAAAAAGCGGCAGATGGCGCTCAGCAGTGCGCTGCTTCCGATTCCGGAAATCGTGGCACAACTAAATTCGTTTCAGCCGGCCATGCTCGGCGGATATCCCTCGCACTTGGATCTGTTGGTCGCGGAACGGGAAAGCGGCAGGCTGCATATCTCTCCCGTTGTGATCATGACCGGCGGAGAGTACCTGTCTGACGACGTCCGAAGCCGTCTTTCCGCTGCTTTCCACTGCCCCGTGCAAACAAATTACTCCTGCACAGAGGGCGGTACGATCGCAAACGAATGCGCGGAAGGTCATCTTCACATCAACGAGGATTGGGTTATCGTGGAGCCAACTGACAACGAAAACAATCCAGTGCCCGACGGCAAACGAGCGGATAAAATACTCCTAACGAATCTCTTCAACTATACGCAGCCGTTCATTCGTTATGAGGTGACCGACCGCGTAATCCGTCACGGCGAACCTTGTCCCTGCGGCAATCCGTCGCCCTGGCTGTCCCTTGAGGGGCGCAACGACGATGTGCTTTTGCTCGAAGGTATCGACGGCACAGTAAAAATCGCGCCGCTATCCGTGTATGCGGTGCTCAAGGAGATTCACAACATCCGCAGATTCCAGCTGCTCTGTCACTCGAACAATCATCTGGAGCTGCGCCTGGAATCGGCAGAGGGCGAGAACAGAGCGTTGATCTTCAAACAAGCAGAGAATGCTCTTTTGAACTATCTCGCCACGCAGAATGTTCTGAACGTTACCATAACGATGTCAGACGAGCTGCCAAAACAGCACGAGAAGAGCGGCAAATTCAAGCACATTTTGAACCTCAATGACTGACGCAACCCTGTTCATCGCTCGAATCGCGTGGTATGATCGAAACAAGTAACAATATTTCACCGGAGGACATCATGGAACAGAAATCCCGCAATGAACAAATACTCGACGTGTTTCGCTTCCGTCATGCCTGCAAAAAATATGACGCGAGCAGATCAGTATCCGAAGAAGATTTTGCCACCATTCTGGAGTCCGCGCAGCTCTCCCCTTCGTCCTTCGGATTCGAGCCCTGGAAACTCGTCGTGCTGTCGGATGAATCACTCAAACTAAAGCTCTATCCGCTTGCCTGGGGCGCACAGAACAGCCTCGATGGCGCGAGCCGCTTTGTCATCCTTCTTGCGAGAAAGAAGCCGGATATGCTGCACTCCTCCGATTTTATCACGCATATCATGCGCGATATCCAGCATAATCCGCCGGAGGTTGCAGCGCAGAGGCGCGAAAAATATCGCACGTTTCAGGAGCAGGATTTCGCTCTGCTCGAGAGTGACCGTGCGATCTTTGACTGGGCTGGGAAGCAAACCTATATTGCGCTGGCAAATATGATGACGACCGCGGCCTTCCTTGGCATCGATTCCTGTCCGATTGAGGGGTTTCAGAGACGCGAGGTGGACGAGCTGCTGTCGCAGGAGGGTGTATTTGATCCGGAGCAATTTGGCGTATCTGTGATGGTATCCTTTGGCTACCGTGCGGCAGAGCCGCATCGCGCAAAAACACGTCAGCCACTGGAGGATATCCTGATTTACAGATGAACATTTCATCAAAAAGAGAGCCTGACTGGCTCTCTTTTTAATGTTAATTGCTTTTCTTGTCAACCAAACGACGGCTTCCCGAGATCCGCCTGATTGCTATAGCCTCGCTGCTCCCAATATCCCTGATAGCTCTCATCCGAGGATAGCTCAATGCGACTGACCCAGCGCGCCCATTTATAGCCCCACTTGTCCTCTGCGACAAAGATGAATGGATAGCCCATTTCAG
Organism: Firmicutes bacterium HGW-Firmicutes-9; assembly: GCA_002841395.1. Lineage (GTDB taxonomy): Bacteria > Bacillota > Clostridia > Christensenellales > CAG-138 > UBA7703. The sequence goes on from PGZM01000002.1 coordinate 592,541, forward strand.
CGGGAAGTGCAATACCGTTTGCATTATACGCAAGAATCAGGTTCCCGTCGAGAATCTCCTGCAACGGCAGCGATGTTGTGTAGCCGTCAACCGCATGAAAGATGATGGTGTTTACCTCCGCTTGCGGTTTCGACGCCGCAATCAAGGACTCCATGGTGACACCCTGCCAGACAATGTTTGCGTTCCACCCTTCCACGCAATACAGACGAATCAGCCGGTCTTCGCTCGGCATCGCAAGCACGTCATCATAGGTGTATGTTTGCGGCGCATCCGCGAGACCATCGACTGTGAGCGAGTATGTCGCGATATCAACCTGCTGTATTCCTTTGATGGAGTTGTCACGCGGACCGACCGCCGGGTCAAGCTTCTCGCCGTTATACTCCATCCATTCACCATCGCGATAACGCTCCATTGTCGCCGCGGATATTCCATCCGGCACGGCTGGTTCCTGCACAGGTGGCGTCTTCACTGCACATCCGGAGAGGAGCAGAAAACCAATCAATAATAAAACGAAGAATCTCTTCACGCGTGTTCTCCTTCTCTTGTTTCTTGATGACAGTATATCACGGAATTTGTGATAGAATACTTGTATCAGATTCAATAAAACCACGTTACCTTGTTCTGAGTATTTTCGCAAGCGACGCTTGTCTTTGTATCCGTAAAAATGCACTTCAAAGGAGTTCCATTTATGATCGAGGGAATTCAGCTGGGAAATTTGATGATCGACTGCTCCGACGAGAATCGGCTCTGTTCTTTTTATGAGTCTCTGCTTGGCTGGAAACGAAGCATGCTCTTTGGCAGACCGGCGTTGACGAGCGATAATGGCCTGATCTTCTTGTTTCAGGAGGAAAGCGATTATGTCTCTCCCATTTGGCCTGAGGAGCCGGGACACCAGCAAAAGCAGATTCATTTTGATTTTCAGGTGCCAAGTGTGCGCCTCGCGGTAGACGAAGCAATCCGGTTGGGCGCGCGCCGCGCCGAAGCTCAATTTGGCGACGAAATCGAGGAATTCGTCACCATGTTTGATCCGGACGGGCACCCGTTTTGCCTCTGCGCAAGCAGCAATAAAGGATAACATGCACAAATCAAAAAACGCAGCAGTTGCTGCGTTTTTGTTGTACACATATTCCGGTTATTCTTTGATCGCAATCGCGGCTCTTCGAACAAAGATCAAAAGCGCTAGAATACTGGAACCCAGCAGGATGTGCCCGATGCCGGACATACCGGAGAGCGAGCCGTTCAGCGCGGGTGACAACACCGTCTCCGTCGCCTGTGCAAGACCGCGCAAAAACAGGCATGCTGTTGCAATGTTCAGGCCGATGTGATACACCGTCACCCAACCTTTGATGCCCTTTTGCGCAGAGAACGCAAACGCCCGCTCTAAAAGTGCAAGCGCGAGGAAGAAAAACATGCCCAGCATGAAATAGTGCGTGTGTAAAAACGCGAGGTTTGTTTTGCCGGTAAACGCCGTGTATTTCGTAAACTCCCGATAAAATACGCCGCAAGCCAGCGCGAGGCTCGCGTAAACAATCGCCGCGTTAAAATATCGCTTGATCATCTGTTTGCTCCTTATTGATTCTGTCTTCAGGCGTTTTCACGCTTTGTCTGCCGGTAAAGGTTCAAACCCATCACGACAACCCAAACGTAAGCAAGCGTCTTGGGAATCATCAGCATGCCGATCATCGGAATTTGCTCCGCAAAGAGTACCACGGGAAGATAGAATAGAAACGAGAGCGTAATTGCAAGCCACATGAAACGGAACACGCGGTCATTTGCGCGCTTCGCCTCCTGCGCGAACAGTACGATCAGCAAGATGCCCATGATCGCAAACGGAATGTTGCGCAAAATTCCCCAAAGCAGGGGTTGCTGATAGCTCAGCCACTGGTTCTGCGGGAAAGCGCAAAGCGCAATGCGCGCAATCGCTAATCCCCACATCGTTATGGTCAGTCCTTTTCTCTCCTGAATCACGTAGCGTTCCCGCCAGATGTAATAGAGAATCAGGTAGAAAATCGTCATCGTTATAGATGTAATCAGTTTGCCGATGCCCAATGCCGCCGCATTTGCTTCCAACCCCGTCGTCCAGAGGGAATACGCGCGCGGAACAAGATGAAATGCGTCACCTGCACCAAGGACGATTGCCATGATGCCAAATTTACGTACGAGAGAGCCTTTCTCGCCTTTCCTGAATAGTAAAATCCCGATGATGATTGCAAATGCCAAATAACATACGTCAAAAATCGTTTCTGCCAATGCTTGTGCCATAATTGTTCTCCTTAATATAGAATTCGTTCGATGATCGTAATAAACGTGTCTGCCCTTGTCTGCCTCTGCTGTAATAGCGTTACAACCTGAGACAGAACAAAGTCGGCAAAGGATTCCATCGTGAGCGTGTCATCCCAAACATCCGATCGAATGAAGTGATCCTGCTTGAGCCGTTCGACCATCGCCTGATGCAGCACACGCTGCGTTGCCGCCATTCGAGCGCGTCCGCCCGCTCCGTCGTCACGTAGATTCTTCATCAGAATCTCCGCCCGCTCTGTCATCTTGCCGCGTAGATACGTGATGATCTGCTGGATTTGTTCCGAGAAGCGTTCGGACGTGAGTTCGCTGCTCATATCACTCAGCGCAGTCGTCCAGAAATCCTCCGTAAGCGCAAACAATACTTCCTGCTTGCTTTCAAAATAGTTATAGACCGTCCCGACCGATATATTCGCTTCCGCGGCAAGTCGGCGGATGTTGATTGCATCCATGCCCTCTTTTTGTTCAATTTGATTTGCGCAGTCGATCAGTTTGCTGCGCAGTTTGCAGTCCTTCTTCCGCAAGTTAGTAAGCCTCCGTAATAAATGAACGTGTTCATTATTATACCGCAATATCTGGTGTTGTCAACCCCACATGCTTCCAAATATACGGACAAAAAAGTTTCTTCCTGCGATACCATAATTTCACGCTGACGTTGCGGTTTGTCCTTCTCACCCGCGGGAAACGGTTGCCGTATAATTTAGAAGCGTGTATAATAAGGAATGTGTGTTTTTCAGCACGCGAATATCACCCTATGTTAAAGGAATGCCATGTACGAAAAATACTCGGGATTGCCCGACACAACCAAATCAACCCGCCAAGGCGGCAGCCACACAGCTGATCGCTTGAATAACCACCCCGCAAGAGCCGCGAGTGGTCAAATGGAGTATTATCAGGCGCCGAACCGCACGGGCTCACAAGCCTCGGCGAAGCGCACGAGTACGCGCCGCGCAAAGGCCCGTAAACGCAAGTTGATTCTCGGGGGAATGAGCCTCGCGTTCCTTGCGCTTATTGTTGTTGCGATCGTTGTCCTGATAAAGAGCTGCTCTGCTCCTGTCGTGGTCGATCTGGAAAACGGCACCTTCCGCAGCGGCGTTGCCATCAACGGCATGGACGTCTCCGGCAAGACCGTAGATGAAGTGCGCCCGCAGTTGGAGGCCAACGAGGCCACGTTCCTCGAGCGCATCGCCATCACGCTCTCAAGCACGGAATTACACGCAACCATCACCGGCGCCGACATGAGTGCTACCACCAATCTCGACGAGATCATTGAGCAGGCGCTTGCCAGTGGTCCGAATCAGAGCTTTTCCACAACGGTCAGCATTGACGAAGCAGCGCTTGCGACACGCATTGATGCGATCAACCAGACATCCAGCAAGCCGCCCGTGGACGCAAGCGCGACCATGGACTTCTCCAGCAGCGGCAAACCCACGCCGCAATATATCGAAGGCACCCCGGGCTTCGGCCTTGATATCGCACCGACCATCGAGCTGGTCAAGCAGGCGATTGCCGCAGGACAGTATCAGACCACGCTGACGCCTTCTCTGACGGCGATACAGCCTTCCATCACCGTAGCGGACATCCAGGCGAACTTCTCCGAGATCGGCAAGTTCACCACGACATATGATTACAAAGGCACTGCGGAAGACACCGAAGCGCAGCGCGCCATCATCCCCAACCGCGCGTACAACGTTGAGAAAGCCGCCGACATAATCAACAAACAGGTAATCAAACCCGGTGAAAAATGGAGCTTTAACGATGTTGTCGGGGATCGCAACGAGAAGAACGGCTGGAAAGAAGCAAATGGCATCTTCGGCGGCGATAAGCTGACGCTGCAATATGGCGGCGGCGTCTGCCAGGTCAGCACAACGCTGTATAACGCCCTATTAAGAGCATTCCCGTACATCGAGATTGTGGATCGGCAGCGGCACAGCATCCCATCTACATATGTCGATATGGGGCTGGATGCAACGGTTGACACCGGACACATCGACTTTATATTTAAGAATACGTCCGATCACCCGCTGTATATCTACGCGTATTACTCCAACAACAAGATGGCGAAGAGCCGTAAGCGCGATCTGACCGTGGTAATCTACGGAAAAGCCCTGCCAGAGGGTGAGGAATACAAACCCCGCACGGTAGTCGTCTCCGAGGAGCCGCCGGGAGAAGAAGAAGTTTCCGAGACGAAGAACCTCTTTATCGGTGAAGAAAAGATTCTTGCCGAAGCGCGTTCCAAGTTTGTTGTGCAGGTGTTCATTGATCATTACGTGAATGGTCAAGTGGTCGAGCCGATCTACATCGGAGAAGATGTTTATCCCGGCAACCCGCTGAGAAAGCAGGTCGGCATTAAACCGACGCCAACGCCGGAACCCTCACCTACGCCGGTTCTCACACCATCTCCGTCTACGAATCCTTAAAAAAGACAATCCGCATAAAAAAAGAGCGGAAGCATTGCTTCCGCTCTTTTTTTTGTGTGTTATTGTCGCTAATCTACTTCTACTTTTTCTCGCTTTGTCCGATAGATCACAAATCTGCGTGAAAAGAAGTTGAACAGATACGTCACAACGCCGGAGATCAGTCTTGAGACGCGATAATCAATCTTGAGGAGATCTGTAAAAAGATACATGCTCCCTTCCGTAATCGCAAGCGCAAGCATCGAGATGGTCAGAAACAGCGCCAGTTCTTTGAATAACGAAAGATTTCCCCTCTGGAATACGATCCAGATGCCGATCAGATAGTTGACCGCAATGCCGATTAAGAACGCGATCGGCACTGCAACAAGATAATGTAGCCCTACCCATTCCTTCAGCGCAAGCAGCGCTGCATAGTCCGCGACAAAGCCGCCAAAGGCAGCCAATCCATACTTGATCGCCTGCACAGGAATCTTGTCGCCTAGATGTATCTTTTCTTTCTCTAATAGATTTCGCATGCTCCCAGTATAGCAATCTCAAAGGAACGAAACAACTGCATCGCACAAAAAAAGAACCACCCTGTTGGGTGGTTCTTGTGTAAGTCTGCTTACTCGTCGACCTTGAGGCCTTCGAAGAGCGACGCCAGAGAGGTCTTTGCTTCCTGCACCGGCGGCAGTTCGTAATCGCCATCCTCGTTGTTGCGACGGCGGCGGTCACCGCTGTCTCTGAAGGAACGGTCGCCGCTGGACGAACGCGGTGCGCGCTCAGGGCGCTCCGTGCGGGTCTGCGACTGCTGGCTCTGCTGCCCGTCACGCTGCTGCTGACGCTGTTCCTGACGCTCCGCATACTGGCGGTCGCGCTCGGCTCTCTCTGCGGCAATCTGCTCGGCAAGCGCGGGATCCTCTTCGAGGAGCGCTTCTTTACGGCTGAGGCTGATGCGCTTGGCTTCGGGGCTGACCTCGAGAACCTTGCAACGAACCACATCGCCGACCTTGAGCTCGTCTTCGACCTTCGCAATGCGATGGACGGAAACCTGCGAGATATGGATGAGGCCGTCGATCGTGCTCTCGAGCGCGACAAACGCGCCGAACGGAACGATGCGGACAACCTTGCCCTCTACGATGGAGCCAACCGCATACTTCTCACCGGCAAGCATCCAGGGCTTGGGCTGAAGCTGCTTGTAGCCGAGGGAAACGCGCTCTTTCTCGACATCCACATTCAGGATGAGCACTTCGATCTCCTGACCGATTGCAAACACATCCGAAGGATGCTTGACGCGGCCCCATGCGGCGTCGGTCACGTGAACAAGGCCGTCGATGCCGCCGATGTCCACAAACGCGCCGAAATCGGCAATTCTGCGCACCACGCCGTTGACTTTGCTGCCGACGACGAGCTGTTCCCATTTCGCGTGCTTCTCAGCTGCCTGTTCTGCGAGCAGAACCTGTTTCTGGGACGCGACGATGCGCTTTCTCTGGCGATCTACTTCCAGAACCTTGAGTCGCATGGGCTTGCCAACGAACTCGCTGAGGTTCTCGATATACTTGGTGGAAACCTGAGACGCAGGAACGAACGCGCGAATGCCGCTGATGTCAGCAATCATGCCGCCTTTGACGACCTCTTTGCCGACCGCTTCGAAGATTTTCTCTTCGATGTTCTCCTGGCTGAGCAGCTCGTCCCAGAGTTTCTTGCTTTCAACGTTCTTACGGGAGAGGAGCACGTTGCCGTCGCCGTCGTTCACCTTGGTGACTTCGACTTCGATGGTATCGCCTTCTTTAAACAAGTCTTCGGCTTTCACGTCCGAGTCGCTGGAAAGCTCACCCATGGGGATCACACCGTCGGATTTGTAGCCGACGTTAACAAACACTTCGCCGTCAACGATCGAGATGACCGTTCCTTCAAGCACCTGTCCGTTGTGAATGCGCGTCATGGTCTTCTCAAATGCGGACGCAAAATCAGAACTGTCCTCGTGATCCGCACTGGATTCTTCTTTCTCAGTCACTGTGGCTTTGGGCGCTTCCACAGCTGCCACGACTTCTTCGGTTACCTGGGGCACGACGACTTCCTCAGCGGGAGCTTCCGCTTCAATGGTTTCGATCGTCGTTTTTTCCTGTTCGCTCATTACTTGTAGTACCTCCCTAATCATCCGGTCCGGCGTCGATGCGCCCGCAACAATACCTATTATATCATCGGATAGTAATTTATCAAGCAAAAGTTTGTCGATGGAATCGATGTTTTCCGTATTTTTACAGTGTTTTTTGCATATTTCTACTAGCTTCTGTGTGTTTGCGCTCGATTTTGAGCCGAGTACCAGCATCCGCTTGCTACGACGTGATATCTCCTCTGCTTCCTTCTGGCGGTCACGCGTGGTATCGCAGATCGTATTACGAATTTGAAGTTGGAGTGCGTTTTCAAAGCGGGCTTGAATGGCACGCTCTATGGCATAAAACGTCTCTTCTGGCAGCGTCGTCTGCGCAACGAGCACTGCTTTCCCTATTTCGGGAAGAGAAGCCACGTCCGCCTCCGCCTCCAACACATACGCTTGTCCGCCGGCCCAACCCCGGATGCCAATCACCTCGGGATGGTTCGCCTTGCCTGCGATCAGAACCGTGTTTCCTTCCTGCGTCGCCTGCTCCACGATCTTGTGAATGCGTTTGACATACGGGCAGGTCGCATCGATCAAGCGAATCCCCTTCTGTTCACTCTGCTCATACACGCTTGGCGGTGCGCCGTGCGCACGAATGATGAGCGTGTCTCCCGCATGGAGCGAGTCCAGGTTTTCAACTGAATGCACGCCTTTGTCCGCAAGTTCAGCGATAACGGACTCGTTGTGAATAATGTTGCCATAGGTATAGACGGTTCCGCATTCGGCTGCGCACGCCTCGGCCATCTCGACCGCGCGGCGTACGCCAAAGCAGAATCCACTGTTTTTTGCCAAGTAAATCTTCATATTTTATCTTGCCTTACGGCAGACGCTCCAGTTCGTTCTTGAGATTTTGCAAGCTGTCGCGGATTGCGTCCGTTACGGCGTCCACCCCGCGTCCCGCAAAGGTTTTGGATACTTCGTTCGGGTCGATCGGTTCGCCGACGATCATGCGCACGCGCTTGCGTTTCTTCCAGTCCGGGTCGGCGTAGATCGGGATAATCGGTGAGCTGCAGCGCAGCGCGAGAAACGCAGCGCCCTTTTCAAACGAGTCCAGCTCGCCCGTCAAAGAACGGCGTCCTTCCGGAAAAATGCCGAAGATATGGTTTTTCTCCAGCACACCCATCGCCTGCTTGAGCGAAAGCATATCCGCCTGTTTCCGGTAGACGGGAAACGCCAATAGTCCTTTGAGGAAGAATCGCTTAACCGGTGTGTCAAACAACTCCTGCTTTGCCATGAAGTGAATCGGTCTCGGGGCCACCATCGCAAGACGAATCGGATCGCCCAGTGAAAAGTGGTTGGAGATCAGGATGCCGCGACCGCGAAAAAAGAGCCTGCCGAAGTTTTTGACCATCGGCCGGTAGAAAAGCCAGAAGAATGGCGAAAGCAGATATTTGACGATGAAGTAAAGCATAGGTGGTGCGCTTCCTTATATAATGTTCGCGTTCTCGGCACAGGTTTGCCGCAGTTACGCGGCTGTTTTACCGATCCTGTTTCTCCGCAATCGCATTGAGCAGCGTTGTGAGCGCTTCGTCGATGGTCATCTCGCTCGTGTCGATGCGCAGCGAATCCTCCGTTTGTCGAAGCGGCATATAGGCGCGCGTGCTGTCGTTATGGTCACGCAGCTTGATGTCCGCGAGCACCTGCTCGTATGTTTCCTGCATGCTCCCGCGTGCGCGAAGTTCCTTCAGGCGGCGTTCCGCGCGGACTTCCGGGCTCGCGGTGACGAAAAACTTATGCTTTGTGTGCGGCAACACGTTGGTCGTGATATCGCGCCCGTCCATGACGACGTCATAGTTGCGCCCGACCTCGCGCTGCAGTTCCGCAAGCTTTTCCCGTACACACGGGTGTGCGCTGACCGTTGAAGCACCCATCGCAAGCTCCTGCGTGCGGAGCACGTCGGTCACGTCCTCGTCTCCGATCAATACGCGCTGTCCGCGCTCGTCATACTGTACGCGAATGTCCGCATCGTCGAGAATCGTGCGAAGGCCCGCTTCGTCGCTGACGCTGACGCCGCGCCGCGTGGCAAACAACGCCATCGCGCGATACATTGAACCCGTGTCTAGATAACGAATTTGTAGTGCGCTTGCAACCGCTTTTGCAAGTGTGGATTTACCGGCGCCGGAAGGCCCATCAATCGCGATATTGAGGTGTTCGCTCATCGGTCTTCTCCCGTCTGTTATATTATACTATCCCCTGCCAGCGCGCCCGTTGACCAGGCAATCTGGAGGTTATATCCACCCGTTGTGGCGTCGATATCGAGCACTTCGCCCGCGAAATACAGTCCCTTGACTCGTTTGCTCTCCATGGTGGACGCATTCACGTCCTTGACGCTCACGCCGCCACGGGTCACCACCGCTTCATTGAGCCCGCGCGCACCGCTGACGGTCAGCGGCAGGCCTTTCAGCATCTCCACCAGTTTGAGCCGCATGGCTTTGCTGAGCTGTCCGACGGGTAGTGCGCCATCGACCTCCGCCAATTCCAACACAATCTCCAGCAAGCGTTGCGGCAGTAAAGCATGCAGCGCGGTCTTGACCTGCTGCCGTGCGCCTTCCTGCAAATCCCGCAACAGTCTCGCGTCGAGTTGCTCGCGCGACAAGGCGGGTTTTAGGTCGATCTTGAGTCGCGTGCCGGCGGGCTGTCCCGCAATCACTCCCGAGAGCGATAACACCAGAGGTCCGGAAATACCGAAATGTGTAAAGAGCATCTCGCCCAGTTCTGAGAATATCTGCTTGTATTTCTTTTCCGCGGAAAGCGTGACGTTCTTGAGGGTCAATCCAGCGAGCTCGCGCGGCCAGGTTTCCTCCGTCACGAGCGGCACGAGCGAGGCGACCGGTTCTTCCACCGTGTGGCCTGTTGCGCGCGCAAAATCATAGCCGTCGCCCGTAGAACCCGTCTGCGGATACGAAATGCCGCCCGTCGCAATGACAACCGCATCGCAAGGGAGCGTTTCTTTCCCGATACGGATACCGTTTACCGCGCCGTCACTCACCAGTATCTCGTCCACGCGCGTATTGAGCCGAATCGCAGCTCCCGCGTCGCGCACGATCTTCTCACACGCGCGGAGGATATCGTTGGACTTGTCGGAGACGGGAAACACCCGCCCGCCGCGCTCTGTCTTTAATGGAACGCCAGCCTGCTCGATCCGCTCCATGAGCGCTTTGTTGTCAAAATGCGAAAACGCGCTGTACAAAAAGCGCGGATTACGCAGCACATGTTCAAAGAATGCATCGCGTTCCGCCACGTTGGTGACGTTGCAGCGGCCTTTTCCGGTGATATAGAGCTTCTTTCCGAGCTTTTCGTTGCGTTCAAAAAGCGTGACGCGGTGCCCGTTACGGGCTGCGTTTGCCGCGGCAAGCATGCCCGCAGGACCGCCGCCGATCACGAAAACGATCATGTATGCTCCTCTTTGACCGCTTCGGAGAGGTAGACGCCCTCTGCATGCCAAACCTCTTCCAGCTGCGTAAGGTGCTGGTAGGCCTCGTCTTTGCGCGCGTGCCCGATGGCCACGATGATCGCATTGATCAGCGACAGCGGTGCAACAAGCGAGTCAGCAAACGACGCCATATCGCTGCGTGCACAAAGCGTGAAATCGGAGATGCGCGCGACAGGAGACGTCGGCATATCAGTCAGCGCGATCAAGGTCGCACCCTTGGATTTTGCATACTTCATCGCGTCCACGGTGCGCGCGCTGTAACGCGGGAAGCTGATGCCAAAGCATACGTCCTGCGCGTCCACGCGGAGCATACGCTCATGGATATCCTGAACCGCGCCGTTGACGAACATGACGTTGTCGCAGACATAGTCGAGATAATACGTCAAAAACTGCGCAAGCGACATCGCGCTGCGAATACCGAGCACATAGATGCGCCGCGCGCGGAGAATCGCGTTAATCGCGCCATCGAAACTCTCGTTGTCGATCATATCGATGGTCGCGCGAATGTTGTTCATATCGGAGGATAGCACTGTTTTCAGCACATCCTGCTGCGGAATGTTGGCGGCAAGACGGATGCGCTGCACGCTGGTCAGCCTGTGCCGGATGAGATCCTGCAATGCTTCCTGCAGCGCGGGATAGCCGTCGAGACCGAGCATGTACGCAAAGCGGACTACGGTAGACTCGGAGACGCCGACGCGCTCGCCCAACTTCGCCGCGGTCATAAACGCAGCGTCGTCATAGGAGTTGAAGATGTATTCCGCGATGCGCCTCTGTCCTTTGGAAAAGGTGGAATACTGCTTTTCCATCATCGAAAACAATGCATCCATTGCCCTTGATTCCTCCAAAATTCGTAAGGTTTTTTGTCGCGAATGATTTTACCCGAGCCAACGGATATCGTGCGTGTCCATCTCGCCGATGCGGGGATATTGCGTCAGGTCGTAGGTGATCGGCGTAAGGGTGACATATCCTTCTCGCACCCAGCGGTCGTCGACGTCCAAGCCATCTGAACAGGTCGTGCAGCCGCGCGGGCACCAATAATACGTTCTGCCAAACGGGTCCTTGCGCTCGACATACTCCAACGCATACTCCTCAACCGCGAGCGGTGTCACCTTGATACCCTTGAGCGCTTCGAACGGAAGCCCCGGCACGTTGACATTCAAGACCGTGCCAAACGACAGCGGATGATCTTTCAGATAATCCACCGCAAACGCCGCGATGCGAGCCGCGGTCTCCATATGTTCACCTATATAGGAAAGATTTGATACCGCAATGGCCTGATAGCCAAGCAGGGCAGCCTCGTGCGCGGCGGCGACCGTGCCACTATAGAGCACGTCTGTGCCGAGATTAGGGCCGTGATTGATGCCGGAAACAACGATGTCCGGCGTAGAGAACAGATTGCCAAGAGCCAGGCGGATGCAGTCGACCGGCGTTCCGCTGATGGCAAATGCCGGAACGTCCGGCAGTCCTTCAATGCGCGTTGCATGCGCGCGGAGCGGTTCGTTGAGTGTCATCGCGCGGCTGACTGCACTGCGTTCCCGATCCGGTGCGGAAATAAATATTTCGTGATGCCGGTTCAGTTCGGTTGCGAGGGCTCTTATTCCAGCGGCAAATACGCCGTCATCATTGCTTAAAAGTAATTTCATGCAGGAACTCCGTCAAGTAATCGTAAAAGCATTGTACCATACCGCGTACAGGAATGCAAAAAAGAAAAAATGTGCAGGAGCGAAGATTCGCACCTGCACATAAAGTAAATTTGTTGCAAATGTATCCTAGTTCAGCGGCGTAACGCTCAGCTGCTCAATATTCAACCCATTCACACCGTCAACATATCCATAACTGAAAATACCCGCGATCGTAGTGAACTGAACAACGATCATTGCAAAGATCGCAAACAGGAATGTGCCGCGCGGGAATCTCCCCCGTCCACGAAATACGCGATACAAAAGCCTGTTGAGGATGATCGTCAGGATCACCGGCGAGAAGAATAAGAGTAGCTGCAATGCGCTCTCTATGATCACCTTCAGTGTGCCGCTCTTGAGAATGGACCAGTCAAACGCAATCGCGATGCCCAACATATAGAGAGAATAGATCGCCAACAGGACATTGAGAACGATCATTACAATAAAGTAAGCGATCACACGACCCGCACGATGCCTCGGCAGATCGTGATGTTCGTGATGTTCGTGATGCGGATGCGAGCTTGCTTGTTCCATTTTATTCACTCCTCTATTGGTTTCGGTGATTATTCTTCTTCGATATCTGCGCTTTCCGATGCCTTCTCGGCGGTTGATTGCGATGCTTCATGCTCCTCAAAGCGTTCCGCAAGCACTTTTGTGGTGAGATAAGCGGAGATCGCGTCGATCGCCATTTTGTTCTTACCGCCGCGCATGACGGCAAAGTCTGCGTCGTTGATATAGTTTGCGATGTACTTTTCGTAAACGGGTTTGACGGTCACGACATACTGCTCCGCAATGTTGTCGATCGAACGCCCGCGCGCCTTGATATCGCGCTTGATGCGCCGCAGTAAACAGATGTCCACGTCCACATGCAGGTATACTTTGAGCGACATCCGTTCGCAGAGCCGCTTGTCATAGAACATGTGGATGCCTTCGAGCACCAGCACTTCAGGCGGTGTGATTAGCACGTCCGGCGTATCCGCACGCTCGTAATTGACGTAGTCATAGCCCTTGGTTGTGATGGGCTTGCCGCTCTCCAATAGATCGATATCAGCAAGCAGCTCATCAAAATCGAAGATACCCGGTTCGTCGTAGTTGAGCTTGATGCGCTCGGAAAACGGCAGATCGGGAAAATTGCGATAATAGCAGTCCTGACCTATGATGGTGCAGCTGCAGGCAAGCGAATCTTTGATGCGCTTGGCGAGTGTGCTTTTGCCGCTTCCGCTCGCGCCGCAAATACCGACGATGATCATGGTAACATCACTCCTATAAAAACACGGTTGTGTTTGGGTTGGATCAAATCTCTGTTTGGTATCTGTCAGTTTATCATGAAAATATGCAGGTTGGCAATCTTGGGTGACAGCGGTGCTATGATTTAAGTGAAATGACAGTCTGAAGCTGATTTTCTATTGTTATTCACTTTTTATTATAGTAATATGGTTCAAGATACTATCGAAAATCGAATGTCGGAGGCAGTATGGAACCGTTGTTTACCAATACATGTGCTTACAGCAAAAAGAACTTACAAGAGGCTATGTTTGCTCTTAATAAGCGTAAAAGAATATTGATTAGCCTCTTCTGTCTATTTAGCATTGCTGGCTGCATCTATAATTACATCATCTGGTATGATTATCTTTTCATCATAATGGCATTTGGTTTGCTCGCGTTACTCCTATTTAAGTATGTATACCAGATCATGAATAAAGCAAAAGTCATCGCAGATAGATGCATTCTCCTGTACCATGAGGTGCCGATACAAACGGTTCGATTCTTTGATGATCGGCTGGAACCCGTATCAATCATGTCGAAAGAAGAGCTTTCGTTTGAATACACACAGATCATTCGTGTCGAAAAGTCAAAACGCCTTTATGTTTTGTTCTTCAATGGCAAGGTGATGATTATTCTGGACAAAAGCAAATTTGATAATATTACGCTGGAAGAATTCGAGCGGTTTATTCGAGAGAAAGCGGTCAACGCGAAGGTGCTGTTATAATGGATAAAGGTGATTATATGGAACCGTTGTTTGCCAACAAGTGTATTTATACTAAGGATGTTTTTCGCGAATCTCTGTTCGGATATAACAAACGAAAAAAAGCCCTTACTTTCATAATCCTCGCTTTTCTCATCATAGTAATTCTTATTCAGCTCTTATTGTATTCTGTCTCCAGCGAGATATATCTTGCCTTGTTCACTATTGTTCTCAGCGCTTTGGTTTTTATTGTTTTACCTATTATTCAGGCAAACCTATCATACAAACGCAGTATTGAGTTGCATCACGAACCGATCACGGCTTTGACCACGTTTTATGATGATCATTTTGTATCCACAGCTCAGCCTTCGAATGCCACTATTACCGTAAAATATAATCAGGTGAAACGAGTCATTGCCACAAAACAATTATACCTTCTTGTGGTCCGTTTGCAGTTGTTCTACATAATCGACAAAAATGGCTTTGAAAAGATCAATATGGTTGAGTTTGAGAAATTCATAAAAAAAAAGCACCTAAAGCGAAGTTTCATCTTTAGCCTTCTAGAAAATAACATGAAGCTGCTTCTGCATAACTGCGGAAGCAGCTTTTAAATTACAAAAAAACAGCCCGGTTACCCGGGCTGCTTTATAAGAGAAAATTCTCTTATTTGATTTCGCAGGTTGCGCCAACTTCTTTGAACGCCGCAACGATCTTCTCGGCGTCTTCTTTGTTGATGCCTTCCTTGACTTTGCTCGGCGCGCCATCGACGACGTCTTTGGCTTCTTTGAGGCCAAGGCCGGTGAGTTCGCGGACGACCTTGATGACCTTGATCTTCTCGGCGCCAACTTCCGTGAGGACGACGTCGAATTCGGTCTTTTCTTCGGCTTCTTCTGCGGAAGCTGCGGCGGGGCCGGCGACGGCAACCGCGGTCGCGGCGGCGGATACGCCAAATTCTTCTTCAAGAGCCTTCACGATTTCGTAGAGCTCAAGAACGGACATCGCTTTGATATCAGCGATCAATTGTTCCTTATTCATAATAATCTCCTTACATTTTTGTTGCGGATGGTCCGCATAATTGTTGTTTTTGTTGATACGCGAACTTCCGCTTTACGCTTCTGCTCCGTCCTGTTTCTTTGCGATCTCGTTGAGCACGATTGCGAACTTGGAGATCGGGGACATCATGGATCCCAGCATGCGTGCAATCATCACCTCGCGGCTCGGCAGGTCTGCAATTGCCTCGACCTGAGCTGCATTGAGAATGCTCGTTTCGACGAAGCCGCCCTTGAGCTCGCACTTCTTCGCCTTCTTGATGAAAGCCTTGAGGATACGCGCCGGAGCCGCCACGTCCTGATAACCAAACGCGAAAGCGCTTGGTCCTTTGAGTACCTGGATGCCTGCTGCATCGATGCCGTTTGCTTCGCACGCGCGTTCCATAATGTGGTTTTTGATGACCGCATATTCGACGCCCGCTTTACGCATTTCTGCGCGCAGCTCGGTATCCTCCGCAACGCTGATTCCGCGATAGTCAAACACGACGATGCTCTGTGCCTTCTTGATTTTTTCCGCGACAGAAGCAACCTGTTCCGCTTTGCGTTCTACGTTTTGAACGTTTGCCATTTCGTTGATTCACCTCCTTGTACCTGTTTAAAGGAAAATAAAAAACCCTCCGCCAACTACAAGACGAAAGGATGACATACAAACAATATAGGAATGTTGTACGCATCACCTCGGCAGGACTTAACGCGGTTTCCCGCTGCCGGCTGTCTTGGGCGATTTTGTTACCGCAGAAAATGTTATCATACGTGATAGGCGTTTGTCAACAATCGATGCAATAACGCTTGGATCAAATATTGCCGCCCGGGAAAGCCCCGTTATGAGGCCTTCCCGAAGCGTATGCAATTCTTAGAACTTGAGGGTGTTGAACTTCACACCAGGGCCCATCGTGGAGCTGATGACAACGCTCTTGAGGTAGGTGCCCTTCGCTGCGGACGGCTTCGCCTTGACGATGGCGTCCATCAGCGTGGAGAGGTTCTCCTGCAGCTTGTCCGCGCCGAACGACGCTTTGCCGATCGGGCAGTGCACGATGCTGGTCTTGTCGACGCGATATTCCACTTTACCGGCTTTGATGTCGGCAACGGCTTTCGCGACGTCCATGGTGACCGTACCGCTCTTCGGGTTCGGCATGAGGCCCTTCGGGCCGAGCACACGACCGATGCGGCCGACGACGCCCATCATATCCGGGGTCGCGACGCAGACGTCGAACTCAAACCAGTTCTCGGTCTGGATCTTCTTCACGAGGTCTTCGTCACCGACGTAATCGGCGCCGGCTTCCTGCGCTTCGCGGGCTTTGTCAGCCTTGGCGAACACGAGGACGCGGACCTTTTTGCCTGTGCCGTGCGGCAGGACGACCGCGCCGCGGACCTGCTGGTCAGCATGACGGGGATCGACGCCGAGGCGGGCATGGACTTCGATGGTCTCGTCAAACTTCGCTTTCGCGGTGGTCAGAACGAGATCGAGGCCTTCACGAACATCATACTGCTTCTGGGCTTCGATGCTGTTCTTGCTATCGGTATACTTTTTGCCGTGTTTCATATTCTCGTTCCTCCTCAGTCTCCGACGATGACGCCCATGCTGCGGGCAGTACCCGCTACCATGGACATTGCAGCTTCCACGCTGCCCGCGTTGAGGTCGGGCATCTTCAGCTCGGCGATTTCACGCACCTGAGCCTTGGAGATCGTGGCAACTTTCGTCTTGTTCGGTACACCAGAAGCAGACTCGATGCCGCATGCCTTTTTGATCAGGATGGCGGCCGGAGGCGTCTTGGTGATAAACGAGAACGAACGGTCCGCATACACGGTGATAACAACCGGGATGATCAGACCTGCGGATTTCTGCGTGCGCTCATTGAACTCTTTGCAGAAAGCCATGATGTTGACGCCCTGTTGACCCAGCGCGGGGCCTACCGGCGGCGCGGGCGTCGCTTTTGCCGCAGGAATTTGCAGCTTTACGTAGCCTTGGATTTTCTTTGCCATTGCAGTTTCCTCCGTTTTAATTGGTTGTGGTAAGCGGGGTGCCTCCCCCTCCCACGTTCTATCAACGCATATAGCGTTATAGATAACTTATTGCTGCTCACGCAGCGGATGAGACGATTACAGTCTCTGAACCTGAACGAAGTCGAGTTCGACCGGTGTCTCTCTGCCGAACATGGACACCGTCAGCTTGATCTTTTGGCGTTCGATATCCAGCGCTTCCACGCGGCCTGTGAAGTTCTCCAGCGGGCCGTTGATGACGCGAACATGTTCGCCAACCTCGATATTGAGCACGATCGGAATCCGCTCTACGCCCATTGAGGTGACTTCTTCATCGGAAAGCGGGACGGGCTTGCTGCCCGGACCCACAAATCCCGTCACGCCGCGGGTGTTGCGAACAACATACCACGCGCGGGGATTCATCACGAGATCGACGGACTTGCCGCCGCCCTGCTCCGCGGGACGCTCTTTTTCAACAACGTCCACGAGCATCTTAACCATGACGTAGCCGGGAAATACTTTTCTCTGGGTTACTTTGCGTTTTCCGTTGGGCAAAATCTCGATGGTTTCCTCCGTGGGGTATTTCACCTCAAGGATGATATCCTGAAGCCCTGCGTTTTCCACGGACTTTTCAAGGTCTTCCTTGACCTTGTTTTCATAACCCGAGTAGGTATGAACCACGTACCATTTTGCTTCCTGCACGCTCATAACTCCTTACCCGATTCTAATACTTGCCAATGCACCGAACCCACTCGAAAATGCGAGGTCGAGAAGACCGATGAGAAGCGCCATCGCCAGAACAAAGACCACAACCGCCAGCGTGTGGCTGAAGAGTTCTTTGCCGGACAGCCATGTGAGCTTCTTCACTTCACCGAGCATTTCGCGCAGGAAGCGGACGAGGCCGGTATCATGCTTGCCGTCTACTGCGATAACGTAGAACAGCGCGATTACGACAGAGACGATGCCAACGACCAGCGCGATGGTTCCCATCTTTGCAGTCGCGGTCAAAATGACCAACGCATACACAACAGAGAGAGCGCCGAGCCACATGAGCCCTCTGCCCTTTTTGCTGATGAAACCAAGAACGCCCGCTGCGGCCATCAATAGCCCCATCAGACCGCTTGCGATCTTTAATCCCGTCGAAAGCGTATAGCTCTCTGCGGGGGTAATGATCTGCAGCGTGTTGTAAACGGCGAGGAAAAGCCCGCCTAAGGTGAGAAGAATGCTTGCCGGAAGAAGCAGTTTCGGGCCAACTAGGCTCCAAAACGGCTTCTTGAGCGAGTGCCCGTGCGCGTCGACCTTTACGATCTTTTTATCCGCGCTCTTGGCATCCTTCTTGGGTGTGCTAAGATTTTGTGCCATATCGTTCCTCTTTCGTGTATCCGTTACTTGGATTCGCGATGCGTGGTGTGCTTGCGGCAAAAACGGCAATACTTGCTGAACTCAAGCCTTTCAGGGTCGTTTTTCTTGTTCTTGTAGGTGTTGTAGTTCCTCTGCTTGCACTCGGTGCAGGCCAGGGTGATCTTAACGCGTGCATCTGCTGCCATGGTGAAAATCCTCCGTACATTCGGTTAAAACATCATAAATCGAGCCCCTTTGCGGGGCACCTTCAAAAGATACCACACCAAAGGGGCCATGTCAATCAGTTATTTCTATTTCTCCAGACTTTTTGGGAAAAACCGAGGTTTTTTCGCTTAATTTCCCGCTACGGTCAGGCCGGAAACAAGCACGCTCGGAGAGCCGACATAGCCGCCTTGCGGCATGCCGAATCTCAGGTCGCTGCCAACCGCGATGACGTCCTTCATCATGCTCACAAAATTGCCCGCAATGGTGATATTGGACACGGGGCGAACCACCGCGCCGTTCTCAACGAGAAATCCTGCGGCTTTCAGCGAAAAGTCGCCGGAAACTTCGTCCACGCCCGCGTGCAGACCTTCCAACTCGGTGATGACAAGGCCGGTGCCGAGTTCGCGGACGAGCTCGTCATAGCCCAGTTTACCCGGTTCCACACGGAACACGGTTGGCGAAACGCCGACAGCGGAAGCCGCGCTTCTGCGGCTCGCGTTGCCCGTGCTTTCGGTACCTGCCTTCTTCGCCGTTTTGAGGTTGTGCAGCAGCGTCTTTAGCACGCCGTTCTCAACGACGGCCTTCTTGATGCAGGGCGTCCCCTCGCCATCGAATGCGCGCGGCGCGACGGGATCAAACGGATCGTCCCAAATGGTGACGATTTCGCTTGCGATCGTCTCGCCTTCCTTGCCCGCGAGCAGGGAACAGCCCTTCTGCGCTTCGTCCGCGGAGAACATCGGCGAAAACGCGGTCAGTAGATCGCTCATCGCATACGGCTTGAGCAGCACGCGATAGCAGCCGGAATCGACCGGACTTGCGCCAAGTTTGTTCAGCGCGTCTTCTACCGCTTCTTTTGCGCAGGCCTCGACGTTTGCGGCCTCGGTTCCCATGAAGAACGCAAAGCCGGTCTGCAGCTCCACCCCGTCCTCCACGGAAGGCATTACATAGATATAGGAACTGTCCGAGGTGCGTTCCGCATGCAGGCCGAGAGAATTCTCCATCACGATCGCGCCGGAATCGTAGCCAACGGTGCAGTAGACCACGCGTTTGACGCGGGGATCGAGCGCAAGGCACGTCTGCTCAAGTTTCTTGGCAAGGGCGATCCGCTCGGACTCACTCAAGTGTTTCAGCGCGCTGTCCTCACGATGCACCTCTTGATAGGTTTGCTTGGTTTGCATCGGATGATCATCCGTGCTCTCGTTGCACTTTGCGTTGTCCGCAGCGTGATCGACGAGCTTCTCCGGGTCGTCGATGCGCTCGGTATAGGCATAGCCTTCGCGACCGTTGATCGATACGCGCACAGACACGCCCGCCTCGCGGCTGACGCTGTAGCGGTCGATCTCGCCTGCGTTTGCGTTGACCTCAAACGATTCGCCGTTTGCGTAAAACAGTTCCGAGGATGCACAGCCGATTTTCTGCGCATAGTCCATTGCGCGTTTTGCAAATTCTTGATACGTCATTCGATTGCGCCTCCCTTACCGCCGATGGTCATGCCGGATACACGAATGCGCGGCTGTCCGACGTTGGTCGGTACAGAACCGGAGAGCGAACCGCACATGCCGGGCGCCATCGTCATCGTCTTGCCGACGCGGTCAATCTTGAGCAGCACCTCGCTGCCTTTTCCGATCAGGGTAGCGCCGCGTACCGGCGAGACGATCTTGCCGTTCTTGACCCAATAACCTTCCGCAACGCTGAAGTTGAATTCACCCGTCGGCGGGTTGACGGAACCGCCGCCCATCTTGCGGGCAAACAGTCCTTCCGCCATGCCGGAGATCATTTCCTCTTCGTCATCCGAACCTTCGCAGATGAAGGTGTTCGTCATGCGCGATGTCGGCGCGAACATATAGCCCTGCCTGCGGGACGAGCCCGTGCTGGGCATGCCCATCCGGCGCGAGCCGAGTTTGTCGATCAAATAGCCTTTGAGAACGCCGTTCTCGATCAATAGATTGCGCTGCGGCTTGCCGCCTTCGTCGTCCACATTGATCGAGCCCCACTCACCGGGCATCGTGCCGTCGTCGACCGCGCTGACGCAATCCGCGGCAATCTTGGTGTTCAGCTTGCCACAAAAGACGGAGTTGTTGCGCCCGACCGCGGTTGCTTCCAGAGAATGGCCGCACGCTTCATGGAAGATCACGCCGCCGAAGCCGCCGTCGATCACGACGGGAAGATTCCCTGCCGGGCACTCCGGCGCGTGCAACATGGTCACCGCCATATCAGCGGCGGACTTTGCGTGTTTTTCAACATCGATGACTTCGCGATACGTTTCAAACCCGCGAATGCAGCCGGGGCCTTCATAGCCCGTCTGCGCTTCGGTGCCGTTCATCGCAATTGCCTGCAGATAGATGCGCGTGCGCGGACGCTCGTCTGTTACAAACTGTCCGTCGGTGTTCACGATGGTCACGCGCTGCACCTGATCCAGATAGCGCACCAGCGCTTGTGTGACCTCTGGCGACGTCGCCTTGATCGCACGTGCGCCTTTGCGCATCACATCGATGCGATCGGCATTACCGATCGAATCAAAGCGCTGCTTGACGGGTGTGGTGAAATTGTTGCGGGACAAGGTGATTTCGCCGTTTGGTGCAAACTTCGCTTCGCCAAGCGCGGCGGCTGCCGCCCGCGCGGTATCCATCAGCGACTGCTCGTTGATATCCGCGCAATAGGCATATGCGCTCTGCGTGCCCAGCAGTACGCGCACGCCCGCGCCGCAGATGCGAGAGTAGTTTGCGCTCTCCACCTTGCCGTCGATCATTTCGATGCGCGTGCTCTCGTTGTCCTCTAAAAACAATTCGGCATAGTCAGCGCCGCTCTTCTGGGCTTCTTTTAAGACAGCCAGCGCGGTTAACTCCGATATCAAACCTGTAGGTGTTGGATTCAAATCCGGTTCCTCCTGATTGAGATAGCATGCGCTGCGCAAATTGCGCTTGCATACTCCGCGGCTTATGCAACGGTATCTTCATGATAGTAGAACGCAACCCAATCGTCAACCCAAAAGGCCTGCCGGAATTGTGTAGTCTTTGCGAACAACTTACATACTTAATTAAAAACAATTCCTGTTATTTTACGCTTGAGTAATAAACGCTCATATTAGCAAATACTGCGCTATCGCACGCCAAAAATACCGATTTGTTACATCTTTACAACCGCCACTCGTGTATGGTAAAGTCCCGATTATGGAAGCAACAAAGAATAAGCTCTGGACAAGAGACTTTTCCATATTAACGCTCGGCACGGTCGTCTCCATGCTCGGAAACGCGGTGGCCGGCTTTGCCATCGGTCTTCTGGTCTATGATAAGACGGAGTCCGTTCTGCTGTATGCGTTGTTCATGACCTGCTACAGTCTGCCGCGGATCGTGCTCCCTATGTTCGCGGGACCGTATCTCGACCGGTTTTCCCGCAAACGCGTGATCTATACGCTGGACTTCGCTTCGGCTGCGTTTTATACCATGTTCTTCATCTTGCTGCTCCGAGGTTACTTCAATTATACGGCGTATCTGCTGATGTCCATGGTCGTCGGCGGCATCGACAGCGTCTACAGCGTCGCTTACGAGAGCTTTTATCCTACTTTAATCAGCGAAGGCAACATGACGCGCGCCTATTCCATCGAGAGCCTGATCTATCCGCTCAGCAGCGCGATCATGGTGCCCATCGCGGGTATTTGCTATCGCACCATCGGCCTGGCTCCGCTGTTTTTGTTCAATGCGTTTACGTTCTTGATCGCGGCGATTGCCGAAACGCAGATCAAAGCGATTGAGACGCATATCGCAAACACAGTCGAAAAATTCAACGGCAGCCGCTTCATGCAGGACCTCAAGGACGGGTTTGCGTATCTCAAGCGCGAGCGCGGGCTGAACGCGATCACATGGTTTTTCTTCGTGATGATGTTTACCAGCTCAATCTGCATGACGCTTGCGCTGCCCTACTTCAAGAGTCTGACCCTGGTCGACGGCATCATGCAATATTCGCTGGTGATGAGCGCCAATACGATCGGACGCTTGATCGGCGGTTCGGTTCATTATTTCTACCGCTATCCAGCGCAAAAGAAGTATAACATCGCGCTATTTGTCTATGTGGCGATCTCAATCGTCGACGGCGCATATCTGTTCTTCCCATTCTGGGCGATGCTGATCTTCATGTTGTTTGAAGGCATGCTGGGCGTCACGAGCTACAACATCCGTATCTCCGGCACGCAAAACTACCTGCCAAACGAGATGCGCGGCCGGTTCAATGGACTGTTTCAGATGCTCAGCATCCTCGGCACAATCGGCGGCCAACTCATCGCGGGCGCAATCGGAGATCTGTTTGACATTCGCCTGGTCGTCGCGGTTTGCATGGCGATCTTCGGACTCTCCGTTTTCGTGTTCATCACACCCAACCGTGAAGCGGTGAAAAAGATCTACAACGTAAACGCATAAACACAATTTTATTCGAATATATTATGCAAACGCCGGTGTCAGCACTGGCGTTTTTGCTCGCTTTATGCGATAATAAACGCGGTGTCGAGCGTAAATCGGCATTAACCAGAACAATTTTCACCAACAGGAGGCAATCTCATGTTTGATCCCAGAATCCTGAAGCTGGCCGACGGATTGGTCAACTTTTCCTGCGCCGTCAAACCCGGCGAAAACGTACTCATCCAGAGCATCGGCGGCAACGAAGACCTCACGCGTGCGCTGATCAAAGAAGTCTACAAAGCGGGCGGCGTCCCCTTCCTCTGGCTGGAGGACAAGAGCCTTGACCGCGAAATCCTGATGCACTGCACGCCGGAACAGCTCACGCGCCGCGCAAAGGTCGACGCTTCCATGATGGAGCAGATGCAGGCGTTCATCGGCATCCGAGGCGGCACGAACGCAAGCGAATTCTCCGATGTGCCCGGTGATAAATTCAACGACTTTATGACCTATTACTGGACGCCCGTGCACGGCAAAATCCGCGTGCCCAAGACCAAATGGGTCATCCTCCGCTATCCTTCGCCCAGCATGGCGCAGCTTGCGGATATGAGCACCGAAGCGTTTGAGGACTACTTCTTCAACGTCTGCACGCTGGATTACAGCAAGATGGACAAGGCGATGGATTCGCTCAAAGCGCTCATGGAGCGCACGGACAAGGTTCGTCTCGTCGCGCCCGGCACCGACCTGACATTCTCCATCAAGGGTCTTCCCGCCATCAAGTGCGCGGGCAACATGAATATCCCCGACGGCGAGATTTATACGGCACCGGTCAAGAACAGCGTCAACGGCACCATCGCCTACAACACGCCGTCGCTGGAGGCGGGTTTTACGTTTACGGATATCAAGTTCACGTTCAAAGACGGCAAGATCATCGAAGCCACCGCGAACGACACCGCCCGCATCAACAACCAGCTGGACATCGACGAAGGCGCGCGCTATGTCGGCGAATTTGCCATCGGCGTCAACCCCTATATCACCTTCCCGATGAAGGACACGCTGTTTGACGAGAAGATCGCGGGCAGCATCCACTTCACGCCCGGCAGTTGCTATGACGACTGCAACAACGGCAACAAATCCAGCCAGCACTGGGATATCGTGCTGATTCAGACGCCGGAGTACGGCGGCGGCGAAATCTGGTTTGACGACGTACTGATCCGCAAAGACGGCCTGTTCGTGCTCCCGGAACTGCTCTGCCTCAATCCCGAGAACCTCAAGTAAGAACGCACGTATACAGCAATACAGCCCGGCGCATCTGCGCCGGGCTGTTGTTTATATGGATGCTTTCGTTTGCCGGAGGCTTAATTTTCCGGCTCGATGAGGCCGTAGTTGCCGTCTTTGCGCTTATACAGCACATTCATCTGGTTGGTGTCCGAATTGAGGAAGACGTAGAACGAATGGCCGACCATTTCGATCTGGAGCATGGCCTCTTCTTCGTCCATGGGCTTGATCGCAAAGCGCTTGACGCGAACGATCTTCGGTCCTTCCTCCTCGGCGTCCTCATCGCCGATGTACTCCTCTTCCAGGTCGCTCAACGCGCCGCTGCGGAGGCATTTCTCGAGTTTGGTACGGTGCCGGATAATCTGCTTTTCGAGTTTGTCGAGCACGTTGTCGATGGAGGCGTACATGTCGCCGGTGATCTCTTCCCCGCGGATGACTCCGCCGTCATAGGGGATTGTTACCTCGACGATGTGGCGGTTTTTTTCGACCGACAGGGTGACGAACACGTCAGCGTCCTGTGGGAAAAATCGTTCGAGCTTGCCAACTTTTTTGTTGACCAAGTCGTTGAGGTAATCGGAGATCTCAAGGTTTTTGCCAGTGATCGAGATACGCATGATACCACTCCTTTTTCGGCAAACTATTTTGTACTCTGCCTATGTTTATTTATTCGATACAAAGATGATGTTCCCTTTTCGAATTCTAGGTTTATTAAACTTTATTTTCTCGTCTTGGGTCTGTCATCCTTGTGAACGAATTATAACTTTGTTCGACGAAATGTTCTGTAATAGAATCACTTGCAATTGAATTGTTTTTTGATTAAGATAAATGCAACTGGGAAATCATTTCGTCGAACCTGATCCAATGATGGTCTTGAAGAAAAAGCAGCGGCATACTCGTCCGCTGCTTTTGTGCGCTATTTGATTTTTTTACCGCCGCCGTAAACCGCGGCGATGCTCCGGTCATCCGCGAGGTACACCGCGCGCTCAAACCGTTCCTTTACCGTCAGCTCCCGCGCGCTCGGCGGCAGCCGCGTTTCATCCAGCACAACCGCGTGCAGCGGGTTGCCCGGCGCAAAGCCATCCGCGTCGCCAAAGTAGCGCGAACCCGCGCTGGTCGCAAGATAGTACGCCTCTCCCACGGTCAAAAACGGCTCCTTTCCTTCAGTCGCAATAGCGCGCGCTTTAGACATGCGAAGGCAGCCCGTCAGCACCTGCAGCATCGGCAGCTGCGCGCCGCCTGCGATATCAGAACCCAGCGCGACCCAGACGCCGCGCTCTTTCATCTGCCGCACGGGCGCAAACCCGCTGCAGATGTTGATGTTGGAATCCGGGCAGTGCACGCAAAGCACGTTGTGGTCAATCATCGCCTGCTGCTCGCGCGCATCGGAATGCACGCAGTGCGCCATGATCGTGTGATCGGTCCAGAGGCCGTATTTGTCATAGGTCTGCCAATACTGCTCGCAATCGGGATGCAACTCTTTGACGAGTTCGATCTCGCGTTTATTTTCGCTCAAATGGGACTGTACGTACACACCGCGCTCATTGGCAACCTTGCCAAGCCAGTCCATCAGTTCGTTGGTGCAGCTGGGCGTGAAGCGCGGCGTGAGAATCGGCTTCACATGCGTGAAGCGCGTGCTCTCATCGAGCCAGCGCAGGGTTTCCCGCTTGCTCTCCTCCGTCAGCTCCTGGCATTCGCCGCTCGCGCGGTCCATGTTTACCTTGCCGACGTAGCCGCCGATACCGGCTTTCTCCAGCTCCTCCATCAAAATCAGCGTCGCATCTGTGTGAATCGAAGAATAGATGCAAACGCGCGTAGTTCCGTTGTTCACAAGATCCGCGGCAAGGCGGGAATACGCCATCCGCGCAAAATCGTTATCCGAAAAACGTGCTTCTGTTTTAAACGTATAGGTTTTAAGCCAATCCATCAATGGCAAGTCCATGCCCATACCGAGCATAGGATACTGCGGCGCGTGCAGATGCATGTCTGAAAATCCCTGCAGAATCAGTTTGCCAGAGTAGTCTTCTACCTTTGCTCCCACAAATTCAGCCGGAAGGTCGGCAAACACGCCCTTTACCACGCCGTCTTCCACCGCGAGGTAGCCGTTTTCCGTGATCACGGGGTCGCCGAATGTCTTTGCTTCTATGATATGTCCTTTGATGAGCGTTAAGCCCGATAATTGTTCTGTCATGTCAATTCTTCCTTACCTGCCATCCGGAATCAACTTCCGCAGGCAGTTCTATCCATCATTTCTGATCAGTTCTCTTTGGTGTCGATATCGTCCAGCTCCTGCGCGGAAAACGCCTCCACAAGTTGGATTCGATCCGGGTGCCGCTTGATCACCGCGCCGCCGCCGATATCCGCCTTGAGCGCGCATAGCTCCGGATAAAATTCCGCGGGGAAGATCGCCGGGTTTCCGCGCCGTTTCTCATAACAGAGCGAAGTGATATCGCTGGGGTGCGCCAAGAATGTCTCGATCAATCGATTCACGCTCTCCTGCGTGAGATACGGTTGATCCGCTACCGCATACAGTATGCCGTCGAGTGCGGATTCTCTCGCGAGAATCGACTCTGTCGCGATGGCGACGCTGGTTCCGACGCCGCGCTCCGGGTCGGGATTGATCGCAACCGGAAAGCCGCTCGCAAGCGCCAGACGCTGGATCTCTGTCTCCTCCGCTCGGGTCACGCATACGCGCGCCGCAAACGGTGTTTTCGAATAAAGCCGCAGCGCCCGCGCGATCATTGATTCCCCTTCGATCTCGTGGAGCAGCTTGCCGCCGCCGAAGCGCTTGCCCGCACCCGCCGCGAGCAGCACGCAGCCGATCTTCACGCGCGATACCGTCCGGAGGCCTTGCGGAAGACGAATCTGCCCTTGCCCTCCTTGACGAGTTTGCCGCCCTGCACAACATGCCGTCCGCCGAGTAGCACATCCGAAACTGAGCCCAACACTTTCATGCCTTCATAGGGCGAGTTGTCGCATGCGTGCGCGTTGGTGCGGTGCGAAATCGTGCTCTCACCGGTGGGATCATAGATCGTGATATCTGCCTCCGAACCCTCGCTGAGTACACCGCGGTGCGGGAACATGCCAAACATCTTTGCCGCGTTCTCGCTCATCATCGCCGCCATCTGCTGGAGCGTGATGCGCCCCGTGCGCACGGCGTAGGTGTAGATGAGCTGCGCGCGGTTCTGTACGCCCGCGCCGCCGTTGGGCGTTTTGCTGAATTCACCGCCGCCCAGCGCTTTCTGGCTCATCATAAACGAGCAATGGTCGGTGCCAATGACGTCGATCTCACCCGCGCCCATCGCCGAAAGCAGCGCATCTTCATCCGCAGGCTTTCTCAGTGGCGGGGACATGATGAACTTCTCCGCGTCTGGGTCGCCATAGCGCGCGTCGTCCAGCACGAGATACTGCGGGCAGGTTTCTAAGTAGACCTCCTGCCCTCTTGCTCTGGCGCGCTTCGCTTCTTCGAGACCTTCGCGTGTGGAGAGATGCACCACCCAGACAGGCGCTTTTGCAAGCTCGCCGATGCGCATGAGACGCGCGACAGCCTCCGCCTCCACGGCGTTCGGCCGCGCGAGCGGGTGCGCCAGCGGGGAACGCATGCCGATGCTGTTGAGCTCGTGAATCCGCTCGTTGAGTACGTCGTAGTTTTCGCAGTGTACGCCGCTGATGCAGTTCAGGGCAGCCATGTGCTTCAGCGCGGCGTAGATTTCGCCGTCGTTGAGGCGCATCGCATCATACACCATATACATCTTAAAGGAAGTCACGCCCTGCGCGACCATATACTCGACCTCTGCCGCGCGCTCGCCGTCCCATTCCGAAATCGCCATATGGAAACCGTAGTTGCAGCTCGAGCCTTCCGCTTTTTTATGCCAGAGGTCGAGCGCGTCCTGCATGGTCATGCCGCGATCCTGTGTCGCAAAGTCCAGCACGGTCGTCGTGCCGCCAAGCACCGCCGCACGCGTGCCGGTGATGAAGTTGTCCGCGGTCACCGTGATGCCCAGGTCGAGATCGAAGTGCGTGTGCGTGTCGATAAAACCCGCGAATACGAGTTTTCCGCCCGCGTCGATGATTTCGTCCGCCTGCTCGTTGATTCCTGCTGCAATCCTCTTGATGAATCCGTTCTCGATCAGGATATCCGCCTGTTCGATGCCCTGGCTGCGTACGAGCGTTCCATTTTGTATGAGGGTTCGCATGGGTGATCGCCTCCTTCGTATATGATGCCTGAGTAACGTTTTTCGATTGACGAGATATGCGTTGTGTTTCTATTGATCGGTGTTCTGAAAACGCAGGATGCAAATAAAACAAACTGCAAAAGAACTATGTCTGGTTTTATTCTAGCACACGATTTTCTTCCTGCAAAGTATTTGCATCTAACAATCTTTGTGCTATACTAACAAAAAGGTGGGTGAGCATTATGCAAAAGTCACGTCTTCGCGCCGCCATCCTCAACGCGGCTAACAGAAATGCTGCTCTGGTCATCAAAAACGCAAAAATCGTCAATGTTTTTACAGAAGAAATCATAGAAGGTGACGTCGCCATGCGCGATGGCATCATCATCGGCGTTGGTGAGTACACCGGACGCGTCGAAATCGATGCAAAAGGCGGATATCTCTGCCCCGGCCTCATGGACGGACATGTACACATCGAATCTTCGATGGCGCATCCGACCCGTTTTGCCAACGTCATTCTCGAAAAAGGCACCACTTCTATCATCGCAGACCCGCATGAGATCGCAAATGTCTGTGGTTCAGACGGAATTCAATACATGCTCGATCAGACGGAATGGCTTCCCCTTTCCGTCTTTGTTATGGTTCCGTCCTGCGTGCCCGCGACAGCGTTCGAAACCAGCGGCGCGAAACTGACGGCGAAGGACCTGGAAGCCTTCATCTCGCACCCGCGCGTGCTGGGTCTCGGCGAAGTGATGGACTATGTCGCAACCGTCGAAGGCGAAGGCGAAATGCTCGATAAGCTGCATCTCTTCCGGCATCATCCGATCGACGGACATGCCCCGACGCTGACTGGCGACGCGCTCAACGCATATTGCGTTGCAGGGCCGATCACGGATCATGAGTGCATCACATATGAAGAAGTGCTCGAAAAACTTCGAAAAGGTCTCCGCATCCACCTGCGCTTAGGTTCTGCCAACCGCAACGTCGAACAGATCATGAAGCAGATTGCGGAAAACAAGCTTCCCACGCGCAGAATGTCCTTCTGCACGGACGATAAGCACCTTGCGGACATCCGCGAAGAGGGCCATATCAACTATATCGTGCGCCGCGCGGTTGCAAACGGCATTCCGCCGATCAAAGCGATCCAGATGGCGACCATCAATACCGCCGACGCGTACGGCATCCGCCATTACGGCGCAGTCGCACCGGGTTACCGCGCAGATCTCGTGTTGTTTGACAACCTGACCGACTTCAACCCGCAGTTTGTGATCACCGACGGCAAGGTGTTTGAGCCGAGCGTGGACACGCACATCAAACCCGACCCGAAGATCTACAACAGTGTCCATCTTGCCCCGCGCAAGCCGGACGTGCTCAAGATGCCGATTACAGGCGAAGCAAACATCATCCGCCTGATTCCAAAAGAACTCGTCACCGCGCTGGACATCGAAGAAGTCTACACCGAAAACGGCTGCTTTGTGCCAAAGAACGGTTTGCTCAAGCTCGCGGTGGTGGAACGCCACCATGCCTCCGGCAGAGTTGGTTTGGGCATTCTGCGCGGGTTTGACATCAAGGACGGCGCCATCGCAACCACCGTCGGACACGATTCCCACAACCTCGTGGTCGTCGGCGACAACGACGCGGATATGCTCATGGCGATCGATGTGCTCGAAGAATGCGGCGGCGGCTATGTCGTGGTCAGCCGCGGCGAAGTGAAAGCAAAGCTCGTCCTCTCCGTTGCGGGACTGATGAGCGACGCACCGCTGGAAGTCATCCTCAAACATCAGCGTGAGCTGCTGGAAGCCGCAGAGAGCCTCGGCATACACACCGAGAGCGATCCATTCATCACGCTTTCCTTTATCGCGCTGCCGGTCATTCCGGATGTACGCCTGACCGATATGGGTCTGTTTAACGTGAGAACGATGGAGTTTTTCAACAAGATCAACCAATAATCGCACGTTTGAAAAACAACATCTATTGAATAGCAAAATGATTACGCTACATGTTGTTGAATCTGTGATATTCTCGTAGCATTTTATGAAAATTAGCCCGTTTGTTATCTAATCGTAGTAAGATAAGCTTGTATCAATAGACGTTACTGTTATACTAATATTTTCCTGATTTCACAGAAGATTTTGCACAACAAACGTCTTTCGCCCCCTTTTATCAATCACCCGCGGTGTGGAGCGACGCCGCAGGTTTTGCCACAAATCACAGGAGGGAACTATGGTAGTTGGAAAAAGCGTCAAACGAGTCGACGCAATCGACAAAGTAACCGGCAAAGCCCGTTATACGGACGACCTTGCCGACAAGAGCGCACTCATCGTAAAAATCTACCACTCGACCATTGCGCACGGCATGGTCACATCCATCGACACCTCGGCTGCGGAAGCGATTCCCGGCGTGGTCAAAGTGTTGACTTGCTTTGACGTGCCCGATCGCCCGTTCCCGACAGCGGGACATCCGTGGTCGATCGACCCGCATCATCAGGACGTTGCGGATCGACTGCTGCTGAACAAGCATGTGCGCTACTATGGGGACGACGTCGCCGTGGTCATCGCGGAGGACGAAGTTGCCGCGGATCAGGGCTTGCGCGCACTCAAGGTGGAGTATGAAGAACTCCCCTTTGTGCTCGACGTGCAGGAAGCCATGAAGGACGGCGCACCACAGCTGCATGAGAACTTCAAGAACAACATTCTGGGACGCACAAACTACGAAATCGGTAATTTCGAAGAAGCGATTCAGGAACCCGGTCTTGTGAAGATCGAGGGCTGGTACAACACGCCCGTCGTACAGCATTGCCACATCGAAAACCACATCTGCTACGCCGAAGAACAGGCCGGCAAGATCGTCATCGTCTCCAGCACGCAGATTCCGCACATCGTGCGCCGTATTTGCGGTCAGGCGTTGGGTCTGCCCTGGGGCAGCGTAAGGCTGATCAAGCCCTACATCGGCGGCGGATTCGGCAACAAGCAGGACGCGCTGTATGAACCGCTCTGCGGCTATTGCTGCCAGATGGTCGGCGGCAGGCTCGTCAAGCTCGACGTCAGCCGTGAGGAGACCTTCATCAGCAACCGCGTGCGCCACGCGATTCGCTACCACATCGTCACCTACGCCCGTCCGGATGGACGGTTCGTCGCGCGCCAGATGGAAGCGTATTCCAATCAGGGCGGCTACGCGAGCCACGGCCACGGCATCTGCGCCAAGGGCGCAGGCGCGTTTAAGCAGATCTACGTCGACGAAAAGGCCACAAAGGTTGACGCATACACCGTGTTCACCAACCTGCCCGCGGCGGGCGCAATGCGCGCCTACGGCATCCCGCAGGTTTCGTTCGCGATCGAAAGCAGCGTGGAAGACGCGGCAAAGGTGCTCGGCATCGACTCCATCAAGCTGCGCGAGATGAACATGATGCCCGTCGGCTATGTCGACGCGTTCTCTAAGAACTGCAACTACTTCGATAGCCTGAATCAATGTATCGCCAAAGGCAAAGCATACTTGGATTACGACCGTCTGCACGCGGAATATGCAAAGCAGACAGGCCCCATCCGCCGCGGCGTCGGCATGGCGATCTTCTGGTATAACACCGCCGTCTGGCCCATCGCACTGGAAGCCAGC
This sequence comes from Firmicutes bacterium HGW-Firmicutes-9, assembly GCA_002841395.1. GTDB lineage: Bacteria > Bacillota > Clostridia > Christensenellales > CAG-138 > UBA7703. Next base: position 624,516 of record PGZM01000002.1, read on the forward strand.
AGCTGCCGCATGCTCATGAATCAGGATGGTTCGGTACAGCTGCATATCTGCGAAACCGAGATCGGCCAGGGCGCGGATACCGTATTTGCGCAGATGGTCGCAGACACCGTCGGCATTCCGATGGAAAAGGTGCATGTCGTCTCCACGCAGGACACCGACATCACTCCGTTCGGCACAAGCGCATACGCCTCCCGCCAGACGTACGTTGCAGGATTCGCGATCCACAACATCGGCACCCAGCTGAAAAACAAGCTACTCAACTACGCCTCCTACCTCACCGGCAAGCCTTCGGAAGAGATCGACATCGTCGAAGGCCGTGTAGTCGACAAGTCGAGCGGAGAACTTCTGATGAGCATTGAAGAGCTTGCGACCACCGCGCTCTATTCCACAGAGCAGGCGGAGCAGTTCAGCGCAGAGGGCACCACGCAGATCAAGAGCAACGCCTATTCCTTCGGCTGTGGCTTTGTCGAGGTCGAGGTAGATATCCCCATGTGCAAGGTCAAGCTCCTTCGCATGATCAACGTGCACGATTGCGGTCGGCTCATCAACCCGCAGCTTGCGGAAGCGCAGGTGCACGGCGGCATGAGCATGGCCATCGGCTATGGCATGGGTGAGCAACTGCTGTTTGACCCCAAGACGGGCAGACCGCTGAACAACAACCTCTTAGACTACAAACTCAGCACCACAATGGATCATTGCGATCTCAAAGCCGAGTTTGTTGAAAACTTTGAGCCCACCAGCCCCTTTGGCACCAAGGCGCTCGGCGAACCGCCGGCATGCCCCGGCGCGCCCGCCATCCGCAACGCGATTCTCAACGCAACAGGCGTTGCCGTGAACCAGACACCCATGACGCCGCATATCCTCTTTGAGCGTTTCAAAGAGGAAGGCTTACTGTAAGAAGGAGGGCTGACGACTATGTATGATTTTTCCGCTTTATATGAGGCAACGAGCGTACAAAACGCCGTGGAACTCATGCAGGCGCATCCGTCGGCTGTTTTGATTGCAGGCGGCAGCGACGTTCTCATCAAAATGCGCGAAGGCAAGCTCGCAGGCACGGAGCTCATCAGCCTCTATAAGCTGGACGAGCTGCGCGAGGTCACCATGGATCCTGACGGCGCGCTGCGCATCGGACCCATGACAAGCTTTTCACACGCAACCAAAAGCCCGCTTTTGCAGCAGTATATGCCCGTGCTCGGCGAAGCAGCCGACACCGTGGGCGGTCCGCAGCTGAGAAACATCGGCACGCTCGGCGGCAACATCTGCAACGGCGTGACCAGCGCGGACACCGCCTCCTCTCAGGTGGCGTATGACGCGATGCTGGAGATCACGGGACCAGCCGGCATGCGCAAGATCAGCATCCACGACTTCTACAAAGGCGTCGGCAAGGTTGATCTGCAGCCGGGCGAACTGCTCACGGCGATCCTGATCCCCAAAGAAAGCTACGAAAACTGCTACGGTTATTACATCAAGTACGCCATGCGCAACGCGATGGACATCGCGACCATCGGCTGCTCGGTCAACGTCGTGCTCAGCGCGGACAAGAAGACCATCGAGCGCATGCGAATCTCGTACGGCGTCGCAGGTCCGGTGCCGATGCGTGCACGTTCGGCGGAAGCTGCCGTCAACGGACAGCCCGTCAGCGAAGCAACCATCGAGCTTGTCGGCAATGCGGTGCTGAACGACGTCAACCCGCGCACCAGCTGGCGCGCGAGTGCGGATTTCCGCAAGCAGATCATCAGCGAGACCGCCCGCCGTGGCTTACGCGCCGCGGTCGAGCGCGCAGGAGGTGTGTTCTAATATGGAAAAGAAACTCGTTAAATGCAACATCAACGGCAAGGATGTCGAAACGTATGTGGACGTCCGCGCGTCGCTGACAGACATGCTCCGCAACGACTATCGCCTCACCTCAGTCAAAAAGGGCTGTGAGGTCGGCGAATGCGGCGCCTGCAACGTCATCATCGACGGCGAATGCTATAACTCCTGCATCTACCTCGCGGTCTGGGCGGAAGGCAAACACATCCGCACACTGGAATCGTTGCTTGGCCCGAACGGAGAGCTTTCGGACATCCAGCAGGCGTTTGTGGACGAGGCTGCCGTTCAGTGCGGTTTCTGCACGCCGGGCTTCATCATGACGTCGGTAGAAATCCTCGAATCCGGCAAGGAATACACCCGCGACGAACTCAGAAAACGCCTCTCCGGACATCTGTGCCGCTGCACGGGATATGAGAACATCATCAATGCCGTCGAGAACACGATGAAGAAGAGATTGGGCAAAGCATAACCGCCTCGTTGCATAACATTGCAAAAAAATCTAATGGCTATGCGAAAAAAATAATTGCATTTCGTCGATGGTTACAGTAGCATAAAAAACAAACCATCTTCGCCGCCCGAAGCCGCGAAATCACGGTTTCGGGCGGTTTTATACTCACTCGAAAGGAAAACACAATCATGCGTTATTCGGATTTGGACAAGGCGGCGCTCCAGGCGGAGCTTTCCCGCGTGCAGCAGGACTACGAGGCGCTGCGCGGCTACAAACTCAACCTCAACCTCACCCGCGGCAAACCCGAAACCGCGCAGCTGGCGTTGGCGGACGATATGATTCGTACGCTGGACGACGGCAATTATGAAATCGACGGCATGGACGCGCGCAACTACGGCGAGCTGGCGGGTCTTCCCTCCTGCCGCAAGCTGTTTGCCGATCTGCTGTTTTGCAAGCCGGAGGAAGTCATCCTCGGCAACAACGCAAGCCTGCAGCTGATGTATGACCTGATCGCAAAGGCGTACACGCACGGCCTCAAAAACAGTGTTCGTCCCTGGGCAAAGGAGGAAAAGATCAAGTTCCTCTGCCCCTTCCCCGGCTACGACCGCCATTTCAACGTCAGCAAAAGTTTCGGCATGGAACTCGTCCCTGTGCCCATGGACGAAAAAGGCCCCAAAATGGACATCGTCGAAGAACTGATCAAGGACGCGTCTGTCAAGGGTATGTGGTGCGTGCCGAAGTACAGTAACCCCGACGGCTACGTCTACCCGCTGGAAACCTGCCAGCGGATCGCTGCCATGAAGCCCGCCGCGCCCGATTTCGCGCTGATGTGGGATAACGCCTATTGCATCCACACCTTTGAGGGTGAGGATCTGCCGTTCCCGGATATGATCGGCCTCTGTCGCGAAGCGGGCAACCCCGACCTCGTGTATGAGTTTGCCTCCACCAGCAAGGTGACCTACGCCGGCGCGGGCGTCTCCTGCATGGCGGCGAGCGTGGATAACATCAAGTATATCCTAGGTCTGATGACCTTCCAGACCATCGGCCCCAACAAGGTCAACGAGCTTATGCACGTCCGCTTCCTCAAAACCGCGGAGAACACACATGCGCACATGAAGAAGCACGCGGCGATCATGAAGCCAAAGTTTGACCTCGTTTGCGAAGCGCTCGAGAAAGAGATCGATCCGCTTGAGATCGCGAGCTGGCACCGTCCCAAGGGCGGCTACTTTGTCAGCGTGAACCTGCTGCCCGGTACCGCCAAGCGCGTGGTCGCGCTCTGTAAGGAAGTCGGCGTAGCGCTCACGGGCGCAGGCGCAACCTATCCCGGCGGCGTTGACCCGCAGGACACCAACCTGCGCATCGCGCCTTCCTATCCGCCGCTTTCCGAGGTGAAAGCTGCAATGGAAGTCTTCTGCGTCGCAGTCAAGCTCGCAACGCTCGAAAAACTGCTGGCATAACACACGCGAGCAACACAAAACGCCGCTTCCGATTATTCGGAGGCGGCGTTTATTGTTTGTTTTGCGTTGTCTGTTCTCAGGTATCAAACCCCATCTTGCGGTAGACCTTGCGAACGGTTTTGCGCGCTGTTGCCTGCGCGCGCTCCGCGCCAAGCTTCATGGTCTCGTTCAGGTAGGCTTTGTCCGACAGCAGTCTTGTATACTCGGTCTGAATCGGCTTGAGCGTCTCGATGATCGCGTCCGCGACGCCGCTCTTGAGATCGCCGTAGCCTTTACCTGCAAAGAACGCAGCGGAATCCTCGATGGTTCCGTTCGTGCAGGCAGAGTAGATCGAGAGTAGGTTGTAGATGCCCGCGCGTTCGGGGTTTGCCGTGATCTCGCCCTCGCTGTCCGTAACCGCGCGCTTTAGCTTTTTCACGATCACATCCGGCTCGTCGAGGATGCGGACGTAGCCATTCGGATTCGGATCAGACTTGCTCATCTTCTTTTCCGGCTCCTGCAGGCTCATGATGCGCGCGCCGATTTTCGGAATGTACGGTTCGGGGATGACAAACGTTTCTCCGTACATATTATTGAAGCGGATTGCGATATCGCGCGTAAGCTCGACATGCTGCTTTTGATCCGCGCCGACAGGGATGTATTTCGCCTGATAGACCAGGATATCCGCCGCCATCAGCACAGGATAGGTGAAGAGTCCCGCATTGATATTGTCAGAGGTTTTCGCGCTCTTCTCCTTAAACTGCGTCATGCGCGAAAGCTCGCCCATGTAGGCGTTGCACATCAACGCCCAAGTAAGCTGGGTGTGTTCCGGCACATGGCTCTGCACGAATACCGTCGAGCGCGCAGGATCGATGCCCGCGGCAAGAAACAGCGCAAAGGTTTCCACGCTGCGCCTGCGAAGCTCCGCCGGATCCATTTTGACCGTCTGCGCGTGCAAATTGGCAACCATGTAGTACGCGTCAAACTCGTCCTGCATGGTGGCCCAATTCTTCAGCGCGCCGAAATAATTGCCTATGGTAAGTACGCTCGTCGGCTGAATGCCGCTGAGTATTCCGGGTTTGGTTGTCGTTGCCGTCGTTTCCATGTTGTCTCCAAATTTCGCCGTAACCGACGATAGTATTTCTTTCGCAAAGCGCGCCTTGCGGCGCGCCAGCGTCTATTCTGTGCCCGCCCGGCGGGCGGATACTTCATTCTTTCGCAAAGCGCGCCTTGCGGCGCGCCAGCTTTATAAAAGTATTGAGCAAGAAATAAGCCGAGTTCTGTCGAGTGCGACCATCTATCTAAGGCCAATCGTTGCCGAGAGGCTCATGCGATTCCCGAGAGCGTAGCGAGCCGCTATTAAATGCTCCCATACCAATCTTGCACCGAGTGGGGTTTACAGCGCGCTTCCGTCGCCGGAGCGCGGGTGAGCTCTTACCTCGCCTTTCCATCCTTACCCGTTACCGGGCGGTTTCTTTCTGTTGCACTTTCCCTGGAGTCGCCTCCGCCGGGTGTTACCCGGCACTCTGCCCTGTGGTGCTCGGACTTTCCTCACCTGCTTGCGCGGGCGCGGTCGCCTTTCTTACTCAAATCATGATTCAGTTTTCAATGTGGTCTCGTATCGCTTGCTAACGCAAAGCCAATATTTAATCGTTGGTGTGATACAAAATTCTTCCGCAGTTCTCGCACTCAACGATGCCGTCTGTCGTTGCGATTTTTTTGAGCATCACCATCGGCAGAGACATGTTGCATCCGCCGCACTTGCTATTGACAATCTTTGCAATCGGCACCGCGTGATGCTGCTTGACCTGATTGTATCGTTCCAGCAAAACCGGATCGACGGTTTTACTCAGCGAGGCCAGATTCTGATCGTGACGATCCAGCTCCGGTTGCCGTGCCTCCTTCTCCTCCTCGCACTGGACACGCAGCGCGTCATATTCCTTCTTCGCCTTGCTCGCGGAGCGGGCTGTGGTCTGATATTCTTCCGAGGCTTTCTCGATCTCGCCCAGCAGCGCCTTTGCTTCGCGCACGCCCTGCGATACTTCACGGTTGAGCTTTTCGATGTCTCCCTTGAGCTCCGTCATCTCTTCCGCAGTGCTTTCGTCGTCCTGTTTTATGGTTACGAGCTCGCTGCTTTCCATCTGCAGTCTCTCTTCGAGCTTGCTCACCTGATCAGTGAGTTTCACAAGCTGTTGCTCGTATGATTCAATTTCTTCCGAAAGCTTGGTGATGACTGCCTGCTGACTTTTTAGCTGTTTATGCAGCTTCGCCAGCTGGAGTCTTGCGGGGGTACTGCGAATCTCATTCTCAACAGTACTCTTCGCGATCTCAGCTTCCTGATAGGACCATAATGCTTCCATCTTTCTCACGGCATTTCCCTCCTCAAAGGCGCACAAACGGACTCCCGTCCGTACGCGATAACTTATATTGTACATCAAAACATTCGTACTGTAAACGTTTCATCAGTGGTTCCAGTGCGATCGCCTCGGTTTCATAGTGCCCCGCGACAATCAGGCTTAGGCCAAGCATCTGGGCATCCAGCGCGTCGGAGTGTTTCAACTCGCCGGTGAGCAGCACATCTGCGCCCTGTGCCGCGGCTTGCGTGACAGAACTGCCTCCGCTGCCGCCCATCACCGCAACACGCGAGATCGGTTTTTCCATCTCTCCTGAGATAGAAACGCGCGCATTTAGGCTCTGCTCCACGCGTTTTGCAAACGCCGCGAGCGTCTCCGTCGTTTTGAGTTGTCCGATGCGACCCACGCCTTCGTCAAACGGGATTGCCTCGCGGATGCCGAACATCTCGCATAGCGTTTCGTTCACGCCGCCGTGCGCCGCATCGAGATTGGTATGCGCGGCAAACAAGCCAATGCCGTGCCGGAGCAATATACAGGCGGCCGCGGTCGCAGGATCGCTATAGGCGAGCTTGTTGACCGGATGAAAGAACAGCGGGTGATGCGTGAGCACCAGATCCGCGCCCCATTCTACCGCTTCCTCCGCGACAGCCTTTGTGCAGTCGAGCGCGACCAGCACGCGCGAAACCTCCGCATGATCCGGTTCGATTAAAAGTCCGGGATTATCGAAGTCCAGCGCGAGCTCTTTCGGCGCGATCCGCTCCATCAGCGTGGTAAACTCGTTTATCTTCATGGTTGTTTCTCCCAATACTGCAATATCTGTTCCAACTGCGCCGCAAGCTTCGTGAGCGCGTCTGCCTGCTGGGTTTTCAACTTCCGTCGTGTGGTGGCGAGCATGCGCTCTGCAAGCGGCTTCATCAGCGGCTCGCGATGCGAAAACGCAGTATAGCCGAGCACAAAGCAATCTTCCGGCCAGCCTTCCGGCAACTCTTGCCGTTTATCCTGCTGCTGCCCGACCGAGAAAATCTGATAGTGCCTTCCCGCATCGAGTACGACGCGATCGTCCAGAACCGGATAATTTCGATCATAGAGCCACTTGCGGATATCGTCCGGCGCGCGCATCGGCTGCAACACAGCTTTTGTCGCGCCCATGAGCGGCGGAATAACATCCAGAATCTCGTTCATCAGTGTGCCGCCCATGCCGAGGATGGCGAGCGCGTCTGCCTCATATGCAACGAGCGGTTTGAGTCCGTCGCCGAGGCGTGTTTCGATGCGGTCTTCCGCGCCGATCTGTCGCGCCAATCGCTCCGCTTTCTTCAAGGAAGGCTCGCTGATGTCGATTGCGATACAGTGTTGCGCAAGATTACGTTGAATCAGCGCGCAACTCAGCCGCCCGTGGTCACATCCCACGTCCGCGACCACACGCGCGCCGGAAAGAAGCTCAATTGCGCATTCCAACCGCTCCCGCGGATGAATCCTCTGACCATCATAGTGCATATGTACTTATTATAAAAAACAATCTGTCAAATTGCAAACAAGCTACCATCCTGCATTGTGTCTTTTATGCAAAAACGTTAACATTTCTGTCGCGCAAAAAACGCCGGAACTCCGGCGTTTTGAAAGATTGCTTCGCTGCTAAATGCGTATCGCCTTTTTCGGCTCTACATAGTCGATCGGGCCGCCGCCGAGGCAGACATCGCCCTGATAGAACACGACCCACTGACCCGGCGTGACCGCGCGCTGCGGCTGGTCAAACGTGACATGCGCGCCGCTTCCTACTATCGTTACCCGAACGGATTGATCTGGCTGGCGATAGCGAAATTTTGCCGTACAAGCAAATTCATTTGCGGGCGGGTTGCCACGAATCCAGTTGATCTTCTCCGCGTCAAGAGATAGCGAAAACAACTCGTCGTGCTCGCCCTGTTGAACGATCAGCAAATTGCGCTTGAGGTCTTTGCCGACGACAAACCAGCTCTCGCCGCTGCCGTCGCTGCGGCCGCCGATGCCGAGGCCTTTGCGCTGACCCAGCGTGTAGTACATGAGCCCGTCGTGCTTTGCAATCACGCGACCGGTCTCGTCCACCATGTCGCCCTGCTGCGCGGGCAGGTATTGCATCAAAAATTGCTTGAAGTTCCGTTCTCCGATGAAGCAGATACCCGTGGAGTCCTTTTTTGCAGCGTTGCTTAAGCCCGACTCCAATGCAAGCGCACGCACCTCGCTCTTTTGCAGTTCCCCGATCGGGAACATCGCGTTTTTCAGCTGATCCTGCGTCAGCCCCGCGAGAAAATACGTCTGATCCTTGCCGAGATCCCGCGCGCGAAGGAGTTTCACGCCGTCGGTCTTATCCAGCCGCGCATAATGCCCTGTCGCGAGCGTTTCCGCGCCGGTGGAGACGGCAAAATCGAGAAACGCGCGGAACTTGATTTCGCAGTTGCATAGCACGTCGGGATTCGGCGTTCTGCCGCGCGCATACTCCTCCAGAAAATAGGAAAATACGCGGTCGCGATACTCCCGCGCAAAGTTCACCGTATAATAGGGAATCCCGATCGCGGCGCAAACGCTTTTGACGTCCTCATAGTCGCTCGCTGCGGTGCAGACGCCTGTTTCGTCGTCCTCTTCTTCCCAGTTTTTCATAAATACGCCGACAACGTCGTGTCCCTGCCGCTTTAACAGCAACGCAGCCACGGCGCTGTCGACGCCGCCGGACATCCCAACTACGACATGCCCGGTATGAAGATTACCCATGCTGGTTTCCTGCCTCGATTTCCGAAGCCGATGCGTTTAGTCCGCCAGAACGGTGGTGAGCATGTATCCTTCGTCCTCGAGTACGGCGCCTGCCGTCTTGAGTACGGTAGAGGGGTTCATGTCAGATTTGATCTTCGCATCGCCCATGTCTACGGAAACGACCTCGAAGCCGGACTCCTTGAGAATTCTCGTCACCTTGTTCACGCAATGTGTGCAACCCATGCCGTCAATTTTCAGCCGATATGTATTCATGAAACCTACCTCCTTGTGTTTGATTTTATGCTACCATACGTGCGCCTGTCGGTTCGATGACTTTGTCACATATCTGTCGATACAACTGTAAGTCACAAACGCAGCAGTTCATTTTTGCATAAGTATAGTTTCGACTCGTGTGTAAAATCTCCTGCTTTTTTCCGGCGCAGGCACGCGCGAATAAACATTCGTCAAACGCCTGTGCGCCTTGACAAATCAGCCGTTTTCCTGCGATAATATGCGTTGACTGACGAATAAGGAGCATAACAAAACATGGCAGCTCAATCGGAAAAACCTTCCTGGTATACGATGGATTCAATCGTAACGCTCTGCAAAGGGCGCGGCTTTGTCTACCCCGGCAGTGAGATCTACGGTGGTCTCGCCAACAGCTGGGACTACGGCCCGCTCGGCGTGGAGTTTAAGAATAACATCAAGCGCGCCTGGTGGAGAAAATTTGTGCAGGAATCGCCCTACAACGTCGGTATGGACGCGGCGATCCTGATGAACCCTGAAACATGGGTCGCGAGTGGCCACGTCGGCGGATTTTCCGATCCGCTGATGGACTGCAAGAGTTGCCGCGCGCGTTTCCGCGCCGACAAGCTCATCGAGGATTATGTCGCCGAAAACAATCTGACGGAAATCCATCCCGACGGCTGGACGAACGCGCAGATGGAAGCATTCATTGCGGAAAAGGGCATCGTTTGCCCCGAATGCGGCAAGACTGAGTTTACCGGCATCCGCAAGTTTAACCTGATGTTCAAAACCTTCCAGGGCGTCACGGAGGACACCGCTTCGGAGCTCTACCTGCGTCCCGAAACCGCGCAGGGCATCTTTGTCAACTTTAAAAACGTGCTGCGTACCACGCGCAAGAAACTGCCGTTCGGTATCGCGCAGGTTGGTAAATCCTTCCGCAACGAGATCACACCCGGCAATTTCATCTTCCGCATCCGCGAGTTTGAGCAGATGGAGCTGGAGTTCTTCTGCGCACCCGGTACGGATATGGAATGGTACCTCTACTGGAAGGATTACTGCCACAAGTTCCTGCTTGCCCTCGGCATGAATGACGAGAGCATCCGCCTCCGCGAGCACGCGCAGGAAGAGCTTTCGCACTATAGCAAGGGCACCACGGACATCGAATTCATGTTCCCATTCGGTTGGGGCGAGCTCTGGGGCATCGCCGACCGTACGGATTTCGATCTCAAGAGCCACGCCGATCACAGCGGCGAGAACTTTGAATATCTCGATCCATACACCAACGAGAAATTCATTCCCTATTGCGTGGAGCCGTCCCTCGGCGCAGACCGCGTCGCGCTCGCGTTCCTTTGCAACGCATACGAGGAGCAGGAGCTGGAAGGCGGAGATGTCCGCACTGTGCTGCACCTCCACCCCGCGCTCGCGCCGTTTAAGTGCGCGGTGCTCCCGCTGAGCAAGAAGCTCGGCGAGCAGGCGCAGGCCGTATATGCAAAGCTCGCCAAAAAGTTCATGGTAGACTATGATGAGACGGGTTCCATCGGTAAGCGGTATCGCCGCGAGGACGAGATCGGTACTCCGTACTGCATCACGGTCGACTTCGACACCGAGACCGACGGCTGCGTAACCGTACGCGACCGCGACACGATGGAGCAGGTTCGCCTGCCGATCGACGAGCTCACAAGTTACATCGAAGCCCGGCTGGACTTCTAAACCGCATCACACAAGCCCCCGCGTCCTGCGCGGGGGCAATTGTTTGTATCCCGCTTTCAAGCATACTGACCCAATCAATCTGAAACGACAGGACACGATATGGCAGAGATAACCGGCGTCGTCAACTCCATCATCTACCGTAACACCGAAAACGGCTGGACGGTTCTTGAGCTATGCCCTGACGAGGGTGAAAAGCTGACCGTCGTTGGCGCGCTGCCGCTGGCGAACGTTGGCGAACGGATCGAGTTGACGGGCGAGTTCTCCTCGCATCCGAAATACGGCAGCCAGTTTAAGGCAGTCGCTTACCATACCGTTGCGCCCGCGACGCTCTCCGCGATCGAAACATATCTCGGCAGCGGACTCATCAAGGGTGTCGGCCCCGCAACCGCGCGCGCAATCGTCGAACGATTCGGCATGGAGACGCTCGCCGTACTGGACGACGATCCCCTGCGCCTTTCCGAAATCCCCGGTATCGGCCCGAAAAAGCGCGATATGATCCTCGCAAGTTATCTGGAGAACCGCATGATGCGGGATATCCTGCTCGCGCTGGAGCCATACGGCGTGACGGTCAATCAAGCGTACAAACTCTATAAAATCTACGGCGAGCTCTGCCTTGCGCGAATCGAGGAAGACCCGTATCAGATTATCAAAGACGTAGACGGCGTCGGGTTCGTCACGGCGGACAAGATCGCGCAGAATGTATCCGGCTTTTCGTTTGATTCTGAATCCCGCTTGCGCGCGGGGCTTCTCTACGCGCTTTCTACCGCGGCGAACGAATACGGGCACACGTATCTGCCGAAACCTTCTCTTTTGAATTACTCGGTCAAGCTGCTTGGCGCGCCTGAAGACCGACTCATCGAAACGCTGGACAATTTGGTCGCGCATGGCGAGGCGATCCAGCAATATGTCGGTGAGACGGAAGCGGTGTTTCTTCCGTACTTTGAACGCATAGAGTCAAATATTGCAGAAAAGCTGCTCAAGCTCTCGCAAAAGCCGGTTGAAAACCCGTTTTTCGACTTTGCGGCGATTCAGGCTGCGCAAAAACTCGAACTTTCCAACCAGCAGCGCGGCGCGGTGCTTGCGGCGCTCAACGAAGGCGCGCTGGTCATCACCGGCGGCCCCGGCACGGGTAAAACCACGATTATCCGCTTCATCACCGCCATCATGGAAGAGATCGGGCTGGAGGTCGCGCTGACCGCGCCAACCGGCAGAGCCGCCAAACGTATGAGCGATGCGACCGGGCACGAAGCAAAGACCATCCACCGCCTCTTGGAGTATGTTCCCGGCGAGGGCTTTCTGCGCAACGCGGACGACCCGCTGTATGTGGACATGGTCATCGTAGATGAGATGAGCATGGTGGACGCGATGCTGATGAACGCGCTTCTAAAGGCGATTACCATCGGTACGCGCCTCATCCTCGTGGGCGACGCAGATCAGCTGCCCTCCGTCGGCGCGGGCGACGTGCTGCGGGATATCATCAGCAGCGAGACCATCCGCGTCGTGCGGCTGGATGAGATCTTCCGTCAGGCGCAATCGAGCATGATCGTCACCAACGCGCACCGCATCAATATGGGATTTGCTCCCCTGCTGGACGTGCCGGACAGCGACTTTTTGTTTGAGGACGTCGCCTCGCAGGATCGCATCCTCGAGCGCATTCTCTATGTCTGTACCCATCCGGGGCAGGTGCTCGACACGCGCGAGCCGCTTCTTGATGTGCAGATCCTTGCGCCTATGAAGAAGGGCGTGCTGGGTGTATATAACATCAATGCCAAGCTGCAGGCGGCGCTCAATCCGCCCGCGCCCCACAAGCGGGAGCACATCAGCGGTGAGACGATCTTCCGTGAGGGAGACCGCATCATGCAGATGAAGAATAACTACAAGGTCGAGTGGCGCAAGACTCTGCCCAACGGCGGCGTGGAGGACGGCACGGGCGCGTTTAACGGCGACCTTGGCACGATCTATCAGATCCACGAGAACGAGCGCTCATTGAGCGTGATTTTTGACGACGAGCGGCTTGCGGTGTTCGACTTTACGCACATCGACGAACTGGAGCTTGCGTATTGCATCTCGATTCACAAGAGTCAGGGCAGCGAGTTCCCGATCGTGATCTTGCCGATGTTCGGTGCAGCGTCGCCGATGATGACGCGAAACCTGTTGTACACCGCGGTGACCCGCGCTAAGCGACAGGTTGTCTGCATCGGGCGCCGGGATGCGATGGTGAGCATGGTCAACAACAACCGTACCGACCGCCGCTATACCGCGCTTTGCAGTAGGCTTAGCGAGCTCAAAGGGTTGGGCGTATGACCGCGTTGTCGCACGATACACTTTGGAGCAAGCTGCTTGACGCACTCTACCCGCCGGACGTCGCCTGCACGCTCTGCGGGCGGGAAACACTGCTGGGTGAAGATCGTCTCTGCAATGATTGCCGCACGTCTCTCTCGCCCTCTCCTGCGCTCGTTTGCCCAGCCGGACTTGACGGCATCACGGCGGCCTACCGCTACAGCGGCGGCGCGCGAAACGGCGTACGCGCACTGAAATATCAAAATCAAGTGCGGCTTGCGCCATACTTTGCAGACGCGATCACGCTTCCGTCTGACTGGCAGATCGACTATGTTGTGCCTGTGCCATTACACCCGCTGAAAAAGTGGCTGCGCTCGTATAACCAAAGCGACTGCATCGCGCAGGAACTCTGCAAGCGATATGCTTTGCAGCAGCGCAGCGATCTGTTGCAGCGCACAAGATTCACCCGCTCGCAAACCACGCTCAACGAGTTTGAGCGCGCGAAGAATGTCTCCCGCGCATTTGTGGCCAATTACAATGTGCAGGGGAAAAACATTTTGCTCATAGACGACGTGACCACGACGCACAGCACGCTGCTCGCCTGCACTTCCGCGCTTCGGGCGGCTGGCGCCGAAAAAATTTACACCGCCTGCGCAACCGCCGCCACACGTGGTTCAGATCGGGAGTAAACAATGCAAATAAAAAGCCACTCGCTTTAAACGAGTGGCTTTTTGATTTGTTTCTAGATGTACAGATTTCTTCCGGCCTGCCTACCGGAGATGAAGATGGTAACGATCAACGCGCCAACAAGTACAAACGCGGTGTTCCAACTCCCCGTCCAGTCAAACAGCCAGCCGCCCAGAATCGGGCCCAGCGCGCCGAAGCCGTAGCCGAGCGATTGCACCATGCCGGAGAGGCTCGTTGCCCTGCCCGCCGTTCTCGTGCGCAGGCTGATGAGCAACATGCAAAGATTGAAGCAGGAGCCCGTAGAGAAGCCGTAGAGCATCACGCAGATCGTCAACGGCACGGCGGCTTTTGACAGCACCAGACCGCAGAGAGAGGCGATGTAGAACACTGCCACCACGGAGATCAATCCACGCTGATCCTTTACCCGCGTAGCGATCGCCGGAATGATAAACGCGGCGGGTATTGTCGTCAGCTGAAATGCAAACGCGAGATACCCCGCTGTCTCCTGTGAAAGCCCCTTGGAAAGCACGATGGTCGGAAGCCACGCGGCAAAGAAATAGAATAAAAACGACTGCGCGCCCATCAGCACCGTGAGCCACCAGGCAAGCCCCATGCGCCAGACGGATTTCTCTTGCATATCCGGTGAAATTGTCGAATTCGTTTGCTGAACGATCGAAAGCTTTCGCTGTGGAAGCCAGAAGAGAATGCCGAGAATGGCCAGCCCCATCCAAACCGCCAGTGAGTTTCTCCAGCCGATTCCGGAGAGTTTGGAGAGCGGATAACTCACCGCAGCGGAAACCGCGGCAAACGACGTCATCGAGATGGTGAACGCGCCGGTTGCGAGTCCGATTCTCTCCGGAAAGCGGGATTTGATGATGCCCGGCACCAATACGTTTCCAATCGCGATTCCCGCGCCAAGCAAAAATGTACCCGCGAACAACCCGATATTGCCTGCAAATGAGCGGATGCAAACGCCGAGCAAGACCGCGATGACGGCATATAAGAGCGTCATTCCTGCGCCAAGCTTGTCGCTGATGCGCCGCACGAACGGCGAAAGAATCGCGAACATGATCAAGGGAATCGTGGTGAGCAGCCCAAACACGCCGCTGGAAAACGGCAGCTCCGTCTTCATGGTCGGCACCAGCGGTCCAACCGCAGTGATCGGCGCGCGCAGATTGACCGCGACCAGAATCAGTCCAATGAATAGCAGTAGTTGAAACGGTTTCCTCTGAGCATCATTCTTTGTCAAAATCGGGGTTCCTTTCCGTGTGGTTCAATCGGATGTTACGGTTCCAGCTCGTCCGGCGTAAAATGGGTGTTGCACAAACCGTGATAATGGCTGCCGTACTTCACCGAAAGCTTCAGCACGCAATAATCCGGGTCGTTCACGCCAAGCGGGTAATACATCTCGAATCCTTCCCGCCAAAGAAACGCC
This sequence comes from Firmicutes bacterium HGW-Firmicutes-9, assembly GCA_002841395.1. Taxonomy (GTDB): domain Bacteria; phylum Bacillota; class Clostridia; order Christensenellales; family CAG-138; genus UBA7703. The sequence continues at coordinate 639,645 of PGZM01000002.1, forward strand.
TTGGTCTCGGGGTCGGTACAAACTTCCATGTCGCCTACAAACAATGCGCCCTGAAACTGGTCTGGCAAGCAATAATAGATGGACGCTTTCGGGTTCTTCTTCAGCGCCGCAACTTTTCCGGAGGATGTGTTGGTTGAAAGATACTGCGTGTGGATATGATCGTGCTCAAGAATCAGCATGGCGCGCGTTTCGGGATATCCGTTTTCATCGATATAGGAGAGAAAGGCTTTGTCGCAATTCCTACGTAGTTTCCAGATAGCATCGAAAACATCCTGTTTCATAAGATAGGCTCCGATCTGGTTATGATGTGTAAAAACGCACCCTCATCCGGCTGGAATGAGAGTGCGTTTTCATGGCGGAGGGCCAGGGATTCGAACCCTGGGTCCCTTTCGGGACACGGCATTTCGAGTGCCGCACGATCGACCACTCTGACAACCCTCCAAGAATGCTCGCGCAAGGGATATTATACTGAAATCTCATTCGGATTGCAATGTTTTGTTGAAAAATCAAGTTGGATATGCGCGATAATCTTCATCAGAAATTTGTGATGAAGGTTGTGTTCTATTGTTTCTGCTTGAGGCCTCTGACGGCATAGGAAACGAAGTTCCGCTCCGCTTTGCTGAAGACCAGTTCCTTGGGGTAAACCAAGTAGATATCGCGGTATGCGCCTTCCGCATCCAAATCGAACACCAGCAGATCGCCGCTGTTTTCATACTTCTTTGCTGCCATTTCGGAAACCACGGCAACGCCTAGTCCGCCGACGACGGAGCTCTTTACCGCGTCTGCCTGGTTCATCATCGCAACCACGTGCAGCTTTCGATCGGCCAATCCATTCTTCTCCAGATAATTCTCAAACTCTTTTTTTGTGCCGGATGAATGGCTGCGTTCAATCATCGGCTCATCCAGCAGGTCACAACCGTAAAGCCCGCGTCGCTGCAGCTTTTGATATCGGCTGTTATTGGGGGTAATCATAACGAGCTTGTCTCTGCTTACGACGCGATATTCAAACTCTTTTTTATCCAGTGTCGTGCCGCAAAATCCGATACGCGCATTCTGATTGTGCAGCTGCTCATGAACGAATGTGCTGTCACCGTTGAAAAGCACAAATCGGCAGGACGGATGCAGCTTTGCATAATCAGCCATGAGACCCGGCAATAGGTACTCAAACGAGTCGGTAGAGGCCGCAATAAACAGCTCCTGCTTGCTCGATTCGTTGGCCACCTCCTGAGAAAGCGTCTTGCACTGTTCCACGATAGACTTCGCATAGGAATATAGCTCTTTTCCCTGTTTCGTCGGCGTAACGAGCTTCTTTGCGCTGCGCACGAAGAGTTGAATCCCGAGCGCATCCTCTAGGCCTTTGATGTGCGCGCTAACCGTACTCTGCGCCAAAGAAAGCTCTGTCGCAGTGCGCGAAAAGCTTTTTGTCTCCGTTACCATGACGAAGATTTCTAATTGTCGAATACTAAAATTGATCAAATACGAACAACCCTTCCGGGGACAAATCTTGTTATCGAAAAAACCGATTGCTTTATTTTACTTTGATTCACAGCAGAATGCAAATATTTCCGATAATCCAGAAAATTGAATACAACATAGATAGAGATAAAACGCATCCGGTTACAAAGCACCACTTCACAACTGTTTGCCCAAAATGAAAACCGAAGCGCCTGACCAGCAAGCGCTCCGGTAATTCTCTATTAAATAGATTCTTATTGCTTGAACAGGGACATGACCCAATCCAGCACATTATACTTGTTGAATACCGCAACGGCAATCAACGACACCGTGGACATGATCTTAATGAAGATATCCAGGCACGGACCAACTGTGTCCTTCAGCGGATCGCCAACCGTGTCGCCAACGACTGCGGCAGCGTGCGCATCGGAGCCTTTGCAAGCGCACTCGACGCCACCCGCCTCGATGTGCTTCTTGCCGTTGTCCCAGGCGCCGCCGGCGTTTCCGGTCAGGATCGCCAGCATGATGGAGCAGATCGTCGAACCGATCAACATACCGCCGACGAACTCCGGTCCGAGCAGGAAGCCGGACAAGACAGGAACGACGATCGCCATGAACGCAGGAACTTTCATCTCGCTCAGTGCGCCCTTGGAGGAAATCTCGATGCAGGTCTTATAGTCAGGCAGTTCGGTTCCGAGAAGGATACCCGGAATTTCGCAGAACTGACGGCGGACTTCGTCAACCATCTTTCTGGCAGCCTTGGTAACGGCCTCGATCAGCATACCCGAGAATAGGAACGGCAGCGCGCCGCCGATGATTGCGCCAGCAAGCGTGATCGGCTCGATCATGTTCAGCGAAAGGGGCGTTGCAGGATCGTTATAGGAGTAAAGGTACGAAACCATGAGGGACAGCGCGGCCAGAGCACCGCTGCCAATCGCGAAACCTTTGCCGATCGCAGCCGTGGTGTTGCCGACGGAATCCAGTGTATCCGTAATTTTACGAACATCGTGATCCAAGCCGCTCATTTCGGCAATGCCACCCGCATTGTCCGAAATCGGGCCGTATGTATCAACGGAGACCGTCGCGGTAACAAACGAGAGCATGCCAGCGGCTGCCATCGCAACGCCGTAGAGACCCGATACATAGTAGGCGATGATGATACCGCCGCCAAGGATGATACACGGAATAGCCGTAGAACGCATGCCCAGCGACAAACCCTGTGTAATGGTCAGCGCAGGACCTTCCAGCGAAATATTCGCCAGTTTCTTGGTCGGTTTATAATCCGAGCTGGTGTAATATTCGGCAGTGACTCCGATGAGAATACCAGCGGCGATACCAATGAATGCACCGATCATCGGCGAAATCGGACCGATTGCGAATCCAACCATGGAGGTGTCGAGGCCTTTGAACATGAAATAGGTGATGGCAAAACCCGCAATCGTGGTCAAGCCCGCGGAGACGTATGTTGCAAAGTTCAACTCTTTGTGCGGATTCTTCAGCGTTTTCTTTGCAAGAAGCGAGAAGATACCGACCATGCAGCTGAGCAGACCAGCAACCGTGAACAACACAGGATAGAGCAGCATGCGGTTCAGTAGCAGATCGGTCATGCCGGTTCCATTCGAAGTAGAGGTCAGGTACAGGTGCACCGCGAGAATTGCCGCGGCAACGATTGCACCAACAAAGCTCTCAAGCAAGTCAGAACCAAGACCGGCCACATCGCCGACGTTATCGCCAACGTTGTCCGCAATGGTCGCCGGGTTACGCGCATCGTCTTCCGGGATGTGCGCTTCGGTCTTGCCGACCAAGTCTGCGCCCATGTCCGCGGCCTTCGTGTAGATGCCGCCGCCAACGCGGTTGAACATCGCGATGATCGAGCAGCCGAGGGCATAGCCGGTGAGGCACATGGTGAACGGAACGATCTCAACGCCAATCCAGTTCGCTTCAGAAGCCATGTTCGAAACATCCAGCAGATTGAGGCCGATACCGAACACAAGGTACACGACAATCAGTCCGAATAAGGCGAATCCGCCAACGCAGAGACCCATGACGCTGCCGCCCTGGAAAGCAACCTTCAGCGATGCGCCGATGTCTCTGGTCTTCAGAGCGGTATTCGTCACGCGAACGTTTGCATAGGTCGCGATCTTCATGCCGATCCAGCCAGCAGAACCACTCATCACTGCACCAAGGATAAAGCAGATCGCGGTGTACGGCGTTACTACGACTGCAAGAAGAGCTGCTACAACGATAACAACCATCAGCAGAACCTTGTACTCGTAACGCATGAATGCATTGGAACCAATACGGATCGCAGAAGCGACCGTTTTCATTTGCTCGGTTCCTTCATCCATTTTTTTGACTTTGACATAGTGGAAGCTAGCGTATGCCAGCCCAAGGATTGCAGCGATCAATCCTAGAATCAATAATAAAGACATGTTATCTCTCCCATCACCACGGACACTAATCCCATATCCGTGGACATCATATGCCAACCATTTTATTGCGAATGTGAACTGAGTGCAAATTCAAAATTCTAATAAGAAATGTTATATCATCGTTTTTTTCGATATTAAAATCAAATGATGAGAAAAATCTAGTCGATATTTGATTCTTTCTAATCATTATTAACGCAAACGCACTGGGAAGCGTCGAGAACTGTCCTCATACGGGTCGTGATATTTACTCTATATTGCCACAAAAACGGCTTATAATATTCTGCACGCTGGTCGCTCGGCTCAGGAACGGGAGAATAGATAATTACCAGAAATCAACAAAAAGAAACCCCTGTAAATGCAGGGGTTTCTTTTTGTTGGATCCCGGCGGCTACCTACTCTCCCGGGTTCACAGTTCGCAAAGGTCGTCTTCCTTTGTCGCTGAAGTGACTCGGAATACTCCCATGCTCACTGGGCTTCCGGCTCGCTTCATCGCCCACTGGGCGCGCTAGCCTACAGCCCGTCTTCAGTCAAGCGCTTGAAGTCAAAAGGGTTCTCCCAATCAAGGTTTCCGCGCCATCCGGCTCACGGTTCGGGGGAGTAGGTAAACGCAAGTATGCAGACAAAACAAAAGACCATGCATTGCATGGTCTTTTGTTTTGTTGGATCCCGGCGGCTACCTACTCTCCCGGACCGTCGCCAGTCAAGTACCATCGGCGTATGAAGGCTTAACTTCTGTGT
>PGZM01000011.1 GCA_002841395.1 Firmicutes bacterium HGW-Firmicutes-9
AGGCTCGCTCGCGCGAGCCTCTTTTTGCGTGCAAAAAAAGGCACGAAAATTCGTGCCTTAATTAGTGAAAGTTCTTTTGATTACTTTTCTTTCAAGAAAAGTAAGATGGCTCTATTCCCACTACTTTTCTTTTAAGAAAAGTAATATGCTCTATTCTTACTACTTTTCTTTTAAGAAAAGTAAGAATCTCTCCCTGATTCCGTTGAACTGATCTCCGATGGGCTTGGCGAGAGAGAGGTCGGCAATCATCGTATCCAGCTCATCCAGAGTGACCCATTTCGCGTCTGCGGTTTCGCCGGATTGCAGCCGGACAGCACCGAGCGGCAGGTCGCGCCGCAGCAGATAGTGATCGACAAACGAATCCCGTGTGATTTCGCTGCCGACCAGGACCAACTCGTCTTCACACGCGACGATCCCCGTCTCCTCCTCCAACTCGCGTATAGCGGCGGAGAGGCTGCTCTCACCGGAGAGCACCGATCCTCCGGTATTCTCCCAATGATTCGGAAAGCTTTCTTTTGCGGGATCACGAAGTGTCAAGAGCACGCGATTTTGAGAATCTACCGTCCAGATGGAGACCACGACATGATACTCGCCGCGTACGCTGGGGGTTCCACGCTGATGCGTGCGCCCGAGCGGGTTGCGATTGATATCATATAAGTCCCATAGCTCCATTCTGAACCTCTGATCAAAAATAAATCTGAATTAGTCTTATTGATTACGCAGTTACATAAATAGCACAAGTGCGATCGGCAGGAAGATCGCCAGGATGAAATCCAGCACCTTGATCTTTGTCACCTTGAGCAGATTCAGTCCGATGGCGAGGATCAAAAGCGAACCGACACAGGTCATCTCGGCAACCGCCGCGTCGCTGAGTACCGGCGCGAGGAATTGCGCCATGAGCGTAATTGCACCCTGATAGAGAAACAAAGGAACCGCGGAAAGCAGAACACCCGCGCCCAGCGTGCTCGCAAAAACGACTGCGCTCACGCCGTCGAGAATGCTCTTGGTGTACAGCACTTCGTGATTGCCGGTGAGCCCGCTGTTGAGCGAACCCACGACCGCCATTGCGCCGACGCAATAGAGCAGGGTCGTGGTGATGAACGCCTCGCTGAACCGGGAACCGTCGTCGCCTTTTACGGCGAGCTTCTGCTCGAGCCCGTTGACAAAGCGGTTGAATCTGCCGTCAAAGTCGAAAATCATGCCGATGACACCGCCGATCACGATCGATATGGTCGCAATCAGCGGATTCTGGCCCTTGAGCATGCCGCTGATGCCGATATAGATGACGACCAAACCGAGACCTTGCATAATGCCGCCGGAGACACGCTCCGGGATACCTTTTTTCAAAAGCAGGCCGATTGCGCCGCCAACGAGTATTGCAATTGCGTTTACGATGGTTCCAAGCATGGTGAGGGGGTCCTTTCCCTGTATGCCGCGCGGCATAACGATACTAGAAATTGAGATATCTTGCATGATTATACGCCATTCTTGTGCAAAAAGATATATGAAAACGATTGGTTTCATTAGCAAAATGATATGTGGAATAACAAAAAAAGCCACCCGCAAGCGAGTGGCGTAATTGGTTCAGATGAAACTTGCGTTACCGACGCAGGAGCAGTGCCGCGATGCAAAGGCCGCTCGCCAGTAGCTGGATGATCGCGAAACGGTAGCCGACCTGCGTGTCCGACCAGCCCATGTTCTTTCGCGCGTGGTCGTGCAGCGGGGTGCGAACGGACTTGAGGAAGCCTTTGATCTTCGTGAGGCGAATAAACAGGAGCTTGAACAGTCCGATTCCTCCGTCGAGGATGATCACCAGCACCACGGGGATGAAGTACAGCAGGTTGTAGGTCTTCAGTGCCATGATGCCGAGGAAGATGCCGATCATACGCGAACCCGCGTCGCCCATGATGATCAGGCTTGGCGAAGCGTTAAACAGCAGGTAAGCAAGCAGCGAGGCGACCAGGATGAAGCACATCTGCGCAAGATCGCTGGAGTTGCCCATCAACAGGAAGATCGCGGCAAATGTTGCCAGCGATACGATCGAGACGCTGCCAAGAAGCCCGTCTACGCCGTCCGTGCAGTTGGTGAAGTTGATCGAGATCCAGAGCACAAACGTCGCGACCAGCAGAAACACCCACGGCGGCAACACGAGCGTCCAGCCAAAGAGCGAGAGGCTGTTGGACTCGTTGAACGCAAGGTATGCGCCCGCTGCGGCGAGGCAAACGACGAGGTCGAGAAGACCCTTCTTCCACTCGCTCCACGAGGCGGAGCTGCGGTCGTCCAGATAGCCTGAAAGCATCTCCAGTAGGAACAATGCGCAATAGATCGCATACTCCCAGCGGAACGGGACAAACAGCAGAAACACCAGTACGCTGGTGATGCTGAAAATCAGGCCTGCGCCGCGGGGTTTGCCCTTGGCGAGTTCGCCGTTGACGGCGAACTTCCTGCCCTGATCTTTCGGCAGGCGCGCGATGCCGACTTTGATCGCAACAAATGTGAGAATAAACGCGACAAGGACGCTGATGAGCATCCAGGTGAGGTCATGGGAAATCGGTAGAATCGAGTAGAGCATGCAGTTCTCTCCAAACAAGAATAGCAACAGTATACGCTTTTTTGGTGCGAAACGCAATTCTTTCGCGGTTTTGTGTGTTTTTGTGCGCGAAAAAGGGCTGCCTTTGCGGCAGCCCCTTGTACGCTGGAGTGGATGTTTACGCGGCTTTCTTATTGACAGAGTTAAATTCCGCCTGAATTGTTTCGTCGGGTTTCTTGGTCAGTAGCGACACCACGACGATGACGATGCAGGAGAAGAGGAACGCGGGCAGCAGCTCATAGATGCTCCAGACACCGCCTAGTTTGCTGATGAAGAAGTTCCAGACGAACACCATCGCGCCGCCCGCGATCATACCCGCGATAGCGCCGGCGTAGGTCGTGCGCTTCCAGAAGAGCGAGAAGAGCATCAGCGGGCCGAACGCCGCACCGAAGCCCGCCCAGGCGAAGTCCACGATGGTGAAGATCACCTGATTCTTGCCCGTTGCGACGAAGATTGCAAACAGCGTGATCAGCACGAGCACGATGCGCGAAACCCACATGGTCTCCTTATCGGATGCGTTCTTGCGGATCAGCCCCTGCCAGACGTTCTTGGAGACGGCGGAGGCGGAGATCAACAGATATGAGTCCGAGGAGCTGATCGCCGCGGCGAGAATGCCCGCGCAGACGAGACCTGCGAGCAGCGGCGGCAGGAGCTTCGTGCTCATCAGGATGAAGATGTTCTCCGTGTTGCCGGAACCGTATACCATATACGCGTCCGAATACAGCACGCGCCCGATGAGGCCGATGGCGACGGCGGTGGTCAGCGAGATGACCACCCACACGGTCGCGATGCGGCGGGAACGCTTGAGCTCGTGCTCCGCGCGGATGCCCATGAAGCGCAGCAGCACCTGCGGCATGCCGAAATAGCCGAGACCCCATGCCATCGCGGAGGCTACCGCAAGGCCGGTATACTTGCTCGCTTCGCCGAAGAGCGCGCTGCCGTTTGCGACCTCGCCCGTCGGGTTTGCGGAGGTGACGAGGCTAAGAAAGCCCGGGATGCCCTGCGCGTTTTCGATGACGACGGAGAGCCCGCCCGCCGCGCCGATGCCGAGTATGACGACCAGAACGAGAGCCACGATCATCACGACCGCCTGCATGAAGTCCGACGTGCTCTCCGCGAGGAAGCCGCCGAGGAATGTATAGGTCAGCACAAACAGCGCGGAGACGATGACCATCGTGTTATAATCCGTGCCGAAAAGCTGGCTGAAGAGCTTACCGCAGGCCATCAGGCAGCTGCCCGCATAGGGGGTGAAGAAGACGATGATCATGACCGACGCGATGGTCATCAGCACGCGCTTGTTTTCGTGGAAACGACGGGAGAAGAAATCCGGAATCGTGATCGCGTCAACCGCGACGCTGTAGCGCCTGAGACGCTTGCTGACGATCAGCCAGTTGAGATATGTGCCGATCGCGAGTCCGATCGCCGTCCAGCCCGCGCTGGCAAGGCCGCCCCAGTACGCAAGCCCAGGCAAGCCCATCAAGAGCCACCCGGACATATCGGAAGCCTCCGCGCTGAACGCGGAAACCCACGGGCCGAGCGTGCGCCCGCCGAGGAAATACGCCTCGGTGTCCTTGTTGGCGCGCTTCGCGAAAATCACGCCGATGGCGATGACCACGGCCATATACGCCACGATGGCGATCAGGTGTTGTACTTGATCTGCTAACATGTGCTGTTTTACCCCCATACCCATTTTCAAATAGAATAAACATGCAGAAATGCGTGTGTATTATACGATAAACTGGCGTGCCCGCGCAAGAAAAAACCGCACGGAAACGCAAGTCCGGGCATGGTATCGAAGTTTCTGCAACAATAGCTGAAAATGTGTATAATAGAAATGAGTTAAACCAATTTTGAAACAAATGAGGAAACGAACATGCGCTGGTGGATGATTGTACTTCTGGTGTTGCTTGTGGTTGTGTTGGTCGTGTGGATCATCACCGCCAACTCCACATTCCTGCAGCGGGAGCTGATCCGGCTGATCTGCTCCGGCAACGCGGGCGTCAAGCCGAAAGATTACGACGCCGTGCTTGACGCAATCGACACGCTTGCGGTCGATGTTTCCTATGAGAGTGCGTTTGACAACGGCACGCTGGATATCTACGCCGCGAAAGGCGCAGATGCGCTGCCGCTGATCGTCTACGCGCATGGCGGCTACTATGTTGGCGACGACAAGGCGGATTTTGCGTACTATTGCCAGACGCTCGCGTCGCGGGGGTACACGGTTGCGAACATCAACTACCAGCTTGCGCCCGAGGGACGGTATCCCACGCAGATGCTGCAGGTCAACGAGGCGATCCGCTTCCTGCTTGCGCACGCGGAGAAATACCGCATCGATCAAACGAAAATCTTTATCGGCGGGGACAGCGCGGGCGGTCATCTGAGCTCCCAGATGGGGCTGTACTACACCAATCCCGCGTTCCAAGCGCGCATCGGAGGCGAGCCCGCGATTGTGAAGGAGCAGCTCAAGGGTGTGATTCTGCACTGCGGTTATTACAACATCGATACCCTGCGCGCGACGCATTTCCCGATGATTGCGGACTCCGTGTGGATGATGACGGGAGAGAAGTATTACGAAGGAACTGAGGCGGGGAAGAGCATGAATACCGTCGCGTGGGTGACGGCGGATTATCCGGCTACGTTCATCGACTGCGGGGATAAGGATTCGTTCCTTTCGCAGGCGCATGAGATGATTGCGGCGCTGGAGGCGCAGGGGGTTGAGGTCGTGAGCTATTTGCCGACGACGACGGGCTTCCCGCTGATGCATGAGTTTCAGGTGCGGTTGAATATGGCGGAGGCGCAGGCGGCGTTGGAGGAGTTGGCGGGGTTTTTGGGAGAGAAGAGTAAATAGTATTTGGATAGATGGAATAAGCGCGTCGGTCGTGAGATCGGCGCGCTGTTTGCAATATGATAGAAGCGCGAATATGTAATTCTCTAACAATATATACACGTATTTAGCATTGACTATTACTTATCTAGACTATACGATGAACTTAGTTTTAATGTGTTCATGGGAGAAAAACAATGACTTATTTGGAATGCAAATCTTTCTTTGATTACTACCTCTCTTTAGAAAAGGACTTTCTTCAAACAGAAACATACGTTGCATTTCATTCGAACAATTACGAGGTGTTTTCGATAGAGTTCTCAAAGCAATTTCTATCTATAAGTTGTGAAGTTGAGACCGTTCTTAAAAAAATATGTTTAGAACTAAACAGTGAGAAGAGCTACGAAAAAATAACCCAATATAGAGATTGTGTAGTTGAACACCTGAAGTACTTCTCTTCAGAATCGGTGTACTTTATTAAGCCGCATGTGATACTTCAACCGTGGTTGTCATGGAGCGAGTCTAAGCCGTTGGATTGGTGGCAGGATTATACTAAAGTTAAGCACAGACGAGCTGATACAGATGAAGCAGGGAATCCTATTTTCTTCAGAGCAAACTTAAGGAATCTTCTAAATGCCTTAGCTGCTCTTTATATTGCCGAAGAGTATTTATTCTATTTAGTTGAAAAGAAATATGGTCAATATAGTAACAACAAGTCGTATGCATTGCAGCATTTGAAATCTGACGCTTTGATAATGAAAGATTGGAGCAAGTGTTATCTGAATTTTCAGGGTGACTATTGGTGTGATATTGGAAGGCTAGATAAAATAATGGTGGATCGCAGTGAACAATAAATATGGATGTTCATGGAGGGTGGGAGATTAAGTGAGAATTAAAATGCTAGGGGTTAATCATAATGATCTTCTTGGGGCAGAAAGGATCAAAGCCCACCTTCGTTGGTTCAAGCAAAATGGGGCTAAATTTGATTGTATTTGCATTGAATGGGATAAAGAAATAGCAGCTACTCTGATAAATAGCAGAGAGAAATTTCGCGACTATATCATTCAAAAACATATAAAAAATATCGCACTCAGTACAATTGATCTAATTGTTCAAGCCCTTGCATATGAAGCAGACTCTTACAGACAAGTTTTCGATTTGGAGCATGTTTTTTGGCTTGATAAAGGAAAAATACTTGAATCTGTAGAAAATTACTTTGAAGGACGTTTAACCGTATACACGTGGAATTGCGACTATTATTCATTAGACATTAATGATGTTGATCTAGTATCTGAGCATTTGTGGGATATTTCAATGAATCCGGAAGAATTAGGATCAGATCCCAACAGAGATGGCAATTTGAAACTCGGAATCGAGGAAGCAATAAATTGTGGCTATGAAGATATTCTTGTGATAATCGGTGCAAAACACGCAAATGTTAAGCGTGCCAGATCTACAGCTTGCTTGCTCATTGAAGAAGGACATGAAGTCGAAAGTATAATTCTACTACCCACTCCACGACCCGTAGACCCCACCACCACCTCCACTGATGTATAATACCCTTGTCGGCGCACTCCACGCGAAAAAATCCCCGCGCCGCACACGGAGCAAACACACATGAAACCCCAAAACAAAAAAGACCTCATCGCCGCCTACAAGCAGCGCGCGCAGATCGGCGGCATCTACGCCGTCACCAACACCCAAACGGGGCGATCTCTCGTGCTCGCGAGCGCGGATATCGGCGGCATCCGCAAGCGGTATGAGTTCGCTGTGGCGATGGGCGGCTGCTTCCATCCAAAACTTCAGCAGGACGTGAACCGCTGCGGCAGCGAGAGCTTCACCTTCACCGTCTTGGAGGAGCTGGAGAAAAAGAGCACCCAAACCGACCGTGAGTTTGCGGAGGATCTGGACGTGCTGTTGTCGATGTGGTTGGAAAAGTACGATCCGGAAACGCTTTATTAAGATCCTCTCTGCGCGGGGGAAACGACCCGCAACGCTAGATCAATCCTCAACCGGGCACGCTTGAACGCGTGCCTTTATGATTTCTATAGCGGATAGGCGCGTGTATCCGCCGGAAAGCGTTGACGCGCGCGCTCGCATGATAATACAATGGTACTTGTCGAAAGCCGCAGATTCCCAATCAATCGGCGGCAAACCGAATTTTATGGAGCGAAAACGCGACCACGTATAAGGAGAAACCGGATGAACCACCTTTCGGACATCGAAATCGCACAATCTTCCGTCATGCTGCCGATTCAGGAAATCGCAAACGCGCTGAACATCGACGAGCGCTATGTGGAGCAATACGGCAAATCGAAGGCGAAGATCGACTATAACCTGTTGACCGACCTGGCGGACAAACCCGACGGCAAGCTGATTCTCGTTACCGCGATCTCGCCGACGCCTGCGGGTGAAGGCAAAACCACGACCACGGTGGGACTCGCGGACGGCCTTCGCAAGATCGGCAAGCGCGCAGTCGTAGCGCTCAGAGAGCCGTCGCTTGGCCCCGTGTTCGGCATGAAGGGCGGAGCCGCCGGCGGCGGCCACGCGCAGGTCGTGCCCATGGAGGACATCAACCTTCACTTTACCGGAGATTTTCACGCAATCGGCGCGGCAAACAATCTGCTCGCGGCGATGCTGGATAACCATATCTATCAGGGTAACGCCCTCCACATCGACCCGCGCAGGATCACCTGGAAGCGCTGCGTCGATATGAACGACCGGCAGCTGCGCTTCATCGTGGACGGCATTGGCGGCAGAATCAACGGCACCCCGCGCGAGGACGGCTACGACATCACGGTCGCGAGCGAGGTCATGGCGGTGCTGTGCCTTGCTTCCGATATTTCCGATCTGAAAACGCGTCTGGGCCGCATCATCGTGGGCTACACCTACGACGAAAAGCCTGTCACTGCGGACGACTTGAAGGCGGCGGGCGCGATGGCGGCGCTCTTAAAAGACGCGCTCAAACCCAACCTCGTGCAGACGCTGGAGCATACGCCTGCGTTCGTGCACGGAGGCCCGTTTGCCAACATCGCCCACGGCTGCAACTCCCTGACCGCGACGCGCCTTGCGCTCAAGCTCGGCGACTACGCGGTGACCGAGGCGGGCTTTGGTGCGGACCTCGGCGCGGAGAAGTTTATCGACATCAAGTGCCGCATGTCGGGGCTGAAACCCGCGGCGGTGGTCGTGGTCGCGACCGTGCGCGCGCTCAAGCACCACGGCGGTTCGCCCAAGGATCAGCTGACCACGGAAAACCTTGATACGCTGGAAAAAGGCTTGCCGAACCTGCTGCAGCATGTAGAGAACATCCAGACGGTGTTCGGGCTGCCCTGTGTGGTCGCGATCAACGCATTCCCGACGGATACATCGGCGGAGCTTACGTTGGTTGAGGAGAAGTGCCGCGCGCTGAACGTGCCCGTCGCGCTCTCGGAAGTTTGGGCAAAAGGCGGAGAGGGCGGCGTCGCGCTCGCGGAGGCGGTCTGCCGCATCGCAGAGGGCGAGAACCACTTTTCGCAGAGCTACGAGCTGGAGCTCAACATCGAGCAGAAGATCGAGGCCATCGTAAAGCGCATCTATCGCGGCGACGGCGTGACCTTCAGCCCCGAAGCAAAGAAGCAGATGAAGCAGCTGACCGACCTCGGCTTTGGCGGGCTGCCCATCTGCATGGCTAAGACGCAATACTCGTTTTCGGATAATGCAACGCTGCTCGGCGCGCCGAGAGGCTTTACGCTCAACGTGCGCCAGCTGAAGGTCAGCGCGGGCGCGGGGTTCATCGTCGCGCTCACGGGCGACATCATGACCATGCCGGGGTTGCCAAAGGTGCCCGCGGCGGAGCGCATCGACGTAGACGACACCGGCAAGATCAGCGGACTGTTTTAAGAAAGTAAGCGGAGGAACACGCATGGCACAGCTTCTCAAGGGTGCGGAGGTCGTCTCCGCGCTGAATGAAACCATCCAATCGGATGTCGCATCTCTCGTTTCGCGCGGGACGACGCCTACGCTCGCGATTTTGCGCGTGGGCGAAAAGCCGGACGACCTCGCTTACGAGCGGGGTGCGATGAAGCGCGCGGAGACGGTCGGCATCGCGGTGCGGCAGATCGTGCTGCCGGAGACGGTGTCGCAGGAGGCGCTACTCGCCGAGATCGCGAAGATCAACGCGGACGCAACGATCCACGGCTGCCTGATGCTGCGGCCGCTGCCGAAGCACATCGACGATCAGTGCGCGCGGGAAGCGCTCCTGCCGGAGAAGGATGTCGACGGCATCACGGACGGCTCGCTTGCGGGCGTGTTTACGGGCACTAAGCGCGGTTTTCCGCCATGCACGGCGCAGGCCTGCATGGAGATTTTGAGTTACTACGGCATCGATCCCGTGGGCAAGAGCGCGGTCGTAATCGGAAGAAGCCTCGTCATTGGCAAGCCCGTGGCGATGATGCTGCTGCAAAAGCATGCGACCGTGACCATCTGCCACACGAGGACGGTGGACATGCCGTCGGTCACGAAGCGCGCGGAGATATTGATCGTCGCCGCGGGTCGCGCAGGCGTTGTCGGAGCGGAATATGTTTCCGCGGGACAGACGGTGCTCGACGTCGGCATCAACTTCAACGCCGAGGGCAAGATGGTCGGCGACGCGGATTTTGCCGCGGTGGAGCCGATTGTGGGCGCAATCACGCCCGTACCCGGCGGGGTAGGCACCGTGACCACATCTGTGCTCATGGCGCATGTGGTGGAGGCGGCAAAGCGTTCGCTTGAGCGTTCATAACATCAGGATAAATCGGGGGTATATCTTGAAGCAGAGTCGGAAACTGAGTTTTTTATTTACGCTGATCGTCTACGCGCTCGCGCTTGCGGTCGGGCTGTATGCATATGGCCGCGTGAGCGGCAGCGTGTATGCTCGCCTGTTCGCGGCGGATGTTGCGGCGACGCTGTTTCTTTATCTGGTCAGTCTGCCGCTGGGCAACGCTTCGGTGTACGACCCCTATTGGTCGGTTGCGCCGATTGTGATTTTGCCGATTTGGACGGCTAGGCTTGGGGTTTGGAATCCGGGCACGATCGTTTTGCTGATCTGTGTCGCGTATTGGGGCATTCGCCTGACTGCGAACTGGGCATACACCTTCCAGGGCTACGACCATCAGGATTGGCGCTATACTATGCTGCGCGAAAAGACGGGCTATCTGTATCCGTTTGTGAGCCTGTTTGGCATCATGCTCTTTCCGACGGTTGTGGTGTTTCTATGCCTGCTGCCCGCGCTGCACTACCTCCAGTTCGGCGGGATCAACTGGGTTACGCTGTTGGGGTTTGCGCTTTGCCTGAGTGCGGTGACGCTTCAGCTCATCGCGGATAAGCAGCTGCATCGCTTTCAGGAGCAGTCGCCGAGCCGCAGCGAGATCATCCGCAGCGGTGTCTGGCGGCACGCGCGGCACCCGAATTATTTGGGCGAGATTTTGATGTGGTGGGGCGTTTACGCGGTGCTGGTCTCTGTTCGTCCCGATCTCTGGGTTCTTGGCCTCGGTGCGCTGGTCAACACGCTGATGTTCCTCTTTATCAGCATTCCGATGGCGGAGACGCGCATGGCGGGGTATAAAGAGGGATTTGACCGGTATGTTAAGGAGACGAACCGACTGCTGCCGATTGCGATCAAGCGCGAGAGAATATAGCGCAAACCGGGAGAAGAAAGAAGCAACAAATGGAGATCAAGATCGTTCGCGAGAACAAAAAGCAGCATCTGGATTTATTGTTATTGGCGGATGAGCAGGAGTCCATGATCGACAAGTATCTCGATCGCGGGGAGCTGTTCGCACTGTTTGACGGCGACTTGAAGAGCATTTGCGTCGTGACGCGGGAAAGTGACACGGTGTGTGAACTCAAGAGTATTGCGACGTATGAGCAGTTCCACGGACAAGGCTACGGCAGCAAGCTCCTGCAACACATCTTTTCGTATTATCACGGGAAGTACAGCACCATGCTTGTCGGAACCGGCGACTGCCCGTGGATTTTGCGGTTTTACGAAAAGAATGGGTTTCAAATTTCCCACAGGGTTGAGAATTTCTTCATCGACAACTATGACCACGTCATCATCGACAACGGGATTCAGTTGGTGGATATGGTGTATTTAAGTAGAGATTTGTAATCAAACTGAGATTTCTAAAAAGACCAAACTAACCCAACAAAAAACCGTCCAATTTCTCGATTTCACCTGAAATGAGGTAGATATGCTTTTAGAAACGAAACATATGATCATTCGGGATTTTTCAACTGAGGACGTAAGCGATTTGTTTGACATTCTTGGCGACGAAGAAACCATGAAAAACTGTGAACCTGCATATGATATAAAAAAAACAGAGCAATTTTTAAGAGAGTTTTGCATAAACAAATCTGGAGCTGTTGCAGCGGTACATAAGGGAACACAAAAAATGATTGGTTATATTTTGTTCCATGAGACAGCGGAGAAAGTGTATGAAATCGGGTGGATTTTCAATAAAAATTACTGGCGAAAGGGGTATGCTTACGAATCCTGCTATGAAGTGATGAGATATGCGTTCTCTGAGTTGGGAGCTTATAGAATATTTGCTGAAGCCATTGACAAAATCAAGTCCAAGGGGTTAATGGAGAAGCTTGGGATGACTTTGGAAGAAATTCAAAAGAAACAAACGAAGGATAATTTAGGAAACTGGGCAGATCTATATATTTATGGGGTCGCGCGTAACAATTGGCAGATAGATTAAGTGACATATATAGTTTTATAAAGTAGCAGGCATTGGTAAGCACTGCGCTCGTGGGCGTTGACAACTACATACAACGTTTCTACCCTTGTGTTTTCAATGAAATAGTTGCCCCAAACCCACCTGTTATCACAAATTTGTTTGCATTTGGATGCACCAGCGCTGGCAAAGCGACCAACAAAAAACCGTCCAATCACTTGGGCGGTTTTTCGCGAGATAGGAACAACATGGGGTTTCGACTCTGAGGATAAAGATTGAAAACTTGGGTTAGTCCATGACGACCTCATAGGGCCAGTCGATGATACCGCCGAAATCCACCACGTTGGTGTAGCCGATGGCGATGAGCTTCTTGGCTGCCTGCGCGCTGCGGTTGCCGCTGCGGCAGTAGACGAGAATCTCCGCGTCAAGGTCGGGCAGCAACTCCGGCTGCTCGTCGATAATCGTTTCGTTGGGCACGAGTATTGCGTCCGTAATATGCCCCGCGTCATATTCTTCCTCTGTTCGTACGTCGAGAATGATAATCTCGTCGCCGCTGTCCATGCGCGCCTTTGCATCCGCAGCGGATATCTTACGATACTCAACCGGCGCTGCGGTAGGCGTGCTGACCGCTGCTGTCGCGGGTGCCGTGCACGCGGATAGCGTCAAAAGCGAAAACGCAAGGGCAAAGAATGATACTAATTTTTTCATACGGGACACTCCTTTTCGGGTAGGGTGGTTATGCCAGAGTAATTGCACCCATTGCGCAATATCGCACACATTTGCCGCACTTGATGCATTTGTTCATGTCGGCCTTTGGTGCGCGATAGCCTGACTGCGAGAGCGCATCGACAGGACAAACGCGAACGGACGGGCACGGGTGGTTCTGGGGGCAACGGGCGGCGTTGACACGGATGACTGCGTTTTCAGAAACGGGTTTCTTCTCCGGCTCACCGCCGAACATTTGGCTCCAAATACTGTTACTCAAGAAAAAATACCTCACTACGATAATTTTGTAACTTATTATCTTTAGAGTAGAGCATTTTCCGCGTACCAACCGTAACCTAGTCACGGAAGGCGAAAAGTGCGCAATATCTTGTGCCACATCCGCGCTTCTGCTAGGATATGGGGTAAGAATTATGTGCGTTTAAGGGGAATTACAATGACGATAGAACAATTCTGGAGCGAGTTTCTAAAAAAGACCAATCGACCGCAGACGACTACCTATTATGAGAGCTTTCATTTTACCAGCGAGGAACAATTGGCAAACGAGCTTCTGGAGCTTGTGCTGTCTGGGAAAAAGCGGGCAACGTCGAGCAGCCTGCTTTGTTATGCGGAAGGCGAACAACCCAAGCCCGGCAATCTTTCCATCGTGACGGACTGGGACGGTAACCCGCATTGCGTGATCGAGACAAAAGCTGTTCAGGTGATTCCCTTTGACAAAATGACGTTTGAGATTTGCTCGCGGGAAGGTGAGGACGAGTGCCTGGAGACCTGGAAGGAAGGGCACCGGCACTTCTTTACGCTGGACGCAGAGGAGATGGGTTATGCATTTACGGAAGATATGCCCGTCGTCTTTGAAGACTTTGAGGTCGTCTACAGAATCTGAACCAAAACAAAAAAAGCGGCACGCGCGGAAAACCCGGCGTGCCGTTTTTGTTTGCTTATCGATTAGACTGTTGGTTTACTTTGCTTGCGTTCCTGCAGGAGAAGCCTGAGTTTGAGGATACCCGTGATCAGCAGCAGCGCAGCGCCCAGTACGAGCGAAATTGCCTGTTCCGGGATGGCCTGCAGCGCGTAGATCAGAGAAACATGATAATACAGCGGAACGCCGAAAAGCACCGCGAGCGGCAGCAGAAGATCAAACAGGATCATCAGAGCGATCCGCAAGCCGCGCCGCCAGCCACCTGCGCGGACGCCTGCGAGAAACCGCCGCGCAAAGAGCAGCCGCAGCAGCGCAAAGAGCACGAATAAGCCGCCCGCGATCAGCACGGACCAACCGGAGGAGCTGATTGAGACAGGCTCCGCCTTGGGCGCGACGCGTCCTGCCAGCAGCAGCGTGATACCCTCGGAGATGGTCGAGGCGTCGACCACGGGGCTAAAGAAGTCACCCATCACGTTGGAGAGCACGACCACGCCGTAGCGTGACGATTGGTTCACTACAAAATCCGTGCGATAGTTCATGGTCGCGCCGCTATGACCGTAGTATCCAAGCACAACGTTTGCGGGCTTCCAGTAGACGTCATAATATGGTTCTCCGGCGGCGATCGGACGCAGCGGGTCGGCGTGCATGAGCTCGTTGATGGGCACCAGCGATTTAATGCCATAGTAGCCGTTGGTGAGGTAGAGCGACATGAATTTCGCCATGTCGTTGGCAGACGCGATCAGGAATCCATGCGCAAGGTTGCCGTCGGGAAAGGGGATATGCGTTTGCAGCGGGTAGCCGTAGACGATGCGATGCCCCGCCGCGAGGCCGTCCGCTTGCGCCGCAGGTTCGTTGGTGAAGCTGTGCTTCATGTCGAGCGGATCGAAGATGTTTGTCTGGATATAGTCCGCGTACGGCATGCCCGAGACGGTTTCGATGATCTGCCCGAGTATGAGGTAGTTGACGTTGGAATATTCCACACTTGCGCCCACTGGGCGGTTGAGCGTGACGTCCGAAAGCTTGCGCACGAGCTCTTCCTGCGTGTATGAGTCGCCCATATAGCGTCCGTTGCCGGATGCTGTGGAAAAGCCGCTCATGTGGTTGACGAGGTTGAGCACGGTGATTTGGTCGGACTGCGCTTTATCCGTGGTCGTAAACCAAGGCAGATAATCGATCACCTTCGCGTTGTAGGAGAGCTTGCCCTGATTGACGAGCTGGCGTACCGCAAGCGCGGTGAACGCCTTAGAGATGGAGCCGAGAATAAACGGTGTGTCCGCGGTGACGGCTTTACCGCCGTCTCGCGCCGTGCCGTAGCCCGCGCTGTAAACGATCTGATCGCCATGTACAATCGCGATCGAGAGACCGGGTATCCTTCCGCGCGCCATCTCTCGCTCTACAAATGCATCGATGCGCTGAATCGTGTCATCGGGCAACGTGACCGCCTCGTCCGCAAGTGCAGGCAAGGGCAATAGCGCGACGCAGAGCAGGAAACACAGTATCAGGGGAAACAGCTTCTTCATAGAACCTCCGGTGATCGTGGAACTTGGTGCGACTAGAGTATACGTGCCGTTTCAGTATACCATCAATACACATTTGCTGGAACGGGAGATGAAAAAAGCCGCCTTGCGGCGGCTATTGTTTTGGGGTGGTTACTCCTGCGTGGAAAGCTCTGTCTGCGGCTTGCCGGGCTTTACCAGTAGCAATCCCGACGCGGCGGCGGTCAGCGGCGCAACGGTGACAAGTCCAAACGAACCTACGATGGTGTGAATCACTTCGGAAGCGACATATTTATAGTTAAACACGTTGATCAGCGGCGTTCCCTGTGCCATAAACACCATCAGGAGCGCGATATAGCTGCCGGAATAAGCCAACAGCAGCGTTGTGGTCATCGTGCCCATCGCGGCTCTGCCGATGCGCATGCCGCTCATCATCGCCTCAAACCGCGAGAGATCCGGCCGCTTGTGCACAACCTCGTTTACGGCGGCTGCGATATCGACAGAAAGATCCATCATTGCGCCGCTGGAACCGATGAAGATGCTCGCCATAAAGATCTGCGTCAGGTTCAGGTGCGCATACCCGCTGTAGAGCAGGCTTTCGGAAAACGACATCACCGCGCCGTGAATGTGGAACGCGTTGGTGCAGACGACGCCGAGCACGGCGGTGACGGCAAGCCCCGAGATCGCGCCGATGCAGGCGGCAAGCGTGATCCGCGAGAATCCGAATACGAGCGCGATGATCATAATCGTCAGCCCCGCGGTAACCAGTGACCCCACAAGAAGCGGATTTGCGCCGTTAAGGCACAGCGGAACGAGAATTTTCCAGATCGACACCACGGAAAGGATAAAGGAAAGCACGGCGCGCAATCCCGTCCAGCCCGCGAAGAGAATCAGCAGCGCAAAGAACGCCAGCATCAGCCATATCTCGCCGCTGATGCGATAGTGGTCGATCATGCTGACTGAGTCGACGGTGCCACCGTCCTGACTCACGAGTACAAGCGCGATTTCGCCAGCGCGATAGATCTTATCCTGCTCCAGAAAGCCGTTGAGCATGTTGCCCGCGCGGTGCGTTTCGCCCTTGTGCTGCCCTGCGAGGAGTAGCACGCTACAGCTCTGTTCGCCGGAGCGAACCAGCCCCGTGTCTTTGATCGTGCTGTCGTCTGTTGCGACAATGCGCGCGGGGACGCGCTCTTCGCTCGCGATTCGTCCCGCGCCCGCGTCCTCATAGCCTGTTTTCAGCAACAGCAGCAGCACGATCAACGCGACGCAGACGACAGAAGAGAGCCAGTTTCGCTTTTGCATCGTTGGTTTTGTCATAGAGACTTTATGATATCCTTCCGGTGGTTTTATTTGCTTGCTTGGGAATTTCTCGCATTCTTGCGATTTTACAAGTAAAAGACGGCTCAAGCGCCCGCCAAAAGGCGGGCGCCGTTGCCTTGGTATGTGGCAGGAGATCAGCCGATGCCGAGCAGCTGCGCCATCTTGTAGTAGAGCTCTGTGTTGTCATAACCGCCCATGAACAGCTCCTGACCAACGCCGCTAGCATAGACCGCGGCGGGAAGGCCGGTGTGCGAATAGGACGAGAAGTTGATGCCGGACTTGTTGTTCAGAAGATGCGTGACGGTCACGGAGAAAGGCGTGTAGGTGCCGTATTGCACATACTCTTCCTGCGTCTGGAGGGACTTGCCGTTCGCGTCCGTACCAAAGCCGCCCTTGAGCGTGATGTCATACGCCTTCTCGAGCTCGGTCACTTCGTAGTCTGTCAAAACCAGCGTCTTGTTGGCTGCGGACTCCGCCTGCTCCGGCATCACGAGGCCGAAGAGCGCGGTGACGTCCGCCATTGCATCGGCAAACGGGGTTTTGTTTTCAACATACTTCGCGACATAGTCCGCGTCGTATTTGGCATACGAGATGGTCTGGTAGTTGATGTTTTTGAGGTAGGTGCTGTAGTTGGTGCCTGCAAAACCGATGGAGAGTCCGCCGGTCTCGTGGTCGCCTGTGACGAGGATCAGCGTTTCGTCGGGATGCTCCGCCGCAAAGTCGATTGCGACCTGCACCGCGTCCGCAAACGCAAGCGTATCGTGGATCGTGCTGCCCGCGTCGTTCGCGTGGCACGCCCAGTCGATCTTGCCGCCTTCTACCATCATGAAGAAGCCCTTGTCGTTGTTGAGCATGGTCACGCCCTGCTGAACGTAATCTTTGAGCGCCCATGCGGTTTCCGTGCGGTCGATTTCATAGGTCATCGCGTTGCTGTCCGCGAGGTCTTCCGCGATGACGAGGGCTTTGCCTGTGTCGGCTGCCAGCGCCTGCGCTTCGGCCTGCGTCTTGACGACGGTGTAGCCGGCGGCTGCCGCGAGTTCATACAGGTCGGTCTGCGGATTGTCGCTCTTGTTGCCCGTGGACTTTAAGAGTGCGCCGCCTGCGAAATAGTCAAAGTTGCTGTCGATGAGCTCAAGCCCGATTTCGTAGTAGTTGTTGCGGCTCGCCTGGTGCGCATAGAACGCGGCGGGCGTCGCGTGGTTGAGGTTTACGCTGGAGACGATGCCGATCTTGTAGCCCAGCTCGGCTTTCAGCGTTTCGGCAATGGTCGTGTAGCTCTTGTTCTTGGCTTCGTTCATGTTCAGCACGCCACTGTAGGTCTTGTGACCGCTTGCAATGCTGGTCGCGGTCGAGGCGGAATCCGGGCAGAACGAGGTGGAGTCAAACGTGGTTGCGGAGCCCGCGACCGGGAACTTCATGAAGTTGAGCATCTCGTTGGTGGTCAGGATGGTGTCCTTGTCCTTGTTGATGCTCAAAAAAGCAGATGTTGCCTGAAACTGCGGATAGGTCATACCGTCTCCGATGAACAGGAACACGTACTTCGGCGCGGTCGTCGTCATTTCGCCTTCGTTCATGACGGGGGTTGCGATGCCGGCGCGGGGCGTTTCCTCGGTGTTTGCGCTGGCTGCTGCAAATCCGACCGGTACGGCGGCGAGCAGCAGCATCAGCGCGAGAAGCAGGGGAATCAAGCGTTTGCGGTTCATAGTCAATCTCCTCTCAAACTATCTCTTCTATATGTATGAGGGGATTGTATCAGTGCATTGTTAAAGCATTGCCTGCGTCGAAGTAAAATGCTGATGAAGCACAAATTTTCAAAAAAGACAGAGATCATGCGATTTTTCGCACATTTGATCGAATTCAATCAAGTATCGGTAAAGACAGGGGCAGTTTTTACCAAAATACAGCAGAGAAAACAAGATACGGTTTTGATTTTCTCGTTTTGAGGGCAAAAAAGCACGATTGTTCAAAGGATTTTTGGGCATGTTGCAAGATTGCATAATATAGGCGATTCCCCTATACTAATGGATAAGATTTTTCAGCAGCAGTGCGGGAGTTTTCATCATGTTTCAAATGATTTCCCTCGTTGTCATCTACGGCGTCATGATGTTTATCTGGACGTTTGTATATCTCAACCGAAGCCACGACAAGGTCAACCAGTCGTTTCTAGCGTTTTTGTCGAACATTCTCGTGTGGATGGTGCTCAACAATCTCAACGACAACGGCGATGGTACCGTGGTCACGCTGGCCGTGAAGACGGTCTACTGGCTGAGCATGATGTATCTTTCCATCACGTTCCTCTACTTCATCTATCGTCTGCTCAAACGAAAGCTGGATTGGCTGTTTTTCGCCGCGCTGGCGCTCAATACGGCGATGGTCGTGCTGCGCTACTGCTATCCGATCGACTACACAGATCCGACCTTCTGGCGGATGGACGACCCGGTTGTCGCGCCGATCATGTCGCTCTCCTTCAGCCTGCCCGCAATCTACGCGCTCTATCTTGTGCTGCGGCAGATGATTACCATTCGGGAGAAACGCCAGCGCGCGCAGTTGAGCTATATTCTCTACGGCATCGGCATTGCGCTCGTCGTCAGCGTGTTTTCCGAATACATTTTACCGGCAGTCTTTCATGTGGACGAGAAGCTGTATCTGATGCATTCCGCCATCGCGATCTTTGTTGTGGCGATATTCGTCTCCATCATGCGCTACCGGCTGCTCAATCTGCGGTCGGACTATATCTATCGAAGCCTGTTTCTCAATGCGGGTGAAGGCATTCTGATCGTCAACCGCACAGGCCGCATCGTCAGCGTCAACCGTGTGGGCAGAGAGCTGCTGCAGGATGAAAACCTCGACGCGGGAGACGTTGTTTCGGACTATATTCCGGACTATCGGTTTGATACCGACTATTGCCAGCATGAGTTTACAAGCACGGTCAACGGACAGAAGCGCGCTCTCTCCATGACGCAATATCCCATCGACGAGCTGGAGCATGACACCACGAAACTGCTGGTGCTCAGCGATCTGACGCAGACGCA
Source organism: Firmicutes bacterium HGW-Firmicutes-9 (assembly GCA_002841395.1). Taxonomy (GTDB): domain Bacteria; phylum Bacillota; class Clostridia; order Christensenellales; family CAG-138; genus UBA7703. Next base: position 19,603 of record PGZM01000011.1, read on the forward strand.
TCAGCGGCTGGAGCGGGAGAAGGAAGAGCTGCTCGAGAAAACCATCGTCGACGAGCTGACGGGGTTATATAACAAACAGTTTTTACGCGAAAAGTATCTGATCGACAACAGGGAAGCCGTACACACCGCACTGATGTTCATCGATGTGGACGATTTTAAAACCATCAACGATACCTATGGCCATCTGGTGGGCGACGAGGTGCTCAAAGAACTTGCCGCGTGTATCAAGAACAACCTGCGCGTTGCAAACGACGCGATCCGCTTCGGCGGAGACGAGTTTTTGGTCGTGCTGGAGCAGGTCGGGCTGGAGGAAGCGTATCGCATCGCGGAGCGGTTGCGCGACTGCGCAGCCGAGCTGGAGTTCTCCGGCGGGGACACGCGGTTTCATATCACGCTGAGCATCGGGCTGATCGAAGGGACAGCGCCGCTGACCGTACTTCTTGAGAAAGCGGATCGCGCGATGTATGCCTCCAAGAGCAAAGGCAAGAATAAAACCACGGTGTTTACGGAGGACGAGACGGACGGTGCGTTTCATATGACGCTGTCCTGATCCGGGGTCGCTGCCAAAAATAATATATAGAAAACATATTAAACCTATTGACAAACTATTTTTCAACCCGTATAATGCACCCTAATACGATTGGAAAGGGGGAACCACGCATGAAGGAGATCAGCTGGCTGAGACATTCGCCCAAACACCGGGCGGGGTTCGCTGCCTTGGGTCGTATGGACCGAATGTGCCGTTGATGGGGTAATAATCTTTTGCGCAATATGGCGCAAAAAAAGAAATCACACATCAATCTACGATTAGGAAAGGAATTACACCATCATGGCACAGAAATTGAAATTTGAAACGCTCCAACTGCACGTAGGACAGGAACAGCCCGACCCCGCAACCGACGCACGCGCGGTGCCGATCTACGCGACCACCTCCTATGTGTTCAAGGATTCCGCGCAGGCGGCAGGCAGATTTGCCCTCACCGAAGGCGGAAATATCTATACCAGACTCATGAACCCCACGAGCGATGTGTTTGAGCAGCGGGTTGCCGCGCTGGAAGGCGGCGTCGCCGCGCTTGCCACCGCGTCCGGCTCGGCTGCGATTACCTACGCGCTTCTGAATATCGCGGGAGCGGGCGATCACATCGTCTCCTCCAAGACGCTCTACGGTGGCACGTTTAACCTCTTTGCCAACACGTTCAAGGACCTCGGCATCGAGACGACGTTTATCGACGGCAGCGACCCGGAAAACTTCCGCTCAGCGATCCGCCCGAACACCAAGGCGGTGTACTTGGAATCGCTGGGCAATCCCAACGCGGACGTGCTGGACCTTGAAGCCATCGCAGAAATCGCGCACGCAAGCGGCATCCCCGTGATCATCGACAACACGTTTGCAACGCCGTATCTATTCCGCCCGATCGAACATGGCGCGGATATCGTCGTCCATTCGGCGACGAAGTTCCTCGGCGGCCACGGAACCGTCATCGGCGGCGTGATTGTCGACAGCGGCAAGTTTGACTGGAAGCAGAACGACAAATTCCCCGGCTTGAGCCAGCCGAATCCGTCTTACCACGGTATCGTTTTTGCGGACGCGGTCGGAGCCGCCGCTTATGTGGTCAAGATTCGCACCACGCTGCTGCGCGATACGGGCGCGTGCATCTCGCCGTTTAACTCGTTCCTGCTCTTGCAGGGCATCGAGACGCTGTCCCTCCGCGTGGAGCGGCATGTCTTCAATGCCCTGAAGGTGGTTGAGTTCCTCAAAAATCACCCGAAGGTCAAGAAGGTCAATCATCCTTCGCTCTCGAGCGGCAGAGAGAAGGAACTCTACGACAAGTATTACCCCAACGGCGGCGCGTCGATCTTCACCTTTGAGCTTAACGGCACGCGCGAACAGGCGCAGAAGTTCACGGAATCTCTGGAGCTGTTCTCGTTGCTTGCAAACGTTGCGGACGTGAAGTCGCTGGTCATTCATCCCGCGTCCACCACGCATTCGCAGATGACGGAAGAAGAGCTTGCCTTCGTGGGCATCCAGCCCTCGACCATCCGGCTTTCGATCGGCACCGAGCACATCGACGACATCCTCGCCGATCTCGCGCAGGCCTTCAACCGCGTCTAAACCAAATAGCATCAAAACAAGAGCGCCCGCAAGGGCGCTCTGTTTATTGGTTGTGTGATGTTATCGTTTCCAATCGTCTAATAACGTAAACGAGAATGCTTTTGCTGCCTTTGTGGTTCGCAAATCGCCGTTGAACAATAGTGTTCCATCGCTGTGCATACGGCGCACGCGGGAAAGCGAGACATTGAGCAGCAGCGCAATCACACGACCTGTGGGTAAGGGCAAAGAATAGTCGGAAGTTGCAAGGATTTGCGCGGCAGTTCCTTCAGGCGGGATCGTGCCGACGGGCTGAATGGCGATTCCTTCGCAATCGAGCTCTGCACGGTTTTTTTGTAAGAATGCCGGGTCAAATACATGCCGCAAAATCAAAGCTTGGTCGTTCCGCAAGTAAGCATCGTATTGCTCTGTCTGGAGCTTGGTTCGATCGATCCGTTCGTAGACGGATAGGTTCCAAATGGTTTTGCAGTGTTCGCAGCGGCAGATCAGCCAGATATCGAGGCGTTTGCCGTTTGCGTTGACGCGAAAGCAGCCGCTGTTTTCATAGTAGGGGTGCTTACATCGCGGGCAGGGTTTTAGAAACCGCGGCAGGCTGTTGACCTGCAACGTGATGGATTCGGTATGCATGCTGGTTCCTTTCCGATGTCGCGGGAAACCGCGCGGAAACAGACCGCAGGCGAAAGAACGCGCGTGTGATCGCACGAAAAAACCCGCAGAAGATATCCTTCCGCGGGCAAATTGCCTAGCGTGTTGGTGATACCGCCTGATTCCAAGTCGCGGTTACCCTAAAAATGCCGGGTGAGTCACCACGGCGGATAACGCGCTATTTTGTTGGAATCAGTTGTGCGCTGGCATACCTTACGCTCCTTGTTTGTGTGACTATATTGTATCGACAGATGGAGATGAAATCAAGATTAGGCTGATATTTCTTGAAGGCTGCATTATAATGAACAAATGATCACCATCAACAATCCGGATTTCAACATCCGAAAAATCGCGGAAAGCGGACAATGCTTCCGCTTGAACGCAAATCAGGCGGGCGGATACACGCTTGTTGCGCTTGGTCGCGTGCTCCGTTTATCAGAGACGAACGAAGGTTGCGTACTCGACTGCACACAGGCGGAGTTTGACGCGCTGTGGCGGGACTATTTCGATCTGAGCACGGACTACGCCGCTATCCGCGCACAGGTCGATCCGGTAGACGCGTTTCTGCGGCGTGCGTGCGATTACGGCACGGGCATCCGCATGCTGCGCCAGGACCCTTGGGAAATGCTCGTGAGTTTTATCATCTCGCAGCGCAAGAACATACCCGCGATTAAATACTGCATCGAGGCAATCTGTTCGCGCTATGGCGAGCCGATCGAGAGCCAAGGCGAGCGATTCTATGCGTTCCCTTCGGCGGAGCGGCTGGCCGCGCTGGATGAGGCGCACTTTCTCGCCTGCTCGCTGGGCTACCGCGCGAAATACGTGCTCTCTGCGGCGCGGATGATCGCAACAGGCACACTGGATCTTTCCGCGATTGCCGCGCTGAACGACGAAGCGCTCTATGCCGCGCTCCAGTCCGTCTCCGGCGTGGGCGAGAAGGTTGCCAACTGCGTGATGCTATTCGGCTACCATCGTCTCGACCGTTTTCCGCGCGATGTGTGGATCAACCGCATCGAGGCGCGCGAATACGGCGGCGCGTTCCCGACCGAACGATATCCCGATACCGCGGGCGCCTTGCAGCAGTATATCTTCTATTATGCAAGGAGTGCGGCGTATCAGGGCAGCCGTTCATCGGATTGAACATTCCGATGCCCTGCGTTATATGAAGCGCGTAGCTGCGCGGCTTACACTCGACTTTGTAACACGTCATTTCATAAAACCTATTTGAGCAAAGGAGAGGGAACAATGGACGATATACTATCTTCGCTTTACGTTCTATTGGGTGTTGGGTTGCTGATCGCGGTTGTGTTTCTGCTCTCGCGGCAAAAGGCGAGGCAGCGGGTGGAAGAGCTCGCCGCCTATTGCGCGCAAAACGGGTATCGGCTGACGTTGCAGAACGAGCCGTTGATGCGATCGATCCGGATCGAGACGGATGACTGGCAGCTCAACAGCACTATGCGCTCCTTGCGAAACGACGGGGATACCGGCTCCTCCGACTGGCAGCGCGAGACCGAATGGATTTGCATACGCGAAAACCCGCTGCGGCAGACATTCGCGATGCAATTGTCCCAAGGATCAACCAATCTGGACCAGCTCCCGCAATGGCTACGGGACGCAGCAGTCAGCGCGCTGAAGCACTGGCTGGGCGACGATATGCAAGCGCTGGATTCTGTCCGTACCGTGTCCTTTGACAAGAAGAGAACCTGCATTCTCTTTGAACCGGAGGCGCACGCTGCGGATGCAGTGCTGGAACAACTGCGCGTTTCGCTCGAACAATACTCCGGAAACCTGCCGCTGTATCTGGAGTGCTCACCCTCGCGGGTAAAATTGTTTTTGCCGGATGTGAAAGCCGATTCCGCGCCTGTTTTGGAGCGTTTGATCTCGATTGGAAAGACGCTGCAATAATTTGCCGCATTCCATGCAGGAAACCTTGACGTGCTGAATCGCATTTGATACTGTTGAGTTGTCAAAGCGTGGTTTTGATGTGACCGCGCCTCGACCCTGCGCTGGATTCATGTGTTTGCATGTGCCGCGCTTGGCTGATGAAGACCGCTTCCGAAGTAATTCGGGAGCGGTTTTCTATATAATAAAAAAACAATCTCCCGCCAAAGACGATAGCAGAGGTTGTCATGTGATTCAATTTGGGTCGTGAAAGAGACAACGGTTGTTGCGTTTGCAGGAAACAGAAAGGAGAAATTCGATCTTTGCATAGAAAGGCTGAAAAATCGAGAATACAACTCGTTTTATTGGCTCGGATGCAGCTTTGGCTCGGTGGTTATGCAAAATTTCTGTAAAAAAAACAATATTTACTATTCCAAATGCCTATGATACGATATAAAAGACCTAATTTGGTACATTTCTCTAGACATATCACGAAAGGCAGAAGTTATGAATCTTAACGCGATATTTCAAAACTTTTCCAATCTGACATGGCAGCAGGTTGTCATGTGGGCGATTGGCGGTATTCTAATCTATCTCGCTATCAAGAAGGACATGGAGCCATCGCTGCTCTTGCCGATGGGCTTTGGTGCGATCCTCGTCAATATCCCGATGTCCGGCGCGATCACGCAGATCATCGACGGCGCGAAAGAGATTGGCGTACTAAACGTACTCTTCGACGGCGGTATCGCAAACGAACTCTTCCCGCTGCTGCTGTTTATCGGCATCGGTGCAATGATTGACTTTGAACCGCTGCTCACCAACCCGAAGCTCATGCTCTTCGGCGCGGCGGCACAGTTTGGCATCTTCGCCACGCTTGTCGGCGCATCGCTGCTCGGCTTCCAGCTTAAGGACGCGGCATCCATCGCCATCATCGGCGCGGCGGACGGCCCGACCTCCATCTTTGTTGCCAACTATCTGAATTCAAACTTCCTAGGCCCGATCATCATTGCGGCGTATTCCTATATGGCGCTGGTGCCGATCGTCCAGCCGCCGATCATCAAGCTGCTCACCACCAAGCATGAGCGCTGCATTCGTATGGAATATACCGGAAGCAGCGTTTCGCAGTCCACGAAGATCCTTTTCCCGATCATCGTGACCGTCATTGCCGGCGTGTTTGCGCCCCGTTCGGTCGCGCTGGTGGGCTTCCTCATGTTCGGCAACCTCATTCGCGAATGCGGCGTGCTCGGCAGTCTTTCCGATACCGCGCAGAAGGTGCTCGCAAACCTGATCACCCTGCTGCTTGGCATCACCGTTGCTGCAAATATGCAGGCGGAATCCTTCCTCACGCTCAGAACACTGATGATCCTCGGCCTCGGCCTTGTGGCGTTCATCTTTGATACCGCGGGCGGCGTACTCTTCGGCAAACTCATGAACCTCTTCACCAAGAAGAAGGTAAACCCTATGATCGGAGCTGCGGGTATCTCCGCGTTCCCGATGGCATCCCGCGTGGTGCATAAGATGGGTCTTGCGGAAGACAAAACCAACCACCTGCTCATGCATGCAGCCGGCGCAAACGTCGCGGGGCAGATTGCCTCCGTCATCGCAGGCGGCGTACTCTTGAGCCTCATCGTGAAATAAGAAAGGAGATACTATCATGAATCTCGAAGCTGTTGCACCTCTTTCCGATACAATGAGTATCCTCGGCCTCGGCATGCTGGGCATCTTCATCGTGACGGCCGCGATCATCATCACCATTACGCTGTTAAACCTCCTCGCGACTCCTTCCAAAAAGGGCAAGCAATCCTAACCTAGTTTGTGATCCGGCGGTGTGTTGAAAACAAACCGCCGATTCTCAATAGACCGCTCTCATGCGGATCAGGAAAAGGGAGATAGTGCTATGGAAAACCTCATACTGTACGGGTCCATTCTCGTTGCACTTCTGGCGTTTGCGTTCGCCGCCTGGCTCTACCTTTGGGTCAAGCGTCAACCTTGCGAAAACCAGAAGATCATCAAGGCAACCGGGCTCATTCGTGCCGGCGCGCGTACATTCCTGCGCAAGGAATACGGCGTTCTGGCGAGATTTGCAGGTGTTGCCGCGGTTCTCATCTTTTTGTTCCTTCCCAAGCCTGTATGGCAGGGCGCAGTTCTCCTCAACATCGAGATGGTTGTTGCCTATATCTTCGGTACCGCATTCTCCGCAGTCGCAGGCAAGATCGGTCTTGAAGTCGCGACCATCGCCAATGGGCGCAGCGCGGAAGCCGCCAAGAAAGGCATTGCGCCTTCGTTTATGGCGGGATTTCGCGGCGGCGCTGTGATGGGTATGGCGGTTGTCGGCGCGAGCCTTCTTGGCGTAGCACTCGTCTATCTGCTCACCAAAGACGCGACCACGATCCTGGGTTTCAGCTTCGGCGCGAGCTCGCTGGCGTTGTTTGCCAAAGCGGGCGGCGGCATCTTCACCAAGACCGCCGACATCAGCGCCGACCTTGTTGGTAAGGTTGAGCTGGGCATTCCGGAAGACGATCCCCGCAACCCCGCCGTCATCGCGGATAACGTTGGCGACAACGTTGGCGATGTCGCCGGCATGGGCGCGGATCTCTTCGATTCCAACGTCGCCGCCATGGCAGCAGCCCTCGTTATGGGCAGCGCGCTCGGTGGAAACAATGCGGACATGGTCTTCGTATTTGCTGCCCTGGGTCTTCTTGCCTCGATCATCGGCGTGATGACCGCGCGGATCGGCAAGCATGGTAACCCGACCAAGGCGCTCAACTCCAGCACCTACGTCACCACGGCAGTCTTTGCCGTGCTGACTGCTGCTGCTACCTACTTCTTCCAGTTCCCCTGGAGAATCTGGGGTGCCAGCATTATCGGCCTCGCCGTCGGCGTGATCATCGGTATCACCACGGACTACTTCACGGATGACTCCAAGAAGCCCGTCCACTTCGTTGCGCACGCCAGCAAATCGGGACCTGCGTTCACGATTCTCTCCGGTATCTCCTACGGCCTGCTGTCCGTCTTCCCGGCCATGATCGGCATCGGCGTTGCAGCGGTTGCCGCATATAAAATCTGCGAACCGCTCGGCGGCATCGAGTATGCGCTGTTCGGCATCTCCATGGCAGCCGTCGGCATGCTCTCCATCGTTGGCATGATCGTCAGTAACGACGCGTACGGCCCCATCGTGGACAACGCGCGCGGCCTTGCTGAGATGGGCGATCTCGGCGAAGAAGTTCTCGCCATCACCGACGAACTCGACTCCGCAGGCAATACCGTCAAAGCCGTCACCAAGGGCTTTGCGATCGCAGCCGCGGGTCTTACCGTCATCGCGCTGCTCGGTGCGTTCATGAGCGAGGTCAACACCGCCGCCGCCGAACTCGGCGTGGCCGGCATCCAGAACTTCGACATCATGAACCCGATGGTATTCTTCGGCCTGCTCGTCGGCGCGGCGGTTCCCGCTGTGTTCTCGGCGATGCTCATGCTCGGCGTTGATCGAAACGCGCAGCGCATGGTCGCGGAAATCCACCGTCAGTTCAAGGAAATCGTCGGCCTCAAAGAAGGCAAAGAAGGCGTTGAGCCGGAATACGACAAGTGCATTGAGATCGCCACCGACGGCGCGCTCAAGGAACTCGTTCCCGCCGGTCTCATGGCAATTGCTGCGACCTTCGTCGTCGGCTTCATCGGCGGCGTGCAGGCTATCGGCGGCTTTCTCTGCGGCAACATCATCTCCGGCCTGCTGTTCGCGCTCTTCATGAGCAACTCCGGCGGTCTCTGGGATAATTCCAAGAAGTATGTTGAGAGCGGCCACGAAGGCGGCAAGGGCAGCGACGCGCACAAGGCGGCAGTCGTTGGCGACACCGTCGGCGATCCGTTCAAAGACACCGCAGGTCCTTCCATCAACACGCAGATCACGGTTGTGTCGCTCGTGGCATCTCTGATGAGCACGCTGTTCCTCACACTGCATCTGTTCTAAGAACTACCCTGACAATCGAGCGTAGCGTAAGAGACAACCCTGGCGGGTTGTCTCTTTTATGTTCCTGACATTGTACGTTCAGTTTGCTACGGGGAAGGAAGCGTGAATCTGTTCCAGTGCGATTCGCCCAAAGTGCTCGCAGTCCGCGTCCGTGAGGACATAGTTAGACGTATCGTCCCGCGTTGGGGTAGGTTCAGCCGGAAGCAGCGTGCGGATGTGCTGATCCAGCACGAACAAAGGCGCTCTTCCGGCACGCTTCGTCAGCTCGTCGGAGAGTTTTGGGTTGTTGCTGTCCGCGCCGCCACTGACGGAGAGGAACCCGTAAGAACAGCGACTTTTCCGCAGCATATCCAAGCAGCGGCGAAGAGGAAAAGCAACCTGCCCTAGCCATACGGGCGCGACCAGAAGTACACGATCGTATCGCGCGAATGCGTCTGCCGCCAAATTAATTTTCGGCTTGCGATGGAGGATCATATCGAGCGTGATGGTGCCATTGGTGACGGGCTGCTCGGTCGTAATAACAACATGTTCTGCATCGAGCGCATTCGCCAGATGCGATGCGTAGCGTGCATTATTGCCAGTTAGACTGTAGGAAAAAATAGCGGTTTTCATCATATACTCCTAGTAAATCGTTGTTTTAGTGTGCCTGTAGTAATGCATTTTCCAGTGCTTTCAGGTGCGCGTTGCATGTCAGCGTCGCGCCGCTGATGGCATCGACCTGTAGACTCTCATGCTGAAGGACCGCGTCAAACAGATCGCGAATGCTCTTACCTTCTGCGAGTTCCTGTAGAGTGCCGTTTTCATCGACCGCGCCGCTGAGTACGCGAATCTGTGAGACGTCTCCGTTTTCAACGACGATCTCCACGGTCGCATCGCGCAAGCTGCCTTTTGTACCTTGGTAGGAACCGCGATAGGTTCCGTCCTGCAGGCGGGAGAAATCGATCTCGCCAATTGTCAGCGAAGCCGCTTCCTGCCTAGAGGGTGCATCCAGAAAGAATCCGGCGAGGGCGAATGCGACGAGCAGCGCAAGGATGACAACCGGAATTCGCCAGAGCTTGCGTTTCCGGTTTGCTTTTACTGGAAGATGGACTGACTTTTTCATGTGAATGTACCGTTATTCCGCCGTGAGTACGACATGCGTATCGCTGGGTGTGTCCACATGATCGAACAGCACATGGGGAAGCATGCGCTCGCCTGATGCAACGGCGCGCTCAAACACCGCGCAATCAAAATCTTCCAGTTGTGCCATTGCCTTTGCGCAGGCGTCGGTCTCGTTTTTCGCGGCGTCTTTTCCGAACTTCATCCCGAGGCGAAACATGCCGTAGGGGATGCGGACGTCGGCGGTCTTCTTTCCTGCTTCCGTTACGAAAACATGGACTCTTCTTACTTTGGTAGGTTTGTTCTTCATTTCTTTCTATTCCTTTCAACGTGAATGAATATTAATGAATTCATTCATTTATTTGCAAATCAAATGCACCTCGATTATTGGGTGCAATTTGTTAGGCTTTCCATAACCAGCTGCGTCATCACATACAGCAGATCCGGGAAATATTCCAGGCCGATCTCGTCCTTGTGCGTATCGGCATTGATGATGGCCTCGAACACCTTCATGATCATTACGCTGTCAATATCAGCGCGCATTTTTCCCTCTGCCTGCCAGCGACGGACGAGCTCCAGAAAGGTATCGTAGATGAAGTTCAGCGATTCGATCGCGTGCTCTTCCCGGTATGTCTTTTCAATTTTCCGGAAATCTTCGCTGCGATACCATTCACGAAGAATCGGGCTTGCCGAAATACCCTCATCATTCGACCGTAAAACCTGGGCGACAATTTCTAAAGGTGATTGATTCATATCAAGCGATTCCAGGAAATTTCTCTTCAGCGCGGTGTTTTCGTCGCGAAAAATCTCCATGAAAAGCTGCTCTTTGGAGGAATAGTAGAGATAGAAAGTTCCGACCGCCATATGCGCTGCCTTCGTAATGGCAGCGATATTGGTATCTTTGAAGCCCTTCTCGCTGAAAATCACTTTTGCCGCATCATATAACTGCTGTTTCTTATCCATAGTACCCTCCGATGAATGAATTATCAACAAATTCATTCATATTGTAACGACACGATATCGAGTTGTCAAGCGAAATAGCATAAAAATATAAAAAGAGGACAAAATCCCCCAAAATCGACAGGACACCCCTCACGGGGCGTCCTAATTTCGGGAGCATACGGCGGGATCTTTGCATTTCCTGCGGCAATAGAAATCTGTCACGAAAAGATGGATGATGTCGGCGCGTAAGCTTGCCGTTTGTCTCCCAACGATGTATATACTACCAGAGAAAGATGAACTAGACATCAACGACATGTTACGAATTTGAAACGGATTGTGTCCGCAAAACACGCATACAAGAACGGTTCTCAACTGCCATTTTTTGGATGCTCAAACGAGAGAAATGACTGCAAAAAAACGCCGCGCTTTGTTTAAAGCGCGGCGATGCGGATCGCGTGTGATACCTTAGCCTTCGCTCTCCGACGGGACATACTCAAAGTTGACGGAGGTGCCTTCCGCGGTCATGCCGGTGATGGTGTTTCCGGTGATGGAATACCATTCTTTGGCGGCTTTGGGGAAGTCGGCGCTCTCGTTTCCAGTCAGCGCAGCGGGACGACCCACGCCGGTTTCGATGCTGAACGTACCGTCGCTTCCGTTGACGGCGATCTGGTATACGGTGCCGGTGCCGTCTTCCGCGATGCTATAAAACTGGCTGACATATCCAAACGAGGTGCGGAACGCCTCAAAGTAGGTGTTCTCCATACCGTTGGTAGTGCCGACAACATACAACGATCTGCCCTTGTCATAGGTGCCGACCATCGTGGTCTCCTGATCGTCCGAGTTTTTGTAGGTAATCGTGTAGTTGTTGCCCTGTTCGCTGTACTTGACGTCCTTTGAACCCATCATCGCCAGCGCGGTGGCAACAGAGCTTTCTCCGAGGCCAAAATACATCGCAGGCAGCAGATACAGGTCGCTCAACGAAACGCCGAGGAACGAGAACGCGCTCATCATCGTGTCAGGGTTGTTGCTCAGTCCATCCATCAGGCGCTCGAGCGCGGCGGACTTTGCCTCCATATATGCGTTGACGAACTCGGAAGCGTTGTCGTTTGCGCTGCCTGCGGGCGCGCTCTGCTGTGTGTCGCCGGATGCTGCGCCGTCGCTGACCGCTTCACCGGCATTTTCTGCCGCGGTGATCGCGTCCGAAACGGCGTCCGCTGCGGCATCCTTCGCCTTGGCGCAGCCGGTCATCACGAACGCAATCATCATGATCGCCAGTGCAATGGATATTGCTTTTTTCATATTGAAATCCCCCTTCTATACGTTAGGCTCGCGGGCGCGGTACGCAGCCCGCATATCAACACGCGTTGTGTTCGACGATTTGATTTTAGCATACCGATACGCGATTGAACAGTATTGAAAAACCCCGACCGTGATTTGCACACAATCGGGGATATAGAAAGCGATAGATTCTGCTCTGCTATTACTGCTGCGGCAGATCGTCCTGAACGATCACGCCCGCAAGCAGCTGACCCAGCATCGCCGCCTGTTCCAGATTTACCTTCGCGCCGCGCAGCTCCGTTCCGCTGATGGAGATACCGGACAGCTCACTGTCGGAGAAATCCATGCCGGAACAGGCGGTTTTGAACAGTTCCGCCCGCGTGAGCAGACACCGCGAGAATGTGGTTGTAGAGAGCGCGCAACCGGAGATAGATCCGCTGGTAAAATCGCAGTCGGAAAAGCGCGTATGCCGCAGTTTGCTGCCGGATAGGTTTGCATACCGTGCGACACAGCGATCAAAAACAGCGTCGAGCAGGAAGGATTCGGAGAGCGCTATGCCCAGGAGTTTACAGTCTGCCACGCGTGACCGCTGCAGCGTGCCCTTTTGCATCTGCATGTTGGATAGATCGCTCAGCTCCAGCAAGCAGTTGATGAACGCCGCCCGCTCCAGCGAACAGCCGGATAGCTTGCAGCCGACAAAACGGCAGTTGCGAAATGTGAGTCCGGGATACGAACCGCCTTCCAGCGTGAGATTTTCAAACAGGGTGAATTCGATGTCCTCCTGCTCATCGCACGCATGAGAAAACAGCGCTTCGATGTCGTCGCAGTTGGTAAGATTGCCATACTTCAAATCTTGTTTCATAACAGAAAGTGTAACACACTGCGATTTTTACGTACAGAGCAAAAAAATATGAGCCGCGTTAGAAGCGCGACTCATTTTGTGATGTTACTATAACACATTTGACGGTATTTAACAAGTCTTGCGCGATTAGGCATACAGGGACTATGCTTGTTAGAAAGAGGGGGTGCGTATCATGTCACAGGAAAATGGAAGCGGACTTATTTTGGTGTTGCGGGAACAGTTTTTGACGGAACTACGCACGGTCAATGAGACCTCCTCGCGTTATGGTTTAATACTCAGCGAACAGGGCATGCTGGAACTCGCGCAGGCGAGAACACGCGCGTTGTTCGATCAAGGCCGCGTGGAACTCGGTGTAAGCGCGGTAAAGAGCATCGTAGACGGATTTTGCGACTCGCCATATCTGCTGCAAGATGACTATGAAGCGACGCTTCTGGAGCTTGTCGATGCGTTCTACTACTTCAAGAACGCCTGCGGGGATCAACTCACGGATGATGAGTTGATACAGGCCATGCGCGAGCGATATGATGCCTACGCCGGTTCAGTGGAGGCGGTGATCAGCACCTCGCTGGAGACGATGTGCCGCGCGCGGCGATTCGGTCTCACAGAAGACGCAGACGAGGAGGATGAAGATGACGAACGAGACGACAAGTAACGCGCTGCTTACGCTTGCGCCGGATGCGCCGAGCTATAGCGAGAATCCGGAGATTCTCTATCTACTGCTAGAGGAGCGCATTCGCCGTTATACGATGGGAGACAGCACATCCGTACCCGTCGATACCGCAAGACGGCTACTGGAGTCGATCCTGTATTGCCTGGACATTCAGCGAAGAGCGGACAAGAATGCTTTGCCGGATTCCGCACCAATGAAGACAAGATGGCAGGCGGGCGTGGATGCTGCAAAACGCACCGCAAAGCGCGCAAAGCTTCTTCTGCTACAGGCGCAGCGCACGCCGCCGCCGCTGTCCAACACGGCGTATTGCGACACGCTGACTGCGCTACCTGCATTCTTTGCGGGGTATGACGCGGATTTCTTTGCGCAGGAGATACCCTGTTCGTTTGACTATCCGCTGTGCCAGCCTGTCTCGGATGCGCTGTTTGGCGCGGAATACATACAGGACTTTCTGAGGCGAATGCTTGCGGAAAACGCGTTTTTGCGTGCATTTTCGGCAGATGCGCTGCTGTCCCTCTATGAGAAGTATTACATCGATTATGCGGATCTGCTGGTCAATCTCTATTTGCCCGCCGCGGAGATGGCGACGCTTTGCGCGCTGTCCGGAGCGCCGGTTCGCGCTCTTTCTCTGACGCCGGAGCAGCTGGCATCCATCAATCAAAAGCTCCTCTCGATTAACGATGCGGAAGCGCGGCAGAGGATGGAGGACGCAGCAGATAGTGCGCTATTCGAGTTGGGACTGACCAGCGATTTTCTTTGCGCCTACACAAAACAAGCCGCGCGGGATCTTCTCGTGCGTCTTCGTGCAACATGCGAATAAAACAACTATCGGAATTTTATCGGGCGGATTCATCCGCGCTTTTTACCGAAATCATTAACCCTCGGCGCAAACCACCATATTGCTGCATCTATCAGCAAAAATAAACAAAGAAACAACCCGCAGCACAAACCAATATATTGCTGCCTCAAGCAGTAAATATAAAACATAAAAAGCTCGCAGCACAAACCACAATATTGCTGCTTTCAGCAGTAACATAAAACAAAGAAATAGCCCGCAACGCTCGATGGGGGAAAGAGTGCTGCGGGCTTATGCTGTTGCGTGACGACAGTGGAAAGAGGGGGGGGGAGGTTACTCCCGTCACGCAGCCATGCGGATTCGCAGGCGGAGGCGCCATGGGAGAGGCGATGCGCCCTGCGAAGTTGCACGCGTTAGGGAAATGGATCTACGATTGGTCGTTTTTGCCTACGCAGTTGCCGCAAAAGCGTAAGCCTTTTCTCGATTAACCTTCGTAACGGAGGGCTTCGATCGGGTGCTTGTTTGCTGCTTTGTTCGCCGGATACAACCCGAAGATCAAACCGATGATCGAGGAGAACCCGACCGCGAGCAATACCACACCGATCGACATCGAGAACGCGATGGTCTTTGCGATTACTGTCGCGACTTCCAGAATCAGCCAGGAGAGCGCGAGACCCAACAGACAACCCATCAGGCTGACCATGAGCGCTTCGATCAGGAATTGCATCATGATGCTCTTCTTGCCCGCGCCGATGGCTTTGCGGATGCCGATCTCCTTGGTACGCTCGGTGACGGATACCAGCATGATGTTCATGATGCCGATGCCGCCGACCAGCAGCGAAATCGCCGCGATGCCGCCCAGCAGCAGCGAGAGCGTTCCTGTGACGGTGCTCATCGCGTCGGAGATGCTGCTCATGTTCATGAGCCGGAATGCGTCTTCGTCCTGATTGAACCGCGCGAGCATAAAGCTCTCGACCTGGCTTTCGGTCTCGTCTGTATTCCCGCCGGGAGAAACGGACAGCGCAGTCACATACGGCTCATCCGCCATGCGGGATTCGACCGTGAACGGCGCATAGGCGGAGTAACCGCCGATCATGGAGGCAAACAGCGAAGTGTCCTCCTCCAGCACGCCCACAACCAGGAAGCTGCGGCCGCCGATGGTGAGCTGTTCGCCCACGACGTCTGCTTTTCCGAACAGTTCTTCGGCTGTGTTATAGGCAAGCACCGTGACATACGAGGCGTTCTCTACGTCCGCGGTCTTAAGGAAACGACCATACTTCATATGAAGTCCCTGTACATTATAATACGCGGGGGTCGTGCCATACAAGGACACCGTTACATCCGAGTAACCGAATTTTGCGGTGGCGTTCATGCTGCCAGAAGGCGCTGCCTCGCCGACGGCGTCCAGCACCGCGAGCTCGTCCAGATCCTCCAGCCGCATGGGAGAACCCTTGTCGTCCCTGATGTTGACGGTGACCATATCGTTTCCGAGCGCGGTGATTTCGCTGGTGACCGCGCCGGTTGCGCCGTTGACGAGGGAGACCAGTACCACAAGCGCCATCACGCCGATGATGATGCCGAGCATGGTCAGAAACGAGCGCATCTTGTTGGAGGTGATTGCCTCCCATGCCATCTTGATCGATTGCACAATCATGCGCCCACCTCCGTCACTCTGCCGTCCATGATGTTGATGCGCCGCTGTGCCTGGCTTGCGATCTTCGGGTCATGCGTAATCAGTACTATGGTGTTTCCCGCACGGTGCAGCTCGTGAAACAGCGCGAGGATGTCCTCGCCCGTCTTGCTGTCGAGATTGCCTGTGGGCTCGTCCGCCAGCAGGATCGCGGGATTGGTTGCCAGCGCGCGGGCGATTGCCACACGCTGCTGCTGACCACCGGAGAGCTCCGTGGGTTTATGATTGCTGCGGTCAGTCAAGCCGACGCGTGCGAGCGCTTGGGCTGCCTGCTCTCTGCGGTCACCCATGTGGATGCGCTGATAGATCAGCGGGAGTTCGACGTTAGCAAGCGCGCTCATACGCGATAGCAGATTGAAGTTCTGGAAGATAAAACCGATCTTCTTGTTGCGGATGCGCGCAAGCTCCTCTTCGGAGTACTGCTCGATGGACTGTCCGTCGAGGATGTATTCGCCGCTGTCCGCCACGTCGAGGCAACCGATGATGTTCATCAGCGTGCTCTTGCCGCTGCCGGACGGGCCGATGATGCTGACAAATTCTCCTTCGCGGATGGTCAGGTTTGCGCCATCAAGCGCGCGCACCTCCTCTCCGCCGACCGTATATACCTTCGTGATATCGGTCATCGTGATGATGGGACGTGATTCGGAAGACATGTCACTCACCACCGTTCGCGGTACCGCCCTGCTGCATATTGTCATAGCGGTTTGCGCTATAGTTCATGCCGGGAATCTTGGGGATAGCCGCTTTGTCGAGATACCATACCTCGTCGCCTGCAACAAGTCCGCTGAGAACCTCGGCATTCGTGCCGTCGGAAAGACCCGTCGTGATGTCGCGGCGGACGATTTCGCCTGCTGCGTTTTTCACGTTGACATAGGAGCCTGTCGAGTCTTCGATGATCAGCTCGACCGGGATGAGCGGCACGTTCTGTTTCGATGCGGTGAGGATGACGGCGCTGCCGTTCATGCCTTCGAGCAAGCGGGCTTCGTTATTGAGCGTCACCTCGACCGGATAGGTCGTGATGCTGCCGCTGACGGTGCCGATGCGGGAGATGTGGCTCACGATCGCGTCAAAGCTCTCGCCCGGATAGGCGTCCAGCGTGACGGTCGCGCTCTGATCTACCGCGACTGAGTTGATATCGAGCTCGTCCGCGTCGATGACGAGTTTCACCGCGCCGCCAGTATGCAAGACAAACGCGTCGGACAATAGATCACCGGTAGCGTTGGCGGGCACATCCGTGTTTTTGCTGATCATGACGTCCTGAATGGTCGCATCCGTGGGAGCGAGCACGCGGGGGTCCTGAATGTAGGCGAGAATCTGCGCATACAGTGCAGCTTTCTCGGTGCGGTCTGCAAAGTTGGTGTTATAGCTTGCGCCGGCGGGCGCGTTCTCCAGCGTAAACATCTTGTGGTTTGCGTAGATGAGGGTGTTTTCTTCCACGTCGATATCCGTAATCTCGCCGCCTGCTGCCAGCACGGCAACAGGTGCGTGGATGAGCAGCGTGCCTTCTCCAAGGAGCGTATCGCCGTCAAACACCTGCGCCTGGCTCATGTAAGGCGTGCCGTTGTCGGTCAACGTAACGAGATAACCCGTTGCGGTCTTTTCAAACAGCATACCTTTGGCTTTGCCGCCGTCCCAGCGGACGGAGACGCTGCTGTAGAGCGGGAGCTGCGCGTCGGTCTCGATCGTGACCATCATCTTCTCATCGCTGGAGAGGAGGGCCAGCGCGCCATACTCGCTGATGACGGTACGGGTGTCGTCGCCGACCGCCGCGGGCAGATATTTCACGCGGCCGCGGACGGGCGCTTTGATCTGCGTGACGTCGCTGCGGGAGGCGATCTGGCGGTCCAGCGAGCTCAGCTCGGTGCTGACCTGTGCCGCAGCTTCACGCAGAGAGTCGATATCGAGTGTTGCGAGCACATCGCCCGCCTTTACGATGTCGCCTGCTTTGGCGGGTACGCTCTCGACCAGCACGCCTGCGGGCAGCTGCAGCGTCTCGCTGTCTGCCGAGGAGAGGCGACCGCTGCCAGTAATTGTGCGTTCAACGGTTCCGTTTTCGACCGTATACGAAGTGTATACAGGTTTGGCTGCACTCCGAACTGCGTTGATGAGTACGAGCGAGCCGATGGCGATGGTGAGTACCACCGCAATCAAAACCCAGAGCCAGACGCGTGTCTTTTTCTTCTTTGTAGGCATTGTCTTCTATTTCCTTTCGTATTGCCTCCGGAGCATACCGGAGCCTGTTTTTTCTTTTTACGCGCCTATCGTAACGACCGAACGTGAACGCAAGAAAAACTGTGCACAATGAAATTTGTCATTTTCGTGAAACGCGGATTTATCGCAGCGGAAGCGTAACCGTGAACTCCGTGCCCGCGCCTTCTTCGCTCTTACAGCTAAGATTGCCGCCGTGGAGCGTGACAACCCGCATCGCGATGGAAAGCCCCAAGCCGTTGCCGGCTGCCGAATGCGAGGGGTCTCCCTGATAAAACTTATCGAATATATGACGTTGCACCTCTTCGGAGATGCCGTAGCCGTCGTCGCGTATCACGAACTCCGCCGAGTTCTCACGTTGGCGCAGCCGGATATCGACATTGCCGCCTTCGGGCGTGAACTTCACCGCGTTGTCGATGAGGTTGAGCCAAACCTGACTCAAAAGCTCCTCGTCGCCTTCCAGTATCACTTCATCCAGCTCGACGGTGAGGTTCAGACCGCGCTCTTCCCACTTGCTCTCAAACAATAGCACGCATCGGCGCACCTGCTCCGTCAGGTCAAAGCTCGTGCGGCTTGCAAGAATCGCCTGCTTTTCCACGCGGGAGAGGTTTAATACGTTCGTCGCAAGCTGCGCTAGACGCGAGGATTCGTGGATGATGATGTCGAGATATTCCTGCCGTTGCTCCGGCGGAATGTCATCGTGTTTGAGCTCTTCTGCAAAGCCCTTGATCGAAACAATCGGCGTCTTGAACTCGTGCGAAAAGCTATCGACAAAGTCGGAACGCAGCATCTCGATGCTGCCGAGTTCTTCCGCCATGCGGTTAAAACTGGTCGACAAATCGTTAAACGAGCTCACGCCGGAGAGATTAAGCCGCACAGAGAAGTCGCCCGCGGCAAGCCGGTTGATCGCGTCGATGACGCGGCGCAAGGGCTTAAGCGGAAAACGGCTGATCATAAAGGAGACCACGGTGCCGACCACGACGCTGATGATCAACAGCATCATGATGGGCAGCAGCGGTTCCTGCCGGGATAGCTTTGCGATATTGATCGCGTTTGTGCGAACCAGCAGCACGCCGATGGCGAAGATGACAATCGAGGTGATCGTCAGGATCATGAACACCACGACGGAGAACAGCGCGGTTAAACCAAACCGCTGGTGCTTCAGTTTCTGTTCGTGCTTCATGCCTTTTTCACCGCCTTGTAGCCGAGTCCCCGCACGGAGACCAGATCGAATTCCGGATAGTGCTCAAATCGTCTGCGCAGGCGATTGATGTGTACGTTGACCGTCGTGTCGCCGCTTTCGGATTCCATACCCCAGATTTCGTCCATCAGCTGGATACGCGTGAAGATTTTATCCGGGTAGGAGAGGAGTTTATATAGCAGGTAAAACTCTTTCTGCGGAAGTGTCTGGTGATCGTCTCCGCGGGTGACCGTCAGTGCGTCGTAGTCCAGCTCAACTGTACCGATGACGAGTTTGCGCTCGTTGATGATGCGGGAGCGGCGCAACAGCGCTTTGATGCGCAGAAGCATCTCCTCTGTGTCTACGGGCTTGGTCATGTAGTCGTCTGTTCCGACGAGGAAGCCTTTTTTCTTATCCGCAGGCAGTTGTTTTGCGGTGACCATCAAGATCGGCACCGTGTTCCCTGCACGGCGCAGCTCGTCCGTAAACGCGTAGCCGTCCATGCCGGGCATCATGATGTCCAGCAGGATCAGATCGATGTGGTGCGCGTCCATGACGGCGAGCGCATCCTCTCCGTTGACCGCGGTCAGTACGGAGTATTCCGCGCGCTCCAGCACGGCTTTCATCAGTTTTCTAGCGTTTGTGTCGTCTTCGACAACCAATATCTGAAACATAACGATCCCTTTATCACGAAGGCACCTTCATACTACCCGCAAAAGCGGGAGAAACAACAATCTGGGCACCGCTATCGTGCGCCCTGTAATATCAGTATAGCCGGAAAGATGAACGGAAAAGAAACTCCGCCAACATCCGGCGTTTTTGTGGATTTCAGGCGAAGAAAGGATTAACCCTGTAACCCCGCCGCCTGACGTTCCATGTTTTCGATGACGATATCAAACATCTCGCCGAGCGTTGCGCAATACGCGAGAATTTCCCACGGCTTGTTGGTGTGGAAATGGATCTTGATCAGCGATTCGTCGCCGACAGCAAGCAGGCTGTCGCCCTCGAAGGTTGCGGTGATATAGTCAAAGATCTCGTCCTCGTTGAGCTGTTCACCCGTGAGCAGCAGTTGTGTGTCAAATTTATACTCCAGCATACGGTTCTCCTTGTATGGTTTTTCTTGATACGAACTGGTAACAGTTATCATAGCACCAATTTTGCATGTCAGGCAAGAAAACGCGCGTTTTGTAACCGGATTGCGTAAAACGGGTGTATACTGATGTTACAAACACAACAAGAGGAGACACATGGTCGTATTTTACTTTTCCGGCACGGGCAACTCGCGTTTTGTCGCAGAACATTTCGCAAAAACCGCCGGTGCTGACTGCTACTCGATTGAAGAACCGCTCGACGCGGCTGTACTGCTTAGCCAGGAGGTGATGGTAGCGTTCTGCTATCCGGTCTACGGCTCGTGTGTCGCGGGGCCGATGCGGGCTTTCGTACAGGCGCGTCAGGCTGAATTGCAGGGCAAACGATTTGTGATTCTTGCCACACAACTGCTCTTTTCCGGCAACGGCGCGCAGGCTCTCTGCGCACTCCTGCCCGGCGGTGAGTCGAACGTGGTCTATGCGGAACACTTCTTTATGCCGAACAACCTCTGTAACTTCCCCATGTTCTCCGTGACAAATGGAGAGAAAAACACGCGAAAGATCCGGCGCGCGCTGCGAAAAATCGACCGCACTGCGGCAGAGATTACCCGCGGCGTCGTCCGCAGGCGCGGATTCCACCCGATCTCCATTCTGCTTGGCAAAAGCCAGAGCGCGTATTGGCCGGCGATTGAGCAGCGAGCGGCAAGCGATATCCGCGTGAGCGAAGACTGCATCCGCTGCGGCTTGTGCGTTCGTACCTGCCCGACGAAGAACCTGTCGATGGAGGAAAATGGGGTGCAGCAGCACGGAAAGTGCGCGGTATGCTACCGCTGCGTCAACGCGTGCCCCAAGCAGGCGATTACGACGATGATCCACGAGAAACCGAAACAACAATACCATGGAATTTCCTAGAAAATACGTGCGTTTGTCACGGTGAGAACTGTACTATCCGTGTAGATTGTAACTATAAAGGATGGTGTCAAATACAATGGAAATAAAGCTAATGAAACTCAGGCGCTTCAATCTGATTATGGGAGCGTTTCACCTGATTCAAGGCGTGGCAATGCTGTTTCTCGCGACGAGTGTTATCCAGAAGATCGCGGAATTTCAGCCCACGATTACACAAAACTTCCTGACATTTAACACGGCGACACGGTCGCTTGAACTCACCAGCAACGCGCTGTTTACCCTGCCATTTGGCATACTCGTGGCCTCATTCCTACTCATCTCCGCGCTGGCGCACTTAATCATCTATCTCAGCGGGGAGAAATACTTAAACGGCATCCGCGCAGGCATCAACAAATTCCGCTGGTTTGAATATGCGTTGAGCTCGTCGATTATGATCGTGCTCATCAGTACACTCTTCGGCATCTACGACATCGCGTCACTCGTGCTCATCTTCGTGGTGAATGCTTCGATGAACCTCTTCGGGCTCGTCATGGAGCAGCTCAACAGCGGCGCGCAGAAGGAAAACGTCAATTGGGGTCCGTTCGTTTGGGGCTCTATCGCGGGGCTTGCACCCTGGGCGGCGATTCTTCTCTACATGTTCGGCAACGGTAACTTCAACATGGTACCCTGGTTTGTCTGGGCGATTGTTGGAACATACTTTGTGGCGTTCAATACCTTCCCGATCAACATGATTCTGCAATACAAGCGCGTCGGCAAGTGGGCAGACTATGTCCATGGCGAGCGCGGCTATATCATCCTCAGCCTCGTTGCGAAATCGCTTCTCGCTTGGCTCGTGCTCTTTGGCGCGATGCAACCGTAAGCGAACCTCACTACACATACAAAAACCGCCTCAAGGCGGTTTTTTTGTTGCTCGCGTTATTTCTTCTCTTTGTTGCGCTTGTCACGGATGATCGCCATATGCTTTTCTTCGATCAACGTTACGCCATTCTCTTTTGCCCAATCCACACAGCCCTGTAATGCTGTCTTGAGGAACACGCGCGGCACCTTGACCAGCGTCTTGCAGGCTTCGTCGGTAAACTGCACCTCGGGATCGATGCGGCACGCGGCGTATGTGATCGTGGAAAGCTCTGCCTCCTTTGCCGCGGGGATGCGCTCCGCAATCGGGCGGATGAAGCGCGTGTACCAGAAATGCGTGTTGTCGCGGTAGCCGTAGTCCACCGGAACGCGCGGGAACGTGTTTGCCTTGACACCGCCGACGATGGCGTTGTAGAAGCGCTCCTTCATCAGAATCTTGTCCACTTTGAGGATGAAGTGTACGCCGAACTTGCTGGTGATGCCGTTGAAGTTGCGATACGGCGGTTCCACGCCATCCAGCTGCCCGACTTTCGGGATATCCTCATAGGCGTTCTCCAGATCGCTCTGCCAGGTGCATTCGAACACCTGATACGCCTCCTTGACGACGAGCGGACGCGACGTGTCTCCGCCTGCCTGACCCGTCTCGAGCGTAAAGCTGCAAGAGCGCATCTTCTCCTCGCTGGTTTCGCCGGGGAAACCGAGGCGAACCGCTTCCTTGAAGTTCGCGCGGCTGTCCTCGATGAAGTTCAGCGCGCAGGTACCGCTGCGGAGGATGTTCTGCGCGGTGTTGGAGCTGTTGCGGCACTCCAGCAGCATCGCGTAATAGTCCTTGCCCGCGACATAGTACGGAAAGCACAGAGAGTAGGAGCCGATGGAGGTCTGTCCCGACGCCGTCAGCGTGGAGACAAGAACGGTCGGCATAGGGAAGAAGGCGGATGTTTGATAGAAGTTATCGACGATGCGAAGATCACGAAACGAGCTCATTCGGCAGCGCTCTCCTTTGCTTGTGTGTTTTTGTTCTTGAGTCGCATGCGGAGCACGTTAAACGTGATCAGCACCGCGATGATGACGAGCTTGAGCCAGAGGCTGATCGGTGCCCAGACAGCGACGACGACGAAAACTACGCCCAACAGCGCGTGGCCAAGTAGATTGCGCCAGTCGGTGAGGTACGCTTTCAAACCCGACCAAATACGGGCGAGGGCGGAAGGTGTTTGGCTTGCTTCAGGATTTGATGATTGACTCACGCGAATGTTCCTCTCAGTTCTTTTGATTCTTTTGTTCACGCAACTGCAGCGCGCAGGCGATCATTCTGTCGACGGACGCAGTCAGCTGCTGCTGTTCTTCTTCACTCAGGCAGGCGCAGACGCTGGAAAACCAGCTATCGTAGATGTGCAGGCTCGCGCTGACGCTCTCCCTGCCCGATTCGGTAATGCGGATGACGTTCTTTCGCCGGTTTTGTCCGTCCTGCTCGCGCGCGACGAGCTTTTTTTCTTCCATCGCGCTGAGCGCTTTTGCGACGGTGGTTTTGTCGAGCAGCAGCGCGTTTGCGATCATGTCCTGCGACACCTGATCGTGAAAGCAGAGAAACGTGCAGATCGCGTGCTCGGTGTCCGAAAATCCCGCGTCACGGATTTGTTCGTGCCCAAACTCTCTGCCGAGCTTGATCAGCATATTCAGCTTTGAAAATTCCATTGGGTGCCCTCCGGTATTTGGAGAATTCTAATAGTTGAAATATCAACAGTTGCAGATTCAATTATAATCCGATCCATATCTTTGTCAACAGGAGATTTAGCGGATTGGAGAACGCGCGCAAAAAAACGCCGCAACCGAAGTTGCGGCGTTTGTGCAATGCGTTTTTCTTTGAATGAGCCGTATTAGGACTTCTTCGCTTTTTTAATCAGCGCATACACGCCCGCAAAAAGCCACGCGACCACAAACACGAGCCCGTAGAGAATCACGGGAATCCACGTGATCTGGTGGATATCCGTCCAGCCGACCGGCGTGCCGGACAGCCAGCTGCCGAGTGCGCCGCTATAGGTGATCGCAACCAGTGCGGCGTAACTCGCGAACACACCAGCCGCGGCAAGCCAGCTCTTGATGATGCCAAACATCTGCGTGAGGATGAACATCATCATAAATCCGAAGAAGAACATCGGCCACATGCCGTTGCCCGCGTTGATGGCGACGATGGCGCCGTGAATCGCGACGAAAACCTCGAGGAACGTCAGCCAGCCGATCTTGGTGTGCCAGGTCGTGCGCGCGAGCGACAACTGTCCCATCAGCAGGAAGAGGTAGAAGAAGCCAAGCAGGTGCCCCAGCGTGCCTTCCATCGGATGGAACCAGAAGGTGAACACCACTGCCCATGCGATATAAAAGCCGTGTACCTTTTGCGTGGCGGCAACGCCAAGCGGCGGCAGATAGACCTTCTTGCCGAAGAAGAGCCCGCGGCGGCTGTTGAGTAAGATCAGCATCATCACGAGCATCACGATGACCGAGCCTTGCGAGCTCATTACCGGCGTGAACTGCGCCAAAGCGTCATAGAACAGCACGGTCTGCACGAGATGCAGCACGATGAACACCGCGTTTGCGATCAGCAACTGCAGGTTATATTTCCCGATGGTGCCAGCTTGCGGATAGGGTGAATTTTTGAGTTTTGCGATCAGCACCCAGACGGTGATCTGGTGCGCCAGATACAGCACCCACATGCTGCTGGACGCCCAGAGTTCCGGCCGTGGCAACTTCCAATAGTACCAGGCGGCGCCGCTGTCCGGCAGCAGTGTTGCACGGAACGGCGCGAGCAGCGGCGAGAGCAGCCACGTTGCCGCGACGATTACCAGAGAAAAAGCGAACACAAACCAAAGCGCGGATTTCAAACTGTAGGATTTCTTTGCTTCCATACTGTTCTCCTTTAAACGACTATTTAAAAACGAATCTACGAAAATTGCTTCTTATACGCCGCCGTTGATGAACGCGAGCATCGTTTCTGCGGCGATCGACTGCTGTTCCTCGCGGGACATGGTGGCGGTGCCGTCGCCCTCCTGTAAGCCGTAGTTGCCGAACTGCGCATGGTTGCCGCCTTCGATGCGGAGCACGTTGGCGACGCCTTCGAGCTTCGTTTTGTCGAGCATGATATCCTCGCTGCCATAGATGCAAAGCGTCGAAATCGGGCTGTCGTTGACGGGATAGGCGCCGAGCAGAATCAGACCGGACAGCTTGTCTTCGTTGCCCGCGACATAGCTGCTTGCCATCGCGCCGCCGAGCGAATGTCCGCCGATGAACCAGCGGGTGATGCCGGGCACCGCGTCATAAACCTTGTCTGCGGCATTGATGTCAAACACCGCAAGACGCAGGGGTACTTTGACGAGGACAACCGTTACGCCGCCCTCGCGAAGCCGATCCAGCAGCGGCAGATACGCTGTCTCCTCAACCTTGCCGCCGGGGTAGAAGATGAATCCCATCCCTGTGTTGCTGGCCGCGTCCGGCGTGAGTATGGTTAGGTTTCCCTCCTGCCGGATGCTTGCGCTATCGAGCAGCGCAGTCGCGGTCTCGTCTGCGTGGCGATAGTCGTTCACATACGCATAAAATGCGATTCCGAGAAAGACGATCAGTGCCAGCAGCGCAAGAAGTATATATCTCCCCGCGCGCTTGCGGGGTTTTTGTGTGCGTTCCATAAAATCCTCCTAATAGCGTCCGGATTTTGCATCGAAATACTTTCGAATGCAAAAGGACGTATCCTGATCTGATTTTATACGGTGCAATGAGCGCAAATCAATCCGTCAATGTGACGAACTCACTGGCAGGGGATGCAGCGATAGGCGAAGATGGTGACCGTACCCTTGCCGGGGTAGGTCTTGGTTTCGTAGAGCTTGGGAAACGCCTTGATCAGGTCTGTGAGCTTGGTAAAGCCGAAGGTTTTGCTGTCAAAATCCGGCATGACACGCTTGATGTAGCCGCCCGCGGAGGAGATATTGACCCATCCGTCGGCGTCCTGATAGCGCTCGCTCGCGGTCTTGAGGTGGCTGTGGATGGGCGCAAGGTCCGTCACGGGCGTTGCCTTTTCCGGCTTCTTGGCAGGTTTTGTTTCTTCCTGCTGCGCGGGCTTCGGTTTCTCGGGTTCGCCGAGGTTTTGCGTGAGGATGAAGTTGTCGCAGGCGTTGCGGAAGGAGAGCGGCGTCTTCACTTCTCCTACGCCGAAGACGTAGATGCCCGCCTCGCGCAGGCGGATCGCAAGCGGGGTATAGTCGCTGTCGCTGGAGACCAGTGCGACCGCGTCATACCGCTGCGTGTGCAGCAGATCCATCGCGCCGATGGCAAGGGAGAGGTCGGTCGCGTTTTTGCCCGTGGTGTAGGCAAACTGCTGTTCCGGCTTGATGGCGAGGGTTTTTAGCTGTTCTTCCCAGTTTTTGAGCGCGCTGGCCTTCCAGTTGCCGTAGGCGCGCTTGACAACGATACGCCCGTAGGTGGAGAGCTCCTCCAGGATGAGCGAGAGCTTCGTGAGCTGCGCGTTGTCTGCGTCGATCAATACTGCTATATTCTCTAACGATTCCGATTTATCCATATATCTCTCTCCGTTTCGCATGTTTTGCGTATTGGATGTGTTCCTACGTGTCATTATATCACAACGGCACGTATCTTTCTTTGTATCCATCTGTCTGGATCGCGCAAACGCAAAGCCAACAAAAAAGCACCCGGCGAAATGCCGAATGCTCGGTTGCTGTCGATGGCAGGATATCAGTTCGTCAGCACGTTGTACTGCTTTTTGATGACGCGTAGGCGCGGAATGTCCTGCTCGCTGACCAGCGTGGCTGCAAAGCCGCTGTGGCCCGCTCTGCCGGTTCTGCCGATGCGGTGGACATAGTACTCCGGTTTATCCGGCACGTCGTAGTTGATGACGAGGTCGATGTTGTCCACATCGATGCCGCGCGCTGCGACGTCAGTTGCGACCAGCACGGGGGTTTTACCCGCGCGGAAATCGCGCATGATGCTGTTGCGTTGGCCCTGGCTCAAGTCGCCGTGAATACAGGCGCTGGTCAGTCCCGCTGCGTTGAGCTTGCTGGTCACCGTCTTGACCCTGTGGCGCGTGTTGCAGAAGATCAGCGTCAAGCGCGGATCCGTCTCCTTCATCAGGAAGTTCACAGTGGTGATCTTTCCCGATTCCGGCGTGTGGATGCTCATCTGGCGCACGGTCTTGGTGGGTTCGTTGCGCTCGCCGACCTCGATGGTCGCGGGCTTGGTCAGATAGCTCTGCGCGATGCCGGAGATCTCTTTGCTCATGGTCGCGGAGAAGAGCATCATCTGCCGTTCGTCCGGGATCGTGCTAAGGATCCACTTGATGTCCGGCAGGAAGCCGAAATCGAGCATCTCGTCCGCTTCGTCGAGTACGACGTAGCGGATGTTGCTGAGTTTCAGCGCGTTCTGACCGATGAGGTCTTTCACGCGGCCGGGTGTGCCGACGACGACTTGCGCGCCGCCGCGCAGCGCCTGAATTTGCACGTGGGGAGACTGGCCGCCGTAGATGGACACGGTGCGCATCTTCTTGTGCGGCGAGAGTTTCTTAAACACGGCGGTGGTCTGCAGCGCGAGTTCACGCGTCGGGCAGAGGATCAGCGCCTGGGGTTTGCGGTTGTCCGGATTGATCTTTTCGATGATCGGAACCGCGAAGGCCGCGGTTTTGCCCGTGCCCGTCTGTGCGATGCCGACGAGGTCGCGTCCGCCCAAAAGGGTTTCGAGCGACTGCTCCTGGATCGGGGTTGGGGTTTCGTAGCCGGCAGCTGCCAGCGTTTGCCGCATTTCCGGGGTGAGTAGTTCTGTGTAATTCATGTACCTGATTTTCTTTCTGTTCCGTGATGGCATAAAAATAAGACCATGCCGACCATAGCGGGCATCGTCTTATCAAAAAAAGCATAGCTTTTCCGTAAAAACGTTGTCCTGTCGTCTAATCGATATTGATACGTCGGAGCCGGAACGCTCTTAGCCGTATGGCAAGTGATGTATTTTCTTGCCAGGGCGTATCATAAATGCGACAGACAACGGGAGTTCGTACGAAAATCTTGGGTATCGTTTCGAGTCAAATTGTATCCCCTGCACTTCTTCAACAAGGGTGCTGCATCACAATACTTTGGTAGAGTAGCACACTTGTTCGCTTTTGTAAAGCAAAGTTTGTGTGGCGGGAGGAACAACGTATAGGTTGAAAGGTTCAAATTGGAGAAGCAAAGTTTGTGTGGCGGGAGGAGGAAATTGGGTGCTTGAGGTTCGTTTATAAAGGGAAGAGTTGGTTTGCAACCATACGCGCCCCACAGGAGGCCCTTGACATTCAGTGGAAAAGTAGTAAGATGAACTAAGTTAAATAAATATGAATAATGTTAATATTAGAGGTGACGCTCATTGAGTGATATTCGCACAGACGCAAAGAATGTCAAAAAAGAGTATGTGAAGTCGAAATTCGTGGAAGCGGCAAAGACAATCATCCTCCATGATGGTGTTTCAAGCGTAACCGCACGCAGGATTGCCGAGATGACCGGGTACTCCTATGCAAGCCTTTATAACTACTTCACCGATTTAAATGAGTTATTGCTGGAAACGAAGCTCTGCATGATTCGTGATATGACGCAATCTGGTCAAGATCATGCGTCTGTTATGGATGATCCGCTTCTGCGCATGAGAGAAAGCATGCAAAACCCTGTAGATTTTTTCATCAGCAATCCAAACATATTTCGTTTCTTTTATATGTATGAGCTGGACTATCGCAATGTGGAAGCCATGAAGTCGCTTGAACTTGAAAAGGCTTACTACCAAGATTTTGCTCCGTTTGTGGAAAGCGGAAGGATCAAAGAAACGGACATTCCCGCGCTTTCAAGAACAATTCTGTATTCCGTTTTCGGTATCATTACCCTCTATCTATCCAACAACGGCCTCACAAAAGACGATATATATCGCGATGTGGATCGAATCATCGAGCTTCTGCTGGGAGAGAAATGATTGGATCGAAGAAATGGATTATGACTGGCAGTATATTTCAGGAGGATGTTTCTAAATGAAAAAGACAGGTATCGTCTACGCAACAAAGACAAAGCATTCAGAAAAACTTGCCAAGGCAATAGGGTCGGCTCTCGATGTTAAACCGCAGAACATCGATTCCCGGCCTCGCTTCACGGGGGTGGATCTGCTGTTCATCGTCGGCGGAATCTACGGTGGGGAAAGTAATGAGAAGCTTGTAGAGTATGTAAAGAGCATCGATCCGGCAGCGACCAAAGCGGTTGCGCTTGTGACCAACTGTGCTTCCGGCCGACAGAAGCAGCTGTCCGTGCGCAGAATACTAGAGGGGAACGGCGTACAGGTCGTCGACGAGTTCGTATGCAAGGGCGCAATCCTCTTTGTCGCCTTGCGTCATCCGGATAAGAAGGATTTGGCAAACGCTGTAGACTTCACAAAAACCGTGATTGGAACAAGCATGGAGCATTAAAAACTTGTGTTCGTCTCGGAACATATTAGAATTAAAAAACGTTCCCTTACAGGAGCGCATGTGCTTTTGATTAAATCCAATATGAAGCAGTTGCTGCTATCCTCAACAATAGAAAATCTATTTCTCTATTGATTCTTATTCTTGAAAGAAGACATAAAAAAACGCTCCCTTGCGGGAGCGCTTTGTGCTTCAGATCAATTACTTGCGGAAGCAGTCGCTGCAGTAAACAGGACGGTCGGAACGGGGCTGGAACGGAACCTTGCAGGGTTTGCCGCAGCCTGCGCAGGTTGCGTCATACATCTGGCGGTCGCCGTTACCACGGGGAGAGCTCTGCTTGCGAGCCGTACGGCAAGATTTGCAGCGCTGGGGTTCATTGGTGAAACCCTTTTCCGCGTAGAATTCCTGCTCGCTGGCGGTGAAGGTGAAGCTGGCTCCGCAATCTTTGCAGACGATGGTTTTGTCGCTGAACATGAAATACCTCTTTCGTTTTTTGATGGTTTTGGTTCTGGTGTACCCGTTCAATCACATTCATCTTTCGTGAATGGTTGCATCCTTGCTTGGGTTGGCGGCTTGAGGCTCTGGAAGAAACGAAAAAGGATCGTCTGTTTTCGCGAGATCAAGATGCCCTCGACCCTATCAATTTGCCGTGTTGACTTGCGCCAATGTGCTCTTATCAAAAAACACATGCGGCCAATCATCAAATAACGGATGATCAGCAAACATGTGCGGTCAAAGCAATTATTTTGAATACTGAATGACTATATCATAAAGAATTTCGCATGTCAATTATTTCATTCTAACAATCTTACAATTTGCATATACAAGCACTACTTTTCAACGATTTCGCCACATTTGGGCGAAAAAAGAGCGCATATCGCGGTGCGATATGCGCTCTTTTGTTGTTTTGCGCGTATTGTAAAAATCGAATTACATCGCGTTGACGCGGGTTTCGAGAGCAGCAAGCTGTTCTTTGAGCGCCGCGGGCATCTTCTCGCCGTAGTTGGCGTAATGCTCTTTGATGGATTCGACTTCCGCCAGCCACTGATCCTTTTCAAGGTTGAAGAGCTCGTCCATGGCTGCGTCGGAGACGTCGAGGCCTTCGAGGTAGAGGTCTTCCTTCTTGGGCAGGTAGCCGATGGCGGTCTTGACTGCGTCCACTTTGCCGTTGACGCGCTCGACGACCCACTTCAGCACGCGGCTGTTGTCGCCAAAGCCCGGCCAGAGGAACTTGCCGTCGTCGCCTTTGCGGAACCAGTTGACATAGAAGATCTTCGGCAGTTTGTCTGCGGTGCTCTTCTTGCCGACATCGAGCCAATGCTGCAGATAATCGCAGACGTTGTAGCCGATGAAGGGCAGCATCGCGAATGGATCGCGGCGAACCTGGCCGATCTTGGCGGAGATGGCGGCTGCGGTGATTTCGCTACCCATGATGGAGCCGTCGAACACGCCGTGCGTCCAGTCAAAGCTCTCGTGGACGAGCGGGATGGTGCGCGGGCGGCGTCCGCCGATGAGGATCGCGGAGATCGGCACGCCTGCGGGATCTTCCCATTCGGGCGCGATGCAGGGGCACTGCGACGCGGGTGCGGTGAAGCGGGCGTTGGGATGCGCGGCGGGTGCTTCCGCAGACTCGGCATACCAGTCTTTGCCCTTCCAGTCGATCAGGTGCTTCGGCGCCGGGGTGCCGATGCCTTCCCACCACACGTCACCGTCGTCCGTGAGGGCAACGTTTGTGAAGATGGCGTTCTCATCGATGCTGCGCATGGCGTTGAAGTTGGAGCTGTCGGAGGTGCCGGGCGCTACGCCGAAGAATCCGGATTCGGGGTTGATGGCGTAGAGGCGGCCGTCCTCACCGTACTTCATCCAGGCGATATCGTCGCCGACGGTTTCGACTTTCCAGCCGGGGATGGTCGGGATGAGCATCGCCAGGTTGGTTTTGCCGCAGGCGCTCGGGAACGCGCCGGTGATGTAGGTCTTGTTGCCCTGCGGATCGGTCAGGCCGAGGATGAGCATGTGCTCCGCCAGCCAGCCCTCGTCACGCGCCTGTGCAGACGCGATGCGCAGTGCGAAGCACTTCTTGCCGAGGAGGGCGTTTCCGCCGTAGCCGGAGCCATAGGACCAGATCAGGCGCTCTTCGGGGAAGTGGCTGATGTACTTCTTCTCGATCGGGGCGCACGGCCAGGAGGTCGTGTCTTTTTCGCCGTTTTCCAGCGGAGCGCCGACGGAGTGGAGGCACGGCACGAATTCGCCGTCGCCGAGGGTTTCCAGAACCTTGGTGCCCATGCGGGTCATGATCCGCATGTTGACGACAACATAGGGGCTGTCGGTGATTTCAATACCGATCTTGGAGATGGGCGAACCGATGGGGCCCATCGAGAACGGGATGATGTACATCGTGCGGCCATGCATGCAGCCCTTGTAGAGCTCGGTCATGGTCTTCTTCAGCTCAACCGGGTCGATCCAGTTGTTGGTCGGGCCGGCATCTTCCTTCATCAGGCTCGCGATGAACGTTCTGTTCTCCACGCGCGCAACGTCGGAGGGATCGCTGCGGAAGAGATAGCAGCCCGGACGTTTCTCGGGGTTGAGCGGGGTTGCCATGCCGCTGGCTACCATTTCGGCGAGCAGGCGGTCGTTTTCTTCCTGAGAACCGTCACACCAGTAAACCTGGTCGGGTTCGCACATGTCCTGGCATTCCTTGACCCATGCGAGCAGCTTTTTGTTGTTTGTCATTGTTTTCGGCACCTTTCTCTGTGAGTATGGTTTTATGGTAAACTTGTTTATCACGAATAAACCGATTTCTGGGAGTCGTTTGCCTTGGAATCCGGGGTCTGAAAAAACTTTTTATCATCAGGCTGAAACAGCCGGATTAACATATAATTGACGGATTTTAAATAAGAAATTGCAAAAAACGCGTGGAAAACGTCTTGGAAACACGTCCGCTCGCGGCGAAATCCGGCGTTTTGCGGTGATTTGCGGGCGATAGAGCGTTTGATCCTTCGCGATCGCGCCATTTCGGGAACGCATCACGCGCAATCTTCACCAAATATATGATACACTGATTTATCAAGCATGGCAAATGTTTCGTCCATTTTTTCAGAGAAAAAATTTCGGTCAAATGGCAATCAAAAGACAGAATGACGGATTTGCAGGTTATCCTGCAATATGACGGCGATAAACGGGAAAATTGCAGTCGATTTTGAAGGAAATCCGCGATGATGCAAAATCGAATGCGCAGCTGCCTTTCGGCAGCCCAATGATAAAAAATCAGGACATAGGAAAACGGAGGGGGTACGCCCTCCGTTTTCGCATGGGTTGGTCTGTTATAGTGAGGAGTCAGGATGATCAATCATAGACGAGCAGCGCGATGGCCGGATCGTCGATGTTCGCTGCGTTGTACCACTGTGCGCCGGTGTCGACGTCGGCAACGGTTTCACCGTTGGCGGCCTTGACAGCAAGCTCGACGGCTTTGTAGCCGATCTGGTACGGATCCTGGGTGACCGAGCCGTAGAACCAGCCATTGCGAATGGCGTTCTTCTGCGCGGCGCCGGCATCGAAGCCAGCCACGACGAGGTCGGCATACTTGCCGCCGTCTGCCAGGTCTTCGCCGTCAGCGGTTGCTGCGAGCAGACCCACAACTGCGCCTTCGTTGGAGCAGAAGATCGCGGCGATGCCGTTGGTCGCGAGCAGGGAGTTTGCGGAGGTCTGCAGGGAGGTTGCTTCCGTCGTTGCAGAGACTTCCACGCGGATGATGATCGCGGCGCCGTCAACCTTGGCTTCCCATTTGGTGTGGCCTTCAACGGACACGAGGCCAGGCTGATACATTTCTGCGACTTCCGTCATCTTGTTGACGAAGCCCGTCGTACGGCCGGTCACGGAAGCGGAGACCGCATCCTGGCTCAGGCAGCCGATGACGATGGGGTTCTCGGGGGTGGCAGCCTGCATCTTGGCGACGAGTTCAGCGTTTTCGCCAAACATCTCGGCGGCGAGAGCGGCAGCGTTTTCGTTGTTCGTGGAGGCGGTGGCCTTCACGGCGCCGGTTTGATCATTCGGTACGCCGGAGTCAAAGCCGATGACCGGAATGCCTTTTTCAGCGCACTCTTCGAGAATCTCGGTGACAGCTTCGGTGGAGAGAGCGGCCAGCGCGAGTGCCTTCGGGTTCTTCGCCAGTTCGTTCTTGACCATGTTGACCTGCGCGTCGATTTCGGTTTCAGAGGCGGGGCCGTCAAAATAGATTTCTACGCCGAAATCTACCGCGGCGGCTTCTGCGCCGGTCTTAACTGCTTGCCAGAACTGGTGCTGGAAGCCCTTCGCCATAACGGGGATGTACATCGGCGCGGCATCCGCGGGGGCTGCTTCTTCCGCTGCGGGAGCTTCAACTGCTTCCGGCGCTGCGGCGGGTTCCTCGGTGGTGGCGGGCGCTGCACATGCGAACATGCTGAGCACCATGCCGAGGGTCAAAAGAATAACGACCAGTTTCTTCATGAGTGTTCCTCCTTTTTTTATTCACCACGACAAATATTGTCGTTAGCTTCTGTTTAGCTTCTTTAAGAACAAGAAAGGCTTTTCATGCAAAGTGGATAAAACTCACTTTTAGCCTGCGGCGCAGCCGCAAACAAATTTATGACTTCTTCACGCGGTTGGCGGCCTTGGTGCGCTGGATGTCCAGAAGCACCGCACCGATGACCACGGCGCCCGTGAAGAACGTTTGCCATGGCGCCTGCAGGCCGCAGGAGCTGAGGCCGTTTTTCAGCACGCTCATGATGAACACGCCGATGAGGGTTCCGACCATCGTACCCGCGCCGCCGCTCATCGATGTGCCGCCGATGACGACGCCCGCGATGGCGTTAAGCTCCTGACCGTTGCCGGTACCCGGGGTGATCGTCGTGTACGCCGCGGCGTAGAAGATGCCTCCAAGACCCGCGAACAGGCCGCAAACCGTGTAGATGAGCACCTTCCATTTGCTGACGTCGATGCCCGAGAGGCGGCTCGCCTCTTCGTTGGAACCGATGGCGAAGGTGTACCGGCCAAACTTCGTCTTGTGCAGCAGCAGCGCCGCAATGATGAAGAACGCGATCAGCCACAGCGCGCCGACGGGGAATGCGGAAATCTTGGTGTCTCCCAGATAGAACGTGTTGCGGATAAAGAGTTTCTTAAACCAGCCGCCGATCTCCGCGGTCGCGGTCGGCCAGGTCTGGGATTGTACTTTGGTGATGATCGAACCAACGCCCTGGGACATCATCATCGTGCCGAGCGTGGCGATGAACGGGGGCAGACGGAGTTTCGCGACGAGCAGGCCGTTGGCAAAACCGAACGCGGTGCCGGTGCCGACGGTAACCAGCAGCGCAAGCCAGAGCGGCCAGTTGTGCTGTTTGAACACAAACGCGCCCAACAGTGCGGAGCACATCATCACGGTGCCGATGGAAAGGTCGATGCCGCCGGTGATGATGACGAACGTCACGCCGAAGGCCATGAAGCCGATGTAGTAGCTCGACTCGAGGACGTTTTTGAACATATCCACCGAGAAGAAATTGTTGCCGAAGAACGAGAAGAATACGTAAAGAATTACCAGCGCAAGGGGCGCAAGCAGCGCCTGTAGATTCCATTTCTTTTTCATTGATTCCATATTGCTTTACTCCACTTCCCGCATGGTTGCGTAGGACATGATGTTTTCCTGACTGGCAGATTCAATCGTCAGCTCGCCGACGAGGCGGCCTTCGCACATGACCGCGATGCGGTCGCTCATGCGCAGCAGCTCCGGCAGTTCCGACGAGATCATGATGATCGATTTTCCCTGCGCCGCCAGCTGGTTCATGAGCTTGTAGATTTCGCTCTTTGCGCCGACGTCGATGCCGCGCGTCGGTTCGTCGAAGATCAATATATCGCAGTTTTTCAGCAGCCACTTGGCGATGACGACCTTTTGCTGGTTGCCGCCGGAGAGGGATTTGATCAGCGTGTTGACCGAGGGGGTTTTCACGCCGATTTTATCTACATATTCACCTGCGACACGAGCGATGGTGCGTCCCTTGACAAACGGCCCTTTTGTGAACTGATCCAGCGTGGGCAGCACGGTGTTTTCCGAAACGGAAAGACCGAGGCAGAGACCAAACTGTTTGCGATCTTCGGAGAGATATCCGATACCGGCTGTGACGGCATCTACGGGAGACGTAATGTTGACTGGCTTGCCTTTGATGAGGATTTCGCCGCTTTCGCGTTTGTCCGCGCCGAAGATCAGGCGAGCGGTTTCGGTGCGTCCCGCACCCATCAAGCCCGCAAAGCCGAGGATTTCGCCGCGCCGCAGCGTGAAGGAGACGTCTTTTACGTCGTTGGAGCGGAGATTTTTTACCTCCAATACGACTTCGCTGTCCGGAGCGACGTTGGATTTCGACTTCGGGTTTTCATAGATCACGCGGCCGACCATCATCTTGATGATTTGGTCCATCGTGGCTTCTTCGGTGTCCACACTGCCGACAGTGTGCCCGTCCCGCATGACGGTGATGCGATCAGAGATCTGTTTCAGCTCATCCATGCGGTGCGAGATATACACGATGCCGACGCCTTTTGCCTTGAGCGCGCGGATGAAGGTGAAGAGCTCCTGAATCTCAGAATCCGTCAGCGGAGCGGAGGGCTCGTCCATGATCATGATGCGCGTGCTCGGGAACGACAGCGCTTTGGCGATTTCGACCATCTGCTGTTTGGCGACGGTGAGCCGCTTGACCGGCGTGGTCGCGCTGAGCTTGAGGTTCAGCGAGTCGAGCAGTTCCTGCGCTTTCTGGTTTTGTTCTTTCTTATTGAGAAAGAGGCCTCGCGTGGACTCGCGCCCGATGAAGATGTTCTCCGCAACGGTGAGGTCTTTTAATAGGTTGAGTTCCTGGTGAATGATGCTGATGCCGAGGTGCTGCGCCTCTGCCGGGGAATGGATTTCGACTTCTTTACCAAAGAGCTCGATCGAGCCGCCGTCTTTGGCGTAGATACCGGTCAGAATCTTCATCAGTGTGCTCTTGCCTGCGCCGTTTTCGCCGACCAGCGCGAGCACCTCGCCCGCGTGGAGCGTCAGGTCTACGCCGTCGAGCGCATGCACGCCGGGGAAGAACTTCTGAATCCCTGTCATTTGTAAGATGGTTTCAGACAAAGTATCACCTCATCAACAGATTTATATAAGGAACAAACGTGGTTTTTCGTTCGCGGTTGCTTGCCGCGTGATCTTATGGTCAAGAAAAAGCCGTTTTCATTGCGCTTGCTTGTTCTATATAGAACATCGGTGTTCGTGTTTGCCTTGTGCGGGGTTCTTTTTTGATGAAAAATCAGAATCTTGTGTTTGATTCAGCGGCGCTTCGGCCGGATACGTAGAGGGAAAACGTGTGTTTTTCCGCGTAGGATAGGGGTTTTTGCCAGATAGGCGTTTGAAAAGACGAAAGCGAAACGTTTCATCTTTTTGCATTGTAGCACTTGTGATTTTTGAAGTCAAGCCCTAAATTAAGTGATAAGTGATCGCAAACAGAATGTTATAACAGCTAAAAGGCGTGTTATTATGGTATTAGCTGGAGTAAAGCAATAGATTCTGCTTGACAGAGCAAGCAAACGAATGCTAGAATAAGCCGAAACTAAAACGTTTCGCTATTGTCTGATTCAATTCATCCTTGTCGACTGACTAAAAAACGCAATAACAGCACATTTTCAGTAGATTTGACCACAAAACGCCGGTCATTGACCAAAATCTAAACGAAACGGTTTGCATAAACTCCTGTTTAGGGCGGAGAAAGAGCAAGAACCAAAGGCGTATTCAAAGAATTCCGATTTGTAACACAATACATCAAATTCCATATATCAGATAGAAAGACCGCGCTTGCGGCACGGCAGGTAAGCATATTGTCTACCATTAAGGATGTCTCAAAATACTCGGGGTTGTCGCTCGCGACTATCTCGAAATATCTCAACGGCGGGAACGTCCGCGAGGAAAATCGCCAGAGAATCGACGAAGCGGTCGAGGCTCTGGGGTTTCGCGTCAACCGCAATGCGAGAAGCCTGAAGACCAACCGCACGATGACGGTCGGCGTGGTGATGCCGACGCTATCCGTGCCGTTTTTCGGCAGCGTGATCTCCGCGCTGGATCGAACGCTCCGCGATGCGGGTTATACTTCCTTTGTATGCAGCTATGATTTTGACCGCGATCTGGAGCTGGAGAAGCTCCGCGTGCTTTGCAACAACAATGTAGACGGCATCGTCCTCGCCGCGCAGCACGTTTCCGCGCGGGAACTCAATGAAATTCGCAACGCACGTGGTAGTGAAATGCCGATGGTGCTCGTGGATCGAACCATCTCCGGCTTCGTCTGCGACAGTATCGTGATCGACAACCTCAACGCGACCTACGGCGCGGTGGAACAGCTCATCAACGCGGGACACCGCCACATCGGCATCATCGTAGGCCCCTTGGATATCTCCACGGCAAACGAGCGCATGGTGGGTTACCGCCGGGCATTGGAAGATTACGGAATCACCGTAGAAGCAGGCCCGCTGCGCAGCGACGGACAGCATGAAGAGCTGATTCAGATCGGGCGATACGATTTTGAGAGCGGCTACCGGCAGTTTAACAACTTTATGGACATGGAAAACCCGCCGACGGCGCTCTGCGTCACCAACTATGACATGACTATGGGCGCGGTCACCGCCGCGCACGAGCGCAACATCATACTCGGAAAAGACATCGGCTTCGTCGGTTTCGACGCGGTCGATCTCTGCCGGATCGTCTCGCCGCCGCTCTCGATTGTGGAGCAGCCGACGCAGATGATGGGTCAGAAGGCGGGCGAAGTGCTCCTCAAACGCATGGCGGGCGAAACGCTGCCGCATCCGCAGGTGATCCGCCTCAAGAGCTATCTGCACAACCGCATCTATAAAGAATAGTCAATCAAATTTTCTTGAATCATAGACAATCAAAGGAGAATGGTTATGAACCGCTACGCAATCGACCTGCCGAAGATCGGCATTCGTCCGTGCATCGACGGCCGGAGAAACGGTGTCAGAGAGGGTCTGGAAGTGCAGACCATGAATATGGCGAAAGCCGCGGCAAAGTTGATCGCCGACAACATCCGCTATCCCAACGGGGACGCGGTTGAGATCGTTTTGGCGGATACCACCATCGGCGGCGTGAAGGAAGCGGCGGCCTGTCAGGCGAAGTTTGAGAAAGCGGGCGTGACCATCACGCTGAGTGTCTCGCCCTGCTGGTGCTATTCCACCGAGGTCATGGATTTTGATCCGCAGACGGTCAAGGCGGTCTGGGGATTCAACGGAACCGAACGCCCGGGCGCGGTGTTCCTCGCGGCGGTGCTCTCGGCGCACGCTCAAAAGGGTCTTCCCGCCTTCGGCATCTACGGCCACGACGTGAAAGACGCGACGGACACCGAGATTCCGGAAGATGTCGCAAGAAAGATTCTGCTCTTTGCGCAGGCGGCGCTTGCGGCAAAAGGCATGCGCCAGAACAGCTACCTTCAGGTGGGCTCGATGTGCATGGGCATCGCGGGCAGCATTCTCGATCAGGAGACGCTGTATGAGTACTTCGGTCTACGCAGCGAGAGTGTGGACGAAACGGAAATCCTCCGCCGCATCGACAACGGCATCTATGATAAGGAAGAGTTTGAGCGCGCGCTCAAGTGGACGAAAGAATATTGCCACGAGGGCATCGACAAAAACCCCGCGGACATCCAGTATTCCCGCGCGGAAAAAGACGCGCAGTGGGAATTCGTCGTCAAGAGCATGCTGATCGTGCGCGACCTGATGGTAGGAAACCCGCGTCTGGCCGAGATGGGCTTTGTGGAAGAGGCGGACGGGCATAACGCGATCGTCGCGGGCATCCAGGGTCAGCGGCAGTGGACGGACTACAAGCCCAACTTTGACTTCCTCGAAGCCATGCTCAACAGCCAGTTTGACTGGTACGGACTGCGGGAAGCGTTCGTCGTCGGCACAGAAAACGACACGCTCAACGCCATGACGATGCTCTTTGAGCACCTGCTCACCAACCGTCCCGGCATCTTTGCCGATGTGCGCACCTACTGGAGCCCCGAGGCGGTCAAGCGCGTCACGGGCAAAGAGCTCAAAGGTCACGCAAAGGACGGCATCATCCACCTGATCAACTCGGGAGCCGCTTCCCTCGACGGAACGGGCGCGGTGAGCGATAAGGACGGCAACCCCGTCATCAAGCCCTTCTATGAGATGACCGATGCGGACGCAAAGGCGTGTTTGAGCGAGACCGACTGGTGCGCGGCGGATCAGTT
Source organism: Firmicutes bacterium HGW-Firmicutes-9 (assembly GCA_002841395.1). Classification (GTDB taxonomy): domain Bacteria; phylum Bacillota; class Clostridia; order Christensenellales; family CAG-138; genus UBA7703. The sequence goes on from PGZM01000011.1 coordinate 59,503, forward strand.
CTACTTCCGTGGAGGCGGCTATTCTTCGCACTTTATTCATGGCACGCGCGGCGGCATGCCTGTCACCATGGCGCGTCTGAACATCGTCAAAGGCCTTGGCCCGGTGCTCCAGCTTGCGGAAGGCTATACCTGTGAGCTTGAACCCGACGTGCACAAGACGCTCGACGAGCGCACGGACAAGACCTGGCCTACGACCTGGTTTGCGCCGACGTTGACCGGCAGGGGTGCATTTACGGATGTCTACAGTGTGATGGCGAACTGGGGCGCGAATCACGGCGCGTTCTGCTACGGCCATATCGGCGATCTGTTGATCACGATGGCGTCGATGCTGCGCATCCCCGTTTCGATGCACAACGTGGATTCCTCCCGTGTGTTCCGTCCCGCCGCTTGGAGCGCGTTTGGTACGGACGATCTGGAGAGTGCGGACTATCGCGCCTGTGCCGTCTACGGTCCAATGTACAAATAAGTAACTGAGAGAAAATCATAACAAATGCGTTCGCGCTGCCGGTCTTGCGTCATGCAGCCGCCGGCGCGAACGTTTTTCAAAAGGAGAGAGAATATTATGCTGCTGAATGTACCGAAAATCCTTTCGCCGGAACTGCTCAAGGCGCTGTGCGAAATGGGACATGGCGATAAGATTCTGCTGGCGGACGCAAATTTTCCCGGCAAAAGCGCTGCTGAGCACTGCGGAGCCACCTTCCTGCGCGCGGACGGCATCGGCGTACCCGCGCTGCTGGAGGCGATTTTGACCATGATGCCGCTGGATCTGTATACGGACGAGCCCGCGATGGTCATGGATGTGGACGTGCGCGACAAGGGAATGAAGATTCCGATTCACGATACCTATCGCGAGATTGTTGCAAAATATGACCCGCGCAAACAGCAGGCCGTCGCGCAATATGAGCGCTACGCGTTCTATGAAAAGGCGAATGCCTGCGCCGTGATCGTCCAGACCGGCGAAGAGGCGGTCTATGCCAACATCATTCTGCAAAAAGGCGTGATCAAATGAAGACAAAGCGGCTGCTCGCGTTTGACCTTGGCGCGTCTAACGGGCGTGCCGTGCTTGGCGCGTTTGATGGAAAGCGCATTGAACTCACCGAGATTCACCGCTTTGACAACCCGATGGTCGAGCAAAACGGCCTGTACTATTGGGATTCGCTGGGGCTTTATCGCAACCTGAAGGAATCGTTCCTCAAGCTCAAGCACGAAGGACACGAGGCGGACTGCTTCGGCATCGACACCTGGGGCGTGGACTTCGGGCTGATCGACCACAACGGCGCACTGCTTGGCAACTCCCGCTGCTATCGAAACGGAACGGAAGAAGGCATGGCAAACGTCCACGCCGTCGTGCCGCAACAAATACTGTTTGCGCGCACGGGTATCGCGAGCATGCCGTTTAACACGGTCTATCAGCTATACGCGCGCATTCAGGAACGCGATCCAGCGTTGGAGCAGGCAAAGACGCTGCTGTTTTCGCCGGATTTGTACGGTTACTTTTTCACGGGTGAGCAGAGGACGGAATATTCGATTGCCACCACGAGCATGCTCTACGACGGAGAGGACCGCCGTTGGGACACGGAGACGATGCGCGCGCTGGGCATCCCGGAGCGCGTGTTTACGGATGTAGATTTTGCGGGCACGCTCCGCGGTCGCATCCGCGAAGCGGTGGCAGACGAGCTAGGTATCTCGCGTGTGCCGTTTGCGGCGGTGGGTTCGCACGATACGGCGTCCGCCGTTGCCGCGATTCCCGGCGAGGGAAATTTCGCGTTCTGTTCCTCCGGCACGTGGTCGCTCTTCGGCGCGGAAAGCGAAAAGCCCGTTAAAACACAGGCTGTTTTCGACGCGAACTTCTCCAATGAGGGCACCGTGCAAGGCACATTCCGGTTGCTGAAAAACATCATGGGCCTCTGGCTCGTGCAGGAATGCAGGCGGGATTGGCAAAAACAGGGTAACTTTTTGAGCTACGATGAAATCGATGCGCAGGCAAAGGCCAGCACCGGACTCGTGAGCATCATCGACACGGATGATACCAGCTTTTATGCCGCGGGCAACATGCAAAAGAAGATTCAGCAGTTTTGCGAGCGGACGCATCAGCCCGTGCCGCAGACGGTTGGGGAAGTTGCGAGATGCATCTACGATAGCCTCGCGCTCAAATACCGGTTTGCGCTGGAAACGTTGGAAGGCTATCGCGGCATGTGTATCGACCAGCTCAACATCGTCGGCGGCGGCACGAAAAACAAACTCATGAACCAACTTGCGGCCGATGCAACGGGCAGAACCGTCGTCGCGGGGCCGGTCGAGAGCGCATGCGTGGGAAATCTTTTGATGCAGGCGGTCGCATTGGGCGAACTGAAGAACGTCGAGGAAGCGCGCGCGGTCGTTCGTGCCTCGTTTGCTACGGAAACGTATGAAAGCCATCGCACCCAACAGTGGGAAGATGCATATGAAAAGTTACTTGGTTTCATGAAGAAAGCGTAGTATGTGCTCTTTGCGCACCTATCAAAACGGCGCATTGAACGGAAAAGTTGAAGGAAACCAGCATCCTTGTTTGGGAAACGTGTGATTTATAATGGTGTTGGCGCGCCGCGCCAACCGCCATACGGGAGAATAACATGATCGACATGACAAAATGGGAGCAGATCGCTGCTCAACAGATTCACAATCGAAAGAAAATCGCGGGACGGCTTGGCGGCAAGATTGCCATCGTCACGGGCAGCGCGCAGGGTTTTGGCAAGGGCATCGCGGAGGAACTCTACCGCGAGGGCGCATGTGTGGTGATCGCCGACCTCAACGAGCCGCTGGCGCAGGAAGTTGCAACGTCTCTTGGCGAAAGAGCGGTTGCAGTACGGGCAGACGTCTCCAGCGAAGAGAGCGTCGCAAATATGATCGCGGCATGCGTGGAAGCGTTCGGTGGGCTGGACTTGCTTGTCTCAAACGCAGGCGTACTCAAAGCCGGCTCGCTCGACGAGATGGAGAAGAAGGATTTTGAGTTTGTCACGAGTATCAACTACACGGCATTTTTCACCTGCGTGAAATATGCCCAGCGGATCATGCGCGCGCAGTTTACGGCGGATGCTTCGTGGATGGGTGACATCATCGAAATCAACAGCAAGAGTGGCCTTGAGGGAAGCAACAAAAACTTCGCCTACGCGGGCGGAAAGTTCGGCGGCATCGGATTGGTCGAGAGTTTCGCGTTGGAACTCGCGCCGTACAACATCAAGGTCAACGCGATCTGCCCCGGCAACTATTACGACGGCCCGCTCTGGAGCGATCCTGAGCGTGGACTGTTTGTGCAGTATCTGCACACGGGCAAGGTGCCGGGCGCAAAGACGATGGAAGACGTGAAGCAGTTCTATCTGAGCAAGTCGCTGATCAAGCGCGGATGTTTGCCGTCGGACGTTGCAAAGGCGATCTTCTACGCGGTGGAGCAGACCTACGAAACGGGTCAGGCGATTCCGGTGACGGGCGGACAGGTGATGCTCAAATGATTGACCTTACGCTTTTGAAATCATTGAACGAAGGAACGGAGTACGAGCGGCTTGCCGCGCTAGCGCGCGCGACAGCGCACGCCGACTTCCCGCCTGTTGACCCGCGGATGGTCAACAACCACATCCACACGAACTATTCGTTCTCGCCCTATTCGCCAAGCGCCGCTGTGTACGCCGCACGCGCGGAAGGGCTCGCCACCTGCGGCATCGTGGATCACGATAGCATCGGCGGCGCACGGGAGTTCATCGAGGCGGGGAAGATCGTTGGCATTCCGACGACGATAGGCATCGAAACACGCGTTTCGTTTGCGGAAACACCGCTAAACGACAAGCGCACCAACAACCCCGACCAGATCGGCAACAGCTACATGGTGCTGCACGCCGTGCCGCATGACAAAGTTGAACTAGTACAGGCATATTTTGCGCCCGTTCGCGAGAAGCGCAACGCGCGCAACCGCAAGATGGTTGAAAAGATCAACGACCTCTACGCTGCCGCCGGCGTGAACCTCAATTTCGACCGTGACGTACTGCCGCTTTCACAGGCAGCGCACGGTGGAAGCGTCACCGAGCGGCACCTTATGCTCGCGCTTGCGCGGCAGCTGATCAAGCTCGGCAAAGCGAGCTTGCCGGAACATGCAAGCGAGCTGGAAACGATGTTCGCCGAATATGATTTAGTGGGCATGCTCAAGAAGGACTGCATTCCGAAGGTGTTCATTCCCGCGACGGACGAGTGCCCGACGCTGAGCGAAATCGTGAAGTTTGCGGGCGAAGTCGGCTGCATCCTCGCCTACGCCTACTTAGGTGACGTGACCAGCAGCGTCACGGGAGATAAGAAAGCACAGAAGTTTGAGGATGACTATCTCGACGAGCTGTTCGCGGTAATCGACAATGCAGGCATCCGCGCGGTGACGTATATGCCAACGCGTAACTCGCAAGCGCAGATCGAGCGGCTGAGAAATCTCTGCGACCGCT
>PGZM01000004.1 GCA_002841395.1 Firmicutes bacterium HGW-Firmicutes-9
ACACAGAAGTTAAGCCTTCATACGCCGATGGTACTTGACTGGCGACGGTCCGGGAGAGTAGGTAGCCGCCGGGATCCAAAAACAGAACGTCCGCCAACGCGGACGTTCTGTTTTTCTATCCCTGACAATTATCTTATCTCCCGTTCCTGAACTGGATTGCGCGCAGCGCTTGACTTGCGACATGACGGAGCCGAGCGCCCGCTGCGCGGGATGAAGCGAGGCGGAGGAACGGTAAGCAAAGGAGCGATGCAAGCGTTAGCGCAGCAGCGCGACTATTGCGAACCGAGCGGGAGAGTAGGTAGCCTGCACAAAAATTCCCCCGCTAAGCGGAGGAATCTTGTATATCACTTCTATTTCTAACAAACGCTACATCTTCGCTTTATAGAAAAGCTTCACACCTATGCTCACTAGTAGCTGAAACAAAGCAGCGCCAATCAGTACCACGAACACGGTCTCGTTGAAATATCCGATCACCATACCGCCAAGCACAAGCGTCATCGAGAGAATCAGCACCATCGGGATGCCGGCTTTGGCGCGGATAACGGACATGCGCTCGTCATGCTCCTCATTATAGAGCAGACGTAGTTTGGCTTCATCTTTTAGTGCTACGCGATACTTTGCAAGCAGGAATACGAAGACGAGAATTCCTCCGGCCGAAAATCCGGTTTGAAAGTGAAACGCGAGATTTTCTTTTAAGGCTTCGCTTGCACCAAACTGGTTGTAGAGAAGAATAGCAACGAAAGCGAGTATGATTGCGCTAAGCAAAAAAATTCGCGTCTTTAGTTTTTTCCGAAAGAGTTCCATGGTTATATTACCTTTCTATATCTAAAATTATAATTGTCTGCGTTAAAGTTCAATCTCTGTATCGATCTCCGAGAAGTCGAATACTTCTTCAATCGAGAGGCCAAAATACAGCGCTATCTTGTATGCCAACGCGAGGGACGCGGTGTATTTTCCGACCTCGATCGAAGTGATCGTCTGCCGCGTGGTGCCGACAGCAAGCGCCAACTGCTCCTGAGAGATTTTTCGCTCCTTTCGGAGTTCTTTTATCTTCGTGTTCAATTTAACCTCCGATTCAATGCAAAGCCAGCTTTGCAAACATAATAAATCGAGTTCCCGAAATTGTCAAGGAGACTTTGCAAATAAAGTTTCTCGTTCTGAAGATTTTTGAGCGGAACTGTGAACAAAGTTTTGGGAAGAAGAAAAAGAGCCGACTGATGATAGAAAGAGACATGTTAGTCCGAAAAACCCAATGGTTACAGGGAGTTTTCTGATTTATACATCTCGAAAGCGCACGTAATAATCAAACGAATTTGCCGTACTTTACAAACAGGACATATCGAAGAAACAGACTGTTTACAGAAAATAATAGAATTTTCATTTTCAAATAAAAATCTGTTCACATATATGTTGTATGATACGAGCATAGAAGAAACAAGATGTATGAAAAAGTTGATTACATCGTGACATAAGGTTCTTCAACGAAAAGATGTATGAAAGAGAGCGTGAGAGAAATGTTAGACCGTCTATACATCATTGCATATCTGATTAAGATGAAGTTTCGTCACCCTGTTGCGAAAGCAAGCTGCTAAGCAACGCTAATCCCTAAATAACATTCTTGCCTTCCGCCGGAGCAATATCTGGCGCGAAGGCATGAAGTTTTCTGATTTCCCCCGAAGAAATTCGGGGGATTTTCTTTTGCCGTTATGTTCCCGGCAGATTTTGCGGTTTTCTGACGAGAATTTGCTGAAAACACAATCAATTGCAATAAAGTATATTGTGAGTTTCTTCAGAAAACACTTGCTTAAGTTGCGCGCTGTGTTAAAATGGTCGGAACGGAGCGTAAAAAGAACATGAAAGAGCGAAACATTGGACTTCTGAGCACACTCGCGTGCTATATTCTCTGGGGCGTGCTGCCACTCTATTGGCATGCGTTGGAACAACTCAACCCTGTGTTCATCCTCTGCAACCGGATTGTCTGGTCTGCGGTGTTCACCGTCAGCGTTTTGCTGATTACGAAGAAATTCGGCGAGGTGAAAGCAGTCCTGCGCGACAAGAAGAAGATGCGGTTTATGATTCCCGCGGCTCTTGCGATCACGATCAACTGGGGCGTGTATATCTGGGCGGTGAATTCCGGCCATTTGCTGGATTCCAGTATCGGGTATTACATGAATCCGCTGATGGTCTTCGCTATCGGCATTGTGATCTTCCGTGAGAAGAGCGGACTCATGGACTGGATCGCGCTCGGACTTGCGAGCATCGGTGTACTGATCGCGACCATCGCCTACGGCGCGTTTCCGTGGGTTGCCGTCGTGCTTGCCTCCAGCTTTGGTCTCTATGGCACGCTGAAAAAACTGGCGGGCGTTGGCGGATTCCCCAGCATCGCGGTGGAGACGATTTTGATCTTGCCGTTTGCGCTGCTGTTTCTGGCGTTTGCCCCTGCAAGCCACAGCTCGATTGCTGTGCTTACGCCGCTGACGACGATATTGCTTTTGCTGACCGGCGTCGTCACCGCAAGCCCCTTGATCCTCTTCACCTTTGGCGTCAATCGTCTGCCGCTGTCTACGGTCGGATTTTTGCAGTACATGAGCCCGACGCTGCAACTGCTCATCGGTGTGTTGGTGTTCAAAGAGGTGCTTACGCAGGATCGCATCATCGCGTTTGCGTTCATCGCCGTGGCGCTGGTGCTCTATACTATCGGCATGGTGCAGCGCTCCAGAAAAGCGCGGTTGGAAGCGTAACGCATTCGATCAACACGCATGCTTCGGGCGATTTGCCACAAGTGTGCCACACCTGACCCTGCATTGTGAAGCTCCCGTGGAATCGGGGGCTTTTTGTTGCGAGAAAGCCCGTTTTCTGCTATACTTCACAATTAGGGTATTATGCGGACGAAGGCCTTTTTGAACGCTTAGACAGCAGAAGAAACGCTGTGTATGCGTAGATTTCAAAGAAAATCGCAATCGCCCACGGAATCAAACACAAAGGAGTTTTCCGAATGGGATTTTTGGATACACTACTTGGGAACACAAGCGCAAGCCGACTAAAGAAACTACAACCGTACATCAAACAGATCAATGACGTAGAGCCGCAATTCGTCGCTATGACGGACGAACAGCTCCGCGGGCAGACCCCGCTCTTCCGCGAACGGCTGAAGAATGGCGAGACGCTCGACGACATCATGGTCGAAGCGTTTGCCACCGTACGCGAGGCCGCGAAGCGCACCGTCGATATGCGGCATTTTGATGTGCAGCTATTGGGCGGCATGGTGCTGCACCAGGGTCGTATCGCCGAGATGAAGACGGGCGAAGGCAAAACCCTTGTGGCGACGCTGCCTGCCTACCTCAACGCGCTCTCCGGCGGCGGCGTACACGTCGTTACGGTCAACGATTACCTTGCCAAGCGCGACGCGCAGTGGATGGGCAAGATCTACCGATTCCTCGGCATGAGCGTCGGTTGCGTGGTCAACGGCATGGAACGCGCGGACAAGCAGGCTGCCTATAATTCCGACATTACGTACGGCACGAACAACGAGTTCGGCTTTGATTACCTCAGAGACAACATGGTCGTGTTCCGCGAGCACATGGTGCAGCGCGAGCTGACCTACGCCATCATCGACGAGGTCGACTCCATCCTTGTTGACGAAGCGCGCACGCCGCTCATCATCAGCGGCGAAGGCGAAGAGTCCAGCGAGATGTATATCGAGGCCAACCGCTTTGTGCGCAGTCTGACCCGCGGCAGCGATCTGACGCAACAGTCCAGCTCGGATCGTATGCTTGGCGAAGTCGTACCCGAGGACGGCGACTATCAGTGTGACATCAAAAAGCGCACCGTACAGCTCACCGCGCAGGGCATCGAGAAAGCCGAGCAGCGTTTCAACATCGAAAATCTCGGCGATCCCGCGAACATGGAAGTCAACCACCATATCGTGCAGGCGCTGCGTGCCAACGCGCTGTTTGTGCGCGACAAGGATTATGTCGTGCAGGACGGCGAAGTGCTCATCGTCGATGAGTTCACGGGCCGTCTCATGATTGGCCGCCGTTACAGCGAAGGTCTGCATCAGGCGCTGGAAGCCAAGGAAGGCGTCAAGGTCGAAAAAGAGAACCAAACGCTGGCCACCATCACGCTGCAGAACTATTTCCGTATGTATAAAAAACTCTCCGGCATGACGGGTACCGCCAAGACCGAAGAGGGCGAGTTTATGAGCATCTACGACCTCGACGTCGTGGAGATTCCGACCAATAAGCCCCTGCGCAGAACCGACATGGACGACGCGATCTTCCCGACGGAAAAGGGCAAGTTTGACGCCATCGTCGAGGGCATCAAGAAGATTCACGCGACCGGGCAGCCCGTGCTCGTGGGTACCATCAGCGTCGAGAGAAGCGAATATCTCAGCAGCAGGCTCACGCGCATCGGCATCCCGCACGAAGTGCTCAACGCAAAGCAGCACGCAAAAGAGGCGGAGATCGTCGCCCAGGCCGGTAAGAAAGGCCAGGTCACGATCGCGACCAACATGGCAGGCCGCGGCACGGACATCCTGCTCGGCGGCAACCCGGATTTCCTCTCGCGCAGAGACATGCGCAACGAAGGCATGGAGGACTGGCTCATCGAAGAGGCGGTCGGCCACGCGGAGACGGAAGACGCGGAGATCCTCGCAGCGCGCGAAAAGTATCAGTCGCTCTACAACATGCACAAGGGCATCACCACGAAAGAGCACGACGAGGTGGAATCCCTCGGTGGACTGTTTATCCTCGGCACGGAACGGCATGAAAGCCGTCGCATCGATAACCAGCTGCGCGGCCGCGCGGGTCGCCAGGGCGACCGAGGTTCCACGCAGTTCTTCGTCTCGTTTGAGGACGAGCTCATGCGCCGATTCGGCGGAGAGCGCGTCACGGGCTTGCTCAACCGCTTTACCACCGCGGACGAACAGGGCGAGATTCGCCTTGAGATGAAGATGTTGACCAAGCAAATCGAAGCCGCGCAGAAGCGCGTGGAGTCGATGAACTTCGAGACGCGCAAAAACGTGCTGCGTTACGACGACGTCATGAACAAACAGCGCGAGATCATCTATGGTCAGCGCCGCCGCGTGCTCATGGGCGAGGATGTTTCCGACAGTATCAAGACCATGATCTACGGCACCATCGACAGCATCGCGCAGCAGAAATGCAACCCGCATGCGCCGAAAGAGAGCTGGGACCTTACCGCGCTTTCGCAGGAGCTTTGCAGGCTCACGCTGACGCCAGCGCGTCCCCTGATCTCGGAAGACGAGCGCAAGACGCTTTCCTATGAAGAAATTCTGCAAAAGCTCTACGCCTTTGCGGACAACGCCTATACCCTGACCGAAGAGCGCCTCAAGCAGGCCGGCATTGATATGCGCGAAAACGAGCGCGTGCTGCTGCTGCGCACGGTTGACGAACACTGGATGGAGCACATCGACTCCATGGATCAGCTCAAGCAGGGCATCGGGCTGCGCTCCTATGGCCAGAAAGACCCCGTCTACGCATACACGAGCGAAGGCTTTGAGATGTTTGACGAGATGGTCGACGAAATCCGCGAAGAGACCGTGCGCCGCCTGTTTACGATGCAGGTCACGGGCGGCCCCTTGCACCGCGTGCAGCTCGCCAAACCCATTGAGCCAAAGGGCGAAGGCGCAAATGCCTCCTACTCGCGCAGCGAGAAGAAGGTCGGCAGAAACGATCCGTGCCCCTGCGGCAGCGGCAAGAAGTATAAGAACTGCCACGGCAAGAACGAATGACTCGAAACAGCGCGCGCCGCTTTGTTTTCGGGCGGATAGCGCAAGATTGACCGCACTGCAAACAAAAAATCCACTACAGTACGATCGAGAGGAGTCAAAACTAGTATGATCCCATTGGACGAATATAAAATGAGCCTCGGGGAATTCGAGGAACAGCTCGAAGAGTGCCGCAAGGCGCTCAGCCCCGAGAGCATTAAAGAGGAGATTCAGGCGCTGGAGGATCAGATGTCCGCGCCGGATTTCTGGAACGACGTCGATAACGCGAACAAGCTCTCCCAGCGTTCACGCCAGCTGCAGAACAAACTCGAACGCTACAACAAGCTCAAGGCGCGCTTTGACGACCTTGGCGCGCTCATCGAGATGGCGGAAGAGGAAAAGGACGACAGCCTTGTGGACGAGATCAAGACGGAGACTGCATCCGTCGGCGAAGCCATCGAGACCATGCGCATGGAGCAGATGCTCAAAGGCCCGTACGACGCAGTGAACGCCGTTCTCTCGCTGCACGCGGGCGCGGGTGGCACAGAGGCGCAGGACTGGACGCAGATGCTCTACCGCATGTATGTGCGCTATTGCGAAGGCCGCGGTTGGACCGTGCGTGAGCTGGATATGCTAGATGGCGACGAAGCGGGTGTTAAGTCCGTCACCTTTGAGGTGGACGGCGAGAATGCCTATGGTTTCCTCAAGGCGGAGAAGGGCGTGCATCGGCTCGTCCGCATCTCTCCCTTCGATAGCAGCGGCAGACGGCACACGTCGTTTTCCTCGCTAGACGTGACGCCCATCTTCGACGACGACGCGGGCGATATCAAGATCGAGCCCGACGACATCCGTGTGGATACCTTCCGTGCCAGCGGCGCGGGCGGCCAGCACATCAATAAAACGAGCTCCGCAATTCGTATCACGCACTTGTCGACAGGAATCGTTGTACAATGCCAGAACGAGCGCAGCCAGCTGCAAAACAAAGAGACCGCGATGCGCATGCTGCGCGGTAAACTGCTTGAATTGCAGGAGCGTGAACGCGAAGAGCAGATGAGCCAGATCAAGGGCGAGATGAAGAAGATCGAGTGGGGAAGCCAGATCCGCAGCTATGTCTTCCAGCCGTATACGCTGGTCAAGGATCATCGCACCGGTGCGGAAAACGGCAACATTCAGGCCGTTATGGACGGCGATCTTGAGCCGTTCATCCACGCGTATCTCGTGCAATCGTAAAACATCTTTTTGCTACTTTTTCTTTAGAAAAAGTAGAGAGAAAACATGAAATTTGATTATGATCTCGTCGGTAAAATCGGCTCTATGGCGCTCATCCGCCGGGCCGATAACGACATCGACTACAACATCTTCTCCCGCTTAGGCTCGGAGCTTAGACCCGGCATGATCTGGGTCAGCAGCGGCGCGACCGAGATCGGCCGCCTCGACTACATCCGCAGAAACGGAAAAGAGCTCACGGGCGATCGCGAGGAGATCAAGGCGGACTACGCGGCGCAAGGCCAGACCATCCTGATGATGGAATACCGCAGATACATTCCGGATCGCTACAGCGTGCGCCAGCTTCTGGTGGAGCACACGCATTTTAACGACGAGGAGAAGCGCAAGCACATCCGCGGCTTCTTGCTGCGCGCGGCAAAGCAGAACGCGATCCCGATCGTGAACTACAACGATCCCGTGAGCATCGAGGAAATCCGCAAGATGGAACTCGCAAACCTCCGCAACAAAGGCGAGGCGGTTGTAGAATGCATCGATAACGACGAGACGGCCTCCGTCATCTGCTCGCTTGTTCACGCAAAGTATCTTGTGATCTTCACGAGTGCGGACGGCATCTATCGCGACCCGACCGACCCGAGTACGCTTGTGCCCGTCGTCGAGGGCAAGGACGCGGACGAGGTGATCGAACAGATCGACGTCTTGACCGACAGCTGCGTTGGCACCAGCCGACCCGGATCGAACGGCGCGCGGGCGAAACTTGACTTCATCAAGCAACCCATCCGCGAAGGCACGACCGTGTATATCGCAAATGCGCAACAGCGCATCGCCGATCTGTTGAACGGCACAGGCCGCTGCACCGTATTCCGCACCAGATAACCGTAAAACAATAAAAATTTATTGACAAACGATAAATATTGAAGTAGACTGTCGTCAGAAAAGACGATGGTCTATTCTTTTGCGCAAAACGAGCTCATAAAAAACGTCTTTGAGACAATATCAGGAGGAATACAACCTTGAAGAAACAAAGCAGTCGATTCTTGAATCTGTTTGTTCAGGCCTGCATCGTGCTGGGCATGCTCGCGGGCATCGCGCTGATCGTCGAAATCTACATGATAGAGATGCCGATCGTTAGAGACTTCTTCGCGCAGGAAGGCAAACCGCTTCTCTTTGCAACGTTGTCCGGCATCATCGCAACGCTCTGCATCGCAGGCGGCGAGTTCATCGCGTTTACGCTGTTTTGCATGATGAACACGCTGCATGTGGATCCCTTCGTGCAGAAAAACGTGAATGCGCTCCGGCGCATGGGTATCGCAGCACTGGTCGTTGCGCTGTTGGGGCTCTCAACCATGCTGCTCCATCCGGTGCCGCTCGCGGTAATCGCGGCGCTGCCGGTGGCGATGTGCGGGTTGTTTTCGCTGGTGCTCAGCCGCGTGTTTGCGCAGGCGGTCGCATACAAGCTCGAAAACGACCTCACGGTTTAGCGGGGTGATGGTATGATACAGGTCAATCTGGACGTCATGATGGCAAAGCGCAAGATCAGCCTCAACGAGCTGGCAAAGCGCATGGATATCTCGTTGGCGAATCTTTCGATTCTCAAGAACAACAAGTGCAGGGCAATCCGCTTCGGAACGCTCAGCAGCCTCTGTGAAATCCTCGAATGTGAAGTAGGCGATATTCTCGTTTATGTGAAAGGGGAGGACCCAAATGGAACAGAACCCGATCTCGGCTGAAGTACAGCCGTCAGCAAAGTCAAACGCAATGGCGAAGCCGCAGCTGTGGCTTCTGGGCGGCGCGATCTTGATCGGCATCATGATGGAGCTCTGGCTGGAGAAGGACTATTACGCGCTCTATTCGGCCTTCTGGTTCGTGACGCTCATCGTATTCGTGGCGTTCAACTTCAAGCGCGTCGTCGCGAATAAAACGGTACTCGCGCTGATCGTGCCGACGCTGGTGCTCATCGGCGTGCTGATGTTCGACTATATGAACTTCGAGCTGCTGCCGTTTACGATGCTGCTCATCCCCGCGCTATTGATCACCATCGGCGTGTTCACCACGCAGGAGATCACCTACAAGCGGGAAGGCAAGGCGGTTTTAGGCGTGCTTCTTGCGATGTTTACCAAGACGTTTACCGCAATCAACTTCTACTTCCGCGCGATCGGGCAGGTGCTCAACCGCAAGAACAGTTCTTCAGCGCGGCATGGCTGGATCGGTTTTTTCATCGGTCTGCCGCTGCTGGTGATCGTAGTGGCGCTGCTTGCGAGCGCGGACGCCGGCATGGCGAAGCTGGTCAGCAGAATATTCGAGGATTATGAAAACTGGGACTTGGTTTTGATCATCTTCCAGTGGATCGGGCGAATCATCGTCGTCGTCTCCTCCAGCATGCTGTTCTACTCGCTGTTCTACAACCTCACCTGGGGGAAACCGGATGGGGATCTGATGCCCGTGCGCCAGAACTGGAAGCTGGCAGGTCCCGGCGTGGTGATTCTCATGCTGCTTGCGGCGTATGCGCTGTTTACGTATGTGCAGTTTACCTATCTATTCGGCGGTACATTGCCGGTAGAACTGACCTACAGCAAGTATGCGCGGGATGGCTTTAGCCAGTTTGTTGCGGTGACGCTGATCAACTTTACGATTCTCGGCGTCAGTCTTGTCAAGAGTGAGCCGGGCCGTGCGATCAAGACGATGCAATCGCTCTTGATTGCCGCAAGCCTGATTGTTCTTGCATCCGCTAGTTGGCGTATGCTGCTCTATATCGACGCATACGGTCTCACCATCCGCCGCATTCTACCGCTTTGGTTTATGACGTACTTCATCTTCCTTGCGGCGGTCGGTGCAGTTCGCGTCTTCCGCGAAAAAGTGCCGTTTTTACGCATCGGCGCGTTCGCATTCGCATATTGGTACGCGATCTTCATTTGCATCGACTGGAACACAGTGATGCACACGTTTAACCAAACCTACGGATTCGGGGGATAAGAAAGTTATTCTCTTCTCGAGAGAAAAGTAGTAAAAGAGCTTCTCGTACGAACGGGAAGCTCTTTGAATTTTGTGTGTTCTGTGCTGTTTTAAGTTAGAGAAGATTGAATTTCCAAAGCCTTCGCGTACGCTTCCTTCTTTGGCACACCGCAGGCGGTGGCAGCTTCCGCGGCTGCGTCGCGGACGGAGAGGCCGGAGGAGAGGAGGCTTCGAAGAAGTGTCTCTAAATCGGGCGCGTCGTTTTCCTGCACGGTTGCGCGACAATGGATGCAGAGCACACATTCCCCGCGGGGCGCGGTCTCGGCGTATCGTGCGGCAAGCTCGCTGAGCGATCCGCGGACGACTTCTTCGTGCAGCTTGGTCAGCTCCCGCAGCAGCGCCGCGTCGAGATCGCCCAGGCCATCCAGCAGCGCGGTTACCGTCGCGTGGACGCGGTTCGGGCTCTCGTAAAAAATCACGGTATGGTCAAGGCGTTTGAGCTGCTCAATCAGCGGCTTTTGCGCCTTCTTTTCGCGCGGGAAAAAGCCGAAAAACGTAAATGGCATTGCGGGCAGTCCGCTCATCACCGCAGCCATCAATACGGCGGACGCACCGGGCAGCACGCTATAGGGAAGATTGTGCTCGATGCAAGCTGCGATCAGCGCCTCGCCGGGATCGGAGACGCCCGGCATACCCGCGTCGGAGACGTAGACAATCGTTTCACCCGCCTGCAGCCGGGCGACCACTTCCTGCGCGCGCTGGCGTTCGTTTTCGCGATAGCAACTCACGAGCGGTTTCTTGATGCCTATGTGGTTGAGAAGTGTAAGCGTTCTGCGCGTGTCCTCGCAATAGACGGCGTCGCAGTTCGTTAGCGCCTCGCGCACGCGCGGGGTGAGATCGCCTAAATTCCCGATTGGGGTCGCACACAATAACAGCATAGGCGTTACTTCACCGTCCGCAGGTTTTCGCCCGTGAGGTGCAAAACCAGCGTGGTGTTTTTGTCGCAAAGTCTGCTCATGAAGCGGTCGTCATAGCGCGTTTGAAGCTGCGAAAGCGTCAGGTTTGTGCTGCAAACCGTGGCAAGTCCCGCAAGCGTGCGCTCGTTGATGACCGCAAACAGCCACTCAAAAGAAACGTTGGGAATCACCGGCTCGCTGCCGAGATCGTCCAGAACCAGCAGCGGCACGGTCTGGTACCGCGCAGCCTTTTGCGTTTGCTCGCGGATATCAGAAAGTACGGTCTGAATGAACGCATAGGCGGTGACCCGCTCTGCATCGATCCCGCGGGAGAGTGCGTCGTAGGCAATCGCGTTTCCAAGGAAGGATTTGCCGAGCCCCGGCATGCCAAAGAGCAGGATGCTGGGTTTCTCGGGCGTAGGCAATGTTGCCGCAAACTGCTCACAAAGAATCTTTGCGTTGACCGTGCGCTTTTTCTGCTCGGCTGTGGGGAAGAAATCGACCGAGAAGTTTGCGAACGTTTCCCGCGCGTTGATTCCGTCCGAACCGCGCAATGATTCCCGCTTTAAGAGGCGGCAGGAGCAGGGCTTATTCGTCGTTCCAATATAGCCGGTGTCGTTGCACTGCTTGCAGCGAACCCGCAGCTCAAGCGCATCTTCCGGCATGCCGATGGATGCAAGCAGCTGCTTTTCTTCCGCGAAGATTTCAGAAAGCCGTGCTTTACTTGCCTCGGAGGAAATTCTTCTTGCGCCGAGATCGATGAACAGCTGTGCGCGCTCTTCGTCCAGCGCACGCAGACGCGGCGCGCGGGCGTACGCCTCGCGGACGCGGGATTCCCGCGCCTCGCGTTCTTCCGCGCGGATACGCGCGTATAGATTGTCGAGCTGGTCGTTGATCATGTTTGCGCCGTTTTCCTCATTGGTTGTCCGGTTTGAAAGTTATTCGATATCCTGATCGAGATCGACCAGCAGATGTTGCAGCTGTTCGTCGGTCAGATTATTCTGCGGCGTTCTGGGCGATTGCGGCTTGCTTGAGAACCCTTGCGGCCGTGCCTGCATCCTTGCGCGGGCGGCTTCGATGGTGGTGATGCCCGCGTCGTGCCAGTCGTTCCAGAGTTTTTTCATCATGCCAAAGGGCTCATTTGCGCCCTTGCACTGCTCCGCGCCGAAGAGCAGCAGCTCCCGCGGCATGGCGTAGTCTTTTAAGTACATGCTGATCTGCGCGCGCTGTGTGCGCGTCGCGGGTTCCAGCTTGCCTGCGCGCTCGAAAACAAGCCGCGCAAACGCCTGCTCTTCCGCGGTCTTTGCGTCCGCGCGCTCGATCTCCGGCTGGCTCGTCTGTCCTTCTTTGCGGAGGTTGTCCAGCAGCTCGTCGAGATAGACAAAGTTGGGCGTGCCGGAAACAGCGAGCTTCGGAAGCGCCGCGAGGATTGCATCCGGTGTGAAGCGCCATTCCGTGATCCACTTGTCGTAAAACGCGGTCTCGGCCTTCGTCGGTTTGCGCTGTTTGTTCCACTGGCGGAGAATTTCGCTCGCGCCGTGTTTCTTGAGCTCATATTTCGCGAGATAGGCGCGCGCGGCATCCCGCGTCCAAATGCCCGCCTCGGACCACGACCGCGCGACCGCGTCGATGTAGTTGACGGAGACGCGTCTGCCTTTTTGATCCATACAGTGGGATACGAGCTCCAGCACGGCGCCTTCGTCGAGTCCGTAAACTTCGATCCAATCGTAAACGTGCTTCAACTCGCGAAAATCAAACTGCCTTGGCGCAATCAGCGAACCCAATGCTGCGACAAGGTTTGCGTATTTGCCGGGCACCACGCCGCCTGCTTCGCTCGGCTCGATATCGAGATACTCCACGATCAGCGGGGCTTCGCCGCGAATGCGAACCAGTCCCTGCTGCTGCCAGTAGACATAGGCTTCCGTCACCGCGGCGTCGGAAAGACCCAGCGCGTCGCCAAGCGACGTTTCCGCGCCTGCGCCGGCGTAGCAGAGCATCAGGCCGTAGAGATACACACGCACGCAAAGTTCGCTTGCGTGCGGCAGATAATCCAGGATAAAACGGTTGTCCACGGGCGTGAAATTCCGGCGCGCCGTGTCGAGAGAAAAGCGAACGATCATGTTTCTTGGGGTCTTTCCGGCGCAACCTGCGCCAATCGATTATGCAAAATTGTGTGCCAGATCAACAAGCAGCTGACCAAACCATGTGTAACCAAGATCGACAGCCGGCAGATAGCCAAGGCTCATCAGCATGCCCGCGAGAATCCAAAGCAGGAACAGATCGACCAGAACGAGTATCGCCTTCCAAACGGGAGAAACCTTTGCGCTCACGTTGGGCTTTCTTTTGGAACGGAGATACAGCCCCTTGCGCGGGCGGCGGAAGGAACGCTCCCGCTCCAGCGAAGGCAGGCTTGGCAGCGACGCTTCCTGATCGGCAAAGGCGCCGCGCGCGGAAAAGAACTCCGGTGCGACGTCCGCCAGCTCGACGGCGGATGCGATTCGATCGGCCAGATCGCCCTCACCGCTGACGAGCTTGAGCAGATTGATCTCCTGCTCGGTCAGCTCGCGAATGCGAACGGGGATGTCGAAATCATCCGTCTGCGTCAAAATCTCTTCGTACAGCGTTAAAAACGCTTGCTTGACGGCGCTTTTTGCGAGGGCTTCGGAGGACAACGCTTTTTTTGCCGCGGCATACGCGCCGGGGCCGTACTCGTGATATACCGCGAGGAACGCCTCACGGTCGCCGAAATGAATGCGGTTCTGCAGGTCATTCGTGATCATGGTCCCCGTCCTCTCGTTAGCGCTCCTGTGAAATGTTAGCCGCGTCGAACATGACCTTTATTTTATCATGATGCGAGGGAAAAGAAAATACAAGCCCTGTAAAACATCGCACAAGGTGATTTTTACAACCGTTCTGTGACTTTAGCATTTGACAGGTCGGGGCTTTCGTTGATATGGTAGTAATAACTTATATTGATAATATTTTACCTGTAATGGTATTGCCCGAATATATCGTCTGCGCAGCCGCAAAAGCGCAGAAACCATTCACTGGCAAAATGCTAGCGCGTAGGCGGCGCAGTCAATCGACAATCAGTTGCGACGTTGTTGAATAACAGCGCGTATGATGAAAAGTAGTATATCGTAACAGATTTTGCTCGCTTCGCCGCGCAAACAATGCGGAAACAAGTATGCGGAGGAGAACGGCAGCAGAAAAGCGTAGTAAGTACATCGCTTGTAACGATAGCAGCGAAAATCATGAATAACTGTTCCACGGCAACAGAGAGGGAATGTTTCAGGAGGGCTCGATATGGATTATCAACTCGATATACAACAAGCAAACGGCCTTGATCTGCTCAACTGGTTTTCATCAGGCGCGCAGGAAGTAGCCGCACATAAAAAATATCTCAACGACATTAACGTGTTTCCTGTTGCGGACGGGGACACGGGCACAAACCTTGCCACCACGCTGCGCGCGATGGTCGAAAAACCTGCCCGCGCCCGCTCGTTTGCGTACATGCTGCAGGAGATCTCCAAATCCGGCCTGGAAAGTGCGCGCGGCAACTCCGGCATAATATTTGCCTCGTTTATCAACGGCATCGCGCAGGAGTGTCCCGTTGTCGAAGAGGTTGACGTGCGGGAGTTTTCCACCATCGCAAATCGCGCGGTCAAGCATCTATACGAAGCGGTGGATCATCCCGTGGAAGGCACGCTGATGAGCATCATCCGTGACTGGGCGATGTTCCTCGAGACAAACAAAGACCGCTTCACCGGCTTTCGCGAACTGTTCTCCAACGCGTACCTGAGCGCAATTACGTCCCTGGAGCGAACGAAGGAACAGCTGCAGGTGCTCAAGAAGCACAATGTCGTGGATTCCGGCGCGGCTGGCTTTGTGCGCTTTTTACAGGGCATCAACCTGGCGTTCTCCCGCGTGCGCGCTGTAGAGCCTGAGGAAGACTTGACCAATATTCCCGTCATCACGGAGGACGAGCATACCGAATTTCGCTTCTGTACCGAGGCGCTCATGGATACCTCGGCACATGGCGCAATCGACCTCGACGCGCTCAAGCATGAGCTTGGCCGGTTGGGGGATTCGCTGATCGTCAACAACCGCGACGGCAGGCTGAAGGTGCATCTGCACACGAATAATCCAGAGTATCTCATGGAGAAACTCGCGCCGCTGGGTGCGTTCATCGAGCAAAAGGCGGACGACATGGCGCTGCAAAACCATCTGCGTGCCTTGCCGCGCGGCGGAATCGGGCTGATGACGGACTCCATCGCGGACATCCCCGATGACTATAAGCTTTCGCACGCGATTGCGACACTCCCGTTGGGTGTGATGATCGACGGCAGCGCGTACCTCGATAAATCGACCATTCAACTGGAACAGCTTTTCACGCGTATGGGACAAAAGGAAGGATACCCCACCAGCTCCCAGCCGGAGCCGGGGCGGATTTCCGCGCTGTTGACGCAGCTGATCGATCATTTTGATTCGCTGATCGTGCTTTCTGTTTCGGACCGTCTCAGCGGAACGTATCAGGCGCTCGTCAAGGCCGCAAGCGTCATCGCACCGGAGAAGAAGATTACGGTGATCGACACGAAGCTCAACTCCGGCGCGCAGGGCTTGCTTGTCCGGGCGGCGGCGGAGATGGCGACAGAGGGCTTGTCGCACGATGAGATCGTCTCTCGCGTGCGGGCGATGATTCCGCGCACAAAGATCTATGTTTGCCTCAACACACTTTCCTATGCCGTGCGCGGCGGCCGCGTGCCGGACACCGTCGGCAGAATCGGAAACCGTCTCGGCATGCGCCCGATTATGACGCTCGACAGTGCCGGAAACGGCGCGGCGTTCGGGGTCGCGTTTTCGCAGGCGGGTTTGACAAAGAAGATTTTCCGCCTTGTAAAGCAAACCTTTGAGAAAAAAGGAATCGCGGACTACAGCATCGTACACGGCGGTAATCTTACGCTTGCCAAAGAATATGCCGAGCAGATCAAGCGCATCACGGGGAAAGAACCCGCGTTTATCACAGAGATTTCGTCCGCCGTCGCGCTGCATGCAGGCCCCGGTACCGTCGCGGTCTGCCTCGTGGAGGGCGCGGCATAATCGATTGGGAAACCAGTTGCGTATAACAAAACAGAAACGACCAATAATAATTAAGATAATAACCAAGATTTAGAAAGGAGAGCGCCACATGACAACGGCTGCAATCGTCATTTTTCTCTACTTCTTTACGCTCTTTGTCGTCGGTACGCTGCTGAAAAACAACAGCATCGTAGACATCGGCTGGGGCATCGGATTCGTCATCCTCGCATGGATTCTGTTTTTCCTGCGCTTGCCGGTGCAGCTGGTGCGCACAAGCATCACGCTGCTCGTCTCGCTCTGGGGAATTCGCCTCTTTTACCACATCCTCAAACGCAACCACGGAAAGCCGGAAGACTTCCGCTATGTGGCGTTCCGCAAAGCCTGGGGCAAGTGGGTTATTCCTCGCGCGTTTTTGCAGGTATACATGCTGCAGGGCGCGCTGATGTTTCTCATCGCGCTGCCGTTCATCCTACTGGAAGGCGCGGCAAAACCCGTCAACGTGGTGCTCTACGTTATAGGACTTGCGGTTTTCGCGACCGGATTCTTGTTTGAATCCATCGGGGATGCGCAGCTCAAGGCGTTTTTGCGCGATCCGGAGAACCGCGGTAAGATCATGTCCACCGGACTTTGGCGATACACGCGCCATCCGAACTATTTCGGCGAGGCGACGCTTTGGTGGGGGATCTTTCTCATCGCGCTCAGCGGCGGAGTAACGCCGTTTGCGGTGGTCGGACCCGTTACCATCACGCTGCTGCTGTTGTTCGTTTCCGGCGTGCCGCTGTTAGAAAAGAGCATGAAGGACAAGCCGGGCTATGCGGAGTATGCGGCAAAAACGAGCATCTTCGTTCCGTGGGTTCCTAAGAAATAACAATATAAGAAATAGCAATATAAAAAATAACGATAATTGACAAAACTAGAAAAGGAGCGACGCATATGAACCTCTCGTTGACCTGGGCGGACGCGCGAAACTACGTCATCGCACTTGTGATCTTTCTTGCAATCGACATGGTCTGGCTAACCGTGATCGCAAAGAACCTTTATGCGCAGCATTTGGGCTATCTTATGGCGCCAAAGGCGAAACTGCTCGCGGCGTTGATTTTCTACCTGCTGTTTGTGTTGGGGTTGCAGTTCTTTGTGCTGAATCCCGCGCTGGCGGCGGGCAGCTGGAAGATGGCGCTCTTTGCGGGCATGTTCTTCGGGCTTGTCACCTATGCCACATATGACCTGACCAACCTTGCGACGGTGAAGGACTGGCCGGTGTTGATCACCGCGCTCGACCTCATCTGGGGCAGCTTTGTCAGCGGCATGACCGCGTTTCTCAGCTTCCTCGTCATCCGCAGATTCTTCTGATCCCGGATTCAGACATACTGCAACGAATACATAAACACAGGGAACGCTTCAAAAAAGAGAGGGGGAACACCCTCTCTTTTGTTTGCGCATTCTGTTATACTTTCTTCTATGGAACGGCTGGATGATTTGCAGCACAATGGGCTGATGCTCTATCAGGATACGGACTACGAGCGCTTCAACGCAGATGCGCTCTGGCTCCTTTCGTTTTTGCGCCTTGGCGTGAAGGATCGCGTTGTGGAGTTGGGTTCCGGCACGGGGGTCATCTGCGTGCTGGGCGTGGACAATACCGGCGCTTCGTTCACGGGCGTGGAGCGGCAGGCGCGGCTTGTCGAACTCTCGCAAAAGAGCGCGGCGAGAAACGGGCAGCAAATTGCGTTTGTCTGCGCGGATGTATCGGCGGCTCCCGCGCTGCTGGGGCACGGCGCATTTTCAGCCGCTGTGATGAACCCGCCGTATTTTACAAGCGGCGAGAGGAGCGGGGATGTTTCCCGCAGCCTCACGCGGCACGATGCAGGCAGTTCTCTCGCGGCGTTTCTTTCCGCTGCCGCTGCACTACTGAAAAACAGTGGAAAGTTGTTTGTAATCTATCCCGCGGGCGCACTGAGCGAACTCTTCGCCGCGCTGGCGGAGCACAGGTTTGTGCCAAAGCGCATGAAGTTTGTCTACACCAAAGCGGGCAAAGATGCGCTGCGGGTGCTGATCGAGGCAAAAAAGGGTGGAAAGCCGGGACTGAGAGTAGAGCCTCCCTGGTACGTGGAAGAATAAAAAGACCCGCCGAAGCGGGCCTTTGTTTGTGCAGTAGGACATTTTCGGTATGCTGTTACACAAGGGGGGATTCGCATGCTTTTCCCTGTATCAGCTCGAAGCAGAGATTGAAGACATCGTCACGCATCTCCTGCATCACGCTGCCGATGCTGTCGTCCGTGACCACGGACATCATACCCGTTCCATAGTTGGAGATGATGCCGACTGCGGCATAGTGGATGCCGAGATCGCGCGCAAGCGGCGCCTCCGGCACCAACGTCTGGCCGATGATCTGCGCGCCGAACATACGAAACATTCTAACTTCCGCAGCGGTCTCAAAGCGCGGGCCTTCCGTGCAGCAGTAGATCGCTCGACCGGAATACGGCATCTTTTTGCTGAGGATCAGGTGCTCCAGCTCGTCGTTGAGCTCAGGGCTGAAGACATCCTCCATGCCGGTGTGGAGCGCGAGGCGGTGTTCCTGTTCAAAGGAGGCCGGACGCTTCTTCGTCATATCGATAAAGTCGTTGACCAGGCATACCGTACCGACCTTGAAGCCGTAGTCGCACGCGCCGACGGAAGATAGACCGATGATATGCGTCACGCCCAGCATATGCATGGCGTAGATATTCGCGCGATAATTGATGTTCGCCGGGTCGTGATGAAACAACACACCGTGGCGAAACCGGAAAATCACTTCCTGCCCGCATTCGAGTTTACCGCGATAAATGACAACGTCGCCATACGGCGTACCGATTGCTTCTTCTGTGTAGGGGATTGGCAGCGACTCGATGTTCGTGCCGCCGATGATCGCGAACTTCATAATCAATTCACCTCTCAATGACTATACCATAGCGCGGCAGAAAAGTGTATACTGAAAGGGTACCTAAAAGATTTTTATGTTGTTTTATATCGATCCGATGAATCACCTTAAAAGGAGCGAACCTATGTTGAGAGCCGACCATGATCTTGCATTCCTATTCATCTTTGAAAATATCGCCTGGTATGAGAACGGCGCTGTGCGCATCCTCGACCGCCGGATCTATCCCGCGCGGGAGGAGTTTGTCACCTGCTATACGCATCAGGAGGTCGCAAAAGCCATCACCGATATGGTGACCCAGAGCTACGGCCCGTTTCACGCGGCGGCGATGGGCATGGCGCTTGCGGCCTATGAGTGCCGCGACAAGACAGCGTCGGAGCAGAAAGCATATCTGAAAGACGCGGCGACGTTGATCGCCAATGCCCGCCCGACCACGGCGCGCAAGATGCGCACCTGGACGGACGACTGCGAGCGGGACGCGTTTGCGGCCATCGACGCGGGCAAGAACGCCTGCGATGCGATCATGGCAGGCGCGGTAGCCAAATTTTCCCGTCGTTACGATCGATTTGACCGCGAGGCGCGCTTCTTCCTCGAGAAGATTCCGAAGAACCCCACGATCATGACGCAGTGCTATGGCGACGCGGACGTCGGCATGCTCGTGCGCGCGCTGAAGGAGCGCGGCGACGAGGCGAAGTTCTTTACGCCGGAAACGAGGCCGTATTTGCAGGGCGCGCGCCTGACCGCGAGCGTGATCTGCGATATGGGCTACGAAGTTACGTTGATTACCGACAACATGCCCGGCTATGTGCTGGGAAACAAGCATGTGGATCTCTTCACGACCTCTGCGGACGTGATCACCCTCGACGGGCACGTGGTCAACAAGGTTGGCACCTTCCAGATTGCACTTTGCGCAAATTATTACGGCGTGCCGTACTATGTCGCAGGATTTCCCGATCGTACACATCCCGATATCGCATCCGTACACATCGAGGAGCGCAACGGCGACGAGGTGCGCCACGCGATGGGTGTGCTGACCTGCAAGGAAGGCGTCAAGGGGTTCTATCCCGCGTTTGACATCACGCCGCCGGAGCTGGTCACCGGTGTTGCGACGGATATCGGCGTACTCAAACCGACGGAGCTGCAGGGCTATCAACCCGCAGAGTAAAAGAAGCGAAACATAAAAAACCGGCGGCTAGTAAGCCGCCGGTTTTGTGTTGCTTGGTTGTTATCCGACATAGCGGATTTTGATGTCCCGCGTGCCTGGCATCATCATGATCCATGTGTTGCCGGGTTCCAGCCGCAGCGGCGTTCCGTCGTAGAGCAGATACGTGGTCGTGTCCGCAAGCGTCGGTCTGTTCCATGTGCCGAAAACGGCGCGCCCGTTGACGAAATACATGCAGTCGCCTTTTCCCGTGAGCATGACGCTGCGATACGTACCGTCGAGCGAGGAGACGCGCACAAACTGCACGATCAGATTCTGCACCGTGATCGGGTCGTTGGAGTAACCCAGCACGTCGTCTGTCGGCGTGAGAGAGTTGCTCTCGCCCAGAACTTTTTTGGAGTTCTTATCGCTGCGGATAAACACGTTTCTCACCACGTCATAGGTAAAGAGCACGCGTTCGGAGTCCGAACTGGTGAAGGGAATGCCGACGCTGCGAACTTCCTTGCCCTTTTCGTATTCGACGCCTTTTTCAAAGACAAAACGTGTTTGGCTGATCTCCGGCGAGATATCGCCGTGTGTCTCGACATAGGCTTTCAGCTGGAAGAAGTGCGTGTATTCCTCGATCGAGGTGATGGTTTTATCGTGATAAAAGAACGATTCGGCATCACCTGTATTTTCGATGTAGTTCGAAAGCCCGCTGTCTTTGAGCAGCGGATATCCCTCCGGCGCGAGCTCAGGATCTCCCAGCGAAACATACAGCCCGCTCCACTCCAAGGCGGTCTCTGCCATGTACGCGCGCGAGGTGCGTACAGGTCCGACGCGCTCCGGCAGCGTGTCCGAAAACAGCGCGAGATATCGCGTGCTGTGATCCGCGCGGTCAAGCGGGAACTCGTAGACGATGTCCGCGAGCATCAGCGCGGTCTGCGGGCGCGCCTGCGCCGCGTTGTCGATAGAGACCAGCACCGGCCGATACACGGCGTCTGCCGGCAGCGTGCGCCCTGTGGTGGGCGAGATGCCACCGTTCAACGGGGTGGGCGAGGGAGTCGCGTCGGCGGCCTCCTCCGTGCGCAGCACAGGGGTCACGCGCGGCGTTGCCGTCGTTTCCTCCTGCGTCTCTTCGCTTGCGTCGGTGACGATAACGACCTGCGCGCTCTCCGCGTCGTCCTGCTGCAGCGGTATGCCCGTGACGGTTTCAATCACCGAGCAGCCGGAGAACAGCAGCGTCAGCCCCGCGAAAAGCGCGAGTAGACGGACGGGGCGGCGCGATTTGGTTCGCGCGCTATTCATACGTCACCGGAAATGCGGACGGATGCACGGCAATCCAGGTGTTGCCCGGCTCGAGCGTGACGAGGGAGCCGTCGTCCAGCATGTAGGTTGTGAAATCTTCCGCGGTCGGGCGCGACCAGGTGCCGGTCACGTGCTGCCCGTTGATGAAATAGTCGCATTTGCCGCTGCCGATCATCTCGCAGGTGCGGCGGTGTTTGGGGTCTTCCTTAACCGAGCCGTACTCCACATACTGCACGATGAGGTTCTGCACGTTCATCTGCTCGGTGATGTAGTTTTCGCCGTGGTCGGTCAGCGTGCGCGTCATGGCCGGCTCTCCGCTTTCATAGCGGTAGAGGCGGTTGGTCTGCGCGTCATAGGTAAACCAGATCCAGTTCGGGTCTTTGTGGTTGTCATAGGGCAGGGTCACTTTGGTAAACGGCGTGCCGTTTTCATAGGTGATGCCTTCCTGGAAATTGAAGCGCTTGGCCTGCCTCGCTTCGTGCTCGCCGTAATAGCGGTTCACGAGCGCCGCGATGCGGTAATACAGCGCGTGCACGCTGCTTCTACCGGTCTCCGTCAGGCGGAACTTATAGCCGTTTTCCGCCTCAAGATCGTCATATGCGCCCTGTGTGGGGTAATATTTTTTGCTGAATCCCGCGAAATCGCCCTTAGGCAGATACAGCGTGATCAGATCCTGCGGCAGCCTGCGATACGGCTTTTTCAGCACGACATAGCCTTCGTGCAGATACATGCAGTCCCACTCCTGGACCATGTCGATGATGTAGTAGCGCGTGGAACGGACAGGACCCGCGTAGGCAGGATAGGTGTCGTTGTAGAGCGCCTGAAAGCGCGTGATTGCGGCCTCTGCGAGAAACTCGTAGACGATATCCGCTTCCATCAGCGATGTTTGCGGTTTTGCGCCGTTGGAGTTGTCGATGGACAGGATGAACGGACGAAGCGGCGTGCCTTCGGGGATCTCACGCCCGGAGGTCAACGAACGATTGACCGGCTTTGGCGTGGGCGTGGGAGAAGGGGTCGGCGTAGCGGTCGGCGAAGGCGTCGCGGTGACGACGGGCACTGCTGTTTCGACGGGTGTTGCCGCCGCCGGAGCGGAGGCAGGCGCGCAACTGCCGAGCAGAAGCGCAAGCGCAAACGCGCCGCAAAGCGCGCGTACGCGGCGACTACGAGACTGACGGATTGTCGAAGTATGTATCATCAGAAGTTCGGTTCCTTTCGTCGGTGAGGATGAATGGGGTTTCAGCTGGGCGGAAGCGTCCGCTGCGTCAACCCTTCCTGTTCTTACGCGAGAGCAGAACCACAACGAGGATCACAACGGCAAGCAGCAGTCCGCCGCCGATATAGAGCACCATGGGATTCACGCTGGAAATGCTGACCGGCTGGGCAGTTTCTGCAGCGGGCGTTGCGGATTCCGGCGCTGCGGTCACTTCCGGCGTCGCGGTGATTTCCGGCGTGGGAGAAGGCGTCGGCACAGGCGTTGCGGGTACCCAGGGCGTAACCGCGGGCGCAGGAAGCGCGGCGGAGCCTGCGGTGATGCCGCCGTCCTCGATTGCGACGTAAGCTTTGGTTTGGTTATAGTCCGCGTCAACACGCGTGACGATGCCGCTGGTGATGCTCACCGCACTGCCCGTTTCGGAGAGCAGCCGGAAGCGCAAGGTCAGCAGCGTGCCCGCACCTTCAAGCCCCAGCGCGCTGGCGCAGGCGATGCGCACGCGACCCGGAACATCCGAATTCGCGACGGTGTATTGCGCGGCAAACAGGTCGCCGGGCGTCATGGAGACAAACTCCAACGCGGCGCTGTCGTAGTTGAGGTCAAACTGAACGGAGTCTACGCCTGCGCAGTTGTCGAGCAGCACGGGCAGGTCGATCTGACCGCCGTTTTCACCGCTGACGGTGCCGACCTGGATCATGACGATCTCTTCTTCGGCGCGCGCTTGCGCCGGAAACGCGAACAGGACGGTAAACAGCAGAGCGGTAAAAATTACAAGCGTACGTTTCATCGATTGCACCTCAAACATAAAAACGGTATGATAGAAGACACGGAAAAACTGTATCCTATATGGTACAGCAAATCGCGGGCGAAGTCAATTTGACCGGCCCCGGCAGACGCGCAAAAACGCGCGAAAACAGGCGGTTTCCGTGCAGAAGAAAAACGGCGTTTTGGCAAACGATTGTGTCACGCCGTATGGAAGACAGGACGGCGGAATCATGGAGAATATCGGGTACTATAACGGCACATTTGCACCGCTGGAACAGCTGATGATTCCCGCGCTCGACCGCGGGGTTTATTTCGGCGACGGGGTCTATGAAGCGCTTCGCGTGGAGCGGCATCGCTTCTTCGCGCTGGAAGAGCATCTCTCGCGGTTTCGCGCGAGCCTTGCGTTTCTGCGCATCGATTTTTCGATGACGGATGAGGCACTGACACAGATTTTGCAGGAGGCGGCAGATCGCGTGGAGAGCGATTCCCAGCAGCTTTATTTTCAGGTAACCCGCGGCACGGCGATCCGTACGCATGCATTTCCGGAAAAGGCGGAGGCAAACCTTATGGTGTTCACGCGCGGTGTACCACTGGCGGATCTTGCCGAGTATCGTCGCGTGACAGTGTTGGAAGACACGCGCTGGAGCCACTGTAACATCAAGTCGTTAAACCTGATTCCGAGCGTACTTGCCGCGCAAACCGCAAAGGAGTGCGGCTGCGCCGAGGCGGTGTTCCATAAAAACGGACTGGTCAGCGAATGCTCCAGCTCCAATCTGTTGATGCTCAAAGACGGCGTGCTGCGCACACATCCCGCGGACGAGCACATCCTGCCGGGGGTAACGCGCGCACATTTTCTGATGCTGGCACGGCGACTGAACATCCCCGTGGAGGAGACCGCGTTTACACTTGCGGAGATGGAGGACGCGGACGAACTGATGATTACGAGCACCAGCGCACACGGTCTGCCAGTCGGTTTTGTGGATGACAGGCCGGTCTGCGGGCGGGACGAAGCGCTGCTGCGGCTGCTGCAAAAAGCGTATCGCGAGTATTTCTGGGATACGCTGGGTATCTCAATCAATCTTTAAACATTTGCAGCAACAGAGCAAAAAAACGGCACCCTTTCGGGTGCCGTCGATGTTTCATTCGTTCAGCAGTGGATCGTGGTTCTGTCCCGTCCTGCGTTCTTGGAGCGGTAAAGCGCTTCATCCGCGTTGGCGATGAGCTCCATCTCGCCTGTGATCGTCGTTTCCGGCATGGAGTCGAGGCCGATGCTGATCGTGACGCAAATCTGGTTCTCGCCATACATCGTCACGTTCTCGCGCACGATATGCCGCACGCGTTCGGCGATGGCCAGCGCATCCTCTTTGTTTGCGCCGGGTAGAATCACCATAAACTCCTCTCCGCCGTAGCGCAGGAGGATATCGCCCTCGCGAATGCCCTGGCGAATCTGGTTTGCGATGTTGCGCAGTACGCGATCGCCCACGACGTGGCCATAGGTGTCGTTCACCTGCTTGAAATGGTCGATATCGAACATCAGCAGCGCGAGGGGAGCCCCGCGGCGCACCGAGCGGGAATATTCCTCGTGCAGGCGCACCATGCCGAATCTGCGGTTGAGTATGCCCGTAAGCGGGTCGAGCGCGGCGAGTTTTTGCAGCTGCTCGTGCTCCAACGCGTTGTGCAGCGCGACGGCGAGGCTTTGCGAAAAGATCGAAAGCTGACGCACCATCTCTGCCTGAAACGGCTCGGCTTTTGCAAGCAGAATCACGGCGATGGGCACGCTCTTGAATTTCACGGGTTCAACGATCACCTGCTTGGGGTGAAACTGCGTCAGCGTGCTTTCGACGATGATCTCGTCGGGGTGCGAAATGGTGATGTTCTCGCCCTTGGAAAACGCGCGCAAAATGTGCGCGTCCTGCGAAAGCGCCTGCGCCTCACGGATGCCGAAACTGTGCAGCACGACCACCTCGCCCTCCTGCTCCAGCAGAAGCGCGCCTGCGTCGGCGCCCGTACCCTTCATCACGCGATCGAGCGCGTATTCGCCCAACGTGTGCAAATCCAGCTGGCTGGAGAAGATCGCGGTAAAATTCTTGATGTCGTCGAGCATTCTGAGCGAACTTGCGAACGCCGCAATCAGCTCGTTGAACGATTGCGCGCTCTGGCCGAACTCATCGTTCGTCTCGATGGGGACGCTGCAATGCTCGGGGTCGCAGTCGCCGATCTTGCCGTTTTCCGAAATGGTGATGATGGAGCCCTTGACTTCCTGCATCTTCCCGGTCAACACCGTCAGCTTGCTCTTGACCGTCACGCCCGTGAGGACGATGTTGACAAAGCCGACGAGAACGCCCGCGATGGCACATGAGGCAAGAAACAAGCTGCTGAAGGCGATGGTGCGAGGCACGCCGAGCAGCAGCATGAAAAACGGGAAAACGATACCGATGACGAGACCGAACCCGATCATTCGGGTGGCAAGCCGGAAAAAAGTGTTTGGCAAACGACGCATGGGACCTCCTGTTTTGTTGAACAATGAAAGCATTCTCTCTCTTGCTTTCACTATCTTCTATCACTGAAACGTAAAGCGCTCTCTCTTTCGCTTTAAATCTCTTTTATCACAGAAAGACAATCGATCTTTTTCTTTATTCTTCTTCCGAAACAAGAATTGCACGGCAGGGAGCGCCTTCCGCACCGGAAATCTTCAGCGGCGCGGCGTAGAGTATATATCGTCCGTCCGGCACGTCGCGCAGATTAAGATTTTCCAGCACGGCGACGCCGTAGCCAAGCAGCGCAACATGTACGGAGAGCTCGTCGGAGTATGAGCCGATGGATTGCTTATTGGTGCCGATCAACAGACAGCCCTGGTTGTAAAGATAGCCGATGGCGCTCTCGGTGAGCTGGCCTTCGCCGTGCAGCAGGATGCGCGGGGCAAACGGGCGCTTCATAAAATACATCGCGTCCAGCGGCGTTTTGGGCACGGTGAGCACCACGCATTCGCCAACGAACTGTTCCAGCGGAAGGGAAGCGATGTCCTTGCCGTTTTGGATGAAATGCAGCGGCGCGTCCACATGCGTGCCCGCGTGCATGCTCGTTTCCAACCGGCTGAGGTTATAGGTTTCGCCATCGTTCATCCGGTGTATGGCGCGCAGCTTCGGCGGCTCGTCGCCCGGATAGGGCAGCGCCTTGATCAGGTCGCGGGAGATGTCATATATCTTCATTTGTATCAATCCTTCTTCTTTGTTTGCCTCAAAAGGGCGTATGCAGCGCAAATCTGCGCGATGTTCAACGGTCGATCGGTTCTGGCCGCGTTTTTGCGACAAGAACCATTATACGTTGCATTGCAACAAAACGCAAAGCGGAATTCGAATAAAATCACATAAAAACTCCCGCCGGAGCGGGAGTTTTGGTGATTCGCTTTGCGTTCTTACTCGTTGCGGATCGCTGCGAGCGGGGAGAGCTTCATCGCGCGGATGGCGGGATACATACCAGCGACGAGCGCGACGATGATCGAAAACCCGACCGCGCCGAACACGAGATAGGCGGGGATGATGCTCCGCATACCGGAGCTTGCCAGGAACACATTCAAAAGCGCCGAGATGCCGAAGCTGAGTCCCATGCCGAGCGCGCCGCCGAAGAGGCCGATATAGGCAGCCTCCGCAAGGAACAGCCCCGCGATGTTGTCGATGCGGCAGCCGAGCACCTTGATGATGCCGATTTCCTTGGTGCGCTCGAAGATGCTCATCATCATCGTGTTCATGATGCCGATGGCAGCGACCAGCAGCGCAACGCCGCCGATGGCGCCGAGCAAATACTGCACGTTTTTCGTGCTGTTTTCTGCCATCTCGACCGCGTCTTGCAGGCTGTAAGTGCCGTATCCCATCTCGGAAATCGCGTTTTTCACCGATTTCACATCCGAGATATCCTTGCACTTGACGAGCACGGTCTGATATTTGCTGCTATCATAGTTCGTGTACGCCTTGTTTGCCTTGGCGAGGCGCTCCAGCTGCGAGGCATCCATGATGCTATAGTAGGAGAAGTCGTTGTTGCCCTGGTCCATGATGCCCGTGACCTTGAGCTTGTAGAATTCTCCCGGCGGATCCTGCGGTTCGCCGGATCCATCTTCACCGATTGCCATCGCCATCTGTTTGTAGATGTTGCGATAGTCGAAGGTGATCTGCATCCGGGAGTCCTTCGTAATCTTCGGGTTGCCGTTTCTGTCGATTGCCTGGCGATAGTTGTCGGGGCTGTAGAAGCTTTGCAGCGTCCATGCGCCGAGCGCGATTTCGTAGGTGGTGGAGCCGCCTGCGCCGGGGAAGTCACCCTCCGCCAGCGTGATGTTAAACATCTCCGCCTGCTCCTTGGTGACGCCGAGGATGCTCGTGTCTACCACATACTGGCCGCTTTTGATGATGCCGTACGTCTCGATGAGCGGCATGACCGCCTGTACGCCTTCGATCTTCTTAAACGTTGCGATGGCTTTTTTATTGAGGTCCTTTTGCCGTGACGAGCCCGCGCCGTTTCCCATGGAAACATATGACCAGGAGTTCACGCGGATGGTGGTCAGGCTACCCGTTCCGGCAAAGCTCTCGATCGTGGCTTGCTTGATGCCGATGCCCAGTGACACCATAACCACGATGGAAGCCACGCCGATGATCATGCCCAGAACGGTCAGAAACGCTCTTAGTTTTCGCCGCCACAGGTTGAGAAACGCTGTGGTCAGCAGATCTTTGATGCTCATTGTTCCTCCAGTTGCGCGGTGCCGCGCCGGGCGGTTACTCTTCTTCGAGGGCGCGTTCGCGCTTCTTCTTCGCCTTTATGCCGAGGAAGACCGCGCCGGTGACGACCGCGATGCCGCCGAGCGTCCAGAAAATCCAGCCGATGTTCGCGCTCGCGGGCTTATCGCCGGGGATTTCCATGCCGCCGTTGCCGGGGGAGACCATGTCGCCCGCCGAATCTTCGTTGACAAACATATTCATCGGAAGAAGCTCTTCCGTCTGGTTGCCGTTGACGTCTTCATAGGTGACGCGCACCTGCGCATCGATCTGGCCGCCCATCGTCGGGGTGACGTTGAGATCCGCGCGCATCGTGCCGCCCGCCGCGATATTGCCGCCGAAGTATCTCTCCTCGAGCGTGACGCCTTCGCCGACGATATCCACCATGCAGTTATACAGCGTGGTTTTGCCGAGGTTATAGAGCGTGATACCGACGGCGACGTTGCCGCCGACCCACGGATCGTCATAGATCTTCGGGTCGTTGATCATCACGCGCGCCTTCTGCTTCACGGGGACGCTGACGCTCGCGGTTTCATCAAACGCGCTGCGGTTCTTCGTTCCCTCATAGGAGAGCTTGATGGAGATCAGCTGCGATTTTGCTTCCGCGTCGGGCGCAATCTGCAGCTTGACCGTCTGCACATACGCTTCGTCTTTATCGATGGTGCCGATGAAGATCGAATTACTGCCGCCCGGTGCGGGGAGGATCACGCCAGCCTCGTTGGTCAGCTCCAGCGTGAGGTTGGTGATGGCTTCGCGCGTGGAGGTGTTGGCGATCACGAGCTTGAGGGTGATGGTATCGCCCGCGTAGATCGTGTCCTCGCTGAAGCTATAAGCCTCTAGGATGACTTTGGGTTTGCTGCGGTAGCTGCTGCCGCCGCTGCTGGAACCACTGGATGATTTTTCACGGACAACAATGGTGACCGAGATATTATCCTTCATGCCACTATTATACGACACCACAAAGTTCAGCTTATATTCGCCGGGTGCTGCGTTCGCAAGAAGCGTGCCCGTTGCTTTGAAGTACGCACGATCGCCGATTGCCAGCGTGTCTGTTGTCCAATCAATCAACTTGCTATTGACGGAATCCCAAGTTTTAAACGCGGTGCAAGCGGGTGCTGTTCCAAAAGGATTTTGAGGAGTTGCCGAGAAGAAGTCACACTTCAAACCGGTTGCACTCTCCAAGTTCTTGTTGAGGATCGGAACATAGAATGTGATGCTTTCGCCTGCATACGCAGATTCCGTTTGCAGATAACCCTTCTCCTCGTCGGACACTTCCTGAAGCAGGAAGATATGTCCATCACCGGGTTCAGGCGTCGGAGCTGCCGTGGGGGTTGGCGTCGGCGTTGCCGCGCCCGGATCCGGTGTTGCATCCTCTGCCAAAGCAGAATACAGCGGCAGAGCCGTCAGCAGCAGCGTCACCGCCAGCAGAATCGAAAAAAACTTGATTTTCTTTGTGTTGCGCATGTCAGTACCCTCAGTTTCCCGAACCTATCGGTTCGTTTTGCTTGGTTATCTTTGTTTCGTTGATGACGACATCTGTGATTCTGCCGTCCAGCAGATGGATGATCTTGTCGCCGTATTCCGCGATGTTCTGATCGTGTGTGACCATGACCAGCGTTTTCTTCTGCTCCCGCAGGATGTCGATGATCACGCGGATGACCTCGTCGGAGGTGCTGCTGTCGAGGTTGCCTGTCGGCTCGTCTGCAAACACGATCTGCGGATCGGTCACCAGCGCCCGCGCGATACCGACGCGCTGCTGCTGTCCGCCACTTAGCTCGCTGGGCTTGTGCTTCATGTGCGTCTTTAAGCCAACGAGATCGAGCATGCGCTTGGCGCGCTTGAGCCGCACGGATTCCGGCACACCCGCAAACGAAAGCGGGAGCGCTACGTTTTCCAGCGCGGTGTAATACGGCATGAGATTGAAGCTTTGAAAGATGAAGCCGACGCGCTTTTGGCGGAACAGGATCAGTTCGCCCTGCGTCATGCGCTCCAGATGTTTGCCCGCGATGACGATTTCACCCGCGGAGACCTGTTCCAGTCCTGCGAGCACGTTCAGCAGCGTGGACTTGCCGGAGCCGCTGCGCCCGATGATGGAGCAGATATCGCCGGAGGCAATCTGCAGATCCACACCGCGCAGGGCGTGCACATCCACGGTACCCACGTGATAGACTTTTTTGACGTTGCGCACGTCAATCAGCGTGTTTTCCTGCATCGTTCCTCCCCGGTCTTTGACGAGCCTGCTACGGATCCATCGCGTTTTGCGAAAGAAGTGTATTACTCGTACTAATACGCATATATCATACGCCTCACATTCCGTCCTGTCAACGCTTGCGCGACGCCAGAATGCAACGCAAATGCAAACTCCTGAAAGACAGACTGTGGAAAAATCCGATTTCTATGCGTGTGCGCGATTGACACGAGCGAATGGTTTCTGCGATATCGCGCGAGAAATTGCGGACATAGTTTGCTTCATTATAAATGGTGCGCGCAGAAAAATCCACGCGGCGTGTGTCATTCCGCCGTTGACAATGCGTATGGTTATGCGCAAAATCGCTTGAAAAAGGGAGAAAGTTCTGGTAGGATGGTAAAAACATCGATTCGGGCGAGCAAATGCCCGAACACGGGAGATAAAACCGCACCATGCAACCGGCAAACGTGAAACAGCTGAATGGCGGAAGAGATCACCTGCGCAACAGACGCGCGGGATTTTTTGCCGTGCGCTTTGCGTTAGTCTGCGCCGAGAAGATGTCCGCCATGCGAATGCGAATGCACGCGGAGCAAGCGGATGCGGTGGCGGCTGCCCTCTAACAAGGGATATTTCGGCTGATCCCGCGGCCGGGCAGGGCTGTTGCGCCCGCCTGCCGGGAGAAATTTGCGTTTGCAGCGTGCGAAAAAAGTAACACAACAACGGGCGCCGGAGGCGAAGCTCCAGACTGCACCAAGCGTGCGCGGGAGAAGAGCCGAGAGGTGTTTTTTATTTCCTGTTTTTATGAAGAGCAGGCGGAAAGCCCCGCAGAACTATCGTCAGACGACACGAAAGAAGGTTATCATATGCCGATTAAAATTCCCGATGGACTCCCCGCAGGCGACCTGCTCGCGCAGGAGAACATCTTCGTTATGCCGCAGGAACGCGCGGCGAAGCAGGACATCCGCCCGCTGCGCATCGCGATTCTCAACCTCATGCCCACCAAGCAGACCACCGAGACGCAGATTTTGCGCCTGCTTGCCAATACGCCCTTGCAGGTGGAGGTCACGCTGCTCCGCACCGGCAGCTACCAGAGCCAGAACATCTCGCAGGACTATCTGGACTCGTTCTACCGTACGTTTGACGAGGTCAAGGACGAGCACTTTGACGGCATCGTCATCACAGGCGCGCCCGTGGAGAACCTCGATTTTCAGGACGTGCACTACTGGGACGAGCTCGTGCGCCTGATGGACTGGGCAGATCACAACGTGTTTTCCACGCTCTACATCTGCTGGGCGGCGCAGGCGGGGCTGTATCATTTTTACGGTGTGGAGAAGCAGCCGCTGCCGAAGAAGATGTTCGGCATCTTCCCGCATGTGGTGCTGGATCGTTCGCACAAGCTTTTGCGCGGATTTGACGATCAGTTCATGGCGCCGCACTCGCGCCACACGACGATTCTCGTTTCGGACGCGGCAAAGATTCGCGACCTGAACATCCTTGCGACCTCGCAGGAGGCGGGATTGTATCTTGCGGCCTCCCGCGACGGGCGGCGCGTATTTGTCACCGGGCACAGCGAATATGACGCAAAGACGCTGGAGCTTGAATATCGCCGGGACAAGGCCGCGGGCAAGCCCATCGAGCTGCCGCGAAACTATTATCCCAACAACGACGACACCCTGCCGCCGATGATCACCTGGCGCGCGCACGGGGCGCTGCTGTTCTCCAACTGGCTGAACTATTTCGTCTATCAGGAGACACCGTACGACCTCAACGCGATCCCCGCAACGCACGCGGACTAACAAAAAGAAGGGCTCCCGCAGGGGAGCCTTTGTTATGCCGGAAAGCATTGTGCTAAAATAAGATATTCTAACGTCAATCACACACGCAAAGGAGCCAACGAATGCCGAATCTGCCGGAGGCATATCTACACCGCATGCGATCTCAGCTGGGAGAGCGCGAGTTTGCCGCGTATCTTGCCGCGATGGAGCGGCAGCCGCGGCGTGCGTTGCGCGTCAATCTGCTGAAGATCACGGCGGAGGATTTCTCCGCGCAGGCGGACTTTTCGCTCACGCCAACGGGCATTCTGCCGGAGAGCTTCTTTTTTGAGGATGACGTCGCCATCGGCCGCCATCCGCTGCATGCCGCGGGGCTATGCTATGTGCAGGAGCCTGCGGCGCAGGCACCCGCCGCACTGACGGAAGCGGGAAGAGGCATGACGGTGCTCGATCTTTGCGCGGCCCCGGGCGGCAAGACGACGCAGCTCGCGGCAATGATGCATAACACAGGACTGCTCGTGGCCAATGAGCCCGTGCGCAGCCGCGCGGAAATCCTCGCGGGGAATATCGAACGGCTCGGCGTGACAAATGCGCTGGTCACCTGCATGCGACCCGACGCGCTGGCGAATTCGCTTGGCGCATGCTTCGACGTCGTGCTCGTGGATGCGCCCTGCTCCGGCGAAGGAATGTTCCGCAAGGACGATACCGCCGTGCGCGAATGGTCGGAGGAGCATGTTCTCGCCTGCGCCACACGGCAGGAGCAGATTCTGGAAAGTGCCGCGCTGCTGCTTAAGCCCGGCGGCAGGCTTGTCTACAGCACATGCACCTTTTCGCGCGAGGAAAACGAGGGCGCAATCGAGCGGTTTTTGTCCGCGCATGCGGATTTTTCTCTGATCGAATTGAGGCGGATGTATCCGCACAGCTCTGTCGGCGAAGGGCAGTTTATGGCGGTGCTCGTGCGCGCGGGGGAGGCGACTTCGGCTGCGCTTGTCGCGCTGACCGCGCCTGCGGGCGAACGCATTCCCGCGTTTGAAGCGTTCTGGCGGGAGACGTTCTCAATCAACCAGCCCACTGCCATGCTGCTGCCGGACGGGCGGGTGCTGATCCCGCCGGCACTGCTGCCGCGGGAGCTTCGGGTATTGCATGTCGTCCGCGCGGGCGTGTTCGCGGGTGAACTCAAAAACGGGCGCTTCACGCCGAACCATGCGCTCGCGATGGCGTATCCCGCCAACGCGTTTCGCGCGACCGTACCGCTGGAAGCGGGCGCGCTCACCCGCTTTCTCGCGGGGGAAACCGTCGCCTGCAATCCTGCGCTCTCCGGCTGGTGCCCCGCGACGGTGCTCGGGCATCCGGTCGGCTGGGGCAAGGCGGTGGAGGGAACATTAAAAAACCATATCCCCAAGGGTTTGAGGATACGGTAAGCTTTTCTTTAAAGAGAAGCAGGCAAAAGAACGTTGGATTGAGGTGTAAAGGATGAAGCAGAAGAAAGATCCGACAAAAGCATACAAAGCCGCGTTCTTTGACCGCGACCACACGCTGATCCACGGCGATCCCGCTGCGAAACAGATGCGAACGGAGATGATCGAACGCTGGTCGGGTAAACCTCTCGTGCAGCCGCCGGGACTTTTTGACCAACTCTATAACAGCCAGCAACTCATGACGGTGGAAAAAGAAATCACGCTTTGGCGTGCATATTTTGCGGAGTTGCTGCGCATGCAGGGTATCACGGAGAAGATATCTTCGCGCGCGGATGAACTCTTTGATGCCTTCTGGCTCAAGGGCAGCGTCGTCTATCCTGAGACGGTGCCTGTGCTCGATTGGTTCGCTGCGCACGGCTATCGCATGGGTGTGATCAGCGACACGTTTCCGTCTCTTAAACTCACGTTGGAGGCGGTCGGGCTGGACAAGTATTTCGAGGTATTCGTCTGCTCCGATCAGGTGGGCGTAATGAAGCCCGATCCGCTGATCT
The DNA here is from genome assembly GCA_002841395.1 of Firmicutes bacterium HGW-Firmicutes-9. Lineage (GTDB taxonomy): Bacteria > Bacillota > Clostridia > Christensenellales > CAG-138 > UBA7703. The sequence continues at coordinate 33,967 of PGZM01000004.1, forward strand.
ACCAGACCGCGCTGAATCTCATGGGCGTTTCCGCACAGGAAAGCCTGTATGTGGATGACTACGACGTGGAGGCGGACGGCGCACGCGCGCTGGGGTTCACCGCGTTTCACGTTTGCCACGATTCTGAGCCGAAGGAAAAGTGGGATATTGCGTCTCTTTGGGAGATGATACAGTTTTTGACCTGAGCTACTTTGTTTGAAAGAAAAAGCAGGCAAAAGAACCTTTTCATATGTGTAATTAGAGCGGGGATTAGCGCCCCCGCTTTTTTTGTTTCTTCATCTGGAGAAAGAAGAACAGCTCCAGCCTTGCCAAAATCATACTCATGGATCGACAAACCATTTCGGGTCCTCATAGTAGAGATACGCGTCCTTCTTGCCGATGCGGCAGGTGTAGCGGATGCCGCTGCCGCCCGCCTTCAGGCTCGCCGCGCGCCGCACATCCGAAATCGACGTGATCTCAAACTTCCGCCCGTCCTCCCATAGGATGCGCTGCGGATGCATCACGCCTGCTTCGTCACAGGTCAATTCCACCGCGACATAAACTTTCATAACAAACTGCCTCCTGATGCGCTCGTTTGCGCTTGATCAAACTTGCGAAAAACCTACCGCCTGCCGGTGACGCTGTCCATCGTCGCGTTTTGCAGATATCCCACCGGATGGATCGTGTGGTCGACCTTCGGCGCCATCAATCCGATCTCGCGATCCTTCAAAAAGATCGCGCGACCGATGGCACGGTAGCCGAACCGTCTGCGGATATCGTCCACGGCGACCTCGGCGGCCTCGGCCTTTTTGCGCGGCGCTTCGTCGTCAAACAGCGAGAGCTGCACGGGACAATCCATACTGACGAGGTCGGAGCAGGACACGGTCAGTGAGCGGATCGGCGCCTGCCAGGTGTAGTGCTCGCGAAAGAGCGCCATGCATGCGCGCGAGATCTCGATGGTGATGTTCGTGGCCTTGCTTAGCTTCGTCTGGCGGATGAAGCTCACAAGCCCGCTGTCCCGCACGCCAAGGCTCGCGGTCTTGGCACGCATGCCGTGCTCTCTAAGTCGCATCGCGACGCTCTCCGCGAGCATCGAGATGGTCAGATACACATCCTCGTCGTTGACCAGATCGCGCGGCGTGGTGAGCCCGTTGCCGACGGATTTCACCGGTTGCTGGTCGACCGTCGGCGCCACGGGCGCGATGTCCAGCCCGTTTGCAAACGCGTAGAGCATGGTGCCTGCCTTGCCGAACTGCGCGCGCAGAAACGCTTCCGGCGTGGTCGCGAGGTCTCCGATGGTGACGATGCCGTATTTGAGCAGCTTTGCCTCCGTGGCTCTGCCGACATACAGCAAGTCCCGCGCGGGCAGCGGCCACGCGACGGATTGATAATTGTCCGGCGAAACCAGCGTCACCGCGTCCGGTTTTTTGATGTCCGAGCCCAGCTTTGCAAACACCTTGTTGTCCGCAACGCCGATGGAAACCGTGATGCCAAGCTCGTCGCGGATGCGACCACGGATCACCTGCGCGAGGCGGTGCGCGTCCGCCATGTCGCTCGTGGAGCCGGTGACGTCGATCCAGTTCTCGTCGAGGCCGAACGCTTCCACCCGGTCGGAATATTCGCCGTAGATCGAGCGTCCCAGCGCGGAAAACTTCTGATATTGCGCAAAGTCCGGCTTGACGGTGATCAAGAGCGGGCATTTCTGCTTGGCTTCCCAGATCGCCTCGCCCGTTTTGACGCCGAATCGTTTGGCGAGCTCGTTTTTGGCGAGGATGATGCCGTGCCGCGCCTCGGGATTGCCCGCGACGGCGACGGGGTGTGGCCGCAGCGCAGGGTCGAGAAAGCACGCCACCGAGGCATAGAAGCTGTTGAAATCCGCGTGAAGAATCCTGCGTCCCATTCTGCGCGCCCTTTCCGCCGCGAGAAAGACTGGATGCGGCAAACATCTAATGCGAACTAATGTTCGTATCTATAGTATATCTCGTTTTTTTGTGCTGTCAAGAGAGGCGACACGCGTAAAAATACGCAAAAAAAGGCGGGGGAATCGGCGGCGAACTTTCCACAACAACCGTCGATTTTATGCAATGCGATATGTTATACTGAAGTATCGTATGCAACAGCAGCGCGCTTTGATGCGCGAAGATACGGAGCGAACAAAACGGCGCTTGATGCGCCCAAATGAGTGAACGACGAAAGGGAATCATCGGCATGAATACCAGAGATCAGATTGCGGCTTCACTGAAATGGAAGCTTACCGACATCTACGCCACCGAAGAACTTTGGGAGGCGGATTATTCCGCGGCGCAGGCGCTGGTCGCGGACTTTCCGGCGCACGCGGGCAAGCTCAGCAAGAGTGCGGATGCGCTGTATGCGGCTCTTTGCGACGACAGCAGCATCTGGCAGCTGGTCGAGCGCGTTTATACCTACGCCCACCTGCACAAGGATGAAGACAACGGAAATACAAAGTATCAGGGCATGACCGACCGCGCGATGCAGCTCTACGTCTCCGCGCAGGCGGCTTCGTCGTTCCTCGATCCTGAAATTCTGACGATACCCGAAGACACCCTGCTGAGCTGGGCGGCGCAGGAGCGCTTTGCCCGCTTCCGTTTCCGCATTGCGGACGTCGACCGTCGCCGTGCGCACACGCTCTCGACCGAGGAGGAGCGCCTTCTTGCGATGGCGCAGGAGCCGCTCTCCGGCGCGGACAACATCTTCACGATGCTTACGGATGTCGATCTCGACTACGGCACCGTTGTCAACGAAAGCGGTGAAGCGGTCAAGCTCACCCACGGCAGCTACAATATGTTTCTCGTCAGTCCCGACCGCCGCGTGCGCAAGGATGCCTACGAGACTTTCTACAAAGCCTACCGCAGCATGAAAAACACGCTCAACGCGACGTATTCCACCTCCGTCAAGGGCGACGTGTTTCAGGCGCGGGCGCATAAATTCGAAGGCGCGCTGGAAGCCGCGCTCCACAACAACGGCGTACCCGTCGCGGTCTACGATCAGCTGATTGAAGCCGTGCACGAGATGCTGCCGGTGCTGAAGAAATATCTCGCCATCCGCAAGCGCGTGATGAAGGTCGATCAGCTCGAAATGTACGATCTCTATGTGCCGATCACGCCGGACGTAGACGACGACATGCCGTATGAGCAGGCGAAAGTGCTCGTCAAAGAGGCACTCAAGCCCCTCGGCGAAGAGTATCAGACGCTGCTCGACAAGTCCTACACCGAAGGCTGGATCGACGTTTACGAAACACCGGGCAAAACCAGCGGCGCGTTCTGCGCGGAGACCTACGGCGTACACCCGTACGTGCTGTTAAACTTCCAGGGTAAGACCGACGACGCATTTACCCTCGGTCACGAGCTGGGTCATGCGATGCACTCGCATTATTCCGCCGAAGCGCAGCCGTTTGAAACCTCGCATTACCGCATCCTCGCGGCAGAAGTTGCCTCCACCGTCAACGAAACGCTGATGACGCACCACCTGCTCAAGGGCGAGACGGATCGCGTCAAGCGCGCCTACTATATCACGCAGTTCCTCGAATCGTTCCGCACAACTTGCTTTAGGCAGACGATGTTTGCGGAGTTTGAGATGAAGGCGCACCGCATGGCGGAGAGCGGAGAGCCGCTGACCGTCGACAGCCTGTCGGAACTCTACCGCGCGCTCAACGAGCTGTACTATGACGGCGCGCATGTGGACGATAACATCGCGCTGGAGTGGATGCGCATCCCGCATTTCTACAACGCGTTCTATGTCTATCAGTACGCGACCGGCCTCTGCTCCGCGGTGAAGCTCGCGGACGACATCCTCCACGGCGGTGCGGTGGAACGCTACATCAACTTCCTCAAGAGCGGCGGCAGCGATTACCCGATTGAGGAGCTGAAGGCAGCCGGCGTGGACCTGACGAAGAAAGAGAGCATCATAGCGTCCCTCCGCGTGTTTGCGCAGTATGTGGACGAGCTCGACGCGCTGATGCAATAACAGCACCAAATAAAAATCAAGTAATTCAGATATAAGGAGTGCTTTTTATGGAGACCAAGGAATATAACGAGCAGGACGCAAAAGCGTATATCCTCAACTGTTTCCGCGAGCAGGGCGATTTTGCCGAGATCACGGATGACAAGACGTTGGCGGAGCTGGTCACCGCGGTGATGGAACACGACGCGGCGTTCATGAAATCGAGCGGTGCGGACGAGGGCGAGGTCTATGACGACGACGCGGCCTATGACTACATGCACGAGAAGATGAGTGAGCAGTTTGCGGACCTCAAGATGTACATGCTCCGTCTCGTCGAGGACTACATGGACTACAACGAACGCTATCTCGACAGCCTCGGGCTGATCGACTGGGAGTAAAATTTACTTTGAAGACAAAGTCGAAATCCATATATCGGGTTTCGACTTTGTTTTTGTGGCAGATCATTTTGTTGATGTCAACAATATGTTCTTTCGGATATTGAGGGCAAAGAACTTAGAAATATTGTGGCGACCATTTTGTTGGGGTTAACAAAATGGTTTATGTAGTGTTGTCATAAGGATGAATCTTCATCCTTTTAGGAATTTTTCATTGAGTGAAAAGGGGAAGGCGTGTTAGAATAATCCCGTCTGAAAAAATTAGATGCAACAAAACGTATTTTCTGAAACACGCACAATACCGTTTCTCTAAATCCTTCTGATCACAGGCATATAAAATTAATATCGATAAAGTAATACCGATATCTTTTCTTTTGCGATAGAACGCAGTATAATAGGCAAAGTAATCTTTCACGAGAATTAAAAAATATCTACTACCGGTAACCTGGAAGCAGCATCGGAAAGGAGACCCTATGTATCGAATCGTAACAAAGCGCGCGCTGCATGAAACGGTCACGCTCATGGAGGTGGAAGCGCCCTACATCGCGAAGAAAGCGAAGCCGGGGCAGTTCATCATCCTGCGCGTGGACGACGACGGAGAGCGCGTACCGCTGACCGTCGCGGGCACAGACCCCGTGCGCGGCACGGTGACCATCATCTACCAGAAGGTCGGCTACACGACCAAGCGACTGGACTGCCTGAACGAAGGTGACGGCATTCTGGACTTCGTAGGTCCCTTGGGCACGGCGAGCCATCTGGACGGCATGAAGAAGGTCGCGGTCATCGGCGGCGGACTCGGCGTTGCCATCGCGTATCCGCAGGCGAAAGCGCTGCACGACATGGGCGCGGAAGTGGACGTCATCGTAGGGTTCCGCAACACCGATCTGATGATCCTTATGGACGAGCTCAAAGAGGCGAGCACGAACCTATACGTCATGACCGATGACGGCAGCAACGGGCACAAGGGCTTTGTCACCACCGCGCTAGAAGAACAACTCAACGCGGGCAAGGAATACGACCACGTGATCGCCATCGGGCCTCTTATGATGATGCGCGCGGTCGTCAACCTGACCAAGCCGCGTAATATTCCCACCGTGATCTCCATGAACCCGATCATGGTGGACGGCACGGGCATGTGCGGCAGCTGCCGCGTCACCGTCGGCGGCGAAACGAAGTTTGCCTGCGTCGATGGTCCCGACTTCGACGGGTTCGAAGTGGACTGGGACGAGGCGATAGCCCGCGGCAGGATGTATCGAACAGAAGAGGCCGAGAGCATGGAGCGCAAGGCCTGTAATCTTCTGGACGTAGAGCTGCAGACCAAGCGGGGAGGGAACTGACCTATGCCGAATATGAGTTTAACCAAACTGCCTGCGCGCGAGCAGGACCCGAATATCCGTAATTGTAACTTTGAAGAGGTGTCGCAGGGCTACGACGAGGCGATGGCCATCGAAGAAGCGACGCGCTGCCTCAACTGCAAGCATAAGCCGTGCGTGGCAGGCTGCCCCGTCAACGTCCGTATTCCGGAATTCATCCAGCTGGTGATCCAGGGCAAGTTCATGGAGGCCAACGACGTCATCCGCTCCACCAACGCCCTGCCCGCCGTCTGCGGACGCGTCTGCCCGCAGGAGACGCAGTGCGAGGAGAAGTGCGTGCGCGGCATCAAGGGCGAGCCGGTCGGCATCGGACGGCTGGAGCGCTTCGTCGCGGACTACGCAATGACGCACGGCATGGAGACACCGAAACCCTTGCCCGACAACGGCAAGAAGATCGCCATCGTCGGCAGCGGTCCCGCGGGACTGACCTGTGCGGGAGACCTTCGCAAGCTCGGCTATGAAGTGACCATCTTTGAGGCGCTCCATACCCCCGGCGGCGTGCTGGTCTACGGCATTCCCGAATTCCGTCTGCCCAAGCAGCTGGTGCGGGACGAGATCCGGATTCTGGAAGACATGGGCGTAAAGATCGAGACCAACATGGTGGTCGGTCGCAGCATCACGCTCGATGAACTCTTAAACGAAGAGGGCTACAGCGCGGTCTTTATCGGCAGCGGCGCGGGGCTTCCGCGTTTTCAGGGAATCCCGGGAGAGAACCTCAACGGCGTGTATTCCGCCAACGAGTTTTTGACGCGCATCAACCTTATGAAGGCGTATAACTTCCCCAAATCGGACACGCCCGTGCAAGTCGGTAAAAACGCGGCGGTTGTCGGCGGCGGAAACGTTGCAATGGACGCGGCGAGAAGCGCAAAGCGCATGGGTGCGGAGAACGTCTATATCGTCTATCGCCGCGGCGAAGCGGAGATGCCTGCGCGTGTCGAAGAAGTGCACCACGCCAAGGAAGAGGGCATCATCTTCAAGATGCTGACCAACCCGACCGAGATCCTCGGCGACGAGAACGGCCACGTCAAGGGCATGACCTGCGTGGAGATGGAATTGGGCGAACCCGACGCAAGCGGACGCAGACGCCCGATCGTGAAAGCGGGCAGTGAGCATACGATTGATGTGGACACCGTGGTCATCGCCATCGGCAACAGCCCGAACCCGCTGATCAAGAACACAACTCCCGGCCTCGCCACCGAAAAGTGGGGCGGCATTATCGTGGACGAAGCGACGGGCAAGACTAGTCGCGACCACGTATACGCGGGCGGCGACACGGTCACCGGCGCAGCAACGGTCATCCTCGCGATGGGCGCGGGCAAAACCGCAGCCGCCGCAATCCACGAGGAACTGAGTAAGTAACTATCTTCTTTTCTTAAAAGAAAAGAAGCAAAATAATTCAGATATTTACTTGATGAGAGTTTCTTAAAAAGAAAAGAAGCAAAAGAACTTCTCGATGTTGTACAATAGCTGTACAGAAGAGAAGTTCTTTTTGTTATCTTTTTCTTTCAAGAAAAAGTAAAGGTGTTATGAAAATTTCAATCCCTGAAAATCTTCTGCCGTTGGTAGAGGCGTTTGCAAAAGAACATATAGAAGCGTATGCCGTCGGCGGGTTGGTGCGCAACGCGCTATTAAACCTGCCGCCGTCGGATATCGACGTCTGCTCGCGGCTGACGCCGCAACAGATCGTGGAGATCATGCCGCGCTATGGTATCCGCGTGATCGAGAAAGCCGCCGAGATGGGCACCGTGGAGCTGCACTTTGGCGGCGTGATCGTCGAGCACACAACCTTCCGGCGGGAGGCGTATGCCGAAGGCGGCGAGCACCGCCCGAGCATGGTCGCGTTTGGCGATAACCTGACAGACGATTCGTGGCGGCGGGATTTCTCCGTCAACGCGCTGTATGCAAATCTATGGACAGGTGAGGTCAGCGACCCCACGGGTGGCATCCCCGATCTGGAACGGCAGATCATCCGCACCACGAGCGCTGACCCGGACGACATCATGCGCTCGGACGCGCTGCGGGTGCTTCGATTGGTTCGCTTTGCCTGCGAGCTGGGGTTTGATATCGAACAGAACACGTGGCAAGCCGCAAAGCGAAACGCGCCGAAGCTCGCGGACATCGCAGCCGAGCGCAGACGGCAGGAGTTCGTGAAAATCCTGCTCACCGATGCGCGCTATCCCGCACTCGGTCGCGATGAGCTGCGCTCGCCCATGCGCGGACTGCGCCTATTGGACGAATTGGACGTTTGGGCGTTTCTCGTGCCGGAGTTTAACCTCGCGCGCGGCATGGAGCAGCGACCGGATCATCACCGCTATGATGTGCTGGAGCACAGCTTCCGCGTGGCGGCGGCAGCTCCCGCAACGGAGAAACTGCGTCTCGCGGCTCTCCTGCACGACGTCGGCAAGCCCGACTGCAAGCGCGAGACGGGCGTGCAGTACGCGCACGACAAATACGGCGAGCGCATCAGTAAGCGCGTGCTGGGCGATCTGCGTTTTCCGACGCGGACGATCACCGAAGTCAGCCAACTCGTCGAAGGACACATGTACGATATTCAGCACATGGCGAAGACAAACACGCTCCGCGTGAAGTTCGCCACCTGGGGCAGGGAGCGCACGTGGGAGCAGATTCTCCTGCGGGAGGCGGATGTTCGCGGCTGCGGGTATGATGTGGATTATGTGGCGCATGTTTGGCGCGCGCTGTACGACACCATGCTGCACGACGGCACGCCGTTTTCCGAGCGGGAGCTTGCGATTACGGGGCAGCAGTTGATGGAAATTTCGGGTCTGCCGGAAGGCAAAGCGCTCGGCGAGCTGAAGAAGAAACTCTTTCTCCACTGCGTGAAGCACCCGCAGGATAATAATCTGGCGAGGCTGACGCAGCTCGCGAAAAAGAGATAGCATCAGGGCATAAAAACGCCATGCAAGTTTGTTCCTGCATGGCGCGGCGCGCTTATAGGGGCTTGTAGAAAATGGTGGCAAGCAATATCAGCGCAGCAATACCCAGAAAGATCAGGATATATTTCTTTTCCGTGCGGAATTGGTTACGATACCCTTGCCAGCCAGGATTTACGGTACCTTTTGATCTACCATTGCAGTAGGAACTCCAGACACCAAGTGGTATGTAGAGTAGTATGGAGAGAAGATACAGCAAGATCCAGATAATAGTGCCGACTTTTTCCCGTACCCCGCTATAATAACCGAGAGGTTGAAAAAGCATCATTGTCGTAATATATGCCCCTAGAGGAATGAGGCCTAGGGTATACCAAAGAGCTTTTTTGAGCTTAGTTATCATAACTCCCCCTTAAAAAGTTGGTATTGAAAAGGAAGATGAAGAGGAACCTATTGCAGCAGCTCCGTTATTGTAATCACTCAAACTAGACCAGATTCTAGTGGTTATTGTTAGGGTGCTTCCAGAAACGGTGCGAGTTATGCGGTAGTATTGACCTACCGCCATAGCAGGATTAGAGAATGCGGTGGCAGACAAAGTTAGTGCCGGAGCAACAACCCACTTGAGGAGAAAGGAACTGCCACTGCCAATGAGTATGATGGCAACATTACTGATAGTGGCGTTTATTGTGTTAGCATTAACGTGAGATTGCGTGATCTCGAAGCTTTTTGTAGAGCTACCAGTCAGATTAATATATGTCTTTAATGCCTTTGTTTCGTTGTATGAGGATGCGGTCATTTTAAACTGTACTCGAACACCGCACGGTAAGAATGGACCACTGAAAGACTTTGTATAAGTACCTTTCGAACGGGAAGAGAGCGAGGAGCCTCCACTAGTTCTTGTAGAAGCTGGATATATATATCCAACATAAATACTTGCTCCCGAAGGGATTATGGCTAGCACAGTGTAGTTGACTGAAATTGAGCTACTAGATGTGGTTACACTATTCGAGCGAACATAGGTATTAAGCAAACTACTACTTGTCAAACTTGCACTTAGAGAGCGACCGTCCAATGTGGTAGAATTGCTCGTTCTGCTAAGCAACTCTTGAAAAATTGCAGTAGCTTCTGCATCTGTTCTAGCATTCACTGCTGCCTTTTGAAGTTGGGTGGTTGACATGCTGGAATAATCATAGTATTGCGTATCTGCCAAAGCTGCAGAATATGGGAATAAAAGCATTAAAACAAGAAATACACACATCAATTTCTTCATAAACAGTTCCTTTCATTTTAACACGGTATGTTTCGAATTGCAGTAATACCTTATAAACAAGAAGGTGTGAGGTTTAATCACTCGTTCATAGTTATTACCGCAAAACACAGTAAGAAAAGAATAGAACACGAATCGATAGCTATCAGATTGCAATAAGAATACTAGTATGAAAAGTAATTGTCAATACATTTGGTTATTATAAACATAATTACAAGTAATGTACTACAATTAACAGAATTGCAGGTGCTTTGTTGATATTTGCACGAAAACAATTGATTTGGTTGTATTAGCACACGGAAATTTTACATGCGCGTTATTAGCAGCTTGCTGAAGTGGATGCGAAGCTATGAAAAGTTATATAAACTTGTAATAAGTCAGGAAGGCATGTAGATTCCTACAAAGTGGTTTAAATTTGAACATTTTTACAAGGAACGCTCAAATCCTACAAATTAATGGTTAGTATCAATTCCGTATGGCAAAGAGGAAATCAAATTTTCCCCATTAATTGACATTTCGGGGCGGTTACCCGATAATGTATGAAGTAAATTTGGAGGCAAACGGCAATGGAAGAGGTAAAACGCCCAAAGAACTTCATCGAGGAGTTCATCGAAGAGGATATGCGCACGAAAGAGCCGCGCGTGCAGACCCGGTTTCCGCCCGAACCGAACGGCTACCTGCACATCGGCCACGCAAAAGCCCTCGCCATCGATTTTGGCATGGCGGAGCGTTTCGGCGGCATCTGCAATCTGCGCTATGACGACACGAACCCCGCCAAGGAGGACGTGGAATACGTCGACGCGATTCAGGCGGACATCCAGTGGCTCGGTTTCCACTGGAACGAGATTTTGTTCGGCTCCTCTTACTTTGACCAGTGCTACGACCTCGCCGTCAAACTCATCAAAAAAGGCGTCGCCTATGTGGACGAGCTGACGAAGGACGAGATGCGCGCCTATCGCGGCACGCTGACGCAGCCGGGCAAAAACAGCCCGTACCGCGACCGCCCTGTCGAAGAAAACCTCGACCTGTTTGAGCGGATGCGCGCGGGCGAGTTTGAGGACGGAACAAAAACCCTCCGCGCCAAGATCGATATGGCGTCGCCGAACATCAACATGCGTGATCCCGCGCTGTACCGCATCAAGCACGTGAGCCATCATCAGACGGGCGACAAGTGGTGCATCTATCCGATGTACGACTATGCGCACCCGATACAGGACGCGATTGAGGGCGTGACGCATTCGCTCTGCTCGCTGGAGTATGAAGCGCACCGCCCGCTGTACGACTGGGTCATCGATCAGTGCGAATTTTCACCCAAGCCGCGCCAGATCGAGTTTGCGCGCCTGAACATCACGGACACGATCATGAGCAAGCGGTATCTCCGCCGCCTCGTGGAGGAAGGGTTCGTTTCCGGTTGGGACGACCCGCGGATGCCGACGCTCTGCGGCATGCGCCGCCGCGGCTACACCGCCGTCGCCATTCGCGATTTCCTTGACCGCATCGGCGTTTCCAAGGCGGACAGCGTCGTGGACGCCGCCATGCTGGAGCACTGCGTGCGCGAGGACCTCAACGATCACGCCGCCCGCAGGATGGCGGTGCTCGATCCTGTACTCGTGGAAATCGAGAACTGGGACGAGGGCAAGGTAGAGGAAATCGAACTCGAGAACCACCCGAACCATCCTGAGATGGGCACGCGCAAGGTGAAGCTATGTAAGCGCGTCTATATCGAACGCAGTGACTTCGCCGAGGTGCCGCCGAACAAGTTCTTCCGCCTCAAGCCGGATGGCGAGGTGCGCCTCAAGAGCGCTTACATCATCAAGTGTGTGCGTTGGGAGAAGGACGAAGCGGGCAACATCACGAAGATCATCTGCACCTACGATCCCATGAGCCACAGCGGCGAAGAATCGCGCAAGGTCAAGGGCACGCTGCATTGGGTAAACGCAGACGAAGCAGTCGCGGCGGAATTCCGGCTCTACGACACACTTATGAAGAGCGAAGAGGCGGCGGCGGACGACGCGGAGGAAGAGGAAGAAGCGGTCGAGAAGGATTTCGTCGACAAGCTCAACCCCGATTCGCTCGTGACGATGAAAGGTTTCGTCGAGCCTGCGCTCAAAGACTCCCCGGCAGGCGAGCACTATCAGTTCCTGCGCCAGGGGTATTTCTGCGCGGATCTGGCGACCACGTCCGAAGCCCCAGTCTTCAACCGCACAGTCGGTTTGAAAGACAGCTATAAAGCTTAATTCAGAATAAATTCTTTTGTTTACTTTTCTTTTCAAGAAAAGTAAAGTTTGGAGCGAAAACTATGGTTCGAACCCGATTTGCCCCGTCGCCGACGGGCTATATGCATCTGGGCAATCTGCGCAGCGCGCTGTATACCTACCTCTACGCGAAAAAGCACAACGGCAAGTTCATCCTCCGCATTGAGGACACCGACCAGAGCCGTTATGTCGAGGGCGCGGTGGACGTCATCTACAACACCCTCAAGGACATCGGTATGCTCTGGGACGAAGGCCCCGACGTCGGCGGCGACTACGGCCCGTATGTCCAGAGCGAGCGCAAGAGCATGTACCTGCCGTATGCCGAGCAGCTCGTCAAGTCCGGCAAGGCGTACTATTGCTTCTGCACAAACGAAGAGCTGGACGAGCGCCGCGAGAAAGCTTCTGCAAAGGGCGAAGTCTGGAAATATGACAAGCACTGCCTCCATCTTTCGCAGGACGAAGTGCAGCAGCGTCTAAACGCGGGCGAACCATATGTGATCCGCCAGAACGTGCCGCTCACGGGCGAGGCATCGTTTGACGACGTGCTCTACGGGCATATCACGGTCGACTGCGCGGAGCTCGACGACATGGTGCTCATCAAAGCGGACGGCATGCCGACGTACAACTTCGCGAACGTCATCGACGACCACACCATGGCGATCACCCACGTCATGCGAGGCAACGAATATCTCTCCAGCACGCCGAAATACAACCTTTTGTATGACGCGTTCGGCTGGGAAAAACCCGTGTACATCCACATGACGCCGATCATGCGCGACGCGAGCCACAAGCTCAGCAAACGCGACGGCGACGCGTATTTTGAGGACTATCTCAAGAAGGGCTACCTCAAGGAAGCGATTGTCAACTACGTATCTCTGCTTGGCTGGAACCCCGGCGACGAACGCGAGTTTTTCACGCTGGATGAACTCAAAGAGGCGTTTGACGTGACGGGTATGTCCAAATCCCCGGCGATCTTCGACGTGAACAAGCTCACGTGGATGAACGCGGAATACGTCCGCAGGCTCACGGCGGAGGAATTTACGCGCCATGCCCTGCCGTACTATGAGCAGGCGGGTGTAGCAGCGATGGACAAGGACATCCTCTGCCGCATCCTCCAGCCGCGCACGGAGATCTTCTCGCAGATTCCCGATGTGGTCGATTTCTTGGCTCAACTGCCGGAATACGACGCGGAGCTCTTCACCAACAAGAAGAGCAAGACGGATTCTGTCGTCTCCGCCGAGGTGCTGGACTTCGTGATTCCCGCGCTGACTGCACTGCCGGAATGGACGGAAACAGCTCTTCACGAAACGCTGCTCGGCATGGCGGAATCGCGCGGTATGAAAAACGGAACGCTGCTCTGGCCGGTGCGCATCTCGCTTGCGGGTAAGACCGTGACCCCCGGCGGCGCCATTGAGATCGCGGCGCTCTTAGGCCGCGAAGAGTCCCTAAGACGGCTCAGCTTCGGAAGAAGCAAACTATAATTTTCTTTCTTTTGCAAAGAAAGAAACAAAGAAATTATCACAAAAATTCTTTTGTTTTACTTTTCTTGTAAGAAAAGTAAAGGAGGTACCCTTTTATGAAACTTGGAGTGATCGGCCTGCCGAATGTCGGCAAGAGCACGCTCTTTAACGCAATCACACAGGCGGGCGCACAGGCCGCGAACTATCCGTTTTGCACGATCGAGCCGAATGTCGGCGTCGTGGCGGTGCCGGATGAGCGGCTGGATGTGCTGGCCAAGATGTACAACCCCGAAAAATACACGCCCACGACGATCGAGTTTGTCGATATCGCGGGCCTCGTGCGCGGCGCGAGCCGCGGCGAAGGCCTCGGCAACAAGTTCCTCTCGCATATCCGCGAGGTGGACGCGGTAGTGCACGTTGTGCGCTGCTTTGAGGACGAGAACATCGTGCATGTCGATGGCTCGGTCAATCCCGCGCGGGACGTGGAGACGATCTCGCTGGAGCTGATCTTTGCGGACATGGAGACGGTGGAAAAACGCCTCGACCGCGCGCGCAAACAGCTCAAGGCGGGCGATAAGAAGACGATTGCGGAGGTTGCGCTGCTGGAGCGGCTGCAGCCCGTGCTGGAGAGCGGCAAGCCCGCGCGCAGTCTTGATCTTACGGACGAGGAAGCGGAGCTCATGCGCGGCTTCTTTATGCTCACCAGCAAGCCCATCATCTACGTCGCCAATGTCAGCGAGGACGAAGTCGGCGCGGAGCCGAACGAGCATGTCAAGGCGCTGTACGAGATCGCCAAATCCGAAAAGGCAGAAGCGCTGACCATCTGCTGCAAGCTGGAGGAGGAGATCGCGGAGCTGGATCCTTCCGAAAAGGGTGCGTTTTTGGCCGAACTCGGCATAAAGGAATCGGGCTTAGATCAGCTCGTCAAGGCGTGCTATCGCCTGCTGGGCTTAATCAGCTATCTCACCGCGGGACCCAAAGAGGTTCGCGCGTGGACGATCACCCGCGGCACGAAGGCGCCGCAGGCGGCGGGGAAGATTCATACAGACTTTGAGCGCGGCTTTATCCGCGCGGAGATCGTGCCGTTTGCCACGCTGCAGGAGCTGGGCTCCATGGCGGCCTGCAAGGAAAAAGGCCTTGTCCGCAGCGAGGGCAAGGAGTACGTCATGCAGGACGGCGACGTGACGCTGTTCCGGATTAACGTATAAAACGAATCAACGCAAAATAAAAGAGAGCCGAAAGGCTCTCTTTTTGCTTGCTTCGTGTGTGGATAAAGTCGAATGCTTTTTTTAAATAAAAGCACGATTGCTCAGCCTGACCGATTCAAACCAGAAAACCACGTTCAATGTTTACGCTGCTTCTGACGGTACATGATCTCATCTGCTGTTTTAAACAGCTCGTAAACACTCACGCCTTTTTTACCGTCGTAAATCGCAGCACCTGCGGAGAACGAGAGCGTGTATGGCTTTTGATTGGATTCATTCCACTTGTTCAAGCTTGTTTTTAACCGCGCGATCACTTTTTCCGCGATGTCCGGCAGAGTTGACTCGATCAACAGAATAAACTCGTCGCCGCCATACCGGTATGCGGTGTCGCCCTGCTTGATGGATTTTTCAAGCAGATTTGCGATGACCTTGATCGCCTCGTCGCCTTCCTCGTGACCGTGCGCGTCATTGATCATCTTGAAGTTATCCAGATCGATCATGATGATGGAAAAAGGTTGAAGCCGGTCGACCTTATATTGCGCGCGGGATTCGAACGTAACCCGCGTTGGCAGCCCGGTCAAGCCATCCTTTCGTATCTCTTCCCGCTCCACCAGAATATGCGCGGCCAGCGCAACCAGAGCCATCATCGGCCAGATCAGCGGCGTTCCATAGTAGAGCATCTGGATGACTGCGCCAATGATCGGCAGTATGCCGAGCGCGAGAATCAGCTCAAAGGTTCGGCCGCGGATGAATTTGCGATACTTGGCCAATGTTGGCAGATAACCAAAGTAGAGCAGGTAGTTGATCACCATGATCAGATAGACCGCGTCACCTCGAACATACCGGTTCTCGCTCGTCACCGTAAACAGAACACCTGTGGAGAAATTGATCACAACAAGCGCGACCACGACGAGATTCAAACCGGCATATACGATGCGTTTGATTGTTCTTTCCCGCTCGGTGATCAGAATACACTCGTCCAGGTAGATGAGCCAGAGGCTGAGCGGCAGAACGTTGAACAAAAACAAAACGGAGTTTGAAAGATAGACGACCCAATACATGACGGCGCCCGGCCTGCCGTCAACGAACATTGTAACGGCTTCGCTGAATATCAACCACAGAGTCGTATAGAGAATAATACGAAACCACTTCGATTTTTCCGGCAACATTCTTTTGTTTGCGCGACTGTCCAGAACCAAAAACAGCAAGACAAGAGAAGCATATCCGTAAATGACCATTTGCAGAGCAAGCATTTGTTCTCCTTATCGGATTGGTTTTGTACGATCGAGTCGGTGTTCCTACTAGGCTATATTCCCGTGGTTGTGCGCAGCTTGACTGGTTTGGCTCGGAGCAACGGCTGATCCCGGGTTACGACAACCCCTTCTTTTCGCACATGCGGTAGATGGCGGATTCCGCCCAGGCGTAGTCGCTCATGAACCTGCCGTCAAAGCGGGAGAGCGCGTCCGCTTTGCCCGCCCAGAAGTCGTAATAGTCGCAGGAGACCAGCTCGCGGCGGATGCGGCAGCTGCCGCGCTCGCGCACGAAGATCTCCTCTGCGTTGCAGTTTTTCAGCGTATCGGTGAGCTCCTTGATCGTCCTGCGATAGCCGGTGTTTTCGGCGGTCTTGTTCTCACTGCCCTCGCAGAGATGTTCGATGATGTCGTAGATGCCGACGTTGCGTC
Organism: Firmicutes bacterium HGW-Firmicutes-9; assembly: GCA_002841395.1. Lineage (GTDB taxonomy): Bacteria > Bacillota > Clostridia > Christensenellales > CAG-138 > UBA7703. The sequence goes on from PGZM01000004.1 coordinate 50,431, forward strand.
CTTCATAAAACACGCAAAGCGCCATGAGCTCCTTTGCCTTGGCGGAGACGAAGCGCACGGGAGAACCATCCACCATCATCTCGAAATTTCCGAACGTATGGAACTCTACCCGCTTTTTCTGGCGCGTGTGCAGGAGGCGTGCGCGCTCCAGCACATCCTGAATGTCATCCCGGTCAAAGGGCTTGAACACCATGTAGTCCGCCTTCATCTGGAATGCTTCCACGGCAAAGCGCGGGTGTGCGGTGATGAAGACGATGATGATATCCCGTCGGATTTCACGCAGGCACATCGCGAGCTCGATGCCGTTCATGCCGGGCATGTCGATGTCCAGCATCGCAAACTCGACCTCGTGCGCGTTTGCGTAGGCGATTGCTTCCTCCGGCATGGTGAATTTGCCGACGATTTCAATCTCCGGCATATCTGCGCATTTCAGCTCCAATAGCTGCATGTCCAGCGCCATATCATCAACCAATATTGTCTTCATGTGTCCTCCTTGCGCAGGGTCTCCGCATTATTCGGATTCTTTGGTCAGGTTGGCGGCATAGATGAGGGAGACGGTCGTGCCGCGACCGGGCCAGCTTTCCACCTGCATCGAACATCCGGGGAACTGCTCCATGCGTGTGCGAATGTTCTGTATGCCGACCGAGTGTGCGCTCGTCTCCTCGCCGGGCGTGTAACCCACGCCGTCGTCCGAAACGTGCACGATGTATTGTCCGTCTTCACGGCTGAGGCTGACGCGAACCGTGCCGCCGCCGACCTTGGGCTTGATGCCGTGTATGATCGCGTTTTCCACCACGGGCTGAATCGTCAGTACGGGAATAAGGAAATCCGCGTCGAACACGTCGTATTCTACGTTGAGTCGTCCTTGCAATTGCACCTTGTTGATCTCCGCGTAGGCGCGGACGGTGCGCAACTCCTCGCGAAACGGCACAAGACCGCTCTGCGCGCTGACGCTGTCTACTTTAAAGCGTAAAAACCGCGAGAAATCCTCGGTCATCTTGTATGCGGCGTCGGGATCGAGCACGATCAGCGCCTGAATCGCGTTGAGCGTATGATAGAAAAAGTGCGAGCTGATCTGCGCCAGCAGCACGTTGGTGCGGTCGAATTCCAGCTGCTTTTGCAGCGAAGCGATGCGGTTTTGCGCGGCTTCCTGCTCCATGCGGCGGATGGTGCCGCGGCTCGCGACCGCGGTTGCGACCGAGAGGCTCAATAGCAAGCTCACCAGCGCGGAATAGATCACGCTGTCGTTGGAATACCACGGAAGCATGGGCGAAACCGTCACGTGCCACTCCGAGTTATAGATCGGAAACGCGTAGTCGAATGCGCGGCTCTGGATGCCTTCGCCGCTCTTGACGATGGTCTGCTCGATACCCGAGTCCGGGTTGACGCGCCAGATGCGGCAGGAAAAACCCTGCGCCGCGACGGAATCCGGCACGGTAAGCCCGCTCAGCGCATCCGGATAGTTCAGCGTAACGGAGACGATGCCCCAGAATGAACCGTTGAGATAGACCGGAAGCCTGCCTGCGATGCCAAGCCCGCCCTGCACGAGGCTGAACGGCCCCGCCATGATCATATCCCCGCGATCGATGGCGGCCTGCGCCTCCTTGTCTCCCGCTTTTTCGCCCGTGAGGTCGTGCCCCAGCACACTCTCGTTGCCCTTGAGCGGGTAGACGGCGCTGACGATGCCGTCCGGCGCGAGCAGCACATTTCGCACGGTACTGTCGGTGACAAGCAGCCTTGCAACGCGCTCAAAGCCTTCGGTGCCGCCTTCGCTCTGCACCACGAATGCCTCCAACGTCTTTGCTTTGTTGAGCTGGGCGGAGAGCACCTCGTAGGCCTGCGCGCTGACGGTGCCCGCGATGAACTTCATCTGGTCGTCTTCGCGCTGCCGTCTGCCGTATTCGATATAGGCAGAGAGCGCGACGCACAGCGCGAGCGTGACGAAAAAGCCCGCGACAACCGTCTTTGTGATCCGTCGTTTCCGCATGCGCACTTCGCCTCGCTTTCCGCTTGATCGTTGTCGACTTGTCTTATTATATGAAATGCGGCGGCGCGGCGCAATCCAAAACAAAACCGCGCCCCACTAAAGCGGAGCGCGAATCGGTTGATAGCATACATTATTTGGACGACATGGACTTAACCCTGCGCCGCGTCATGGCGCGCATGAGCGCGACCTTGCTGTGACCCATGGAGCCGAGATCTTCGCCGCGCTGCTGCGCGAGGCGTTCCTGCGCGCGCAGCTCTGCTTCGAGTGCGCGCTTTTCGTCGATCTCCTCCGGCCACTCGCAGGCTTGAGAAAGGATGTAAACGCATTCCGGACGAACTTCGATAAATCCTTCGGAGTGAAACGCCGTGCGCGTGGTGTGCTCGTCCGTCTGGATGACGAGCGCGCCGACGTCGAGCGCGGAGACCATGGGCACGTGACCGTGCATCACGCCCAGCGAACCCGCGATGGACTGCACGCTGACATAGATCGCTTCGCCGCTGAAAAACTCGCGTTCGGGCGTCACCACCAGCAAATTAAACGGTTGTGCCATAGCCTGCTCCTTTCAGAAATAATCGGGAACTGCGCGCAATACAGCGTCGCCTATACCGCTTTTTCGGTCTTCTTCATCTCATCGTAGCGCGCGCGTACTTCGCTGATGCCGCCCGCAAGCAGGAACAGCGACTCCGGAATATCGTCGACCTTGCCGTCCACGATCTCTTCAAAGCTTTCAATCGTGTCCGCGAGCGCAACGGAACAACCGGGCTGCCCACTATAGACTTCCGCGACATGCATCGGCTGGCTGAGGAAGTTTTGAATCTTTCTCGCGCGATAGACTGTCTGCCGGTCGTCGTCCGAAAGCTCGTCCATGCCGAGGATGGCGATGATATCCTGCAGCTCGTGATAGCGCTGCAACGTCTCCTGTACGCGCCGCGCGACGGCGTAGTGCCGTTCGCCGACGATGGCGGGTTCGAGGATGCGCGAAGAGGACGAGAGCGGATCGACCGCGGGATAGATGCCGATTTCGGCAATCGCGCGGGAGAGCACCGTCGTCGCGTCGAGATGCGAAAAGATCGTCGCGGGCGCGGGGTCGGTCAAATCGTCCGCGGGCACATAGACCGCCTGCACGGAGGTAATGGAGCCGTGCGGCGTGCTCGCGATGCGCTCTTCCAGCTCGCCGAGTTCGTTGGCAAGCGTCGGCTGGTAGCCAACCGCGCTCGGCATGCGACCCAGCAGCGCCGAGACTTCGTTGCCCGCCTGCACAAAACGGAAAATGTTGTCGATGAATAAGAGCACGTCCTGATGCATCTCGTCGCGGATGTATTCCGCCATCGAAAGACCCGCAAGCGCGACGCGCATGCGCGATCCCGGCGGCTCGTTCATCTGTCCGAAGGCAAGCGATGTGCGCGCGATGACGCCGCTTTCGCGCATGTCTGCGATCAGGTCGGTGCCCTCGCGGCTGCGCTCACCAACGCCGGTGAAGACGGAGTAACCGCCGCGGTTTTTTGCGATGTTATGGATGAGTTCCAGAATCAAGACCGTCTTGCCAACGCCTGCGCCGCCGAAGAGGCCGATTTTGCCGCCGACGGGGTAGGGTGCGAGAAGATCGATGACCTTGATTCCCGTTTCAAACAGCGTGGTGGAAGGGCACTGGAGCATAAACGAAGGCGGCGCCTGGTGCACGTCGCGCTGCGGCGCATCGATCGGGCCGAGCCCGTCGATCGGGCGGCCGAGGCAGTCGATGACGCGGCCGAGTACGGTTTCACCGACCGGCACATGGATGCCGCCGCCGGTGTTGAGCACCTGAATGCCACAGGAAAGACCCTCCGTTGGCTCGAGCGCGATGGCGCGCACCACGCCGGGGGAGTGGTGCTGCACAACCTCGATGTGGACGGGCGGCTCGCTCTTGGTGACGAGCAGCGTTTTCAGCAAAGGCTCGCTGCCCTCCTTGAAGCGCACGTCCAGCACGGGCCCGATGATGCGGATGATGCTTCCGGTACGTTCTTGTTCCGTCATTCGTCTCTTCCCTCCGGATAATAGGCGGCGTCTGCGGATCTGGCCGCGTTTGCCGCGTTGGCGGCGCCGATGATATCGGCGAGCTCGTTTGTAATGGTCAGCTGGCGCACGGCGTGATACTGCTGCGTCAGTTTGTCAATCATCTTATCCGCGCTGCGTGTGGCGCTCTCCATCGCGGCCATGCGGGAGCAGTTTTCGCTCGCGTAGGCGTGCACGATTGCGCCGTAGACATAGCCGATCAACAGCTGCGGAATCAAGGCGTTTAGCACCTCTTTTGGCGAAGGATCGTAGAGGATGAACGAACGGTCATACTCCCGGTCCGCCTCGCTTTCGGGTCTGCCGCGCTTGAAGTCGTTGAGTTCGACGGGGAGCAGCTTTTGCTCCACAGGTTCGCGCGAAAGGGTGTTGATAAAGCGGGTGTAGACGATGCGCAGCTCGTCGATCTCGCCGCGGTTGTATTGCTCGATGAGGATCGTCATGAGCCGTCGCACCTGGTCAAGCTTGGGTTTCTCCGCGAGGCGCTCAAAGTGACGGTCGGGCGTCATTCCGCGCCGGAGATAATGCGAAGAGCCGACGCTGCCGATGGTGTAAATCTCTACGACGTTTTTGTCTGCAATCACCTTGTCGGCAAGCGATAATACCGCGTGGTTGTAGGAGCCGGAAAGTCCCTTTTCGCCGGCGACGATGATATAGGCGACCTTATCGCCCGCGTGGTGACGCAGATAATTATGCGTGATGTCGCCCGTGTGCTTGAGGATGTCTACGATGATGTCCAGCGCATGATAAAAATAGGCGCGGTTTTTCTGGATGCCGTCGAGCGCCTTGCGCATGCGGGACGCGGAGACCATGTGCATGGCGTTGGTGATCTGTCGCGTTTGCTTGATGCTCTTGATATGAAAGCGGATATCGCTGATGCTTGCCATACTGGCTGGCCTCCTTTCGGAAGAAATGCGCGTCTATGTAGAATATTTCAACATAGAACTGGCTTTAACGGTTTTACATCTGACAGGTCAGATGATAGTTTTCGATACTGGCGCGGAGTTCTTCAATCAGTTCGTCGGTGAGGTCTCCGTTCTCCTCGATTTCGTCGAGCATGGCGCTGTAGTTGCGGCGCGCATACTGCAAAAGCCCCTTCTGGAAGGCGCGCACATGCGGTGAGGGGACTTCCTTGAGGAAACCGTTCATGACGGCGTAAAGCAAAAGCACCTGCTCGCTCATCTGCAGCGGTTCATGCTGATTCTGTTTGAGCGTTTCGCTGAGCCGGTCGCCGTTGTCGAGAATCTCCTTGGTGACGCTGTCGATATCGGAGCCGAACTGCGCGAAGATCTGCAACTCGCGGTACTGCGCGAGCGTCAGGCGCAGTTTTTTAACGACCTTTCGCATGGCCTTTTTCTGCGCGGCGCTGCCGACGCGGGAAACGGAGAGACCGACGTTGACCGCCGGGCGCACGCCGGAATGGAACAGCTCCGGCTCCAGATAGATCTGACCGTCCGTAATCGAGATCACGTTGGTCGGAATATAGGCGGAGATATCGCTCGCCATCGTCTCAACGATGGGCAGCGCGGTCAGGGAGCCGCCGCCGTTTGCCTCGCTGAGGTGGCCTGCGCGCTCCAGCAGTCTCGAGTGCAGATAGAACACGTCTCCGGGATAGGCTTCGCGTCCCGGCGGGCGGTGCAGCAGCAGCGACATGGCGCGGTAGGCCACGGCGTGTTTGCTCAAATCGTCGTAGATCACCAGCGCGTCCTTGCCGTCGTACATGAACTGCTCGGCAATCGCGCAGCCTGCGTAGGGCGCAAGATACTGCATCGCGGCGCAGTCGCTGGCGTTTGCCACGACGATGACGGTATACTCCATGGAGCCCGCCGATTGCAGCGTTTCATAGATCTGCGCTACGGTGGAGAGCTTTTGCCCGATGGCGACATAGACGCAGTTGACGTTTTTTCCGCGTTGGTTGATGATCGTATCCACCGCGATGGTGGTTTTGCCTGTTTGACGGTCGCCGATGATCAGCTCGCGCTGTCCGCGCCCGATGGGGATGATGCCGTCCACCGCGAGAAGGCCGGTCATCAGCGGTTCGTTGACCGCCTGACGGTCGATGATGCGCGGCGCGGGGGACTCTACCGGACGGTAACGCGCGGCGTTGAGGGGTTTATCGTCCAGCGGCATGCCGATGGGGTTGACCACGCGACCCAGCAGCTCGTCGCCGACGGGCACTTCGACCACGCGGCCGGTGCCATAGACGCGCTCGCCGACGCGCACGCAGTCCTGCCCATTGAGCAGAACCGCGCCTACGCCGTCCAGCTCAAGGTCCATGGTCATGCCGTATACATCGTTTTCAAAGGCGATTTGCTCGCCGTAGCGGGTATGTGAAAGCCCCTCTATGCGTACCACACCGTCACCCACGCTGGTGACGATGCCGTACTCATAGACGGCGGATTTGTTTTCAAACGAACCGATGCGATGCTTGAGCGTTTTGCCGATGTCCGCCGCGCTGCTGTGCACGATGGCTTGGTTGCTTCCGGTGAGGCGGACGTTTTCCGCCGTGATTTCCGCGCCGGGCGCACTGTTGTTTGCGAGCACATGCTGCGCTTCCTTGACGCGGTAGGCTACGCTTGCGTCATAGATCTTCCCGTCGATGATGGCGAGAAAACCGCCGATCAGCGCCTCGTTTTGCTTGATGTCGAAGGAAACCTCCTGACCGAGCAAATCACGAAAGTGCTGTTTGATGGATTCAATTTGTTCTTCGCCGAACGGTCCGGCGGTGAATAGTTCGCCTTTTAGAGCCATACGGAGCTCACTTTCCTATCTAACAGTCCGAATAATGCAATCATCTCTTCTAAAGTCTTTGCGACAAAGCCGCGTATGCCAAGCGGTGCGGTATGGTTCCGCACGATGGCGCATCTAGCCGATCTTGTCGAAGAAGCTGTCGATGATGCGCTGGTGATCCTCCTGCGAAACCTCGCGTTCGAGAATCTTGCCCGCGATATCGACGGCAAGCTCCGCGGTCTGCGAACGCAGCTCCTTGAGCATGTCCTCGCGCTCGACGACCGCCTGATGCATCGCATCCGTCAGGATGACCTGCGCGTCCTGCTTGGCCTTTTTGCGGAGGTCTTCCGCCTCGCGCTCGGCGGCCTTTCTGCGCTCTTCTGCGATATGCTCCGCGTCAAGCCGCGCGTTTTTCATCGAGGTTTCATATTGCGCTTTGAGCACATTTGCCTCGTTGCGACTTGCGTCGAGCTGCTCGCGTTCGCGCGCGAATTTAGCCTCCCGCTCCGCCATAAACTTGCTTACCGGCTTATATAAAAAGTGGCGCAGCAATAGGAAGAGGATGAGGAGGTTGAGCGCGTGCTCGATGAAATCGATCAGGTGAAATTCCATGGATACCCCTCTTTGGCGACGTTATTTGCCCATCGTGAAGATCATGACTAGCGCAGTGACAAAGCCATAGATGGCAGTCGACTCGGTCAGCGCGAGGCCGAGCAGCAACAGTGCGTTGATCTTGCTGTTCGCTTCCGGCTGGCGGGCGACCGCTTCCACGGCTTTGCCGGTGGCGATGCCCATGCCGAGGCCTGCGCCTGCACCCGTGAGAACCGCGATGCCCGCGCCGATTGCGATCAATCCGATATCCGTCATGGTAAGAACCCTCCTAAGTTATACTGGAAATATTGTCTCCGGCTCCGCCGGTGGGTTTTGTGTTTTCTGTCTTTTGAGTTATTCTACCTCTTCTACTGCCTCACCAATAAACGTAAGCGACAGGTTGATGAAGATGAAGAATTGGATCAGCGGGTGGAAGGCGTTAAAATACAGCCCGAGCACCGCAGGAATGCCGACCGAAAACGCGCCGAGCGCAAAATAGATCAGCTCGACCACGACCAGACCGCCAAGCATATTGCCAAAGAGTCGGCAAGCAAGCGAAATCGGCACGGCTAGGTCGGAGAGCAGCTTGAACGGCGCGATGATTGCCTTTGGGCGCACAAAACTCTGCAGTCGCCCCTTGATGCCCTTTTTATAGATACCGTATACGTTGATGAGCACAAACGTGACCAGCGCATAGGAAAAGGTCATGCTCAAATCCGTCGTCGGTGGACGAATCCCGAACAGCTCCACGATGGCGGAGCCTAAAAACAACGCGGCAATTGCGAAGAAATAAGAGGCGAGGCCTTCATTCTCGTGTCCGTACTTTTCTTTGGTCAGGTTGTTGATGGCGCCGACCGCGGTTTCCAGCACGAGCTGCAGGCCACGCGGCGTCTCCTGAAAGCGCGGAACGGCGAAGAAGCGAACGAACAGCGCAAACACGCTAAGCGCCGCGATGACGATCCATGTCACTACGACGGATGAACTCACCGAGTAACCGAGGATGTCCATGCGCGCGGGGCTGATCTCGACGGTGAACGTACGGCTTCCCAGCTGGAAACTGCCGAGCACCAAACCAGAACAGAGCCAGAGCGCGAGCACGCCAGCCATCATTAGGAGATTACGTTTTTTCTTTGCGGCTTTATAGCCCTCTTCCGTCTTCTCCGGCTGAGAAATGCGCGAACGCAGATAGAGCGCACCGCAACCTATGATCAGCGACAGCGCGATGGCGATCCATTTGCCGACGGAAGGCATACTAAACTGCATTTACTTTTCTCCTTTCCCGTTCCGGCGATTGCGGATGTTGATGATAATCGCGCCAATGATCAGAACGGACGAGATACCGACGCCGCACCAGATTAAATCCGAACGAAACCAGATGGTGACGCTCGCAAGGACCGCGGCGATGAGTAAAAATTTGAAAAGAACATAGATGAAGGTTTTGAACATGTCTCCGGCGAGCAGCACCTTTGTCAGGCGAGTGAGCAAAAAGAGCTCTCCCGCGCCGCACACAAGGCCAATCAACAAACCGGGCATCCGTCCATACCTCCTGCAAACGCGTGATCGCGCGAAATCGCATTCCCCAATCAAGATAAAAATCCTGCTTAGCGAAGGTGCGCCCGTAATCCGCGGCAATAGTGCGCGAACTCGGCTGCGACGCCAAGGACAGGATATTGATAATGATATTCTACAACCGATGTCCGTGGTTGTAAAGGCATTCCGTCCAAGGGAACCCGTTCCGATGCGAAGAAAGGACCGATTCAAAATCGCCAAATTATTATTGTTATATATTATTTTCAGAAATTGTCAAGCGAATCGCGGCTTTTTTCAACGTAAATCCCCCAACTTTCGAAAAATTTCGCTTATTTATTAGAGATAAATGAAATAACAGTAATCGTGTTGTAAATGGGCTTGATCAATTGAGCGAAATGCCGTACAATCACTAAGTTTGTAAAATAACGTTGGAAGACTCAAACAAAACGCAGAACAGAAGGAACAACAGAGAAGCATTGAACAGAGAATTTGACAGTCAGGTACAATATCTGAAATACCGTACCCTTTGCGAGGTAGCAAAAAGAGCCTTTGACGACACACTGCAGGAATCCCTGCTGGATATTCCCAAAGCCATCGTTCCGGGTAAAAAGTCCACCATGCGCTGCTGCGTCTATAAAGAGCGGGCGATCCTTGGCGAGCGCGTCAAGCTCGCGATGGGCGGCAACCGCAAGAACGCGAACGTCATCGAAACCCTGGATATCGCGTGCGACGGGTGCCCCGTCTCCGGCTATGACGTGACCGCCGTCTGCCGCGGCTGCATTGCGCACCGCTGCAAGGAGGCCTGCAAGAGCGATGCGATCTACTTGGATTCGCGGCAAAAGGCGCACATCGATCAGGATAAGTGCATCGAGTGCGGCCTCTGTGCCAAGGCGTGCCCGTATCACGCGATCATACAGACCAAGCGACCCTGCGAAAGCGCATGTCTTCCGCGTGCCATCACGATGGACGAGGAGAAGGCCGCGCTGATCCGCGAAAGCAAGTGCACCGCCTGCGGCGCGTGCGTGACGCAGTGCCCGTTTGGCGCGATCATGGACAAATCCGAAATTCTTGAGGTCATCGACCTGCTGAAGCATAAGCAGACGACGCGCAAGCTTTACGCGATGGTCGCGCCCGCAATCGAGACCCAGTTTACCTACGCCCAGCCGGGGCAGGTCAACGCGGGCCTTCGCGCGCTGGGATTTGATGCGGTCACGGAGGCTGCGCGCGGCGCGGATCTGGTGGCGGCGGAGGAGAGCGGCGAGCTGCTGGAAAAAGGATTTGTGATGAGTTCTTGCTGTCCCGCGTTTGTCAGCTATGTCGAACAGAATTTTCCGAAGCTTACGCAGCACCTTTCGCATTGCCTTTCGCCGATGGCGACGCTCGGCAAGTGGATCAAAGAGCGCGAACCGGAGGCGCTGATCGTCTTCGTCGGCCCGTGCACCGCGAAAAAGGCGGAGGCGCAGAAGGCGAGTGTTTCGCCTTATATCGACTGCGTGATCACGTTTGAAGAACTGCAGGCGCTGTTTGACAGCCGGGATATCGACATCTCACAGCTAGCCAACGAAGCGGTGGACGAAGCGACGGCGCTCGGGCGCGGGTTTGCGCGTTCCGGCGGTGTGACCGAGGCCATCAGGCAGGCGGTAAAAGCGCGCGGCGATGAGGCGTTCAAGCTTGTCGCGACCAAGTGCAACGGCATCGAAGAATGCCGCGTCGCACTCCTGAAGCTTTCCAAAGGGCTGGATGTCGGCAACTTCATCGAAGGCATGGCCTGCGTGGGCGGCTGCGTCGGCGGGGCTGGCTGCATCAACGCCGCGAAAAGAAGATAACGAAACACGTCCGAATAAAAGAACCGCATGCCGGCCGGCATGCGGTTCTTTGCGCCAAAGAGTCGTTTTCATATTACAGATCGTCCACCAACGCGCCGCTCTTGGCATAGGCCGTGCTGCGCGCCTCGAAGAAGTCCGTCTTGATTGTGTTGGCGTTGCTGTACTGGCTCACCCAGCTGAGATTGTCCGGCTCCGCATCGTGGCCTTCATAGAGCTTCTCAAAGCCGAGATTCGTGGTGCGCAGATTGCCGAGATATTGCACATAGTCCGTGATCATCTCGCACGTGAGCCCCGAGACGCCGTCGCCGATGGCGTAGTGTCCCCAGGCGATTTCCTGCTCGCAGCCCTCGCGGATCATATCGCGGTAGAGCTCGATCTTTTCCGGCGTAAACAGCTCCGGGTTCTCCTGCTTGAGCTCCAATAGGATGCTCCGAAACAGCCAGAGGTGCGTGTTCTCGTCGCGATTGATATAGCGGATAACCTGCACCGAGCCGGGCATGAGGTTGTTTCTGCCGAGGTTATAGAAGAACATAAATCCGCTGTAGAAGTACACGCCTTCTAAGATGTAGTTCGCGATGATGGTGCGCATGAGGTTTTCTGCCGTGCGCTCCTTGTAAAAGTGGTTGTACGCGTCGCCGATGAACGTGTTGCGTTTGAGCAAATATTCGTCGTTTTTCCACTGATAGAGCACCTCGTCGCGGCCCTGCGGCTCGCAGATGGTGTCCAGCATATAGCTGTAGCTCTGGCTGTGGATGGCCTCCTGATAGGTTTGAATCGCGAGGCAGAGGTTGACTTCGTTCGCCGTGATGTATTCGCCGACGGCGGGCAGGTTCGCGGTCTGGATGCTGTCCAAAAAGATCAAAAACGAGAGGATTTTATCGTAGGCGCGGCGTTCCGGCGCGGGCAAATTCGGATAATCCTTCACGTCCGTGGAGAGATTGACCTCCTCCGGCACCCAGAAGTTGTTCATTGCCTGCCGGTACCAGTCGCTCGACCAGCCGTACTTGAGGTTGTTGAAGTCGTTGAGGTTTGTGGTGTCGCCCGCGATCATGCGGCGTTCGTTTAGATCCAGGCTGCCGTTGGGGTTAAACAGGGGCTTTTGTTTTAAGAGTTCCATGTGGTCATTCTCCCATCTCGCGATCAATCATCGTATCTATAACAATACGAACTGCCAAGTAATTTTTTAATGGCGGCGCGTACGCTCAGGACGAGCAAGCCGAGCAGTCTTCTACCTCAAGGCTCTTGCTCCGCACGTAGTAGACGGTCTTGACGCCGTGCTCAAAGGCGGAGATGTACAATCCAAGCACCTTTCTAAACGTGAACTCGTTGGTGATATAGATGTTCATGCTCTGGCTCTGGTCAATGTGCCGTTGCCGGATGCCTGCCGCGCGAATCGACCAATTTTGGTCGATCAGATGCGCGCTCTTATAATACCAGAACGTTTCCGGAGAAAGATCGGGCGCGACGCGCGGGATCAGGCCGTTCTTTTTCTCTTCGAGGAAGTAGCGGTTCATGACCGGGTCGATGCCCGCGGTCGTTCCCGCGATGATGCTCGTGCTGCTGGTGGGGGCGATGGCGAGCAGCCAGCCGTTGCGAAGCCCTGTTTCGGCGACGCGCTTGGAAAGCTGCTTCCAGCGTTCGCTCGTGTAGCCGCGCTTGGTGAAATAGGCGCCCGTCTGCCAGTCGCTGCCCTCAAAGAACTGATATCTGCCCTTATCGGCGGCGACATCGCAGCTGGCTGAAATCGCAGCATAGTTGATCCTCTCAAAGAGCTTATCGACAAACTTCAGATGCTCCTCGCTCTCCCAGCCGATGCAGTTTTTCGCGAGCATGTGGTGATATCCGCTGACGCCGAGACCGATCGGGCGATAGCGAAGGTTGTTTACCTTCGCATAGGGCACGGGGAAGAAGTTGAGGTCGATGACGTTGTCCAGCGCGCGCACGACGTGTCCCGTGATGGTCTCCAGCTCGTCGCCGGCGAGATCGATCTGACCCAGCGAGAGGCTCGCGAGGTTACAGACCACGAAGTCGCCGGGCTTTGTGACGTTCACGACGACGGTGTCGCCGTCCGTATCGACGATCTCCTGACTCACGTCCTGGATGCCGCTCATATTCTGCGCAATCTCCGTGCAGAGATTGCTGCAATAGATCATGCCCTTGTGGTGGTTGGGGTTTGCACGGTTGACCGCGTCGCGGTTGAAAACGAACGGCGTGCCGGTCTCAATCGCGCTCTTGAGGATCATGCGTACCAGTTCCTTGATCGGGATCACGCGCTTTTCGATGCGGTTGTCCGCCACGCAGTCGCGGTAGCGCGTTTCCCATTCTTCGCCCCAGAAATCCTCCAGGCTGTAGCCCTTGGTCGCAAGGATATCGTGCGGGCACATGAGGTACCAGTTTGCCTCGATGTTGTCGCGCACGGTCTTCCAGAATAGATCGGGATAGCAAACCGCAGGGAAGACATCGTGCGCCTTCATGCGGTCGTCGCCGTTGTTGGTGCGAATCTGTAAAAACTCCGGCAAATCCTTATGCCAGACGTCGAGGTAGACCGCGACCGCGCCCTGCCGCACGCCGAGCTGATCGACCGCGACCGCCGTGTCGTTTGCGAGGCGAATCCAGCGGATCACGCCGCCCGCCGCGCCCTCAAATCCGCGGATGGTGCTGCCTTTTGAGCGCACCTTGCCGAAATAGAGACCCATGCCGCCGCCGTACTTGCTGACCTGCGCAAAGTTGTTGATGCTGCGGTAGATGCCCGTGAGGCTGTCCGGCACGGTGTCGATGAAGCAGCTCGAGAGTTGATGAAACGGCTTTCTCGCGTTGGCGAGCGTCGGCGTCGCCATGGTGACCTTCAGCGTGCTGAGCATGTCGTAAAAATGCTTGACCCATGTGGGGCGATCCTTTTTTTCCGGCAGGGCGAGATGCAGCGCGATACCAAGATACATTTCCTGCGGGGTCTCCAGCGGCTGTCCTTTGTGGCTGCGGATCACGTAGCGGCGCAGCAGCAGCTCCAGCCCCGAATAGGTGAGCTTCTCGTCGTGCGTGGGGTCGATAAATGTACCCGCTTCGTCAAGCTCTTCTTTTGTATAGCCATCGAGAATGTATGCGCCATAGAGTCCGCGATCGCAGAGATAGCTGACTTTTTCATAATAACTGTGAAGCTCAAGTTCATCCAGCGCGCGGCTGAGATCGGCGGCAAAATCGTGCATCAGGATGCGCGCCGCGATAAACTCCCAGTGCGGTGCTTCCTGCGTGGTCAGCTCGGCTGCCGCGCGGGTGAGTACCGCGCGCTTCGCGCTCTCGCCCATCTCGGGCTTGAGGAAGGAACGGAACTTTTCGTCTAGCCGCGAGAGCTCGTACATATCCTGCGGATAGTCCGTCTGCACTTTGTCGAGGATTTTTTCCAGCGCCTCGCCGTCCGCAAACAGCGAACAGATGCTCTTGCGCTGGGCGCGCATGCGCGTGCGTTCGCTGCGGTAGAGGATATAACTCTTGCTTTGGGCGAAATAGCCCTTGAGCATCAGCGTCTCTTCCACGAGATCCTGAATCTGCTCCACCGAAACAGGCGGCGGCAGCAGGGGAATCCGCGCTTCGACAGCCGCGGTGATCGCCTCCAGAGCCGATTCAGAAATCTCCGTTTGTGTGCTGAGAAACGCCTTTCGAACAGCGTTTGTGATCTTGTCGCGGTCATATGTCTCGGCAAGTCCGCTTCGTTTGATGATCTCCATCCTCTTGATTTCCCCTTATCTGGTCGGTTCGGTGCAGATAGCCCGCGACGATTTTGGCGGGCGCATCTGGTTGAATTGTTGTGTCGTGAAACCGTGTATATCGCAACAGGTTGTGGCTTAAATTCATACTAGCACAATATATGGGCGCCTGCAATGCCGCCATATTGGAGGGAAAAACACCACAGCTTGCGATAGAAAACAAAAACAGCCATGGTGTCTGGCTGTTTGAAGATTCTTGCAATTAGAAGGTTTGTTGTTGATTCGGGGGCTATAAAAAAGTTTACAAAATAGCAGATACGCGATTGTTTTTTAACAGACCGGAAAGCAAAGATTATAGTAGCGAAGAAAGGTCATCCTTCTCGCTGAGCACGGTCAAGCCGTCCTGCTTGAGCAAGGTTGCTGTCATGCCATCGCCGGGAATCAGCCTGCCGCGAAAGCAGCCGTCATAGATCTGCCCGCTGCCACAGGAGGGGCTGTTTGCTTTGAGAATCGCAATCCGGCAAGAGAAGAGGCGTGCGAGCCGCCTTGTCTCCTCTGCGCCACGCACAAAGGCCGCGGTAAAGTCCCGCTCGTCCCGCGAGAGCACACGCGTGTCGTGCCGTTCCACGGGCGGGCGCGGTGTCGGAAGACCGCCGAGCTGCTCCGGGCAAACGGGGATGAGGTGACGTTTTTTTGAGAGCGCGAGAATGCGCTCGTCGGCAAATCCAGTGCCGTCATAACGGCAGGGTACACCGAGCAGGCACGCGCTGACGAGAATCGGGGAAGAATCGTCCATAACAAACGCCTTTCACCAAGAAGAGTGCGATTTCATTATAGCATACAGACAATTGCATCCATGTGAATTGAAATAATATAAGAAAATGATTCGAGACGCCTTTGAATTACCACAAGTGGTAATTTAGGCTCGCGGAATGCCCCGAATGTGAGGCCATTTTTTAAAGAAAACCAAATTACCACACAGGGTAATCTACCGCTAAAGAATTCTATTACCGCAGACAAATCCAAAATACAAACACCCCGCCGGGTGGCGGGGCGCAGACGCGGACGCAGTCCGTTATGACTTCTCTTTTTTGTTTTGATAGACTTTCGTGAATTCTCCGCCGATCACTTTCCCGGTGTATGCGCCGTGCGTGGTGATCCCGACAACGCCGTCGATGCTATCCAGACGCTTTTTCAGCCGGAGGCGAACGGCGACCAGCGCGATCAGAACAAGCGCAAGCACGCCGATAAGAATATTCAACCACCAGCTCATGCGCCAACCCTCCTCGCGGCTTTTTTCGCGTTATACCACTTGAGCACCTTCAGATCGCCCGCGATAGCAAATGCCTGCGTCGCGACGAGCGCGGTTAAAACGGTTGCGATGACCATCTGAGCCGTTCCTCCTGTCGTACTGTTGGCTGCGGGTACTTGTGTGTCGTTCGGAATCAGCTCCGGCGGTTCCGCGGCCGGTTGTTCCGGCGAGGTCGTGACCACGGCGGCTGCTGCCGGCGTGGCGGTCGGTGTTGATTCTGGCGTTGATGTCGGCGGCGGGGTTGCGGTCGAGTCCGCCAGCGGGGTGGAGGTTTTGATTCTGTGCCAGCGCCACTCGCCCGTGAACGTGATGTCCCCGCCGGAGATCGTTTGGCTGACGGCAACCCAGCCGTGGAAGCGCCATGTCCCTTGGGTCATATGATACGCGCGGAACGTCTCGGGTGCGGTGAACACATCCCCGTCATAGCCCGTGGTCGGCGCGGGCAGCTTTGCGAGCACGCCGTCCGGCAGCGCGCGTCCTTCGGTTCCGCTGACAAAGGAGAACGTGACGTTGTAGACGGGCAGCTGCGTCCAATTCCATGTTCCCGTGAACGTCACATCGGAATCGGAGAGCGCGATGCTGTCCGGCGTCCAACCGGAGAACGTCCATTCGCCAGCGCCGTCCCGCACGGGTGAAAACGCACCGGAGGGGGTGACCGTCGTGCCGGAGAGAATGGACTCCTCCGCGGGCAGCAGCGCGGTGACATCTGCGGGCAGCGTGTGCTCCGCGGTTCCGCTTTCAAATACATAACGTACAGTTCTCGGCTGCGGCAAATCATCCACGACATATACGCGGAAGGTAATGCGCGAAGGTTCTGAAAGGGTGATGGTAGGCAATGTTACGGTGACGCTGTATCCGGTGCTGGTTGCAGCCACCACCAGATTGGAAAAATTCACCGAGTAGCCGGACGTGATCGGAACGAATTCGCCCGTTTCGTTTGCAGTGTCCCGAATCAAAAAATCAAAGGCGGAGGCGGCGATGATTTCGCTCTCCAGTTCGGAGCGGGACTGACTCTGAAACGCGCTGAGCCCAATCGTGACGTCGTACGCTCGAAGGCAATAGTCGTCTGTGTCGGTGTGGTTGTCGTTGCTTCGCGTACTGGCTGCGAGCGCATAGGACGGCACAAAGAAACAAACCAGCAGTATCGCCAGCAGCAGGATCGTCATTCGGGCGGGTTTTCTTTGTTTCATCCTCGCGTCCTCGCGTTAATCTAGGGTTCCGTGTTTTGTCGACTATGGCGTTAGCTCGCGGCGCCGATGCTGACAAGACTGTCCGCATAGTAGCGCTTGCCGACGGGCAGGGATTCTCCGGTGTCGAGCAGCACATGCGTGCTGTCGATGCTGTGGATATAGCGCTTGCCGACGAGAAACGATTTATGCGTGCGCACAAATCCTTTGTCAAACAACTGCTCTTCCAGCCGCATCATTGTGGAATAAAACTCAAACGATTCGTTGCCGTAATACACGGTGACGATGCGCTGCTGAATCTCGAAATAGCGGATGTCCTCCACGGGGACACATCGGCTCTCGCCCGCGCAGGTAAGCACCAGCACCTCGCTCTCGCGGCGGTTTTTCCGCTCACAGGCGCGCAGGAAGATCTCCTCAAATTTATCGGCGGTCGTCTGATCCTTGACCACATAATGCAGGGCGCTGACATCGTAACCATCGATGGCGTAGTCCGGCGTAAACGTAAAGAACACAATATCGCCAAGATAGCCGATCTCGCGCAGATGTTTCGCGATCGAAAGTCCGTCGAGCCCGGGCCTACAGATATCCAGATAGATCAGATCAAGCGCAGCATAAGAATCCTCCGCCTCAAACAACAACGCTTCGCCGGAGGGAAACGTCTTGATGGATGCGTGGATATTGTGCCGTTTTGCCAGATGCGCCAACGTTTTCTTGCAGAGCGATGTTTGCTCCGCGCTGTCGTCACAGATGAAGATGTTCATCGTTTCTTGAACGCCGTCCTTCCCATCAGGATGCAGGACAGCGTCTTGTTGCCTTCCGCCGAAATTGTTTCAAGAACCCCTGATCGCATAATACCTCTTTTTGCGTCCAGCATTGGATGCATGTCATAAAACGTGTTTTTGATGTCAAGAATACACTGTTACGCATATTCTTTACCAGCATGTTATTTCTTTTATTATACATGGTGGTAGGAGAAAGAAACAAATTTCGATTCATTTTGCCGCGCGTTTATGACATCTGCTCCCATCTGAAAGGCTTCCTGCGCTATGATCCAAACATTGCAAATCGTGTCTTAAGAACGATGTTTTTTCGAACGGAAGACCCGGAGGAGGAGAACGATGCTGAAGTTTGACAGTCTGGAGGAGGCGGTGGAGAAAACCGCGCTTTTTCTGGAGTTTTGCTTTGGCGTTCGACTCATCCGCCAATCGGACAGCGTCGTTCTGCATGCATCCGCGCCAAGCTTAGAGAATCACGCGATGCGGGAAGTTGCCCGCATTCCGGTCGAAATTTGCGGTGAGAATTGCGCGCTGGAGCTGATTCAGCCAAACCGTCGCGTGATCTCCGCCGTGTTCGGGGAATCAGGCAGGAGCGGACTTATGCAGGATGTTTCCGGCGCGGTCGGCGGCCTCATGCACAGGGACGCGTTAACGGGGCTGTATAACCGCCGCTACATCGACGAAACGCTGCCTGTTGCGCTGCGTACGGCGCACGAGCGGGGAAAGGCGCTCTCGCTGATCTTCGCGGATATCGACCGCTTTAAGCAGGTGAACGACAACCACGGGCACATCGCGGGCGATCTTGTGCTGCAGCACATCGCGCAGCTCATGCAAAAAAAGATCAGCCGTGCGGGAAGCTGGGTCGCGCGCTATGGCGGGGATGAGTTCATCATCTGTCTGCCGGGTGTGGAGTATCACGCGGCGCAGCGGATTGCAAACCAGCTGCGGCTTGCGATCATGAACCAGCAGTTTCCGATGGACGGCGGGATGATCCGGCTCACCTGCAGCTTTGGCGTGCAAAGTGTGCAAAAATTCGACTCGCAGCATTCCGCGCTGATGCTGCTGCATCGTGCGGACGAGAAGTTGTATCAGGCGAAGCACGCAGGACGAAACAAGGTTGTTTGATTCATTTGGATCTGTTCCAAACGGTACTTGATTTGCTCATGAAGCACATAGATGCTTTTGAGATATGCTTTCCTCCTACTAGACACCCCCTATATCAAAACCGCACCTCTGGTAGGGTGCGGTTTTGGTTTGTATACGGTTGATTTACTAGAGAAAGGCTTTTTTCTTAGTTCGGGAAGATCACCGTCAGCAGCATTTTAAACGGCTCCACCGCTTCCAGTGCGTGCGGCACGCCCGCGGGCATGACCACGGTTTCCCCGGCAGAGAGAACATGGACGCCATCTCCAATTGTGATCTTCGCCTTGCCGTCGAGAATCTGCACCATCGCGTCGCCTTTGGATTCGTGGGAGCTGATCTCCTCATTCGTGTCGAAGGCAAACAGCGTCAGGCTTACGGCGCGGTTCTGCACCAGTGTGCGGCTCACGATTTGTCCGGTCTGATACGTTACCAGTGCGGGAAGCGCGAGCGGGGAAGCAAGGTCGATATTTTTCATGATTTTATTTTCCACAGTTTTATCCTCCTGTTTTGCGTTGGGTCGTGTTTTGTTCAACTTGATGCTGGTCAGTCCGTTCGGTTTTTTCATGTGAGCGACACCAACCGTTTCTCGCCCTCGATGGCCTGAATGGGTTTGATGTCCTGCGTGACTTCGAGTACGCCTAGATACGTGCCCGCTTCGTCCCGCACCGCGAAATAACGGATGTAGACGAACTTGTCCCCAAGCTTGATCCAGAAGTCCTCGTGATCCTTCTTGCCGCTCTTGAAGTCGGTGATGATGCCCTCGACGATGTGCACGCTGGCCGGCGGGTGGCAGTTTTTCACGTTGCGCCCGATGATCGCCTTGGTGCGGGGAAAGACGCGTTCGCTGCCCTGCGAAAAATAGCGCACGGTGTCGTCCGCGCCGACAAACGTGATGTCGATCGGCAATGTATCCAGCAGGCGGGAGAGTTCCGGCACCGAGAGAAACCCGGTCGGGAGCTGTACCGCGCCGTTCACGGGAGCGGCGGGCGCCGCAGCCTGCTCCGCCGGTGCGCCCTTTGCGCGCCAGACGGGCGGGGTCGCGATCATGCAGTAGCCGATCTCTCCGCTTTCCTGCGCAACATTGGACCACTCCTCGACGGAAAGGGTGTCGATCAGCATTGGGATGAGGATGTTCTCTTCCTTGAAGATCATCTCTTCCACGCGGGTGAGCCCTTCCGTGAGCTTTGCGCCCGTCTGATCGCTGCCCTGCGCCGCGAGCTTCGCAGAATCCTTCAGCAGCGCGCGGATCTCGTCGTCCACACCCCACATGACCTTCGGCGGTGCGGTGATGCCGTGCTGCTCAAGATAAGGGAAGAATAGATTCTCCTTGCGGGAATAGTGCAGGTCGATGGAGAGCAGCGCGCCAATTTCCGGCAGCAACGTCTGCGGGGCAAGCTTGCCTTCCAACACCTGCGAAAGCAGCGGGCGGACCCGCTCGTTTATGTGCACCGTGATCGCGGCGTTTTCCGCCTTGAGCGTGTGCGCGGGGTGGCCGGGGATTTTGCTCACGTCGGATGGCGCGTGAATCTCCTCGATGCTGCCCTTGAACACGGCGGAGTGCACGTCGCAAAGCCGCTGCACCTCTGCAACCGGTAGTCCTTCGTTGATGAGCGCCTGCTCTGCCGCCGAGATTTCGCTGGCGGAGACGCCGTCAAACGCATCGTGGAAGATGCTCTGCACTTCTTCTACACTCTTTCCTTCGTGCAGCTGGCGCAGCATGTCCTTGATCGCCTGTTTGCGTCGCTCGCGGTTGTTGATTTCCTGACTCATATACTTGCCTCCTATTGGCTGGTCGGTGGTTGTTATTGTTCTGCTGTATAGCCGTGTGCCGCAAGTGTGGCGACGATCTGCTCAAGCGGGATGTGCTTGAGCGCCGCACCCTTCACGGGCGTCATAAATCGTCCCGCTGTCTGCAGCATACCGGGTTTGGTGATGTCAGTAAAGCCCAGCTCGCTGAGAATTTCGAGCAACCCGGGATATTTGCTGCATAGCGTAAATACGGTTTCGTTGAGGTCAATCCGGATTTGATCCATGATTGCGGCTCCTCCTTTGGATGATTGGAAAAGACTGTGCGGTGATTTTTTGAATCACAAGTAATTTAGTAGTCTTTATGAGTTGAGTATAATACTGTTTTTCAAATAAATACGTTGTTTTAACAACATAAATCCGCACTTGCAATTATTTGTCGCAGCGAATAATATGTAGAATAGTTCGAATACGTTTTCAATACGTGATTAGACCATTTTTATTGATCAAAGAAGTAGCCCTATACAAGAAGGAGAAGAATAGAGGATGAAGACTTTTCAAAAAACGATGCTGATTGGTCTTGTTTTGATTGCCCTTACAGGCTTGTTTGGGTGCAGCATGGTGCAACAGGCTGTGGACAATGCGGATCCGGAATCGGATCGGCTACTGACCTCTTTTTTGGATGCGTTGGGGGAGAATGATTCGGACGCGGCATATCAGCTTATGTTTCCCGGAAACATGGAACAAGCAGATTTTGAGGATCAATGGACGATATTGACCAACGATTGGGGATCGAGCCGGGATTACACCTACCAGAAAATGAGTGTGCGTACCAGCATATCAACGGATCGCAAGTCGGTAAGCAACGTGTATATTGTGAGCCGTGATAATCAGCCCGACTATGTGGTAAGCCTTGCCCGCGTGGAAACAGGCGGCAAGAGCGGAATAACCAACTTGTCCATTGAGATTCTACTTGCCACCTTTGGTTGAGCAGGGTATTAAGCGAAATCTATTCAACCGAGTAAAATTGTGAAATCGTGCCGTGCACATAATAAGATGATTTGGATAGGAGAATTGTATGAGAAAGCTTCGTCGGCGTCTCGCTGTCGCAATGGCATTGATGATCATCGCGTCTATGCTTGCCGGATGCAACCTGTCGTCTGCGGTCACGGAAGCCATCGCAGAAGCGTTGCCGGAGGCTACCGCAACGATGGAACCAACGCCGATGCCTACGCCGACGCCGGAGCCGACACCGGAAGTGATTCCCGAATATACAGCGGGAACGATTGAAGGGCGGGAATATCGGAACGAGTTTTTCGGAATTGGCTGCAAGCTGGACGGTTCATGTGTGATTGCGTCTGAGGAAGAGCTTGACGAATTGAACAGAAGTGCCCTTGATAGGCTGGAAGACTTAGACTTGCCGCAAAGCTATATGGATTGGGCAGACGAGATCGAGAGCACACAAGAATTCTATGCGTTTGCAAACAGAGGCTTGCAGACGATCAGCATCTCCACAGAAGATGATACAAAACTTATTTCTGACTATGCTGATGTGGATATATACGCGCTGTTGCAGAATTCGTTATATATTCTCATTCAAACAGTTGAGCAGGCTGGCATGCTTGTATATGACAGGGATCTCACGAGAGTTATGATTGATGAAACCAAACAAGCGGCAGCTACCATAGAGGCGGATCTCGATGGTGTATCGGTCAATATTCTTATTGTGGCGATTCAACGCGGCGCACATTTTAGTTTTATCAATATCACGACCGTTGGCGGCGATACGACAATGGAACTGTTGAAGAATTTCTATATGATCGAGCAGTCCGAGGAAGAACCTGAAAACGAGCGAATTGAATTGGCATTGCCATCGGAAAAGGCCGTCTTCTTCGAGGGTTTTTACATTTAGATTTACGAGGAAAGTGTATTCGAGGCAATGATACAAAAAGATCCCGCATGGATGCGGGATCTTTTTATGTATCGAACGCTTTATTTCGCCAGCGGTAACTCTCTGCTGCCCGGTTTCTCCAGCTTGATCTTGCCCTCGCGGCAGATCGGGCAGTCGTCCGGCTCGTAGGAGTCGATGGAGAGTTTCAGTGCGGCGTAGACGGGCAGCGCAAAGTCGCAGTCTTCCGCTCTGCGATCCGCAATGCATGCGGCGCCGATGACCTCCGCGCCCATGTCTTCTAATGCTCTGACCGTTTCCATTGTGGATTTCCCCGTGGTGATGACGTCCTCCGCGATCAGAATTTTATCGCCTTTGCCGACGGAGAAGCCGCGCCGCAGCTGCATTTCGCCGTCTTTGCGCTCGGTGAAGATGCTCTCTACGCCGAGCTGCCGCGCAAGCTCGTAGGAGACGATCACGCCGCCCATCGCAGGGCCGCACACCTTTGTGATCGGCAGATTCTTCACCTGCTCCGTGACGGTGGAGAGGACCTCCGCCGAGAGTTCGGGAAAGCGCAGCAGCTTTGCGCACTGGCAGTAGCCGCCGCTGTGCCGCCCGGAGGAGAGGAGGAAGTGTCCTTCTAAAAACGCTTCGCAGCTTTTCATGATGGTTAGATTGTCTTTCATAGAGTCGCTCCTTAACAATAATTTCTATTTAAATGATCCCGACGATCTCCTGCAGGTTGGCTAAGCCTTCCTGTGCGCAATATTCCGCGAGACCGTCGATGATGGAGAGCATCGCATTGGGATCGGCAAACGTCATGGTGCCGACCTGTACGGCGACTGCCCCCGCCATCAGAAACTTCAGCGCGTCCTCTGCACTGGTGATGCCGCCCATGCCGACCACGGGGATGTTGACCGCGTGCGCAACCTGATGCACCATCCGCAGCGCGATGGGGAGTATCGCGGGTCCGGAAAGACCCGCGTATATGTTTTCAAACACGGGACGTTTTTTCTTGACGTCGATCGCCATGCCGAGAAACGTGTTCACGAGGCTCAGTGCGTCCGCACCCGCGCCTTCACAGGCGCGCGCGACGGCGACAAGATCCGGCGCGTTGGGCGAGAGCTTGACCATGACCGGATGCTTGGAGACCGCCTTGACTTTTTTCGTGATGTCCGCCGCCGTGTCCGGCAGCATGCCAAACGCCATACCGCCCGCCTTGACGTTCGGGCAGGAGATGTTGAGTTCGAGGATATCGATGTCCGCGTTGTTGAGAAGCCGTGCGCCTTCGAGATAATCTTCCTCGCAGTGCCCGCCGAGGTTGGCGATCACCGCGGGGCCAAGCGTGCGCATGTAGGCTGCTTCGTGTTCGACGAAGTGCCGCACGCCGGGGTTCTCCAATCCGATGCTGTTGAGCATGCCGGACGGGGTTTCGTAGACGCGCATGCCCTTGTTGCCCGCGCTGCCGTTCAGCGTCAGCCCTTTTCCGCTGATACCCCCGAGGCGCGAAATATCCATGACTTCGCTGTATTCGTGCCCGAAGCCGAACGTGCCGCTTGCCGCGATCACAGGGTTTTTGAGAAAAATACCACACAGGGTAAGTTCGAGTGGATTAGATTGCATCGCGCACCTCCCGATAGTCGAACACGGGACCGTCCTTGCAGACGCGTTTTCTGCCGTGCTCGGTTTGGCAGGTGCAGCCGAGGCACGCACCAACGCCGCACGCCATGTGTTTTTCAAGCGAGACAAACAGGTTTGCGCTTGCCTCATCCGCCGCGCTTGCCGCCGCGCGGAGCATCGGCGCGGGCCCGCAGGCGTAGTAGGTGGCGTCGAGCGAAAAATCCACGTCGTTGACCACATAGCCGCCGATGTTGCGCGTTACGCTGTCCGCGTACTGCTCAAACGACTTCTCTAGATACGCTTCTTCGCGAAAACCTAAATACACGTCGATCATTCGCGTGGGGTCGCTTGCGTGAAGTTCTTTTGCGAGCTGGAGCATGGGCGCAGTACCGATGCCGCCGCCGATGAGTACGGCGCGGCCAGCTTTCAGCGGGAATCCGTTGCCGTAAGGCCCTTGCGCTTCGATTTCCTGCCCCGGAAGCAGCCGCGCAAACTGCGCCGTGCCGCGTCCGACGGTCTGGTAGACGAATGTCGTTTCGCCCAGTTCCGCGTCGATCTCGCAGATGCTGATGGGTCTGCCTAGCAGCGGATCGAGCGCGCCCGGCACGCGCAGCATGAAAAACTGCCCCGCGCGGCCAAGCGGCGTGCCGGAGACGGTCATTCGCCAGATGGCGGATGCGATTTCTGAGTTGCTTTTGATGATTGCCACAGATATCGTTCCTTTACGTTGGCTTTACAGCTGTTGTAGGATGTCGTTCTTCATGTCCAGCGTGGCCTTGCGGGTGTGGTCGGTGAAGCGCGCGTCCTCGCTCTTACCCTTGTGCGCCGTGAGGATGCCGCGGGAGGAGTTGACCACGCCGCGCACGCCCTCCTTGAAGAAGCCCGCGATGTCCTTGCCCGTGCCGCCCTGCGCGCCGTAGCCGGGGATGAGCAGGAAGGTGTGCGGCAGCAGCGGGCGGATGCGCTCGAATTCTTCGGGGTATGTGAGCCCCGTCACCGCGCCGATGGCGGAGAAGCCGCTGGCTCCGATGAAGCGTTCGCCCCAAGCGGAGACCTTGCGCGCCGTGCGCTCGTAGAGTGTTTCACCGTCTACGATCAGGTCTTGAAAGTCCTTGCCGCTGGGGTTGCTGGTTTTGACCAGCGCGAACACGCCCTTGCCCGCTTCGAGGTAGGGATAGTAGGGAGAGGCCGCGTCCTCACCCATAAAGACGTTGATGGTCATCACGTCGGTTTCAAAGTCGCCGGAGAAGTGCGCGGTTGCGTACTGCGCGGCGGTGGAGGAGATGTCGCCGCGCTTTGCGTCGGTGATGGTCACGTTGCCGCGGCTTCTTGCGTATTGCAGTGTCTTTGCAAATGCCTTCATACCGTCGAGTCCCAGCGCCTCGTAGCAGGCAATCTGGAGCTTGAAGCAGCCCGCAATGTCCTCCGTGGCGTCGATGATTGCGCGGTTGAATTCGAGTATCTTTTCGCCCTCTGTGCCGCTCTTCTCTTTGATGTAGTCCGGCAGGAAGGAATATTGTGTGTCCAAGCCCACGCAGACGGGGCCTTTTTTTTGTACGGCTTCTACTAATTGCTGCATTTCTCTCTCCTAATCTCTTTCATGTGTCGTATTGATTATATCGCGGTGTTGTATTCGTATCTGGTTTCGCCGTCGATCACCGTGCGGAGCACCCGTCCCATCACCTTGCGTCCGTGGAAGGGCGTGTTGTGCGAGCGGGAGATCATCTGCATGGTGTCGATCTCGCTCTCTTCTTCGACCGAGAGCGCGGTGACGTTCGCGGCGTATCCCGGCAGGAAGAGCCCGGCCTTGATGCCTAGTCGCTTCGCGGGCGCGAGGGAGAGCATCTCCGAGAGCCTTGTGAGCGGGATGTTGTTCTCTTGAAACACCTTGAGGTAGATCTGGAAGGCGTGTTCGATGTTGCTGATGCCCGCCATGCCGTTTGCCTTGTCGGCGGGCGTGTGCGGCGCGTGGTCGGTGGCGAGACAGTCGATTGTGCCGTCCTTGATTCCTTCGATCAGCGCGTCCACATCCGCGCGCGTACGCAGCGGGGGATTCACCTTGTAGTCGCTGTCCCAGCCGAAGAGGTGGTGCGGCGTGACCTCGCAGGTGAGCTGCAGACCCTCGGCTTTTGCGCGGCGCACCATCTCCACCGTTTCGGCTCTGCTGATGTGGCCGATGTGCAGGTTACCGCCGACCTCGCGCAGGAGGTTGATGTCGCGCTCGACGATCTTGCGCTCCGGCTGGCAGTGCGTGCTGATCAGGAACCCGTATTTGGTTGAGTCCAGTAGCAGCTGCCGCATGAATTCGTCGGAGAAGATCGTCTTGCCGTCGTTGCTGAGCACCTTCGTGACCTTGCTGAGTTCCGCGCGGTCAGTGGGTTGATCGTCGCCAAGCGATTCGCCAGCGGCTGCTGCCTGCGTGAGCTTGCAGAGGCGGAGGTGGTTCGCCTTCTCGTGGTTTTCCTGCACCATCGCGGGCGTCGCCATCACGGGGCTCGTGTTCGCCATCGCGATCAGGTGCGCATAGCCGCCCTTGAGCGCGGCGCGCATGCCCGTCTCCATCGTCTCTTTTTCGGGGTAACCGGGATCGCGCAGGTGGCAGTGCAGGTCGATGAATGCCGGCATGAGCGCGTTTCGCCGCATGTCGATGACGCGGTCTGCTTTTTGCCAGCAGAGCGCCGCGCAAGCGGTGATGACACCGTCCTCTATGCAGAGGTCTCCATAGCGTTCTCCCTGTGCGTCGATGAGGCGTGCGTTTCGATACAGCGTGATCATACCGTTTCTCCTTTCGCGATTGCGGGTTGTTGGTGCTTTGTGTTACAGGCGTGTGCGCACGTCGCAGTATTCGCAGGCGTACTGGTTTGTGTGCGCGTCCACGAGGTGGAACTTCACGTCCGTGATGCGCTCATGGTTTGTGATGCAGCGCGGGTTCTTGCAGGTGAGGATGCCCGTGACCGTCTGCGGCGGCGTGAGGCTGACCTTGTTGACGCGCTCGCCGTTTTTCACGTAGTTGATGGTTACATGCGGGTCGATGAGGCCGAGTACTTCGAGGTTCAGGTCGAGGTTGGATTCGATCTTGATCAGGTCTTTTTTGCCCATCTTCTCGCTGTCCACGTTGCGCATGAGCACGACCACATCGTCGAGGCGGTCGAGGCCCAGTTGCTGAAAGATTTTATATCCGTGACCGGCGCGAATGTGGTCGATCACGATGCCTTCTTTGAGTTTGGAAACGTTGATCATGTTGTTTTCCTCCGTTTCTATTGATCGGGTTTGAACACATCAGGTTGTTTTCGACGTGTCCGTCGCTTTTTTACGCGGGTTCCTGTGCGCCGAGCAGCTTCATGATGAGCGCCATGCGCACGAACATGCCGTAGCGCACCTGTTCGAAGTAGGCCGCGCGCGGGTCGCTGTCCACCTCTGTGGCGATCTCGTTGATGCGCGGCAGCGGGTGCATGACGATCATGTCCGCTTTGGCGAGCTGCATCTTTTCCGCAGTGAGGATGAAGTAGTCCTTCAGGCGCAGGTATTCCTCTTCGCTGATGAACCGCTCTCTCTGTACGCGGGACATATAGAGCACATCGAGCTCGTGGATCGAGCCTTCCAGGTCGGTGGTTTCGGTGTAGGAGATGCCCTTTGCGTTGAGCTCTTCTTTGACAAAGGCGGGCATGGTCAGTTCTTCCGGTGAGATAAAGCGGAAGCGGACGTTTTCATACCGCGCGAGGCAGGTGACGAGGGAGTGGATCGTGCGCCCGAACTTCAGGTCTCCGCAGACGCCGACCGTGAGGCCGTTGAAGTTTCCTTTATAGTGGCGGATGGTGAGCAGGTCTGTCATCGTCTGCGTCGGGTGGTGGTGTCCGCCGTCGCCCGCGTTGATGACCGGCACGCCCGCATAGCGGCTCATGAGCTTCGCCGTGCCTTCCTTCGGGTGGCGAACCACGATCAGGTCGGCATATTTGCCGATCGTGCGCGCGCTGTCCGCGATGGTCTCGCCCTTTGCCGCGCTGCTGGTGTTCGGATCCGAGAAGCCCAGCGTGTTGCCGCCGAGGCGGAGCATCGCCGCGTCGAAGGAAAACTTGGTGCGCGTCGATGGCTCGTAAAACAGGCTCGCCATGAGCTTGCCGCGGCAAGCGTCGGCATAGCGTTCGGGTTTTTGGATGATGCGCTCCGCGAGGCGAAGCAGTTCTTCGATTTCCTCGAGGGTGAAGTCGCTGGGGGCAATCAGGCTTTTGTCTTTCAGCATTTTTGTTCTCTCCTTTTTCGCTCCTCCGCGCGCGGGCGGGGCAGGTCATAAAAAAACACCGGTTACAAAACCGATGTTGAAAAACAAATATAGAATTGAGGGAAGATGGTTTTGAACGCTGATTTTTTGAAAGCACCGAGTTTGATAACAACAATTCTGAACAAATCAGCAACCCTGCTCACGTGAGCAATAAAAAAGCTTTGATCAAAAAGAAAATCTCTTTTCTCGATCAAAGCCGAAATGAGGGAATCGATCTTAGCAATAAAAAAGCCTTGATCAAAAAGAAAATATCTTTTCGTCAAAGCTTCAAAATACAAAATCGAATGAGAAGAAAATTTAGGAATACGGGGAGTGCGGAGGCGATTCTGGATTCTTTCTGCTTGCACCCGCGGGCTCATCCTTGTTCCTGCCTTTCCTTCGGATTTTACTCATTTTGAGCAGTATATAAGAATATCCACTGCTTGTCAAGAACGATTTTTCCTGCGATGAGTCGGTTAATTTTATATAAATGCATTGGTGGTACAAATGTAAGTTTTTATCATTTGTTCCACATATATTCATGCATGCAAACATTTTTTCTGCCGCAGGACAACCTGCACATTTGCGTTCGTAAAATGATTTGTATCGTGCAAAATCGCAATTATTCCGCGATTTGACGGCGTTCCTGCAGAATTTGTAGCAGGGTAACAATTCCGGGGCAGCCAAAATTATATATTGCATACGGAGTGCATAGATAGGGTTGCGCTACCTGTGATGCAAGGTTATAATTTTTGCAGGTGTCGGTTCCAGTGACCCGGCATCATTGGTCATTCAAAAGCTCAAACAAAAAATTGGAGGAAAGAGTCAATGAAGAAGTTAGTAGCGATTCTACTGGCGCTCGTTCTCGTCGTGTCCCTTGCTGCGTGCGCAAAGCCCGCCGCGACGACCGACACCCCTGCAGCAGAGGCGCCCGCTTCCGGCAATCCTGTCGTGAAGATCGGCATCTATGAACCCGCTTCCGGCGACAACGGCGCGGGCGGCAAGCAGGAGACCCTTGGCATTGAGTACGCACATTCCGTCAGCCCGACCGTTGAAATCAACGGAACGACGTATGATGTCGAACTCGTCAAGGTCGACAACGAGAGCTCCAACGACAAGGCGGCCTCCGCCGCGTCCACGCTGGTTTCGGCGGGCGTGTCGGTCGTGCTCGGTTCCTACGGCTCCGGCGTGTCCATCGCGGCTTCTCCGTCGTTTGAAGCGGCTGGCATTCCGGCCATCGGCATCACCTGCACCAACCCGCAGGTTACCGAAGGCAACACGCACTATTTCCGCATCTGCTTCCTCGATCCCTTCCAGGGCACGGTTCTGGCGAACTATGCCTATAGCACCCTTGGCATGAAGACGGCGTACTGCCTCTCCAAGCTCGGCGACGACTATTCCGGCGGCCTTGTGAACTACTTCGTCAAGGCATTTGAAGCCCTCGGCGGCACCTGCGTGCAGGATACCTTCCCGGATGGCAACAGCGACTTCACAAGCTACATCAACAACGCCAAGAACAGCGGTGCAGAAGTCTTCTTCTCGCCGGTGTCCACCGAAGCAGCCCAGCTGATCATCGACCAGGCGGAATCGCAAGCTCTCGGCATGCCGATTCTCGCAGGCGATACGTGGGATTCCAACGTTATCCTCCAGGCCGCGAAGGGCAAGACCGTTGACGTCACCGTCACGACGTTCTATCCTGAAGGCGCGAATGCCGAGTTCGACGCGGGCTTTAAGGCCTGGGTCAACGCGGACGCAACCCAGCTCGCCAACAACGGCGGCGACGACACCGTTGCTGCGGTTACCGCGATGGGTTATGACGCCTACTTCTTCGCCCTCGAAGCGATGAAGAAGGCCGCCAGCATCGACCCCGCCGCCATCATGGAAGCTCTCTGGAGCACCACCTATGAAGGCGTTTCCGGCCCGATCGCGCTCGATCAGGTCAACGGCGATGCAATCCGCAACACCGCGTACGTCAAGCACGCGAACAATGAAACCGGCGCATGGGATGCCCTGCCCCCGGTTACGATTGGCTAATCAACGTACAGCTGCATGCGGCGGGGGCTACTTACCCCCGCCGCGCTTCATAAGAGCGAACGGATGCGTTTCTTGCCCTGCTCGATCGGCCGTGTGCCGAAACAACCGCATCGTTCGCGTAAAATGGGATGAATTTCTGACAGATCGCTCTAAGCTTTTCTGAAACACGCGCCGCGCCGTCCTCGGCCGCGGCATGGATGGAGGCTAATCAATGCTCGATTTTCTACACGCCAACCTATCGTATTTTCTCTCGGGCATATCGGTCGGCGGGCAGTATGCGCTCATCGCCATCGGCTACACGATGGTCTACGGCATCCTGCGCCTGATCAACTTTGCCCACGGCGATGTATTCATGGTTGCCGGTTTGATGATGGTATACCTCTCAACCGCGCTTCCCGTGACCATCGCAATTCCGCTGGTGCTCATCATGACCGTTGTCCTCGGTTTCGTGATCGAACGTGCGGCCTATAAACCCCTGCGCACAGCGCCCCGCATGTCCGTCATGATCAGCGCCATCGGCATCTCCTACCTGCTGCAGAACGCCGCGCTGTATTTCACAGGCGGCCTTGCCAAGGTATATCCCGCCATCCCGTGGCTGAGCCAGTCGGTAACGATCTGGGGCTCTACCACGAAGATGGTGACCATCGTCACACCGATTCTGACCATCGTGCTGGTGGTGCTTTTAACGCTGCTCATCAAGTACACCAAGGTCGGCATGGCGATGCGCGCGGTCTCGAAAGATTTTGAAACCAGCCGCCTGATGGGCATCCGCATCAACTCCGTCATCTCGGTGACGTTCGTGATCGGATCGTTCCTTGCCGCGGTGGGGTCGATTCTCTACTTTACAAACTATGCGTCGGTTACCCCGATTTCAGGCGGTATGCCGGGACTGAAATGCTTCGTCGCGGCCGTATTCGGCGGCATCGGCAGCATTCCGGGGGCTGTCATCGGCGCGTTTATCATCGGCATCGCGGAGAATATCATCAAAGGCGGCACGTCGATCTTCGGATTCGGCGGCAGCGGCTGGACGACGTTCTCGGATGCGTTTACATTTGCGCTTCTGATCATCATCCTCGTGGTGAAGCCCACCGGTCTGTTTGGCGAAAAAGCCACAGACAAGGCATAAGGAGGACGATTGCATGAAACAAAAAAGCAAAGCGGAACTTTGGATCGCGTTTGCGGCAATCGCGCTGATCTATGTGGCTGTCACGGTGCTGGAACAGACGGTTGACTCCAACCACATCATCTTCACGGTGCTCAAAAAAGGCGCGATCTACTCGCTCGTCGCGGTCAGCATGAACCTGCTCAACGGATTCACCGGTCTCTTCTCACTCGGGCAGGCGGGCTTTATGCTCATCGGCGCGTATACATACTCGATCTTCACGATGCCGACCGAGGTTAAACTCACCGAGTCGGTCTATAAATACTATGAAGCCGCGATCAAGTTTGACACCGGCATCTTCGTCGGCTTGATCTGTGCGGGACTTGCCGCGGCGCTGTTTGCGGCGCTGATCGGTCTTCCCGTGCTGCGCCTCAAGTCGGATTACCTCGCCATCGCCACGATCGGCTTTGCGGAGATCATCCGCGCGATCTTCCAGTGGGATGTGCTCGGCCCCGTGACCAACGGCGCAAATGTCATGCGCAACTATCTCGACCTCACGGACGTGAAAATTCCGTTTACGGATATCGCGTTCCCGCCGACGCTGTATGTCTTTCTCGCTTCCGGCGTCTGCATTGGGCTGATCGTGCTTTTGATCAACTCGTCCTACGGGCGCGCGTTCAAGGCGATCCGCGACGATGAAGTCGCGGCGGAGGCCATGGGCATCAACCTCTTCAAGCACAAGGAGATGAGCTTCATCATCAGCTCGTTCTTTGCGGGCGTTTCCGGCGCTCTCCTTGCGATGTATCAGTACACCGTGCAGGCCGCGCAGTTTAAGAGCGCGATGACGTATGAAATCCTGCTCATCGTGGTCATCGGCGGCATCGGCTCCGTCTCCGGCAGCCTGATTGCGAGCTTCCTCTACATCGCGGCGTCCGAATGGTGGCTCCGCGGCTTGGATATGGGCAAGTTCCTCGGCATCGAAGCGCCGAATCTCTTCCGCTCCGGCTTCCGCCGGTTTGTGTTTTCCATCATCATCATGATGATCGTGCTGTTCTTCTCCAAAGGGCTCATGGGAGACAAGGAGATTTCGTTCGCGGGACTGGTCCGGCGATTTAACAAGCGCGCGAAGACGGCGAAGGGAGGCGGTATCGATGGCTGAGAACGTGCTGAAACTCGAAAACGTAACCATGCAGTTCGGCGGCGTCGTCGCCGTCAACAACCTCTCGCTGGAGGTCAACAAGGGCGAGATCGTCGCTTTGATCGGCCCAAACGGCGCGGGCAAGACCACGGCGTTCAACTGCGTCACCGGCATCTATGACCCCACGAACGGCAAGATTTCGTTCAACGGGAAGACCATCGTGGAAAACCATCCGCGCGGCAAGATGAAGAAGCTCTACGCGGGCGAAAACGCGAAGCTCTACGTGAATTCGCGCACGGTGGATCCCACGCCCGATATGGTCACCAAGCTGGGCATCGCGCGTACATTCCAGAACATCCGGCTCTGGAAGAGCATGACGGTGTTTGATAACGTCCTCACCGCCAAGCACATGCGCGCCAAGCAAAACGTGCTGACCGCGACGCTGCGCCTCGCCTACAAGGAAGAGAAGCGCATGCGCGAGGAGACCGCGGCGCTCTTGGAAGAGCAGAACCTGCTGCAATACGCAAACGATCTCGCGGTGAGCCTGCCTTATGGCCTGCAGCGCCGGTTGGAGATTGCACGCGCGCTCGCGACCGATCCCAAACTGCTGCTGCTGGACGAACCCGCCGCGGGCATGAACCCGCAGGAGACGCAGGAGCTCGGCGAGTTCATCGTGCAGATCAAGAACAAGTACGACCTGACGGTCTTCATGATCGAGCACCACATGGATCTGGTCATGCAGTTTTCCGACCGCATCTATGTCATCGACTTCGGCCGGCTCATCAGCAACGGAACGCCCGCCGTCGTGCAAGCGGACCCGAAGGTTATCAACGCGTATCTGGGGGTGGCGGAATGAGCGATATCATACTCAGCATCAAAGACCTCAAGGTCAACTACGGCGGCATCGAGGCTGTCAAGGGCATCAGCTTTGATGTGCCCAAGGGCGACATCGTGACCCTCATCGGCGCAAACGGCGCGGGCAAAAGCTCCACCCTGCGTGCCATCGCGGGACTGGTCAAACCCAAGAGCGGCAGCATTGAGTTCGAGGGCGAAACCCTGACCGGCAAGGACACGACAGTGATCGTCAGCCGCGGCATCACTTTGGTTCCCGAAGGACGGCGGATTTTCCCCGACCTGACGGTGTTGGAAAACCTCCGCGTCGGCGCGTATATGCGCAAAGACGATATCACACCGGACATCAACTGGGTCTACGAGCTGTTTCCGCGGCTCAAGGAACGCTGCTGGCAGGCAGGCGGTACGCTCTCCGGCGGAGAGCAGCAGATGCTCGCGGTCGGGCGCGCGCTCATGAGTCGTCCGAAGCTCATGATGATGGACGAGCCTTCGCTGGGTCTTGCGCCGTTGATCGTGCGTGATATCTTCTCGATCATCAAGGAGATCAACAAGCGCGGCGTGACGATCCTGCTCATCGAGCAAAACGCGAACATGGCGCTCTCGACGGCGGACACGGGCTATGTCATGGAGACCGGGCGCATCACGATGTCCGGCCCTGGCAAAGAACTGCTGACCAACGAGGCCGTCAAGGCGGCATATCTCGGTACCTGATTCACGAAAACAACACAAATTGGCGGCTGCGATCAAACGCAGCCGCTTTTTTGCGCGCAACGCACCCCTTTTCGGGATTGTTCGCTTGACAAACTAATCATATATGATAAACTACTCCTACAATTTCATAGGTCTGATGAGAGAGGCGCGGTTGTCAAGAGTAGCGCGAAAGCGTGAAAGGGGCTGCCGCCGAAGCTTCCAAACCACCGTACAAGCGGAGGAGAGGTTGCTGGGCTGCGGGAGAATATGTCGCAGACTGTCACGAAAGTGGAGCGCTGTCATCGGTCAAGAGCGGACAGAGGCGTCCGCTCGCATCATCGTATGCACGACCGCGCGTTTTCCATTTGACCGGAAAACGCGTATTTATTTGCCAAAACAAGCGCGCTGACCGGAGAGAAAGAACCGGAAAGCGCGTTTGTTTTTACCTCATCACTCTGAAATTGTAAGAAATTCAATCAATAAGAGTAAGAGAGGAAACAAGTTTTTATGAAGAAGATCATTGCCCTCGTGTTTGCGCTGATGCTCGTCGTGTCGAGCGTTGCCTGCACCGCAAAGCCCGCAAGCACCGAACCCGTCACCGGCGTGGAAGATGGAATCTTGACCGTCGCGATGGAGTGCGCCTACGCGCCCTACAACTGGACACAGCCGACCGACGCAAACGGCGCGGTGCCGATCAAGGACTCCAACGAGTTCGCCAACGGCTACGACGTCATGATGGCGAAAAAGCTCTGTGAAGCCAACGGTTGGCAGCTCGAAATCGTCCGCCTCGACTGGGATTCGCTGATCCCTGCCGTGCAGACGGGCCAGATCGACGCGGTCATCGCGGGACAGAGCATGACGCCGGAGCGCATGGAAGTCGTCGACTTCGCCGGCCCGTATCTCTACGCGTCCATCGTTTGCGTCACCCTGAGCAGCTCCACATTTGCCTCCGCCAAGGGCATTTCCGACCTCGCGGGCGGCACCTGCACAAGCCAGCTCGGCACGATTTGGTATGATACCTGCCTGCCGCAGATCAAGGATGCAAAGATCCAGCCCGCCGCCGAGACCGCGCCCGCGATGCTCATGGCGCTCGAGACCGGCACGGTCGATTTCGTCTGCACCGATATGCCGACCGCACAGGGTGCGCTGGCAGCCTATCCCGATATGACGATCCTCAACTTCGCGGGCAGCGGCGATGATTTCGCCGTCTCCGACAGCGATGTGAACATTGGCATCTCCGTGCGCAAGGGCAACAACGTGCTGCTCGACGCGCTCAACAAAATGCTCTCCGGTATGACGGCGGACGATTTCAACGCGATCATGGCGGATGCCATCGCCGTGCAGCCCATCGGCTAAACGGAAGCATAGCGGTATTATTTCGATGAACGCAGGGTCAAGGCGCGCCGTTTTTTCGGCTCGCCTTGCCTTGTTGTTTGAAGCACAGTGATAATTTTAGTGAGGAGTGTGTGTCCATGAGCAATCTTGCTCAGCTTGGCAGCGACATCGTCAAGCTCTGGAACAACTACGCGAGCGTCTATCTCACCGGTATGTGGAAGACGGTCTCGCTTGCGGTGATCTGCACGCTGGTCGGCTGCCTGATCGGCTTTTTGTGCGGCGTGCTGCAGACCATCCCCGTCGCCAAGAAGGACAACCCGCTCAAGAAGGGCTTGCTCGGCGTTCTGCGCGGCATCATCCGCGCGTACGTTGAGGTGTTTCGCGGAACTCCGATGATCTTGCAGGCGGTGTTCGTCTATTACGGACTGCCGTATTTTACGAATAACGCGGTGCAGTGGAAGAGCGTCTGGCTCGCGGCGTTCGTCGTTGTCGCCGTCAACACGGGCGCTTACATGGCGGAGACCGTGCGCGGCGGCATCCTCTCGGTCGACCCGGGGCAGACCGAGGGCGCAAAAGCCATCGGCATGACGCACTGGCAGACCATGACGAGCGTGATTCTGCCGCAGGCGCTGCGCAGCATCCTGCCGCAGATCGGCAACAACTTCATCATCAACCTCAAGGACACCTCCGTGATGTTCATCATCGGCTACACGGACTTTTTCGCCACGCACAAGGCGGTCGTGGGAGCAACGTTTCTTTATTTCCCCTCCGCGACCATCGAGATGGCAGGCTATCTATTTATGACGCTGGTCAGCTCAATACTGCTCAGGTGGTGGGAGAAGCGAATGGACGGAGACGCTAGCTATGATTTGGCCACCACCGATACGCTGGCGCATACGAGCGGAATGGTTCGCTTTCCGAAGAGCAGCGGCGACGCCGCGGACGAAAGGGGGCGTTGACATGAGCGAACAGATCTTATCGATCAACCACCTGAGTAAATCGTTCGGCAAGAACGTCGTGCTCAAGGACATCGATTTTTCCGTGAGCCGCGGCGACGTAACGAGCATCATCGGCGCGTCCGGTTCCGGAAAAAGCACGCTATTGCGCTGCATCAACCTGCTGGAAACGCCCACTGCGGGACAGATTCTCTTTCATGAGGAAGACATCACGCGCCGCGGCTACAACGTGCCCGCCTACCGCGCGAAGGTCGGCATGGTGTTCCAGAACTTCAACCTCTTCAACAACATGACCGTACTGGACAACTGCATGGTCGGTCTGATCCGTGTCATGCACAAAGATCGTGAGACGGCGGAACAGACCGCGCGCTTCTATCTCGACAAAGTTGGCATGCTGCCGTATATCCACGCAAAGCCGCGCCAGATTTCCGGCGGGCAGAAGCAGCGCGTCGCCATCGCCCGCGCGCTTGCGATGGAGCCGGAGGTGCTGCTCTTTGACGAGCCGACATCCGCGCTCGACCCGCAGATGGTCGGTGAGGTGCTGGACGTTATGAAGACGCTCGTGAAAGAGGGGCTGACCATGCTGGTCGTGACCCACGAGATGGCGTTTGCGCGGGATGTGTCGAGCAGAACGGTCTTCATGAAGGACGGCGTCATCTGGGAAGACGGCGCACCGGAGCAGATTTTCGGCACGCCGGAACGCCCGGAGACAAAGGAATTTCTCTCGCGGTTCTTTGATCGTTGACGTTTGAGCGTTAACTTTTCTCGGCCATCCTATGGGATGGCCTTTTTCTTGGCGAACGGGATAGGGAATGCCGTTGCTCAAACAACACGCAAAGAACCCATTGACGCGTTATGTCTCACCGCATACAATGAAAGCAACAGTCTTTTCTGATTGATTTTAAGGCAACGAAAACCAATGTCTTCACAAAGGCGGTGGAACCCGGTTGAAAAAGAAACCAGCCTTCTATGTACTGATTGTTTTGTGCATTACGGTCATGTTAGCGGCAGGATATTCCCTGTACCGCCTGATTAACACGCCCGATCTTACGGATCAGCCGGATGCCAATACGATCTCCGTCGTGTTGGATGACAACTACCCGCCCTATGTGTTCCGCAACGCAACCGGCGAACTGCAGGGCATTCTCGTGGATCAATGGGCGCTTTGGAGCAAGCAAACCGGCGTGACGGCGGAGCTTTTTGCAATGGACTGGGCGGATGCGCTGGCCGGCATGCGCGCGGGTAAATATGATGTCATCGATACCGTTTTCTTAAACGAAGAGCGAGACGGATGGCTCGACTTTACAAAACCCTACGCCACCATCGACGTTCCCATTTATCATAGCAACAAAATCGGCGGCATCACCGATCCGGCGTCTCTTGCCGGATTTACCGTCGCGGTCAAGGCAGGCGACGCATGCATCCCGATTCTAAAAGAAGCCGGCGTGACTGATATTGAAGCGTATCCGAGCTATGAGGCGGTCGTCGACGCGGCAAAGAACGGGACAGTTAACATCTTTGTCGTGGACGAGCCCGCCGCGCTGTATTATCTTTTCCAAAAAGGCATTGCGGATGAATTCAGCAGAAGCCAGTCGCTCTATTCTGGACAATTCCACCGCGCGGTGAGACAGGGCGACGCGCAGATGCTTGCCCTGGTAGAACAGGGTTTTTCCGAGATTTCGAGCGAACAACTGCATCAGATCGACGATAAATGGTTCGGACGCGCCAGCACATGGCTTTATCTGAACTATTTCATGGAATCCGTATTGGTCGTCGTAGCGGTGGTCGCCGCGATCTTCCTCTGGGTGACGATCTGGAATCGCCGTCTCCGCAAAGAGGTGCGCAAGAAAACGCAGGAGCTGCTGTGTGAAAAGGAAATGCTGGATATCACGCTGCAGTCCATCGGCGACGGTGTCGTCGCAACGGATGTGGAGGGCGCGATCACGCTGCTGAACCCCACCGCACGGCGTATGACCGGCTGGGACGACGATGCGCTGGGAGAGAAGTTTACCACAGTGCTGAAGCTGATCAACGAGGAAACCGAGGAACCCGTCAGTTCGCCGATTGAGAAGGTGCTCAAAACGGGAGAGATCGTAGGCCTCGCCAACCATACCGCGCTGATCAACCGGCAGGGCGCGAAGACACCGATTGCCGACGGTGCCGCCCCGATTCGCGACGCGGACGGGCAGATCTACGGCGTGGTGATGGTGTTCCGCGATGTGACGCAGGAGAAGCAGCAGCGCGAGGAGATCGAATACATCATGTCGCACGACTCCATGACCGGGTTGTATAACCGCTGGTATATGGAGGAGCTGCTCAATCGCTATGACCAGCAGGACAACACATGCGCGCTGATCATGGGCGACCTCAACGGCCTGAAACTCGTCAACGACGCATTCGGCCACTATGAAGGAGACAAGTTCATCCGCAAGATCGCGGCAATCCTCAAGCGTTGCAGCGGCATGCGGGACATCGTCTCCCGCTGGGGCGGAGATGAGTTTTTGATCCTCATGCCTGACGCGACGGTTGCGGATGCGGAGCGGTTTATTGAGCGCGTGACGGAGCGCTGCAGCGCGGAGAGTGACGAAAAGCTGCAGCTCAGCATCGCGCTTGGCTACGCCGTGCGAACAAACGAAGACGAGAGCCTGCAGGAAGTGCTGCGCGCGGCAGAACAGCTGACCTATCGCCGCAAGTTGATGATCGAGAAGAGCTTCCGTAACAGCGTGATCAACGCGCTGCTTGCGACGCTCAACGCAAAGAGCGAGGAGACGGAGGAGCACGCGGAGCGTCTGCGGCACTATTGCACCGAGCTAGGCAAGATCCTCGGCATCTCCAATAAGATGCAAGACGAGATGTCGCTGTTCTCGATGCTGCACGACATCGGCAAAGTCGGAATCAATGATGCGATCTTGCAAAAACCCGGCGCGCTGACGGAAGCGGAATGGCTCGAGATGCGCAAGCATCCAGAAATTGGTTTCCGCATCGCGCAGAACAACGTCGATCTTGCGCCGATTTCGGAATACATTCTTTCGCACCATGAGCGCTGGGACGGCAAGGGCTATCCGCGCGGGCTGAAGGAGGAAGAGATTCCAATTCTCTCGCGCATTCTCGCGGTCGTAGACGCGTTTGACGCGATGACCAACGAACGAATCTACAGCAAGCCGAGAAGCCACGAGGAGGCCGCACAGGAGATTCTGCGCTGTGCCGGAAGCCAGTTTGATCCAAAGATCGCCCAGGCATTTGTCGAACAGGTGCTGGGCATGAGATTCTGATACAATTAGCAATACAAAAACCCCGCCGTGAGGCGGGGTTTTTTATT
This sequence comes from Firmicutes bacterium HGW-Firmicutes-9, assembly GCA_002841395.1. GTDB lineage: Bacteria > Bacillota > Clostridia > Christensenellales > CAG-138 > UBA7703. The sequence continues at coordinate 90,201 of PGZM01000004.1, forward strand.
TGTTTTGTTTATTCCAGCTCGAATGCGCCGGTGTAGAGCTGATAGTATTTGCCGCCTTCGACGATTAGGTGCGCGTGGCTGCCGCGCTCGATGATGCGACCGTTTTCCAGTACCATGATCACGTCGGAGTTCTGCACGGTCGAGAGCCGATGTGCGATCACAAAGACCGTTCTGCCCTTCATCAGCGCGTCCATGCCGCGCTGGACGATCGCCTCTGTGCGCGTGTCGATGGACGACGTCGCCTCGTCGAGAATCATCACCGGCGGGTCGGCGACGGCGGCGCGCGCAATCGCGATCAGCTGCCGCTGTCCCTGCGAAAGGTTGCCGCCGTTACTCGTCAGCGGGGTATCATATCCTTCCGGCAAGCGCGTGATGAAGTCGTCCGCGCCGGCGAGCTTCGCCGCTGCGATACATTCCTCGTCCGTCGCGTCCAGCCGACCGTAGCGGATGTTTTCCAGCACCGAGCCTGTAAACAGGTTTGTATCCTGTAGCACCATACCGATGGCGCGCCGCAGGTCGGATTTACGGATGCGGTTAATGTTGATGCCATCGTAGCGAATCTTTCCATCCGCAATGTCGTAAAAGCGGTTGAGCAGATTTGTGATGGTGGTCTTGCCCGCGCCGGTTGCGCCAACAAAGGCGACCTTCTGACCCGGTTCTGCAAACAGCGTGACATCATGCAGCACGGGTTTGTCCGCGTCATAGGCAAAGTCCACATCGTGCAGCCGAACATCGCCGGAAAGGCGCGTATAGCGCACGCTTCCGTCGGGCAACGGCTGCTTCCAGGCCCAGATGCCCGTGCGTTCGCTGCTTTCGGTCAGCTCCCCGTTTTGCTCGGTTACGTTGACGAGCGTGACGGTGCCTTCATCCGCCTCTTTTTGCTCATCCAGCAGGGCAAACATCCGGCTTGCGCCCGCGAGGCCCATGATGACCGCGTTGAGCTGTTGGGACACCTGGTTGATGTTGCCGGAGAACTGGCGCGTCATGTTGAGAAACGGCACCACGATGCTGATGCTGAACGCGAGCCCAGAAATGCTCAGGTTGTTTGCTTGCGTCAGCAGGAATGCGCCGCCTGCCATCGCAACCAGCACGTAGATCAGGTTTCCGATGTTCATGATCACGGGCGGGAGGATGTTTGCAAACGTGTTCGCCTGTTCGGAGTCGTGGAAGAGTTCGTCGTTGACCGCGTCAAATCCCGTCTTGGCCTCTTTCTCGTGGCAGAACACCTTGATGACCTTCTGACCCGCCATCATCTCCTCGATATAACCTTCCGTTTTACCGATGGACTTCTGCTGGCGCATGAAGTATTTCGCGGAGTTGCCGCCGATCTTTTTGACCGCGAGCAGCAGGAACGATACTCCGAACAGCACCACGAGCGCCATCCAAACGCTGTAGTACAGCATGATGGAGAACAGCGTCAGCACCATGATGCCGGAGGCCAGCAGCTGCGGCATGCTCTGTGAAATCAGCTGGCGCAGCGTATCGACGTCGTTGGTGTAGTGGCTCATGATGTCGCCGCGTTCGTGTGTGTCGAAATACTTCACGGGCAGATCCTGCATGTGACCAAAGAGCTGCTCGCGCAGTCTCTTCAGCGCGCCTTGGGACAGGATCGCCATTGCGCGCGTGTAGGCAAACGACAGGATCAGCGAGATTACATACAATACGGCCAGCATCATCGTCAGCCGGATGATTTGCGGCCCGATGACGCCCCATCCCGCGCCTGCGTTCTGTTCCAGCACGGCGATGATCTTCTGCGTAAAGACAGCCGGTATCGCGGAGACCGCGGAGGAGAAGATGATGCAGACGATCACCGCGGGCAGAGCAACGGGGTAGAAGGAGAACAGCGTGCGAAACAATCGCTTCAGCGTGCCCTTTTGATATGTATTCTTCGGCTTCATTCCTGCTCACCTGCCTTGCTCTGGGATTCATATACTTCGCGATAAGCCGCATCCGTTTTCAGCAGCTCCTCGTGCGTGCCGACGGAGGAGATGCCGCCCTTGTCGAGCATCACGATGCGGTCTGCATCCATTACGGAGGCGACGCGCTGTGCGATGATGATCTTCGTCGTCTCGGGCAGATACGACTTCAGCGCGGCGCGAATCTTCGCGTCTGTGTGTGTGTCCACCGCGCTCGTGGAGTCGTCCAGAATCAGGATGCGCGGCTTTTTGAGCAGCGCGCGCGCGATGCTGAGGCGCTGCTTCTGCCCACCGGAGACGTTGGTGCCGCCTTGCTCGATGCGCGTCTCATATCCCTGTGGGAAGGAGCAGATGAAATCATCCGCCTGCGCGAATTCGCAAGCCTGCTTCAGTTCTTCGTCGGTCGCCTGCGGGTTGCCCCAGCGGAGGTTTTCCGCGATGGTACCGGAGAAGAGCAGATTGTTTTGCAACACGACCGAAACCTGATTGCGCAGCGCGGTGAGATCGTATTCCTTAACGTCCCGTCCGCCGACGCGAACGGTACCGCTGGTTGCGTCGTATAGCCGCGGAATCAGCTGCACCAGCGAGGTTTTGCTCGAGCCCGTGGTACCGAGAATGCCGATGGTCTCGCCCGAGCGGATGTGCAGATCGACATCCAGAAGCGCCATGCGCTCGGCTTTCTCCGAATAGCGGAAGCTGACGTGGTCAAAGTCCACAGAACCGTCCGGCACATCCTGCACCGCGTTTTCAGGACTCTGCAGCGAACTATCTTCCGAGAGCACCTCGACGATACGGCGGCTGGACTCGTCCGCGATGGTGACCATCACAAACACCATCGAAAGCATCATCAGGCTCATCAGCGTTTGGAAGCTGTAGATCATCAGCGACGAAAGCTGGCCGACGTTGAAATTCAGCCCGCCTGTGGTCGCGATGGTATATGCGCCGAAGGTGAGGATGAAGACCATGTTGATGTACAGGCAGAACTGCATCATCGGCCCGTTAAACGCGAGAATTTTTTCCGCCTTGGTGAACTCCTGGCGCAGTTCTTCCGCAGCGACGCCGAACTTCTGCTTCTCATAGTCTTCGCGCACAAACGATTTCACCACGCGGATGCCCTGCACGTTTTCCTGAATCGAGCGGTTGAGCGCGTCGTATTTGCGAAACACGCGCCGAAAGATCGGAAACGCGGCGCGGATGATGAAGAATAGCCCGATGCCGAGCATCGGAATCACCACCACGAAGATCAGCGCGAGTTTCCCGCCCATCAAAAAGGACATGATGATCGCGAAGACGAGCATCAACGGGCTGCGCACCGCGATGCGGATGAGCATCATAAACGCGTTTTGCACGTTGGTTACATCCGTCGTCAGGCGCGTGACCAGCGAAGAGGACGAGAAGCGGTCGATGTTTTCAAACGAAAAGGACTGGATATTGTAGAACAAGTCCTTGCGTAAATTGCGAGCAAATCCGCTTGCCGCGGTTGCCGCGGCCCTGCCGGAAAGCCAGCCGAGCGTGAGTGACATGCTCGCAAGCACGATTAGAATCAGGCCGTAGCGCAGCACGACATCATAGGTACAGCCCGCTTTGATCTGGTTGACAAGCAGCGCCGTAATAAAGGGGATTGTGCATTCGATGATGACCTCCAGCGCCACGAAAACAGGCGCAAGAATGGTCGGCTTTTTGTATTCCCGAATGCTTTTTATCAGTGTTCTCCACATGTATGTGTGTTCTCCTTGCTGTCCGCCGTGCATTAGACGGACTGGTAAACGGGTTTCAATCGATTCTGATTGCTATTTCAGGCAGCAATTCTCATGAGATTGCGCGAATGCCGGATCGGATTTGATCTCTTCCAGATGCGCGGTGAGTATGCCGAGCGTCTCCTCCAGCTGGGTCTTCTGTTCGGCGCTCAAGCATTCAAACATGCGCTCCAGCGTGCGGTGATAGTGCGTCTCAACAGAGACAGCGGTTTCCGTGCCCTTCGGCGTGAGCGAAAGATCGACCTGCCGCTTGTCCTCCGTGCTTTTGGTGCGGAAGATCAGTCCGCTGTCCTCCATCTTTTGCAAAATTTCGCTCAGCGCGCCGGAACTGATATCCAGAACGTCCTGCAGCTCCTTTTGCGTGATACGCCCGTGCGTATTCAGGCGCATCAGGATGCGCTGCTGACCCGCTTTGCCGCCAACCTGATAGTACAAAAATCGTCCGCAAGATTTTAACCGGATGGCGAGGGTGTGCTCCTGTGGATATTTCACGTGGCTCTACTCCTTTTTTAAACAAGTGCGAGTAAGATTGCTTTGTACCAAGTAGTTCGGTACCGAGCAATATTGTACGCCGATTTTTCTCATTATGCAACAGGATTGTGAGTCGGGGGTACCTACGGGGCGTAGAATCAAACAAAAAGCACCGCCTTATAGCGGTGCATGAATCGGTTGCGTATGAAAAATTCGTTAGCCTTTGCTGGCTTTTGCAAAATAGCTGCTCAGGATTGCGAGGCTCTCTTCTCTTAGAACGCCGCCTGCGACGAGCGGTTTGTGCGCGGAGTGGGAGAAGACGATGCCGCAGCAGTCGCTGCCCGTTTCACCCAGTATATTGCATAGATCGATGTCGCTCGCGCCGAACACCAGCCGTCCCAGCTTTGTCCATACCATCGCGCCGCAGCACATGAAGCACGGCTCACAGCTGGAATACAGCGTATAGTCGGTCAGATCCGTGATGCGCTCCGCAGCGCAGAAATTTCGAAGCAGTCCTGCCTCGGCGTGATACGTCGGGTCGGAACCCGTATAGATCTGGTTTTCGTTTGTAAAAACGATCTCCTCGTCTTTGACCAGCACCGCGCCAAAGGGTTCGTTGCCGTGCGCAACTGCCTGCGCGGAGAGGCGGATTGCCTCTTTCATAAACCGTTCGTCTTGCGTCATTGTTTGCTCCTGCTGCTGCGTATTTTTACCTGTGAATGATGCGCGGTTGCTTAAGAAATATGCTGGAAAAGAAGTGTATCTGCACATTATCTTATTGTGGTCGCGCGGGTATTGCAAGCATGCAAATGGCAAAACGCGCCGTTATTCCAAAATAGCATACCCCGCGTCGGCAAGCGCTTCAATCGCGCGGTCAAACACATCCGCCTTGGTAAAGATGTAGTCGGTGTTGTAGGTTGAAACGGCGAATATACTGATACCTTGCTCGGCTAGAATGCCGGAGATTTGCGCAAGAATGCCGACAAGCGAAAAGTCCAGCACACCGCAGACGCGAAACCCGCGCCAGCCGTCTTCGCGTGCGAGCGTGTGTTGCGGAACATGCGCCGTTTCGCAGACAAGAGACAGCTCTTCATCGGTTCTGGAGAAGAAGACGAACCCCCTCGAAAGATCGATTTCTGATGTGTCCGGTATCTGACAGACGGTAAAAGCTTGCGGTAACAACGTTAGATTCATTCGTTAATCTCCATTCATTTGGGATTCATAAGAAAACGCCCGCGGCTGAGCAGCGGGCGGTGAGATACGGTTTGTTCTGCCTCACACTTTCGTGAAGATCGGCAGCGCCTTGACGATGCGATCGACGCAGCCTTCTACACCAAGCGCTGCGGAATCGAGGCTGATGTCGAAGTGGCTTGCGTCGCGCCAGCTTTCGCCGGTGTAGAAACGGTAGTATTCCGCGCGGTTTTCGTCCTGCTCGCAGATATACTTCTTGATCTCCGCCTCCGTCATCGCGAGCGAGTAGCTCGCAACGCGCGCGATTCTCGCCTCCAGCGGCGCGTGGATGAAGGTGCGCAGCAGATAGGACTTTCCTTTGAGGATCTGGTCGGCGCAGCGGCCCAAGATGATGCAGCTGCTGATTTCGGCAAGCTCGGTGATGATCTTTGCCTGAAACTGGAACAGGTTTTGCTGGCTCGTATAGTTGTCGCTGTCCGGCGGCAAAATCTCGCCCGTGTAAACCTTTTGCGCGGCGCGCATCATTTCATGCTTGCCGAGGCGCTCGTCCACCTCGCCGAAGAGCCGCTCGTTGATACCGCTCACATCGGATGCGATGCGAAGCAGCTTTCGGTCATAGAACGGAATGTTCAGTTTGTCGGAGAGTTTTTTCGCGATGTCGTATCCGCCGCTGCCTTTTTCACGCGCGATCGTGATCACATAGTGTGCCATCGAAATCCAGTCTCCTTTCCGTTAACGCGTTGTCGCGTTATGCGCCGAGATATGCCTTTCGAACCCTGTCGTCCTCTGCAAGCTCTTTTGCCGAACCGCTCATGGAAATCTTACCCGTTTCGAGCACGTAGGCGCGGTCTGCGACGGCAAGCGCCTTTTTCGCGTTCTGTTCGACGAGCAGAATCGTGATGCCGCTCTCGTGCAGCTGCTCGATGATGGTGAAGATCTCGTTGACCAGAATCGGCGAAAGACCCATCGAAGGTTCGTCCATCAGCAGGATCTTGGGATTCGTCATCAGCGCACGACCGGTTGCGAGCATCTGCTGTTCGCCGCCGGAGAGCGTACCGCCGAGCTGGCGGCAGCGTTCCTTGAGACGTGGGAAATGGTGGAACACCCGCTCCATGTTGTCGCTGATGCGTTTGGGGTCATTTATAATATACGCCCCCATACGCAGGTTTTCCTCTACGGTCATGCGGGAAAATATGTGTCGGCCTTCCGGAACATGGGCAAGACCCATGTTGATGATGCTGTTGGCGGGCACTTTTTGCAGGCTTTTGCCGTCCAGCAGGATATCGCCGGAGGTCGCGCGCAGCAGACCCGAGATGGTGTGCAAAATTGTCGTCTTGCCTGCGCCGTTCGCGCCGACGAGGGAGACCAGCTCGCCGTCGTTGACGGTGATGGAGATGCCCTTGATGGCGTGAATTGCGCCATAGAATACGTGAATGTCTTTAATCTCTAACATGCTCTGCCTCCTACTGTCCCAGATAGGCCGCGATGACCTTGGGATTCTTCGCGATATCTTCGGGCAATCCTTCGGCAATGGTAACGCCGTAGTCGATGACCTGGATGCGCTCGCAGATGTTCATCACGAGCGACATATCGTGCTCGATGAGCAGAATCGCGATGCCGAAGCGGTTGCGGATCGTGGTGATGCAATCCAGCAGTTCGGCGGTTTCCGTGGGGTTCATGCCGGCCGCGGGTTCGTCCAGCAGCAGCAGCTTCATGTCCGTCGCAAGCGCGCGGGCAATCTCCAGCTTGCGCTGTTGACCGTAGGGCAGGTTTGCCGCGATGTAGTCGGCTTTGTCCTGCAGATTGAAGATGGACAGCAGATCCATCGCTTTTTCTTTGAGCTCTTTTTCCGTCTTCCAGAAGCGCGGGGTGCGGAAGAGCGAGTCGAGCATGTTGTACTTGACGTCCTTGGTGAACGCGGCAAGCACGTTTTCCAGCACCGTCATCTGCTTAAAGAGACGGATATTCTGGAATGTGCGCGCGACGCCCGCTGCGACAAACTGGTGTGTCTTTTTGCCGTTGAGCACATGGCCTTCCAGCAAGACGGAGCCTTCGGTGGGCTTATACACGCCGGTGAGCATGTTGAACACCGTCGTCTTGCCCGCGCCGTTGGGGCCGATGAGACCCACGAGCTCGCCCTTGAAGACCTTGATGTTGAAGTCCGACACGGCGACAAGTCCGCCGAACGTAATGCCGAGCTTTCGGGTTTCCAGGATAGGCGTACGTTCATCAGTCATGGCTCATCGCCTCCTTGTTGTTCTGTTTTTGCCGCTGTCTTCTCAAACGCTGCTGTTTGATGTCGGAGAAGAAGTTGCGAAGCGAGAGCTCGTAGGTGCCGAAGATGCCTTTCGGGCGGAACATGATCACGATGATGAGGATGATAGCGTACACCAGCATCGGGAACGCGAAAATGTTTTGCAGCCACAGCGGAAGCACCTTGACCCACAGACCGTTTTTGATCTGATAGTTGACCAGGAACATGACGATCGCGGCGACGATAGAGCCGGTCAGCGAACCCATGCCGCCGAGCACGACCATGACGACCACGAACGTGGAGTTCAGGATGCCGCCGTTGGCAAACGCGAAGGATGAAGTGGAGAGCGTCGCATTGGCGCAGGCGTACAGCGCGCCGGCAACGCCCGCGAAGAACGCGGAGTAGGCGAACGTGAACACCTTGTAGTACGAGGTGTTGATGCCGGAGGCGGAGGCCGCGATTTCATCGTCCCGGATGGCGCGGATGGCTCTGCCATATTTCGAACGTACGAACATGAACATCATCGCTACACACACAAGCGTTACGATGACCGCGACCCAAATGTAGGTCACCTTCAGAGCGGTGCCGAAACCGAGGCCGTTTTTATAGAGCGAAGCCGCGGCGCTGCCCAGCGCGAGGCCTTCCTGACCCGCGAAGGGCAGGTTGTTGATGATGTTGACGATGATCATGCCGAAACCCAGCGTAATGATGGCAAGATAGTCGCCTTTGAGGCGCAGCGCCGGAATACCGACGATCAATCCTACAATGGCGGCAAGCACACCGGCGACGATGATACAGACGGCGAGCACGAGCAGAAACGCCGGGCCGCTCTTTTCTTCAAACACGCCAGCGCGTTCGGCAGCAAGAGAGATCAGTGCCGCGGCATACGCGCCGATTGCCATAAAGCCGCAATGTCCCAGCGACAGCTGACCCAAAAAGCCGAGCGTCAGGTTGAGGGAGGCGGCGAGGATGATCAGATAGCAGCACTGCCAGATGCTGGGTGCAATGATGAGCTTGAAATCGCCCGCCTTGCCAAAGTTCTCCTTGATGAATGCGAACCCGATCAAGAGGATCGCGATGACCAGCGTATTGAGGATATACCCCTGTGTTGTTCTGTTCTTGATCATACTTTTTCACCCAAGTTCTTTCCAAGGATTCCGGCAGGTTTGATGATCAGCATGACGATCAGGATGAGGAACACGAACGCATCCGCCATGCTCGAGCTGACATAGCTGGTGGTGAAGGACTCAACAAGGCCGATGACAAAACCGCCGAGCATAGCGCCCGGGATGATGCCGATTCCGCCGAGCACGGCGGCGACGAAGGCCTTGAGGCCCAGCATGGAACCCATGGTCGTGTAGACCTTGGGGTACTGGGCAATATACATCAGAGCGGCGATCGCAGCGAGGCTGGAGCCGATGGCAAACGTCATTACGATCGTGCGGTTGACGTTGATGCCCATGAGGATAGAAGCGGGCTTATCCTCGGACACGCAGCGCATGGCGCGACCGATCTTGGTCTTTTGCGTGAATTGGTAGAGCGCTACCATGACGACAACGCTGATGCAGATGGTCATCATCGTCGTCCAGTCGAGCGTAACATTCGCAACACGAATGCCGCCGGCAGCAAAAATTTGGTTCGCGACTTTCGGATTCGGTCCGATTTGCGGGATCGCCTGCGCGAGATTTTCCAGCAGTAAACTCACCGCGATGGCCGTAATGAGCGCCGACATCGAGGTGCCTTTCTTGCGGACGGGACGGTATGCGATCAGCTCTGTCGACATACCGACGAGCGCGCAAACCAGAATCGCGAGGAATACGGAGACCCAGATCGGAAGACCAAGAGAAATCATCACCGGAATGGTGAAGATCATCGTATAGCCGCCGACCATGATAAAGTCGCCGTGGGCAAAGTTGATCAAACGGATGATACCGTAGACCATGGTGTAGCCGAGTGCGACGAGTGCATAGATGCTCCCGAGTCTAAGCCCGACAAACAGTGTTTGCAAGAATGTGCTCACTTGTTCGTTCCGCCTTTCGAAATTAACGGCAAAGGAGGCGCGGCGTGAGCCTCGCCTCCTTTGTCCTATATGCTGTTTGCGAATGCTTCGTTATTTGAGCTCTTTGACGGCGTCAATCAGCTTCGTGCCAACGCTATCACCGTCCGCATAGAACGAGAGGATAACAGCGCCTTTTGCAGGTGTGCCGCTGGAATCCAGCGAGAAGGTGCCGGTCACGCAGGTGTATACAGCAGAGGTATCTGCCAGAGCTGCGCGGACGGCTTCCGGATCGGTGGAGCCAGCTTTTTCGATAGCTGCAATGTACATGAGGGCAGCATCATAACCCAGAGCTGCGAGTGCGGTCGGGGTAGAACCGTAAGCCGCTTCGTAAGCGGATACGAACGCCTGCACATTCGGGTCGGGGTTGGCTGCATCGTAATGGTTGGTCCAATAGACGTCATTGAAAGCGGTTAAGTCGGCACCAGCGGCAACATTGCCAGGGGTACCGTCGTATCCGTCAGCGCCCATGATGATGCCGGTGTAACCAGCTGCACGGGCCTGGGTGACGACGTATGGGCCGATTACGCTGTAGTAATACGGCGCATACACGAACTGCACGCCCGAGCTCGCCATGGAGGCAAACTGGTTGGTGTAGTCCTGAACATCCAGAGAAGCGGTGGATTCAACAGCTTTGATCGTCAGACCATAGGTCTCGGCGGCAGCCGCGAAGGAGTCATACAGACCCTTGGAATAGGTGTCAGCCGCGCAGTAGACCACGCCGACTTCGGTGTAACCCGCGTTCTTTGCGTAGTAGGCTGCGATGGCGCCCTGGAAACCGTCTGCATAGCAGGAACGGAACACGTAGTCGTCTTCGGTCGTGATGCTGTCAGCCGTCGAGGTGGGGGTCAGCAGGACGACGCCTTCCTCGTTGGCAGCACCGGTGATCGCGGAAGTGCAGCTCGAGGTGACGGAACCGACGATAAGACCAATACCCTGCGCGACAAGCGAGTTGAACGCGTTGAGGGTTTCGGACGGTTCACCCTGATCATCAATGCTATTGACGATAATCTGCTGACCAAGGACACCGCCAGCTGCATTGGCTTCGTTAACAGCAAGATTGACTCCGTTGACTACAGCTACGCCGTATTCAGCAAGAGCACCGGTGTTGGGCGAGATCGTACCAAGGATAATGGGCTCGCTGAGGGCCTCGGGTGCTGCTGCTTCTTCGGCCGCGGGGGCTTCGGTTGCTTCAGCTGCGGGGGCTTCCGCCTCGGTGGCTGCCGGGGCGGCGGGTGCTGCACAGGCGACCACGCTGAACGCGAGGGCCAGGACGAGCAGCAAACTGAGAAGTTTCCTCATTTTGAATTCCTCCTTCGATAATAAACAAAAATGGCTATGACTATCTCGTTAGTAATAATCACACGCCAATGTGTTATGCATGATTATAAAGAACAGAGAATGCATTGTCAATATATTATATATGTTTAATTCTGGTTAATATTTTTGGTTTTTTTCTACAAAACGCGCTTTCCCGCAACAGATTGGGAGGAGAATGTATAAAAACGGAAAAAGCGCGGTATTATGCGTGCAGAGCTTGCATCGGGATGATTGGTTTTCCCATCCCGCATCTATGCGATTGCGGAATCGAATACGCAAAATAATGTTAATTTGTTGCCATGACACAGAAAAAATGCGTGATTTTCTGTGAAATCAGAATGCATAAAAAACGACTTTAAGCATATTAATGCATTGTGGACAACTTCATGCGTTTCCGGACAAACCTTCGGTAAGAAGAAAACACTTTTGTTGCTACTGCGTTCTGTTATAATGAAGGAAAGGCAGAATCGATGCCAAATTGTGTACCATTACAAAAAGGAGAATTCGCCATGTTTCGCTTTAATCACTTCAATTTCAATGTTCGAGACCTCAATACGAGCCTCGATTTCTACAAAAAAGCGTTGGGGCTTTCCCCGCTGCGCACGGTGGACAACGACGATTTCACGCTCGTGTTTCTGGGCGACGGCAGCGGCACGTTTTCGCTGGAGCTGACCTACCTCAAGGCGCGTACGGAAGCCTATGATATCGGCGAGGCAGAGTTTCACCTCGCGCTGACGACGGACGATATGGTAGCCGCACGCAAACTGCACGAGGAGATGGGCTGCGTCGTGTTCGTCAACGAGAACATGGGCATCTATTTCATCGAAGATCCGGACGGATACTGGATTGAGATCATCCCTGAGAAGAAACGTTAAAAGACAACAAAAAAGGCACACCGCAGTGTGCCCCAGCCCGCCGGACAGTCCGGCGGGTTCTTTTTATATTGGTTCTATTCGGAATACGCGTCTTTGACGAACGCTGTCCACGACTGGTAGATCGACGCTTCGTCAATGCCGAATGCGGTCTGATAGTCGCCGTCTTTGGCAAATGATTTGACCGCATCCCAACCGTAGGCGTTGGCGAGGTATTCGACATAGGTGTAGGAATACTCGTATCCGCTGAAGTTTGCAAATGTGACGGGCGCAAGAGGACCCGCGACATGTGTCTGTTCCAACGTGGGCAGGGGAGCATACGTTGCAACCGGATAGCTCGGCTTTTGTCCGGAAAGATATCCCGCGAGGCCGTTGTCCACCCAATAGGTCATCTTCGGGTTGAGCAGGCTGTTGTATGCGTGCACGAGCTCGTGCAGCGCCGCGGTGCGGTTGTCTTCATAGGTGTGCGCGGGGCCGGGATTTGCAGGCGAAGTGAGCAGTACGCGCGCGCCGATGTTGTCGCCGATGTACCAGTCGAGGTGCAAAAGCGGCGCAACCAGCCCGTACTTCTTGGTCTGCATGACGCTCTGCTGATCGTAGATGAAGATCTCCACGGGTTTCGTCTGCTGCAATCCAAGCAGATCGGCGAGTTCGCCGCCGCGCGTTTCAGCAAGCGAGAAGACATCCTCCGCCGCGGCCTGCTCGGTTTCGTAAAACACGGTCACATATTCGCCGGTGAGCTGCTGCATGCCCGGCGTCTTCAGCGAGAAGGTCGGGAAGAAGTTGACGAGCGCAAGCAGCACAAGCGCCGCCAGCACAAAGGCAGCGGCGCGGAGAATTTTGGATAATATGGATCGTTTCTTCATCGATCTCTCCTGAATTTTACTTACTCAAACGAGCGGAAATACGTTCTGTCCTTGAGCATGACGTCGTGCGCGCCACCTTCGGCGAGTGTCGCTGCGGAGACGAGCGTGAGCCGCGCTTTTTCGCGCAGTTCGGGGATGCTCAGCGCGCCGCAGTTGCACATCGTCGAGCGCACTTTGCTCAGCGTCTGTTCGACGTTGTGGTGCAGTGTGCCCGCGTAGGGGACATAGCTGTCCACACCCTCTTCGAAGGTGAGTTTCGCTTCGCCGCCGCTGTCATAGCGCTGCCAGTTGCGCGCACGGGCGCTACCTTCGCCCCAGTATTCCTTCATATAACTGCCGTTGATGAAGACCTTGCTCGTCGGGCTCTCGTCACAGCGGGCGAAATAGCGGCCCAGCATGCAGAAATCCGCGCCCATCGCGAGCGCAAGCGTCACGTGATAATCCAGCACAATGCCGCCGTCGGAGCAGACGGGCACATAGATGCCGGTTTCCTTGGCGTACTGGTCGCGTGCGGCTGCGACGTCCTGTACGGCGGTCGCCTGACCGCGGCCGATGCCCTTTGCTTCACGCGTGATGCAAATGCTGCCGCCGCCGATGCCGACCTTAACGAAGTCCGCGCCTGCGTCCGCAAGATAGCGGAACCCGTCTGCGTCTACGATGTTGCCCGCGCCGACCTTGACCTTGTCGCCGTAGCGGGAGCGGATGAACGCGATGGTGCGCGCCTGCCATTCGGTGAAGCCTTCGGAGGAATCGATGCAGAGAATATCGGCGCCCGCTTCGACCAGCGCGGGTACGCGTTCTTCATAGTCTCTCGTATTGATGCCCGCGCCGACGATATAGCGCTTCTGGCTATCCAGTAGTTCGCCGGGGTTTTCTTTGTGGGAATCATAATCCTTGCGGAAGACGAAACAAACCATGTTGCCGTCTTTGTTGACGATGGGCAGCGCGTTGAGCTTGTGCTCCCAGATGATATCGTTGGCTTCGGTGAGCGAGATACCTTCCTTGCCGTAAACGAGCCGGTCGATGGGCGTCATGAAGTCCTTCACCTGCGCTTCGGGTTCCATGCGGCTGGGACGATAATCACGGCTGGTCACGATGCCGAGGAGCTTGCCATAGGGCGTGCCGTCCTCTGTCACTGCGACGGTGGAGTGCCCCGTTTTCGCTTTGAGCGCCATGATGTCCGCCATCGTGTGCAACGGGGTTACATTGCTGTCGCTTCCGACAAAGCCAGACTTCGATTTTTTCACCGCACGCACCATGTTTGCCTGGGATTCGATGGGCTGCGAGACGAACAGGAACGAGATGCCGCCTTCGCGCGCGAGCGCCGCTGCGAGCTTTTCGCCGGAGACGGACTGCATCACTGCGGAGACCAGCGGAATGCTCATGTTCAGCGGGCTTTGTTCCCCGACGCGATGCTTGCAGATCGGCGTTTTGAGCGAGACGTTCTGCGGCGAACATTCGGTGGAAGAGAAACTCGGCACCAGCAGGTATTCGGAAAACGTATGTGAGGGTTCGTCAAAAAAATAGGCCATGGCGGTTCCTTTCGGTCGGCTTTGCGGTCATCTTGCGGATACGTGTCCCGCGATGGCTGCGTTTCGTTTCGTAAGAGTATACGCCCGAATGGGGCACAGAGAAACCCCTGAATTATTTGTTCCGTATTGCTGGACATAGATTCAGCTATACGCAACGACTACATCACGCAAATTGCTGATGCAGATATTATAATATGATACAATCAAAAAAACAAACACATGGTCAGCATCGCGCAACAGTCGCTGGTTTGATCCAGATGTTGCGCACATGCAAGCGCACAAGCGCGCTATAGATAGGAGGAGATATAGATGCCCGATAACGGACACAAAGTGCAGGCGGTGGGAAAAGCGATTGCGCTGCTGGACTGCTTTTGGCGGGAGAAGAGGTCTCTTTCGCTGACCGAGCTGAGCCGTATGACCGGCTGGCCCAAGAGCACGGTACACAACCTGCTCGCCTCTATGATCGACTCCGCGGTGGTGGAGCAAAGCCCTGCGGACGGGAAATATCGCTTGGGGCTGCACTTGTTTGAGTATGGCTGCACGATCTCCGAACACTGGAATGTCGTCAAGCTCGCCCGCCCGCATCTCAACGCACTGGTTGCAAAATCGGGTGAGTCGGTCTATCTTGCGTCACTGAATGCGGATACGCTGCTCATCGTCGACAGCGCAGAGCCGAACAACGTCTTTCGCGTGGCGTCGACGGTCGGCAACCGTTTGCCCGTGCACTGCACCTCGCAGGGCAAGGCAATCCTCGCGCACCAGGACGCAAACAGCGTGAAAAGAATCCTCAAGCGAGCGGGCATGAAGAGTTATACTGTTGACACCATCAAATCGCCGGAAGCGTATCTCGAGCAGCTTGAGATTGTGCGACGGGAAGGATTGGCCTCCGAGTATGAGGAGTATCACAACGGCATGTGTTCGTTTGCATCTCCGATCTTTGACTATGAGGGCGTCTGCACCTCTGCGGTCGGCATCGTCTGCTTCCTGCATTCGGGTGAGCGCAAGGCTGCGGTTTCGGAAGAAACGCTGCAGGCGTTGAAGAACACGGCGGAAGCGATTTCAACTGAGCTTGGCTGGCACGGACACAGTTGAGCGATCCTGATAGATCAGATACATGGCAAGACAAAAGCTCTCCCGATTCGGGAGAGCTTTTTGCTCGCGTAAAATACACAGATATTTACCAATATACGTTAGAACGGATAGATCGGCGGGAAGCGCCAGAGGAACACGATCCGCTTGAGCCCCTTCATCCGCGCGGGCAAGGCAGAGACCAGCGAGTTCGCAAAGGCAAGCACCTCTTCGCGCTCTTTTTTGCTAGATGTTCTGCCGGAGAACGTCGCGCGTTGCGCAATCAGCAGAACGGATTCCATCTTTGCCCGGTCAACAGCGGGCATCTGCCGCGCAACCTTGTAGGCATACTGTTCCTGCGACTCCATCGCCTGCATCATGGGAGCGCCCGCGGCGCGCAGCATGCGCAGCGCGAATCGCATCGCGGCGAGGACGGCGGCGTTCGCGTCCTTTTGCATGAAGGTGCGCAAGAGTCGCTCATGATGGAATTTCCGGTAACCAAACGCGCCAAGCGGAATGCTTACAGCCGCAAGCAGCGCAAAGATCGGCCAGAGCGGCGGACGCGGGACAGAAGCGCCGACATCCTCGGTGGTGTCGTCGCCCTCCGGCGTCGTGCTGCCGTCCTGTGTGCCGTCGTCCGTCGGCGCGGGCGTTGGCGTACTCTGCGCAGCGGCCGCATCCTCGTTTTCCGGCGTTGCATCCGGGTCGGGCGTGGTGCCGTCCGGCGGGAGCGTCGGTTCCGGCGATGGTGTGGGGGTCGGTTCCGGCGTCGGCGTCGGGGTCGGCTCCGCGGTGGGTTCGGGTGTATCCTGACTAAACGACGGCGTGGTCAACTCGCTCGGATCGCCGGAAGCGTCCGGCGAGGGACTGTTGCTGCTCGACGCGGTCTTGGTCATCTCGACCGGAACCCACTCCAGCAGCGAGGGATCGAATACTTCAACCCAGGCGTGCGCGTGCGTGTCCTCGATTTCGATGAAGCCCTCCGCATCCGGCTGCTTTTCGTAATCCTTCTGTATTACGATATACCCTTCCGCATAGCGCGCGGGGATGCCGAGCGCGCGCAGGAGGATGGTTCCTGTCGTGGCGAAATGCACGCAGTAGCCGCTCTTTGCCTCCTGTAAAAACCAGGTGGCAAAGTCCGCGCCTTCCGGCATCACCGGCGGGGAATAGTCATAGTTGCACTGCTGCGCAAGAAGCGTGCGCACCTGCTGGCACGTCTGCGCGAGATTCAGCTCGCTTCCGTTGTAGACGAGTTGTATGCCATAGGTCGAAAGCAGCGTCTGTGCCGCGGCATATGTGTCGTCCGGAAGCTGGGTATACACGTCAAACAGATACTCGACATAGCGATCCGCGTCGTTTCGCACGGCGCTTGCCGCGCTGTTGTCCGCGTTGTAAAGCCCGTCCGCCTTGCCGATGGATTTTTCGTAGGCGCTCTGAAGCCCGTCATCCGCATGGGATACGTTATACAACGCCATATCGACGGGAATCGCATCAAGCGTGTATTCCGAAGAGGACTCCGAGGAGCCGAACGCCAGCGCGGTATCCTGCACATAGCCCGCGTTGGGGATTGCGTCCGCGCGCGTGATCAGCCCCGGCGGCGTCCAGATCGAGAGCGGCGTGGCGGCGATATTGCGCACGGTGAGCGTGAAATAGTTGTTCAGCTCTCCGCTGGCCTCGAGCGCCGCCGCGTGCAGATTCTGCGGCGCGATATCGACGCTGGTCGAAAGATTGGAAAAGTCCGAGTTGGAGACGTTTCCCCAGCCATTATCGGTATAGATCGCGCCGGCATAATCGCGCAGATACAGCGAGGATTCGTTGGAGACGCGTATCTTGAGCGCAGTTGCGCCCGTGAAGCGAATCGCGGACAGACTGGTCAAATCTCCGCGCGTGAGGCCGTCGTTGCTGCGCCAGAATGCGTCCTTGCCGATATCCAGCGAAAAAATCTTTTGTTGGAGCGACTCAATCGCTTCCGGCCGCTCGTAGCCCTCCTGCGGGAGCACGACCCCGGAAAGCAGCGCGGCGATGGCGATGATCGGCAGCGCAAGCAGAGAGAGTGAATATTGCGCCGCGCGCTGCGCCGCCTGATTTGCCTTGCGCCGGCTTTGCGGCACGTAGACACCGGCACGCAGCGTCGTCTGCGCGCGGCGGGCGTTGTTGAACGCAAACACCATCAGATGCGCCGCAAACAGCATGAAAAACGGTAGCCGCGCAGGGGAGAGTAGATAGAACGGCGCGGGAACCAGCAGCGGCAGCGTGGAGAGCGCAAGCCCCGGCACGCTCGGCTGGCTGACGATGAAGAACGCCGAGAGGAACGACACGAAAAACAGGATCAACTGCATTGCGCGCGTCATGAGCAGCATGGCTTCGTCCGCCATCGCGGGCTTGAGCAGCATCTGCATCAAATCCGGCATCCGCAGTTCCAGCGGTGTCGTCACCCGCTCGATCAGCAGCAGCACGCCCTGCAGGAGATCGCCTGCGTTGACGGCGATGTATGCGATGCCGCCAACCAGGCAAAGGATCGCGAATAAACCGCTCTTTGGCAGCGTAAACACCGCAAGAAACAGCAGCGAAAACGCAATAGCGGTCATGACCAGCGTACCGGTCGGTAGATCGAGCGTATAGCTGCTCAATACGCAAAACACAAAGCCGAGCACGGCGAGCAGAACGACGACGAGCTGCTGCAACAGCCGCAGAATGATGGCGGGCGCGCCTTCCCGCACGGGAGTTCGGCGGGCTTTCTTCGCTTTTTCGCTCATGCGTCCGCCTCCGTTTCCGCGCCGGGGACGCTGCCGTCGAGCAGCTGAACCTCGCAGCCAAGGTCGCGTATAGCATCGGCGGTGTCGTTATCACAGACGTATGGCATTAGCGTGAGCCGTCTGCATGCGCCAATGGTGGTCATGGTGGCAAGAAGTCTAGCGCCCGCTTCGTCCTCTGCGGCGCGGTAGACGCTGCCTGCAACCAGATAGATAAGGTGCGTGTCCTCGCGCGCGCCGCCTTCGGTTGCGAATCGTTCCAGCGTGCTCCAGCGCGCCTGCCCCGGCAGGGCGAGCAGGTCGTGCAACACGCTCGCGAGCGCTTCCGGTCCGGTGACGGGCATGGTGCAAAGTCCGCCCTCCTCGCCGATCCAGCTGATGGAGTGCATGATCTCGCGTGCCATGAGATATTCAGAAAACGCGAGCATGGTGCCGATCATGGCTTCCGCCGCGTCTGGCGTGGAATCCTCACGCAGCTCCAGTAAAAAGTGAAGAGACGGGTTCAACGGCAGGCCAAACTCGCGCACGATCAGGCGGTTCATGCGGCTAGAAAGCTTCCAGTGCACGCTGTGGCGCGGGTCGCCCTCGCGATAGTCGCGCAGCTGGAAGATTTCGGAAGGATCGCCGCCCGCCTTTTGCGTCGAATAATGCGCGCTGTCGAGTCCCAGATCGGCGGCTTCGTCGGTCTGGATGCTGCGGCTCTGCAGCTCCGGCAGCACATAGACGCTGCCCGCGGGCGTTGCTCCGTTCTTTGGCGAAACATTCAGCGCAAACAGACCGAGCGTATCGAGCACCTGTACGCGCCAGATAGACAGATCGACCCTGCCGCAATGCGCCATCTTGACCGAAGGCTCCATCGCGTGCGCGCGCATCGGACCTAGCGGAAACTGCACGACGTCCTCGGCGGACTCGGTGTAGCGATCGCCAACGCGTCCAAGCGCGTTATGCCGCTCCAGTGTGAAGCGCACGCCGGCGCAGGGAAACGGGCTGTTGTTGCGCGCGGAGAGGCGGATGCCGCAGACGCCCTTTGGCATGATGTCGTCCTCAATCTCCAGCGCGTAACGCAGATTTTTTCGCATGGGAAGCGCTGCCAGCAGTGAAACTACGGGCAGTAAAACGAGAAATATGAGCAACAGGTGGAACAGATACAGGTCGAACAGAACAAACAAAATAAACGCGAAAAATAACGCGTAGATGTAGAGAACCCGGTTTCCGGCCATGGAATTATACCGCGACGGGCGCTTGCACCTGCGTGAGCGCACGCTTGGCGAGCTGCTGCTCGGTCACGCCGCTGACCAGCGCGCGCGGACTGAGCAGGATGCGGTGCGCGGCAACGCTTTCAAACACCAGCTGCACGTCCTGCGGGATCAGGTAATCGCGTCCGGAAAGATAGGCCGCGGCCTTGCTCATGCGAAGCAGCGCGATGGTACCGCGCGGGCTGACGCCGATGCGGATCGCGGGCTGTGCGCGCGTCCATCCGGCAAGCTCGGTGATATAGGCAAACAGCGCGTCAGAAGCATAGATGCTCTCGACCTCGCGCTGCATGAGGGTTAAGTCCTGTGGCGTGATAACGCGGTTGACGGAATCGAGAGACACCGCGTTCTGATGTCGGCGGAGCATCTCCACTTCACTCCTGCGGTCGGGATAGCCCATAGAAAGCCGCACCATAAAGCGGTCAAGCTGGGATTCCGGCAGCGGCTGCGTGCCGGAAGAACCCGCGGGGTTCTGGGTCGCGATCACGAGAAACGGCTGCGGCACCGCGCGGGTGACGCCGTCTACCGTGATACTGTTTTCTTCCATAACCTCCAGCAGCGCGGACTGCGTCTTGCTGGACGCGCGGTTGATCTCGTCCGCGAGAAAAAGGTTGCACATCGCCGCGCCCGGCACATAGTTGCCGCCGGACTCGCCGAGTTGAATCGTTGTATAGCCGGTGATGTCCGAAGGCATCACGTCCGGCGTAAACTGCATGCGCTTATAGCATAAGTCCATCGTCCGCGAAAACGCGAGCGCGAGCGTGGTCTTGCCGACGCCCGGCACGTCTTCCAGGAGAACATGCCCCTGCGCGAGCATTGCCATCAAAATACTGGCGATGACGGGGTCCTTGCCCACGACGACTTTTCGAACCTGGCTGATGATCTCCTGCACTTGCTGCATCAAAATCGTATTCCTCATTACATCACAAAAATCCGCAATCACGCGGTAACATTCATATTATAGCAGTCTACTGCCAGACAAGGGCAAGAGTATAACAAGAATGTATACAAAAATGAAACATCCTGACAGGATTTTGATTGGTTTTTCGAGGATTGCGACGCGCAGGACATTGAAGCGAGCGGTTGCGTCCGTTATAATTGCGCTAGGCGCAGGAATATGCGCCTTATCAGGGGGGGATCAACATGAAAATAGCCATCATTCACGGACAGAATCATAAAGGCAGTTCTTATCACATCGGCAGGCTTGTCGTCGATCAGATTCCGGGGGAACACGAGATCAAAGAGTTCTTTTTACCGCGCGATTTGAATCACTTTTGCGTCGGCTGCTACCGCTGCATCGAAAACGACGCGGACTGCCCTTGGTACGAACAAAAGAACGCCATCATTAGCGCGATGGAGGCGGCAGACCTGCTCGTCTTCACGACGCCGACCTATTGCATGGCGCCTTCCGCGGCGCTCAAATCGCTCTTGGATCTGACGTTTACGATGTGGATGTCGCATCGTCCGCGCGGGTCGATGTTTCGCAAAAAGGCGGTCGTCGTCTCCGCTTCCGCGGGCAGCTCGACCGCGGGCGCGACAAAGGGTGTCGCGCAAAATCTGTTCTACTGGGGCGTGCCGGAAATCTATCGTTACGGCGCGCGCGTTCAGGCGAAAAACTGGGATAGCGTGAAACCCAAGATCAAAGACAAAATCACAAAGGATACCGCAAAACTCGCAAGAAAGCTCGGCAAAAATAAGCCGCCGCGCGTGGGCATCAAAACGCGGTTTATATTTCGCATGATGGTGGGCATGCAAAAAGCGAATTGGAGCGCATCCCCGATCGAGAAGGAATACTGGCAGAATCAGGGTTGGCTCGGCAAGGTGCGCCCCTGGAAGCAGGCTTAGTATATTATCCTTTGCGATTTATTTCGCGCGATTCCGGTGTTATAATCAAAGGCGCCTCGCGGCGCGGACATAGACCGCGCGATACTCTGCGGGGCAGGAAAGGCGCGCTTTGGATACCCTTCAACCGCGCAAAGCGGGGCTTAACAATCCGTTTGTCTCGCTGAGACACGCAAACTATCGCTACTACTTCGCGGGCATGTGCGTCTCGACCATCGGCACGTGGATGCAGAACACCGCGCAGCCGTGGCTTGCGTATTCGCTGACCAAATCCGCGCTGCTGTTGAGCGTCGTGAGCGCGCTGCAGTTTCTGCCTGCGCTGCTGTTTTCGCTGTTTGCCGGGGTGCTGATCGACCGGCTTCCTAAAAAGCGGATGCTGATCATCACGCAGTCGCTCTCGTTAGCCATTACGTTCGCGCTGTGGCTCCTGGTTCATTCCGGCAATGTGCAATACTGGCACCTTTTGATCTCGGCGTCGCTGCTGGGGCTCGTCAATACGCTCGATATGCCGCTTCGTCAGTCGTTCGTCGTGGAGATGGTTGGTCACGACGATCTGATGAATGCCATCGCGCTCAACTCGCTGACCTTCAACGTGGCGCGTATGATCGGGCCTTCGCTCGCAGGCATCCTGATGGGGACCATCGGCATTTCCGCGTGTTTCCTCGTGAACTCTTTAAGCTTTGCCGCGGTGCTCATCAGCCTGTTCTTCATCCATCCCGTTGCCTGTGCGGTGCCGGAGGAAAAGGAGAGAAAGGGCATGTTCGAGAGCATCGGCGAGGGCTTGAAGTATATCTTCCACGATGAGACGCTCTACACAACGCTGCTGATCATGGCGGTGATCTCCACCTTTGCGCTCAACTACGGCGTTGCAATTCCCGTGTTTGCGCAACAGATTCTGGGACTTACAGAGACGGGCTACGGATTCTTGCTCTCCGCGCTGGGTGCGGGCGCGCTGGTTGGCGCGCTGCTCGTCGCGTCGCTGAGCAAAAACGGGCCAAGGCGGTTCATTCTCTATGTGCTGCCGCTCTTTTCGGGATTGATTTTAATTCTGATCGGCTATACGAACAGCTTTGTTTCCACCGCGCTCTCGGTCGCAATTGGCGGATTTCTATTCGTGACATATCTTTCCACAGCGAACTCGAATTTGCAGATTCATACGGCGGATCGCTTTCGCGGGCGCGTGATGAGCGTCTATTCGCTCGTGCTCGCGGGTTCGTCGCCGATCGGGAATCTCTTTGTCGGATCGATGGACAACTGGTTTGGCGCGCGGATGGGTTTCATCGCCTGCGGCATTGCGGTCATGGTGTTCATCATGCCGATCTTCATCTTCATTTTCGTTCGGCGAAACAGGGTATAGAGAGAATTGCTTTCAGATAGCCGTTTCAAACACAGCCGCCCAACATTTGCGGCTGTTTTTTCGTGCTTTTTTGGGGAAACGATGATACGATCATATCAAATCAACTGTTTTCGCGATCAGGCGATTGTTGTGATTGCTCTGGTCGGATATGGAAGTTTGTTTTTCGGAGGTGAACGGTTTGACCCGGATATTGCTGGCGGATGACGACGCGCGGATTCGCTCCATCGTGCGCGAATATGCGCAGGCGGAGGATTGGACGTTTGACGAGGCGGGTGACGGAGAGGAAGCGCTCCGCCTGTTTGCCGCAAACAGCTATGCACTCGTTGTGCTGGATGTCATGATGCCGCGGCTGGATGGCTGGGGCACGCTCAAGCAGATTCGCAAAAGCAGCGCGGCGCCTGTGATTCTGCTCACCGCGCGCAACGAGGAATATGACCGCCTGCTCGGGTTTGAGCTGGGCGTGGACGACTATATCGGCAAGCCCTTCAGCCCGCGGGAACTCATCGCCCGCATGAAAGCGCTTTTAAAGCGCGCGGGCGCTGCGCAGGGAGTCGGTGCGGTATTTACCCTCGGCGGGCTAAAGGTAGACGCCGCGGCGCATCTGGTGCAGATCGACGGGGAAGACGTCAGCCTCAGCCCAAAGGAGTTTGACCTGCTCGCGTTCTTCGTCTCGCGGCCGGAGGTGGCCTTCACGCGGGATCAACTTCTCAACCATGTTTGGGGATATGACTTTTTCGGTGACGCGCGGACAGTGGACACGCATGTGAAAAGCCTGCGCGAAAAGCTCGGCGCATATCGCGACCATATCGTGACCGTTTGGGGCACCGGCTACCGATTTTCGGGAGGGAAAGTATGAAACGCATCCGCGCAAAACTGATGCTCGCGTTCCTCGGCATGGCGGCGCTCGCCGTCGCGCTGATCTGGCTTGTGCAGGCCGTGTTCCTGAGCGACAGCTACTTGAATCAGCGCATCCAGAGCATAGACGCTGCGGTATCCGACGTGTCCGTCGCGGCAAGCACCGACTATGCGGGGCTGGAGAGCGCAATCAACGTCAGCCTGCTCGCGGTGAATGAATCGGGCAGCGTCGTGTATCAGTCCGACGGATTACCCATGCGCGGGCAGATCGTCAAGCGCATCCCCGAGCTGATCGAAGCCGCGGGCGGTGGGGTGGAGATGCTCCAGACCGAGACGGAGCAGGCACGATATGCGCTCATCAGCCGCTCGGTCGAGGGCGGCACGCTGCTGGTCGTATTCTCACTGGTGGATGTGTCGGAGGCTTCCCGCGTGTTATTGCAGCAGCTTTGGGTGATCACGGCGGTGCTGCTTGCGGCGGCGTTGATCCTCTCGCTCGTGCTTTCGCGCCGTTTTTCGCGCCCGATTTTGGCGGTCACGGGCGCCGCAAAGCGCATGGCGGCGGGGGATTATTCGGTGAAGACGCCCGTCACTGCAAGGGACGAAATCGGCCAGCTGACACAGGCGCTCAACGAACTTGGCGACGAGCTGGGCAAGACCGAAGAGCTACGGCGGGAGTTGATTGCCAATGTGTCGCATGAGCTGCGCGCGCCGCTGACCATCATCCGCGGCTACGCGGAGACCGTGCGGGACGTCACCTGGCCAAACGAGGAGAAGCGCACCAAACAGCTGGACGCTATCGTAGAGGAATCCGCGCGGCTCGGCAGCCTTGTGAGCGATATTCTGGACTATTCCAAGCTGCAATCGGGCGCGCAGAGCATTCAGCCGCAGGCGTTCTCGTGCGCTTTGGAGCTCGGCGATCTCGTCGGCCGCTTTGCGCTCGCGGCGGGGCAGCGGGATATCGTGCTGGAGCTGACGTGTCCAGAGGGGGACATCTTGTTTGATCGCGGGCAGTTTGCGCAGGTGGTGAGCAATCTTCTGGACAATGCCGTGCACCACGCGAAGGCCGCCTCTCGCATCCGCGTCCGCGGAGAAGCGCGGGGGAATATCATGCGCATCTCGGTCGAAAATACGGGCGAACCGATTCCGCCGGAGGAGCTGCCGAAGATTTGGGATCGCTACCATCGCGCGCCGAAGCAGGGTGAAGCGGGCGGCCTCGGCACCGGCCTCGGCCTCGCGATCGTGAAGACCATCCTTGAACGGCACGGCGTCGCTTACGGTGTGGAGAGCAATGATAAGCGGACGGTGTTCTGGTTTGATACGGTGGAGCTTTCAAATGATTCGTTGCTGTAGATAGCGGCTTGTTTTGTTGAATTCGTTATGGAAAGAAAGGAGGAAGTGTCATGACGAAGGAAGCATTTGAAGAGTATGTCGATTCTCCGCTCAAGCACATAGAAGACGATTATATTGATCTTCTTTCAAAAGAAGTGCACGAGCGTGAAGGTGGACATCCGTCCCCAAATCATAGAATGCCAGAGTGTTGTGATGCAATGTACAACCAAATGCGTGCCGATGATACGGTAGTGAGCAATCCTCCAAATGGGAAAGACGAATAACTTCAAAAACGACACTTTTAAAAACATTAGATTCTGCAATCATATGAATGACTGCGACAATAGAACAAAGAGCTCCGGCGTCAGCCGGAGCTCTTGTTTCGCGAAGAGGGTTTAGTCAAAGAGCTGATGCTTGAAATCGCTCAGTCCCATTCCCATCTGCGCTGCCGCATCCTTCAGCGAGGCGTAGGAGGGGTAGTCCGCCGCAAGGCCGAGGCGCGAATAGAGTTCATCGAGCGGCATATTGAGCAGCTCTGCGGTCTGCTCCAGCGTATAGGAGCCACGCAAATCGCTCGGCGCATAGCCGTTGATCGCCACATAGTCCTCTTCTTCCGATTCTCCGGCAGGCAACGTGGCTTCTTCCTCATGCGATTCCTCGCCTTCGCTGCCTCTGCCTTCGGTGATACCCGGGGTGGAGAACCACGGCAATCCCTCATACTTGTTCGGCAGCAGTTGCATGTCTCCCGAAAGGGCGGCGATGCCCATCGGCACAAAGAACAGCGCAAGTGCGAGAATCGTCGCCACCAGCGGGTGAATCTTCGCTTTCTTCGAGTATCCGGTGTGGATTGCGCCCTGAACCGGACAGGCATGCACACACTCGTTGCAGTTGATGCACTCTGCGCTGGTCACGCGTCCGTTTTTCGCGTTCATGACCTCCACATTCATCGGGCAGCTGCGGTTGCATTTGCCGCATTTGATGCAGGTGTCTTCATCGACGCGAACCATATAGGGGCTGGTTTTACCGATGGCGGCATAGAGCGCGCCCGCCGGACAGAGATATTTGCAGAAGAAACGGTCATATACCATGCTGCCGAGCAGCGAGATGATCAGCACGATGAACCCGATGAGGTAGCTGGTCACAAGCTCGTTGAAGTCCGCAAGATGCCCCAACGCGTTGAACGGGTCATACGGCGTAATCCAGAGTTCGCCCGTGATCCATGCCATCGCGACGGTCACCGCCAGTACGACGTACTTGAGATAGCGCAGCACGCGGTCGAGCTTTTGCGGCATCACGAGGCGCTTTTTGAAGAGCTTTTGCCCGATCTTACCGAAGAACTCCTGCAGTGCGCCCAGCGCGCAGATCTGCCCGCAGAAGGAGCGCCGCATCGCGATGCTCAGCACCACCGTCGTACCAAAGAGCACGAATGTACCGATGACGATCCGTTTGAGGAATGTTCCGACGGCTACGAGCGAGAGCATAGACTCCAGCCCGCCGTAGGGACACAGCGCATGGATGCTTGGACCCACGTAGCCGAGGGTGTGCAGCGCGGTTGCCGCGATGACAAACGCAAGCAGGCTTCCGAGCGTGACCCAGCGGATGATGCGGGAGATCAGGGAAAGGCGCTTTTCGCGCGCACTCACGGGGGTTACGGGATTTGCGGACATAGTTCACTTCCTCCTGTTATTTTAAGGATGATTCGTTTGATTTACAGCCGGTTCTGGAAAGCGCGCAGATGGTTTTCCGAGGCGCGCATCAGGCTTTCAAATACCAAGCGGACATTGTCCGGCAGATCCTGATCCAGGAATGTTTCATACATTGCGATGTTGTTGACCTCTGCGTTCACGCCGGTCTGATAGGCTTCCGTCAGCGTGGGGACAGCCGCAAGAAGGCTTGCGCTTTCATCTGCGGGAACCGCGATGCCGTAGGCTTCAAACAGCGGCAGCAACGCTTCCATGTGCGATTCCTCGGCGCGGATGATGTTGGTAAACGGGCGGACGCTGCCATATGTGGACAGGATCAGATCATACTCTGCGCGGGCGATGGTTTCATCCTGCATGGCGTAGGTGAGCATATCCGCGAGGGTGAGGTCGGCGTCCTTGAGTGCGCCTGCGGAACCGTAGCCCGCGAGTGAGGCTGCCTGATCCGCTTCGGTGAGCGTGTAGTCCGGGTCGGCGGTCGTCGTGCCGTCATACAGCGGGTCGCAGCTGTCCGTATAGCCGATGCCAACGTTGTTACCGTTGCCGTTTACGCCGTAGCCGTAAGTGCCGGCTTCGTAGGTGTCGTTTTCGATTGCTTCGACGGCGTCGACGTCCGCATACGCGCCTCTGCCGCGGTAGCCGTTGCCGTAATCAGTCGTGTCGTCGGGCGTGGTGTATCCGCCTCGCGGTGCGGTCTCGTCCGCAACAGGGGCAGTTGCGCTCGGCAGTGTCGTGCAGCCGGCGAGGATCAGAGTGAAAGTCAGGATCGCAACGATGGCGATCGTCAATTTCGTTTTCATGGTGTACCTCCTGTGGTCACTTGTTATGCTCTCATGATAATGCGCAGTTGTGATGAAATCGTGATGGGTTCTTGAGAGTTTGATCAAGCTTTGTACATTGACATGAAAAAGACGCGCCTTTCGGCACGTCCTGTGTTTGGCGCGGCTTCACGTCGCCAGAAACGGCAGCATCCACACAAACGGGGTGGTGATCATGTGTCCCGCATCCGGCAGTATATAGATCTCTGCATGCGGCACACCCGCGCGGAGCGCGGTTTCGCCCGCTGGTGAATCCAGAAGCTCGTCCTTTAATCCTGCTACATACAGCACCGGCATGGTCAGACGTTGCAACTGCTCTTTGCTGAACAATGGCATGGGTATGTTCAGCGGATAGTAGCTATCGAGGATCAGGTTGATAAAGTCAAGGATTTCTTTCGGAACCTGCTCGTCTCCTGCGACATCCTCGTCAAACGAGATCGATTCTTCCGCCTCCTCTGCTGCCTGCGCGCGCTCCAGAAAGTCCGCGCGGATGGGGGCAAGCCCGCCGCTGGCAAACAGCATGAGCCTTTCCACGCGGTCTGGATACGTCGTCGCGAGTTTCAGCGCCATCCAGCCGCCGAGGGAGTTGCCCGCGATGCTTGCGCGCGGCAGCGCAAGCGCATCTAGCACGCTTGCCATCCAGTCGGCGTAGTCGGAGCTTTCGAGGCTCAGACGGTATTCGCTGCTGTTACCCGCCTCGCCGGGAATATCCGCGGCGAACACGTGATAATCGTTCATCAGCGCCATAATGTCGTTGAACCAGAACGCACTGTTGGAGCAACTGCCGTGCAGCAGCACGACCGCAGGTTTGGTTGGGTCGCCTGCCTCCAGCAGGAAGGTTTCGCCATACGGCGTATCGATGGTGCGCTTTGCAAACGGCATCGCGCTTAAAAAGTTATTGTAGACCGCGCGGAAGGTCTCCTTCTTCTCCGCGCTCTGGTAGACGCTGGTTTTCATACGTTGTCCTTTCTGTTCTCTTTTGTCTATCAAAACTATGCCTGCTCGGAATCCTCCGTCAGCATGGCAATGGATTCCAGCATGGCGGCGACAATGCGCGCGCTGCCGTAGAGCGTGATGCGGAGTTTCTGCTCCTCGGGAATATACTGTGTCTGCATGCTGCTTTTGCCCATGTCAGCAGGTTTGCTGTTGAGCCCTGCGGTGAGGGTGTTTGTGATGCGAATGGCAGCGGCTTTGTCCGCCGTGTAGACATCCGCTACGCAGGAAACGACCGCGGTCGGTGTTTCGCCCGGGACTGGCGCGCTCTCGGTAAACACGCTCAGATCGTGTCCGCTGACGCGCCAGCCTTTGCCGACCTTCACCGCGCGGAGCTTGCCTTCGCGGATGTATCGCTGGACAGTCTTGGGGTGCATCTGGAGCATCTGCGCAATCTGCTCCACGGTAAAATAGCTTTCCTGCATCGTTTTCTCCGTTTCTTGTGGTCTGGGAATATTTCGAAAAATTCCTTATAAGGGAATAATAGGGAACAATAAGTAATATGTCAAGTGTTTTTTGGGAATAAAAAAGCTCCCGCGTGTTTGCGGGAGCGTTTTATGCGGTTGGGATCAATCTTTCTTGCGGGAATCGCCCCAGAAGAACAGCGCGACCGTTCCGGGACCTGTATGCGAGCCAACCACGGTGCCGACGCTGTTGATCAGCACCTTGCCGTTGAGCTTGGGGAAGGTCGATTCGACCAGCGCGGCGACCGTCTCCGCGTCTTCATGGCAGGCGGAGTTGGAGATGAAGCACTTTTTGTCGTAGTCCAGCCCGTTTTCCGCGTGGAGCTCCATCTGCTTGACGATCTCGCGCATGACGCGCTTTTTGCCGTTGATCTTAAAGCGCGGGGTTAGGTGACCGCCATCGTCCATGTTCATGAGCGGATTGAT
The DNA here is from genome assembly GCA_002841395.1 of Firmicutes bacterium HGW-Firmicutes-9. Taxonomy (GTDB): domain Bacteria; phylum Bacillota; class Clostridia; order Christensenellales; family CAG-138; genus UBA7703. The sequence continues at coordinate 119,294 of PGZM01000004.1, forward strand.
GCCGAGGATGGAACCGACCACGAACGCAGTCGGCGAGATGCGCCCGCCGCGTTTGTAGTGCGTCAAATCTGTCGAGAAGAACCAGTGGTGCAGATTGAGCTTGTGCTCTTCAATCCACGCCGCGGCATCCTGCAACGATACGCCGTTGTCCCGCATATCCGCGAGGGTATCGACCATTAGACCGTAGCCGGAGGAAGCGCCGAGGGAATCGACGATGACCAGCGTGCGGTCGGGATAACGCTCCTTGAGCTCTTCCTGCGCCAGCAGTGCTGCGGCATAGGTGCCGGAAAGGCCGGAGGAGAACGAAAGATGCAGAATGTCTTTGCCTTCTTTTAAGAAAGGTTCAAAGAACTCGATGAACTGCGCGGTGTTGACGAGTGACGTCGTGGGCATTGCACCCGCCGCGATCTTACCGTAAAACTCTTCAAACGGCATGCTCTGACCCAGATCGTCCGCATATTCCTCTCCGTCGATGGTGAAATGGAAGCAGACATAGTGGATTTCGCGCTGTTCAAAGTAGTCCTTGGAGAGATCGGCCGTGGAGCAGCAGCTCAGGATATACGGTTGCATGGTGTACCTCCGATATAATTTTGTAGTGAAAGACGAAGAATGCGGGTTTAAAACCCGCACTCGTTTATTTGTTGTGGTAATCGTTAGAACGCGAGGATGATCCCTTTTTCATTGGCGTATAGGGAGCTCAAGCCGCGTGTGGGCAGTACGAGGATTTCAGAGAAATGGTAGCGACGCTCAATCTCGGCTTTGAGTTCATCGGCAAACTGCGGGTTGTTGCAATGCGTGATCACGATGCTCTGATCCGTGGTGTCGCGTCCCGTGTGCGCAATGGTGTCCGCGAGCTTTTTGACCACCTGTTTCCAGCCCTGCACATGCGAAACCAGAGAGATGTTTCCGTCTCTGTCCGCGCCCATGATGGGGCGGATGTGCAACGTGGAGATCAGGGTCGCGGTAATGCGGTTGAGTCTGCCGTTTTTATAGAGATTATCGATGTTGTCCAGCACGAAGAACGTGCTCATTTCTTTAATGAAGTTCTCGACCTTTTGAATGATTTCGGACTTTTGCAGTCCTTCCTGAATGAATTTGCGGATTTTGAGTACGATCAGCACTTCCGCGGCGGCTGCGCTGCGGGAGTCGAACACGTGCACCTTTGCGCCCGCTTCTTCTGCGATCTCTTTGCCGGACATCGCGCTGGCGTAGGAACCGGAGAGGCTGCTCGAGAGGGTGACGGCAAACGCGTCATCGGTACCGAACGCTTCGGCATACAGTCCCGGCGCGGGTGCGGCGGAGCCGACGCGGCCCTTGCAGGCGTGCATGCGTGCCATGAAGTCCGGCAGATCAAGCGTGTCGTCGTCCGTATAGGATTCATCGGCGAGCGTCAGCGTCAGCGGCACGCTTTTCACGCCCCATTCGGCGCGCAGTTCTGGGGTTAAATCGCAGCAGCTGTCCGCAACAAGCGTATATTTCATAAAGTCCAGTTCTCCAATTCTTTGACTACGTGTCTAAAGTACAACACGAGTGTATCAAACGTCATTCAAACCATTCTCAATAGACCTTCAACGGAACCTCAACTCTCACGCGTATAGGCATTGCGACTGCGTAAAAAACAGCCGTGGCTCATTGCCCGGCTGTTATGAGGGTGCTTTTACGTTGTCAGGCGGGCGTTGGCAGATCGCCCTTCAATGTCACGATGACCTCCGTACCCTTGCCTTCCTTGCTCTGCAGCTCGATCGTACCGCCGCTGAGCGAGATGATTCTGCGTACAAGCGCGAGGCCTAAGCCGCTGCCCTGACCGGAATGCGAACGCTCGCCCTGATAGAACTTATCAAACGCATGCAGCCTTACTTCTTCGGACATACCGACGCCGCTGTCCCGGACGCGGACGACAATCTTGCCGTCAAACTCCCAACAGGAGACAAAGAGCGTGCCGCCCTTGCGCGAAAACTTGATCGCGTTGTCGATGAGGTTGCTCCAGACCTGCGCAAGCAGCGATTTGCTGCCGTAGATCTGCGTGCTTTCCAGCGCGAGATCGATGTTCAGCTCCTTTTCCTCCCAAAGCGGCTCATAGCCTAAAAGCACGCGGCGAATCTGCTCGTCGAGACTGTAAACCTCCTGCTGGAGCACGATCTCCTGATTCTCCAACTGCGAGAGCGAGAGAATGCTGTGCGTGAGCTTGGAAAGCCTGCTGGTGTTTTCCAGAATGCGGGAGACATAGAGCGCCTGCTCCTCTTTGGTCAGGCGTTCGTCCTGCAGGAGTGTTGCATACCCTTCAATCGCGGAAAGCGGGGTTTTAAACTCGTGGGAGACATTGCCGACAAAGTCGCTTCGCAGCGTCTCTGTGTTGGCGAGCTCCTTGACCATGATGTTGAAGCTTGTCGCAAGCTCTTCGATCTCTTTTGCGATGCTCTTTTCCTCGAGCCGAACGGAGAAGTCGCCGCGGGCGACCTTTTTTGCCGCATCGTTGATCTTCAGGATCGGGGAGAGCATCTTTGTGCTCGTATAAGCCGAAATACCCACGCCGATGATGGTCGTAAAGATGCCCATGTACGTGGTGGAAGTCACGATTGCGGTAATCGTCGGTATCTTGAGCCGGAGCATGACGAAGATGACGCCGAATGTCAGCACCGTAGACACCGCGATGATGCCCGTGATGATCACGGCGAAGATCTGCGCTGCGCGCGGGCGGGCCTTGATCTGCGGCAGTTTAGTCATGCTTTTTTACCGCCTTGTAGCCAAGGCCGCGGATGGTGACGATCTCGAACTGCGCACCCTCTTTATAGCGTTCGCGCAAACGGCTGATGTGTACATCCAGCGTATGCGGGTCGCTTTCGGTGTCCATGCCCCAGATTTCGTCCATAATCTGCTGTTTGGTAAACACGCGGTTGGGGTTGGAGAGTAGTTTGTAGAGGATATAAAACTCTTTTTGCGGCAGCACGTTACAATCCCCGTCGATGCAGACGGTCAAATCGTCATAGCGCAGCTCTGCGTTTTCAAAGCGAATCTTCTTTTCGTTGACGATCTGCGCGCGCTTTAACAGCGCGTTGATGCGCAGGATCATCTCGTTGACGTTGACGGGTTTGACCATGTAGTCGTCCGTCCCCGCGAGAAAACCGCTCTGCATATCCTCAAACGTGTCCTTCGCGGTGATCATCAAGACCGGCATATTCATGCTGTTTTGGCGCAGGCTTTTCACGAACTCAAAGCCGTCCATGTTCGGCATCATGATGTCCGTGACAACGAGGTCGATATACTGTTTTTCGAGTACGTCCCAGGCATCCGCGCCGTCCCTTGCTTCGTGGTAGACGAAGCCGTTCTTGGAAAGCACGGTGCAAAAGAGCTCGCGCAGCGCGCGGTCGTCCTCCACGACAAGAATGTGAAACATTGTATCCTCCTGATACGATTAACGGATATTTTGGATGGGCAACATACGATGCCAACCATAAAAATAGCAGAATTTCTTCAATTCAATCTCAAATGTTGTTTCTATATTGATTGCAGACCGATGTGAAAGCCGTTTGAGAGCGGGAAACCGTTCAGGTAAACAGGTCGCTGTCCTCCGGCAAACCCGCAAATAGAACGACCAACCGCCCTTCGCGCACGCGTACCTCGGCAGGCTCGCCCGTAAAGGCGTTGCTCACGCCGAGCGGGTTTGTGTCCGTGAGCGTTGCGTCGGTGAGTGCATAGGCAAGCCCGCGCTCGTAGACACCATAGGCAACGGCGCCGTAGGAAAAAACCGAGATGATGCCGGAAAGTCCCGCGCGGAAGCGCAGCGCTTCGTTTTGTATCAGCGTGATGGTTTCTCCTTCACCGATCAGCGCGGCGCGCGCGCCGTTTTCGCGCAGAAACGCGAGGGTTTGGATGTTTGCCAGCGTGTGATCGAGCCGACCGCCCACGCCGCCGAGCAGCAGAAACGTGCGATAGCCGCGCTCGATGCCGATGCGAGCCGCGAGCATGGTATCCGTATCGTCCTTTTCCGCGGGATGGCGCACGACCTGCTCGCCTTCGGGTACATAGCCCAGCGAGTCAAAATCGCCCACGACGAGGTCGGGCTTGATGCCGCCCATGTGCGCATAGCCGCCGTCCGCGGCGATGACGAGATCGCCCGGCTTGGGTGAGAACGAATGGTTCTGCGGCAGCGCGCAGATGATGTAGCAGACGGAGGTTTTACTCATGTTGTGTTGCTTGATTTCCTTCTATCGATAGATGACAGCGTCAGATGAAAAAACAGACGTCTCTTCACTCGTATTTATACCATGTTTGCGATTATATGAAAAGCGAGCACATATCGCGGGTTGTCGAAAACACGCAATAAATCGCCTGAAAATCGGCGTTTTTTTACGTGAAGGTATGATATAATAGCGTTTATGATTCTGCGGGCGCTTCCCGTGAAAGGAGAACACGATTGCCAGGACTGTTTTTGCGTGACGAACTCGACGTGTTCACCGCCGTGGATGTGGAAACGCCCAATCGCTTTTCGCGTTCGATCTGCTCCATCGGCATTGTCCGCGTGGACGAGGAGGGCGAGATCACGCGTCTGCACCATCTTGTGAACCCTTGCGACGAGTTTGACGCGGCGAATATCGCGATTCACGGCATCCGACCCTTTGACGTAGAGCGGGAGCCTTCACTCTATGAGCTTTGGCCGCAGATCGAGAAGTATTTTACGGGCTGCCTGTTGGTTGCGCACAACGCGCTGTTCGATCTTCCGGTGATAAGAAAAGCGCTGCTGCGCGAAAACCTCTACGCCGAAAACTGGAAGTATATCTGCACGTTGGAGACTTCCAGAAAGCATATTCCGAAATCAACCTTTGGCAGCCACCGCCTCAACGATCTCTGCGCGGGGCTGAACATTCCGCTGGAGCACCACCACAACGCGCTGGACGACGCGCTCGCCTGCGCGAGCCTGTATGAGCATCTGCGGATGAACTATCACGTGAGTGAAAGAGATATTAAAATTTACCGATGATCGGTAAATCATAATATAAATTACGTTAATTCAAGGAGGAAGAGTTTCTCCTTATTCAACAAAATGATCAAAAAAGAAGCACTAGCAATAAGTTTCTTTTTTAGAACAGATACCAATCAAACTAAAAGTTTCAAGGAGGAAGAGTTTCTCAATGGACGACCCCGGGCGACCTAATACGGACACGATTCCCAGTATTGCGCTGGAGGACATCGATCCCGACAAATGCTACTTCAACCCCGGCTGCGCGATGAGCCTGTACAAGCCGGAGGCGGTGGAGGAAATCCTCCATCTGCTGAACCGCCGCTTTTTGCCGACCAAGCTGCACACCACTTGCTGCCGGCACGATCCGGAGCTTCCGGCGGGTTCGACGATCATCAACAACTGCGCAGGATGCGATAGAAGGTTCCGCTCGCTCTACGAGGGCGTGCATACCGTCTCGCTCTGGGAGGTGCTGGACGCAATCCCCGCGCTGCCGCTGCCGACATATGATGGCATGCAGCTCTCCGTGCACGATTCCTGCTCGTTTCGCAAGAAGCCGCAGGTGCACGCCGCGGTGAGAAGCCTGCTCGACAAGATGCACATCGAAGTGGTCGAAAGCCCCTACTCCGGCACAAAGTCCATCTGCTGCGGAGACAACTTCTACGGGCACATTCCGGTAGAGGAGGTCAATGCGTTTCAAAAGAAGCGTGCGTCTCAGATGCCTTGTCAGGATGTCGCGGTCTACTGCGTCTCCTGCATCAAGTCCATGCACATCGGCGGCAAAACGGCGCACCATATGCTGGATCTCGTGATGGGCGAAGAGACCGACCCGCAGGAAACGCGGCTGGACGTCTACCACGACGAGCTGGATCGTTATATTGAGGAACATTAAACCATGCTGAGTATCACCCGTTGCACGGGAAAAGATGAGACATTCAGCGCGCTGATTGCCGCGCTGGACGAAGAGCTGGACGAGCGCTACGGCGCGCAGATGGAATTCTTCGGGCCGCATAACAAATCCGACGACGTGGAGCACGCGGTCGTCGTTTCCTTCGACGGCGCGCCGGCTGGCTGCGGATGCTTCAAGCCGTTCTCGACTGATTCCGTGGAGATGAAGCGCATTTTCGTGCACAAAGCGTTTCGCGGACAGCGCCTTGCTCGCGCGGTGATGACGGAGCTCGAAGCCTGGGCAAAAGAAGTCGGATACGCGTTTGCCGTGCTCGAAACGGGCATCCTCCAGCCGGAGGCAATCCGACTGTATGAGGCGGCGGGATACGAACGCATTCCGAACTATCCGCCGTATGTGGGCGTAAAAGAGAGCGTCTGCTTCCGAAAATCTTTTTAAAGAGCAGAATTAAAAACACCGTCACCGGATTTCCGGCGGCGGTGTTGTTTTTTAGTCTTTCTTTGGATAGAAGAGCGTTAAGTGATCCAATCGACTTCTGAACTTCATCAAATCCCCGACCGGGAACGGGTTTCCGTGGCTGGGGTAGATGCGGCTTGGGTTGAGCGCGATGATCTTGTCCCACGATTCGGCGAACGCGCGTGCATCCTCCATCAGCACCGCTTGCCGCGCGGGCGCGATGATCGCGTTGCCCGCGGCGTCGCCGCAGAGCAGCTCCCGCGTTTCCTCGAGAAAGAGCCCGATGGAGTCCGCTGTGTGTCCCGGCAGAAACACGATACGGATCGGTAACCCCGCCACGAGAAACGGTTGATCCGTCTCGCTTTTGAGGATAATCGCGTTCTCGTCCGGCATCACAGGCGGATAGGATGAGTGCTTCATCATCCCATGCATCGCGACGCCCATACGCGAGGTGAATCCTGTTCCGTCGGGCATGACGTTGACGCCGCTCGCAAGCCGCGGGATGCTGTTTTCGTGCGCGACGAGTCGCGCGCCGCTTTCTGCGAGGAGCTCTGCCAAAAACCCGGCATGGTCGTTGTGCGAATGCGTGAGAAACACAAACTTCAGCTGATCCAGCGGGGTCAGCTTTGCAAGCCGTTTCTTATATGCTTCAAACCCGCCCGCGTAGCCGGAATCGAGCGCGATCCAGCCCTGCGTTGTTTCGAGCAGGTAATTGCGCAGCATATAGTTGCCAATGTTGTGAATCTTGATGGAATGCGACATTTAGGTCACCTCAATCCTTGATTGATCAGGTCTTCGCGAAGTGTTTTTATGAGATTATTTCTTTGACAAGAATAGCATATTTGAACTCGAAGGCATAGTCGCGTGCAAGCTTTGATTGCGACTTGTATAACTTATGTCAATTCGTTCACAGAAAGTTCATAAATTATTGTGTCACGACCACTGGGTCAAAACCGTCTAATAAGCAGAACGAAATTCCACGGGCGTGAATTTTCACAGCGGGTCTGGTACATTCGCTGTGAGAAAACCGCCGAAATGTGGAAACGGCGGTAAGCCGGTTTCGATTTCGCCGACCGTCTGCTTTGTTGCATCGTGCGAGAACTCTCTCCTCGCGGAGCAGGAAGCAGAAGCGCCCGATTACGGTTCGGGTCGTCGGTGGCGATGCACGTCGTAAGATGCGGCATTCGGCTCATACGTCGAGGCGGGACCCCTCTGCGTCGCCGGATGCCGCACTTGCGCGATTATATGACCATTTTTTCTTATTACTTGCTCATAGTGCATCCATCCTCATCTATCCCAAAATGGTTTTCCTATATAATCAAAAACAGGAGCAGAAGAATGAGTAAACAGACCTATCATGGAAGATATCAACACAGGAAGGCAGCTATTGTAGTCTGCCTCTTTTTTTGTGCTCTGTTAGTATTGTTTACAGTCGCCTGCCAGCCGGGGAAAGCTGCGGTCGTGCTCACGCCGATTCCGGTAGAGCAGGAAACTTCGGACGAGACAGACCAGAACGAAGTGCCGATCGATACCACTGCATCGCCTGAGTTGGTTAACGCAGAAAATCTTTGGAATCCCGCAAAGGAACTGCTCAACAGTGCGTCTACATTACCCGGCGCTATTCCGGTTTCGGTGTCGCATATTTCTCAACCGCCGGAGACGCTGCCCGCAGGCATTAAAGTGCTTGTCGACGCGGATGTGGTCGTCCCGCAGACGGAAAACTACAACATTCGGGAATGCAATTTAAGCTCGTTTACTCTCGAGGACTACCGTTCCATGTTCGACTATTTTTTGCCGAACCCAGCTGTAATTACACATCAAATAACAAATATTACTCAAGCTGAAGGGACAGTTGTTCTGAACGATGATGATATTACACAAGGAGCATCTTTCTTTGTAGAGCAGGGAAACGAAACGTTTTCGTTGCAACTAGGAGGTAAATATTCAATTTTCTGGCTTGAGCATACTGATGAGGTTATTTACTGCGAAGGATATTTGGTTGGCGATGAGGAATGGGAAAAAGAGATTGGTGAGATCATCCGCGAACCGATTGCACTAACGAGAGAGGAAGCGCAATCGCAGGCAGATCGGATGATATCAGACCTGAATATTCAAGGGTGGCAGATTGACAGCGTACAACGAGCAGCCGCGTTTGATATGAACAGTCCTACTAGTAAAGTCCTTGGACGTGGTTGGATGTTGTTTTATGGGCTATCTAATGATGAGCTGACTATGTTTTCGGACAAAGGGTACTCTAGCAATAAAAACGACAGGTTATCTTATTGGCAAGCAGATGCCGGGAAGCTTACGATCTATGTCGATGAGCGCGGAGTAACGGATTTTCACTGGGAGAAGCACTATACACCAAGCAGTGTCACATATCCGGTGGCATCCATCATTAGCGCAGAGGAAGCGTTGAAACTGGCGAAAGAGCGGATCGCCCGCATTTATGGCGAACTGGATTACGAGAATACACAGATCGAGATCTACGATATCCGGCTTTCCACGATGTTGATCGGATACTCGGATCAGCTGACGGGACAGCCCTTTCCGGATCCATATGAGGACATCGCGCTGTTGATCCCGACTTGGAATTTTGCGTTCCGAATCATCTTCCCGTATGGGGATACGGAATATTATATGATGCCCTTCTCCGCGACCGATGGCGGCGCGATTTCGATGCTATATTTCTAAACTGATTTTTATAGAACCTACCGGAGGCGCGTTCCGCGCCTCTTTTTCTTGCAACAATGGTGAAAATAATATATTGCGAAAATATTATTAAAATGATATTGACAATGATGTGTGACACACAGTATAATGCATCCGAGGTGATACCTGATGCCAGAGAATGACACGTTACAAAACTTCCTGACAGAGCTTCGTCGCGGCAGCCTGACGCTTGCCGTGTTGGGAAGCCTGCGGGAGCCGAGATACGGCTACGCGCTTTTGCAAACACTGCAGGAGCAACAGATTGATATCGAGGCAAACACACTTTACCCGCTGCTCCGTCGACTGGAGAGCCAGGAGCTTTTGACCAGCGACTGGGACACGAGCGAGAGCAGACCGAGGAAGTATTACAGCGTCAGCGCAAAGGGCAGGGAGGCCCTGCGGCAGCTGATGACGGAATGGGGGAACATGCAGAGGAGCATTGAGGCCATCTGCGGAAAGGGAGAGGAAAATGGAACGGTCTAACAACAATCTAATCGAGCGCTATGTCTACGACGTTGCTCGTCGCCTGCCCGAAAAGGATCGGGAGGACGTGAAAAAGGAACTGCGCGCCAATATTTACGACATGCTGCCGGAGGGGGCAAGCGACGATGCCGTGAAAAAGGTGCTCTACGAACTGGGTTCGCCCGTATCCCTGGCGGAGAAATACCGCACACATCCGCGCTATCTGATCTCGCCGGCATATTTTGATGAGTATGTCGCCGCGCTGAAATGGATTCTTCCGCTCGTCGGCGTGCTGGTGATGCTCATCGGCTTCGCGGTCGGCGCGTTTGACGCGGCAAAGGCCACCGTCGAGAATCTGCCGCTCATCATCAGCGGCATCATTTCCAAGGGTGTGAGCATGGGCGTTTCCGCCGCATTCCAGGCGCTGGTCTGGACGACGATCGGTTTCGTGATCGCCGAGCACGGCGGCGCAAAGAAGAAAGTCGGCGAGCACGGCTGGAGAATCGAAGACCTGCCGGAGGCGCAGAACGCGAAAGCGGGCATCCCGCTGTCGGAAGGCATCGCAGAGCTGGTGCTCTCGGTAATCTTCTCGGTCTTTGCCATCCTCTTCTGCACCGGAAGACTGCCGTTTGCGATGATGTTCTCGCAGGGCGGCGTGGTGTTTTACAACATCTTCAGTCAGAGCTTCCTCGACATTCTAGTGCCCTTCATCCTCGTTTCCCTGCTGCTTGCTGTTGTGCAGGCCGCGGCGAAGATCAAGGACCGCCGCTGGTCGGTGCTCGTTTGCGCCACCATCGTGACGAAAAAGCTCGTCGATATGGCGATCACGCTTTACCTGATCAACCAGCCGAACATCCTCAGCGCGGAGTTTCGCGGGTTCCTGACGGATGCGGGGTTACTGCAAGTGCTGCCGAACATCAACGGCACCAACGTGCTGATCATCGTATTCTCGATGCTGATCATCCTCGGCGCCATCGCCGAAACGATCAAGACGATCAAACTCACCGTGCAGGCGCACGTGAAATAACCCCTTCTGCATCAGCAGAGCAAGAAAGGCCGAACGGCCTTTTTTGTTTTTGCAAAATATATTCCGCTGATACACTTGACCGGGTGGTCAAGAGGTGCTATATTGGGGTTGACCAAGTGGTCAAGAACGACGTTGCAACCGTTAGAAAACGATACAGGAGGACAATATGATTCAAGTCAACCAAGTGTTTCACGACTATGAGGGCAAGGGAAAGTGCGCCGTGTCGGACATCACGTTTTCGGTGGAAAGCGGCAGCATCTTTGGTTTCCTCGGGCCTTCCGGCGCGGGAAAATCTACGATACAGAACATCATGACGGGGTTGCTGCCGATTCAAAAGGGTGAGGTGCTCTATGACGGGAAATCCGTGCGGCATTTGAACACCGGCTTTTTCAACCAGATCGGCGTCTCGTTTGAGCAGAACAATCTCTACTCCTCGCTGACCGGGCTGGAGAACCTGAAATATCATGCGGCGCTGTTCTCGGTGCCGACCGTGAACCCGATGGAGCTTCTGGAGCGCGTGGGTCTGCGCGAAGATGCGAACAAGCGCGTATCCAACTATTCCAAGGGCATGCGGCAAAGGCTGACGTTTGCGCGCTCTTTGATCAATAAGCCGCAATATCTGTTTCTCGACGAACCGACAAGCGGACTCGATCCCAAGACCGCGGTCGGCATCCGCGAGCTGATTCTGGAACAGAAAGCGCGCGGAGCAGCCGTTTTTCTCACCACGCACAGCATGGAACTCGCGGATGCGCTGAGCGATACGGTTGCGTTTCTCTATGGCGGCGTGATCGCCGCGATGGACACGCCTGAAGCGCTCAAGCGCGTCTACGGCAAGCGCGAGGTGCGCGTGGTCTACCGCGAGGGCGAGGAGGAGCGCGAGCGCGCAATCCCGCTGGACGACAAGGCCGCGCTTTCCGCAATGCTCACCACGGCGGACGTGGTCAAGCTGCACTCTCAGGAGGCGACGCTGGAAGAGATCTTCCTGCGCGTCACCGGAAAGGAGCTTACGGCGTGAAAAGCATTTTTTCCACTTGCGCACAGGACAGTAAGCGTCTTTTGACCAACGCGCTGTTCTGGGTGCTGACCGCAACGCTCGTCGTCATCGTGCTGGTGGTCGATCTCGCGCTGCCGAAGGAGCTCGCCTCCGGCGGCGTCACGCCGCTGACCTGGAACGCGCCTGCGGATGCCGCGTTCGGTACGCCCGCGTTGAGTGAGGAAGCGTTGCGGGAGGCTGTCCGCAAAGGCGACGCGGTCGGATTTCTGTTTGGCGAAGACGGGTTGACCATCGTGCACCCGGGCTTTTCCGAGAAGAGCCTGAACATCTATGTGTTGGAGCTCATGCGCGACGGGTTCACGCCGGTCGAGGTCGTTTCTCTGGATGCGCAGGCGAAGGAGATTCCGCTTAATTTGCGGTTAACACCGATCTTCATCGCGTTTGAGGCGCTGATGGTCGGCTTCATCCTCGGCGGCGCGCTGATGCTCGCGGAAAAGCAGGACGGAACCGTCCGTGCGCTGCGCGTGTCTCCGTTTCCTGTTTCGAGCTACATCATCGCAAAAACGCTGCTGTTTTCGCTGATCGGCACGCTCTACGCCTCGCTGATCTGCGTTTTCACCGTGGGATTCTCCATCAACTGGGGATTGTTCCTGCCGCTGTCGTTCATCGGCACGGCGGTATTCACGATGATCGGCCTTGCGTATACGTCGCCGTTTCGCGATATGAGCGGGTGGTTTTTCTCGATGATAGCGCTGTTGAGCATCAACATGCTGCCGGTGATTAGCTATACGTCCCCCGCGTTTACGCCGTTCTGGATGCGCTTGATTCCGTCTTATCCAATGTTGATGGTCTACCGCGCGGCAATGTTCGGCGGCTCGGTTGACTGGGTCTATACCGTCGTCGCGCTCGGCGCATGGGGCATCGTATCGTATCTGCTTGCGAGAATTTTCGTCGCGAGAAAACACCTGAAAGGAGCGGGCGTATGAAGGGATTTTTTGCATCCGTCGCGAGAGAGTTCAAGCTCATCTTCCGAAACGGCATTTCGGCCTTTATGGTTGCGTCGCCCGCCATCCTTGCGTTTGTGTTTATCCTCATCTTCGGTGCGGTGAATGCTTCTCAGTTGCAGCTCGCGATCGATCCTTCCGTTTCTGTCGCGCAGGAAGAGAAGCTCCTTCGCATTGCGGAGGTCGAGCGGTTTGACGATACCGCTGCGCTCGAAGCCCGCGTACGGGAAACGGACGCTGTCGCAGGCGTTGTGATGGAGAATGGCGCGGTGCGCGTGCTCGTGGAGGGCAATGAAGGTGAGGAGTTCCAGCAGGCGACCGGCATGATCGTCGGTCTCACGCTCGGAACAACCGGCGAACTCATGCCGTATCAGAGCGAAATCGTCGCGGCAAAGGGCACAATGGCGTATACTGTAACCATGATCTCGATGCTGCTCATGTCGCTGTTCATCGGCGGCGCGACGGTCGGACTCTCGATTGTGGACGAGCGCGAAGGCGGTGCGATTCGCGCCGTGACGGTCAGCCCGATGCGGCTTTCCGGCTATGTTGCGACAAAGCTGTTTCCGGCGCTGCTGCTGGGACTCTTTGGCATGGCGGCCGCGGGGTTCATCATCGGCAAAGCCGCGCTCGTGCCGCAATATCTGCTGCTCGCGGTTTGCAGCGTGCTTGTTTCGGGCATGATGACGTTTGCCATCGGCGCGTTTGCAAACAATCAGATTGCGGCAATCGGCGTGCTCAAGCTGCTGGTTCCGATCGGCATGATGCTTCCGGTTTCCGCGATGTTCGTGCCGCAGCAGTGGCAGTTTTTCTACTACATCATTCCGATGTACTGGCAATATCGCGCGCTGAGCGCAATCCTGTCCGGGTCGCCCGCGCTGTGGTATATGCTGTTGACGCTGCTGGTCAGCGTGCCGTGGTTCCTAGCGATCCTCGGAATGTTTTCGAAAAAAACCAACTTTCAAAGAGGGAGGTGAATTCTGTGGCTTGGTATTGGTGGGCGTTGATCGTGGTCGGCGTGATCGTGATCGTCTGGCTCAAAGCTATCTTTGTACCGAAGTATTTTCAAAAACAGCGCGAAAAGAAGGCAGAGCGCGAACGAATGGAAGGCGAAGACGAATGAGCGAATCGCTCAACTTAAAATGGTTGAAAGCCGGTGCAAAAAACCCGCTGGAAGAATCACCCGCCCTTTATGATGCGGCACTTTCCGCGTTTGCGGAGCATTCCTTTCAGGAGGCTTCGCTCAACGATATCCTGAAGGCAGCGGGGATGAACAAGGGCAGCTTTTACTATCGCTTTCGCGATAAGATGGAGCTGTATCTCTCGCTTCTTTATCGCGTCGGGATGGAGAAGATGCAGCTATTTGAGCTGCACGGCGTCTCGCGCAATTCGGAGGGCTTTTTTGACGAGTTTCGCAACATGGCGCATCTCGGCCTGCTGCTCGCAAAAAAGGACCCGCGTTTTGTCGTGTTCTCCCGCAGGATTCTGCAGGAGGAGGCGCAGGTGCGGGAGCGGGTGATCGCTTGCTTTGGCGATATGCGTTCGGAATTACTGACGGACATGGTCGAGCGGGCGAAAGCCTCCGGCGAGTTCCGCAAGAGCCTGCCGACAGATACGGCGGTGTTCGTGATCGAGACGCTGCTCAATCATCTGGATTCGCTGATCCCCGTGGAGTGGAGCGATGAGCATATCTTAAGCGCTGTCGATCAACTGCTGGATGTGATCCGGTTCGGCATCGGCGGAAGTGAAGCGTAACAAACAAAAAAGGCCGCAAGGCCTTTTTTGTTGCGTGTATAATCGCGTTATTTACGTAGTTCGGCTTCTCTCTCCCGCTTTGCTCCACGGATGAGGTTCAGCACGGGCAGCAGCGCAAGCAGCGTTGCGACAGCCGCGGCGACAAAGATCAGATAGGTGGGGAGAAATCCCGCCTTGCCGTCTACGACGATGGGCTGGCCGAAAAACGTGATGATCCGCTCCCCGATGAAGGGGCCGATCACCATCGGCAGCAGCACCCAGAAGATCATACGAATGCCCTGAAACTGTCCCGCGCTCGCGGGCGGTGTGAGGTCCTTGATCCACGCGCCGGTGACGATCAGCTTTGCGACCATGCCAAACGCCATCACGAAGATCGCGATGCACAGGAACACCATGTCCCTTGCGAGCGACACAAACAAAAAGCCCAGCGCGGAGACAAACAGCGCAACCAGCAGCAGCTTCGGCTTGCCGAGGCGGTCGACCAGACGACCGAAGAACACGCCGCAGATGCCGGCGAGCAGCACCATGAGTCCGAGGTTGACGCCGATCACGTCATAGCCATAACCCAGCGTCTTGGTGAAGTAGATGATTTGGTACGGCATGGCAATCTGCTCCGCAATCGCGAACACCAGCACGCACACATAGAGCGAGAAGAGTTTTTTGTTTTCACGCACGGCGCGTACGGAAAAGCCGGAGAACACCTGTTTCCAGAAGCGCATTTCTTCGCCTTCGCGCTTCGGGACGGGCGCTTCCTTCATCAGAAGGCCGCCGACCAGGCCGCAGACGACGACGAGAAGCCCCATCGACGTAAAGAACAGCGTGTAGCCGAAATATTCGATCAGCATGCCGCTAACGATGGTCGTGACCACCATCGCGAGCAGCGGAAAGAGCTCCGTGATGCCGCTGACCGTGCCGCGGTTGGTCTCGTCCGTCACGTTGGTGAGCCACGCGTTGAAGCTCGCGTCGTTGGCGGTCGAGCCGAAGAATGTCATCATACAATCCAGCGAAACCACGGCGAAGACTGCGAGCGTCGCGGTTTTGACCGCGCCTGCCGCGGGGAAGATGATTGTCGAGATGCCCCAGAGCACGTAGCTCACGAGGATGATCATTTTGCGTTTGCCGAGGCGGTCGCTGAACGTGCCCATGATGAGCGTGGTCAGCGTCGCGGTGATCGCGCTTAATGCAACCATCAGCGAGATCACGCGCGGGTCGGGCGAGATCACGTCGTTGACGAACGTGTTGAACCACGAGTTTTCGATCACCCATGCGATCTGGCCCGAAAACGCGAGCAGCACGATCGCCGCCCAGTTGTTCGCGCCGAGCTTGGTCTTTGTCTTCATGTATGTTACTCCTCCAATGTTGCAATTGGGAATTGCGCGATCCGCAGCTGCGTGCAGCCGTAGGGGATCAGCGTTTTCTGCACATAATTCTCTGTCTTCGCGGCGAACGGCTCTGGCAAGTCTCCCGTGCTGTTTTGCCGCATGCGCCACTGCGGCGCGGGAACAAGCGGGAGATGAATAGCTAGCGGGGGATTTGTGTCGTCAAACGGCAGCTCGCCCGGTTCGCGGCGGGTGATTTTCGCCTGCGCGAGTCTCTCCTCCGCGACGGCGAATCGCCACTCCTCGCACGGGAGAAATTCGCGATCCGCAAACGGCATGGTTCCGCGCACGATGCGCTGTTCCGCCGCAATCGGCAGCGCGAGCAGCAGTGCGCCGTAGTGGACGGTGACGCCACCGGTCGCCTCCGGCACGAGTTTTAACCTAAGTGGGAGAGAGAGGGTGATTTGATCTCCTGCGGAGAAGGCTTTTTTTAGGATTAGATAGCCGTTCTCTAGCGCAATCGAAACCTGCTTACCGTTATAAGAAAGAGAATATTCCTCCGCCCAGCTCGGTAGGCGCAGACGCAGCGTAAATTCGAGTTGATTGTCGTCATTCTCGATTTTTTCTATTTTAATCTGAATTCCTCCGTCAAACGGATAGTTCGTCTCTTCGGAAATGTGTACCGTCGTGCCGCGCACATCGACCGCCGCCGTGCAGGGCGCGTAGACGGGCAGCGCGATGCCGTCCGCGTGCCGCATGACGAGCGCGCCCAGTAGTTTCGGCCAGCCCTGATGCATGTTCGCCGCACAGCAGCCGAAATTCGGCGCAAGGCCGAACAGGTTCGCCTCGCTATATGCGTCATACCAGCCGCGTTTTTTGCGGGACACCTCCACCTGATTGACCTGCTGCACATACTGGTGCGCGCACATGTCGGGTGTAAAGGTTGCGGGCCAGGCATTGTAGGCGATCTGCTCGATGCGCTCGGCATAGCGGGCGTCGCCCGTCGCCGCGAGCAGCGTCTGCAGCGAGAAGAGCAGCTCCGCCGCAAGGCATAGCTCCGCACCGACGGCGGGAGAGCGCCCGTTGAGGTGCTCGTCGCCGGAAAACAATCCGTTCGCCAAACCATGATAGCGGTCGATTGCGTCGAGTCCCGCTTGAACAGCGGCAGAACCGTCCGCATCGCCGCCGAAGAACGCGTCCAGTGCGGGCATCTTAAACGCCATCGCGAGATTCACCGCGTGCGTCTTGTGAAACGCCTGCAAAAATGGCGAAGCGTTGCCCGCTTCGATCTCTTGTTTCGTCTTAGGTTTCGGCGGGAAGAGCGGCTGATCCAGCCGGACACGCTCCTGTTTTCTGCGCTTTGCAGCCCAATCCTGTATCAGCGTGATGCGTTTGACCGTCATGAACAGCGGGCGGTTGAGGTAGGCGTGCGTGGTTTTCTCGTACGGGAAGTGTGTAAAGAACCCCGCCCAATCGTAGCTCTGCTTGCGCAGCAGCTCCGCAAGCTCTAATAGATACGGCTCGCCCGTTTTGCGATAGAGCCAGAGCATGGGCAGCAGCTGCTCCTGCCCGCGCGCGGCAGCCCACATTGAGACCGGGAAGGCGGGCATCGTTTGGAACTGATAACGGAAGTAGCGGTCGAGAAACGGTATCACGCGGGGATCGTCCGTCGCCTCGGCGTATTGCGTGAGTACCTTGAGCGCGACCATGCGCGGCCACCAGTCGAGGTTATCGCGCGGGCCGAAGAAGCCGTCTTCGCGCTGGCTCGTGAGCATCCATTCGATCCACGGCTGCGCTTTTGCCTTCAGCGCGTCGTCGTTGAGCGCGTAGGCAAGCGGCACGAGGCCATCGAGATAGTATGGCCCGCGCTCCCAGTTTTCGCCCGTGCCGCCGAGCCAGCCGGAAGAAGGACCCAAATCCTCCCAGATCTCGTCGATGTGCCCCGTCAGCCCGTTTTTCTGCACGACAAACTCGCGCCTAAGCCAGCCGCGTGGTGAAACGCTGCCGAGCGGCGCAGGGGTGAGGGGGAAGTTGGGTGGGAGTTTTTTGAGCATAATTTACCTGCCGATGTATCGATTGAGCGAAGAGATTTCTATTTGAATAACGGTTTCTCATAAATCCGATACGTCTTCGTCCGCTGCATCCCGAGCCGCTCCAGCGCATTCTTGATATGGAGGTTGTCCTCGAGGATGTAGTTTGCTTCCATGCGGATGTTCTTCGGGCGCAGGTTCTGGTAGAGGTGGATGTACATCAGCGCGTCCAGCGCGCGTTTGTGCCACGCGGGATCGACCGCGAGGCCGAAGAGGCGATAGTCACGCAGCTTCTTCACGCCCAGCAGCAACCGCGCCCAGCCGAACGGCAGCAGATTGCCGTTGATTTTTTTGAGCAGGATGTTGATATCCGGAAAACCGAGGCAGAAACCGACGGGCTTACCCTCATGCTCTACCATCCACACCGCGTCGGGATCGACGATGAGCTTGAGCTTTTTGAGCATATCCTCCATCACGGGCAGTTCCAGCGGCACATAGCCCCAGTTGTCTGCCAGCGCCGTGTTGGAGATTTCCCAGATGGCGCGCGCGTCGTCGCGCAGATGCTTCATGTCGAGCCTGCGGATCGTAATACCGGGATACCGCGCGAGGAACCGCTCGGCAAAATCCTCGTGCCGCTTGGGGATTTCATACCCCTTTGCCATATCCGCTTCGTACACCAGCAGGTCTTTGACCTTCTCATATCCGGTCGTGGTGAAGAAATCGTGATAGTACGCGGGGTTCCACGGCGAAAGATAGACAGGCGGCGTATCGTTGCCCTCCAGCACGAAGCCCCAGTTTTCCGCGACGGGGTGAATCGGCCCACGGACTGCATCCATCCCGCGCTCCTTGAGCCATTCCTCCGCCGAGCGCACGAGCAGAGAGGCCGCCTCCGCGTCGTCGATGCACTCAAACGCGCCGAAGAAACCGATTTTTGACTGATAATATTTGTTGAAGGTATAGTCGATGTATGCAATCGTCCGGCCGATGGGTTTTTGCGCATCGTCGAGCAGCAAGAAAAGCTGAAAATCGGAATTGCGCAGAATCGGGTTGGCCTTTTTCGTATAGGCGTTCGCCTCGTCCAGCCAGATTGGCGGCACATAGCATGGATGCGAACCAAACAGCCTCTGCGGTACGCGAATAAAGTCGCGCATCTGCCTTTTGGTCGTTACCGCGATCAATTTCATGCTGTTTTCTCCCGAAAAGAAGTGATTTGTTTTGATAGAAAGCCTTTATGGCAGTATATCAAGCGGTTCCGCAAAACACAATGCGAATGCGTGCGAACAGGTGAATTTCTGAATAAACTGCCGTTTTGTTATAAAATATACTGATTTTGCCCGAATATACGATATATTTTCCTTAGTTTCCTTTTCTTTTCGAATAGGGACAGATATAATCAAACTGTTGATTCATAATTAACAACAGATGATTTTCGCGCGTTCGCTCTGCGGCGCCCTGAGGAGAGAACATACATGTTTCAGCGCACGCGGGATTATGCAAAAGATTACGAACGCATCGGAAGCACGATTCAATATATAGGAAAGTACTATCGCCTCAACGTAGAGCAGCCCGCGCTAAACCTGCGCAAGGCTGCTTATGTCGTTTCTCTGATCATCGCGCTGACGCTGTTTATTGCCATCGGATTCTCTGGCTCACCCGCGCTCGGCGCACAGGGCGGTGCAGGCGGAGGCGCGACGCCGCTGTACGTGGTGCTGCCGTATGTGATTTTGCTTTTGCCGCTGGGACTGGGTCTTGCGCGCGCGCTGCTTCTCGCGGTTAAATCACGTCCGTTGGAATACGGGGAGTATGACAAATATCTGGTGCAGCAGAAAGGCGTGCTGATCTCGGCGCTTGGCGCAAGCGGCCTTCTGATCCTCTGCATGGTCACATTCCTGCTCTTTGGCGGCGCAAATGCTGCGCCGCAGTGGCTCGCAATCCTTGAAGCCGTGCTCTGCGGGGCCTGTATATTTCTTGCTTATCAGCAATATCATGCATTATTCACATCTGTAACCATTGACGAAGGCAAGCGCGTTCGATATGATATATAATAATAGCTACTAGTCAGCTATCTATTTCTTTATGCATCCCACAAAATAACTAAGGAGGAAGTACGATGAACAAAAAGACCAGCAAAGTCCTGGCGGCGCTGTTGGCACTGATTATGTGCCTTGGCGTTCTGACGGCCTGCCAGCCGAAGACGACCACGCCCGAACCGACGGCCGAGGCCACCGCGGCTCCGACCGAAACGGCAGAGGTAAGTACAGTCCCGCTCGTGGTAGCGGAGGGCGAATTCTCCGAGAAGTTCTCCCCGTTTTTTGCGGACACGGTATATGACGTCAATGCGATGGAAATGACGCAGATCGTCATGATGACAACTGACCGTGTGGGCGGTATTGTCTACAACGCTATTGAAGGCGAAACGATTCCGTACAACGGAACGGACTACACCTACACCGGACCTTGCGACGTCTCCGTCAATTATGAC
This sequence comes from Firmicutes bacterium HGW-Firmicutes-9, assembly GCA_002841395.1. Lineage (GTDB taxonomy): Bacteria > Bacillota > Clostridia > Christensenellales > CAG-138 > UBA7703. Next base: position 139,396 of record PGZM01000004.1, read on the forward strand.
GAAGCGGCCGATGTCACCACCTACACCATCAAGCTCAAAGAGGGCGTCCTGTTTTCCGACGGTGTAGAGGCAACGGCGGATGACATCATCTTCACGTACTATGTGTTTGCCGACCCGTCCTATGTCGGCTCCACGACTCTTAGCTCCTACAACATCATCGGTCTGAAGAACTATCAGACGCAGACTTCTGATGAAGTCTACACCAAGTATGACGCACTGTTTGACACCATCCTCGCAGCCGGTCCCGACCACGTTTGGGCGGCAACCGATGCTTGGACGCAGGAACAGCAGACCGCGCTCTGGGACGGCATCACCGCTGAGTGGAAAGCCGACCTGCAGGCGATCTCCGACTACGTTATCGCGAACTATCTGGTTGACGATTACGTACCCGGCGTGTTCGACGGCAAAACTGCTGCGGACGTGACGGAAGATATGTACATCGCCTACTCGCTCGCGATGTGGAACTTTGCCAAGGTTAACGAAGACTTCACCCTGACCGGCAACGGCACGGGCACCGTCTATGATACCGCCGTGGCAATGCCCACCATCGATGACATGTACAACGAAGCATATGCCATCTATGGCGGCGATCCCGCTGCGTATTGGGCAGTTGAAAACGGCGGCAGCGTTGACGGCACCGATGTTGTCGGCACCGTGAAGTCGGGCTTCATCTCCACGCAGGGCGCACTTGACCCGGCGATGGCTGGCGGCGTTCCGAATATCGCCGGTATCACCAAGGTTGACAAATACACTGTCGAAGTGAAGACCAGCGGCTATGAAGCCCCGGCGGTGTACTCTGTCTGTGGTTTGTACGTCGTACCGATGCATTACTACGGCGATGCTGCACAGTATGACTACGAGAAGAACATGTTCGGCCATCCGTTCGGCGATCTGTCTCTGGCGCAGGCCAAGACGACCGAACCCATGGGCGCAGGCCCCTACAAGTTCATGAAGTACGAAAACCGTATTGTGTACTTCGAAGCGAACGAGAACTACTTCAAGGGCGAACCTGTCACCAAGTTTGTGCAATTCAAAGAGACGATCGACTCCGAAATCGTTGCTGGTATCGCAGCCGGCACCGTTGACGTTGGCGATATGAACGGCTCCAAGAAGAACTACGAAGAAATCGCCGGCTACAACGCCAATGGCGAAATCTCCGGTGACGTGGTCCACACGACCAAGGTCGATAACCTCGGCTATGGCTACATCGGCATGAACGCGGACACCGTCCTCGTTGGTTCCGATCCGGCGAGCGCAGAGTCCAAGGCCCTGCGTAAGGCAATTGCCACCGTGCTGTCCGTCTACCGCGATGCGGCGTATGACAGCTACTACGGTGAGGCTGCCTCCGTCATCAACTACCCGATCTCTAACACTTCCTGGGCGGCCCCGCAGCCGACCGACGAAGGTTACAAAGTTGCGTTCTCCACCGACGTGGAAGGCAACCCGATCTACACCTCCGCTATGACGACCGACGAAAAGTACGCTGCGGCAATTCAGGCAGCCATCGGCTACTTCAAGGCGGCTGGCTACACCTTCGATGACGCGACCGGCATGCTGACCGCGGCTCCCGAAGGCGCGAAGCTGAGCTATGAAGCCGTCATCGGCGGCGACGGCATCGGCGACCACCCCTCGTTCGCAGTTCTGACGGACGCGTCCGCGGCGCTGGCCACCATCGGCTTTGAACTCAAGATCAACGACCTCACCGACACCTCCGTCCTCTGGGATATGCTCGACGCCGGTTCTCAGGAAATCTGGTGCGCAGCCTGGCAGGCAACCATCGATCCGGATATGTACCAGGTCTATCACAGCTCCGGTGTCGTGGGCAGAGGCGGCTCTGATTCCAACCACTACCACATTGACGACGCGACGCTGGATCAGCTGATCGTCGACGCGCGCAAGAGTGATGACCAGTCCTACCGCAAGGCGATCTATCGCCAGGCGCTGGATGTCGTCGCCGACTGGGCGGTCGAAGTACCGGCCTATCAGCGCCAGAACAGCACGGTGTTCTCCGCTGCTCGTGTTGACACCAACACCATCACGCCGGACATCACCACCTTCTGGGGCTGGCTGAAGGAAGTCGAAAAAGTCGCAATGCAGTAAAACTGCATAAAAAAACAAAAACGAACTTTGCGCCCGCTGCGAAATTGCGGCGGGCGCAAAGTTCCTGTCGTTATTGAGGGGTGGCCATGACAAAATTTATTGTTCGAAGGCTCATTTTAGGTGCATTTATCGTTTTCTTTGGTGCTCTGGTGGCCTACGCGGTCATCCGCAGCCTGCCGACCTCGTTTGTGGAACGCATGGCGCGCCAACTCAGCGCGCTGCCCGGCGCGAAGAGCTACAGTGAGCTGATTGATCAGCTCAACAAAATGTACGGACTCGACGGATCGATACTTGAAGGATTCTTCAAATGGTTTGGGTATGCGATTCGTGGAGATTTCGGTTATTCCTGGAAGTTTAACCAGCCAGTTATTGAAAAATTCAATAGCGTGATCTGGTATTCCGTCATCATCAACATTTTCACGTTTGTATTGCAGGCAGTCATCTGCATCCCGCTTGGCATACTCGCCGCGCGCAAGCAGTACAGCGCGACAGACTATACCGTTACCGTCGTCGCGTTGATGGGCATATCGCTGCCCACGTTCTTCCTTGCGACGCTGCTGAAATATATTTTCTCCATCAAGCTCGGCTGGTTCGATCTCTACGGCATCGTCGGGCGAATGCACGAACAGATGACGAGTTGGCAACAGGTGCTGGATATCGCGCACCATCTTGTGTTGCCTGTCGTGACATTGATGATACTCTCCATCGGCGGGCTGATGCGCTATACGCGCACCAACATGCTCGAGGTGCTCAACGCGGACTACATTCGCACTGCGCGGGCAAAGGGGCTTTCCGAGAAAGTCGTCATCAACAAGCATGCGTTTCGAAACACCATGATCCCGCTGATCTCCTATATGAGCTATCTGCTGCCGACGATGTTCGGCGGCTCGATGATCACGGAGACACTGTTTCAGATTCCGGGTATCGGCTACATCTCCTATCAGGCGATTACACAGGGCGATATTCCGTTTACCATGTTCTATATTGTATTTATCGAAGTTCTGACGCAGTTCAGTTTGATTATCGCGGACATTTCGTACGCGGTTGCTGATCCGCGCGTCCGGGCGAACTGAAAGGAGGCGCGGCATGGAAACAAAGAACAAGAAATCCTTCGGCACACAGAAGCTGGACGACGAGCGCCGCGTCCGCGTACTATCCCCGGGTATGCTGGTCTTCAAGCGCTTTGTGCGTAATAAACTTGCGATTACCGGTCTGGCCATTCTCATTGTGATGTTTGCGTTTGCATTTCTGGGCGGACTCGTTTCTCCCTATACCCAGAGTCAGGTATTCAAGCATGACGAAGAGATCATGAAAGAGTACGCGACCTGCATGCTAAGCACGGACTTCCGCTATACAGTTCGAGAGGGCGCAGAGTTCCCCGATGCTGCGCGCGCAACGGCGGTGCTCGCAATCTCCAAAGGAGACGCTTCCTTCACCTATGGGGATAAGACGTATTCCCTCGTCAAGGAAGGCGATGAATTCTATACCTTTGGCGACGCGCTGATGATTGCGAAAACGCGCACGCTGGCGGGCAAATTCTCCGTCGATGCATTGCCCGAGACGGGGTTTGTCGCTTCGCCGGAGTTTGTTGCCGCTGCGGAAGCCGCGGTTGCCTCGCGTAGCGCGCAGTTCGAAGCGGACGGCACGTTCTATACGCTGATCAACGAGGGCAAGAGCAGTTCGATCTATCATGTTGAACCAATCGCTCTGGCCAGCAAGCTCGTGGTTGATCCTTATAATGAATCTCAGACAAGCCTGACCACAAGCTTTGCGTTCCGCTATGCGGCAGAGCTTGCGAGCGTCAGGGGCGAAAAGGAGTTCGAGCTGGACGGGACACGTTATGTTGTCACCGGCGAAGAAAACGACATGGTCGTATCGACCATGGACGGCGAACCGATTTGCTCAATCTCTGATATTCTCGTTTCTCCGAACGCAAACGACATCTTCCTGACGGCGGAGTTTAAGGCGGTCATCCGCGAGACAATCCGCGCGAAAGAGACGAAGTTTGTCTATGTGGATGAGACGGGTGAAAACGTCGACTACCGCATCGACCGCGTCAACACAACCTATACCGTGCGCACGCTCAAGGAATCGCGCGTGATCACGATGTTCGATTTTCCGTCCCCGCAGCATCTGCTGGGTACGGACAGCAACGGCATGGACGTTTTGACACGGCTGATGTACGGCGGGCGCATCTCGCTGATGGTCGGCTTCGTCGTCGTGTTCCTGGAAACGCTCATCGGCATCGTGCTTGGCGGCATCTCCGGCTACTTCGGCGGCTGGGTGGATACGGCGATCATGCGTTTTGTTGATCTGTTCAACTGCATCCCGTTCTACCCGATCGTTATGATCATCGGTACCGTCATGGACAAGATGGAGATCGATCCGATCAAGCGAATATTTATCCTCATGGCTGTGCTCGGCATATTGGGCTGGACGAGCATCGCGCGCGTGGTGCGCGGCCAGATTCTCTCGCTGCGCGAGCAGGACTTCATGGTTGCAACAGAGGCAACGGGCATCCGCGTTTCGCGCAGGATCTTCAAGCATCTTGTGCCGAACGTCATGCCGCTGTTGATCGTGCAAGCCACGATGAGCCTCGGCGGTATCATCATCACAGAAGCAACGCTCTCCTTCCTTGGCCTCGGCGTGAAGTATCCGCTGGCCTCGTGGGGCAGCATCATCAACGCGGCGACGAACGTACACGTGATGACCAACTACTGGTTCATCTGGATTCCGGCAGGCTTACTCATCGTTCTGACGGTGCTTGGTTTCAACTTCGTCGGCGACGGACTGCGGGATGCGTTTGATCCCAAGATGAAGAGGTAGGGTAGCGTATGGCAATCTTTGGAAAAAAATCAAAAGAACCCGGTCAGGACTACATCTCCGCCCGCGAATCACGCAATATCTCGCGCGAAAACAGACGGATCACCGACCGGATCGAGAAACAGCGGAACCGCAAGAACGTCCCGCCGGAAGAATACATCACCACCATGCGGGATCCGAATAACGTCGCAGAGTTTGACAACCTGCACACCTATTTCTTTACGGATATCGGAACCGTCAAGGCCGTCGATGGCGTGACGTTTGATATCCCGATGGGAAAGACCGTCGGCGTTGTTGGCGAGAGCGGCTGCGGCAAGAGCGTGACAAGCCTTTCGCTCATGCAGCTCGTGCAGCGCCCGCAGGGGCAGATCGTCGAAGGCGCGATCCGCGTCAACACCGGGGAAGCGGTCTACGACATCGCAAAAACGCCCACCGAGGCGATGCAGCGCATCCGCGGCAACTACGTCTCCATGATCTTTCAGGAGCCGATGACGAGCCTGAATCCTGTCTTCCGCGTTGGCGCGCAGATCGACGAGGTCATCAAACTGCATAACCCGCATATGTCGGACGAGGATGTCAAAGCGCGCACGACCGAGATGCTGGATCTGGTCAACATCGCAAACTGCGAAGGCGTCTATGGCATGTACCCGCATGAACTCTCCGGCGGTATGCGCCAGCGCATGATGATCGCCATGGCGCTCTCCTGCAACCCGCGTCTGATTATTGCGGACGAGCCGACGACCGCGCTGGATGTCACGATTCAGGCGCAGATTCTGGATCTGCTTAGAAACCTTAAAAACAAGATCAACTCCTCGATCATGCTCATCACGCACGATCTTGGCGTGGTCGCCGAAATGGCGGACTACGTCGTGGTCATGTACGCGGGTCGCATTGTGGAAAAGGGTACGACAGAGGAAGTTTTCCTTCATCCTGCGCACCCGTATACGATCGGGCTCATGCAATCCAAGCCCGTTGTCGGGCGCGAGCAGGAGCGGCTGTACAGCATTCCTGGCTCGGTGCCGAACCCGATCAATATGCCGAACTACTGCTATTTCCGCGACCGCTGCGAACGGAGTTTCGATCGTTGCAACGGCGAATATCCGTGTGAGATCAAGCTATCCGATACACATTGGGTGAGCTGCTATCTCTATGCGGATCAGGGGGTGAGAGAATGAACGACGATTTCGTCTTGGAGGTCAAAGACCTAAAGAAGTATTATCCGATCAAGGCCGGCATGTTTGGCCGCGTGGTGGGTCAGGTACGCGCCGTAGACGGCATCAGCTTCCGCATCCGCCGCGGCACGACGATGGGGCTGGTTGGCGAGAGCGGCTGTGGCAAAACCACGGTCGGAAAGACTGTTCTGCGTCTCAACGATAAGACGGCCGGCGAAGTGCTCTTCAAAGGCAAAGAGCTGTTCGATCTGAACCGAACCGAGCTGCGCAGAATTCGCCCGCAGCTGCAGATCATCTTCCAGGACCCGTATTCGAGCCTCTCTCCGCGTATGCCGGTAGGCGAGATCATCGGCGAAGCGGTGCGCGAGCATAAGCTCGTCCCGGATGCCGAGTTTGACGACTATATCACCAAGATCATGCGCGCGTGCGGCCTCCAGCCGTATCACAAGGATCGCTATCCGCACGAGTTCTCCGGCGGTCAGCGCCAGCGTATCTGCATCGCCCGCGCGCTCGCGCTCAATCCGGACTTCATCGTCTGCGACGAGCCTGTATCCGCGCTGGATGTTTCGATTCAGGCGCAGATCATCAACCTGCTGGAAGATCTGCAGTCCGAGTTTGGCCTGACATACCTGTTTATTTCGCATGATCTCTCGGTCGTGGAGCATATTTCCGACACCGTCGGCGTCATGTATCTGGGCGATATGGTGGAGTATGGCAACAAGAAGGATATCTTTGCAAAGCCGATGCATCCCTATACGCAGGCGCTGTTTTCGGCGATCCCGATGCCGGACCCCACAATAAAGATGAACCGCATCATCCTCGAAGGCAGCATTCCTTCGCCTGCGAACCCGCCGAGCGGATGCAAGTTCCATACCCGCTGCCGCGAGTGCATGGAGATCTGCAAGACCGTGCAGCCGCAGAAATATGAGGCGGGCAACGACCACTACGTCGTTTGCCACCTCTATGGAAAGTAAGCCATGACGCGGCGCGAAGAGCGGGAAAGCGTCTGGGAGGACGACGGACGCACCATCGTCAATATGAACGTCGAGGGAATGCCGGGTTACCGACGCGATCTGGACGTCCATGCGGGCGGACATGCGCCGGATCTGAAGAAACGGCGGGAGATGCCCTCCAATCGTGAAACCTGGATGATCATGTGGGCAAGCATAAAATGGGCGTTTCTCTTTTCGGCCGGGTTTTCACTGATCATGGTGCTGTTCATCCTGTTCTGCATCAAAGTCTGGTTTGCTTAATCTCAATCGTATCTAGTAACAATGCGCGGAAGACTCTTCCGCGCATTGTTTTTACTTGTTGATCTTGCGTCTTTTTGGTACAAGCAAAGCGTTTTTGTCAGTCGACGAAGCCGCGATCGATCTGATAAAATGAAGATTAGAACTAATGCGTTATTCGATAGGCATACGCCGCAGGAGCAAGCATGAAGAAAATCGCAATCGTGTCAGATTCCTTCAAGGGATCGATCACTTCCCAAGAAATCTGCGATATCGTCGCAGAGGAAGCCGCGCGCTTCTTTCCCGCATGCGAAATTGTTGGCCTGCCTGTTGCAGACGGCGGCGAGGGAACGGTAGACAGCTTTTTGCAATGTATACCAGGCGAAAAAGTCGCGCTAGAAGTAGCGGGGCCGTATTTCGCGCGCATCCCATCGTTCTACGGCAGGTTTGGCGAAACTGCGATCATCGAGATGGCTGCCGCGGCGGGATTACCGCTGGTTGGTGACGCGATGAATCCCGTGCGCACGACGACGTACGGCGTAGGCGAACTCATGCGGCACGCGCTGGAGCACGGTGCAAAGCGCATCATCCTAGCGCTCGGCGGCAGCGCGACCAACGACGGCGGCTGTGGCGCGGCTGCGGCGATGGGCACGCGGTTTTTCGATGCGGCGGGAGAAGCGTTTGTACCGGTTGGAGGCACGCTTTCGAAGATCGCGCGTATCGACAACTCCGAAACAAAGCGATTGTTGAAAGGTGTAGAAGTCATCGCGATGTGCGACATCGACAATCCCATGCACGGTCAGCGGGGAGCGGCTTATGTCTTTTCCCCGCAAAAGGGCGCGGATGCGGAGATGGTGCGCTTGCTGGATAGTGAACTAGTCGCGCTGGATCAAGCCCTCTCGCGCGAGCTCAATGCAAGCGTAGCGGAGCTGCCCGGTGCGGGCGCTGCGGGAGCGATGGGCGCAGGCGCGGTTGCGTTCTTCGGCGCGAGACTAAACCCCGGCATCGAGACCGTGCTGGACACCGTGCGCTTTGAAGAGCGTATTGCAGGCGCGGATTTCGTGATAACCGGCGAGGGCAAGATCGACAGCCAGAGTCTGCGCGGCAAGGTCGTCATCGGCGTTTCCCGCCGCGCAAAAATGCTGGGCATTCCGGTGTTCGCCGTGGTTGGAGATGTCGGCGACGACATCGACGAGGCGTATCGCGAGGGAGTCAACGCAATCTTCAGCACAAACCACCTTGCGATTCCATTTTCGGAAGCGAAGAAGCGCAGCGCGCTGGATTATCGCCTGACGATTGAGAATCTATTCCGTGCGCTGGCGGCGATGGAGAAAAAAGCATAAAACACAAGCGCGGAAGCATATTGCATCCGCGCTTTTTTAGCTCAAATCAGTTTATGATGCAGCTACGCGCGTAAAATCTTATCCATGCTCTTGCCTTTGGCAAGCTCGTCGATGAGCTTATCAAGGTAGCGAATCTGCTTCATCAGTGGGTCTTCGATTTCCTCCACGCGGTAACCGCAGATCATGCCTGTGATCTGCTCACGCTTGGGGTTCAGTTTCGGCGCGCTGTCAAAGAACGCCGTGAATGTTGCGCCCCTGTCGAGCTGTTCCTTGAGTCCGTCTGCATCATAGCCGGTCAGCCAGAAGATGATCTCGTCTACTTCCGCCTTTGTGCGGCCTTTTTTTTCGGCTTTTAGGATATACAGCGGATACACATCCGCAAACGGCATCTGAAAAATGCGGGTGTTGGTTGCCATAGCTATTTCCCCCCTTTGGAAGATAGTTTGATCATATCAAAACCTGTTCGCGCAGGGAAGAGACAAGATCACAATCCCATGCCGGATCGCTTTTTCGCTTGACTTGGAAACGGGAGAGAATGCCGTTCTGTGCCGCCAAAATTGAATTTCCTTGCCCAATCTACCCTTGATTGGTAGAATGGTTAAGTAACATTCAGCAAAGGAGGTGCAGCCGTGAAGCGCGTTCGTTCCGCAAAGAAGAGCTTGATTAAGTATTTTTTGATCCTGCTTTTGATTACGCTGCTGTGCCTCGTCTCCTACGGCCTCTATTCCGTCTGGATGTATGAACAACAGCTGATCTTCAGCAATCAGGCTGCGCTGGACGTCTACTCCAACAGCCTAATCTACGAGCTGCAGGACCTGACCTCGTTCAATCAATCGATCTATTCCAGCGACACCGATTTTCGGCTGCTTGCCAACAAAGCGGATACGCTGACCGACGATCAAAAGATTTTACCGCAATATAACTTGCGCAAGTTGATGAACAATCGCGTGCCGAACGCCGGCGCGATCTTTCTGTTCAATAAATCCCGTTCCGAGTTTTTCTATTGCTTCGGGCCAAACTTCATGGGCGGCATCTTCAAACCGCAGATGATGCAATATATGAGCCAGATCTGTGAGGCATGGCTCGAAGGCAACCAGACGGATATGATGCGTTGGACTGCGTTCTCCGATGAAGACACCGTGCTGATGATGAACGCCTACCGCCTAAACGATCTATATATCTGCTCCATTCTCGATTTAAACGCGTTCATCGGCGAGCACACCGAAGGCGTGGATTCGATCAAATACGCATTCTTCACGCAGGATCAGATCTTGACCAACACGGATTACGCCGCGGAGCAGGGCATCACGCTCGAGATGATTCAGCAGGCGGATGCAAACCTTGTGAAGAATCTGAGTATCGGCAACATCATCCAATCGGACTACTATCCGGCGTTTGGCATCGGACTTTCCGGCATTATGTCGTTGCAGGGCATCTGGAGCTATTCTCGGATTTCCGTGATTTTATTTACGATCGTTTCCATCGTGGTCATCGGGCTGTTTCTCGTGATCTACGCGTTTATTTCGCGCATTCTGATCTTCCCGCTTGACCAGATCACCAACGCTTCGCGGCAGCTCTCCGGCGCGTCCGAGGTTGTGAAGACCGATCAGGAGAACTTGCTGGAGTTTTCCACCATCCGCGATGCGCTGGATCGTCTCGTCGAGCAGAAGGTACAGCTGGAGCAGGACAACCGCAACAAGACGCAGGAGACGGAGCATGCGCTCCTGCAGTACTATCAGCTGCAGACGCGCTCGCACTTCTTCCTCAACTGCCTCAAGAGCCTGTATCACATGTCCGAGCGCGGCGAGATCGAGAAGATTCGTCTGATGATTCTCGCGTTTTCCAACCATTTACGATACGTTTTCCATGACAATCTCCTGCTCGTGACGCTCAAGTCCGAGCTGGACGAAGCACAGGACTATTATCAGATCATACAGATGGATCGCGCGCATCCGTTGCTGCTTGACCTGGAGGTGGATCAGACGCTTTTAGATTGCCGCGTCCCGCCGCTGGTCGTGCAGACGTTTCTGGAGAACTCCTACAAATACAACACCAACAGCAAGAAGTTCTTGCGCTTCAGCGTACAGATCGACCGCATCGAGATCGATGAGCGGCCATATCTCCGCCTGCGCCTGAGCGACAACGGCGCGGGATACAGCAACGAGGTGCTCAAGAAGCTTTCCGAGCCGGACGAGCAGTTTGAGCAGTATCATATCGGCATTAGCAACCTTAAGCGCAGGATGGCGCTGATCTATCAAAACGACTTTCAGGTGGCGTTCTTCAATGCGCCCAACGGCGGCGCATGCTCGCTGATCTATTTGCCATTGCAAACCGGCGAAGGGAGGCAAGAGAATGAACGTACTGATCGTTGACGATCAAATCTCCGTGCTCAACAGCATACTCTCCGGCGTGCATTTCCGCGAGCTGGGTATTGATGTCGTGCGCGCGGCGACGAGCAGCGAGCAGGCGCTGGAGATCTTCTCGGAAATCCCGGTCGACATCATGCTCACGGACATCGAAATGCCCGGCGAGAACGGGCTGGAGCTCAACCGGCAGGTGCAGGCAAAATATCCGGACACGCTGAGAATCCTGCTTACTTCGCATGCGGAGTTTGCCTATGCGCAGGAGAGCATCAAGCTTGGCTGCTTTGATTATCTGTTGCAGCCTGCGCCATATGAGGTCATCGAGGAGTGCCTGCGCCGCGCATTGCAGCACCTCTATCAGCAGCGAAAGCGCGAGCAGTTGCAGCAGTACGGACAGCTTCTGGAGACCAACGAAACGGAACTGATGAATCATGTGGTGACGCAGCTCTTTTCTCGCATTCCGGAGGACGTGGATTCGTCGCTGGAGTTTCTCAACAAGATGGGGTATCCCATCCACAAAGAGAAACGCGTTCAGGTGATCTTCATCAATGTGGAATCGTTCCGCAACTCCAACGAACCGATCTTTTCGGAAAAGGCGACGCACAAGGCGATCTCCAACGCGCTCAAGCAGGCAAACATGATCTACCCTGTGCTCAAACTCAGCACGGTCAATCGATTCCGCATTTTTGTGCTGGTGCTATTCTCTGCTACGGAGGAGGAGCTGATCCTCTCCAGCGAGCAGTATCAGTCGTTTTACGAGATGCTCTGCGCGCAGATGCCGGGCGAAACGATCGCCTGCTACGCGGGCAACTGGGTCGCCTGCAAGGACATACGCGACCAGATCAAGCTGATCCATCAATACATCGACGAGAATATCAACAACACAAGCGGCATCTACATGACATCCGGCCAGAGCATCACGGCAAGCGCGAGCACCAACCTTGCCGAGAGCACGGAGCGCTGGAAGACGCTGATCGCCGCGGGACAAAAGCGCATTCTGGAGAGCGAGATTGAGTCGTTCTTAAGGAACATCATCGCCAACAGCAAGAATAAGTTTAAGTCGCTCTGCGAACTCCATCAGCAGCTGACGCACATCTTTCTGGGTTATTTCTACAACAACAATGTGGATATGAGCGAGTTGTTTCATGAGGACTACACCTATACCGACTACATGGACAGCTTTAAGGATGTGGAGTCGCTCCGAAAAGGCGTGAGCTTCATGCTCAGCGCGATCGACAGCGCGCAGCGGCACAATATGCCAAAGAGCGATGTAGAACGCGCAAAGAGCTATATCGCGAGCAATATCGCAAGCCCGATCACCGTGAAGGACGTTGCCGATCACGTCAACCTCAGTGCGGAGTATTTTACCAAGCTCTTTAAGCGCGAGACCGGACAAAACATCAAAGAATACATTGCGCTCTCCAAGGTGACGGCGGCAAAGGAGATGCTGGAGCATTCGAACATCTCCGTGGGGATGATCGCGCTGGAACTGGGATATTCTTACTTCTCGCATTTCACACAGGTGTTTAAGAAGTATGAGAACATGACGCCAAGCGAGTATCGCAGCAAATATTCGTCTCTAACAGAGAAACAGACTTAAGATAAACGCAAGTATGCGGACAAAAAGACACGGCAGACGATCTCTCGTCTGCCGTGTCTTTCTCAGGAAGGAATCTGGTCGTTCTCTGCTCTGTAGGGGGAAGAATCACACTTGTCGTATGGCAAGGCTTGTTTTGATCAGGTAGTTGTCTGCTTCATTTAAGCGCAGTTTTTTGGTTGTGATGGTGAGGCCGTCCGGCGACTGCGCGAAGACGAGAATCGTCTCAAACCAGCCGTTCAACCAGCGAATACGCATCTCCAGCGTGCCTTCCTCCGTCAGCCGTGCGGTGGCTGCAAAGGCGCCAAGCGCGGGGAAGGGTGAGGCGACGAATCGCTCCGTCAGCGAGCCATCGAGAGAGGCGCATATTTCTGCGCCGGAATCGAGCGAAAGGGTCAGCAATGTGGGGGTTATGCGCAGCGAGAAGCTGTGAATCGGATGGTCGTGCTCCGGCGTGCGAAACGCGGCGAACAGGTCTCCAACGCCCGGCGGCGCGACGGCAAACCAAGGATCAAACGTGTCGGTCTTCATCGTATACGTTCCGTCCCAGCTGGCATCCGGCAGCGTTTGACCGACTTCACCTGCGGGCAACGCCTGCGCCTTCTCCAGCGCGCGCAGGGCGGCTAAGTCGTCCTCTGCCGAAGGGAGCGGTTCGTCCTGCAGCTTGAGCAGCAGGTGCTCATAGAGCACGTCCAGCGTCTTCTGCGGGCCGAGCGGCGCAAACGCACCCTCGTGCAACGAGATCACGAGTTCTTTTTCCGGCCAGATGATGCCGTATTGCCCTTGTCCGCCGTCGAAACGGAACACGCCGGGGATGCTGCACGCCCAAAGCTGATAGCCATAGCCGCATCTGCCGTCCTTCTGCTCGGGCGCATACGGATTTTCGATCTGCACCGACAAGGCTTCTTTGAAAAAGTCTTCGTCCAGCACGCGTTCGCCGTTCCATGAGCCGCCGTTGCAATACAGCTGCGCAAGCCGAAGATTGTCTTCGGTTGTGGCAAACGTGCCCGGCTCGCCGTCGATGCCGTTTGGAAACTTGCACCAGACAAAACGGCTGGCATCGATGCCGATTTTTTCAAACAAACGCGGCGTGAGATATTCCTTCATGTTCTGCCCGGTGCGCTTGAGAATGATCGCGCCGAGCATGCAGGAACCGGAGGAGTTATACGCAAAGCGCGTGCCCGGCTCGTAGGCCATGGGCGTTGCGAAATAATTGCCGATCCAGTCGCCAGTCATATCGGGGTGGCGTTCCATGCCGTTGGTCATGGTCAACACGTGGCGGATGGTGATGCGTCGCGTCCGCTCGTCGAGCTGCAGCTTGCGCTCTGCGATCTCGTCTGCAAAGATATCCGCCATGCGCTCGTCGAGGTGCAGTTTTCTCTCCTGCATGGCGATGCCGATTGCGGTTGCGGTATAGCTCTTACCGAAGGAATGATTGCTGTGCACGAGTTCCGCGCGATAGGGCGACCACCAGCATTCGGTGAATACCTTACCGTGGCGTGCCGCCATAAACCCGTTCATGGTGGTGAGCTCGTGGTTCAGCGCGCGGATGCAGCCGGCTACCTGCCTGCTGCTGAGTCCGATTTCTTCCGGCGCGCAGCGTGGTAAATCCATCGTCATTTCGTGAGCCTCCCGTTTCTGCGCGCGAAGAAGAAATACGTCATCGCGAGCAGAATCAGCACGCCGCAGAGGATGAACACCGTCTGGTATCCGATAAGGCCGGAGATCTGTCCCAGAATCGCGCCCGCGACCATGGGGCCGAAGCCCTGACCGATGTCGCCGCCGAGGAAATAGGTGCTGGTGGCGACGCCGCTACGCTCACGACCGACATAGTTGATGCAGCCTGCCTGCAGCGATGGCTGCGCCGCGCCTTGACCGATGGCGCGGAGCAGGGAAGTGAGCAAAATCATCCAGAGTGTGTTGCTGCTGCTGAGCAAAAACATCGACAGCGCGGTGATGACCATGCCGGGGAACACGGTGTACTGGATGCCCTTTGCGTCCATGAGTTTTCCAGCAAACGGGCGAATGATGAAAAGAAACACGGCGTACACGGTAAAATACACGCTGATGCCGGCGACGCCGCGTACATCGGCGTACATCACAAGGTATGCCGAGATGATGCCGTTGACGAATGAAAGGGTCGAATAGGGTAGCGTAAAGGGCAGCGCGCGCGGCTCAATGAGGTCGCGCAAATTGATCTTGCGGTTCAGCGCGGGCTTCGGCTGATGTAGATCCTTCATGAAAAACAGCAGCACGCAGGTCAGCGCGGGCAGCGCTGCCGCCGCGATAAATGTCTCTTTCATGCCGAACGCGGTCGCGATGGCGAGGCCAACCGCGGGGGCGCAAGCCGAGCCGATCAGCTGACTGATGCCCATATATCCGATGCCTTCACCCATCTTGTCCTGCGGGATAAAGCGGATGATCAGGGATACCTGAACCGTACTGCCTACGGCGAATCCCAGCCCGCTGAGGATGCGAAAGATGAAGATCAGCGTAACATTCTTCGTAAAGGCGAAGCCAAGTAGGCCGATCGCCATGAGGATATTGCTCGCAACAAGCAGCCATACGTTGTTGAGGCGGTCTGCCATGAGGCCGCAGAACGGACGGCTGACGAGCGAGGTCAGCGAAAACAGACCGACGATAACGCCAGCCAGCGTAATTGTGATGCCGATTCCCGTGAGATACTTTGAAAGAATCGTCACCACCATAAAGAAGGAGAACGAGCTGAGTGTTGCGATGAGCAACACCAGGATATATTGCTTGTTCCAGAGTTTTGCGGGGGTTGAGACCGGTTGTATTGTTTCCACAGAAGGTTCCTCTCAAAAGGCGAGGGCACGTGTGCCCTCGCCTCTTTGTCATGGTTCGTTCGGGGTTATCGGGATGCGAGCCAGGCGTCGAGCTGTGCCTGCTTCTCGGCTACGACTTCTTCGATGCCCGCGTCACGCAGCGCCTGCTGGAAGACGGGGAGCACTTCGTCGATGTTGACTTCGCCATTGATCAGCGGCAGGTAGTACTGCGCGATGACGTTGCTGCAGGCCGTGATCTGGTCCGCAACCGGCGTGCTGTCAAAGTTGAAGCCCAGTGCGAGGGAGGGCTTTGCCGCTTTGTTGGAGTCGGCCATCATCTGCCACATGTTGTCGGGCTGATAGTACCAAACCGGGCAGTCGGACGAGTTGGGCAGGTTGTAGGAAGCACCGAGACCGGTCCAACCGCAGTTGGTCATGTCTTTGCCTTCGGGGAAGCGGACATAGCCCTTGTCGTCGACGATATAGTTCTCGCCTTCGATGCCGTTACCGAGCAGGCTTGCGGCTTCCGCATTGGTGTAGAAGGTTCTCAGCACACGCATGGCGGCTTCTTTGTCTTTGCAGAAGCTTGTGATGTGCCAGAGGTACGTGGTGGCGTTTCCGGTGGTGATGAGCGGATCGCCCAGCGTTGTTCCGACGATGTTGTCGCCGTAGGTCTGCTGGAGGTTGGCTTCATAAATCCACTCGTTGAGATCCCAAGCATAGCCGGGGGTGCCTTCGGTAATGCCGAACTGGAGGCTCATGAGCGTGGGGTTGGTGTTGCTCATCGTGTCGGGGTTGAAGATGCCGTTGTCGACCCAGACTTTCACGTTGTCGAGCAGATTCTTGAAATAGTCGGACTCGTAGAAGTTCACAACCTGAGTGCTGTTGAGCGGATCGGTCAGAACGCCGAGGTAGTTGGTGTCTCCGAGGTAGTCGATGTCTTTCGGAATCCAGTAGGTCTGGGTTGCGCCGGGCACATAGAACTTATCCGGGTTTGCCTGTTTCATCGCAACCAGCGCGGTGGTCACATCGTCCAGCGTCTTGATGGTCGACCAGTCGATGTTCGCGGAGGTGGAGGAGCCTTCCTTGACGATGTAGATCATCGAGGTGGCATACGGGCCGTAGGACGGCAGACCATAGTACTGACCGTCGACCTGGCTGCATTCCAGCACGCCGGGAACGTCTGCAAACAGATCCAGGATGCCCTGGCCGTCGGAGGCGAGCAGGTCGTTCAGCGGAGCCAGCTGGCCGTTGGCGTAGAGCGTGCTCATCGGCATATACCAGAAGGACGAGAAGATGTCGATGGAGTCTTCACCGCCGGTGAGCATGAGGTTGAACTGCGTGTTCATGCTGGAGAAGTCAACGGGCACGAGATCGATCTCGGCCTGCGCTTCTTTACGCAGGATGGCGTTGAGCGCTTCCTCGATCTTCGCTTCCGAGTCGGTTGCAAAGATTCTGGTGTACGCCATACGCACCACCGGCAGCTTGCCGTCAGTGGCAGCTTCGGCAGCGGGGGCCGCTGCTTCCGTCGAAGCGGCGGGGCCTTCGGTGGTCGCCGCGGGCGCACAGGCACCGAGCACTCCGAAGATCAGGAGCATCGCAAGAAACAATGATAGGGCCTTGCTTTTTTTCATTTGGGTCTCTCTCCTTTTATGTTTTTGTTGTCGTGGCTTTGCAGATTCAAATATGAGGCAGACCGCCTCTGACAAGAAAATCATAACAAAGCACTTTGCTGCGCCGCCATCACATTTCTGACCCCTTTTATCATATTTCCGATCAGATCGCGGTAAATTAATAAAAATTCAGGTTAAAAACCCATCACCAGAGCATAAGAATGTTGAAAAACGAGCAATGCATCGTTCAAGCACGTCGCTGCAAGTACGATGGATCGAGTGATCGCAGTGTAAATAAATCATAACGTTTCTTCGTTATATAGCGCGTGTAGGCAACTTCGCTGCGACTTTATCAAGAAAAATCATCTAATATCAAGAATCTGTTTAGAACCCTTCAGAAATCTAACAAATCTGGTCGGATATTTGATAGTTTGCAGGATTTCTTTTTGATACCATTTTGTCAGGGTGCCAATCTGTGCACATATCGAAACTTTCCCATCCCGGCGATCACAACATAAAATCGCACTTCAACCCTTTACGGAGGTCGTTACATGGAGAAAAAGACAAAGGTGTCTGCAAAGCGGGAGCTGACCCCTTCTGAACGGTCGTATCAGCGACTCAGAAGAAAGCGGCGCTTTCTGCGCTTTCTGCCGCTTTATATCATGCTCCTTCCCGGAGCCGCATATCTGATCATCAACAACTATCTGCCGATGGCGGGACTATTGATTGCGTTTAAGAAGATCAATTACTCGCTTGGCATCTTCAACAGCCCGTGGGTGGGACTGAAGAATTTCAAGTATCTCTTCAGTAACAACGACGCGCTTATTGCGCTGCGAAACACGATTCTCTACAACCTCGGCTTCATTCTGTTTGGGAACGTGCTCGCCATCGTGGTAGCTATCGCGCTCGACAGCGCGAAGAACAAATACTTCAAGCAGGTCAGCCAGGTTGTATATCTAATCCCGTTCCTGCTTTCCACCGTTATCGTCAGCTATATCGTTTTTGCGTTTCTCAGCCCGTCCAACGGATTTATGAACAACACGATCCTGCCGGCATTGGGCGTTGCCGACCCGATCAAGTGGTACAACGAAGCGAAATACTGGCCGGCCATTCTGAACATCGTGTTTCTCTGGATGTCGTTTGGCTACAGTTCGATTCTCTACTACTCCGCCGTCATCAGCATCGACAAGTCCTATTATGAAGCAGCGGTGGTCGACGGCGCAAGCACGTGGAAACAGATCCTCCATATCACACTGCCGGGCCTCAAGCCCACGATCATCACGCTGGTGCTGCTGGCAATCGGACGCATCTGCTATTCCGATTTCGGTCTGTTCTATCAGATTCCGCAGCATAGCGGCCTGCTTTATTCGACCACGCAGACGATCGATACCTTCGTTTATCGCGCGCTGCTGGAGCTCAACGACGTTGGCCGCTCCTCTGCGGCGGGATTCCTACAATCCATCTTCGGCTTTGTCCTCGTGTTCGGCGCAAATATGCTGGTGAACAAGCTGGATAAAGAAAGCGCGCTGTTCTAACATCTGCGCGCTGAGACGGATCGAACCAGAAAGGTGTTCAGTCGGCCGGGCAGGGTTGTCCGGCGGACGGAGGAAGAAACCATGATTAATAACAGTAAAGTGTTTAACGTTTTCGTCAATCTATTGCTGGCGGCGTTGATTGCCGCGTGCATCATCCCGTTCTGGCTCCTGTTTGTCAGCTCGGTCACATCGGAGAGCTATCTGATTCAGCACGGCTACTCACTGATGCCCAAGGAGTTCAGCCTGGATGCGTACAAGTATCTCTGGGAGGCAAAAGATTCCATCGGTCGCGCGTATCTGATGAGCGTAGTCATCGCCGGTATCGGCGTGCTTGCAAACATCGTGCTCACGGTGCTCTTCGCCTATCCGCTGTCGCATAAAGATCTGCCCGGGCGCGGCGCCATCTCGTTTTTCCTGTTCTTTACCATGCTCTTCAACGGCGGTCTTGTGCCGACTTACCTAGTCTACACAAACCTCATCAACGTCAAGGATACGCTGGCGGGTATGATCGTGCCGTATCTGTTGATGAACGCGTTCTTTGTCATCATCATGCGCACCTACTTCACCTCCAGCATTCCGGGCGAGGTATTGGAGGCCGCGCGTATCGACGGCGCGAACGAGGTGCAGAGCCTGACGCGAATCGTGCTACCGATGAGCAAGCCCATCATCGCGACTATCGCGCTGATGACGCTGATCACCTATTGGAACAACTGGACAAACGGTATCTACTTCCTCACCACGCGGACGGATTTCTACGGCATCCAGAACTATCTCAACGATGTGATGAACAAGGCCGCATTCTTGCAGTCGCATATGAACGGCATGATCAACGCAAAAGCCGTGCCAAACATCAGCGTGCGCATGGCAATCGCGGTGATCGCGGTGCTGCCGCTGATGATTGCGTATCCGTTCTTCCAGAAATATTTCGTCAAGGGTATCACGCTCGGTTCCGTCAAGGGCTGATGCACCGTTGTCAACGCACAGCGTAGTTTACTGCGCTGTGCAAAGAAGTAATCGCCAGGCAAGCGCTCCCGCTCTTCTTTTCTGCTGCGAATCAGCTGTACCGTACTTGTGAAAGACAAGTAGCTGCCGCAACCAAAATGCGAACGGGCAGGGCGAATGAAATACATTGTCCGGCGTTTATTTTTCCAAAGAAATGAAAACGTTTACAAAAAGCTGGTTCTTTGCGGCAGCATCCGCGGGTTCATTCCAGCATTTCGACCAGAACATATAGATTCGGAGAGAGTTCATGAAAAAAGTTGAAAACAAGATCATGCTGATCACCTACGCCAACACGATGGGAGACGATCTCAAAGCGCTGGATCGCGTGCTCAAGCAGCACTTTTCCGGCGTGTTCGGCGGCATCCACGTGCTGCCGTTCTTTCCCTCGTCGGGCGACCGCGGCTTTGCCGTGATTCATTACGACATCGTCGATCCCACGTTTGGCGATTGGGACGACATCGACCGCCTTGGCGAGCAACACTACCTGATGGCGGACTTCATGCTCAACCATGTGTCTATCCGTTGCGCCGAGTTTCAGGATTATATGCAAAACGGCGACAACTCGCCTTACAAGGATATGTTCATCGACTGGAATAAGTTCTGGCCGAACGGCGAGCCGACCGAGGCGGAGCTGGACGTGATGTACCGCCGCAAGGAGAAGGGACCGTTTTTCTCCTTTACCCGCGCGGACGGTAAGACGGTCAACCTCTGGAACACGTTCTTTCAGGAGCAGGTGGACATCGATCCCTACAGCGAGGCAACGCAGGACTATTACAGCAGAAACCTCGGTTTGATCGCAAAGCACGTGCCGCTGATTCGCTTTGACGCGTTTGCCTACGCTTCCAAAAAGCCGGGCACCTCGTGCTTCTTCGTCGAGCCGGAGATTTGGGACGTGCTGGAAACCGGCATGAAACCCCTGCGCGAAAGCGGCACCGAGATGCTGCCCGAGATCCACGAAAACTACACCATCCAACTCAAGATGGCGGAAAAGGGCTACTGGGTCTACGATTTTGCGCTGCCGATGCTCCTGCTGCACGGCCTCATGAGCGGCAGAACGGACCGGCTGATCCACTGGCTGAATATCTGCCCGCGCAAGCAGTTCACGACGCTGGATACGCACGACGGCATCGGCGTGGTGGACGTAGCCGGACTGCTCACGGATGAGGAGATCGACTTTGTCCGCGTGAAGGTGGACGAAATCACCTTGCCAGCGCAGCCGTATATGAAATTCCCGAGCATGATCAAAACCTCCGGCAAACAGGCGCAGCGGTATCAGCTGATGTGCAGCTACTATTCCGCGCTGGGCGCGGACGACCGCGCGTATCTGCTTGCGCGCGCGGTACAGTTCTTCGCGCCCGGTATTCCGCAGGTCTACTATGTCGGCCTGCTCGCAGGAGAAAACGACATCGAGGCGCTCAAGCGCGGCGAGGAGCCGCGCAGCATCAACCGCCACAGCTATACCGAGGAAGAGATTGCTAAGACGATTGAAAAACCAGTGTTGCAGCACATGTATCGCATCATGCGCTTTCGCAACGAGTGCCCCGCGTTTTCGGGCAATATCGAGATCGGCCGCGAGCACGTGGACAGCAAGCTGACCATCACTTGGAAAAACGGTTCGCACGTGGCGAAACTGGCGGCGGATTTTAACACAAAACATTTCATCATCACGCGGACGGACGACGAAGGCGAAACCGTCATCTTCGCACAGTAGGAGGGAACCATATGACCACACTTCAACTCCCACGCTTATTTCAAGACGGCATGGTGCTACAAAGAAGAATGCCTGTCTGCATCTGGGGCAAAGCTAATAGCGGCAGTCTTGTGACGATTCGCCTGGCGTACGCTACCGCGCATGCCGTTGCAACAGACGGCGCATTTTCCGCCTATCTGCCGCCGATGGAGGCCGCCAGCGGGCTGACGCTGCGCGTCACCGCTGACGATGAAACAATCTGTATATCTGACGTCGCGGTCGGCGAAGTCTGGCTTGCGGGCGGGCAGTCCAACATGGAGTTTCTGCTGCGTGACGACGCGGAGGCAGCCGATGAGATGCAGGTAGATCTGCAGGATGTCCGCTGTTATGAGGTACCGAAGATCGCATACCCGGGGCAGGAAAACGACAGGGATTATTCCAAAGTCGGCATCTGGAGAAAAGCATGCGGAGCAGAGGCAAAGTATTTTACTGCGGTCGGGTACTATTTTGCAAAGAAATTGCGCGCGGAGTTGGATGTTCCCGTCGGCATCGTCAACTGTACCTGGGGCGGCACGTCCGCAAGCGCATATGTTTCTGCGGACGATTTGACCGGCAACCTAAAGCCATATCTCGACCGCGAGGCGGAAGCGCAGGCAAAGCTGAATCCCGAGACAGAGTTGGATCGTTATCGCAAGCTCCAGCATTCGATGGATAACATGCCGTTTGACAATAGCATGAGCAATCTCGCGCCCATCAAGCCCGATCCTGCGATCATGGCGTCGATGGCGGAGATGGGGGAACTGTTCCTCTCGCGCTATTCGCCGTTTCGCCCGTGCGGACTATATGAAACCATGCTCAAGCCGACGGCTCCGTATACGATCAGCGGCGTAATCTGGTATCAGGGTGAGTCGGATGCGGCATATGCGGATACCTATGAAGCGCTCATGCAGGCGATGATCGCACGCTGGCGCGCGCTATGGAAAGCGGAACTGCCGTTTTTGATTGTGCAGCTCGCGTCGTTTGAAGAGATGATGGAGCCGCTGGACTTCGTCCCGATTCGCGCGGCGCAGGAGCGGCTCACCCGGTCTTGCGAGAAAGTCTGGCTTGCGTGTGCGATGGACGCTGGCATGCGCTACGACATCCACCCCAAGCACAAGCGACCCATCGGCGAGCGGCTCGCAGCGCAGGCGCTCTCGAAAGTCTACGGAAAAGCGATTCTCGCGGATTCGCCCGCGCCGGAAGGCGCAAAGCGCGAAGGGGACAAGCTCGTACTTCGATTTGCGCATGCGGGCGATGGACTCACTTTGAGTGGAGAAAAGCCGGAAACGCTGGAACTCATCGTGGATGGCGTTGTCCGGAGCGCGTTTTCCGCGAGCGTTGGCGGCAACGAGCTGACCATCACGTCGCCGGAAATCGCAGATGCAAAATCGGTGACGGTCGCGTTTTGCCAACATCCGTTTTGCACTGACAATATCTACAACAGCGCGGGATTGCCCATGCTGCCGTTTGTCTACACGCTGGAAGCATAACTTGAGAGAAAGAGGAGAACAACATGTCGATTTTTCAATACACGTTTGAGAGCGAATGCCTGAACAACAACACGCAGATCACCGTGATTCTGCCGGACAAACCGCGCGACATCACGCCTGCCGAGTTCTACGGCAGCGGGCGCAAATATAAGGTACTGTGGCTGCTGCACGGCACGTTCGGCGATCACACCGACTGGGTGCGAAAGACCAACATCGAGATGTACGCGACGGAGAAAAACCTCGTCGTGGTGATGCCGAGCGCCTTAAACTCCAATTACTCCAACTGGAACGACTACATGCTTGGCTATCGCATGTTCGATTTTCTCACCGAAGAGCTCATGCCGCTCGTCTACGGCTGGTTCCCGGTCTCCGACAAGCGCGAGGACAACTTTATCGCGGGTTTGAGCATGGGTGGCAGAGGAACGATCAAATTCGCGGTCAACCATCCCGAAAAATTTGCAGCAGCAGCCGTGCTGTCCGCAACACCCATGGACATGAGCGGTATGGGACCGGAGAACGACTGCCCGATGTTGAACACCAACAATCCGCGCATGCAGGCCACGCTGAAAAACGCGGGCGGGCTGGAGGCGTTTCTGGATTCCAACGAAAACGTCTGGGCGATCATCGACCGCCTCGCAACCACCGGAACGCTGCCGCGGCTGATGTTCGCCTGCGGACAGGAAGACGCCATGCTATATGAATTCTACAAGAAGTTTCAGGCGCACGCGGGCGAGATTGGCTTGCAGGCGCACTGGTTCGAGTTGCCGGGCTACAAGCACGAGTGGCGTTTCTGGGATCTCGCGATTCAGGAAGCGTTGACGTTCTTCGGACTCAAAGACGAAGGCGGCAATCCGTTTTAACGTAGATTCGATTCTGACCGGATCAATTGCATGGAGGAACTTTTAATGGCATTTTTTGAATTCAACGCGCTCTCGGTGATTCTCTGCGGCTCGTTTGCCGCGCGGGTGTTCATTCCCGAGATGGATAAACTTCAGCTGGACGACAGCGCACACGCGCATAAATACCCCGTGCTCGTGCTGCTGCATGACGAAGGCGGCGCTAGCATGGATCTCCAGCGCACGCCTGCGGAGCGGCTCGCCGCGGAACACGGCATCTTCATCGTAGCGCCCGACGTGCAGCACACGCTGGGCACGGATATGGAGTACGGCCCGCACTATGAGACGTTTGTCGCAACGGAGCTATTGAATATCTGCCGCAGGATTTTCCCGATTACGGAGGACACCGCAAAGACGTGGATTGGCGGCATCGGCACCGGCGCCTACGGCGCGGTCAAAACCGCGCTGCAGCATCCCGACGTGTTCACGCGAGCATTTTCCATCGACGGAACGCTCGATCTGGGTGCAATCATCGAGAAAGCAAAATCCGGCGAGGACACGGGCATCGGCCTGCAGGAAGAGCAGCTAAAAGCGATTTTCAGCGACTATAAGCACTTTTCCGGCGGAGAAAACGATCTCTACGCACTTGCTGAAAAGTCCGCACAGGGCGAGTTCCTATTCGTGAGCGAAGAAGGATACGCACGCAAAGCCGAGAGCGAAGCGATCGCGCAGAAGCTCGGTGCGGCGACACAGATCGTTACCCTGCCTGCCGGAGCGGACTGCTTCAGCCAGCAAAAGAGCCTGCCGGAAGCCGTCCGCTGGGCTTGCCAATAATCGGGGAGGACAACACATATGGCAAACATCAGACTGTACTATTTTTCCGAAGCGCTGAAGATGAAGGTTGGCGTGAACGTCATCATCCCCGAAAACACGTGGGGGCATTCGCTTGCGGATCGTCCGGCGGGATATCGCTATCCCGTGCTGTGGCTGCAATCCGGCGGCGGGTTTGACTACACCGACTGGCAGCGCTATACCGCAATCGAGCTCTACGCCGCGGAGGCGGGCATCGCCGTCGTATGCAGCGGCACCTATTGCTCTGGCTATATGGATACCAAGCATGGCGACTTCAAGTACTTTACCCAGCTTTCTATCGAGACGCCGCGTGTGGTGCGCCATCTCGTCCCGCTGAACGAGGACCCGAAGCACAACTATATCGCGGGTTTCTCGATGGGCGGCTATGGCTCGCTGAAATGGATGCTGCGCGATCCGGAACAATTCGCTGCGTTCGGTACGTTTTCCGGCAACAAGAACGCGATCGACTTTGTACCGGAGGTCGAGGACAACACGGAGAGCTTCTTCATGTTTGCCAGCGCGTTTGGCCAGAAATCCAATGTGGAGAACACCGCGGACGATATCAGCTACATGATTCAAAAACAAAAAGCAGCGGGAAAGAAATTCCCCAAGGGTTATATGGCGACCGGCGTGGAGGACACGCATTACGAAGGCAACGTGGAGTATATGGACAAGTACGCGGCGCTGGGCTTGGAATTTGAGCGCACCATCGACCACGGGCACCACAATTGGGAATACTGCGACCGGCACGTGAAGAAATTCATCGACTGGCTTGCCATCGAAGATACCTACAAGAGACTCAGCGAGTAAACACAGATAGATGACAGAGTGAGGGAGCATATGAACACAAGAAAGATTTTTCTGGCACCCGGCACGCCGGACGACGACAACCGCGACTATCTGCCGGAGCGGATCAAGGGCAGCGACATCGTCGTCAACGAAAACGGCAACAACTCACAGCCTTATCCCGAACGCCTGAAGGAGTATCACGAGGCGCTCTTGGGCGACGGCATCACCGACACGTGGTATGAATACGTGCCATCGGGCTACGATCCCGCCAATAAGGTGCCGCTCGTGATCTCCATGCATGGTGGACTCATGACCGGTTGGGGTCAGGCAATCTATACCTCCTGGACGATGATGGCGGAAGAGCATAACTTCATCGTCGCGTTCCCGGACGCCTCCAGCAAGCGCGTCTGGAGCGTGGAATGGGGTCGTTGGCGCTTTGACGACGGCAAAACGGGCCGCGAGGAAGCGCCCGGCGAACTGCCGGAGACGCCGGAAAGCATCGAGCAGAACCACGACGTGCAGATGGCGCGCGCGCTCATCGAAAAGATGAAGCAAAAGTACAGCATCGATCAAGAGCGCATCTTCATGCAGGGCATGTCGATGGGAGACCTCATGACCGCGATGTTTACGAGAAACTATGGCGACGTGCTTGCAGGCGCTGCGGGTTCGGGCTGCGCCACGTTCCTTTCTGTTCTGTTCTCGCCCGAAGGCGAAGTTCAAAACAAAGCGGGGCATGTGGATATCTGGCAATCGCGTCCGGAGCTCAACGACATACCGCCGGACAAAGAAGAAGCGTTGACCGTCAACCGCTACAACCGCTACTACTGGATGCGCATCAACGAATGCGAACCCATCCCGCAGATTCGCATCGTCGGCGAGGACAACTTTGCGTTCTATCGCGGCGCGAAAGCGGACGTGACGTATCTGGACATCAAGAACCGCGACCACGGCCAGACGCTGGACGACGCGTCGCTGATCTGGAACTATCATTTCTCCGGCGTGCGCAGAAAGGCGGACGGCACCATCGTGCATACCGATTCCAACATTCCGCGCACGGGCGACAAATTTGCGTTCTCCGCGGCGGACGGCTGCAGCTACGGCTGGATGAACAACCGCGTCGTACCGATGAAAACAAAAGCCATGCTCTGGCAAAAGCTGAAATATCACGGCCTCAACGGCGGTCAGGCCGTCCGCGGCGAATATCTCTGCGTGCCGCTGTCGTTCCTCTGCGAGGCGGTCGGCGCTAAATATCAACCGAGCGCGGATACGCTCACCGCGGTTGCAATTCTGCCGGACGGCAGGCGGATCCAGTTCGCGCGCGGCAGCATCGGCTGCGTGATCGACAACTCCATGCGCAGCATGTACTGCGAAGCGCTGCATCGTGACGGTGAACTGCTGGTCTCCATCGAGTGGTTCAGCCGGTATCTGATGAATCTGCAGGTGTCGAGTTGCGACGGCGTTGCCTACGCAACGGATCACTTCAACACACTCTCGACGAACATGGCTGACCTGATTCGCGACCTGCTCAAGAGCGGCGGAACGCTGCCCGATTACGCAAAAATTCCGCCGGTTAACGCATAACACGGCGATCCATCGAACAAAATTTTTAAGAATATTTGGAGGGAACTATGGAGTACAAGGTAAACCTGCGCGCCGGCACGCCGGACGACGACAACAGAACCTACCTGCCGGAGTCCATCGTCGGCAGCGACATCGTGGTCAATGAAAACGGCAACAATTCCCAGCCCTATCCCGAACGCCTCAAGGAGTGCCGCGGCGTCATCGCCGACGGGCTGGAGGATGTTTGGTATGAATACGTCCCCGCGAGCTATGATCCCAATAAGAAAACGCCGCTCGTGATCGGCAACCACGGCGGGCTCATGACCGGCTGGGGTCACGCGATCTACACCAGTTGGACGCTGGTGGCGGACCGCGAGGGCTTCATCTGCGTGTTCCCCAATGCGCATTCTCTGCGCATGTGGATCGTCGAGGGCGTGTTTGACGACTTTGATCCCAAGGATGCGCCGGATCTGCCGATTCAAAAGGTGCCGAAAGACATCAAAGACAACCACGACATGAAGTTCCTGCTCGGCCTCATCGAGAAGATGAAAGGGCAGTATAACATCGACGAAGGACGCATCTTCATGCAGGGCATGTCCATGGGCAACCTCATGACGGATCAGTTTGCGCGCAACTATGGCAATCTGCTCGCGGGCGCTGCGGGCAGCGGCGGACCTTCCCGTCCCAACCTGCTGTTTGATGAGGCGGGCAACATCAAGAACAAGGGCGGCCACCTTGCCGTTTGGCATTCGCGTCCGGAGCTCAACGGTACGCCTCCGGGTAAGAACTACAGCGAGTTTGCCACCAATAAATACAACCGTTTTTACTGGATGAAGCTCAACGAATGCGAAACCATTCCGGAAATCAGCATCGTGGGCGAGAACAACTTTGCGTTCTACCGCGGCAAAAAGGCGGATTTGGTGTATCTCGACATCAAGAACCGCGACCACGGCCAGACGCTGGACGAAGCGTTCCTCTATTGGGACTATCTCTTCTCCGGCACGCGGCGCGAAGCGGACGGAACCATCACGCACACCGAGACCATCCTCCCGCGCAAAGGCGACGCCTTCGCGCTTGCGGCCAGTCCCGATCTGGACAAAGCGTGGTTTGGGAACCGCATCTGCCAGATGAGCACGAAAGCCGTGCGCTGGCAGAAGCTCAAGTACCACGGCCTCAACGGCGGCGAGAAAGTGCGCGGTGAGTACACTTGCGTGCCGCTGTCGTTCCTGTGCGAGGTGTTCGGTGCGAAATTTGAGCCAAGCGCGGACACGCTCACGGCTGTCGTCACGCTCAAGGACGGCAGAACGCTGCAGTTTGCGCGCGGCAGCATCGGCTGCGTGATTGACAACGATCTGAGAAGCATGTATTGCGAAGCGCTGCATAGAGACGGCGAGCTGCTGGTCGGCGTGGAATGGTTCTGCCGCTACATCATGAACCTACAGGTCTCGGTCTGCAACGACGTGGTGTACGTCACCGATCACTTTGCCGAGCTTTCGATGTTCATGGCCGACCTGATCAAAGACCTGCTCAAAGACCGCGCGATGCCGAGCGATTTCTCGGTGATCGAGGACTAACCCGCGAGGTAATCCGCGCAGATGAGCGTAACAGGACGAGACACACGGAGGCGAGAGTGTGATCAACATCAAGGACGTCGCAAAATACGCGGGCGTTTCCACGGCGACGGTTTCGCGCTATATGAATCAGCGCGACATGCTCAGCGAGCGGACGCAGCGCGCGGTGCGGCAGGCAATTGAACAGCTCGGCTATCAGCCGGATCCCACGGCGCGCGCGCTACAAAGCAAGAAGAGCAGCATGATCGGTCTCGTGGTGCCCGTGGTGGACTACGCGTTTTTCAGCAGATTGACGGATGCGGTGGAGCAGGCTTGCAGCCGGTTTGGCTACAAGCTCCTGCTCTGCCAGTCCGCGCACGACGCCGCAAAAGAGCTGGAGATGGTCGCGCTGCTCAAGGCGAATAAGGTGGACGGCATCCTCTTGTGCAGCAGGCTTGGCGACGCATCGTTTTATACGGAAAACGAGTTTCCGATCATCAGCATCGATCGCGAAATACCCGGCGTTCCCTCCATCACGGCGGACAACTACAACGGCGGCGTGCTGGCGGCGGAGGCGCTCTCCCGCGCGGGGAGCAGGCATCCTCTGATTTTGACCACCGAGGTGCCGGAATACATGGCGATGTATCAGCGCCAGCGCGGGTTTCTGGACACGTGCAAGAAACTCGGTATACAGGCGGAGTTGATCGTGCTGCACGACGCGGGCTTTGGCGAAACGCAGACAGAGCAGATCAAGGCAATGCTCACGGGTGATCGATCGATCGACGGTGTGTTCGCGCTGGGTGATATGATCGCCGCGGGATACCTGCACATGGCGCTACAGGACACTGTGCTGAGCCAGCTACGCCTGCCGCTGGTCGGCTTCGACGGGCTGGATATCGCGCGGTTGTTCGAGATTTCGACCGTCGCGCAGCCGATCCGGGAGATGGGTGAGCGCGCAGTGGAACTGCTCATCCGCCGCATCAACGGCGAAAGCGTACCTGAAAAGCTGATGCTGCCGGTCGAGTATATCGAGCGCAACAGCACACACCCACGCCACCTGGAACAGAGAGGATGCAACGAATGAACAAGATTACCCTGCTTGCGGGTGAGCCGAACGACGCAAACCGAGACTATCTGCCGGAGGCCATCAAAGGCAGCCGCATGGTTGTCAACGAAAACGGCAACAACTCGCAGGTTTACCCGAAGAATCTGAAGGAGTTTCACGAGAGCATTACGGACGACGGCCTGACCGACACTTGGTTTGAATACGTGCCGGAAAGCTATGATCCGGCAAAGAAAACGCCGCTCGTGTTCTCCATGCACGGCGGCCTCATGACCGGCTGGGGACAGTGCATCTACACCTCATGGACGCATGTGGCCGATCGCGAGGGGTTCATCTGCGTGTTTCCCAACGCGCACGACAAGCGCATGTGGATGATCGAGTGCGACCCGAATACGATCGACGAGCTTTCGCAGCCGATGCCGGAGGGAATCCCCTCGCTCAACGAGCCCACGGGCACGGTCGAGGAATATCACGATTTAAAACTCGTGCTTGCGCTGCTCAACCGCATGAAACAGCGCTACAACATCGACGAAGGCCGCGTGTTCATGCAGGGCATGTCGATGGGAGACTGTATGACGAGCCAGGTGGCGCGCTACTGCGGCGTGCACTTTGCCGCGACGGCAGGTTCCGGCTGCCCCACCAATCCGCTCCTGATGTTCGCGCCCGAAGGAAGCGTGATCAACAAAGGCGGAGCGATGGACATCTGGCAATCCCGTCTGGAGCACGACAGGACACCGTTCCATTACGGATTGGATGACCGCGCGGTGGTGCGGAAAAATCTCGAGTACTGGAAGATCATCAACGAGGCGGACGTGCCTCCCGTAATCAGCATCCGCGGGGAGAAGAACTTTGCGTTCTATCGCGGGAAAAAAGCGAACGTGGTGCTGATGGACGTGAAGAACCGCGACCACGGGCAGACGTTTGACGACGCGGAGATGGTTTGGGACTATCTCTTCTCCGGCGTGCGCAAGGAACCCGATGGAACGCTGGCGCACACCCCGACGCAACAGGAGCAGGCGGGAGACGCACTAGCCGTCGCTGTCTGCGAAGGCGCAGACAACGCTTGGGTCAACGGCGCGGTCGTATCGATGAAAGCTCCGGCACTGCGCTGGGAAAAACTAAAATACCACGGCTTAAATGGTGACCAGATCGTCCGCGGGAGCTATCTCTGCGTGCCGGTCGCGTTTCTTGCCGATGCGTTCGGCGGCACGCTCGAAGAAGACGAAAATGGCAGACGCGCAAGTTTGACGCTGCCGGACGGACGTGTTTTCGCGTTTGCCGAAGGTTGCATCGGCTGCACGGTGGATAACCGCATCGAGGCGATGCTCTGCGAGGCGATCTACCGCGACGAGTCGCTCTACATTTCGCTGGAGTGGTTCTGCCGATTCGCGCTGAATTGGCAGGTGTCGGAATATGACGGCGTGCTGTACGCAACCGATCACTATTCCGTGCTCTCGCGCTATCTGTCATGGCTGCTGCAGGATCTGCTGCGCGGCGACAACGAGTAAGGCGAACATACACTCACAAGATTTTTGATATTGGAGGAGAAAAAGATGAGCGCAAAATTGAAAACCAGCATTGATACTTTCATCGGCGATTTTGGTCAGATGGTGGAGACCATCCGCATCGCCGGGCTTTCCGGCGAGGTTACCGCAGAGGACATCACCTTACAGGAGTGTTATACCGACTGCTGCGCCACGATTGCAAGCAAAGGCGTCTTGTCGGTTACGCAATCCGGGGACGTGACCGAGATCAAAGTAGAGCCGTTTCTCTACAGAATCGACTTTTCGGTGGAGGTCAAAGGACAGACGATCCTCAAAGCCGACATTGCGGATATCACCGTGCGCGATGAGGAACTTTTTGCCAAGCGCATCGACGGCGATGTGGTCTACCGCCTCTACGAGCCGAAGGCCAGCGCGCCGCGCCCGCTGATTCTGTTTCTGCACGGCGGAGGCGAATGCGGCAGCGACAACCTCCTCCAGCTCACGGGGACCATTGGCGCGATCAGCCTAGCGAAGCGCTTTCCCGATATGTTTGTGCTGGCGCCCCAGGCGCCGGACTATGGCACCACCATGCAGGAGTTTTTCGCCAAGTTGATCGCAACCGGCGATCCGTTCCGCGTCTGCGTCGGCGCTCCCACCAACATCAGCCTCGGCGACCGCGGCTGGAACCGCGACTATGTCGGCCGGGTTTGCGACCTGATCCGCAAAATGATCGCGGAAGGTCGCGTGGACGCCTCCCGCGTCTATGTCATCGGCATGAGCATGGGCGGCGCAGGCGTCATCACGACGGTCTCCTCCGCACCTGATCTGTTTGCGGCGGCGGTTCCGATCTGCCCGAGCATGAACGGGGACAGCTATCCGCTTCTGGAGAACTGGCCGGATGTGCCCGCCTATATCGCAACGGCGTACATCGACCATCAGGCAGGCAGACACGCCTATATCCTGCGTGCACTGACCAAACTCTGGGAGAGCGGCCGCAAGGACATGAAATACACACTCTTTACGCCGGAAGAACTGGAAGCGTATGGCATTTTCGCTTCTCCCAACTTGACGGAGCGGGAGATTCGCGCCGCGAACCACAACAGCTGGGTACTTGTGCTGCACAACGAATATGGTATCCTTGATTGGATGATTTCGCACCGGAAGTAGGATCGCAGAAATCACATTCACAATCTTGATTGCGCATCGGGCAAGATGTAAGCGGAGGAAACGATGGATTTTTCAAAATTGACAGCATATCTCAACTCTCTTGAGAGCAAATATGAGGTGCACGGGCTTGATTGCAAGATCATGCGCGAGCACGAGGTGCTCTACCGCCACATGGCGGGGCACAGCGACTACGCGCGGACGAGCCCCGTCTCCGAAAACGATCTGTACGATCTGTATTCCTGCACAAAGGTCATCACCATGGCCGGCGTGATGTCGCTCGTCGAGCAGGGCAAGCTGGGGATTGACGACAAGCTTTCGCAATACCTGCCGGAGTTTGAAACTATGTATGTGGCGACGGATTTCAAAATCGGCGACTGGCCGTTTGAATGGCCGACGCTGAAGTCCCCGCTTGCGCGCGCACAGAACCCGATCCTGATCCATCAATTGATGTCGATGACGGCGGGGCTTTCCTACGACGTGTTTTCCGAGCCGATCGAGCAGCTCAGAAAAGAGACCGATAACCGCGCTACCACGAGAGAGGTCGTGCGCGCAATTGCGAAGATGCCGCTGATCGCCGAGCCCGGCACGCGCTATTCCTACGGGCTGGGACACGATGTACTCGCGGCTGTGATCGAGGTCGTCAGCGGCATGTCCTTTGGCGCATACATGCACAAGAACATCTTCGCGCCGCTCGGCCTGACGGAGATGTTTTATCAGGTGCCGGAGGAGCAGAAGAACCGTCTTTCGGCGCAGTATCGCAAGGATTTTGAGACGGGTGAGATCACCGAATGTCCGGATATGATCTTCCGCCTCTCCGCGGGCAGCGAGAGCGGCGGCGCGGGCCTAACCTGCACGGTCGATTCCTACAGCGTGGTGCTGGATGCGCTCGCCAACGGCGGCGTCGGTGCAAACGGCGCGCGGATTCTGCAGCCGGAGTCGATCGATCTGCTGCGCGAAAACCGCCTCAATGGCCAACAGATGGCGGACTTTTCCCGCGCGGGAAAGGTCGGCTATGGTTACGGCCTCGGTGTGCGCACGCTCGTAGACGGCAGCCGCAGCAAGAGCCCCGTCGGCGAGTTCGGCTGGGACGGCGCGGCAGGCGCATACGCCGTTGCAGACCCGAAAAACGGCGTAAGCATCTTCTACGCGCATCAGATTCTCGGCATGATCACCGCCTACAGCGAGATTCATCCCGCGATTCGCGACCTTGCGTATGAATCGATGGGACTATAAGAAACGGAGTATACACATGAAACTGGAGTTTTTAGAATATCCCGAACTGGGCAGGAGCATGTATGTGCTCTATCCCGCGGGAGACCGCCTCAGTTGCTATGAGAACACCCTGATCACGATCCTGCGGGAGGACGCTAGCGACACGCTGCCGAAATCCCTGCTTGCCGATGCAGACTTCTCTACGCTGGCGGATGGACAGCGATTCATTCTGCTGTTTCCAAACCCGATCGGAGGAAGCTGGAACTGGGAACTCGATCCGGACAAACGGGACGATTTGAACGATGTTGCCGAGCTTGTCCGCCTGTTTAACCATCAGGAAGGGTTTGTCGACTGCGGTATCTATCACAACATGCACAACGCGCGGTATTTCATCGGTAGCGGCACGGGCGGGTCACTCCTGCATGCGCTGGCGGCAACGAACCCCGTCAACGTCGCGGGTGTCTATACGCTCGGCGGCAAACTTGCTCCGCGCGCAAAGGCGCAATCTGCCGGAGCCGCGGTCTCCGCGATTCTGCGGAATGCGGATGACGAGTCGCGCGAACTCTTTGTCGCGCTCAATCAGGCGGAGCAAAAGGGCAACAGCCTGTTCGTCAATCCCGTGAACGACGCGGCGTTTGTACTGAACGAGTACTCGGAATCCAACGAGATCGCCGCCGCCGTGATCCGCTCCGGCTGGGAACGCCTGTTTTCAAAAGTGTGCAGGCCGAATTGCAGCGAACTCGGCGACATGGGCTCGCGCACCGTCCGCGACGACTACCGCTTTATCGTGCACGAAAACGACACGCGCCTCGGCGACAACAACGGCGTCGCGCACACATGGTTTGAATATGTTCCGACCTGTGTAAAAGAAAATCCGGGCAAACCCGTACCGCTGATGCTCTTCAGCCACGGCGGCGCGGACACGCCGGGGAACATCGCCAACACGATCAAGATGCACGAAATCGCGGAAAAAGAGGGGTTCCTGCTCGTCTATCCGTGGGCGACCGCGCGCTGGGGCTGGAACCAGGATATGGTGCCGGAGCAGCCGGACGACGTGGCGTATCTTTTTGCGCTGATCGCGTATATGAAGGGCGCATATGCCGTGGACGACACGCGCGTCTACATCGGCGGCTTTTCCAACGGCTCCGCGATGTCGCAGGTATTCGCGATGACAAACCCGGAGATCATCGCCGCCGTGATTGCAGACAACACACGCTTTTGCCAGAACCGCAACACAAAGCCGTTTGCCATCGCGGGCTGCAAAAAGCTGCAATACGACTATCGCATGCCGGTGTACTATACCTACGGCACACGGGACATCGAGTATCCCGCCGTGCGCGGCAGCGGGCAACAGGTGCAGTATGATTTCTGGAAGTCGTATAACAACATCACCTGCAAGGAAACGCCGTATGTTGCGGACACGGACAGCTCCGGCGTGGGCGTGACAGGCGACGTAGTCGAGACGTATTATCCAAATCCGCGCTACCCCGTGCGCAAGTACACAACGCACCGCTTTTTCTCCAACGACCCGGTGCCGCTGAATCTTTATAACTATTCGCTTGCAGACGGCAAAGGGCACGACTGCAATCCGGAAGAGGCGTGGCTTGGCTGGAATTATGTAAAGCAGTTCCGGCGGATGGCGGATGGCTCGCTCTGGATCGAGCATGCCTGACAAACAGCCCGATTGATTGGAGGAGCCCGCCTTGGGAAAACTACGCTTTAACTATCGCAGCGAGGTGCTGGGACACTATGTCGACATCACCGTCGTCTATCCGACGGATACCTATCGCCTGCCGGAGACGGATGCGCTGAAGAACCGCTCGCACGGACTTCTGATCCGCGAAAAGAAGGACTTCTTTGCGCCGGGCATGAAATTCCAGACCGTGTATCTGATGCATGGCGGCGGGGACGACGACACGCTGACCTACCGCTACACCAACGCGGAAGCGTTCGCGCAGCGGAACCACGTGATGCTCGTTACCCCGAACATTGCGAACAGCTTCGGCGCGGACACGTGTTACGGCGTGCCGTACCAAACCTTTGTCACCGAGGAGCTGCCGCTCGTGATTCAAACGCTGTTTGCCTCGTCGCCCAGGCGCGAGGACAACTTTATCATGGGCTACGCCATGGGAGGCAACGTTGCGCTCGCCGCCGCGCTCACGCGGCCGGATCGCTACAGTGCCTGTGTGGATCTCTCCGGCGGAATCGGCATGACGCTCGACGCGGAGACGCTGAAAAACGAGCTGAACAGCGAGCATTTTTCGAAGTTTTTCCCGCTCTATGGCGCGTCATTCGGCAAGGCGGAGGATGTAGTTGGTTCCCGGTTTGACCTCAAAGCGGTTGCGCTGAAAAACCGTGAGAAAGGGCTGCCGGAGTGCAAGCTCACCCTCGTCTGCGGCAGCAAGGAGTTCATCCGTGACCGCATGGAAAACGACGCGCGCATTCTCAAGGAACTGGGGTTCGCGATAGACTACATCGTCGCGGAAGGCTACGATCACGATTTTGTAATGTGGAACGACTATATCGAGATCGCGTTGGATAAAATCCTGCCGCTCAAGCGCGCGGCGATCTACCCCGAAGAGGCGTAAACAAAGCCGCCAGGCGCGATAAACTGTGTTTTCACGCACTGCGCCGAGTTGACGGTTTTGTTATTGGCGGTTATATTGGAATCAGTCGAGCGCTGTTTGCAGAGGAAAAAACCTGCAAACAGCGTTTGGCGACAAAAAAGAAACAACAAAGGTGGCGTTTGGTTTGAACCTGTTTTCTATCAATTCCCCGGTCATGCGCTTTCTTGAGCGCGTGTTCGATATTATCGTACTAAATCTCATGACGCTTATTTTGTGCATCCCGATTGTGACCGCGGGCGCTGCCATGACCGCGCTGTATAAAACGCTCTTTGACATTCGCCAGGAGAAAGGGCGCACGGTGATTGGGTTCTGGCAGACGTTCCGTGCAGAGTTCCGTCCGGCGATGCTGCTGGGGATTCTTACGCTTGTCGCAACCGCGGCATACGGCGGCTATCTCTTTTTGCTCTACCCGCAGCTCGCGGCGGAGCGCGGCTGGGCCTGGATCACCGTCGCTGCCATCGGTGCCTTGTTCTTTTTCCCGATGACGTTCATCTTTCCGCTGTTTGCAAAGTTTGAAAACACGGTGAAAAAGACCATCGTCAACGCGTTTTATATGAGCATTCGGCACCTTCCGGTGACGCTGATCATGCTCGTAATGCAGGCGGCCTGGCTGGTCGCGATGTTTCTTGTGCCTGCGCAGGCGCCGGTTATTCTGCTTGCGTGGTTCTTCTTCGGCATTGCGCTGCCCGCCTACCTCGGCAGCGGACTGTTCTTGCGGGTGTTCAAGCAGTATGCGGAGCTGGAGTGACGGATCAAAGAGAGCCGGATTACGAGCAGACTGTTGAAAACGAGTGCATCTGTTTCCAAAACGGGACATCTTGACCCGCACAAATTGAGTTTAACCAACAAAGGCGTTATTCTAATATTGGAATGATCTACCCATCTTGTTTGCCGATCCGAACCGATCCCGGAAAGGCGCACACATGAAAAAACGCGCATTTGTCCGTCAAATCATCCTCTATCTGGCTGCGTTGGTGATGCTGCTGGCCGTGGTGCTGGTGGTATACGCCGCGTCGTCTTATTCTATTTTGCGCGCCGAAATTGAGCAAAGCGCGGAGAATTTTCTTCAGGTGTACGGCGGCGAGCTCAAGAGCCGCGTGCAGCAAATGGATCGCATTTTGCAAAATCTGCTGGTGCAGAACTATAACGAGCTACAGATCATACGGGGTCCCGATGAATCCAAGCGCGTGTATGCCGCGCTGAGCATCAAGAGCTACATTGCGGATTTGTTGCGCAGCGATGATACCGTAGGCGCGATTGTGGTTGCGGACGAGCGATACGACGTCTGCGTGGATGCCGCCGCGACGACGCTGAACTACTGGGATCGCGACGCGATGCGGGAATATGCCCTTGCCTGCGCGCACGGGCTGGAGCTGCCGGTCGGCTGGTTGTTTATCACGCTCAACAATCGCACATATCTTGCCAGAAGCTACATCTACAGCGGCCGAACGGTCAGCGCGTTTACCAGCACGGACGACGTGCTTGCGACCATCCCGCCGGGGGATTATGGCGAGCAGACGTTTGTGCTGACGGACGCGGAACACATCGTCGCCGATGCGACGGGTGAGCCGCTACCGATGCTGGAGATGGGGCAGCAGATGAATGTCGCCTCCTCGGCGCGGACACTTGTGGTCAGCTATTCGGTCTACCCCAACCAGATTCTCCTGCACTCGGTGGTGCAGAATCTCTCCGTTTGGCGGCAGATTCGAAGCAGCACGGCGGTTGCGCTGGCGACCATCGTGTTTACGATCTTCTTCGGCTTTTTGATGATCCGCTATGTCACAAAACAGATGATCCAGCCCATGAAGGTCATCACCGGCGGCATGGAGCGCATCGATAAGGGAGAATACGATCTTCGCATCGAGGGCGAGTTTGAGACGAGCGAGTTTTCGCACCTGAAAGAGACCTTTAACAAGCTCATGGACGAGATCGTCAACCTTAAGATCCAGAGCTACGAAAAGATCATCTCGCTCAAGGATATGGAGCTTCGCAGCATCCGCTTGCAGATCAAACCGCACTTTTTCCTCAACGCCATCAGCACGCTTTCGAGCATGAACAGTCAGGGACGTGGCCAGCAGATTAAAGGCTATGTGGAGTCGCTGAGTAAAAACATACGTTATATGTTCAAGTCCGGCCTGCATACGGTCACGGTCAAAGAGGAGATTCGCCATATCGAGAACTACTTCGATATGCAGGCGTTTAAATATCCGAACTGCGCGTTCTATTTCATCGATTTGCCTGCAGAGCTGGAGGGTTGGCGTATTCCGCAGATGCTGATTCAGACGTTTGTGGAAAACGAGTTTAAGTATGCGATCTCTCTGGAAACCGTGCTGACGGTCATCATCAAGGTCAGCCTGAGCGAACGAAACGGGCAAGAGATGCTGCTGATCGAGATCGAGGACGACGGTAAGGGCTATCCGCGCGATGTGCTACGCTATATGAACGGGCACGGCAAGCCGCGCACGGAGGATGGTTCCCGCGTGGGACTCTGGAGCGTCAAGCGCATGATGTCGCTGATGTACGAGCGGGACGACCTGCTGGAATTGAAGAATATCGAACCCCACGGCTGCCTTAACCGAATCTGGGTGCCGGCGGAGCCCGTGCATGAGTTCACGGACGAAGCGGAGGCGGCGGAATAATAAATCACACAACACACAAAGGAGGTGCGGCGTATGCGGCTTTTGATTGTCGATGACGATGTCCCGACCGTAGAGACGGTTTGGGATTCCATCGCGTGGCGCGACATCGGCATTACGGAAGTCGAAATCGCGCACAGCGTATCCCAGGCGAAAGCGATCATTGAGCGAAACCCCGTCGATATCATCATCAGCGATATCGAGATGCCGCAGGCATCGGGGCTGGATTTGCTCGCGTGGATTCGCGGACGCGGCGAGGAGACGGAGTTTATCCTCCTGACCTGCCACGAACGATTTGACTATGCCGCGCACGCGATCAAGCTCGACGCCGCGGAATACCTCGTCAAGCCCTTTGATCCGGAGATCATGCAGCTTTCTCTCAAGCGCGTCGTCACCAAGATTGCAGAGGCGCAGCGCCTCCGCGAAAAGAGTGAGTACGGCGAATGGCACAGCAAGAATCTGCGGCAGGAGCAGCTCTATTTCTGGCTATCGCTCTACAGCGGCATTGTTAGCAGCGGGCACGAATCGATCAAAAGCGAAATCGCGGCGCGCAAGCTGCCCATCGATACCAAGCAGAAATTTCGCCTGATCATCACAAAGATTACGGACTATGAGCGGCCGCTGGAGGACATCGGCAACGATTTGTTTTTCTTCTTGTTGGAGAACATCCATTCCGGCCTGATCTGCCAATCGGATGAAAACGAGAGCGTTGTGCGTCGCGTTGGCGAAACGGGGCTTTGGTTCATGACGACCGTTCCCGACGCGCCGGAGGAAGAGCTGATCGCCCGCTGCGAGCAGGTGATTGGAACCTGCGCCGAGCGCGCACGTGTCAAGGCGACCTGCTGCATCGGCTGTGCCTGTGCCATCGAAGAACTGCCGGAGAAGCACCATCAGCTGCACCGTATGATTCAGCAAAGCGCGGCGTTTTACGGGCAGGCGTTTTCGGAGAGCGGCGCGCTGGGCGCGTCCTGCGGCGAACCGGTGATTCTCGATTTGGAACGCCTTGAAAAATGGCTTGTCGATCGCGATAAGATGTCGCTGATGACATACATCAAAGATGTGCTCAAGATCAGAACCGACAACCGTACGCTCAATGAGCGGAGCTTGTTTTTGATGAAGCAGGAGATTTTACAGGCGGTCTACGGGTATCTTTCGGAGAGCGGGATACAGGCGACGCTCTTGTTCCACGACGAGAACTCGATGCGCTTGTCCGATCTTTCGACGCAATCGGCGGTCGATATGATCCGCTGGGTGAACTATCTATTGGAGCGCGCGTACGAGTATGAGGAAGAGGTGCGGAAGGCAAGCGGCCTTATCGAGCGCATCAACGCCTATGTGCATGAGCACTACAGCGAGCAGCTCGACCGAAACGAGATCGCCGGGGCATTCCACCTTGCGCCCGAATACCTCGCCAAGCTCTATAAAAAGAAGACAGGCGTCTATCTCAAGGACTACATCCGCGAATATCGCGTTGAGCAGGCAAAGCGGCTGCTGCGGGACAAAGACGTGTTGGTCAGCGATGTCGCAGGCGCGGTCGGGTTTGACAACTTCAGCTATTTTTCCACGATATTCCGCAAGTATGTCGGCGTGACCCCGAACGAATATCGAAAGGGAGATTAACAACCGAGCTGCATAAAAAACAGGCGCGATGATACGCGCCTCCAAAAATTGCGAAAGACGCTCATTCGGGGGAAAGAGCGTCTTTCTAAATGCATGGTATGAATCTTTTTAGGGATTGGGACATACCCGGGTAGGTGTGTGGTGTATACCATGCAAGCTTGATGTACTTGCATCATAGCAGGTTTAAACGCAAAATACCATGAAGAAATTGTGAAATTTATACACGAGATTCGCGGAAACAAAAGCCGGAAACGTTGCGTTATCCGGCGGTTTTTTAATATGCGTCATGCGGACGTGCTCGGTTGAATAAAACGGATTAATCTGCTTTGTTTACTACATCAACCGGTTGATTGCTCTCCACCTTCACAGGGATGCCGAGCTTGACGAGCCGCGTGAAGAAAACCCGCTCCAAAACCGGGTCTGAGATGGTGCGCGTGAAGCTGATGCGCAGCTTGCCGCCATAGGTCAGCATCGCCGCGCAGACGCGGTTTCGATGCAGCGGGCCAATGATGACGTCGAGCCTGCGCACGTATTGTGCCATTTCTTCCGGCAGCGTCGCGATGCCAAGGTTGCTCAGCGTAGACGAGGAAAGCACATCTCCAACCTGCGAATAGATGTATTTGAGCATGATGTTTTTCAGAAACAGCGGCATCAGGCGGACAAAGACATTCTGCTCAGAGCGGACGTTCGTCGTGATTTTGACGTTGAGGAGCTTTTTTGTTGCCTCCATCGCCATGGTGTGGTGCACGATCTGCAGCGTTTCGTCCAGCGTGTATTCGCCTAGGCGCGAGTCGATGCCGGGGTTGATATAGTTCGCGAAATTCCGCAGGGTCTTGCTGGGAAACATGCTTCTGAGATTGACCGGAACGTTGACCTTCACGGGGCGATAGTTCCGCGCATGGCGTACGCGGGCGCGTTGCACCTCGTCGATGGATAAGATCATGACTGCGGCGAGATACTCCGTGACGCTCACGTTTTTCTCGCGCGCTTTGGCGAGCACGGCGGCAGCATCGACGGAACCGGACGTGATGTGAACGAAACCGTCATGCTCATATTGTCCCTTGATGTGATACGCC
Organism: Firmicutes bacterium HGW-Firmicutes-9; assembly: GCA_002841395.1. Lineage (GTDB taxonomy): Bacteria > Bacillota > Clostridia > Christensenellales > CAG-138 > UBA7703. Next base: position 180,650 of record PGZM01000004.1, read on the forward strand.
TTCACTTCTTTTCTGGACTGCGTGATCTTGCCGGAGTATTTTGCGAAGCTATCCTCGGTTTCCTCGGGCTTCGGGCTTTCTTTACAGTCGAGAATTCGATCTCCGCGGGGAATATTCGCGCCATATTTGAGCCGGAGGTATTCGGCAACCAGTGTTTGCAGATACACAAGCCCGCCCGTGCCGTCCGTAAGCACGTGGAAAAACTCCACCGCGATTCTGTTTTCATAATAGCGCGTACGCAGACAGAACCCTCTGCTGCCGACGAAGCGCATCCGGACGCACGGGTTTGCGACATCCTTTTCGATGGGCGGAAGATCATCGCTGTGTTCCAGATAAAACCAGAACAGCCCGCGTTTAAGCTTGCTTGCGTACAACGGAATCCGCTGGAGCGCCCGCTTTTGTGCGATCTCCAGAATATCCACGTCGATGGGCTCGGTCAGCGTCGCGGAGAGCCGGAAGAGCGCGGTCCATCGCGTATTCATCGTCGCGGGATAAATCAGCGCGGCGTTATCCAGTTTTGTCCAAAGTCGGTTTTTGTGCGTATTGGTCATGGATGATTCCTTTGCTTATAAAATCGCCTTGCAGCCATGCCGGACGGTGGAGAGGATCAAGTCGAGAGATGGCGTGATTGATCTGGTCTTGCTGAAAGCATTATATGCATCATACCGCAAATTTGCCTCAACGGATACCAAATGCGGCCAAAGAATGCATTGACGATCCTTTGCGCGGGATACTACAATGAAATCAAGCTATCAAAGAGATAAAGGAGCGGAGCATGGAACAAAAACAGGAAACCGTCGACCCGGCAGAGGAGCGGCTTGCGCTGAACGAAGAGAACGTCCGTCTCCTGTGGTCGAAAACCTACAACACGGACGGCAAACCCGACTGGTCGCACATCTTTGCGTATTATCATGACGACATCGTGTTTCAGGACACGATACAGCGCATCGAGGGGAAACCGGCGTTTATCGAACTCTGCAACAGGCTCACAACCCGCTGTAAACAGCTGCAGATGGATCTTGCAACCGTGTTCGTCAAAGACAACGAGATCATGTTCGACTGGACGATGACCATGATGTTCACGAAGTTTCCGAGCACGCCGATCTACGGAAGCACAAAGCTCACGCTCGCGCCCGACGGCAGAATCATCCGACAGCGGGATTATTACGACCTTTGGGGCGATATCTTCAACGGGATTCCATGGTTCAAGAAACCGTATCGCAAGTTTGTCGCGAAGAAGTTCGGTTGAGGTGGCGTATGAAATACACGATGGAAGACCTCGCGTTTCTCAAAAACGGCAGAGCGCAGCAGCACAAGAGCAGCGAGCCGGTGACGGGCAAAGTCTGCGTCGTCTCGGGCGCGACATCCGGCGTCGGGCTTGAGGCGGTTAAACAGCTCGCCAAAGGCGGCGCGAAGCTCGTGTTCGTCGGTCGAAGCCAACAGAAACTGGACCAAATTAAAGCACAGTTGGAGCGCGACTACGCAACAAGCGCTGACCTCGTGGTGGCGGATTTTGCGCGACTTGCGGATGTGCGCCGCGCGGCGGAGGAGATCAACGCCCGCTATGACGTGATCGACATACTGATCAACAGCGCGGGAATTCATTCCACGAAGCGGCTGCTGAGCGAAGACGGAAATGAACTCGTATTTCAGGTGAACCATCTTGCGCCGTTTCTCTTTACCATATTGCTGTTGGATCGGGTGAAACGAAGCGTGCAGGGCAGAATCATTCAGGTCAACTCGGAAGGGCACCGTTTCGGCGGGCTCAAGATGAGCGATCTCGACTGGAAAAGTCGGTTCTATGTCGGCCTCCGCGCATACGGTGCGTCCAAAACAGCGCAGTTGATGACGGTGATCAAGCTCGCAGATCAGCTCAAGGACACCAACGTGACGATCAACGCCATGCATCCCGGCGGCGTGCGCACAAACATCGGCAGCAACAACGGCTGGCTCTATCGCGCGTGGCTGCACGGGGTCATCTGGCACTTCCTCAAAGACCCGGTGATCTCTGGCGAGTCGCTCTATTATCTTGCCGCCGCGCCGGAGCTGAGCCGCTCTACCGGCAAGTATTTCAACCTGACCATCGACGAAAAACCCATGCCGCATGCGCTGGACGAAACCGTGCGCGAACAGATTTGGGTGAAGAGTCACGAGCTGGTGGGGCTGGAGCTGTAAGAAGAGTTGAATTCGTAGCCTCCCCGAAAAACGCTAACAATTAAAAACGCTGTCCGGTGGATCGTTGATCCGGCGGGCAGCGTTTTTTGTGTAGAGATTATTGTGTGAGATGAACTCTCAAGCCATCACGATCGAGAAACGATCAAATCAGGGAACGGACGGACGCGCGCTCGGACAGAGTAAAGTCTTTGAAGTTCTCCTGTGAACTGCGTACCTCGTCCGCTGCGATGCTGTCAAAGAGCATCTCGCAGCCGCGCATGGCGAGCAGGTTTGTGTCGATGCGCACGGTCGTCAGAGGAGGATCGATATAGGAGCTGATCAGAATATCATCGATACCCATGATGGAGATATCCTCCGGCACGCGTAGTCCCGCGTGCTTGACGGCGCGAATGGCGCCGATGGCGTAGATATCCGCCGCGCAGAAGACCGCGGTCGGCATCACGCCGGAGTGAAGAATCTCCTGCATCTGCTTGAATGCGCTGGTATCGTCGTCACTGTCACGGGACTGCATTTGAATCCAGCCCAACGGCACGACGATCCCCGCCTCGCCCAAGACGCTGCGATATCCTTCGAAGATTTGCTGGCTCCAAAGCGGCGGAAAACTGCCGCCGATATAGGCGATCTGCGTGTGTCCCTGCGCCATGAGATGGCGCATCGCCAACTGTGCCGCTACAAAATAGTCCACATGCAGACTCATGCAGTGGTTGGGCAGCTGATGACTGTCTAGCAGCAGATAGGGCAGCTCCAGCTCCTGCAGGGCTGTGATGACCGCAATGGGCACGTAGCCGTAGGATACAACGCCGTCCACGCCATGGGAGCGCAGGATGTTGGGCAGGGTGACGGGAGAGGAGTCGTCCTCAAACGAGCACGCGACAAATACGAGGTTAAATTCGCGTTCTGTACAATAGCGCAAAATGTGCCTGTTCAAGCTCTCCTGAAACAGGTTCTCCAGCGGATGGTTGTTCATGTTGAACAGAACCGCGATGTTTTGCGTGCTCTTTAATATCTGGCTGCGCGCGCTCTGGCTCGGCGCAAAATTCATGCGCTCGACAACATCCATCACGCGGCGGCGCGTTTCCTCGCTGATGCCGGGGCGCTTGTTCATGACAAGCGAAACAGTCGAGGGTGAAACCCCCGCGATTTTTGCGATATCAACGATTGTTAGCTTTGGCATGTAGCCCTCGATTCAAACATATGTCCTAGTTGAATCATTTTAATAGATAAAATGTTTTTTGTAAATAGAATAGGAGGCAATTCGGGCGGATTTGTTAAATATTGTCTGCAAATACAAAACGATTTAGTAAATGCGAGTGAATTTCGAATTTGTGTCAAACAAATCGACTGAAAATCGTAATAAATGCTGAATATATTGAGAATTACGCATTAGATAATTTCTACTAAAACGTTTGAATGTTTTTATTGACAAACCGATTTTCGGCATTTATAATCAGAGCAACAGAAACACAAACGACACATCCAATCGCGGCAAACAGACATTACGGAGGAAGAGAACATGGAGCAACTGGCAATCAACGGCGGACCGAAAGCCAAGACGACGCCCAACTACCCGATGTATCCCGGCGGACTCGAAATTGGCGACGAAGAAAAAAAGCAGGTACTGGAAGTACTGGACAATAAATACCTCTTTCGATACTATGGACCTGCCGACTGCGAATCCAAGGTCAAAGCCTTTGAGACCGCGTTTGCAGCAAAGCTCGGCGCGCGCCACGGCCTCGCAACGAGTTCCTGCACCGGCGCGCTGATCTCCTCTTTGGTTGCTTGCGGCGTCGGCCCGGGCGACGAAGTCATCGTCACCGGCTATACGTTCTTTGCCTCCTGCGCGGCTATCGTTGCGGCAAAGGCGATCCCCGTGATCGTCGAGGTGGACGAAACGCTGACCATGGACCCCGCGGATGTGGAAAAGAAGATCACGCCCGCGACCAAGGGAATCGTTGCGGTGCATATGCGCGGCGTACCGTGCGATATGGACGCAATCATGGCGATTGCGAAAAAGCACAACCTCATCGTTGTGGAAGACTGCGCGCAGGCCGTCGGCGGTACCTACAAGGGCAAGTATCTCGGCACCATTGGTGACGCAGGTTGCTTCTCCTTCCAGTATCACAAGACCATCACCGCGGGCGAAGGCGGCATGGTGATCACCAACGATTCGCGCATCTATGACCGTTGCATGAGCTATCACGACACGGCGGCCTGCTGGCGTCCGGATCGCTTTGCCGAGCAGAGATATGAAGGCGAGCTCTTCTGCGGCTCCAACTTCCGCATGAGCGAACTCACGGGCGCCGTGATGCTTGCGCAGCTTGGCCGCCTCGACGGGCTGCTCGCCGACATGCGCAAAAACCAGAAGCGTATCATTGACGGCATTGCGAACACCAAAGGCGTCAAGGTTCGTCCGGTGAACGATCCCGAAGGCGATACCGGTATCTGCCTGATGTTCTATCTCGACGCAAAAGAGAAGGTCGAGCCGTTTGCCAACGCCCTCAAGGCGGAAGGCGTCGCGGCAGCGGGCGTGTTCAACGCCGGTATTCCGGATTGGCACATCTACGCGCACTGGAAGCACATCATCGAGCAGAAGACACCCACACCCGTCAACTGCCCGTGGGAATGCCCCTATCACAAGAAATCCGAGCCGGTACAGTATGATCCGGCAATGAATCCCAACACGCTGGAACTGCTTGGTCGCGTGATCCATATGGATATCCCGCCGCAGATGACAGAGGAAGACTGCGACATGATCGTTCACGCAATCAACAAAGTAGCAGCCGTGCTGGCATAATATTCGCAATGACGCGGAGCAGGAGCACGAATGTGAAATAGCGCTCCGCTCCGCGCTTGTATTTCTCAAATAAACAGAAGCAAGAACAGGCCATTTTCACGCGACCCCATAGCGACACCCGAACGACAAACCATCGCAAAGGAGACACGTGCATGAAATACTCGCTCTGTATCGAACCGGTGTTCGAAACACTCTCGTTCTACGACAGGATTCAAGCCGCCAAAGATCTTGGGTTGGATGCGGTTGAATTCTGGGACCCGTCCGTATATGATACGAAGAAAATCGGCGACACCGCGGCGCGCGCGGGAATCCCCGTCGCCGCCTGCTGTCTCAATCAGGCCTGGACCTATCGCATGAACTTTGCCTATGACATCGTTCGCAAGAATGTTGAAAAGTCTATCGCGTTTGGCAAGGATGTCGGCTGCAGCACTTTCATCGGCCTCGCGGGAGACATAACCTGCAAAACCGACAGCCAGAAAACGCTGCTGATTGAAAACCTCAAGCGCACCGCGGAGATCTGCGAGCGCGAAGGTGTCACCATCGTGCTGGAAGCGCTGAACTCCATCTGCGACCACAAGGGATATTATCTCGATTCCAGCTACATCGGCTTTGAGATTGTCAAGGCCGTCAACAGCCCCTCGATCAAGCTGTTATTTGACTGCTACCACATGCAGCTGATGGAAGGAAACCTCGTCAACAACATCACAGACAATATTGAATTTATCGGACATTTCCACAGCGCGGGCGTGCCGGGACGGCATGAACTCCAGCTGGGAGAGACCAACTATCCGCGCGTGATTCGCGCAGCCGAGGAGGCGGGCTATACCGGCTACTTCGGGTTTGAATACTGGCCCACCTACGACAACAAACAATCCATTCTCGACGTTCTTCATTACGTAAAAGACTAACTTTCTCCACTTTGAAACTTGCGCTGCGTCCGTGAAAACGGCGGACGCAGCCTGAACAGAAAACCGATCCGGCAGGTACCCGAAAAAACGGAACCAATGACGAATTCCGTGGGTGCACAGGGATGCGGTCTGTCTTTGGCATATCAAAATTTTACGAACCAGTGCCAGAACACGCGAACCACCAGAACGATTGCTTTTGGTTCAATCAAACGCATGAGAACCCGTTGCAGGAGATTAAATCCTGTGCGATATATGAACGAGAGAGAACCATTACAATATCCCCAAAGCGCCATCAAAAAACGAATTAGGAGGAACCCAAGATGAAACGAATGCTCTCCCTGATCCTCGCCTGCATGCTGATTGTACTATCTCTTGCCGGCTGCGCAGGAACGGCAGCGCCCACCGATTCTTCCAAGACGAAGGTCGGTCTCTGCATGCCCACCAAGGAACAGCCGATCTGGATTGCGCAGGGTGAACGACTCACCGAAGCGTTTGAGGCCGCAGGTTATGAAGTGGTCATCGAGTACGCCGAAGACGTTGTGGAACGCCAGATCACGCAGATCGAGAATATGCTGCTCAAGGGCTGCAAATATCTCGTCATCGCCGCGGTTGACGGCTATGCCATCTCCGACGCGGTGAAGAAGGCCAAAGAATCCGGCGCGACGGTCATCGCCAGCGATCGCCTGATCATGAACACGACGGACGTCGACTATTACATGACGTTTGACCTCGTGCGCATGGGCGAAATCCAGGGCGAATACATCGAAAAAGCGCTCGGACTCAAGGACGGCAAAGGTCCGTTTACGCTCGAAATCTTCTCCGGCAGCCCGGACGATCCCAACAGCATCCCCTTCTATGAAGGCGCAATGAACATCCTCAAACCGTATATCGACAGCGGCATGCTCGTCGTCAAGTCGGGCCAGACCACGCTGGATGTCACCGGTACGCTCAAGTGGGACAGTGCAACCGCGCAGTCCCGCATGGACAACATTCTCTCGAGCTACTACACCGATCAGAAGCTGGATGCCGTGCTCGTTGCTGCGGACTGCTTGGCGCTCGGCGTTATCTCCTCGCTCAACTCGCTGGGCTACGGCTCGGACGAGAAACCTTTCCCGGTCATCACGGGTCAGGATTGCGAACTCACCGCCATCAAGTACATCCTCGAAGGCAAGCAGTCGATGACCGTGTTCCTCGATGCGCAGCTGCTCTCCGAGAAAATGGTTGCACTCGTGAGCGATCTGGAAGCGGGCAAAGAGATCACCCCGGACACCACCTACAACAACGATGCCAAAGAAGTGCCCACGCTGCTGTATGATCCGGTCTTGATCGACAAGGACAACTACACGCTGCTCATCGATCGTGGATTCTATACTGCAGACGATCTGAACTAAAGAGAACAAAGCCATCGAACAAAGAGACTTCAAACTTGACCGGAGTGCGGCTTTGTCCGCCGCACTCCGGATCGCAGAAGGAGCACCCATGTCGGAAAATATATTGGAAATGCTCGCCATTACGAAGGAATTTCCGGGAGTAAAGGCGCTCGATACCGTAAATCTGCAAGTACGCCCGGGGGAGATCCATGCCCTGGTCGGGGAGAACGGCGCGGGTAAATCCACGCTGATGAACGTGCTCTCCGGCGTTTACCCCCACGGCAGTTATACCGGCGAAATCTTGTTAAACGGGGAGCCCGTTTGCTTTTCAAATATCGAACACAGTGAGAAAGCAGGTATCGTCATCATCCATCAGGAACTTGCACTGATTCCGTATCTTTCGATTGCGGAAAACATGTTTCTCGGCAACGAGAATAGTCAGCGCGGCGTCATCAATTGGAATAAAACGCGCTTTCGCGCCTCCGAGATGCTCAAAAAAGTCGGGTTGACGGATCATCCCGACACGCTGATTGCCAACATCGGCATCGGCAAGCAGCAGCTGGTCGAGATCGCAAAAGCGCTCGCGAAAGAATGCAAGATATTGATTCTCGACGAACCCACAGCGGCGCTCAACGAGCGTGACAGCGAGAATCTATTAAACCTGCTCAAGCAGCTGCAAAGCGAAGGCATCACCTGCATTCTGATTTCGCATAAACTCAACGAGGTCATTGCGGTTGCGGACCGCATTACGGTGCTGCGTGACGGCAAGACCGTAGATCATCTGGTCTGTGACTGCGCAATCTCCGAAAACCGCATCATCCGCAGCATGGTTGGCAGAGAGCTTACCGATCGTTTCCCACCGCGCGAGAGCTCCATCGGAGAGCCGATGCTGGAGGTCAAGCACTGGAATGTGCATCATCCGCTCTATCAGGATCGCGCGGTGATCAAAGACGTTTCGATCACACTCAACCGTGGCGAAGTGGTCGGCATCGCGGGCTTGATGGGTGCGGGACGCACGGAGTTTGCCATGAGCGTCTTTGGTCGTTCCTACGGCAGCAAAATCTCCGGCGAGCTGTATAAAAACGGCCAGCCGATCAAAATTCGCACGGTCGGCGACGCGATTCGCAACAAGATCGCTTATGTCTCCGAGGATCGCAAGAAGTTCGGCATCATCCAGCTGCTGAACATCAAAGAGAACATCACGCTTGCAAACCTCAAAAAGATCACGCGTGGCTTGATGGTGGATGAAAACCAGCAGCGGCAGGCAGCGGATGCGTCCGTTGATGCGTTGCACATCAAGTGCGCGGGCATCAAACAGAGAACGGGCAACCTCTCTGGCGGAAACCAGCAGAAGGTCGTACTCGCCAAGTGGATGTTCTGCGAAAGCGACGTGCTGATTCTCGATGAACCCACGCGCGGCATCGACGTCGGGGCAAAGTTCGACGTATACAAGATCATCAACCGCATGGTGGACGAAGGCAAGGCCGTGCTGGTCATCTCCAGTGAACTGCCGGAGCTGCTCGGCGTTTGCGACCGTATCTATATCATGAGCGAAGGCGAGATCAAGGGCGAAATGCAAGCCAGGGAGGCAACGCAGGAGTCGATCATGCGGCTGCTGGTATAAGACACGATATGATCTACCAAATGAAACCGGAACATATTTTTCCGAACGCTGTATCGATGAAGGGAACGGACAAAGACTATGCAATCGTTTAAAACACTGATTCGAAATAATATGCGGCAATACAGCATGTTGCTCGTGCTCGCAGCTATCTTGGTGCTGTTTCAGTTGCTCACGGGCGGGCTTCTCATCACGCCGCTGAATCTGACGAACATCGTGCTGCAAAACAGCTACATCGTAATTCTGGCAATCGGTATGCTGCCGATCATCATCACCGCGCGCATCGACCTCTCGGTCGGTTCGATTGCGGCGTTTGTGGGCGCTGTCGCCGCTATCCTGATGGTCAACCTTGGCGCGGGGCTTGTGCCGACGCTGCTGGCGGGCCTCCTGATCGGCGCACTGATCGGAGCCTGGCAGGGATTCTGGGTTGCTTACCGCAATATACCCGCGTTTATCGTGACACTGTCCACCCAGCTTGTGTTTCGCGGGCTGACGGTCGTCGTGCTCGACGGACGCTCGATCGGACCATTCACCGAAGGGTTTCAAGCGCTCAGCACGAGCTATCTGCCGGATCTGTTCGCGCTACACGGCCTGCACATTACATCGCTTCTCGTTGCGGTAGTAGGATGCGTCGCGATGATCCTGTTGGAGCTGCGCAACCGAGCGGAAGAGAGAAGATACGGCTTCTCCGGTTCGAAGAGCTGGATGAGCATTGTCAAGATGATCATTCTCTGCGGCGCGATCCTCGGCGTATCTTATGTGTTCGCTTCCTATCAGGGCTTCCCGACCGTGCTGCTGATCATGATCGTGCTGGTCATCGTCTACACGTTTATCACGCGCAAAACCGTATTCGGGCGGCATATGTATGCGCTCGGCGGCAATGAGAAAGCGGCGGGACTCTCCGGCGTCAACATCAAGCGCGTGCTGTTCTCAACCTTCGTCAACATGGGCCTTCTCGCGGGTCTTGCGGGTCTCGTGTTTGCAGCCCGCCTGAACGCGGGCACGCCGAAAGCCGGCAACGGCTTCGAGCTGGATGCCATCGCGGCGTGCTTCATCGGCGGCGCGTCGGTCTACGGCGGAACGGGCTCCGTCAGCGGCGCGCTGATCGGCTGCCTCATTATGGGCGTCATGAACAACGGCATGAGCATCATGGGTATCGCGGTCGACCTGCAGCAGGCCATTAAGGGCCTCGTCATTCTCGCAGCCGTCGCGTTCGACATGTACGCCAAGTCGAAAGAAAGCTAATCGGAACCAGCGCAGCTGCGCACACAATTGACCAGCGGGCAAAGCGGCCCGTGCGCAACCCCTGCCTCAGTTCTGCGGCAGGCCAAGCGCATGCCGATTTGCGCCCGAATAAGGAGGATTTTCGTTATGGCAGGCGGACCAGGTGCTTATGTCTTCGGACAGGAAGAACGCAAAGAACTCATGGACGTCATCGACAGCGGGTATCTGTTCCGCTATGGAACAGAAGGCGTCGACGGTTTTCAACATAAAGTCGCATCGTTTGAACAGGAACTAGCGCAAAAACTCGGCATGAAGCATGCGTTTGCAACCTCCAGCGGCACAGGTGCTCTGCTCTGCTGCCTGGCTGCTCTTGGCATTGGCGCAGGCGACGAGGTCATCGTGCCGGGGTATACGTTCATCGCGTCGATCTCGACCATCATCCTCGCAAACGCCATTCCTGTGCTGGCAGAGGTAGACGATTCGCTGACGATCGACCCAACAAAGATTGAGCAACTGATTACGCCGCATACAAAGGCGATTCTGCCCGTGCATATGCTCGGCAATCCCTGCGACATGGACGCGATCATGAAGATCGCGAAAAAACACAACCTCTACGTGATCGAGGATTGCTGTCAGGCGTTCGGGGCAAGTTATAAAGGCAAGCCGGTCGGAAGCTATGGCGACATCGCGGCGTTCTCGCTGAACGTGTTTAAGACCATCACCGCGGGAGACGGCGGAGCGGTCGTTACCAACGACGATCTGCTCTATGAGCGTGCGTTCGGCTTCCATGATCAGGGACACAAGCCCAGCCGCATGGGCGTCGAGATCGGCAATCGCTCGATCATCGGCATGAATATGCGAATGAACGAGCTCACAGGTGCGGTCTCCCTTGCACAACTGAGAAAGCTCGACGGCATACTCTCCACACTGCGCGAGAAAAAGGCGAAGCTCAAAGCGCATCTCGCGGGTTTGTCAAATGTCAGCTTCCGCAAACTCAACGACGAGGCGGGCGAATGCGCAACGCTGTTAACGCTGCTGTTTGATACGCCGGAAGTTGCGGAGCGTTTCTGCGAGAAGATCGGCGGAAAGCCCATCGCATACTCCGGCTGGCATGTCTATAACAACATGGAACAGCTGCTGGGCAAGGTCACGGGTGCCGCGGCGAACTGTCCGTTTGACTGCCCGAAATACGAATCCTCGCGCACCTATTATAAACACATGCTACCGCAGACGGATTTCAACACAGGCCGTGCGGTCAACATCAGCGTCGGCGTGGTGGACAAAGGTCTTGGCGCAGGGTTCGGCATCAACATCAACTCTTCTTATGAAGAGATCGAACAGGTCGGGAAGCAGCTGCGGGAGATCATTCTTGCACTGTAAGCGACCGGAACAGGAGAACAACATGCAACGCGTGAAAACGGCGATCATCGGCTGTGGATCGATCAGCAACATCTATATGGAGTCGTTCACCAACGGCAAGTTCAACATCATCGAACTGATCGCCTGCAGTGATCTGGACGAGATGCGGATGCGCGAGAGTGCGGAGAAGTTCGGCATTCGCGCCATGACACTGGACAAAGTTCTCGCAGACGAGAGCATCGAACTCGTGATCAATCTCACCACACCCGCTGCGCATTATCCGATCACCAAGCGCGCGCTGCTCGCGGGAAAGCACGTGTTTTCCGAGAAGATGATCGCGGTTGAGCTGGAAGAGGGCAAAGAGCTTGTCGCGCTGGCAAACGAAAAAGGCCTGCGCCTCGGCGTTGCGCCGGATACCTTCCTTGGCGCGAGCATCCAGACCGCGAAATACATCGTGGACAAGGGCTTGATCGGAAGGCCCGTCTCCTGCCGCGCGTCGGTGAGCCGGAACTACGGCATCTATGGCGAGTTTCTGCCGCATCTCTATAAAAAAGGCGCGGGCATCGGCTTCGACATGGGCGGTTACTATCTCACCGCACTCGCGGCGATTCTAGGCCCGATCAAACAGATCAGCGCGTTTACCGAGATCAGCGGAAAGAGCCGCAAGAATACGCGCGTCGGTGCGCCGATGTTTGAACAAGACTATGAGCTGGAAGTACCGAACGTCATCGCGGCCGCCTTGCAATACGAAAGCGGTGTGCTGGGCACGCTGCACATGAATTCCGACAGCATCATCGACGAGCGCGCGAACCTCGAAATCTACGGAACCGACGGCATCCTGATCATGGGCGACCCGAACCTGTTTGGCGCGACTGTGTATCTGCAAAAGACGAATAGCACGCCTGTCGCGTTCCCGCTCACGCACGGGTTTGCGGAGAACTCCCGCGGGTTGGGCGCCGCCGAGATGGCGTGGTCGATCCGTGCGGGTAGAAACCACCGCGCGAGCAAGGAGATGGCGCAGCATGTGTTTGAAACCATGCACGGCATCATGATTAGCGCAGAGAAGAAAGAGGCTTACAGCCTCGAAAGCAGATTTGAAATCCCCGCCTCATTGCCGGAAGGATACATCGGCGACGGTGCATGGACGAGAAAAGAAGAAAGCGCTCTGATTTGACGCGCAAGGATTATTAAGCATAGATCACCAAAGAGAAAAAGGAGTTTTGAGTATGAGTACATTTCGCTTTACAGTAGGCCCCTGGAACGTGCACGAAGGCAATGAGACATTCGGCCCGGGCATCCGCCCGAGCATTCCGCTGGAAGAAAAGATCAAGAAGTTCGCCGAGATCGGCATGCACGGCGTGCAGTTCCACGACGACGACGCGGTGCCGGATATGAACAACATGTCCGACAAGGCGATCATCGACTACGCAAAAGACGTCAAGGCGATGCTGGATAAATACGGCCTGTTCGCGGAGTTTGTAGCTCCCCGGCTCTGGTTTGACGCGCGCTGCAACGACGGCGCGTATACCGCGAGCCTGAAGGAAAACTATGACTTTGCGATTTGGCGCTCCAAGCGCAGCTGCGATATTGCAAAAGCGCTAGGTACGAACAAGATCCAGCTCTGGCTTGCGCGCGAAGGTACGCTCTGCGCCGAGGGCAAGAACCCCGTGGAGAAGATTTTGCAGCTACGTGATGCAATGAACACGATTCTCGAGTATGATAAAGATGCATTGATCCTCGTGGAGCCCAAGCCCAACGAGCCCATCGACCGCAGCTATTGCGGTACCGTGGGTCACGCGCTGGGACTCGGCGCGTACACGGTAGATCCCAGCCGCGTCGGCGTCTGCATTGAGAGCGCGCACTCCATCCTCGCGGGCCTCGATCCCGCGAACGACATGGCGTATGCCATCGCGCTGGGTAAGCTCTGGGGTGTGCACCTCAACGACCAGAACGGCATGAAGTATGACCAGGACAAGGCGTTCGGCGTGGACAACCTTCGCCAGGCGTTCAACCAGGTCAAGGTGCTGTACGAGAACAACTTCGGCGACAACGGCAAGATGGAATGCGTCGGCCTCGACGTGAAGGCCATGCGCTCACAGCCCGCCGAGGATTGCTATGCACATATCGTCAAATCCAAGAAAATCTTCGAAATCCTACTCGAAAAAGTCAAACGCTTTGATTATAAGTTCCAGGCTGAGTGCGTGAAAGAACAGAACTTTGAGAAACTCGAAATGTATGTGATGGAGCTTTTGATGGGCGCTTAAACGCCAAAATCATTGAAAGAGATCCAAATGGAGCGGGCGCGTGTTGTTGAAAGACGCGCGCCCGTTTGTCATTCACGAAAGGCGGACTTTATGCACAAAAAAGGCATCGCAGTCGCGGGAAACATGATCGTGGACGTGCTGTATCCCATCTTGGGTCACCCAAAGCCGGGCGAACTCACGACGATTACGGAGGGGATTTCGCGCTCTTCCGGCGGCGCGCTGTGCAACGTCATCGTCGATCTAGCGAAGCTCGATCCGCAGCTTCCGCTGACCGCGCTCGGTAGAATCGGTACGGACGCGGAGGGCGACTATGTGCTGGAAAAACTACACGAGCACGAACACATCGATACTTCCCGCGTATTGCGCGAGGGGTTGACGTCGTTTACCGCGGTCATGGCGGACACGATTGGCAAGCAGCGTACGTTTTACCATTATCGCGGCGCAAACGCGCGGTTCTGCGAAGCGGACATCGACTGGGACAATCTCAACGCCGATCTGCTGCACATCGGCTATATCCTGCTGCTGGACGCGCTGGACGAGCCGGACGAGCAGTTCGGCACCAAGATGGCAAAGCTTCTGCACAAGGCGCAGAGCCGGGGAATCATGACCTCTATCGACGTGGTCAGCGAGGCGGGAGACCGCTTCGGGCGGATCGTTCCGCCAGCGCTCAAGTACACGGACTATTGCGTGATCAACGAGCTGGAGGCACAATCCTCCACGGGCGTACAGCTCCGCGGCGAAAACGGAGATCTGCTGCGCCAGCACCTGCCGGAAGCGCTGAAACGGTTGAAGGCTCTCGGCGTGTCCCGCTGGGCTGTCATCCACGCGCCGGAGGGTGCATATGGCATGGACGAGCAGGACAATTATATCGAGACAGTCAGTGCACCCCTGCCGAAATCCGTAATCAAGGGTACGGTCGGCGCGGGCGACGCGTTTTGTTCCGGCGTGCTCTACGGGGCATATCAAAAGATGCCGCTAAAGGACGCAATCGAGCTCGGTAATGCGGCCGCCGCCTGCTCGCTCACCGAAAGCGGTGCGACGGAGGGCATGCGCACCGCGGAGGACGCAACGGCGTTTTGCTGGGAACTGCGCAAGCAGGAGAAAGCAGGGGGATGACGCATGCTGTTTAAAACCAAACGCGCCGTGATGTATGGCGCGGGCAATATCGGCCGCGGATTCATCGGCATGCTGCTCTCGCAGAGCGGATATCGCGTGACGATGATCGATGTCGCCAAACCCGTTGTGGAAGTTCTGAACCAGCGCGGGAGCTATCCCGTTCGCATCCTCGATGCGGACAAGCACGAAGATATTTTGGTTGAAGATGTGGATGCCATCGACGGAATGGACGAGGATGCGGTTGCGGAAGCGATTGCGAACACGGACGTGATGGCAACGGCTGTCGGCGCAAACATCCTGCCGCGGATCGCGAAGAACATCGCGTTGGGGCTGAAATTACGCGTGAGACGCGGCGGCAAACCGCTGAATATCCTGATCTGCGAAAATCTTATGGACGCGAACATCGCGCTCACGGGTTGGATATCGGAGCACCTTGAAGAAACAGAGCGTGCGTGGATGAACACGAATGTCGGGTTTGTGGAGGCGTCTATCGGGCGTATGGTGCCCGTGCAAACGCCGAAGATGCAGGAGGGCGACCCGCTGCGTGTCTGCGTTGAACGCTACAGCTATCTGCCGGTGGACAAGGACGCGTTTCGCGGCGAGCTGCCGGAGATCCGTAACATGGTGCCGTTCTCGCCATTTGACTTCTATATCCGCAGGAAGCTCTACATCCACAACATGGGTCACGCAGTGACCGCTTATCTCGGCATGTATGAGCATCTCCCGCTGATCGCGGACGCGATCGACGATCCGGAGATCTATATCCTTGCGTTTCAGGCGATGCTGGAGAGCGCGGAAGCGCTGTTCTACAAATACGGCGTACCGGTTTCGGAGACGCTGCGGCACATTCAGGATCTGCTGCTGCGCTTTGCCAACCGGAGCCTGGGCGACACCTGCGCGCGCGTCGGCGCGGACATCGTGCGAAAGCTCGCTGCTTCCGACCGGCTGATCGGCGCGGTGCGCCTTTGCCGCGAGCAAGGAATTACGCCTGCCTACATCTGCGTGGGCATCGCGAGTGCGGTCTACGCATACCTAAAAGAGAAAGATTTTGAGCAAACGCGTGAACACGCGAGTCAAGCGCTGGATCAGCTCTCCGGACTGACGGACAGCTTCCTACTGCCGATGATCCTGCGCTATTACGATTTGCTCGTCAGCGGCTGCACGATGGCAGACCTTCGCCGCGCGGCGCAGCGAGAAAAAGCCGATAGCAGCTATGATGTGGTTTGAGGAAATGATATGAAAACAACAGCGGTGCGCCTTTATGGCGCAATGGATTTACGAACAGAGACGTTTGACTTGCCGGAGATCGGCGACGACGGCGTCAGGGTCGAGGTGGTTTCGGACAGCATCTGCATGTCGAGCTACAAGGCTGCGGTGCAGGGCACGGCGCACAAGCGCGTGCCGAAGGACGCGGCGACAAACCCCGTGATCATCGGTCATGAGTTTTGCGGCAAGATCGTCGAGGTTGGTAAGAACTGGAGAGACAAATATCGCGCGGGAGAGCATATCGCCATCCAGCCTGCGCATTTTTACCAGGGATCGCTTCTTGCGCCGGGGTATTCGTATCGCTTTTGCGGCGGGGCTGCGACATACGTCAACATCCCGATCGAGATTCTCTTGATGGACTGTCTGCTGCCGTACGACAGCGACACGTTCTTCTACGGTTCGCTTGCGGAACCCATGAGCTGCATCATCGGCACGTTCCACGGCATCTATCACACCTCGCTGGGCAGCTATGAGCACCGCATGGGTATCGTGCCGGGCGGCAAGCTCGCGCTGCTCGCGTCCGTTGGTCCGATGGGGCTTGGCGCCATCGACTATGCGCTGCACGGCGACCGCAACCCGGGTTTACTCGTCGTGACGGACATCGACGATGCGAGGCTTGCAAGAGCAGCAAGCATCTACACCGTGGAGCACGCAAAATCGCTCGGCGTAGAGCTCGTCTACGTCAATACCGCGATGCTGGATGATCCTGTTGCCGCTCTCAAAGCGCTGACGGGTGGCACCGGTTTTGACGACGTGATCTGCTTTGCACCCGTCAAGGCGGTGGTCGAGCAGGCGGATGCAATCCTCGGCTTTGATGGCTGCCTGAGCTTTTTTGCGGGACCCACGAACCCCGCGTTCAAGGCGGAGATGAATTTTTACGACGTGCATTACACCTCGCACCACATTCTCGGCACCACTGGCGGCAACACGGACGACATGCGCGAGGCAATTGCGCTCATGACCGCGGGCAGGATCAACCCCGCCGCGATGATCACGCACGTCGGCGGGCTCAACAGCGCGGCGGAAACCACGATGAACCTGCCGAATATTCCCGGCGGAAAGAAGCTGATCTATACGCATCTCGACCTGCCGCTGACCGCGATTACGGACTTTGCCGAGGCAGGGAAGATCGATCCGCTGTTTGCACAGCTCGACCAAATCGTGAAGCGTAATAATGGTCTCTGGTGCGCGGAGGCGGAGGCGTATCTGCTTTCGCACGCAAAGCCTCTGGATGAGACAGCGTATCTTGTCTAATTCAGTCCGTCATAGAAAGCGAGGTAGCTCCAATGGAAGCACGTAAAACACTCAACTTCGGCATGATCGGCCACAAGTTCATGGGAAAGGCGCACAGCCATGCGCTGCGCGATGTCAACATGTTCTTCGACACGGGCGTAGATGTCCGGATGCACACGCTCTGCGGTATCGGCGACGATCTCGAGCAGACTGCGCGAGCCTATGGCTGGGAGAACTGTGAGACCGACTGGCGCAAGGTCGTCAACGATCCGCAGATCGACGTGATCTCCATCTGCTCGCCGGGCGTGACGCATATGGAAGTCGCAGTTGCGGCGGCAAAAGCAGGCAAGCACGTCATCTGCGAAAAGCCGCTTGCGATGTCCGCCGAGGAGGCAAAACAGATGTGCGACGCGGTCACGGCGGGCGGCGTCAAACACATGATCAACTTTTGCTATCGCAGAGTGCCTGCGGTGACGCTTGCCAAGCAGCTGCTGGACAGCGGCAAGATCGGCAGGGTGACGCAGTTCCGCGCGACCTATCAGCAGGACTGGGTGGATGAAGACTGCCCGTTCGTTTGGCGCTTTGACAAGGCGATTGCCGGCGCGGGTTCCATGGCGGACAAGGGCTCGCATGTGATCGACCTTGCGCGCTATCTTGTCGGCGAAATCGCGGAAACCGCGGCGATGAGCGATATCTTCATCCCCACACACAAAGACCCGGTTACGGGCGAAGCGAAGCTTGTAACGACTGACGACGCGGCAATGTTTTTGACGCGCTTTACAAACGGCGTGATGGGCGTGTTCCAAACCTCCCGCGTGTCGCCGGGCTACAAGAATGCGCTGCGCTTCGAGGTCACGGGCACGTGCGGTACGATCAGATTTGATCTTGAGCGGCTCAATGAGCTGGAGCTGTACTGCATGGAAGAGGACAAGACCGCGATGGGGTTTAAAACCATCGTCGTGACCGAGCCTGTGCATCCGTATATCAAGAGCTGGTGGCCGCTGGGGCACGTGCTGGGCTGGGAACACGCGTTCGTGCACCAGTATTACGAGCTGATCAAGGCCATCACCAGCGGAACTTATTGCGCGCCGGATTTTTACGACGGGTTGCAGAACATGCGCGTCATCGACGCGGTCGAGCGCGCGGCAGACACAAAAACATGGGTCACGGTTTGAGAAAACCCC
Source organism: Firmicutes bacterium HGW-Firmicutes-9 (assembly GCA_002841395.1). Lineage (GTDB taxonomy): Bacteria > Bacillota > Clostridia > Christensenellales > CAG-138 > UBA7703. The sequence goes on from PGZM01000004.1 coordinate 199,164, forward strand.
GATTCAAACGAAAATGATAGTCACAGGAGAGAGAAATGAATTCCTATATCGAACGAGTACTTGGCGAGATCAAACGCAAGAACGCAACCGAACCGGAGTTTTTGCAAACGGTAGAAGAAGTGTATTCTTCGCTGGAATCGGTGGTGAGCAAGCATCCCGAGTATGAGAAACTGGGGCTGCTTGAGCGCATGGCGGAGCCGGAGCGGGCGATTTCGTTCCGCGTGACGTGGGTGGACGACGCAGGCCGCGTTCAGACGAACCGCGGCTATCGCGTGCAGTTCAACGGCGCGATCGGGCCGTACAAAGGCGGCTTACGGTTCCATCCGACGGTCAACCTTTCGATCATGAAGTTCTTAGGTTTTGAGCAGACGTTTAAAAACAGCCTGACCAGCCTGCCCATCGGCGGCGGCAAGGGCGGCAGCGACTTTGATCCCCGCGGCAAGAGCGACGGCGAAGTCATGCGCTTCTGCCAGGCGTTTATGACGGAACTCTACCGCCACATCGGACCCGATGTGGACGTACCCGCGGGCGACATCGGCGTCGGCGCAAAGGAGATCGGTTATCTCTACGGTCAGTATCGCAGAATTCGCGGGGCATATGAACCCGGCGTGCTGACGGGCAAAGGCCTGAGCTTCGGCGGCAGCCTGATTCGTCCCGAAGCGACCGGCTTCGGCGCGG
>PGZM01000005.1 GCA_002841395.1 Firmicutes bacterium HGW-Firmicutes-9
AACCCGGCGTGCTGACGGGCAAAGGCCTGAGCTTCGGCGGCAGCCTGATTCGTCCCGAAGCGACCGGCTTCGGCGCGGTCTACTATGTCAACGAAGTCTTCAAGCACGAAGGCGACAAGATGGAAGGCAAGACCTTCGCCCTCTCCGGCTTCGGTAACGTGACCTGGGGCGTGGCAAGGAAGCTCGAAGAGCTGGGAGCCGTCGCCATCACGCTGTCCGGCCCGGATGGCTACGTTTACGATCCCAAGGGCGTGACGGGCAAGAAGATTGATTACCTCGTCGAAATGCGCAACAGCGGCAGAGACAAGGTGAAGGATTACGCGGACCGTTACGGCTGCGCGTTCTATCCTGGTGAAAAACCCTGGGGTGTGCAGGCGGATGTGTACATGCCGTGCGCCACGCAGAACGATGTGAACATCAACAGCGCGAAGAAGATCGCAGCCAGCGGCTCGAAGTACTACATCGAAGTCGCGAACATGCCGACGACGAACGACGCGCTAGGTTTCCTGATGGATCAGAAGCACATGATCGTGGCGCCCAGCAAGGCAGTCAACGCGGGCGGCGTCGCGACCAGCGCGCTGGAGATGAGCCAGAACAGCCAACGGCTGAGCTGGAGCGAGCAGGAAGTGGACGAAAAGCTCCACACTATCATGAAGAACATCCACGACAACTCGGCAAAAGCTGCGGAAGCAAACGGACTGGGTTACAACCTTGTCGCGGGCGCAAACATCGCGGGATTCGCGAAAGTCGCGGATGCGATGATCGCGCAAGGGATTATCTAAATCTAAACGAACAAGCATAAAACAAACCCGCGTTCAAACGACGCGGGTTTGTTGTTATCTTCCACTTGTACTTCAAACGAACTTAATTCACATAAATGCTGTGCTTTGATGTAAAATCGGCGCAAACATCTATACAACCCGAAGGAGTCTTGTTATACTCAAAGAAATCAGGCTAGGAGGTGACGACGATGGCAACCGTAGAACAACTGGTCAAGCAGTATGAAACAGACAAGGCGCTGCAGGCAGAAGTAGCGGCGATTATGGCCGACGGCAAAGTCAGCATGATGGAGTTCATGCAGTTTGCAAAGAAACACGACGTCGCAATCTCGCTGGAAGACCTGCCCAAATATTTGGAGCAGGCGAAAAAACTCGGCTTTATGTAATCATCCCGCGCTTCACATGCGTTTTGCCAGCAAAACGACATGCATATCATACCCGGAAGCGAATCAAATTTATTACATGCAGGAGGTAACATTCATGAGAATCAATCCGCCGAAAAAGGTAACTGTTTGGATCTCGATCTTTGCGTTCGTGGTAGGCATGCTGCTTGCCATTGGCGTCATCCCCGGACTTGCAGCCATCGGCTTCATTGTCGTTGGGTTGAGCTATCTGCTGCTCGTCGCCGGCCTCTTCATCAAGGGCCTGTAAGCGATTCACTTGTTTTCACATCGAAAACAAAAAAATCGGGGATTGTCCGTCGGGCGATCCCCCTTTTGATTCGATTCAATACAACGATACCTATACGCATTATAAAAGATTTGATATACTGGCGATAGCGATTGATGAAGCAAGAGATTGTTTTCATGTATCATCAGGCTATCGCATATTATTTACTGACAGGAGGAGATTTCCGTTATGAGGCTCAATCCGCCAAAGAGATTCACATTCTGGTCGTCTCTGGTGATATTCGTGATCGGTATCGTCGCCGCATTCGGCGTGATCCCGTTTATTCCCGGCGCATATGGCGCAATCGCAGCCATCGTGGGCTACGGCCTGTTGTTTGCGGGCAACCTGCTCAAAGGCTTCTAAAACTCTGTAGACTCGCGTATCAAAGAGTGAAGGTGATTGTGCCTTCACTCTTTTATTACACAAAAAAACACCCGCAAGGTTTTTCCTCGCGGGTGTTTGTCGTACACTCAGGGCGTTTTGAATGGTGTTACGATAGGTGTTGCTGTCGGTGTTGGCTCCGCTTCTTTCTGCTCACAACGAATGAGCAGTCGATTGGTGCCGTTGTTCCTGCAGGTCATGAGCGTGAGCCCAGCCGTTCCGTGAAAGGATTTCAGCGCGCTGAACGCGTCCGGCGCGATATGCTTGATCTGATAGACCTCATACCGCACGCGCTCACCGGTTCTGGTGTTGGTGAGGAAGAGTTCGCTCCCGACTGAGAGCTTGTCCAGATCGCCAAAGTGCGCGCCGCTTTTGTAGTTATGCCCGATCAATACAAGGTTGCCCTTTTCGTTGGGGTCAGGCCCCTTGTAGCGGCAGATCGAAATCTTGAGCAGGTCGTACGACCATTTGCCGATAATCGGCAGCTCCTGATTGATCTCCGGTATTTCCAGAATACCGATCATGCCGTCGTCTCCGGTGGCCTTCACGATTCTCTGAATGATCTTGTCGAGGTTGGATACCTCTGTCGGTGCGTCCGGCTGCACATATTCACCGGACTCCGAGTTGGCATTGACCGAGCCGTCGTTGGCAAGATGCTGGTTGGCGTCTGCCGCGGCGTTCGCGTCCTCGCTCTCGTTGGTCAGCTCGTAGTTCTCGTCGGTGGGTTCCGGCGTGTCGATGGGTTCCATCGATGCCGTCTGCGTTGCCTCCGGCGCGGGGCTGACCGTCGGTTGAACGGTCGCCTGCGCTTTATAGGCTTCGAGTAATGCGTTTGCATTGTCGGCCGCAGCTTGCCCTTCAAAGAGTTTTATGCCGAGTAAAACCAAGGCTATGATGCCGAGTAGGATCGCGGTGAGCCCGAGCGCGCGGATTGCGCGCAGCTCACGACGGTTCTTCTTACTGGGTTCGTGATGTTCCTCACGGATGGATGGTAGTCCGCTCTTGTCTCCCCGCTTATGCGACGGTGCGTTTCTTACGGATGCCATACCATACCCCCGCTGCGGCGAGTAGCGTCAATGCTGCGCCGCCCATGATATAGACAAGCGTCATATCCTGACCGGTTTGCGGCAAAGAGCTCAGGCCGGAGATCACGATGGTGGTATATACCCGATTGCTGGAGTCGTCGTTGATCCAGGCATAGAGGCGTGTACCGCTCGACGTGGTGTTATAACGTGCATACAGCTGAATTCTCGCGACGCCATCGGTCATGACCGCGCGGCTCGCGTTGAGCGTTGCGCTGGAAAGTGACAGATAGGACGAAGACCAACTCCAGTGGGCCGTGCTGGTGTCGTCATTGACGACGGAACCATCGGCTTCGTGGAGGGTCAGCGTGTAATCGCCGTAACGATCGGTGCTGTTCAGCGTCGCGTCGCCCTCAAGGGTGAGGTAACGCATGGTGCGCACGTTCACGGTCGCGGTTCTTGCAACAGAGTAGGTGCCAGCGCCGGAGATGGTCGCGGTGACGGTGCTCGTGGCGTTCACGCCGGTCGAGTTGGACAGGAAGGTTGCCGTAGCGACCAGATTGCTGCCGCTCGTGGTGAACGTCGTGGGCGCGACGGTCAGCGTGCCTGCTGTTGCGTTGCTGTTGCCCCAGGAAATCGTAGACGCGGTGGTGATCAGGTTTCCGCCGTATTGAACGGTGAGCTGAATCGATCCTGCGGTGCTGGCCGCGGTGATGTTCTGCGTCGTGGGCGCGATCGTGATGATCGGGGAGACCGTAACCGTGCAGGTCTTGGTCTGCGTTTCGCCGCTGGTGGGAACGTTCGTCGCGGTGATGGTCGCCGTACCGCCGCCGACTGCGGTCACAAGGCCGCTGGAAGCGTCAACCGTTGCAACGGCTGTATCACTGGAAGACCACGTGGTGGTGCTGCCGGAGCTGACATTGCCGACCGTCAGTGTCTGCGTTGCGCCGCCGTTGAGTGCGAGCGTCGTATTGCTGATGGTCATCGTGGTGACGATGATGTCCACATACGCCGTATAGGGCGTGCCGGGAACCGCATCGTCGACCGCGGTAACGGTCAATCTGGTGGTGGTGCCGGGTACCAAACCAGTGATGGTCGGGTTGGCGACCCCCGCGTCACTGATGGATACGGCTGTGCCGCTGGTCGAAGCCCAGCTATAAGTCATCGATCCATCCGGCGTGCCGGTGGGCGTTGCCGTTAGATGCACGACGCCGCCGACGGGGATGGTATAGCTTTCACCCGCACCCGGTGCGATGGTCACGCCACTGATGGCGGCGAGTGCCGTGCCGGGGACGAAGGTGATGACGAGGGCGAGCGCAATCATGGTGAGCACTGCCGTCGCTTTGTAAAGCAGGTTTTTCTTCATTTGTCATTCCTCCTAAATTATCGGAGCATCGGTTCAGATGAAACGGGAGTTTCATGGACTGATACCATCATACGAATGTAGCAAGGCAAAGTCAACAAGCGTATGCTATCGTTTTCTCTTTCTTAACTAGATTGTAACGAAATAGACGATTTTGTGTGAAATTTGTATATATATTTCGCACGGGAGCAGTTCTTTCTCATCTATATGACGGCAGGACAAAAAACAAGCCGCCTGCAAGAACGGCGTTCAAGCGGGCGGCCTTATGTAACAAATCTACGTCTTGATCTCAGCGGTAGAATGTGTTTCCGCCGATGAACTCGCGCAGGATTGAGGTCGGCGGGATTTCGTCCTCTACATTAGCCTCGACAAAGTAGTTGAGGAATTTTACAATCGAGCGCGCCTCGTCGTAATAGATGCTTTCCGGCTGAACGGCGGAAAGCAGCGGGAAAATATGCTTTTTCAGCACCGCTGGTTCATAGATCAGCGTGGTGTTGAAGATCGCGTCCGCATCCTCCTGGAAGGGGAAGATCCATTTCTCTTCGCCTGCGCGGACGCTGTCCCACATCGAAAGCGTGCGCTCGACGGAGGCGCCGCGCGTTTCGTTGTCCCGCACCATGCGGCGAAGGAGCCGCAAGTATGTCGTCGGTAAGCGGTTGTGGTCATCGAGATTCAGCGTCGTCAGCGCGGAAACGTAGAGCCGGAAGATCATATGCTTGTCCACGGTTTCCGGCAGGAGCATCGGGTTTAACCCGTGTATTCCTTCAATCACCAAAGGCGTATGCTCATCGATGCGGAGGTTCGTTCCTGTTTTACAACGCTGTTGATGGATGAAATCGTATTTCGGCAGTTCGACCTCCTCACCGCGTAGAAGTCGTGTGAGGTCTTCCTGAAACTGCGGTACGTCGATGGTTGCGATGTCCTCCAGATCGATCGTTCCATCCGGTCCGGGAACCAGCAGATCGCGGTTGAGATAGTAATTATCGAGCGATACGAGAACCGGTGTTTTACCGTGGACGCGCAGCTGGGTGCAGAGGCGGTTTGCACTCGTGGTTTTGCCACTGCTGGATGGTCCCGCGATCAAAATCGCGCGTGCGCCGCGGGCGATGATCTCGTCTGCAAGCTGTGCAAAACGTTTTTCGTGCAGCGCCTCGTTGACGCGAATGAGCGTTCGGACGTCTCCGCTGAGCACCATGTCGTTTAGGTCCGCAACCACCGCGCAGTGCATGAGCTTTCCCCATTCCTCGCTCTCGGAAAACACACCGGACAGCCGCGGCAGGGAGACATGCTTTGCGGGCTTGTTGGGATCCTGCGCCGAAGGGCGAAGTAACAAAAGGCCGCCCTTTTGCGCCTGCAGATCAAACACGGAGGCATAGCCCGTGCTGGGCGCCATTTCGCCGTAAAAATAGTCGACATAGTCGTCCTGCCGGTAGACGTCGAAGAACGAGAACTGGCGGTAATTCAACAGCCGGACTTTGTCCTCCTGGCCGTCTGCCGAGAAGAAATCGATCGCGTCGTCGATGTCCACGCGCTTGCGCTCCAGCGTCAGATCGGCCTCTACGATCTCGCGCATCGCTTTTTTAATGCGATCGACATCCTGCTGGCTGAGTCGCTGCCCGTCGCCGACGCTGGCAAAAAGACCCGCGCCGACCGCGTAGTTAATTCGCACGCGTGTCTTGGGATAAAGCTTTCGCATCGCAAGCAGAAACACAAACAGCATCGTGCGCTCATAGACGCGATTGCCGCGCGCGCTGTCATATCGCAGCAGCGAGACCACGCCGTTTGCCGCGCGCATAGCCCGGCGGAGTGTGACGCGCGGGTTCTCGCTTTCGCCGGATTCGCGAAGCGGAATATAGTTGAGCGTAAATGTCTCTCCCGCGATGTTGGCTGCAAGAGGACGCGTTTTCAGATCCGCGCTGTCGAGACCCAGCCTGCGGACGATATCCAGCAGGCGCTCGCCCGCGGTGACCTCGGTTGCGATTCCATCGATCGTGAGTTGCATGATTGGGATACCTCCTGCTTGGCTGCGTGGTTTGCGTGTTGATTGCAGCCGGAATACGGTTGCACTTAGCCCCAGAGGAGCGAGAGCGCGGGTACGATCTGCTTCTTACGCGAGATGACGCCCGGTAGGAACACTGCGTGGTTTTTGAAGGAGACGTTAAACGCGTGCTCGACGGACTCCAGATCGCCGACGGCGATGAGCAGCGTGCCTTCCTTGAGCACGTCGGTGAGCATCAACAGCATCATATCATAGCTGTGCTGCTCTGCTTCGCGCTCCATCAAATCGATGAAGTCCTGCTTTTGTTCGGAGAGCGTCTCGGTGTCCAGCGACGTAATCTGCGAGATGCCGAGGGAATGTCCCGCGATCTGGAATTGCTTAAAGTCGGTGAAATACAGCTCCTCAAGATCGTTTCCTTGTGTGGGCGAGACGGAGAAGATCTCCTGACCCAGTTTTTCGAGGGAGAGCCCTGCGATTTTTGCCATGCGCTCCGCCATCGCGCGATCCACTGGTGTACTCGTCGGAGACTTGAACACGATGGTATCGGTGACGATCGCTGCGGCGAGCAGCCCCGCGAGTTTCTTGCTCGGCATCACGCCGCGCTCGAAATACATGCTCGTGATGATGGTGCAGGTGCTGCCGACCGGCTCATTGCGCACGTAGACCGGCGCATCCGTCTCCACCTCCGCGAGGCGGTGGTGGTCGATGATCTCCAGTATCTCCGCCTGCTCCAATCCCGGAATGGACTGATGCAGCTCGTTATGATCCACGAGCACGACGCGCTTGCGCTTCGGGCGCAGCAGGTGGAAGCGCGAGAGTGTACCGACCACGCGGTCGTCATCGTCGAGAATCGGATAGCTGCGATAGCGGGATTTCAGCGTCAGCTCCCGCACATCGTCGAGATAGTCCGTCAGATGGAAGGAGACGAGGTTTTCCCGTCGACAAATGCGCGAAACGGGCACGGCGAGAATCACAAGGCGGGAGGCGGAATACGCGTCAAATGGCGTGGAGATCACGCAGCTTTCGTGCTCTCCTTCGAGTAGAGATTCCGGCACCTCGCTTTCGCAGACGATGATTGCTGCGGCCTTTTGCTCCAGCGCATGGCGGATCACGTCCGGCTGATTGCCGCAGAGCACGATGCTGTCCGGTGTGATATCCGGCAGACCCGCGTGCGTGGGCAGCGAGATGACCAGCGAGCCGGTGAGCACGGTCTGCTCCGCCTTTGCGCGGATCAGGCGGCCATCGAGACTTGCGAGCAGGTTAAAGAGCGGAACGTCCTCGATCCGGTTGTTTTTGATAAAGCGCATGTCGTAGGTTGCAATTTCTTCCGGCGTGAGCATGCCGAAAAGCTTGCCGTCCTCATCGGTAACCGGCAGCGTCGGCACACCGGTGCTGTCCGAAATTATTGTCTGCCACGCGTGATAAACGCTCACGGCGGCAGACAGGATCGGAGGGGTATCATACTCAAGATCCGAAACCTGCGTGCGCACGGTGTGCAGCAGCTTCGGCGCGGGAAAGTCGAATTTTTGCAGCAGCATCTCAGTCTGGTCGCTGAGCTCGCCGATGCGTGCCGCCGTATAGGCGCGATCCCCGAGCGCGTTTTTCAGCATCGCATAGGAGATTGCGGCTACAATAGAGTCCGTGTCCGGATTGCGGTGTCCCGTAATATAGATGGGTTCCATGCATCCTCCGTTATTCCGCGCGGAAACGATCGTTTTCGCCTGCGGATGATATGTGGTTTCATTTTATGCCGAACGGCGCAGGTTTACAAGCGCATGCGGCAAGGAGACAGCGAAATTTTGTCCGTAGAAGGCGGACAAAAACCCGGCAAGTAAAAACGGGCGAGGATATTCCCCACCCGCCGTGTGTTATTTATGTTGTGCTCTGCGCGTCATCCGCCCGTTACCGTTCGCTGCCGATGAAGAACAGCGCGATGGTGCCGGGGCCGCTGTGCGCGCCGACGCTGGTGCCGATGTCGCCGATGTGCACCATCATGTCGGGATACGCTTCATGTACCAGCGAGGCAACATATTCCGCATCCGCTTTGGAATCGCAGTGTCCGATGAAGACGGTGTCGGTCTCCTTGGTGTCCACGGTCTTGACCATGCGATCAAACAGCGAACGAAGGGACTTCTTCCTGCCCTGCACCTTTTCCACCGCGACGAGGTAGCCCTCGTTGTCCACGTGCATGACGGGTTTGATGTTGAGAATGGTTGCGATGGCAGCCGTGGCGCCGCTGATGCGTCCGCCGCGCTTGAGGTAGACGAGGTCTTCCACCGTGAACCAGTGGATGAAACGCAGTTTGTTGTCCTCAACCCATTTGGCGAGATCTTCAACCGCCATGTCTTGCTTGCGCGCGGCGTAGTAGACCAGAAGGCCCTCGCCGAGAGAGGCGCAGCAGGAATCAATCACGAAAATCTTGCGCTCCGGGTACTTTACGCGGAGCTCTTCCGCCGCGGAAGAACCGCTCTGTACGGAGCCGGAGAGCTTGGAAGATAAGCCGATGTAGAGGATGTCCTCACCGTTTTTCAGCAACGGTTCAAATGCTTCAATGAACGTATAGGCGTTTACCTGCGCTGTGGTGACGGGCACACCCGCACGCATTTTTTCAAAGAATGTCTCGATCGGCATATCCGATCTGCCAGGGATGTAGAAATACTCCTTGCCCTCCATGGTGAAGCCCATCGGGAGAACGGTCACGTTCAGCTGCTCGGCAAACTTTGCCGGAAGATCGCTGGTCGCTTCGGTAAAAATACGATAGCTCATGCGTTACCTCGTTTCCGCGCGCAGAAAAGCGCGCAAATTTTTTTGCCGGACGTTGCCGATCAGCCAGCGGATCAACGCGAATCCACCGTGTTAGATTTTATTCTATCGTGGTTTTTGGTGACTGGCAAGCTTTTCGCGTTTTACCTGATCGGCATTTTGCAACCAGAAAGTCTCGATGTCTGTTATGCATCCAAGTGTTGTGATATAATTCCCCCAGTGCGGGCATTTTTGCCGAATTTGCGGCAATTCTGCGAAGGAATGTGTTTTTTTCGCAGAACGACGGCTGCTGTGCTATAATAGCGCTGCGCGTCCATCGCGCAAAAGATAATAAGAAACAGATGTTTATAATATGCGGCGTAAGCTGCGCACGAATTATGGGAGAGTGTAGAGCAATGAGAAAGATTTTGTCCGTCGGCATGGCGACCCTGGCGTCTATCCTGCTGATTTTTATCGTGCTGTTTACTTCGATCGGGTTCGTCATCAACGACGAGACGTTCGTGAACAACGAGTTTACCAAGCTCGCCATCGGTCCCAAGATGGGCATGACCAACACAGACCTTGTGACCTCCTTTAACCGCCTTGTGGATTATATGGAGGGCGACGCACCGGACATCAATGTCACCGTCACCATCGACGGGGAAGCAAAGCAGATGTTCGACTATCCGCAGGAAGTCGAGCACATGGCGGATGTGCAGAAGATCTACACATCGATTGCGTCCTATCGGGACGTCGGCGTGCTTGTAATGCTCATCCTGTTCCTGTTCGCGGCGGTTATCAACTTCCGTAAAGCGCCGCAGTATATCGCGCAGGGGTATCTGTCCGGTTCGTTTGTGTTTCTGCTGATCTTCGGGTTTTTGGGCACGTGGGCCGCGCTTGACTTCTCCAATTTCTGGACGTTTTTCCACCAGATGCTCTTCTGGAATGACCTCTGGCTCTTTGACGGCACGCAGAGCCGCATGATCAATATGCTGCCGGAGCAGATCTTTGCGGACATCATCGCGCAGATCGGCCTGTATGCCGGCGCCGTGATTTTCGCGCTGATCGCGCTGAGCGTTGTCGCGCTTGTGCTCTCCTCGGAGGGATACAAACGCCGCAAAGCGATTGCGCTTTCGCGCAAAAAGGCGCGTGACAACGCAAACACCACGCGCAAAAAAGCGCGGGACGACGCGCGCAAGACACTGGAAGAAGAGAAGAAACTTGCTGAAAAGCGCGCACGCATCGCGGCGGCAAAGGCGAGAAAAGCTGCTGCTGCGGAAGCATCCGCACAGGAAGCGGCGCAGGAAGCGGAACAGGAGCGTCTTCGCGAAGAAAAGCGCGCGAGGAAACGGGCAGCAGCAGAAGCAGCTGCGCAAGCGCCTGCACCTGCCGCCCCGCGTGAAGCGCGCCCGCAGCGTGAGCCGTCGGCAAGACCTGCAAGGAGCGAACGCCCCGCGGAGAAACCCGCGAAGAAAAAGAAGAACGTACACGACGACACCGGGTTTTTGGACGATTGATTTTTGGTTTTTACGGCTGCGCCGCAGGCCGAATCATTTTAATATTCTGAAGGGATCGGTTTATCCCGCAAAAGTTTTTGGTATTTAGACATGACGAACTACGAACGCGCCGTCGCGGAAAAGCTGGAGAAGATTCAGCAGAAACCGCATGTGCGCATCCTCGCAATTGAAACGTCCTGCGACGAAACCGCAGCCGCCGTGGTCGAAAACGGACGGCAGGTTTTGAGCAACGCTGTTCACACGCAGATTCCGCTGCACGTGCCGTTCGGCGGCGTGGTGCCGGAGATTGCTTCGCGCAGCCACGTGCAGAAGATCGGTGCGGTCGTGCGCCTTGCGCTGGAGCAGGCGAATCTTTCACTTGCAGAGTTGGACGCCATCGCCGTGACCAACGGGCCGGGGCTCGTCGGCGCGCTGTTGGTGGGCTTGAGCTATGCAAAAGGTCTTGCGTACGCTGCGGGGCTTCCATTTCTCGGCGTGAACCACATCGCCTCGCACATTGCGGCAAACTACCTGAGCTATCCGGAGTTGGAGCCGCCGTTTACGTGCCTCGTCGCGTCCGGCGGGCACAGCCATATCATCCTCGTGGAGGACTATGACCGCTATCGCCTAATCGGGCGCACGCGGGACGACGCGGCAGGCGAAGCATTTGACAAGGTCGCGCGCGTGCTGGGACTCAGCTATCCCGGCGGGCCGAATCTGGAAAAACTTGCACGGGAGGGCGATCCGACCCGCTATCGTTTCCGCTCCGCGTTTAACGAAGGCGAAGGGTACGATTTCAGCTTTTCCGGCATCAAGACCGCCGTGGTTAACCGCCTCCATAACGCCGAACAAGCAGGAGAAGTCATCGACCGCGCGGACCTCGCGGCATCGTTTCAAAAGACGGTGGTGGATATCCTCGCGGAGAAATCCGTCCGTGCGGCACGATCGCAGGAAGGTGAAGCGGGCACAAAGCTCGCGCTCGCGGGCGGCGTTTCGGCAAACCGTGCCCTGCGGGAGGCGATGGAAACGCGTGCGAAAGCCGCCGGCATCACATTCTATTGTCCCGATTTCAAATATTGCACCGACAACGCCGCAATGGTCGGCAGCGCAGCCTACGGTAAACTCCTGCGCGGGCAGACAGACGGGCTCTCGCTCAACGCCGTGCCATATCTTTCGATTGAGGACGATAGGAAGTAGCAGCTATGACGGCCGAACAAACAGAATCACTTTTGATACGCGGGAGACCGCGTATTTTTTTAGCAAACGGTTAATCAAACGCCGTTCGCGTAACATTGCAACAACAGCACACGGATTTCCCGCAGATCCCGGTTGCGCTCTGGTGGGGAAAAGCATGTAAAAAAACATAGTTGTTTTGGTAAAATACGCAGCGGATTTACTTGTTACGGCGTAGTTTTGCATGCGCAAACTGCAAAAACGCGAGGACATAGTTACGCCATAATTGCATATCGAATGAGTGCCGCAGGGTTCATTTTTACAATTTCTTTCCACAGTCAAGTCGCCGTATTCAACGCGGAAAGTGTGGAAAACCATTAAAAAACGCGCAATCAAGCGGCTCTCTCTGTGGATAAGTATGTGGATGGTGTGGATAGAACCGTGAATATACACCAAAAAGCGAAGAATATCTATACAAGTGCTTTTTACGGATAAAAGCGTCTGCTTGCATGCCAAACATGCCGCAATTGCAAAACGAAGCGACACAATGTCAGTTTTGCGCGCTTTGTTCCGTGGTAGCTCGTGACCGCAACTACGCGGCCAAACCGTAACATGCACGGCTGTATTCACACGAGAAAAAGCATCATGTAATTTCCCGTCAAGTAACACGATAAAATAACAACAAAAACGCCCGCTTTCGCGGGCGCAGCAGATGATTCACTCTGATTTTGTGTCACTCGTTCGGTTCCTGACTGTTGGCAGGTTCCTCTACCGGATGCTCTGCTAGCGGCTGGCTTGCAAATTCCTGCGCGGCGTGCTCGAGCATGCGCTTTTGATGCAGACGCCTGTAGAGCAGAATGCCGACGCAGGAGACGACGGCGGTTGCCACAAACACGCCGATGGCAAGTCCGTATCGTTCCAGTCCGAGCGCGTTGCCGCTGATGGTGCTTGTCACGACGGACGGAATCCGCGCAATGCTCGTGAGCAGTACCCACGGTAGCAGGCGGATTTTGGTCAACCCCGCGACATACGAGAGCAGATCCTTCGGCGTGCCGGGAATCAAAAAGAGGATAAACGCCGTTGCATTGAGGGCCTTTTCGTTGTTGAGGTATTTGACCGAATCGATCTTTTCACGCGGGAAGAATACCTCGACTGCCTTGACGCCGATTTTGCGCACAAACAGGAATACGATCGTGGTACCGATCACGAGCCCCAGCCAGTCAAGCAACGTGCCCCAGACCGCGCCGAACGCGTAACCCGCGGCGATCTCCAGCGGCTCCGCCGGTATAAACGCGATGATGACCTGTAACACGACGACGCCGACAAAGATCACACGTCCCCAGAAACCGCGCTCCTCTACCCATAGCCGGAAAGAAGCGGGGTCGCCGAGTGTCTTGATGATCGGGCCGCCGACGAATATCGTCAGCAGCACGAGTACGATAAAAAACGCCGCGATCGAGGCGATAGCGGCGATCTTTTGCCCTTTGGTGGAGGGGCCTTTTTCAATAGAAACCTTGTTTTGCATAGTCAGATTATAGCCGAATCGCGCAGCAAAAACCATCCGACGATGGCAACTTTTTTGTGAATCAAACTGAACAATTTTACACGATGTTACAATTCCGTCCTTTATGCACAAAATTGCCCCAAACAGGAAGATAGTGCTTTCCAAATAGTGCAAAACCCGATAGAATACGCGCATGGCTACTATACTGCTTGTCATCATCTATCTTGCGTTCATCAGCCTCGGCCTGCCGGACTCCATGCTCGGCGCGGCGTGGCCTGTTGCCTACGCGCAGCTTGGCGCGCCCGTTTCTTATGCGGGCTTTGTTTCGATCGCGATCACCGTTGGCACGGTGATCTCTAGCCTCGTCTCCGTCCGCGTAATCCGCAAGTTCGGCACGGGCTGCGTGACGGCGGCGTGCGTTCTGCTCACCGCGAGCGCGCTGCTGGCGATCTCGTTTACCAAGAGCTTTGTGGTGCTGATGCTGCTCGCGATTCCGCTTGGTCTCGGCGGCGGCGCAATCGATGCCGCGCTGAACAACTATGTGGCGCTGCACTACAAGGCGAGCCACATGAGCTTTCTGCATAGCTTCTGGGGTGTGGGTGCGACCATCAGCCCGCTGATCATGTCGCAGTTCCTCAAGCAGAACGGCTACTGGCAGGGCGGCTATCGCTTTGTCTCGATCATTCAGCTTTCGCTCGCGTTGGTGATGTTCCTAACCCTGCCGCTCTGGCGACGCGTGTCGCATGCCAAGCCGGACGAGTTAATTGAGGATCACATCGAGATCGACAACCGCGCGGCGATCAAGAAACGCGGCGCGTTCATGGCCGTGCTGTCGTTTTTCTTCTACTGCGCGGGCGAATCCAGCGTCGGCCTCTGGGCTGCGACGTATTATGTGACCGTGCGTGGGGTAGCCCCGAGCATCGCCGCGACGTGGGGTTCGCTGTTTTACTTCGGCATCATGGGTGGGCGCATGATCTCCGGCCTTTTAGCCATGCGCGTCAAGGAGCGTACGCTGATCAATGTGGGGCTGATCGTCGCCGTGTTCGGCGCGCTGTTGATGATCCTGCCGCTGCCGCAGTTCTTTTCACTCGCGGGACTCCTGCTCTTCGGCCTTGGCTGCGCGCCGGTGTTCCCGAACCTGATCCACATCACGCCGCAGCGCTTCGGCAAAAACTATTCTCAGGCGATCATCGGCCTTCAGATGGCGTCCGCCTATGTGGGCGCAACACTGATGCCGCCGATCGTCGGCTGGATCGGTCAGGCAATCGGGTTCTCGGGTCTTCCGTACTACCTGCTCGCCTGCCTTGCGCTCTTGTATATGACCATTATCGTTTGCAACCGCAAGACGGGGTTTGGTTTGGCGAAAGAAGAAGCAGCATAGATTATCCAACTCAAGACAAACAAACGGCGCGGATTCCTCCGCGCCGTTTTTGTGTTTCTTGTGTGTTGTTAGCTGACTACGATATTGACGATGTTTTTGACCACGATGACCTTGCGCACCGTCTTGCCCTCCAGATGGGGCTTGATCTCTTCGCTGGCGAGTGCCGCGGCTTCCACCTCGTCCTTGCTCAGCGTGGCAGGCAGCGTGACTCTGCCGCGCACCTTGCCGTTGACCTGGATGCCGTATTCCACGGCGTCCTCAACCAGCGCGCTCTCGTCATACACGGGCCACTGTTGCTCGTTGAGTGGGGCATAACCCAGCGCCTCGTTGATTTCCTCGCTGATGTGCGGGGCAACGGGAGCAAGCAGGATTGCCAGCGTGTGCAGCTCGTCTTTTGTGAGCTGGCCGCGCGCGTAGAAATCGTTCGTCAGCGCCATCATCGCCGCAATCGCGGTGTTGAACTTCATGCGCTCGTAGTCTTCGCCGACCTTCTTGATGGTGGCGTGGACTTTCTTTTTCATCTCGGCGTCGGTGTCACCTTCACCCTGCACCATATCCTGCAGTGCCCAGACGCGGTCGAGGAAACGGCGGCAGCCGCGCGTGCCCTGTTCGTTCCACGGGATCGGCTGGTCAAACGCACCCATGAACATGATGTAGGTGCGGAAGCTGTCCGCGCCATACGACGGGATATAGTCGTCGGGATTGACCACGTTGCCGCGGGATTTGCTCATCTTCTCGCCGTTGCTGCCGAGCACCATGCCGTGGCTGGTGCGCTTCATATACGGTTCGCTCGTGGGTACGAGACCGAGGTCGAAGAGGAACTTGTGCCAGAAGCGGGAGTACAGCAGATGCAGCGTCGTGTGCTCCATGCCGCCGTTATACCAGTCAACCGGCGTCCAATAGTCCAGCGCCTCTTTGGAGGCGAACTCTTTTTCATTGTGCGCGTCGGTATAGCGCAGGAAATACCAGCTGGAACCCGCCCAGTTGGGCATGGTGTCCGCTTCGCGTGTGGCTTCGCCGCCGCACTTGGGGCAGGTGGTGTGGAGCCAGTCTTTCGCGCGGGCAAGACAGCTGCTGCCGTCGTCCGTCGGCGAAAAATCGTCCAGCATCGGCAGCTCCAGCGGGAGCTGATCGTAGGGGATCGGCACCCAGCCGCAGGTTTCACAATAGACCAGCGGGATGGGTTCGCCCCAGTAACGTTGGCGCGAGAAGACCCAGTCGCGGAGCTTGAAGTTCACCTTGCGTTCGCCGATGCCCTCTTTGACGAGCCAGTCGATGATCGCGGGAATAGCCTTGTCCACGTCCATGCCGTCGAGGAAGCCGGAGTTGACCATCTTTCCCTTGGCGCAGTCGGTATATGCTTCTTCTTCAATGCAGCCGCCCGAGACGACCTCGATGATCGGAAGCCCGAACACCTTGGCGAATTCGTAATCGCGCTCATCGTGACCCGGAACCGCCATGATCGCGCCGGTGCCGTAGCCCATGAGGACGTAGTCGCTCGTCCAGATCGGGATTTCCTTGCCGTTGACGGGGTTGACGGCGTAGATGCCTTCCAGCGGAACGCCGGTCTTGTCCTTGGCGAGCTCGCTGCGCTCAAAATCGCTCTTGATTGCGGCGGCCTTCTGATAGGCGTGCACGGCTTCGATGTTCGTGATACGGTCATGATACGCTTCGATCATCGGATGCTCCGGTGAGACGACCATGTAGGTCGCGCCAAAGAGCGTGTCCGGTCGCGTGGTGAAGACGGTGAGCTTTTCGTCCGTGCCCTTGATCGGGAAGTTGACGAGCGCGCCTTCGCTGCGGCCGATCCAGTTGATCTGCTGCGCTTTGATCTTCTCGAGATAGTCCACGGTGTCGAGGTCGTCGATCAGCCGCTGAGCATACGCCGTGATCTTCAGCATCCACTGGGAGCGCACCATGCGCACCACTTCGCCGCCGCAGCGTTCGCAAACGCCGTCGACCACCTCTTCGTTGGCGAGGCCGACTTTGCAACTCGTGCAGAAGTTGATCGGGATCTCCGCCTTGTAGGCAAGCCCCTGTTCAAAGAACTTGAGGAAAATCCACTGCGTCCATTTATAATAGTCGGGGTCAGAGGTGTTGACCTCGCGGGAATAGTCAAACGAATAGCCGAGCCGCTGGAGCTGGCTGCGGAAACGGATGATGTTGTCGTGCGTGACCTTCGCGGGGTGAATGCCGGTCTTGATGGCATAGTTCTCCGTCGGAAGTCCGAATGCGTCGTAGCCGATGGGATAAAGCACGTTGTAGCCTTCGAGTCGGCGTTTGCGCGCGATGACGTCCATGGCGGTAAAAGGCCGCGGATGGCCGACGTGCAGACCCTGCCCGGACGGGTAGGGAAACT
The DNA here is from genome assembly GCA_002841395.1 of Firmicutes bacterium HGW-Firmicutes-9. GTDB lineage: Bacteria > Bacillota > Clostridia > Christensenellales > CAG-138 > UBA7703. The sequence continues at coordinate 16,869 of PGZM01000005.1, forward strand.
CGATCATCGGGAAATATTTGGGTTTTTCCGAGCCGGTGACGGCTTCAAAACAACCGCTGTCCGCCCAGATTTTCTGCCACTTGGCTTCGATTGCCTGTGGGTCGTATCGCTCCTGCATGAACAAAATCCTCCAAAGTATCCTAAATATGTAGGATATCCTCTTTGGGTTGGTTTGTCAATTCTTGGGACGGGAGTAAGCCCTTTCGGATTGCGCATTCTTTGCGCGTTTTCAATAGTTGAAACCGAACTGTAGTTATTGTATGATCAGCTAGAAACAGTTTTTGCACCGATTTAATCTGTTTTGTTAAAAATGAAGAGAAACCAAAGTTTTTAATGAGGTGTTTATGACTAACGAAGTTGCAATATATTTGAAACTTCTGCTGAAGATTGGTTTTCACGATAAGTATTTTCAATATTTAGAAAGAATTTTAAGTGAAGAACCTAAATTATCTGGTATTTTGCAGGAACTTTCCTTCTGTGGTCAAGATGTGAACAAAGCCATTTCTTGCTTATTGAAGCACACGTATTGTGAGATTATAAATTACGACATTGTTGCCTCAATGATACTTGAGGATTTTAAAGAACTGTATTTAAGCAAGCAAATATCGATGCAAGATTTAATAATTGCGATGCATATAGTGGCGATCGATTCGGAGCAGGAGCAAGTACAGCCATGGCGAACAATGGAGAAACTATACTTTGATTATGATGACGGGTTAGAAGAAATGTACCCAAATGACTTTATTGAAGAACTACTAGCAGACTTTCTTTTAAATAGTGAATTGATGGAGTAATTGCTGTGTTATAAAAGAGATGTCATCTTTCTCTACTTCATAGATCGCCCGCCCCGATCTTCACAAACGGCGTTAGCTCCCCTCGCTTTACGCCACATAAAAATCGTGATACAATTTGTCCGTCCAAAGGGGTTGCGGGCGATGGTCGTCCAAAGCCTTACCGCGGGCAAGAAATCGTACAAAATAATCATTATTAGGAGGAGCAATTATGGAACAATATACAGCGCCGTTGACTCCTGAACAGCAATCTCACAACAAGTCTTCCGTCACCGCGATGGTGCTCGGCATCATCAGCCTGGTCGTGACCTGGTTCCCGATCATCGGGCTTGTGCTCGCCATCATCGGACTTACCATGAGCCGCTCCAACCGCAAGTTTGCGGAAGCGCACGGCTTCAAGGAAAACAGCATGAACACCGCGGGCTATGTCACAAGCCTCGTCGGCCTGATCCTCGGCATCATCACGATCGTCGTGACCGTGCTCGTGATCGCATTTGGGTTCGTCGTGCTGGCCGGCGTTATTCAGTACACCGACATGCCGCGCATGTTCTATTGGTGATGCAGCCGGAGGGCAACCCCCTCCGCATTCCAACTTTTCTGATTGTTTAGGAGTTTTATGTTACCTTCTTTTCAGGCCTTCGGGCTGACCATTCCCATGTATGGCGTGATGTCCGCTGTCGGCATGCTTGCGGCGTTCGTCCTTCTCGGCTTCACCAGAAAGCACACCCGCTTTTCGGAAGATCAGGCGCTCTCCGCCGCGATCTGGGCGATTCTGGCGGGCTTCATCGGCGCAAAGGTGCTCTACTGGCTGGTGGAGATTGACCAGATCATCGCGGATCCTTCCTACCTGATTCACACCCTGCGCGAAGGCTTTGTGTTCTACGGCGCGCTGATCGGCGGTCTTGCGGGCGTTGCGATCTATTCGCTGATCCGCAAACTCCCGTTCTTCTCGCTGACGGACTATTTCATCCCCGCGCTGGTGATCGGTCATGCGTTCGGACGCATCGGCTGCGTGTTCGCTGGCTGCTGCTACGGCATGGAATGCGAATCTCCGATTTCGATCGTCTTCCCGGCGGGAAGCGCGGCGCCTGCGGGCATCCCGCTGCTGCCGACGCAGATCATGGAGAGCGTGTTCCTCTTCCTGTTGTGCGCGTTCCTCGTCTGGCGGCTCGCCAAGCAAAAACCGTTTGGCACCGTCTCCGGTTGGTACATGGTGCTCTACGGCGCGTGGCGCTTTGGCATCGAGTTCTTCCGCAATGACGACCGCGGTGCAGTCGGCGTATTGTCCACGAGCCAGTTCATCAGCATCTTCGTGCTGCTTGGCGGCGTGGCGCTGTTGCTGCTCGTCAAGTTCGGCGTGCTGAAGAAGACTGTGCTCGATCTGCCGATTCCGGTAGAAGAGGAACCGAAGAAGAAAAAGAAAGACAAAGTTGAGGCTTCCGAAGAACCCGTAAAGGCGGAAGAAGAAGCCAAGCCGGAAGAGATTTCCGAAGAAAAGCCGGAAGCAAAACCGGAAGAAAAAGAGTAAACGCAAGTAACAAAAAGAACCGCCGGAAACGGCGGTTCTTTTGTTATAAACGTTGCTGCGTTTAAAAATAGAATCTCTTTCTTATCTCCTCTTTCACTCGCGCCCTGCGGTTGAGAATCAACAGCGAGCTACTAAGCACAAGGCAGGGGAACAGCACATAGAGCGACCATGTCGGCCAGGCAATTGCCTGCTTGTAGAGGCCGATGAAGAACTCGATGGCGACGACCAGAAGGCCGACGCACGTCAACGCAAACGAGAAGCGGATCAATACCGGGATGCGGCACTTTGGCGACGCCATCAGCGAGAAAAACCAGCACATCAGCGCGGTGAGCACCGTGATCGGCAAGCCGAGCAGCAGCAGCCAGTCCCACTTGCTCTGCGTCAGGATGCGGATTAATAGCAATAGTATGCAGACCGCGACGGTGTCGATGACCATATACAGCACTTTCGGCATGCGCGCGATCATCGGCAGCAGAAACACGGTAAACGCGACCAGCTCGCCACCGATCACGAGATAGCTCCAGGTCAGCTGCTTGCTGACCAGAATGTTGGCCAGCATCGTGGTGAACAGCGGAATGAGCAGCAACAGCGAGATGAACGACGCGATATAGCGGCGATCTACCGTTTTATCGAGGTGTTCCACATGCGCCGGATACGGGCGAATGGGCTTTTCCTCGTGCAGCTCGTTGGGGTTTAACACTTCTGTTCCGCAAAGCGGGCACCTAGGCTCGCTCTTTTGCAGCTCTACGCCGCAGTTTACGCAATAACTCATATGCTTGATTCCTCTGCAATCTGTGCTAAAAGTTTGATATCGTCCGGCGGTCTTGTCCGCGGCTATTCCTGCTGGTTAGTTTAAAGTATCTTGCTATATTCAAATGCTGGCTTTTATTCCTGCTGATTGCTTTCGATCTTGACGGGAATGCCGAGCTTGACGAGACGCGTGAAAAACTCCCGCTCTAGCCAGGGCTCCTGTATCGTACGGGTGAAGTTGATGCGCAGTCTTCCGTTATACGTCAGCGCAGCGCAGCAAACGCGGTTGTCCGCGAGCGGGCCGAGGATGAAATCCATCCTGCGGACGTATTTTCCCATCTCCTCGGGCAGTTTGGACACGCCGAGGTTGCTGATGGTCGTGGAGGAGAGCACGTCGCCCACCTGCGAATAGACGTATTTCAGCGCCATGTTCTTGATGAACAACGGCGTCAGGCGAAGCAGTTTATTCTGCTCGGAGCGAACGTTTGTGGTGATCTTCACGTTGAGCAGCTTTTCGGTGACCTCCATCGCGAGCGTATGATGCACGATGTTGAGCACCTCGTCAAACGTGTATTCGCCGAGCCGCGGGTCGATGCCGGGGTTGATGTAGTTGGCGAAGTTTCGCAGCGTCTTGCTCTTGAATACGTTGCGCAGGTTGACCGGCACCGAAATCTTGACCGGCTTGTATTTGTGGATATTCGGCACCCGTCTGCGCTGGATGGCGTCCACAGAGAGTATCAGCGCCGCGGTGAGATACACCGTCGCGCTCACGCCCTTTTCCTTCGCTTTGGCGAGCACGTCGGCCGCGTTCATAGAGCCGGTGATGATGTGCACAAACCCGCTGCGCTCGTCGGTGCCTTTGATGTGGTAGGCCTTGACTTCCTTGCGCGTCTGGGTGATCCGGCCGGAATGCACGGCGAAGCTATCCTCCGCCTCCTCCGGCTTGGGTTCTTCGGAGCAGTCGAGAATCTTCTCGCCGCGGGGAATATTCGCGCCATATTTTAAACGCAGATACTCGGCGACCAGCGTCTGTAAAAACACCTGCCCGCCCGTGCCGTCGGTCAATACGTGGAAAAACTCCACCGCGATGCGGTTGTGATAATAGCGCACGCGCATGCAAAAACCGTCGTTTTCGTTGAGGCGCATGCGTACGCACGGGTTTGCGACGTCTTCTTCGATCTTTGGCAGATCGTCGCTGTGTTCCAGGAAAAACCAGAACAGCCCGCGCTTGAGCTTGTAGGCAAACCAAGGCAGGCGGCGCAGGGTGCGCTTTTGCGCGACTTCCAAAATATCCTCGTCGATGGGTTCCGTCAGCGTGGCGGACAGGCGAAACAGCGCCGTCCAGGTACGGTTCATCGTCGCGGGGTAGATGAGCGCCGCGTTGTCCAGCTTCATCCATTTGGTCGGTTTTTTGTTCTTTGACATAGCGTGTCCTTTGTTTACACGGGATTTATGCGCCGGAAAGGGGCAGGACTGCCCGATCCGTTACGCAGGATTTGTGCTTGTGTCTGCAATCGCAGCGTCTTTGTGCGCGGGGAGCGCATCCAGCCCAAGCCGGGTGCGAAGAAAAAGAGACATTTCCTCGACCGCTTTCTTTCCTTCGGGCGTGCCGTAGAGCGGGTAGACGTGCCACATGCCCTCTTCTACGATGAACTTGCTCTCGACGCCAGCCTTCTTCATCTTCTTGTAGACGGTCTTTGCGTCCGAAAGCAAAATTTCGTCACTTCCCGCGAACAACAGCGTTGGCGGAAAGCCCGTGAAGTCGCCCTGCGCGGGGGAAACATATGCTTCGTCCTCGTGTCCAGCCGCATACGCGATCACGTAATACGCGAGCGATTCGCGGATCAGCGTCGGATCGAGGCGGACGTTGTTGTTGTAGGAAGAGCCGGAGAGGGTCAAATCCGCCCACGGCGAAATCGCAACAATGCAAGCGGGCAGGGGCTTTCCCTCATCCCGCAGCCGGAGTACCAAACTCAGCGCAAGGCCGCCACCCGCGCTCTCGCCTGCGATGGCGATTTTCTCGGGATTGTAGCCCGCGTCCAGCAAATACTGATACGCATCCATCGCGTCGTCCTGTGCGGCGGGGAACTTGTGTTCCGGCGCAAGGCGATAGGCGATGCAGAGCACGGAGACATTCGTTTGCGCCGCAAGCAGCGCGCCGAAGCCTTTTGCGTAGTCCAATCCGCCTGCGGTATAGCCGCCGCCGTGCAGGTAAAGAATCACCTGATCGCAAGGCTCTGCGCAGTTATTGGACTCGGCAAAGCAAGCAGTGAAGCGGTCGAACGGGACCTGGTCAAAGCTGACCTTGGTTCTTAATATCTCGGCTGTCATACGGCCGAGCTGATCCTGCGCCCTTCTTGCGTCCTCAATGGTCGCAAAGCGCGCGATGGGTTTCGTCAGCCGCAGCTGCATGCGCAATAAGCGCGTACCGAGGGTGAGTGCCATGCGGGAGTGTTTCCTCTCGTGTGATAAATATATCATATCGTATCATACTTTGAGATTTGCTGCCCTGTTTTCTTTTCTGTGCCGCATGATTTCGCGCTCTTGTCATATTTTAAGAAGTTTTCCTCAACTACGAGTTAATTATAACAAAAGAGAAGGGTAACCCCTTCTCTGATTTGGAAAGCCGTGTATGGAATCAGCCCGGAGGCCAGGCAAGAAGCCTTCCGCCGAGAATATGAAAATGCAGGTGCGGCACGCTTTGCTGCCCATCCTTGCCGCTGTTGACGACAACGCGATAACCGGTCTCGTCCACCTTCAGCTCCTTGACGAGCTTGCTGATCACGCCGTATGCGTGGCCGACGATGGCTTCGTCCTCCTTTGTCAGCTCGTTGACGCCGACGATGTGTTTCTTCGGCACCACGAGCACATGCACGGGAGACTGCGGTTCGATGTCGTGGATGGCTACCACAACCTCGTCCTCATACACTTTGCGGGAGGGGATTTCCCCTGCGACGATTTTACAAAAGATGCAGTTGCTCATTTTCTCAACTCCTTTGTCCTATTTTACTCCGCGCGCGTTGTGGAAAGCAATCGATTTCAACGCGCAATATCATTCAACCTGCGTGCCAAATGCGGTTTCATCCTCAAATCCCTCGATGCGGATGCGGACGATCTCGCCCTCCGGCGCACTTGTCTTCACGCGGATATAATTGCCGCTGTAGCCCGCACCGCCGCTCTCGGCGAGCACTTCGACCACGCTTCCGATCTGCTCGTTTAGATACGCGTGCGTGAGCTCTTTTCCGAGATGGATGAGCTGTTTTGCGCGCGCGTCTTTGACCGACTTTGGCAGATGATTCGATAGTGCTTCCGCCTTGGTGCCCTTGCGCAGAGAGAACGGGAATACGTGCATCCGCGCGAACCTTGCCTCTTTGCAGAACGCGAGCGTCTCCGCGTGTTCTTCGTCCGTCTCGCCGGGGAATCCTGCGATGACATCCGTTGTGATCGCGCAGTCCGGCATGTATTTCCGCATCAGTGCGATCGCTGACAGATATTCTTCCGCGGTGTACTTGCGGTTCATGCGCTTCAACACGGTGTTCGACCCGCTCTGGAGCGAAAGATGAAACTGGCGGCAGATCTTTGGATTTTCCGCGAGCGCTTTTGCCACGGGTTCCGTCACAAACAACGGCTCCAGAGAACCCAGCCGAATGCGGCGGATGCCGTCGGGTTCGCTCGCGCGGGCAATTGCATCGAGCAGCGTCGCGCCTTGATCCAGTAAATCGCGCCCGTAGCTCGCAAGATGGATGCCCGTGAGCACGATCTCCTGATAGCCCTCGCGCGCGAGTAGTTTTACTTCAGTCGAAATTTCCTCCAGTGGGCGGGAACGCAGCGGCCCGCGCGCATAGGGAATGATGCAGTAGGAGCAGAAGTTGACGCAGCCGTCCTGAATTTTGAGCGTCGCTCTGGTGCGCGAATCGCGCACGGCGGAGAGCGGCTCAAACTCCCGCATCTCATACAACGGCGAGATATACGCCTCGTTGGACTTGGACTGCAGCGCGTCGTTGACGCGGAGTACGATCTCTTTTCGTCCGCTGGTGCCGACGACCAGACCCACGCCCTCTAAGCTTGCGACAGCTTCCGGCGCGGTCTGCGCATAGCAGCCGACGGCGACGACGAGCGCGTCCGGATTCATCCGGTGCGCGCGTGCGATCATTTGGCGGGATTTTGTGTCGCTCGTCTGCGTGACGGTGCAGGTGTTGATCACATACACGTCCGCAAGACTGGAAAACTCCGCGATCTCCCAGCCATCCTGCACGAAGAGTTCCCGCATGGCTTCGGTTTCGTAGTGGTTGACCTTGCAGCCAAGCGTTGTCAGAGCTACTTTCATATGAATACCTCAAGCTGTTCGTGCGAGAGGAAGTAGGTTGTTCTTTTCATTCTTCGACCTCGTAGAGCGTCTGCGCGAGCATCGCCATGCCGGCGGTCTCCGTGCGCAGGATGCGTTTGCCGAGAGAGACGCTCACAGCGCCCGTTTTGACCAACTGCTCCACTTCACCCGCCTCCAGCCCGCCTTCGGGCCCGATCAACAGCGCGATGCTCATGGGGGAATTTGCCGCGCGCAGCGCCTGCTTGAGGGAGATGGTAGTCTCGTCCTCATATGCCACCAGAAACAGATCGAACGATTTCACGTCGATTTTCTTGAGTTCGATCAGGGGCAACACGGAGGGAATCATGCCCCGGCGGCTTTGCTTTGCCGCCTCGAGCGCAACGCGATTATACCGATCGCGTTTTTTGTCATAGTCCTTGCCCGGCACGACCACGCAGCGCGCGGAGTTTACGGGAACGATGGCGTAGACGCCGAGCTCCGTGCATTTTTGCACGATCAGCTCCATCTTGCCTGTCTTGGGCAGGCATTGAAACAGCGTCACCCGCACGGGGCTTTCGGCTTCGCTCGCGTGCCGCTCGCCGAGCGCGCACCCGACTGTCTCTGGTGAGACGGAGGTGATCACCGCGTCGTATTCATTCCCCGCGCCGTCGCAGAGCGAGAGCGCGTCCCCCGCTTTCATGCGGAGCACGCGGGAGATGTGGTGCGCGTCGTCACCCGTGATGACGGCGGCGCTTTGTGTGATGTTTTCGCAAAAGAATCTACGCATGAAAAATCCTTATTTGAGAAATCCTTTAATTACGTTTACGCGCGAAGGAGCATCGCGACCCAGCCCTCGCTGCGCAAGATTTCCTCGACCGTGAAGCCCGCACGGATGAGCGCCTGCTTGACCTCGTCCTCGCGCTCGTCGATGATGCCGGAGACGATAAACGGTGCGCCAGGTTTGCAGCAGGTCTTAGCAAACGGCGCGATGGCTATGATGACGCCCGCGACGATATTCGCGGCGACCACGTCGTAGCCCTTTCGGATGCGGTTCTGCAAGCTCTCGTCCGAGAGCAGATCGCCGATCAGCACGTCGTATTGCGCGGCGTCTACGCCGTTCATCGCGGCGTTTTCGAGGGCGACATGTTCCGCCACTGGATCGATGTCCACCGCGACGGCGTGCTTGGCTCCCAGCAGCACGGATGCCACCGAGAGAATCCCGCTGCCGCAGCCGAGGTCGAGCATATCGTCGCCCGGTTTGACCACGGTTTCAAGAAGTTCAAGGCACATGCGCGTCGTGTGGTGCTCGCCCGTGCCGAACGCCACGCCGGGATCGAGTTTGAGCGTCACGCGGTTTTCCGGCGCAGGCTCCTCAATCCAGCAGGGCAACACATAAAGCCGCTTGCCGATCTTGAGCGGTTTATAGTAGGCCTTCCAATTGTTCTCCCAGTCCGCGTCGTCCATGCGGTTGATCACGACGGAAAGAGACCCCGCGTCGTAGCCAAGATCACTTTCGCGCAATTGCGCGATGCCGCGCTTGACATCCTCGACGACGGGAAGGTTTTCCGGCACGTCCGCAACATACGCCTTCACGCAGGGTTCGTCCACGCCGACCTTGTCCGCGTCCGCATAGTCCCAGAAGACCACACGCTCGTTGAGAAACGCCATCGCGCGCTCGTGACTCTCCTCAATGCTCACCTGATCGAGTCCCGCATTGGAAAACGCAAACGTCACCGCGTCCAGCCCCGCGTCGGTGGTATAGACGCAGATTTCCAGCCATTTCATGTCGTGTTCATTCCTGTCCGCCCGCAAAATTGTGCGGGAAAATTCTATAACTTAATGATTATATCATCTTCGGGAACGCGGGTTCAACAAAGGGCGGAAAACGGCATGTAACGCGCGATTGACAAACGTTGGTGGTTATGATTAACTCAACCCGATGCGGCAAGAAAAACTCTTTCAAAAAACCTATAGTTATGATCAAAATGCGCAAACCGCGGCGGGAAAAGCCTCTCCGTGGTTTCATGCGCGTCCGGTCGCGGTTACAGCCCTTGGGCTATTGTTCGGGCTCTTGATCGGCGACGGGTTTTCGCTGCTTCGCGCGATGATCGCATGCGTCGTTCTGCTTGTTTGCGCCCTCGCCGCGCGCATTCTCAAAAAAGCCATGTGGACGGTGTTTCTGGTCTTCATGGCGCTGGGGTTCGTGCGTGTTGCGTGTGCTGCTCCGACGCAGGTACCGACAGGCACGGGTGTCGTGCAGGGGAGAATCTGCGAAACGCCGGAAGCGCGCGACTTTGGTCAATACCGCGTCTATCTGGACGATGCGACGCTGAACGGCAACCCAATCTCCGGCAGGCTTCGCCTGTTTACCCGCTTTGCGACCGAACCCGCCTACGGACAGGTCGTTTCCGCTAGCGCAGAGGTTGTCGCCTCCGCCGAAAAATATCGTCTCAACGACCGCTATCGGGCTGTCTTCGCGGTCGCGTTTGCACGCGGCGAGACGAAGATTCTTTGGCAATCCCCGCCGGATCTATACGGACACCTGCTTGAACTGCGCGAAACCATAGCAACACGCATCGCGCTCTTGTTTCCCAATGCACCAGGCGAGGCGAAGGGCATGATCCTCGGTGACACATCGGATATCGACGACGAGATGCTGACGGCGTTTCGGGATACGGGCATCGCGCATCTTCTCTCGGTGTCGGGCTTGCATGTGTCCATGCTCGCCCTAGCGTTCTCGCTGCTCTTTCGGCGAAACGCTTGGGTACGCTTTGCCGCGGTTGCGGTGTTCTGCGCGCTGTACGCCGCAATTACTGCGTTTTCCCCGCCGGTGGTGCGCAGCGGCATCATGCTGCTCATCGGTCTTCTCGCGTTTCCGTTGCGTCGCCGGCTTGACGCCATCAGTGCGCTTGCTGCGTCGTTTATCCTGATCCTCTTCTACAACCCCTATTCGCTCTGGAATGCGGGGTTTCAGCTCTCCTACGTCGCGGTGCTTTCGATGATTCTGCTGGCGCCCGTGTTTCAAAAACCGCTCGCGCGCCTTGGCTCCACCGCGGCGGGATTGCTCGGCGCCAGCACCGCCGTAGTGATTGGAACCCTTCCCACGAGCGGCTATTTCTTTGGCCAGGCGCAGTTTCTTTCGTTGGTGACGAATCTGTTCGTGATTCCGATCTCCGGCGTGTTCCTGATTCCCGCGGTGCTCGGCGTGCTGCTCTCGTTTGTGTCCCTGCCGGTCGGAAGCGTCGTCGCGTGGGTGGCGCGCGCGGCGCTGGACATCATCCTCGGCGTGGCGCGATTCGGCGGCAGCGTCTCGCTGGCTCTACCCGCGCCGAACGTCGTCGCGTATCTTCTGTGGCTTGCAGCGATGGTGTTTGCCTCGCGGCTGTTCCTCCGGCCTGCGAAAACGCGCGCGCTGATGGCGGCGCTACTTGCGGAAGTCTCTGTTCTGTTTTGGATTTTGTTTTAATGTCGATTCCGATGATTTTTTTGCACCATTGTGGATAACTCTGTGCATTTGGTGAACAACCGTTTGGTCTGGCCACAGTCTATTCACCAAAAAACGGCTTTATTTCGCTGTGAAACCGTTTCTGGTCGGATTTTTTCCACACTTGTCCACAGACTTATCCCCAGCTTGTGGATAACTTTGTGGATGCGAATTGTAAGATTAACACCATACTTATTCGGATTGAACGAATGTGCAGCGATCACAACGAGAAGTCGTTTGCTTCTTTTCTTCAGAAATGAAGAGGATATCCCGCGGTTACTTCTTCTAAATAGTAAGAACAATCGTTTGCAAGAAGCGCGGAGAATGGTATAATAACCCCTATGGACGGCATCACATTTGTAAAAGGCCTGAACGGCGGAGACCCCGTCGGCGGCGTATACTATTTTTGCGGCGAAGACGCGTACAGCCTCAACAAAGGTGTGCGCGCGGTCATCGAGCGCACCAATCCCGATCTGCGGGACATGAACACCACGATTTTGCGCACACCCTCGCCTGCGGATATTCAGGCTGCGGCGGAGTCGATGCCGTTTTTTGACGAGCTTCGCGTGGTGGTGGTCATGGAGTTTGACGCGGACACCGCAAACGCGCTGGAAGGCTACATCAAGTCCGTGCCGGAGACGACCGCGCTCGTGTTCGTGCGTCCGGGCAAGCCGCCGCTGACCAATCCGCTCTACAAAGCGATCGCCTCTCTTGATCGCGTGGTCAGCTTTGATCCGCTGACCAACACACAGCTCAATAACTTTTTGCAAAACCGCGCGAAGAAGAACAATATCGTGCTGGACGAGTCCGCTGCGAATCGTATGATCGCGTATCTTGGAAGCGACCTCGGCGCGCTGGAAAACACGCTGCTCATGCTCGGCGCCTACGTCGGCTTCGGCAACCGCGTCACGGTAAAGACGGTGGATACCCTCGTACAGAAGCCGAGCGAAGCGAAGGTGTTTGACGTGATGAACCTGCTCTGGGCGGGCAACAAGCGCGACGGCATGCGCGCGCTGACGGAGCTGGTGAACGACCCGTCCGAGAGCGCGATGGGACTTGCGACCATGTTTTCGCGAAACGTACGAAACGTGCTGAACGTCAAGCAGCTATTGATGCGCGGCAAGAACGAGGCGCAGATTGCGCAGACGCTGGGCATGAAGCCGTATCCCGTACAGAAATCCGTCGTCAGCGCGAAGAAACGCAGCTATGCAAAGCTTGTCGAGATGATGGATGCGTTCATCAATGTGGAGTGGAACCAGAAGCAGGGTCTCGGCAAGGCGACGGATTCGCTGATTCTCGCGTGTCAGGAGCATTTTTAAACAAAATAACCGGATATCGCAATTGCGGTCAAGCAATCGATCATCGATCAGATTAAAATAAACAAGTTACGATAAGGAGCACCACATGATCAAACACATCGTATTCACCAGGTTCGAGAACGCCGACGAGCAGGCGCCCGTTGCCAGTGAAATGCTGCTCGCGCTTAAAGACAGCATTCCGCAGATTCGCACCATCGAAACCGGACGCGACTTCAAGCACAGCGAACGCAGCTTTGACCTCGCGCTGATCGTTACCTTTGACACGAAGGAAGACCTCGAAATCTACGACCGCCATCCCGAGCACGAGAAAGCACGCGCATACATCAAAGCGCACCGCACGGCAACCGCAACGGTCGACTTCGAATTCTAATTCCGATAAACTTACACAACACGAAAGGAGCGTCCGCTATGCTCAAATACATCGTTCTCTTCAAGTTCCGCGATCCGGAAGAGTGCCTGCCGACCGTCATCGAAAAGCTGCACGGCATGGTCGGCAAGATCCCCGAGATTCTCTCGATGGAGACGGGCGCGGACATATGGCACAACGGCGAGCGCAGCTATGACCTCGCGCTGACGATACTGTTCAAAGACCTCGACGCCATCGCGGTCTACGACAAGCACCCCGCGCACGAAGAGGCGCGGGAATACATCTACGCCCACCGCGTCGACGGCAAGACCGTCGTCTATGAAATATCATGAATGAGTTTAAACTGGTATCCGAATACGAACCCGCGGGCGACCAGCCGCAGGCGATCGATCGTCTGTCGGAGGGCATTCTGCGCGGGGACAAGGCGCAGGTGCTGCTCGGCGTTACCGGCAGCGGCAAAACCTACACCATGGCGAAGGTGATCGAGCGTGTGCAAAAGCCCACGCTGGTCATCGCGCACAATAAAACCCTCGCGGCACAGCTCTGCTCCGAGTTTCGGGAGTTTTTCCCGGACAGCGCGGTGGAGTATTTCGTGAGTTATTACGACTACTATCAGCCGGAGGCGTATATCCCCGCGTCCGATACCTACATCGAAAAGACCACGGACATCAACGAGGAGATCGACCGCCTCAGATACAGCGCGACAAGCTCGCTCAACGAGCGGCGCGATGTCATCATCGTCTCCTCCGTCTCCTGCATCTACGCGCTGGGCGATCCGGAAGAGTATATGCGCATGTCCGTTTCGCTCAGAAAAGGCGCGCTGATTTCGCGCGAAGAAGTCGTGCGAAAGCTCGTGGACATCCAGTTCCAGCGCAACGACATCGACTTTTCGCGTGGCACCTTCCGCGTCCGCGGAGATGTGCTGGATATCTATCCGATCTCCAGCGCAGGCACCGCCATCCGCGTGGAATTCTTCGGCGACGAGATCGAGCGCATTATGGACGTCAACTCGCTTACGGGCGAATTGCTCGGTGAGCGCGCGCATGTCGCGGTGTTTCCCGCGACGCACTATGCCACAAGCCGCGAAAAGCTGGAGGGCGCAATCGACCAGATTTGGAGCGACGCGCTCGAGCGGCGGGACGAGTTCCAGCGGATGGACCGCCTGATCGAGGCGCAGAGAATCGAGCAGCGCACGCAGTACGACATCGAGATGATGCGCGAAATCGGCTACTGTAACGGCATCGAGAACTATTCGCGCTACTTCGACGGCAGAAAACCCGGCCAGCCGCCGTTTACGCTGATCGACTATTTTCCCAAGGATTTTCTCCTGATCGTGGACGAAAGCCACGTAACCATCCCGCAGATCGGCGCAATGTATCGCGGAGACCTCGCGCGCAAAACGTCGCTCGTTGACTACGGCTTCCGCATTCCAAGCGCATACGACAACCGTCCGCTGAAATTTCCGGAGTTTGAGGCGAGGATTCCGCAGATGATCTGCGTTTCCGCCACGCCCGCCGAATACGAGATGAAGCGATCCACACAGGTTGTGGAGCAGATCATTCGTCCAACGGGATTAATCGACCCGGAAGTGGAGGTTCGACCCGTCAAAGGACAGATCGACGACCTGCTCGGGGAGGTTCGCCTTCAGGCGCAGAAGGGCTACCGTACGCTGGTGACCACGCTGACCAAGCGCATGGCGGAGGATTTAACCGAGTATCTCGACGGCATGAAGGTGCGCGTGCGGTATATGCATGCGGACATCGAGACCATCGAGCGCATGGAGATCATCCGCGATCTGCGGTTGGGTGATTTTGACGTGCTTGTGGGGATCAATCTGCTCCGCGAAGGATTGGACTTGCCGGAAGTGGGGCTTGTTGCGATTCTGGACGCGGATAAAGAGGGGTTTTTGCGCTCGTCCACGAGCCTTGTGCAGACGATCGGCAGAGCCGCGCGCAACGTCGAAGGCAAGGTCATCCTCTACGCGGACGTGATTACGCCGAGCATGAAGTTCGCGATGGACGAGACCGACCGCAGGCGCACGATTCAGAAAGCGTTCAACGAGGAGCACAACATCACGCCGCAGAGCATCAAGAAGGCGATCCGTGCACCGTTGCTCATCACCAGCAAAGTGGCGGACATGAACGACGATATGGATGCGGATGAGAAAGCCGCGCGCGTGAAGGTGCTCACCGAGGAGATGCGGGCAGCCGCGCGGGAACTGGAGTTTGAGCACGCGGCAAAGCTCCGCGACGAGATCCGCAAGCTCTCCGGCGAGGAAGCACTGGAGCGCGCATCCGAACCCAGACCCGGCACCATCGGCGCCAAGAAGCGCAACAAGGGCAGGTCGAGAAAATAAAAATAAATAATCGGAACGTTCTGAGCTGCACCAAACAGGGTGCAGCTTTTTTCATGCTCCGTTTTCTTTACAATATTGTCACGTGAAGTCGGAACGTTTGTTCGGTATAATGGAAGAAAACGAAGTTCTACAAAAATCCAGCACACACCATCAAGCGAGGACACACCGTGAAGCTGCTGAAACGTATAGTCCTGACCATGCTCATCTTGCTGGTGTTAACAACACCTTCTCTTTCCCTTGCCGAAAGCGACTATGAAACAGGCGACGGGTGGATTTATCAGGATGGTGAGCTGAAGATTGTAACCAATAACGGGCTCATCAACTTCCTCTATCATGAGTTTGATATGCGTGGAGATCCGCAGCATATGTCACGGATATCATAATCGACTATTTTATCGGTGATATTAATCCGTCCATCACTTCTGTTGAAGAGGGAAATGATACATTCATCATTGATAATGGATGGGTGATCAATCAGCAAACAAAAACGCTGTTTGGCGCGGCGAACGTGAAAGAGAACAAAACACGGGCAGTCATCGATGATCTTCCGAGCTACATTGAGCATATCGGTATGTATGCTTTTAGTGATTGCAGAGCGTTAAGACAGATTACGATACCTGATCTTGTTATCAGTATTGGAGAATTTTCGTTTAGCGGTTGCGATAGCATGGAAAGCATCACTTTGCCACGCAATGCAACAACAATAGACGCCTGTGCATTCATTCATTGCACAAAATTGAAACGGATTAATTTAGAAGCTGCAATTAATAGTATAGGAGTTGCAGCCTTTGATGCATGTGTTAATCTTGAAACGCCGTCTATATATAATACAAAGATCGAGGTTGTGCATGGCAACAGCTTCTGGGGGTGTGATCAATTTCAAACCGTTGAGTTCCCATCAACATTGAAGAGAATTGAGAATATAGCCTTTATGCTTTGTGAGAGACTGAGTACTCTTATTTTTAACTCAGATCAGCTAACCATTGAAGACGGCGCATTCGCGAATTGCGAGAATGTGAGGAAGCTGATTTTCACAAAAGGCAAACCGGTTTCCATCAGTAGCAAGATGTTTAACGAAGACGGAAGGACGCCGGACGGTAAGAGTTTCATCACCTACTTCTATGATACAAACGGTGAAATTTTCCCCTACCCCACCCTCTACTATACCGCCGCCTACGCCGATGAGTGGGCGCCCAACGGCGAAACGGAATGTAACGGTTACACGATCCAGCAGATTTCGCAGGAGGAGCTGGACGCGATTCTCGCGGAAGCGAGGGGAGAGGAAACGCCGGAGATCAATAATTCTCCCACGCCAGCAACCGACCAACAGATCTAGGCAACTGTCGCGGAAGTGACAAAGGCAGACTCCTCATTTGCAGCAGGATACGAAGGAATCTTGTTTGCTGCAATTGGGATTGCTGTGATAACGGTTGTTGTGATTATGATTGTGCGCGTTAGAAAATCAAAACAATAAGAGAATATCGTATTTGATAATCTTATGACGAATTACTTCGAGGGATTCATCAAGCGGAGCCAACCAGGCTCCGTTTTCTTTACAATATTGTCACGTGAAGTTGGAACGTTTGTTCGGTATAATGAGGGAAACACGAATCGCTAAAAAAATCTAACACACACCGTCAAGCGAGGACACACCGTGAAGCTGCTGAAACGTATAGCCCTGACCATGCTCATCTTGCTGGTGTTAATAACACCTTCTCTTTCCCTTGCCGAAAGCGACTATGAAACAGGCGACGGGTGGATTTATCAGGATGGCGAGCTGAAGATTGTAACCAATAACGGGCTCATCAACTTCCTCTATCATGAGTTTGATATGCGTGGAGATCCGCAGCATACTTCGGTTGAAGAGGGAAACGAATCATTCATCATTGATAATGGGTGGGTGATCAATCAGCAAACAAAAACGCTGTTTGGCGCGGCAAACGTGAAAGAGAACAAAACGCGGGCAATCATCGATGATCTGCCAACCTACATTGAGCATATCGGTATGTATGCATTTAGTGATTGCAGAGCGTTAAGACAGATTACGATACCTGATCTTGTTATCAGTATTGGAGAGTTTTCTTTTAGCGGATGCGATGGCCTAGAAAACATCACGTTACCAAGCAAAGTAATCACTATAGATAATTTTGCGTTCAGCGAATGCACTAAATTGAAACGGATTAATTTAGAAGCAGCAATAAATAGTATCGGTGCTGCCGCCTTTCATGTATGTATTAATCTTGGAACGCCGTCTATATATAATACAACGATCGAGGTTGTGCAAAGCAACAGCTTCTTAGGTTGTATTCTATTTCAAACGGTGGAGGTTCCTTCGTCTGTAAAATTAGTTGAAGATCAAGCATTCGGTCACTGTACGGCCCTTAGTGTGTTGATATTTAACTCAGATCAGCTAACAATTAAAGACGGCGCATTCGATCATTGCGAAAATGTGAGGAAGCTGATTTTCACAAAAGGCAAACCGACTTCCATTGGCAATGCGCTGTTTGGCGAAACAGAGAGAACGTCAGACGGGAAGGGTTTTATCGTGCATTATTATGAGGAGAGCGATAAAACCATCCCCTACCCCACCCTCTACTATACCGCTGCCTACGCCGACGAGTGGGCGCCCAACGGCGAAGCGGAATGGAACGGCTACACGATCCAGCAGATTTCACAGGAGGAACTGGACGCGATCCTCGCGGAAGCGAGGGGAGAGACAACCCCTGTGTTAACGGGTCCCCCCACACAGACGCCATCCCCGACAACCGCGCCGGAACTAACAGCAACCTCGCCGGACAAGTATAAGCCGGATCAAGCGACATCGCCCGTGGTTGAGATTCTTCTTGTTTCCGCGATTGCGGGGGTTGCGGCGGGAATTGTGGTCATTGTGTGGGCGCGAAAACGCAAATCAATGAAATGACGATATAGTTAGTTTTAGAAAAAATTGCAGTTCAAGTACGCGGGTCTTCTTGCGACTCTCAATAGAAAAACAGGCACTATCAATCTGATAATGCCTGTTTTTTGTTGAATGTTCTCTTGCGTTTGGGATATTCGTACAAACGCTATTTCGTCGGCGTCGGCGTCGGTGTGGGCGCGGGCGTTGCCGCGGGCGAGGGCGTCGCGCTCAGCTTCGGCGTACGCTCTGGCGCGGGAGAAGGCGACGGTGTCGGCACATAGACCCAATCCGGCTCGATGTACTCATAAACTTTTCTTAGCCCGATGTCCGTGTGCATATGGCGGTTCTTGTCATTTTCCGTGAGCATAAAGTGCATCGCGTCGCATGTGGTTTCGTAATAGAACCCCCACTCAAACCCGGCGCGGAAGAACGCAAGCTCGAAGACGAGATAGTTCACGATCGTCTTGGGTACCTTCTTATACTTGGCAGAGTACGTTCCGTCATAGGTAAAATCGTAATACTGTATCCCGTTCTCGTCAGTCTTGATGCCGTTGTAGACCAGGTGATTCCGCACTTCGCCGCCGATGAGGTCGTGATTGCGCCGGATGTTCTGGTTGGGATACATGTTGTCGTTGACATCGATGGCGGTGCCCAGCGTATGATGGCTCAGGTACTCGAGGTTGGACTGGAACCGCGGCACATAGGCGCAGTATTTGTCCACAAGCTCGTCGAGCAGCATGGTTATGCCCTCCGTCGTCTTGCCGGTGCGGAGGTTGAGCAGATTCACACGCAGATAGGTGTTCTTGAGGTAATGATCCGCGGTCTCAAAATTCGGCACAGCGGATACATTCACGCGGCCAAGGCTGGAAGGCACGATGTGCGCGTCCCGCCATACGGCGTCGGTACCGATGCCGCGCCCATCGCCCATATAGTACGGGAAGAGAAACTCCTGCGGATCGCGGAAGAATTCCAGCGCGTCCAGATAGTTATCGTCAAACTTGTTCTGCGTGAGTGTGTGCCGCTTGAGCTGCACGATATCGCAGTTCACGGAAACCAGCGTGACAGGCTCCGGATGCGCGACACTCGTCGCCGTGAGCGTAAAATGATACTGTCCTGCGCGGAGTTTGCTGATATCAAACTGCTTGTCCAGCGGATCGAGGTCTCTGGAGGTCAGCGAATATGCGGTAACGTTGAGCTCCGGCAAAAACTCGACGGCTTTGCGGATCGCGGCGCCTTCGCCGGAGACGGGAACCATCTCGGCACGCACGCTCGTGATCGGGCTGTTGGAATACAGCGAGCCGTGGAGGTTGAAATCCAGCCCGCGTTGGAGTGTTTCGCCATCCTGCAGCATCGGCACCTCCGGGCAAGAACGGAACTGAATGCCATCGTAGCCAACGGGCGTCGTTTCGCTGCCCGTGGCGACAGAGAGCATGGCGATGACCGCCTTTTTTAAAAAGCCCTGCTGTGCAACGTGCGCCTCCGCGGTGGTCCAATAGTGTACCGCCGCGCTGTCCGCGCCCGCGCGGAGCATCTTCGCGGCGTTTGCCGCGCCGCCCTCCGCGAGCATGTCGTTCATGGTCTCAAGTACGGCGGGCGTTTCCGCCAGAGCAAGCCGTTCATTCAGCTCGGCTTCGGTGATGCGCGTCACCTGCGAAGGCAGCACATAGCCGAAATTGCCGGATTCGGTGATCACATAATAATATCCGCCGAGTTCGCCGAGAATGCGCACCAGATGCTCGCACTCAGTGGTGAGCACCGCCACGCGTTCCGCAGGCTCGGTCAAAAGCTCGCACTTTGCGGCTTCAATCTTCGCATAGCCCGGCTCGCCTTTGCCCGCGAGGCGGCTTTCGTGCGCATCTTTGACGAGCACATAGCCTACGTCGCTGCTGAAGGCCGAGCGCACATGATAAAACGCGGCGCCCTCGGGCGAGGTCACTTCGTCGAGCACGATCAACTCGTTCAGTCGGCGTACGTTTTCGTTTTTCAGCTTGATCTTGGTCGATTTCGTCGTGGGTTCGGGGTAAAGATAGATCGCGCTGCCCATCGCGATGAGGCGCAGTTCTTTATAATCCGTCAGTAGGTTTTCACGGATGCGCGCGGCGACGTCGATGACTTTAAACTCACTTGTGACGACTGCGGGCGTCGGCGTTGCGGTTTCCTCAAGTGAGGGTGTTGCTTCCGGCGTTGCGGTTGCCTCCGGCGCGGAGGTTTCAGCGCATAGGGCAGGAGGGGCTGCGATCGCGAGCGGCGCGGAAAACGTGGTGCCTGCAAGGAACAGAATCATGATGCAGTTGGGTATAAACCGGGAAAGCTTCATAATACTCCTGAGATACGCATCCGCTCCGGCGCGATTCGCGCCGGGTGTGCGTGGTGGTCCGTTCGATGCTATCTAGTATACACGAGCCCGAGAAAAACGCAAAGCTCCAACTTGTATCATGCCAGTAAAAAACTTATATCGCAGCAGTAAAAAACAGGAGCGAGCGCTCCTGTTTTGTCGGGTCGATCTGTTGTTACGGTGCAGTTGCCGCGGGCGATGCGGAAGGCGTGTACGTCCATTCCGGATCGATATAAGTATAAATCTTTCTCAGCCCGATGTCGGAATGCATGTGACGATTGATGTCGTTTTCCGTGAGCATGAAGTGCATGCCGTCGCACGCGGTCTCGTAATAATACCCCCACTGGAACCCTGCGCGGAAGAACGCGAGCTCGTAGAGCAGGTAGTTGATGATGGTCTTGGGCACGCGGTTAAACCGCGCGGAATAGCTGCCATCGTAGGAAAAATCATAATACTGACGTCCGTCGTCCGCGGTTTTGATGCCGTTGTAAGCGAGGTGGTGTTTCACGTCGCTGCCCACGAGATCGTGATTGCTGAGGATGTTGAAATTCGGATACATGTTGTCGTTGACGTCGATCGCAGTGCCCAGCGTATGGTGGCTGACATACTCCAGATTGGACTGGAACCTTGGCACGTAGGTGGTCTCCTTGTCGATCAGGTCTTTCAGCAGCGTGACCCGTCCGTTTGTGACGTTGCCCGTGCGGGGGCTGATGATCGTCACGCACACATAGGTGTTTTCCAGATAGTGGTTCGCCGCCTCAAAATACGGCACGGCATCGCTGTGCACGCGGCCAAGACTCGACTCCACGATATATTTGTTACGCCAGTCGTTCTCGGTTGAGATGCCTCTGTCGTCCGTGAGCGAATAATGGAACAGGAATTTATCCGTGTCCCCGCCGAAAAACTTGCTGGCCTCGATATAGTTATCGTCAAACTTGTTGCGCGTAAGCACAATGCGTTTTGTATCAACAATCTTGCATTCTGTCGACTGGAGCGTGATCCCCTCCGGATGTGCAACGGTCTTTGCAGAGAGCGTATAGCGGTAGCGTCCCGCGCGCAGCATGCTGATGTCAAACAGCGTATCGAGCGCTTTTTCCTCGACCGTCTCTTTGCTTGAGCAGATGGAATAGTTGCGCACCGCGTCTTCGGGATTGAAGGTGACGGTAACGTCGATGGAAGAACTCTCACCCAGCGAAACAAACGAGGCGGAAACGCTGGTCAGCGGGCTGTCGGTAAAGATTGAACCGTGGATATTGAAATCCAGTCCCTGCTGGAGCTCTTCACCCTCGGCAAGCGGCGGCACTTCCAGACACGGCTGGTATTTGATTCCCTCGCGCCCAACAGGCAATAAGCCCGTTCCGACGGCGTTGGAAAGCATCGCGACAGTGGCTTTTTTCAGCTGTCCCTGCTGCGTGGTGTGATCCTGCGCGGTGTTCCAGTAGTCGAGTGCGGCGCTCTTGACGCCGGCGCGGAGCATCTTGGCGGCATTCGCAGCAGAGGCCTCCGTTAGCGGATCGCTCATGGTCGCGAGCACGCCCGGCGCGCTTGCGAGCGCAAGCCGCTGCTCCAGATCGTCCCGCTCAATCAACGTGAGCTGCGCGGGTTCCACAAAGCCCAGCTTGCCGTTCTCCGTTAAAATATAGTAGAAATCGTGATACTCGCCGAGAATACGGACGGCCTGGTCGCTCTCGGTTGCCAGCACATCGGACTTTTTGTTTGCGTCGGCAAGGATGAAACAGCCGTTGGACTCGATCTGCGCAAATCCGGATACACCGCTTCTGGCGAGTTGGCTGTAACGCGTGTCTTTCTCCAGCACATAGCCGGTGTCGTTGGAAAACACGGCGCGCACCTGAAAAAACAAGTCGCCTCTTTCGGATGTGACTTCGGAGAGTACAATCAGTTCATCCGGCACTTTTAACGGGGTGTCGTTTTCGAGCTTGATATGCTCGGCGTCTTTGCTCGGCTCCGTGTAAAGGAAGATAGCGCCTTTGAACCCGACGAGCTGCAACGAATCTCGATCAAGATAGAGCGTGTCGCGGATTGCTTGAACCGCGGGATCGATCGCGACCTCCTCGGCAACGGGTTCCGGCGTGATTTCTGCAGTGGGTTGGGGTGTATCGGCAGTAAACGAGATGACATATGGCGTAACCTCCGCTGTCATCACGGGTGTTGGCGTAGGGGTAGGACTCGGCGCCTGCAGGACGGAACAACCCGCCAGCAGCAGGGAGCTAAGCCCGATCAGGCAGCCTAATGGCAATAGGAGAGAACGCTTCATAAAGCCTCCGGGTTCAAATGAAAGCAATTATCGCAATGGCAGCCGCGCGGCATAATCCGTGCGTTTCTTGCGGTACGAATCAGTATACAGGAAAATGCGGGAAAACACAAAGTGCGGCGGCTTGGTGGATTTGGGTACTGCTTGAAACCGTTACATAACAGTTGTTGATTTGTTACATTTTTTGGAACCCATGAAACAAACGCAGTATCGTTTTGCAGGAAATCATGCGACAAGACGATTAATCCATTTGCGAAAGGTTCTTAAAAACTGCTGTCATGCAAGATTTTATTTATAAATGAACGCGGGATTTGATGGATCATTTTTGCCGGATTACGGTATATGCCCTGCATTTGCGAAGCATTTCGAACCGCACAACTTTACCTGAATTTGACAAAAATGTAACATCGCCTGAAAAACCGCGCTTCTTCCGCGCAGGCGCTGGCGAAATAACGTGCTGCCGCTTTGCTATACCACCGATGCAATTGCGCTGACGGAGATGCAAAGTCCCCGACCTTCGTCGTTCATGCCCTCGGTCGTCGTGGCCTTGATGGAGACGTCCGGATCAGGTTTATGTGCATTGCTCTACATGTCTTGCCACATTGCGTTCGGCGATACATGCCCGACTTTAAACGCTAGTCCGACATCAGATCGGCTATAGCTGAAGAATCAATTCTCCGGCTTCTCACCCGAAAACAGCAGCTCCGTGAAATAGTATCCACCTGTGTCGTTTAAATGATCGCTGTTGAGGAAGAAATCATAGCGATCCTGGAACCGTATGTCGCGGGAGAAATCCAGATACTCAATCTGGTGCTCCTGCGCAAAGCTGTTCAGGAACGATTGCTGAACCCTAAGAAACTCGGCGGGCACAAGATCGTTGTACTCGCGCAGAAACGGCGTTGTGACCAGTATCGGCGTAACGGAATGCTCTTTGCAGAGCGTTACCATTTGCTCTAGGCTTGCGATCATATCCGGATTGAGTTCATACGTTCCACCATTCTCATGTTTGAGAACGTGCCGCTCAACGGCGTTTCTCGCATCGGCCGATACGTCAATGGCATCTGCTGTTTGCTCTCCTAAATCGACAAATTCGTCGCGTCTCCAGTTTTCGGCGCGCCAACTGGGAATAAAGAGCCCCGGGACTTTCACGCTAATCCACTCTCTCCACGAAAAATTGAGGATCAGATGCGGCGGTAAAATATAGTAGTAGCGCCGGTTGAGAGAAAGAAAATCGCTTCGTTCCGTTGCGCTGTTGAGGAGTGAAGGGTACGTTACAGAAATATAAAGCACGGAGTTGTCTGTGAAGCGATCGATATAGTACTCCAAAAGGCACGCATCCTGCGGCAGAGACTGCGACCCGTTCGCAAAATTGGTGCAGGAAAGCTCCGGGTGTCCGCCATATTTAAATGCGCCCTGGCCGTGACTGTTTCCAAGGTTTGCAACATCGATTTTATCCGGTGCGTTCAGGAAACGATCGATATTCGTCGGCACCGTGCCGCCTTTAACCATAACAAAAAGCCAATTGGAAACACCGGCGAGTACGGCGCACACAAGCATCAAGATCAGGATTTTCTTTAAAAACAGTTTCATGTGCGCTCCTTAAAACTGGAAGTAAATGAACTCTCCGCCGCCGCCGGTACCCGGAAAGAACAGGATAAACCAAATCATGGTCAGATAGATTGCCCAGCGGAACACCGGTTTCCAACGTGATAAGGACAGGAACACATCTTCGCGCTTGTTAAAGATGTCAAAGACCGCAAGCAGCGCAACCGGAAGCAATCGAACGAGAAGATCGTATCGATCCAGCTTCATGATGCGCGCGGCGTATTCGACATATTGAATCGGCGATCCAATCCCGTCAAACATATGGCTCAGACCATAGAACGCGTCGGACATTGAGTTTGCGCGGAAAAAAACCCAGGCAAAGCAGACAAGCGTGAAGGTGAGCAGCATTTGCCCAGCGGAACGAAGCGCAAGCACGGCTTTGTTTTTCTGCGGCAGAGAAGCGGCATTCTTTTTGCTTCTATGAATGAGTGTTTCGACAATGACATAGCAGCCGTGCAAAGCACCCCACAGCACAAACGTCCAGTTTGCGCCATGCCAGAGGCCGCTTAGCAAAAACGTGATCATCAGATTGATGAGTACGCGCGGCAGCTTTCTGCGATTGCCGCCAAGCGGGATGTAAACATAGTCGCGAAACCATGTTGAGAGCGAAATGTGCCAACGGCTCCAGAATTCTCGAATCGATTTGGAAAAATAAGGACTATCGAAATTCTTCATCAAACGGATGCCAAGCAGCTTTGCAGAGCCGATTGCAATGTCGGAATAACCCGAAAAATCGCAATAGATCTGGAACGCAAAGAAGATTGTTGCGACGATGAACGACAAGCCCTGATATGCCTCAAGGTTTCCATAGACACTGTTGACGTAAACAGAGAGCGTGTCCGCGATGACGATCTTTTTAAATAACCCGATCGCGATCCATTTCAGACCGTCGCTGCCCTGCGTATAATCAAAAGTTCTTTCCTGACGCAGCTGCGGGATGAGATTATCGGATCGCTCAATCGGTCCCGCAACCAACTGCGGGAAAAAGGAGACGTAAAGCGAAAAATACCCGAGGTGTTTCTCGACGGGGATTTTCTCGCGATAGACGTCTATCACATAGCTCAGCGTTTGGAACGTGTAGAAAGATATGCCGACAGGCAGAACGAGCTTGAGTGTCCACTCCTGCACCGGAAGCGAGAATGCGCGCAGAATGGAAGTCACAGACTCGCTGAAAAAGTCGAAGTACTTATAGAAGAAGAGTACGCCGAAGCAGATGACCAGCGCCAGGACCAAGAACAGCTTTGGCAGTTTTGCCTTTTTGCCCCGCGCATGGCGAAAATGATCGATCAATAGTCCGCTGGAATAGGAAACGAGCGTGGTGAGCGCAATCAACACAACTAGCTCCGGGTTCCAGCTCATATAAAAATAATAGCTGGCGATCAAAAGCATGATCCAGCGGAAGCGGTGAGGCAATAGCCAATGAAGCAGAAAAACGATCGTTAGAAAAATTGCATAAGGTAACGAGTTAAACAGCATGCGCGCAAATCCTCCAACGCATCAAAACAGTATTGATTTTGATCATATCGGTTCGACCGGTAAAATGCAAGCAGAAACGATTGAGCCTGTAGAATGTTATAGAAATGATTGATTGAAAAACAAAATCCGATTATACCACCGACGCGATTGCGCTGGCGGAGATGCACAATCCCCGTCCTTCGTCGTTCATGCCCTCAGTCGTCGTGGCCTTGATTGAGACATCTTCCGGCAGGACGTGCAGCGCTTGCGCAAGCCGCGCCTGCATCGCCGCCGCGTGCGGCTTGATCTTCGGCAGCTCGCAGATGATCGTCGCGTCCACGTGCGAAACGTGCAGGCGGTTTTCTTCGATCCTGCGGACGACTTCCTGTAGCAGCGCGATGCTGTCGGCGTTTTTGTAGGCCGCGTCTGCGTCGGGGAACAGTCTGCCGATGTCGCCGAGTCCCGCCGCGCCCAGCAGCGCGTCGATGATCGCGTGCGTGAGCACATCTGCATCGGAATGCCCCAGCAATCCCTTTTCAAACGGAATCTCCACGCCGCCGAGGATCAGCTTTCGCCCTTCCACGAGACGGTGCGTATCATAGCCCGTGCCGAAGCGCGCATAGCTCGCCAGCGCGAGCTGCCAGTCCGCGCCCGTGGTGAGTTTCTGGTTTGCGGCCTCGCCTTCGGTGAAGACAAACCGCGGCTCGTAGCCTTCCGCGATATACAGCGCGCAATCGTCGGTGACGACCGAAAGATCGCCCGTATCGTAGGCGTGGCGGATTTGGTCAAAGCGGAACGTCTGCGGCGTCTGCATACGGATGAGTTGGCTGCGGTCGAGCGGGGTTACACTGTTTCCGTTGAGCTGCACAATCGTGTCCGTGACCTTGCCCGCGACAACGCCACTGCCGAATTCTTTCGCACTAAGGATGCTCTCGCGCACCGTCTCGGGCGAGACCATGCAGCGCGCCGCGTCGTGAATCGCGACGATGTCCGCGCGATCGATACTGTCCAGCGCGCGCTTGACCGACTCCGCGCGGGTCTGCCCGCCGTCTACGATCCGATTCGGTACGGGGCAGGTCAGAGATTCGACAAACTCTCGCGTCGCTGGTGATACGGTGAAGACGATCTCTTCCGCTCCGCCTGCGATCAGCGCGGCAAGCGAACGCTCGATGGCGGTCTTGCCCGCAATGGGCGTGAGCAGCTTATCAAACCCCATTCGCGTGGAGCCGCCCGCGCAGAGCAGGATGCCGACCACGGCGCTCATTTGCCTGCGTCTCCGCTGAGTACGGTATACATGCCCGCGGCGTCCTCTTTGTGTACGCTTTCCTTGAGGCTTTCGACGCGCACGAGCATATGCCGCCCGCCGAGCAGCAGATCCAGCGTGTCGCCTTCCTTCACCTCCGAGGAGGGCTTGGCGACCTTGCCGTTGATGCTGACGCGGCCCGCGTCCGCGGCTTCGTTCGCGACGGTGCGCCGTTTGATGATGCGGGAGACCTTCAAATATTTATCCAAACGCATAGTTGTTTCTCTCTTCTATCGATTCCATCGATGTTTTTGCTTCAAATTTCCCGCGCGCGGGAGCACGAGATCATGTTACGTTGGAAGACTGTCTTTGTCAAGGGAGCGCTGATTCATGAAGACGATCATCTTTGCGGTCAATTATTCCGTCCTTTATTGTCGCGAAAACCTTGAAATAGCGCTGCTATTCCTGCGGTTTTGCTTCGCAAAGAACGAAAAATTCCCTCGCAAATCTGACCACCTTCATAGAAACAGCGCTTCCCCAGGTTGACAGACCTTGTAAAAGCGTGTATTCTAATTCGCATCACGGGGGCGTCCGGAGAACAGCCGGACTGAGAAGTACCCTTGGAACCTGTTGGGTCATGCCATCGAAGGAAAGTGATACATATCGCAGCTTCTTTTTGATGGTCGTCTCACTGGCGACTATTTTTTATTGGGAAAAGGAGACTATTATGGAATTCAAACTGTTCAGCAAACTTGGTTCGCTCGAGGGAATCGAGCTGTACATGCTCATCGGTGGGCTTGTCATTCTGGGGCTGCTCATCTGGGCGGTCGCGTCGTACGCCAAGCGCGCAAAGGCGAAGGCACTCGAAGCGCCCGAAGCCGAGGCGGCAAAACCCAACCGCACGCAGGTGCTCGTCTACGGCGCGCTGTCGATCACGCTTGCGTTCGTGCTGAGCTACTTCAAGCTCTTCACCCTGCCGTATGAAGGCTCGATCACGCTGCTCTCGATGCTGCCGATATTCGCGTATGCCGCATACTTCGGCCCCGCGCGGGGTTTCACCGCGGCGTTTGCGTTTTCGCTGTTGCAGGTGATTCAGGGTGCGTACATCGTGCATCCCATCCAGTTCATTCTCGACTATTTTGTGGCGTTCACGCTGCTGGGACTTGCGAGCTTCTTCCCGAAGAATCTCCCGCTGGGCGCACTGATCGGCGGCTTTGCGCGCATGCTCGCGTCTACGGTCTCCGGCGCGGTGTTCTTCGGCTCCTATGCCGCGGATTATGGCTTTACCAACGTCTGGGCGTATTCGCTGATCTACAACTTCTTCTCGATTGGCGTGGATACGCTGCTGTGCGTCGTCGTCGCCGCTATGCCGCCGGTGCAGAAGCTGTTCAAGCGGGTGTTTAGTAAGGGGTAAGGGACTGTTCAACTGAATTTGGAGTAAAGCAAAACCCCGTGGCGTGAGCTGCGGGGTTTATGCGTTGATAACTGGTAAGCCGATTCTCGAGAGATAATTTGCAAGACGTTGACTTATTCTTTCTCGAAAAGGTATATCAATTGATACCTGTTTATGCTCATCCTTTATCTCATACAAGTAGGATAGACTAACTGTAAAAAAATGCTTGAAGTCAGCAACACAATCTACAATAGCATCTTCCCTTGTAAATCTAAAATAGTGATAACGTGGGACTTCATTATGCTCTAGCGGATCAAGAACACTCCGTTTTTTTGTCGTGAAGGCTGAAGACATAGAATATCCAAGACTTTCAAGGTGATTACCAGCTTGAAAGTGAGTATAGTTATAAAGCGGAACAGCTAAAGCACTTGCCAACAGCTTATCTGCATAAAGCATTTGATCTTCATCGCGTTCTGCTGACCGCACTTCAAAATCGGCACGCAGATCGCACTCTTGAGAAAGAATGATAACGTAGGGATAGGAAATCTTAGAAATTAGAATTTGGCCATTTTTTTCGTCGGCTCGCTCAATACATTCAACATCTCGAAAAATATCACCTTGATGAATCTGATCATCTTCATGTCGGATTGTTTTTATCATCAACTTTTAGTCCTCTAATAACGATGCGATATGGCTTTCTAATTGAAAGTGCGGCTTCACTTTGCGAACCCGTTGTAGATTGAATCGTTTGAGGTATTAAATCATCAACTATGGTACCTTCGGCTAGAGTGATCTCAGCGGATGCTTTGTCATTCTGAGTCATACCTTTAGGATTCATGTGCATTTTCACCCATCTGTTTTCTTTGTGAATCACCAATAATAGCCTCAAACATTGACTCGATACGTGTGTGAAACTCATCTAAATAGCTAGTTACTTCGGAGATGTTCATTTCTCCAAAAGTAAAGGCATCTAAATCAATCGTAAAAATATGTCTTCTTTGAACGGAGGGCTTATCAGGGTTTAAGAACCCATAGTTGAATCGAAGGGTAAAATCATTATATGAAAGTTCCACTGAGTTTACGCTACTTACAAGAGACATTTCGTCAAAGCAAACCATGACAGCATCAAGGTGCTTTTTGTTTATATATTTTGACCAAACAGAACGACGAATATTTGTTAAATCGATCCTATTAATATAACGCATACCTATACGGTTTATGATAGCGTCTTGACTACTCGCCTTAATTGCTTCGACGGCGCTTGTAAAATGCTTTTTTGTATTCGTATAAGAGTCATACTTCTTGATATCAATGTAAATTGAGTTTTGGGATACTGCGAATCTTTTAGTCTTTTGACGATCCCAAAAATAATGATTTATCCATGTACTTCTCTTAATGTTTACTTTTGGGGTACCGTCTTCAGAAATGAAGTTTGAAATCTCCTGCCCTTGCATTTCTTCCGTTTCGATAATTGGGAAGGATTCGAGCAGAACTTTCTGAACGGGTAATGCATTCACATTGAAGCCGTTAACAAAATCAATGCGAAAGATTACATTTTCTAGGCAGTTATCTTTATAAGCCATTGCCGCACCTCCATTAGTCGAATTATAAAACCAATATTACTTGTACGTCAACAATGCAATTATTATAAATTGCTCTAAGCAGTTAAAGATGAATATAAGTCAATACTGGTGGATGATGATATTTGGGGAATGCAGAGCAGTATCATCATATTGATTCTATTAATTATATAACAAATGTGCAAGGAGAATAATAAAAAGCGGGCGACACTCACGCGCCGCCCGCTTTTATCCCAAATTATGTTAGAGTTTACAACCCCTTCAACCCACTCGTCTCCAGCTTGTCATACCCGCTCAAAAACGCATACAACTTCTGCGCGATCTGGTGGACGCCGCCGACGCTGTTGCTCTCGATGTTCAGCGGCATGAGCGGATCGTGAAGCGACATGCGTAGCAGGAACCATCCGTCGCCTTCGCCTGCGCCGAACGAAACGCGCAGGCCTTCGTAATTCTCCTTCGCCACATCCCAGCCCTCTTTGGTGGCATGGTCGGCGAGGTCTTTGAGGATTGCGCTGCCATAGGCCGCAAACTCCGGCACAAGAATGTTCATGCGCACTTCCGCGCTCTCCGCGGGTTCCGCGAGGGAGTCGATCAATGAAAACAGCGTGCGGTTTTCCCTCTTGAGCTGCGCCATCTTGATGAGCAGTTTCGTGATCAGATACGCGCCGTCGTCGAGGAAATAGTTCTCCTTGAGCGCGCCGTGTCCGCTGGTTTCAATCGCGAGTTGGCTGTCCTTTCCGCTCTTGTTGATGCGGATGGATTCGTCGATGACGTTTTTATACCCGCGCTTAAACCGGTGATGCACGCCGCCCTTTTCCGCGATAAACGCGGCAAGACCGCTGGAGGTGATGGAGTCGGTGACGATGGTCGTGCCGGGATGCTCTTCCAGCAGCACCGCGGAGATCAGCGCGATCAGGCGGTTACGGTTAATCTCCTTGCCGTCGTTGGCAACCGCGCCTGCGCGATCCACGTCGGTGTCGAAGATGATGCCCATGTCGGCTTTGTTGTCCAGCACGCACTGCGCGATGGAGTCCATCGCCTCTTTATCCTCGGGGTTGGGCTGATGGTTGGGGAAATGCCCGTCCGGCTCGAGGAACTGGCTGCCCGTGGTGTCCGCGCCCAGCGGCTGCAGCACGCGATCCACATAAAACCCGCCTGCGCCGTTGCCGGCGTCCACGACGATGCGGAACCCCTTAAGCGGATGATCGTAATCCTCGGCATTGACCCCGCTGCGGATGCGCTCGACGAGCCCCTGTGCGTAGACGGAGAGGAAATCGACCTGCGTAAACTTGCCGCGCTCGACCGCGGGGATAAACGCGTCCGCCTGCGCGCTGGCGAGGATATTCGCGATATCGCTCTTTTCCAACCCGCCGTTCTTCGTGAAAAACTTCATGCCGTTGCGGTTCCAGGGCAGGTGGCTCGCGGTGAGCATGATCGCGCCGTCGTACTCATAGCCCTTGGTGACGGTGCTCATGAACATAGAAGGCGTGCTCGCAAGCCCGAAATCCGCAAGGTCCGCACCCATGGCGAGGATGCCTTCCGCTGCGGCCTTGAGCAGACTCTCGCCGGAGAGACGGGAATCCCGCCCGATGGAGAGCCGTAGATCGCTCTTGCCCGTGCGCTCCTGTAAAAACAGCACAAACGCTTTGGCGATGTTCGTGATGGCTTCCGTGCTGAGTGTGACCGGCTGGCCTTCGACGCCTTCCATCGCAACGCCGCGGATGTCGCTTCCGTTTTGCAGCTTTCTGTACTCGATACCCATGATAAACCCCCGCTTTCGATTTGTCGTTCGCCCTGGCATACGCGTCGCAATGCCCTGCCGCGCGCATGCAGGCTTAGCTAATATTTATACGCGTTTATTGTCGCATCCAGTCCCGCGTTTGTCAATTCTGCGGCGGCAAAGCGGGTATGCCAAACACGCTCTTTTACCATGCGGCAAAACATGGTATTCTATAAGGTAGAAAAGTCTCTTCAACGGCGAGGGCTTGACGGCTCATGTTCGCCGGATTTTTACACACGAGAGGGGTAAAAGGCGGCTACCATGCGAATCGGACTGCTCGGCGGCACATTCAACCCCATCCACCGCGCGCATGTGCAGATGGCAGAGATTGCGCGGGATGAAGCCGCGCTGGATCGCGTGATACTCATGGTCGCGGCCGACCCGCCGCACAAGTCCGTCGACGAAGGCGTGCCCGCCAGCGAACGGTTTCGCCTTGTGGAGATCGCGGTTTGCGGAAAAGAGCGCATCGAAGCCTCCGATCAGGAGATCGTACGCGGCGGCAAGAGCTATTCGCTGCTCACGCTGCAGGAGCTCTCCGCGCAGTACCCCGATGCGGAACTTTCGATCATCATTGGCAGCGATACGCTCGCGGACCTGCCGAACTGGTACCATCCCGACGAGGTGCTCAAGATCGCTAGCGTGCTCTGTGTGCCGCGCGTCGGCATCGAGGAGAACGACACGGCGACCGCGCAGATGCTGCGGGAGCGATACGGCGCCAGGGTGCGGATACTTTCGGCAAAGGCGGAGATGATCTCGTCCACCGGGATTCGTTCGCGACTGCTGGCGGGGCTTCCCGTAGAAGGCCTTATGCCGGATGCGGTGGAACAGGCGCTCTACGAAGGCGGGGCATATTTTCCGGAATCATTTCGCTTGCTACAGGATAAAAGCCGCGCGGAGCTTTCACCAAAGCGATTTACGCATGTTTGCGGCACGATGCGCGCCGCGGCAAAACTCGCCGAATTGTGGAAACAGGACCCGCAGAAAGCGCGGATTGCAGCCCTATTGCACGACTGCGCAAAGTGTCTCGATCTGCGCAGGCAGGAGGTACTCTCCGGCGACGAGATGGGCATCACGCCCGTCTACCACGCGTTTGCGGGCGCGGTGCTTGCGAAGATGGAGTATGGCATCACGGACGAAACCATCCTCCGCGCAATCCGCCTGCATACCACGGGCGACTGGGGCATGACGGACTTTGACGCGCTGATCTACACCGCGGATCTCATCGAACCCACGCGCGTGTTCTTCGGCGTAGAGGAGTACCGCAACCGCTTATCGGAAGATATCGACGTGTACATGAACTACACGCTCAAGCGCATCGCGGCTTTGATTGAGCGAAAAGGCAAGGTGGCGCATCCGGCCTCGGCGCGGGCGGTGCGGTGGTATGAAGAAAAGCTGCGCCGACGCAGTCCGGCAGAATAGAACAAACATACACTACAAAGTTTTTAAACAGAAAGTACGGAGGAATACACTTGAACGAATCCATCAAACAAAAGGCGCTCGCCGTCTGCGAAGTACTCTACAATAAGAAAGCCCAGGACATCGTCGCCATCCATGTGGCGGACAAGACCATCGTCGCCGACTGGTTCATCATCTGCAGCGGCAGAGCGACCCAGCAGGTGAAGTCCCTCGCGGACGAAGTCGATCACAAGGCGTCGGAACTCGGCCTGACACTGCGCCGCAGCCAGGGATATGGCGACGCGAAGTGGATCGTGCTCGACTTTGCGGACATCCTCGTGCACATTTTCTATCCCGAAGAGCGCAAGTATTACAATATGGAGCGCCTCTGGGACGAGGATGACAGCGCAATCCGTTATTCCGAGCTGAAAGATGAAGAAGCGCGCGAGGCAGCGCGGCTGAAAAAGGAAAAAGCAGAAAAGTAACATATCATCCTGTGCATGAACCGAAAGTGACTTGTTTCGCACAGGAGCCTGTGGTATCTTAAGAAAGTAAGCCTTCATGATTGATTTATGAAGGCTTTTTTCTCAACAGATGTAAAAAGCCAAACGGAAAATATAACCGCATAACGGGGGAAAGCATGCCACAGGAGACGTTCTTTTTTTCGACCACGCAACAGTCTGCCGCGCAAGAAGCAAAGAAACGTAAAAAGCGGGTTTTTGTGATGATTGCGCAAGTGTTCTATCTGCTGATCATCGGGCTTACGATTATTACGCTGGTCAACAGAAACGCCGCCGTGAAGAGCATCGCCGCGCTCGACTTTCAAGGAGCGGTCACTTCGTTCAATCGCATTCCGCTGCGCGAGGTGATATTCCCCAAAGACGACGCGTATATCTCCGCGGCGCAGCTGGTGGTGGAACACCAGTATGATGATGCGGTTGCTGCGTTCGAGAAGTTGACGGACGACCCAAGGGCCGAGATGGCAGCGTCTGAGACAAAGTATCAAAAAGCGGTCTACTATTATACAAGCGGGGATTTCGAGGCGGCTTCCACCGCGTTCAAAGACGCCGGGGAGTATCGCAACTCCGTTCAGATGGAACAAGATTCCCGTTGTCAGCTTGCGGCGAAGTTGGTGGCAGAGACGGAATACGACGAAGCGTTTTTGATTCTGCAAAAACTGATCCGCGAAAAATATGAACCCGCGACACAGCAGATGTATCTTGCGTATTTGAGCAAGGCGGAATTATTTGCCTCGAAGAATGACTATGCCGAAGGGTTTGAGTTGCTGATCAAAGCGGAAAAATACGGCGATGTCAGCGCGCAAATGTCGCAATTTCAAGAAAGCGCGTATCAGGAAGCGGTGACCATGTATCGTGATGGGGATATCGCCAAGCCAAGGCGCTTATTCACAATTCTCGGAGATTACCTTCAGGCTAAGGATTATCTGATTTTGATCAAAGCCAGAGACCGTGCGATATCCTACACTAATCTGACACAAAAGGAAGTCGACAAACTAATATCTCTCGTCGGGTTTGAAGATGCCGCAAAGTTAGTCCTCGAATTTGAGGATGTTGCGGTTAAGTTTTTAGAAGGAAAATGGATGGGAGACGGATATTACTTTTCGATTACGGATGAAGGCGTCTTGGATTATAATCTTCCGACGTATGATTACGGTGACTATTATAAGATCGAAAATGGCCGGATGTTAGTGTTTCCAGAAGATGATTATTCCGCTACGAAACCATTCTTCCGGTTTACAATAGTTTCAGAAGATAAAATTATCATTTATGCTTATAGCGAAGGTATCAATTATACGCTTTATAGGAGATAATCAATTCATAAGCAAAGCGCATATTGGCGAACCCTTAAACACAACCATTTCCGGCACGTTACCCCCGAACATATTTGTTTGAGAGGAGGCACACGCAGATGGAAGAGCATGAACTTCGAACGATCTTAAAACGCTTTGCGGAATCCGAATGGGAACTGATCTCCGCTCCCGCAACCGCATATCTGAGCGGAGAGGACTGTAACGACTGGCTGATTGCCGCCGTAGAGCAGGCAAACGAGGAATGCGGAGATTGCGGCTGCGAATATGACGAGTTGTACCGCAGATTTCTTGCGCTGAAACATGCGCTGTAGTGTGTAAAACGTTTGTATACTACTTGGTTGGACAAGGATTTCCTGATATTTACTGATGAAACCATTGTTTTCGTTGCCTCATACACATAAAACGAGTATAATTTCTGTGAAGTGATACTCGTGAAAGGATGTAACGTGTATGATAGAAACTTTCGTCTGCCCGAAATGCAAAGACGTGTTCAGCAAAGAGACAAAGAAGCCGCTTGATGGACCGGCATGTCCAACCTGTAATCTTCCAATGCACTACATGGGCATAACAGCAGATACGTGGCAGAATCTAACCCACGACGAAAAGGCCAGCTTAAAAGAAAAAATGCTGGAAGACTATAAAAGCCCGCAAACCATATATCTGAGTCGAATGTCCAACGACATCCATACGATCCGGAATGTCGTCATCTTCTTTCTTGTCGTTTTCCTTTGCTCAGGGATTCTCCGCTCGATTTTTGCAAGCCTCAATTGAGATATAGCGAGCGGCATATTACACAATTCGACTACTTTATAATCCTCCCGCCGACGATTGTTGGCGGGTATTTCTTTGATTTTGAAGAGATTTTTTACAGGCTGAAAAAAGCACTTTTAATAGCGGAAAAAAGATTTCGCTAAGAAATTTGGAAGAAATTGCAAACACTCTGCAACGATTTGCGTTTTTGCGCAGTGTTGTATATAGAAGCGCCTTTGGCGGTTTGCAATCGAATTTTGATTGTGGCATACTGAGGCAAAGAGTATGATGTTCGTCCAGATTTGACAGTTTTCGCGATCTGAGGGACTCCCGCCCGAGGAGCGCACAACACAAGACCAAACTTAAACAGGACCCACTGCGCGCGGCCTATATAACCATCTTGCCGCGCTGCGGAAAGGAGCACATATGAATTGGATCAAAAACAAACGATGGGTGGCGCTGCTGGCCGTGCTTGCCCTCGCGGTGTCTTTGCCCGCGACTGCACTTGCCGTGGACGACACGACAGCGCCTGTCGCCACGCTGTATTCGCCAACCGTGAACGCGGCGGCTTCGGCGAACCAGAAGATCATTTTCTCCCTGAGCGAGAAGGTGACGCTGGTCGGCGGAAAAGTCATTACCGTTTCGGATGGCGTCACCACCTATACCGCGGACGCGACCTCCGGCGCAGTGGTCGGCGACGCGTTGAGCGACAGCTGGTACGCGGTCTATGACCTGACTGATTTTACCAATGGCGGTTCACCGCTCACGCTCGCGCTCAGCACGAACTATAGCGTCAACGCGGAAGCAGGCGCGTTTGCAGACCTTGCGACCACGCCGAACACCAGCGCGGCAATGTCTGGCGCGTTTGCGACCACCACGACTGCGGGTCAGTTTGCGCTGGTCTTCACGCTCTCCGCGGCAGGGCAGGGCGCAACCGCAGGCGGTTCTTCCGCCGTGAGCGGTCAGGCGGTCGCCAGCGGCACAACCGTTGTGTTTACCATTCCTTCGCAGACCTACTATACCGTCAACACGCTTGTTAAAGTCGGCGGCGCGTCGGGCAGCTTCACTCTCTCCGGCGATACGCTGACAAACGACCTTGAGGTTTACATCACCCGCACGCAGGTGACCGCGCTTGCGGGTACGCCCGTCATCTCCGGCAACGCCTACTTTGGCGGTACGCTTTCGGCGGATCTCTCCGGCATCAACCAGCCGGATCATACCGGCATCACGCTCACCTGGACCCGTGTGCACGGCGTGACCGAAACACAGGTTGCCACGGGCGACAAGAACACGACCTATACACTCGTTGAAGCGGATATCGGCAAGACCATCCGTCTTGACGTAACCGATACGATGCTTACGGGCACCTTGACGGCCTCGACCGCAGCGATTACCAAAGCACCGTATGCGGGCAGCGTTACCAAACCTGTCGCGCAGGCGACGGCTGAAACATCTGTCACGCTCACGAGCGTCAGCGGATATGAGTATATGATCTCCGGCGGCGCCTGGCAGGACAGCACGACGTTCAGCGGTCTCGCCGCGGGCACAAGCTACGACTTCTACCAGCGCGTGAAGGAGACAAGCACCACGCTCGCCTCTGACACCAGCGAAAAGACCGCGATTTCGACCAGCGCTGGGCTAACCGGTTCGGCGGTCATCAACGGCACCGTGCAGTCCGGTAAGACCCTCACGGGTTCGCTCTCCGGCTCCAACGCCTCCGGCACGATCAGCTACGTCTGGCAGCGCGGCGGCGCAACCGTCGGCACAGGAGCTACGTATCTGCTGGGCAGCGCGGACGTAGGCCAGGTGATCACGCTCGTCGTCACCACCACCGAGCAGACGGGTTCGCTATCCGCCGCCACCGCAACGGTCGCAAAAGCGGAGAACACCACCACACCCGCCGCACCGACGATGGCAAGCGCAACCGCGACGAGCATCACGCTCAACGCAATCAGCGGCTATCAATATTCGCTTGGCGGCGTTTACTGGCAGGACACGACCACGTTCCATAACCTGACCACGGGCGCTACGTATACCTTCTATCAGCGCGTGGCGGAGACGGCAACGGTACTCGCCTCAGCGCCGAGCACGGGCGCGAACTTCTCCACCCTGCCGACCCTCACGGGTACCATCGGCTACACGGGCGAAGCGCGCTATGGCATGACCATGACCGCAACGCTGACTGGCAACAACAACACCGGAACGCTGACCTATACATGGAAGCGCGGAAACACGATAGCTGGCACAGGCGTTGCCTATGTGGTCAGCGCCGCGGACATCGGCAACCAGCTCACACTCGAAGTCACGAGCTCCGTGCAGGGCGGCGTAGTTTCCAAGAACTTTGGAACGGTCGCGAAAGCATATTATGTCGGCGAAGTGCCCGATGCACCGACGCGCTATAGCCGCACGACCAGCAAGATCGTACTCAACGCGGTGGAAGGCTGTGAATATTCCCGCGGCGGCACGACCTGGCAGGACAGCACAACCTTCAGCGGTCTCAGGTCCGGCACGAGCTATACGTTCTATCAGCGCTATAAGGCGACGGCGACCACAGAGGCCTCCGGTCCCAGCGCGGCATACAAGACCTCGACCAACGCGGCTTCATCCAGCGACGACGAACCGACCGCAACGGCAACGCCGAAACCCACAAGCAGCGCATCGACCGCGTTGTACTCCTACACGCTGACTGCCGACAACACCCGCATCCTGTATTCCACAATGAAGAGCCTCGCGGAAGGCAACAAGACGCAGGATGTCACCATCAAGCAGGATGACGTGGAGTTCACCTTCCCCAAAGGGACGATGACGCAGACCTATACGCAGCTGTGGTATGACTTCGGCGCTTCGATCAACAACTCCATCGCGGTGCAGACCGCGCAGGAGATTGCTGGTGACGCATATGTTGCAGCGGTACATTACAACTACAGCGGTGAACTGCCGGGCAAAGCGAATATCCGTCTTAATGTCGGAGCCGCGCAAGCGGGCAAAACGCTCTACTACTATCTGCTGAACGCGGACAAAACCCTGACCTTCCAGCAGACGGCAGTTGTCGAAAGCACTGGCTGGGCGACCGTCACACAGACGCACGCCTCGGACTATGTCTTCCTCAATGCCGACATCAACAGCATCAGCCCGTCGCCGACGCTTTCGCCGACGCCTGATCCTGCGGCGACCCCGCTGCCGTCTCCGAGCACCTCGCCCGATAAGACGAACAGCTTCACCTCAGATGGCTGGTTCATCGCGGCGATCATCCTCATCGCGGTGGCGCTGATCGTCGGCGGCATCTGGCTCTACATCAAAAACCGCGAGGATAAGATGGAAGACGACGAGGACGATTTGGACGACAACAACCTGTTCTAAACAGAACATCGCATAACAACCAGCACACTACACAAACCCGCTCCGAAGCACATTCGGGGCGGGTATTTGTTTTCGTCTAAAAAAAAGAGATGCTTTTGGATGCGCTCGATCTAACTTTTTATATAACAAGGATGCCAAAGATATCCATATACGAGTTGTAATTGATAGCATATAATAAACGCGAAAAAAGGATGTGTTGTGTGACTTCGGCTGCATAGACACGCTTTTTCTATTATGCATTGATAGCACTAGCGACAACTAATAGCCTCTGAACCAGAATAAAAAGCAAAACAGGCAAGCGACCCGCGCCTGGGGTGCGCGGAGAAACATAAAAACACGGGAGGATGTTTACGTGAAACAGAAAAAACCGCTGATCCAATGGCTTGGGCTACTCGGTCTTGTCAGTCTACTTTCCTATACGGCTGCGGTCGTATTCTCTCCTCTTGCATATCCGGGGTACGTTTGGACACAACAGGCGGTCAGCGATCTTTCCGCCGCAAACGCGCCTTCCCGCATGCTGTGGAGCCAGCTCTCTAGCTTATACAGCCTTTGTGGCATTGTGAGCGTGATGATGGTCTGCGTGTTTGTGCAAGGAAAAATGAATCGACTCTTGCGTCTGGGCGTTTATTTGTTTGCCGCGATGAATTGGGTCTCCGCAGCGGGTTATGCCAGCTTCCCTCTGACGGACAGCGGTTATGCGGGTGCGTTTCAGGACGTGATGCACATGGTTGTTACAGCGGGTGTGGTTGGGCTTTCGATTCTTTCGCTGGTGATGTTCATCATTGGAGGTTTGCGAAAAAAAGCATATGTTTCGCTTAGCGTGATTGCATTGATCGCGCTTTTACTGATGTTTGCGGGTCCGGTTGGCATCGGTCTTGCACCGAAGAGTTTGTTTGGCGTATTTGAACGCTTCAGCGTATTTGCCGCGACTGGGTTTAACGCAATCCTCGGTTTTTATCTGTTTACTGGGTTTCAGAAATACCGGGAAAATTAACGTATTGCCAAAAGAGCCGCGCAATTGCGCGGCTCTTTTTTTGCGTAAATCCTGCACAAACAGACTGTATAAATTCTTGTAAATTCACTTGTTTGATCTGTTCACGTATGTTAAAGTGGAGGAAAATCGTCCGGGGGTAACTATGCAGTTTCGAAACAGAATTCTACTGATTTTGCTTTCCGTTCTTGTATGCTTTTCGTTCGTGTCTTGTAAGACCGCGCCGGATGTTCCGGATTTGACGCCGACGCCGACGGCAACCGCAACGCCTACCCCGAGCCCCACACCCACGCCGGAACCCACGCCGAGCCCGACGCCGTATCGCGAAATTTACCCGATTACATTCGGTCTGAGCACCGGCAATTCCTATCAAAATGAGTACTTCAATATCAAAGTAGACCTCAACGACAGATGGTTTGCCAACTCGTCTCTGGAGTTGGACATGGCAAGCGGTTTTCCGATGGAGGTTCCGGACGAACTCCGGCAGACAGAGTATCTGGACGCTCTGCCCAAAGGCGGAGCCGTGCAGGAATACTCTGCGCGCATGCATACCG
Organism: Firmicutes bacterium HGW-Firmicutes-9; assembly: GCA_002841395.1. Lineage (GTDB taxonomy): Bacteria > Bacillota > Clostridia > Christensenellales > CAG-138 > UBA7703. Next base: position 57,210 of record PGZM01000005.1, read on the forward strand.
GCCTTCAGGAGATGAGCATTCTGGTCAGCGACGTCAAGACCGCAATGACGGTATATGACAGCGCAGCGGAGTATCACGAAGCGAATATCGAGCTGATGCGCAGCATGTTCATCGAGGCCGGCGCAACGGTGATACGCGATGAGCACACGACGACGATGTTTGCCGGACGGGAACAGTCCTGCTGGTTCTTCTCATACGAGCTGGGCGGATATACGACATATAACGCGCAGGTCATTCAGATACAGGGAGACTACGCATTGAATGTTTTCGTCAGTTCCGTCATCGAAGACCGCACAACGGATATCCTCGCGATGTTCGTGCCGATGAGCGAGTAACCGAACAAATCCGGATAAGAAAGATAGAGAAAACGCATGAAACGTTATAGCCGATATATCGCATTGCTGCTCGCTATTTTGAGCATACTGACACTCTCCGCCTGCGGCGCTATCATGCAGGCGATTTCGCCCACGCCGTCTCCCTCTCCCACTCCGACCGCGACGCCGACGCCAACGCCAACACCTACACCTACGCCGACTCCCACGCCGGAACCCACACCGGTACCAACGCCGACGCCCGCGCCCAGCGTTGACGAACTGCGGCTGGGAACAGGCGGCGTCTCCGGTTACTATAACAGCTTCTTCCGTTTCGGAATCAAGTTTTCGAGTGACTGGTATATTTGCACGCGCCAGGAGATGGACGAGGTGAATGGCTTTGATACGCTGGGGAAGTCCGCTTCCGCGACGACGCAGCTGTATATCGATACGCTGAAAGAGGGGCTGCTTGTCTATGATATGAACATCATGCCTTATAACGGCGATGACTATATCATGGTTCTGTTGCTCGACTACTCGGTTAAAAACCCCGGTCAGCACACGGAGCTCACCGTTCTGCAGGCGATGCAAGATTGGGCGCTGGATTACAACGGCGATCAGAAAGCCGACGCAAAGAATGTGCAGCTAACGACCGTCAACCTGCTGGGCGAAGAACATCCGATCTATCGCTACGACATGAAGTCCGATGGAAAAGCGATGCATGGCGCGTGCCTCATGCTCAAGCAGGGGACAACGTTTGCGATGATCATCATCGATGCGATCGAAACAGAAACGATCGATACCATCTTAAGAGGGTTTTACACGATCAAGTGAAGATGGTAGCATCGGCAATTTTATAATGCGGATCAAGCGTTTCTTTGCGATGTCATGAAGGAGAGATCCATGAAACATTCTGCCCTATCTACAGCACTTGCCATGCTTTTTGCGCTGCTGATGCTGCTTTCTCTGTCCGGCTGCGCCGATATCGCGCAGTTCATATCCCCGACGCCAACCCCTACCGCAACGCCGACGGCGACGCCCGTGCCAACGCCGAAACCAACGCCCACACCGGAGCCCACACCGGAGCCCACGCCGAGCCCGACACCGGAACCGAGTTTAGAGGATTTTGTGCCGGGAGTGAACGATGAATTGGGCTATCATAGCGATTTCTTCCGGTTTGGGTTTCCGTTTGCCATTGGGGTATGCAAACTATGATCGCTCCGCCCTCGACGAAGCAAACGGGGTTGACTCTACGAAGATGAGCGATGAGGAGTTTCGGCGCAGTCTAATCATGCAGCTCAAGATGGACGGCAGCCTCTTGGACTTTGCTTCGTTTTACAACAATACAGATGGCTATGTGCTTGTGTTTGTCGCGGATTTTAGCAACCCAGAATGGGAAATCGAAACAGAGGCGGATTTGTTAGCGTCCTTTGAGGAGGAGTTGACAACGCCGGAAAAAGAGGAACGCAAGGAAAATCTTGTGGAGTCCGTTGTCGAGATTGGTGCTGAACAGCACACGGTATTTCTCTACGATGTCATCATCGGCAAGGTGCAGAAAAAGGGAGCAACCTTTGCAATCAGGCGGGGAACGACATTTTCAATCGTACAGGTTTTAGCCCTCTATGAAGGCGAGATCAATTATTTTCTCGACACGCTGTATTCGCTGGATGAATCTTAAGAGAACCTCCGGCAAATATTGATACGAAACCATGCGGAACGCAACAAGCCGAAATGTCGCTTTAGTTCTGGGCGAGCTGCTTTTTTAAGCGCATCGCTTGTTGAGGTCGTTCGGCTATGGTACATTGGAAGAAAATCACCTGGGGGTATCCATGCAAACTCGGAATAAAGTGCTGTCCGTTTTGTTATCTGTTCTGTTCTGCTTCTCACTTGTGTCTTGCAAGACCGCGCCCGATGTTTCGGAGTTGACGCCAACCCCTACCGCAACGCCGACGGCGACGCCCGTGCCAACGCCGGAACCAACGCCCACAACGGAGCCCACGCCGAGCCCGACGCCGGAGCCGAGCATAGAGGACTTTGTGCCAGGAGTGAACGATGAACAAGGATATCACAGCGATTTCTTCCGGTTTGGGTTCCTTCTTCCAACGGATTTTAAAATTGAGAGCCGTTCGTTTGTAAATCGGAAGAATGAAGTTGATTCCTTATTAACGGATCCGGAAACGATACGAAAAGCGTTGATCATGCAACTGAAGATGCAGAACATTCTATTTGATTTTCTCGCAGGCAATATGGATAAACAATGCTATGCACAGATATTAGTCCGGGACTATGAACCGAATGACATTGTATTTGAATCCGAAGCTGATTTCCTAGAGTATCTTGAGCCGTGGCTGGTTTCTACAGAGGAGAAAGATCGAAACGAGAACCTGGTAAGGACTGCAGTAGATTTGGCAGGCGAACAGCACCCGCTTTACAGATATGATGTTATCCAAAATAATGTCCGTTTGAGAGGTATGATGTTTACTATCAAGCGAGGGACGACATTCGCTGTCATACAAATGACGATGAGAAGCGATGAAGAGCTAGATTATGTGCTCGAATCCTTTTATTGGTTGGACTAGATTTGCGGAATCGTAGTTATGTGTGCTTGGGAAAATGCCCCTTGTATGAATGCATTGACAACCCAGCCCAACAGGCCTAGAATGAACTCGAAATCATACCAAATCTTACCGGAACGGAAGTGACAGGTTGTGTCCCACAATGGCGCCCGATCCGGCGCGCCGGTCGACTGGAGCGACCCGGAACAGGCCGCGGCGCAGGCGAGAATCGACGCGCTTCGCAACATGATCTCACAAAACCCGATGTCGTATTCCGAGAAAGAGGAGATTGTTCGCCACAGAATGGCGGACGAGACCAAGCGCGTGGAGGAGACCTCCCGCGCAAAACGCGACAACCCAAGAAGGAACTGGGATATCTGATCAAATTACACGCAGCAAAAAAGACGCTCTCTTGCGGGAGCGTCTTTTGTTTGGTTTGTTTCTTACTTCACAAACGACGGAACGAGCGCTTCGAGAATCTGAACCACCTTCTCCATCGCCTCTGTGCTGATGAACTCATACCGGCCGTGGAAGTTGTGTCCGCCGGTGCAGAGGTTCGGGCAAGGCAGACCCATGTAGCTCAGGCGCGAGCCGTCCGTGCCGCCGCGGATGGGCGCACAGTAAGGTGTCACGCCGACGGCTTCCATAGCTTGCATTGCCGCCTCGACAATATGCATCGGCACCTTCGACTTCATGTTGTAGTAGGTATCCGATAGATCCAGCGAAACGGTACCGGCGCCGTATTTATCGTTCATATAGGCACAAGCCTTTTGCATCAGGACTTTCTTCTGCTCAAACTTCTCCATGTCGTGGTCGCGCAGAATATAGGTCATGTCGGCGTGATCGACGCAGCCTTCGAGCTTGTCGAGATGGAAGAATCCCTCGTATTCGTCTGTGCAGGCGGGGTTTTCGAAACGGGGCAGCAGGTCGTGCAACTCCATGGCGACAAGTAGCGCGTTGATCATCTTGCCTTTTGCGCTGCCGGTGTGTGCGCTGACGCCCTGAATGTGAATCTCCGCGCCGGCTGCGTTGAAGCACTCGTAGTTGATCTCGCCCAGCGTTCCGCCATCGACGGTGTAGCCAAAGTCCGCGCCGAACGCCTTTACGTCAAATAAGTCCACTCCGCGTCCAACCTCTTCGTCTGGCGTGAAACCGATGCGAATCTTGCCGTGCTCCGGTGCGTCCGCGCGCAGCATCCGCTCGGCGAACGTCATGATCTCGGCTACGCCCGCCTTGTCGTCCGCGCCCAGCAGCGTCGTGCCGTCGGTGCAGATGATCTCCTCGCCGATGTGTCCAAGCAACGCGGGATAGCTTACTGGCGAGAGCGTGTAACCGTTGCCCATGTCGATGTCGCCGCCCGCGTAGTTCGGCGTGAGCAGGGGCTTGACGTTTGCGCCGGTGACCGCATCCGCGGTGTCCACGTGCGCAAGCAGGCCGATGACCGGCGCGTTCTTTTTCGTGTTGGCGGGGATGGTCGCGGTCACGTAGCCGTGCGGGTCGAGCTGCACATCAGCGGCTCCGATGGCGATGAGTTCGTCGCGCAAAAGCCGGCTCAGGTCGAGCTGCTTGTCGGTGCTGGGGATTTTGTCCACCTGATGCTCGGATTGGGTGTCGATTTTGACATACCGCAGGAAGCGGTCTTTGACGGATTCCATGTGTTTATCTTCCTCGATTTCTTCGATTGTTTGCAGGATAAGCATACCATGCGCGCCATTTGCTGGCAAGATTAGGTAAGCTTGCCAATATAGATAAGCTTGCAAATACAAATAAGCTTACAAGTAAAGATAAGCTTCCCAAAATCGGAAAAGGCGTTTCCCGCTTGGGGAAACGCCTCTCAGGTCGTCTTGGTAAACTACTGATTCCGATTATATCCGAGAACGGAATAAGGGGAATGCGTTAGCGCTTGTGGTTCTGGAAGCAGTTGCTGCAATACACGGGACGGTCGTTTCTCGGTTGGAACGGGATCTTGGTGGGCGATCCGCACTCCGCACAGACCGCATCGAACATCTCGCGATCGTTGCTGCGCGTGGTCTTCCGGCTGGAACGGCAGTCCTTGCAGCGGACAGGCTCGTTCTGGAACCCTTTCTCCGCGTAAAACTCCTGCTCGCCGGCCGTGAAAACGAATTCCTTACCACAATCCTTGCATACCAGTGTTTTGTCTTGGAACATTTGGATTTTTCCCCTTTTCGGTTCGTGAAAATTTTTTGATATCCGAGTGCCGGCTGACCTGGTTTTTGCCCCCACACCCGCCAACTGGAAGTGTCGCTACCCGGCGATGTGCCTCTCACTACTGCCTCTCTCGAAATGCATGTTTAGAAATGCTTCGGTTGGACTTACTTCTAGACCGCACCATGCTCACGGGGCTTTGCCCGCTTACGTGGATCGTTTTGCCTGCGACTGGCATCGATTTTCAACCACAGACCCGATACACGGATACCAAAGTTAGTATATTACACACGGTTGTAAAATTGCAATGTATTTTTTTGTATCATATGTCCGAACAAATCCAATGATTGGGCGTTTTTACTGTATTTTATGCGTTTGTTCGAACACTTTATACTGTATTTGCGCGGACACATGACACTATATTTTGTGTATTTTTCGGTTAAAAACGACTCATTTGTGTGCCGGTTCGTGGTCGCCGTATTGTGCGCGGGGACCGCCAACATATTTTGGACGCGTCTTTGCGAGGATGAAGGAAGCCTCGCCGATCCTGCGCTGCTCCGTATGGACGGGCACCACGACGGGATGCAGATGCATGCCGATCAGCGTGCCGCCGATGTCCATGCCGAGCGCGGCAAGGCCCGCTACGTTCTCCACCATCACCCGGTCGGGGATGCGGGAATATGCTTCGGTTGCGAATGCGCCGCCTGCGTGCAGCCACGGGCGCACCCAGACTTCCTGCAGGTGATATTGCTCCATGCAGGCGCGGCTTGTGCAGATTGCGCGGTTGATGTGCTCGCAGCCCTGCACGGCAAGATATAACCCCGCCGCGGTCACCTTCGGCAGAATCGCGTCCATGACGGCCTTCGCGGCCTCCTCGCTGGAAGCGGAGCCGATGCGCTTGCCAACGATCTCGCTCGTCGAGCAGCCAATGATGAAGATATCGCCCTTGCGATACTCCGCGCTGCTCAGAATCAAATCGACGGCCTCCGCCGCCTGGCGGGTTAGTTCTGTGTAATCCATGTTTTTCACCTCTATGGTTTGGTCAGGTCTCTTCCACAGCTGCGAAAGAAACCGTATGCTCAGAAACACAGTATAGCACAATTTTCTCACTATTTCCGCGCATTTTTCACGTAAGTTGCGCGAATATTGTGTGTTATACTTGCTCTATGAACTGGATTTTACCGTTACGCAATTGGTATCAACAAAACGCGCGGGACCTGCCCTGGCGCAGAACGCAGGATGGTTACGCCGTCTGGATCAGCGAGATCATGCTGCAGCAGACGCGGGTTGCCGCCGTGATTCCGTATTATGAGCGGTTCATGCGCGCGCTGCCGGATATCGACGCGCTTGCAAATGTGGATGACGACCGCCTGCACAAGCTCTGGGAGGGATTGGGCTACTATAGCCGTGCGCGCAATCTCAAGTGCGCGGCGGGCGAGATCGTTTCTCGCTTCAGCGGCGGCATGCCGCAAAGCTACGAGACGCTGCTGACTCTGCCCGGCATCGGAGAATACACCGCGGGCGCGATCGCGTCGATTGCGTTTGGCGAAGCGGTGCCTGCCGTGGACGGAAACGTGCTGCGCGTTTACGCGCGGCTCTTTGGTGCGGCGCGGGATATCCGCGATCCAGCGTTCAAAAAAGAAGTGCGCGCGTTTCTGCAGCCGCTCATTCCGAAGGATCAGCCGGGCGTATTTAACGCCGCGCTGATGGAACTCGGCGCGACTGTGTGCCTGCCGAATGGGCAACCGAAGTGCGGAGAATGCGCCGTGCGGGAGTATTGCATAGCTTTCCGCGAGGGTAGGACAGCGGAACTGCCCGTGCTCTCCGCGAAAAAGGCACGAAAGATCGAGCGCAAGACGGTTTTTGCGCTCACGCTCAACGGTGGACTGATCGGCTATCGCAGACCGGAGAACGGCCTGCTCGCGGGACTATGGCAGCTGCCGGAGACGGCGGGGGTTCTGTCCGATGCAGAAGCCGCCGCATGGCTTGGCGAGCACGGAATAAACCCAGTAGGCGAACTGCGCTTCTATGAACGCAAGCATATCTTTACGCATATCGAGTGGCACATGCGCGTTTGCGCAGCGGAGATCTCGGCGGATCAACTGCCGGAGGGCTGGATCGTGCTCGACGAATCCCACGCGCTCCCGACGGCGTATCGGGTGTGCTTATAACGAAAGAATCGCAAAAAAATAACGGCGAAAGCCGTTATTTTTGTTTGTTACAGTAGCCGTCTGCCTTCCATCGCCTTGGCCAGCGTGACCTCGTCCGTGTACTCAAGATTGCCGCCGATGGGGATGCCGTGCGCGATGCGGGAGCAAGAGACACCCATGGGCTTGAGTAGCCGCGCAATATAGCTCGCCGTTGCTTCGCCTTCCACATCCGGATTGGTCGCGATGATGACCTCTTTCACTTCGCCCGCCTTGACGCGCTCGACGAGCTCATTGATGCGGATGTCGGCGGGGCCCACGCCGTCCACGGGTGAAAGCACGCCGTGCAGCACGTGATATTTGCCGTGGAATTCGCGCGTGCGCTCCATGGCGATGACGTCCTTCGCGTCGCTGACGACACACAGTACGCTTCCGTCGCGGTGTGTATCCGAGCAGATACCGCAGGGAGAAACATCCGTGTACGTGCCGCAAACGGGGCAGTCCACGACTTTTTCGCGTGCGGCAATAATGGCAGCCGCAAGCTCCTGCGCCTGCGCCGCCGGAATATCGAGAATATGGTATGCCAGCCGCTGCGCGCTCTTCTGCCCGATGCCGGGCAGGCGCGAGAGCTGGGTCGTCAGCCGGACGATGGGTTCAATGGTGAGCATGACTACAGGCCTAGCCCCAGTCCGCCCGTGATTTTGCCGATTTCGTCCTCAACGGTCTTGGTCGCCGTGCGGAGCGCTTCGTTGACCGCGGAGAGCACGAGATCCTGCAGCATCTCGACATCGTCGGGATCGACGCACGCGGGATTGATGACGATCGCTTTGACGTCCTTGTTGCCGGTGACGGTGACGCTGACCATGCCGCCGCCGCTGCTCGCGGTGAACTCACGCTCGTTGAGCTCCGCCTGCGCGCGCGCAACGTCCTGCTGCATCTTCTGGGCTTTCATCATCAGCTGCTGCATGTTGCCGCCGCCCATTCCGCCGGGAAATCCGCCTTTTGCCATAAAAAAGTTCCTCCTGAATATATCTCTTATTACTATACTTTATATCTCGTTATTCTATCGTGAGTTTGTCCCCGAACAGCGCTTTGGCGAGTTCTTCCGCCTGACCGCTTGCGGGGGCTTTCTTTGTTGTCGTAATCACGAGCTTTGCGTCAGGCTTGACCGCCTGCAAAGCCCGCTGCGTTGGCTCAAAGTTGATCGGCGCGTTGAGACTCTTGTGCTTCATCTCCTGCGCGTCGGTGAACCCCACCGTCAGCGTGTTGTTCTCGAAGTGCAGAGCAACGGCTTCTCTAGCGAGCGCTTGCACGAACATATTTGGAATATTCGCGATTGCCTCGCGCCAGATGCCCGCGGCATCAGTGGAACCGCTCGGTTTGCTCGCGGGTTTTGGCGCATGCGCGGCCTTCGCGGGAACAGGGTCGGGCTTCGGCGCGATCTTGACGATTTCCTCCTGTGGGGGAAGCGTATATTCGTCCTCCGGCGACCACGTTTCCGGCGGCGGCGTTAAGTCTGTCCAAGGCGCCGCTTCCTGCGCGGGTTCCGCCTTTGCGGGCGTTGGCTCCGGCTTTTGCGCGGGCTGCGACACAGGCGCTTCGACTGTTGTTTGTTTTGCAGGTTCCGGCGAAACGGCTTGCTGCGCGGGTGCTTGCGCGGGAAGGCCTTCTTTAATCTGCGCTTCGAGGCGGTCGAGCCGTGCTTCGATATTCGCAAGCGAAACCGAATCCTCAGGACGGCAGATATGCACCAGTGCGCTTTCCAACAGCGCGCGCGGAGACGGCAGATAGCGCATGTCGTTTTGCGCCGCGATCAGGCGATCCAGCGCGAGCATCAGCCGCGCTTCGGACGCGCCCTTTGCCTGCTCGAGATAACGCGTCATCGTGTCCTCGGTGCAGTCCAGCAAATCCTCGCAGCGGCCGCAGGTCTTACTAAGCAGCAGCGCGCGAAAATGCGCCGCAAGATCCGCGGCAAATACCGATAGATCGCGCCCCGCCTGCATGATGCTGTCCAGCATCCGCAGCGCTTCCGGCGCATTGGAGGCAAGCAGTGATTTGGAAATCTCGAATAAAAACGAGTCCTCCATGCTGCCCAGCACGTCATACACATTCTTAGTGGTAACAACGTCTCCGCAAAACGCGAGACACTGATCGGCAAGCGACAGCGCGTCGCGCATGCCACCCTGCGCCGCGCGGGCGATGAGCGTTAAGCCGCCGTCTTCAATCGACGCGCCGGCCTGACTCAATACACTTTTGAGCGTGGACTTGATATCGGTGATCGAAAGCCTGTGAAAATCAAACCGCTGACAGCGGGAGATGATCGTCGCGGGCAGTTTCTGCGGCTCGGTAGTCGCGAGGATAAAAAGGATGTGTTCCGGCGGCTCTTCGAGCGTTTTTAATAGCGCGTTGAATGCCGCGCCGGAGAGCATATGTACCTCGTCGATGATAAACACGCGGCGGCGCAGATTGAGCGGCGCGTATTGCGAATTTTCGATCAGATCGCGTACGTCGTTGACGCTGTTGTTGCTCGCGGCATCGATTTCGGTGATGTCGCTGGCGCCTTCCGCCGCTGTGATCAGGCACGCTTCGCATTTGCCGCAGGGTTCGCCTTCCTCGGGGCTGAGGCAGTTGACCGCGCGCGCAAGGATGCGTGCCGATGTGGTCTTGCCCGTACCGCGCGTGCCGCAGAACAAATAGGCGTGCGCCGGACGATCCGACGACACCTGATGCTTTAGCGTGGTGGTGATGTGCTCTTGCCCGATGACATCGGCAAAGCGGGCGGGGCGATATTGGCGATAGAGTGCGCGGTAGGCCATGCAGCAATCCTTTGTGAGCGAGATTCGTGCGCCTAATGTTTCTCATTCAGAAAACCACCTAGGCAGTCACATACTTACCCATCATGATACCATATTTTGTAGTTCCGCAAAAGCATCAATCACAAGCGAAAAGATTGCTTCATGACCTTCACACCGTACATATTCGTTCACGCTTTCTTTCGTTGACCGTGATGATTGCATGGGGTAAAATGAAAGGCGTGAAACGTATGAGTAAAAACTTAAAATATGCGCCCAAGCGCAGGGTGAATCTGGACGCGACGAGCTATGGTCCGCTGATCAAGCTGGTCATCGCGCTTGTCGTGCTAGCAGCGCTGGTGTTGGTTGCTGTGTTTGTCGTCATGCCGCTTCTCGCCGCGCGGGCAAGCGAAGCCCCGCAGAGCAGCAACGCGCCTGCGCTAACGACGGTGAAACAGACCGCCTCGCCCGTCAACCCGATTTTGACCAACGAGGTCAAGACCGTGCTGTTCGGCGAAGGCTACGGCCTGCCTACCGCGGTGGTCGATCCTAGCGTGTATGGCAACGAGATTCTCTTTGCCACGGGCTCGAGCGAAATTGCCACGGATCGGCTGGTTCGGCTGAATCCGGAAACGGGTGCATTTACCAACATCGCAATCACGCGCATCAACGACACGATTCGCTATCCTGTCGAAAGCGCAGATGTGATCCTTTATGCCGACTGCAAGGGTGCGGGCGGCGGCAGCATCGTGCGCCTTGACAAAACCACCGGCGAGACCGCTGTGATGGCGGAGTTTGCAAAGGATGTTCCGAAGCTCCTGCTGGAATCCCCATATGCCGTCTGGACGGAGCGCACGGCAAGCACGACCGCCAAGGTGATGGTTTGCGACGTGACCACGGGCGAGCTGCTTACGCTTGCGGTGCTGACGAGCTCTGCTTATGCAGAGAGCGCGCCTTCGATTAAGAGCGGTCAGGTGATCTATGCCGACGCGGATGCGCAAAACCCCGGCAGCAGCCTGATTCGCACGATACTCCTCGCGGACAACAGCCGCTGGGACTTCGCGGCGGGCAGCTTTGTGCACGATCCCAAGTCCGCGGGTGACCGCTGGGCATACCTGAGCGGCAATCATGACACAAGCAGCGATCTTTACATCAGCGTTGGCGGCGGCGCTGCAAAGCGCGTGGCCAGCGGCGTGATCGATTTTGACATTACGCCCACCTGTGTGGTGTTCAGCCGAGACGAGACCGTATACGCCTATGTGTTTGCGGACGACAAAACCTATGTCATCAGCGAGACGGGCACGAACGCGCAGTTCGTCATGGCGGGCGGAGATTATGCGCTCTGGCGCGACATGACCGACAGCACGCAGACCCTCTGGAAATATCTGAAGGTCGTCGGCTGATATGGCAAATAAAGAACGCGTCACCTACATCTGCGGCGAATGCGGCTATGAGTCCGCCAAATGGATGGGCAAGTGCCCGCAGTGCGAGAGCTGGAACACTATGACCGAGTTTGCCGAGGTCAAGGTGAAGAGCAGCGTACGCGTTGGCACCGCCGTCTCGCAAAAGCTCAGCCGTGTGCAGCCCCTGCCGCAGAAACGGATCTCCGCGGGCATGGGCGAACTCAACCGCGTGCTGGGTGGCGGATTGATCCGCGGCATGGTGGTGCTGCTTGGCGGCGACCCTGGCATTGGAAAATCGACGCTTTTACTGCAGGCCGCGGACACGCTGGCGACGGACGGCGTCGTTCTATATGTCTCCGGCGAGGAGAGCGCGTCCCAGATCAAGCTGCGCGCCGACCGCCTCGGCATGAAGAACGACATCGACATCCTTTGCGAAACCGATCTCGACCAGATCATCGACGAAGCGACCAACACGCGCTGCAGCGTGCTGATCGTAGACTCAATTCAAACCATCGTCTCGGAGGAAAGCGCGGGCGCACCCGCAAGTGTCAGCCAGGTGCGCGCGGCCACCGCACGACTCACGCGCTATGCCAAAGAGACGGGCGTGATCGTGCTGATCGTGGGTCACGTCACCAAGGACGGAAACATCGCGGGTCCGCGTGTACTGGAGCATATCGTGGACACCGTGCTTTATTTTGAAGGCGACCGGCACGAAGGCCTGCGTCTGCTGCGCGCGGTCAAGAACCGTTTCGGCTCCACCAACGAGGTGGGCGTGTTTGAGATGGGCGACGGCGGCATGCAAGAGGTTGCCGATCCTTCGCGGCTGTTTCTCTCCGGCGAATCCGCGCCCGGCTGCTGCGTCACTTGCGCGATGGAGGGCACCCGCCCGATCCTCGCGGAAGTGCAGTCGCTGCTCACGGACAACGCGTTCGGCAACCCGCGCAGAACGAGCGCCGGCGTGGATACGGGAAGATTGAGTCTACTACTTGCCGTGCTGGAAAAGAAAGCGCACCTGCGGCTTTCGACCAAGGATGTCTACCTCAACGTCGTCGGCGGGTTGAAGCTTGACGAGCGGAGCACCGACCTCGCTGTCGCGCTCTGCGTCGCTTCCGCGATGATGGATCTGCCGCTTCCGGCGCGAACCGCAGCGCTTGGAGAGGTGGGACTCACGGGTGAAGTACGCGCGCTGAGCCGGATCGAGACGCGACTCAACGAGTGTGTGCGGCTGGGTTATGATACGGTTTTATTGCCGAAAGCCGCCAAAGCGCCGAAGATTGAGGGGCTGAAGCTCGTGCCCGTCGCAACCGTCGGCGAGGCGATCGCCTATTGCTACGAAAAGAAACCTGTGGTATAATCTGCTTCGCGTCTGTGCGGGGAAATCGCCCGCAACAGCGCGGGTTTTCACGAGAAAACAGCATAATGTTATGTGCCCGTAGCTCAGCTGGATAGAGTATCAGACTCCGACTCTGAGGGTCGAAGGTTCGAATCCTTTCGGGCACGCCAAGAACCCCCTAAAAAGGCGACTTTTTAGGGGGTCTCATTTTAGCCCATTATCCAAAACGTGCAACAATGCGACAAATCAGAGAAAAGCGTTATTCGGGATAGAAAGAGAAAGGCCTGCGAATAGGAATAATCGCAGGTCGATTTTTGTTTTTGTCGCATTTTTGAAGCACGATGGGGTTATTTTTAACGCATGATATTGAATCATTTAAAATTAGTCTGTCCAGGTTCCTACCCCCGATTTCTGGACCATAGTTTCGTTCCTTCCATCTTAGGAGCATGCTTTTATTTTAGCATGCTCCTGTATAGTAGTTGTTGCCAAAGGGACATTGCTTTTTTTATCGCTTTAACAAAATAGAATAGCGTACTATAACGATTCACCGTGTAAACAATGAAGTCCTTAAGATTCTTGTTTTCCTGCGGGTAATATTTCAACTTCTTTTTTTGCGCTTTGGTCAGTGCTTTTGACGCCGCCAGCATATGGTCGCAGCAACCATCCCATGCATAGTCGACCAGCCTTGCTGATGTCGTGTTTTTAAAATAAGCTACAATCTCCGGCAAAGAATCCTGTAGAGTGATCGTTCCTGTAAAAGCAGGTACAGCTTTTTTGATTTTGCTGTTATCAAATAGCATGTCATTCCCTTTATCATCCGTCACTTCCAGAGTATTTAATCCCCGCATCAGGCGTGAGTCGTAGAATAAGGATCGGGAAAGACAGACCATATCGCAATGTACGGCGAATGCATCTGATACGTGCAAAAGCGCTTGTTTCCAAGTAGTCTCATATGCACCTGTAATGTGAAAAACTTGGCCATAGGCCTCCGATAAGAGAATCAAGCCGTTAGCAGCCACGGCAAAATCATTGGCATTGGTTAGCGTGCAATAGACATCCTCATCCAGTATAGGGATGCATTTACCATGCTGCATGCGGGCAATGAGTGTATAGTAATCTAGCGGCGCAAACTGATAAGGGATTCGCGTTTCTCCATAAGTAACGTACGGTCGGATGATTGTATAGTCAAAGCCATAATCGGCCGCATGCGCCACCAGTAAGGCTTCACAAGCAGTTTTGTTAACGGCATAATCCCATTGCTTGTCGCCAATGGGGTCATTTTCTGTGTATCGACCTTCTTTTAGGTTATACACTGTTGCTGATGATACAAAGATATACTGAAGGCACCGGTTTTTCGCGATCGACATATTACGCATTAATTCTTGTGGTGTGTAAGAGATAAAGTCCAGCACCACATCAAAGTTGCCTTGTATTTTTGCGTAGAGCTCGTTCATGGGCTCGTTTCGCAGGTCGGCGACAATGCAATCGGCTTGTGGTGCGACCTGGGCTTTTCTTCTACCTCGATTCACCATCGTTACCCGATGTCCGTTTTGAAGTGCCAAAGCAACGATTTTCGTGCTAATGATGCCGCTTCCGCCCAAAACTAGTAAGTGAGCCATCGCAATTTCTCCGTTCTTGCTTACCGTCGTATAAGTTGGCGCAACTTAAGAGGTAGTTTTCTTAACACCCGGCGCTTCCAACTGCTGGCGGCTCTTGAGGCCGCAAACAACCCTTTTTGAGGAAACACCCGTGAGAATGTGTCGCTGCCTTCGTAACTAGGCCACCCTTTCTCCAGACAAGGGTTCCATTTGTTAAGTTCTTGGTAGTCCGCAGCTTCTAGGTATGCGTTAGCATGGTGTACTGAGGCCATCAGTTGCCTACCCTTGTCCGAATGTGTTACAGCGATGGATACACCACTTTCGTGGTAGTAGCTGGCGCTAGGGTTTGCCCCGTGATAATCGCCAAGGGTCAGATCAGATTTTCTGCCATCGCCACCAAACCGGCAGTTTGGGCAGGAAGGTCGTTTCATCAACCGTACGGCGTCGCCAAGCTCCATATCATATAATCTCTTTACATACTGCTTGCCATTAGCAAAAGATATTTTTATGTTCTGTGGTATCCAAGGGCCTATTGCATAACGCATGTTTATGCTACAAACTGACGATTTTTTCTTTTTTTCGATCCATTCGATGTATTCGCGCAGCGCCTTTGCGGAGGAGGGACCTTGGCAAACGATATCGATGGAAAAAAAACTCTCCCTGTCTTTTTCCGGCACCATTCCACAGGCAGCCGCCACCTCGCAAGGGCAGCCAGTAAACAACACGGGGCGCTTCTGCGCAAGGTATGCAAGCATCTGCTGGTAGATATCACCCTTATGGCTTTGATAATACTTTGAAACTCGGAGCTTCTCCAGATCTAGCAGATTATCCACGCAGATGTGAAGTGTCTTTCTAAAATCCTCCGACCATGCAACACCGATAACAATGCCGCCATTTTCGATGAATCGCTCTGCGATCAAACTAAAAAAACCTCCGGAGGAACTCTTCTGTACGATACTTTCGTCACGCGCATAGCCGACGACCGTTTCAGTTGGCAATGATATACGTTTTTGATTGATGACTGGGCAGGTTCGCACACATAAACCGCAGTGGATGCAGCGATCTTCAATCAGCGTCGGATACAGAAATCCACACGCATCCTCCTGCATTTGGATAGCACCATGGGGACATATAGCCGCGCAACTTTCACATCCCATGCAGTCTTCACGATTCATGTGTTCAAAAACTGGAACGATCACAATGGATTCCCCTTTCTCAACCGCTCAAGTACGATGGTAATCAGACTCCTGAGCGTTTTTCGGTTGGCAAGCACCGAATAAGTAATCGCGAATGCAAACGCGATCACTTGAATACCCACGATGCCGGTATAATACGCCACAAATACAAGCGTAGCAGGAAACAAAGAGAACAAGACCATCTTACCCGACATCTTGATGCGCGTGTATTTTTGTACGCTAAAGTAACGGTAAACCGTCATCGACAGAAAAGCGATCAAGGTGGCCAGAGCGGCCGCATATAAGCCGAGTTTTCTAATAAAGACAATATCGATCGCAAGGTTGATAATCGCTGCAAAAATTGCTGTTTTCGCGTTTTCTTTGGTATTCTTACGTGCATGGAAAACAACGCTAAACAGCCCACAAAGAATTGAAAAGAACACCGCCATCACAAGTATGGGTATCAGTGGCTTTGCTTCATTATACTGAACATTAACAAAGAAAGGAAAGACGAAGGGCATCACAGAAATTAGGCAAAGACAAAAGGAAAAGAACAATTTGTACAAATCATTAATCGTACTAGAAAGAAAACTGTTGATATCTGCGTCGTCAATATGTTGGCTGACGGTCTCGCTCCACGCTAAATAAAATATGTTATAAACCACGCTGATCATCGCTGAAAACTTACTAGCGATCGAATAGATGCCGTTTGCAGCGGTGTTCAGGAAATAGGCGATCACAGTTCTATCCGATGCGTTGATCGTCCACCAGGAAATGACACTAGGGATAAGCGGGATCGAGAAACGTGATATGTCTTTGGCTATTTTGCGATCGTAACCACGAATACTAAAATAGCGCCAAATTTTTTGGGAAAAGAATAAGTATATAATTTGGGCTACATTGCCACCAACAACCCCTAAGAATAGGCCGAGCGCGCCGATACGAAGAACCGCAACAAATAGAACATTTAGCAGTATCATGACCGTCGCGGACAAAAACGATGCGACGGCGTAGGCGCTGTTGTTGCCACGTCCTCTCGCAAATTGCAGAAATGTATTAGAAGCCACATTCAATACGACATGCAATAGCAGGAATATTTTATACTCAGAGTGGATATGCGTTTGCACCAGGATATAGATCAACGCATAAACGGCAACCTGTAAGCCGTTGATAAGCATGACCGTGGAGAGCATCTTCTTATGCTGATCCTCGCGCCCACGTACATCTAGCATGAAGCGAAACAAGCCCATGTCCAGTTGGAAACTTACAATCGGAAGCAACAAAGTCGTATATGTGTTAAATAAATCAACGATTCCATACGCCTGTGGCGCTAAAATCGCCGTATATAACGGAAGCAAAAGAAAGCTAACCAACTGAGAGCCGATTTTTCCTGCCAAAAGCATCGCTGAAGTTCCGGCGAGCTGTCTTGTCCGATTTTCCATCTAACTCCTCTTGCAAAGCCGCCAGACGGCTACCGCTAAAAAAAATGCCAGATCGATTTGCTGTTGAGCTGATACTGTAAATCTGTATTGCGCTGGCGCAACTTCTTTGCAGGCACACCACCATAGACACCGAATGCATCCGCATCTTTCGTCAGGCATGCCCTGGAAGCGATCACAGCACCCTCACCCACAGTAACACCAGGCAGTAGCGTAACATCCGAACAAACCCATGCATGTTTACCGATGTTCACGGGTGCTTTGTTATTTGGTAGCACGCGGAAATACGGATCATCTACACTATGTTCCTCAGTCCAGATATGCACGCCGCTTCCTAAAACGACATCGTTTCCGAAAACAATACCGTTTCGACCATCTAGGATGCAATAGTTTGAGATAACGCAGCGATCTGCGGTGATGTTCCAAGGCGAACGAATTTCGCAACCGCCATTTATCACAGTGTTCTTTGTTATGTTCATAGCGAAGATTTTGCGAAAGATGAAGTTGCGTAGTCGGTTACCTGGCAGCTTTCCAAACATGATTGTAGAATAGCGCATCCAGCCGTACAGGTAGGGTTGTAACAGCCCCCAACACCTTTTCCCAAAGCTTCTCTTTGTCTGCAATGGCTCGGTTAAACTAGGATCAACATCCAAACCCATAGGTTTATCAGTTTGGCGCCTGTCTAGCATCCTATGAACACGGCAATAGATATGAAGCAATAGCAGATTTAATACTAATAGCGTTATTGTAACCAGCAAAAACCAGTCTATCCAATACATGCTTTGATACATCTCCTATATAGGTTCATGGCAGCCATCTCTTTTTTGTGGCGCTGGTATAGTACATGTGTCATTGTACAGCAAGCAATATAAGGAAACAAGACCTCGACATTGAATAGCCCTGTCCCCTCAAAAATAAACAACAAAAAGAAGCTTTGGTACATCAGTAGAAAAAGAACTGGATTGGGTTTTAGCGCAACGGTATTTTGATCAAGACCATTATCCTGCCATAGGAAAGTTAGCTTTAGTGTGCGTAAATAGGTCAAGACAAAAAAGATGAAAAACGGAATACTACCAATGATACCGACCTCTGTTAATAACTGAAGATAGCAATTATGAACATCCCGGCCGGTATCGCTAAACACCAGAAACCAACGCCAACCGTGGCCAAAGAGTGGTGCCTGTAAAAAAGCCTGCCAAGCCATACGCCAAAGATCAAGGCGGCCGGTTGTAACATCACCGCTGTCATAATACATTTCCACTGTGCGGGTGTAGGAGGCTGTTACTTGCGGAATGACCAACGCGACGAGACGGATGGCAACCACAAGCGCTACAGTAAATGCGATCATTTTCAAAATACGATGCTTTGGATTCTTGGTAAGCAGGAAGTATGCGATATATGTTCCGAAAATAAGGCATAGTAACGTGCCGCGCTTACCACAGATTAAAAACGCAATGGCAACAAAGACTAGCAAAACTATTTCCAGCGTTATGCGCTTGCCGTTGTTGTGTCTTGTCCACGCAACACAGGCAAGCGCCATGAACCCATTGGCCAAATACATGCCATTGGTGCTGTAATGCGCTGTGAACCCTGCCACGGAGCCTTGTGTATAGATGATGTGCGGGTAGAGCTTCTTCATCAGGGGTGCAATGGTATTGGTGTATAATGAGGGAATATATACACTTAAGTAAGTGCCCACTGCGTAGATCAGGCCAAAGACCACCATCGCTTTTATAACGATCGGAAACCAATCCGTATCCCGGAAACATGCGAAAAAGAAAAGAAGCGGGATAACTTGGCTATAAACGCTCGTGATACCTTCGGTACGAATAGAGTGATTATTCCAGAGCAGGATGATCAATTCCATACAAATCAAACTCAGTGGAACGATCTCAATAAAAATTCTCGGTTTCTCGATTAAATTGATCGCGACGCTGATCATAATCAGTATCGCAGGCAATGCGACAACAATGGTTTGCCGCAGCAATGTAGGTATCATCTCTTGAAAACTGAGCACTGTGAATGAGTAAATACACAACAGAAACGTAGCTATGCCTATGATCCACTTTCGTACTATCGTCATTGATTAACTCCAATCAACTTTCTAAGGTATTCGCGACTATTGGCTATTAATTGCTCTCGCTGTTCCTTGTGAATTGTATAATCTAGTTTGTTTAGTACAAAGGGCTGCAAATCACCTTTTATCAGTGCTGAACAAAGTCCGAGCTTTTCCAGCAGCTCCGTCACACGTTGTTCGGTTCCCGTTTTTGTGACGCTGATGAATTGCTTCTGATAAATGATTGAAAACGCTGTACCATGAAAGGAGTTGGTCACGACATAGTAGGCGTTTTTAAAATAGCTTAAAAACTGTCCAGGAGTTATGGCAAATTTGCGCTGGACATTCAGCTGCCAGTGCACATTGTCAAGGGATATATCGATTACTTTATAATTCAGTTGTGCGACAACGGTTTCCAGTACTTCCTTCATGCGTACGTTGCCATCGGATTCCTTAAATGCATAAACCAAAATATAGGGTTCCTGTATTTCCAGAGGCTCCTCAAATTGCTCATAATCCTGTGCTGAAAGCAAGAAAGTAGAGTCCATACAGATGTCAACTTTTTGCTTGTATAACCTCTCGATCAAGTCGCGTTTTTCCGCCTCCCGCAATGAAATCGCGTCAAAGCGTTGTAACAACTGAGCAAGTTGTTTTCCATAGATGGATTCGTCCAAAGCGGCGCATGGGCTTACTGAAAAGGCGTAGCGCCTGGTTTTTTTAACGCCGAAATCTAAGAAGTAGGCGGGGTCAAGCCCGAAAGTAACATTTGGATTCCATAGTTGGTCGCTTCCGCAGATGTATATATCAGCATTCGGAGGATTTCTGCGTAACGCTCGCAGGGAGCTATATTGCCGTGTCAGATGCAGATGCTTGTGAACAAAGGGTTGAAAAGCCCTTTGTATGCTCGCTCTGTTTGACGCGAATTGATATTGATAGATGGTTCTAGCAAACCAGCGTAAGGCATCATATATACGCTTGAGCAACGGCATGCCTTGCTCTCGCTTGTATTTCCAGTAGGCACCACGAAAGGGACTCGGGTACTTAATATAGTATTGCCTTTGATAGTATGGGCGGTAATCAATAATGTGCACATTACCGCCCTGTTTTTCGATGAAGGTTTGCAAAGCAAGGCACTGTAGAACAGCGCCATAGTTGTTAGCGAAGTGAAAGTTGATCAAGTCTATGGAGCGACTGTCCTGGGTTGCTAACGAATCCATCTTCATTGACTCTTCTCCAGTTCAGAGATCAGTGGAATCATAATTTCTCTCCAATTGTAATGCTCCTTCACTAGTCTCTTCCCATTCATTGCTAGTTTTACTCGGAGCGCTTCATCGTTTAGTATACGTGCTAAGCTTATGGCATATTGTTCCGGTTCATCCGCGATTATTATCTCTTTCCCATCTACTGCCAATAATCCTTCCGCGCCGATCGTGGTAGAAACGACCGGCAAACTAAGCGACAAAGCCTCCAGAATTTTTAGCCTAGTGCCGCTGCCGCTTTTGAGCGGTACGGCAAGGCAAGTAGCTTGTCGAAATAACGAGTAAGCATC
This sequence comes from Firmicutes bacterium HGW-Firmicutes-9, assembly GCA_002841395.1. Taxonomy (GTDB): domain Bacteria; phylum Bacillota; class Clostridia; order Christensenellales; family CAG-138; genus UBA7703. The sequence continues at coordinate 77,734 of PGZM01000005.1, forward strand.
ATCAACATATCCTAAAAAATCAACATTTGTCGAGCGGGCAAGCGCCTGCTTCAACGCATCGGGAACCGCTCCTGAACCCGCGATTACGCACCTTGCATCTGGCCGAAGTGCGAGCGTCTTATCCCAGATTTCATTGAGGAACCACACAATTCCCTCTTGGTTGCACAAGTAATCAAGAGAACCAATAAAAAGGACAGTGGCGGCATCTCTTTGGGTTGTGGCTTGGACTCCTATTTGATCCAAGTCGACACCGTTATTTGCTACTAGCCACCTGTCTGTACTGAATGGGAATCGGGTGGTGTATACAGTCTGATCGCGTTCCGAGCATGCAATCAATCGACATGCCTGCGCAAATGAGCGTTCTTCAAGTTTGAGAACACGCCGATACTCGATCTTGTAATACATTTGTCTGACCCAGTTGGTAGTTGCGCGATAAAAAGCCTGGATCGACTCATGGTCTACATCATGCATGTTTAGAACCACGTTCGGCTTGCCACACCTGAAAAGCTTTTGCACATACTGCATGCAGTATAGCCGCTCGACCCAGATCCAAGCGTATCGGTTGTCCTTGTAAAGCAGGTTGACTTGCTTTTGCATTTCCCTTGAGTGTATAGCGCAAGCAATACCGCTTCTGCCCAGCAGTAAGAACCAAAAATGCTTCAACAAGCTTGGCTTACCGCCTGGATAGACATAGACATTGTTGCAATAGCGCTTCATGTAGTCAAACTGTTCTGTAGTCATGGGTGTTTGCGCATAAGATATGTAATCGATATCATATTTATACGCAAGTTGCTTTAACATGTTGATGGTCCTTAGCTTACCTCCGCTATTGCTGGGATATGGTATTAACTCTGCAATCATGAGTAGCTTTTGCTTCATTATTTGTTGTTATCTCCTTGCTCTTCTCTCAGTAGCGCTAGCCACTTCTTTCCAGCTTCAGACCAAGAATGCTCTTTGAGAACAGTATCTGGCGCATCGACAGGCTCTTTTAATGCATGTTCTAAATCTAAATTGGCTTTTGTGGGATCAAGGTAGTGCACAGTGAGTCCGAAAATCTCCCGCATAACAGGAATGTCAGATACGATGGCCGGAATACCACATGCCAAAGCTTCCAATGGGGGTATACCAAACCCCTCATAAAAAGATGGAAATACTAGCGCTTTCGCACCAAGCAACAGGGCTTTCATGCGGGCATCGTTCTGATAACCAACATAATGAACATTGTTTGAATCGCATTCTACAGTGTCCGACCATAATCTCTTGTCTGTATCGCCCACGATGAGGTATTGGTTTTGCGGGTACAGCTTTGCATTTTCGTTGATCCACGCCAAGTTTTTATGTGGTGCAATACTCCCGATACATAGATAGTAGCTTTGCTTTTGAATAGCGGGATGCTGGAGAAACACCTGATCATCGGGTTGAATATACTGCATATGCTCCCAGCCACATCCTGCAATGAGGGTTTTGCCGGCAAGGGCCTTGCTACGCGCCAGCATTTCCGATTCGGAAAAGGCAGAGATGGTCACCAGCCGCTTGGCTCTATGAACCGCGAGCCAGTAGGATAAAGAAAACTTGAACTTCGTTCGTGCTGTTTTTATGGTTGATTTACCATCACCATAACTGAGGGGGCGAATATCAAAAAAAGTAGCAACGCTATTGCGGTATAAAACACCTTTGCTTGCAATGTTGACATACAGCGCGCCCTGCCTCTTTGCATAGCGTTCCGCTTGTCGATAGTCCCACGCAGCACATTGTGGTAGCTCTACCAGCTTTATATTCTTATACACCCAGTCAAATGATTCGCCAGCTGGCAACACCACTTCAATATCCAGTTGTGCATTCGCGAGATTGTCAAGAACCTTCACTACTTCCGAAGCGTACCGAGGAATTCCGTTGAGTGGTAGCAGTAGCGTTCTGCCGTTGATAACAATTTTCACGCTAACGATTCTCCTTTATTCAGTGTAGCAACTACGCATTGCCGCCAGCATAAGCGCGGCGGACTTCTCCCAGCTATATCGGCTCAGTGTATGTTCCGGCTCCTTAACTTGTTGCAACAATACTTTGTCTAGGTCTATGTCCGCATCATACGGTGAAATATAGTGAACACAATCACCAAGCACTTCCGGAAGCGAGGTCGCATTGGAAGATATCACTTTTGCACCCAGCGCCAATGCTTCCAATGGAGGCAAGCCAAACCCTTCATAAAGGGATGGGTAGATAAACGCACGGCAATGCTGGATCATCGCGCAAGCATCCGCATCCGAGATGAAGCCAAGCATACGTACGTTGGAAGGTATGGTTACGGCCGCTGTTTCATAATGTCTGCCAGCTATGGCGAAAATACTGTCCGGGTTGCGCTTAGCAACGTCAATCAACCACGTTCCATTCTTGTTTTTTGCCAAAGTTGCGAGGGAAAAGTAGAAATCACCGGAACGCAAAAATGGATATCGTTCCTGCCAATCCTCGCTACAAGCATATTCCTGAACATGCTGCCACGCGCAAGGGATTACGCCTATTTTCGAACGTGCAGTTGGATAGTGTTTCTGGATCTCAAGTAGACTAAATTCGCTATCGGTTATGATCCGTTTTTCGTGCCATGTGAGATATCGATATTGCAACATATGCCAGAATCGAGACGCCCTGTTGCGGAGGGTGGTATAGTGGGATGGGTTCACTTTGTACATAATGTCGTGAATCACGGTTAAGCCAGGGCGTAAAAAAAAGGGAGCAACGTTACAAAGATTAACGCAGAGCCCTTTCGGATGATTGCGTAAATATCTGGGCAAACTGAGTTGTTCCCACAGTATTCCTGTATGTTTTCCATAACGCAAGATTTGAATGTTGCGAAGCTCTGGAATATCCAGCGCATTGGGCGGAATCAAAAGTACAACTTCATCGTTGCTTTCTGTCAAGCATGAATCCATTGCTTTGACCATCTCGCGACCATAGCGAACGATGCCCGATTGCGCATCTGCCATAAATTTTCCATTGATTACATAGAGACCCATCGTGTTTTTCACTTCCCCTTAGACCTTACGCTGTTGCTTGATATCACTTTAGAAGTGAATCCAGCAGTTGTAACAGGTTGACTTTGAACTTCTCGGCCGAGAAGTTTTCTTGTACTCGATCTTTTGCCTGTAAGCCGTATTGCCGGCGTAATGTTGCCGATTCTACGAGGTTCTTTAAAGCGCTTGCATAGGCCGCTGCATCAGCATTTGGGCACTCGATACCGGTCACGCCATCCAAGTTAACAAAGTTTACGCCGCTGTGTGAGATTGTAAAGGTGACGACTGGCTTCCCATAAGACATGGCTTCAGCCTGCGCCAGACCGAATGCCTCATTGCGGGTAATGGAAGGAAAGCAGAAAATATCACACGCTTGCAGGTAGGCACGCCATTCTGAATCGCTGATTTTGCCCACAAACAGCACTTTATCGTCTCCTTGTGCTTGCAATTTCAGGCTCTGAGTCAGTTCGCCCTCGCCAGCGATGATAAAAACAATGTTCGCCTTGCCAAGCAGTTTAGAAGCTTCAATCAAATATCGTATGCCCTTATAGGGCACGTGCCTACCAATTGAAAATGCGATAACCTTATCGGCGTAGCGCGCTTTGATCCGTGTTGCCTCGTCCATTTCTTCGGGGGAAATGATCAGGCGTTGCTCATCGATTGCATAGGGAAGAACCTCTTTTTTATCTTTAAAACTCACAGAGTAATAGGATTGGTTCACATGCATTGGTGTTGCGCCTACGATACGGTCAGCACGTTTTATCAAACGCAGGTTTTGCCTATGGAATAGCTTGCGTAGTATTCGTTGCTTGGTGATATCTAAGTGCCAGTATAGAACAAGTTTAAAATCCCGCTTGCGTTGCCCCAGAAGGATGCTTGCTACAAAAGGGTTCGGATAATGAAAGATCACAATATCCGGCATAAAGTTATCCAGTACACGTTTTAACTCACGCGGGTAAGTAAGCGAAATCGATTGAGAGCGCACTTTTGTAAAGCAACCACAACGGATGATTTCCACCCCGTCTACAAAATCGTGTTTTGTCTCGTTTCGCTTACAAACGAGGTTTCCATTGGAGGCGTTCTCGTTAAAACAGATCACTTTTTGTTCAACATTCTGCTCTGTTTTCAAGGATCGAACGATATCACGTGCCACTTGTTCGATTCCGCCAATGTTTGGATAATAATAATTGGATATTTGCAGGATTTTCATACTCGTTGCTAATACTCCTCAGGTACGATCAAATCTTTGGCTTCTAATACATATATACTGGAGTCCAGCTTGCTCTTCGGCGGTTACCACATATGGTTGCATGCAGACGGGCACAGCATCAGCCACCCTGCCTTAGGTAGCGCGGCAGTAATACGCGTACATGTCCCGCAAGGTATCGTATAAATCGATACGAGGCTCCCAACCCAACTCGCGCTTGATATAGCGGTTATCGCACTGGATAATCTGATTCTCAGCAGGTCTGAAACGCTCCGGGTCCACCTGAATATCAATCGATTTTGTGCTTAGAGATACGATAAATGTAAGCAGGTCAATAAGCGGATAAGCAGTTCCGGAGCCTACATTGTAAGTATTGGCGCACTTGTCACTTTCTACAATCATGCGATAAGCTCGAGTTACATCTCGCACATCGCAAAAATCTCGGGCAACAGATAGGTTGCCTACTTTAATAATACCTGGTTTTCCGCTCATTTCGATTTGCGCTACTTGTTTGCAAAAACTGGGAAGCACAAAGCTTTCACTCTGCCCAACGCCTGTATGGTTGAAAGGGCGTACGTAGTAGATCTTCATACCATACTTTGAGCGATAAGTATCACAAAACTTTGCCTGCGCCATTTTAGATATGCCATATGGGTTGTTTGCGTTCAAAGGCACTTGCTCATCAATTGGACGGTCAACAGCCTGGAATTCTTCACTAGACCCAATAAATAACACTTTGATCCCGATATCTAGAGTTCTGATCGCCTCTAGGATGTTCAGCGCACCGATGACATTCACTTGCATGGTGGTTTGCGGCATGTTCCAAGAAACCCAAACGCTGCTGATGGCAGCCAGGTTAATGATTATATCCGGTTTTGTTTTGGCAATCAGCTCGCTCACGGCATCAATGTTCAATAAATCTGCCGCCTGAAAATCGATCCAATCCGGCAGGGAGAGGCTACAGGCAATATCGCTGCCGTAGATGTTGTATCCGTTTTCATGAAATTCTTTAGCCACATAGCGCCCAACAAAGCCACCAATGCCAAATATGAGTACACTTTTCATCTTCTCTACCATTTTACCATGCAAGCGATGGCGTCGATACAAGTTATGCCGCGATGTATCAGGATTGCTTACCTGTTTCCAGTTCCCTTTTCACCTGCTCAAGATCATGTTTTGCCATGATCGAGCACAGCTCGTGCAGAGAGGTCTGCTGCGGGTTCCAGCCCAACACGTTTTTGGCTTTGCTAGGATCACCCAGCAAGTTGACCACGTCAGTCGGCCTGAACCAGCGAGGATTTACGCATACCAACATTCTGCCGGTTTTCGTATCGTACCCCTTTTCCTCAAGCCCGCTGCCTCGCCACTCCAGCTCAATGCCATCACAGGCAAAAGCGAAGGTCGTAAATTCCCGTACAGTGTGTTGTATACCGGTTGCGATCACAAAATCGTCGGGTTCATCCTGTTGCAGGATCAGCCACATGCATTCCACGTAATCCTTGGCGTATCCCCAATCTCGCAGCGAATCCAAATTTCCCAACTCCAGATGATCCTGCAAACCGCAAGCGATGCGCGCGGCCGCCATCGTAATTTTTCGGGTCACAAAATTTTCGCCCCGGCGCTCCGATTCGTGGTTAAACAGTATACCGTTTGTGGCAAACATGCCATATGCTTCACGGTACTCCTTGATCATCCAATAACCATATTGCTTGGCGATCGCATAAGGGCTGTATGGGTGGAAAGGGGTTGTTTCGCTTTGAGGGCATTCTTCGACCTTGCCGAACAGCTCCGATGTAGATGCTTGATAGATACGGCAGTGCTTTTCAAAACCAAGCGTATGAACGGCTTCCAGAATGCGCAAAACGCCAAGCGCATCTACATCGCCAGTGTATTCTGCCGCCTCAAAGCTAACGCCAACATGGCTCTGAGCTGCTAGGTTGTAGATCTCGTCAGGTTTTACATTCTTGATGACCCTGAGCAGGCTTAGGGAATCGGACAGATCCCCTTCCCACAGGCGGATCGAATTGTTAGCAATCAAATGGTTGATGCGTTCCGTTGTCGATACCGATGATCGACGGATGATGCCATGTACCTCATAGCCTTTTTCTAGTAAAAAATCGGCCAAGTAGGAACCGTCTTGTCCTGTGATTCCAGTTATCAATGCTCTTTTCATATGTAACTCACTTTCGTACATTCAATTTATACGGTCTTTGCCACTAAATATATTCTATCCGGTCACAGATGCGAAGGTTTTCAAGCACTTTCTTGATGTCATCGACGTTTTCCTTCTGGCAAATCAAAATTGCGTCGGGCGTATCTACGACGATCAGGTTTTGCACGCCGACGGCTGCGATGAGCTTAGTTCCGCCCTGCAGGATGCAATTCTTGGTTTCCACCGTGATCAGATTACCATTCATAACGTTGCCGAATTCGTTTGTGGGGTTAATCCGCTCCAGCGCGAGCCAGGAACCCACGTCATCCCAACCAAACGAACCGGGGAGGGTGTAGATGTCGTCTGCATGCTCCAGGATGCCGTAGTCGATTGAGATCGAGCGCATCTTTGCAAACTCATCCTTTAATACACTCTGCTCATGCTCGGTGCCAAACGCCTTCTGAATTTTCCGAAGACCCTCATAGGTTTCCGGCATGTGCTGCTGCAATTTATCGAGGATCGAGGACAATTTCCAGACGAACATGCCGCTGTTCCAGAGGTATTGCCCACTCTCAAAATACATCTTTGCCGTGTCTAGATTCGGTTTCTCAACGAACTTGGCGGCTCTATACGCTTGCCCTATTCTGCTGTTCTCGTCAAAGCGGATATAGCCGTATCCCGTCTCAGGATAATCCGGCGGAATGCCGATGGTGACAAGATTGCTGTTTTCCTCCGCAACCTGGCAGGCGTTTCTGAGCGACTGAACAAATAGTGTCTTCTGCTTGATCAGGTGGTCAGACGGCAGCACAAGCATCAGCGCATCGTCCTGTTTTTTAAGAATATGCATGGCGCCAAGCCCGATGCAGGGCGCGGTGTTGCGCCCGACCGGCTCGCAGATGATATTCTCCACAGGCAGGTCCGGCAGCTGGGCCTGCACCAGATCGCGGTAGCTCTCGTTTGTCGCGATATAGATATCCTCGATCGCAACAAGCGGCAGGATGCGCTCCACCGTGAGCTGGAGCATCGTTTTTCCGTCGGTTGTGAGCGAGAGAAACTGTTTGGGCAAGCTTTTTCTGCTCTTGGGCCAAAAACGTTCGCCGCGACCGCCGGCCATGATCAACGCGGTTTTCTTCATCGTAGTCCCCCTTTTATCGTCCACTCAATTTCCGTGTTTAAAGATGTTCCTATACAAAACAATCATATTTAAACATGTGAGAGCAGCATTCTGCAGCTGCCCTCTACAAAGTATTCACCTAGTACTGCTGGAATGAAGAAGGAGTTTCCCTTTCGAAACGGTATCTCCCAATCTTTATACCGCAGCACGCCGTGCCCTTCGACAAACAGAATATGCTGAAAGCTCCTTGGATCGCTTCGTATATGCACGTCTTTGGTGATGTCGAAGCGATAGGCCCGAAAATAGCGGCAGGAGAACATCTCCGCCATCGAGAATCCGTCGAACAATGCGCCGCTGTTTACCTTGCAATTGGTTGGTATAATAGGTGTATAGTCTATAACAGATTTTGCTCTTTGTAAATGCAACGGGCGCATTTCGCCCCGCATATTCTGTCGCAGATAGTCGTAGATGCGGAATGTCGTATCGGAGTTTTGCTGGATCTCGGCGATCACGATTCCGCTGCAGATGGCGTGAATCACACCAGGTAAAATATAGAAAACGTCTCCGCGCTCCACCGGCACTTTGTTCAGCACATCGAAGATTGTACCGTCGTTTACGCGCTGGATGAACTCGTTTTCGTCGATCTTCCTGGAAAAACCGTAGTAGATATAGGCGTGGGGCAGGCAATCCACCACATACCACATCTCCGCCTTGCCCTGCTCGCCGGCGTCCATCTGCGCCGTGTCTTCTGAAGGGTGCACCTGAATGGAGAGATCGCTCTCGGCGTCGATGAGCTTCACCAGCAGCGGAAAACGATCCTTCGGACATTGCGTACCCCAGAAGCGATCCGCGTCTAGCTGTCTTAAATCCTCCAGTGTCTTGCCAGCGAGCGAACCGTTTGTGATGGTAGACTTGTCATCGTTGCGGTTTACGAGTTCCCAGCTTTCCGCGGTTGGCGTTGGTGCATCTTCTTTTCCAAATTCGTTGCACAATCTGGAACCACCCCAAAGGTAGTCCTTATAGCAGGGTTTTAACAACATGGGATAGATTTCTATCACGTATTATTCTCCCAAATTTGAATAGTTTTGTATCAGTTTACTAACTATACGATCCCGTTCATCCGGAAGGGTTAGGGTTGCCGCTCCAACACGCTCTCTCGGGCGCTCGCGCGATCTTCATAGACCGTGGCATTCATGTCGCGCTCCATCTCGTCAAGCAGTTTCACGCACGCTGCTTTAGAATCCGACGTCGCGGTGAGATATATCTTCAGCTTTGGCTCCGTGCCGGAGGGGCGGATGACCACCTCGTTTCCACCTAGTAGAAAAAAGCGAATTACGTTCGATTTCGGCAGGTCGATGGGTTCTTCTTTGCCGTCCTGCGTGCGAACGGAGAGTTGATAGTCAGCCACCGCCTCAACGGAAAGGCCCGCAATCTGCGAAAGCGGCTCATCACGCAGTGATGCCATGAGCGCGTTCATCTTAGCAAAGCCGGTGCTACCATCGAACGAAAACGAGAGTAGTCGGCTTTGATAAAAGCCAAACTGCTCATACAACGTGTCTAGCACGTCCAGCAGGGACTTGCCTTGCGCTTTATAATAGGCAAACAGCTCACAGATGAGCAGCGACGCGTTGACCGCGTCCTTGTCCCGCACAAACGTGCCGCTGAGATAACCATAGCTCTCTTCAAAACCGAAGATGTAACGTGTCTCCTCATGCTTGCTTTCCAGCAGGCCGATCTGTTCGCCGATGAACTTGAAACCCGTCAGTACGTCGATTAGCTCCACACCATACTTTGCGGCGACACGCTTTGCCATCGGAGTTGTCACAATTGTAGTCACTGCGACGGGGTGTTTTGGCATAGTGCCGGATGCAAGTCGCATGCGGCAGATGAAGTCGAACAGCAGCACGCCCATCTCATTCCCGTTGATAAGGGTATAGCCGTCTCTGCTCCTTACGGCAGCGCCCACGCGGTCGCAGTCAGGATCGGTCGCGAGTAATAGCTCGCTGCCGGTTTGCTCCGCCCAACGCAGGCCGACATCAAGCGCCTCGCGCACCTCGGGATTGGGAAACGGGCAAGTGGGGAAGTTTCCGTCCGGCTCGTGCTGCTCATCAGGAATCACGATGTTGGTAAAACCGTTTTCGGTGAGGCACCGCGGCACGCAGTTGATACCCGCGCCGTTGAGCGGCGTATAGACGATTGACACACCGCGATCAACCGTGCGCGGAAGCACGGATGCACCCGCCACCGCGTCAAGATACCGCCGGATGGTATCCTCACCAATGATGCGGATAATGCCGCTTCTGACGCCCTCCTCAAAATCGATCCGCAGCACATCGGCAAACGGATTGACCGCGTCGATGCGCTGCTGAATCTCGCTTGCGGCCTCGGTCGTAATCTGGCAGCCATCGGGTCCGTAGACCTTGTAGCCGTTGTATTTCGCAGGGTTGTGGCTGGCGGTGATCACGATGCCGCCGGAACAGCCAAGCGAGCGCACTGCAAAGGAGAGTGACGGCGTCGGCATTATCTGTGGATACATCCAAACCTGAATGCCGTTGCCCGCAAACACCTCCGCCGCCGCCTGCGCGAAGCGGCTGGATTTAATCCGGCTGTCGTAGGCGATGGCGGCCATGGGAGCAATGAATTTTGCGTTGATGTACTGGCTGTAACCCTGCGTCGCTTTGGCGACGGTGTGCACGTTCATTCGGTTGATACCAGCGCCGATCATGCCGCGAAGTCCACCCGTACCAAACTCCAACTCCCGATAAAATCGGTCTTCGATCTGGGCTGGTTCATTGGCAATTTGCCGGAGCTCTTCCACTACATCTATATCCAGAGTTGCTAATTCGCGCCAAAGAAGATACACATCAAGCATGCTCATAAGATTGTCTCCCTTTTCCACTTAAGTAAACAGCTGTATTCCGGTTTCTTCCGTACCGCTACAAAAGTCGTTCTCCGATATCCGATAAGGTTTACATGTTCTGCAACAGGTGGATTCACAGTATTAAGTGCAGTTTTTATAGTTTTACGCCTGACCATGATATTGTCGTATTATGACCTGATAATCTCAAACAATCATCCCTCCGAATGATCGTGTCCATCTGAACGAGAAACTCAGGTTTCGTGTCTATTATCAGCATCATAATATCATACTATCAAATTTGTCGACAATGGACGATCATCGTCGGCATGCTAACGAAGTATCTCACACAGCTTTAATAGCTTGATATTTTACGGGTTGACAGCTTCCATAAACCCTTCGAACTCTTTATCGAGCAGTATATCAAACAGTGAACAAGTAAACAAGTTTTAGCTGTTAAACATATTGATGTTCTCTAAGGGTGAAGAAACTATGACCTGCTCCATAAAAAGCAGTCTGTCTAAAAGAGGAAAATGATAAACCGAAGAGAAGGGAAAGGTGGTTGAAATGATGAAGAGTAATTACACGGAGGAGCAGATCGCCTTTGCGTCAGAGTAGGCGGAACTGGGCACACGGATATTGGAAGCATGCCGGAAGCTCGGGATTGCGGAACAGACTTTACCATTGGAAGAGTAAGTTTAGCGGGATACTTCCTAGCGACATGAAGTGGTTTCGATAGCTGGAGAAGAGAGCGCAAAACTCAAGAAGCTTGTGACGGATATTGGCTTCGATATGCTGATGCTGCAGGATCTATTGACGAAAAATACTTTGAGGTCTGTCGAGAAGTGTGAAGTCGTGCAATACCTGTAAGAGCGTTTTGAAACAATCAAAAGCAGGCGTTGTACAGTATTGCGAATCAATCGGTAATGGCATCTGAGGCAGCCAACCCGCGACGAGCAGGTTTTTGCGAATAAGAATCAGGGAAATCGCCTCCGTGCGAAAGCGATGCGGATATCGACGGACCCATGTCCTCTTACTGCGTGAGGGTGGAAAATCAACTAAAAACGCGTTTTCAGGCTGTATATGCAAGAAGTATTGAACCTGAACGAACCTTAATGTCGAAAAAAGATCAGCGCTCCAAGGGCACCTGAGAAGGGGTTGACGTCGGTGGTGAACGTATGCTTATGTATGGGCTTCGTATCCGATCAATTGTACAATGGCAAGATGTTCCAGACGCTGACGGTGCTGGATACATTCAGCTGGGAAAAGTTAGCCATCTACGTAGACAAATCGATCAAGGGCGAACAGGTCTACGAAGAACTGGAAGAAATCAAGGCAGCCCGCGGGCTGCAGAATCGCATCAATGTTGACAACAGGCCAGAGTTCATCTCCTTGGCGCTGGATGCCTGGGTGTACTTCAACGAAGTCAAAATTGATTACTCCCGACCAGGTACGCCGACAGATAATTCGCATATAGAATCGTTCAATGGCAGCTTCCGAGTTGAATGTCTGAACATGAACTAATCTATGTTTCTTGAGGACGCCAGCGCGCTACATTATCTCTAGCACCTTATGAGACAAAAAACAGCTCATGTCCAAGAATATAAATTTATTATTTCTATTTAATCTAATATAGCAAAAGGAAACCAACGAACCCGCATTTAACGCATTCTTAACGTACATGACCGTGAGAGGTTGCGATAGATTGCCAGAAATTACAAAACATTTCGAACACCACAACAGACGTGCATTTCGAAACATGCGAGACTGCGGGCGATTATCAAAGATTAAGAACGATTAAGCCAAATAGTCAGTCAGCTCCGACTCTGAGGATTCGGAGCCGCAGTGTCGGTGTTTTTAGCGGCAGGCGGAGGGCAGCCGGCCAAATTGCGAGCGGTGTGAGCGAGCAATGGACGGGTATCCGGAGGAATCCTTTCGGGCATGACTTAAATCATAAGCAAAGCCCGCAAAATCTGCACTTCAAGTTCGTATGCATCATCAACAATATGATATAATGTTGAAAATTTGTCATCCAACATTCATAGCAATTGCTTTATCAGTGCCCTTCTTATCGTATTAGGAATTCAGGATTATTTCTTTCTTTTTGCAGAAAGGCAATTCGCATGAAGAATTCACAGTTCAAGGAAAAATACGGACCGTATGCGTTGGTCGCCGGAGGATCGGACGGCCTTGGTTTCGCGTTTGCGGAGGCGGCGGCTCAGCGGGGATTGAACCTCGTTTTGATCGCGCGTCAGGCGGAACGGCTGCATGCGGCTGCTGAGCGGCTGAAAGCCGCTTACCATGTCGATGTGATTGCGATCGCAGCGGACATGGCCGACTTTGAGCAGGTGAAAGAACGGATCAGCGCGCTTTCGGTTTCAATCGGACTTCTGATCTATAACGCGGCGTATGCTCCGATCGGGCGATTCGAAAACACGAGCGAAGAGCGTTTGTCGCTTGCGGTCGACGTCAACGTCAAGGCGCCGCTGCTTTTGACCAAGCTGCTCACAGAGCCCATGATTGCGCAAAAACGGGGCGGGATCGTGCTGATGTCCTCGCTTGCCGGAGGGCAGGGCAGCCCGAACATCGCGACGTATGCCGCGACAAAATCGTTCAACGCCATACTTGCCGAAGGGCTTTGGAAAGAGCTGAAGCCGCACGGAGTCGATGTTGTCGCCTGCTGCGCGGGTGCGATCCTCACGCCAGGCTACCAGAAAGCTGAGAAAATCAAGCCGGCTCCCGGAACGCTGGAAGCAAGCGAAGTTGCCGAGCAGGCGTTAAACGCGTTGGGAAAGGGCCCGATCGTCATCCCGGGAATCGTTAACAAGATCGGTCGTTTTGTCCTTACGCGAATCATGAGCAGAAAAGCCGCCATTGAAATTATGTCGAAGAACACCGGAGGATTGTCATGAAGACGTTTTTAGGATTAATCACCCCGCTCGTCGCATATGCCGTCATCACGCTGTTGCACCTCATCATACCCGTAAAGAAGATCAAGGGATATGTGAAAAACGAAGCAACCGGCGAAACCACCAACTACCGGATCAACGGTAAGTTTGTTCTGGTGCTCAGCATCGTGCTCTGGTATCTGCTGGGCAGGTTCGATCTTGTTCCGTACACCTGGCTGTATGAAACCAGATGGTTGGGCTTGATCGGCGCGGTCGTCATCGGGCTGGTTTATTCCTTTATTGTTGTGCTGAAGTATCCATCCACCGGAAAATCGTTTCTTGCGGATTTCTGGTATGGCAGGGCGAGAGACCCGCAGATCAAAGACGGTCTGCTCGACGCGAAGCTGTGGCTCTACTTAATCGGTGCCGTGATGCTCCAGCTGAACGTGCTATCGTTCGCGGCGTATCATGTCACGAATGTCGGGAACGTGAACCCTGGTTTTCTGCTCGGTTGCGCGCTGCTGACGTGGTTCTGCTTTGAATATTTGATCTTTGAGAAAGTCCATCTTTGGACATACGACTTTATCGCCGAACGCGTCGGGTTCAAGCTCGGTTTCGGGTGTCTTGCGTTCTATCCGTATTTCTATTCCGTCGCGCTCTGGTTTACGGCGCATCTGCCCAATCCCGGCCATCCCGTTTGGCAAACGATCCTTGCAGGGGTGCTGTTCTTCTGCGGGTGGGTGCTGACGCGTGGCGCAAACATGCAGAAGTACTTCTTCAAAGTTGCGCCCGACAGGAAGTTTCTTTGGATTCAACCGGAGGTGCTGACCGATGGCAAACGCACCCTGCTTGCCAATGGCTTCTGGGGCGCAAGCCGGCACATCAATTATCTTGGCGAGATCATTCAGGCGGTCGCGATCGTACTTGCCACAGGCTACGCGGGGATTTGGATGCTGTGGCTGTATCCTGCATATTATGTTGGGCTGATGTTCTCCCGCCAGGCGGACGACGACAAAGTCTGTAAAGCAAAGTATGGAGGTCTTTGGGATCAATACACAGAGAAAGTCAAGTACAAGATGATTCCGTTTATCTATTGAGCGCTGCTCGAACCGAGTACATATAAAACCAACGCCACCCTAAGGGTGGCATTGGTTTTTGGATAGTTAGTTCAGAAGGATTCGCTTACATTGCGGCAAACCTGCAATGACTCGGAGAAATTTCAATATTGAAAATGCATGCATTTCCTTTAACTCATAATTTCTCGCATAGCCTCGTAAAGTAAACGCCGAAGTGTGCATTTTCAGCGGCAGGCGAAGCGTAGCCGTCCAATCTGCGAGCGGTGTGAGCGAGCAATAGATGGATAACCGGAGGATACCTTTCGGGCACGCCAAAGAAGAAGCCACCCGACTGGGTGGTCTCTTTTGTTATCATCGATATATCAACGCAAGGCGTTTCAATGCGATAAGGTTATAATTAAGTATTTAACAACACAAGAATTAATCTATTTAGTACTACTTTTTCACTAAAACGGCAGAATCTAAGAGGAATAGATGAAAACAAGTCCTTCGTCGGATACGCGGTAGGTTGGATGAAATTTCTCGTACTCTACTTCGTGAGCATAATTGTGTTTGGACAAGAATCGTCCAACTGAATAATAAATACTTCAACGATAGGAAACACCCAAATAAGAGCGGTTATTGATTTATGCGGAAGAAGGCTAGTTAGTAGGACTATTGAAAGCAGAATGATATGCTCGGAAAATTGCTGTTAAAAGAAGCGACCAATGGGTTGAACCGATGGACTGTCTTTACAGTTGATCTGCCGACAGCAGGATGGAGTTTTTCAGCGTTGGGTCAAACCGATTCTGAACTGCGGCCAACGTACGCACGTTCATGGTATAGTTGTGTGGTAGCTGCGTTGGAGAATACCCGGTCATCGTCTTGAAGATTCGATTGAAATTGCGAATAGTGGAGAAGCCGCACTCCAGCATAAGTGACGAAATTGGAATTGAAGGATCATGTAAAAGAATGTCCACCGCGAACTCGATTCGAACTGTATTGAGATAGCGGGAAAACGGCATGCCGGAGATTTTACTAAACCAACGAGAGAAATACGACTCAGACATGTTCATAAACGCCGCAGCTTCCTGAAATGTTGCGGATTCGATGTTTACTTCGATCCAGTTAAGTAGTTCTTTATATTTTGTTAAGTAGATTGCTTTGTCGACGTGCCGCTCAACGATGGGCTCATTTCGAAAGATATCGACTATCAGCTCGGTGATGAGCGCGCTTGCTCGAAACGTATAGAAACGGTGTTTGTGGACTAATTCTTCCTGAATCTCTGTTAATTTGTACGCAATTTTATATTTATCATGAAAAGCAGGCGTCTTAAGTTGTAACTTGTCTGTAATTCCCTTGGTCAGCGCCTTGTCATACAGACAAACGTAAAGAATGTTGTTTTCATTGGCGTTGATATAGTGTACGTCTCCGCTGGGGCAGAAGAGAGCGTCTCCCGCGCTGAGCTCAAAAAGATTATCATTTACCATGATGCTCGCCCGACCACGTTCACAAACGATTAATTCATGCTCCAGATGCCAGTGTGAAATGTTATGTAAGTTTAAATATCGTCCAATCCAGATGGGATCTTCCCCGCGAGAAAGTCGCTGCTCGTACTTGGCCAGCACTTGTTCATCACCTGCTTTCGAAGGATAACGTTACCACGAAAGACAATAAATGTCCATTGTGTGATATGAAAAGACTTTTACTGAACATCGAAATCAATTATATTGTTACTTAGCTGATCAGCCATTTCAACTTTGCGGCACATTTTCCTGTAAGAACAATCAGAAATGCCGAAAAACAAACAATCTAATATTGTGGAGGAGAGGTACTAATGGAAGGCGCAAAAGCAAATAAGCGCGTTGTGCGGGTTTGGCTTTGGATTTGTGTGGCTTTCATGCTTATTAGCATGGTCGGAGCCAGTCTTGTTCAGAGTTCGGGCGGCAACGTCATCATTAAGGATTTCCAACTTGTCGTAAGCGACGGCAAGAAGATCAATGCCCAGATCTACGTTCCCAAGGATGCGTCCGCGGAGCATAAGCTCCCGCTGGTCATTGCACAGCACGGCAGCCAGCATAATCTGGAAATGCAGGATATGAACATGGTCGAGCTGTCCAGACGTGGATACATCGTGATCTCTTCGGATGCGTTCCGTCACGGTTCATCTACGGCGGGAACCAATCTTTCCCGCGCGGAAGCGTTCTCTAACGTCATCTACATGGTGGATTACGCTAGCGAGTTCCTCGATATCGTCGATACTGATAAGATCGGTCTTGTCGGTCACTCGATGGGCGCCGCGATCGTCACCACCACCCTGCAGCATTTTGTAACGCAGGAAGCGCTAGGCCTCGGCGAGAACAAAATCGCTGCCTGCCTCGAAATCGGTTATGATCCGAGCTACGTGCCCTACGAAATCGAAGGCGTAGACCATCCGGTTATTGCGGATTCCGACTGGGGCGTAATCGCGGGCAAGTACGATGAGTACTTCTTCCGTCAGGAAGACGCCGGCAACGATCCCGCGCGCATTCTGGAGAGCGCAGCCGCGCTTGCCTTTGTGCAGCAGGTTGATTCCACTGCCACCGGTCCTGTTGTAGACGGCCAGTTCTATCGCGGAGAAATCAACGGCGAAGAATACCTGCGCGTTTATTATCAGAATCCCGAAATCCACCCCCAGAACGTCTTCTCGACCAAGACCGCTGCGGATGTTGTAGACTTCTTCTACGAGTCGCTTGGCGTTCCGGATGGACACGCTGTGATCGCTTCCTCCAACCAGACCTGGGTCTGGAAGCAGGCGTTCAACTGCCTCGGTCTGATCGGCATCCTGATCTTCCTTTTCCAGTTTGCCTCCTGGATCATGGATTCCGTTCCCTACTTTGCTTCTCTGAAGGCAACATCGAACCCGCCGGCAGCACCTGCCCTCGATACCGGCAAGAAGAAGGCTGCGTTCTGGGTAACCTACCTGATCAACCTTGCACTACCCGCGCTCTTGGCAATGCCGGTTATGCACTACTGGGTCGGCAAAGAGTCCTTTGCGCCGTCGACTGCGACGAAGTGGTTTGGCGTTGGCGCGCTCAACGAAATTGCTGTTTGGGCGGTTGTCGTTAGCATCTGCTTGCTGGGCGTCATGCTGCTCAACACTCTGCTGTTTGGCAGAAAGTTCGGCATCAAAGTCGATTCCTGGGGCGTGAAGATCTCGCTCAAGGATCTCTGGAAGAGCCTGCTGCTTGCCATCATGACCTTTGGCGCGGCGTGCCTGATTCTCTTCTTTGCGGACTTTGCATTCAACACCGACTTCCGCATCTGGCTGATCGCCATGCGCGTGTTCACCGTGGACAAGGTACTCTTCCTGATCGCCTATGTGCCTGCGTTCATGCTGTTCTATCTGGTGAACTCGATTCTGGTCAACGGCTGCAACCGCGTAGAAGGCATGCCGGATTGGCTGGTGACGGTCATCAGCTGCCTCGCGAATGCGGCGGGCATCGCAGTGTTGATCTCCATTCAGTACATCGTGTATGCAAAGACGGGTACGTTCGTATTCAACGCAATGCGTACGCATAACCTGTTCCCGTTCGTGGTGCTCGTGCCCATCGCGACCATCATCACCCGCTCTTACTTCAAGAAGACCGGCAAGATCTACGTTGGCTCGTTCACGATTGCCATGCTGTACACCATCATGAGCATTGTGCAGTTCTCTGCCAACATGAGCGTGCTGCCGTAATCGAACCAACCAGTAACTCCATATAAACGAATGCAATGCAGGGTTTCCGGGAATACCGGAGACCCTGCATTCTTAAATATAGTAAAGACCACCCAGCTGGATGGTCCTGATTAACCAATATAGGATAGAACATCATCGCGGCGTACAAACATACCAAGCCGCGCGCTTGTCTACGTCGATCACGCGAACTTCGGAGAAGCATTTCTCCATCTCTGTGATGCAATCCTCCATTTCGCGTTTGGGGTTTTTGATAAAGCGGAAGTAATCGCCGCGTTCCAGCCACTCGACGAATGAGGTCAAGAACGAGCGGTTCTGATTGTAGTCGTAGATGATGACTCTGCTCTTTGTCACCCTGCGCATTTCGGCATACAGCTTCATTCGCTCGCTTTTCTGCAATCCATGGGCAACATAAGAGGCGATTGAAAGATCAAACGACTTGTCTTCAAACGGCAAGCGCTCCAGCGCAGTTGCCTGGAGAAACCGGATGTCCGCATTCTCCGGCTGCCGCTTGGCGACGGCCAGCATCTTCTCTGCTGGATCAACGCCGGTCACCGAAAGCCCTGCTTCATGGAGGGCGGAGCAAAGCGCACCCGTACCGCAGCCGACGTCGAGGATGCTTCCGTATCCGTTCGATTTCCAATCGTCTGCGACGCTGTGGATAACTTCCCGAT
This sequence comes from Firmicutes bacterium HGW-Firmicutes-9, assembly GCA_002841395.1. GTDB lineage: Bacteria > Bacillota > Clostridia > Christensenellales > CAG-138 > UBA7703. Next base: position 96,404 of record PGZM01000005.1, read on the forward strand.
AACGATTCTTCTGTTTGTTGTAAAACAAGCCGTAAACGGGCGCGATGAAGTTAAAGAGGAAGTTGTGATTCTCCTTGCTCATGCTGATACACCTACGCTTCCGGTTCGGTTTCGCGGTTCAGGGGAAGGCGAATGACAAACGTGCTGCCATGTCCTGGAGTTGACACTAGCTCGATCTTACCGCCGATCTGCTGCAAATTCTCTTTCGCGAGATATAGTCCGATGCCTTCGCCGGATGTTTCGACCGCATTGTTTCCGCGGTAATATGCTTCAAACACACGCGCCTGTTCCTCCGGCGGGATACCGATGCCAGTGTCCTGCACGGAGATCACTAGCTCTTTATCGATCGCTTCATAGGCGATAGAAACGCGTCCGCCGGACGGCGTGAATTTATACGCGTTCGTGAGCAGGTTATAGATGGCCTGGCTCAAACGGTACGGGTCGGTATGCACCGATATCTTGCTGTGGCTTAACGACTCCAGTTCGACCGATTTTTGATCGAACTGCGCCTTGAGTCCCGCGGTGATCTTCCGGATCAGCGCAAGAATATCGACGCTCTTAATGTTCAGCTCGCCGACTTCCTTCTCCGCGTCGATCAACCCGCTCATGTTGGTGATGATGGAAGAGAGGTTATCGATTTGCGCTTCACACGTCTGGACTTCCTCCGGCGTAAACTGAATGATGCCGTCCTGGAATCCTTCCAGGTGCGTGCGCAGAATCGTCAGTGGCGTTCTGGTTTGATGCACGAGCTCGTCGATGCGTTTCTTCCGGCTGGTTTGTTTGAGCTTCAGCCGGGTTTGCAGGGTTTCGAGGCTGTCCTGAATCGTCCTGATCTCCGGCACGTGCGATTTTTGATAACGCATCTCCTGTCCAAGATCAATGTTAACGGCCTGCTCCGCGGTTTGAATCAAATCCTTGCTCATGCGCTTGCTGAGGAAATAGCCTAGAACGAGTGTCAGCGCAAACACGATGCCAAAGGATAGCAGGCTGTTTGTGACTAACGAGAGCGCGAACTGCTGCGTTGCGATGGTATTGCCGACGGAGCTGTAGCGCGTGATCATCAGTTTGCCGAGCGCTATTCCATCCTTCTCAATATCGATGGAGTCGACTTCTTCTGCGCTCGTGCCCATCATGCGCGGGGCAGAACCATAGCGCATCATGCCCATCATCGGGCGACTATCAACGCTGACGTCCGAAAGAAGCTGCCCGTTTGCGCGGTAGAGACGAATCCGCGTGATAGGATCGTTCAGGTGCGAGGTCAGCTGCATCTCCAGCTGCTGGGTTGTGTACTCGTTCGCGGACAATGCGTCGGTAGAGAATTGAACCACCTGCGCGACGTGCGAGTTGTAGTTTTCGGTGGAGTAGTCGACAAAGTATCGATTGATGCGGACATTCAGCACGAGAGAGTTGACGATGACCGACAGCGCGGCCGAAACGACCAGCGCGAGCATCCATTGTTTCCGGATTGTCATACCTTACTCCCTCCAAACTGATATCCCGCGCCGTATTTCGTCAATAGCAGCTGCGGGTGCTTCGGGTCCAACTCGATCTTCTGACGAATCTTTTTGATGTAGCTGTCGATGTTGCGATCATAGCCGTCATATTCGGTTCCGTAAGCCTGCTCGATGAGCTGCTCGCGGGACATGACGCGTCCCTGATTGCGAAAAAAGGCGGACAGGAGTTGATACTCCGCCGTCGTAATGGGGATTTCCGTTTCACCGCGATATAGTTTCATACTGCTCGTGTGCAGGCTGAGATCCTCGCATTGGTACACGAGCTCTTCCGCTTCGTGATAGACGCGCAACAGCAGACGCTGCACGCGCAGCATCAACTCCTTTGCGCTGAAGGGCTTGACGACATAGTCGTCCACGCCGCCGCGGAAGCCGCGCACGCGGTCAACTTCGCCCTGCCGCGCGGTCAGCATGATCACAGGCACTTCGGACACGGTTCGAATCTCCTTGAGTACTTCAAAGCCGTCGATGCCCGGCATCATGACGTCTAATAAAACGAGGTGGACGGTGCTGCTGTTGAAGAGCGCCAGTGCTTCCAGTCCGTCGCCTGCGGTTAAGACCGCGTATCCTTCTTTCAAAAGATACTTTTCAACGATGGTTCTGATCTCCGGCTGGTCTTCGACTACCAATATCTGATATCGCACCGTACCACCTCGTTTAGTTATAACCTGCGTCGGGGATTATTTCCCGAGCACATCTTTCATCTTCAGGTATTCTTCTTCCGTCAGCTCGCCTTTGATAAAGCGGAGCTTGAGCGCGTCGGCTGCGCCGTCGTTGGTGCTCTTGCGGGACTTTTTGGCCAGCAGCACGATAACCGTGACCAGCGCCGCAACAAACAGTACGGCAAGTCCGATCCAAACGGTGGGGTTTACTGCGCCGAATCCTCTGCAAAACGTACCAAAGCTACCGAATCCTCTTGTAAACATCATTGTATCATACCTCCTTATTCATGGATGATTTTCTGCATTTTTTTGTATTCTTCTTCGGTGATTTCCCCGTTGACGAAGCGCTTTGTCAGCACATCCTCAGGGGTTTCACCGGACTTCACCCATTCGCCCAATGGTTTGCCGGATTTTGCAACCAGCAAATAGACGACGACGCCGATGAGAATGAACCAAATGAACATCATATTACGATCCGCCTTTCTTACTTAGTTCCAGTTGTAGTCACGCATCATGCCGGGGCCATAATAGCCGTCATCCGAGTCATATCCGCGCATCATGCCGGGGCCATAGTAGCCGCCGCGTGTGCCAAATCTGCCGCGAGCGTAGAAATCGTCGTCCGCGTCAAACCCGCATCCGTAGCCCATCATGCCGTAGCCGAATGCGTATCCGTTTTCCGCATGGTAAGCTGCCATTTCATCCAACTGCGCCAGTGCTTCCTGTCCTTCTTCCTGCGTTAACAGTCCGTCCTGAACCATCTTGTTGATCGTCTCTTTTCTCAGGTCGATCATCTGCTGGAAAGACTCCTGCAAATCCGCCTCCTGCTGCTGTGTCAGTTCCTGCTGATAAGCGGGGTAGCTGACGTCGCTGCGCACGGGCGAATAGTTTGCCAGCGCGAAGGCCGCGACGGGCACGAGCACAAGGATGACAATTGCGATAATGAGTAATGCTTTTCTCACGAGGTTCACCTCCTTGTCGTGAATGGTTTCTGTAGTTATAAGATATAAGAAAAATATGGTTGAAATATGATTGCGAAAATTGACGCGAAAAAAAGATCACCCAGTATCAGGTGACCTTTTTCATGCGATTACGATTGTTTTACGCGGGCATCTCTTCGCCGACATAGTGCTTTGCCTGCGCAGTCCAAAGCTCGCTGTACTTGCCGTCCTGTTCGTTTAACAGATCAGCGTGGCTGCCGAACTGCACGAGCTTGCCGCCGTCGAACACCGCGATGTTATGGCAAAAGCGGCAGGAGGACAGCCGGTGCGAGATAAAGATGCAGGCTTTCTCTCCAACCAGCTCGTTGAACCTGGAGTAGACTTCAAACTCCGTGATGGGATCGAGCGCTGCGGTCGGTTCGTCCAGCACGACGACGGGCGCGTCTTTGTAAAGCGCCCGGGCGATTGCGATCTTCTGCTTCTCGCCGCCGGAGAAGTCGCGTCCGTTTTCGTCAAACTGTTTGCCGAGCGGTACGGTGTAGTCGCCGTTGAGCTCGCTAACGAGCGCGTCAAGCCCCGCGGTGCGCATGCTCTGCTCCAGCCGCGCCTTGTCGGGATGCTCGCTTGCCGCAATGTTTTGATCCAGCGCAAACGAGAACAGCGTGAAATCCTGAAACACCACGGAGAACAGATCGATATAGTCGTTGTAGTCGAACTCCTGAATGTTCACGCCGTTGCAGGTGATCACGCCCGCCGTCGGCTGGTAAAACCGGCACAGCAGCTTGATCAGCGTGGTCTTTCCCGCGCCGTTCATGCCGACGACGGCGAGGCGCTCGCCTTTTCGGAGCGTCAGGTTCACGTGCTCCAACACCTGTGCTTCCGAATTCGGATAATGAAACGATACATCGTGAAACTCGAATACATAGTCCTGATTCCGTTCAAGGCGGATGTGCTTAGACCCGTGCTGCGTCGTTTCCGGCAGCCCGAAGAAGCGGATGCTCAGGCCGAAGTACTCGCTGGACACCTTGAACATTGTGTATTGCTGAATGAGCGCTGCAATCGCCTGATAAAAGCGCATAATCGCGTTGATCTGGATGAAGATGGAACCCACCGTGATTGCGCCGATATACGCTTTGAGCACGATAAACAGATATACCGCGGTGAGCAGCACCGCGTTGACCGCGGCAAGAATCGAGAAGTGCTTGATGTTCGGTTTCACGAACTCATTGACGCTTACCTGGATATCCGGCCCGACATAGTCGTCGATCTTCTCCTTGAGCATGTGCTGCGCCTGATAGAGGCGGATATCTTTTCCACACTCATAGTTATAGCTGATGCGGAAGAACAGATAGCCGAAGTTCCGGTTGGAGTCGAGATTGTTGTTGACGTCGTCCTCCGCGGTCTTGGCGATTCTCGCCTGCACGTTGTTGTAGATCAATACGCCGAGCACAAGCAGCACGGCAAGCGCGACAAACGCGAACGGAGATTGCACGATAGAGCCTTCCGCTCCCGAACTCGCGGCGTTACCCGTGGCAAACGTGGTCACGATCAGCACGCTTGCAATCACCATCTCGAAGATCGCCATAAAGCCCTTGAGCAGATATTCCGCCATGTCCCAGACGGCCATGTGGTTGTTTTCCGTCTCCTGAATCATGCGCCGCAGATCCATCGTGTCGGGATTTTCAATCTGCTCATAGTCGAGCTTCATCGTCTTCTTGGAAAACTCTTCGTAGTAACGGGTGACGAGAAGCATCTTCTGATCGCTATATAGTTTTGTGGAAAATGCGCCAATGATATGGAGCACAAGCATCAGCCCGACCAGCAGCGCTGCGAGCGTGGTCAGGGTCGGTATATCCTTTGCGCCCATCAACTCGTCGAGAATCTTGGCGGAGAGCACGATCGGGATAAACGGTTTCACCGCGTCGAGCATCGCGGAGAACAGCATCGTGGGAATGAACCTGCGGCTGAGCTTTTGTATCATCTTGAGCGCGGCAATCACCGCGGCAAGATTCAGCCTCTTTTTCTTCTCGCTCATGCCGGCTCACCGCCTTCCTCACGATAATAGTGACTCTGGATATCAAACATGTGCGCGTAGGTTCCACATAGCCGCATCAGCTCGTTGTGCGTGCCGCGCTCGGCGATGCGCCCGCCGTCGAGCAGCAGCACCTCGTCACAGAATTTCGTGCTCGAAAGCCGGTGCGAGATATAGATCGAGGTTTTGTTCTTCGTCATCTCGTGATAGGTTTCATAGAGGCGGGATTCCGCAATCGGGTCCAGCGCGGCGGAAGGCTCGTCCAGCACCAGCACGGGAGCCGCCTTGTACAGCGCGCGGGCCAGTATCACCTTTTGCCGTTCGCCGCCGGAAAGCTCGGTTCCTTCATTGTCCAGATACTTTTCACAGCTCGTGAACTTGCCCTTTTTAAGCTCCTTGACCTTTTTAGTGAGACCCGCCGACTCAATCGCCGCATCCACCCGCGCCTGATCGGTATCGCGACTGTTGCGCATGGAGATATTCACGTCCATGCCATAGGCTAAGATCAGCGCGTCCTGAAACGCAACCGAGAACTGCGAAAAATACTGCTTGAGATCGACTTCTCTGGAATCGACGCCGTCCAGCAGGATCTCGCCGCGATCCGGCTCCGCGAGGTTGAGGAGGAGCTTGACCAGCGTTGTCTTGCCCGCGCCGTTGATGCCGACGAGCGCGACCTTCCTGCCCCGCTCGATCACGACGTTGAAATCCTGAAAGATCACATGCTCGCCGTAGGAGAAATCCACATGCCGGAATTCGATCTGCATCGGCAGCGAAAACTCCCGCTGCTGCCGGTCGCCTTTGGTGTGCTCCTCCGACTTCTCCAGAAACACGCGGAAATCGGACACTTGAATTGATGCCGTATTTAACTGAATCGCGTTTTTTGCAAACCCGCTGATCCACGAGGATAACCCCGCAATCGCGCCGATATAGAGTATGAACTGCGAGACGGGAATCGTCCCCGCGAGCACGAGCGAAATCAGGTAAAGATATGCAAACCCATCCCGCAGGAACGCGACGACGCCATCCGCAACCTCGCTGAAAAACATACGGAGCAAGATCCGATTTTGCCACAAGATATTTTCGTCATTGTACTTTCGAAGCAGAGAGGCGAGCCAGTCGAACATGCCATACATGCGGATGTCCTTTGCATACATTACATCCCCGGTGCTTGCGGACGCGCTATATGTTTTTTGTTCGACCTTGTTGACTTCTTCCTTGTGCTTGATGATGTAGCGGTTGACGAGATTGCCCGCAAAATAGCTGACCGCGCCGCAGACGGCAAGAACGAGGATGACGAGCGGATTGAGCGTGGAGAGGATGAAGATGTAGACGACCGCGCCAAGCAGGTTTGCGCTGCACTCCACGATGCGCACTACGATATCCTCTACACCTTCTCTCGGGCTGCTGATTGCGCGCTGTGCCTTGCGATTCTCCAGCTGGCCCTTTTCGGAGGAAAGATGCTTGTAGTCTACCTGCATGGAGGCGAGGCACATCTCCGCGCCGAGGCGCATGCTGCGATACATGGATTTCATGCGCGGGAAGTAGCCGTCCGCAAAGCTGCGGAGCTGACCCAATACCAGCGATGTCACGCCGAACACCGCAACCAGCAGAAGAAGAGAGGCGATGTCTCGCCCTTCCTCAAAAAACTGAATGATGAACTTGGGCATCAGCACACCGACGACAGGCTGCGCAACCATGCAAAACACGAGCGCGATCATCGAAGCAAGCAGCACCTTGTCGATGCGCAGAATGTTTTTGATCGTGAACGCGATGTTGCTCAGTGCGCCGTATTTCGGCTTTTCGGGCTTCTTTGTTTGTTCCATCGGATGCCTTTCTTATTATTACGAGAAAGCATTTGGTAGATTCTCAGCTGTTAGAAATTACGGAAAACCAAGTCGGAATATTAGGTCTATTATAGCACTGATATGTACGTTTACAACAATCGGCGGTTGAATCGAACGCATACACAAATTTGAATTTTAACAACTATTGGTTGAGGCAAAAAAGAAAAGAGCCACCCTTGGGTGGCTCCTGTATGGTTGCTCTGTTTTTTATCCGCAGGTTGGCTCCGTCCCTGTGAAAAACCCGATGATCACGGCTGCCGCGCAACCGACGCCTTCCGTAACCTCGATTGCGTCAAACGCGCAATTTCGCGCGCACGCGCCGCATTCCATGCAGGCGTCGCGATCAGCGATTTTGACCTTTTTTCCCTCCGGCTGAAACACACGGTGCGGGCAGACCTCGAGGCACCTGCCGCAGCCCGTGCATTTGGTGGAATCGTATTGCAGCGTGACGACATTTTTCAGATACTTCATACCAGTTTCCCTCCGAACGTGAGGATTGCGTCGCTGACGAGCAACAGCAGGATGGAAACGACAGCCGTCGAAAGCTGTGCGGGAACGGCGAACCGCATTTCGCGATCTACGCCCGAGAGTGAGGTATAGGTCGAGCTTCCGGTGAAGTTCATCGTCAAAAAGCTGGAGAGCGCGGGCAGCAGCAGGAAGTATGCCACGGCCTTCAGCCAGCCGAACGCGGGATCAGGGAAGCCGTTGAGCAGCAGGAACCCGACCGCCCAGACGAGACCCAGAATTGCGCCCTTGAGCGAGAACGCTCGCCCGGGCACCCACGGCAGCAGCATCGGTGTGAGCACCGCGCCGACGAAGATCGCGCCCAGGATACCATACAAGTCCACCCAACCGTAATGGCCGAAGCCGACGGCGTTGAGGATGAAGAGAATGCCAAATGTGATCAATATCGGCGTCATCGCACCCACGAGCTCCATCGGCGTGAGCACAGCGCGATCACGGAAGGTGAAGCGCACGGTGCGCATCTCCTCCGTCGTCTGCATACCGTTTACGAGGAATGCCGGAACATCCTTTGCGCGCACCGGCCCGTAGACGACGCGGAATTTGGTCTGCTTCGTCACCTCGTGCGCGGCGACGCCGACCGCGCCGAGCTGCGGCAAAATCAGCGTGCGATGGGAGACAACGTCCGAAAGGCGCACCGCCGACACGCGGCGCACAAGCTCATCCGTTCCGAACGTACCTTTGCCCGCAGCGCACCAGACGTTGACGCCGTCTGTATCCAGCACGAGGATCCAGAGATTGAGCCCGTCCAGCTGCTCACGCAGGCGATCAAACGTCATCTTGTAGTTCGCGGTGACCAGCACAGGCGAGGTTTCGTCCGGCTGACCCACGGCATAGAGGCCGGGATCGACCATATAATTCATCCGCCCGATCGACCAGCGGCATTTCCACGAACCGAGTGTATCCGCAAACGAGAGTTTTGTCGCAACCTGCGGGATGTCGCCGACGGGAGTTGCGATGTTACCGATCACATAGGGGTGCTCAAACACAGCGGGATCGTGCGCGATTGCGGATACATCTGTTTCTACATCTTGCCCGCAGCAGGATGAAGACTTCTCATTTTTGCTGTCTTCTCCGCAGCAGTTGGATTGTTTCGCGCGGCGACCGACCGTTGTCGTTCCACCGCAGCATGTAGATGCCATAAAGCGAAGCTCCTTTCAAAACCAGTTCAACAGCAGTTGCTCTCCTGAATTGCGTCGAGTAGCAGCGTAAGCCCCTTGAGCACCAGCGCGCGGTCGCCTTCCGCGATGTTTTCGTAGATCTTGTAAAAATAAGCGTCCATACTCGCTTCGATCTCTTGAAAATAGCGGTTGCCTTCCGGTGTTAGCTGGATGGTGACGTATCTCCGGTCGTCGGGATCCAATTCACGGCTTACCATGTTCTTGGCGACGAGGTTGTTCACCGTCCGGCTCAGCGTGCTGGTATCAAGGCCGATGGTGCCCGCGAGATCGACGAGGGACAGGCGCTCTGCGCGCCCGATTTCGACCAGCGCGTGGCATTGCGCAAGCGTCAACCCGCAGCAAGCCATCTCGCTTTCCTCCAGTATGCCGAGCTTTCGCTCCAGAATGCGGATCGACTCCCGCAGCTGTTTGATTTCTTCCGTCGGTATCATCTAATCACCTCTTGTTGAAAAGAGTGTAACATGAAATAGTTGCAATATGCAAGAGAAGAATACTTGCGGAATTTTGAGTTGAACAAGCAGTACTGTACAGCGGCAAGAAAAACAATTGATCTGTGCCAACACGCATCCGCATGTCAGCGACGCGACACTCTTGAAATTTGACATTCCGCATCTTCTCGGCAAGTATGACAAGGTGCGGTACTTAGATAGCGATACAATCGTATTGGTGATCTTTCAACGCAGTACGCGACGAATCAGGAGAACAACTATGCTACAGTGACCAAGAATTTGCTGGGCACGCATGATCAGATTGATAAGCGAAATGGGGGTTCGTGCAATATAAAATCAGGCGAATTACTGCTCAACACAAAAAAATGCGCGCAGCGATACTTCGGCAGTATTGATAGAGAGCAAAGCGAATGATCCCTGGCGCATAATGATGGACCAGGATACGTTCAATGTCACGTTTAAGAAGAAGTTCTCTACTTGCACCCACGTTACAACCTTATGCAGGCGAATAATCTGCTTAGCGACTGGAGCATTGCAAAGGCGGCCGGGTTCTATTGCATGTCCGAACAGCAAATGCGTGAGGCGATGGATCAACCGGTGATGCAGTATCTTTCGTCTAAAAAGAAACAAAGGAACAACATTCTTGCCGAAAAATATCTGGATTATTAGGAGTATTGGATTCTTCTAGATCTGTTTCTGGAACAAAAGACATTATCGATCAGGTAAACAACAGAAAGAATTTAATACTTGATATGGCAATCAAAGAAAAGCCGCCCGATCGGGTGGCTTTTGTGTTTGAATCGTTGGTAAGTGCTGCCAAATCATCAGCGCCTTCTCAGAACGGTAACCCGCGGGTTGAGTCCGCCCGCTTCGGTTGTCATCTCCGCCGCGAGCAATAGATTCGGCTCGGACTGGATGCACGAGGTGAGCAGCCGGTGCTCCATGGTATACAGCACTGCTATGCCACCGGAGGCAAGCAGATGCGGCAGCGCATGCACAAAGTCGCGATAGAGCGATTCGTTTGCGTTGTGCGTGCCGACGCGGTTGCCAAACGGCATGTTGGTGAGAATCAGGTCAAACGGATCACGCGGCTCGAACTTGAGAATATCCTTGTGCACAAATCGCGCTGCGCTGTGTGCGGCGGCTGCGTTCTCCCGCGCGGCGTCCAGCGCGCGCTCGGAGTGATCCACACCGATCAGCGCAGTGGGCACAACGCGCTCCAGCTCCAGCAGTAGCGTGCCGCTGCCGCAGAAAGGATCGAGCGTGCGAGGCCGTGCAGCGGAGATAAACGAGAGCGCATATCTCGCGAGGCAAGCGGCTTGTACGGGGTGAATCGATGCGGGCAAGGCGCGCTTGCGATAGGTAAAGCGCGTATCGGGCACATCCTTTGGCCGAATGAAGACGTCGCAGCTGCCTTTGTGGCAGACGATGCGTAGTTCGTCCGCATAGCGCGAGGGATTGTCCCCGCCGCCGAGCGCGGCTGAGACGGCGCGGATAAACGCCGCACGGTCGCCCGTGTGGTTTCTGAGCTCAATGCGGTAAGGGCGCGTCAATACGGGCTCGGCGACCGCCGCGATCTGCTCGGCGTCGAGAGGAAGACCGCTTGCCAGCGGCAGCAGCAGCTCTGATGCGCAGCGCAATTCCTGCAGGGTTTTGATCTGGTCGGTGGTTACGTGGACGCCGTCGTGTTCCATCGATGCGACAAATCCTCGCGAGGTGGTCTCTTTGAGCAAAATCTCGCCAAAGCCTGCGGGGTGCACAAGCAGAACCTCGTGCGGTGTTTTCAGGCGCGTACGCGGCGGCAGCGGGATATCTCGCGTGAGCGCGGATTTTGCCTTTTCGTGCGCCTCCAGAATGTCCGCGACATGCTTTTCTTCTGTCTCATCGGCGGCGACGGGAGGCGTATAGGCGTGGATGGCCTCGCCTGCGCGATCGCTTGCGATGGCGCCAAGCGCGAGAAGAATCGAGGGGACGACAAAACGTGTTTCTTCCGTCTGAAGCGCGTCAATCAGTGCGTCGGTATCCCGCTCGTTGGCAAATGCGCCGAGCACGCGCGCGGCGTTCTTGCGCGCCTTGGGTTCGGGGGCTTTAAGTGCGGCATACAGAACCGCGCGGTCGGCAAAGATATGCTCCAACGTTTCACGTGCGGCACGCTTTTTTGCGTGCGCGGAGAGCGCGGAGAGCGAGGTGACGGGTTCGGTTGCAATTGTGGAAACAAGCACCTGCAACTGCTGCTCGGTGACGGCTGCCTCCTCCTCCCGCGGGGTGACGCGTGGCGCAGCGGGACGGGCGTAATTCTTTTTATTCAAATCGGAGTTTCTTGAATAAGACGGTTTATCGGAATAGGACTTCTTGCCAAACGAAGGCTTGTCGGAGTATGATTTTTTTCCATAAGTAGGTTTATCCGAGTAAGACTTTTTCTCGAACGGAGGCTTATCGGACGAAAACTTCTTTTCAGAAGTAGGCTTAGGGGAATACGGCTTGTTCGACGAATAAGCCCGCTTTTCGCTATAAGGTTTTGATCCTTGGGAGACTGGTTTTCCGCCGGATGGCGGCCGTTTTTCGGAAGAATTATCCATTGCTTGCCGCCTTCTTTATAATCTCTAATATTGTTTCTGTTCCGTCTGAGTGCGTGTCTTCACACATCCGTTCGGCATACTCCGCGCGTTGAACATACACTTCATCAACTGCGGCTGCCAAAGACTCCGGCGTCGCGGTGTTCTGGTCAACGACCTTTGCGTAACCCTTCTTTTCCATGTACCGCGCGTTGAGCAACTGGTCGCCGCGCGTGCTGGCGGAGGTCAGCGGCACGAGCACGCTGGGTTTGTTGAGCGCGAGCAGTTCAAACACGCTGTTCGCGCCCGCGCGCGAAAGTATGACATCCGAGAGCGCGAACAAGTCCGGCAGCTCCTCGGTAATGTACTCGTATTGATTATACCCGCATGAGACGCAATCGCAGTCGTTTTTACCGCGTCCGCAAAGGTGGATCACCTCGTATTTTTCACTTAAAATCGGCAGCGCCTCGCGAACGAGCTCGTTGAGCTTCTGCGCGCCGAGGCTGCCGCCCATTACGAGCAGTACGGGCTTTTCGCCGGTGAATCCGGTGAACGCGAGCGCCTTTTCCCGGCTGCCGCTGTAGAGCGCGGGACGGATGGGCGTTCCCGTGAAGATGCCTTTTCCCGACGGGATATGCGCGAGGGTATCTTCAAAGCTTAGGCAAACCTGATCGGTAAAGCGTGTCGCAATTCGATTGCTCAAGCCAGGGGAATAGTCCGATTCGTGCGCGACGACGGGCGTTTTGCCGGCCGCCAGCACGACGGGAACGGATACGAATCCGCCTTTGCTGAAGATGACATGCGGCTTTAGCGTTTTGATCAGTTTGCGCGCCTGTGCATATCCTTTGATGACCCGGAAGGGGTCGATAAAATTTTGCCAGGAGAAGTAGCGGCGGAGTTTACCGGTCGAGATACCGTGATAGGTGACGCCCGCGATATCCGCAATCAGGCCTTTTTCCATGCCGCTCTCGGAGCCGATGTAATGCACATCCCAGCCTTCGCGCAGCAGCGGTTCCATGAGCGCGATGTTCGGGGTTACGTGCCCCGCGGTGCCGCCGCCGGTGAATACAATGCGTTTTGCTCCGGTGTTCTTTTCTGCCATAGTTCCTTTTTTCTCCCGATAAAAGCACACGACCGGCGCGAACCGATCGTGTGTTGATGTTCGTTATCTGTGGTTAGTGTATGACAATCATGCAAGATTGTCCATACTTAGTTGCAGTGTATCAGCCTTCCGTCTCGTTCAGAATGTCGTCCTTCAGCAGCGCGCGGGCGATGTCAAACTTCATCTGGTTCCATTCGGTCGGGAGGTTGGTCAGGTCGATCTCGAGCATGATGAGGACAAGGCGTGCGTTTTCTTCGGTGACTTTCACGCCGTCCTTGCTGTCACGCCAGCAGATGAACCAGGCGAGTTCTTTCGTCTTATCGTCGTTGAGCTCGGCGGTGCCCGTCTTGCCGGCAAGTGTGTAGCCAAGATCGAGCGGGGCTTTCGTGATGAAGCTCTTGACCATGCTGCGCGCCGTGCCGTCGGTGACGACCTGCAATAGCGCGGGGTAGATGTTGTCCACGGTACCTTCTTGCAGGATGGTACGGTAGATCTTCGGCTGTTTTTGCTCAACGAGCGTATAATCCGTGCCGTCCGCGTGCCAGATGCTGTCTACAACATAGGGCTGCATGATCATGCCGTCGTTGGCGTAGGCGGAGGCGTAGCATGCCATCTGCAGCGGCGACATCAGAATTTCGCCCTGGCCGTAACCAGTGACGCCAAGGTCGTATTCGTTCAACGGCTTATCGGCGGCGCGTGCGTTCGCAAGCTGTGCCTTGCTGACGTCAAGACCGTAGATCGGGTCCTTTGCCAGCACGAGGTGGACATTCGGCACTTCCTCGTAGCTGCCGTCCTCTTTTTGACGCCAGATGGTCTCGCCGCCTTCGGCGAGGTTTAACCATGCGACTTTCTCATCATCGTTGGGATTTACCTGCCAGTAGATGCGAGGTTCAGTGCCGTCTGCCTCGAGCTGGATGGTCGTCATCCAACCGATCTGCTCCATAAACGCCGTGAACTTTGTCCAACCCATGCGCATTGCGGCGTAGGCAAAGAACAGATTATCCGATGAAATGATGGAGTTAATCATGTTCATCGGTGATTTTCTGCTGTCCGCGCGGGTACGAACCAGCGCGCGGTCGTTGCTCTGCTCTTTCCAGGTGAGCGGGCTGGAACGTTCTGCAAGATTCGCGAGGAACGTCTCCGAAGGATACCACATGTCCTGGCTGATCTCTTCGGAGCCGGGGAACACGTCGTTGACCGTCATGGTGTTGGTCTCGACAAGCGCGGCGCTTGTCATGAGCTTAAACACGGAACCCGGCGTATACAAACCCTGTGTCGAGCGGTTGTACAGCGGCAGGTTGATCGTATCGTTCTGCATCGCGGTCCACTCCTCAATCGGGAGGCCTCGGCTGAGGTCATTCAGGTCGAATCCCGGCCAGGAGGTTAGGGCCTGAAGTGCACCGGTCTTGGGGTTGATTACGATGACGCTGCCGTGAATGTTCTGATCATAGACGACGGTATCGATGACGTCTTCCAGACGCTCCTGCAGTTCGGGGATAATGGTCAGGTGCAGATCGTTGCCATCCACCGCCTTGGTGGAGTAGAGCATGCCGCGGCTGCCGCCCTCCTTGGTCTGTATGTAGGTGAAGCGTCCGTTGGTACCCAGCAGTTGATCTTCGTAAAGCTGCTCAAGGCCGTATTTACCGATGTAGCTGTCGCCATTGTATCGGGTGGGCGTTGTCACAAAGCGGTCGTTTGCCGCGTCATAACGGATATCGCCGTAGGTTTCGAAGTTGATCTTCTCTTTCTTGGAGATGATACCGGCGTAACCCACGATATGGCACAGCGACTTGCCGTTGGGATAATAGCGCAGCGTACCGTAGTTCGCGGTATCGATGGCAAGGCCGGTGATGGCAAGCAGTCGCTGCTTGAGATCCATCGTCGCCTCATCTGGATAGAATGTTTTTAGCTTGACGAAGTCGTTTCGCACTTTCTTGAGTGCTTCGCGGACGTCGTCTTCCGTCATCTCCATCTCGGGCACGTTTGCCACCGCGTGGATGAACTCATCTACGTTCGGAATCGTGCTCGGCACGCAGAACACGGTGACGGCGCTGACGTTTTGCGCGTACGGTTCGCCGTAGGCAAGAATCTCGCCACGGTTTGCCTGCAATACGCCGACGCGGAGACTGTCGCCCCACTGCATTTCGGGGAAGATCAGGCTCGGCGACCAGTTGATCGTCCAACGGTGCTCGATGCGGTTTGCTTCGATGGAGAAGTCATATGTCAGGTCTTCGCCTGCGCGTGCGCTATGGTAGGTGAGCGTATAGTTCACGCGCGCGATGATTTCGCCGTCGACCACGTCCGTTGCGGTATAGTCGATGCCCGTGAGCTCCAGCTCGTCAAAGATGCTCTGGTAGCGCTCGATGAACTCGACCTTGGTGACGGTGGTTTCGACTTCGTCCTTCTCGTCGATCACGCCGTCGCCATTCACGTCTGTCGGCGCGGGTGTTGGGGTGGCGTTGGGGTCGGGGGTCGGCGTCGGCGTCGGGGTCGGCGTTGGCGAAGCGTTGGGATCGGGCGTCGGGGCAACCGTCGGCGCGGGCGTGGTGCCCGGTGCGGGGGTCATGTCCGTGTCGCGCTGGTCGGCGGGGATGTCGTTCTCGTCCACCATGTTCGGGTCGACGGCTGCGTCCGCTTCGGGTGTGACGGAAGCCTCGGGCGTGACGCTTGCTTCCGGCGTAACGCTGGCTTCGGGTGTAACGCTGGCTTCCGGCGTTGCGTTCGGGTCAGGCGTCGCGTTCGGGTCGGGCGTTCCGGAAACTTCCGGTGCAGGCGTTGCCTCCGGCTCCGGCGTGTCCGCCTTGTCAAGGCCGAACACCTGTCGCCAGATTGCGCGGTTTTCTTCCTTCTCTTTTTCTTCAGCGGCTATGCGGTCTTCGCGTTCTTCTTCTGTTTCAGGCGCTTTGATGCTGTCCGCCAGCATTTCGTATGCTTTGTCAAACGAGCCTTCGCAGATATAGTCTAAGAAACGGTAGCAGTAATCGCTGCCGCGCGTCACAATAGAGCAGCCCGCGGTTAAGAACACGCCGCTCAGCATCATGATTGCGATGAGGAATGCGAAAAATCGTTTCATTTTCTACCTTGATCCTTTGAAATTTACCCCCCGGTAAAGCAAACTATATTATACCAAAGTTGCGCCGCGGGAAAAGCGAAACCGATAAAAGTTAATAATCCTGCCACGATTCATGTGGCAAAGAAGGGGGATTGTGAAGAAGTGAATCACATTGCAGCTATTGACGGAGTCGCATTCGAGTAAAAAATCCCGTGCATTGCACGGGATAAAATCGGTTAAAATCCACTCGGATTCGTGGACATTATTTTACGGTTTCAGCGGATCATCCAGCCCGCACAGCTTCAGGCTCACATCGTACAACCGGTTTGCGCTGGCGAGGTTTTTGCTCGCCTCGCTGGAAGGCTCGATCTTGCAGCGGTAGAAATACTCTCCGCTGACGCGATCGAGCGCGGGTTCGCAGGCGAGATAAACGCTCGTTCTCGCGCCCTCGTCGCTGGTCATAAACAGCACCTTCATCAGCGACGCTACCCAGCGGAAGCGGTCGTTCGTGCGGTTGACCACGATGTCCGTCGCGACGATGCCGGGGTGCACGGCGTTGACCGTCACGCGGCTGCCGCGGGTGCGGAGTTTTTCGGCCAGCGCGCGCGTGAAGAGCAGCGTGCAGAGTTTGCTGTGTCCGTAGGCGGCAAAGCGGTTGTAGCCGCGCGTATAGTTCAGGTCGTCAAAGCGCACGTCACCCCAGCCGTGGGCTATGCTGGTCATCATCACAACTCTGCCCTGCTCGCTCTTTTCCAGCAGCGGCAGCAGCAGCATCGTCAGCAGAAATGCGCCGAGGTAGTTGACGCAGAACGTCAGCTCAAACCCCTGCTTTGTCTCCGCTCTATAGCGGCCGAGGATGCCCGCGTTGTTGATCAGCGCGTCGAGCCTGCCGTATTTTTCCGTAAACGCGGCGGCAAACGCGCGGACGCTGTCGAGTTCGGATAGATCCAGCCGCATCAGGTCAAAGCAGCGCCCTTCCACGCACGAAAGCTCGCCAAGCGCCGCTTCTCCGCGCTCCTTGCTGCGGCAGGCGAGCACGACGGTAGCTCCCCGGTCGGCAAGCTGCCGTGCGGTCGCCTTGCCGATGCCGGCGTTTGCGCCCGTAACGATGACGACTTTCCCCTTCATATCCCCGTTCAAGAAACCATCCATGGCAAAGAGTATATCGAAAACCGTGACCGCGCGCAACACAAACGCGCGCTTCTGTTGCACGAAAAAGCCGTGGCAAATCCGTCCTTTCCGAATAAAACAAAATTCTGTATACTATTAAGTTGTAATGAGTTAGAAAACGCGGCGAAAACAGCCGCGCGGGAGAGAATAGTATGTTTATCGCAGACGGTTGGAACGATTTTCGCGTGCTGGACGCGGGCAACGGCATGAAGCTCGAACGCTGGAAGGGCATCACCCTCCTGCGTCCCGATCCGCAGGCCGTCTGGCCGATGGGCGAGCACAAGGCGGACGCGGTCTACATCCGCTCCGAAACCGGCGGCGGACATTGGGAAGAGCAGCGGCAGCTGCCCGAATCCTGGCAGGTCGCCTATCGCGACCTGACGTTTGTCGTGCGCCCGACAGGCTTTAAGCACACGGGGCTGTTCCCCGAGCAAGCGGTCAACTGGGACTGGATGCGCGGCGAACTCAATCATTGGAAAAAATCGCACGATCGCGCGCCGAAGGTGCTCAACCTCTTTGCGTACACGGGCGGCGCGACCGTCGCCTGTGCGGCCTCCGGCGCGGAGGTGGTGCATGTGGACGCCGCCAAGGGCATGGTTGCCTGGGCGAAGGACAACGCGAGCGCAAGCGGGCTTTCGGATGCGCCGATCCGCTACATCGTGGACGACTGCGTGAAGTTCGTCAAGCGCGAACTGCGGCGCGGTAACCGCTATGACGGCATCGTCATGGACCCGCCAAGCTACGGCAGAGGACCCACGGGCGAGCTCTGGAAGATCGAAGCCGACCTTTACCCGCTGGTCGCGGACTGCGCGCAGTTGCTGAGTGACGAGCCCGCGTTCTTCCTCGTCAACAGCTACACCACCGGCCTTGCTGCAAGCGTGCTGAAAAACATCCTGCGCGTGGCCCTGCCGGAAGGCGATACGGTCTCCGACGAGGTAGGGCTGCCCATCGTGCGGGACAATCTTCTGTTGCCATGCGGCGAAAGCGGACGCTGGACGCCGAAACGCTGACAAGTACCATATAAGAAAGCGAAAAATTGTTGGAAGAGCAAAGCACACAGCCGAAGCTCCGGCGCGACGAGCGGACGGAGAGCGGCATCCGAATTTTATATGAGGACAACCACCTGCTCGTGGTCGAGAAGCCCGTCAACCTGCCCGTGCAGGCGGACAGCTCCGGCGACGAGGATTTGCTCACGCTCTTGAAAGCGTATATCCGCGCGCGTTACGAGAAGCCCGGCGAGGTCTATCTCGGCCTCGTGCATCGGCTCGACCGCCCGGTTGGTGGCGTAATGGTGTTCGCAAAGACGAGTAAGGCGGCGGCGCGCCTCTCTGCGCAGTTCAACAGTCACGAGGCGAAGAAACGCTATTGTGCGATTGTTTCGGGCCACCCGAAGCCGCAGGAATACTTGGTTGATTGGCTCTACAAAGACGAAACGACGTTCTCTTCCCGCGTTGTGCCAAAGGGCACCGACGGCGCGAAGGAAGCGCGGCTGAGCTATGCCCTGCTTGCGCAGGCGGAGACGACCGCGATGCTCGATATCGAGCTCTATACCGGACGCCCGCACCAGATTCGTGTGCAGCTATCGCATGCGGGCTACCCGATCTACGGCGACCAGCGGTATAACGTCGGCGCAACAGTCGGTGAGCAGATTCGCCTCTGGGCATATGCGCTGACGCTCTCGCACCCGACGCTGAAGGAGCCGATGACGTTCTTTTCCGCGCCGCCGTGGGAGGAAGCCGCGTTTATTCCGCAGATTGCGCTGCTGCCCGCGTTTTCCGTTTGCCGTGGGATTTGGCTGGACGGGGACTGCATCGTCGTGGACAAGCACGCAGGCGTGGAGACGGAAGGCGAGCTGCTGGGTGAGCTAGAGTCGTTGTTTGAGAGCGTCTATCCCGTGCATCGGCTGGACGCGAACACGGAGGGCATCGTGCTCTTCGCGCGCACGGAAGAAGCAGCGAATAAATACGAGCAGCTCTTCTATACACACGAGCTAAGAAAGATCTATCACGCCGTCGTGCGCGGCGTGCCGAAACACGAAGGCCGCCTCGTCCACTGGGTGCAGAAGGACGCGGATGATTCGTTCGTCCGCCTCTGCCGTGAAGGCGACGCGGGCGCGCTTAGGTGCGAGCTGAGCTTCCGCGTGCTCGAGAGCGACGGCGAAGCAAGCCTAGTCGAAATCGAGCTCTTCACGGGGCGCACGCACCAGATCCGCGTGCAGATGGCGGCAATCGGGCACCCCGTCCTCGGCGACGACAAGTACGGAGATAGGGACTTCAACAAGCTCCGCAAAAAGCGCACGCAGCAGTTGCTGGCAAAGCGGTTGGAGATTGACGGTCGGGTGTTTGAGAGTTTGCGGGAGTTGGGGTTGTAGTCATAAATGCGCTATGGACGCCCGAAATATCAGTCAGCATTAAGAGCCCACTTTAAAAAGAAACCCTCCGCCACATATTTGCAGCGGAGGGTTTAGAACGTTTGTTTTCAACTCAAGGTTTCAAAGTAATGGTCTCATTGATTAGTTTGTCTGCCATCCAGTCATTAGAATCATACACGCTAAAGATCATTTCGATTTCTTCCACTTGCGTGATGCCATTCTCTTCAAACGTCGTATCCGACCAAGACATTGTAGCAAACGCCACCTTGCCTGGCTGCACTTCTTTTGCCCAGAATGGATCAGCCATATAGCCATTTACGGAGACTTCATCCACTGCATACATCAAGGGCATATCCGTTTTATTTGCAAGGTATAGATTTACTGTGTAACCCCAAATTGAATCATATGTGTATCCAATGACGATTACTGAGATACTTTCATTGTCGAACAAGACGGTATCGGTTGGTTGACTTACCCTTTCAAAGATAGTGGCTTTTTCTTCACCAATCGGATAAACATGAACAGTTTCCAAGGCAACCGCGTCTGCCATCCAGTCATTTGAGTCATAAACGTTAAAAGTTAATTCGATATCGGTGACCTCGTTGATCCCGATTTCCTTTAAAGTATCATCCGAAAAACTAACTTCATTGTTCGATTTTTTACCCGCTGCAACTTCAGTTGCAAATAGCGGATCGATCTCTACTCCATTAATGGCAGCATTTTGCACCGAAAACATGTACGTCTTATCTGCTGACTTGTTCTCAAGATTTATTTTTACTGTGTAACCCCATAAATTGTCAGGGTCAATTCCGGTGATTTTTATAACGCATTCATCATTATCAACAGCGGTTATCTCATTAAATGAGATTTCAGCAACTTCCGGTTCAGGTTCACTCTTTTCAACCACAGCCGGCTCACTCTCTTCAATGGCATTTGAAACTTTCGTTATCTCTTTTTCTTCCTGTGCTATAAGTTCTTCTGACGAACTTGACCCACACCCCACAAACGAGAAAGCGAGAAGGAATGCCATAATTGCAACTACGATTCTTTTCATCTTGCTGCCTCCTGTTGTAAATTTGTAATTCGAACAGTCGGAATGACTGAAAGACGTTGTAATTTGATCATACATTATTTATCTAGTGATTACCATTAATTCTTTTATTTTCTTGCTCTCAACTGTTAATTAGAATCTGAAACATAGTTTGCGGTCAAGCAACAGAAAAGAGGCTCGCTCGCGCGAACCTCTTTTCATATTCTATTTGAATTGTTTTACAGCGTCGCCAGCATGACCGCCTTGATCGTGTGCATGCGGTTTTCTGCCTCGTCGAAGACCACCGACTGCGGGCTGGAGAAGACGTCGTCGCTGACTTCCATACTGTCGCGGCCAAACTTCGCGCCCATGTCCTTGCCGATGGTGGTGTTCAGGTCGTGGAACGCGGGCAGGCAGTGCATGAAGATCGCGGTGGGTTTCGCCGCCGCCATTACTTTCGCGTTCACCTGATACGGCGCGAGTTCCTTGATGCGCTGTTCCCAAATCTCCATGGGTTCACCCATCGACACCCAAACGTCGGTATAGATCACGTCCGCGTCCTTGACGCCTTCGAGGATGTCCTCGGTCTGCGTGACGCTGCCGCCGCTCGCCTTGGCGAGCTCTTTGCAGGTGCGGGTCAGCTCCTCGCTCGGCCAATACGCTTTCGGTGCACAGGCGACAAAGTCGAGCCCCATCTTCGCGCAGCCAACCATCAGCGAGTTGCCCATGTTGAACCGCGCGTCGCCGCAATACGCCATCTTGATGCCCTTGAGAGAGCCGAACTTCTCCTGAATCGTGAGCAAATCCGCGAGAATCTGCGTCGGGTGAAACTCGGTGGTAAGTCCGTTCCAAACGGGCACTCCCGCGTATTTGGCGAGCTCTTCGACGACACTCTGGCCGTATCCGCGGTATTCGATGCCGTCATACATTCTGCCCAGCACCTGCGCGGTGTCCGAAATGCTCTCCTTTTTGCCGATCTGCGATCCGGAAGGATCGAGATACGTCGTGTGCATGCCGAGGTCGAAGGCCGCGACTTCAAAGGCGCATCGGGTACGCGTGCTGGCTTTCTCAAAGATCAGCGCGATGTTCTTGCCGTGCAGCGTATCGTGCGCGATGCCGGCCTTTTTCTTCGCCTTGAGTTCGGCCGAGAGCGCGAGAAGTCCCGCAATTTCGTCCGATGTGAAGTCGAGCAGTTTCAAAAAGCTCTTGCCCTTCAGATTCATGTCCTTCGCCTCCTGTATGTTTATTGGTTAATATGTGCTCAAAATCTGTTTTAAGATGCCCAGTCCCGCGTCGATCTCGTCTTTCGTGATCGTGAGCGGCGGCATCAGACGGATGGTGTCCGCGCCTGCGGTCAGCGCGAGCAGCCCGCTTTCCACGAGTTTGCCGACGGCTTCCCGGTGGGAGCAGGTAACGCCGATGCCGATCATGAGCCCCAGTCCGCGCACGCTTGTGACGACGGGCAGGTTCCAGCCCGCGATCGTCTCGCGGATGTACGCGCCCTTTGCTGTGACTTCGCCGAGGAAATCCGGCGTAATTTGCGCAAGCACCGCATTCGCGCCAGCCGCGCAGATCGGGTTGCCGCCGAATGTGGTCGCGTGCGTGCCCGCCGAGAGCGTGCTTGCGCATGTCTCCGCCGCAAGTACGCCGCCAAACGGAAGCCCCGCCGCGATGCCCTTTGCAAACGTGACCACGTCCGGCTCAATGCCATACTGCTGGAAGCAGAACAGCGTTCCGGTTCTGCCGACGCCGGTCTGCACCTCGTCGATGAGCAGAAGAATGTCGCGCGACTTGCAGAACTCCGCAACCTCCTGTACAAACGCCGCATCCAGCGGAAGCACGCCGCCTTCGCCCTGAATCAGCTCCATCATAACCGCGCAGACGGTGCCGCTCATGCAGGCGGATTTTACGCATGCAACGTCGTTCGGCTCCGCGTGGACAAACCCATCGGTAAAGGGGAAGAAGTACTGGTGAAACACATCCTGTCCCGTCGCGGCGAGCGTCGTGATCGTGCGCCCGTGGAAGGAGTGGTGCAGGGTGATGATCTGGTTTCTGCCCGCGCCGTATTTGTCGAAGGAATATTTGCGCGCGAGTTTGATTGCGCCCTCGTTCGCCTCCGCACCGGAGTTAGAGAAGAACACGCCCTGCATGCCGGTGCGCTCGACCAACGTCTTCGCGGCAGTTGCCGCAGGCTCGGTATAGTAAAGGTTCGACACATGCGGGAGCTTTTTCGCCTGCTGCGTGATTGCGGCGAGCCACGCTTCGTTGCCGCAGCCGAGGGAGCAGACGCCGATGCCGCTCGCGAAGTCGATATACGTCTTGCCGTCGAAATCCTTTAGCGTCGCGTTTTCGCCGCTTTCGAGCGCGACGGGGAAACGCTTATAGGTGCCAAGGATGTAGTCGTCAGTTTGCTGGATCACGTCGTGATTGGTCATTTGTTCTCCTTCTTGCGGTGCCATCGTTCCGCGGTTGACTGGTAATTCGCCGGTGTCAGGCGGTTACCATGGTGCCGATGCCCTCGTCCGTGAGCATCTCGATTAAAATTGCGTGCGGTACGCGTCCGTCGATGATAAACGCGCGGTTCGCGCCTTTTTCCACCGCATGTGCGCAGCACTCAAGCTTCGGGATCATGCCGCCGGTGACGACACCGCTCTCCTGCAGCTTCGGGATCTCCGCGAGCGAGAGCCGCACAATCAGGCTGTCGGGGTCGGCAGCGTCCATGAGCACGCCCTTGGTGTCCGTCATGTTGATCAGGCTCTCCGCCTGTAGCGCGCCCGCGATATAAGCCGCGGCGGTGTCCGCGTTGATGTTGTAGGTGTTGCCGGCTTTGTCGCAGCCGATCGTAGAGACCACGGGGATATAGCCCTTTTCGAGCAGGTCTTTGATGGGCTCCGGGTGGATGGCGACGATTTCGCCGACGTACCCAAGCTTCTCGTCGAGCATTTTTGCTTCGATCAGGTGACCGTCCATGCCGCTGATGCCGATGGCTCTGCCGCCTGCGTTCTGAATCAGGTTCACAAGGCCCTTGTTGACCTTGCCCGCGAGCACCATTTGCGCGACGTCGACCGTCTCTTTGTCGGTGACGCGCAGGCCGCCGACAAACACGCTCTCTTTGCCGAGCTTTTTCAGCGTTGCGCTGATCTCCGGGCCGCCGCCATGAACGAGCACGATCTTCACGCCGACGAGGGTGAGAAGCACCACGTCGCCCATGACCGCTTGTTTGAGCGCTTCGTCTTCCATGGCGCTGCCGCCGTACTTGACCACGACGGTCTTGCCGTAATAATTCTGAATATAGGGCAGCGCCTGAATCAGCACTTCCGCCCGTTTTGCGATGTCGATACCCATTTTAGTAGCCTCCACAGGATGTTGCATTGTCGTGCACGATATCCTGACTCAAGTGCGGTAGTCTCCGTTGATCTTCACGTAGTCATAGGTCAGATCGCAGCCGTACGCCGTAGCGGAAGCTGCGCCATCGCCAAGCGTGATATCGATTGTGATCTCTTTTTCGCTGAGCACGGACTTTGCGATCTCTTCCGAAAAATCCACACCCATGCCGTTTTGGCAGACTGTGAGTGAACCCGCAAGGGAGGCGAACGAAACGCCGACTTTGTTGACGTCCGTCGGTACACCCGCGTAGCCCAGCGCGCAGAGCACGCGACCCCAGTTTGCATCCGCGCCGAACATCGCGCATTTCACGAGCGGCGAGTTGATGACGGATTTACTCAGTTTCACGGCGGCTGCTTTGTCGGCAGCTCCGGTGAGTTTGCAGATCATCAGCTTGGTTGCGCCTTCGCCGTCTGCGGCGATGGAGCGGGAGAGATACTGCGTGACCGCCGAAAGCGCGGCGCAAAACGCGTCATAGTCCGCGCCCGTGCTCGTGATCTCCGCGTTGCCCGCCATGCCGTTGGCGAGAATCGTAACCATATCGTTGGTGGAGGTGTCGCCGTCCACGCTGACCATGTTAAAGCTATCGACGATGTCCGCGCTCAGCGCTTTTTGCAGCATCGCGGGAGAGATGGCAGCGTCAGTGGTGATGAATCCCAGCATGGTCGCCATGTTCGGCTGAATCATGCCGCTGCCTTTGGCGATACCGCCGATATGGCAGGTCTTGCCGCCGAGTTCAAACGCAAACGCGATCTCTTTTTTTGCTAGGTCGGTGGTCATGATGGCTTCTGCTGCCGCGTTGCTGTCGTCGCCCAGCGCCGCAATCAGCGGCGCAATGCCGCTCGCGATGGGCTCGATGTCCAGCGTCTTTCCGATCACGCCCGTGGATGCAACCACGATGTCGCTGGCGGGAATCTTGAGAGCCACGCCCAACAAATCGCACATCTGCGTCGCGATCTCAACACCGTTAGCGTTGCAGGTGTTGGCGTTGCCGCTGTTGCAAATGATGGCACTCGCGTATCCGTCCGCGACGTTCGTCTTGGTGACCGCAATGGGAGCTCCCTGCACGAGGTTCTGCGTGTAGACGCAGGCGCAGGCGGCTTTCTTCTCACTGTAGATCAGCGCGAGGTCTTTTTTGCTCTTGTTTTTGCGGATGCCGCAGTAAACTCCCGCGGCGGTATATCCTTTCGCGGCGCAAACGCCGCCGTCAATCTGTTTCATCGTTGTTCCCTTTCCAAACGCCTCGCTCCAAGGCGCGTTTGTTATTTACCCAGCGTCAGCCCTGCGTAAGGGTCTGCGCCGATGAGGATATTCATGAGTTGGATCGCGGCGCCGCTTGCTCCTTTGCCGAGGTTGTCAAAGCGGGCCAACAGCGTGATGCGCTCCTCGTTTCCAGCGACGGAGATATCCATGCCGTCGAGATCTTTCAGCTTGCCGCTGGCGAGATAGCCGTGCTCGTCCATCGCCTCGCAGTAGCGCACCATGGGGCCTGTGTAGCGCGCGCGATAGAGGTCCTGGATATCGTTTACGCCGTAGCCTTCCGCAAGCTGCTCGCGGAACACCGAGATGATCGTGAGCATGCCGTTGAAGTAGTCGGCAACGACCGGGAAGAACGCGGGAGCGAGCGCAAGCCCGCTGTAGTGCTGCATCTCCTTGAGGTGCTTGTGCTGCTGACCGAGCGCATAGAGGCGCGGGGACTTGAGCAGCACGTCGCGATAATCCGATTCGTACTGCGCGATCATCTTGTGTCCGCCGCCGCTGTAGCCCGTGAGCGAGGTGCAGCTGAGAAGAGCATCTTTTTTCAAGATGCCTGCTGCGATCAGCGGAGCGGTCAGTGCGAGAAATCCGCTGGCGTGGCAGCCGGGCACGCTCACGCGCGTAGCGCCTTCGAGCTGTTCCCATCCGCCGTCCCATGCTTCCGGCAGGCCGTAGACCCAGCCTTCTGAGATACGGTGCGCGGTGGAAGGATCGATGATGCGTACGTGCGGTTCGGTCACCATGTCGCAGGCTTCCAGCGCCGCATCTTCCGGCAGACAGAGGATCGCGACGTCGCACGCATTGAGCAGCTCGCGGCGCAGTGCGGGGTTTTTGCGTTCCCGCTCCGGCAGCGTGAGCATGGTCAAATCCGCGCGCTGGGATAGGCGGTCGTAGATCCGCAGTCCCGTGGTTCCCTCTTTGCCGTCGATAAATACTTTCGTCATGCTAACACCGTCTTTCGAATCTCCTGTATCTGCGCGGTTACCGACTCCGGTGAGGTGCCTCCCTCGGAGATGCGGGTTTTCACGCAGGTATCGAGGCTGACCGCCTCGTAAATGTCGTCCGTAAATAGTTCACTCATCGCCTGATAGTCGGCTAGCGGCAACCGTTCGAGCGTCTGTCGGTTTGCGATGCAGTGGGCAACCAGCTGTCCCGTGATCTTGTACGCGGTGCGGAACGGCATGCCCTTTTTCACGAGGTAGTCCGCCGCGTCCGTGGCGTTGATGAACCCTTCCGCCGCGGCTTTTCGCATGTTCTCGGGTTTTACGGTCATGGTTGTGATCATCGGCGCAAATACCGAAAGGCACATCTTCGCCGTGTCGATTGCGTCAAAAATCGCTTCCTTGTCCTCCTGCAGATCCTTGTTGTAGGCAAGCGGCAACCCCTTCATCATGGTCAAGAGCGTAATCAGGTCACCGAACACCCGCCCGGTCTTGCCGCGCACCAGCTCTGCCATGTCGGAATTCTTCTTCTGCGGCATGATCGAGCTACCGGTGGAAAACGCATCCGCAAGCTCGACAAACCGGAACTCCCAGCTTGTCCAGAGGATGATCTCCTCCGAAAAGCGGGAAAGATGCGTCATCAGCATGCTGATTGCCGAGGCAAGCTCCACGCAGAAGTCGCGATCTGCCACCGCATCCACGGAGTTGGGCGCTGTTCCCGCAAAGCCGAGCGTTTTTGCGGTCATGCCGCGGTCGATGCTATAGGTCGTCCCCGCGAATGCGCACGCGCCGAGCGGGGAGAGGTTCATGTTGTCCTGCGCGTTGTTCAGGCGCTTGACGTCGCGCGAGAGCATGAACGCATAGGCAAGAATCCAGTGCCCGAAGGTGACGGGCTGTGCGCGCTGCAGATGGGTGTAACCCGGCATCACCGTTTCGGTGTGCTGTTCGGCGACGTTTGCGATCGCCGCGATGAGCGATTTGGTGAGGCTGACCAGCTCGACGATCTCTTTTTTGAGCGTGAGCCGGAGGTCGAGCGCGACCTGATCGTTCCGGCTTCTGGCGGTGTGCAGCTTCTTGCCGTCGTCGCCGATGCGGCGCGTGAGTTCAAACTCTACAAACGAGTGGATGTCCTCCGCGAGCGGATCGATCTTGACGAGACCGCACTTGATGTCGTTGAGGATGCCCTCAAGACCCTGAAGGATGTTGTCCACGCTCTGCTGCGGGAGGATGCCGACTGAGCCTAGCATGGCGGCGTGCGCCATACTGCCCTTGATGTCCTCTTCAAACATGCGCGCGTCAAACGCGATGCTGCGGTTGAATGCGTCCGCCAGTGCTTCGTTTGCGCCGTCTGTTCTTCCTGCCCAGAGTTTTTCCATTGCGTGTCACCCTCGTTTGTCGTGTTTGTTCCCTGCGCGGGAAGCTTTTTGGGAACGAGCGCCCGCCGGAGGCGGGCGCTTCGCATTTGCTGTTTCTTTCGTTCGTTCTGCGCCCTTGCCTGACTTACTTAAACAGGCCGGAGAGGACAGATTTCTTCTTGTTCTTCTCCTGCATTATTTGAACAGGCCAGACAAGATCGTTTTCTTCTTGTTCTTCTCCTGCACCATGGCGTTGACCTTGGTGGGCAGACCGTAGAGGTTGATGAAGCCTTCCGCGTCCTTCTGGTTGTAGTCGCTCTCGCCAAAGGTAGCGATGGCTTCCGAATAGAGGCTGTAGGGGCTCTCGATGCCGGCCTTGATGATGTTGCCCTTGTAGAGCTTGAGCTTCACGGAGCCGGTGACGGTTTCCTGCGTCTTGTCGACGAAGGCTGCGAGGGCTTCCCGCAGCGGCGAAAACCAGAGACCGTTATAGACGAGTTCCGCGTAGGTGATTGCGAGTTCCGCCTTCTTATGCGCGGTCATCTTATCCAGCGTGATGGTCTCGAGCGCTTCGTGCGCTTTGTAGAGGATCGTGCCGCCGGGGGTTTCGTAGACGCCGCGGCATTTGATGCCGACGAGGCGGTTTTCCACGATGTCGAGAAGTCCGATGCCGTTTGCGCCGCCGACTTCGTTGAGGGCGAGGATGATGTTCTTCGCGCTCATCTTCTTGCCGTCGAGGGAGACGGGAACGCCCTTTTCAAACCCGATGGTCACATAGGTGGGTTTGTCCGGCGCGAGCTCGGGGCAGACGCTCATTTCGAGGAAGCCGTCTTTCTTGTAGAGCGGCTCGTTCATCGGATCTTCCAGATCCAGTCCCTCGTGAGAGAGATGCCAGAGGTTTTTATCCTTGGAGTAGTTCGTCTCGCGGCTGATGTTCAGCGGGACGTTGTGCGCCTCGGCATATTCGATCTCGTCTTCGCGGCTCTTGAGGTCCCATTCACGCCACGGTGCGATAACTTTCATGTTGGGCGCAAAGTGCTTGATGGCGAGTTCGAAACGAACCTGATCGTTGCCCTTGCCGGTGCAGCCGTGGGCGATGGCGTCCGCGCCCTCTTTGAGTGCGATCTCCGCGATACGCTGTGCGATGACGGGACGCGCAAACGACGTACCGAGCAGATACTCTTCGTAGATTGCGCCGGCTTTGAGGGTCGGCACGATGAAATCGTCGACAAACTCATTGGTCAGGTCTTCGACATAGAGCTTGGAAGCCCCCGTCTTGAGCGCTTTCTGCTCGAGTCCGCCGAGCTCGCCCATGCCCTGACCAACGTCGCCCGCGACGGCGATGACTTCGCAGCCGGGGTAGTTTTCCTTGAGCCAGGGGATGATGACGGATGTATCCAGCCCACCGGAATAGGCTAAAACGATCTTCTTGATGTTCGACATGGTAGTTGCCTCCAATTGGTGAATTGCATATATATTAATAAAAATAGAATAAATAGTCAAGAGGTTTTTTGAAGAAAATGAGGATTTATTTGAAAAATTCAATGCTAAGACGAGCAAACACTGAATAATATGCAGTAATATGCATATTATTCAACGCGATGTCCCTATACGGGGCAATCTGGAACATATAAAATGAATAAACCACCCTGCATGTCTGCAAAGCGGCTCATTATAAACGGCGCGGTTCGCCGGCGTGATATCGTTTTGAGGGTAAAACGGCGCTTTCGCGCCGAGGAGAGAGCAATTGTTTAAACGCAGGCGGGAATCGGACACCAGGGCCTGCGCGGGGTGATGCGTCTGCGGCAGACCGCGTCCTTGAAGGCGTAGCGTTCTGCGGTGAAAAACGAGATGCGCCGTTTTGCGTGCGCGTGCACTTCGCGCTCCTCGGAGATTGCGATCAGTTCGCTCATGGAACCAAGGCAGGCGGAGAATGCGTGCTTTACGTCGCGGGCAAGGGTGCAACCCTCTGTGCGATAATCGCGCTTCATGCGGTAGATCTCTTTGACCACGTCGCGCGCGATTTCGCAGTTGGTAAAGCGAAACGCGGAAAGTGTACTTTCTTCTATCGTATAGTGATCGCGGAAATAGTCGTTGAGCCGCGATTCATATGCGCCGTGTTCCTTCAGCCCAAGCCGGAACTCCGGCGAGTGTGCGAAGGTGAAGTAGTCCGTCAGGTAATGGCAGAGTATGCCGAGGCGAAGCGTGTATTCCGGCGGCAGCTGTTCGCCGCGTGTCACGGGCTGCCCCGCGAGCGCTTCGGTGAAAATATGGATCTCGCGCTGGCATTTCAGCGTGAAGTGCGGGTTCAGGATCAGCTCCGGCAAATAGTCCGGCAGCATGTTTCCCAGTACAAACAGTTCACGGTCGAGTTTGACGCCTTGTGCGGTCAGTGCTTCATACAGCAGATGCCCCATGGCATGGTGGGACGCAGACTTCATCTTCTCTCCTTTTCTTCTTTTCTAGACTTTTCTCTTTTCGTTCTCGTCTATCATAGAGGAAAAGCATTTGATAAACATCTCTTTTTCGTAAAACAAATGTAAAATTTCGGGGTTTTGGATTGTAAAATATTAAAAAACAAGCCGTTTGTGTGGACAAACGGCTTGTTTTGCTCGATAAGTATTACTTTTCTGTCATACTATTTGGTTTCGGCTGCTTTCTTCTCACGAAGCGCCGCAAGCACCACATCGGGCGTCAGCGGCATGCGCAGGAAGCGAACGCCGATGGCGTTGGCAACCGCGTTGGCGATTGCCGGTGCGCCCGGAACCATCGTGATTTCGCCGATGCCGCGCGCGCCGTAGGGACCGGTGGGTTCGGGCTTTTCGATGGCCTCGACGATCATCTCCGGCATGTCCTCGAACGCGGGGATCTTATAATCCACAAAGCTCGGGTTCATCACGCGGCCGTCCTTGAGCTTGAGCTCTTCATACAACGCGGTGCCCATCGCCTGCACCATCGCGCCCTCTGCCTGGCCTTCATACATCGCGGGGTTGATGACCTTGCCCGCGTCGAAGACGGAGACCATCTTGAGCACCTTGACCTTGCCGGTCTCGATGTCGACCTCGACCTCCGCGCCGTTGACGCCCATGCTCCAGAATGCAACGGGCTTGGGCGAAAGGCCGGTCTTCTTGTCGGCCGCGATGTTGTTCGGCACCACGAAGGAACCGACGCCGATCATTGGGCCGCCGATGCCGCTCTGATCCGGCAGGGTGAGGCCCAGCGCGAACGCGGCGAGCGGCACCTTCTGATCCGGATAGAACTTGCGGCAGACATAGCCGCCTTCGAGAAACAGGTCGTTTTTCCACGTGCCCATTTTGATCTGTGCAAGCTCCAGAATCTTGTTGCGGATGTCCTCCGCGGCAAGCTTGGTGGCGTTGCCCGCGCAATAGGTCGAGCGGGAAGCGACTGTCTGCCATTCATACGGGGTGTGGTCGGTGTCGCCGGTGCGCACGCTGATCTTCTCGACCGGGACCGTTAGCGTTTCCGCCGCGATCTGCGCCATGACGGTGTCTGAACCCTGGCCTATGTCGTGGCAGGAAGCCAGCAGCATAAACGTGCCGTCCTCGTTCATACGGATGATGACGGAGGAGGCGACGTCCGTCGGCATCGACGGGGCTTTCCAGCCGCCCGCGATGCCCTTGCCGCGCAGCTTTGTCGGGCTGCCGGAAGGTGCGCTGGGCTTGTCCATCTCCATGAGCTGGGAAGCGCGTTCAAGGCACTCCTGATAACCCGCGACGTTGATGGTCTGGCCCGTTGCACTCTTGCCGCCTTCGCGGATGCCGTTGAGTTTGCGCATTTCGAGCGGGTCGATGCCCATCTCGTGCGCGATCATATCGATGTTCTGCTCGATACCGAAGTGGATTTCGCACATGCCGAATCCGCGGTACGGACCGCCGACGGGGTGGTTCGTG
Source organism: Firmicutes bacterium HGW-Firmicutes-9 (assembly GCA_002841395.1). Classification (GTDB taxonomy): domain Bacteria; phylum Bacillota; class Clostridia; order Christensenellales; family CAG-138; genus UBA7703. The sequence goes on from PGZM01000005.1 coordinate 127,671, forward strand.
TAGACGCAGTAGCTGTCGGTCGCGATGTTCTCGATATCATACGGACCCACACAGCCCCAGCCCGCGGCTTTGACGATGTTCACGCCGTATTCCGTATACGCGCCGCCGTCCCAGGCAAGCACGTTCTTGGAGCCGATGATCTTGCCGTCTTTACGCACGGCGGTCTTGATGTTGATGTGTAATCCCTGACGCACATAAGCGTTCTGGAACTCGTCCTCACGCGTATAGGTCATCTTGACCGGGCGTCCGGGATTGAGCATCGCGAGCGGGATGACGATGCCTTCGAGCGTGGTGCCGGCTTTGCAGCCAAATCCGCCGCCGACGGCTTTGCTGATGACGCGAATCTTGTTGAGCGGGAAGTCGAACGTCTCCGCCAGTGCGCGGCGCACGGCAAAGGGACTCTGGCACGCTGCCCAGATGGTCAGATCGCCGTCCGGCATATACTGCGCGGTGCAGGCGTGCGGCTCGATCGGCACGTGCTGGACGTGGGGAATGTAGAAGCTGTGATCAAACACGCGATCCGCTTCTTCAAACGCCTTGTCCGCGTCGCCTTTTCTCAGCACGTAGTGATGCGAGATGTTGGTGCCGGGCTTCGGGTAGAAAATCGGCAGCACTTTGTAGGAACCGAGGTCGGGGTGGATGATGGGTGCGTCCGGCTTCATGCCCTCGAGAGAGTCCGTAACGGCGGGTAACACTTCGTAATCCACCTTGACGAGTTCGCAGGCACGGCGCGCGATCTCCGGAGAGTCCGCGGCGACGGCTGCCACCGGCTCGCCGCGATAACGCGCTTTGCCGACGGCGATGAAGTTCTTATCTTCCAGATACAGTCCGGCGCGTTTCTTATAGCACTCGCCGGTGATTACGCTGCGCACGCCCGGGAGGGACTGCGCCGCGGTGAGGTCGATGGAGAGGATGTTTGCGTGCGCATGGGGAGAGCGCACCACCTGCGCGTAGAGCGGACGGGAAAACTGGATGTCGTCCGCGAATACGGCGGTGCCGGTAACTTTTTTGATCGCGTCTAGGCGTTCAACGGATTGTCCTACGACATTCATTTTAGATTGAGTTGCATTCAGGAGTTCTTTCGATTGTTCGTTGGTGTTCATTTCTTGTAAACCCCCTTTGCAACCACGTCTTCGATGGCTTCTACGATCTTTTTATAACCCGTGCAGCGGCAGAGGTTGCCCGACATGTTGCGGTTGATCTCTTCGCGCGTGGGGGTTGGGTTTTCGCGGAGCATCGCCTCGGCGCTCATGAGCATGCCGGGCGTGCAGAAACCGCATTGCAGCGCCGCATGCTCGATGAACGACTCCTGCAAGGGGCTGAGTTCGTCGCCGGTGGCGAGGCCTTCTACCGTGGTGATGACCGTGCCGTCGGCTTCGGGTGCGAGCACGAGGCAGGCGTTGACCGCCTGACCGTCCATAATGATGGTGCAGGCGCCGCATTCACCGGCTCCGCAGCCTTCTTTGGTGCCCGTATAGCCGAGCTTTTCGCGTAACACGTGCAGCAACGTCTCGCTGCCGGAGACATTCAGTTCTACCGGCTCGCCGTTGACGCAGAATTTGACACAATAGTCCATGCTGGTTTCCTCCTTAGCGCAGTTTCGTGAGCCCGTCGCGCACGAGGTACGACACGATGTCCAGCCGGTATTGCCGGTCTGCGCGTACGTCGTCGATGGGGCTGACTTCGGTCGCGGCAAGCGCCGCAGCCTCTTCGATCAAAGCATCGGTCAGCGGCTTGTCCTTGAGCAATGCTTCGGTCTTGGGCAGGCGCAGCGGCGTGGGCGCAACAGAGCCCATCGCGATGCGGTATTCGTTTCCGGTTTTAAGCACCGTGCCGCAGACGGTGGAAAGATCGACTTCGTTTCTGCGCGCGACCTTGCGGAACACGCCCTGCGCATCCGGCAGGTATGGCACGCGGATGCCCGTGACGAGTTCGCCGGGCTTGAGCGCAACCTTGCGCACGAAGAGGATGAACTCTTGAATCGGAATCTCGCGGCAGCCCGGCAAGCCGTATACTTCCATAACCGCGTTGTGGACATACAGCGGGGTCGCCGTGTCCGCAAGCGGAGAAGCGTTGACGATGTTGCCGACGCAGGTTGCGCGGTTACGGATCTGCCGTCCGCCGACATAGGCTGCGGCTTCGGCGAGATACGGATAATACCGTTTCACATACTCGTTGGTTGCGATCTGCGTCATGGTCGCCAGCGCGCCGATGTGCAGGCCGTCTGTCTCGGAAAACGTGATACTGTCGATGTCGGAAATTTTCTTCAGGTCGATCACGAAGTCCGGTGCGATCAGGTGGTCGCGCAGGCGGATGATGACGTCCGTCGCGCCAGCCATAAAGATCGCCTTGTCGTCGTGCTCCAGTTTGAGCGCGGCGGCTTCCTCCAATGTTTCAGGAGCAAGATACACAAAATCTCTCAAGAACGGTTCTCCTCTCATTTCTGAATGAAGTATAAAAACCCCTACGGGGGAATGGCCCTTTGCAAACGATTCATCTAATGTGGATACAGTTGATGAAGTATTAACCCCTGCGGGGGAATAGCCAAAGGTTCTATTCTGTTTTCAGGACGTCTTTGTCAGTTAAGAAGAAACAATAATCGTGCAATAGATCAGTCTAACAGTATGATAATCTTTTCGGAAAAGTCGGTTGTATTTCGATCTTACGTGCAATCAGATGTGTGGTTAACTAAATTCCCTGTGTTGAATCTCCAGCAGCGCTGCGGACAACTCCCGCTCGAGTTTGCGATATCGCGCCACCCAGTTGAGCCCTTCCTGCGTGAGACTGCTGCCGCCGCCGGTAGCTCCCCCGAGCTTGCGCTCCACGAGTCTGCAACCCAACGCCTCTTCCATGCGGTTGAGCGTCAGCCATGCATTACTATAAGAAAGCTGCGCCCTTGCGGCGCCCCGCTGGAGCGACTGCTCCTGCTCGATGCACTCAAGCAACCGTATGCCGCGCTCGTCGATGCCGGTTTCGCCCAGCGATATGGTCAGCGCAGCGGTCAGCACGGGGTTGACGCGCGTCTGCTCGCGCTGCTCGCGCTGATAATCCGACTCGGTATTGATGTCGATGAGCATGCCGTTTTCGTCCGTCGGCACAAACTCCGTCTCGCGTTTCCATTGTGCTAGCGCGCCGCGCAGTCCACGATCGCCTTCATAACCTAATAAAGAAGAAAAGCAGCTCTTGCGGATCATGGCGGGGTGTCCCGCGCTGCCGCGAAAGCTCGGAATCGCGACGGTCTTGGAAGAACGCAACAGCTCTTTGATGGTATCCGCGTTGAGATACGGCACGTCGCCGGGGGTGATCAGCGCGCGGTCGCAATCCTGCGGCAATGCATTGAGCGCGCACTGGACGGAGGCCATCATATCCGTGGTCGCGAAATCTTCGTTTTTGACGAAGCTTACGCTTTCGCCCGAAAGGTGACGCTCCAGCATGCCCGCGTGGTAGCCGGTGACGACGAGAATGTCGCTCACGCCCGCGGCGCGAAAGACCTCGATCTGGCGGCGGATGACGCTCTTTCCGTTGAGCTTGAGCATCGGTTGAAAATGGTTCATCTGCCGGGGTTCGCCCGCGGCGAGGATGACGGCAACCGTACTCATGCTTCATCCTCCTTTGCGTTCTTTTGATGCATATATTGCTGCACGCGTTCAAAATCTTCCGGCGTGTCAACGTCTAACTTGCAGCCTGCGTTGTGCGTAACCACATAGCCGATCTTTGCGTTCAGCGCGCGGAACGCGCCGCGCAGCCCGTCTTCGCCCGGGTAGGCGATCAGGGAATCAAACAGTCTCGCATGGATCAGCGGCGGATGCAGGCGCTTTGTGCCTGTGCTAGGGAAGACGACATCCCAGTCGCCCGATTCCATCTGTTGCATCAATTGATGCAACATCTCCGGTTCGACGGCGGGCATATCGCCCGGTAAAAGGAAAGCTGCGTCGTAGCCACCCATCCGGCGGATCGCGTTGAGCCCGATGGTAAAGGAGGCGAACATCTCCGTCTCCTCAAAGGCGTTGTTCCAAAGGAAATGTGCGTTGTACCCATCCAGCGCTGAGATGATCTCTTCGCCCCGTTTTCCGACCACAACAAACAAGTCCGTGATTCCCGCTTGCGAGAACACGTTTGCTGTGTGAGCGATCATCGGGGTTCCGTCGATTGGCAGCAGCGGTTTAAATGCATGCATTCGCAGCGACTGCCCGGCAACGGTAATCAAGCCTGCTGCTTTCATCAATTATCCCACCTAATATCGAAATGGGTACGTTGCTAGAATCCTGCTTTTTTCGTCAATTGTCAAGATCGATATTTTCTTAATAAAATACTGAATTTTGCATGAACGCGTTTCAAATCCTGCGTTTTAACCGCCAAAGTCGGGTTCCGCGTCCGGCGGGCATTCCCAGCTGTTCCGCGTCGTGTGGTGCTCTATTCCGGCGTAAAAGGAGGCGGCGCGCACCCGAAGAATCGACTTTGGTCCGGCGAGATATCCGCCGTCCTCATGAATCTCTTTAAAGATGATCAGCAGCGGTTCTTCGAGGCCATCCGCGTGCAGTACGCGCAAAAACACCATTACGCGACCGAAGCTGTCCGTTTCCAGCACGGCAATTTCGGGGAACTGCAGCGTTTCCGGCTGCTGAGAAAAGCGGGAGACAAAGTCGGCCGCGGCTGTGCGCTCCGTCGGGGTTGCTTCCCGTCCGCCGTAGGTGAGCATGTTTTGTCCCTCCGAGTATATTTTTGAAACCTGATTTCAATATAGCATGTGCAGCGTACGGAAACAATCGTTTTCAATTATTTATTGACGCCAGAAGATTGAAATCTTGCAAAATAGTTTTGCGTGTTTGACCATAGGGCGGGGTGACACCGCCAAAACAAGATGCGGACGGGTTGTCGCCCGCCCGCAAAACGCGCGTTTTCTGCGTCTTTTTGGGTTAACCGAGGCCGAGGAGCTTGTTGCGCTCCTCCACATAGGCGCTGGTGGTCAGTTCGCCGCGTGCATAACGCTCCTTGAGCGCGACGATCTCCGCGTTTGCGTGGTTGTCCGCGCGTCCGCCTTCGAGAACGAGCCTGCGTTCCTCATATTCGGCGGCGCCCATGCCGGAGGCTGCGCGTTGTTCATTGAGCATCGCGAGGAAGCGATCCTGTGCCGCGGGCGTTGCGCCCTGTGCGGCAACGGAGCCGGGGACTTTATACTTGCGGCTCGCGAGGAATACGATCAACAACACGATGCCGACGACAACGAGTACGGTGAGGATCAGGCCGACAAGGCCGCCGCCCATCATCCTCCCGGGAAAATATCGATACATCAACATAATGATTCCTTTCAGGTAGCTAGCGATTGGTCGCTGCTTATCTATATACAATAATAGACGATAATTGCAAATATGTCGTGTTTCTGCTGCGATACAATTTCAAACCATTGCGGCAAAAACATGGCGGCAAAAGACGCAAAAAGCGCGTAATCATGCAGGAATTCCGTCGAAAATTCCTGAAATGCGAGAAATAATTTTCTAGAATATATTTCTAAACAGCAATTCTGTTCAAGGTTGAAAAGATTAACAACAAAGTTTGAATAACTACCTTTAAATATTGTTTTAATGATAATTCGATGGTAATATTTCGATGAGGTGATAATATGCAACGGCTTTACACTGTCGGATATGAAGGCAGCGATATTGATACATTTCTTGAAAACGTAAAAAAACACGAAGTCAAACTAATTGTAGATGTTAGAGAAAAGCCAATCAGTAGGAAAAAAGGATTCTCAAAGAACACCTTAAAAGCTGCGCTGAATAATATTGGAATCGAGTATATCCACATCCCAGAGCTTGGTAGTCCCAAAGAAATAAGGGATAGATTACATGAGACATGGGACTATTTTGAGTTTTTCCAACAATATAGGTTATATATTACGAGCGAATTGGATAGCATAATGGGAATCCTTGATCGGCTCGAAGCAACGCCGAGTTGCCTTATGTGTTTTGAGCACGATCCGAAAACCTGTCACAGAAGCATTCTTGCAGAGTATATTGAAATGTACTCAAATGATATTGATCGAATTGAGGATATATCATGATTTCAGAACCAGTTGAGCAGAATGTATTAGTGGTAGTGAAAACTTACCCGACGCCAAGCGCGAAATATACGGAAACAGTCTGTACAGCTGGGATAACCGATAAGGGAGAATGGATTCGATTATACCCTGTGAAATTTCGCTTCTTACAGGATCATCAACAATATGGGTTGTTTTCATGGATTACTGTGAAAACGGTCAAAAGCAAAACAGATACTCGGCCAGAAAGCTTTAAGGTTGTAAATGATGAAATCCGAGTTGGAAAGAAAGTGGATACTAAAAAGGGACTTAACGAAAGAAAAATGATGCTCCTTCCGCTGGTTAAGAACTCAATGGAAGAAATAGAAGATCAATTTGAGAAAGAACATAAAAGCTTAGCGATTTTTAAACCCAGAGTAATAACTAACTTTTATATAGATCCAGAAAGCCCTGACTGGTCAGAGCTTGAGAAAAGTAAACTTGGTCAGATGAGCCTTTTCGATACCCCGGATACAATACCTACAGAGTTAAAAAAAGTTCCTTACTCTTTTCGATGTGAATATTATTGCCATAATCCAGAATGTAAAGGCCATAAGCAGAAGATAACGATATGGGACTTCAACTGGGCTTACTTTAAATATTGTGAGCAGTATGGTGATGAGCAAGTTGCTCTTGAGAAGTTGAAAGAAAAATGGTTTAGCTACTTTGCGTCCGACAAAGATGGTTACTTAATCGTTGGTACAACGCATCCATATCACTCGTTCATTATTATTGGTGTCTTGTCATTAAAAAAAGGCGACAATTGTTATATGCAGCCTTTAGTGTAGAGTTAAACATATGAATATGCTTTTTGATTCAATGGTTTGATAAGTTACTCTTCCTCCCCCTCAAACACCGCAATCTCCTTGATATTAAACTCCTGCCCCGTGACCATGACGCATTCCCATGCGCCGCACGCGGGGCATTTTTTGTGGTTCTTGAGGTATTCATAGACCGTGCCGCATTTTTTGCAGCGCACTTTTGCGATCAGGACTTCCACGACCAGCTCCGCTTCCTGCATCTCGGTGCCGTCCGTTGCCGCAGGCCAGCACTCCTTGAGGTAACGCGGGACGATGGTGGAGGCCTCGCCGACCTCCACCACCACCTGCGCGATGTCGCGTAAGGATAAGCCGTTTTCCTGTGCAACGGCGGTCACGCGTTTTTGAATTTCAAATACGATCCCGAGCTCGTGCATGCGTTATTTCACCACGCCGAGGGCGCGGCCGACCTTCTTGATCGCGATCTTGCCCTTGCGCTTGAGGATCTGCTTGATGACCACGGGCTTCATCTCCGTGAACTCCACGCCCGCGCCGTCGTAGCGGCGGACGAGATGGATCGCGTCAAATTTGCACTTCGTGGTGCACTGTCCGCAGCCGACGCACATATATTGGTCGACCAGCGTCACGCCGCAGCCGAGGCAGCGCGCCGTCTCCGCCTTGACCTGCGCTTCGGTGAAGGTGCCGCGCAGATCGCGGAAGGTCTTTTCCGCGGGGGTCTTGCTGTCCAGCGTTTCCGGTTTCTGGCGCGGGGTGTTGTCATAGGTTTCGATGACCGCGTTCTTTTTGTCCAGCTCCTTGTACTCTCTGCGGTCGCGCCCGATGGTCAACGACTGGCCGGGATGCACAAAGCGGTGGATGGAGATCGCCGCCTGTTTGCCCGCTGCGATGGCGTCGATGGCAAACTTCGGCCCCGTGCAGCAGTCGCCGCCGGAGAACACGTCCTTCTGCGCGGTCTGGTAGGTGAATCCGTCCGCCTGAATGGTGCCGTTGCGATTAGTGACGGCGTCGGTTCCCGCGAGCAGATCGCCCCAGAGGATGCTCTGACCGATCGTGACGAGCACGTTGTCCGCAGAGACGGTGATGATTTCGCTTTCGTCAAACTTCGGCGAGAAGCGTCCGTTTTCGTCAAACACGCTTGTGCAGCGCTGAAACACCACGCCCGTGACCTTGCCGTTTTCCGAGAGGATGCGCACAGGACCCCAGCTGTTGTTGACGCCGATGTGCTCCTCCATCGCCTCTTCGATCTCCTCTTCCGAGGCGGGCATCTCCTTGCGGGACTCGAGGCAATACATCGCGGTTTCGGCGGAACCCGCGCGGACGGCGGTGCGCGCGACGTCTACCGCGACGTTGCCGCCGCCGATGACGACGGTCTTGCCGGAGAGGCTCATACTTTCTCCCGCGTTTACGCGGCGGAGGAACTCGATGCCGGAGAGCACGCCCGTTGCGTCCTCGCCCTCTACGCCGAGCTTGCGCCCGCCCTGCGCGCCGATTGCGACATAGAACGCATTGTAGCCCTGCTTGCGGAGCTCGTCGAGAGAGACGTCTTTGCCGACCTCGACGCCGGTTTTGAACGTGACGCCCAGCGCGCGGAGGATGTCGATTTCGGCGTTGATGACGTCTTTTTCCAGCCGGAAGGCGGGCACGCCAAGCGTGAGCATGCCGCCGAGCTGCTGCTCTTTTTCAAATACGGTGACGGTATAGCCGTCCAGCGCGAGATAATAGGCACAAGCAAGGCCCGCGGGGCCGGAGCCTACGATTGCAATCTTCTTGTCGGAATAATCGTGGCGTTTCTTCGGAATGAATCGACCTTCCGCCGTGAGCTCCTGCGCCGCGACGAACTTCTTGACTTCGTCGATGGCGATGGGGGAGTCGATCTCGCCGCGCATGCACGCGTCCTCGCAGCGGCGGTTGCAGATGCGTCCGCAGACGGCGGGTAGGGGATTTTCAACCTTGATCAGCTCCAGCGCCTCGCGATATTTTCCCTGCGCCGCGAGCTTCAGGTAACCCTGCACGGAGATGTGCGCGGGGCAGTTGGTCTTGCAGGGCGAGGTGCCGCTTTCGACCACGTCCTCGCGGTTAAAGCGATAGTCCGTGTTCCATTTATCTTCGGTCCACTCCTCGTCGCGCGGGGTGATCGTCGTGGTGATATCGGAGACCACGGGCGTTTTGGAGCAGAGCTTTTGACCCAGTTTCAGCGCGTTGACGGGGCAGTTTTCCACGCACTGTCCGCAGGCGACGCACTTGTCGGCATCCACCTCGGAGATGTAGTTGGAGCGCACCATGTCCACGTTTTTGAACATTGCGGCGGTACGAAGCGACAGACACCCGCATCCGCAGCAGTTGCAGATGGCGTGCGTCTTGCCGCTGCCATCCGTGTTCGGGATTTCGTGCATAAGTCCGTTTTCTTCCGCGCGTTTGAGGATTTCGTATGCTTCCTCGCGTGTGATCTGACGGCCTCTGCCAGTACGGATATAGTATTCCGCGGCGTGACCCATCTGGATGCACATGTCCTCCTTGAGGTGTCCGCAGCCCTCGCCCATGACCTCGCGGTCGGTGCGGCAGCTGCAGGGTGAGACGGTGAAGATATCGTTCTCCTCCAGATAGGTGGAGATTTCCTCATAGCTTGCACGGCGGGTTTCGCCGTCGATGGCGCTCTGGATCGGAATCACGCGCATAAGTCCCACGCCGACCGGGAACGAGCCGGAGCTCATCGGCCCGCGTACGCGGCCATATGCTTCCATCGCGTAGCCGACGATGGGGTACTGCTTGACCACGTCGAGATTGTTGATGATCATCTCCATCGTGCCGGGAATCCACGTCTCGGTCCAGAACATGTCCACGCCATCGATGTTGTTGACGAAGCAACCGCCGTAGACCGCGAACTTCATGAGTTCCTCATGGCACCAGTCCTCGGGTTTGCCGACGATGGCAGCAACCTGCGCCGCGCTCTTCTTTTCATAAGAACCCAACGCTAAACCAACGAGACACATGTCGTCCGTCACGCCTGCCTCGAGGATCACGTATTCCGGGTCGTCCCAGTTGTAGCCGCCCTTGTCGCCCGCTTTCAAGCCGGGTTTCTTGCGCCCGATCATGTTGGCAAGCGAGATGATGTTGTCGCGATACTGGCAAACGTATCCTTCGGGGAAGGTCATCTTGGTGATGCGATCCATAAAATTGTTCTCTCCTTATTAAACTGCATGCAAAATATAAGAACTTAGAAACTCAATCCTGCTGCCAGGATTTTACCTGCGATCGGAGCCAGTTCGCCCAGGGCTCGATACCTTCGCCCGTGCGCGCGCAGATCGGCAGCACCGTGATGTTCGGGTTGATCTTTTTCGCGCGCTCCACCACAGCGTCAAGATCAAAGTCGAAATACGGCAGCACGTCGATCTTGTTGATCAAGAGCACGTCGCAGATCGAGAACATCAGCGGGTATTTCAGCGGTTTGTCGTCGCCTTCCGGCACGGAGAGGATCATCGCGTTTTTGACCGCGCCCGTGTCAAACTCCGCGGGGCAGACGAGGTTTCCGACGTTTTCTAGGATCACGAGGTCGAGGTCCATGGCGTTGAACTCGTCGATGCCCTGCCGCGTCATGTCCGCGTCGAGGTGGCACATGCCGCCGGTGTGCAGCTGGATGGCGCGCACGCCCGTCGCTTCGATGGCGGCTGCGTCCACGTCGGAATCGATGTCCGCTTCCATCACGCCGATGGACATCTCGTCCTTGAGCGCTTCAATCGTGCGCTTGAGCGTGGTGGTCTTGCCGGCGCCCGGGCTCGACATCAGGTTCAGCAGGAATGTCTTCTCCCGCTTGAGGTCCGCGCGGAGCTGATCTGCGAGCTTTTCGTTGCTCTCAAACACGCGCTGCTTGATTTCGTAAACTTTATACATGATGATTCCTCCGGATTTTGTTTTCGTTTTAAGGTGTGTTTTATCTTTCATCGTTCAGACTGAATCGATCGAAAATGCGGTCTGGTTGAACCACATATCGATACAATAACACCGAATTACAATTTGGTCAATCATCCAATGAAATCTCGCATAATTTCTACTAGAATATATTTTTATCGCGTGATATAATCGCATCAGAAACGTGGTTGAACCAAGTACCACATCGCGATTTCGGTGCTCCGGTACTTGATCTCAACGGATGCTATGATGAATTTTTACATGCAATGCTTGAAAGAGGGATCGATATGTTTAAAAAATTGACGGCGCCGACGCTCAAAGAACTCTTTGTGCAGGAGTTGGAGGGCTTGATTCTTTCCGGCGAGCTTGCCATAGGACAAAAGCTCCCGTCGGAACGGGAGCTTGCGCAAAGGATGCAGATTTCGCGGTCGGTCGTCAACGACGGCATCGCGGAGATGGCGCGCCGCGGGTTCCTCGAAATTTCCCCGCGTCAGGGCACGGTTGTTGCGGACTTTCACCGCAACGGCACGCTGGACATCCTTGTCTCCATCATGAGTTACAACGGCGGCCAACTCCCGCGCGAGGAGATTCGCTCTATCCTCGAAATCCGCGGCGTGATGATGGCGTTCGCGCTGGAGAGTGCGATTCCAAGAATCACCAAGGAGCAGCTGGAGGAGCTTTCCGTCCAGAGCGAGGCGTTTTCCCTCGCAAAGGGCGCGGAAGAAGCGGCGCAGCTGATCTACGAATTTGACCATATGCTCAGCGGGTTTTCAGACAACACGCTACTGCCGCTGTTCTTCTGCTCGTTCAAAACACCGATCAAGGAACTCTGGCGCAGGTATGTCACAAGAAACGGCGTGAGCATCCTCAAGCACCGCAACGACCAACTCCTGGACTGTATCGCGCGCAAAGACATCGACTGCGCGAAGCGCGTGATCGCCGATTCCATCGCGGAAACCATCAGCGGACGGACGGAGATTTACAGCTAAAGACCTGATCAAATAACAGAGATTTACAGATAACGCAATATCGGATAATATATTTCTCGAAAAGACTTGCTCGTGACGTAACGTCATTTGTTAGAATTCTCCTCGGAGGTTGAAGGAAATGGCCGATTATTCAACGGGGGAACTCGCGCGGCTCTGCGGAATCACCGTGCGCACGGTGCAGTTTTACGACGCGAAGGGGCTGCTGCATCCCGCCGACCTCAGTGAGGGCGGGCGGCGGCTTTACTCGGACAGCGACCTACGAAAGATGCGCATGATCTGCGCGCTCAAGACCATCGGGCTGACGCTTGACGCGATTCGGGGGATTCTCGCGAGCGAAAAGCCGGAGAGTGTACTGATTCTTCTATTAGAAGAGCAGGAGCGGCGCATCGCTGACGAGAAGGACGCGCTGGAGCGGCAGAAGCGCGCGGTGGATACCGTCCGCGAGACGATTCGCACGGGGCAGATGATCACGATTGAGTCGATTGCGGACATGGATCGCATGATGGAAGAGAAGCACAAGCTCAACCAGCTGCACCTGACCATCCTCGCGCTGGCGATGGGTATGTCCGGTCTGCAGTGGGCGTCTGTGATCTATTGGATCACGACCGGCATCTGGTGGCCGTTTGTCGCCATCTGGCCGCTTGTGATTGCGACCGGCGTCTACATCACGCGGATGTACTACCTCAACACCTTGTACATCTGCCCGGAATGCGGGGCGCGTTTTCGGCCACCGCTTCGCGAGATGTTCTGGGCATATCACACGCCCAAGACGCGGAAACTGACCTGCACAAAGTGCAATACCCGCGGCTGGTGCGTGGAAACCTATGGGAAAACGGAATAACCAAACAACAAAGAAAAGGAAAGAAATCTGGGGGGAATTACTATGCAAACACTGATACCTTCGTTGACCATCGTATCGATGGCGGTCTCCGGACTGATCGGCCTCGCCATTCCGGTGGCGCTGTACATCATCCTGCGCAAAAAGGGCGCGAAACATTTGCCGTTCTGGACGGGCGCGGTCACGTTTATCCTCTTTGCGCTGGTGCTGGAGCAGCTCGTGTACTCGGTTCTGATGAAAACGCCGTTCTGGATGACGGTCTCTAGTAACTTCTGGCTGCTCGGTATCTTCGGCGGATTCATGGCCGGTTTCTTTGAAGAGACCGGACGCTACATTGCCATGAAGACCGTGCTGCGCAAAAAGCAGGGCAACGATTATAATGGCCTTATGTACGGCGCAGGCCACGGCGGAATCGAGGCGGTCATCCTGCTGAGCGTGACGATGATCATCAACGTCATCTTCTCGCTGCAGACCAACGCGGGCGTCTCTTCCGCGTTTGGCGGGCTGGATGCGGCGCAGGCGCTGATCAACACGCCGTTCTGGATGATGCTGGTGGGCGCTGTGGAGCGTATCTCTGCGGTTGCGATTCACGTTTCGCTGTCCGTTCTGGTCTGGTTCGCGGCAAAGAACAATGCGAAGGTCTGGCTCTACCCGCTGGCGATTCTGCTGCACCTCATCGTGGACGCGGTGGCGGTCATCCTCTCTTACAGCGGTGTGAACGTTTGGATCATCGAAGGCGCGGTGTACGCCATGGCGATCGCGCTCATCTTCCTCGCCATCGCGGTCTGGAAGAAAAACCACGTCGCGGTGGTCGAAGCAGCTCCCGCAGAGGATACCGTTGCAGAAGCCGAAGCGCAGGCATAACGAGAAACGATCAACACACAAAAAGACCCGCAAGGGTCTTTTTTGATGTAGTTTCGATCATAGGTTAAAAAAGCGCGCTTGAGCTGTCGCATAGGGGGCAAGCAGGTTTGGGCAGTGGTTAAACGGGGGAAGGGTGTTGGGGGGAAAGGGAAAGGGAAGATGAGGAAACAGCGCCTGAGGGCGCTGTTTGTTGTTACTAAATTGTTAGCGCTTCCGGCGTAATTATACTTGCATTCTTTACCGCGCGGGAGTCGACGTTTTGACCGCGCAACACTATCTGGCCACGCCGATCCGGCGACGACACTGCGCATTTACACGCACCTTGCGGACGAGACGCAGATGAAGGATACAGAAAAGGTGAGAAGAGCATTCAGCTGAATAATCATATGGGTTATTTCATGCGTATAAGAACGGCAAAGTGTTGGGTGTAAGAAAATTTTCAATATAAAACGTTCAAAAAGCTATACACGCTCAGAATGAGTCCATGACTAGATTTGTTCAATTTATTGAACAATAGAAAATTATCACATCTTGTGAAACAAGCTGGTTATTATGTTTATAATTAGTTGATGATATTGAAGGAGGATAGTAATTTGAAAGACATATTTGCAGAGGTTCTTCAAAATTACGTAACAGAGTCAAAGCAAGACTTGGCTAAAAACTCTCATGCTCGTTTTATTCGCGATAACATACCGGCCAAGATTTTTTCTGTGCTACAGCTCAATAGTAATCAATTTAAAATCCAAGCATCACCAGGCCAAGGCCGTTGGACTGAAGTGCCTTGGATTGGAATATTTGATAGAGATATTACTGAAACTGCAACTAGGGGATATTTTATCGTTTACCTTTTTAGAGCTGATATGAGTGGTGTTTATCTTTCATTAAATCAAGGGTGGACATCAATTAAATTAAAATTCGGTGCCAAAGAAGGTAGAGTCAATCTACAAAAGCTAACAAGAGGTTGGCAAAAAATACTTTCTTCAACATTAAATGATTTCTCATTCGATCAAATTGACTTGAAGGCAATTGGTGAAAATACAAATCTACCAGAAGGATATGAAATGGGGCATATTTGCGGAAAGTACTATGATGCAAATATGCTTCCAGACAATCATGTGATAATAGATGATTTAAGAAGCATGTTGTCCGTTTACCGCGAATTAAAGGGCAAAATGCATGATTTATCAACAGAAAAGACAAACGACTTTATTTTAGCCGGTGATCAAACGGGAATCTTCGATATTGACGAAAAAGATGATGAATTGAATCACCTGATAATCACCCCGTTTGGTTCGTCACTTGAACTACAGGATAGCCCGGCAGTGTTTCACAAACCGAAACAAAGCGATGGACGTGGTCATAAGGTGAACCATATTAAGAAGCAGATCAACGACATGAGAATTGGTCTTGCAGGTGAGAAAATGGTTATTGAATATGAGAAGAAGCGCTTAATCGATGAAGGACGTGATGACCTGGTGGCTATTATCGAGCATACTTCTCAAGAAAAGGGTGATGGAACTGGTTATGATATTCTATCCTTTGATAAAAATGGCAACAGAAAGTACATAGAGGTCAAAACAACAGTTGGTGGAGAAGATACGCCATTTTTTATTACAGATAATGAACTGCAATTCTCGATTTTAAATAGCGATAATTATACGCTATATAGACTTTACGAGTTTAACGCAAAGAAAAGAACTGCCTCATTTTACATTTTAGAAGGAGATATGACACAGGCAATTAAATTCAAAGCAACAACCTATTTAACTGATGAATTTATTTGAGAGGCAGCTAGTAAAGTTAAATATGCCGAAACATAGCTGGCGGATGCGGCGAGAGTAAGAACGGGACTCAGTTTGTTCGTAAAGATGTGAGCTCAATCCTGGCAAGAAATTGGCAAAAAAGGGCAAGAAAACCCACATTATCGTACGTGATTGTACGCGACATGAAACAAAAAAAGACCCTCGCGGGTCTTTTTTCATGGTAGCGGCGATCTGATTCGAACAGATGACACTCCGGGTATGAACCGAATGCTCTAGCCAGCTGAGCTACGCCGCCATATGCTGTTTTTTGTGCCGATTTTCGGCGGCACATGGTGTATTATAACCGTCCGTCAAACCCATGTCAAGAGTAACATCAGCGAATCTTTCCGTCAGAATTTTTTCACGCGGATCGCGATAATATACCCTCGTTTCGGCTTTCCTTGCGGCTAGAGGCATGGTACAATTTTATAAGTGGGAGTTTCCGCCCTAATATCCCCTTAGGGGAAAGATTACTCACGGTATGTCCGTCAAGGAGGAGCCAATGATTCGCTATCATGACCATCCGGTGACCCTGCACAATGGCAGGCCGCATCCCGCCGGCAAAGACCAGGCAGCCGCGCGCGAGAAGACCATCGCGTATTCCATTCTCCGCGCGCACAACACATCCGGTGACATGGAGAAACTGCGTCTGCGCTTTGACGCGCTGATTTCGCACGATATCACCTATGTCGGCATCGTGCAGACCGCGCGCGCAAGCGGACTCACCGAATTCCCCGTGCCGTATGCGATGACCAACTGCCACAACAGCCTCTGCGCCGTCGGCGGCACAATCAATGAGGACGACCATGTCTTCGGCCTCTCCGCCGCGAAGAAGTACGGCGGCATCTATGTGCCGGCAAACCTCAGCGTCATCCACAGCTACGCGCGCGAAGAGCTGGCGGGCTGCGGACGGATGATTCTGGGTTCGGACAGCCACACGCGCTACGGCGCGCTGGGCACGCTCGCGGTCGGCGAAGGCGGGCCGGAGCTGGTGAAGCAGCTCTTGAAAAACACCTACGATATCGCAGCGCCTGAAGTCGTGCTCTGCTACGTGACAGGCAAACCCCGCCGCGGTGTTGGCCCGCATGACGTAGCGCTCGCGCTCGTCAAGGAAGGCTTTGCCGAAGGCCGCGCGAAAAACAAGATTCTGGAGTTCGTGGGTCCGGGGATTAAATACCTCTCCGCGGACTATCGAAACGGCGTGGACGTGATGACCACCGAGACCACGTGCTTAAGCTCCATCTGGGAGACCGACAGCGAAACCGCGGAGTTCTTCCGCGCGCACGGTCGTCCGGAAGCCTACGCAAAGCTCGCGCCGGAAGAGGGCGCATACTATGACAGCATGATGACCATCGAGCTGGACAAGGTGGAGTGCATGATTGCGCTTCCGTTCCACCCAAGCAATGCCTATCCCATCCGCGAGTTTATCGAGCGAGCGGACGAGCTGCTGGGCAAGGTGGAAGAGGAAGCAAAGGCGACCTTCCCGAAAGTCACACTCGATCTCAAGAGCAAGATCAAGCCGGACGGCGTTTATGCCGATCAGGGCATCATCGCGGGCTGCGCAGGCGGACTGTTTGACAACATCATCGAAGCCAGCGAGATTTTAGAGGATGGTTCAACGGGGAATGACGAGTTTTCGCTCTCCGTTTATCCCACCAGCGTGCCGGTCAGCCTCGCGCTCACCAGAGCGGAAGCGACCGAGAAGCTCATGCGCGCGGGCGCAGTCATGAAGCCCAGCTTCTGCGGCCCGTGCTTCGGCGCGGGAGATGTGCCCGCTAATAACGGTTTCTCGATCCGCCACACCACGCGCAACTTCCCCAACCGCGAAGGCAGCAAACCCGGCGAGGGCCAGCTTTCCTATGTTGCGCTGATGGACGCGCGGAGCATCGCGGCGACCGCGGCAAACGGCGGCAGGCTCACCCCCGCGACCGACGTGGTCTACCGGAAACGCCGCATCCGCTATCGCTACGACCGTTCCAGCTATGAGAAACGCTGCTACAACGGCTTCGGCAAACCCGATCCCAGTGTGGAACTCGTGTTCGGGCCGAACATCGCCGACTGGCCGAAGATCTACCCGCTTACGGACAACATGCTTGTGGAGCTCTCCGCCGTGATTCGCGACCCCGTGACCACCACGGACGAGCTGATCCCATCCGGCGAGACCAGCTCCTATCGTAGCAACCCGCTTCGCCTTGCGGAGTTTGCGCTATCGCGCAGGGCTCCGGACTACGTCGGCCGCAGCAAAGCGGTTGCTAAGGCGGAAACCGCGCGCAGGGAAGGCGCTGCTCCGGACGCGCTCAAGTCGCTGCTTGGTAAAGTCGGCGACGCAGACAAGCTCCTGAAAAACACCGCCTATGGCTCCTGCGTGTTCGCCAACAAACCCGGCGACGGCAGCGCGCGCGAACAGGCCGCTTCCAGCCAGCGCGTGCTCGGCGGCTCTGCCAACATCTGCTACGAATACGCGACCAAGCGCTACCGCAGCAACTGCATCAACTGGGGCATTCTGCCGTTTACGCTGCCCGCGGGCGCAAGCTTCCCCTACGAAGTGGGCGACCATGTTTTCGTGCCTAATGTGCGCGAAGCGATTGAGGAGCAGAAGGATACGCTTCCAGCCGTTGCGATCAAACAGGACGGCACGACGGAGAATATCACGCTCAACCTGCCGCCGCTGACCGCGGACGAGCGCGAAATCCTGCTCGAAGGATGCCTGATGAACTACTACGCCGCGCACGCCGGCAAGTAAGACGGTACGCGAGTAACAGTAGTCTGCAATTGCGACAACGCAATTGAATAGAAGCAGTAAAACAAAACCACAAGCCGAAAGGAAACGGATATGGATTTGATCAAGATGAAAACCCCGCTCGTCGAGATGGACGGAGACGAGATGACGCGCATCCTCTGGCAGCAGATCAAGGACGAGCTGATCCTGCCGTTCGTCGATCTGAAATCGGAGTACTACGATCTGGGTCTTACGGAACGCGAAAAGACAAAGGATCAGATCACGACGGAAGCCGCCAACGCGATCAAAAAGTACGGCGTCGGCGTGAAATGCGCAACCATCACGCCCAACGCCCAGCGCGTGCAGGAATATAACCTGAGCGAGATGTGGAAGAGCCCCAACGGCACCATCCGCGCGATTCTCGACGGAACCGTCTTCCGCGCGCCGATCCTGATCGACAGTGTGAAGCCTGTGGTCAAAACCTGGAAGAAGCCGATCACCATCGCGCGTCACGCCTATGGCGACGTTTACCGCGCAACGGAATACCGCGTGCCGGAAAAGGGTAAAGCGGAGCTCGTATTCACAGGCGATAACGGCGCCAGCTTCCGCAAGACCATCTATGATTTTGAGTGCCCCGGTGTGATTCAGGGCATGAGCAATAAGGACACCTCCATCCGCTCCTTTGCGCACAGCTGCTTCCAATACGCGCTGAGCACCAAGCAGGACGTTTGGTTCTCCACCAAGGACACGATCAGCAAGATCTACGATCATACGTTCAAAGATATCTTTGAGGAGATCTTCGAAGCGGACTACAAAGCGAAGTTTGAAGCGGCTGGCTTAACCTACTTCTACACGCTGATCGACGACGCGGTCGCGCGCGTGATCCGCTCCGAAGGCGGCTATATCTGGGCGTGCAAAAACTACGACGGCGACGTGATGAGCGACATGGTCAGCACGGCGTTCGGCAGCCTTGCTATGATGACCAGCGTGCTCGTCTCTCCTGACGGCAACTTTGAGTACGAAGCGGCGCACGGAACCGTTACCCGTCACTACTACAAATACCTGCAGGGCGAAGAGACCAGCACCAACCCCATGGCGACCATCTTCGCCTGGAGCGGCGCCATGCAGAAGCGCGGCGAGCTGGACAAGCTGCCTGAACTGTCGGTCTTCGGCAAAAAGCTCGAAGAAGCGTCCATCGAGACGCTCGATGCGGGCATCATGACCAAGGACCTTGTGGGGCTCTGCGAGGGCATTACGCCGACGGCGGTGACGAGCATCGTGTTTATCCGCGAAATTCGCAAACGCCTCGAGGCAAAATACGCGTAAAAGCAGCACAAATGAAAGACTCGCGGGTTAACTCGCGGGTCTTTTTTTGACAGAACATTCATACATGCGTCATGCGCCCGACACAAGTGTTTACTAAGATCATATCGTGTGATATTGTGTCACAAACAACTAGAACAATGACAACTGCACAAGGAGTGTGACAGTATATGAAACGATCCATTTTGAAACGCATCCTTCCGGTAATGATGGCGCTACTATTGTTTCTTGCAGCTGGCTGCGGCAAGTCTCCCATCAAAGAAGCAGCGGAAGAAGTGGCGGCGCAGGAACCCGTCGTCATCGGTACAGAGCCGCAGACGGACGCATCCACCGTGGACCACAGCAGCCTTTATGCCGTGGATGGTACCACGGAGAGTTCCGATAACGAATCGTATGCCTCCGACACGGCGAACGTCAACACCGTGCTCGTGCAAAACGCGGGTGTACTCGCGATGACAAGCGCGGATATCAACAAAACCGGCGATTCCGCGGGCGACCTTTCCGGCGGGCAGAATGCTGCAGTCGCCGTGCTGACCCGTGGACAGATGACGCTGAATGGAAGCAACATCACCACCAACGCCATCGGCGCGTTCGGGATGTTTGCCGCGGGCAACGACTCCACGTTGATCCTCAGCGGAACCTCGGTCTACACCTCTGGCGATTCTTCGCCCGCGCTGGCCCTACGGGATGGCGCAATCGCAATCCTCACAGGCAGCTCACTCTCCACGGAAGGGATGGATTCACCCGCGCTGCTCCTTTCTGGCGGAAGCCTGACGCTTTCCGCGGTAACACTCTCGGCAAAAGGCGGCGAATTATTGCGCATTCTTGCGGGCGAAAATGAGCTGACGCTGGACAACGTGCTGATCCCGTCGACATCGATCTTTGGCGAGGAAGCGACGTTGATTCTTCGTCTTACAAACGGTTCCTCGTTTGGCGGCGCGCTCGGCAGCACCTTACCCGCGCGGGCATCGGTCTATCTGGATGCCTCCAGCAAACTCATTCTGACGGCGGAGACGTACCTGTCCGCTTTCGTCAACGCGGATCTGACGCACGCAAACATCGAGTCCAACGGATTCAACCTCTACTATGATTCGGAAGCGGCCGACAACGCGTATCTGGAGAGCCAATCGTTTATGCTGCCCGGCGGCGGATTCCTTGCCCCGATCATCTGAACGGCTACATGCGCAATTTTCCGCGGATTTACTCGCTTTTTTCATCGACCCGTGTTATAATCAAGCGCTAAAATAAGAAAAGACCCGCACAGGCGGGAGAGGAGATAAACAAACATGAACGGAGCGGAGCGCGCGGAATACCGGAAGCTTGCAAATACGCTGAAGCCCATTTTCCAGATTGGCAAAGAGGACATCGGCGAGAATCTGATCAAGAGCGTGGATGAGGCGCTGAATAAGCGGGAGCTGATCAAGTTCGCCGTGCTGGAGTCAAGCACACTTTCCACCAAGGACGCGGCGGGAACGCTCGCGGAGGCGCTGGGAGCTACGGTCATCCAGAGCATCGGCAGAAAGTTTGTCCTCTACCGGAAAAAGCCGGAAGAGATGTAAGAAACACAAAAGATCGGGCATTGCCCGATCTTTTTATTTGTAATTGTTATTTTGATTAGAAGAGCTTGAACACGTTCTGGTTAAACCAGGTGAAACCAAGATCGTAATACGGCAGCCATTGTAACGTCATCGCGACGCCCGCGACCACCCAAAGCAGCAGCAAACTCACGATGATCAGCAGAACGATCGAAAGTCCGTGTCCTCCGCTGCGCTTCGCCTTTTTCTGATAGGACTCGTCGAAGATTTCATCCCGGATGCTGTCCTTCTTCGGACGCGGTTCCTGTTTTGCGTCGCGCTTTTTCCCTTTGGTTTTTTCTTTTTTTTGCGGTGGCAGCGGATCAAGCTCGGAGCGCCAAGAGAGGGGATCCGGTTCGTCCGGCATCGACGGTTCTTCGGGCTCTTCTACCTCTTCACGCCAAACGGGCGGTTCCGGCTCTTTTTCGGGCTGCGGGCGCGTGATCGACGAAACAGGCATATTGCCGGTGATTTCGTGATCCAGCTCGCTTTCGATGGTGCGCATATCGGTGCTGATCTGCGCATAGGTAGCGATGTTTCTTTCGATCAGGTCGCCGAACCAAAGGTTCCAGCCGTCGTCTTCCGGCTGCTGCTGCACAATTGCAACAAACTGACCAAAGGTCTGTCGGGCTGCTTCGCGCGCAAGGTCTTTGTCTCCCGTGCGCTCAAAAGCGCGCTGGAAAACAGCGCTGCCATAGGTTGCAACGAGCTCCTTGACGGCTTCTTTTTCACCGCTCCGGATGCGGCGGACCAATTCTGATAGCTGCATGCCTGTGGCGCTCCCTGTTAAAAAGATAGATTATTATAACATGCTTTGTACCATCTGAAAAGAGCGGACGCAACATCTTGGTCACAAAGTGGTGATAAACAGGTTTATATTGACAAAACGGGTGTTTTCTGATAAATATATTACTTTGTTGGTTGGCGCAGGCTGGTAAAAATGTTACTTGCATGCCGCCAAAGAAACGACTATTTTATCGGAAACTGATTTGGGAGGAATACACATGCAGACAGACGTTGTGATCGTTGGCGCAGGCCCTTCGGGCATTTTTACCGCACTTGAGATGATCAAACGCGGCACAAAACAGCGCATCGTCATCGTGGAAAAAGGCCTCGCGGTGGAACAACGCCGCTGCCCCAAGGCCGTCACCGGTCGTTGCGTCAACTGCAAACCATACTGCCATATCACGACCGGTTTTTCCGGTGCGGGCGCGTTTTCGGACGGCAAGCTCTCGCTCTCGTTTGAAGTAGGCGGTGATTTGCCGAGCCTGATCGGCCCCGACAAGGCGCAGGCTGCGATTGACTATACCGACGGCATCTATCTGGAGTTTGGTGCAGACGACCACATCGAAGGCATTAACAACACGTCCGCCGTCAAGGAGATCCGTCGCCGCGCAATTCAGGCTGGGCTCAAGCTCGTTGACTGCCCGATTCGCCACCTCGGCACCGAGAAGGCGCAGGACATCTACTATGCCATCGAGCAGTATCTGCTGGAACACGGCGTGGAGATGCTCTTTGGTCACGCCTGCGAAAACCTGATTCTCGAAAACAACGTCTGCAAGGGCGTTCTGCTCAACGACGGTAAGCAGGGCTTTGAACTATTTGCCAAGACCGTTGTCATCGCGACCGGCCGCCGCGGCGCGGACTGGCTGGAGAGCATCTGCGCGGAGCACAGCATCGCGCATCAGCCGGGCACGGTCGATATCGGTGTGCGCGTCGAGGTGCGTAACGAGGTCATGGAGACCGTGAATGAGGTGCTTTACGAGAGCAAGCTCATCGGCTATCCGCAGCCGTTCCGCAACAAGGTCCGCACCTTCTGCCAGAACCCCGGCGGCTTTGTCAGCCAGGAAAACTATGACAACGATCTTGCCGTGGTCAACGGACACGCATATAAAGAGAAGAAGTCCAACAACACGAACCTCGCGATTCTCTGCTCGCACAACTTTAATGTACCGTTCGATCAGCCGATCGCCTATGCGCAGAAGGTCGGCGAACTGACCAACATGCTTGGCGCGGGGCACATTCTCGTGCAGCGCTACGGCGACATCCTCGACGGCAAGCGCACCTGGCAGAGAGAGCTTTCGTTCTCCAACGTGGTGCCGACTCTGCCGGACGCGATCGCGGGAGACATCACCGCGGCGATGCCGTATCGCGCGATGACGAACATCATCAACTTCATTCAGGCGGTCGATCAGGTTGTGCCGGGTTTTGCCGCGGCAGAGACGCTGCTCTATTCGCCGGAGCTGAAGTTCTACTCTAACCGCGTGAAGATGGACGACAACTTCACGACCAACATTCAAGGGTTCTACACGCTGGGCGATTCCAGCGGATGGACACGGGGACTGATGATGGCTTCGGTCATGGGCGTTCTGATGGGACGCAGGCTCGCAACGGAAGAGAAGTAACAAACACAAAGGGCTGTCCGAAAAGCGGACAGCCCTTTTTAAACGTGAATTACGATTATCGGGTGCGGCTGGAAAGATTTACCGTGATGTTCCCGCGTGTCGCGTGGGAATAGGGGCAAACCTGATGCGCTTCCTGCGTGAGCGCTTCGGCAAGCGCGGCATCGTCCGTGTCGATGATGGCGACGAGATTGACCTCCAGCTGGAAGTTTCTAGCTTCATTGCGACCGATGCCGACGGTCGCCTGGACGTCCGGCGCGGGCAGGTTCAGCCTGCGGACGCGGATTGCGTGCTGCAAGGCGCTGCCGAAGCACGCGGCGTATCCTGCCGCGAACAGCTGCTCCGGGTTGACGCCGTCGAGTTTTTTTCCGCCCATAGAGGGAGGAAGCGCCATCTCAAAATCGATCGGGCTGTTTTCCACCTTGACGTGTCCGTCCCGTCCGCCGGTTGCGTATGCTGTCGTTTTATAATCTATGTTCATAAAAACACCTCCATCGTTGTGATATCTTGATTATACGCCTTAAAATACAATATGATGATGACTAACGCACATAAGATCCTTTTATTTCAGCGTTTTTTACGGAGGAACCTATGGAAAGCCTGTTTTCGGAGTTTGAATTGTGCGAGGCCGCGCGGGCGATTGCCTCCACGCGGATGAAGAGCGAGAAAACGATTCTCAAGCTCAAGGACGGTTCCGCGCAGCAACGCATGACCGCGCGCGGCATCGCAGCATATTCTCTTGCGCTCCAACTCATCGCGCGGGAGCTTGGCGAACCGTGTGAGCCGATCGCGTGCGACAAAGTATCTCTGGATCATGCGACAGAAGTGTATGCGTCTATGACCACCCGCGTGGAAGCAATCCTGCCAAAGTTTGCCGCAGGCACGCCGCAGCATACGCTCGCGGTGAGACGACTCAGGGCGTTTGAGATTGCGCGGGCGTTGATTCGACGGGAGCAGGGGCAGTAGCAGCTCTTAGATTTTATATTTTTCTGCGGTCTTGTTATTTTCTGTACATCGGCATACGATGAAAGCAGAAACACACGGAGGTGGTTGCACGCCGTGTGCCGACACAACACACAAAGGAGAGTATTCTTATGAAGATAGCACTCATTGGCGCGACCGGCAATGTCGGGTCGCATGTATTAAAGGAAGCGCTCTCGCGCGGTCATCAGGTGACAGCGATTGCGCGCGACGCGGGGAAGCTTTCCGCGGGACAGAGCAATCTCAACGTAGATGAGACAGACGTTTATGATACCGATGCGCTGGCAACGGCGCTGCGCGGGCACGACGCGATCATCAGCGCGTTCAACTCCGGCTGGCAGAACCCGAATCTCTACGCGGACTACAAGCGTGGCTATGCGTCCATACTCGCTGCCGCCAACCGATCCGGCGTGAAGCGGATTCTCGTCGTCGGCGGAGCGTCGAGCCTCGTGCTGCCGGATGGCAGGCGCGTGTTTGACGCGTATATTCCGCCGGAGTTTGTCAACGCGGTGCGCGGAGCAATGGACTTACTGGAGGATATCCAGAAGGAGAACGAGCTCGACTGGACGTTCCTCAGTCCCGCGATCGAGTTGCGTCCTGGGGAGCGCACCGGCAAGTTCCGCCTCGGCACCGACAACCCCGTCATGGATGCCGAGGGCAAGAGCGGCATCACAGTCGCGGATATGGCTGTTGCCATCGTCGACGAAATCGAAAACGGTCAGTTCATCCGCAGGCGTTTCACGGTCGGATATTAACGATCCTACTTCTGCTTAAAATTGCGAAACACAAAAAGCCCGCCTTTCGGCGGGCTTTTGTTTGCCATTATCGGCAAAAAAGGGATAGAAATGCATTTTCACGCGAGAAACCATGCCGGTACCGGCAAGAAACAAGATGAATAGAAGAAAAATTGCTATATTTCTTGCCGATAGAATCCGAAGTTTCGGAAATGCTGATGTATTTGGACAAGAAACCCGCCGTTTGGCGGGTATTGTTTTGATTGATCGATTTATTACAACTTCTGACTACTCAGAAAGTCAGAATTAGGATACGAACGCATAGCCCTTTCCAGCTGCGAACCGACATCAGGTTTGGAAAGTAGAAACATCACCTTGAACCCGTTCGAGCTTGTCATAGTTAGCTCTGAGTACAAGAGCATCGGGAGTTCACGGTTACTCTTAAATCTTCGATCCGGACCTCCATCTATATTAACAAATCTCCAAGTCCGACCAATTTTCTTGCTGTCCGGCGCGATCCGCTGTTCTTCGATGAATTTTATGTTTTTTTGCCGAATCGTTAACTTCGAGTAAGGTATTGCAAAGATGTTTGAATGCTTTTGAATTAAAACTTGATCAGGCAAGAAATACAACTTTTGTTTCCCTAGGGTGAGACACGGAACAAGAATATTTGTTTTGAGCAACGGTGGGACTCGATACTGTATCTTGAGTCGACGTCGTTTCACCAACCAAGAAGCGCCAGCGTTATACTTAACCACGTCAACCTTCTGCTCCGATACAACGTACCAAGCTGAACGACATGTAGCCAATTCATTGAAGTTTCGATAAAAGAGTTGAACTTCTTCTTCAACATCTGGAGTAATATCGTAGTAAAGTAGTGTCGTTTTTCGCGGTTTATCCACAAAATAATACAGGATTGGTATTAGAAGTATACAGAGTAGGAATCCGTATTTGGGAACAAGTGTAAGTAATATAGCGAAAGGCCACACAGGGAATCTTTTTTGTTTGTCTTGCAATTGTTTCACCAGTTCCCGAAAAGAGGAAATAGAGAAGTTTGCGTTATATTTGCTATTGCGGTCTAGAAATAAATTTCGCTGATTGCTTTGCTTGTGTGGTGGAGCTTTATCTTCGTCCGTGGGAGTGTATAAACGGGATTTTCTACGGTTTTGCAGTTTGGTGGCTGTGTAATAATACTTATCATCTTTTCCGAGGTGAATAAAGTTTCCTTTTGCGCCCAAATCAAAAGATAGTCCCTCAAACCCAATGGATGTTTCAAATCCTTGAGATGAGGGACTGAATCGAATGTCTCCAAGTTGAAGAGGTTTTCGAGAATAGAACTTCAAGCTGCGCCTCTTTTCGCTATTGCTTCTCCACATATCTCCGGTAGCTGTCCAGAATCGCCTGCCAGCCTTGCTGCTGCAGCTCCACGGTGTTTTCGCCTTCCGCTTCAAACGTTTCGACGATGTGGGTGCCGGAGGCGACGGGTTCGAACGTCACGTGGACCTTGCGATCGTCTCCGAGTGTGGAGTTGAGGGTGCGATAAGGCTCAACCTCATCATAAATGCCCCAGAAGTCAAAGCCCATTTTACCGTCCTTCGACTCCATGCGCGAGGAGAATTTTCCTCCGACGCGGACGTCGTTTTCCGCCCGGGGCGTGTGCCAATCCTCCGATGCCTGATTCCACTGCGTAATATGCGCAGGTTTTGTCCAATATTCCCAAGCCAGCTCCGGCGAAACGGGAACTGTCGTTTCCACGGTAATGCTGATGCGCTCTTTCTGTTCCATTGCGGATACCGCCTTTCTGAGCGATTGTGCGCTCTTGTTGTTCTGCGGCAGCCGTCTTTGCGGGTTGGATTAATCGACGAAGTCGAACTCCCACTCGCCGAGGCGAATGCTGTCGCCGTCCTTCGCGCCCATTTCGCGGAGCGCGGAGATGATGCCGTTTTTGACCAGCAACTGCTGGAAGCGGCGCATGGAGATTTCGTCGTCGGGGTTCGTGGAGTCCAGCAGCTTGTCGATATCGCCACCGGAAACGTCGAACACGCCGTCGTCTCCGCGCTTGATCTTGAATCCCGGCTCGTAGCCGACGCTTTCCACAAGGTCGGTCTCTTCATAGCGCAGCACAGGCGGGAGCGTATCCAGCACCTGTACGACGCGGTCCAGCAGTGCTTCAAATCCTTGTACGGTCGCGGCCGAAACGGGGAACACTTCCACGTCGGGATAGGCCTCTTTAAACCGGGCAAGGTTTTCTTCCGCCTCCGGCAGGTCGGTTTTGTTTGCCGCGACCAGCTGCGGAATCTCGCCGAGCACGGGCGAAAACTTCGTCAGCTCGTCGTTGATCTTTTGATAATCTTCCACGGGATCGCGCATCTCGCTGCCGGAGATATCGACAACGTGCACCAGCATGCGCGTGCGCTCGATGTGCCGTAAGAAGTCGTGTCCAAGGCCTGCGCCTTCCGCAGCGCCTTCGATGAGGCCGGGAATATCCGCAAGCACGAACGAGCGGTTGTGGCGGGACGCCACACCGAGGTTCGGGGACAACGTTGTAAAATGATACGCCGCGATCTTCGGCTTTGCCGCCGTGAGCACGGAGAGAATTGTCGATTTGCCGACGGAGGGAAGCCCCACGAGGCCGACGTCCGCGATGGACTTGAGCTCCAGCTCGACTTCGTATTCCGCGGTTTTGATCCCTGGCTGCGCAAATCTCGGCGCCTGATGCGTTGCGGTCGCAAAACGCGCGTTGCCCTTGCCGCCGCGTCCGCCGTGCAGTATGACGCGCTCCTTGTTGCCTTCGCTCATATCCGCGAGGATTGCGCCGCTCTCAAAGTCCCGCACGATGGTGCCGACGGGTACGCGAATGGTGAGCGGTTTGCCGTTTTTGCCCGTGCAAAGTGCCGCGCCGCCAGCGCCGCCGTTTTCCGCGCGGTAAAAACGCTGAAACTTAAAATCCAGCAGCGTGGACATATGCGGGTCGGCTAAAAACACAAGATCGCCGCCGCGTCCGCCGTCTCCGCCGTCGGGACCGCCCTGTTGTACATATTTTTCGCGGTGGAAGGATGCGTGTCCGTCTCCGCCGTTGCCGGCCTTGATAACGATGCGCGCTTTATCGACAAATTGCATGGTGTAACCTAATCTTTCTTACTGGTTTTGGTTGCTTTGGTTTTACTTGCCGCGGTTTTCTTTGCGACAGGTTTTTTTGCAGCGGGCTGTTTTCCAGCCTGCTTGCCGCCTTTTACATAAAGGCAAAGGTGGTTGAGCGGACAAATGTCGCACTTCGGCTTTCGCGCGTCGCAAATCTGCCGCCCGTGATAGATGAGCCAGTGGTGCGCCTGCGTCCAGTGCTCGCGGGGAATCGCTTTTTGCAGCTGCTCTTCGGTCTTCTCGACGTTCTTCGCGTCGGCTAGCCCGATTCGGTTGCTGACGCGGAACACATGCGTATCCACCGCGATGGCGGGGATGCCAAAGGCGTTGCTCGCGACCACGTTCGCGGTCTTTTTGCCAACGCCCGGCAGGGTTTGCAGCGTCTCGATGCTCGCGGGTACCTCTCCGCCGTATTCGGCAACGAGGATGCGCGCGGTCTCGAGGATGTGCCGCCCTTTCGTGTTGAAAAAGCCGCAGCGCTTGATGTAAGGGAAGAGCTCCTCTTCCGTCATCGCGGCGATCTGCTCCGGCGTGTTTGCCACAGGGAACAGCTCTGCCGTGCATTTGTTGACCATCACGTCCGTACTCTGCGCGGAGAGAATCGTCGCCACCAGCAGCTCAAACGGAGACGTGAAATCCAGCGCGGGTTTCGCGTCCGGATAGGTCGCGGCCAATATCGCGAGCGCTTCGGTTTTCTGTGCGCGCGTCAGCATTTCAATAACATCTTTCTCGTCCGTTCAGCCGGCAGCGGGTGAATTTCAACAAACTTTACGTACGGATTTTACCGTTGTATTTGCGCACGATGATGTGCGCGAGCGACAGCGCCTGGTCGAGGATGGACTTCTCGTCCTGTCCCTCGATCATGATGCGCACGAGCGGCTCGGTACCGCTGGCGCGGATGAGCACGCGCCCGTTTTTGCCGAGCAAGCCCTCGATCTCTTTCGTGAGCGCGGAGAGTTCCGTGTCCGCAAGCGCGGCTGCTTTCACATCGTTATCTACCGTGACGTTGACGAGCACCTGCGGATATTGCGGAATCTGCGCTGCGAGCTTGCTCAGGCGTTTTTTCGTCTCCGCGACGACACCGAGCAGCGCAATCGCGCTCATGATGCCGTCTCCGGTGGTGTTTTTCGTGAGCTGGATGATGTGTCCGCTCTGCTCGCCGCCGATGGAGTAACCGTTTGCCAACATGCTTTCGAGTACGTAGCGATCGCCAACCTTCGTCTCCACGATGCTGATGCCCGCTTCCTTGAGCGCGTTTTTCAGGCCCAGGTTGCTCATGACGGTCAGCACCAGCGTGTCTTTTGCGAGCGAACCCTTGCTGTGCATATGCATGGCAAGGATGCCCATCGCCTGATCGCCGTCCACGATATTGCCGTATTCGTCGCAGGAGATCAATCGATCTGCGTCGCCGTCAAACGCAAAGCCGAGGTCCGCGCCGTAGTTGACGACCATCTCCTGCAGGCGTTCGGGATGCGTACTGCCGCACTGATCGTTGATGTTGATGCCGTCGGGCGCGCAGGATTTTGCGATGACTTCCGCGCCAAGGCGTTCAAACACTTCTTTGGCGATAAAGGACGACGCGCCGTGTGCGCAGTCGAGCACGATCCGCAGCCCCTCAAAGCGATACTCCGACTGCTCGACGAGATAGTCGCAATAGTCTTTTTTCGCGCGGACGGCGGAGATGATGCGGCCGACGTCGCGTCCTTCGGGGCGCGGCAGTTCTTCGCCGCTCTGGATGATGGTTTCGATGCGGTCTTCGATTTCGTCGAGCAGTTTAAAGCCGCTCTTGTCGAACCATTTGATACCGTTGTATTCCATCGTATTATGGCTGGCGGAGATCATAACCGCCGCGTCCGCCTCGTAGAGACGAACGAGATATGCCATCGCTGGTGTGGGCAAGATGCCGACATCCAGCACGTCGCCGCCGACGGAGCAGATGCCCGCAGACAGCGCTGCGCCCAGCATGGTGCCGGATTTTCGCGTGTCCATGCCGACGAGAATGCGCGGGGAATGCACTTCGTTGGTGAGCACATATGCGCCAACCGCGCCGATTTTGAAGGCGAGTTCGCAGCTGAGATCGCGATTCGCGATGCCACGCACGCCGTCGGTTCCAAATAGTCTACCCATTGAGTATATGTTCTCCTGTTTCGTCAGTTTGTGTTCCGCGCGGTGCGGAATAGATCTGCCTCAATGGCAGGAGATGAACTCCAGCGCGCTGGTCGCGGCGACCGCGCCGTCCGCGCAGGCGGTGATCACCTGACGAAGCGGCGTATTGCGGATATCGCCTGCGGCATAGACGCCGGGGAGATTCGTCTTCATGAGCTCGTCGGTCACAATGCTTCCGCTCTCATTCAATATGACGATGTTCTTAACAAGGTCTGATTGCGGTGTAATGCCGACCGCGACAAACACACCGGATGCCGGTACAACGCGCGTTTGCCCGGTCTTCAGGTCGCGGATTTCGAGGCCTTCCACATGGCTCTCTCCGGCGAAAGAAACCGGGACGCAGGACAACGCCATATGAATATTTTCGGTCTGCTTGGCTTTTTCCACCAATACGGCCGCCGCACGGAACTCATCTCTGCGGTGCACGATGGTGACATTGGTGCAAAAACGCGAGAGATAGAGCGCGTCCGAAACAGCGGTATCTCCGCCGCCGACCACAACGACATCCTTTTCTTTAAAGAATGCGCCGTCGCAGGTTGCGCAATAGCTTACGCCAGCGCCGACAAGCTCTTCCTCACGCGGGATGCCGAGGGAGCGGGCATGCGCACCCATGCAGAGAATAACGGTTTTTGCGGTGTCTTCGCGATCCGGCAGCAGGATACGCTTGGGATCCTCACACAGCACGAGCCCCGTTGCGCCCGCGTACTCAACCTTTAAACCGAATTTTTCCGCCTGCTTTTGAATCAGCGAGCCGACCTCGTAGCCGACCACGCCATCCGGAAAGCCGGGATAGTTTTCTACCAGCGGTGTCTTTGCAATCTGTCCGCCGGGAAAGAGTTCTTCATAGAGGGTGACGCTTGCGCCACCGCGCGCGGCGTATAAGCCAGCGGTCAATCCAGCGGGGCCGCCGCCGATGATTGCGATATCTGAATGCATACGAAAAAAACCTCCACGATTCACTCAAAAAGTACTTATTAGTATAGCGAGACTTTGGTAAAAAAGCAATTCACGCGGGGGAAACCGCGTGTGACTAGCGCACAGACCCCCCGAAACGGGTGACGATTTTCCGTGCGAAACGTTTGACGCAGGTATACACAATCTCGTATACTGACGACATGTGGTCTCGTAAGCAGACCCGATGAAGGAGCGGCGCATGCGCCCGGAAAGCCTGTTTTTTGACCGCGGTGGCAAGCAGGGGCTTGCAAGAGCGGTATCGATGGTCGTCACGATTGCATTTCTCGTGCTGACCGGATACAGTATCATCCGTTACAAACACTTTGCCTATCTGTTGCGCACGGAGCTATTGACCACGCCGCAATTCGGCTGGCTGCTGATTTCGTATGCTGTGCTTGCGCTGTTGACCATCGGTATCATCCGCTGGGCAAACTGCCGCGTGAAGCGCATGCCCGCGCTCTGGGCTGTCGGCATATTCATCATCGCTCTGCTGCCGCGACTGTTCGTCCTGCTTACGCTGCGCGCGCCCGCGTTCGGTGGCGTGCTGTTCGGTCGGGAGAATCTCTCGGCGTTCGTTCTGCCGGAAAACCTAGCTGCAATTCTATACTCTGCAATTTCTGCGCTCTCAGCCGCGGTCGTCTATTTGATCGCGCGCCGGTTTGACGACGGCAGCGCACCCGCAGCCGGGTTGCTGTTTGCGCTGTATCCTGCGAATATCATACTTTGCGCGTCGCAGCCTGTTCTGCAGAGCGCGTTATTGCTTGTGTTGCTGTCCGTACTGTTTGCGATTCGCGCGCTCTCTGCGTTCCGGCGCGGACAGGCGATTCTGTTTGCAGCACTGGGCGGGCTTGCGCTGGGTGTGTGCGCGGTAGTGCTCGTGTCTGCCTGGGTGGTGGCGCTCGCGTTCGGCGCATTCTGGGCGGTGCTGTTGCTCTCCTCGTTCCGAATCGAAAAAGAGCCACTTCGGCTGCTGCTGATCGCGCTTGCGTTTATTGCCGTGTTTTTCTCGCTCCGTGTGATCGTGCTGATACCATCCGCGGGCGGGATGCTGGACGGCAACCTCACTGCCGTAAACGCGGCGGGTGCCGCCGAGCAGGCGCGGGAGGGTCAGGCGATTCTGGATTCACTGGACTGGGACACGGTGAAGCAGGGTTATAATCTCGTTGGAAAGCCTGTACGGCTGGATGCAAACCTCACGCAGCTCTGGTTGGAGAAGGATGGAGCATTGCAAATCGCGACAAGTGTCCCTGCATTCTCCGCCTCAAAACTCGCTCCATTTGCCGATGCAATCCGTTTGATGGACTTCTTCTACATCGCGGTGATTTTCCTGTTTGCATGGATCGGCGGCTTGCTTCGCAAGCGCGGCGGTGCGGGCGACCTGCTACTTTGGGTGTTTCTCGTGTGGGCGGTTGCGCATCTCTTCAGCGACCTGCAGATGATCACGCGTGCGCTGGGGATGCCGCTTCTGATGATCTTTGCGTCGTTCGGCGTGTTCGCCATCGTCGGCGCGGAACCGCGTCCAAAGGAACGGGGGAAGTACGACGCCTGCGTTAATCGCGGCGCGCTCAACCTCGGTTGCATTCCTGCAACGGACGGGGATGCCTGCGTTTCCGGCGCGTTTCATCCGGCAACCGGCGGGACAAAGCACGCAGGCGGCGGAGTGTATGCCGCGATGGAAGCGGATCTCGCGAAACAGGAACCGCAGGAGCCGGAACGAATTTAGTGACGAACAACATAAACATAACGGGGGAATAACAATATGAAAGAATCTTATCAAGATATCAACGCCAAGACGGTCGATCAATGGGTCGAAGACGGTTGGGAATGGGGCACACCGATTACGCATGAGCAGTTCCTTGCGGCAAAAGCGGGGGATTGGAGCATCGTGCTTACACCGACCAAGCCCGTTCCGCGCGACTGGTTTCCCGATCTGAAGGGCAAAAAACTCCTTGGTCTTGCGTGCGGCGGCGGCCAGCAGATGCCGATCTTCGCGGCAGCGGGCGCTGTCTGCACCGTGCTGGACTATTCCGAACGGCAGCTAGAGAGCGAGCGGATGGTAGCCGCGCGCGAGGGATACGAGATCGATATCGTGCGCGCGGACATGACCAAGCCCCTACCGTTTGCGGATGAAAGTTTCGACATCATCGTGCATCCTGTTTCCAACTGCTATATCCGCGAGGTAGAGCCGGTTTGGCGCGAATGCTATCGCATCCTCAAGCCCGGTGGTGTGCTGCTCGCGGGCGTGGACAACGGCATCAACTACATCTTTGATGAGACGGAGACGACGCTGACGCACAGTCTTCCGTTTGATCCGCTGAGCGATCCCGCGCTGATGGAAGTGCTGCAGAAAACCAACGACGGCGTGCAGTTTTCGCATACGTTTGAAGAGCAGGTCGGAGGACAGCTCAAGGCGGGTTTTGTGCTGACGCATCTGTTTGAGGATGTCAACGGCTATGGCAAGTTGCATGAGATGAACATTCCGACCTTCCTCGCCACGCGCGCGATCAAGCCGAGCATCTAAGCTCCTGAAGCAGACAACGTAATAAGCCGCCGGATTATCCGGCGGCTTTTTCGCGCAGCTTAGTTTCATTTATTATGTGGTATCCGTCAGAGTGCTTCTTCAACAATCCTTCTTCGCCAAATGCTTTGAGCGAGCGGAGCAGATGGCGATAACTCACGCCCAGCTGTTCCGCAACGTCGATCAACCGCTCGGAGAACACGCCGTTTTGCGCGCTTAGCAGCAAGTATTCGCTCAGCCGCGCTTCAAACGGCCGCAATATGATCGCCGTCGTGCTTGATACGCTCGTATGCAACTTGACGGAGAGTCCCTTTGCCACGCGCAGCACAAACGGAAGGTGCGCGAGGATCGCGCTCGCGTAAACCTGCAGCGGCAGCGCGATGCAGACCACAGGCGTCACTGCCTGCACGGAGGAGATCGCCTCTTTACGACACATCATCAGCTCGACATCGCCCATGATGCCCTCGGAGATGTAGTAACACAAGAGCAGATTTCGCCCGCTTTCGTCGCTCATGCAAACCTTTGCCTTGCCCGAGAGCAGGATGTAAAGATACGGAATCTCCTGCTCGGCGTGCATCATCCATTCGCAGCGTTCAAAGCGGAGCAGCATCGCCGCGGAGAGATCCAGCCAGTCCAGCGCGTATTCCGCGAGCGCAGGCGCATATTGTGCTGGCAGCTTTTGTTTTTGCATGCTGTTATCCTCCCGAATATTTATATTTAGTGTGACATATGTCATATGCCGCGTCAAGCATTCGCTCTATACTCAGGGTGTCAATCTACGCGTTTTGCGCGCAAATCCCGCGGATATGGCGAAATCGGCCCTTGGAGTGAACCCATAATGTATTATTTTTTATCCCTGCTCATCGGTATTTTCGTCGCCGTGATGATCACCGTCAACGGCGGCTTAACGTCGCTCTATGGCATCTATTCCGCGGCGGTCATCATCCATATCGTGGGGCTGATTCTGATCGGAACGATTATCCTCTTCCGCCGGGAAAAACCGTTTGCCAAGCGGTTCCCGTGGTATTTCTATATCGGCGGCGTGCTTGGCGTCGGCACCACCGCAAGCACCAACTTCGCCTTCGGTCAAATCAGCATCTCCGCAATTCTTGCGGTTGGGCTTTTCGGAATGAGCATCGCGGGCGTGTTGACGGATCAATTTGGTCTGTTCGGCATGAAGAAGCACCCGTTTCGCGCCTACCAAATACCAGGCATTCTGCTCGTGCTCAGCGGCATCATCTGGATGATGAATGGCGGGTTCTCCCTCTGGCCCGTGCTTGCCGTGTTTGGCTCTGGATTTCTGATCGTCGTTGCGCGCTCCTATAATGCGCGTCTCGCGAGCGAGACCAGCGTGTTTGTCAGCACATTCTATAACTATGTGTGCGGGCTTGCGACGGCTTTTCTGGTGTTCCTCTTCTTTGGGCTGGAGGAACCGATCTGGATGGAGTTTCGCCTTTCGCCGCATTTCTGGACGTATCTCGGCGGCGCGATCGGCGTATTCACCGTATGGCTGAGCAACGTCGTTGTGGTGAAGATACCGCAGTTGTATATCACGCTGCTGATGTTTGTAGGTCAGGTGTTTACGGGTGTACTGATGGATGCGCTCATCGACGGCGCGGTTTCCACACAGAATATCATCGGCGGGGTGTTGGTGTCCCTCGGACTTGCGCTGAATCTGCTGTTTGAGCGGCGCGCCTCCCGGCGGCTGACGGCTCAGCGCAATCTCGTCGAGGAGTAACGTCCCGCATCATTGAAAAAACCGGCGCGTTTGTACCAACGCGTCGGTTTTTTGTTTGCCTACGTTCTTTCAACATATCATGAATTTGATGATGCGCGCATCGCAAAACGATGATATGATCGACGCAGATCAACCGCGGGGGAACTTCGCATGAATTTCTATGTGTCCGCAATTCGCGATACCGTCGAATATATCGAATGCAACCTGGGCGATAGCCTGTCTCTCGCTGCGCTTTCGGCGCAGGCCGGGATTTCAGACTTTCACTTTAACCGGATGTTCAAGACCGTATCCGGCATGACCCTCAAGCAATATGTGCTTGGCAGAAAACTCTCCAGAGCGTGTCAGCAGATCGCGTCAACGGATCAGACGGTGCTCGATATCGCGCTGAATCTGGGGTTTGAGTATCCGGAGGTGTTCAGCCGTGCGTTCAAAAAACAGTTCGGCATCGCTCCCTCCGAAGTCCGGCGAAAGCGGGCACGCGTGCAAGAGATTAAAAAAGCGTCGATTGTCGAGCGGGATATCGTCAATTATCGCGGGACGCTCGCGCTCAAGGGAAACTGTGTGTTTCTCGACGAACTCACGCTCTGTGGTGTGTTCACCCGGGCGGACACGAACGCCGGGACGTTCGAGCGCGATCTGCGTCAGCGAAACGGGGCGTTTCTTACGCAGTCGGCGGAAGACGAAACATTCCGGCAGGATTTGTTCTACACCGTTGTCAGCTGCGGCGGCAGGGAGAACGGTGAAT
This sequence comes from Firmicutes bacterium HGW-Firmicutes-9, assembly GCA_002841395.1. Taxonomy (GTDB): domain Bacteria; phylum Bacillota; class Clostridia; order Christensenellales; family CAG-138; genus UBA7703. Next base: position 163,920 of record PGZM01000005.1, read on the forward strand.
ACGACGTGTTCTGCGGAAAATCACCCGTGGGCGAAGTAAGTATGGATGGGTATGATTCTTTTCACGTGCCGGGAGGCTGGTACGTCAATTTTAGCTATCACGGGGATATGTTCGACATCAGCGACGTGTTCATCGACGACCTGTACAAATGGATCATGGTCAAAGAGGCGCAGATCAACCCGAACGGCATCGGCATGTTGAATATCTACCGCAGCGATTATCTGGAGAACAACGCGGTGCGAATGTTGGTGCCGATCAAAAAGCCCGTATAGTCAGCAAGATTTGTCATGAAGCAAACAGCTTAACGTCATAGAATCAATACCGGGGAGACAACCCGGTATTTTTATGACAGGAAAGGATGCGTTTGTATGGGCAGCTTGCAGGCCTCGATCACGAGGGCAATGATCAAAAAATCCGACATGTGGAATCATCCGCTGGACGAGATTCGAAAAACGATGGAGGCGATACCGGATTCGGAGGGGATTCCGGAAGGGATATTGCAGGAATTCTCGATACTCAACGGCGTTTCAATCGAGATGTTTCGGCACGCGGAGAAAAAACATGACAAAGTGATGCTCTATTTCCACGGCGGCGGATTCTGCCTCGGCGTCTATCCTGCGAATCGCGCGTTCGCGGCGACGCTTGCAAAAGAAACGGGGATGGACGTGGTGCTGCCGGACTATCGCCTTGCGCCGGAGCATCCGTTTCCCGCCGCGCTGGAGGATGCGATTGCGGTCTACAAGGGACTTTTGCACAGCGAAGGCTACCGCGCAGAGGATATCGTGATTGCGGGGGATTCCTCCGGCTGTGCGCTGGCGCTTTCCGCACTGATGGTGCTCCGCCGAAGCGGCGAACCGATGCCGGAACGGTGCGCGTTCATCACGCCGGTGTTTGACCTGGCGGGTACGGGCGAGAGCTTCCGCACCAAGGCCGCAAAAGACCCGTTTCAGCTCCGTGACCCGCTTGGCATCGCAAAGATTTATGTTGGGGATAACACGCCGACGATGCCGGAGCTTTCGCCGCTGTTCGGCTCGCTGTCGGGGTTGCCTAAGATACTGATTCAAGCCGCGGAGCATGACGTGTTCCTGAGCGACGCGCAGCGAATGACGGAGCGGGTGAACAAGATGGGCGGACAGGCGGAGCTGCGGCTTTGGAAACGGATGTGGCATGTGTTCCCGATGCAGCATGCGTTTGTGCCGGAGGCGAAGCAGGCGCTTAGCGAGTTTTGCGCTTATCTGCGCGACTAAACTCATCTGTAGGCACAGCGCAAAAAAACCTTGAACCGCCGGGGGGACGGTTCAAGGTTTTTTGTTTCGTCTGTAGGTTGCGTTGTTTCTGACTATTATAATTAATCAGACAAGGAAGCCAGATCAAGCTTATTGATATCATCCAAAACGGATGGCACCATACGGTATTGATCCAGTTCGTCGAATGTAGTCCAGGAAAACGCGTCGTGCTCGCTGGACAATTGAACGGTATCCGAATCGGCTTTACACAAGAACGTGATGCCGACGATCTGCGTATCGTCGCCGCGGAAAAAGCTCCAAGTTTGGAGCGGACGGATGATTTTTGCAGTTAGACCGGTTTCTTCTTTTAGCTCTCTGGCAAGAGCTTCTTCTGGCGTTTCTCCAAACTCCAATCTTCCGCCGGGGAATTCCCAATAGCTGTGCTCGCCTCTTGCATTGCCAGAGCGCTTAACGAGAAGGAACTTACCATCGAAAAACAGTAGCGCTTTGACAGCGACAAAAAATAGACGATCCATTTGCTACTCCTGCTGCGTTGCTGGCAGGTGAAAGATCGAAATCAATAACCCGCCAGAATATCCCCGATATGATTCTTCAGATATTTATCCTTGGTGTAGACAAAGTTCTGCGAAACGATGTAGTTCTGCCCGTCGTCCCAGAGGATAGTCTCGGTTTTATCGTCGGGGTTTGCGCGTCCGGTGACAGTTGTGGCACGGTTGTGGATGCGGTTGGCGAGCAGAATCATAAACTGGTTCTTCTCCGGATCGACCGAGAAGTGGTTGCCGGTAAATCCGTTGAGCGCGATGGTCTTGTGCCCGAAATACGCAGGCACTTCGCTGAAGGTTTGATCCGGCTGCTTGGAATAGCAAAGATAGCCCATATACTGCGAATCCGTGCCGTTCGGCAGCTTTCCGCCCGTACGGTTGACGCCGATTTCGAGCAGGGTCTTGCGGCTGAGCAGCGCGTCGTCCAACAACCCGCGCGCGAGAATTGTCATGTCGTCGAGGCTGGCGAACACGCCCGCGTGTCCGCAGGGAGCGGGACGCTCGGCATTTAGTACTCTCGCTTTCGGGTCATGTACCGTTCCCGGCGGGCAGGCGGTGTCCAGAAAGAAAGCGCCGTTGACAATCCTTCGCTCATAGTTGCAGTTCACAGTCTCGGATAAAAGCGCTTCCGGCACCTCGGCAAACGTGCGCGTCATGCCGAGCGGACGCACGATATTTTCGCGGAGGAAATCCCAGAAGAGCGTGTCCGCCGCAGACTCGACGATGTATTTAAGCACCATCGATCCCATATCGGTATAGTATTTTCGTACCGCAGGAGGCCCAAGCCGGATATCAAACAGCAGCAGTTCCGCTTCGTCGGCGGAGGAAGCCGCGTCCATGCGCGCGGTGGTTTGCAGCTGCGCACGGAAGCACAGTAAATCTTCGATGGACACATCCTGTATCTGGATAAAACGCTTATCCACGCTGCCGACGGTCTGGTCGAGCCGGAGCTTGCCGCGCTCCATGAGCTGCAGCACCGCGATGCACGTGAAGAGCTTTGTGACGGAGGCAAGATCGAAGACGGAGTCGGTCTCAAGTGGAGCCATGTCCGGCACGAACGCGCCGTTTTTCAGCCGCACTTCGCGCAGATTTCCGCGGCAAAACGCTTCTCCGCGCGTGCGATCTCCATAGGAAATCGCGATGCCGCTGATGATTTTCCGCTCGTCCACCAGATGGCGGACGCCCTCTTCCAGCCGTTGTCTCGGATCTGTCATGCCTGTGTGAGATCTCCTATCGTTTGGCGCAAAGCGCCTGTTATTTCGTTAGTGGTTGGTATCTTCTTTTCGTAAAATCAACGCTTCGTTCTTCTTTGCCCAGTTCTTCGCAAACGCCTTTTTCACGGGAACATCTTCAAAATTTTTGGGATCATACTTGCCGTAAAATGCGGCTTCTTCAATCAGCGCGCGGATCAACAGCTCGTCCATGCTTGCTGCGGCCTGCGAAACAGCCGCCATCCAACTCTTCTCCAGCGCGTCGCGCTCGGCGTAGAACTCCGCGGGAACAGCTTTGCCGATCAGTGCGCGGCGGAAACGCTCCCCTTCGCGCCAGTAGCGCGCGGCGGATTCGTCGTCCGGCTTGACCACGGGGCCGCGCGTGGGATTGCCGAAGCGATATGGTTTATAGAGTGAGACGCAAGGCGTCGACGTGCCCGTGAGGAACACCGTCGGCGCGCCGTCGTCGAGGCGGATGACCATGCTCGCGGTGGAATGATCGCCCACCATGCCGCCGTAGTGCATGCAGCAGCTGGAGACAGACCCTTCCGCAAAGGGGTTTTTGACGCGCTCGTCGTGGCTTCGCAGCGCGCGCATGATGTCCTCCTCCGCATTTGCGGTGGGCAAGGCGCAGCCGCTCGCGGATTTTCTTTGCTTGCTGCCGGAAAAGTAGCTGTACAGCGGGTCGGAATGGGTCTTTGCAAAGTCGCAAACCCCGCCGCCGTAACGCTCGCCGTCCGCGTGGATGCTCAGGCGGTTGCTGATCGAGGCACGCGGATAGCTCTTTACCACCCAGCTTTTACGGCAGGTTTCAAGCACGAAGAGCTTGTTCTTGTCCATGACGAGAAACGCGTTATCATAATAAAACGTATGATCAAAGCCGCAGTTGCCGCCCTGACCATAGGTTTCCAATAGCTCGATGATCACGTTGACCGCGCGCTCCGCGCTCTCCGCGCGTTCCAGCGCGAGTCGTAATAGATCCATGCCCGTCAGGGACGGTTGCCCGTACTTCCCTTTGGTAAACACCGCCTCGTTGCCAATGGCGACACCCGCTTCGTTGACGCCGATCTCCGCACCCCACATCCAGACCGGACGCGAGAGCAGAACGCTCAGCGTTTCCCGCGCCTGCGGAATCAGCCGGTAGGTGCAGGCAACCTCTCCGCCGTCATAGATTTGTGCGGGATAGAGCTCTGTGACCTGCGCCTCATTCGGGCTGCGGTCGCTGTTTTTGCCAAAGAGCGCATAGGAGCCGTGGAGAACGCCGAGCGTATCACACATAGGTTACTGCCTCCTGACGAAAATTGTTTGCGGTTGTGTATCGGAAGTGCCAATCAAGCGGGTGTGTGTAGATCAGGGATAGATTGTATTCAGTATACCATATGTGAGCAATGTAACAAAACGAAAACAGGCGCGAGATAGTGATTGCGCGACACCCGAATCGCGGCGCGAACGGTTGTGAGAAGGTGTCAGGTATGATACAATACCCAGCGGAAAGATCAGGAGGCGGCACATGGATTTAGACCCGTTGGCGATCCGAAATTTGATCATCTGGATTGCGCTTGCGCTGTTGAGCACAATCCTCCTTGGCGGTGTACCGAGCTGGATTCGCTGCGCTGCGAGAAGGGCGGACCCCTCCGCGGCATCGGCGATGTTTGCGCTGCTGCTGACGGTTTCCTGCGTCGTGCTATTGCAGTTTACCGGCGGCATTCCGCGCGTAGTCATGATCACGCCGATGCAGCTTGTTTGGATCTGCGTTTGCGGCCTGCTTTCCGCGCTTGCCTGGCTGAGTCTGTTTACCGCGCTCACGGGCGGCAAGGTCAGCAAGGTGATGCCCGTGTACCTGATCTCGCACCTGATCGTGCTCTCGGCGTCTCATTTTCTGTTTGGCACGCCGATGGGATTGTGGAAAATTTGCTGCATGGTGCTGATTTTGTTGGGCATCGTGTTTATCGAGAGCAGCACCCAGCAGCTGCAGAACCAGCTCTGGTTTGTCTACGCGCTGATCGCGGTGTTCGCGACCGTGGGGTCGCAGCTGGTACGGCGAGGTCTCGTCGGTGAGACCATCGACACAACCGTGTTTGAAACCTGGCGTGCGGCGTCCGCGAGCGTTTTTCTCTGGCTCTTCGTGTTTCTGCGCAAAAAGCAGAAGACGCTTGGCGATTTTACCCCGCGCGCATGGCTTGGCGTGTTATTCTCCGCCGTGTTCCTTGCGGGAAGCTTCGCCAGTACGCACTTTTCATCACTGCGCGGGGACATGAGCGATCTTGCGCCAATCGGCATCCTCACGAGCGTGTTTGTGATGCTCTTTGCCCGTATGTTTCAAAAGGAAAAGCAGCCCGGCGCGTCGCTCTTCGGCACACTGTTGGTCGTTCTCGGTCAGTTTGGCATTCTGATGGGATTGTAAATGTGTCTGCGCCTTCGGCGCGGGATAATTTAAGTTGAAAATAAGTTCGCAAGAACAAGAAGGATAGAAAGAAGCAATCATGGTAAAACTTTGCGTATTCGACCTTGACGGGACGCTCGTCAACACCCTGCATGACCTCACAAACAGCCTCAACTACGCGCTCACAGCGTGTGGTTTTCCCACGCTGTCGGAGTCTCGCGTTGCCGCAATCGTCGGCCACAGCGTCAACTATATGTGCGAGCACGCGGTGCCGCCGGAACATAAAGATCAGGCGGAAACCGTGCTCAACTTGTATCGGGAACATTACAAAGAACATAGTCTCGATCTTTCGCATGCCTACGACGGCATGATCGAAGCGGTGCAGAAGATCAAAGCCGCTGGTGTCACGGTCGCGATTGCAAGCAACAAACCGCACATGGATACGGTCAAGGTAGTGGAGACGCTCTATCCCAAAGACCTGTTCTCCATTGTGCTTGGGCGCATGGATAAGTTCGCCATAAAGCCCGCGCCGGACGTGCTGTATTTCATCATGGACTTCTTCGGCGTCACGGCGGAAGAATGCGTCTACGTTGGGGATTCGGATGTCGACGTCCAGTTTGCGCACAATGCCGGCATGCGCTGCGTCTCCGTCAACTGGGGATTCCGTTCCGAGGAGGAGATTCTCGCGGCGGGTGCAACCTGCATCACGGGCGATCCGAAACGGGTGCCGGAGCTCGTGCTCAACGACCCGGGTAAAGACAGCGCCTGCTGACGCGCTTGATCAAATGATTACGTTCCGGTGCGGATTAGCCGCAATCCGGGAAAGGGCAACACTTGCTGAGAAACGTTTACGATTTTGACAATACGATCTATCGCGGGGATTCCAGCGTGGACTTCTTCCGTCATTGCGCGGTCAAGTTTCCGCGCATCTACTTCTGCGCCGTCGCATCCGCACCGTGGTTTTTGCTGATGCTACTGGGGCTTGCGGACAAGACGCGCGTCAAAGAGCGCTTCTATCGCTACTTACGGCATGTACCGGATGTGCGCGAGGAAGTCGAGCGCTTCTGGGTGACACACGATAAGAACCTCAAGGATTGGTATTTTGCGCAAAAACGCGAGGATGATCTGATCATCTCCGCTTCGCCGGAATTTCTGCTGGAGCCGCTGATGAAGCGGCTGGGGCTTACCATGCTCGCCTCCCGCGTGACGCCCGAAACAGGCGTATATGAAGGAAGAAACTGCCACGGCGAGGAGAAGGTGCGCCGCATGCGCGAAGCGTACCCGGAAACGCAGATCGATCGCTTTTATTCCGACAGCATGAACGACCTGCCGCTGGCGCGGCTCGCGCGCGAGGCGTTTATGGTCAAAGGCGATGCGCTTTCGCCGTTTCCATTGGATTGACAGAGCACGAAAGACACGACAGGTAAGGAGAGAAACTATGAAAGTAATCGCAATCAACGGTAGCCCGCGCTTCAACGGCAACACGTCTATGGCGCTCAAGGCGATGACCGACGAGTTGGAACGTCAGGGGATTGAGACCGAAACGATCCAGATCGGCAACCTCAGCATCCGCGGCTGCATCGCCTGCGGGCATTGCAGAACATCCGAAGGCAACAAATGCGTGTTTAAGGACGACTGCGTGAACGATGTCGCACAGAAGATGCGCGAGGCGGACGGGTTTATCCTCGGGTGCCCGACGTATTACGCTGGCATTCCCGGCACGATGAAATCCTTCCTCGACCGTGTGTTTTATAGTAGCACGCCCTATTTCCGGCTCAAGGTCGGCACAACCACTGCCGTCGTGCGCCGCGCGGGCGGCGTGGACGTCGTCCACCAGCTCAACAACTACCTCAACCTTGCGCAGATGGTGATTCCGCCGTCGCAGTATTGGACCATCGCTTATGGGCGGGACAAAGGCGAAGTGGAAGGCGACGGAGAAGGCATGCAGACGCTCGTGAAGAACGCCCGCAGCATGGCGTGGCTGCTCAAGCTCATCGAAGCAGGCAAGGATAGCATCCCGTTGCCGGAAAACGAGCCGAAGGTCGTTACCAGCTTTATCCGATAAGATTTCACGTAAGCGAAAGCCGCGCATATGCGCGGCTTTTTTATGTCCTGCTATAAAATAGTTGACATAGTCCACCAAAATGACTATCATGAAAGTGGACAGAGTCAACTATTATGGAGGGACAACATGGGATTCGATCAGGATATGGTAGCCGATATTCGACAGTTCAACCGTTTCTACACGGACATTTTAGGGCTGATCGATCAAGACATATTGGATTCCGGATTCTCGTTAACAGAGGCGAGAATACTATACGAACTATCCCTGGCGGGCGAAGCAACGGCGAATCAGATTGCATCGCAGTTGCGTCTCGACAAAAGCTATATGAGCCGAATGGTTGCCGGCTTTGTTCGCGCCGGGCTTGTTACGCGAAGAGTATCGGATCAGGATAATCGTGCTCTATTGCTGGAGCTGACGGAAAAAGGCAAAAAGACCATGGCGGAGCTTTCGGAACGATCCAACCTGCAGGTAAAAACATTGCTTGCTCCATTGAAGGAAGAAGAGCGGCAGGAGCTTAAGGCTTCGATGCAAACGATTCAAGGTCTGTTGAAACAGTCCACGGAACGGTTTCAACTGCGCAGATTTGAAAATACGCCGCTCGAAGGCGCGTTCATTCTGCAAAAACAGCTGGAGATCTACGAGCGGGAGAACGGGTTCATATCGGACGTATGGAAGACCTTTCTTTCGGATAGCGTGACAGAGATGCTGAAGAATTATAAGCCGGAGCGGGAGCGTGTCTGGTTGCTCGAGGTGGATGGCGTCTTAAGCGGTTGCATCGCAATCGTGCAGGCGGCGGAAGAAACGGCACAGCTTCGGTTCTTCTTTGTCGATTCCGGTTTACGTGGATTTGGTGCGGGAGAGTTGCTGATCAGTTCCGCGCTGCTGTATTGTCGAGAGAAACAGTATCGAAGCGTTTTTCTTTGGACATGTGCTGATCTCAAAGCGGCCCGGCATCTCTACGCGAAGCACGGGTTTGTCATCACCGAATCGCATGAGAATCAGGATTGGGGCGTTCCGGCTATCGAGGAACGTTGGGAACTGAAACTATAGCCGAGATATTCGTTGCAGCAGCCGCGCATATGCGCGGCTTTTTCTTGCGTTCTATACACGATCAAGAAGATATATTTACGTGTTTTTCACACAATGCATAAAATACCTGATAGAATAAGGATATGCGTTGAAAAACGTGATATTTTGCGGAATCCTCGTTTCACGTAAAATACATACGAAAGTTTTATACGCAAGAAGTAAACAACAAATCGATTTTCGTTGTTGAATATCCCAGTTCAGGAGGAAATGCATGGATTCACCCATCCGGGTCAAAAGTGAAGTCGGAACACTCAAGCGCGTGCTGCTGCACCGTCCGGGGCAGGAGCTTGAGAATCTGATGCCGCAATATCTCTCTCGTCAGCTGTTTGAGGACATCCCGTATCTCGTGCACGCACGCGAGGAGCACGATCAGTTTGCCGAAACGCTGCGTCAAAGCGGAGTTGAGGTGGTGTATCTGCTCGACCTTGTCGCAGAGGCGGTCAAGGAACCCGCGGTCAAGGAGCAGATCATCGCGGACTTCATCTCGGAGATCGGTATCTCCGCGCGCGGCGTTGAAGAGCGCGTGCGGGAGTATCTGCTGAGCCTGCCCGTACCGCAAATGCTTGCGAGCATGGTGCGCGGTGTTAGAAAGAGCGACCTCGGCAGCCGCGAGCCGATCCACCTTGTGGATTATATCGACGATGCGTATCCCTTCTTCGTCGATCCCATGCCGAACCTGTATTTTACCCGCGATCCGTTCTTCATGATCGACGGTGGGGTCTGCATCTCCAGCATGGCAAACAACGTGCGCGCGCGGGAGACCCTCTTTGGGCAATATCTCTTTACGCATCACCCGCTCTATAAAAACACGCCGATGCTGCATACGAGAAACGATCCGTTTTCGATCGAGGGCGGAGATGTGCTCGTGCTCTCAAGTGAGGCAGTCGCGATCGGCATGTCCCAGCGCACCGATCCCCACGCGGTGGAAGCGCTCGCAAAGCGGCTGATCTGCGAGGAGACCGGGATTCAGCGCGTGCTTGCGATCGATATTCCCAAGACGCGCTCCTATATGCACCTCGACACGGTCATGACGATGGTGGATGTGGATAAGTTTACGATCCATCCGTCGATTCTGCCTGCGGTGCGGACATTCCTGCTCAAGAAAAAGGACGGGGCTCTCGTCATCGAGCCGCAGAAGCGCAAGCTGGCGGAGTCGCTGGCAGAAACGCTGCATCTCGATAAAGTAACCATGATCCACTGCGGCGGTCCGAGCGCAATCGACGCCGCGCGCGAGCAGTGGAACGACGGCACCAACACCCTAGCGGTCGCGCCCGGCGAGATCATCGCGTTTTCTCGCAACTATGTGACCAATGGCATCCTGCGTGAGCACGGGGTAAAGGTGCACGAAATCCCGTCCGCGGAGCTCTCCCGCGGACGCGGTGGGCCCAGATGTATGAGCATGCCGCTCTGGCGGGAATAAGCGCAACTGACTATAAAATGGCAGATGAGCATGCTGCTCTTGAGAGAGTAAACGTGACCGTCCGCAAAACGGCAGATGCGCCAGTTGTTTGAAGAGAGTAATTCACAACGCGTTCAAATGAGTGATACTTTTGTTGTGGTAGAATGAATCGGGTAGATGCAGAAAAAAGCGCCCGAATTCAACAGAAAAGGTAGTCCCGCATGTATGGTTTGATTCGTATCGTGATCGCGATTCTGTTCGCGTCACCGTTTATCCTGATTCCCGTGTTCCGGCATACTTTCCAGAACCGCAGGGCATTTTTCATCGTGTCTGCGGTTTCTTTGGCGCTTGTGCTCGGCGTGTTCCTCTATCAGTGGCCGTTTGAGAACCAGTTCGGCGGCTTCGGCACGGCGCAGCAGGCGTTTGAATATCAGTACGGCGAGTCGGCATATATCTACACGCTTGAAGGAGAAGAAACGGCGCTCGTCCTCACGGAACGGGACGGCGATGTACTCCGCAAAGAGGGCGATCGCTTTTACCTGATCAGCCCGCGGTATACGGCGCGCGTCAACGCGTTTTCCGCGGACACCAGCGTCATCATCCGTGGCGATCAACGCACGCAGGAGCGGTTTGTCCAGCTGACCATGATCGAGACGGATCGAAACCCCGCGACGATTACGGACAGCAAGGGAACCGACTTTGAAACGGCGTTTAACGACAAAGGCCTTACCTATTTTGCGGGTATGTTTATCGAGGATAGCGAGAAATACACGCTCTATATCGATGGCATGGACGTCGGCCTGATGAAACTGCAATAAGCGTTTAGAAAAGAACTTGTATCATAATATTATTTTTGGAGGAACGTATGAACCTGCACGGAAGAAGCTTTTTGACCCTGCTTGATTATTCCCCCGAAGAGATCCGTTACCTGCTCGACTTGAGCCATGCGCTCAAGCGCGAAAAGATCGCGCGCGCATTCCCCGAACGCCTGAAGCATAAGAACATCGTGCTGATCTTTGACAAGACCAGCACCCGCACGCGCTGCGCGTTTGAGGTTGCGGCGCTCGACGAAGGCGCGCATGTCACGTACCTGAGCAACAGCCAGATGGGCAAGAAGGAATCGCTGGAGGACACGGCGAAGGTGCTCGGACGCTATTATGACGCGATCGAGTATCGCGGCTTTGGCCAGCAGATCGTAGAAGACCTCTCGCGCTATTCCGGCGTGCCGGTTTGGAACGGGCTGACGGACACCGACCATCCGACGCAGATTCTCGCGGATTTCATGACCATCGAGGAGCATGCGAAAAAGCCGCTGAACGAAATTCACCTCGCCTACGTGGGCGATGCGCGCAATAACATGGGCAATTCGCTCATGATCGGCTGCGCGAAGATGGGTATGCAATTTACCGCGATTGCGCCCCGCGCACTCTGGCCGGAAGAGGGCCTGACCGCGCGGATGAAGGAGCTCGGCAAGATGACCGGCGCCGTGATCGAGTTTTCCGAATCGCTCGACGCGGTTGCGGGCGCGGATGCCGTCTATACCGACGTGTGGGTGTCCATGGGCGAAGAAGCGCAGTTTGCGGAGCGCATCGAGCAATTGGAGCCGTACCGCGTGACGATGGACTTGATGAAGAAGACCGGCAATCCGGACGCGCTGTTTTTACACTGCCTGCCGAGTTTTCATGACCTGGAGACGGTCGTCGGCAGGGAGATTTTCGACAAATATGGCTTAAAAGAGATGGAAGCAAGCGACGAAGTGTTCCGTTCGAAGAACAGCGTGGTATTCGACGAGGCTGAAAACCGCATGCATACGATCAAAGCCGTTATGGTTGCAACGCTCGGAGATTAGTCAAATTTTGCTTCTATGCCTCACAGAATATGCAGATATATCGAATAAATCTGCAAATAGGCAGAAAAAGCGATAGATATTATTGAAAGCAAAAAAAATATAAGGTATAATACCCGCATTACGTTCAAAATGTGGAACTATGCCGCGGAGAGCCGGAGGAGCGACCGGAGGCGGCAGAACAATACATAACAGAGTTTAAGAGGGGAAAGAATGACTATGGAAGACCGGTATCGTAACGACGTCGCGGTGCAGGTGCCGCGCGTATTACTGCCGAAAAAGGGCACCGACTACTACAAGTGGGCGGTTGTTGCCTGCGATCAGTACACCTCCCAGCCGGCCTACTGGGAAGACGCCAAGCGCATCGTCGGCAAAGCGCCGTCTACGCTGGAACTGATCCTGCCGGAAGCGTATCTGGAAAAGCCCGGCGAAGCAGAGCGCATCGTGAGCATCAAACAGCACATGCGCGAATACCTCGACAAAGGCATTCTGGAAGAGAAGCCGCAGGGTTTTGTGCTCGTCACCCGCACGGTTGAGGGAAACACCCGCACCGGCCTTGTGATGGCGCTGGACCTTGAAGCATACGATTATTCTAAGGGCTCCACGACGCTGATTCGCGCGACGGAGGGGACGATCGTCTCCCGCATTCCACCGCGTCTCAAGATTCGCGAAGGCGCGCCCATCGAGCTGCCGCACATTCTCGTGCTGATCGACGACCCGGACAAGACGGTCATCGAACCGCTCGCGCAGAAGAAGGCGAAGCTGACCAAGCTGTATGATACTGACCTCATGCTCGACGGCGGTCACATCACCGGTCACCTCGTGGATGGAGAAAACGATATTCTGGGCGTGCTCAACGCGCTCTCCGCACTCAAGGATGAAGAACGCTTCTCCAAGAAGTATGGCAACCGCGCACCGATGCTCTTTGCCATGGGCGATGGCAACCACAGCTTCGCCACCGCGAAAGCCAACTGGGAAAAAATCAAGGAAACACTTTCGGAAGAAGAGCGCGCGGATCATCCCGCCCGCTATGCGCTGGTCGAGGTGGAGAACGTGCACGACGAAGGCATCGTCTTTGAGCCGATTCACCGTGTGATGTTTGGTGCTTCCGGCAACCGCGCAATCGAAACTATCCTGCGTCACTTTAAGTCGCATTATTCCTGCGCAAAGGTGGAGCTTGGACGCATGCCCTGCGCACAGGGTGGCGACACGCATATCCTGCCGTTTATCACGGGCGAAGTGGAGGGCGCATTCATCATCAGCTGCCCGACGTCTCAGCTCGCGGTCGGCACGCTGCAGTCCGCGCTGGACGAATCAGCGAAAGAGATCTGTGGTTGTGAAATCGACTATATCCACGGCGCGGATGTGGTCAAGGAACTCGCGAGAAAGGGCGGCGCAATCGGATTCCTGCTGCCCGCGCTCAAGAAGGATGAGTTCTTCTCCACAGTCATCTTCGACGGCGCGCTGCCGAGAAAGACCTTCTCCATGGGCGAAGCGAATGAGAAGCGTTATTATCTCGAATGCCGCTCGCTGGAAAAGAAGTAAGAGAAAGAACAAGAACAAGATACAGGCGGTATCTCTTGGCAAATCTTTCAAGATTGATGCCATAACATTGAAAACAGGCGGTATCTCACGGCAGGGCTATACACATAACCTGCTGTAACATAGAAACGGGGGAATACCAATGGCGGTCAAAACAGTCAAATTCGGCGGAACCAGCCTCTGCAACGCCGAGAACTTCACAAAGGTCAAGAATATCATTCTGGCCGACAAGGCGCGTAAGTACGTCGTACCCTCCGCGCCGGGCAAACGTTTCCCCGGCGATGAGAAGATTACCGACCTGCTGTATCTTTGCTATGCCAAAAACTCCAACGGTCTTTCGTTTGACGACACATACGAGCAGATTGCCGAACGTTATGTCGGCATCGAAAAGGATCTGGGGTTAAAGACCAACATCACGCTGGAACTTTCTGCGATCAAGAAGAACATCCTCTCCGGCGCAAGCGAAGACTATATAGCGAGCCGCGGAGAATATCTTAGCGGACTCTTATTGGCGGACTATCTCGGGTTTGATTTCTACGACGCGGCGGAGCTCATCAGCTTCCACGCGGACGGAACCTATGACGACGAGACCACGCAGAAGTGGACGCAGAAGCTCGCCGAAACGCAGAATGTCGTCGTACCCGGCTTCTACGGCAGAAAACGCGATGGCAGCATCAAGACGTTTTCCCGCGGCGGCAGCGACATCACGGGCGCGATTGTTTCGCGCGCGGTGCAGGCGGACGTCTACGAAAACTGGACCGACGTAAGCGGTTTCCTTATGGCGGACCCGCGCATCGTCGACAACCCCAAGGTGATCTCGGTGGTCACGTATTCCGAGCTGCGCGAGCTGAGCTATATGGGCGCGACCGTGCTGCACGAGGATTCGATTTTCCCCGTGCGCCGCGCGCAGATTCCGATCAATGTGCGCAACACCAACCGCCCCGAGGACGAGGGCACGATGGTCATTCCCGACGCGTTTTTGAAGTATTACAAGCGCGACGGCGTGCTCACCGGCGTGGCGGGACGCAAGGGATTCACGGTCATCACCGTCTACAAGGACAACATGCACAACGAGGTCGGCTTCGGCTACCGCATGCTGCGCGTGCTGGATCGCTACAACATCTCGTTTGAGCATATCCCGAGCGGCATCGACACCATGAGCCTCGTTATCTCGGACAGCAAGCTCAAGGAGCACCTCGAGCAGGTGCTGCGCGAGATTCAACACGACTGCGAACCGCAGAGCATTGAAGTCTACTCCAACATGGCGCTGGTCGCCACGGTTGGTAAGGGCATGATCCGCTCCCTCGGCGTTGCGGCGCGGCTCTTCGGCGCGCTGTATGAGGCGGGCGTCAACGTCCGCATGATCGACCAGGGTTCCTCGGAGATGAACATCATCGTCGGCATCGAAAACGACGATCTCAACACCGCGGTCAAGGCGATCTATCACGCATTCGCGTAAAAGCATTAGCATCAGAAAGCTCCTCCAATCGGGGGAGCTTTTTTCTATCCGCGAAGCATTGGCAATTGACAAATTAAATACGTGTTAACAGACAAAAGCGGTGATATAATTAATATTGCATTTGATCAAAGTTGAAGGAAAAGGGGTATTCAGGGATGGCACTTCGGGATTTGTTGCATGCAAAGGAAAACCGGATCGAAAATGAACGACTGAATCGACTCGTAGAAGAACTCGGCGCTCTCGAGTACGCTGAAGTACAGAAAAAGACTATTGAAGCCAAAGCAAATTTAAGTGATTTACTTGTTGAAAAGAAAAAGTGTGAAGAAGAAAATGCCGAACTGGAACGCCGGAGGGAAGCTCTTGAGCTAGTTGTGGGCGAGCTCCAAAAACGACTAGAGCTTTCTGAGACTATTGAAGAACTTCAAAAATCCATCGCTGCAAAAAGAAGAGAATTGATTATCGCGGATGAAGCGGTTTTGATGGAAAGTTTTGCATTATATAAACCTACTTATGCGTTTACTAAAGCTGATGCATATAAGGAGAAACTCGACAAAGTCCGTTCGCAACAGAAAGACATGATAAAGAACAATATTGCTGCTTTTGGGTCGGATCAATGGACTGTGAATAATAGTCTGTCGCAGGGCAAAAAACTAGTCGGAGATATGAAGAAACTTTGCTTGCGATCGTTTAATAATGAGTGTGATGCGGCAGTAGATGAAGTAAAATTCAACAACTTCGAGCGATGTGAAGCTCGTATTGAGAAGTCTGCTGAGGCAGTTGAGAAACTCGGCAAAATGATGGGCGTTCGAATTAATCCGCGATTTGTACAGTTAAAAAAGGATGAGTTGAGAGTAGCGCTCGAGTATCAAATTCAAAAGCAACGTGAGAAAGATGAGCAAAAAGAACTCCGTGCGCAACAACGTGAAGAAGCGCGTGTCGCAAAGGAACTTGAAGAAGCTAGAAAAGAAGCATTGAAAGAACAGCAACACTATCAAAATGCAATCGATAAAATCAACAAGCAAATTGATGCATGCAAGAGTGAAACGGAGCTAGAAGTTCTAAAGGAGAAACTTGAAGACCTTACTTCAAAACTCGATGTGATTACGGAGAACATCGCTCAGATTGATTATCGCCAAGCAAACCAGAAGGCTGGATATGTGTATGTGATTTCAAATCTTGGTGCGTTTGGTGAAAATGTTTATAAAATTGGAATGACTCGCCGTCTCGAACCGCAGGAACGAGTAGATGAATTAGGGGATGCATCTGTCCCATTCAATTTCGATGTTCATGCTATGATCTTTTCAGACAACGCGCCTGCCTTAGAGGCGGTTCTTCATCACACTTTCTCAGAACGCAGATTAAACTATATCAATAATCGGCGTGAATTCTTCCAGGTAACATTAGACGAGATTAAGAAGGTTATCAAAGAGAATCATGATAAGACAGTAGAATTTGTTGAGATTCCGCCTGCAGAGCAGTATCGTGAGACCCAGAAAATGAAAGAAGTAGGTGCATAATCAGCCTTAGATGCAAAAAGCCCTTCCGATCGGAAGGGCTTTTGTTGATGCTTGCGTGATTGAGAATCTCTTACAAACTCTCGCCCAAATCCTTGCGGAACTTGGCGACGAGCTGCTCCTGCCAGTCTCCGATGGGCTCGAGGCGGCCGAAGAAGAAGCGAAGGGTCGCGGGTTCTTCCACGAAGTTCAACCCGCCGATGAGATGGCGGTTTTCATACAGCCAGCTGATGCGGTCGACCGCGTAGAGCACCTGACTCATGGTAAACACGCGCCGCGGGAGCGCAAGACGCAGCAGCTCCATGCTCGCGATGGGCTCCGTGCCGTCCGGCTCGCGCTGCTCGGAGAGCGTGCCGCGTTCCATGCCGCGCACACCGCTGGCGATATACAAAGCTGATGCCAGCGCAGCCGCAGGGTACGCGTGATCGTCCACATGCGAGAGGAACTTTCTTGCGTTGATGTGGCAGCCGAGACCGCCCGCAGGGGTGACGACGGGTACGCCGCGCTTTTGCAGCTCCGCCACCATGAACTCGATAAACTGCGGACCCTGCGAGATCACGCTTTCGTCCATTGTCTCCTCAAGGCCGACGGTCATCGCCTCCATCTCGCGTACGCTCATGCCGCCGTAGGTTAAGAATCCCTCAAACAGCGGGATGAAATCTTTCATCTTCTCATAGTAAGCGCGGTCGTTCATCGCCATGCCGCCGCCGCGCGCGAAACCGAGCTTGCGTGCGGAGAAGTAGATGATGTCTGCGTTCGCGCAGACCGCGCGCGTGATCTCGCGGATGGACATATTCTTGCAAGCGGCCTCTCGTACCTTGATGAAGTGGAGGTTGTCCTGCAGAAGGCTTGCGTCCAGCACTACCATAATGCCGTTGTCGTGCGCGAGCTTCGCGGTCGCGGTCATGTTCTCCAGCGAGAAAGGCTGGCCGCCGATGAGGTTTGTGCCCGCCTCAAGACGCACGAACGGAATATTCTCTTTGCCGTTTCGCGTGATGCATTCGCGGAGCTTGTCGAGATCGATGTTACCCTTGAACGGAAGATCGCTCTCCGGCTCAAGTCCCGCGTCCGAAACCAGCTCTTCCACGCGTCCGCCGACGCGCGTGATGTGCGCCTTTGCCGTGGTGAAATGGAAGTTCATCGGCACCACGTCGCCGGGTTTGACAAACGAGCTCGCGAGGATGCTTTCGCAGGCGCGGCCTTGATGCGCCGGGAGGAAGTAGCTTGTGCCAAACAGCTCGCACACCTTCTTCTCAAGGCGGTAATACGTTGCGCTGCCGGCGTAGCTGTCGTCCGCAACCATCATGGAGGCGACCGCCTGGTCGCTCATCGCGTTGACGCCGCTATCGGTGAGCATGTCCAGATAGACATCCTCGTTTCGAAGTAGAAACGTGTTGTTGCCCGCTTCCGCCATCGCCTTTTGACGCGCCTCTACGGGAAGCAGGTTGAGTTTCTGTACCACACGCACTTTGTGCATTTCGAGCGGGAGCTTTTCTCCCGAATACAGTTTGACTTCGCTCATGTTGTTGTCTTCCTCCATCTGTTTTGAATCGTGTTGAAAATCGTCGCCGGAATCGGCAAAGACAAGCAATAAAAAAACGCCCTCTGCTCAAGCAAGAGGGCGAATAGTTCGCGGTACCACCTCGGTTCGCCGTTCCCTTGCGGGAAGCGGCCTTATTGGGTACAGACGGCGTTGCAAAATTGGAGCCTGTCGATACCCTGCCTTTGATAACGGGAGGAATCCCGGCGCGTCCCTACTGAAGCGATCGACAGTTCTCGATTTACTCGTTCAGGCGGCGGCTGTTTGCGCGTATTCGCGGGTGCTCCCGGCTGCCTTGCACCATCCGGCAGTTCTCTTGCGGGCGCTTGGCGGTACAGTGCCGCCGGGACCGTTACTTCTTCGCAGTCATGGCCTTTGATGTTGTGTTTTCAAGTGGAGAGGCCCGATTTCGCCAACAAAAGAAGCGCGAAACCGATTACTAAGGAGTATAAAATAATATAAGATATATTGTCAAGGTCAAATACGTGTGTTGCACGAAATATTACTAGAAAATGAATTATACCAAACGCGCGCGAGTTACCGAAAAGTTCACGAAATGTTCTTTGCAGAGTTCATAAGCGGGTTGTATAATAGTTGCGATATATTGGTTGAAATATGCGATTCAGAATACTCTCGCTTCAGAACGGAGGAAGTGGATAGATGGTATGCAAAGAATGCGGCTCGTATAATGCCGAGAACCTGAGCGTCTGCAAAGAATGCGGTGCGAAGCTTCGCGACGACGATACGAGCTCCAACAGCGTGGAGCAGGCAACCGCCAACGAAGAAGGAAGACCCGCGCGTGATTTTGTGAAACCGCCGGCCTGGCCTAAGAGCGCTTTTGCAGGTGCTCCCGAGAAACCCGCCGGTTCGGCTTCCGCAAGCGCGCCCGTGCCTTCCGGTTCGTTTCGCCCCACCATTCCGCCGCGTGCCGCGGCAACGCCGACCTGCCCGCATTGCGGCAAGCCGGTGCTCTCGGATGCGCCGTTTTGCGCCTATTGCGGCCAGCGCGTCGCCGGGGAAGCCCCCGCGGCCGTGCCCGTGCCCGTCCCCACGCGTCCCGCAGCAAAACCCGCTGCCGTACAGCCGTCCAGACCGAGTTATGCAGCGACGGACTTTGACGACGAAGACGATGACGATTACGAAGCGGACGACGAGGAAGATTACAGGCCCGCAAAGGCAAGTAAGCGTCCCGGTAAACTCGCGCGTCATCAGGAAGACGACTTCGACGAGTACGACGAGGATGACGAGGAGTACGACGACGAATATGATGACGAAATGCCCGCCAAACGCGGCAAGGGTACGACCATTCTCTTCTGGGGTTTGATCGCGCTTCTGCTTGCGCTCATCGTGGTGTTTGGTCTCTATATCGCGAGAAAGAACTTCGACGGCGACGTCGGCAAGATGTTCTCTTCGATCGGTACGATCTTCAACAAAGGCAATTCGGACGACCTCAACGCCGCCGATCCTTCGTCGACCACCGATCCGAACAGCCAGATGTACACCGCGACCATCACCGAGTCGACCGACGCCGCGACAAACGAAGTCTGGTACGACATCGATATCGTTGCCCCGACCGGCAGCGCAATCCGCGTGGTAACGGACGCGACGCTCACGCAGGACACCGTCAAGGTTCCGGCGAACGATCGCATCGTGCTCCATATCCCGCGTGATGTGTTCATGCCCAACGCGCCGGTGGACAGCGAGACCGTGACATTGCAGCCGAACATCCAGGCGATTTCGCCGGATGGACAGACCATGCAGGTTGCAGTCCCGGCGATCACGGTTACCGTTCCGGTTCTTTCGATGACCGTTACGGAGCCCATGGGCGGCACCGTCAACGCAACGTTTGACAACAGCCCGATCGCGATCATCGGTCAGGTGAATAACTATGACGGCGAGATTGCGGTCTACGTCAACGACGAACAGGTCTATGTGGACAGCACCGGTATGTTTACCGCGAGCTATACGCCCAAGCAGGTCGCAGCCGTGCAGACGCTGCCGACAGCTCTGCCGGAAGCCACCACGGATCCTTCCGTAACGCCGGATCCTGCCGCGAGCACCTCGCCGGATGCGACAACCGAAGACGTGACAGCGACCGAAGAGCCGCTCGTAGACGAAACCGCCGCGACGGATACACTTCCCACGGGCAGCACAGAGACCATCACCATCGAAGCGCGCAAGAACAACTGCGTGACCGCGAGAACGGTGATCACCGTCGAGCCGTATGTCATGCAGACCATGTCGTTCACGATTGATAACGATCTGAAGAGCCTCTCTTCCGACTCGGGCAGCGTGACCATCACCGGTACCTGCACGCCAGGCGCCGTGATCACCGGCAAGAGCGCTTCGCCCGATGTAACCTTCGGCGAGGCGACCGTATCCGATACGGGTACGTTCTCCATGCTTGTGACCATCGCGAAGGTTGGCGGATTTGATATCAGCCTCGAAGGCAAGCTCCAGGGCTACTACGACGGAACCGCGAACGCGATTGTCGAGCGTCCGCCGACGGTATCCTCCAGCTCGTTTAAGAAGGCTGCAGCCGACATTGCCAAGAACATGGACAAGATCAAGTCCGGCGCAACCACGAGCGGAGACTTTGTTGTCACCGGCAGAATCACCGAGATCATCTCCACCGATCCGTACACGATCTTCCGGGTGCAGATTTCCGAAGGTGTTGAAGTGATCGTTTACAACCGCAGCGCGAAGTCCACGATTAACTCCTCCGACCTGAAGGAGAAGAAGCAGGTCGCGGGTACGCTCAAGGGACTTTATACAGATGGTGTCACTCCGGTTCTCTGGGGTTGGTTCATCTGGAACAAGTAACGATAGCGTGAGAATCTGGGCAAAAGTACTCAAACAACATAAAATCAAACTGGAGGCCGTGCGGGAGTTCCCCGCGCGGCCTTCGGATGCAGAGGACTGGTCGCGGCTGATTGCGGAGATCGTAAAGCCGCTCGATCTGGCCAGCCCCGTGCTGCTCAACAAGCACGTACAAGAGCTGGAGCGGTTTAACCGCACATGGTTTACACAAGCGGATTTCATCGAGAGCATTTCGTTTGACCGCTTTGAACTCGAAATATTCCCCGAGAAGAAAAAGGACAGGAAAGTGGACTATATCTTCGGGGACGACTGATCATGATGCAGGAGGACAATCGCATGGATAACAAGGAATTTTCCGCACTGCTTCCGCAGGCGAACGAACAGCTCTCGCGCGGTGTGTTTCTGACCGCAGGCGGGGAAATCTGGAACCCGATGACCATCGGCTGGGCGCAGTTCGGCGTGGTCTGGGCGCGACCCGTCGTCACCGTGATGGTGCGAAAAAGCCGCTATACCTATTCATTGATGGAAAAGACAGATGTGTTCACCGTCAGCTTCCCGCGTGCAAAAGAGATGGGCAAAGAGCTCGCGTTTTGCGGCGTACGCTCCGGCAGGGACGTCAACAAAGAGAAAGAAGCGAATCTGACCCGTCTTGCGCCCCGCGCAGGCGGCGCGGAAGCGGTCGCAGGCTGTGGCATCGTCATGGAGTGTCGCATTGTGCAAAAGCAGTTGCTCGATCTCAACACGTTCGATCCGGAGTTTCGCGAGAAGTATTATGGCAGCAATCAGGCATTGCCGGACGGCGACCCGCATGTGCTATATGTCGGAGAGGTGCTTGCAGCCTACGAGCTGTAATCGCACGTAAGAGCCATATAGCTTAAAACAAACATCGCTTCGCTGGAAGACCGGCGAAGCGATGTTTTTTGTTTGCGTGTTTTTCTGCGGAATGAATAGTGTGTTCTCTTACGCGGTTTTGTTGACAAAATCGATCTCGTTGCGGATGCCCTTGTGCGCGTCGTTCCACAGACCCTTGGTCATGCGAATGCGCACGAGACAGGTGTTCGTGTCCTCATCGTTGTTGGCGTCGTTGTACCATCCGGCAAAGATGGGGCGAATCTTGTCCATGAGCGCTTTGTTCCTTTCGTCACACACCCAACCGAGGTTTTCGGCGATGCCATTGGCGGTGAAGTTTTCTACGATGTAGCAGATGGCAACTTCGGGATTCGCTTCGATCTGCTTCACCTTGTCCGTGGTGGCATAGGTGACGGTGTAAAAGCAGCCGTCCTCATAATAGACGTTAACCAAACGCGCAGCAGGCACGGGCTTGCCCTGCTCGTTGGACGAGAGCGAAATGGTGGACAGCGAAATCAGCGCATCCTGATTGCCAAATTTTTCCTGCAGCTGGCGCATGGCTTCTTCATAGGTGTTCATACGGTTCCTCCGAATAATTGATTGTAAACAACACGGTGTATTGTAACACACGTGATGATTGCGATGGAATCGCCTTTCGGTAAAATAATTGCTGACGGTTTTCGTTTGATCCTAAAAAAGAGCTTCTAATCGATCGGATGCTCTAGTGCTGATTTTTTGGAAGCCAGAATGCCGATCATAACGATCAGCAGCGGCGTGGTCATGGGCTGGGCGATGTTGACCGCGGCTTGCACGGCATAGGCCGCGACAGCGAGCGTCAGCCCGCGATAGACCGGGTTGGTGCTGCTGCGGTGAACGCCTTCCCGAATCGCGAAAAAGAGAACAGCAAGATAGCTAACGAGCCCCAGCGCGCCATTGGTGACGAGATATTGCAGATACTCGTTGTGCGCGGTGTCCAGCCCCGCATCGGAGAAGATCGGCTTCACCGCGTCCGCGTGGAACAGTGCGCCGGAGGACGCGCCGAAGATCTTCTGCGCAAACGGCAGCTTCTCGTATACGCTGATGACAAACGTCCAAATCTTGCCGCGGTCGGTACCCCAACTCTCAGAGAAACGCAGATATCGCTCCAGTCCGCCCAGCGGCAGTTCGCGCAACGCCGTATTGATCAACACGAGCGCGAGGATGCCGAGCAGCAGCGCGGCGATCAGCGCAGCCGTATACGGCCGCTTGGCGCGCGCGAGTCGCTCCGGCGAAGCGCGCCGGAGCACGAGCCATAGCGCGATAGAGACAGCGAGCAGCGGCAGTGCAAAGACAGGACGGCACACCGCGGCGAAGAATGTGGAAAGATACGTTTCGGTGGGCAAGCTGGAGAACAGTCCGAACACGAACGCGCAGAGGGAAAATATCGCCCACGTTAGCGGCAAGCGCCGCATCGCAACGGAATCGGAAAACAGCAGCAGCGGAACGATTGCCGCCGCGGCAATCAACCCCAGCGCCGCACTGTCGCTGCCCGCGACCAGCGTGCCAAACGACACCATGACGAGCGCGATGGCTGCAAAGACTTGCTCACCGCGCTGCCTGGCGCGCAGGAAGAAGCCGAGCGTGACGGAAAACGCCAGCACCATATAAGCACCGTAAAAATCCGCGTTGCCGATGGTGGAGAGAAATCGTCCGCGGTCGCCTGCGTTCAGATTCTCTTTGAATCCAATCGGGTCTAGGCCGAAGTGATGCAGCACACCAAAGAGGCTGACGGTGCAGGCGGCAATCATAAACGCCCGCTCCGGCCACGTGAGATCGATTTTACGCCGCGAGAGCGCGAAGATGAGACAGGCATAGCAGAACAGCGTCAGCAGGCCCTGATAGCGATTATTCTCGCCGAAGAACGTCTCGCCTCGATAGTGGCTGATCAACCCGCCAACCAGGCTCACGACGAACAGCAGGAGCATCGCGATCACGGCGGGATGTATCTTCACTTTTTCTCGCGCAACGCCATAGTCCGGCGGCAGCGCAATCCGCGCAAACAGCAGCGCGAGTAGATAGACCCCGCTTGCGGCTAAAAAGAATATATGCTTGGTCTCGGTGATGTTGAAGTAGAGATTGCTGAATACGAGCGGATGCAGCAGAAACACCGTGCAAAGATACGCGGTGGTCAGAACCGCTGCGAAACGCAGATATTTTTGTTGAAGGGAAAGAGGCGCGCAGTCGGCCTCGCCGGAAAGCGCGACGGGATTATCTGGCGCGTTTTGCTCCGGAATGATGTTCTGATCCTGCATCCAGTTCGTTCCTTTATTCGACACAAGCAAGTGTGTCTCTTTTGTGAATCTTCCCGAAAATGGACGGTTTTGGTTTGACAAACGGGTGCGATTCGATTATTATGCATGTGTACTAACACATATAGTACACTTAGTGCGTAAGAAATACAATACATTCGGAGGTTATTAACATGAAAAAAAGTCTGATTCTCTTGGCCATGGTTGTGATGAGCGTATTCTTCTTTGCGGCATGCGGCCCGAAGGTCGCGTCCAGCGGCAACGTCGCATCCTTTGGCAACGTCGCTTCCAGCGGCAACGTCGCGTCCGCAGGTAACGCGGGCTAAGCAACCCTGGGTTTCATGGACGAACAGAATCTGTGCTCGGGAGGCGCAGGTTCAGGTGAAAAAAAGAGCGGGTGCGGCATTCTGTCGCACCCGTTGTTTTTTAGTCCAGCAGCTTTTTGCTGGGATACGCACCCGCGTCGGTCAAGTCGCTCAGCGCCTTCATGACCTCCGGCTTGTCCTCGCGATACGTGACCCCATACCAGCGATCCGGCGAACTAAGCACGCGCACGGTTGCTTTACCGGCTTGCAGCATGCGTCCGACTTCCTGCGGAATCAGGAACTCGCCTTTCAGCGGATTTTTCTCCATCGCTTCGGCGAGAAACTCCGGGAAGCGCGCTTCCAGCGCGGGGAACAGCGACGGCGTAAAGCCAAAGAAGTTCATCGAGACGAGGTTGTCCGCAGGGAAATGCACCATCGTTGCGCCGTCGTCCTCGGTATACGCAGGGCCTTCGGGCGTTTTGTAGATTTTCAGCCGCTCGACGATATTGACGAGCTCGCCGTTTGCGTCCACCTCGCAGACGCCGCGCGCGACGGAGCCGTGCTCGGTCAGCGTGTTTGAGGCGTGGTAACCGACCATCGAAAAATCAGACTTCGCGCCGTCTTTGGCAGTCTTGAGATAGTCATACAGCACCTTGAACGCGCGCTTGCCGTAGTAGTCGTCCGCATTGATTGCGGCGAATGGCTCGTTGACCACGTCCTTGCAGCAAAGGATTGCGTGCGCGGTGCCCCAGGGCTTCACGCGATCGGCAGGAACGGAAAAGCCAGCGGGCAGCATGGCGTCCGGCTGCTGGAAGACATAGCGCACTTCCATGTGCTTCTCTGCTCTGCGGCCGATGACATCGTAGAAATCCTGCTCGATTTTGCGGTTGATGATGAAGACAACTTTCTCAAAGCCCGCTTCCAGCGCGTCATAGAGCGAATAATCCATGATGATTTCGCCGTGGCGTCCGATGGGATCGATCTGCTTGAGTCCGCCGTAGCGGCTGCCCATGCCTGCCGCCATGACGACGAGAGCCGGTTTCTGCATAAGAAAATCTCCTTTGATTCAATAAAAACTAATTTGAAACTTTTACACTTCTATTGTAACCGATCAAGAACGTTTTTAAAACCAACCGGATAAAGTCGCGTAAAAAAGACAAACAGAACGCGAAAATCAGCCAGTAGATTAGCCTTCGAACCCATTCGGGTTCTGTGACTGCCAGCGCCAGGCATCCGCGCACATGCGCTCGATGCCGAATTCCGCGCGCCAGCCGAGCTCGGATGCCGCCTTCTCAGGGTCGGCGTAGCAGGCAGCGATATCGCCGGGGCGACGAGCAACGATCTCATACGGCAGCGTTTTCCCGCAAGCCTTTTCAAAGGCATGCAGCATGTCGAGTACAGAGTAGCCAACGCCTGTGCCGAGGTTATAGGTATAAACGCCTGCGCCGCTTTCGAGCTTTTTCAGCGCGGCGACGTGCCCTTTGGCCAGATCGACCACATGGATATAGTCGCGCACACCCGTGCCGTCAGGCGTCGGGTAATCGTTGCCGAAGACGCGGAGCGCGGGGAGCTTACCGACGGCGACCTGTGCGATATATGGCATCAGGTTATTCGGGATGCCGTTGGGGTCCTCGCCGATCTTGCCGGAGATGTGCGCGCCGACGGGGTTAAAATACCGCAGCAGGCAAATGCGCATATCCGGCTGCGCGATGGAGACATCCCGCAGCATATCCTCGATCATCAGCTTGGTTCTGCCGTAGGGGTTTGTGGCGGAGAGCGCAAAGTCCTCGCGGATGGGTACGCTGACCGGGTCGCCATAGACCGTCGCGCTGCTGGAGAAGACAAACTTCTCTACGCCGTGCTTTTGCATCGAGATGAGAAGGTTGAAGGTAGAAGTCAGGTTGTTACGATAGTATTCCAGCGGCAGCTGCACGCTCTCACCGACGGCCTTGAGCCCGGCGAAGTGGATCATCGCATCGATTGGATACTTTTGAAAGAGCGCGTCGGTGGCGGCAGCGTCTGTCAGGTCGACTTCCTCGAATTGAAACGGCTTGCTCGCCAGCGTGCAAAGACGGTCGAGCGCCGCAGGTTTGCTGTTGACAAAATTGTCCGCGATGACGACGTCATAGCCCGCGTCCAACAATTCCAATACGGTGTGGCTGCCGATATATCCGGCGCCGCCGGTCACGAGAATGCGCATAAAGACAAAAAGTCTCCTTTCGGTTTATCTGCCGTAACAGAACAGTTTTCAGTGATAATAAATAGGTAGGTTGTCCATACAAGCGCTGATGGATCACAAGAACAACGATTCGTGTGAAAAAAGGCGTTCAGAGCCGCTTCAGCGCACCTCTATTATAGGCGCATGGATAAAGTCTGTCAAAGGCGTGAATAAATACAGGAAAATCGATAAAAGATGACGGATTTAACCCGAAAAATCGATTTTCAGCTTTCCTAAATAATATTGCTATGTTATAATTCACCTTGGCTTATACCGGTCTGGACCGGGTTTTTGAATCACGCCGAGGAGGAAGATTATGGCAAAGCAGAAAACTGTCGTTCCCTTTCGCGGAACGCAGGAGCAGGAAAAACAGCTTTTACAGATCATCGCGGACAACAAGGATGTTCCGGGCGCATTGATGCCCGTGCTCCAGCAGGCGCAGGAGCTTTACGGCTATCTGCCCATCGAAGTGCAGACCAAGATTGCAGAAGGTCTTGGCATCTCGATCGAAGAAGTGTATCAGGTTGTGACGTTTTACGGGCAGTTCTCGCTCAACCCCACGGGCAAACACCGCGTTGCGGTCTGCCTTGGCACGGCTTGCTACGTCAAGGGAGCGCAGAACATTCTCGAAGAGCTCGAAAAACAGCTCGGCGTCAAAGCGGGCGGCACCACGCCGGACGGCGTGTTCACGCTGGAAGCCACGCGCTGCCTCGGCTGCTGCGGCCTTGCCCCGGTCATCGTTGTCGATGAGGACGTCTACGGACGCCTGGTCAACGCGGACATCAAAGGCATCCTCGCGAAATATAACTAAGCCTTAGGACCTTGAGCGCAATCCTGCCTCAAGAAGCCGGAACGAAGGGACGGAGTCGAATGAAAATTCGTGAAATCGCGACGCTGCTCGGTGCGGATGTCCTCTGCGGAGAGTCACAGCTCGACGAAGAGGTGCAGAGCGCCTGCGGAAGCGACATGATGAGCGACGTGCTGGCCTTTGTCAAGGATCAGGGCGTGCTTGTCACGGGGCTTGTGAACCCGCAGGTGATTCGTACCGCCATGATGATGGACATGCACTGTGTCGTCTTTGTCCGCAGCAAGCGGCCTACGCCGGAGATGCTGGAACTTGCCAAGGAGCACCACATCGCGGTTCTTGCAAGCTGCAGCCGGATGTATGAAGCCTGCGGCAAGCTCTACGCGAGCGGCCTGGGCAACGAGGCCTGCGCCAATGGCTGAGGCACTTCGGTTTCACTATGAAGTAGACGGCGATAACTTCACCTCCGCGGGTGCGGCCTCCGTCGAAGTCAAGCGAAAGCTCCGGCAGCTCGGCTTTGACGCGGAGTTGATCCGCAGGGTGTCCATCGCCATGTACGAAGGCGAAATCAACATGGTCGTACATGCGCGCGGCGGCAGCGCCGACGTGTATGTAGACAAGGATTGCGTCACGATTATCCTTGCAGACCGGGGCCCGGGCATACCCGATATCGACCTCGCGATGCAGGAAGGCTATTCAACCGCTCCCGATAACATCCGCGCGCTGGGCTTTGGCGCTGGCATGGGCCTGCCGAACATGAAGCGCTATACGGATGAAATGAAGATCGAAACCGTGCTCAAACAGGGCACCACCGTGACCATGAAGGTCTATATCAACCACACGAAACAAACGGAAAAAGGCACATCTGAAGAGGGCAAATAACGATTATCCCATTTTGCCGCATCCATTCCACAGGCGCGCGGGAGAAACATGAGAACGGCGCGCCGGAGAATACGCAGGCGGGCAACGGCAACGGAGCCGTAGCACGTCAGAGCCTGCGGAAAGGCGAAGAACGCGCGCATGAAGCAATACAAGCATTCGGTTTCGCTCGACCTTGAAAAATGCAAGGGCTGTACCAACTGCCTCAAGCGTTGTCCGACCGAAGCCATCCGCATTCGCGACGGCCACGCCGTGATCAATTCTGATGTTTGCATCGACTGCGGCGAGTGTATCCGCCGCTGCCCGTATCAGGCGAAGAAAGCGAACTTCGACCACTTTGAGGACATCGACGACAAGAGATACCGCATCGCGCTGCCTGCGCCTTCGTTTTATGGGCAGTTCGTGGATCTGGACGACGTAGACTATGTGCTGCAGGGGCTACTGGACATCGGCTTTGACGATGTGTTCGAGGTAGCCCGCGCCGCGGAGATCATTACGGAGTATACGCGCCGCTATATGCGCGAAGAGAACATCGGTTATCCCGTGATCAACTCCGCCTGTCCCGCGGTTGTGCGGCTCATCACGCTGCGCTTTCCCTATCTTTGCGATCACGTCATCCCCATGATGCCACCGATCGAGCTGGCGGGAAAGATCGCACGTGAAGAAGCGCTGAAAAAGCACCCGGAGCTCAAGCCGGAGGATGTCGCGGTCGTGTTTATCTCTCCGTGTCCCGCAAAGGCGAGCTACGTCAAAAACGGCTTCTTAGGCGAGAAGAGCCACGTAGACTATGTTGTCTCCATGAGCGACATCTACTTCAAGCTCATCAGTGTCATGAAGAAAAACGTAGCCCCAAAGGCCGTGAGCCAGAGCGGCATGATCGGCATGAGCTGGGCGAGCACCGGCGGCGAGGCAAGCGCGCTGTTCAACGATAAGTACCTGGCCGCGGACGGCATAGAGAACGTCATCCACGTACTGGACGAAATCGAGACCGGACACTTCCCGATGCTGCAGTTTGTAGAGCTCAACGCGTGCCCCGGCGGCTGCGTCGGCGGGGTGGCGACGGTGGAAAATCCGTACATCGCGCGCGTACGGCTGCAAGCGCTGAGACGCTATTTGCCGGTATCGCAGAATCGATTAGAGAAGGACGATTCAGAGGGCTATCCGGAGGAAATCCTCTTCCCGAAAGACCTCGAATATCGACCGGTTGGCAAGTTTGACGAGGATTTGACCACGGCGATGCAGAAGATGAGCGAGATCGAGGGTCTCGCGGCCTCTCTGCCCGCGCTGGACTGCGGCTCCTGCGGCGCGCCGACGTGCCGTGCCTTTGCCGAGGACGTCGTGCTCGGCGGACGCAGCATCGACGAGTGCATCGTCTACATGCGCGAACGGATCCAGACGCTGGTCAAGTGTCCCGGGGAGGAATAAAGAATGACAGTGCTCGGCCTGAAAGAAACGCTCAACCTAACCGCGTTTGCCCTGCCGCAAGGTGAGCGGCACGTACGCGGCGGATACGCGGGCGATCTTTTGAGCTGGGTGATGGGCAAGGCCGAGGCGGACGACGCATGGCTGACCATCATGAGTAACCCGAACATCCTTGCGGTGGCGACACTGACGGACGTGAGCTGCATCATCCTCTGCGAGGGCGTTGTGCCGGATGCGGGGGTAGCGAACCTAGCCGCCGAGAAAGAGATCAACCTGCTCGGCAGCGAATCTTCCGTCTTCGCGCTCGCGGCGCAAATAGCTCGCCTGCTATGAGCACGTATCGGTGCGATCTGCACATACATTCCTGCCTCTCGCCCTGTGCGGAGGAGGAGATGACGCCGGGCAACATCGCGGGTGTGGCGAGGCTCAACGGTCTCGACATTGCCGCGCTGACGGACCACAACACCTGCGGCAACTGCGCTTCGTTCTTTGCCGCTTGTGAGAATTACGGTGTGGTGCCGGTTGCGGGCATGGAACTGACCACCAGCGAAGATGTGCATCTGTTGTGCCTCTTCAAAACCCTTTCGGATGCAACCGCCTTTTCCGCGGCGGTCAACGATAAACGCATCAGGATCAAGAACAAGCCGGAAATCTTCGGCAGACAGCTTTTGATCGATCTGGACGATGAACCCTGCGGCGAGGAAGCGTTTCTGCTCCTCAACGCGACGACGCTCTCGCTGGAAGACGCAGCAAACCTTTGCGCTTCCTTCCGCGGCGCATACATCCCGGCGCATGTCGATCGCGAGTTCAACGGCATGCTCTCCGTTCTCGGCGGCGTGCCGGAGACGCCGGAGCTGCCGACCGTCGAGGTACGCAATCCCGAAAGCCTGCCGGAGCTCGAGCGCGGGCACCCGCTGCTCAAGAGAAAGCGCGTGATCGTCTCCTCGGATGCGCATCGCCTCTGGGAGATTGCGGAGAAGGGCTTTCCGATCAACCTGCACTGTGAACGCGGGGCAAGCGCGCAGAACGTGCGCGACGCGCTGATCGATTATCTGAGCGGGCGGCGCTGAGGTATTATATGAAAGAACTCTCGCTCAATATCCTCGATATCGCGCAAAACTCGATCAAAGCGAACGCCGCGCATGTGACCATCCGGCTGACGCAACGGGAGAACTGGCTCACGATCGAGATCGCCGACGACGGCACGGGCATGAGCCCGGATTTTGCGCAACATGCCGCAAACCCGTTTACCACCACGCGCACGACGAGAAAAGTCGGCATGGGATTGCCGCTGTTTAGGATGGCGGCGGAGCAGACGGGCGGCAGCTTCTCACTGGTTTCACACCAGGCGCTGCGCGAAAGTGACGCGCATGGAACAACCGTGACGGCAACGTTTGATACCGCGCATGTGGACTGCGAGCCGCTGGGCGATATCACGGAGACGATACTAACCCTGATTCAGGGCAACCCCGATCTTTCGCTGACGTATGTCTATCAGACCGAAGCGGGAGAACTGCGGCTCAGTACCGATGAAATGCGGGAAATTCTTGGGGAAGATGTTCCGCTGAACAGTCCGGAGGTACTCGCCTGGGCGCGGGAGTTCCTGAACGGAGAAGAATGACCCTGCGGCAAACGATGCCGCCTCAACCGTGTCAAGCATGAGCAGAATTGCTTGTTTTATACACCAACGCGCCAAGCGTGCGGCAGCAGTTAATAATTTGGGATCAATCATCAGTGAGGAAGGAACGAAGAACATGAAATCATTGCAGGAACTGGCAGAAATTCGCGAGAGAAGCAAGAGCAAGGTTGCGCTCCGTGAAGGGCACAACGACATTCGCATCGTCGTCGGCATGGCGACCTGCGGCATCGCGGCCGGCGCGCGTCCGGTGCTCAGCGCACTCGTAGAAGAGGTAGAGAAGCAGGGCGTCAGCGAGAGGGCGACCGTTTCGCAGACGGGCTGCATCGGCATCTGCCGTCTTGAGCCTATCGTAGAAGTGTTTGAGTCGGGCAAAGAGAAGGTCACCTACGTCAAGATGACACCCGAAAAGGCAAAGCAGGTTGTCAGCGAGCACATTAAGGGCGGCAAGCCCGTTTACGAATACACGATCGGTGAGAAATAAGCGGAGGAGTAACCAATGATTCGTTCACACGTATTAGTCTGCGGCGGCACCGGCTGCACGTCCAGCGGGAGCCCCGCGATTCGCGAGCATCTCGAAAAAGAGCTTCAGAAACAGGGTCTTGACGAGGAGATCAAGGTCGTCCAGACCGGTTGCTTCGGCCTCTGCGCATTGGGTCCGATCATGATCGTCTACCCGGAAGGCACGTTCTATAGCCGCGTTACGGAAGATGACGTTACGGAGATCGTCAGCGAGCATCTGCTCAAAGGCCGTCCCGTCGAGCGCCTCGTCTACAACCCCAAGACCGAAGAGATGCCCCACGGCGTCACCTCGCTCAACGAAACGCCGTTCTATAAGAGCCAGGAGCGCATTGCGCTGCGCAACTGCGGCGTGATCAACCCCGAAGAGATCGACGAATACATCGCGCTCGACGGCTATCTCGCGCTTGGCAAAGCACTGACCGAGATGAAACCGCAGGAGGTCATCGACCTGATCAAAGCCAGCGGCCTGCGCGGTCGCGGCGGCGCGGGTTTCCCGACCGGTACCAAATGGCAGTTTGCCGCCAACAACGCGTCGGACGAGAAATTCGTCATCTGCAACGCGGACGAGGGCGACCCCGGCGCGTTCATGGATCGTTCCGTGCTCGAAGGCGACCCGCACGCGGTGCTGGAAGCCATGGCGATCGCGGGTTACGCCATCGGCGGTACCCACGGCTACATCTATGTCCGTGCGGAGTACCCTATCGCGGTCAAGCGCCTCAAGATCGCAATCGACCAGGCGCGCGAATACGGCCTGCTCGGCAAAAATATCTTCGGCACCGACTTCAGCTTTGACATCGACATCCGCCTTGGCGCGGGCGCGTTCGTCTGCGGCGAAGAGACGGCGCTGATGACCAGCATCGAAGGCTTCCGCGGCGAACCGCGCAACAAGCCCCCGTTCCCGGCGGTCAAGGGTCTCTTCGGCAAGCCCACGATCATCAACAACGTCGAAACGTTTGCCAACATCCCGCAGATCATCGTGAAGGGACCGGAATGGTTCTCCTCGATGGGCACGGAGTGCAGCAAGGGCACCAAGGTGTTCGCGCTCGGCGGTAAGATCAACAACACCGGCCTTGTGGAAATTCCGATGGGCACGACGCTTCGCCAGATTCTCTTTGAAATCGGCGGCGGCATCCCCGGCGGCAAAAAGTTCAAGGCCGCGCAGACCGGCGGTCCTTCGGGCGGCTGCATCCCGGCGGAGCACCTCGACACGCCGATCGACTATGAAAACCTCAAGGCCATCGGCTCGATGATGGGCAGCGGCGGCTTGATCGTCATGGACGAAGACAACTGCATGGTCGACGTCGCGCGCTTCTTCCTCGAGTTCACGGTGGACGAGAGCTGCGGCAAGTGCACGCCGTGCCGCATCGGCACACGTCGCCTGCTCGAAATGCTCAACAAGATCACCGAAGGCAACGGCACGCTCGAAGACCTCGACAAGATGGAAGAGCTCTGCCACTACATCATGAACAACGCGCTGTGCGGACTGGGTCAGACCGCGCCGAACCCCGTGCTCTCCACGCTGAAGTATTTCAAAGACGAATACATGGCGCACGTGGTAGACAAGCGCTGCCCGGCAGGCGTTTGCAAGAAACTCCTGCAGTATGTGATCGATCCTGCCAAGTGCACGGGCTGTACGCTCTGCGCGCGCAAGTGCCCCGTGAGCTGCATCGCCGGTAAGGTGAAGGAGCCGCACGTCATCGATCAGAGCAAGTGCATCAAATGCGGCGCCTGCATGGATAACTGCAAGTTCGGCGCCATTTCCAAGAAGTAAGGAGGCAGGAACATGGATCAGGTAACAGTCAAAATCAACGGGATCGAAACAAAGGTTCCCGCCGAATCTACCATTCTCGAAGCTGCTCACATTGCGGGTATCCGTATCCCGACGCTGTGCTACCTTCGTGAGATCAACGCCATCGCGGCGTGCCGTATCTGCCTTGTGCAGGCGACGGGCGTGCGCGGTCACGCGGCTGCCTGCGTTCAGAAGGTCGCCGACGGCATGGAGATTCAAACCAACACGCCCGGCCTGCGCGACGCGAGAAAGACCACGCTGGAGCTCATTTTGAGCAACCACCGCATGGACTGCCTCAGCTGCGATCGCAGCCCGGACTGCGAACTGCAGTCTCTCGCGCATGAGTATGGCGTAGACCAGTATAAGTACATGGGCAGCGAGAACCTCAAACCCCAGTATGAGAGAAGCGCGCCGCACCTCGTCCGCGACAACAGCAAGTGCATCCTGTGCCGCCGCTGCGTTGCGGTCTGTGATGCAAACCAGCATTGCGCGGTCATCGGCACCAACGAGCGCGGTTTTGACACGCATGTCGGCAGCGCGTTCGATATGCCGCTGAATGAGACCAGCTGCATCAACTGCGGTCAGTGCATCTCGGTCTGCCCGACGGGCGCGCTCTGCGAGCGTGACGACACGCATCTCGTCTGGGATGCGCTTGCCGACAAGACCAAGCATGTGATCGTTGCGCCCGCGCCTTCCGTGCGCGTACAGCTCGGCGAATGCTTCGGTATGCCGATCGGCACCAACGTGCAGGGCAAGCTCGTCACCGCGCTTCGCCACCTCGGCTTTGAGAAGGTGTTCGACGTAGACTTTGCAGCCGACGTCACCATCATGGAAGAGGGCACGGAGCTCTTAAACCGCCTGCAAAACGGCGGCAAGCTCCCGCTGATCACGTCCTGCTCGCCGGGTTGGATCAAGTTCTGCGAATATTACTTCCCGGATATGGTCGAGAATCTTAGTAGCTGCAAGAGCCCGCAGCAGATGTTTGGCGCGCTTGTGAAAACCTATTACGCCGAGAAGATGGGCATCGATCCCAAGGATCTCTACGTCGTCTCCATCATGCCCTGCACCGCGAAGAAATTCGAGTGCACGCGTGATGACCAGAGTGCGGCGGGCGTGCCGGATGTCGATATTTCCCTCACCACGCGCGAGCTTGCGAATATGAT
Organism: Firmicutes bacterium HGW-Firmicutes-9; assembly: GCA_002841395.1. GTDB lineage: Bacteria > Bacillota > Clostridia > Christensenellales > CAG-138 > UBA7703. Next base: position 198,453 of record PGZM01000005.1, read on the forward strand.
CAAGCGCTCGGGCATCCGCTTTGCGGAGCTGCCGGACGAAGAGTTCGATCCGATGCTGGGCGTTGCCTCTGGTGCTGCACATATCTTCGGCGCAACCGGCGGCGTTATGGAAGCGGCGCTTCGCACCGTTGCCGAAATCGTTACCGGCAAACCGCTGGATAACGTGGACTTCACGGCCGTTCGCGGCGTCGAAGGCTGCAAAGAGGCGGAATACGACCTCGCGGGCACCAAGGTGCGCGTTGCGGTCACCAGCGGTACCGAAAACGCCTACCAGCTCCTCGAGATGGTCAGAAAAGGCGAGGCGGACTATCATTTCATCGAAGTCATGGCCTGCCCGGGCGGCTGTGTCAACGGCGGCGGACAGCCCCATCAGCCGGGCGAAGTGCGTAACTTCATCGACCTGCGCGCCGAGCGTGCCAAGGGTCTCTACGGCCAGGACAAAGAGATGAAGCTCCGCAAGAGCCACGAGAATCCCTTCGTCAAGGAACTGTATGATACCTACCTTGAGAAGCCGGGTTCGCACAAAGCGCACCACATCCTGCACACGACCTACGTCAAGCGCAAGGTGTATTGATCCCAATCAACCAAACAAAGGCTCCCGCAACTTGTGTGCGGGAGCTTTTTTGTTCAGCGGGATAGGATTTCTGTTATATTTATGATATATCTGAAAAAAGATTCCAGATTTTTGAAATTCTTATGCAATAAATGCCCTTCTTTTCCGTCAATATAGCATAAGGGGAAACGATGGCGATGGATCAAAGCGAAAACAGCAAGTGGTATGCGTTCTTCACCCGCGACGGGGAGAAGCTCGTTCACTTTGCCAGAAACCACGCACGTCGCATCAGCGAAATGGACGCGGAGGATATCGTCGCGGACGTGATGCTGCAACTCGTGAGCCGCCTCGAGACCAACGGCCCCGTGGAGAACATCGCAGCCTATGCCTACCGCGCCGTGCGAAACAAGATCGCAGACTACGAGCGGAAGCGCGCGAAGGAGACGAGCCTCGACGGCATGGCGGACGCGGACGGGGAGCTGCCGCTTCTGAGCATGCTGGCCGCGGAAAACGAGGAGCCGTTTGCGCAGGAAGAACGGGTGGAACGCATGCACCGCCTGACGGACGCCATCGGCAAACTGGAACCCAGACAGCGCGCGATCCTGATCGCGACCGAACTTAAGGGGAAATCCTTCCGCGAACTTGCCGAGGAGTGGAATGAACCCATCGGTACGCTGCTCTCACGAAAGAGCCGCGCTGTCAAGGCCCTGCGGCAAATGTTGGAAGAACCTGAAATATAGTTACGCCTCAATGCAAAACAAAAAGACAAGAAAAATGGGAGAATCAATATGAGCAAAATCAAGAAACAATGGGACACCGTTCCCAACTGGGCAAAGTATACGCTATACACGGTGCTCGGCATCGCGGGCGCATTCCTGCTGGGGTTGCTGTTCGGCAACCTGATCATGTGGCTCTGGAACTGGCTGATGCCGAGTCTCTTCGGACTTCGCACCATCGGCTTCTGGGAAGGCCTCGGCATCTTCCTGCTGGCAAAGCTGATTTTCGGCTTCGGCGGCTCGAGCAGCTCCGGTGAAGGGGATAAAAAGCACCATCACGGCAAGCGGCATTATCACCGTCGCAGCGGCGAGGGCGAGAAGCATGACTGGAAAGACTGGGAGTATTATGACGACTGGTGGGAAGCGGACGGCAAGACCGCATTCCATGCCTATGCTGAGAACATGAAAAAGGAATCGGCAGACAAGACCGAAGAGAAATCCGAAGAAACGACGAAATAATCCAAATTTGGAATCACGCAAAAAAGAACGGGGCAACCGCCCCGTTCTTTTTTGCTATCTTTGCCGCCTGTTCAACGCTCTCGCGGTGAAATATACGGCAATGCCCAACACTCCCAATCCGACGAATACCAGCGCCCACGGGAAGGCTGACCCATCATTCAGGCTCGCGACCGTCGGCACATCCGCAACCACGTCGCTTGTGAAATTCACTTTGGTGGAGGAGGACGCCGTGCGTGTGCGGCGCGTGCTCAGCTGCGTGGCGTTTTGATCCTGTGCGGCTGCCTGATCCTGTTGTGTCTGCGCGTCGTCCGTCGTCGTACCGGACGTAGTCGAGCCTGCGCTGCCGCCGGAGCCGACGTTCATTCCGCCGCCACCCGTCGGGGCTTCCTCCCAGATGGCGATCAGCGTCAGGTCTCCCGTCGTGCCTTCGGGGATGACGAGTTTATCTTGCGGGACAGTGACGCCGAGAGATTCACAAATCCACCCCGCGAACACGAACCCGTCCTTGACAGGATTGTTGAGCAAAATCGCCGCATCGCTGGCGGTATAGCTCGTCGGGTTCAGCGCGGAGAGCGTAGATCCCGTCAGTCCGCCGTAGGTCAGCAAGTAGGAAAGCGAAAGCGTATCCGTGTTTTTGGTGACAAGTCGAAAGACGTTTCCCGCATCGGTCACCACCGTCTCAATCGAAATATACGAAGCGAAATTGCCACCGCCCATCTTCACGTAAACAACGCCGGTTGCGGGACGCGCAACATATGCGCTCGTGTCCGCGCCGGAAGTGCCTTCGTAGTACAGCGCGGAGATGCTTTCTCCGCTCGTTGCGTTGAGGTTTTCGAGCGAGAGCACCCGTGCTCCGCGCACGGTTCCGCCGCCACTTGCGGTAATGGTCGCAGTAATGCTGCTGCCAAACTCACGCAGAAGCGTCCCGCCCGCAACCTCAATCGCGCCGCCGGTGATGCTGCCGCCGACGTCCAGAAGACCTGTGATACGGAGCACGCCGCCTGTGCTCAAATCCAGCGTGACGTTGGAAGGGATCACTGCCGAGCCGGAAAGCTCAATCTCCACCGTACCCGGTGTATAGTAAATCGTGGTCGGTGTACCGCTCGTCGCGGCGTCGCTCAGCGCGGTTCTAAGCTCGTCCGCGCTCGTGACAAGCACCGTATCCGGCAAGGTACCCGCAAAGAATAAGCTCATGAAAAGCGTACAGAGCATCAAGGCGATCAATGTGCGGGGAATCGGATTGGATGGTGTATTTCTCATATATGTCCCTCTCCTGAAAGGATTGCGCTCGCGCGCATGATTCGATTCTTTTTTCCTATCGTATACGGCGAAGTTGGCACAATCTTGACAAAAACCCGACGCTTTATCGGGAGTTTTATAGGTCGCATGCAATTTTCTCAATCTGTCGAAATGCTACATATTTGTCGCAACCGTGTGCCACGTTTGTGCCACACCAGCCCAATATGATCAAAGGCGAATGAAATTGGGAGGCGAAAACCGTATGGAATCGATCGACACATCATTTAACGCAGCAAAGCAAAAGAAAAAGAAGCAGAAGCGCACGCGCACCATCATAATCATCGGTGCGGTGGTAGTGCTTGCAGTCGTTGGAACAATCATAGCCATCTCGTTCTCGCAGAAGAGCAGCAGGGGCACCAGCACGCTATCATATCGCGCGACCGCTGTCTCCAGCGGCGAAATCAGCACGACGATCGACGGCAGCGGCACGCTGGCAGCACTCGAAAGCCAGGACGTCATCACGACGGAAGAATCCACCGTTACCGCAGTGAACTTCAAGCCGGGCGACGCGATCAAGGCAGGCGACGTGGTCATGACCATGACTTCTTCCGAGGTGGAGAGTCAGTTGGACGATCTGAACGATCAGCTCAGCGACACGCGCACCTCACTTGCCACGGCAAAGCAGCTGTTGACCAATCTGAACGTTACCGCCAGCAAGGGCGGTATCGTTAAGGATATTCAGGCGCTGGTTGGCAGCATCGTGGACGACATGGACTATCTTTGCCTGATCGCAACTGACGGCAAGATGCAGGTCTTGATTCCGGCGACCGACGAGATGGAGCAGTATGACGCCGTCATCGTGCAGGTCGGTGAGGATACGCAGGAAGGCTATATCACCAAGATTGTAGACGGCATGGCGACGATCGTGTTTACCGACAACTACTATCCTGTCGGCACCTCGGCTACCGTATTAAACGAGAGCGGAGCCACGCTCGGCACGGGCAGCATCGACGTCAACGAATACGTCGAGGTCACCGCAGCATCCGGCAAGATCGCCAAAGTCAAGGTGACGGATAACCAGAAGATCAGCAAGAGCTCGACGGTATTTACGCTTGCAGAAGGCGCGCCGACGGCGACCTATACCGCGCTGAAGAATACGGAAGCAGAGCTTTTGACGCAGATTGCTGAGCTGGAAGCGCTGCTGACCGTGAAAGCGGACACCGACTGTACGCTAACCTCTCTCTCTGTGGAGCCGGGGGATACGGTCGCAGCGGGCACTACGGTCTGCTCAATGACCGGCACGGGCGGGTTTACCATCGCGCTGTCCATCGATGAGCTGGATATCGCAAGCGTGAAACTCGGCCAGAACGCGACCGTCACGCTCGACGCACTCAACGGTGAATTCACGGGAACCGTGACCAACATCTCGTACTCTGGAAGCGGCAGCTATGTTACGAGCTTTACCGCGACCATCTCCACCGAGCCGATTGACGGCGCATACCCCGGCATGAGCGCTTCCGCGGAGATCATCACTGATACCAGCGGCGAGACGTTGATCGTTCCTGTGTCGGCGGTGCAGTATGAAGGCGACAGCGCGTTTGTCTATCTCGCGGACGATGGCGTGAAGATGGGCGCAATGCTCGGAGACGGTGCGCTTGATCTCGATAAGCTCACGAAGGTGACCATCACCACCGGCATGTCGGACGGTTCCTACATCGCCATCTCGGCGGAAGGACTCGCGGCGGGCGACGTGATCTGGGTGCCGGAACGCACGAGCAGTGCAACCTATACCGCAGACGACTCGACGACAGCCAACTACTTCATGACGCAGGGCGGCATGACAATGCCGAGCGGAACCAGCGGCACATTCCAACCGCCGAGTGATATGGGCGGTGGCAACTTCCAACCCCCGAGCGGCAATTGAGGCGCGTATGATGCGAACAATCAAACAAGCACCATTGTTGTGCGGGAAAGGAGCGCGTCATGCTGATCCTCGAACACCTGTATAAGACCTACTATGTCGGCGACGAGACCGTTCACGCGCTGGACGATGCCTCGCTGCATGTGAAACCCGCGGAATTTGTCGCGATCTGCGGACCCTCCGGCTCCGGTAAGACGACGCTGATGAACGTCATAGGCTGTCTCGACCAGCCGGATTCCGGCCGCTACATCCTAGACGGCGTGGATGTCGCGGAGTGCAGCGACAATGAGCTCTCCATGATTCGCAGCGAGAAGATCGGGTTTGTGTTTCAGCAGTTCAACCTGCTGGACTCCATGAGTGCGCTGGAGAACGTGGAACTCCCGCTGATCTATCAGAAGCTCTCGCAAAAAGAGCGAATCGAACGCGCGAAAGCAGCGCTTGATCAGGTGGGGCTATCAAATCGCATGCTGCACCGTCCGAGCCAGCTGAGTGGCGGTCAGCAGCAACGCGTGGCGATCGCAAGAGCGCTTGCCAGTAACTCCCGCGTGATCCTTGCGGATGAACCCACCGGCAACCTGGACAGCAAGAGCGGCAACGACGTGATGCGCATGATCCAGCGGCTCTCGAGCGAGGGATATACCATCGTGTTGATCACCCACAACGAAGAGATCGCGCGGCAGGCGCAGCGGACGGTCTATGTCCGCGACGGGCGGCTGTTCCGCTCGCTGGAGGAGGCGGAGCAGCTATGACGATGTTTTTTAATTCTCTTCGCCTCGCGATGCGTTCAACGCTCGCGAACAAGATGCGCTCGTTTTTGACCATGCTGGGCATCATCATCGGCGTGATGAGCGTGATCATACTCGTCTCCATTGCGCAGAGCACGACAAGCAGCATCACCAACGCCATCTCCTCGATGGGCTCGGACCTCTTGACCGTCAGCGTGACGGACGAAGACATCACGCTCGATCTGGACGACTTCATGACGCTTGCGGACTACGATGGGATTGCGGGTGTCGCGCCGTATCTGACCGTGAGCAGCACCGCGCGCAGCGGGTCGACCTACACGAGCGTCTCCGCGGTCGGCGTAACCGGAGACTATATGGAGATCGCGGGCAGCGATCTGGAATCCGGCAGAGGTATCGTGGCGTCCGATCTGGAATGGCGGACGTACACCGCAGTGATCGGCTCCGGCGTTGCGGGAGATCTGTTTGAAAGCTACGACGTCATCGGCAAAACCTTCAAGATGAGCGGGCATACGTTCACGGTGGTGGGTTTGCTTTCCGAGAGCGGGTCGAGCAACGATTCGCAGATTCTGATTCCGCTGACCACGGCGCAGCGCATCGCGGACAGCACCGCGATCACGAGCGCCTATGTGCAGGCGACGTCCACCAACACCGTGGATATTGCGCAGGCGCAGGCGGAGTATCAGATGCTCCTCTTGACGAGGGATGAAGACAGCTATGACGTTTACAACATGAGCGAACTGCTGGATACGCTGGACGACGTGATGAGCACGCTCTCGCTGATGCTCGGTGGTATCGCGGCAATCTCGCTGCTCGTCGGCGGCATCGGCATCATGAACATCATGCTCGTCTCGGTCGCTGAGCGTACACGGGAGATCGGAATCAGAAAGGCCATCGGCGCGCGCAGAAGCCACATCATGATGCAGTTTCTGATTGAGGCGTGCGTGCTATCGATCCTCGGCGGACTCATCGGCCTAGGCCTCTCCGCACTGGGATTGCAGATCTTCGGCATGATTGCGGACATGACCATCGCCATCGAGTGGCGGGCTGCAATCATCGCGCTGCTGTTCTGCGTGGTGATCGGCGTAGCGTTCGGCAGCTATCCTGCGGCAAAGGCGAGCAAGATGACGCCCATCGAAGCGCTGCAGAGGAACTAAGCATTCCATTCTCCTCATAAGCCCCGTTGGAATTGTTCCGCGGGGCTTTCGCGCGCGCGGGGCAAATACACCATGCCGCAATGTTCTTTGACAGTACCATGACGGCAGGCTATAATGAACTCATCCGCACAAAGGAGCATTTCTGATATGACGCAATTCTCCCATACGTTTACCATTACGAAAAAGGACAATCTGCGCTATAACTTCTTTCTGATGCAGAAAAAACTCATCGCAACGAGCGCGCTGGTGTTTGTCATCATCGCAGCGATGATCGGGCTGCTCAAATATGCGCAGACCCAGAGCGTATCCATCGCGCTGATCAACGCGCTGATCATGTCGGTTGCCGGCACGCTGGTGCTCATCGGCATCAACATCATTACAACGGTGACGCGCATCAACGGCTACTACAAGCAAAAGAAACTCACGGACTTCACCGTGACGTTTACGACGGACAAAGCTGGCATCCACGCCACGAGCGAGCGCGGGAATTCCGACCTTGACTGGAACAGAATCGTCGAAGTGCGCGAAACCAAGCATGCGTTCTATGTGTTCATCACGGATTCGCACGCAAATGTGCTGCCCAAAGATCAGTTTTCGAATGAAGCCGAGATTGTGACATTCCGTGCGCTCTTGGAAAAGAACGTCGAAGCCGCGAGATTGAAGATCAAACACGCATAACGGGAGATTATTACGTCTATCCGCGAAAACGAGGTGTAATCATGACCTACTCCGGCAGGTTTACGATCACCAAGCAGGACAATATCCAATACAACTATTTCCGCATGAAGCGTAAGCTCGCGGGGATTGCGATCATGACGTTTGTCATCCTTGGCGTGCTGGTCACGTTGATTCGCTACGGGCAAGGCATTTCTGTAGCCAATGCGGGCGGAGTCGGGTTCATCGCAGCTGCGACTGGCGCAATCGCGATGATCGCATTTAATCTGATCTCGGTCGTGGTGCGCGTCAACAACCACTACAAAAAGGGTGAGATGAGCGACTTTTCCGTGCAGTACAGCATCGACCGCAACGGCGTGCATGCAAAAAGCGACCGCGGGGACACGGATTTTACCTGGAAGCAGATCTATCTCGCGCGGGAAACGCGAAACGCCATCTATCTGATCGCAGGCGAAAAGCGCGCTGTGGTGATCCCAAAAGCGCAGATCGCGAGCGAGAGTGAGCTCACGAACCTTCGCAGTCTGTTGCGTAAATACGTCGTCGCGGGCCGGGCGAAAGTCGCATAACTAAAAATTCATCGAATCAAACAAACCTGACATGGAAGTTGTCAGGTTTTTGTTTTATACTGAATGTAAGAGCATGATTTGTTGGTAGAGCACATGAAAAACGATCGTTTGTTTCAAATTTTATATCTGCTGCTGGAACGGGGCACGATGACCGCGCCGGAGATCAGCCGCACGCTGGAGGTCTCCGTGCGGACGGTCTATCGTGATATCGACGCGCTGTCGCTCGCTGGCGTGCCCGTTTTTGCCACGCAGGGAAAAAACGGCGGCGTGTCGCTGCTGCCTAACTATTCGTTTGACAAAGCGCTGCTTTCCGACGAGGAGCAAAATCAGATTCTATACGCCATTCAGAGTCTCCGTGCCGTCGATCAGCCCGTGGATGCACTGCTGAACAAACTCGGCGGCCTTTTTCAAAAGCAGAACACAAGTTGGATCGAGGTCGACTTCTCCCGCTGGGGCATGGGTAGTACGGACAGCGTGAAGTTTGAGCGGTTGAAAGCCGCGCTGACCGGCAGGCGCGCGATGGAGATTGTCTACTGCTCCACAAGCGGGGAAACCAATCGCCGCGTGATCCTGCCCGTGAAGTTGATCTTTAAGGACAAAGCGTGGTATCTGCAGGCGTACTGCCGCATGCAGGAGGACTATCGCCTGTTCAAGATCAGCCGTATCGTAGAGATGACGGTGCTGGAGGAGCGTTTTGCTGCGTTGCCGGATGATCTGCCGCCGCTGGAGCAGAGCGGTTACACTATGCCCATTATGCAGACTGTGCGGATGCTGTTCTCGTCCGCGGTTGCGTTTCGCGTTTATGATGAGTTTGAGCGCGACATGATCTCTCCGCAGCCCGACGGATCGCTGCGCGTGGATGTCGCGATGCCGCAGGATGTGTGGGTGACAAGCTATCTGCTCTCGTTCGGCACGGAGTTGACGATACTCGAACCGGAACAGCTCCGCATGGAGTTGGCCGCGCAGGCAAAAGCCATCTGGGAACAACACGCGAAATCACCGCAATCCACCGAAACATGACAGCTATTGTCAGGTTCTGTTTGCTAGAATCAAGGCATCATTGATTCAGGAGGAGAAAAATATGGAAGAACGTTTTTGCCAAAGCTGCGGAATGCCGATGGGGGATTCGAACGAACTGTATGGTACAGAAGCGGACGGAACGAAGAGCAAAGACTACTGCAATTACTGTTACGATAAAGGCGCGTTTACAGCGGACTGTACCATGCAAGAGATGATCGATTTTTGCGTCAAACCCATGCTCGACAATATTCCGGGTATGACGGAGGAAGGCGCGCGCGCGATGATGAACGAACACTTTCCGCATATGAAACGCTGGCAGGCATAAATCGACGTGGTTTTCACCGCAAAACGGAAAGGCAGGCAACGATGAAAGCGCCGGACACCATAGACGTCAACATGCTCGCTCCCTGCGGGCTAAACTGCATGCTCTGTTACCGCCATCTCGGCAAGAAGCCTTGTCCTGGCTGCCGCGCGCGGCTGGGCGAACCGGAGGAGTACCAGCGAAAGTGCATCATGCGTGCGTGCGTTGCGGAGCGCGGGCTGTTCTCCTGCGCGGAGTGTACGGATCGCCCGTGCAAGCGGGTAAAGACGTTCGGCAAGCGATACCGTGAAGGCTACGGCGTCGATCTAGCGGCGGATGCCGAACAGATTCGCGCAATTGGAACGGAGGCGTTCATGCGCGGGCAGCTTGCGGTATATACCTGCGACGTGTGCGAACACCTGATCAATATGCATGACGGAATTTGCAGCGGATGCGGCAAACAGCATCCAATCGGAAAAGGGAGGACGCGCGCATGAACTGGTTTGAAACATATCCCAAAACGCAGGAACCCACACTGGAGCAGATTGAATCGTTTATCGCAAGCCCGCTCTGGAACGGGCTGTGCTCCTGGGCGGAGGGCGCATATGCCGTCGCACCTAAGGTAGAATACAGCACCTGCAGCGGCGCACCCGGCTGGAACGTGAAGTACAAAAAAAGCGGGCGCGCGCTCTGCACGCTCTATCCTGACGCGGGGCAGTTCATCGCGCTTGTGACCATCGGCGCGAAGGAGGCGACAGAGGCGGAGCTGCTGTTACCCACCTGCACGGAGTATTTGCGCGAACTCTATGCACGCACGCAGACGTTCAACGGCGCGCGCTGGCTGATGATTCACGTAACGGACGAAGGCGTGTTGGAGGATGTGAAAAAACTTATTCGCCTGCGCGTTGCGCCGAAAGAAAAAAAGTAAATAGCAAGCGTACAGCGCGAATCTTCTGCTATACTGTAGAAAAACAGTGATCGGGGAGAAGCGCCAATGGTTGAGATCAAACAATACTCGGACTTTGTGGATGCTTTGCTTGCCGCCGGGTTCTCCATGGGCGGCGGCAACGACGAAGGTATTCTTGCGCTGGTTCCGTGGAGTTGGGACGAGACCCCGCCGTACGAAACGCCCGTACGCTGGCATACGGGAGACGCGCAGACCGACCCGTGGGAATGGCGCATGCGTGTGCTGGACGAGCGAAAAGATATCGCTTACGGCAAAGTCTTTTTTAAGAAGAGCGGGTTTTATACGCGCGATTGGGCGCCCTATTTTCTCGCAGCGCGGCGTGGAAAAGAGGAGTTTACCGGCGCATATGCCGACGGAACGCTCAGCCACGCGGCAAAGCGCATCTATAACACGATTCTTGAATACGGTACACTGCCGCTGCATGCCATCAAGCAGATCGCGAATTTCGGCGCGGAGGAAAAGAGCCGCTTCGACAGCGCGTTGACGGAGCTTCAGATGAGGATGTTTCTGACCATGTGCGGCCGCCAGCAGAAGCTTTCGCAAAAAGGGGAGGAGTACGGCTGGTATTCCACCGTGTTCTGCACAACGGAGCAGTTCTGGGGAGAAGATGTCTTCTCGGAAGCTGCGAAGATCAAAAAGGACGATGCGATTGCTACGATTTCGCAACAGATATTGAAGCTTAATCCGCAAGCGGAAGATAAGAAGATCAAGAAATTTATCTTGGGATAGCGATCAGATCAGGTAGGTGCTTATATGAAAGTGGAAATCGGAGCCGAACGACCGGATCACTTTAAAGAATCGTGGCCGGGCGAGTATTCATATTTTTCGCATTATGAACATGGTGCGATCGTTCCTCAAGTGTTGTCTCTGATTACGACGCTGAAGGAGAACGGGAAACCGAATGCGGCGTTTCACGCTGGGACGGTTTTTGCGGGAGACCCTACCGGGTATTATGCAATGATGCCGGGTTTGAGTTTTTCCCATACCTACACCAATATTCTAAGGGATAAAGAGTTTTGCATTAATTTTCTATCGAGCGAGTACTATGATGCATGCAAAAAAACGGTGGAAGAAAACGGTGACGAAACAGATGAAATCTCAGCGGGTGGTTTTACGCCGGAGCCATGTAAAACGATCGGCGGATTCAGAATAAAAGAAGCGATCCTTTCATTCGAGTGCAAGTTGACTTCCGTTCAGGATATTACGGGACAGAACCGATTGTTCTTGGTCATTGGGCAGGTGCAACTTGGTATCGTTGATGAAAGATGTCATATGCTCGAACACATTTGCGGTGCGAAGGGTTTTATGTACAATATTCCCGCTGCACAAAATCCTTTGAAAACAGAGCGGATGCCAACCGCAGCAGCCTTCCTGACGCCGTTTATGGTCAAGGAGTAAAGAAAATATTTGGCGCAACACAAAAGCGGGCTTTCGCCCGCTTTTTGATTGGAGTTGTTGGGTTCGTTGCGCGATCGGCTGGCTAGATTATTCAAAGAGTAGGTAGCCGACTTGGAAGGATGAGGTATAGCTGTATTCCTGACTATACGTCTCCGGCATAATCCAGATTTCGTTGAATGTTATCGGATGATCAAACGTGATGTCAAACACGTCGCCAACCTTGTTTTCCAATACGATATCCTGAATACGAACCCAGGTCGATCCGTCCTCACGCACCCAAACAGACCATGTATTGGAATCAAGCTTGCCTTTTGTGAGCTCATACTCGTAATAGACCGAGAATCCACTGCACTGCACAAGCATCTTGTTGGAGACGATGACGTAACCGCTGATTGAACCTCGCATCGAGCGGGCGGAGGAGGACCAACCAAACGAATAGGTCGTACCGTCGCCCGTGTAGACGTGATAGGTTAAGACAGAGCCTTCCTCTGTCGTTCCGGCGATGATGCACTCGCTGCTGTAGCGGGCTTCGGGATCTACCTGATAAATGCCTGCTGCAATCAATCCTCTTTTTGAACAGGTGGTTCCGTCATCATTATCCGCGCAGCGCCAAGTGACTTCGTCGTTGGCGATATCATACGGCAGCACAAAATCCTTTGTCGTGCACTGATAGGTCTGCCCGAAATCGAGATACAGTTCCGTAACAGCGTCGACCACAACCGGTTCTCTCGTTGGCGCGGGCGTGTCGGTCGGTACGGGCGTATCCGTTGGCGCGGGCGTTTCTTGTTCGGCGGTTTGCTGCTGCGCGATCAGCGCTTGATCCGGCACAGGTGAAATGGTGGCGTCGGTCTTAGCGCCCGGTTTTTGGAACAGCATCGTGACCAGATAGATGATCAGCAGCGCGGATGCCGCGATGACCAAGTATTTGAGAATCTGGTCGAGCTTGACGGGCTTTTTGTTTGCCTTTGGGTCGGGGTTATAGCGCGAGGCCCAGTCCTGTACGGGAGGCGTTGCGCCGCCTTGCGGCTGCGCGCGGTGCTCCGGCGCACCTGCGGATGCTGGTTTCTGCGCCGCGGGATTGGGCGCGGTGCAATACGGGCAGACCTTCTGGTCGTCAAAGTTTGTTTTCTCACAGAATGTGCATTTCCACATAATTTCCCCTCCTGTGGCGGATACGACAGTACGGCACGATATCTTCCTGCCGAGCGGCGATTCGCAAATGCTTCGATTTGAACAAAAAAGGCTTTGAACGCGGATAGGTTGTCTACATGACTCATATGTAATATTACAGGATTGATTCGTTCGAAACAAGATATACGCGGGAATTTTACGCACTTTTACAGAAAATAACAACCGATGCTTCATGAAACTGCGAAAAACAAAAGCGGGCCGAAGCCCGCTTTTGTTTGTGCATTTATTTTGCCTTACTTACCCGAGTTTCACGGTGGCGAGCACGGTGAAGTCGGTGAGCGAGATGATCGTCACGCCCGAGTCGCCGAGGACGTAGAAGTAGTCCCCGATGAACAGGCCGCGAAGGTTCCAGCTCGAGAGATCCGCCGTCATGTTGACACGCGCGGCGAGCTCAAAGCCCTTGTCCGCCGTGTAGCGGTAGATGTAGTAGTTGCTGTCCGCCGGGAAGGCAATCAGGTTCTTCTCCGCGTCCACGAGGATGGCCTTGTGGTTGCTGCCGACGACCGTCCAGCTCGCATCCACTTTCTCGGTGGTGACTTCCTTGACGTTCGTCTTGTCCGTGGTGTCAAACATCGAGAGCTTCACGCCCTGCATGGCGCCCGTGTTTTCATCCGCTGCGTAGCCGATGCCGAGCAGCAGGTTTTGCTTGAACACGTGGAGGTATTCCGAGAATCCCGGAATCTTCAGCGCGTCCAGCACGCGAGGTTTCGCGGGGTTAGACAGATCCACCGCGAACAGCGGGTCGGTCTGGCGGAAGGTGACAAAGTAGCCGATATCGCCATCGAAGCGAACGCTCTTGACGAACTCGTCCTTGGCGAGATTCTCGATCTTGCCGAGGATAGCGAGGTTGAGATCCAGCGTGTAGAGCGCGTTTGCACTCGTGCTGTCGTATTCATAGGTATCCACGCCATCCGTAAAGATGCGCTGTTCCCATGTGTTGACGTTGGTCACGATACGGATCGCGTCTTTGTACTCGTCCATCGAGAACTGGTTTAGAAGGTTGCCGGGAACATTGCCTTCGGCAAGCTTCGTGATCTGTCCTTCGTTAAGGCCAAGCAGCACGAGATCGGTGCTGGCGGAGCCGCGCGTGATCTGGACGTTTTTGCCGTCCTTGTCCGGCGCGATGGGAAGCACGTCCTCGCTGTAGCGGGAGAACGCGAGCAGCATATGCTCGCCGTTGGCGTAGAGCTCGCTCGTGCCGCCGAAGACCGCCTTGGCGGAGCTAAAGTTTGCGCCGCTCTTGAGGTTGATCGAGCCGATGACGGAGTAAGCCGCGTTCTGCGGGTTCGGGCCGACGTAAAGGTCGGTCGGCATCAAGAGCTTGCTCTCCTCGCCTTCAAAGGTCGACGGGATGTAGGTGATCGGCGTGCCCTTGACAGGGCTGTAGATATACTGCGAGGTCACGAGGTACACATAGTCCCCGATCATGCGAGAGCTGACATAGTATCCGCTCTGGCCGAGGGAAACCACCTGAACGGGTTTCACGGGGTTGCTGATGTCGTAGATGACCGCGCTGGTCTGGTCGGTATTGGTCTGGTAGTTGCCGTTTGCGTCGTTGATCCAGACGGTGTTGAAGCTCTGCGTGATGATCATGAGCCGGTTGCCCAGCAGGAACATCTCGGAGTTATAACCCCACCAGCTGTCCTCGCCGGAGAGCGACGTGCTGGAGACCAGCTTTGTGTTCGCGCCGTCGGGCTTGAGGATATTGAGCTGGTTGCCAGCCACATAATAGATGTAGCTTCCGTCGGTCTTGACGATGTCCGCTTCATCCACGCCCTTGACCTGCACGTTGGTGCCGGAATAGTCGAGTGTGCCGTCGGCGGCGGGTGCGGGCGCTTCCATCGCGACCTCGCCTCTGCCGGCGTCCACGGAGGGTGCCGCCGCAACCGCACTGTCGGTGGCTGCGTTTTCCATCATAACGCCGCCCGCATAGACGTTGGCGTTCTGCATTTGTTCAATCATGCCGTAGATGTCGTCATAGCTTTCCACGCTAGCGGGGACATCCACTTTTGTCGTTCCTGTAGTTCCCTGCGATGCGTCGGGCGCTATGACGTCAGCAGAGCTGGTCTCGGCGTTCTCTGCCGTGGCAGACAGCGTTGTGTTTTCCGGTGCGGCGTTCTTTCCGCCGCCGGTGACGAGCAGGGTTCCGAGTACGCCGACTGCGATGAACGCAAATGCGGCAAATACCGCGCCGAAGCGTACGAACTTCTGTCTCGGCGTGAGAGCAATTTTCTCACGCGTGTATTTATCCTTGATTTCCATGAGCAACGTCTCCTTTGCTTTTAGCTTGTCGTTGTCACGGATATACTGCTCTTTAAACATCCTGAAACTCCCCTTTCAACTGTTCCCGCAGCATATCGCGTGCGCGGAAGAGATGGGATTTCACCGTGTTTTCCGCTGTTCCTGTGATCTTGGCGATCTCGGAAACTTGGTAGCCCTCGTAATAATACAGATGCACCACCGTGCGGTACTTCTGAGGAAGCGCCAGCACATAGGGGTAAACCTCTGTGGTCTCCTGCATCTCAGTCAAGAGATTCTCATTCTCGGGTACGGTGTTTCGCCGCCATGCGGAGGTCAGCAGACTCTTGGTGCAGTTGATGGTTACCTTGATGAACCAGGCTTTCTGGTGTTCAAGGCTGTTCCACGTGGGCTTTGCGCGCATTGCCCTGAGGAAAACCTCCTGCACGATGTCGTCCGCGTCCGATCCGCTTTTGGTGCGCAGAAGCGCGAGGCGGTATACCGTATCGGCATACTGCGCAAAGAGCGCGTCCACGTTGTCGGCCGGAATTGGCACGTTTGGCTTGGCCAGCTGTTCCATAAGCGCTTAGTACCTCTCTCTTCCACCCATAACACTCGGCATCTAGGCGTGAGGTTGCGGGGGAGCCAGAATTATTTCAAAAATTCGTGTGTATCCGTTGTTTTCATCCGGATCATGTCGGAACAGTTAATCGGGAAACGATTGCCCGCAATTCTCTGTAAAGACAGGATCCTAATTCATTATAGCACATGTCGCAACGGTATTCACCGCGACCATTCACATTGACAAAACGCACGGTTGCTGTGTATAATTGTATGTAATCTTTTGTACAGGAGGACTCCGATGATTCGTTAAACACCTTGGTATTGATGAAAGCCGCGGGAGCAGTATAGCGCTGCGCCTGCCGTATTTTGCAATGCCAAACGTGTGCGCGAACCATCAATGGGTTCTTTTTTTGTTGCTTGAAATGATGGACGTTGCGACTGGAAGCGATCATCCATCGAGCACAATTCACGTTTGGCCTTGCTGTTGTTGTACATAGACAGGAGGTTTCACATGTCCCAAATTCGAATCAACGATCTGACCTTTCATTATGAAGGCAGTTACGACAATATCTTCGAACACACGTCCTTTTCCATCGACACGGGATGGAAGCTCGGCTTCGTCGGGCGGAACGGGCGCGGAAAAACCACGTTTCTCAAACTCTTGATGGGCGAGCACGACTACGAAGGCACGATTTCGTCTTCCGTCGTATTCGACTATTTTCCGTTTCCCGTCGCGGACACTTCGCTGACCACCGAGGCGGTGTTTGCGCAGATTGCGGATGCTCCCAGATGGCGGCTGGAGAAGGAGCTGAATCTGTTGGAGGTGGAGCTGGACGCGCTCGACCGCGCGTTCTGCACGCTCAGCCCCGGCGAGCAGACAAAGGTGCTGCTCGCGGCGCTGTTTTCGCGCAGCGGGCATTTCCTGCTGATCGACGAGCCAACAAACCATCTTGATATGGAGGCGCGCGCCGTCGTTAGCCGATATCTAAACGACAAGCAGGGGTTTATCCTCGTGAGCCACGATCGCGCGTTTCTCGACGGATGCGTGGATCATATCCTCTCGATCAACCGTGAGAGCATCGAGGTGCAGAAGGGCACATTCTCCAGCTGGGAGGAAAACCGCAAACGGCAGGACGCATTCGAACTCGCGGAAAACGAGCGGCTCACGCGCGAGATGAATGATCTGCGCGCCGCGGCAAAGCGCACCGCCGAGTGGTCGGATCGCGTGGAGCGCAGCAAGATCGGCGAGCACTCCCTCGACCGCGGATTCATCGGCGCGCAGAGCGCGCGTATGATGAAGCGCGCAAAGGCCACCGAACGACGGCAGGAAAATGCCGCGAAGGAGAAGGAGAAGTTGCTCAAAGACCTGGAGCGCAACGACACGCTCAAGGTCACGCCGCTTCGCCACCACGCGGATATCCTCGTCGAAGCGCTCGATCTCTCAATTTCATACGGCGAACGCATCGTCACAGGCCCGCATAACTTTACCCTGCGGCAGGGTGAACGCGCCGCGCTGCTCGGCAAAAACGGCAGCGGCAAAAGCAGCATCATCAAGTTGCTGATGGGTGAGAATATTCCGCATACGGGCGTGCTGCGTACGGCGAGCGGACTCGTGATCTCCTACATGCCGCAGGATACGTCGTTTCTGACGGGAACGGTGCTGGACTTTGCAAGAGAAAACGGGTTGGATGAGACGCTGTTTTTAACCATTCTGCGAAAGCTGGACTTTCCGCGCGTGCAGTTTGAGAAGGATATGCGCTCGTTTTCCGGCGGACAAAAGAAAAAAGCGCTTCTGGCGAAGTCGCTTTCCGAACGCGCGCATCTCTATGTTTGGGACGAGCCGCTGAACTTTGTGGACGTGCTCTCGCGAATGCAGATTCGCGATCTGCTGCTTGCCGCGAAGCCTACGATGCTGTTTGTCGAGCACGACCGGACGTTTGTGGACGAGATCGCCACGCGGGAGATCAGGCTGTAACCTCTGGCGGCGTGCTTTCCGGTGGGGGAGTATGGTCCGATGCTGCGGCGGGCTGCTGCTCCTTCGGTTCCGGCAGTAGATAGAGCTGCCGGAGCAGCCGCTGCAGGAACGGAAGCTTGAGGATGCCGAACAGCATCAGCGTGCCAGCGAGATTGAGGATCACGTCGTCCACATCGCAGCTGCCGCAGGCGAGCAGAAGCTGAACTGCCTCGACCGCAACTAGAAGAAGCAGCATCGACAGCGCAAAAAGCCAGAGCTTTTGCATTGGGCGAAACAGACACGGCAGAAACACCGCCATGGGCATGAACAGCATGGCATTGCCGATGAGATTGCTCAGCGGGATCTCCATGCCGATATAGTCATATTTGATTGCGTTGATGTAAAGCCGTACGGTCTCCAACGGGTTAAAGTTCGTGTTTAGGTCGATGTTGTTCCAGTACGCGGCCTTGGTTTGGGCAAATGAATGAAAATCCACGCGCGAAATGATCAGTGCGCCGAGCAGCACCGCACAATAGAACACAAACAACGCGAAAAACGAGAATCGCACCGCCTTTCGGCGATCGTCGCGCGACTCCTGCGAACGGGTATACAGATATGTCCCCAGCATGAGCGGCAGACAGATGGCCGCGATCAACAACAGCCCGTGCGTGACGTGCCGCATGCCGGTGAGCAATATGGCGACTAGCTGCCAAAGCATCACGCAAAACGCGATGCCGACGAGCAGTATACCGATGATTTTTTGCAGTCGAATGCGGGACTCCATGTTACTTGCGTCGTTCGCTCCTATAGTCGGTTTTTGTGCGGGAATTACCATTCGGGTATTATAACATACTATGACTTTTGGGTAAAAATAAATCCCGCGGATATCACGGTAAATTTACGTTTCTGCATCGATTCCGCCGGTTTTTCACGCGCCGCGTTTCTTGCGCCTTTGTTGCTCGCGGGGTATAATGGAGCAAATCCGTTCCATACAAACACATCTCAACAATCGAACAGCAGGAGGCAGCAATCCATGCAGCATCTTCTCTCTCGTGGCCCGCTTCTCGACAGCACCGGCGCGCTTTCGGAGGCCGGATACGCCACCGCTTTGGTGAAGGACTATGATCGCAAGGCGATTCGCGCAGGCGGCTTGCGCATCAAAGAGTGGGACTACTATCTGATCCACAACGGCAGATACGGCGTCGCGCTGACGATTGCGGACAACGCCTATCTGGGTTTGCTCTCCGCATCATTTCTCGATTTTGAGGCAAAAACGGAGAAAACCACGTCTCCGATGTTCTGGCTGCCGTTCGGCAGCACGAATTTCCCCGCGAGTTCGGAATCGGGCGACATCGTGAAGAGTATCCCCGGCGCTTCCGGCTCGTTTACGCATGAAAACGGCGCGCGGAGGCTGAAGTTCCATCTCGCCAAGTTCGACGGAGAACAGTCGTTTGACTGCGACATTCTCCTGACCGACGCACCGCGGGACACGATGGTCATTGCGACGCCTTTTGCGGAGAAGAAGACCGCGTTCTATTATAATCAGAAGATCATCGCCATGCGCGCCAGCGGCAGCTTTACCATCGGCGGGGTGACGCGCTCGTTTGATCCCGCGGACTCGTTCGGCATCCTCGACTGGGGACGCGGTGTCTGGACCTATGAAAACACGTGGTACTGGGGCGCAGGACAGGGCGTGGTAGATGGTCATATTGTCGGGTTCAACCTTGGCTACGGCTTTGGCGATGTATCCGCCGCGTCGGAAAACATGGTGTTCGTGGATGGTGTTGCGCACAAGCTTGACCGTGTGGTGTTTGAGATTCCGATGAAGGACGGCAAAGAGGACTATCTTGCGCCGTGGCGGTTTACGTCCAACGACGGGCGGTTTGAAACCGCGTTTACCCCGATTCTCGACCGCGCTGCGTATACGTCCGTTGGCCCATTGCTCTCCGATCAGCACCAGGTGTTTGGATATATGCACGGCACGATCACGCTGGACGACGGCAGCAAACTGGAACTAAATCACTTTTTATGCTTTGCAGAAAAGGTGCATAATAAATGGTAAACAGTGTTAGCCCGTAACACGTGCGGGCGGAAAACAGGTGATGAAAGAATGATCTTGACCCGAAATTTCGATTTGGTGATCTGGGACTGGAACGGTACTCTCCTGGATGACACCGAGATGTGCTATTCCATCGCAAACGAGATGCGACAGGAGCGCGGCATGGCACTCATGCAGGGCGTGGAAGAATATCGAAGCTACTTTATGTTTCCGGTGATCGACTATTATCGTCGCATGGGTTATACCTTCGAAACCGAGCCGTTCGAGAATATCTCGCGCCAGTTTGTTGCGATGTATGCAGAGCGGTTCCCGTTCTGTCCGCTCCAGCCTTGCGCAAAGGATGCTCTCGCCGCCGTACTGGAGACGGGGTCGCGTCAAGTGCTCCTCTCCGCAACCGGGCAGGAAAAGCTTGACGAACAGGTTGCGCACTTCAGGCTGAAGGAATATTTCGAGCGCGTAATCGGCGGCAGCAACAATCTTGCCAACGGCAAGGCGGACTACGCAAGGGCATTTTTGCACGAAAGCGGGGTTTCTCCCGCGCGGACGCTGTTCGTCGGGGATACGGATCACGATTTCGAGATCGCCTCATCAATCGGCTGCGCCTGTGCGCTGATCACCGCCGGGCACCAGACCAGCGCGCATCTTGCAACGTTGGGTGCGACGCTCGTCAACAGCCTTTGCGAGGTTCCCTCGCTTCTGTAAAAAACGCGATACAACAAAAAAAGGCATGCCGATCGGCATGCCTTTTTTGAATGCGTCTGTTTACTTTTTACTTCACTTTGCGATCCTTTAGTAGCATTGTAAAGCTCCGGTCATACTTCTTTTCGCCCTCTTTGGTAAAGAAGCAAGCTGGGAATTCTCCGTCCGCGCGATGATAGGCAACGCACGCGCAGCACTTGCCATGATGTTCACAGGGGTAGGTACAGGGACAGGTTGCGGCGTTGATGCAGTTGCTCATTGTGCGAAACCTCCGAGCGATGATTCTTCCATAACGATACGCGATAATCGGCCGTTATGCAAGCGCGGCTGTCTTCGCGTTACGCTCTTCGCGCAGAAGAACCAGCACGACGATAGTAGAGATCGCCGCGCAGACAGCGGGTAGCATCATCATCACGTTCAAGTTCGTCCAGCTGGCAAGCGCGCCCATGATAACCGGAGAAATGCTGTTTGTCGCGTAAATGCTGATGAGAAACGACGAGGCGATCAGCGACGAGTTGCCGGGGTTTTCCGCGGAGGCGACGCTGAGAATCATCGGCACAAAATGGCCGGAGACGAGCCCGATTACTGCGCCCGCGATGCACATCACAATTGCGCTGCCGGAAAGAACGCCGACGAGCTGGAACACGAATGTCAGTGCCACGCCGAACAGGAGTAGCACGAGCGGACGGATCTTCAGTCTCGGAGCGAATACGCGGCTGATGGTGCCGAACACCCAGTAGAGCGACAGCGCGATGGAGCCAAGCCCCTCTGCGTTGTATTGCAGCGTCATATAGCGCACGATCCAGATCAAAATACCTGCCTGCGAGATGGAGTATAGCATGGTTGCGATCAGCATCAGCGCGTTTCTGCGATGGAACAGAAACGATTTGACTCCGGCAAAGGTGAGCCTGGGTTCCGGAAGCGGAGCAGGCACGCCCTTTTTCGCGGAAGTCAGCAGCACGAAGAATACGATCGCGGCAAACGCGATTATTGCGCCTAACAGGAAACTCACCGAATGCCAGTCGATCAGCGAGAGCAGCGCAGTGATCAGGATCGGCGCGATCAGCGCGCCGACACCGAATGCGCCATGCAGAAAGCCGAGATATTTCGCGCTGTCGTTGTGGTGCAGATCGACCATCACGGCGTTGCAGTTTGCATCCAGCCAGCCAAAGCCAACGCCCATGAACAAACTCGAGACGGCCAGCGTCATCAGCGCGCGGCCCGCGCCGAGCAGCGAGAACGAGCAGACGATAATCCCCGCGCCGATTAGCAGCAGGGATGTTTTTTTGATTCGTCCCTGCAATAGGGGCGCGGTGAGAAACGCAGCAACTGCGCCGATGTTGATGAGGCTCGGCATGATTCCCTGCGTGCCGCCCTTGAGCGCGTAAAAATCGACGACGCTGTTGAGCACCAGTGCTTGAAAGTTGTTTACCAGCCCATATATACCGATGACCATAATGATGCCAAACGTGAGCAGTCCTACGGATCGGGCGGAGGATGAATGTTTTCCGGGAGATTCCATATCGTGATCCTTTCATAAAAGGCGGATTACAGATTTTTGAATATACGAATAAAAACAGAGCCGCTTAGCGTGACCCGAAAGGAGTATAACAGATTGGAACGGTTTGCGGCGAAAGAATCCGCGCAGAAAACAAGAGAATCCACGCGAAAATGATGGCGATGATGACGCGCATGGCGTTTGAGCGGGTCGAAACCGTTTCATTTGCATGCAGTAGTGAACGTTTTGGTGATGAAAACGTTCAGAAATATTACATGATGACTTAACACACAATACCGATGGAGCAACAGAACCGCGCTACAAACGTAACATGTTACACTGCAACAACGAAGTCGTCAACTAAAACGCATAAAAACAGGTAAATATTCGGCAATATACTGAATTATTGGCTAAACCACGACTGAAAAATTAAGATAACTTTAAAATTTACTTGCATTAACAACAAGCGATGTTATACTAATAACCAGAATAATCAGTAACTGCACATTTGTAAAATACATCCTCTCATCATCGGAGTAAACATGCACCAAAGCGACAAAGACGGTTTCCTGACAGCGGATCTGCGCGAGCATATCCTCTCTGAATTGCCTTGCGGACTTTGCGTCGCACGGCAGGACGAGAGGCTATCCGTCGTGTTCGCGAACAGGAATTTCTACCGCATGCTCGGCTTTGAAAACGCGCAGCAGGCAACCGAGGCAAATATGCTCGGCGCGTTGGATTGCATCGAACCCGCCGCACAGGCGGAGTTGTTTGCGCGGATGGCGGTGCTGGATGAGGCGGATGAAAAGTCGGTTTCGCTGGAAGCGAGACTTGCCTGCCGGGATGGAAGCAATCTTTGGGCGATTGTGCATATCTCGCGCGCGGAGAGCAATGGGGCATTTTGGATCTGCGCGTTTATGGATATCTCCGCACAAAAACGTGTGGAAGAGGAGCTTCGCGTGCGCGAGGAGGAATACCGCATCGCCGTGCAGCAAAGCGATAAGCTCGTGTTTCGTTATGACATCGCACAGCAGACGGCGCATTTTCCGCCGGACTCCGCGGAGTTGTTTCGCTGCAGCACGATTCCGGATCTACCACGCTACTTAGAAGAGAAACACATGGTGAGCGAGAACAGCCTCGACTCACTCTTCGAGCTGATGACGTTGATCAACAGCGGCACGCAGGCGACAGGCCGCACGGTGCTGCAGATGAATCTTCTTTGCGACGCGTGCGAATACGAGTGGTATCGCGTTACGTATTCGTTGATCTTTCGCGCGGACGGCATCCCCGCACAGGCGGTGATTTCGCTGGAGAACGTGACGGAGCAGCACGCGCGAGAAGTCGCCTACCAACGCTGGGAAAAGACATACGAGTCCATGCCGCAGAGCAACACGGCGTATCTGGAGTTTGATTTGACACAGAATCGCCTCGATGTGCAGAAAGGCACGCTGCTTTTGCCGGTGCCGGAACATCTGCATCAATCGATGGAGGGTGTCCTTCGCCACTATATCGCAAACTATGTGCATGCGGATGATCGGGATCGCATCCGTGCCTATACCGCGCGCGAACGCCTGCTGACCGAATACTTCCGCAGCGCGCGGCTGGAAAAACAGGACTACCGCCATCTGAAGGAAGACGGACGTTATGTCTGGGTGCGGCTGAGTATCCAGATGCTGCCGGATCCGTATTCCAGCAATGTGCGCGCCTCGATGCTGCTGCGTGATATCGACACACAGAAGCGTGAGGAGCTGACGCTGAAAGATCAGCTGCGGACGGATCATCTCACCGGGGCTTTGAACCGCACGGCGTTTGTGGACGCGGCGGGCGAGGTGCTCGCGCAGCCACCTGTGAGTGGCTTGCACGCGCTGGTGATGGTGGATGTCGATCACTTCAAGCAGATCAACGACCGATTCGGACACGGTTACGGCGACCGCGTGCTCGCGCGCATCTGCGATCTGTTGCACAATGCGCTCCGTGCGGACGATCTCGTCGGGAGAATCGGCGGAGACGAATTTGTGCTGCTGTTGAAGAATGTTGCGGGCTATGAAGCACTGCAGATGAAGATGGACAGCCTCTGCGAGCAGCTCAATCAACGTATCAGCGATTCGGTCTGTGTTTCGTGCAGCTTCGGCGCTGCCGCCTGCCCATCGGACGGAGCGGGGTTTGAGGAACTGTATGATAAAGCGGACGCCGCGCTCTATGCCGCAAAAGAGGCGGGGCGCAACTGCACGCGGGTCTATACGCCGGATATGGGGCGGCCGATGCCGCTGTTTGAGACGGCGGAGCTATAAAAAATCAGGAGGGTTACCTCCTGAAAATGCTGTTTGATGAGAAGACGAGGAGGAAGACCCTCCTCGTTTTGTGTTACAGCAGCAATAGCACAGCATCGAAAAGATATCCGAGTACAATCGCACCCACCATCAGGCACGCGAGGTAAAAAGCAATCGCGCGCGGCTTGAGGATGGACGAGATTCCTGCGATCACGCCTGCGCTGGTGCCGGGGCCGGTGATCATAAACGCGAGCATCGCGCCGGAAGAAACGCCCGCTTGTTGCAGCGAGTCCAGCAGCGGAATCGCCGCGCTGCCGCTGACGTAGAGCGGCAGGCCGACCAGCGCCGCGATCGGCACGGCGAACGCGTTTTGCGCGCCGAACACGGCGGAAATCCACGCGGCAGGGATGAAGCGATTGATCAGATACCCGACGGCCGCAAACAGAAGGAACAGCGGCAGAATCTTCCGGATGCCGAGGTCGAACACGGTTTCCGCCAGCGCATCCAACTTGATTCTGCGCAGGAAGTCCGTGAAAGAAACTGCGCGAGCAGGCTGCGCCGCAACGCAGCAGGACGCACCCGCGCTGGCATTGCAGCAGGAAGCAGCGGGCGTCGGTGTGCAGCAAGCCGTTGCAGGCGTTGGCGTACAGCAGGCGGCAGCGGAGACATAGCTTGCGGCGCGCAAATCTTCCCGTTTGACTGTGCCGCTGCGTGTCCTAGATTTCTTCGGCGTGGCGGCAAAGCGAAGCTGATCCTGAAAGAGCGAGGTGCGCTTTTGAAGGATGTTTGCAAGATACCCTGCGCCGAGGCCGATGAGCACGGAAGCCGCCGTCAACGCGACGGCAAAGCGCATGCCGAGGATGCCGGAAATCAGCACGAACTCATCCGGACTCATCAGCGGCGACGAGGTAAGAAACGCCATGATCGCGCCCCAGGGCAGCGATGAGGCAAGCATGCCGAGCACGACCGCCATCGTGCCGCAGGCGCAAAACGGCGTGAATGCGCCGAAGGCAACCGTCGCCGGAATCGACAGCGCGGCGCGACCCATGAGCCACTGTTTCATGCGCTCCGTGTCGATATAGACGCGCAGCGCGCCCGCGATGAGAATGCCGAGCAGCAGCACAAGCCCGTTGTGACTGAGAGTTTGCAATAGGTATAGTCCTGTGTCCTTGAGGAGGGAAAGAATGGAAGCCATGTTGGATCTCCTTTTATATCGTAATTTTACGATGCGTTAGGGCGAAAGAAAAGCGCGGCGACGCAGCGCGTCAAACCGCGCAGGAATCAGGTACGATGAGCGCCTCTCTTGTCTCTTTGCAGAATGCTTCGAGCAGCTCATTGTTGAGGAAGAAGCAGGTCCATTGCCCGCGTTTTTCGCGGACGATCACACCCGCGTGTTCCAGCACGCTTAAATGCTGGCTGACCGTGGATTGCGCAAGCCCCGTGGCCTGTACGACGTCCGCCACGCTTACGCCGTTTTCGAAATACTGAATCTTACCGCAGCAGGTACCGATGCTGTGATCCTTGAGGGATTTGACGATTTGAAAGCGGGTTTCGTTGCCTAGCGCGTTACAAATTTGTACAAGATTCATAACGGCCTCCTTATATCGTAATATTACGATATAGAATATATCGGTAAAAACCGATACTGTCAAGCATTATTTTTGCATATACAAAAAACCGACCGCATCGGCGGACGGTTATTGGCAGAGACGTGTTGATTTCTTACATTATAGTATATCGCTAGAACATCTGCTGATTACAGATCTGCGAAATTACTCAGTGTGTAGTCCCGGTCACCGTTGTCCGCGATTTGGTCGCAGGCGCGCAATCCCAGTTGCTTGTGCTCTTCCTGCAGCGCTTCGTCGCCGAGCACCTTGTAGGCGCGCGCAATCGCTTCATACCCGAACGCAAGATCAAAGTCTCCAATATTGTTATCGAGACAGAGCGCGAGGGAATATGCACCGTGCAGCAATGCGAGCCGCCCTTCGCCGAGGATGCTGTAAACGCGGGAGACCTGCCATTCGCCGCGGGCGTTATGCAGCGGGCTGTTAGCCTCGCGCCAGAGATAGCAGGAGGCATGCGCCTTGTGCAGCATGGTGATGGTCTCTTCTTCTGTTCGGTTCTTCTTGTCGATGAGGTCCCAGGTCTCGTTGAACAAAGTTTTTGCAAGCTCCAGATTCGCGCTCATGTTGCCTCCTTTGATTTGAAGTCACGATGATAGAGGATCAATGGAGATAAAAAAAGCGGCGCTGAGCGCCGCTGGAAAGACGGGGTTACTTGATGGTGTAGGTTCGCTCCGGGCTGCTATGCTGCGACTGCAGCACGCCCCAGAGGGTGAAGCCGCCGTCGATGAGCAGGAATACACCCGCGACGATGGTCGCAACCTTTACCGCGGTGAAGGGATTGAACAGCAACAGGATACCAAAGGCCAGCGTCACCAGAGACGTGATGAGCAGCACCAGCCAGTATTTTCCGCCGGTGTGGCGCAGGTTGAGCGCGATCTGGAGTCGCAGCACGCTGTCTACGATCACGGCAACGCCTATGATCGCGGCGAGCAGGGTGACGACGAGGCTCACCTTCAGCATCAGAAACAATCCGATCAGCAGACAGCCGATGCCGAGCGCAACGCCGAGCTGCACTTTGCCGGAGAGATGCTCCTTGCGCACGAAGAAATCCACGATGCGGAAGCCGCCGTAAAGCAGTGCAGCAGCACCGATGGCATAGATCAGAATCTGCCGCGCGGCATCCGGCCAGATGATCAAAATCAACCCGATGACGAGGTAGACGATCGAGGTTATGAGCATGGCTTTTTGGAACGGTTTTGTCATAGTTTCGCCCTCCATACTATCTTCATGATAACAGCGTTTCTTTGTGTTTGCAAGCGCGTTCGGGCGCAAATCCGCTGAAAAACATGCGATATGATCATGCCCGAATTTGCCCGAACAATTGAGTAAAATTTAGAGGATCGCGTGCTTTTTGAGAAAGGCCGTCAGGTGCTCGCGATAACCTTCCGGGTCCGCGCGGTAGCTATCCGCGTGCTTGGCGTTTTGTACAAGCCAGGACTCTTTCTCGCCCGCTTTTGCGCTGTAGCAGGCCTGCATCATCCAAACGGGGATCAGCTCGTCCGCGCCGCCGTGAACGAACAGCATCGGCACATGCGCGCAGTCGCGTAGCGCGTCGGCGGGACGGAGTTCCTTGAGCGAGATTCCTTCCCGCAGTATGAAAAACAGATCCATCAGCTGTAATATGGGAAACGCGGGCAGATGGAAGCGTTTCGGAAGCACAAAGCGCATCAGCTCATAAAAATCGGAAAACCCGCAGTCTTCCACCGCGAACGCAAGACGGCGATCTTCCTTTGCGTGTAGCATCACGGTTGCGGCGCCCATCGATTCGCCGAGGGTGCCGAGGACCGCGTTTTCGCCATAGCGTTTCCGCGCCCAGGCGCAAACCGTCGCAAGATCTTTGGACTCATACAGACCCATCGTGGTTGCGGCTTTGCCGGAAAGGCCGTGATTGCGATGGTCGTAGAGTACGCAGTCAAACCCCAGCTCGTGGAAGATCGACGCATACTTGATCTGACCCAGCAAACAGTAGTTGTAACCGTGTACCAATACCGCAACACGTCGCTTTCTGTCGGGGAACGACGCGGTCTCTTTACGCGGCCAGATGGCGGTGTGCAGGTCGTAGCCAAAATCGGATCGAAGCGTGAACTCTTCCAGACGCACGTTTGCGTCGAACCATTCCCGCGTGAAGTGTCCGCGCCTGACCTCTTCGTCCACGACGGTATCATATGCATACACGCGCGGATGCAGAATCTGGTCTGCGACCTTCCACGCGATGATGATGGAGAGGATGGCTGCCGCGAGGGCGAGCGCGGCGAGGACGAGAACAACGGTCGGCATTGGCGGCACTTCCTTCTTCTTCAGGTTGCGTGATTCGATAGATAATTATAACTCTACCTGCATTATACATCGCCGAGCTGATTCTCAAGTGTGAAGTTTGTGCGACTATTTGCGCTTTAAACGCAAAAAGGCCCGCTTTTCGGCGGGCCAAAGTTGGCGCGGCAGGAACGAATCAGGATTTCAGCGCGCGGTCGAGAACGGCCTTGATGTCCGCTTTCTCGGCGTGTCCTTCGTGGATCTTCTCCTTGCCCATGTAGAAGCAGGGAACATACCAGTAGTCGTACTTGGCGGCGAGGGCCTTTTGTGCGCTCTCGTCGATCCGCTCGATTTCGACATCCTTGTAGCAACCTTCTTCGTCGCAGAGCTCTTCGAGATAGCGCGCGGCGAGGCGGCAGTGCGGGCAGCTTGGCAGATAGAAATAGGTGAGTTTTGCCATGATCGTTTCCTCCGTTTCGGTTTGTCGTTTTTATGCGGTCAGTTCAGTGACTCAAATATACGGAGCAATTGCTCCGGCGAAAGCGCCTCCGCGCGCGCATCTGCGGGGCATTCCAGCGCCGCGATGGCGTGGAGGACGCGATCATCCTTGTTTAGGTTATTATACAGCGTCTTTCTGCGCATCGAAAACGCCTGCTTCAAAAACGAAAGAAATGCGTTTCCGTCCAGATCCTGCTGTTCGTTTCGTTCCAAGCGCACCACGACGCTGTCCACCTCCGGCGGCGGCGTAAAGCAACTCCGCGGCGCATTGACGACGATCTTTGCGCTGTAACAGCAGCCGGTGATCACCGCGACCTGCCCGTAGACGCGATCTTTCGCTTTAGCGAAAAACCGATCGGAGGCTTCTTTTTGCACCATCAGCGTCATGCTTTCCGGCAGCAACGATAAAAGCCGCAGCACGATGGGCGTTGTTGCATAGTACGGGAGGTTTCCAACCGCGTGCCAGGGTTCTGTTCCCATCAGCGCGGGGATATCCGCGTCCAGCATATCCGCGTGCAAGAGGGCGAGTCGTTCTCCGAATCGCTCCTGCAGCAGTTCGCAGAGTCTGCCGTCTTTTTCCACGGCGGCCAGGTATGCCGCGCGGGAAAGAAGCCCCTCCGTCAGCGCGCCAGTACCCGGACCGATCTCCAGCACGCGCTTGCCGTCTGCCTGCGCGTGTTCGAGAATCGCGTCGATGATGCTGACGCTGCTTAGAAAATTCTGTCCGAGTGCTTTGTTTGGCACAAAGCCCTCCGGCACAGGATTCGTTTTTAAATGGTTTGTCGCCATATTATGTATGATAGACCGGATTTGCGAAAAAGGAAAGTAAGAAAGTTACGGAATCGGGTTAAAATACCTAGCTTGTTTATTTGAGTATAAAGACGTCCGCGCGATTGACCGATCTTGAGCCGGTGCGGCTTGTATGCGATAATGACTACAGACGACTTGAGATTTAAATAGAAGGAGAGCCCGTCATTTTGAACAAAGCTATCATATTCGATCTCGACGGAACACTGCTGCAAACGCATTACCACAGCTGTTTTGCCGCGCATGAAACCCTTCGAGCACTTGGGCTGCCGGATGTTTCAGATGCGCTTGTGATGCGCCACATCGGTGAGCCCGCGGATGTGTTTCTTCGCGCTATTACGCCGGATGATTCCGACTTGGCTGCGTTCGAGAAGTTGTTTGACGCAAACGAACGCGCGGCATTACAACGGGTTGGAAAGTTGTTTGACGGCGTGCCGGAGCTGCTGCAACAACTCAAAAGTCGCGGCTATCAGCTCGCGATCTGCTCCAACGGTAGTCGCGAATATGTAGAAACCGCGCTCACGACCACGGGCATTCGCCAACTATTCTCGCGCCTAGCCTGCGCGGGAGAGTATCCGGACAAAGCCGCTGCCGTCTCCGCAATTATATCGGAATGGAACTGCGCGCTTGCCGTTGTCGTCGGCGATCGGGTGCACGATATGGAGGCGGCAACAGCAAACGGGGTTCCGTTTATCGCGGCGGGATATGGCTATGGCGGCGCAGAGATGTCAACAGCCGGCTATCGCGCAAACAGCCCGCGAGAGGTGCTTACCAATATGGAACAGATCGAGAAGAGCCTTTTCAAATAGAATCAATTGGCTTTTACAGGCTTACATTTTATTCATGCGCGTGTTGAACAACGGCACGATAGTGTGCCATAATAGTACCATCGCACAAGAAACGCATATCTTGTATTTATTAAAATTGCAATCACACATCCCGAGTTCGCATCGAAAGGAATCTGTTGCTATGTCAAAATATCTTCTTGCACTCGATCAGGGCACGACCAGTTCGCGCGCGATTTTGTTCGATTTAAAAGGAAAGATCATCTCCAGCGCGCAGTATGAGTTCCGGCAGATCTATCCGGGCGCCGGCTATGTCGAGCACGATCCGTTTGACATCCTCGAGACGCAGAAACAGACGGCGGCGGATGTACTCAAGCGAAACAACATACAACCCGGCGACATCGCCGCCGTCGGCGTGACCAACCAGCGTGAAACCACGATCGTTTGGGACAAGGCGACGGGGCATCCCGTACACAACGCGATTGTCTGGCAATGCCGCAGAACCGCGCCGCTTTGTGAAACGCTGATCGCGGAAGGCTGGAGCGATTATGTGCAAAAGACGACGGGGCTTTTGATCGACGCGTATTTTTCCGGCACGAAGATTCGCTATATCCTCGACCACATCGAAAACGGACAGCAACGAGCGGAGAATGGCGAGCTGTTGTTTGGCACGGTCGATACGTGGCTGATTTGGAACCTGACCGGCGAGCATGTGACTGACTATAGCAACGCATCACGTACGATGCTGTTTGATATCCGCAAGCTGGACTACGACGACAAGCTTCTTGAACGATTGAGCATTCCGCGCTGCATGCTGCCAAAGGCGCTGCCTTCAAGCCACGTCTACGGAACCGTACAGCCGCATATCCTGGGGCTCGAAGCGCTCGGCGGCGTGCCGCTCGCGGGCGCGGCGGGAGACCAGCAGGCGGCGCTGTTCGGGCAGGCCTGCTTTGAAACGGGCATGGCGAAGTGCACCTACGGCACCGGCGGATTTTTGATGATGAACACGGGAACCGCGCCGATCGACAGCAAAAATCGTTTGCTTACTACTATCGCGTGGGGCATCGGCGACCGCGTGGAGTATGCGCTGGAAGGCAGCATTTTCAACGCGGGCAGCGCGATCAAGTGGTTGCGGGACGATCTCGGCTTGATTGCGAGTGCGCGGGAGGTGGATACCCTTGCAGAATCCGTGCCGAATGCGGGCGGGGCTTATTTCGTCTCCGCGTTTACGGGGCTCGGTGCGCCGCACTGGGACATGTATGCGCGCGGCGCGATGCTGGGACTGACGCGAGCCACGACCAAGGCGCACTTTGCGCGCGCGGTACTGGAAGGCATCGCGTTCCAGATTCGCGATCTTGTGGAGACGATGGAAAAGGACGCGGGCGTGCAGCTCTGCGAGCTCAAGGTGGACGGCGGCGCTTCCGTTTCCAATATTATGATGCAGATTCAGTCCAACCTCCTGAACGCGCGCGTCAACCGCCCGAAATGCGTGGAGTCTACGGCACTCGGTGCGGCCTGCCTGGCGGGGCTTGCGGTCGGTGTGTTTACAAGCTTGCAGGATATCACCGACCAATGGGAAAGCGAGCGTATATTCGTGCCGCAGATTGAGGAAGCGGAGCGTGAAACGCTGCTCTCCGGCTGGCGGCGCGCGTTGGATCGCGCGAAGGGTTGGGAAGAGAAGTAAGACCGGTTTTGCTCGCGGAAGAATGCAAAAATCCGCGCAGTTATGGTCTGTCGGAACTGCATATTGGGGCGAAAACAGAGCCTAAATACACGATTTGGGATGTTGACTTTTTTGGGCAAAGCCGATAGAATAATGAATGCTACCGTGGAGGCGCATGGGTAACGCTTGTGTTCTATGCGGTGGATTTTCGATGCAGAATTCGTTTCCTTTCTCTCTGCTACTAACCCGGAACAACCTGCTCGAAAACACCTTTGTCGCGCGCCTGCGGCAAGGGGGATGCTTTTTCGTGCGGGTGTAGCTCAGTGGCAGAGCTCCAGCTTCCCAAGCTGGCTATGTGGGTTCGATTCCCATCACCCGCTCCAGCATCCAGATCAGGTGCACAATAAATTTTGCCCGCTGCCGTTACAAATTCCGCATGCGGGTAACAACAAGTTATTTAGGAGGAATGGTTGTAATGGCAAAGGCAAAATTCGAACGCACGAAGCCGCACGTCAACGTAGGAACGATTGGACACGTTGACCACGGCAAGACG
>PGZM01000012.1 GCA_002841395.1 Firmicutes bacterium HGW-Firmicutes-9
TCGGCATCCAAAACTTCCTGATGAAGCCGATCAATCAATCCCTCCTGTTTGATACGATTGTCAACATGTTCGAAATGGATAAGACCGGGATGACGATTCAAAGCAGCGCTTGTCCGATCAATAGTACGGAGGAATATCGAGTTGACGGCGTGCATATCCTTCTGGTAGAAGACAACGTGATCAATCAGGAAGTCGCCTCGGAGATATTGAGCAGCGCGGGCGCGTTGGTCGAAATCGCCAACAACGGCCAGGAGGCGATTGATGCAGTTGCTTCGAAACCATACGATTTGGTGCTGATGGATTTGCAGATGCCTGTCATGGGTGGATACGAGGCAACGAAATTCATTCGCGCTGACCGCAAAAACCAAAACCTCCCCATCATCGCGATGACAGCCCATGCGATGCAAGGTGTCGAAGCGGAATGCAAAGCGGCTGGGATGAATGATTATGTCAGCAAGCCCATCGACCCGCAGAATCTTTTTTCAACCATTCTAAAGTGGGCAAAACCAAAACCCGTTTCAAGCGGAGATGCAGGGGAGACGCCAAAAAGAAACGACGACAACGCAACAGCAGAATCAAAACTTCCGGTTCAGATACCGGGCATCGATATTGATAAAGGCTTGAGCCGCGTCGGCGGGAACACAAAGCTTTATTTGAAGCTTTTGAACGATTATGCGACCGGTTACAAATCGTTTATTGAAGACATCCGTGCGGCGATTTCGGAACAGAAGCTTGAGGAAGCCAGACGACTCGCGCACACGCTCAAAGGCGTATCGGGCAACATTTCTGCCGATGATGTGTTCTCGATATCAGAACAACTGGAAAAAGCGTTGACGGCGACTCCGCCGGAAGAGTGCAATCAACTGTTGGAGAAATTAAATGCAGCGCTACATTCGGTAATCGATTCCATTGATGCACTGCGCAAAGATAACAAAGAAGATGACGCCGGCAAGCAGGGGCTAGCAAATGTTGCAGAAATCGAACCGATCC
The DNA here is from genome assembly GCA_002841395.1 of Firmicutes bacterium HGW-Firmicutes-9. Lineage (GTDB taxonomy): Bacteria > Bacillota > Clostridia > Christensenellales > CAG-138 > UBA7703. The sequence goes on from PGZM01000012.1 coordinate 991, forward strand.
TACAACAAGCAGCGCATATGATATGGACGGATGATGTTGATGCGGATCAGGCAATCGCAGCCCTGAAGCAGGCTTTGGGGACGAGATTTGAATCAGAGATGAGCGAAATTGAGAGAAGCGTTGACGGATTTGATTTCGAGGCGGCGAAGGAGCCGTTTAGAAAGATTGCGGCGGAACTAAAGATTGGATTGGATGGTACGGATCATGAATAATCTGTTTGAGCAGCCGACAGTATTGATTGTGGATGATGCGAAAGAAAACATCAGCATTCTAGCCGAGGAGAGAAGGCGCTGGAGATTGCTTTTTCAGAGAATCCGCCTGATTTGATCCTATTGGACGTGATCATGCCCGGCATCGATGGATATGAAGTTTGCAGACGGTTAAAGGGTGATCCGCAAACAAAAAGCATACCGATTATTTTCGTAACCGGCAGGGTGAACGAGGACGAGGAAATCTTCGGGTTTAATCTCGGTGCGGTAGACTATATCAAAAAACCGTACAATTCGGTGATCGTAAAGGCCAGAGTCGGCATGCATGTTGAGCTGAAGCAATATCGGGACTATTTGGAGAACATGTCCTATCTGGATGGACTGACCGGAATATCAAATCGCCGCAGATTTAATGAATATCTGGAATCCACCTGGAACCTTTCGGTTCGCGCATCCATACCCGTCTCTCTGATTATGATGGACATCGACTTGTTCAAGCAATATAACGACAATTACGGGCACCAGGGCGGCGACACCTGCTTGATTCAAATTGCGCACGCCCTGTCAAAGGTGATCGTCCGCAAGACGGATCTTCTCGCCAGATACGGTGGAGAAGAATTTGTGTGCATCTTGCCAAACACAAATGAGGACAGCGCGTTCATTATTGCAGAAAAACTTCGTCTGGCAGTCGCGGCATTGAATATTCCGCACGTGAACTGCTGAACGCCGCTGATCAGGCGCTTTACCTGTCCAAGAAGAATGGCAGGAATAAAACGAGCGAGTTTGTTGCTGAATAAACGAAGGAAGCGGCACTTCGCGCGAGGGGTTGTTGAAGACTTTACAGCCGTTCCTAACTGTTGTGATGCGCTTCAGCGAGTTCAAACGCAAGCAGAAGACATAGTGCAATTAGAATCTCCAACACGAATATCGAAGTAATCAACCGACAGATCGGTATTTCGATGGGACAGCCGTTAGTGATATAAATGGCAATTCGCTTGAGCAATTGTTTCAACGAGCAGAGAAATCGATGTATAATGAAAAGCATAGAAGAAAGGTCGTCGAAAGTTCAAATCAAGGAATAACTCACAAGTAAAACTTTGGAGTACACTGCTATCCGAGAAACGAACTTGAGGACTAGCGTATCTTTCATTAAATTAAGGAACAAACGGTTATTAATCAGAAAAGAAGTGCGAAGAAATGCGTAAAAAAAGATGTGTCATTCAAGTAACAGCTTGTATTTTGGCATGTTTGCTTTTCTGTTTACTATGTTCATGCAAGAAACCAGACGTTGTGAGAGTTGGATTCTCAGCCAGTCTAACAGGGTTTAATTCTGAATTGGGAGTTTCCGGGCTATATGGAGCACAAGTTGCTGTTGATGAAATTAACAGTAATGGTGGCATATTAGAAAAGCAAATCGAACTGATCGTTTTGGATGATAAATCGAGCCCTGAACAAGCATTAAAGAATGATCTTATTTTAGTAGATGCTGGTTGTGATTTTGTGGTTGGTCATATGACGAGCGATATGGCAGAGACCGTGATACCTTTTTTTAGCGAACAGAAAAAACTGCTGATTAGCCCAACCATGGCGCTTGCTAGTTTAGAAGGGATAGACGATTTTCTGATTCGATTGATACCCTCTACGGATGCGCAAGCATCCATGATCGCACAGGGCGTTGAAGAGATCGGTGCACATAATCTTCTAATAGTTAGTTCATCATATAATAAAGTGTTTGCAGAAAGTCTATCAAAACGACTGACTGCTGAACTTGGCAACACGAAAACAAGCGTTCAAATTTTTCCTTCGTTTGATTTTCGCTCATCAGCACAAGCCGAGCAAGCTATCGAGTATATTGGTTCATCGAAACCAGATTGCATCGTTTTAATCTGTGCGGCCGACGACGCTGCACGCTTTGCACAGATGATGAGAATCAACGACGTAAAAGCGGTTGTTTTCCTTCCTGCCTGGGCCATGACGACGGATCTGCTCCAGCACGGCGGCGAAGCGGTCGAAGGATTCTATGGAGTGAATTATATTGATTACTCATCCAGTGCCCCCCAATATTTGGAATTTCGGGACACTTTTCTCGGCAAGTTCGGCAGCGAACCGAATTTCGCCTCGATTCTGACGTATGAATCTATCATGTTATTGGCTCAGGCGATTGAGCAGGCACAAAGCACAGACGCAGTGATCATTAAGAACCAAATTATTACATCAAGGAGTTTCAGAGGACTACAGAGCGAACTAATCATCAACCAATTTGGCGATATTACTAGGCCAACCTACTTATATCAGATATTGGGAGGATCGTATGTTAAACTCGAAGAAGGGCAATAACCGCGTACGATCCCTTTTTTATACGTTGATTAATACAAACGTAGTAATTATTGCATTGATCATCGGTGCCATTGCAATCATAGCAATAGGCGGATTTCGCTATTATTTAATTCAAAACATCACTGCAAAAGACTTGCTGCTACATCGAAATATTAAAGAAGATATCGAAGAGATGGCATCCGCGGCAACGGATATTTTGAAGTATGTTGATCGGGCAACGAAAGATGCCGCTCAAGAGAATGTTAACGAAATCATCAAATCGATCAATCAAGTCAACCCAAGTTTTAAGAACATTGAGATTTTGGACCATAACGGGGATGTAATTGCAACGCTTCCCGAATATAGTACAGATCTTGGTTTCAGCAGAAGCGGTGAAGAGTTTTTTAAGGCAATCGATAACGGCAAGAAGACCTATTGGGGAATCCCAATTGTTTCGTCTACAACCGGAGATACAACTGTAACAATCTCTATCAAAGCATCCGAACACATCATAGTTGGATATTTGGATTTACGTGCAATCCAGCAAGTCATTCAGAAAAGCAACGCTGTTGGAGACGTTTACCTTTCGGTTGTCTTGTTGGATCAATTTGGCAGATATATTTCAGGTCCGGATATGAGTCTAGCTGAGCAGCGGAGAGTTTCAAAAGATTTCCCGATCATTCGCGATCAAGCAGGTGATCTGTCTACAAAAAGTTACTCTACAACTGATCAAATGCAATTCTTGTATACCGGTCGGGTTGAGGGACCCGATTGGTATATCGCATTGTACGACGACTATGGTGAAACGCTAAACGTATATAGACCTGTTTACTATCTGATCGGGGTGGCTTTATTTGTCGTCGCGGTTTTTGCATTTCTCGGTTCCTACTCAACCTCCAAAAAAGTTGAAAATGAGATTCAGCAATTTATAAAATACACGGCTTCGCTATCGAGTGGTCAGTATGATTCCCCAATACCCAACAACAGATTCCGCGAATTTAATTATCTTGCTTCCAACATGAATCAGATGGCGCAAAGCATACTGGAGAGGGATCGTTCACTACACACGCTGGCATATTATGATTCATTGACAGGACTCTATAGCAGAACGGCATTGAATCAGGACTTCTTGCTTTTCCTCAAAGAAGGCAACGAAGCCGTGTCTCTGGTTTATATCGATTTAGATGATTTTAAGAGTATCAACGACAGTTATGGGCATAGTTTTGGAGACAAAGTGCTTTCGTCCATCGCGGAACGAATTCTCAGCCTGTGTAACAACGAATCTACAGCGTTCCGATTCGGCGGAGATGAGTTTGTAATATTGGTGAACGATAGTATCGATGGGAAACGGGCGCTCGATTTCGCAAAATCTGCAATCGATTCAACACGCACAAATATCAGCGTTCAAAACAGGGAAGTTTATATCAGCCTGAGTGCGGGTATCTGTACCCTTGCAAGAGGGGCGATAATCGATTTCGAACAGATGCTTCAGTTTGCCGATATTGCTCTGTATAGTGCAAAAAGAAGCGGTAAAGGCGTATTTACGTTTTATGAGCCGACGATGGATATTCAACAAAGGAGAGCCACTGATATCAAGCAAAGCATTCGTTCTGCCATTGTGAAGGGCGAGCTCTATTTGTGCTATCAACCTCAACTACATGTTCATACATCAACGGATTACAGGCTTCGTGGTTTCGAGGCATTGTTGCGATGGAACTCCAGCGAGTTTGGTTTGATACCACCTGCAGAGTTCATTCCTTTGGCGGAGGAAACGGGGGTTATTTTTCAGATCGGGTTATGGGTTTTTCAAGAAGCATGCAGCTTTATACTCGAGCTTAATCGAAATTTCAAGTCGAATTATGTGATGTCGATCAACATTTCTCCGAAACAGTTGGTCAGAGCGGACTTCGTTGAAAATGTCAAAAGAATTGTCCGCGAAACCGAAGTACAATGTAATTGGCTTGAACTGGAGATTACGGAAGGGGTTTTACTTGAAAATGTCGAAGTTGCGATAAACCACTTGTCTGAACTTAGAAGCATTGGCATCTCGATTTCCATGGATGATTTCGGAACAGGATTCTCCTCGTTGTCATATATTCACCAGTTACCAATTAATACACTAAAGATCGACAGGTCTTTTATATCAAAACTGGAGAGTAATACTGTTTCGGAAAAAATGGTTGAATCAATTTCTCTTCTGGCAAATAATTTAGGGCTTACTCTCATCGCAGAAGGTATTGAAACATCAAATCAGGCAAATAAACTTCTTGATCTGGGTTGTTATGTGATGCAAGGGTTCTATTTTAGCAAACCAATTGAAGGCAAAGAGCAGGTATATCAGTATATCGAGTCCCAGGCACATTCAATCTAAATTCAACCTTCTTAAAAGAGCCGGAAATGCAGACTTCGCGACGGCAAACGAGCAGTATATATGAACTATAATCGAGATAGAGTTAAAAACGGTCGCCATACGGCGACCGTTTTTACTGCGGGTAAATCCTCGTAAGTGTAACAACCAACTATACTGATACGAAACCATTTTCCATACAGACCTTACAAATCAGCATTTCTTGAAGTATATCCCTATGCTGATTCAGGTGGAATCAAAAATTCAAACACTATTTTCCTTCGCTTGCTCCCGGACGCTGACTTCTGCAAGCGCCGGGCGTTTGACCTACGATCTTTCGAAAGCATTGTACAAAGTGACTCTGCGAACAAAACTGATAAAACGCAGCAATGTCCGCAATGGGATCGCTGCTGTGGCGAACAAAATATTCCGCTTCTTCAATCCGCCTTCGCACGATATAGTTGTGGATGGTTTCGCCTGTTTCGCGCTTGAACAGTCCGGAAAGATAGTTTGGGTTGTGGTAAACCGCGGCGGCAATGTCGGCCAGCGTAATCGGCTCGCTCAAATGCGCATCGATATACTCCATGACAAGGCGAACGCTGAACGAGTGCTGGCTGCCGCGCGCGGCTTGAACGCGCGTGGTGAAGCTTTCGATCATCTCCGCTTCAAAATCGGCGAGGTGATTTGTCGTTGGCGCTGCCTCGATGCGCTGGATAAATGCATCGCTGAGGGTGAAGGCTTCGTCGGGTTTGACGCCCCCTGTGATTGCAGCGCGTGCCATAAACGTGCAGCTGCAAATCAAAGAATTTTTCAGGGAACGTACCGGCGTGTTGGCGAGCTTTGCGCGCGGAAGGCGGTTGATATCGCGCAGAATATGTTGCGATCCGATGGTGTCTCCATTCGCGATCATGCGGCAGACCTCCAACTCAATTGCATAAGGAACATGTTGAAACTGACGCGTGCGATAATCCATCGTTTGCGAATAATAACTATCTTCAATCGGCACTCCGGTATCCGGCTCGACTTCGGTTAGATCGGAGATTGCTTGTTCACTCAAAAAGAGTGTCTCAAGCAACTTGCCAGAGTAAAAGAGGTTCCGATCGTCCAGTATAGGACAAGAGGCGTAATATGCCGCCAGCTCCGCCTTGCAGCGAAACGGAAGAAGGCCCGCGCGAATCAATTGCGCGAGCCGCTCCTGCTGCACGGGCGCCTGCAGGACAGGACCCGCCCGCAGTAGGACATCCTCCTGAATGGTTAAAAGAAAATACGACTCGAATGCAGGTGTACTCAAATACTGAACGCTGTTATCCTGTGGATAGGGTACGGGATACAACGATATGTCGCCCGTAATGCGCGCGGCGCATACAATTGCCGCTGGAAGGCTGTATGTTGTCTTGCCGCTTTCGAGCATTTCCACGGGGATTCCGGTGGCATAATGGAACATCCGCAGCAGATGAATGCGTGTTTCCGTGTTCATGTGCGAATTCCTTTCCTGATATAGTGAATATTATAATACAAAAGTGAAATAGATAATATAACAAATGTATCTACAACTCCTATAATGAGTATATAAGCCAGTCGCCCGGCTCAACATTTCAACGGGCAAGATCATCCAATCATACAGACAATTGAACAAGGAGGAAGAGAAAGTTGAAAAAAATTCTTGGTATTTCACTGATGCTGATGATGGTGTTTGCGTTGCTGACAGGCTGCGCCACAACACCGGCAACCACTGCGCCTGCCGCTACCGAAGCACCCGCAGCCACCGAAGCGCCCGCGGCAGCGGATCAGATGCCGGTAGAACGCACCGTCATCCGCTTTGCTGCACAAGCGGACAGCACCCCTGCAACGCAGGCCGTCATTGACGCCTACAATGCATCGCAGGAACTCTACACCGTGGAGTGGATCGACATGACGAACGATTCCGGCGCAATGCGTGAGCAGATTCTCACCAGCATGCAGGCAGGGTCGAGCGACTACGATGTGCTCTCCATGGACGTTGTCTGGGCGGGCGAATTCGCCGCGGCCGGCTACATTGCCCCGATTGACCAGCTGATGCAGGCGGATGGACTGAAGATTTCGCAGTTCAACTCCGGCTCCATGATGGCGGGCAACTATAGCGCAAAGCAGTACACGCTGCCATTCTTCCCGGACCTCGGCCTGCTGTATTTCCGCAAGGATATCGTCTCCGCGGATGATGCGGCAAAGCTCGTCGCAGGTGACTACACCTATGCCGATCTGCAGGCGATGGCTGAAATGTACATGGGCCAGGGCGGAACGACCGACGGTATCGTCTTCCAGGCAAAGCTCTACGAAGGTCTCGTTTGCAACCTGACCGAATACACCGCGGGCTGGACGGATATCGAAGCCGGTCTCGTCGCGCTCAAGGCGATGGTGGATTCGTCCGCGTCTCCAGTTGACATCCTCAACTACTCCGAAGGCGAAACGCACAACAGCTTCATCAAAGGCACAAGCGTATTTGCCCGCAACTGGCCGTATCAATGGGGCATGATCGCCTCCGACGGCACCATCTCGCAGGATGTTGTGGACGTTGCGCCGCTGCCCGGTGGCTCTACGGTCGGCGGTTGGCTGCTTGGCATCAACAAGAACTCTGTCAATCAGGAAGGCGCATGGGACTTCATGAAGTTCGTCGCGACCGATGGACAGAAGATCATGTCCGTACAGGGCGGATATCTGCCCGGCTACAACGAGATGCTTGCCGATGCGGACGTAATTGCCGCAAACGCGATGCTCTCCATGCCTGGCTTCCAGAACGCACTGCAGACCACAATCTCCCGTCCGGTTTCGGCGCACTACTCTGAAACCTCAGATGCGATTATGAACGCAGCGCACGCCTACCTCTCCGGCGAGATGGAACTTGCCGCTGCGGTGGATGCAATCAATTCGGCGCTCGCCAACTAACACACAAAAAAGTGGCGGCGCTCCACCAAGCTTGGGTGCGGGCGCCGCTCTTTCCGTATTCATTTGGCTGAACTGTGTTGTAAAACGTCTACGGATGTTTTGCCGTGCGTTCTTGAGATTCCCATTGATGTTTGAAAGGGAGGCTGCCCATGCGAAAGACCATTACGGCGAAGCAAGCGGCATTTTTGCTGCCGCTGTTTCTGCTTCTGGCCGTGTTCGCGCTCTATCCAATCGTCTCGTCTGCCATCTATTCGCTCTTTGATTACCGGACAAACGACCAGCAAGTTGCCGGACTCTACACGAGCGGAAACTTTAACGCGCCGCTCTTTACCGAGGACTGCGGCTATATCAATTGGTTTTTGGAAGATGACATCACGCTTCTGAGTGAGGCGGATCAGGAGGAGCTGCGCGCCGTGATGGAGCAGGTGGACACGCTCTCCGCGCAATACGCCGAGCTGACAGATGTGACCAAGATTTCCAAAGCCGAGGCAACGCAGATAACCTCTGACGTTGAACAGATCAGAACCATCATACAGGCCGTGTATGCGCGAAACGCGGATGTTTCGTTTTACAACGGCTGGGATAAACTCAATACGATTTTTACAGAGATGGACAGCTGCCTGATCAACAGCAACTTCACAGGACTGGCTGCCTACGGAAAACTTTTGAGCGACACACGCTTCTTCCGTTCCTTGCGGAGCACGGCGATCTTCACTGTGATCTCCGTCTCGCTGGAGCTGGTATTTGGCATGGCGCTCGCACTGATTATGAATCAAGCGATCAAGGGCATCGGCGGCATTCGAACGACCGCACTGATCCCCTGGGCGATTCCAACCGCCGTCTCCGCGCTCATGTGGAGCTATATGTATGACGGCAGCAGCGGAGTCGTTGCAAAGATCTTTACCGATATCGGGCTCATCGCCTCTCCGGAGCTGATGCTGCTCTCCGCAAGCGGCGCGATGACCGCGGCTATATTGGCGGACGTTTGGAAAACCACGCCATATATGGCGCTGCTGCTCTTGGCGGGGTTGCAAATCATCGACAAAGTGCTCTATGAAAGCGCAAAGATCGACGGTGCGGGACCTGTTAAGACGTTCTTCAGAATTACGCTTCCGCTGCTCAAACCGTCTTTGCTGGTTGCGCTTTTGTTCCGAACGCTGGACGCGTTCCGCGTGTACGACCTCATCGCCGTGCTGACGGGCGGCGCACAAGGAACCGAAACGCTCTCCATCTATGCGTATAAGCTCATGATTGCGCAAAACAATTATGGCTACGGCGCGGTGGTCGTGCTGACCATGGCGTTGTGCGTCGGCATCATTGCGTTTGTGTTTGTAAAGGTGCTCGGCGCCGAAATCGTGAAGGATGATTGAGGGGAGGGAAAGCGTATGAAAACCAAACGACTGACAAAAATCACTTCAACCATCATAATCGTTGCGTTTCTCGCGGTGATGGTGTTTCCGTTTTTCTGGATTCTCATCACGTCCTTCAAACCATCCAGTGAGATCTTCGGCAAGGACACCGCATTTAACATCATCGCCAACGATCCGACGCTGATCAACTATAAAGCGGTGCTGGACAAAGGCATCCTCAATTCGGTCAAAAACAGCTTTATCGTTGCAATCGTGACGACCATCTACGTTGTTTGTGTCGCAACCCTCAGCGCGTATATTCTTGCGCGTGTCCGCTTCAAGGGAAAGGGACTTGTGCTGGGGTTGATTTTGAGTGTTTCCATGTTCCCGCAGATGGTTGTTGTTGGTCCGATCTTCAATATGTTTTACAAATTAAACATGCTCAACAGCTATTTTGTGACGCTTGCCTATTCCTCTATTACGCTTCCGGCAGCGGTTTGGATTATGGTTGCGCATTTCAAGCGAATACCGCTTTCCATCGAGGAGGCGGCGAGTATTGACGGCTGTTCACAGTGGCAAACGCTCTGGAAGGTGATTTTCCCGATTGCGCTGCCGGGCGTTTTCACGAGCGCGATCATGACGTTTATCGCCGCATGGAACGAATATTTGCTGACAATGACGCTCAATTCAGACAAGCAGTTTCAAACGGTGCCGGTGGCCATCAACGCGCTGCGCACGCAGTTCTCGATTCTTTGGGGTGAAATCACGGCCGCAACCGTTGTGGTCGTCATCCCGACGCTGATCATCGTATTGCTGTTCCAAAAACAGATCGTATCCGGCATGACGTCCGGCGCGGTCAAAGAATAACGACGCATAGCGCGCGAGTCTATGCCGCCAAAATGAAAAATATCCCGGATTGGTTCCGGAATAGTCAAGGAGTACACTGGGTTGAATGAACTGGAGTTTGTAACAAGAGGATATCGCGCGGAAACGCAGGCGCACGATGAAACGCTGTTTCACTGCGCAAACGGGTATTTGGGCGTACGCGGGTGCCTGGAAGAGGGAGCGGAACATGGGAGCGTCTCCATTCGGGGCACCTATATCAATGGGTTTTCGGAAGACGAGGAGATCTGCTATGGCGAGCGGCTCTATGGCTTTCCGCAGACCAAACAGGTGATGGTGAATCTGCCGGATGCGCAGAGTGTTCGCCTTTGGGCGGGCGGCGTTATTGTTCGCGCCTGGGAACCGAACGCCGGGCAAATGACACGAACGCTGGATTTTGCCAACGGGACGACAGAGCGATCGTTTCTGTTTCATACCGGGCAGGGCACGCTGAAAATCAAGGTAACCCGCATGACAAGCTTTCTGCAAAAAGAGCTGTTTATCCTGCGCTATGCGATAACGTCGATGGACTATTCCGGGGAAATCCAGCTGGATTCTATGCTGAACGGGGACGTAACAAATTTCAGCGATCCAAACGATCCGCGCGTTGCAGCGGACTGCAAAGCAAAGCTTTTGATTACAGATCGGCTGATGAAAAACGGCTGCATGGGCATGCGGGTATCTACCATTTCCAGCAAGCGCGCGCTTGGTTGCGCCGTGGTGCACGATATTGATCAAGCGGTACCGGGGCTGTTCGGGCAGGGCAATCTGCTTGCCGCGCGGTATATTCGCAAGATTTCGCCGGGTGAGACGACAATACTCACAAAGTATTGCGCGTACACCGACGCTGCCGATAAACCGGACTTGCTAGCAGCCGCATGCAAAATCGCAAAAGATGCGCGCGAAAAAGGATATGAATACTGGGCGCGTGAGCAAAGAGTGTATTTAGATTCATTCTGGGCGCATTCGCGCGTTCGCATTGATTCGAAAGCGCCGATGCAAGCGTATCTGGACTATTGCGAGTATGAGCTTCTCTGCGCGGCGGGGCAAAACGGGCGGAGCAGCGTCGCGGCGAAGGGATTAAGCGGAGAAGGCTACGAGGGTCATTATTTCTGGGATTGCGAAACGTATGTGTTTCCCTTCTTCCTTTCCACCGCGCCTGAGATGGCAAAAAATCTGTTGGAATATCGCTATCAGCATTTGGATGCTGCGCGTGAGCATGCGCGGCTTCTTGGTCATGAGCGCGGGGCACTCTACCCCTGGCGAACGATTACAGGGTCAGAGTGCTCATCGTATTATCCATCCGGATCGGCGCAGTATCACATCAACGCGGATATCGCGCACGCGTTTTCACAATATTGGTGCGCGACGCTGGACAAAAGCTATTTGCCCAGCATTTGCGAGGTTTTGGTGGAGACCGCGCGGCTGTTCCTCGACGTTGGGCACTGGAAGGACGGTCAGTTCCGGATTGACGGCGTGACCGGGCCGGATGAATATACCTGCATTGTGAACAACAACTATTACACAAACGCAGGCGCAGCCGCTACATTTTTAGCGGCGCAGGAACTTTGCGCGATGCTATCGGACATCGGCGGATTTGATGCGCTCCAAAAGAAAACTGGCGTAACGGAAGTTGAACTCGCTGCGTTCACCGCAGCGGGTAATGCGATGTATCTGCCGATGGACGATCAACTCGGAATCTGCAAGCAGGACGATAGTTTTCTGAACAAAAAGCGCTGGGAGATAGACGAGATTCCGGAAGAGAATTTTCCGCTATTGATGCATTATCATCCGCTCTATATCAACCGCTGCCAAATCTGTAAACAGGCGGATACCGTGCTCGCGCATTTTCTCTACCACGAAGAGTCTCCGCTCGTCATGCGAAAAAGCTATGCGTATTATGAGCAGATTACAACACACGATTCAAGTCTGTCTGCATGCGTGTTCTCCATGATGGCGGCGCGGTTAGGCGACTGCGCCAAGGCGATGGACTATTTTAACGCAACGGTTGGGATCGACTTGAACGACCAAAGCGGCAATACGCGCGATGGATTGCATATCGCAAACACAGGCGGAGCATATCTTTCCATCATCGCCGGATTCGGCGGGCTACGCATAGACAAACATGGTCTCCGGATTTTTCCGCTGCTGCCAAATGGGTGGGAGAGCTATTCGTTTGCCACGGTGTATCGCGGCAGTCGGATGCTTGTTTCGGTTAATCAAAATGGCTGTATGCTGCGTTTGCTGGAAGGCGCAGAAGTCGAAATCAAGGTGTTCGATCGACTGATAAACGTAACGAACGCGGAAAGACAGATTGATCGTCCGGTGCGCGCGGTCATTTTTGATTTGGACGGGGTGATCACGGATACGGCTCGATATCATTTTGAAGCCTGGAAAAGAATTGCAAACGAGCTTAGAATTCCATTTGACGAAGGGAAGAACGAGCTATTCAAAGGTGTGTCCCGTTCGGAATGCATGACATTGCTCCTGCAGATGGGTCAGCGAGAAATGTCCGTGCAGGAAACAGAAATGTGGCTCGACCGGAAGAACGCATATTATCTGGAAGCGTTGCAGTCGCTTTCCCCAAACGACGTATTGCCGGGTATTTCGGAGACCCTCGCATTTTTGCGCGAGAGAGGTGTTCCGATTGCGGTGTTCTCATCCAGCAAAAACGCAGATTTTATCCTGAATCGGATTGGACTGGATGGCGCGTTTGACGGCATTGTTGCGGGAAACGATATCACCCACTCCAAACCGCACTTTGAAGGATATCTGCTTGCTGCGGAGAGAATCGGGATCGATCCTAGGCTTTGCGTGATGGTTGAGGACGCAGCGGCGGGACTTGCGGGAGCAAGCGCGCTCTCCATGCGGACAATTGCGATAGGGACAAACTATGTGTCGGACTTTCATTTGTCCGATACGCGAGCGTTGCCTGAATTGATTGGGAAGATACTATCGGAATAATATCGGGTGAGGTGTGTATGATCAACGCACCCGGCTCTGCAATAGATAGCAGCCTCGCTGCAAAGAAAAAAGCAGCATTTCTTGGCAAAACTTGAGAATAATAGCAAACAAAAACGGTCACCTAAATGGCGACCGTTTTGTCTTGGTTAACCCTCAGGAAGGGATACAACTTCGCGAATCATGGGGGTGGGTGCAAGTCTTATGACAGGTTTTGTGGTGTTTTGATTCTTTACAGTTATTAGGTTTCCCGCTAATCGTTTTTCGCCGGGTTGGGTAGTGAACGAAACATATCCAACCGCTTATTTCGATATTCTGTAGGATTATGGCCCGTGAGTTTCCGAAAGACGGAAGAAAAATGTGCGCTGCTGCTGAAACCAAGCGAGCTTGCGATTGTGGTCATCGATTCACTGGTATAAAGAAGTAGCATCTTCGATTCATCGATTTTTCGTTCGGCTATATACTGATATAGCGTTTTCCCCGTTTCCCGTCGAAACAAAGTGGTCAGATATTGCGGGGTAAGGCCAACGTTCTTTGCGACTTCGTTGAGCGTAAGCTGCGTATACAGCTTCTGATCGATGTATTTTACACTCTTCTCAATATGGAAAGAATACAGCTCGAGGCGTTTTCGCGTTGAAAGCTCAAAGAATGTTTCCGCCAATTCCGTGTAGAACTTCTTTGCCTGCGATCTTGTTTTCACACTGCTGATCTGATTGATGTAGTAATCAGAACTATTGTAAACCAGCTCGTTGTCAACGTTGTTGCTCAAAAGATATTCGCAAAAATAGAAGCAGTCGTTTACGAGCGTATAGTGCAGATTCGTTAGGTCGCTGTCATTCAATACGCCTTGCTCACCATTGAGTTTAGAGAAGAAGAGATCTACTTTGCTCTCTATCGAATCGCTTCCGCTTTGTGCGGCGTAAAACGCGCCCATGATGTTTTCGCGTGTCGGATGATGAAATCCGCTGACCCTGTTGTTGTAGATATAGCGATAGAACTCACGTTTCATAAGCGCTCCCCAAGCATGTAGTATTAATAATTATAAGATTATCTTAAAAATATGTAAATCCACTGTCGCAAATATTGTAAATTCAATAAGAATTCACCTTTCATCTTTTTTATCGATTTCAAGAACAAAATTAAATACAGGGGGAAGACATCGTGACAAATGAAGAACTGATTCGGAACGTAGATCTTTCGAAACCAAATTTTCGCGCGCGTTCATCCGAAGTTTACGACGTTGGGGATAACAAGGTGATTAAGCTGTATTTCGAGGATGCGGACGATTGCAACGTAAACCGAGAATACCTGAACACGACGGTCGCGTTCCAGAAGGACTGCACAGCGATGGAATGTTTTGGAAAGGTGAGAATTGATGGCAGGAATGGGTTGATGCTCCGAAAGATGAACGGGCGCTCGCTCACGAGCATGCCTGAACAAGACCCGTTGATTCTTTTTCGAGCGGGGGAAATTCTGGCTCAGCTTCATTCAAAGGTGCATGAACAGTGCTCTCATGAGCTTGTGGATGTGCGGGTTGCTGCGCTCGAAGCGCTGGAAAACAGCGTGGCGGCTTCGTTTTTATCAGATGCGGACCGGAAGAAGTTAGTAGACTATATAAAACTATTGCCTGAATCGGACAATATCATCCATCTGGACTTTCATACCGACAACATACTCTGTGACAGGGAAAGCTACTACGTGATTGATTGGATGACGGCCAATCGGGGGAACCCGCTCGTGGAGGTTTCCATGATGAACTTTCTTCTTCACGACGCAGAATTGTTTCCGGGAAGCTCCAAAGTCAAGATTTTTCTGATGCAACTTGTTCGAATCGGCATCTATAACAGCTACATCAAAAATTATGAGAAGATTACCGGCAGAAAACGAGAAGACAGCAGACAATGGGACATCATCGCCTATATTCTGCGGCTCTGCATATGGAAAATTGAATCTGAGCGCGAAGATCTACAGCAGAAAATCCGAAAATTTGTGAACGAGATACCATCTGAACTATGAGCAGCTTTAAGAAAAAACAGAAGAAAATAGCGGCGCTATCCAAAAGCATCACCGTAAGCGAAGAACGCGGATGCATTGTGTTGCGTGGTGAAGCGGACGACTGGAGCACCGTGGTCAAAGCGGGCAGGATAGCTGTCGATCGAAAGAAGTACTACGGGGTTGTCAACAACATCCGACTCAAAGGCTTTGAACAATCAATCCGATTGCCGGCAGAGCACGACGATTGCTACGATGGCGCAAAGCCGGACGTGTTGATCATTGGCGGAGGTTTGGTTGGTTGTGCTGCCGCGCGCGAACTTGCGCGGTATCGTCTGGATGTGATGCTCGTGGAAAAGGGTTCGGACGTTGCGGCTGGGCAGTCATCCCGTAACGGCGGAGCCGTTCATGTCGGCATCAACTATTCGCCTTCGTCGCAAAAGCACAGGTATAATCACGAAGGCAACAAAATGTTTACACAGCTCGCGGCCGACCTCGACTTTCCGTTCGAACGGACAGGACACCTGATGCTGATTGGAGCAAAATGGGAAAAAATCCTGATCAACGTACTGTTGTTAAACGCAAAGCGTCTTAAGATTGATGGTGCACGCTACGTCAACCGGTCAGAACTGCTCGAAATCGAACCGTATGCGCCGTCCTGGGCATATGGCGCGCTGTATATGCCGTCGGGCGGGTTTACGTCGCCATACAAGATGACCGTCGCGCTCGCGGAAAATGCAGTAGCAAACGGCGCAAAGATCTGCCTGAATACCGCAGTTCTTGGGATGGAGACCGAAGATGGGCGCATTCGCTCTGTGCAGACGAATCGCGGGAGAATCATTCCGAGAATTGTGATCAACGCATCGGGCGTATATGCCGATGTAATCGCAGAAATGGCGGGGGATCGGACGTTTACGATTCATCCGCGAAAAGGGACGGATATCGTCCTCGATAAAAAAGTCGGGCGGTATATTCGTACCACAGAAGTCAAGTCGCCAATCACGGTTATCGGCGACGGGCAAAAGCTGAGCCTGAAGAAACGCATCGAGATGATCCGATTCGCGTTGTCGCACGAGAACACCAGTAAGGGTGTTGCTGTGATTCATACCGTGGACAAGAACATGATCATTGGCCCGAACAACTTGGAAACTCCTGATCGGGAGGATATTACAACGGATCGTGAAACGACAGAAATGATCATCCGCGAGCAGATGCAAGCGGCGCAGCAGATTGCTTCTTCTGATGTGATCGCCTACTTTTCCGGTGTGCGATCGCCTACCTATGAAGAGGATTTTCAGGTACGAAAGGGAATATTCTGCGAAAACATCCTGGAAGCAGCTGGAATACAGTCTCCGGGTGCCACTGCGGCGCCAGCCATTGCAAAGGATCTTGCTCGATGGACTGTTGAATATCTGGAACAATCGGGACCCGTCGAAAAAAACACGGCGTTTCAACCGATTCGGAAAGGAGTTCCGCATCTTAATGAGATGAGTGAGTCGGAGCGGGATGCGCTTATCAAGCAGAACCCGGATTATGGACAGATCGTATGCCGCTGCGAGGAGATTTCCAAGGGCGAAATTCTGGATGCGTTGCGTTCACCATTGCCGGTCTACACGTTGGATGCGGTCAAACGCCGTTGTCGTCCTGGAATGGGCCGGTGTCAAGGCGCGTTTTGTTCGCCAAGTGTCTTGCAAATTCTCGCCGAGAAACGTGACTGTTCCGTGGAGGAAATCCGCAAGAGCGGCGAACAAAGTACAATCTTGTTGGAAAAAACAAAGGGAAAATCGGTATGAACTACGACGTTACTGTGATTGGCGGCGGCCCGGCGGGACTCGCTGCGGCGATTGCCGCAAACAAAGAGAACGCATCAGTGCTCTTGGTTGAACGTGAGGCAAGGCTTGGCGGAATTTTGAAGCAGTGCATACACGACGGCTTCGGGCTTGTTACGTTCGGAGAAAAGCTCACCGGCCCAGAATATTGTGAGCGATATATTGACGAGCTGCTGCAGACTGACGTTTCCGTGAAGCTTTTGACTTTTGTTACAAGGATCGAGAAGAACGCGGACGGTTTTGCGATTCATTTTGTCAATCGCGAAGGCGCAGCGCATGTGCAAACAAGAGCGATTGTGTTGGCAACAGGATGTCGCGAGCGTACGGCAAAACAGGTGTTTATTCACGGGACACGGCCTTCGGGGGTTTTTACCGCGGGCACGGCACAGTATTATGTCAACCTGATGGGGGAGCTGCCTGTGAAACGCTGTGTGATCCTCGGCAGCGGAGATATCGGTTTGATTATGGCCCGTCGCTTGACGATGGAGGGCGCGGAGGTGATCGGCGTATACGAAGCTAAGCCGGAGCCTTCCGGATTGCCCAGGAATCTCTACCAATGCCTGGACGATTTCGGTATTCCACTGCATCTGTCTCACACCGTGACGCGAGTGTTTGGTGACGAGCGACTGACCGCGGTTGAAATTGCGCAGGTGGATAAAAACATGCGTCCAATCGCAAATACGGAGAAAATAATCGAATGCGACGGGTTGATTCTATCTGTCGGGCTTATTCCGGAGAACGAACTTGCCGAGAGCATCGACGTTGCGATCGATAGGCGCACCAAAGGGCCGATTTGTGACCAGAAGTACATGACGATGGAGAAAGGTGTTTTTTGCGCAGGAAACGCGTTGCACGTCAACGATCTTGTGGATTATGTAACACTGAGCGCGGTCGAAGCAGGAAGGAATAGCGCGTATTTGACGAATAAGCCGCGTGCGCTCGTACATGTTGTTGCTGAAGAAGGAATCTTGTATACGGTGCCGTCTGTACTGGATGTAAACGAACCAGTCAGTGATGTGACGCTATATTTCCGTGCTTCCCGCGAATTACGCAACGCGATGCTTACGCTGCGTGTGGATGGACGAGCTGTGTTTCAAAAAAAATATTCGGTATTGCGTCCGCCTGAAATGGAACGGCTCAAACTAAACTTTGCGCAATATGGAATAACGACGGACAGCGAAGTGTCGCTTTCCCTGAAGGAAGTGGAATAGATGAAAGAACTGGTTTGTATCGTCTGCCCGAACGGCTGCAAGATCATAATCGACGATAACGGGGATATTCTGAACGCGAAATGCAATAGAGGCATCGTGTTTGCAACAGAAGAAGCGACCAGTCCGAAGCGGACGGTTTGCAGTACGGTTGCCACCACTTTCTCGGATTTTCCCGTGCTCCCGGTTCGTTCGTCAGCAGAGATTAATAAAATAGACATTCCGGCATGTATGAATGCTCTGAACAACGTGCTGTTGGATCGCAGAGTCGGACGTGGTGAAATTATCATCAAAGATGTCCTGGGTTCCGGTGTGGATATCATTAGTACATCCAGCATGCAATATACATATTGCGACGTCGAAACACCGGACGACGGGTCTAAAGACAACGCGTGAACGGGATGCAGGCAAAACGATTAAAGCTTGAAAGAAGGGAACGAGTCGACAAAAATGAGTTGTCTGCGGCAGGGAAGTTGCGTCAAAGAGCATGCTGCAACTGATAAGCTAACACAGAACGTTACAGAGATTTGCTCGCTATAAGGGATCCGCTTTCAGTAAGAAAAAATGCTCAGACGGATTCCGATTCCTTTTCACATCAAAACCGAACTCACAGGAAACACAGAACCACCCGAGTTGGGTGGTTTTGCGTTGTGCGGGAGAATAAATTAGAATCAATGACCGCTGCTTTGCGAGCGTATTTGTAGAGATGGATATTGTTACTCTGCACAGATGATATCCGCAATCCGTTTACAGGCAAAGCCGTCACCGTATAACGTGCTGACGTTGCTCATGGCGGAATACATAGCAGGATCTTCCAGCAGCATCTTGAAGTTCCGATAGATGCTTTCTTCACTGGTGCCGATCAGCTTTAGCGTACCGGCGTCAATTCCTTCCGGGCGCTCTGTTTTATCGCGCAAAACCAAAACCGGCCTGCCTAAGTACGTAGCTTCCTCTTGTATGCCGCCGCTGTCGGTCAGGATGAAGTAACATCTGGCAAGCAGATTATGAAAATCGATCACATCAAGCGGTTCGATCATACGAATTTGATCGCAATCACCAAGCTCCGACTTCGCGATTTTGTGTACAAGCGGATTCAGGTGCACGGGGTAAACCAGCCTGACATCTGGAAACTCAGTAACAACCCTGCGAATCGCGTGAAACATTTGGCGCATCGGTTCGCCCAGACTCTCTCTGCGATGTGCGGTGAGGATTATCAGCCTGCTGCCTTGCGCCCAATCAAGAATGGGGTGACGATAGTCATCGCGTACCGTCGTTTTCAAGGCGTCAATTGCGGTGTTGCCCGTCACAAAAATCGAGTCAGCACGCCTGCCTTCGCGAAGTAAATTATGCTTTGCGGATTCCGTCGGCGCGAAATTGTAACGCGATATGATGCTGACGGCCTGACGATTAAACTCCTCGGGATACGGAGAATAGATGTCGTGTGTACGCAAGCCCGCTTCGACATGCCCAACTGGAATCTGCATATAGTAGCAAGCGAGCGTTGTAGCGAACGACGTGGTAGTATCCCCGTGCACCAGCACTAGATCCGGCTGAATATCGGCAAGAAGCTTTTTCATCAACTCAAGGATGGAAATGGTGATATCAAAGAGGGTTTGCCGCTCTTTCATGACCGAGAATTTATAATCGGGTACGATATGAAATGCGTCCAACACCTGATGCAGCATTTCGCGATGCTGACCTGTGACGCAGATCACAGGATCGATGTTTTCCCTTTGCATGAGCTCGCTCACCAAAGGGCACATCTTAATTGCTTCCGGGCGTGTTCCAAATACCAGTAAAACTCTCTTCATGAACGATCCTTTCCGCCTTGGGTTTTGTTTCTATCATTGTGGCTTTTCAAACCGATGACCTATGCGTGATCAGTGAACTTCTCGATTTACGCCTTGCGTAAGAAAAAAGCATCTCTTCTTAGGGGAAATTTCAGAATGAAGAAGCACTTTTGTTGACGTTAGGTTGGCATATGGAATCGGCTGATTTGGGACAGTTCTTCTTTGCAGTCTCGTAACGCCTGCTGACACGCAAGAACCACCCATGCCGCATCTGAATTAAAGATTGGCATATCGTGAGTCGGTATGATTTCGTTTTGATAGTGTTTCAGGAATCGATCTAGGCGCGAGGAATCACCCATCAGTGCGGCGCAGTACGCAATCATACCCCAATAATAAGACGTGTCTCCATCGTTCACGTGAGACAGGGTTTCCCAATCCCAATGCGCGCAGAATGTTTGATAGATCTCTTTTGCACGTGCGCTTTGAGGAGAGATGACGCCGTAAATAATCGGACACAGCTGGGAGACGGCATCCGCGTAAAACACTTCCGGATCAAAGGAAGCTGCCTGTGAACTCGACAGATATGGCGCATAGTAACCGCCGCCTGCGTTCCAAAGCGTTGATTCAAGTGCGTGAGCTATGATCTTCTGTGCGGAAACAGCGCGCGCCAGGTCTTGCTCCAAAGCGGCTTTTTGCCAAGCGCTGAGCGATGTATCGGGCAGATAAATCTCTTTGAGCAATCGCTCCGCGGCTTTCAGCGCATAGAGCACTTCGCAATTGTCCATGAGGTACGCGATTTTATAATCCGGTTTCGCGAATGTTAATCCGTCATTTGACAGGGTGGCAAGCATAACAGACAACACGTCTGAAAACTCCTGCCTGTGTGCGATCAGATAGCTTGCTCCGTTCTTCGTTTTCGCGAATGCGTCTAATACGAGAATGAACGCTGCGGAGTAGGAGTCCGTCGAGTCCTGCGTTTGATCGGTATGCTCGGAAACAACAACGCCGTCTTTTACGACCGCCGTATAGTCGAATATCGTTGCGGCAAGCTGTACGCCGCCGAGCACCTGTGAATTGAGGTGTGAGAAATGCCAGTCGATCGCATTTTGACAGAGAACGATGCGTTCAGCGGAAGGGTTTCCGTTGAGAAGGGCAAGTATCGTATAACAGGAAAAATACGGATTGATGTATGTTTCCCCGTTGGTAATTGGCCGAAACGCAATCGCGCCGTTGGACAAGGCGGTTTCACTGAGCCATTGTGTTTCGCTTTGAATAATCTCGGAATATCGTATGATGCGCTGTTGCAGTACGCCCTGGCGATTTGGCAGTAGTGTTGCGCCCAGTGGAACGGACACACACCAAAGCAGCGAAAGGGTACCGCAAAACAAACACCGGATCGATTTTGCAAATAGATCAAGCTTCATATTCAAAGGAAGTCCTTTGGAAGCGATTGTTGATATTTTAATAGATTGGAATAAGGATGATTTCCGGATGAGCAGGGTAGAAGGATGATGGATATTGCATTTGGAATCGTCCGTTTCTGTTTTATTCGCATGCAGTTCCTCGTTGCTTTCGTCTGTTTTAGAAACTTTGTTTGCTGTATCACGATGTGTAATCGATCAAGAGAACCAATCGGCGATTGCTTCGTAGGCGGCTTTCTTCCGAAGATGGAACTCGCCCTCTGTCCATTTTTCAAGTGAATACGGTTGGCTGGAAAGCGTTTTCAGCGTGTTGTCTTTGCTGACAATCATCGATACATAGATGGCGTCGATCGAAATCGACTTGTGATCGGGAGTAAATAAATCGCCTTCAATCAATCCCTGCGCCGGATTTCTGAAGTTGAGCAGCGCCCAGGGGATGCGCACTTCGATGCAATCCGTGCCGATGCAATAGTCCGCGAGCGAATCGAACGCTTCGGCGGCGGGATCGGCGGTTCCATATCGCAACGCCAGCTGGCGGACGGTATTGAATATTCCGCTGTCGGACATTGGCGGATCGGATAACGAAAGCTTGTTAAACACATCCAGCCCGCGATAGGCGAGCAAACGGTCATAATACTCCTGTACATAGAGCCTTGCACGGCGGCTGCCATTGATCGTCAGCACAAAATCCGCATCTCTGTCGAAGGTGAGGTTCTGCGTCTCGAACACCTTCGTGCCGGATTCCGGGGTAATATCAAAGGGAATGTAGACGACGTCACGCTCCATATCATATGAGGGGATTTTGATCAACAGGTTCAGGTATTTTTCATCAGAAAGAAGCTGAAGGCTGAAACCGTCGCCGGACTGAACCACCGGAACATCGTTCCACTCGGAATCATCTCCATCCACGATGCACGCGCTTTCCGCTGCGCCGCTTTCCAGCGCGATTAGGCCGAGGCTTTGCTCACTGTCCTGCGCATTGAGCCATGTTCCGTCATAATCGTTGATCCCGTCGCTGTTCCATGCGCGCAGGAGCGGGTTGTCGACAAGGCTTTCGATGCAAACGCCGGAAATTCCCGCATCCACTGCGGACTGACAGCAGAGAAGCAGTGCGCTTGCCTGTTCGGACTCGTTTAAGCCGCCGCGATTTATCTGCGTTACGGCGTCGATGCCGGAGACGCCGCGTGCGGAGGATACCGAGACGGAGGAGAGAACGACCGGCAGGTTGACGTGATATTGCTTGAGAGCCGCTAAATAAGCGTAATAGGGATTGGCTTGACCCTGCGGATCAACGGCACTATTGTAGGTTGGATCATAGCTGAGGGTCTGAACGATTGCGGTATCCACATGGTACGCCGCGAAGATACCCGATTCAACCAGACCCTGCGCGGACAGCACTTCTGCGTTGACGTGCGCCAGATTTTCATTGAGCCCGGGGCTCCACGAAGTGTCATGAAACAGCGGGTCGGTTCGCTGCCCGTTGGCAAGGCCGATCAAGCGCTGCTCGCCGTATTTTCGTGTTTCGTAAGCAAACAGCCGGTCAAAAACGCCAGCCAGCAATTTGTCAAACGCACCGGCCGTATCGTATGCACGGACAAATTGTCCGTTTGTCTGCTTGGCGATATCGTTGTACAGATAGTCGGTATACAATACCAGATCGCTGTCCCAATCCTGACCGACGAGATATCCCAGCGTATCTGCGGAAACATCTGTCTTATAGTAGTATCCCGCTGTACGGCGCGCTCCATGCACGGCGTCGATCGCGAGTTTTCCGCGCTGCACCAGCAGCGAAAGCAGCCCGCCGTCGTAAGCGTCCTGCATGCCGGCGTACGTTTCATCGGAGAGGCGGATGCCTTGCAGCAGGTAGAGATGCTGTCCCGAGACGCTGTTGTAAGACTGGAACGCTTCGTAGAACGCAGGCTCCATCAGATCATCCACAACCACCGTATTGGCGTTGAGATCGCCCGCATATGCAAGCAACTGCAAATACTGATCCATCTTGCCGTCGCCGGAGACGGGATCAAGATGTACGCCCTTGATGAAGAACGGGGTTTCGCTCTTTCTAAGCTTGCGCGTAATCTGCTGCTCGGAAACGGAGAAGGTGGACTTGACGTTGTAGACGGAATGAAGCGGCAGTGTAAGGTCGGTATAATAGAACAAAACATGCCGCAGCGCGACCAACCCGAGAATGCAGAGTATGAGCCAGCCGATGAATCGCCAGCTTTTCTTCAAGCGGCGATGCACCTTGTGTTTTAGATTGGAATTTTGGGCGATAGTCGTCATACGCTTGACCTTCTCAATTGATACAGTAGCTGTAAAGTGCGGTGATATGATCGTCCATAAAGCGACCGCGTGCGATCACGCAGTTGGTGAGCTGTGTGATAGCCTGCTCATACGAATGAATCTGGTCGGCATCGTCGCTGCGATCGAGCATGTTATATTCAAGCGAATGCGGATATAAATTGAAATTTCGGCTGACAGCATCCCGTAGATAGAGGACATCATCGCGTATTCTCTTTACCAGCGATGCTTCGCTTAAGATATCTTTACGCAGGATGTACCACTTTTCGCAAACGGCATCCACGAAGGCTCTGTCCTGCATCAGTCGCGCGAACATGGCGTTGTTTGCAACATGGAACGCATCCGGCTCGAGCTTTGTTCCGACATAGTTGTCAAACGTATTGTCGAAATCCCACACGGGTCCTGCGAAGAGTTTTCCAGTCAGGTCTTTATAGTAGAAAGTTGACCAGTAACCGGCGTCGATACTCATCGAAAACTCGTTGATGAGGTAATACTCCACAAACGAGTCCACATCGATATATGCGGCATATCCGCGGACGGGATCGTCGAAATAATCGGAATATAGTACGCGTTGGATTTTGCTGATATCCTCTGTGATCCACTCGCGTTCATCTTCTGTGATGCGCGAGATCGACGGGTATTTGATCGTGAGCGGATAAGATTCATAACCGGCCACCTTACCGAAATCATCCAGAGGATTCAGCTCGCTGCCCCAACGGTCGCTTTGCAATATATACGGTGTTTCTCCGGTTTGCAGAGAATAGTTCGCGAGAGAAACCCGGCTGGGGCTCTCTTTGACAGACTCCAACAACACATAAACCCCGACATACTCGTGATTGACATACAACTCAACATAGCGTGAATCCGGCGCCCACGGCATGATTTCCCTGGAGACAGAGTACATGAAGTGATTCCGAATCTGAGATCGATCCAGATACGGCGCGTGCAGCACCCAATCGGACTCCGCAGCCATTCCCAGCAGCGGGACATTCTTCTCATCAATATCTTCCGAACCCTTATAACACTCGATGCGGTACGATTTTTTGCGGAACGTGGCAGAAGAGTTGCCGCGGACGCGTATCGTTGCGACAGTTGTCATGTCCGCTGTATCCTGTGCGTTATTTGTGCCGCTTTCGTGATCGATCACGAAGAGATTGCACCAGATCGGGGTTGTGCTGTCGATCGGAGCACCGTCTTCCGTTTCAATCAAGATCAACGGCAAATCGGTAGAGAATGCATTCTGCGCGTAGTCATACGATTTCGACACAACCTCTGTACCGGATGCTGCATCAGGTTGCGGACGACTCCTGATATCGTTGGTATAAAGCGTTGCCAGGGCAGCAGCAAACAAGAGCAGCGCAACGGAGGCGATGCCAAGCAACTTGTAGCGCATGCTCACTCACTCCTTACGTTTATCGGCTGATATCGTCGTTTTGCTGCACCAAATCCACGCTCAATACGCCCTCCAACTTCAACAGCGTTTCCGCGATGCTGATGCTGTGGCGGTCTTGTGCCTTGATGACATCCCTGTGTCCCAGCTCGTAGATGAAGTCTACCTGATCGTGCCTGCTGTTGCGTGCGCGCATGTGCGCATGCTTGTTGAAATACCCTTTGACGGCGGCTTCCACATTACCTTGTGCTTCCGCGTTTGATTTCACGACGAGGAGGAATTTTCCATCGGAACGCGTCTGTCCCCAAACGATGAGGAAGAGGAAGATGGCAGCCGTGCCGATTGCGGCTTGCGCATACATGGATACGCCGCAACAGATACCGATTCCAATGCACCAGAATATGTAGGTTGCATCTCGGACGTCTTTGACCGCAGTTCGGAAGCGAATGATAGATAGCGCGCCGACTAGGCCGAGAGACAACGCTACGTTATTGCTGATGACGTTCATGATAATCGTTGTGACGATGCACATCATGCCCAGTGATATCATGAACTTCTTGGAAAACGCCACTCCGCGATACGTAATCCTGTATGCCAGAAACACCACAAGGCTCATGGCGATCGCCATAATAACATTGAGGAGCAGCAGCATCAGTTCTGTTGTGCCGAGTTTCTGGAAGCTTTCGACGAATAAATTACCCACAATGTTCACCTCAGTTTTCAAGATAGTTCGGTTAGAGCAGTAACCTTGCGTTTATGTACTTGCTGTTTGCGCCGGAAATATCATCGATCTGCATCAGAATTTTTTGCAGATAGCCCGGCATATACGCCGAATATTTCACCTCAAGCACGCCATAGTCCGGCGTGAGAACCGGCCAATCTGCCGGATCGGCATCGAAGAACGCACGCGGCGAGAACCCCGCGGTGATCTGTTCGTCAAACGTGACGCGAATATCGCTCATCGGCTGCACGTACGCTAGTCTGCGATAGGAAACGATTACGCGCGGCAAGTAAGCGCCCAGCTTGATTCGGGCAAAGACCTCTTTCGCAAAGGGTTCCTCCCGCTGTAATAGGAAGTCGCAATCGCCCGTAATCATGGCTACAGCTTCGGGTTTGGAAAGCACGATTGCGTGTTTCATTACATTGGTATCGGTTTTGCATTTATACTCCAGCTTTATTTTGGAGGTGTCGGGAGGATACAAGCGTAACCGGACTTTTTGCTTGTTCAGCATTCCGTCCAGAACATCCTGCACGTCGGTTTCATATGCATCGTCAAAGTAGAGCGTGCGAACGGTGTATCCCTCCGGACCGCCGCTTGTATCGAGCGAAAGGCACGCAGCCAACAAAGGTCGGATTTTGTAGAATTCCGCGACCGGTATGACGTATTTCATTTCCTGACGACACGTTTGCAGCAACATGATTATTCCTCTGCTTCTAATGTTAGGTTCTCAATTTGCGATGTGAAGTAAACATGCTCCAGATCGTTGACGTGGTTGATGATCAGGAAATCCGTAACGCCCATATTGCGAACCATGTTTAAAAACCCTGTCTGACCCTCTTCATACTCGCGCGGGTCGAGCAAAATGATGCGCTCGTAGGATTGCGCAAACCAGGTGACGAGCGCGTCCGCATACGAGTCCCCGACGACCAGCAGGCAGCTGCCGTCCGTCTTGCTTCCCACGAGGATCAGATACGTACAGGAGGACTGAAGAAACGTGTAGTAGCCTTGCCGTGCGGGGTCGATCATGACGTCCTCGGCTTCGAGGTAGGAGCCGTCCTCGGCATTGGTATAGTAAATCTCTTTGTTATTGATCCCTTGATAGAGATAATAATCCAGCGTATCCGGATAGTCTTTCAGGCTGGTTGCTACCGTGTTATTCTGCGCATAGAGATAACCGAGGAAAGGCTTGCCGGTCAGTTTGTCATACTGTTCGATCGGTACATAGTCTACGCCTGCTGTTTCAAAGAACGCTTTTGCGGCGAAGTATGCGCCGAACTGCGACCAGTGGTGGTCGGTTCTATAATAGGTTTCATTGACGTCCTGCTGTGATAGCGGGGTATAGCAGTCCACGGTGCGCACCAGAGAGTCGACGTTTTGATACACCATGTCGATAACGGGCTTCTGCGGATCCGAATACTGCTTCAGATCGGCTGCTTCAAACTCGATCCGGCTGGGCGCAAGGAGCAGATACTTGTTGACGTAATCGGGAACGATGTTGAAGCAGGTGTTGATCGTTTTGACGAAGTATTGCGCGCTGGATTCACTGTAGACATAGAGCGAAAGGATGCGGTCGTCCAGAATCAAATAGTCCTGCTGCGTATCGGCTTCTTCGGCGTTGTCCCCGTTGCCTGCAGCGTTTGCATCGCCTGATTGATCTGTGGCAGCGTTATCACTGCCGGCGGTCTGCGCAATATTCGGATCGACGGAGTCGATATCCACGCCGATATCCACGTCTCTGGACACAAGCTTCATATCGCTTTCGCGCTCAATCAGCACCTCGATCTGCTGCGCGACGGCGATGAAATCGCTTCGGAACATTGCGTGATCGGAGACAAAGTCTTCCGCCTGCATGGCAAAGCCTCCCGAAAACCACGTGTCACGATTCAACTCCGGAAGCTCGGTCAGCATACGGTTTTCGCTCACTGAGACGGTTTGATGATCCCAATAGGAATACACGCTTACACCCAGAAGAGCGCAAAACAGGATGGCTAATAGAAATGCCCATATCCAATTTCGTTTCATACGTGCTTCCTTTCTTTAAAATCGAAAATAGAGGAAGGGGTTATAGCTTTGCTTCATCGTCAGGATGTAGCATCCGACGATCAACAGTATGCACAGCACGGTTTTTATGCCGTTGGTTGCAAATCCTTCTTTGAAGACTTTCTCCGCAATCCGTTTGGGTATCGGTGTAACGCCAATCAGCATAAACGGCACCAGATAGAACACCTGATTCGCGCTGGTGAGTTCCCGAACGCTCATTACGATTGCGTCCGGATTCAGCCCGAACAGAGAACGGGTGAAGCCGACGACCTGGCTCAGATCGGTATAATAGAAGATTCCCCAGCCGAACATGACCAGAAGAAGCAGCAGCACGTTGCTGGCGATGGGGATTCGATGGAACTCGATCTCAACCCGGGAGAGCGCTTTTTCGACCACCAGCAGTACGGCGTAGTAGAGACCCCAGAGGATGAAGTTCCAGTTCGCGCCATGCCAAAGTCCGGTGAGCGCCCAAACGATCAGGATATTCAAGTATTGGTGCTTCCGGTTTCCGCCAAGCGGGATGTAGACATAGTCGCGAAAGAATGTGCTGAGGGACATATGCCATCTGCGCC
This sequence comes from Firmicutes bacterium HGW-Firmicutes-9, assembly GCA_002841395.1. Classification (GTDB taxonomy): domain Bacteria; phylum Bacillota; class Clostridia; order Christensenellales; family CAG-138; genus UBA7703. Next base: position 29,241 of record PGZM01000012.1, read on the forward strand.
AGAAATCGGTCACAGAGCGCGCAATGTACGGATAGTTGAAGTTCTCCTTAAACTCAAATCCGAAGATTTTTCCAAGACCGATCGCCATATCCGAGTATCCGGAAAAATCGAAATAGATCTGGAACGTGTACATTAATAGCCCGATCCATGCGCCGCTTGCCGAAAGCGTTGCATATTGCGTGGTCATCAGAGACGTTGCTACGGCACCTGCGTAATTGGCAAAGACTACCTTTTTCGCCAGCCCGACAGCAAACCGGAACGAGCCGTTGATAAATCCCTGCGTTGTCTCCTGCCTGTTCTTAATCTGCTCCGCGATATCGATGTAGCGAACGATGGGGCCTGCAATCAGCTGCGGGAACATGGAGATATAGAGCAAAACGTACAGAAAGTTCTTTTGCGGCGGGACGCGCTCGCGGTAGACGTCGATGACGTAGGTCAGTGCCTGGAACGTGAAAAACGAAATTCCGATGGGCATTGCATAGGGGAATGGTGATATCGCGGCGTTGCTAATTGCGTTGATGTTGTCGATGAAGAAGTTCAGGTACTTGAACATGAACAGCATCACGAGATTGAGCACGATCCACAGAGCGAGCAACAGCTTTTTTGCCGTCAAATTCTTGACGCGGGGGAATATCAGGCCGCCGATATAATCGATGAACGTGAGCGCGATCATTGCGAAAACCCACTTCGGCTCACCCCACGCATAAAAGATGAGCGATGCCAGCAGGAGAACCATATTGCGCCATACATTATTCTTAAACAGGAAATACAGTCCGATTACGACTGGTAGAAATATTCCCAGAAATATGGCGCTCGAAAATACCATTCGGTTACCTTACCTTTCCCACGGTCTGCGTGATCAATCTATCGGGTCTTCGCTTGAATGGAGCATTGGAAATTCGGCGAAAACGGTTTTTCTATTGAATATCAAAATGCTTGATCTTTGCTTTAGTGTATAGATCAATGTTAGTATCGATTGCTCATCAGTTCAAAAAACAACTCCTGATTTACGATTCGGCTGGGCATTTCGGAGCCGATGTAGCCATAAAACGTAGAATCCTGCGACAATGCAATGCAGTTGCGGGCGATGATCGATTTTGTCTGTCCCAGTGTACCCACGCGGCAGTGGGTTCCGATCAGGATGTCCTTTTGCGAAAACACATTCCCGCCGATGATCACATTGTCCTCGATCACGATATCGCCATCGGCAAACACGTTCTTTCGAACGATTGAGCCGCTGCAGATGCGCAGGTTTTTATCCGCGTGCACGCTCTGCGTGATCTCGCAGTTTTGTTCAAGCGTGAGATCCCCGATGGAGATCACGGAGCCGTCAATGCGCTCATTCGCAGGTACGCGCTGCTGATCATAAACCCGATCCGAAGCTGGCATCTCATCAGCCTTGTGTTCAAGCGGCATCTCGCGCTCATCCCAAGGTTTAATTCCTGAATGAATTTCGGGAGCATATAGTCGTTGGAACGTACAACCGAACTCGATCGTGATGCGTTTTCCCGCCGTCGCGCTGATTCCGAGATCGCAGTCCTCGAAAACCGAAAGTGTGTTTTCCGCATCGATCCAGCGAACGACGCGCACGCCGCGATCAAGTTTGACATTCTCCATGCCTGCCAGCGCGCGGATCGTTGTTCTTGCTCTAACGCGCACATCCTTTTCGCTGTAGATCTCCTTCTGAAAAACGCAGTGGGCGGGAATGTCGAGTGGCGCACGGGTCGCAAGCACGACCTCGCTGATTTCGCTATAGGGGGAGAGCTCGACTCCGTCCGCGAGAAAGACTTTTTCGGCCTTGGATAGATACAAAACGGAATCATCCTGCTGTTTATCCCTTGCGGAAAGCAGTTTCTCGCGGAATGACTTGGCAAAATAGCGCGGATCCTTTGTGTTATCCACCTTGATAAACAGCGGTTCCTGCCCCTCTGAACCGCGCGAGTATCGTCCCAGCAGGAGAGGGAAGAGCATTAAGCTGAGCATGATGCAAAAAATCACGAACAGAAATGTCATGAAGCCACTCTCCTTTACATTGGATTTTCTGTCTCATCGGGATCCGATTCAAAGAAACGATCCGTTTTGACCCACTCGACATGCCGCTGGGTAATCGTATCAACAACAGCGTCGAAGAATCCGAGACTGATATGCCACATGTAGAAATAGAAACTAAAGCACATCGCAGGAAGCACGAGAAGCTCATCCTTCATTCCATCGAGGAGCGCACCGGCAGCGATTTCATAGAATGGCGCAAAGTTACCCCAGGCATTGAATGCGCCGACAAACAGAACAATCCACCATCCGGTGAGAATATCCATCTCTCCCAGAAAGAAAAGCGCGATGCAATCGAGAAATGCCAGCCCAAGCAGGAACGGTACAATGTAGACGAGCAATAGTAGAACCGCATCGATTCGCTGGAAGAACGAAAGCCTGTTTACCGTTAACGTTTTGCCAAGGTAACGAAACATGACTTCATTATGTCCGCGGGACCAACGCCTGACCTGCTTGCCGCGTGCATCCCAGGATTCTGGCGCTTCCTCGTAACACTCCGCACTATTATCGTAGACAATGTGCCAGCCATCTAGCGCAAATCGATACGTAAGCTCGGTATCTTCTGCGAGGATATGCTCGTCAAAACCACCGCCGTGCAGAATCAGACTCTTTCGGAACGCGCCGACGGTTCCGCCGTATTGCGGCAGCAACCGCATGTTATATCGCGCTTGTTGATCGACCTGATATCCGCCTGTGCGCTCCAGATTGAGCAGGTTTGTTAGCGTGTTCTTGCTTGCGTTTAGCGGGATGACCCGTCCCATAACGGCACCGACCTGCGGGTCGTTAAATGCTGTTGCAAGTTTTTTCAATAGATTCTTACTCGGGCGGTAATCCGCGTCAAACACGATCATGATTTCGCCTGTTGACATGACCATGCCTTCATTCAACGCGACGGGCTTGCCTCTTCGCTGATCCGGGTCTGTGCGGTGTAGTGTCCGGATAATCGGATATTTACTGCTGTATTGATCAATGATTTGGCCGGTTGCATCGACGGAATGATCGTCTATTGCTATGATTTCCAATTTATCCCAGTCATAGTCACACCTCAGCAAGGCGTCGAACAGCATCGTGATCACTCTGCCTTCGTTATGCATGGGGAGCAGCACGGTTATCTTTGGCAGATCACTGTCGTATATATCGCGATAGGATAGCCTCTGCTGCGAGTATAGGCGGTTATAGGTGAAGATAATATGCCGCACCATGTAGACGAGCATCACGATGATCATGATGATGAAATAGAGCTTCATGATCGCTACCATTGCCATTCCCCCTTTCCGGCGTTCGAGCTCATGCGATAACTCGCGCCCCGGACAAAAATAGCATAAATGGCAATCATGCCTAGGAAATCATATAGAACGCCGAATATGAAATAGAGTGCCGCCATATACAGAACCGTGAATCGATACAGTAAATAGAGGTAAATGACATACCGCACGCATCCGAAGATGAACGAGAACAAAACCGTCACAATAAACGCAGCATACTTGTATCCTCCCGTTGGGAGAACCAGATTGGTCGCCAGACCGCTGATGACTGTGATGGTCATCCAGGTTCCGATTTGCTGCAGAATATAGAGCCGGGAATAATCCTGAATGGTATACGGAAACAGATCCGGGATCACCAGGAAGAATAGCGACGAAACAAGATGAACAAAAAGCCCCATGCTCAAATAGATCATGAGGGGACGATTGTTGCGATTGATTTGTGTTGAAAGCAATATAAAGAAAACCGAAATGATGGCGTTTACGAGACTATGCGTGAAACTGGGGGTCGTTCCTTCTATTGAAATAAACGATGCTTCGCCCAAGCCGGGAATGAACCGGACGGATTCGATGCTGACGACTGTCTTCGTTGTTGCGCGAAGAATCGCAGCACCCCAACTTGAGAGCGAAATTGTTATGGTTGGATAGAAAAAAAGAAACAAACAAAGGGTTGGAAGTACAAAAATGCCTAAGAATAATAAGCTGCGTGGTTTCGGTTTGTTCAGATGCCGATAATCGCGCGGATAGAAAATGCGGGATTTATTGTCGGGAACCATGTTCTCTTTCACCCTAATCTACCTCGAGGACCGTGCGAGGAAACGAGTAAGTAGTAGAAAACAGTTACATGGTTACTTGAATGTCATTATTATAATACTATGAAATTGAGTTGTATATACTTAAATATATACTATTTATACATAAAATGCAAAAAAACGCGCTTAATCGCCTAATTGCTTATTGCAAAAATATCAATTTGTATGCTGCTTTACTCACTCTGTGGTTTACAGCTTTGGAATCATTAGATTACGATGTCATGCCGGGTGATCAGAATAAGCGGATGATTTGAAGAAGTGGTGCTTATTCAAGGTGCAGATGACTGATGCAGTGCAACAGTTAGAACAGGTTAGTCTTTATGAATACTTCAGGGCATTCGGGTTGCAGTTTGTGCAGGAATATTGATTCGCGACAACCAAAAAAGCAAACAAAAACGGCCACCGAAATGGTGACCGTTTTGTTTGGCTAAACCCTCACGAAGTGATACAATCGCGCGAATCAATGGGGGTGGGTGCAGATGGGTGCAGGTGGGTGCAAACAGACAGAATGCGGAATGCGTTAAACAATCATCAATTGATAAATTATGTTAATCGAAATAGATAATATCTCCCGACTCACGTCCGCCTTTGTATGGCTGATTGATTACGTTGCCTTGAAATATCATCACGGCAGTCGCTCCACCGTCAAAATTATAGGCCTGTTTACAACCGAGACTTTCAAACAAGGCGGACAACTCCGTTAAGTTCATGCCGATCGAATAATCTTTTTGTCTACCATCAACAATGACAAAACAATAGTGTCCAGGCGTATAGTAGCCTATAGCGCTTCTCGGATGGCGATCCGTCAATGTTGAGTTGAACTCGGATAACTTCCCGCCATTCTCATCAAGTAAAGGTGGCCCAAAGGACCAAGATTGCCAAATCCCACGAGATACAGCTTCGGTTAAGTTAAAATTCGCAGAATCATAGGTTTTCAATTCGCCATCGTTATATAAAATACAGACATCGGTATTGGGTACATCTCGATATAGGGTACCGTTTCGAACAACGATACCTTGGCTTCGTGCGCTGTAGTAATCACCTGTAACGGCAAATACCGCTTGATTTTCATTGGCAGTTGTAAGTGGAAAATCATAGATGTTCTTGCCGTATTTTCCCTTGGCAAACGCGGTTTTTAAAGCGTCGATGTTCTTTACGTAGACGTCAGCGACAAAGTAGGTAACACTGTTTTCCTGAACACGATTAATCGCTATTTTTACGGTATCCGTTTGATAGCTATAAAGCGCATTTACGCCAGTATCCGTTGCAGGGAATACCATAGAAAAATCACCCGGAATTGGTGATGCTGAGGGTGGGGGTGTCACTGATGAAGGATTCAATGACGATGTCAATGTATCAGAAATAATCGGCGTAGGCGTAAAACTTGAATAGCGAGATGCATCGACAGGCTGCAGCTTACGAGGCAACACGTGATGGAATAATGCGAATATATTCAAGGCAATTCCGAAGAATATAATATCGCGAAGGATAACTTTTATAGCGTTAAATTTCTTCTTCGTTTTCCTATTTACATGTTTGTGCTTGTATACCATGTTAACCTCCAAAGATACTCATCATAGAGTAGCATCGAAAAATGAGAATCATTGGGGAAGAAAATGAAAAACAGATGAGAATTGCAATGTAAAACAAATAAGACTCCCTTTGTAGAGAGTCTTGTTCGCGAAACTTTTAGTTATTTTGGTAGAATGACGGATACGGTCGTTCCAATTCCTGGCTTACTCTCCGCAGATAAATAGCCGTTGTGTGCTTGGGCAATTGCTAAAACAATGGAGAGGCCAAGACCCATACCGCCCGTTGCGCGCGCACGAGCCGGATCGACGCGATAAAACCGCTCAAAGATATGACCGCAGTGCTCGGAATCCATCCCGATGCCGTCATCAGAAACGGATAGAACAATTTGCGAATCCTCGGGCACGAAACTAAGCTGGATTATTCCATCTTTTGGCGTATATTTGACGCTGTTATCGATCAAAGCGTGCAGCAATTGCTTGATCATTGTCCTGTCTGCGGTAAGACTGTCATATTCCGTGTCGAGGGATATCTGATAACTGTGTTCAGGATCGATAAGAGATTGTTCTACCAATAGTTCACTAAATAGATCTCCAATTGAAAATGTGGAAACGCTCAATTGAGCCTGCATATTGTCGAAACGGGCGAGAATCAGCAAGTTTTCAACGAGTTGATTCATATAAGCAGTTTGCTTCTGCAGTGCTCGAATACTGTCATGCAAGACAGCCTTATCTTCGCTTCCCCAACGAGAGAGTAAATCCACATTGCCTTGCATGATCGCAAGAGGTGTACGAAGTTCATGGGATACGTCCGCAACAAATCGTCCCTGCTGCAGGTAAGCCGTCGATACACGCTCAAGCATGCTATTGATAGTAAGAGCCAGACTTTTCAATTCATCATCCGGTTCGGGCACTTCCAGACGCGCGTCAAGGTTGCTTCCTCCGATTTGATTGGTCGCCTCGATCATTTGACCGATTGGAGAAAGCATTCTTCTACTTGTAAAATTGCCAGCCCAAAGTGCCGCTAACGCACCGATCACATTCGCGCCGATGAGAAGGATTCCAAGTAATTGCAAAAATGCGGTTTCACTCTGGAGTTTTTGCACAATATAGAGAGTTCCATATACCACATCGTGTTCTCGAATTTGCTGAGATGAACAAAGCAGCATATGACCGGAACTAAAAATCATAATAGGGGAAGTGGCTGAAACGGGAAGATCCTTCTCGTTTATGGGAAAATTTAGTAATCGATTGACCATCGTTCCCGAATTGTCATAAACGAAAATTGAAAGATACTGGTCGTTATTCTGCTCTTCAATTATTTCCCGATTGGAGAGGGACTCATTTTCTTCAATCTCCTCAATCAAATGATCGCTCATCAATTCTGTCGTGATGGCAAGATTACTTGACTGTTTTTGAATCAAAAACTGGAAAGCGATGAAGAATACACCGATTGAGAGCACCATAAGAATCACAGCAAAAAGAAACGTATAGACGCCCGTTAACCGATCAGAAAGCCTACTCTTTACGCGTTTTATCCCGTAAAACATATCCAATCCCCCGTACGGTTTCAATAATCTTATTTTCATCCGAGTCGTGAATGCGATTTCTTACATAACGCACATAAACGTCGACAACATTACTATTCCCCGCATATTCATAACCCCATACGTGACAAAGGATCTGATCACGCGTCAATACAATATCTCGATTTCGAAGCAGATATTCGAGTAAATCGTACTGTGTTTTCGTCAGCTCGGTTATTTCACCAGCGCGCGTTACCTGACGGGAAGATGGGGTAAGCACTAAATCCCCAATAGACAAGGTTCCTTCCGAAAATGCCGGCGACGATGTGTCGGCGGTTCTGATCACCATGCGAATTCGCGCTAAAAGCTCTTCAATATGAAACGGTTTGGTAATATAATCGTTCGCTCCCATATCGAGACCGTTTACTTTCTCCATTACGGCATCTCGCGCAGTAACAAGGATCACGGGTACTGCGCTATCTTTCCTAAGCCGCCGCAAGACCTCCATTCCGTTCAATTCCGGGAGCATAACGTCTAAAAGTATCAGATCAAAATCTCCGGTTATTGCCTTCTCCAGGCCGGTTCGCCCGTCCATACAACTACTCACTGAATACCCTTCGTGTTGGAGTTCAAGCGTAAGAAATCGGACAATTTCGGCTTCGTCCTCTATCACTAGTATTTTCAATTCGCATGTCCTCCTTCGTCACGAAGTTTTTATGCTTGTATTAACAATACATCTTTAAATTCATTATACGTGTTTATGGGAGAAGAAGCATTATGATTGCATGAGAATTTCTTAAGAATTTGAAAAGATGTGATTATCATCGAATTCTAATGTTGGTTTCGTTGGATTCTCATAACCGATGCTTATGATGTTTGAGCGAGGTGTTGATATGGAGAACTCACAATTTGACAGGAAAAACGTACATTGGTCTGGCACACTCCTGATCGTTAGGGACTCATTGATTTTTCTTGCTTGCGTTTTGGTGATTTTGCTTATCTACATCGTTTCCCCACAAACGTTCAACTCTGCGGCCACGAGCAAGATGACCGCTTCATCGGATGTGAGTTTTCAGCCGCAGAACACGACCAACTCATCGATAACACAAACAGAAACACCGCAGAGTAGCACTACCTTGGCTGCGAGTGTGCCCACCGCTACGGAAACTCCAGCTCCAACGCCTGATCCTACACCGTCACCAACGCCGGATACACCAGCCTCGCATGGAGATTTCTCTTCAACATTTCCAGCGGATGACACGGGCGCGAATGCCCTGTACAGCTATCAGGGAGAAACAACGAAAATCGCGATCAATAAAGTGCAAACAGATGGGGTAACCTACTTTGTTGCGGATGTTTGGATAAAAAACATTGATGCATTCCATGCTGCGCTGGCTAAAGGATCATTTGGTCGTGGAATTCATGAAATGCCTTTGAAAATTGCAAATGATAATCATGCGGTGTTTGCTGTATCGGGAGATTACTATGGTGCGCGTGAGCAGGGGGTCGTTGTGCGGGACGGAGTTCTATATCGAGATGTAATGGGCGACGATATTTGCCTTCTTAAAGGTGACGGAACGCTGAATATATATGAGAAAAGCGAGTTCAACACTCTCAGCATGCTGAATGATACGGTCTGGCAGGCGTGGGCGTTCGGGCCTGCGCTAGTTGAAAACGGCACGGTATGTGATACGTCGAGCAGCAAGATAAAGGTGAAGAACCCCCGCAGCGCGATCGGTTACTACGAACCGGGGCATTACTGCTTCATTGTTGTTGACGGGAGGCAAAGCGGGTACTCCGACGGAATGACGCTGGACGAGCTTGCCAATACGTTCGCTTCGCTAGGGTGCGTAACCGCTTATAATCTGGACGGCGGCGCGACCGCCATGATGGTATTTCAGGGCGCAGTCATCAGTCAGCCTACAAATGGCGGGCGCTCTTCGAGCGATATTATTTATTTCTGATTCAAAAGGTAGGGGGACTTGAATATTATGCAGGATAAACAACGCATCTGGGGTTTTTTTGCCCACTCAAGTATTATTATCGGGATGATGTTTGTCGTTTTCTTTGTCATTGATCGTTTTAATCCGGCAATGGAGTTTCTTACAAGCAGTTTAAGCAAATGGTTGATTTTTATATTAGCGATATGCGCAATCATTACCGGCCTATATTCTGCGATATTTTTATTCCAGAAGCAGAAACGGCGTGATGAAAAGCGAAGCCAACCACAAGCCAGAATTACATATGAGAAAGAAAACACACCGCAACAGCGGTTAGCGCAGCCATACTTTGATCCTCGCAATTATCCGCAACAGCGGCAATCGAATGGGTACGTTTCTACAAAAGAGCACCAATCAACCCAAATGCGACAGATGAATGGGTACCCTCTAGAACATCCCGGATACTCTAGCGAACAATCAAAGACGGAGTACGAACGCAGGGACCCATATCATAGATAATCTGACAGGCAATTCAATTAATCGCCTGTCAGAGAAAGAAGTATAGATCCAATCAAGTTAGGAGTCATGATGCAGGACTGGCTGATTAGTGTCGTCAACCAATTTGGCTATATGGGAATTGCGTTTTTAATACTGCTAGAGAACATATTTCCTCCCATCCCATCCGAGCTAATACTGACTTTTAGTGGATTTTTAACGACGATTAGCAATATGAATATTTGGATATCATCGCTCTCGGCGACCGTGGGATCCATGGCGGGAGCGATTCTATTGTACGGACTCGGAAGAGCTTTGCCACAGCGAAAAATCATGTACTTTGCAAAAAAGTACCAAAAAATTCTTCACCTGAAAGAATCCGATTTCAAGCGCTCTTCTGATTTGATGGCAAAACGGGGAGGTTCGGCAGTATTTCTATGTCGGTTTATTCCTGTCGTCCGTAGTTTGATTTCAATTCCAGCTGGCGCGGCGCGTATGCAACTATGGAAATTTTTACTATACTCGACACTAGGAACGGTAATTTGGAATACGATATTAATCTGTCTCGGCGCCTTAGCGGGGAAGAACTGGCAAATAATCACCGTATATTTCAATACATATTCCTATATGGTTGGTGTAGCCGCTGCCTTAGTGACAGGATTTTACATAATTCGTTATGCAATTAAGAAAAGCAAAAAAGTGGAAATAGCAAAACAAAAAGAAGAAAGCGACGCAATTGTTCAGAGTGATTGAGAAATTACTATTAATTTCTAATCTGCCCAAAGCAATATACTCATTCAATTCTCATAGATGAAGCATATTATCTTCATTACAGAAAGAGGAGGCATAAGCATGCTGGTTGCGGAACATCTTACAAAATTTTACCCAAATATCAAGGCACTGGATGATTTGTCACTTGAAGTATCGGACGGTGCGATTTTCGGATTTCTTGGACATAATGGCGCGGGCAAAACGACCGCGCTGTCAATCTTCACGACCCTGATGCTACCTTCATCGGGCAGCGTGATGATTCAGGATATGGATGTCGTAAAGGACAATCTAAAAGTGCGAGGAATATTGGGTTATTTACCGGAAAACGTTTCCCTATACGGGGAACTTACTGTACGCGAAAACCTCCGTTTCCTGGGACGACTGTCAGAGGTGCGAAAAGTTGATCAGGCGATTGATGCCACCCTTGAAATGCTGGGGTTTTCTCAATGGTCTGATAGTAAAGTTAAAACACTGTCCAAAGGGATGCGACAAAGAGTTGGTATCGCACAGTCAATTTTGCATAAGCCGAAGATACTGTTTCTGGATGAACCGACTTCCGGGCTTGATCCTGAGGGGACCGCTGACATCCGCGATATCCTACTGCGAATCAACGCGGAACTCGGGACAACGATATTCATGAATACGCACATGCTGTCCGAAGTTACGAAGATCTGCACTGATATTGGGATTATCAGTCACGGCAGGCTTCTTCTTGCAGACACACTGAAAAACGTTGAAACACAATACAAGGATTGTAAATCGCTGGAAGAGATTTACTTCCGTATTGGGAATGGCGTTGCGCAATGACGGGATTGAAGTATATTGCGGGCAAAGAACTTAAGGCATCTTTTCGAAACAAGGAGTTTCTTCTGATCATTGCCGTGTTTCTCGTGATGTCGATCGTGTCGGTATACATCGGTTCAACGACGAAAAACGCCGAACTGAAAGCATACGAAAGCATTATTGCTACGGCGACTACAACAGGCACAGAAGTACCGACTACCCCGGTAATATTTCCGCTTGCGATTCTAAAGAACCTTGTCGAATACGTTGTCATGATAGGCGCAGTTTTGGCGATTTTCTTGGGGTATGACGCATTTCAGGGTGAAAGGCAGGGGGGCACCTTACGACTGATGCTCACCAAGCCAATTCCAAGAGAATCGATCATTTTGGGCAAATTGCTTGGCGCGGGGTTAATTATTGGGTTGTTGCTGACGGTGACGTTGCTTTTTAACATTGCGCTATTTGCATATTACACTGGAGTATTTCCTGATTTTGTTGAAACGCTCCGCGTCGTCGTCTTTCTACTGATTGCCTTCGCTTATATGATGAGCTTTTATGCGGGAGCTCTTTATGTATCTACGAAAACGCGCGAAAGCAGCTATGGATTTCTCCTGATGATGGTGGTTTGGATTTTCATCAGTTTTGTGATCCCGCAGTTAGCGGAATCTCAAAAGAGTTATGCCTATGCGATCAATAATATCGCGGGAACGATTGCACAGGTTCCGGGAGAAACCGTTTTGTCAAGTGCAATTGGCTGGTTGTCGCCTGCCGTGCAATTCAAATCCGTCGGCAGCGATCTTCTCCAGGCGGTCAGTGAAACAGCGACTATTCGCGTCGACCGCTTGCTGGTAGCGAACATTGCGAAAGTCATGTATCTGATTGTGCCGAGTGTAGTGTTGACGCTCTTATCATTGCGGGAAGTAAAGAAAGAGGCGATATTATGATCGGAAAAAAACGAATGAAATGGCTTCTAACCTCGATCCTGTGTGCCGCTCTGCTAGGCGTGGTTTCCCCTTCCGTAGCAGACTCATCTCTTACAGTAACGAGTGCCGAAAAAACACTAAAGGTAGTCAGCGGTCAGTCGGTTGTGCTGCATATCGACGTAACGAATTCCAGCAGTACGGAAATGACCAATATAAACGCTCAGATCGATTTACCATACAAATGGATCATTCAAAGCTTGGAGCCGGAGTCTCTTTCGCTGCTCCCCGGAGAATCGGGCGAGTTCTCAATTCAGCTTGCGGTGCCGTCATCTGAGAATGCGAGTACGCATACTTTAAATGTATCCTGCACGAGCGGAGATATCACGAGCGATAACATCAATATTCCGGTAGCGGTGGTGACTAATCCGTTGTTTGGATATATGATTTTGGGGAGCATTGCGTTGGTGGTAGCTGCTACGATTCTCTATTTCCGCAGGGGCATAAGGAGGTAATCATGAGTTCGATTGTACGAAAAGAAATTAAAGACGCGCTGAATAGTAAACTGTATCTATTGATTACCGCGATGCTTATGATACTCGTCATCATTTCTGTGATTCTCGGGGCGCTTCAAGTAAAAGCAAATGTGGATGCATACAATCAGTCGGTCGAATTTCTAAAATCCATCGGAAAGGCAGAATTACCGGAAGCACCGAATCTGAATCCGCTTTCGGCACTGAAAAGTTACGTAAATTATATTGGAATACTTGGCGCATTAATTGCGATTGTGCAGGGGAATCAGGCTATCGCAAAAGACAAAAAAACTGGAACGATGCCCCTTATACTGACCAGGCACATCTATAGAGATCAATACCTGAGCGCGAAACTGATTGGTAATATGGTGCTTTTGCTGATTCTATCCGTTTCGATTTTTATTATAACGCTGCTGTCCATGCTGCTGATCAGCCGTGTACCAATTACCGGGGATGATATTGCAAGGATGGGTGTATTCTGCATCATGTCATTTCTGTATATGGCGTTCTTCTTGACCTTATCCCTGTTTATGGCCGTACTGTCACGTAGTACGAAAAGAGCGCTTCTGATTACGGTGATTATTTGGCTTGTTATTTCGTTTATATTGCCGCAGATTGGCGACACGATGGATCTGGACAACCAGCTTCCGGGCGGATTCTTTTCATCGATGGGGATGAGCAAGGAAGAATCACAGAAAATACTGGATAAGTTCAGCATGTATGAGACGATTCGGGATGGGATTGAGGAACTGTCCCCTACAAAGCACTATGAACGCGTGAGCTTCGCTCTTCTCAACGTCAAACCGGGGTTTGAAAGCAATACCGCTTTGGAGGTATCAGCCATTAAATGGTTTGATATTGCGGGAATTTTCGCTCCCGGTATCATGCTGTGGCTAGGCGTATTCATGGTTTTTCTAAAACGAGAAGACATCAACGAAACACAAGGAGGTTATTGACATGTATAAATTAATCAAGAGGCGAATCTGGGTTGTAATGATATTATGCGTTTTTGCCCTGAGCGGGTGTGCAGGCTCTACGACCGCGCCATCGACAACAACTCCGAAAATCATATCGATGCAGCCTGATGATACAGGCACGGTTGTGAACATGACTGCCTCTCCGGACTCGGGAAAAACGCTGACCATAACTGCCGATGATCAAGATGGCGATGGAATTCCGGATGTTGTTGAGAAAACTTATGGCACCAATCCATATGCCGCTGACACAGATGGCGACGGCGTATATGACAAAACGGATGAGAAACCGGTATTTACAGATAACCCGATTCAAGAAACGTCAGCAACTGCGCTGCCAATTACGATTACGGATGCGCGTGTTGAGGATAATGCCACAGCGGATCATCTTGAGATCACAATGAAGAACACCGGTAGCTCTGACCTTGACGGATTTGATGTTTATTTCACGATTACGGATCATGTAACGGGAACCGCTGAAGCATATTACTTGGTTTTGACAGGATTGACCCTTGCTGCGGGAACGAGTGCTACGATCCACTTCGATAACGACGTTGCGCAGGCGAATCACTACTATGGCAATATGAACGGCCTTTACGGAACTTCCGCAAATGGCTTGACGTTCGATGTTTTGCTGCACGCAGCGGGGTATCAGCCGATCAGCTTTACCGTCGAAAAAGCACAGGGAACCGCCGAAGTTGCAGATTAAAACATATGCTAGATGAAGTGATTTGATCAATATAACGGATTGGATATCACGAAACGAAATGTCAAACGGAACAAAGAAAGCCTCCCATAAGCAAGCTTTGCAGATGGGAGGCTTCACTATGTGTTATGCTGTAAGTTGCTACGAAGAGTTATCCCTCGTATTCGCCATCCTGTTCCGGAAGGATATTACCGGTTGTTGAATCGACCTTGACTTCAATCGACTTGCCGTCTTTTGTGCCAATCAATCCATAAACAGTCGTACCGTTTTCATTTTCCAGACCGTCGCTTACAAACGTATAACCAGCATACGCTTTTTCAGCAATGGCGAGAGCTTCTGCTTCGGTGATTTTCGCTGTTCCAGCAAGTGCGGCGTCTTCGGCGGCCTCTTCGGCCGGATCTTCTTGTTCTTCGGCATCCTCAGGCTCTTCAACATCGTTAGCCTCTTCGGTTTCCAAAACGTCGGCAGTTTCTTGCTCCGGTGCCTTTGCGACCTCGACGCTGGAAGATGCCATCTGCACTGTTACAGGGTTAGTCGCATTTGCAACTGGTGCTTGCGTGTCGGGAGACACGGCAAGTGCGACGCCGGCGATGCCTAGGCTCATTACAACTACTAAAACCAATGCAAGCCAGAATTTGTTTGATCTGTTTTTCTTTGACATAAAATTACTCCTTTTTCAGCTATTGCAGGGGTATCCCGCTGATTGATTATCTTGCTTTGCTATTAAACACCAATTAAGAGTTGATTAGAACTTGTTCATAATCACATACATTCGATTCATGGGCGGTATAATTGATAATATAGAAACAGGAGATGAAAACACCATGCGCATATTGCTCGTAGAAGACAATAAGCCACTTATAAGAATTATTGAGAAAAGACTTTCTGAAGAAGGTTATAGCGTTGATTCGTGTATGGACGGAGATGAAGGCGCAGGATTTGCAAATTCATATGATTATGATTTGGCGATTTTGGATATCATGCTTCCCAAAGTGAGTGGGCTGGAAATACTTAAAACAATCAAGACCAGGAACTCGTCAACACCGGTGTTGTTATTAACCGCGAAGGATTCTGTAAGCGACAAGGTGGCGGGATTGGACGCAGGTGCCGATGATTATCTTGTGAAACCGTTTGCGTTTGATGAACTTCTTGCAAGAATTCGCGCACTGTTGAGAAGACAAACCGACATAGAAAGCAGTGTGCTGTCAATTGCGGACTTGACGCTGGATCTGTTGACTCGGAAAGTACTGCGCGCCGCAAAGGAAATCACACTGACCGCCAAAGAATTTTCTTTGCTGGAATATATGTTGCGTAACAAGCAAAGAATACTAACACGCAGCCAGATTGCTGATCATGTATGGAATTACTCGTTTGACTCTGGAACAAATATTGTAGACGTGTATATTCGATACTTAAGGAGAAAAATCGACGATGGTGAACAGAATAAACTGATCCAAACGATTCGCGGTGTGGGGTATGCCCTTCGGGAGGAAGCATGAGAAATCTATCGATTCGCTTGAAAATGACTCTCTGGTTCGCCATATCTCTGCTGTTTGTCATGAGTGTGATGTATGTAGCAATCCACTTTGTGCTGAAAGAAACCATGATGAAAAACGCGGAGAGTATCGTGAAAGCATACAGCGCGCAAGCATCATCCTACATTGAGGCGGAAGATGGCGATATAAAGTTCGACGAAAACATGACGAACACGGAATCGGGGATTTACTATCAGATCTATAACGGCAGTAATCAAGCTGTGCATTCTTATGGCGATTTCAATGACTTAAGCTCATTTACACCGAATTTTAATCAGACTCAGGTCATTTCCATTAAAGGAACCAACTGGATTATATATGATCAGAAGCTTCTGGAGGATAACAACTCAATCGGTTGGATCCGATCGGTAAAATCTCTGGGGTATATCGATGAAACACTAAGGAACTTGTTTTTCATTTATATTTGCCTGTGTCCGGTGTTTCTAGCGGTTGCATTATTGATCGGTTATTTCCTTGTACGTAGAACACTTCAGCCGATCGATAAGATCACTGCAACGGCACGGATGATCGGCCGAGGTGATTTATCCCAAAGACTTAACATGAAAAACACTGGCGACGAAGTTGGGAGGTTAAGCACTACATTTGATGAAATGATTGAACGATTGGAAACCGCGTTTCAGGCCGAGAAACAATTCACATCAGATGCTTCACATGAATTGAGAACGCCAGTCACCGTGATTACGGCATATGCAGAAAATGCAGTAGCCGAGGGCTCGTCGTTGGAAGGATACTCTCGCGCTATGGAAGTGATTTTAAAAGAGAGCAGAAAAATGAGCGCGACAATTTCAAGTTTGCTCATGCTGACGCGAGGCGATCAACGAAAATATCAGCCCAACTTGGAACTGCTCGATTTTGCTCAATTAATAGGCGATGTTGCGGATGAGGTTAAGGTATCCGCAGAACAAAAGGGCGTTTCGATTTCTATGTTACCGCATACCCCGGCGTTCCTGATGCTTGATCAGACTTTGATTACAAATCTTCTCCTGAACCTGCTTGGAAACGCGGTGAAATACAATAATGACGGAGGACATGTTGAGATTTCACTTGTTGCAGAACGCCAAAATGCAGTTCTAATAATCAAGGATGATGGGATTGGAATTTCGAAAGAAGACTTGCCAAAGGTGTTCAACAGATTCTTTCGTTCCGAACATTCAGGCGATACAGAAGGTTCAGGTCTCGGGCTTGCAATCGCGAAGTGGATTGTAGACGTTCATCATGGTGATATCAGAATTGACAGCATCTTATCTGTTGGTACAACCGTAACTGTATGCTTTCCGTTATAATGAATTTGAGTCGATGCGCTAGTTTCTATTTCTAGTGCAGCACATTTCAATGCGGGGAGTGAAGGTAAAGTTTTCAACATTGAATGGAGAATCTAATATATTTATCATCGCACACTCATTTTTCACATCTATAATTCGGAATGATCTCAGAATGAGTCAATTCGAATGAGGGAGAAAGATATATGCGACAAGAAAAAATCAATTTAGAACCGAACTCTGTCAATTCAACAACAGAATTAATGTTGGGTCAGCGGATGCTGAACAAAGTTCCAGAGGTAACCATTTTTTTCTGGATCATCAAAGTTTTATGCACGACAGTTGGCGAAACGGCATCAGATTTTTTGAATGTCAATCTTGGTTTCGGACTTTCTGGAACGGCTATTATAGCTGGAATATTGCTTGCAATCGTTTTGTTTTTCCAGCTTAGGACCAAAAAATACTTACCAGCCATCTACTGGTTGGCTGTCGTATTAATCAGCATATTTGGCACACTTGTAACAGATATTATGACGGACAGCATCGGGGTTCCGTTGGAAGTTAGCACCATTGGATTTACAATCGCGCTCATGATTACGTTTGGCATCTGGTACGCTAGTGAGAAAACGCTCTCCATGCATTCCATTGATACGACGAAACGAGAAGTCTTTTATTGGCTTGCGATTTTATTCACGTTCGCTCTAGGCACTGCGTCTGGCGATCTCATGGCGGAGACCCTCGGTCTTGGCTATCTGGTTACAGGGTTAATCGTTGTTGCAATCGTTGTTGCTATTTCCATTGCCTGGAAGTTGGGACTTGATTCGGTACTCGGATTCTGGATTGTGTACATCATGACCCGCCCGCTGGGTGCTTCTCTTGGAGATTATCTTACGCAGCCGCCAAAGTATAGCGGACTGGGATTGGGCGCAACCCTCACGACGGCGATCTTCCTAACCGCAATTCTCTTTACCGTGGTATTTCTGTCCATTAAAAAATTGGATAGGACGATGAATAAATCCAGCATACCGAAGATTCAAAAATATAAATATCGCTATTCTACGCTGATTCAGACGATGGCTGTTATAACCGTTCTGGCTCTGGCTGCTGGCACTGGATACTATTTTCGTCATGCGCAGTTGGTTAGTAGCACTGCTACGTCCACCACGACAGTCACTGCCGCAGATGCTGTGGGCGATTACGACAGCTTCATTAAAATCGAGCAAGACGCATTGCAATTTGTCAATGCAGGCGATTTTGCTAGTGCTTCAGCAAGCGGCGATGATCTGGAGTATACATGGGATCAAGCGGCGGCAAAACTTCGCGCAAACGACTCGGAAAAATGGGATACAGTCGACCAAACCATCGATGACGTGCTACGGCAATTGCGCGCAGTAAACCCGGACAGCGCATCCTGCGTGTCGGCTCTTGAAACCTCAATAACAGCCATGAAATAAACGGATTTTATACTGAAGAGTGAAATGTATTACTAGTTGAACTTCCCGCAACAAGTGATTCAAAACAAGTGCCTCTGCGTAACTGCGAGGGGCACTTTCGTGTTGTCGTAACAATGGGCGTGATTTATTTAGGTTCCTATAATTGAATGTCTATACTATATGTTCGGAATTTACTAGGTACAAGATCTCGTGTACTCTAACGGGGATGAACATACAAGTCATCAATGCAAACGAACATTGTGAAGCAATAATCGTTTTCACCTTGTTTTGCTTCTCAAGGATTACTATCTTATTTTACATATACAGTTTAGGGTAGCCAATCCATGTAGAATACGCTAAGATAACAAATTAGCGCAATAAGTTGCACGTAAACGCAGAAAACAATGTTAGATTGTAACTTGGATAAATCTGATTATGATATAATTACTCAAAAAGCGATACGAATAGGAACCAAGTGTTGTCTAAATTCATGCAACTCTGAAACAATGCAAGTGTCGAACTACGAGATGTGTTACATAGCAACAATCCGTTTACTTCGTTTCGCAGATCTTTCTAATACGATTTCCAATTCATGGCATCATTCGAATCAAAGATTTGGTAGAATCAATTGGTTTTCAAGTCTTTATTGCCTATAACGCTGGCGAAGCATATGAAATCATCTAGCATGCGATTCCAGACGCTAAAATTCTTGATTTAATGATGCAGATGTGGATGATTCTCGTGCACTTGAAATCTTGCGAACTGCGGAAATAACGGCAAATGTTCTCGTACTGTTTCTGAAGGCAAAACAAGCAACCCAAAATGAACTGAAATTTCTAAAGCGTAGTAATAACCATCAGCTCATTCAAAAGGGCGATGTGAACGCCAAAGAGCTAAAAACGAGATCTTAGTTATGCAAAATCACAAACCCGCGGCAATAGACACCCGCACCAAATGCTAAACCGATTCGTGGGAAGCACGAGTGGTCACAATTGCTAAAAATGTGACGTTATGACGAGAGAGAAGCAATCCCCATTGCAAGCCACGTTTTCTTATATATGCAGTTCAACTGCTTTGAAAAAACACAAAAGAGTGTTTTGTAAACATCGATGCTAGACCCCAAACGGGGATAAATCTATACCGGAGGCAAATTGATGAAAACTATAACCAAACCCTTCAACGAATTAGCGAGAAGAGTAAGTTCATCAAAGAAATTCCTTTTCATACTTATTATTGTATTGGCGGTTTCAAGTTACTTATTTATTAATAACTTGTGGAATACAGCAATTGAGAATGCTTCAAATCAAGCAATGAGTATTGCAAAAACAGCGGAAGCTTCTCTTTCAAAAGAATTGTTAGCCAAGCTGGATGTTTCTGCGCAAGATACAAATAAACCGGAATATAAATCTCTCAAAGCAAATTTAACGAACATTATCAAAGTAAACAATGAATTTAGCTTCGCCTATATTTACATACAAAAAAGTGATCGTATTTATTTTGTTGTAGATTCTGAACCAGCCGATTCTGAAGATTACTCACCACCGGGTCAGGAATACACTGAAGCAACTGAAGTTGACAAAAAGCCATTTCAAGATGGACTACCGTTTATCACCCCACCGACAACCGACCGTTGGGGTACTTGGATAAGCATGCTTGTTCCTATGAAGGATACAAACACAGGAGAGGTCATTGCTGTATTCGGAATGGATTATTCGTATAAATTCTGGAATCAAGCAGTGGTTTCAAAGGTGATACCGGGAATCATATACGCTATTGCGCTATTTTTACTGATATATACTGTTTATATTATCATCGAGAAAAACCAGAAGATGAGAGTAAATCAAACGATTCTTCAGGAGAGTGAAGAAAAATACCGTCGACTGTCGGATGTAACACTTGAAGGAATTGTCATATATAAAAAATCTGTTATTCAAGATATTAATCCTTCGCTACTAGAAATGCTTGGATATCAAAGGGAAGAAATGCTCAACAAGGATGTCACAGATTTTATTCACGAAGCTGACAAGAGAGTTGTGTTTGAAAACGTTGCGAGGAATTACAGCAACCCATACGAAATAAGGGTTGTCAGAAAGAATGGTGATACATTTCTTGCAGAAGTGGAAGGACGGGAATATCAATTACTTGGTGAGACGCTGCGAGTGGCATCTATCCGCGACATAACAAAACGCAAGCAGACAGAAGAGGCGCTGAGAGACCGGGAAATCCAAATGCGCTCCATTACTGACTCCGCATATGACGCAATAATCATGCTGGATACTCTCGGTAAGATAACGTACTGGAACCTCGCCGCAGAGAGAATCTTTGGGTATACAAAAGAGGAAGTGTTAGGCAAGGATCCGAAAGATCTTCTATCGCCCCGAATTGTTAATGAATCTCCGCTTGACGAATTTCTGAAACCTAACATAAACCAGGAAAAAAAAGTCGTCGGAGAGACGTTTGAGCTTGATATCATTAGGAAAGATAAGTCAATTCTACCTGCACAACTCTCTTTTTCGGCTGTTGAGATGAGCGATGGTTGGTATTCAATCGGTATATTACGCGATATTACACAGCAAAAGAAGAACGAAGAAGAACTGATCAACGCTAAGACGGTTGCAGAAGAAGCCACGCACGCCAAGAGCGAGTTTCTAGCGAATATGAGCCATGAGATCCGCACGCCGATGAATGCCGTCATCGGATTCTCCGAGTTGCTAAAAAAGACTGAAATGACGGTGAAGCAGCGGGACTACACCAACAAAATTGACGCATCGGCAAAGTCTCTGCTTGGTATTATCAACGATATTCTTGATTTCTCGAAAATGGAAGCTGGCAGGCTAGAGTTGGAGTCAGTCGACTTTCGGTTGGATGATGTTGTTAACAATGTCATCAGCATGAACTCCAACAAAGCATCGGAAAAGAATATCGAACTGATCAACAATATCGAGAGCGATGTTCCCTATTGCCTGGTCGGCGATCCGCTGAGGGTCGGACAGGTTCTTTTAAATCTAGTGAACAACGCAGTGAAATTTACAAACGAAGGACATGTGCTGGTCGAGGTTTCGCTCGCTTCGAAAGCGGATCAGACATGCCGAATCAATTTTGCGGTTTCGGACACGGGAATCGGACTAACGAAAGAGCAGAAGGAAAAGCTGTTCTCCGCGTTTTCACAGGCGGATACCTCTGTGACCAGAAGATTTGGCGGGACCGGTTTGGGACTGACCATTTCGAAACGTCTTGTCGAAATGATGAAAGGAACCATCTCGGTTGAGAGCGTATTCGGCGCGGGCAGCACATTCTCATTCGAAATCGAATTCCAAATTCAAAGCGGAGAAAAAGCGAACCAAACTGTCAGCAAAAAGAGCCTAAAGAACCTTAAGGTTCTGATCGTAGATGACAACGAAGTCTCCAGAGAGATTCTCAAAGAGCAGATGGGATCGTTCGGCGTCGATGCGGTTACAGTTGCTTCGGGGAAAGCGGCGATTCAGGAGGTAAAAAATCAATCCGAACAGAAACCATTTGATCTGGTCATCATGGACTGGAGAATGCCGGAGATGGACGGGATTGAGGCCGCAAAGTCGATTCTTAACGATAAAACCATCAGCCGCACGCCAATGGCCATTATGGTTTCCGCGTTTGGCAGAGAAGAGGTCGCAAAGAAAGCAGAAAAAATCGGCGTCCAGAATTTTCTAATGAAACCGATCAACCAATCTCTCTTATTCGATACGATTGTAAACATGTTCGACATGGATAAAAGCGGTATGACAATCCAGAGCGGCGGATCACCGGAAGATGGGACGGATGAAATTCGAATTGATGGAGCGAAAATCTTGCTGGTCGAAGATAATGTGATCAACCAGGAAGTCGCTACGGAAATATTAGGCAGTGCTGGAGCATCCGTTGAAGTCGCTAACAACGGGCAAGAGGCCGTTGATGCGGTTGCGACAAAGTCATATGACTTAGTGCTGATGGATTTACAGATGCCGATCATGGGAGGATATGAAGCTACGAAGTTCATACGAGCGGATCGGAAAAATCAGGATTTACCGATCATCGCGATGACTGCCCATGCCATGCAGGGCGTGGAGGCGGAGTGCAAAGCCGCAGGTATGAATGACTATGTCAGCAAACCCATCGATCCTCAGAATCTATTCACCACGATTCTAAAGTGGATCAAACCAAAGCTTAGCGCAGACAATATTGCTCCGGCGGGCTCACCCGGAACAAATATCGGGGGCGTTGCTGAACCGAAGTTGCCTGATATGATACACGGTGTAAATATTGACGAGGGGTTAAGGCGCGTCGGCGGGAATAAAAAACTCTACCTAAAACTGCTAAATGATTTCGCCGATAATTATCGGTCATTTATACCCAATATTCGAAAGGCGATTTCTGAAGAAAGAGTGGACGATGCCAAACGACTTGCGCATACGTTAAAAGGAGTCTCGGGCAATATCTCTGCAAACGAGATATTTGTTACCTCTGAAAAGCTCGAACAGGCATTGCTCACGACCCCGATTCTGGATTGTGAACCGTTGTTGGATGAACTCGATTCCGCCCTCCGTTTGGTGAGTAATGCAGTATTGGCGGCCCGCGAAGTGCCGATAGAAGTAGCGATTGAGCAGGAAGTAGCATCACTGGAGGAATGTGAATCGGTATTACGAGAAGCGGCTCAACTGATATGGAAGGACGATATCGATGCGGGGAAAGCTGTTTTGAAGTTGAAAAAAGTAGTTGGCCGAAGTTTAGCTGCAGATGTGGAGGAAATTGAACTGAATGTTGATGGCTTTGACTTTGAAGCGGCGAAGATTCCAATTCGAAAGATTGCGGCCGAACTAAACATCAGATTGGATGGTATAGACAATGAATAATCTGTTCGAACAAGCGACGATATTGATTGTTGACGATGCGAAAGAGAACATCAGCATTCTGGCTGAGCTATTGAAGCCCGAATATAAGATTCGCGCGGCGATCAACGGAGAGAAAACGCTTGAGATCGCGTTTTCGGATAATCCACCGGATCTGATCTTACTGGATGTCATCATGCCCGGTATTGACGGGTATGAGGTCTGCAGAAGGTTGAAAGCCGATCCGTTGACGAAAGGCATACCGATTATATTTGTGACTGGCAAAGTAAATGAGGACGAGGAGATTTTCGGATTCAACCTTGGGGCTGTGGACTATATCAAGAAGCCGTATAATTCGGTCATTGTGAAGGCGAGAGTCGGCATGCATGTCGAACTGAAGCAGTATCGAGACTATTTGGAGAATATGTCTTATTTGGATGGATTGACCGGCATCTCGAACCGTCGAAAATTCAACGAATACCTCGAATCTACATGGAACCTGTCGGTTCGCGCATCCATCCCCGTTTCACTCATCATGATGGACATTGATTTGTTCAAACAATATAACGATAATTACGGACATCAAGGTGGCGATACCTGCTTGATTCAGATAGCACACGCTTTATCCAAGGTGATTGCCCGAAAAACGGATCTTCTCGCCAGATACGGCGGTGAAGAGTTTGTGTGCGTTTTGCCGAACACGAATGAGGACAGTGCGTTCATCATTGCCGAGAAACTCCGTTTGGCAGTTGCAGCATTGAACATCCCCCACGCATTCTCAACCGTCGAAAAGTATGTGACGATCAGTGTTGGCATTGCCACGAGAATGCCTGCAAAGAACAACTCAAGTGCGGAACTGCTCAACGCCGCAGATCAGGCGCTCTACACGTCAAAAAAGAGCGGGCGGAACATGACGAGCTGTTCTGTGTAATTGATTTGCGAACGAAAAGTTGATTTTACTTTGAAGAAGGATCGGGTTTTTCTAACCTGCTCCGTCTCGATCGGGTTTCGTCAGTACATTATGTAATAGTCACCATATAAAGTCATGTTCTTATTTAGTTATGCGGCTATATCAAGATGATTTTAATAATGCCTTTCAATACATTAATGAAAGCGGATGGGTATACTCCTACCCACTTTAATATAACAACTTTTAAAAATCGACGATTTCAATTTTTGCAGCACTTGGCTGACAACTAAACTTTTACAAAATACAATCGAATGAACGATCGATTATGGATTGCGACAATTACGCACGTCAATCCGGATAGAATGAAGCAGGATTTCATGTACTGGTAATTCAATAGCCGCAGTGCAGTAGTTAATTTTCAAAAATGGATTCTTGACCATTCATTATGGCAAGTATCGGAAGGCGAGGATCATATTATCAATTTAATTTCTAACCGAGTGGGTAATTCTGCTGACCAGGGCAAGATAATGAAAGCTGCTTCTGTACTTTCCTTAAAAAGTATTTGTGAACTCGTAAATCTGCTGTCAACTCTGGATGAAATGATGTTACGAGAATATTGTGTGATTCCGCTGCAATAATATTCCCCCCAACCATTGCCAGAGTGCGAACTTCTTCATCCATACACACAATATAAGGAGCACGAATAAAAGTCATAGGAACGACACCGATACCAGAGAAATTTCCTTCCGTATGAAAGCTGCCGAGTTGCCGACCATATGCGTTTCTGCGAACAGTGACACCTATGCTTGGCAGATACGTTGAAGACGAGTTCTCGATACTGTTTGCTAACAATATCATGCCAGCACAGGTTCCAAACACAGGCAATCCTCCTTTGATTAAAGTTTCCAAAGGATCTAGCAGTGATGTTTCGTTAAGAAGTCTTCCGATAACGGTGCTCTCACCTCCGGGAAGAATCAAGCCATCCATCTCTTTATCCAAATGGCTTGGATTACGGATTTCAAAAGAATCGACATGAAGCGCCTTCAACATGGAAATATGTTCAACGAACCCGCCTTGCAGTGAAAGAACACCTATTCTCATTTCCCACGTTCCGCCATCAGTAATTGAATTTCCTGTTCATTGATTCCGACCATGGCTTCCCCGAGTCCGCTAGATAGTTCATATAATATATCGGGATCGTTATAATTCGTTACTGCTTTAACAATTGCACGTGCTCTTTTTTCCGGGTCTCCAGATTTAAAAATTCCTGAACCAACAAATACACCTTCTGCACCGAGTTGCATCATAAGGGCAGCGTCCGCTGGGGTTGCAACGCCACCTGCCGCGAAGTTTACAACGGATAGACGCCCGGTTTTGTGCGCTTCATAGAGCAGATCGTATGACACTTGCAAGTTTTTTGCAGCGTTAAAGATCTCATCATCACGCATACCGGTTATTTCTCGAATTTGTTTGTCAATCAAGCGTATATGCCTGACCGCCTGGATGATGTCGCCAGTTCCCGGTTCGCCTTTTGTACGAATCATCGAAGCACCTTCACTGATGCGACGAAGTGCCTCACCTAAGTCCTTTGCTCCGCAAACGAAAGGCACATTGTACGTAGTTTTGTTGATGTGCAAGGAATCATCCGCCGGAGATAAAACCTCACTCTCGTCAATGAAGTCAATATGCATCGCCTGAAGAATTTGTGCTTCCACAAAATGACCAATTCGAACTTTAGCCATTACGGGAATTGAAACCGCGTTCTGTATGCTTCGAACCATTTGAGGATCGCTCATCCGAGACACACCTCCTGCCGCTCGGATGTCAGCCGGAATGCGTTCCAGAGCCATCACCGCGCAAGCACCAGAGTCTTCGGCGATTTTCGCTTGATCAGGTGACGTAACGTCCATAATTACTCCACCCTTAAGCATTTGTGCTAGGTTTTTGTTTAATTCATATCGCTCATTCATGCCGTTTCTCATTTCTCTTGTATTCTGCGTCCTATTGTCATATTATAGTAACCAACTGGAACCTATGGAAGATCCAGAATCAGAAAATTCGATGGTACCAAATGGTGGAGTGTATGATAGAGCCGATTTTGCAGGTGGATAAATCAACGAACATTCCTATTTATCTTCAGCTGTATGAATATTTTAAAAGGGAAATCACGGATGGAAATCTGCGGGAAAATGATAAGCTGCCGTCAAAACGTCATTTAGCCAATCATTTACAATGCAGCTTAAATACGGTTCAAGCCGCCTATAATCAACTTCTCGACGAGGGATATATTTTATCGAAAGCAAGGAGCGGTTATTTTGTTACGATCGTTGAAAATATCTCTCCGACAGCGGATCTTGACAAGCTCAAGGAAACATCCGAAGATTCAGGTTTGAATCTTCCTTATGATTTCTCTCTGCATGGAATTGATGAAAACGGATTTCCGATTCGAATTTGGAGAAAGCTCTGTAATACGATTATTTGCAGGGAAAACAATGAGCTTTTCCGAGAAAGCAACCTACAGGGATTGTTTCGATTACGATCAAGCATTGCTAGTTATCTGCATGACGCGCGTGGCGTTATTTGTTCGGCAAAGCAAATAGTCATCAGCTCTGGAACCGAGTATTTACTTCAATTGCTGATTCAGTTGTTTGAGCATGATTATGTCTATGCTATAGAAAATCCCGGGTATGAGAAATTCGCGTTGCTTTTTAGCAGCAACCGCGCAAGATTCGTGCCTGTTCAAGTGGAAGCGGATGGTATCGATGTTGAGCAGATCGAAAAGAGTTCTGCTCAAGTGGTTTGTATCACTCCTTCGCATCAATTTCCGCTTGGTAGCGTTATGCCAATTAATCGGCGCATTCGACTGCTAAACTGGGCTTATAGTGCGCCGGAGCGTTATATTATTGAAGACGATTATGATAGTGAATTTCGATACATTGGCAAACCAATACCTTCCTTACAAGGGCTCGATAGCGAAGGAAGAGTCATCTATATTGGTTCATTTTCAAAGTCTCTAAGTCCTTCGCTAAGAATCAGCTATATGGTCATTCCTCCGGAGCTAATGGAACGTTACCTGTGGAAAATGAGCTTCTCTATATGCTCTGCACCTGTTCTGGAACAGGAAATTCTACATAGATTCATTGATAACGGTTATTATGACCGGCACTTAAATCGCATGAGAAAGCTTTATCGACAAAAAAGAGAGGTAATGGTCAACACGATTCAACAAATGATGCCAAACACGGCGATCATAGGCGCAAACGCCGGACTGCACTTGGTTCTTAAGGTGAACAACGGCATGTCGGAGGATAACTTGATTGAAAGAGCAAAAATTGAAGGGGTGCAGGTATATGGCATCTCGTCTTATTTTTACGATACGCCACCGGCGCGATATCACGATGTCGTAGCGCTTGGCTTTGCCGCACTAGAAGAAACGGAGATCGTTTCGGCAATCACTCTCCTGAGAAAAGCGTGGTTTGATTAACGGAGGCAGCAGGCAAACTTCCTTATGATATGGAGGGAATGTATGGACTTTAATTTGAATGAGTTCCTAAAAGCTATTGCAAATACATTAGATACAATTGAAATGGATATCTTTGGCATACCGACAAATCATTCGAAGCGGATTGCCTATTTATCGGTGTTGATCGCCAAGGAATTGAATCTACGAGACGAAGAGATATTTGATTTGGCCTCGTTGGCCATAATGCATGATAATGGCGCAAGTTTAAAAATTCTTCATGATAATATATCAGGATCGACAAAAGAGAAGTTGGATATCGTGGAGAGCAGAAAAGAACATTGCATCATAGGAGAGGAAAATCTAAAAGATTTCCCGTTTTTAACATCACCCATTGATGTGATTCTATATCATCACGAGAAATATAATGGAACTGGTTTTTTTGGAAGAACGGCGCAAGAAATACCATTGTTTGCGCAAATTATCGCGCTGGCTGATACGCTAGACTTAACGTTTGACCTGCGAGAAGGTCCACAGACGAAGGGGAAGAAAGAAGCATTTG
The DNA here is from genome assembly GCA_002841395.1 of Firmicutes bacterium HGW-Firmicutes-9. GTDB lineage: Bacteria > Bacillota > Clostridia > Christensenellales > CAG-138 > UBA7703. Next base: position 57,565 of record PGZM01000012.1, read on the forward strand.
TTCATGATCATAGGGATACGTTTTTCTCGCCTATTTTGACCAATGCGTTTTTAAAGGTATCCGAACATACAGAACTTTGGAACGGATTAAAAGATACAAATATCGATTCCAGCTTAAGTCAAGTGGTTCCACAGTTTAGCAACGCAATGAACTATGAGGATATCCGACAATTAACGAAGACTTTGTCTAAAATCATCGATGCAAAGTCGAAGTACACCCACGAACACTCAGCTGGCCTTTCAGTAAAGATTGCTACTATGGCAGATTTTTATCATATAGATTTCACTACAACACACAAACTATTGATTGCGTCTGATTTACATGATCTTGGAAAGTTGATTATAAGCAATGATATATTGGATAGACCGGGGAGATTAACAGAAGAAGAGTATAACAATATTAAGAGGCACCCGGCCATTGCAAAAAGTTGCTTAGAGAATGTCAGCGGATTTGAGGATATTTCCAGATGGGTGGGTAACCATCACGAAAAACTTAATGGATCAGGTTATCCTAACGGGCTGATCGCGGAGGATCTGGATTTCTATTCAAAACTCTTAACATCAATGGATGTTTATCAAGCTCTCACAGAAGAACGGCCGTACCGTTCAAGCATGGACCATTGGAATGCTATGAGGGTCATGCAAAAGATGGTGGATCTAGGTGAATTGGATTCACAAATCGTTCAGGACATTGATTTCGTTTATAGTAAAACATAACACAGATCAACATTTGATAATAAGTGATACATTTTAGCATTCTTGTTTAATCTCATGAGAGAACTATCCGTTCAGTTCTGGTATGATCAAGTTAAGGAGCAAAAACGCGAAGTATAAGCAACAGATACCTCAAATCATTTTTCCAAATACTCCGAACTAAAAGAAATTGCTAGCAATAAAACAAAAAACGAGACTTTCGATCATAAGTATCATCTATAATAAGCCAAATGCTTGGTAAACAGGCAAACGAATAAAACGATCGTTGTCGTATTAGCGATATACTTACTAAAGAAATTTAAAGTAATTTACATTAGTTAGGCTGATGTCTTCATTTTTTGACCTCATTGTATTAGTGAAATACTTGCTTTCTAATTCTAAATTACTCGAAAAGAGGGTAAGATAAGAGCCTGATCAATGGGGATGGACGATAGTTCTAAGAGCTCTGCGTGAGCTGAAAATTGGAATTGCTGCAACTTATCAGCTTTATTAACCCGCAACCCGCAGACGTTGCGGGATTTTTCTTTTTTGGAGATTGGTATCGAATTTTCTCTTGAAAAGTAAAAGAGGGGAGTAACGAAACAGGAACGTGGCATAAAATATATTATTCTTAATTCACCGCATAACTTCTCGCTTTTTGATTATTCGAACACTTGGTTGTATATATAGGCGTTTTAGGACTCGTTATAATCCTCCGTGGAAGTTTCGGAGGACGATGTTTGAGAGTTCGCGCCCACGCAATGGTTGAATGCGAAACCGTTAGTTTTTCATCAAAAAAAGCACAAAAATACCTCGAAATAATATATTTTCACAAAAATAGACGTTTTGCTTCCGCTTTTGAAAAGTCAGATTGTTTTATTTATATAGGGGGAGAAGAGGCAAAACTCGGACTGCACCTTAAAAACCAAATATGGAGGACAAACCGTTGAACTGCGAGAGCGAACAGGCTGCCGCTGGCGCTATGTTTGATGCATTTTGTAAGGAGGTCCTCCGTAACACGGTTTTTAATTACAAACGGAAGATCAAGCGGCAGTCAAGTAGAGAAGTGATCACGCCTGATCCTGAACAATATATCTCTGCGCGGGATGCCGTCTTTGATGTATATGAAACGGATCATCTGGTTATCGAATTTGAGGGAAGTATATATCCGTTGGACAATGAAAAGCTTCATCAGTCGATGCTTACATTGCCGAAGAATCTGCTGGGTGTATTGTTGCTCAAGTTCTGGCATGGCCAGAAAGACGCGATAATCGCGAGTCACTTTGGCGTTTCATCAAGAACGATTCGTCAATGGCGTAGTCTTGCGATCGCTGAAATTCGGAAGTGGTATCAAGAAAAGGAGGTTGAATTTAGCGACACCTCGTGAAATAAAAGAAGGGCTTCTTTCAAATCAGCCGATAGGAGAGATATGATTCTAAGTTTCGAGACAATTTGTGCCGCAGTAAAGGGAGATAAGGACGCAATAGAAGAAGTACTAAAGTACTACGATCCTTATATTGTTACGATGTGCACGTTCCAATCTAGGGAAGAGGATGGATTCGAATACACGTACGTAGATCATGACGCTATCCAATTATTACAAAAACGACTCGCTGAACAAATTCCAAAATGGAAGGAAATCTGCAAATGATACTTTTACCCGATCTGTTCGAATTCGCTTATGTGCCCAACTGGTTTGACCATCTGATCACGCTGGCTGAAATGGCAGTGCCGGAATCATGGCGATTTACCCATCCATTATTTACACCAAAGAACACTGACACACCGATCCTAGAAAAATATGTCAATTACGTTTTCAGGAAACAAATCATCGACTTTAACAATTTCAATTACGCGTCCGATCCAGAATATGCGGACAGAATCTTTTACGTCAGAAATGAAAAAGCATGTTTTAACACAGGCCTCTACACAAAGAACTACAAGAGCATCTATGGATGCTTCACCCGAAATAAACGCAAAGACGCGATGCAAGACTGGTTTTTTCGCGGTTTCTTTGACGATGTCGCGTCCGATATGAAGTATGTGCAACCATTGCCGGATAAACCGGGATTGCTGCTGCCGATCACGGGCATGACGTACTTCCCCGTGTGGGACATTCGTGTCAATGTGAACCACATTCTGTGCGATCCAGATAATTTCGCACGGCTTCCACTGGAAGTACAGCGCGTGAAGAACTTGTCGCTTCTGCTTGAAACCGCCGTCGAACTTGCGCGGCGCAAAGCGTCGTTTGAACCCGGTATCGTGGTGCCGCAGGGATATCAGGGCAAGGTGCAATTCTTGCTGCCGTTGTGTTTGCTGGATACCGAGCACACCGACCTTGCCATGACGCTCACGCCCATGGACGGCTATTATCTAGGCCATACCTGCCTGACGCTGGAGATGGCTTATATGAACGCGCGGCTGATCGGCAGACCGGTCGCTCCCTGGCTTCTGGAACTCGTGACCTGATTTTTCCGGCTGCCGCCCTCAGGGGTTAAGGATATAGCACATTAAAACTAAATAGGGCCTGGCGAGCGGCGCTTTTTGTGCCGTGCCGCCGGGTCCTTTTTTTCGTGCGCTCAAAAATGCGCCAATCGTCGGGCTCTGAACGAAAGGAGCCGGACAAATGGAACTGGTCAATATTAAGTATCGCTTTGCTGACGGGCACATTGAGGAATTGGAGGTGGAGCAAGAGATCGCGGAGGCACTAAATGAACTAGATCGGAAGGAGTACAACAACACACAAAAGGAGACGCGACGCCACGTAACCTTTGACGTATCCGAGGAACTGTCGTGGTTGGCGGTTGATGATCAGAGATTAACCCGAGTGCTTGATGGTGCAACAGAGGAAACTCGGCTGCATACTGCAATATCCGAATTGAGCATCAGACAACAGACGCTGATTCGTGAATTGTTCTTTCATCGGAAAACACAGGCTGCAATCGCAGAACAGCTTGGAATTTCACAGCAGGCTGTGAGTGATCAGTTATCGACGATCATAAAAAAGTTGAAAAAACTTTTATGAGAATCCTTGTATTTTGCTTTTTTCGTGACCTACAGGTGAAGGGGCTATTTTTCGGAACCTTGACATCTGAATATCCGGTGGTTATGAGAAGCCCGTACAGTCGAGGATAACTTCCCAAAGTGCGGCCCGGCGGGATGCGGGGAGCAAAGAGCTGCGCGGCGAAGAGCCGATCATGACCACCGCCCATTCTCCGGGATAGAAGCGTCAAATAGGAGAAACATTTAAATCCGTACCCCTTCGGGAAGGGATCATGGAAAACAAGAAATTACATATGCCCATCAGAGCGCGTCCGTATGATCACCAACGACGCGCTTTTTCGTTTGCCTGCCAGACTTTCGGGCTGGCCGGGCACGATCCTCCGACTAGCCGCGGAGTGGCACTGCTCATGGAAATGGGAACCGGCAAAAGCCTGACCGCGATCGCGATCGCCGGGCGACTGTTTCTCGAGAGTAAGGTCGAGAGAATGCTGATCGTCGCGCCATTGTCCATCCTAGGCGTTTGGCAGGAGGAGTTTTTAAAATTCGCTGATTTCGAGTACTCGCTCGTCATATTGAATGGCGGCGAATCCAAGAAGATCGAGAAACTGCGACAAATGCCGACATCGGGCTTGCAGGTGGCGGTCATCAACTACGAATCCGCGTGGCGACTGGAAAAGGAACTCACGGCATGGGACGCTGACCTCATTGTGTGCGACGAAGGGCACAAGATCAAAACGCACAATATCGCAGCGAGTAAATGCATGCATCGGCTTGGCGCGAAGGCCCGGTACCGAATGCTGCTGACTGGGACGATCATCACGAACAAAGCGATCGACGTGTTCAGTCCGTACAAGTTCCTGAATCCAACGGTGTTCGGCAACAGCTTTTATGCTTTTCGCAACCGCTACTTCGACATGGTTGGGTATGGCAATCACACGCCAGTCCTTAAAGCAAACATGGCAGAGGAGCTTACGCGACGCATTCATAGCATCGCGTTTCGTGCGACGAAGGCCGAGTGCCTCGATCTGCCGGAAACGACGGAGATTGTCCAGCGGGTCGAACTGGAGCAGCAGGCAAGGAAATTGTATCAACAGCTGGTTCGGGACAGTTACGTACAAATCAAGTGTGGCGAGATCACCACCGCGAACGTTCTAACCCGGTTGTTGCGACTCTCGCAACTGACTGGCGGCTTCCTGCGCGGCGACGAAACCGACCGCGTAGAACGCGTCAGTTCCGCGAAACTGGACGCGCTTTCGGACATCATCGACAGTGCGGCGCAGGAAGGCGGCAAGCTCGTGGTCATCGTACGGTTTCTGCCGGAGATTGACGCAATCACCGCCATGCTGGAACGGAAGTCGATCGGATACGCACTGATCACCGGCGCGGTGAAGGATCGCGATGAGCAGGTGCGTCGGTTTCAGGCGGATCCCGATGTGACCGTGTTCGTTGGCCAGATTGCGACGGCTGGGTTGGGCATCACGCTCACCGCCGCCGACAAGATGGTGTTCTACTCGCTGGATTACAGCATGTCGAACTTCGAGCAGGCGAAAGCACGCATCCACCGCGTCGGGCAAAGGAATCCCTGCACCTATATCTACCTCGTTACCGCCGGCACCGTAGACGAGAAAGTGCTCCAGGCGCTGCGCGATAAAGCCAATTTGGCCAGAGTCCTGATCGATGAGTACTGGACAGGCAAGAACCCTTTCGAGACACCCTGAAAGGAGTACATATGGAATCAAAAGAACTGTTCGCGTTAGCGGATGAGCTGCGCGCATTGAAGGAAGCGAAGAAATACGCGGAGCAAGAGCTCAAAGAGATCACGGAAGAGATGGACCGCGTGGATGCCGATCTTGTCCAACGCATGGCGGAAACCGAAACGCAAAATTTCACCCGCAATGGAACAATGTTCTGCTTGACCAACACGACGCGCGCTTCGGCGACCGCAGGACGTAAGGATGAACTGTTCGAGGCGCTGCGCGCGGCGGGGTATGACGATCTCATCTACGAGACCATCAACGCTAACTCGCTTTCGGCGTTCGTGAAGGAACAGACCATGGAGAACGGTGATATTCTGCCGCAATGGTTGGATGGACTCGTGACCGTATTTGAAAAGACAACTGTGGGCGTGCGCAAAGCCGCCCGATAAAGAGAAAGGAAAACGACAATATGACACAAGAAACAGGAATCGTAACAACCAACAGCGCGTTTGAGGAACTCGCAAACTTCAACCTGACCGAAGCGATGTCGCAGGAACTTGAGGGGCTGAGCCTCTCGTTTGAGCGCATCAAGATCCCTTCTGCCGGGAGTACGGTGTTTGAACTACCGTCGGTGGATGGCGGCGAACTGGAAACGGTGAAGGAGTTCACGGGCGTGATTCTGTATCACCATCCGCTGTTTGCGTATTACCGGGATAAATACGCGGGCGGCAACGAACCGCCCGACTGCGGCAGTTTCGATGGTATAACTGGGGAGGGCAATCCCGGCGGTGCATGCGCGAAGTGCCGTTACAACCAATTCGGCTCGGGCGAAGGTGGTGGCAAGGCGTGTAAGAATCGCCGTCGCATCTATATTCTGCGCGAGGGTGAGGTGTTTCCGGTTCTGCTTTCGCTGCCGACCGGCTCACTCAAGGAGTTCACGCGATACATCCAGCGACTCTTGAGCCGCGGCAAGAAATCGCTTGCCGTGGTTACCCGGTTCTCGCTCAAGAAAGCGGTTAACACGGGTGGTATCGCGTATTCTCAGGCGCAGTTCAACGCCGAACGCGTGTTGACCGAAACAGAGCTGACGGCGGTATCGAACCTCGCGGCGCAGGTGAAGGAAAATGCGAAACACGTCGGCGGGTATTCCGTCGATCTGGATGAGTTCGTCGAAGTGCCGACGCCGTTTGATCCCGTAACGGGTGAGATTGTGGAATCTCAGAACTAAGTGACCGGATGAAGGGGCGGCGCAAGCCGCTCCTTTGTACAGATTTGAAAGGAATCGCATATGAATGAATTACAGCTTTTCACAAATACAGAATTCGGTCCGGTGCGCACGCTTGAAGAAAACGGCCAAATTCTATTCTGCGCAAAGGACGTTGCTGTCAATCTTGGATACGGTAATGTAGCGGATGCAACTCAGAAGCATTGTAAGGGTATCGCGAAACGCGACACCCTTACAAACGGTGGGGTGCAGTCGATGACCTTCATTCCCGAATCCGATGTTTACCGACTGATCATGCGCAGCAAACTGCCCGCAGCAGAACGGTTCGAACGTTGGGTTGTTGAGGAGATTCTTCCGACAATTCGCAAGCATGGGATATACGCAACTGGCGAAACATTGGAAGCTCTGGTTCGCGATCCTCAGTTTGGAATCCGTCTGCTGTCAGAGCTTCAGGCTGAACGTGAACAACGCAATCAAATCGAACAGCAGAGCGAGCATCATAAGCAGATCATCAGCGAGCTCGAACCAAAGGCGCGTTATTGCGATTTGGTGCTGAAGAGTAAGACCTTGGTGCCCGTCAGCATGATCGCGAAAGACTACGGTCTTTCCGCGATCAAATTCAACTTGCTGCTGCACGAGCTCGGCGTTCAATATCGCATGGCAGAGACGTGGCTGCTGTACCAGAAGTACGCTGATCAGGGGTATGCGCATTCGCAGACGCATGTATTGGACAATGGCACTACGATTGTCTCCACCTGCTGGACCCAGAAAGGGAGGTTATTCCTGTACCAGCTGCTGAAAGAGCAAGCGGGGGTGCTTCCCGTGATCGAGAGGGAGTACGGCATATGCGAAAGGTAATCGAACGCATAGACGCCCCTTTGCCCCAGAGCGTCCTTATGCAGCGAAAACTGACGGCTTTGTTCGGAGATAAAGACCTTCCGGTTCGGAAGGTCTTTGTGTGTTCCCCATATGCCGGATGTGTAAAGGAAAACGTTCATAACGCTCGGATGTATTCACGCTTCGTCTTTCTTTGCGGATGCATGCCTATCACACCGCATCTCATGTATCCTCGCTTTCTGGAGGATAAAGATATCAAGGAGCGAGATGCCGGGATTCAGATGGGGCTGATTCTTCTGGATTTCTGTAATGAGATATGGGTATTCGGGCAACGAATCAGCAACGGCATGCGTCGCGAGATTGCGTATGCGGAAGCGCGCGACATCTTGGTGCGATACTTCTCCGATACCTGTCAGGAGGTGATCAAGCGTGTCAGAGCATGACGTGTTCCCGCAAGAACTCGCCGAGCGGCGACAGTGGATCTGTTGGCGGCTGGAACCGAGCAGTAAGGGCGACCGACCGAACAAAACGCCCTACTCTCCGCACGCGAATCGCCGCGCTTCGTCCATCGACCCGAGCACATGGGGGACGCTGGCGGAAGTGAGGGCGGCGCGCGAACGGTATGGATACACCGGCCTTGGGTTCGTATTTACGAATGATGACGATTTCGTCGGCGTGGATATCGACCATTGCAGGAATAAGGAGACCGGCGCGTTGAACGAGACAGCCGCTATGATCGTCGACAAGGCATCGACGTATACGGAAATCAGTCCATCGGGCGAAGGGTTGCACCTTTTCTTTCACGGAAAAATACCTGATGGCGGGAATAAGAATAGCGCTACGGGCGTTGAGATGTACGCATTCGGGCGTTATTTCACCATGACTGGAAACCGGCTCATAGATTTGCCTCTGGAGGTGCGACGGGATGAAGGCGTTCTTGCTTGGATTCACGCAGTGTATGTCAAAATGCCAAAGCAGGACAAACCAACGTCGGAACGGAAGGCGCCGAAAGAGCGAAAACAGAGAAAACAGAAAGCGTCTGCAGCACCGTTATCCGACGAGGTGGTGCTGGAACGCGCGCTCGCGGTAGATAAGGAAGAGCGATTCTCAAAACTCTGGTCGGGACAATGGGAGAAGCAATACGCCAGTCAGTCCGAAGCGGATATGGCACTGTGCTGCAAGCTTGCGTTCTGGACGGGGAAGAACCGTGATCAGATGGATCGTCTGTTCCGACAAAGCAAGCTGTATCGGGAGAAGTGGGACGAGCGCCACCATGCCAACGGCGCGACCTACGGCGAGGAGACGATTGGGAAAGCAGTCGATTTAGTAGAGGATTCCTATAGCCCAGCCGCAGCTGCTCCGGTGTTCGAGTTTGAAGGCAGGTATTATCGCGCGAAGGGCGATGCCGTGACTCCGCTGACTAACTTCGTTGTGAAGCCTGTCGAAATGGTCGAATCCGACGAGGAAACCCAGCTCACTGCGGATTTGGTTACGGTGCGCAACGAAACATTCCGTCACTCGTTCCTGACAACCGATTTCACGAACTTGCAGCGTTTCAAATCCGCGCTGAACAAACGCACGATCGCGCTGAGTTATACAGGCTCGGAGGGCGATTTGGAGTTGTTGAAGGCGTTCTTGTATGAGTTGGAGTGGAATCGAAAGAAAGGCGTGAAGACTTCCGGCTTGTATCGGCACGATAACCGCTGGGTATTTGTATGCGGGGATCAAGCGGCAGATGGAGAAGAAAACCCGGTCGATGGGTTGCAGCAGTTCGAGCAGTACCGACAGAGCGGGCCGAGCATGCTGGATGTTCAACCGATCAGCGCGGAACAATTCATGGTACTCGGATCTTTGATCTTTAGTTACAACGAACCTGCCAAGACGGTCTCGGTGCTGGCGTGGTGCGCTGGATGCTTTCTCAAAGAACATTTCAAGAGTCGGAAAATCAAATATCCGCATCTGTTCCTGATCGGCGAGGCGGGGAGCGGGAAGAGCAACACGCTTGAGCGGATCATATTGCCGATCTTTTCCAAAGCGCGCATCGCCGCCGCGTCGCAGGTTACGAAGTTTACGCTCATGAAGGAGTCTGTCGCTTCAAACCTGATCCCGCAGGCATTGGATGAGTTCAAACCTTCCAAGATCGATCGATCGACGCTCAATGTGCTTCTGAACCACATGCGAAACGCATATGACGGCACAGATGGGGAGCGAGGCCGCGCGGATCAGACGACGACGAGATATACCCTTTGTGCTCCGCTCGTGGTTGCGGGTGAGGAATCTCCGGCCGAAGCTTCGATCCGGGAACGCAGCATGGAACTGCTTTTCTCGAAGAAGGACCTCAAGCCGGATAAACATAGAAGGTCGTTTTCAAAATTGAGCGCAATAGCGGATGTTTTATCGGGGTTCGGGCGTGCGGTTTTAAATGTCGCTTTGCGCACCACCGTCGAGTGCGCTGAAACATGGTATCGCACCGCGATGGACGAGATCGACTCGGAGCTTCCGTCGCGGGTACGGAATAACATCGCGTGCTGCGTAGCAGGGTTGAACTTATTGGAAACACTCTGCGGATCGTATGGGTTAACTTGGGATCGGGTGTTCGAAATCCCAATAAAGCATTGTCAGAAGTACCTTGAGTATGGCGCAAAGGAATACCTTCTCGACGGCGGAAGCGCGAACAAAGGCATCATAGAGCAGACGCTTGAGGGAATGGCGCGTATGGGACTGTACGCAAATGAGTGGGCGATCATGGAGAATCTGGATCATGTGGCGATCTACTTCAAGCTCTGCTACGACCGATACACGCAATACCGCCGCGATCACGCCATAGTCGGTGAGTGTCTGGAATACGCGCAGTTTCTGAAGCAACTAAGACAATCCGATCTGTTTGTTGCATATAAGCCGGTGCGAATCAGCGGGATGCTCAAACGGGCGTATGTGCTCGATTATGAAGAGATTCAGAAACGGTGCGACATCACAAGCTTTGATCCCACCACTCCCGAGCCAATCAGTCCCTGGGAATAAGTTTTTATGTTACTTGTTACTAAGTTACCTTCTTATTTAGAGCTACACGGAAAACAAGTTAATTTCTTTCTCGCGTGCGCGCGCATGTGCGCGTATGCGCGTGTATAGTTCCAGCCCTAGATGGGAAGGAGTAACACGTAACAGGTAACAGGAAGGAATGGAATGCTGGAAAAAGATATCACCGCAGCGATCATGCGGTTCTTAAGGGTGGTTCCGCGCTGCTTTGCGTGGAAAGAACATGGCGGGATGTATGGGACGGCGGGTATCCCCGATGTGATCTGCTGTCTGGACGGCCGATTCTTCGCCTTCGAGGTGAAGGCACCGTACGGCAGCGTGACTAAGCTGCAGGAGCGCACGATTCACAAGATCAAGGTCGCCGGAGGCCACGCGTTTGTGGTTCGTTCGGTGGACGATGTGAAAGCCGTGCTGTGGGCATATGCGGGAATTGACATTTGACTAAGGAGGGTTCAGATGAGCACAAAGGATTACCTTTCACAGGCATACAGGATCGACCAACGGATCAACAGCAAGCTGGCGCAAGTGATGTCCCTGCGCGACCTATTGAGCAAGGCGACTGGAACACTGTCTGGTGCGCCGAAGGCGGCGACGCCCAACCCGCACTCCATGGAGGATACGATCGCCAAGATGGTGGATCTGGAGAACGAGATCAACGAAGACATCGACGCACTCATCGATCTCAAGTCAGAGATCATGCGGCGGATCAAGCGCGTGGAAAACACGGAGTACCAGACGATTCTGGAACTGCGGTATCTGTGCTTCAAACGGTGGGAAGAAATCGCGGTCGACATGGGATATAGTCTGCGGAGACTGTATGAACTGCACGATTGCGCTTTAGAAGAAATTTCTTAAAAGTCCGCACTAAATCGCATTGTTTCGCACTCGGGAAGTTTGATATTGTTAGACTGCAAGAAACTTATACAGAGACTCTCGTTGCACGCGGGAGTCTCTGTTTGATTTCAAAGGAGTTTAAGGTGCCGAGAAAACCCAAGCGTCCATGCTCTTATCCGGGGTGTGGCAAGCTGACAGAAGGCAGGTACTGCGACGAACACAGACAAACCGCTGAGCGTCAATACAACCATTGCCTTCGCGACCCGGATACCAACAAACGATACGGCCGCGCGTGGAAGAAACTCCGCGCGCGATTTCTATTGCAATATCCTTTGTGTGAACATTGCCGGAGCGAAGGCAGACTCTCTGCCGCTGAGGAAGTGCATCACATCCTGCCGCTGGCAAACGGCAGTACGAACGACGAGAGCAACCTCATGGCGCTTTGCAAGAGCTGCCATTCAAAGATTACGATCAGAAGCACCAACTCGCGTCAGAATTCGAGCGTGAGGTAAACCCGGTGGGGGCATTTCAATCTCTGTGACCTTTTCAACTGGACAACGCGGTCGGGTCACGTACAAACTTTCGCGGTTTCAAGAGGTCGAATAGACCTCCATTTTTTTGTAGGAGGAAGCTTAAATGCCAAACGGTCACGGCGGGTCGAGATTAGGCGCGGGCCAGAAGAAAAAGCCGCTGGCGGATAAGATGCTCGACGGCAACCTCGGCAAGCGGAAGCTGACCGTTGTGGAGTTTCCCAACACCGCCAACCTTAAGGGCAGCGATATGCCATTGCCAAGAGAGTTGCTTTCCGCCCGACAGAAGGACGGACGCAACCTCGAAGCGGCGGAGGTCTACGCGAACACATGGGATTGGCTTGACCAGCGCGGTGCGGCGAGAATCGTTTCTCCGCAGCTGCTGGAGCGGTATGCCATGAGTGCCGCGCGCTGGATTCAGTGCGAGGAAGCAGTGACAGAGTATGGCTTCTTAGCAAAGCATCCGACGACGGGCAGCGCGATCCAGTCTCCGTATGTGGCAATGAGCCAGAATTACATGGCACAGACGAACCGGCTCTGGTACGAGATATTCCAGATCGTGAAGGAGAATTGTGCGGCAGACTACACGGGCACGAATCCGCAGGATGACGTTATGGAACGCCTATTGACCGCGCGTAGAGGGAAATGATCATGGATGAGGTACAAGCGTTCATGCGCGCGTTGAAGTACCACCGCCTGACAAGTCAGCAACGAAAAACGCTGCGCGGGCAGGCGCTCGCAGGGAACCTTCCCGCGGCGCAGGTCGGCTTACGAAAAATCGTATCGAAAGGAATCCAGCATGGTCATTCAAACACTGCCTGTCGATAAACTCGTCCCGGCGGATTACAATCCACGCAAAGACCTCAAACCCGGTGACCCGGAATACGAAAAACTGAAACGTTCGATTGCCGAGTTCGGGTACGTAGAGCCGGTGATCTGGAACGAAACCACAGGCCATGTCGTCGGCGGGCACCAGCGGCTGAAAGTGCTGATCGACACCGGAGTAACCGAGGTCGAATGTGTCGTTGTTGAAATGAGCGAGGAGAAAGAGAAAGCGCTCAATGTTGCACTGAATAAAATCAGCGGCGAATGGGATAAGGAGAAGCTATCTCTGCTGATCTCCGATTTGCAGCTTGCGGATTTCGATGTATCGCTGACCGGTTTCGACGCGCCGGAGATCGACGCGTTGTTTAAGGACGCTCAGCGCAAGGGTGTGCAGGACGATGATTTCGACGTGGATGCCGCGCTGAAAGAACCGGCAATCACAAAGCCGGGCGACCTTTGGCTGCTCGGCAAACACAGACTCGTCTGCGGGGACAGCACGAAACGAGATGTGTTCGATCTTCTCATGGACGGTGTTCAAGCAAATCTCGTGGTGACCGATCCTCCTTACAATGTAGATTACGAAGGCAGCGCGGGAAAGATCAAAAACGATAATATGACCGACTCCGCATTCTACGAGTTCTTGTTCGCTTCGTTTCAGAACATGGAAGCCAGTATGGCGAATGAAGCGTCGATCTATGTGTTCCACGCGGATACCGAGGGCTTGAACTTCCGCAGAGCGTTCTCGGAAGCGGGATTCTATCTCTCCGGCACCTGCATCTGGAAGAAGCAGTCTCTGGTCCTTGGGCGAAGCCCTTACCAATGGCGTCATGAACCGGTGTTGTTTGGATGGAAGAAGAAGGGCCGGCATGAGTGGTACGCTGACAGGAAACAAACGACTATCTGGGAATTCGACAAACCCAAGCAGAACGCCGACCATCCGACCATGAAGCCTGTGGAACTACTGGCGTATCCGATTCTGAACTCCAGCATGGCGAGCTGTGTCGTGCTGGATCCGTTCGGCGGCAGCGGCAGTACACTGATCGCATGCGAACAGACGGATCGTGTCTGCCGAATGATCGAACTGGATGAAAAGTACTGTGATGTGATCGTGAAACGGTACATCGAACAGGTTGGTGGTTCCAATCAGGTTATGCTCGTCAGGGGAGATGTAAAGATTCTGTACAATGACATTTCCCCAAACACAGATAATTAGCTTGATATTCACACCCGAAAGAGTGATGTATGTGACTACCAAATCGAAAGGAAGGTATTCACAATGCAAATCAAGTACAACGTTACGGGGGACAGACGAAAGGCCCTGGTCGCGGTCATGCGGAATGTGCTGCAGTACACGACGCGATACCTCGGCGCGCCGAGCTTCGCGTTTCAGGTCGGTGCTTACACGGTCGGCAAGAACGGTACGGTCACTTGCCCAGATAGCGCGGACGAAGGGCAGATCGAAATGCTGATCCGCGAACTGGCACACGACGGCTTCATCGGTGAACGGGTAGGCGAAGCGGCAAAGCCCGCTGAACTCAAAGCGGTCGAGCCGGATCAACTGAAAAAAGAAACACCTCGCGCTGTCGATCCCGACTGCCTCGCAGTCGAGCTGCCGAAGAATGGCATGACGCCGACCGCCATGGAGAACCTGCGGCGGTTGATCGCGAGTAAAGCGACATTGCTGAAGAATGCGCTCGGCACGGACGGCCTACCGATCACAGAACACTCTGACAGGATTGAGTTCGGATGGTTTCGACCGACTGACGACCAGACGGAGATCGCCGCCTACTACCAACTGGTACAGGGGCTTTGCGAACTGGCAAGAACGCAGAAACGCGTGAGCGCGACGGAACAGGAAGTCGAAAACGAGAAGTACGCCTTCCGCAGCTTCCTGCTGCGACTCGGATTTATCGGCTCTGAGTACAAGGATGCACGAAAGATCCTGCTGAGAAATCTTTCTGGCAACGCGGCGTTTCGCACCGCACGGGAAGCGGGTGATGAAGAATGACAACGATTCATCCGGAGATGCTGAAACAGCTCAAAGAGTATTACACATCCGGCACACGGGTGATGCTGATTCGCATGAGCGATCCTTACACCAACCTGCGACAGGGTGATACAGGGGCTGTCACGATGGTCGACGATATCGGCACGATCCACGTGAGCTGGGATAACGGCAGTACGCTCGGAGTCGTATTCGGCGAGGATGAGTGCCGGAGAATTGAGGAAAATGAGTAATCGAGTGTTTGCCGCTTATGGCGTCGGCCTCAACCGGACGGAAATGGTGAAGCATTGTCCGACCGCGAAGCCGATTGGCACGACGGAGTTGAAGAATTTCAGGCTTGCGTTTCGCGGCGGCAACGCCAGCGCGGTGGCGACGATCGATAAAGCAAAGGGCTGCAGCGTTCCCGCGCTACTTTGGGAGATAACTTCGCAGGATGAAGCCGCGCTCGATCGATGGATTGGGATGCCAGGACTGTATCGAAAAGACATGGTCAAGGTGAGGTGGAACGGCGCAGCGATGGATGCGGTTGTGTATATCTTGATTGGCAACAAACCGCTAAATAAGCCGAGTGCTTTCTATTACAGCATACTTCTGGAAGGTTACATGGTGGCGGGGTTTGACACAGAGACTCTGAAAACAGAGACCATGAGAGCGTAGCAACAAAATACTATCCATGAGTGGATAAGCTCCCGTGCAATGGGGGCTTGTCTTACTGTACAAATAGTGATATATAAAAACTATAATAGTAGTAACATTGAGTGTCCGATTCTCAATTATGTTCTGACATACCGACTTGTAACCGACTTAGTAAACTGTCTAATCTAGCATGTGATTCAGAGAACGCGGTAATATTTCGGTTTAGGAGGCCAAAATGATGAGCCTATTGAAATTGAAACGAGCATCAATATGGACGGTCATTTTTGTTTTTATGCTTGCGCTAATCCCAGCTGGCGCGCATGCGGAAAACAGTAACGACGAGTGGCAAATTGTAGGACAAACAGGTGGAACAACCAAAGCGCTGTTGACGGAAGAGACGACGCTGTATGTCGGCTCCGGCCTGCACGTGCTAATACTGGATGTATCTTCTCCAGAGAAGATGCAAGTGCTCGGCACGAGTCCGTTGCTGCCTGATTTTGTTGAGAGTATCACTTCCGATGGCGCGGGTAGGCTCTACGTATCCTGCGGGCTAGGCGGATTGGTTGTGCTGGATGTGACAAATCCAAAGGAACCTCTACTGCTTGGTGTTTTGGATACACGCGGATATACGGAAAGCGTTACTTTACTTGATAATCTAGCGATAGTCGCGGATGGACCGCAGGGCGTGCAGATTATCGACGTTACGAACCCCGCGAAGATGAAGACACTTTCCGAGGCGTATCCGCTCGCGTATGCGTATGATGTTGCAATTTCGGACAAAATCGCATATGTTGCTGGCGGCGGAAGCGGTGTATTTACAGTCGATTTGACCAATCCTATAAAACCGGTTGAAGCCGGGCTAACGAGTTTGGATGGGTTCACATACGATTTAGAAATACTCAAAGGCAAGCTCTACGCAGCATGTGCTTGGGGTGGCATTGCAGTATTGGATCTGAAAGAACCGCTTGCACCGAAAAGCATAGCAACCGCGCAAACCAGCGGGTGGGCAATGGCGCTCAGTTCATTCGGAAATGATCTCTTGGTACTTGACGGCGCGGATGGCGTGATGGTATATGGAACTGCTCCTACAATACCAGTGAAACTCTCGGCTTACACGATGGGTGGATTTGTGCTCGACGGGGCTGTGAGCGGTACAACGGCATTTGTGCTTGATCGTGAAAAAGGACTATTGACGCTTGATCTCTCGAAGAAGACTAATCCTGATCTGATTTGTCGCT
>PGZM01000014.1 GCA_002841395.1 Firmicutes bacterium HGW-Firmicutes-9
AGCGACAAATCAGATCAGGATTAGTCTTCTTCGAGAGATCAAGCGTCAATAGTCCTTTTTCACGATCAAGCACAAATGCTGTAGTACCACTGACAGCCCCGTCGAGCACAAATCCGCCCAACGTGTAAGCCGAGAGTCTCACTGGTATTGTAGGAGCAGCTCCATATACCATCGCGCCATCCGCGCCGTCAAGTACCAAGAGATCATTTCCGAATGCACTGAGCGCCATTGCCCACCCGCTGGTTTGTGCGGTTGCAATGTTTTTCGGCACAAGCGGTTCTTTCAGATCCAATACTGCAATACCACCCCAAGCACAGGCTGCGTAGAGCCTGCCTTTGAGTATCTCTAAATCGTATGTGAACCCATCTAAGCTCGTTAGCCCGGCTTCAACCGGTTCTATAGGATTGGTCAAATCGACTGTAAATACTCCGCTTCCGCCGCCAGCAACATATGCAATTTTGTCTGAGATTGCAACATCATACGCATACGCGAGCGGATACGCCTCGGAAAGTGTCTTCAGCTTCGCGGGGTTCGTAACGTCGATAATCTGCACGCCCTGAGGTCCATCCGCGACTATCGCTAGATTATCAAGTAAAGTAACGCTTTCTGTATATCCGCGTGTATCCAAAACACCAAGTCGTAAAGGTTCCTTTGGATTTGTCACATCCAGCACAACCAATCCGCCTAGCCCGCAGGATACGTAGAGCCTGCCCGCGCCATCGGAAGTGATACTCTCAACAAAATCAGGCAGCAACGGACTCGTACCGATCACACGCATCTTCTCTGGAGAAGATACGTCCAGTATTAGCACGTGCAGGCCAGAGCCGATATATAACGTCGTCCCTTCCGTCAACAGCGCTTTGGTAGTTCCACCTGTTTGTCCTACAATCTGCCATTCGTCGTTATTGTTTTCCGCATGCACGCTAGCTGGGATTAGCGCAAGCATAAAAACAAAAATGACCATCCATATTGATGCTCGTTTCAATTTCAATAGACTCATCTTATTGGCCTCCTGCACCGAAGTATTACCACGTTCTCTGAAGTATCGTTCGATTCGTCAACTCATATAATCAGTTGAAAGCCGGAGAGTCGGGACATAATTGAAAACCGTGAATATTTGTAACTACTATTATGGTTTTTATATATCACTATTTATAGAATAAGACAAGCCCCCATGAAATGGGAGCTTATCCACTCGATTACAATGCTTTGTTTGCTACTCTCCTTCGGTCGCGACTTTGAGAATTTCCGTATCGAAGCCCGCCGCTCTATACCCTTCCAGAAGTTTGCTGTAGTAGAAGGCGCTCGGTTTGTTCTGCGGTTTGTCGTTGACTAAAATGTATACAAGCGCATCCACCAGAAAACCATTGTGGTGTACTTTGATCGCAGCTTTTCGATACAGTTCCGGCACTCCGATCCATCGATCAAACGCGGCCTCGTCTTGTGGGGTTATCTCCCATATGATCGCGGGTACGCTATGACCTTTCGTCTTCTCAATTGTCGCAACTGCACTGGCATTGCCACCACGAAACGCGAGTTTGAAATTCTTCAATACCGTTGTGCCAAGCGGCCTTGCTGTCGGACAATGCTTCGCCATTTCGCTACGATTCAAGCCGATACCGTATGCTACAAATACTCGATTACTCATTGTCCTCAATTCTCCGGCACTCATCTTCACCGAATACGACTCCAAGCGAACTACCACAATCCCAGTTCACATGTATCGTCCCGATGTCATCGACCATCGTTACTGTCCCGCAGTCGCCCGACCGCAAATTGGTGTATGGATCGCTCATGCGAATCAGCATCACCCGAGTGCCGGATGCGTAATATTCTTTGAGCTGTTTGAGCCGTTCCGGATGAATGTTCATTCTTCATCACCCGCTTCCCGCGCGGTGCGAAATGCCGCGTTGCCAGAAAGATTCTTGAGCAGGATCTTCCGCGTTTTCTTGTACTCCGCACCGATGAACCCCAGCCGCAGCAGGAAGCAGCGGAAGGCGTATTTCTCATTCTCGACTTCCTGTTCCGTAGCGCTCACACGTTTCTGCGTTCTTGCCAGTTCGCAAAGCCCCTGTACCAGTTGGTAGTAGGCGGCAATTTCCGCCTGATCATCTGTCGGTCGGAACCACCCGAACTCGATCCTGTCAGAGTGTTCTGTGATCGGTAGGCTGTCCGTACCGAGCACCTTTTTGAGCAGGGTTTCCTTGCTCGCGGTCAACCGCCGCAGGTTCTCCATGGCGGTCGGCGTCATGCCATCCTTCGGCAGCTCGACTGCGAGGTGCTCTAGGTCGATCGCCCGAGGGTTTTCTTCAATAGGCGAAATCGCCTCGACCTCTTTGGGTTCTGCGGACTTTGTCGCTTCACCAACCCGTTCACCGATGAAACCATCGTGTGCCAGCTCGCGGATCAGCATTTCAATCTGCGTCTCATCTGTGCCCTCTGGGCAAGTGACCGTTCCGTTCTTGTCGATCGTGTAAGCCCCCACCTGAAACGCGAAGCTCGGCGCGCCGAGGTATCTCGTCGCGTCCTGCAGCACATCCCGCATGACCGCGACCAGTGCCTTTCGTCTGTCCCCCGTAACATTGTACTTGATTTGCATTGTGAATACCTTCCTTTCGATTTGGTAGTCACATACATCACTCTTTCGGGAGTGAGTATCAAGTTAATTATCTGTACTTTTGAGAATATCGTTGTACGGAATCTTTACACCGTCCCTGAAGAGCAACACCTGATCGGAATCACCCACCAGCTCAATGTATCGTTTCACGATCACATCGCAGTACTTTTCATCCAGCTCGATCATGCGACAGACGCGATCGGTCTGTTCGCAAGCGATCAGGGTACTGCCGCTGCCACCAAACGGGTCGAGCACGACGCAGTTCGCCATGCTGGAGTTCTGAATCGGATATGCCAACAGCTCCACCGGCTTCATGGTCGGATGGTCGGCGTTCTGCTTGGGTTTGTCGAACTCCCAGATAGTCGTTTGTTTCCTGTCAGCATACCACTCATGGCGACCCTTCTTCTTCCAGCCGAACAACACCGGCTCATGCCTCCATTGATATGGACTTCGCCCAAGTACCAGTGATTGCTTCTTCCAGATGCAGGTGCCGGAGAGATAGAAGCCTGCTTCCGAAAATGCCTTGCGGAAGTTTAATCCTTCGGTGTCCGCGTGAAACACATAGATCGACGCGTCGTTCGCCATGCTGGCTTCCATTTTCTGAAACGAAGCGAGCAGAAAATCATAGAACGCGGAGTCTGTCATATTGTCGTTCTTAATCTTTCCCGCGCTGCCTTCATAGTTCACATTGTAAGGAGGATCTGTCACCACGAGATTTGCTTGACCACCATCCATGAGAAGCTCGAACACATCGCGTTTCGTGCTGTCGCCGCAGACGAGCCTATGCTTGCCGAGCAACCAGAGATCGCCCAGTTTCGTCATCGCAGGTTCTTTGAGGGCCGTGTCGACGTCGAAATCATCGTCCTGCACGCATTTGCGCTGCGCATCTTTGAACAGCGCATCCAGCTCGGGAGCGTCAAAACCGGTCAGAGAAACATCGAAGTCTACGCCCTGTAGATCTGCGATCAACAGGGAGAGTTTCTCTTTGTCCCATTCACCGCTGATCTTGTTGAGCGCGACATTGAGCGCTTTCTCTTTGTCCTCGCCCATTTCCACGACAACGCACTCGACCTCGGTTACGCCAGTGTCGATCAGTACCTTCAAGCGCTGATGTCCGCCGACGACATGGCCGGTGGTCTTGTTCCAGATCACCGGTTCGACATATCCGAACTCCGACAAGGATCGTTTCAACTTTTCATATTCCGGGTCTCCGGGCTTCAGGTCTTTGCGCGGATTGTAATCCGCCGGAACGAGCTTATCGACCGACAACGTTTGAATGACCATACTGCTTTCCTTTCGACACAATTCTTCGTAGGCCAGCCTGTGCCGCCGGGAGATTCCCCGCGAGCGCCTGTCCGCGCAGCGTCTTGCGCTGCTGGCTCGTCAGGCGGTGATACCGCAGCGAATAAATAAAAGCCTGTACTTCGTCCATACTCATTTCCCTCTGCGAGCGGTCAGTAGGCGCTCCATAACATCGTCCTGCGGATTGGAGCCGGTGTAGTCGGCGGCGCAGTTTTCTTTCACGATCTGGAAGAGCTCATACCAGAGCCGGTTTGTTTGCGCCATATAGTTTTGGCTCATGGCCACATACGGTGACTGGATCGCATTACCGGTCGTTGGATGCTTTGCAAGAAATCCATATTCCGTGATCGCTGCTTCACACTGGATCCAGCGTGCGGCACTCATGGCGTATCGTTCTAACACCTGTGGGGAGACGATGTTCGCACAACCGCGTTCGTTTAACCAGCTCCATGTACGTTCGTAGATCTCCGACGCAATGAGCGGCTTGCCGTCCTTTTGTACGGCGGAGAGCATCGTGCTGGGTTGCGGCATTTTCACACCCTGAAACTCAACAGCGTTCGGAAATTCCACGACGGTCAACTTACGCTTGCCGGGATTGCCATCAAGCATCTTATCCGCAAGTGGTTTTTTCTTTTGACCCGCGCCGGGACGTGCCCCTCCATGACCGTTTGGCATTTCCATTTCCTCCCATAAAAAATAGAGGCCTATTCAACCTCTTGAAACCGCGAAAGTTTGTACACGACCCGACCGCGTTGTCCAGTTGCAAAGGTCACAGAGGTGGAATTGCCCCCACCGGGTCATTTCGTGTGCAATTTCTGTCTTGAGTTGGTGCTTCCGATCGTAATCTTCGAATGGCAGCTCTTACATAGCGCCATGAGATTGCTCTCGTCATTCTTTCCGCCGTTTGCCAGCGGCAGGATGTGATGTACTTCCTCTGCGGCAGTGAGTCTGCCTTCGCTCTTGCACTGTTCACACAAGGGATGTTGTAATAGAAATCGCACGCGGAGTTTTTTCCACGCACGGCCGTATCGCTTGTTGGTTTCCGGGTCTCGCAGGTATCGGTTGTACTGACGGTCGATGGATTGTCTGTGCACATCACAGTACCGGCCATCGGTCAGCTTGCCGCACCCTGGGTAGGAGCAAGGACGCTTGGGTTTTCTCGGCATCCTGTTCCTCCTGTGCACGGAAAAAGGCCCTCGCGTTTTCGCGAAGGTCCTCGATCCATCTTTTGCAATTGTATTATCTCACAGGTTGCAGGGTGTCTTTCAATGTCTTTTGCTGTCTAATTTACAAATTAAGCGATTCCAGCGCCTGATCATGTAGCTTATATAAGTATCTCAAATCGTATCCCAGTTCTACCGAAATCTCTTCCCAACGCTTGAAGCACAGATACCGCAGTTCCAGTATCGTTTGATACTCCGTGTTCTCCACTCGCTTGATCCGCCGTGTGATGTCCGCTTTGAGATCAACGAGCGTGTCAATCTCCATGTTGATTTCATTTTCTAGGTCGACAATCTTCGCGATGGTATCCTCCATGCTGTGCGGATTGGGTGTCGCCGCTTTCGGCGCGCCGGACAGTATCACATTTGTTTTTTCAAGCAGTTCTCGCAGATTCATCACCATTGCGAGCTTGCTATTGATACGCTGATCAATCCGATAGGCCTGCGATAGATATTCCTTCGTGTTCATGTTAAACTTCCTCCCTTTTCCACGGCATTTTTCCGCCGTAATATTTTTCAGATATCTCATACTGTCTTGACTCGGGCATGCGCCGCATCCGTTCATATGCAACCTCGATAGACGCTGTCTGCTGCTCTCGCGTTAAATAGAACGAACACCGTTTGGAGCACCGCTTATTGCTCATGATCTTGCAGCCATTAGACTTGAAATGAAATACGCACTCATTTAGACTCACTTTAAGCCGCCTCCTTTCGGATATCTGCTCGTACCGCGTCCAACAAAGCGGACTGAGAAGCGTTTTTCTGCTGCAGCGAAAGTGATCTAGCCCCACGGAACCGGGCCAGCTACAATGTTAGGAAAAAGAGAAAAAAGACTAACAAAGGAGCTGAAAGAAGA
>PGZM01000006.1 GCA_002841395.1 Firmicutes bacterium HGW-Firmicutes-9
CCGCGCCGAAGCCGGTCGCTTCGGGACGAATCAGGCTGCCGCCGAAGCTCAGGCCTTTGCCCGTCAGCACGCCGGGTTCGTATGCCCCGCGGATTCTGCGATACTGACCGTAGAGATAGCCGATCTCCTTTGCGCCGACGCCGATGTCGCCCGCGGGCACGTCCACATCGGGTCCGATGTGGCGGTAGAGCTCGCTCATGAACGCCTGGCAGAAGCGCATCACTTCGCCATCGCTCTTACCGCGGGGATCAAAGTCGCTGCCGCCCTTGCCGCCGCCGATGGGCAGGCTGGTGAGGCTGTTTTTAAACGTCTGCTCAAAGCCTAAGAACTTCATGATCGAAAGATTGACCGTCGGATGGAACCGTAAGCCGCCTTTGTACGGCCCGATTGCGCCGTTGAACTGCACGCGATAGCCGCGGTTCGTCTGAACGCGACCTGCGT
Organism: Firmicutes bacterium HGW-Firmicutes-9; assembly: GCA_002841395.1. GTDB lineage: Bacteria > Bacillota > Clostridia > Christensenellales > CAG-138 > UBA7703. The sequence goes on from PGZM01000006.1 coordinate 442, forward strand.
CGTCCACCCACGTCACGCGGAACGAGATCGCGCGCTCCGGTTCCGCCATTCGCTCCAGCAGCCCCAATTTCTCGTACTCGGGATGCTTACTCACCACCGATTCCAGAGAAGAATACACTTCTTCTACCGTTTGCAAAAACTCCGGTTCGGTTGCGTTCTTTTTCTTGATATCTTCCAGTACCCGCTGAATATAGGCGTTCATGCCTGTCCTCCTGATGTGCAGTATTTGATATGTCAAGTGGGAATTCGCTCAAGTTCATCATAGCCCCGCGAGCCGCCAAAGTCAACGCATCCGCGTGCAATATATCAAATAATTTTCGCTTGCCTCTCATTTTTTGAGTGCGCATACATTTTTTATTTTTTCATGCAAAAAAAGCACGCTTTTTCGCGTGCTTATTGATTCTGTTTGCTACGTTGTAACAACGTGCTTTACAGGAATTTTGAGATCTTCGTCAGGCTCGCGGTGTCGTTTCGCTTGAGTGCGTCTTCCACCAGCGCGCGCAATCCTTTTTCGGACAAAAATGGAAACAGGCCGGAAACATCGTTCAACTTTTGCCCCTGTCGCAGCGCTGTGGCTACGATTTTATCGAGCGCTTCCTCCTCCAGAAACGGCGCGATAGCAGCCACCTGTGCGATGCTGCCCCCGCCCTCTACGCAGGCATTGGCAATCTTCCCAAGATCGTCCTCGTCGAGAAACGGCGCAATCGCGGCCAGTTCGCCGAGCGTGCCGCCGCGCTGAATCGTCTCCTTCGCGATCCTGCCCAAGTCATCCTCATCCAGGAACGGTGCGATCGCTGCAAGTTCACCCAGTGTGCCGCCCTTCTGCACGACGGAGAAAGCGATCTTGCCCATAGCATCCTCATCTAAAAACGGTGCAATCGCTGCGAGTTCACCAAGCGTGCCGCCGTTTTCAACCGCTGCGGTTGCGAGCTTGCCCAGCGTCTCCTCGCTGACAAACGGCGCAAGCGCGGCTAGCTTATTCAGCCCGACCGTCGGTGCAAGGCGGGTTGCCAGTTCGTCCAGATAGTCTTCATCGAGAAACGGTGCAATCGAGACGAGACTCTCCAGATTGATCCTGTCCTGATCCTTCTGCTGCGCGGCATCTTCCCCGGCTTCCGGCGCGCTATGTTGCTCTTTCTCTTCCTCAATCGCCTTGACGATGCGCGTTACCTGCTTGGGTTTTAAAAACGGCGCGGCTTCCCCCGCCTCGGACAGCGTGATGCGCTCGTTTTTCACAAATGTCTCTTCGCTGCCGTCGATCACGCTGCGAATGAGATCGCCGCCGCGTCCGCCGCCCAGCAGCTCGTCTACGCTCACACCGAGCGCCTGTGCCAGCTCCGGCAGCTTGCCGATATCCGGCATGGAAGCGCCGCGCTCCCAGTTGCTGACCGCTTGGAAGCTCACGCCCATGACGTCCGCCAGCGCGGGCTGCGTCATATCCTTTTCTTTTCTCAGGCGCGAAATTCGCCGCCCGATCTCTACCGCGTCAAACATAATAATTTCTCCTTATCCTAGCAATGTCGCAGAATACAAATCCGGATGGCTTTTGTCTCTGTCAGTTTCTTTGGTTCTTGTGTCAGATCCGCGGCACCTGCATCGCAATGCTCAGCCAATGCACATCCCTTTTTTGCGCCTCGCGTTCCGCGATCATTTGCCGATATGCACGCTCCGCCTGTTCCGGCGTACGCTTCTTAATGATGGTTCGCTTGATAATATCTCGCATGTGTTGCCACCGCCTTTCGTTTGCTGCACCATCAGCATACAAAAACACGGCATACGACACCAGCAAGCAGTGCTTGAGTTGGGTTTTTTCGGAAACTCAAGCGAGGGTTGAGAAGCAAAAAGACCGTATCTTAGCGAAAAACAGCGGCTAGTGTGCCGCTGTCGTTCCATTTCATATCCTTACCCCAAGTACCCCTTCAACAGCCCGTCCACATCCTGCATGAGCGCGGAGAGCGTTTCGGTGAGTTGTTCCTTTGTCTTGGCGCGCGCGCCGATATAGAGCTTCAGCTTTGGTTCGGTACCGCTTGGGCGGATGACGATCCAGCTTTCGTCGGCGAGCAGCCAGCGCAGCGTATCCGACTTCGGCAGCGCCATCTCGCAAACTGTTCCGTCAGAACGCTCACACCTGCGGGCAATATAGTCCTCCGCGATGACGACTTTCGTGCGAGCAAATGTTTTCGGCGGTGTGGCGCGGAGCTTTGCCATCGCACCCGCGATCTTCTCCATGCCTTCTTTTCCTTCCAGCGTGTAACTCTTGACGCTCTCGCTGTAGAAGCCGTAGGTCGCGTAGATCTCGTCCAGCGCGTCGGAGAGGGTCATGCCGCGCTCGGCATAGCTGATGCACGCTTCCGCCGCAAGCATCGCGGAAGAGACCGCATCCTTATCGCGCGCAAGCCCGCCCGCGAGAAAACCGAAGCTCTCCTCAAAGCCAAATAGGAACGTCTTCTCTCCGCTGGTTTGATACTCGTCCACCTTCTCACCGATGAAGCGGAAGCCCGTCATCACGTTTTCAAGTGAGACGCCGTATGCCGCGCAGATCGCGTCCGCGAGGCGCGTGGAGACGATGCTCTTGATGACCACGCCATTATCGGGCAGGCGCTTCTGCCGGCTCATCGAGGATAGGATGTGCTCGAGCAAAATGCAACCAATCTGGTTGCCCGTCAGCGTCACCCATTCGTCCGACTTGGTCTTGACCGCGACACCGAGGCGATCCGCATCCGGATCAGTCGCGAGGCAAACGCGCGCGCCTTTCTCCTCCGCAAGCGCGATGGCGAGACGGAATGCGTTCGGGTCCTCCGGGTTTGGCGCGGTGACGGTTGGGAAGTGTCCGTCCGGCACGGACTGCTCCGGCACGGAAATCACATTCGTCAACCCAACGCGCGTGAGCAGCTCTTTTACCGGAACCGCGCCGGCACCGTGCAACGGCGTGTAGACGATCGGAAGATCGCCACCTTTGCGGCGCACGAGATCGGGATCCAGCAGAAGCTGTTCGGTTGCGGCATAGTAAGCTTCGTCTTCTTCTTTGCCGACCAGCGTGATCATGCCGGATGCAACCGCCGCGTTATAGTCCGCAACGCTGGGCGAGAACATCGGCACGCGCTGAATCTCGTCGAAGATGGCGCTAGCCTGCTCGGGCGCGGCCTGTCCGCCGTATGCCCAATAGACCTTATAGCCGTTATATTTGCTTGGATTATGCGATGCGGTAATCACCACGCCCGCCATGCAGCCAAGGTGCTGCACCGCAAACGAAAGCTGCGGCACGGAACGGAGCGAGGAGAACAAATACGTCTTGATACCGTTTGCCGCGAGAACACAGGCGGTCTCTTTGGCAAATTCCGGCGAGAAGAGGCGGGAATCGTAGGCGATACAGACGCCGCGCTCTTTTGCGCCTTTGCAGGAGAGAAGAACGTTACTCAGCCCCTGCGTAGCTCTGCGCACGACGTAGACGTTCATGCGGTTGGTGCCCGCGCCGAGGATGCCCCTTAGTCCCGCGGTGCCAAACTCCAGCTCGCGGTAAAAGCGCTCTTCGATTTCCGGCGCGTCGGCAGAGATTGCGCGCAGCTCCGCGCGCGTGGTTTCGTCCAGCGTCGGCTCGTTCAGCCAGGATTCATATATGGTTCGCGTATCCATTCAATCGTTCCTTTCGCGTTATGGTTCTATCCAATTGATTCAACAATACAGATTATTGTTTCAGAGAGGCGAGAAATGCCTCGACCGCCACCCAATATTCCTCGTGTCCTCTTGCGCTGTCATACAGCGCGGAGGAGCCGTGCCGTCCGCTGGCTTCCGGCAGGAAGAAGACGCAGCCGTCAGACGTGATCGAATCCGCAATCCCACGCCAGGCTTTTCCCTCCGATTTTGCAGACGTGATGAACACGGGCTGTGTGATGTTCGCGGCGTAGTCCGCAACCATCTTGCCATTCAGCTTGAAGTATTCGCCCGGCGAGAAGGAAAGCACGGCGGAGATTTCGTCTGGATGCTCGGAGGCGAGGATCAGCACGAGCGAAGAGGAATAGGAGCTGCCCCAGACGATGAGCTGATCCGGCGCATAGGTGGAGACGATATAAGAGAGCGCCGCTTCCAGATCGGGGTATGCATCGGTATAGCCCGTCGGCAGCTTTGCATCCTTCGCCAGCTGGTTCGTCTCGTTCTTGACGCCGTTGGCCGCTCTGCCGGAGCGCTGATCCACCGCGAGGCAGTTATAGCCAAGCGCGTTGAGCTTCGGCGCGATATCCACATATTCCCCGCGGCTGTAGTCCGCCTGATGGAAGAGGATGATAAAGGGCTTACTTGCGTCTCCCGTCCAATACAGATCAGCGGTGACCGTCAGATTATCCGTCGTGGGGAACGTCACTGTGCTGATTGTTTGCCCGGTCGGCAGTGACGGTTTTTCCGGTGCCAGCGTAGTCGTCGGTTCCATGGTAATCTCCTCCTGCGTGATCGCTTCGGTTTGCACGGTGTCTTTCGCCGGCTCCGTAGTCCTTTGCATCGGAACCAGCAGCGCAACGACGAGAATCGCGCTAAAAAGCAACAGCCCGCCAATGAGCAGCAAGATCGTTTTGAGGTTCATTTATGTGCGCTCCTTTGATAAACAATAAAGAAACGAGTTTGAGTCGATTCCACCTTGATTTTGAACCGCTGCAGAACGCATCCCGCAAGAATTGTTCAAAATCCCTTCATCTGATTATACCCGTCGCCGTGTTGCATGGCAAGGCGGGCTGTGCTATCATACCCCTATGGAAAGGCGCCTGCAAACCAAGAAGCGCTATCACTCCGCCAGCTATCTCAACAGCGGGGCGGTTTTTTACGGTACGCTTTTATTCGCGGTTTCGCGCCTGTTTGCACTGTTTCAACTGTTTTCCGATGCCGCCACGCGCAAACGGCTCGATCAGGCGCCGCCGGAGAACTTTACGTTTCTAGGCATACTTTGGCTCTTGATCGTTATCAGCATCATCGGCCTTGCGTTCTATCTTCAGGTGCAAAGCAGGCAGAAGCGGCTCCGCATGAAGCAGGGCAACTATTTTCTGCTGCTCAACACGCTGATTGCTCTCTGGGGCATCATCAGCGCGATCAGCTATCTGGTCGAGATGATCATTTTCTTTGAGTTTGTGTATCTGCTCGATTTCCTGACGCTCATTGGCGCGCTGGTCATCCCAAGCGTGCTGTATCAGTTGGCCGATCGCAATCAGGACATCCCGCAGGACAATCTGCTCTTTTTTACCTCCATTGGTGCAACCGTGCTCTCCTCTCTCGCGGCGTTGATCGTGGCGCTCGTGCTGCGCAAAAGCTATACCGCGTTTCAGCTGTTGCGCGAACTCATGTTCCGCGCGGGTATCATCCTGTTCGGCGTCGCGGGGCTCTTAAAAGCCATCCGCCTTCGTGCCGAGCTGCCGGAGCTGGTCGCGTCCATGCCGAAACGCGAGCCGAAAGCAGTCGCAGAAACGCCGTTCAACCCCATGCAGGCGTTTGCGCAGACCTTTGCGCCGAAAGCCGCACCGAAGACCGCATCGAAAACCAAAGTCGATGCCAAAGGACGCATCCGCTGCCCCGACTGCGGAAAGAAACTGCCGCAGGACACGCGTATCTGCCCGCGCTGCGGTTACGATATTGAAACGCCGGACCTGTTTGACGACGATGAGTTTGACGATGTAGACGACCTCGCGCTGATAACGGAGCCGGAGCTTGCCGTTGAGGATGTTCCCGTTGCGCCGGAAGTAGATGCGCTGGAGGAAGAGGCGACCATCGCTCCCGTAAAACTCGAGTTGCCGAAAGAGATCTGTCCGCGCTGCAAGAAGAAGAAACCGCCGTTTTTGAGCACCTGCCCGCACTGCGGATATTATCCGGGCGATCCGCTTGAGCTCGCCGAGATCGAAGCGGAGCGAAAGAAGCTTCTGGACGAATCGAACGTCGCGGAAGCGCAAGCCTCCTTTATGCCGCCGGAGCCCAAGCAGGACCCGAAGTGCGAAAAGTGCGGCAAGAAAATCCCCGGCGGACTTTCCACCTGTCCCTACTGCGGTTATCATCCGGACGATGATCGCCTGCCGAAAGAGCCCCCCAAACCCGCGGTAGAAAAGCTGTTTGAAGACGTGGAAGACCCAGATACAATCTTCTGCCCGCGCTGCGACAACGAGGTGCTAGACGGAACAGAGGTTTGCCCGCACTGCGGTTATCCATTTGTAGCATCCCGCAGGACGGGACGCATCGTGAAACCCACCGTCCGCCTCGCGCGCGTACCTGACCCCAAGCGGCTCACGGAGAAGAACTCCATCGAGTGCCCCGAGTGCGGCAGGCGGTATTCTGCGGCAAGAGACCGTTGCCCCTATTGCGGATATGGTCTGTATGACGATTAGAGAATCACATAGCACAAACAAAAAACGCTCATCTTTCGATGAGCGTTTTTATTTACCCGTAAATCAGTTTTGGCGCGAAGTCCAGCTTGTCCGCCGCAACACAGTGGTATACAACCCCGTTTCGCTCGCCTTCGAATGCATAGCGGTGCGCGTCTCCGTGCAGATGTCCATAGATCGCAATCTGTACGCCGGCGGCTTCCAGCCGCTCGGTGAACCCGCTGTCTTTATCCTTGTCCGCAAACGGCGGAAAATGCAGCATCGCGATCTTGGTTTCCACCTGCGGCAGAGAGTTGAGCGAGAGCGTCAGCCGGTCGAGCTCGCGCAGATAGATCTTCTGATCATCCGCATCAAAGTTGTTGCTGCCCGGGCAGAGCCAGCCGCGCGTGCCGCAGATGCCGACGCCGTCTTCCACGATGGAGTCGTTCTGAATCGCGCACATACCCGCGGGTAACCGTGAGCGCACCCTACCGATGGCGCTCCACCAATAGTCGTGATTGCCCTTGAGCAGGATTTTCTTGCCCGGCAAGTTGCCGATAAACGAAAGATCGGGCAACGCTGCGTCTAGCTGCATTGCCCAACTGATATCGCCGGGAATCAGCACGAGATCGTCCGCCTGCACGCGCTCACGCCAGTTCCGCTCTAATTTTTCCGCATGGTCGCGCCAGGCTTCGCCAAACACATCCATGGGTTTTTCCGAGGTAAGCGAGAGATGCAAGTCCGCAATGGCGTATATCTGCATCCAACCGCTCCTCTCTGTCTGCGCGCTGCCGCGCCTAAATTGAATTACTCCTCGTCGTCGTCGAGATCCTCGTCGTCTTCCAGAAGTTCTTCGTCGTCAAACTCTTCATCCGTCGGTACGGCGGAGGCATTCTCCAGCTCGACCTGACGCTTCTTTTCTTTGAGGCAGGCGAGGCAAAGCTCACCGCCGCGCACCACGGGCAATTCGCCGCATTCGGAGCAAAGGATGACTTCGTCGTCCTCAACTTCTTCTGCTGCACGCCGTATATGCGCCTGCGCACGCTTCATTTCGCGCTTGCAAACCTCGCAAAAATCTTCGCCGTCGCGAATGTAGTTCAACTCACACTTCGGGCACTTATGCAATGCCATAGCTCTTAGCCCTGCCTTTGATTCCAAACGTTACGTTTGGTATTATGCTAAAGTTTTATATGCATGTCAAGAAAAAGTTGATAATCAGTAAAATCGCCCAAATTGTGGGCGATTTTTGGTGCGTTTTTTGCGATTTTTCGCTGTTATTCGTCCGTCTCGTCGTTCTCCTGCGCTTCCGCCTCGGCAAACGCCAGCTCAGCCGATGCAAAGAGCAATTCCTGCTCCGCTGCGCGCTGCGCTTGACCTTCTGCGTCCGCAAAAATCTGGCCGATGCGCTCGATCAGCGCGTCTTTGCCGATCTTCTCTTCCGCAGAAAACGGAATCGCAAACGCGGGCGCGCCAAGCAGCTTTGCCGCCTTGTTCGCGGCGACGACGCGCTGAGATTTGCCGATCTTGTCCGCCTTGGTCGCGACGATCGTGAACGGCACGCCTGCGTGCAGCGTCCAGCGGAACATCTCGCGATCCTCCGGCGAGGGCTCGTGGCGGATATCCACAAGCAGCAGCAGGTGTTTGGGTCTGCCGCTGCTCATATAGCTTCCGATGAGATTGCCCCACTCGGTCTGCTCATCCTTACTGCGCTTGGCAAAACCGTAGCCCGGCAGGTCGACAAGGTAAAACGCGTTGTTCAACAGAAAATAGTTGACCAGCCGCGTCTTGCCCGGTGTCTGCGAGGTCTTGGCGAGTTTGCCGTTGTTCGTCAGGCAGTTGATGAGACTGCTTTTACCGACGTTGCTGCGCCCGACGACCGCGATTTCGCACGCAAGCGGGGCAGGGTATGTTTGTCCCTGCCCGACGCTTGTGACGAATTTTGCCTGATTAATGGCGAACTGTTTCATGTGTCATGTCCAATCCCGGCAGGTTCAGCCGGGGTTCTTTTCCGTGCGGGTGCATGGTGAGCGCAACGTGCAGCACGTCGTCCACCGTCTCTGCGAACTCGATCTTCAGCGCATTTTTGATATCCGCCGGCACGTCGTAGAGATTCTCGCGGTTTGCCTTGGGCAATACCACCTGCACAATGCCTGCGCGCACAGCGGCAAGCAGCTTCTCGCGCAGGCCGCCAATCGGCAGCACGCGACCGCGCAGGGTGACTTCGCCCGTCATGGCCACCGTACTCTTAACCGGAATTCCGGTCAGCGCGGAGACCAGCGCCGTCGCCATCGCGACACCTGCGGAGGGTCCGTCCTTGGGGACAGCGCCTTCCGGCACGTGGATGTGGACATCCAGCGTTTCGAGGAAGGCGGGATCGATGCCAAAGCGCGCGGTGTTCGCGCGGACATAGGTCATCGCGGCCTTTGCGGACTCCTGCATCACATCGCCAAGTTGTCCGGTGAGCTGCAGTACGCCCTTGCCGGGCACAGCCGCACTCTCAACCTCCAGCGTTTCGCCGCCGACGCTCGTCCAAGCAAGGCCCGTGACCACGCCGACCGTATCGGGACGCAGTGGCTCGCTCTTTTTGAACTTTTGCGGTCCGAGCCATTCGGTGATGCGCGCTTCTGTGAGCGTGATACGCGATTTACCTTCGGCGAGGTCGCAGGCCGCCTTGCGGCAGATCGCTGCGATCACGCGTTCGAGTTCGCGCACGCCCGCCTCGCGGGTGTAACCGCCGATGAGGATGCCAAGCGCTGCGTCGGAAATCCGCAGGTTTGTCTTTTTCAGCCCGTGTTTTTCCATCTGCTTGGGCAGTAGGTGGCAGCGGGCGATTTCGACCTTTTCGTCGAAGAGATAACTCGGCACTTCGATGATCTCCATACGATCGAGCAGCGGGCGCGGAATCGTGCTCGCGTCGTTCGCGGTCGTGATCATCATAGCCCTGCTGAGGTCATACGGCAGCTCGAGGAAGTGATCCGCAAACGCGAAGTTCTGCGCCCCGTCGAGCACCTCCAGCATCGCGCTGGAAGGATCTCCCCGCATGTCCTTACCGAGTTTGTCGATTTCGTCAAACAGCAGCACGGGGTTGATCGAGCCGGACTTGCGCATGGCTTCGATCACGCGGCCCGGCTGCGCGCCGATATAGGTGCGACGGTGTCCGCGAATCTCCGCTTCGTCATGCACGCCGCCGAGGCTCATGCGGACGAAGTTGCGTCCCATCGCCTCCGCGATGCCGCGCACAATAGACGTTTTGCCGACGCCCGGAGGGCCCACGAGGCAGAGAATCTGTCCCTGGGGATTATTCGTCAGCCGCTGTACGGCGAGGGTTTCGATGATGCGGGTCTTGACCTTTTCCATGCCGAAGTGGTCGCGGTCGAGAATCGTCCTTGCGTGTGCAAGGTCGAGGTTATCCACCGTTTCCTCCGACCAGGGGAGATCGAGAATCAGTTCGATATACGCCTGCGCCATGGGCGCTTCGTGCGAGCCGCCGGGCAGCGAGGCAAAACGGTCAAGCTGTTTGTTGAGCGCCTTGCGCACTTCCGGCGGGAGATTTTTCTTCTCCGCGCGTTCGCGATAGCCATCCAGCGCGTCGTCCTCGTCTTCGCCAAGCTCTTCCTGAACGGCCTTGAGCTGCTCGCGCAGCACAAACTCTTTCTGGTTGCGCTCGACGGCGGCTTTGATCTTGCCCGCGATGCGACGATCGACCTGCATGACCATCAGTTCGTTTTCGATGATGCCCAGGAGGGCTGCCGCACGGGAGATCAGATCGGTCTGCTCGATGATCTTCTGTTTGTCTTCGAGCTTGCTGACCACGTGCTGCGCAATCGCGTCCGTGAGTTCCGAAAGCGTCGGCAGTGCAAGCACCGCGTCCTTTTGATCCTGCGTGAGTCTGTCGCGCTGACTCGCGTGGTCGTTGAAGCCTTCGCTCAGCCTGCGGCGGAGCGCTTCTGCGGTGAATTCATCCGGCTCGACATCCGAAATCACCTCAACCTGCGCGGTGTAATGCGGGTTTTCGCTGATGATGCCGGCGATTTTCGCGCGCGCAACACCGGTTACCAACAGGTGAACCGTATCGTTCTGGATGCGGAACACCTGCCGGATGCGGCAGATGGTACCGACGGAGAAGAGATCCTCCGGCGCTACGTCGACGACTTTTGCGTTTTTCTGCGAAACAAAGAAGGCATAGCCCTCTTCCGAAAGCGCCGACTCCATGGCGGAGAGGGTCTTCTTTCGTCCAATATCGCAATGCATTACTTCGTTTGGCAACACCGCAATACCGCGAAGCGGGATCACGGGAAGCGTTACGATTCCATGCAGTTCCATGTTGTCACCTCCATTGGGGCCTTGTGTTCCATTCCCCTTGACTGTCCTTGTGTTCCTATGCGTTGTTCTCAAAAACACGGTTGAAAATTGCCAATTATATTAGAAATTGTCCATGTTCTTGTATCGTAGTATCAGTATAGCGGGAAGCGTAATCCAATGCAAACGAGCAACGGGTAATATTGTAACCTTAGAACCACAACACTGTGAACTTTTAGCATCAAACGCACGAGAGTGCTAACAACGTCTATTTTACCCGATGCTTCCAACGATTTCTACGTTCTATCTACTGTTTTTCGCGTCAAATATCCAATTTTTTTGGAAACAAAACGACGGCTCGCTTGTTTGCGAACCGCCGCTTCGTATCAATCAGCAAATGGGCTTTCTTCTTGCGCGCTTTGTTGCCAAAGCGGACGCAATCATCTAGCCTGCTCTATTGACCGCGCGGATGTTACCCGTTGTACGCCCGCATGGTCAATCCTGTTGAAGAGCTAATTAATAATTGACCTTGCGAACCTCAAAGTACGCTTTTGCATGGCCGCAGACCGGGCAAACTTCCGGCGCCTTGAGTCCCTCATAGAGGTGACCGCAAACGCGGCACTGCCAGACGACCTTTTCGTCCTTTTCAAAGACTTTGCTGTCCTTGAGGTTTGCGGCGAGCTTGTTGTAACGCTCCTCGTGGCTCTTCTCGATGTCGGCAACGGCCGCGAACTGATACGCGAGCTTGTCGAAGCCTTCGGCTTTCGCGGTTTCGGCGAAGCCTTTGTACATCTCGGTCCACTCATAGTGTTCGCCTTCGGCAGCCATCTTCAGCGCTTCGTCTAGGCTCGGCACCGCGCCGCCATGCAGCGCCTTGAACCAAAGCTTTGCGTGCTCTTTCTCGTTGTCCGCCGTCTCGGCGAAAATTGCAGAAATCTGCTCAAATCCCGCTTTTTTCGCGGCAGAAGAGAAGTAGGTATACTTGTTTCTGGCCATCGATTCGCCTGCAAACGCCGTTTCCAAGTTCTTTTCCGTCTTGCTTCCTTTGAGATCCATCGAAATACCCTCCTATAGTTTACTATTCTGTAACCATCAGGCTTTACCCCGTATTTGAAACCCAAGCAAAAGTATTGGCAGGAAATGCCACTGCGTCAGATACTCCCGCTCAACCCGCCTGCTCCGCGCACGCGCGGCAGTCCTTGCAGACGCCGCGGAGAACCACGTCGTAGGTGCGCAGTTCATAGCCGGTCTCGCTCTCAATCGCATGTTCAAACGACTCAAACGAGGGCAGGTGCACATCCGAAACCGCGCCGCACTCGTCGCAGACGATGTGGGAATGTGATTCCTTCGTCTTGTCGAAGCGGCAGCTGCCGTCCGCCAGCGGAATCTTCTTCAGCCGTCCCGCGTCCGCAAGCTGGTTGAGGTTGCGATAGACGGTTCCGAGACTCAAGCGCGGCATTTCCACCTTGAGCTGTTCGTAGACCATGTTGGCGGTCGGGTGATCGCATCGTTCCGACACGGCGCGGAAAATTCGTTCGCGCTGGTGTGAATACCGCATGGTTTTCATTCCTCTCGTCATGAAACTTTGACTCGATTAACTCTTTCAGAGATCACGGCAGGAGCTTTCCTACTCAATTGAAATTACCATGCGATCGAAACAACATTCCGAATTCCTACATAGTAACTATTACTGTTATTTATTCTAACGCAGCCTGGTTGTCTCGTCAAGTGGTTGCAGAAAAATACAGTCTTTTTATAGAAGGTTTTCTTAAAAGTCTCTATTTTCAGGCGTTTTTCTCGTTCGGAAGAATCTTCGGCTTGACGAGATCCCGTTCAAACAGCTTCGCCACCCGCTTATACAGCAGGAACGTAAGAATCGAGTTCGCGACAGTCTTGATGATATTGAACAAACTTATTAGCGGTAATGCAGCAACAACAGCATCTTTCGGATATCCGTAGAAGTTTACTGTGAAGATCAAGTTCATTGGAATCATCATGAGTGTTTGGAGTATGGAACCGAGCGCCAATCCAAACAAAATGGCAGTACGTGACTTGTTGTGTTGATAGATCAACCCTGCTGCCAACACAAAAGAGCCCGTAGCAAAAAAGTGCATTACTGCTCCTACCCATTGGCCTTCAGGGGAAACCAATATCCACTGCAGAACGCTGACCACAGCCGTTAATCCTAACCCCCACCACGGGCCATAGAGGAAGGTTCCAATCAGGATCGGCACATCTGCCATGTCATAAAGCAAGAAGTTTAAACTTGGAATTATCGGAAAATGGATTAAGTAGACAAGGATGATGGAGAGCGCGGTCAACATACCGAGCTTCACCATGCGGTCGATGTAGGTTCTCTGTTTCATGTTGTTTTCCTCCCGTTTGTTTGCGATGCAGTTGATTGGTTTCGCGGGGAGGTTTTCGTGAGAAAAAACCCCGTGAATCAACGCACGGGGTTTTACAAAGCCAAATCACGTTCGGCATTTGCTTCTTCCATCCGGACTCAAAACGAACAACGTTCGTCAAATTACCGTCGGCAACGGATTCGAACCGTTTCAACCGCTGTTCTGCGGCTCGCGGGCTTGTCGGCAAATGGCTGCCGCTTCACCGCCGGTGGGGAATTGCACCCCGCCCCGAAGCTGAGATTTTCAATTGTCATCGTCGGTGTTTCACCGATTTGTGCACATAGTAACACGAGTTTTTTCGTTTTGCAAGCAAAAAGCGTGATTTTCACACATTGTTTGATTTGCGGTAGTACGATTTCTACCCGACGCGAACCGTCGCTCTGTGGCTCAGGAGCACGACAAACAGATCTTTTACGCGCTGACCCGTGAGCGATTCCAACGCGAGGGCATAGAGCCGCAGCTGCTCCGCGTGCTTTTGCGCCGCTTGCTCCGCCGGCTCGTTCGGGCGGACGCGGTCGGTCTTGTAGTCCACAATGACCCACTCGCCATCCTCGAGGAAGCATGCGTCCAGCACGCCCTGCAACAGCACCGTCTCCTCCGCGGCGATGCCGTAGAGAAGCTGTGCTTCCATCGGGTAGGAAAACGGAAGTTCCCGCTCCAGGCGCGCGGCGCGCTGCATCCGCGCAAAGAGTGTATCCTGCGTAAACCACACGATGGCGTTTGCGTCCGCAACCTCCGCCTGTTCCGTTGTGATTCTGCCGCGTTCGGTGAGCGCGCGCAGATAGTCGTTTGCGGCGGATTCGTCGAGCACAGCATCCAACGGCAAAAACTGCATCGCCGCGTGCGTCGCGGTTCCGGCAAAAACCGCGCTGTTCTCCGCGCCGAGAAACGCGGGTTTCGCGAAAACCGGCATTGCGTCCTCGCCTTTGACGATGCGGCTGACCGCTGCTTTCGCGCGAATCTGCGCCGCTTCCGCGTGGGCATACGTCCAGTCGAGCCGCGCTTCGATCGCTTCCAGTACCTCCGGATCAAACGGCGGAAGCTCCTGTGTCGCTCTCGCGATGGTGCCACCGAGGAAACCTTCGCGTTCGTGAATCGCGATCTGCATCTGCCTGCGGCTTCCCATCATCAGCCACTTGACGGGGCTGGAACAGCGAATCGCCTGCCATGCGGTCGGCACACGCGGGGAAGAGGCGAGCTTTTCTTCCGGTTTGTTGAGGCACGCGGTGAGGATCAATTTTCTGCGCGCGCGCGTCATGGCGACATATAGCACGCGCATCTCCTCCGCGAGCTGCTCCCGCTTGACCCGCTGCGCAAGTGTCACCCGCGCAAGCGTGTCGCGCTTGACGCGTTGCGTGCCGTCGCGGTCGATAAACCGGAGCGCCATGCCGTGCTTTGCGTGCAGCTGCAGGCTGTTGTTGACGTCCTGACGGTTGAACTGCTTGCCCATGCCCGCGACGAACACCACGGGAAACTCTAGACCCTTGGATTTGTGGATTGTGAGGATGCGCACCACGTCCGCGGTAACGGTCTGCGCGGCGCCCACGCTCGCGTTGTCCTCCGCCAGCGCAAGATGCCGCAAGAAATTCCAAACCCCGCGCGAACCCGCGGCCTCAAACGCGTGCGCCTTGTCCAGCAGCGCGTTGAGGTTCGCCTGCCGCTGCGCGCCGCTGACGCCCGCACCCATCTCCTCATAAAACCCGGTTTCGTCGAGGAGTTTGCCGATGAGTTCCTCCACCGTGACCAACCTACTCTCCGCGCGATAGGCATCGAGCTTTTCTAAAAATGACTTTGCGCGTTGACCCAGTATCGTATCTGTTTCGGCGAAGGCAAAGAACGCTTCGTAAAATGCTCCGCCCGGGTGCGCGGTTCGCATTTGTGCAAGCTCTTCATGCGAAAAGCCGCCGATGCTGGAGAGTAGTACCGACAACAGCGGCACATCCTGTCTGCGGTTGTCGATCACCGAAAGGAGGTTTCGGAAAATTTGCACCTCAACCGCGTCGAAATATCCGCCGCTGGATTGCGCATAGGCGGGCACACCGCTGCTTGCCAGCGTCTGGGACACCATCTGCGCCTCGGTTCCTGCGCGAAGGAGCACCGCAAAGTCGCCGTAACGATAGTTTCGCGTTTCGCCCATCTTTGCGTCGATATAGTTTTCGTTTTGAATGATCTCATGAATGCGCTTCGCGATCAACCGCGCTTCGACTTCCAGATCCGCCGCTTCCTCCAGCGCGTCGTCGCCATCCTCGCTTTCGGCGCGCTCCTTGCGGATCAGGTGCAGTTCCGCGCTGCCTTCGGGTTGATTCGCGCCGCAGACCAGCCGCGCGCGTTCGTCATAGTCGATGTCGCCTGCGCGTTCGCTCATCACGGACTCGAACACTTCGTTGACGGCGGCAAGCACCGCTTCCGATGAGCGGAAGTTATTCGCAAGGTCGATTCTTGTACCGTCAGTGCCGGAGAAGCGTGCGAGTTTTTCTAAGAAGAGTCCCGGCTCGGCTTGACGGAAGCGATAGATCGACTGCTTGACGTCGCCGACGAAAAAGAGGTTGTCTCCACGCGTGATGTGCGAAAGAATCGCCTCCTGCACGCGGTTGCTGTCCTGATATTCGTCTACGGCGATCCACTGAAACTTCTCGCGGTATTCCCTCGCGATCTCGTCCTTCGACAGCGCAAGTAATGCAAAATGCTCCAGATCGTCGTAGTCGACGAGGTTTTTGTTTCGCTTGGCTTCGGCATAGGCAAGCTCAAACCGCAGCGTGAGCGCGCAGAGCGCGCGCACCACCGCGCCGGAACGGCGCAGGGCGTTGAGCTCGTCCGTTTCCGCGCGCACAAAGCGCTTTTTTTGCTCCTTGATGAGGTCCTTGCCCATGTCCCGCGCGGCCTTTGCGCCGGCTTTGTCCTCCTCCGCGACGGCGCGCGGAAAGACGAGCCTGCCGTATTCCATGGCGTCGAGCGCGTCGCGGTATTGGCTGTAATTTTTGCAGAGTAGCATCGCGCGGTAGCGCGAAAGCTCGTCGTCCAATACGGAGATGGCGTTGGCGCAGTCGGGGGAGAGCAAGTCCCGCTCGCGCACGATGGTCTCGAGCGCCATCGACAACTCATCCTTGCAGAACGCGACCGCGTCAGAAAGAATCCGCTGGAGCGCGGCTTCGTCCTCGTATCGTGCAGCGGATTCCCGCAGCCAGGTTTCCGGTTCCGGCTGCGCGCGAGTAAAGCGATAGGCGGTCTGGATTGCGTCCCAAGCGGCCTGTTCGCTGCCGAACGCCGCCAGCAGCGCGGTGTAGTCCGCGTCGTTTTCGGCGGCTAGTTGGGACAAGAGATCGTCCCGCACGGTTTCGATTAGGGCTGCGCTTTCCATCTCGTCCGCAGTCTTCGCGCGCGCAGGCAAGCCCACCGCGTGATAATGCCGCCGTAGCACGCGGGAGCAGAACGCGTGAATCGTTGAAATAAACGCGCTGTCAACATTCCGCGCCTGACGGCGCAGGTGGCGCATCTCCTCAAGATTGTCCGCGCTGTCCGCTAGCTCGTTGAGGCGGCTTGCGATACGGCTCTTCATCTCGGCGGCGGCGGCCTTGGTAAACGTCATTACCAGAAGGCTTTCGACGGGTGCGCCCGCGCGGATGCGCGAGACGATCCTCTCCGTGAGCACCGCGGTTTTGCCCGCGCCTGCCGCAGCGGAGACGATTAGGTTTCCCTCGCTCTTAATCGCGAGCAGCTGATCAGTTGTCCATCGCGTCATCTGCGTCACCTCCGATCAGCTCGAAAAACTCGTCCTGCTTGATAGTTTTGAGCATGCGCACGCGGCAGCCCGGTCGTTTCGGATCAAAGCGGCAGACGCTCTTGTAGTCGCAATAGATGCATGCCTCCTGCCGTTTTTTTCGCGCGGCGGGGGAGGCAGCAAGCTCACCCTTGAGCATGCGATCAAGTGTCTGTTCGGATTTTTTCTTCGCGAGCGCGAGCAGAGACTCCATCTGATCTTTCGAGCAGACGCTGCCCGAAAACTCTTCTTCTCCTGTTTGCTCCACCTTATAGAGCACGGCGGATTTGCCGCCGGAGAGCGCGTTGTCACTCGCGCGAATGACGGCGGCATCCGAAAGCGTCAATCCCTTCAAGCGGAACGCTTCGGCGACCGCGCCTTCGATATCTTCCTCCGCGTCGGATACCACCGGCTGCGAGATCGGCATATAGTACAGTCCCGCGCGGGTCTCGGTGCGTTCCGCAGCCGCGAGTAAGTAGAGCGGCAGCTGAAGTGTCAAGCCTTGCAGCACGCCTGCAAAGTCAAAGTCCCGCCCGCCGGTCTTGTAGTCCACGATGCGCAGGATCTCCCGCCCGCCGACAGTCGCTTTGTCCACGCGGTCGATCACGCCGCCGACCAAGGCTTCGCTTCCGTCCGGCAAAGAGAGGCGAATCGGCGGAAACGGCGCGCCGTGGCCAAAGCGCACCTCGGTCAGCGCGGGTGTAAAGCTCCCCGCGCGAATCTGGCCCGTAATCGCGAGTACGCTCTGCCGCAACGTTTCGACCAGCAGGAACAGCGTCGCGCGCATCCGCTCGTTTTCCAGCAGGATGCCGTCGTGATGGTTTGCGATCACGTCCGGCAACGCTTCATCCAGAATTTTTAAGGCGTCTTCATCCGAAAGCAGCTTCCAAACGATCTTTTTCTCGTTGACCGCGCGGACAAACGCCTCCAGCGCGGCGTGGTAAAACTCACCCAAGTCCGCCGCGCGCTCGGTGAACTCCCGCGTTTCCGCGGCGCGAAGGCCATAGCGCACGAAGTGCTGAAACGGGCAGTTGTTGAAGCTCTCGAGCCGGCTTGCGCTCATGGGTACGCTTTTTCCGTAAAGCTCGCTTGCCGTTTCGCGCGGAATGGTCAGCGGCAGGAAATTCGCCGCGCTTTCCTCGATCATTCGCTGCGTCAGCGCGCGGGTGCTGTCCCGGCGGGTCAGCCACTCGATCAAAGCCGGCAACCGCTCTGTTGCCTTTCCTTCGTCACGGAATTTTCGCAAGTCCGCTGCCGTCATAGTCAGCGCTTCCGCCGCGCAGTCCGGCAAAAGATCGCTTGATTCGATATCGCTTGCCTCGGTGCAGTCGGGGCAGAGGGTTCTCAGTCGATCCACCAACGGGCTCGGCGCGAGCTCGCCGCCGCCATCGCCATAGGCGTAGCTGACGTAAAGATACTCGTCCGTCTTACTTAGTGCAGTGTAGAGATCGAGCCTGTCCGCGGCGGTGAGTTCGGCGGAAGTTTTCCGCACGGGGGCACCCTGATTTTGCAGCTCTTTGATCTCTAGATCGTCCAGCAGTCCGTCGTTTTGCTGCGGGCGGGGCAGAAGACCATCGTTCGCGCCGACGACAAATAGTGCGCGCACCCGACGCGAGCGTGTGCGCACCACATCGCCCACCACACCCTGATCGGCTGTGCCCGGCACGACGCCGATGCTGGCGCCCGCCATGCCTTCCTCGAGCAGGCGGGAAAACCCGGCTCTGCCGATCTTCAGCTCGCCTAATATCTCACTAAGCTGATCGAGGAGCGCGACGAGTAAATTCCAAACCTGCGCGTGCTCCTGCATATCGGCGAGGCGTTCTTCTTTTTGCAGCTCTTCCGCTCTACTTTCGAGCTGTTTTTGTAGTTCGATCTGGAGTAAAAACTGATACAGCGCGCGTACCTGCTCCTGCACGCTCGCGCGGGCAAGTCCTTTTTGCAGCGGCTCCAGCACGGCGGCGGCGCAGACCCGCGCACGCTCCGCGCCCTCGCTGGGGTTTGCGCGGGAAAGGGGTTTGTTTAGTATGCTGCCGCGTAAGCCAGTGCGTCTAAAATACAGGTCGAGCTCTTCCGCATCCGCCTCTTCGCAGTTTGCGTAGCCGCTTTTGAGATAACGCAGCAGATCATCCGCGTGAAAACCGTTTGAAACATAGCTCACCGCGCAAAGCACGGCGTCTGCCGCGGCGTGTCCGGACAACGGTCGCTTGCGGTCGAGAAATATCGGGATACCCCGCCGCGCGCAGGAGCGGCGGATCAGTCCCGCGTATGCGTCAAGATCGGAGACGACCACCGCCATCTCGCGATAGCGAACGCCACGATCCCGCGCAAACGATAAAATCGCCTCGGCGAGAGATTCCGCCTCAGCTCTGCGATCGCTCGCGCCAAACAGCGTGAGTTTCTCCGCGTTGCCGTGGTAGACCTCGGCAGGGTAGGAGAACAGATTCCGCTCAATGTGCCGCATCAGCGGATCGGCGCGGTTGGTCTGCTCGCACATGCGTTCTTCTGTCACGATCGAACCCGCGCGCTCCGCGACGTCCCGCAATTGTATGAGTACTTCGCGCTCCGGCTCAAACACCTCTTCGTCGGCGTGCTGGACGCAGTCGATGCGCAGCGTGATGGTCACGTTGGGACAGACCTGCAAAAGTTCGCCTATCAACGTGAGCACCTGCCGGTTCGGGCGATCGAGTCCGTCGACATAGACCGGCTGCCCCGCGGCGAACGACTCCGGCAATAGGCGCGCGGCCTCCGTCGCCGCATCGTCGAGACTAAGATAACGCGACTGGAGATAATCCTCCGTTTCGCGATAGAGAATCGAAATGTCAGATAGCTTTTCTGTCAGCGGAAGCTCTTCCGGCAGGCGGACGATCAGCGCGTCCAGCGCGTCCGGCGTCAGCCCCGCGCGCTTGATGTCCTGGAATATCGTCTGCAGCTCCTCGGCAAAGCCCGCGCCTTCGGCCGCGCGGGAAAAGAGCCGGAGCTGATCTTTTTTTACGTCGATGGCTCGGCGGATCACCATGCGGTGACCTTCCGCGGATAAAAAAGGGCGCGTCTTTCCCGAAAGGGAGAGCACGCGCTCGGTGAGTCGGTTAAAGCTGAACACCTGCACGCCCATGAGGCCGCCGAGCGCTTCTGCAAGCAGCCGCTCTGCTTCATAGGTGTACTGTTCCGGCACGATCAGCATCGCGCGCTCGCCGGAAGCTTGATGCGCGCGCAGGGCGGAAACCACGCGTGCGGTCTTGCCCGTGTCCGCGCGGCCTAAAATCAAATGGAGTTTGCCGCTCATATGAGCATCTCCCGGTGCAACACGTTATATTGCATTTGTCCGCGCACGCTGCTGCTTTCGTAGAGCACGACCATATTGGCGGTGAAGGCCGCCTTTTGCGGAGGAAGCACGAAATCCTCGTCTCCCTCAATTTTTCGTCCGAGGGTGACATGCGGCGTGAGTTTGCCGCGGTTTTTGGTAAAGCCGCGTTCCCAGAGCGCGGATTCGAGCGATTCATAGAGGCGATCCAACTCGTCGCTGTCGCACGTGATGTTGACAAAGCCCGTGTGAGAACCATCGGTTTTGAAGGAGCCGTACTCGCGCAGACGCAGCACGAAGGGTTTGATGTCCCGCACCGCTTGGCGCATCGCGCTGGTGATGTCGTGCAGTTCGTCCGTATCGCCCAAGAAGTGCAGCGTGATGTGATAATTTTCGCGCGGCACAAAGCGGCCGGTGGCTCCGTGCGCTTCCAGCGCGACGCGGGCTGCGGACAGCGCGCGCGTGATATCCGGCGGCAGGGGAATGGCGATAAACAGGCGCATTTGGACGTTTCCTTTCTTGTCGGCGAAGGATTATCATTGAAATCCTATCAGTTGTAGTATAGACAATTTTGATCGGTTTTGCCAGAGTAAGCGCGGGAAATCCGGTATATACGTTTCTTGAATACAAAATTTTCGGATACTGCGGCAATACAATCTCGTCGATCGAAACGGTTTGAATATTCTAACAATTGCGGGTCTGATTTTCCGGCAATTGAAGCCCATCCTGCAAAAAAACGATCAAAATATCATGTTTACCATGTGTGAAAGCTGTTCATGCAGTCCCGTTATTCACAAAAACTGTATGAGTTATCCACAGAGGGTTATCCACACTGTCCACTGCGTTATCCACAGAATTGGAGTTTTGGGCGTTTTGGTATGTGTATAAGTCAAATTCCTGTGTGGAATGTAATGAATATACACGTTTAACATGCGTTTTGTAAAAAATTATATACAATTATCAGTACCCTACAGGGTGATATCCACATGATCGATTCTTGCAAATCAGCCCTTGCCCGACTGCAATAAAAAAAGCTTCTTCACGAAGCCTTCTCTTTTTCGCATCTCAAACTTATTCCTGAAAAAATCCTACTTAAAAAGTGAAAGTTCTTTTGCTTCTTTTCTTTCAAGAAAAGAAGGTCTCTCCCTACTTCTCTTTTCTCGTGATCTCCGCGCCAAGCGCCTTGAGTTTCTTATCAAGATACTCATAGCCACGGTCGATGAACTGAATGTTGTGTACGTTGGTTGTTCCAGTTGCGGCGAGGCCCGCAACGATCAGCGACGCACCGGCGCGCAGGTCGGTTGCGTAGATATCCGCGCCGCGCAGGGAGGGGATACCCTTCACCTTTGCGGTGTTGTTGTCCTTGATGCTGATGGAAGCGCCCATGCGGCGAAGCTCGCGCACATGGTTAAAGCGATTCTCGAAGATGGTCTCGTTGATGGTCGAGACGCCGCCGGACGAGCAGAGGTATGCCATCATGGGCTGCTGCAGGTCGGTCGGGAAGCCGGGATACGGCAGGGTTTTGACGTTGATGGCGCGGGGACGCTCGTTCATGATGACGCGGATGAAGAAGTCCCGTCCGTCGTCGCCGCCGATGACGCGCGCGCCGCTCTCCATGAGTTTTGCACAAACCGCTTCCATATGCGTCGGGATGATGTTTTTGATGATCACGTCACCCATGGTGGCGGCGGCGGCGATCATAAACGTTCCCGTTTCGATTTGATCCGGAATGATGGCATAGCCGCATCCATGCAGCTTGGGCCGGCCGCTGATGCGAATCACATCGGTACCGGCGCCCTTGACGGAAGCGCCCATCATGTTCAGGAAGTTTGCGACGTCGACCACATGCGGCTCTTTTGCGACGTTGCTTAGAATCGTGTTGCCTTCCGCCATGCAGGCTGCGAGCATCACGTTGATGGTGGCGCCTACGCTGACCACGTCAAAATAAATCTCCGCGCCGATGAGGCGATCCGCCTTGGCGCGAACGATGTTGCGATCACAATCCAGCTCGACTTCCGCACCAAGCGCGCGCATGCCTTTGATGTGCTGGTCGATGGGACGCGCGCCGATCACGCAGCCGCCGGGAAGCGCAAGCTCCACCTCGTGGAAACGCCCGAGCAGCGCGCCAAGGAGATAATAGGAAGCGCGCATGCTGCTGACGGCCTCGCTGAGCGCTTTGGTATTGGTCAACGTGCGCGAGTCGATGCGCATGCAATCGCCTGCGGTATAATCGACGGTAACGCCCAGCTCCTCTAAGATTTCCTTGAGGCTCTGGACGTCCTGAATATGCGGCAGATTCTCCAGCACACAGGTTTCTGCGGCGAGAACTGCGGCAGGTATGATGGCGACCGCGGCGTTTTTTGCGCCGCTGATGGTCACGGTTCCTTCGAGCCGTTGACCGCCTTTGATCTCGTACCATTCCTTTTGCATACGATGATAAGTCTATCGGAAGAACAAAAATAAGTCAAGCAGATCAACCGACTCGTGCTTGCGGAATGTAAACCACGAAAAAATGCGCAAATATACGAGTTGGTATTTTTTATTCAAGAGTCTTTTTTCACTGGAGAGTGGATTTTCTTCTTCTCTGTCGCACATTAATGCAGTCGTGTTGTTCTATTATTGCAAATCAAGACTACTATTTTGGAGTTTTTTACCAAAACACCTGTTGAGCATTCGTGAAAAACATACAAAAAACAGCCGGTTTTCTTAATTTTCACGTTTCTACTCTGGTTCTGCCGTTTTGCATCACAATATCCTGCAACTTTCATTTCAAATATATTTTTTAGAAACCCGCGATTATTATAAGGAATGAATTGACAAGCGCATAACCGCATGCTAAAGTAATTTTAGCGTTTCTCTATTTTTTTGAGACTTTGGAGGAATTCCATGGAAAAGTTGGTCATCGCCCTGGGCGGTAACGCGCTGCAGGAAGGCAACGGCCCGGCAACCGCCGAAGCGCAGCTGGAAGTCGTAGAAAAGACGTCCGCATACATCGCGGACATCATCGAAAAAGGATATCATGTCATCCTCGCGCACGGCAACGGTCCGCAGGTCGGCCGCATCGTGCTGCAAAACGAGAACTCTGTGAATGTCACCCCCGCCATGCCGTTTGACGTGTGCGGCGCGATGAGCCAGGGTATGATCGGCTATCACATGCAGCAGGGTTTGACGAAAGCCCTCCGCGCACGCGGCAACCACACGGGCGCTGCCACCGTGGTCACGCAAGTCGTGGTCGACAAGAACGACAAAGCGTTCCTTGCACCGTCGAAGCCCATCGGTCCTTTCTATAGTGAGGAAGAGGCCAAAAAGCTCCAGGCGGAGAAGGGCTATTCCGTAAAGGAAGACGCCGGACGCGGTTGGCGCAGAGTCGTGGCTTCTCCCATTCCTGTTGAAATCGTCGAGCTGCCGGAAGTCAAGTGCCTCATCGAAGGCGGATTTGTTGTCATCACCGTCGGCGGCGGCGGAATCCCCGTCGTCCGTGAAGAGAACGGCGATCTCGTCGGCACTGCGGCTGTCATCGACAAAGACCTCGCCAGCGAAAAGCTCGCGGAGGATCTCAACGCGGACGCACTGCTGATTCTTACCGCTGTTGAGCAGGTTTGCCTCAACTACGGCAAGCCGGACGAAAAGCGTCTTTCGACCATCACGGTCGCAGAAGCGGAGCAATACATTGCCGAGAAGCATTTTGCACCCGGTTCGATGCTGCCGAAGATTCAGGCCGCGGTCAAGTTCGCAAACAGCAAAGCTGGACGCAGAGCCATCATCACCTCGCTGGACAAAGCGGTCGACGCCCTCACCGGAGCCGCGGGAACCGTCATCGTCAAATAACCATCTTCCTTCTTTCTCTTTCGGGAGAGCGAAGCAAAAAAGAACCTGTTGTGAGTGCAGGTTCTTTTTTATTTTTCTTTCGCAACTATTATAAAAGTGTTAGCTCTTTTTGCTTCTTTTTCTCACGAGAAAAAGAAGTTACGGCGTCAATCGATTCGGGCTGCGGAAGAGGAACATCGCCTCCTTGATGCCAACACCCAGCAGCAGCATGGTCAGCCGGTCGACGCCAATGCCGAAGCCGCCGTGCGGTGGGCAGCCGTAGCGGAAGAACTCCGTATAGAACTTCACGTCCTCGCCCAGGCCCCGTTCCTCCGCCTGACAGCAGAGCACGTCGTAGCGATGCTCCCGTTGCGCGCCGGTGGTGATCTCCACGCCGCGCCAGACGAGATCGTATCCCTGCGGCACGCCCTCCTTGCACATGTGGTAGAACGCGCGCTTATCGGCTGCAAAGTCGGTGATCAACAGAAACTCGTGCCCGAACTCTTCCATCGAGAAACGGTAGCTCAGCTGCTCGGCTTCGGTGGTCGTGTCCCCGCGCTCGCTTTCGGGCAGATGGTAGCCGTAGCGGCGTTCCAGCTCACGGTAGAGCTCCGGCAGGGCGATGACGGGGAAGGGCAACTTCGGCACGACTACTTTGACGCCATAGTGGCGCAGAATTGCCTCGCCATACATTTCCTCTACACGCTCCAGCGCGTAGGTGAGCAGTTCCGCCTCCAGCTGCATCACGTCTTGGAACGACTCGATATAGGAGAACTCAAGGTCAAATCCCGTGAATTCTGTCGTGTGGCGGTTGGTATAGGATTTCTCCGCGCGGAACACGGGTCCTGTTTCGAAGATTCGCTCAAAGCCAGCCGCCATCGCCATCTGTTTGTAAAACTGCGGGCTCTGCGCGAGATATGCTTTCTTGTCAAAGTAGCCAACCTCGAATACATCGGCGCCGCTCTCACTCGCAGCGGCGATCAGCTTCGGCGTATGAATCTCTAGAAAATTACGTTGTAACAAAAACTCTCGCATGGCGGCGACAAGGCACGTTTGCACCTGAAATAGCAGCCGCTCCTTCTCTCCGCGGAGGTCAATCCAGCGATAGTCCAGCCGCGTATCGATGTTTGCCTCCTTCGTCAGCGGCAAGGGTGCGGCCAGCGAGAGCACTTCCAACTTTGTCGGAATCAACTCTCGTCCACGCAACTTTACCTGCGGGTTCTCGGTGATGATACCCTCCAGCGACACTACGGACTCCACTGTCAGCGATTCTAATAGCTCCGTCCATTCGGGATGCAGTTGCTTTTCGATGGTCGCCTGCAGGCGTCCGCTGCTGTCGCGCACGACGAGAAACGCCATATACCGCGTATTGCGGACGTGTTCGAGGAACCCTTCTATTTTGACCGGCTCGTTGAATGGAGCCTGTTGCATCAGTATTCGTTTCATCTTTCTTCTCCTTTTATTTTTATTTGGCATGGACGATCGTTTCCCGCGTCCATTCCGGCATCATCCAACTGCCGCATGGGATCACCTCCTTAAGTATAAAATAAAAAACCGCCCGACATTCCTGCCGGGAGGTTGTTCTTTCTATTGCGCTTCTCCATAGAGAAACGCCTATGATGAGCGAACCGGCCGGCGCAGAAAAGCTGCACTCGAGCCGGACGCGGTTTGCGCTAACGGCTCAAGTGCGGTCGGTCGCTATCAAGCTTGACGACGATCATGCGCACGGCGGTCTCTCCTTTTTGAGTTGAACCTATTCTATTGCGAACAGGTCTTGTTGTCAATCATGATTATTCGAGTCTCTTACTATGTTTTCTGCTGTATCGCAGGCAGCATGTTTTCCCGATTGATTCGTTTGATGATCATCACCATCTCCACGATGAGCACGATCGGGCAAAGCTGAATTTTCGTGAACAGCACCACAGGAGAGTTGATCAGCGGCATCAACCACAATAGCGCCGCCATCACGCCCTCCAACTTGGTATAACCGTTCACGCTGAAATCGTAAATCAACAGAACAAGCGCAAGCCCAAGTATCACCAGATCGTATTGCATGAAATACGGAATGATCAGCGGCATGCCCAACACGAGCATAATTCCTTTCAGCGTCAAGCGCTTGCTGCGCAAAAACGCCCAACTGACAACAGCAACAGCGCAAAGCGCAACGATCATCTGTACAGCGAGGCTGATTCGGGAATCAATGCCAAGATCAATTAAGGTCGTAAGCAGCGTTGGCTGAATGGAGGAGGTCACTTCTTTGCTTGTTTCCATCAAGTAGGAAGACGTATGGAACAGCGATTGAAAGAATCCGATCCAAACTTCTTTTCCAAAGATCAGTAAACTCAATATTGAAGCCGAGATCACTGTACTGAAGGCGGAAAGTATCGCTTTCCAGTTCTTTTTGATGAGCAAAACAAAGAATGGAAGAATCGCCAACTGCGGTTTATAAGCAAGGAGACCTACCATTACGCCGGATAGAACCGGACTTGTTTCCATAAATGCGATGGAGAGACCAAGCAGCGCCGTGCTGAGAAATCCGTTCTGACCCCAGCGCAGGTTGAGGAACACGCCCGGAAAACCCACCAGTAGAAAAGCCAGTTTCTTATGACTCGGCAGCATACGCCTTGCCGCGACAATCATGAATTCAAGCGTAAGCGCTAGCCACACGATTAAAGCCACATCAAACGGCAACATGGTGAGCGGAACGATCACGAACAAAAAGAACGGCGGATAGAGCCAGGGCAAAAAGTAGGGGAGCGTTAGATTCAATACAAGCTCTGTCATCGCATGATGCGCCTGTACATCAAAGATCTGCGCTACATTTCCTGCAAGCGTCATTTTGCCAGCCGCATAGAAAAGCCCGAAATCCACGCAAAACGGGGAAAACAGATTTCTCAGTTCCCCGCGCCAGAAATAAACAAAGAAGACAAATATTGCCAGATAGACAGAAAACATAAGAAAAGAATAGGCGATGATTCTATTTTCGAGTCGGCTCCACTTGTCTTTCAGCATGATTTCTCTGTGTTACCCTTCTGCGTAATCTACAAATGAACAGTAGTTCTCAAAAAAGAGCTTCTACGAAGAAGCCCTTTCTATTCGCTTTATTCTTTACTCTTTTCCAGAGATTTTCTCAAACACCCGCTCAAGGTCCTCACGGGAGAAGTATTCGATCGTAATCTTGCCGCGCGTGTTGCTGCCGGCGAGGGAGACCTTGGTGCCCAGCGATTCACGGAAGGATTCTTCTAGTGAAGCGAGTTCCGCGGGCAAGCGCGGTTTTTCTTTTTTCGCGGGAAGAGTGGCTTTCTTTTTCTCGGAAAGCGCTTTGATCCGCTCTTCCAGCGTACGGACAGAATATTCCCGCTCAACGCATTCTTTCGCGAGCTGCTCGATTTGCACGTTGTCGGTCAGTCCCGCGAGGGTTCTGCCGTGGCCCGCGGAGAGCACGCCGCTCTTGAGCAGGTCGATGACGCTTTCCGGCAGCTGCAAGAGCCGCAGCGCATTGGCAATCGCGGGACGGCTCTTGCCGAGACGGCCGGAGACTTCCTCCTGCGTCATATCGTGCTGTTTCATCAAAAAGCGGATGGCTGCCGCTTCTTCAATCGGATTCAGATCTTCGCGCTGGATGTTTTCAATCAGCGAGACTTCGTGAATCTGCGCCTCATCATAATCCGCAACCAACACCGGCACTTCGGAAAGTCCCGCAAGGCGCGCCGCACGGAATCTGCGTTCTCCCGCGATGATCATATAGCGGCTGCCTTTTTTCTTGACGATCAGCGGCTGCACGATGCCATGCACACGGATGGACTCCGCGAGTTCGTTGAGCGAAGTTTCTTCAAACTGCTTGCGCGGTTGGAGTGCGTTGGTGTCGATGTCGCGGACACTGATGGTCAGAATGCCCGCGCCGGATTTCTCCTGCTCCTCGACAGAGGCGGAGTAGGGATCCAGCAGCGCGTCCAATCCGCGACCGAGTCCCGTTTTTTGCGCGGCCATTATTTGTCCTCCTTGGCGATCATCTCGCTGGCGAGGGAGGTATACGCGGTGGAACCCGCGCTGTTGGGCGCGTAGCGCGTGATCGGAAGACCGAATGACGGCGCTTCGCCGAGGCGGACGCTGCGCGGAATGATCGTATCATAAACCTTGTTCTTGAAGAATTTTTTGACTTCCTCGACCACCTGCATGGAAAGATTCGTGCGGGAGTCGAACATTGTCAGTACAACACCTTCGACGTCCAGGTCGGGATTGAGGCTCTTTCGCACGAGTTTGACCGTGTTCATCAAAAGGCTCAGACCCTCCAACGCGTAGAATTCACACTGGATCGGAACCAGCAGTGTGTTCGCCGCGGTCAGCGCGTTGAGTGTCAAAAGACCAAGAGACGGGGGACAGTCAATAAAAACATAGTCATAGCCGCCCTTTGTAGCATTCAAGGCGCGCTTGAGCACCTGTTCACGCGCGAGCATGTTGACCAGCTCGACTTCTGCGCCGGCGAGGGAGATGTGCGCGGGGAGAAGCTTCAAGGTATCGATCATGGTGTCTTTGGTCGCTTCATCGACGGAAACGTCGTTGATCAATACATCATAGATGGATTTCCCGTCGCCTTCTTTTTTTACGCCGAGACCGCTGGTGCTGTTGCCCTGCGGGTCTGCGTCTACAAGAAGAACGCGCTTACCCTGCTCCGCAAGGCACGCGCTAAGGTTCACAGCGGTGGTCGTTTTGCCGACGCCGCCCTTTTGATTCGCTATCGCAACGATTTTCATAACAGAGAATGTTCCTCCGATATTCTTGTCCTCTCGGTTGAGAGTCGTTTAATTGATTGGGTAAATTTAAACCGCTACCGCCATTCTAGCAGAAATAGGGGGGTGATTCAATGTTTCACGTGAAACAAATAGGGTATAAGAGCTTTGGTGCTGTTTTAAATAAACTTCTAACAAATCAAATTTATCTCTGTTTCACGCGATCAATCTTAAAATGTTTCACGTGAAACAATGGGTTGTGATACAGAAATGCTTCAACTACTATAGATAGAATTCTGAAGAAGAATAATTACTACACGATTGATGAGAAATGTTTCACGTGAAACTTTCACTTCTTCTTGTTTTTAAAAGATTAATATTAAAAAAGATGTTTTCTATCTATAATTATGAGTTTTCAAAATAGCATGATAGATAGAAATTTTCTCTCTTCTTAAACGTATATGCAGATTGTAAAAAATACTACTTTTCTATAATCTCCACAATAACGACTTCATTGCCATCCGGATCCTTCACTCTCAATTCATATGTACCCCATTCAAACCTGACAGGCGGTTCAAAAGAAAGTCCTTTCGTCTTCAACTCATCGCAGGTATTGTCTAAATCATCACAAACAAAAACAAAAGACATTGTTCCGCTGACAGGCGTATTCCATTTACTCGCATCCCACAGACATATCGTTGGAGCATTTTCAAGAAAACCCAGATTCACTCCATCAAATTCGTCTACAATCGTGTTTAATATGGGAACTCCTAATTTCTCATGGTAAAACGCTTTGAGCAACTTCACATTCTTTGAAAAAACATTTGTACAAGAAAAACTTTGAATCATTTTAGTTTTTTCCTTCTCTTAGCCTAGAAATTTGTGAAAACTCGATTTAAACTATCTCTCGCAAAAAAGCTGTCCTTTCAGACAGCTTCTTTTCATTCAAACTTGTTAGAAGTTGGAATAGATTCTGACAGGCACGATCAGAAAATAATATCCCTCTGTCTTTGCTGGGCGAATCACGCAAGGGCTGATGCTGGTCGTGAAATCCATATAGATTTTATCGTCCGGCACATTCTTTAGTACGTTGATGCAAAAACGCGGGTTGAACGCGATATCGATATCCTCGCCGTTGATCTGAACATCCATCTCTTCGTTGATCTTTCCGGCGAAGCTATTGGCGGTGATCGTCAGCTTATTGTTATGAAACTTCATGACGATGTTGTTGTTGCCTTCTCGTGCCATCAGCTGCGCACGATCGATGCTCTCCATGAGTTCGCATTTATCGATCATGACGCGCGTGGTGTGATCCTTCGGCAGAATATTCTTATACTTGATATAGTCTCCATCAAGCAATCTAGCAACCAAACGGGAATGTCTGATGTTTACGCAGACATGCGTTTTGGTGAATGTGAGTTCGACTTCCGCCTCCGTCTCGTCCATCATGCGGGAAATCTCCATCATGGATTTTCCGGGAATGACGACATTGCGTTCCGGTACCGGATTCTTCAACGGCATGGAACGCTTGGCAAATTGAAACGCATCGGTTGCAACAATCGTAATCTCCTCACCGAGCTCCATTAGTACGCCGGTTAAAATCGGCTTGCTGTCGTCCTGTGCTGTGGCAAACACGGTTGTATTGATCATATCCTTGCAATCGGAATGATCCATTTTAACTGTGAATGTTTCTCCCGTGAAGCGCATCTCGGGAAACTCTTCTGTTGCTTCCACGCACTGCAGGCTGCTCTTTGCTCTGCCGCAGGATATATCCAGCGACTTTCCGGAGAGCGTCACTTCTGCGATAGATTCCGGCAGCTTACGAACAATTTCGGAAAACAACTTTCCGGGTACGATGGCAAAACCCTCTTCCTCTATGGTCGCGGGTAAAAGGCATTCTTTTTGGAGCATCAGATCCGAACACTTGAGTTTGACACCTTCGGCTGTTGCCTCCACATAGATGCCTTCCAAAATAGGCATCGTGGTTCTTACGGGAAGCGCTTTGATGACAGAGAGAACGCCTTCTGTCAATTCTTTCGAGTCAATGTAAAAATGCATGGTTCAACTTCCTTTCTCAGCGCTTGTATAATCTTCTTTATTTCAGATAGATAGATTTTACACAATTTATTATCTCTGGTTGTAATTTTAGAACCAGCGGTATTTTGGGTAAGATTCAAGAAAACAGTATTCGAGAAAACGGCACGTTCAAAATCGCATTTTCGTTTCGGTTATCCACACCTAACCGCGTGAAAGTGTGTTTATGATAACTAGTAATACAGAAGCAGTAGAAGTAGTATAGTGTGGGTAGTGTGTAGAACGGTGTTTTACCGCGTAAGAACGCGGTTTTGGCTGTGGAGTGGTTCGTGGAAAACCGGCTCGGGTTATCCGACCTTATACACACACTCCATACGCTCCACACACTACACATTGCATCCACAATCGATGTCCACAAAATGTGGATAACGTGTGGATCGAATTTCTCCCGGGTAAAATGATAGAAATTTCTTTATTTGGAAACAGAAAAACGTGATTTCGAAAAAGAATGGCTTACACCATTCTCTTTTTCACATCCTCAATCACCGAGGCAAAGGAGCTGTCCGAATCGATCATTTCTTCCACGCGCTTGCAGGCGTTGATGGCGGTGGTGTGATCGTTCTTGTCAAACAGCGTGCTGATGCGCTTGTAGGGAATGCTCAACATATCGTGGCAGAGATACATCGCAACCTGACGCGGCAGAACAATCTCGCGATCGCGCCGCTCAGAAAGCAGGCTTTCGACCGGGATCGAGTAGTATTCCGCAACGGTGCTTTTGATGATCTGCGGGGTGACTTCTTTTTTCTTCACGTCCGGCAGCAGATCGCGCAGCGCTTCGATGGTTAGTTCCAGTGTGAGCGGACGGCGGCGTAGCTGAGAATAGGCCACCACGCGCGTTAAGGAGCCCTCCAGCTCACGAATGTTGCTCACCACGTGCTCCGCGATGAACTGTATGATCTCGTCGTCTACGTCGAGGTTATCGAGCCTGGCGCGATTTCTGAGAATAGCGATTCGCGTCTCCACATCCGGCGGTTGAATATCCGCAATCAGACCCCATTCGAAACGGGAACGCAAGCGCTCCTCAAGACTGCTGATTTCCTTCGGTGGACGATCGGAACTGATGATGATCTGCTTATTGGCGTTATGGAGCGTGTTGAAGGTGTTGAAAAACTCCTCCTGCACGGACTGTTTCTTGGCGATGAACTGCACGTCGTCGATGAGCAGCACGTCGACATTGCGATAGCGCTTGCGAAACTCGAGACGCTTGTCCAGCTGGATCGCGGTGATGAGCTCGTTGGTGAAGGTTTCGCTGGTGACGTACATGACCCGCGCGGAAGGGTCATTTCCCTTGACCGAGTGGCCGATGGCATGCATCAGGTGCGTTTTGCCCAGACCTACGCCGCCATACAGGAACAGCGGGTTATACGCTGCAGCCGGATTTTGCGCAACAGCAAGTGCTGCCGCGTGCGCAAAATGATTGGACCCGCCGACCACGAATGTTTCAAACGTATATTTCGGGTTTAATGCAAATACATTGATGGGTTCCGAGCTGATGGGATTGATATAGATGTCGCGATCTTCCGGCAGGATGATGCGAATGTCCGAGACGGTTTCGTTTGCCGCCTTGACCGCGTCACGCAAATTATCAAAATAGAAGTCTTCCAGTGTTTTTTGGATATCCGGCGTTGGGACTTCGAGGATTAAAACATCCTTCGATAGCGTCAGGGGTACTATCACGTCGATCCAGGCGTGAAACGACAGCCCCGTCATTTGAGGACGGATATTCTCCCGCGCGGCCGCCCAAATCGATTGCAGTTGGTCCATAGTGATATACCCCCTATATTAAACATCATCATAGCAAAAATCGAACCGTTTATCAAGCCGCCCGTATGTCGCGTGAGCGGGAATCAAACGGCGTTCACTACGCGTAGGCGAGATGGAAAAACGGTGTCCGAGGCAGCAAAAAAAGCATACTTCCGCGCGATATGCAGGCAGTAAAGCGAGTAAAAAAAGGGAGACGAACCACTGTTACGGCACAACAAATGAACACGCGTATGTGTGGTAAAACAGGTAAAAAGAGCCCTATTCTCGAAAAAACAAAATAAAACAATGCTCAAAAACGCATCGAAAGCGTAAAAGTACACGTTTTGCCCCACTTTTTGGCAAAAATGCCATATTTCATGTGGTAAGGGGTTAACAATCTGTGACAAACCGCCCGTTTGATTGCATTGCCACTTTTGAGGGTTTACAATAATACCAGAATATAGTAATCGGGGGAATTATGCCCGTGGGAGAATCGCTGCGCAGTCAGTTATTCATTAACTCCGAAAAGGTGGGCGACTTCGTCGAAATCACCCTACCCGTCACCGGGGAGGATGAGGAAGGCGAAATTGCGCGCATCCACTATTTGGAAGCAGGCGTCGGCGAGCCGCTACTACTGATTCATTCGCTCGGCCAGTCGCTCTACACCTGGCGGAATGTCTTTGCGGAGCTCTCGGACAACTACCGTGTGATCGCAATCGATCTACCGGGACATGGATACTCGTCCCGACCGGACACCATCGAGTATACGGCGGACGATTTTGCATACGTACTGAACGGATTTTTAGACGCTCTGAACATCAAAAGCGCGCATATGGTCGGCTTCTCTGTTGGCGCCATGTATATGATGCGATTTTTGTCACTCTATCCAAAGCGCGTTGCCAACTGTGTCGCCATCTCGCCCGGCGGCATTACCGAGCACATGCCAAAGCTCATCCACAATATGCAAAAGCCGCTGATTGCGACCTTTGCGCGAAACCTGTTTACCGCGAGCGATGTGCGAAAGATGCTGTTGGAGTGCGTGACCGATCCTGCGCTGATCGACGATTATGTGGTCAAGCAGTATTACGAGCCGGTTTCGGATGGACTAAGCCGCGAGGCGCTGATGTATGCGCTGCGCAACTATGATCAGGAAGCTATCGCAGAAGGACTTCTGCCCGTTGAACACGAAGTACTCGTACTCTGGGGCAAAAACGACCGCTGGCACCCGCCCGCGGGTAGCGTTTATTTCCAGAGCGTACTGCGCGCAGGCAGATACTATCTCGTGCGCAACGCAGGGCATCTTCTTCAGGAAGAAGCGCCGATGAAGCTGTTGGAGATCATCTATAGCTACATTCCGCCGGCTGTGCCGAGCTATGACGTATATCGTTACACACAGAATCTCGTGGACGACCAGGAATGATTGCGGAATTTGACCTGGGCGACGTGGTGCTCATGAAAAAGCCGCATGCCTGCGGGGAAAACGAGTGGACGATCATCCGCGTTGGCGCGGACGTCAAGATCAAATGCAACCATTGCGGGCGCATCGTTATGCTCGATCGTGCGGACTTCGTGCGAATGGGCAAGAAAATACTGGTGAAAAAGGAACAACCGAGTGAAGCGTAAAGAATTTACGCAGAGCCAGATTCGATATCTGCGCGACCGCGCCGAAGAACAATATGAAAACATGCGGGGTTCACGTTCATTCCGGAACGTGTCCTTTTTGCTGTATATTGCGCTGGTCGTTCTGGTTGCGCTCAGCATTCGTTCGTTCATCGCCGAACCCATCCGCGTCGACGGGGATTCGATGATTCCGACGCTGGTGCACAACGAAGATATGCTCGTCGAGAAGATGAGCTACTGGTTTGAAGAGCCGCAGCGCGGAGACATCGCGATTGTATTCTATCCCGGTTATACCGAAAGCTGCGTCAAGCGCGTGATCGGCCTGCCCGGCGAAACCGTCGAGGTTAAGGACGGCAAGATCTATATCAATGGCGCGGCGCTGGACGAGAGCGCCTATTGGAACGGCGAGATCATCGGGTCGATGGATGCAGTCACCGTCGGTGCGCGCGAGATCTTCGTCGTTGGAGACAATCGAAACGGCAGCAAGGACAGCAGAAACCCCTCCGTGGGCTGCATTCCCTATGCTAAGATCGTCGGCCGCGTGGTCGCCGTCGTCTATCCGTTTAACGAGTTTGAAACCTTCTCGCGGGTGAGCTACCAGTGAGTGAGACGCGCAGGCGCCGCCGCAGCGAAGGGCGCGCGCGAACCTATCGAAATGCAAGACGCCTCGGATGGCTGTTTTCCGTGCTGGTCACGGTTGCCGTCCTGTGCCTTGTGTTTTTTATTTGGCTTTATCCGCTCAAGATTGTAGACGAGAGCATGGCGCCAGCACTCAGCAGCGGCGAAGTGGTGCTCTGTGACCGGATCGGCAAGTTTATCCGCATGCCGGAGCGCGGGGATATCGTGCTGTTCTCCACCAAGGACGGGCTGTTCATCAAGCGTATCGTCGGCATGCCCGGCGAGACCGTGGAACTTGTGGAAGGGCACGTTTTCATCAACAGCATTCCGCTCGACGAGAGCAGCTATGCCGTCAACTATGTTGGGGACATGCCGCCTGTCGAAGTACCCGCGGGCAGCGTATTCGTGCTCGGCGATAATCGGGACGAGATGTACGACAGCCGGCTCGAGACCGTCGGCAGCATTCCCTTCGACAAAATTCAGGCTGTCCTTCGCCTGCGGGTTTCGCCGTTCAGCCGGATCACTTACTTTTCTTGAAACATTCTCTTATTTTATTAATAATCAATATATTGATTAATGCTGCAATATTCTTAATCCTGTTATAGAATCAAAACGAACTGAATATTTTAGTTGAAGCAATCTCCTGATAAAACAGACGTTTGTGAGGTGTTTTATTATGAAAAATAAACTTCTTATGAAATTGATATTGGGGCTTGCTATAGTTTCATGTTCTCTGTTGATTGGATGTCAATGTAAACATGAAACAACATCGAAAGCAACCTGTACTGATCCTTCAGTATGCCTGTCGTGTGGAGCAATATTAGGAGAGCCACTAGGGCATAGTTATAGCAGGGAGATCACAGCCTTTGCTTCTTGTAATCAAGAGGGGGAAGTTACTTACACTTGTGAAAGATGCGGGGATTCGTATACAGCAAAGGTACCAAAACTGCCGCATTCCGGAAATGAAAAGATAACTCTTGAAGCCGCGCTTACTCAAATGGGAGAAAAGCAAATATCATGCAATCTTTGCGGGAAAATTATTACAGAATCGATTCCATATGCAGGGAGTTCCGTAGACAATCCGTATATAATTAAATCTTCTACTTTATACAAAGATGTAACTAAGGGAGAAGGGGAACAATATCAAGGGAAATACCTTAGAGTTGCAGGTAAAGTCACATATATTTCTGATTACGGTGATCTAAAAGGGTACTATTTATATGGAGAAATGGGAGAAGGTGTTGTTTGCTGGGTAAATGGGAGTGAATTAGTTGCTAATACAGATTCAAATGTTGAATTTATCGGGTTTGTGCAGTCACTTGGCATTAATCAAATTGAGTTAACAGAATGTAAGCTTGTTAGTGATGTTTCAGTCTCCGTAGAGCCGGGCCTTTCAAAAGAAACTGCCATCGAACTTAAAATTGCAAATATTTCTTCTAAACATATAAACAGATGGGTTTCATTTTCAGGAGAGATTGAGGCAGTTGTACCATATGGAAGCTATACGTGGTACTATTTAAAAGGCGATGCGGCATGTCTTTCCGAAGAAACACATGAAATAGGTGAAACAGTTAACTTCATTGGAGAAGTAGTGTCAGTTGGAGAATTATGGGTATCAATTATTGACTGCCAATCTCGTTAATCTTTGTAAGGATGAAAATCCAACAATAAAAACTTGAAGCAAATTAAAAGACTTCTCGATCAGAGAAGTTTTTTTCTTGCATTTTTGATCGTTTTCAATATAATAGAGCAAACCAAAGAAAGAAGATTTGACACATGTTGATTCGGAAAGCGGAACAGAAAGACCTGCAGGAACTGCTGGATATCTATAATTACGAGGTGGTCAACGGGGTCTCTACGCTGGACCTCAATCCCCGCACGCTTGCCGACTGGCAGCTTTGGCTCGACCGGCACAATGTGGAGAACCACCCGCTCTACGTTGCGGAGATCGACGGACGCGTTGCGGGTTACAGCAGCCTCTCTTCCTATCGCGAGAAGGAAGCGTATAAGTCCACTGTCGAACTTTCGATCTATATCTCGCCCGACTACCGCAAGCGCGGCATTGCCACCGAACTCATGGCGTACATCCTCGAACTCGCGAAAGCCGACCCGCGCACGCACACCGTCGTTTCGGTCATCACCGCCGGAAACGAGGCCAGCTGTAAGCTGCACGAGAAGTTCGGGTTCGATTTTTGTGGTACTGTGCCGGAGGTCGGCATGAAGTTCGGGAAGTATCAGGATATTGTGACGTATAGTTTGTTTGTTTGAGACGATAGAATAATAAAAGAGCCGTTTCGCGTTGTGCGATGCGGCTCTTTGTTTTTATGCTTCTGTTTGCTTGACTGCCTTGCCTGGTTGGAGAGAAAGAATCAATAGAACGATACACACCGGCACCATCACCCAGCTGCCGACGCTACCGGGCGCGATACCTGTGGTGACGATCGGCTTCATCTGCCCGATGACGATGCGCATGGCATATTCGATGATCAACAGCACATACATCACCGGAATCAGCGACTTATATTTGACGTAGACGCCGATGTACACAAGGCCCATCAGCAGCTGCGAAAGACCCCAGAAGGAGAAGATCAGAATCACCGTCGCCGCGGCCTCCGTGGAGTAGGCGTCCAGCGGAATGGTCGCGATGCTCTGCGCGCCGCCATCGGGCGCAAACACGTGGATCAGACTGCGAATGATCGTCACAACCGTGATGATCAAAAACGCGTATTGCGAAATCTTCTTGCCACGGAAGCTGTTGTCGATCTGATCCGGTAACAGCTTGATTCTTTTGATTTGGTGTTTCTCCATCACATTTCTTCCTTCTGTCATAGATTACGTAATAGATTTTACCGTAAAAAGATGAACCGAGCAGAAAGAATGCACCGATGAGCGGTGCATTTTGTTTCCCGTGAAACAATCAAAATTCGATTCCCTTTCTCGCTTGTACACCCTTTTCATACGGATGCCGGACGAGCTTCATCTCGGTGATGTAATCCGCCCGATCAAGCAGCGCTTTTTCGGGATCGCGTCCCGTGATGACCAGCTCGGCGTTGCCGTGGTCGTCCAGCAGTGATAGCACCGCATCCCGGTCGATCAATCCCAGCGACAGCGCGGCGCAGAGCTCATCCAACACGAGAAGCGAACACATGTTTGCTCGTGCAAGCTGCGTCACTTCCGCGAGAGTTTTGTCGTGCATCTCGCGTACTGTTTTCTTGATCTCGTCGCTCATATTGGGGAAGAACCCGTGCGGCAGTTCGTTGCGATAGATCGGCACGCCAAGGGTTTTTAAGCTCGCGAGCTCGCCGGTTGGCAGGCTCTTGAGAAACTGCGCGAGCACCGCCTTGCCGTTCGTGCCCACGTGGCGGCAGATCAGCCCGATTGCCGCGGTGGTTTTTCCTTTTCCGTCTCCGCAATAGATGTGTATCATATGGATTCCTCCGAACAACTCGCAATGTTATCCACATTTTACGCCAAAATTGTGGAAAAAGATACTCGCGCTCGCGCAACATACGAAAAACGCCTCTACTCATCAAAGAGAGAGAAGCGTTTGAGTCGAGACTTTTTATTTATGGCAAAAAGTTAGATGCGTTGTTTGATTTGCATTTACAAATGCGATTTCTTTTGATATCGGCGTATCGTCGGCTCTGTGCCTTCGCGGACGCGGCGATAGTTCTCCGAATGCTTCAGAATCAGGCAAAGGCAGGGAACCAGCAGAATCGAACAATTCAGGCTGCTTTGCGTTGTTAACCCGTACGTAAAGGGGAATATGGCTGCGGCGGAAACGGGCAAAGCCCAATGATAGTTCACCAGAAACGCAATCGCAAATCCAATCAACAGCAGGACGAGAAAAAGCTGGTAGTCCAGCGCAATGACAACGCCGGCGAGGCACGCAGAACCCTTTCCGCCCTTGAAGCCCAGGTTAAACGGGAACATATGCCCCAGCATGACCGTGCTTCCGGCGAGTATGCCCGCAAGCGCAAATTGAGGAAACAGCGCCTTTGAAAGAATGACGGCGATATATGCCTTGCTGATATCCAAGAACAGAACCAGCACGCCGATGGCTTTCCCGAGCGTTAGAAACGCATTGGTTGCGCCGAGATTTTTCGTGCCTTCCCGTCGCAACTCAATTTTCTTGTATCTGGAAATGATCCACGCGGGATTGATAC
This sequence comes from Firmicutes bacterium HGW-Firmicutes-9, assembly GCA_002841395.1. Classification (GTDB taxonomy): domain Bacteria; phylum Bacillota; class Clostridia; order Christensenellales; family CAG-138; genus UBA7703. The sequence goes on from PGZM01000006.1 coordinate 39,311, forward strand.
ACCCAATCAAATATCCAAGCAGCAAAGAAAGAGGAATATCATACATATAGGAGCAGACTCCCTTCTCGGCAAATCGCTGCCGAATGCTGACCAGACGATGTGAAGCGATCGAATTCTTCTGATGAACAATACTATTTCTCAACATTTTACGATACTTCTGTGGAAAAAAGCAAATGCGGCTAAAACTATCGTCTTCAACGCGCAGCAGAATCAAACAAAACCGCCAATTTGCTGATTCTCAACAAAGGAAAATCTTCTGTTGCATTGTGACGGTAACGCACGATATTTCGCAGATTTCTTAACCCGCCGTTCGCGGGAGATTCACAGCCGGTTCACAACCAAATCGTGTGAAATATGCTAGTATGTGTGAAAGGTCCCATCTTTTATCATATAGGCGTTGTTATTTTTGGTTGAAAGGATGGACCGTCATGACGAAAAAATCCTTGCGAGCGGCGGCGCTGCTGCTCTGCGTGCTCACGCTCTCGATGGCCTGTGCCTGCGGCACCAAATTTGTCGGCGAGGAGCAGGCCAAGAAGTCCGGGCTCGCGCTGCTGCGGCAGGCGTTCGGCGTCACGGCGAAAGACGCGCATGTCGAATATTTCGAACGCGCGGGTACCAGCGTCGTGGATAACACCGAAATGAAGCCCGGGGAGAACGCGCAGATCTATATTGTAACGATATCCGATCAAAGCATCGGCGCGGATCTCTATTATGCGGAGGTGGACGCCGTCACGGGCGTTGCCTATTACGCGACGAAAAACGAATTTTTACTTGCTCCCGTCTCATCGCAAGCCGTATCCAATTCAGAATCGAATCTTACAGACGAACAAGAGAATCCATCACTGCAAAACGATTGCGCGAAAGACGCCGCGTGCGACTTTGTCATGCGCCGGTTTCAGAAGGAAGTCGCGCTGATCTCGCCGCAGGGCTGTTGCCGATGGAACGGGGGACACGCTTCACAGGCGTCGATCGGCTATTTTGTGACGTTTGCGGACGGCTCGCTCTATCGGGTCGGCTTCTCTTGGCCCGAGATGGATCTCAACAAAATTCAGGTGCTTGGCGCCGAACCCAAAGGAGAAAGACCGTGAAACGAAAGATTGTCATTCTGGCTGTGTTCATCCTCTGCGTATCGCTGTTCCTCACGGGAGGCAAACCGAAGCTGATCAGCGAAGACGAGGCGAAAGTAGCGGGACTTGCGTTCATCAACCACGTGTTTGATGTGAATCTCACCGAAGCGACAGTCGAATATGGAACTCACGCTGCTGCGTCCTATGTCGACGGAGAGTATTTGGAAACAGGTGAAGAACAACCCGTATATTTCTATGTGGTGAAATTGGTAGAAGACGAATACGCAGCTCCACTTTATCTTGCGCTGGTAAACGCGGAAACGGGTGTCGTTTACTATGCTGAGCAAAGCTACTCTCACGTGCCGAAAATGAATATAGCACAACTCGAAATATGGACTAAAGCTTACGGAAAAGGCGAAGTCGGTGCCTTCGATTACTTAAGAGTGGATATTGACTGTAAGGATTTTGCGCGCGAATGGATACCACAAAAATTCGATTTGAAAGCGCAAATTCTCGGCATGATTGACAGTGGTATGATGGCGGACACTGATGGCGCACATAATTGTTTCTTCGTAGTTATTCGCGATGGCACGATCTACTATGTGGATATGGCATGGCCGCAAATGACGATTTTGAGTGTGGGGATTTTAAACGAAACGCGACCGTATATGGGTGTTTTGCTATGAGAAAGCGACTTCTTGTAATCATTATCTGCATTACTCTTTTGCTCTCCGCCTGCTCTCCACGTCTTATCGGCGAAGCGAAGGCAAAAGAAGCGGGGCTTGCGATGATTCAGCAAGCGTATGAGGTCGATCTGTCTGACGCTGTAGTGACGGTTGAGTATCGAGAAATAGAAGGTGTGACATTCGAATATGGACAAACAATACGTTATGGTACGGAGGAACCTCTACGGTTTTATAACATCCGTGTAAATCCAGATGATGAAAACGAAAATGCAGACTATTTTGCCACGGTGAATGCATTAACGGGTGTTGCCTACCGTGCGGATAAAAGCAGCTCACTCATTCCACGCACAGAGCAACAGCAGGCGCAAGCCGCTGCGGTTGGACAGGGGGACGATTTACCTGTCGAAGACTTTGAAGTCGACGACGCTGGCGCGATAAAGCTTGGAGAAGAGTGGGTGCGCGAACGGTTTGAGCCGAATACTCCCATTTTATGCACTATAGCAAACAGCACGATGACGAACAATGTTGATTTTCCTCTCTTCTTTGTTGACTTCTCTGTGGTCTTTATTAATGGAGCGATCTATGACATAGAAGTCTGTTGGCCAGCAATGGAAGTGATCGGCGTGTATTTGCGCAATCAAGAATACTAACCCGGAGGTCACCATGAAACGAAAACTATTCCTTCTCACCGCAATCATTCTCACTCTTTCCTTTTTCCTTACTGCATGTGGACAAGGCAGCGTCATTGAAGATACAGCGAAAGAAAACGCAATCAACGCGCTCAACAAAGCATTTGACGCATCGATAACAGACGCGAATCTCATACTGATGCAGCATGAAGAGATCTATTTTGAGAATGATCAAATTAAACAAAATGATCCTGAAACCTGGGTTGAATATTACCGTGTTTCCGTAGATGACGAACAAGGAGGCTCTCTATTCTATTCTGAGGTAGATGCAAGAACGAGTGCTGTAACCTATGTGTATCAGAATGCGGACAAGATAGAACTGACGGCAGAACAGGAAAAGCAAGCGAAAGCGATCGGCACTTTTGCAGAGTATTCCGCTAATCGTTTCCAACAGGAGCAAAAGGACGCTGCGTCTGTTGCCGTAAGGTGGGTACAGGATAAGATGGAACCTGAAGGCGATGTCGATCACGCTGTGACGAAAGATATTTACACCGATCAGGAGATGTTTCCAACATTGGTGTTCGAAAGCATTGTTGTGATGAAAAGCGGGACCGCTTATGACGTAAATGTAGTTTGGCCTGCGATGCAAGTCTGTCAGGCGCGGATTTTCCAACCAGTATCATAACCGGAGGTCACCATGAAACGAAAACTTTTCTTACTCACCGCAATCATCCTCTCTCTTTCTCTATTTCTCATTGCCTGCGGGGAAAAGGACATCGGCGAAGCGAAGGCGAAAGAGATTGGGCTAAAGTATATCAACCAATATTTCAACGCGAACGAAACAGAAGCGAAAGTGTATCGTGAGCTTTGGGAATGCTACCCTGAAGATACCGCGGCATTTTCGACCAACGGCGATACGGAGTTCTCCTATCGTTGGGTTTATCGTGTGTATGTTCCGCTTGCAGCTTCACTCATCAAGTATGAGGTTTATTTGCTAGGCAACACAGGGGATTTGATGTATGCAAATCAACACCAAATGAACATCATTCTTACGGATGAGCAAAAGGAGAAAGCGAACAATCTCTACGCCGAAGGAGCGAATTGGGGAGAGCTGCATCAACAAGCTTCAGAGGAACTGTACCAGGCCTGCTTCGATTGGTCGGTCGCAAACCTCGATGAAACGCGTCCGATCCTGCTCGATTCAAACGTGGGGAAAGAAGCGAGAGGTGCTCTTTTGAGAACGACCGGCGCGACATACTATGTCGTAACGAAGGATGGACGCGTCTATTCGTTGAGCATGGAATGGCCGTCCTTGCAGGTGGTGTCTATTTCGGTGATCAACGATCCGAACTAATTCGCATGTTCCAAACCCCGTTGAAAGTAACGACCGATATCCTTTCCGAAGGAAACGAGCAAAGGAGGCAACATGAAACGAAAGATAGTTTTACTCACCACAATCATACTAACGTTATCTCTGGCTATGACTGCTTGCACACAGGGGAGTGTCAGCGAAGCGAAGGCGAAGGAACTTGCGCTGGACAACATCAATAAGGTGTTTCAGACAAACCAGACCGAAGCCACTGTCACACGGGAGCAGATGGGATGCCTGCCGGATCAGGTGGGAGCTATGGCAACCACGGGCAACGCAGAGGACACCTCCCGCTGGCTCTATATCGTGGATGTGCCGTCACGCGATGTCCCGAACTATCAGGCATATGTCGTTGAAAGCACGGGCGAGGTGATCTTCCTCTCGCAAAATGAAAACAATATCAAGCTGACGGACGAGCAGCAGAAGCAGGCGGAGACACTGCTTGCGTCGGAGCCGAGTTTTGGCAGAGAACACGAGAAAGAGGTTGCGAAGCTGAAGGAAGCATGCAAAGAGTGGGCGATTGCGAACCTGAACGATTCGCACCCGATTTTGCTGAATGCGCTGCGCGGTAGAATGCCGGATCAAGCTGTAAGAGAGTCCTTTTCTGTTGATTTTTACGTTGTCACCAACGATGCGCGGGTCTATTGTGTCACGATGTATTGGCCCTCCATGCAGGTGCTGAACATCGACGTGGAGAATGCGAAATAGAGTTTTAAAGAGATATATCGCTAGAATCACAGAAAAACTAAGGCGCGCCGTTTCCGGCGCGCCTGTTTGTTATATTTCTTGGTTGTAGATTAGTCTTCCAGACCCGTCTGGCGTTCCACAATTAAATGATTGTATCGCTATATCGTGATTGAACGACACTATTCACAGAGAAAAACAGGGGGGCACTTCTCTGACGAAATCTACCAGATGAATGGAATTAGGCGATGTTGAATCTGCTGGGCATATGCCTGATATCCATCCAAATCACGCTGAAGCGCATCGTCTTCAAGTTTTGTGCGAATAATAATCGCCAGGATGGTGATCGCTGCGGGGATGAACGCCCAAACTGAGCTCAGAACCAACGGTGTCGCAAGATCAATGATGATGGCGCCAAGATATGCCGGATGCCGCACCAGCCGGTAGGCACCATCGACGCAGACGGAATGGCCTTCGTTCTTGGCAATCCGCAGAAAACCGTAGAAAAACTTATTGGAAGCCACTGCCCATGCGGCGAGCATGCAGCCCAGAATAACTAAAACGACACCGATCATTTGACCTATGAAAGGAATCTGCGGCGGCCATTGGAAACGGAAGTTGAAGCCGGAGACTATACAAATGCTGATCGGACCCACAAAGGACATAATCCCGGCGAGGATTCTATCCAAATCCCTTTTTCCCTTTCGATTCGCCCGTTCTTGAAACAAGCCAGGATTTCTGAGTAGAAGGATCAGTGAATTCGCAATCATGCTGAGCGCGTTGATTGCCAAGTAAAGCCAACCCATTTTCCAAGCGAGCTGCCCTGCCGGGACAAACAGGCAGACGGCAAAGAAGGCTAAGTAGATGCAAATCTGTACATGATATCGGATGATTGCTCGGACTAATGGCTTCATCGCATTTTCTCCTTATTGTTTGTCCAGTTGATTAAGGCAGCCAACCTCTTCTGACAATATCCAGCAGCTGTTCGGCGTCCTGCTTGAGTAGCTCAATGCCCACCGAATAGAGAGGAGACGAAGTAGCGATTTTGTATTTAATACAAATGTACTCTGAAAGGGTAAAATTGAAAGAGGTCATCATCAGGGAGAAGAAATCCAGGTCAATATCCTTTCGGATCAGGTTGTTCTCCTGATACTTCTGGAGCACATCTCTCATGAACTTCATGCGTTGCAGGGGTTTCTCCATATTTTGCTGCGCGGAAACCTCACTGCTCTGCTCAAGAGCTGCTTTAAATCGGAAACGGATGGCCAGCGGATAGTCATTCTCAATCTCGCTCAACGATAAAAAGAAACTAATCCAATCTTGAAAGAAATCTTTGCCGGATCCATCTAGATAATGAACGAAATTGGCTGCTACAAGGCTGTTGGCAAACTGGCAGAGAAAATGATACAGATCCAGTTTATTCTCAAAATATCGATAGAAACTGCCCTTTGCCAGACTAAGGTTTGAAATGATGCGTGAAAGTGACGCGCTTTCGTAATCATTCTGGGCAAATTCTTCAAAGCATGCGTTTAAAATCTCTTTTTTTCTATTTTCCGGAAGATTCAAAAACGTTTTCAGCGGCATGATAATCATTCCTTTACAAGCGACTAGTCGTACGCGACCGTGCGGTCGCATAACTAATATACACAACAGACAGACAGATGTCAAGATCGAGTCAGATAGATCGGAGAACCACGAGACGCATTACTGCTCTGTTCGCATTGAAGGGAAACAAAGGCGCACCGTTTCCGGTGCGCCTTGTTGTTATGTTTCTTGGTTGTGGATTAGTCTTCCAGACCCGCCTGGCGTTCCACGGCGGCTTTTTCCAGCTTCTTGAGCATGGCGGCGGGGTCTTTGACCTTCGCGAGGAAGATCATGGCCGCGATGATGTACGGCTTGAAGGAAGCCTGCTTGTAGAGCGGATCGCGGTAGCGGTCAAAGACCGTCGCGGCGACTTCGCCCGCTTCGCAGCTCACGCCGGTGATGTCGGCGGGCAGGCAGTGCAGATAGAGCGCCTTGCCGTCCTTGGTCTTGGCCATGAGCTCTTCGGTGCATTCCCAATCCTTGTGCTCGGCGTTCTGCTTGAGCAGCTTCTTCTCGAGGGCCTTGATGCCGTCGGAATCGCCGTTGCCGTACAGCTCCGTGCGCTCTTCCATCGCCTTAAACGGCGCCCAGCTCTTCGGGTACACGATGTCCGCGCCTTCGAACGCTTCCGCCATGTTGTTGGTGACGGTGAATTTGCCACCGCTCTCCGCGGACTGGCGCTTGGCGACTTCGATGACGTCGTCCATGACTTCGTATCCTTCCGGATGGGCCAGAACGACTTCCATGCCAAAGCGGGTGAACAGGCCGATGACGCCCTGCGGGACGGACAGCGGCTTGCCGTAGCTGGGGCTGTATGCCCAGGTCATGGCGATCTTCTTGCCCTTGAGGTTTTCCACACCGCCGAACTCGCGGATGCAATGCGCCATATCGGCCATGCACTGCGTCGGGTGGTCGATGTCGCACTGGAGGTTGACAAGCGTCGGCTTCTGCTCGAGCACGCCGTCGATGTTGCCCTGCTTGACAGAGTCGACAACCTCGTGCATGTAGGCGTTGCCTTTGCCGATGTACATGTCGTCACGGATACCGATGACGTCCGCCATGAAGCTGATCATGTTTGCGGTTTCGCGGACGGTTTCGCCGTGCGCAATTTGGCTCTTGCCTTCGTCGAGATCCTGCACTTCAAGACCCAGCAGGTTGCAGGCGGACGCGAACGAGAAACGCGTGCGGGTGCTGTTGTCTCTAAAGAGGGAGACGCCGAGGCCGGAGTCGAAGATCTTCGTGGAGATGTTGCGCTCGCGCAGGTTGCGCAGCGCGTTGGCGACGGTGAACACCGCGTCCAGCTCGTCACGGGACTTTTCCCACGTCAGGAAAAAGTCGTCTTCGTACATGCCGTCAAACTTCAGGTTTTCCAGTTCCTTCGTGAACTGCTTGATGTCTTCCTTTTTACCCATAAACTCACTCCTAAATTTTCTTGTTGGTTTTATTGAAACTTACAATAGGTCGGAAAGAGAAAACAAGTGCAGGGCGGGCAAAGCCCGCTCTGCACGATGCTTGCGTTTAGCAGGCAGATTTGTCAGAGGTGGTGTCCGTGCCGCCCGCGCGGAACTGGCAGACATCCTCGCTACCCTGGCCTTTATACATGGAGGGAATCAGCGCGTAAACAGCCGCGCAGGTCACGAGGTCCTGTTTCCAGGTGATCTCGTTCGGCGCGTGCGCCTGGCTCTCCGCACCGGGGCCGAAGCCGACGCAGGGGATGCCGTAGCGGCCCTGGATAGCGACGCCGTTGGTGGAGAACGTCCATTTGTCGATCAGCGGACGATTACGAAGGTGCATGGAACCCGCGGGTCCAATGCGCTTTTCGCCGTAGAGCGCCTTGTGCGCGTCGGCAACTGCCTGCACGTGGCCGGCGGTTTCCTTGTTGATCCATGTCGGGAAATAGCACTCGGTTTCATACACGAGACCGGTCCATGCGGGACGATCGTACATGTACATGCTCACCACTGCGCCGTGCTTTTTGCACGCGGGCAGGTTTTCGATTTCTTTCAGGCAGCTTTCCCAGGTTTCACCGGCGGTCATGCGGCGGTCGATCGAGATCGAGCAGCTGTCCGCAACGGCGCAGCGGGAGGGGCTGGTGAAGAAAATCTGCGAAGTGGTGCAGGTGCCTCGTCCGAGGAAGCGCGCGTCTTCGTAGTGGTTGGGGTTAAACTTGGGATCAAGCATCTTGACGAGACCCTTGATTTCGTCTTTGTCTTCGCAGCCATTGGCGTTGAGGGCTTCGACGTCCTTGAGGATATCCGCCATCTTGTAGATCGCATTGTCGCCGCGCTCGGGGGCGCTGCCGTGGCAGGAGATGCCCTTGACGTCGACGCGGATTTCCATACGACCGCGGTGTCCGCGATAGATGCCGCCGTCGGTCGGCTCGGTGGAGACGACGAATTCCGGCTTGATCTTGTCTTCGTTGTGGATGTACTGCCAGCAGAGACCGTCACAGTCTTCTTCCTGCACGGTTGCCGTCACGAGGATTTTGTAGCCTTCGGGAATCAGGCCGAGGTCTTTCATGATCTTCGCGCCGTAGACAGCGGAAACCACGCCGCCTTCCTGATCGGAACCGCCGCGCCCATAGATCACTTCGTCGGTTTCATAGCCTTCGTAGGGGTCTTTTTCCCAGTTGTTGATGTTGCCGATGCCGACGGTGTCGATGTGGCCGTCGAAGGCGATGATCTTATCTCCGGTACCCATCCAACCGAGGGCGTTTCCTTCGGGATCGATTTCGGCCTTGTCAAAGCCGAGCGCTTCCATTTCCTGAATGGTGCGCTTGACGACGCCTTCCTCTTCGCAGCTTTCGCTGGGAATCGCGATCAGATCGCGGAGGAATTTGGTCATCTGCTTTTCATAAGCCTGCGCCGCTTGTTTGACCTTGCTGGTATCCATGGTGCGTGAACTTCCTTTCTTCTGCTGTGGCCGCAGCCGCAGCATGCGGCCGGGTCAGTCCTTTTTTGCGTCGATATACGAGTAAAGAGTATATTTGCTGATGCCGAAATATTTCGACACCTTGTCGCCGCTCTTGGTCACAAGGAATGCGCCCGCCTGATAGAGGAACTGGATGGCCGCGATCTTGTCTTCCTTGGTCATCATCGCGACGGGTTTGCCGACGATGGCGACGCTCTGCTCGATCAGGTCGTCCAACAGGTCGTTGACGTTTTGCGGGATGCGCTCCGGCATCGCGGGCTCGCTGTTGTGGCGAAGGACGGAAGAAATCGCGCGTTCCGCCATCAGAAGCTCGGTGATGTCGTAGTTGATCGAAAGCACGGCCTCGATCACGTTCTCGCTGTTGCGCAGGTAGACGGTGCTGGACTTGAGCACCCTGCCGTCGCGCGTCTTGGTGAGGTAGCCTAGCTCATCCACCAGAGTCGGGTCGTTCTTGCGTTGAATCGCCTCGAGTACCACGCGGGAGGCGCCGCCGCCAGCCTGGCGGTGCGAAACGTGCCCGTTTTCGATCGCTACGATCGTGTGCTCGGTGTCGTCGCCGGAGATGTCGTGCACGACGACTTCGCTGCTCTCACCAAATTGCGCCGTAATGGCCTTGGCGAGCCGCTGCAAAAATTCCAAATCCATGTCGCGAACCCTCTTCCTTATAAATAATATACAGAACAAAAAGAAAATACAAGCAGAAAAACAAATATATTTTATTGAACCTTAAATATTTTTTGTTCTCCTGCTCTAAATATTAATTTTATTGTAGCATAAATCAAAAGCTGATGCCAAAAATTTTTGAGGAACGCCGCATAAACGCGGCATTTTCAACAACTGATCGCGCTCCGGTTGATATCGGAAAGAAAAAGTGGCAAAGTATCAAGCGTTTGTCACGATTTATGCGTAACAAACTCACGTTTCCTTTCTTGTGCTTGACGGGGAAATACGGTAAAATAAGTTGACCTGAATACAGGCAGAAACGTAAAGGTGGTGAACCGCATGGAAGAACAGCGCGATTTGGTGGTTTTTTCCGATGACGAGGGCAATGAGTTTGAACTTGAGATCGTAGACTATTTTGATTATGAAGGTCAGGAGTACGCGGTACTCATCGATCCCGAAAGCGGTTGCGGCTGTGGCTGCGGCTGTGAGTGTGACGATGACGAGTGCGGAGACGAGCATGAGCACGGCTCCGAAGTCTACATCATGAAAATCGTCGTCAACGGCGAATATGAGGAGTTTCTCCCCGCGGACGAGGACAAGATGGAAGCTCTGTCCAAGATCGTAGAAGAACGCTTCGAAGCCATGGAAGACGAAGAAGACGAAGAAGACGAAGAGAAAGAAAAAGAATAACCCTCCGTCTACGGAATCAAAACCCATAAACCCGCGGCAGAATATGCCTGCGGGTTTTCTTTTTCTATAAGAGATTAGAGCGATAACAATTACTACTTATTGTGTGCTGAAACATCAAAAACCGGTCTCAACCACAGGATGTTGGGGTTGAAATTTGCCCTGACACAAGGGAAAATGCGCTTTCCACAACCCTTCCACAATAGTTATCCACAATGGTGGATAAAGGTGTGGATAACGTGATTTTTCCGAAAATTTCGTTTGTAAGAATGATCTAGCAGATTGGTTCAAACAATATTGGGATTTTAACGAACAAGTGTTTGCGATTTCGCATGCTTCGGTGTATACTGTGATCGTTGCGAACGAGTGTTTGAAACGGTGCAAATTAGGCAATTCCTGACAAGCAGGGGTTGACAAATTGTGATATACTAGAACATCGGACATTTTCGAAATCCACGACCGATGGCGGTCAGATTCAGCCATTCGGATCATCGCCGGACGGCAACACGAAAGGACTCCTCATGAAGGACATCATCATCAAAGGCGCGCGGGAGCACAACCTCAAAAACATCGATCTCGTGATTCCGCGCGACAAACTTGTCGTGCTCACCGGACTTTCCGGCAGCGGTAAGTCTAGCCTCGCGTTTGACACGATCTACGCCGAAGGCCAGCGCAGGTATGTTGAAAGCCTCTCTTCCTATGCGCGCCAGTTCCTGGGGCAGATGGAGAAACCCGACATCGACAGCATTGACGGGCTTTCTCCCGCGATTTCCATCGACCAGAAAAGCACGAGCCACAACCCGCGCAGTACTGTCGGTACGGTCACGGAGATACACGACTATCTGCGTCTGCTTTACGCGCGCTGCGGCATTCCGCACTGCCCGGATTGCGGAAAGGTCATCGAAAAGCAGACCATCGATCAGGTGGTCGACCAGGTGCTCGCCCTGCCGGAGGACACCAAGGCGCAGATTATCGCACCCTGCGTCCGCGGAAGAAAAGGCGAACATCAGAAGTTGTTTGACGAGCTCAAGCGCGAAGGCTATGTGCGCGTGCGCGTGGACGGCACGATCTACGACATTGCGGACGTGCCCGCGCTGGATAAAAAGTTCAAGCACTCCATCGAAGCGGTTATCGACCGCATCGTGATCAAGCCCGGCATCGAAGGGAGACTTACGGACTCGCTGGAGACCGCGTTCCGCCTCGGCAACGGTCTCGCTATCGTCGCGATTGTCGACGGCGAAGAGATCCTCTTTTCGCAGAACTATGCCTGCCCGGATGACGGCACGATCATAGAGGAACTCACGCCGCGCATGTTCTCGTTCAACAATCCGTTCGGCGCGTGTCCGACGTGTTCGGGTCTCGGCACGCTGCTCAAGATCGATCCCGATCTCGTGATTCCGGATCAGAAGCTCTCGCTCGCGCAGGGTTGCGTGAACGTCATGGGTTGGAACAGCGGCAGCAAAGGCACCATCGCCGCGATGTATTTCGATGCGCTGACCAAGCACTACGGCGTCTCGATGAAAACGCCGTATGAGGAGCTTCCGATAGAAGTGCAGAACGCGATTCTTTACGGCACGGGCAAAGAGAAGCTGCACATCGCCTATAAAAAGGAATTCGGAAGCGGCAGCTTTGACGCTCCGTTTGAAGGCATCGCCGTCAATATGGAGCGACGCTACCGCGAGAGCACATCGGACTACAGCAAGCAGGACATCGAGCGCTTCATGACGCAGACGCCCTGCCCGGACTGCAAAGGCAAGCGCCTCAAGCGCGAAAGCCTCGCGGTCACGGTCGGCGACATCAATATCGCGGATCTGTCGGATATGCCGGTGCGCGTCGCGCGGGACTTCCTGCGCGATCTCAAGCTCGGCAAGACACAGACTATGATCGCCGAACAGATTTTGAAAGAGATCGACGCGCGGCTGGGATTCCTCGTTAACGTTGGCCTTGATTATCTGACGCTGTCGCGCTCTGCCGTGTCGCTTTCCGGCGGCGAAGCACAGCGCATCCGTCTCGCAACCCAGATCGGCAGCGGACTCATGGGAGTGCTGTATATCCTCGACGAGCCGAGCATTGGCCTGCATCAGCGCGATAACGCGCGGCTTCTCAAAACCCTACAGCGCATGCGCGATCTCGGAAACACCCTGATTGTGGTGGAACACGACGAGGAAACAATTCGAACCGCGGATTATGTGGTGGATATCGGGCCGGGAGCAGGCGAACACGGCGGCGAAGTGGTTGCCGTCGGTACGCCGGAGGAGATCGCGGCAAACGAGAAATCGATCACCGGCGACTATCTCAGCGGCAGAAAACGCATCGACGTTCCTGCCGTGCGCAGACCCGGCAACGGCAAATCGCTGGTGATTCGCGGCGCGCGTGCGCACAACCTGAAAAATATCGACGTGGAGATTCCGCTGGGCAAGTTCGTCTGCGTGACGGGCGTTTCCGGCAGCGGCAAATCGAGCCTCGTCAACGAGATCATCAAAAAGACGCTCCTGCGCGATCTCAACCGCGCGCATACCCGTCCCGGCGATCATGACCGCATCGAGGGCATCGACACGCTGGATAAGGTGATCGACATTGACCAGAGCCCCATCGGCCGTACGCCGAGGAGCAATCCCGCGACATACTGCGGACTGTTCGACCTGATCCGTGCGGTGTTTGCCAACACGCCGGACTCCCGCATGCGCGGCTACAACAACGGTCGCTTCAGCTTCAACGTCAAAGGCGGACGGTGCGAGGCCTGCAACGGCGACGGCATCATCAAGATCGAGATGCACTTCTTGCCGGACATCTATGTGCCCTGTGAAGTCTGCGGCGGCAAGCGATATAATCGCGAAACGCTGGAAGTGCATTACAAGGGCAAGAACATCTACGACGTGCTGAACATGACGGTGGAAGAAGCGCTCCGCTTCTTCAAAGCGCTGCCGAAGATCGCGCGCAAGCTGCAAACCCTCTACGACGTGGGTTTGGGCTATGTGAAGATCGGTCAGCCGAGCACGCAGCTCAGTGGCGGCGAAGCGCAGCGCGTCAAGCTCGCGACCGAGTTAAGCCGCAGGGATACGGGCCGCACGCTCTATATCCTGGACGAGCCGACGACCGGTTTGCATGTGGACGACGTAAAACGCTTGCTGGAAATCCTCCAGCGGCTCTGCGAAACGGGAAGCAGCGTACTCGTCATCGAGCACAACCTCGATGTGATCAAGTGCGCGGACCATGTGATCGACCTTGGTCCCGAAGGCGGCAACGCGGGCGGCAATATCGTCGCAGTTGGCACGCCGGAGGAAGTGGCAAAGGTCGAGGGCAGCTATACGGGACAGTTCCTGAAGGACGTGCTGTAGTGCCCAGGATATATAAAGCCGGACACAATACAATTTTGTAACAAAGCTGTGACGAAACGGGGATGCGTGTTTGCGCGTCCCCGTTCGTATTATATAATGCAGTTGCCAAATATTTGGTTTGGCAGAAGAACCGAATCCACCCGCTGATGAACCGCATCGGCTTTTGAAAGGAAGAATTCATGTATACCAGATGGAGACTCTATATCTTAGCCGTATTTCTCGTCGTGATCGGCGTGCTGCTGGTCGGCTGCCATATCTGGCGGAAGCGCGGACATCAGTTCAGCGCATTACGCGAGGTGTTTCTCATCCTGGGCGTGGTGCTGATCGTCGAGACGCTGATCGTCTCCACGCTCTCCAACTATAACCTTGGTGTGATCCTGCCCGCGTTCTTCGGCGTACCGCTCGTGTTTCTCGCGCTGGTGCTGCCGCACATGGACAAAGGCTTTCTGCTGTTTCTCAAGTGGCTGATCGCTGCGTGCTACGCCGTCGCCATCGGTATCTTCCTCGTGTGCGGATTTTTGATGATCCGCGCGAGCAGTCAGGGTGAGAAGGTGGAGGCGGATGCGGTGATCGTGCTCGGCGCCGCGGTGCACGGGGACAAGGTCACGTGGGTGCTCGAAAACCGGCTCAACACCGCGATGGAATATCTAGAGGCGCACCCGAACGCCATCTGCGTGGTTTCCGGCGGACAGGGCGCGGGCGAATCCGTCACCGAAGGCTCGGCGATGAAGAAGTATATGGTCGACCGCGGGATGGATGCCGACCGCATCTATACCGAGGAGAAGGCTAAGAACACCATGGAAAACTTTGAGTATTCCAAGGTGATCATCGACGAAGTCGTCGGCAACGACGCGCGCATCGTGTTTGTGACCACAAACTTCCATGTCTACCGCGCGGGTCAGGTAGCGCGCGAACAGGGCGTCAACGCCGTCGGCATTCCGGCGGAGGACGTCTGGTATCTGCGGCTCAACAACTTCCTGCGGGAATGCGTCGGCATCTGCGTCTACGCGCTCCGCGGTGATATCTGATCGATTTTTTACGCAGGGGGGATATGCGTGAAACAGGATCAAACATTAAATGACAATAAGAAAACGAGTAAAGCCGCGCGCATGCTCCGCACGCTGGGGATCATCCTGCTGTGCCTTGTGCTTGCGCTCTATGTGCTCTTTCCCGTGACGATGGGCGCGATTGCCTCCTTGCGCAGCACGCAGAAAGCCGAGCTGCCACCGGATGGGTTTGAGGCGGTTACGCTCACGGCGGAAGACGGCACAGTGCTTGCCTGCTGGTATGCGTCGGGTGAAAACGGCGCGGCGATCATCCTTGTCCACGGAGCAAAGAGCAACCTTGCCTCACTGACGCAGCACGCGATGTTTTTACGCGAAGCGGGCTATGGTGTTCTCGCGCTGACGTTGCGCGGGCATGGCGGCAGCGGCGGGCGCGGCAACGCGTTCGGCTGGCAATGCGGACAGGATGTCGCGGCAGCGGTGGACTTCCTTCAGTTGCAGGGCGTCGAGCGCAGCGGCGCACTCGGGCTATCGATGGGTTCGGAAGTGCTGCTCGGAAGCGCGGCGGACGAGCCTGCGATTGCCGCAATCGTTGCGGACGGCGCGAGCCAGCGTTCACTTGCCGACTATCTGGTGCCGGAGAGCAACCGCTCACTCTGGCACAGCTGGACGACGCGGCTGATGTACGCCTCCGTGCGCCTCTTTACCGGGCAGACGCCGCCAGAGCGGACGCTGCTTTTGTCGATTACCGATGCAAAGGACACGCGTTTTCTCCTTATCGCGGCGGAAACCGTGGAAAAAGAGCCGCTGTTTGGCGGACTGTATCACGATGCCGTACCGGAGCGTTCCGCGCTTTGGGTCGTTCCGAACACGGGACATACGCAGGGGCTGACGACCGCGCGGGAGGAATATGTATCGCGCGTTATCGCGTTTTTCAACGACACACTGCTCATAAAAGAATAACGAAACCAACGATATATACGCGCGGCTTGCGCGCTTGCGATTTGCACGCTCCGCGTGTATGATGTACGGGAATATTTAAGAATACTGGGTAGATGAGGTTGTTATGACGATTTGGATTGCGATGCTGCTGGGATTTGTACAGGGGGTTGCCGAGTTTCTGCCGATCAGCAGCAGCGGGCACCTGCTCCTGATCCAGAAGATGTTTGGCATTTCGGAAGGCGCGATGTTTTTCACCGTGATGCTGCATCTTGCGACGCTTGTCGCGGTATTCATCGTCTATTGGCCGACGCTGATCGAGCTGATCAAAAAGCCGTTTCAAAAGACGGTCGGGCTGTTGATCATCGCCACGGTTCCCGCCGTTCTAATCGCGGTGCTTTCCAAGATGATCGCGCCCGTCGAAGCGTTCTTTGACGCGGCGGATGCGGGACAGTATCTCGGCTTCGGGTTTCTGCTCACATCGCTTCTGCTGTTCATCAGCGACAATGTTCGCCACACGAGAGTGAATGAAGACGGCGAGAAGGTGGAGATCAAGGGCAAGAAGATGAAGAGCATGCGGGTAACCGATGCGCTCGTCATCGGCTGCATGCAGGGCGTCGGCGTATTACCCGGCGTTTCCCGCTCGGGCAGCACGATCTCCGGCGCGCTCTTTTCGGGGCTGAGCCGCAAGACCGCTGCGGACTTCTCGTTTTTGATGTCGATTCCCGCGATCATCGGCGGCGCGATTTTCGAAGTGCCGGAAGCGATCAAAACGGGTCTTGGGGATATGCACTGGACGACGCTGGTCGCGGGCATGCTGGTCGCGGGTATCACGGGATATTTCGCGATCAAGATCATGATCAACGCGATCAAGAAGAAAAAGCTGCTAGGGTTTGTGATCTACACCGCCGTGCTTGGCGCGCTGGTGTTGGTCGATCAGTTTGTAACGCACTTTTTTCTTTAAACAGTTTGTGATAAAAACCGGCGGGGAGTTCCCCGCCGGTTTTGTGTTACTTGCGTTTGTTATTCTTTTCTTGGCTCTGGTTCCTTCAGCAAAAATCCTACACATCGTACTTCTTCCAACGGGATCTCGATTGTCTCCGTCTGCCGCTTGCCGTCGCGCAGAAGTCCCTGCGATTCGTAAAACGAGATTGCGCGGAGATTCTCCTCCAATACCCAGCAGCAGATGCGCAGAAACCCCGCATTTGCGGAGGTACGCTTGAGAAAATCGAGCAACATGCTGCCGTAGCCTTTGCGCCAAACCGAAGGCAAAAAATAGAAGAAACTGAACTCGGCTGCGTCCGGCATGTCGTCGTTTCGCGCGCGGTGCAAGCTCGCGGCACCCACAGGAACGCCGTCTTCGCAGAGCACGAAATAGCGCATGTGCGAAACGCGTGCCAGACCTTCGCGCAATCGCATTTCTTTTTTTTCGACCTGCATTCGATCCAGATAACTTTGCGGAATGATGCCGGCATACGCCGCCTTCCACGCTTCGTTGATAATGTTTGCGATGGCGGGGATATCCGCGTCTGTCGCCTGCCGGATCTCGATGGTCGGCTGTTGCGGCATTATTCCCGCCTCCTTTCACAGACAACGTGCCGGAAAGCACATTACCGTTTCTTCTGAATCACTTCCAGATTTTCGATCTCCAGATCGGTATACTTCGCGATCAACTCCGGCAGTCCTTTGCGGTATTGCAGACCGAAGGCACGGGAATTGAAGCCAGAGCGTGCGACAATGGTTTTCGGCTCCTCGTCTGCAAAGAAGCAAAGATACTCACCGGTTGAAAGCTGACCAGGCGCATCAGGATTGATTGAAATGCGTTTCACTTCGTTCCATGATAAGTGATAATCTACTTGTCGCGACTTGTAGGTAAGGCCGGACGCATCCATGTGGAGACGCAGACTGCCGAAATTATAGAATTCAAAGTAGAGAGGAATCACAATCGCAACACAAAGCAGGGTCAGTTGAATTAGGCGAACACCGGGCATAGAGTCATACATTTGATATGGGCCGATATCAAATAGCAGCAAAAGAAAAAAAGGAATTGCAAGCAACTCAATGCCAAGATAAATGAACCATGTTACTCGGGGAGAGACCACACGAAAATTCATACCGTTCTCCATCCAATAAATGCTTCGATAGAAAGTTCAACGATGTTTCTTCTGAATCACTTCCAGATTTTCGATCTCCAGATCGGTATACTTCGCGATCAACTCCGGCAATCCTTTGCGGTATTGCAGGCCGAAGGCGCGTTCGTAAAACTCGGTTTTGCCGGTTACCTGCCGCGGCTCTTCATCCGCATAAAACACCACATAGCTCCGCTT
Source organism: Firmicutes bacterium HGW-Firmicutes-9 (assembly GCA_002841395.1). Taxonomy (GTDB): domain Bacteria; phylum Bacillota; class Clostridia; order Christensenellales; family CAG-138; genus UBA7703. The sequence goes on from PGZM01000006.1 coordinate 57,219, forward strand.
GGAGATCCGCCCGTACAGATCGGGCGAGAGTACGACGCGCTGCACTTCATCCCATGATAGGCGATAGCGAATTCTGCGGTTCTGGTAGCCTATGCCGCGTTTGCTAAACAGAAACCGCAGTGAACCGAATCCAAACAGCTCCACGCCCACGGGCAGCAGGATAAACAGCGCAACCACGCCGAGCAGTGAGTACTGCAAAAGCTGCATCACGGAAAAATAGCGGTATGGCGTGAGGTTACGCCATACCAGCAGAAAAAACAGGATCGCGAATACTTCGACCATCGCATACTTCACGATGGTTTCGCGCGGAGAAACAACGCGGAGTTTCATGAAAGACAAGCCTTTCTGACGAATATGGAAACCTTGCGCTTTATGCCGCGGAAGGCGGAATCGCCTTTGCTTTCTTGGGTTCGACTTCGATCTCTCCAGCCTTGATCAGAGAATACTTTGTGATGATGGGGCCAACGAGTTCGTAGATCAGCGTCGCGCAGAGGATAACCGCCTGAATGGAAGCGCCATATTCCGGAAGCTCCTTCACGACCAGCTGCGCAATACCGATTGCGACGCCGGCCTGCGGAATCAGCGACAAACCCAAATACTTTCGTATCTTATGCGATGTTTTCGAAATCGTACAGCCGATATAAGCGCCGCTGTATTTTCCGATGACGCGCGCAAGAATATAAACCACGCCGATCAATCCCAAAGAAGGCAGAACGGCCAGATTCAACTCCGCGCCGGAGAGCACAAAAAACAGCATGAACAGCGGCGGTGTCCAGGAATCCGCCTGTTCCAACGTCTGAACTGCGTCGTCACGCAGGTTCACATAGGTGGCTCCGATTGCCATGCAAAGAAGAAGATGCGAAAGCTCAAACTGCTGCGCAATTCCGACGCCCAGTAGAACGGCCGCGATGCTGATGATCAGGCGGTTGCTCCGGCTGAGGAAAAAGCGGTTGGAGATGGCCACGACAACGCCGATGACCGCGCCGACGCCGAGAGAGAGCAGGATCTCCAGCAACGGGCTGACGACGGTCGCCATGAAGTTGAACGCTTCGCCGTTTTGAATCATCTTCGCGACAGAGACCGACAGCGCATATGCCATTAAGCCGATGGCATCATCCATTGCAACGACGGGAAGCAGGGTGCTGGTCAGCTCGCCCTTTGCGCGATACTGACGCACCACGAGCAGGGTGGCAGCCGGCGCGGTAGCCGCGGCAATTGCGCCGAAGCAAAGCGCCATCGGAACCGGAAATCCGAGCGCAATCAACACGACGTCGACCACGATGACGGCGCCGAGCGCTTCGCATGCGGTGATGACGAGAATCTTGCTGCCGATGGCTTTCAGGTGCGCGAGCTTAAACTCGCTGCCGATGGAAAACGCGATAAAACCGAGCGCTGCGACGGTGATGACATCCAGCGCCGCAAGCGAATTTTCCGAAATGAGCTTAAAACAATAGGGTCCGATTAAAAGACCGGCGATCAGATACCCGGTAACATTGGGCATCTTCACCAGTTTGACGACACGCGTAAGCAGAAGGCCCGCTATCATAGCGAGCGCAATGGATAATAGCGTATGCATTATTTGTGTGAAACTCCTTCCCAATTCATGACAGGAACGGTAAAGAAGATTCCGGTATTGGGATTGTGCAGATCTCCCGCCACTGTGTGGATGATCTCTTTTACTTTCGGGACGTCCTCGTCCTTGAGTACGATCATGATCATCTTATTGGTCTGGCGGCAGGGATTGATGAACTGGCGAAGCGAGCCGAAGATCGGTGCGTCGTCTGCGTTGCAGGCGCTCAGTGTGGTGAGCATGCCCTGGCAATCGACAACGGAAGCGCCCTGAAACCCGGCTTCCAGCATTTTGGTGAAGATCGGGGTTACACTTTCTTCCTGTGGCGTAATGTGAACGAATAACTGCATAACATAGTCTCCTTACTTTAGGTTTCGGAGCGGTCAAGAAAGGCAGGCAGAAGTTCTGTTTGCCAAAGCATTTCGCCGGGAAACCAGATGTGCGAATCTGAAACATAGTGAAGTTACGCCTATTTATGCAGAATGTCAAGGACGCACGTATAATCTACGTGCGCCCACAGCTTATTAACGTATTCGTAACAAGTTTTTGTGTTATTTGCTTTCGCCCTTTTTCAGGTGTCCGTGACCATGGCAGAAGATCTGGCGGTTGTCCAGCGCCCACTGCCGTTCGGAAAACGCGCCGACGGAAACGCCGGAGAGCGCGTCGAACATCTCATACATCTTGCTGTCGAGAAGGTCGATCTCCGCGAGGACTTCCGCCTCCGGGAACATCGGCAGTTTCGGGCTGCCGAATTCCGCCTGCCCGTGGTGCGCAAGCAGCATGTGTTCCACCAGCATTGCGGTGTCTTCAGGAATGCCCAACAGCTCGCAGGTTGCGGAAACTTCCGAGATGCCGATGGAGATGTGACCCACTAGCATGCCGCGCGCGGTATAGCCGCTCGCGATGCCGAGCTCGCCCGTCTCCAGCTCCTTGAGTTTGCCGATGTCGTGGAGAATCGCGCCGGTGTAGATCAGGTCGCCGTCCAGCGCGGGGTAGATGTCGATGATGGCTTTGGCGAGCTTGGTTAGTGTCCATGTGTGGTGCAGCCAGCCGCCGCGCGTCGCGTGGTGCAGCTTTACCGCAGCGGGGTAGAACAGGAGCCGCTCCTTGTTTTCGCGCATGATATATTGCACAAGGCGCTTCAGGTCAACATCCGCGAAGCTCTCCGCGAGAGAATACAGCTCGTCATAGAGCCACTCCGGATCAAACGGCGCACAAGGGAGCAGCTTTGCCATATCCACGTCGTCCTCCGGCGTGGTGTGGCGGATGCGGTCGATCTTGAGCTGCTCGGTGTCTTTCCAGATGTTGATGGAGCCGCGCACCTTGACCACGTCGTTCGCGTCGTAGACGCCATGCAGTTCCTTATTATAATCCCATAGCTTCGCGGCGCAGTCGCCTTCGCTGTCCGCGAGGATGAGATCGAGATATTCCGTGCCCTTGATGTTGGTCTTCACGCTCGCGCTTTTGACGAGAGAGAACCCCTCAAACGACTGACCGTTGCTTTCATTCAATAACCGCATGCGGCTCATAGACGTGTCCCCCTTGCTCGGTGTCCCGTATAAACATACTTTGTAACAGTATAACATACTTGCATGCGGTTCTGGCAACCAGCATGCCAAAGAGGCATATGAGAGAGGTTTCTCTTGTTAACCTCGCGGCGCGTTGCCGGATTGCCGCGCATATGGTAAAATGCGCGTGTGTATCGCGCGGGGAGACAGTATGCGCGCGTCTGCACGGAATGGAACGAATGAACCGACTATGGAAATACACAACTCAAACAATTACGATATCGTCGTCATCGGCGCGGGACATGCGGGCGTGGAAGCCGCGCTTTCCTGCGCGCGAATGGGGCAAAAGACGCTCCTTTTGACGTTAAATCTGGACTCGGTGGGGCTGATGCCCTGCAATCCCGCCATCGGCGGCACAGGTAAGGGTCACCTTGTGCGCGAAATCGACGCACTCGGCGGCGAGATGGGCCTTGCCGCGGACGACACGCTGATTCAGATGCGGATGCTCAACACGGGCAAAGGCCCCGCGGTGCACTCCCTGCGCGCGCAAATGGACAAGCGCCGTTATCACGAGCGCGTCAAGCGCGCGGTGGAGGAGCAGGACAGTCTCACCCTTGCGCAGGGCGAAGCGAGCCGCTTTTTAACCGAAGGCGGGCGCATCTCCGGCGTGGAGACGGCGGAAGGATTTACCTATGCCTGCCGAGCGGCGGTGGTCTGCGCGGGCGTCTACATGAAGAGCCGGATTCTCATCGGCGATTTTGCGCGCGAGAGCGGCCCCGCGGGACTGCTCCGATCGGAAACGTTGTCCGACGCGCTCCGTGAGCTCGGCGTGCCATTGCAGCGGTTCAAGACGGGAACCCCCGCGCGCGTCAACGGTCGCACGCTCGATTATAACGAAATGGAGCGACAGGACGGCGATGTGCCGACGCCCGCGTTCTCGTTTCTCAACGGAAGGCTTACGCGTGAGCAAACGCCGTGCTATCTAACGTACACCAACGACGACACGCATCGCGTGATTCTCGAAAACATTCAACGTTCCGCTATGTACAGCGGAAAGATCAACGCAACCGGCACGCGCTATTGCCCCAGCATCGAGGACAAGCTCGTGCGCTTTGCGGACAAGGATCGGCACCAGATTTTCATCGAGCCGGAAGGGCTGACCACGCATGAAATGTATGTGCAGGGCATGAGCACGAGCCTGCCCGGCGATGTGCAGATTGCGATGCTGCGCACGATGTCCGGCCTGCACCGCTGCGAGGTGATGCGCCTTGGTTACGCGATCGAGTACGACTGCATCGATCCCACCGCGCTGGATCGCACGCTCGGCGTGCGCGACGTGCCCGGCCTCTACTTGGCGGGGCAGGTCAACGGCACGAGCGGATATGAAGAAGCGGCGGCACAGGGCTTATTGGCGGGTATCAATGCCGCGCTGTACTTAAAAGGCGACGAGCCATTGACGCTGGGACGCGATGAAGCGTATCTCGGCGTGCTGGTGGACGATCTTTCGGTGAAGGGCACGCCCGAACCGTATCGCATGATGACATCCCGCTGCGAATACCGTCTGCTCCTGCGGCAGGACAACGCCGACGAGCGGCTGACGCACAAGGCACTGCGCACAGGGCTGATCACAGGCGAACGTTATGAGCGTTTGATGCAGAAACGCGAGCGGATCGAGACCGCGATGGCAACGCTCGACAAGACCGTGCCGCCGGGCGAGGCGCTGCGCCAGTTGATGACGGATCGCGGCGAGAGCGTGCCCGTTTCGGGCGTGAAACTTTTTGACCTGTTGAAGCGCACCAACATCCGCTATACGGATTTGCTTTCGGTCTTCACCTCGCTTTCTCCACTCGATTGGGAGACAGAGGAGCGCGTAGAAACCCTTGCGCGGTACGACGGCTATATTCAAAAGCAGCGCGAGCAGGTTGAGCGAAATCGCGCGCTGGAGAACACCGAATTGCCCGCGGATATCGATTATCTGTCGCTGGACGGACTGCGCCTCGAAGCGCGGCAAAAGCTCAACAAGCACAAGCCTGCCAGCATCGGCATGGCAGGGCGCATCTCGGGTGTCACACCTGCGGATGTCAACGTGCTGCTCATCTATTGCAAGCGCGGTTTTCATACCGCCAAGCAGGAACCGGAGGAACGCGCATGATCACAGAGATACTTTCTCCTTTGCGGCCGGATCTATCGGCGGCGCAGCTTGCGCAGTTTGAAACCTACTACGCCATGCTCGCGGACTGGAACACGCGCGTGAACCTCACCGCGATTACGGAGCCGGAGGACGTCGCAAAAAAACATTTTCTCGATTCTCTCGCGGCTGCACCGTATCTCAAGCAGGGCGCATCCATTGCGGACGTCGGCACTGGCGCGGGCTTTCCCGGCGTGCCGCTGCTGATCCTCCGACCGGATCTGAACGTCACATTGATCGACAGCCTGCAAAAGCGGCTGGTGTTTCTGGAAGCGGTGCTCAAGGAGCTGAAGCTCAACGCAGAGCTGGTTCATGCGCGCGCCGAGGATGCGGGGCAGAATCCGAAGTATCGGGAGATGTTCGATGTTGCGCTGACCCGCGCGGTCTCCGCGCTGCCGGTACTCTGCGAGCTCACGCTGCCGCTGGTCAAAGTCGGCGGAAAGAGCATCGCGTACAAGGGCGAGTCCGCGGAAGAGCTCGCCGCGAGTGCGAACGCGCTTGCGGTGCTGCATGCAACGGCGGAGCGGGTGAGCATTCCCTCGGACTACGGCGCGCGGGAACTGGTGATCGTGACGAAAAGCGAAGCCACACCGAAGCAGTATCCGCGCAAAGCGGGAACACCGGCGAAAAAGCCTTTATAAGAGTAAACAAACAAGCAGACTATAGGAGCGCAATTGGAAAAGAGATCCGCAAACAGAAAAACACCCTCCCGCAGCGCGGCAAAGGCACACGCCGCGTCGCTTGCCGCGGGCAGCGCGGGGATGCTGATCGCCGTCTGGCTCATCTACGGCACGGTGACGATCGATCCCTTCCGCTGGGGACTGTTTGTGGAGGAGTTGATTATCGCAATTTGCGCGTTATTGGCGCTCCGGTTTCTATGCGTTCTGAACCTGCCGAAGTGGGTTTCGCTTGTCTGTATCATCGGCGTGCCTGCGGCAATCGTCTTGATCGGCTCGCTGTCGCTGCCGGAAGCACCCGCGGTGTTTGAGCGCGCATTGTGCCTTGCCGCAGCCGCCGCATTTGCGCTGTTGACGGCGCAACAGATGGACAACAAACCCGACGGCGTACTGCTCGCGGCGCTCATGATCTGCGTGTGTCTGCCGATTCTGTTCGCCGCCAACACGCGCTTGATCGACGAACTCAATCGCGCGCTTGTCATGGCGGGCGTGTTCATGACGGTGCTTGCAGTGCGGCAAAAGACGGTGTCGTTTGCCTATCTTGCGTCTGTTGCGTTCGCGGTTGCCGGAGCTGCCGGATTGTATGCCGCGTTTGCGGGCGCGGGCGCGGGAATCGGCGCGCTGGTGCTTTCCCCGAAGCGAAAGCGCGGCGGCTGGACACTCGCCGCCGTGTTGATGGCGGCGCTGCCGGTTGCGGTCTGGTTCATTGCAAAGCTGCTGCTGCCGCAGAGCGGCGAAATCTTCGCCTGGAACACGGCAATCGCGGGCGAGTTTTCGCAGATCATCCGTGTGCACCTGTTGCGCGCGCTGGCGGTGGGGCTTCTGCTGCTTGCGTTCCGGTTTTTCATCAAGCGGGAGGACGCGGCGGTTCCCGTCGTGCTCGCGCTCGCGGGATGCGCCGCAGCAAGGCTTTTGCCGTTTGTTTCGGCCCCGGAAGTCTGGACGGACGCGATGCTGCTTTGCGTGCTCGCGGGCGTCGGCGTTGCAAAAACCGCGCGATAGAATACCGCAATACCGCCATAAATTTGCGCGATTCTCGCGGAAAGACGCGCGGGGTTGCGGCGCAATACGGCAACTGATATAATTGCAAGACTGTCGGGAATGCCTTGTTTTACGGGGCATCCTTTTCACTATTTGACGATGCGCCAATCTTTGTTGGATATGGCGCAAGGAGAACCTTTTATGTTTCGTAAACGCGTTGCGGAACTCTTCGACCGCTCCTTCTGGGCGATCGCGCTTCCGCTGATCATACCCATCGCACTGCAAAACCTGTTGATGACCTCGTTCCGCCTGGTCGATACGCTGATGGTCGGCAGGCTGGGTGACGTTTCCATCGCCGCGGTCGGCCTCGCCGGCTGGGCGTCGTTTTTCGTTGAACTGCTCGCGTTCGGCATGTCCAGCGGAGCCGCCGTCTTCGTTGCGCAGTATCACGGCGCAAACAATAAGGAAGGCATGCTTCGCACCTACGGTATGATGCTCCTGTTCATGGTGCCGCTCGGGCTTGTGTTCACGCTCGGTGTCGGGCTCTATCCTGAGTTTGTGATGCGCCTGTTCACGGATGACCCGCTGTTGATCGCGGCGGGAGTCAAATATCTTCAGTTTGCATGCGTTTCCTACCTTTCGCTGACCGTCAATCTCGCGATCTCGACCATGCTTCGCTGCACGGAGCAGGTGAAGATTCCGATGGTGACGAGCGGTATTTGCGCGGCGTTGAACGCGGCGCTCAACTACATCTTCATCTTTGGCGCGTTTGGTCTACCCGCGATGGGCGTCGCGGGCGCGGGTCTTGCCACAGCGATCTCGTCGCTCATCAACCCGATCATGATGCTGGTCATTTCCTATGTGAAAAAGACGATCGTCATCGCGCCGCTGAAGCAGATTTTCGCGGTCAAGGGGTTTTTCAAGACCTTCTGGAGCCGTGCGCTTTCGGTGCTGCTCAACGAGTTTTTCTGGAGCATCTCCATCCTCGTGGTCAACATGGTCTTCGGACGCATGGGTACGGACAACTACGCGGCGCTCACCGTGGAACGCACCATCGAAGGACTTGTGTTCGTCTTCTTCGTGGGCATCTGCAATGCCTGCAACATTCTCGTTGGCAAATCCATCGGCGCAGGGGATCACGCGCAGGGCATTCTCTATTCACGCAGATTCATGGTGCTGACGCCCATCATCGGCGTGCTTGCAGGGCTTGTCATCATAGCCCTTCGTTACCCGCTGGTCGGCATGTTTGACCTTTCGGATGCTGCGATGCAAACGGCGCGCACGCTATTGGTGATCTTCGCCATCGACGCCGTGGTGCGCTACATCCCGTATGTCGAGGTGGTCGGCATCTTCCGCGCGGGCGGAGACACGAAGATGGGTTTGATCATCGATCTGGTGACGCACTATGTATTCATCACGCCGGCCGTGATCCTTGCAGGCCTCGTGTTCAAGCTTCCGTTCATCACCACGTATGTCATCATGCTCGTGGTGGACGACGTCTCCAAGCTGTTGATCTCGATTCCGTATTATCGTACGATGAAATGGATTAAACCCGTGACCCAGATGGAGCCGATCGACCGGGAAGCCGCGCTGGTTGAGAGCGGTTCGGAGCCGACAATCGTATAAAAACATCAACAGACCGCAAAAACGTGTGATTTTATGGTATAATCATCCATCGGAAAACGGGTATATCGCGCGGGTTTTGCGCGTATATCAAAACGGTCTCTACCAAAACCGTTCTTGAAGCATAGAATGCTTCGTGGAACATGGAATTTGATTACGGCAGCAAGCGGATAACGCCGCGCTGCGGCAGACGCGGGCAGCTGCCCGCATGGGGGACATCATCCGGCATATGCGCAAACCAAAGATGGGAATAAAACCGATAAACGTTCTTCCGCTTGGGTTCATTGTGGTGATCTTGACCGGCACGCTCTTATTGATGCTGCCGATCTCGAACCGGAACGGCATGGCGCTTCCGCTGTTGAACGCGCTGTTTACCGCAACCAGCGCAACGTGCGTGACGGGACTTGTGATCGCGGATACCGCGACGCAGTTTTCGATGTTCGGTCAGATCGTCGTACTCATGCTGATTCAAATCGGCGCGCTCGGCATCATGACCATGTCGATGATTCTCTTCTCGTTCACAGGTAGAAAGATTTCGCTGCACGACCGCATGAGCATGGCGGAAGGCCTCGGTGAGAGCCGTCTGCAGGGTGTTGTCCGGCTTACGCGCGGCGCGCTGTTGGTCACAGGCATCATTGAGCTCACGGGCGCAATCCTGCTCTCGGTTCGCTTCATTCCGCGATACGGCGTTGCCAAGGGCATTTGGTATTCGATTTTTCACAGCATCTCGGCGTTTTGTAACGCTGGATTTGATCTCATCGGCGGGTATCGTTCGTTTACGGAGTATAAGAACGATCCGTATCTGCTGTTTGTGCTGATGGCGCTGATCATCATCGGCGGTCTCGGTTTCGGCGTAATCATCAACCTGCGCAACACGCGGGATCTTCGCAGACTCCGCCTGCATAGCAAACTGGTGCTCACGGGTACTGCGTTTTTGATCATACTCGGTATGCTGACGTTTCTCTGGATCGAGTACGATAACCCCAAGACCATCGGCAACATGAGCCTGTTTGACAAGTTGGTCAACTCGATGTTCCAGGCGGTGACGCTGCGTACCGCGGGATTCAACACGATCGATCAGCTATCGCTGCACGATGCGAGCAAAGGCGTCGGCATTCTGTTGATGCTCGTCGGCGCTGGCCCTGCCGGTACCGCGGGCGGTTTGAAGATTACGACCGTGTTCACGCTTCTGCTTGCCGCGCGGGCCTATCTCCGCGGTACGTTTGAGACGGAAGCGTTCGGCCGTACGATTCCGCTGGAGCAGACGCGCCGCGCGCTGGCCATCACGTTGCTGGGCGGATTGTTCCTGCTCAGCATGACGACCATGCTCTCGTTTTCGGAGCAGGACATGCCGGCGGGCAGCCTCGGCATACTGAACCAGCTCTATGAAACCACGAGCGCGTTTTGCACCGTCGGCGTTTCTACGGGCGTAACCACCGCAACGTCTCCCGTGACGCGCGTGATGCTCATCATGCTGATGTATGCCGGACGCGTTGGCATCATCACGGTCGCGGCGTCGCTTGTCGAGAGCACGTCTCGAAAAGAAGCCGTGCTGCATTATCCGCAGGAAGACATCCTGATCGGTTAGGCGATCGGGTAAACATACGATCATTCGGATTCGAACAGAACTACATCTGCAAGGAGTAGAATTAACTATTATGAGCAAAAGTTTTCTCATCATCGGTCTCGGACGTTTCGGACAGAGCACCGCGCGTATGCTGACCACGCTTGGGCACGAGGTGCTCGCGGTGGATAAGCGCGCGGATCGCGTCAGCGCCGTCAAGGACAGCGTGCTGCATGCAGTGCAGGCGGACACGACGGATGAGCGCGCGGTCTCCCAGCTTGGCATCCGCAATTTCGACTGCGTGGTCATCTGCATCGGTGACGATATCCGCGCGTCGGTTCTTGCGACGGTTCTCTGCCGCGAGATGGGCGCAAAAAAGATCGTCGCCAAAGCGCAGGACGACCTGCATCAGAAACTCCTGATTAAAACAGGCGCGGATCGCGTGGTACAGCCGGAGCACGACGGCGGCATTCGCCTCGCGCGGTCGCTGGTCTCCGACGGCGTGCTGGATGCGCTGGATCTTTCCGAAGAATACAGCATTCACGAAGTGCCGGTACCCAGAGACTGGGTCAACCACTCGCTCGCGCAGATCGACGTGCGTAATCGCTACGGTCTGTCGATCATCGCGCTCCGTCGCGACGGCCACGTGACCGTGAACATCAACCCGAACGATCCGTTCCATACGGACGACTCGATCTATCTGCTCGGCGACGACGCGAGCCTCGATCGCTTCAACTAACTCTTGCTAAATACGACAGCGGCGCAAATAGCGCCGCTGTTTTCTTTCGTGCGTTTGCCGTTTTTAGACAGTTCTGTTAAAATGCACTACAGGGATGAGACAAATCAACGAATGGGAATGGATAAACGCATGGCAAACGCGAAACCGACGCTGGCGGAACAACTCCATGCGCGCAAGCTGCGCAAACCGCCGAAACTGATCTACTGCATGCTGGGCTATCTTTGGAAACTGCTCTATTTTAAAAAACTCGGCGTACAGGTCGAGATGAAAGCCGACCCGCGCAAAGAGAAGGGGCCGTACATCGTGGTCAGCAACCACGCGTCGCGCCTCGATTATATCTACACGGGCGCGGTTCTATTGCCGGATACGCTGAGCTATGTCGCGGGATACAACGAGTTTTTCCGCTCGCACCTTGCGTTCATCTTCCGGCTGCTGCAGATCATACCAAAAAAGAATTTCACGCCGGATATCTACACCATCAAGGAAGTCGCGCGCATCCTCCGCTCTGGCGGACGCGTGATCCTGTTCCCTGAGGGCATGAGCAGCATCGGCGGCGGCAACCAGCCCTGCGCGATCGGCAGCGGCAAACTGCTCAAGCATTTCGGCGTGCCGGTCTATATCACCAAGATTTCCGGCGGGTACCTCACCAGCACGAAATACTGCCTTGACGAACGTCCGGGCGAGGTGCGTGTCTCCGTTGACCGGCTCTTTACGCCGGAGCAGCTCAAAACCATGAGCGCAGACGAACTCCAGCTTGCGCTTGACGTCGCGATTCACCACGACGATTACGAATGGAACCAAAGTGAAAAGGTGCGCTACGACGGAAAAGGCAACATGGCGTACCAGATGCACACGCTGCTGTATCGCTGCCCGCGCTGCGGCAAGGAGTTCACCATGCGCGGCGAAGGGGACACGATTCGCTGCCTCAGCTGCGGCAACGGCGCGCGCGTCAACGCGGACTACAGTTTTACCCCGCTGGACGAAACCTGCGTGCTGCCCAGGACACCGAAGCAGTGGTTTGACGAGGAGCGCAAGCACGTCTACCACGCATTGCAGGATGCTGCGTTCGTGCTGACGGAGCGGGTGCGCCTCGGTATGCTGCCGAAGTATAAGCCGCTCCAAAACCTTGCAACCAGCGAGTTTGTCGGCGAAGGCGAAATCCGCCTCGATCACACCGGCTTTACCTATACGGGAACACGAAACGGCGAAGCGTTCTCGTTCCATCTGGAACCGAAGCTCTTGCCGACCTATGGCATGTGCACGGATGTCTCCCGCGTTTATACCTTCTTTGAAGGCGAGTTTTATGAGTTTTATCCCGAGACGGAATGCATCGCAAAGTGGCTGCTCGCAACGGAGGAGATCCACCGTATGCACGGCGGAGAATGGAAGAACTTCCCCTGGGCGGATACCTACGCGTAAACGCGCAGAGAGCGGAGAAACAGCATGCAAAAACCAGCGGGAGCCACGCCTTCGACGGTGACGCTCGACCTCCACGGAAAAACGCAATATCAGGCGCGCATCGCGCTGGAAGCGCAGTTGCGGCGCAGCCGCGGCGTCTATCGCATCCGCGTGATCCACGGGTATCATAACGGAACCGCGCTGCGGGATCTCGTGCGCGGAGAGTTTGCGAGCCGCGCGAACGTATTGCGGATAGAGGCGGTCTCCGAGAGCGCGACGGATCTCGTCCTGCGGGAGCTATAACGAAAGAAGCACAAAAACGGAGCCAACGGCTCCGTTTTTGATTATCGAGTTGAACTCTGTTTGTGGGAAATGAGTTCGATTTCAGGCTTTTGATTGTTTCGCGTTTCGCTCAATGAGCGCTTCATAGCGCTCGATCGTCGTTGCCGCGATGTCGTCCCAGGAAAGATAGATCGTCTTGCGTGCGGATTTGCCGATCTTCTTGGTCGTTGCAGGGTCGTTGAGCGCTAGAGTGATCACGTCACAAAGGCTTTGGGTCGTGTCCTCGCACAAGAAACCGTTCTGACGGTCGATGATCGGTTCGGCGGTTGCGCATCCGCGGACGACCACGCTCGGTGTTTCCATCGCTGCTGCCTCGCGCACCACCATGCCGGAGGTATCGTAGAGCGAGGGGAACACGAACAGATCCGCCACTTCGTAGAGCCCGTAGAGATCGTCTTCACCCGTGATGTGGCCGGTGAAGCGTACCCGATCCGTCAACCCCAGCTCGTCGACCTTTTCCTGGATTGATTTGACGTCCGGTCCCTGACCCGCGAGCACGAGCGTGAACGGTTTCCCGTTTTGCGCGTAGCAGGCGCAGCTTTCCAGAATGCGCAGGATATTTTTCTTCCAGTTCATCTGACCGCAATAGAATAATATCGGCTCGTCCGGCAGGTTGAATTTCTCCTTTGCGGCTGCGGCGCGCGCGGGACTTGGGTCGATATCCGGCGTACCGTTCGGCATAACGATCACTTCGCCGACGTAGCCATAATCGTAGAGCGTTTCCTTTGAGCTCTGGCTGACGGTCCATACCTCGTCGCAGCGCTGATAGAAATTGATGATGGTTGCCACGGCGATGTTTGCAAGCATTTCTGTGCCCATAATCTGGTAAAAATCGTCATAATAGCGTGAGTGGAACATGCCGATCATAGGGATGCCGCGCTTACGCGCGAGCCGCTGCGCCTCCAACCCCGCGATAAATGGCGAGTGTGCGTGGATGATGTCCAGCTGGATGCTGCGAATACGGGCTTCATAGTGCGCGTCGAGTTGCGGGATGCCCGCGTTATATTGCTTCTGCCGCGGCAGTTCCCTGCTGATAAAGTCGACGAGTTCAAAGGGATATCCGCCGCGGAAGCCTGTATCCGACATCGGCGCAAATACATAACACTCCTCGCCTTTGCGGGCGAGCGCTGTCGCATAATGGTAGACCACTCGGCCTACGCCGTCTACAATCGGTAAAAATGTATCGCTGAACTGTCCGATTCTCATAGAAAAAATCCCATGCCTTTCAAGCGTTGTTGCCACGAAGAAATAGCACGTCTTCACGGCTCGCGTCTGTAGCGCGACCATTGTGGAACACGATCATTCTACCACAACACCGCGAAACGTGTTATGATGAAACACAAGGTTTTACAGAACATGTTGTAAACAATTGTGTCGATTTGCACGTGTGTTGTTTGGTGATTTGATACCAGGTTCAATCATCAAAATAATATGAAAGAATAAGCCGATATGAAGAAGACAAAAATCGTACGCATCTGTTCCATCGTTTTGTCGTTGATGGCGGCTTTTGTTGTGCTTCCCGCAAATGCGGAAGGCGGGCCTGTTGACCAGACGCTGACCTTTTCCATCGGCCCGGTTACTGCCGCAGATACGGCGGCATACCTTCGTTCTCTCGCGTTTGGAACATTCCATGATGCGGACAGCGTCTACTTTGATTACACCATGAACGGCTCGGCAGACGGAATGGATGCGCGCGCGATGCTGTTTTCCGCCTGCGGCGGCATTTCGGACTGGATTTCGTTCGGCGAGCGCGTCTCCAGCGGGCTCTGCGACGAGCGGCTGTTTGATCGCTTCTCCTACACAGGCATACAGGATGACCTGCACGGCAACTACAAAAGCGAGAACGTAGCCATCACGATTATTCAAGGCAGAGTCAGCGACAGCGATTATTATCTTGCCGACATCTACCTGCAGGACATCACATGCTTCGTGACGGCATTCAGCAGCGACGAGTTCATGGGTAATTCGACGACGGTGCGCAAGATATTTGATACCATTCCCAATGCAATCATCGGCATGAACGGAGACTATTATTCCAACAACGTCTACGGGCCGGTGATTCGTAACGGCCAGACTTACGTCAGCCGCGTTTCGAGTTACTGGGACATCGCGCTGTTGGACAGCGCAGGCGTGTTGACGACATATCCGCACGGCAAGCTGAAAAAGGCTGCGCTCAAGGAACTGGACGCCTATCAGACGTGGGTCTTCGGGCCGGCGCTGCTGGACGCGGACGGAGACGCCAAGAGAAGCTTTCGCAGCAAAGTGCTGCCCCACAATCCGCGCTCGGTGCTGGGATATTATGAGCCGGGGCATTATGCGTTTCTGCTGGTCGACGGGCGGTCAGAAACCTCCGATGGCATCACGATGTCCGAGCTTTCCGAATTCTGTGAGGAGCTGGGTTTCACCAGCGCATATAATATGGATGGCGGCCAGTCCAGCGTGATGGTGGCGAAAGAGGGTTTTGTGAACGATCCCTTCCGCGGGGGCAGGGCGGTGAGCGATATTCTAGCGATTCGGGATCTGCCGCAGGAGTAAGCGTATTTATTAGAACGAAAAATGGAAACTGTTACAGAACAGACAGTAAAGAAAAAGATTTTAGAAAAGATATATGGAAGATTTATTTCAACAACAAATAGAAGAAAACGCGCCGCTTGCGGATCGCATGCGCCCGCGCACGCTCGATGAGTTCATCGGGCAGAAACACATTGTGGGCGAAGGAAAGCTGCTTCGTCGCGCAATACTGACCGACCGGTTACAGTCGTCCATCTTCTTCGGGCCTCCCGGCACGGGGAAGACCACGCTTGCCTCCATCATCGCAAACGCGACCGGCGGCGCGTTCGTCAAGCTCAACGCCGTCACGGCGGGGGTCAAGGAACTTCGCGCCATCGTAGAGGAGGCGGAAAACCGCCTGCGCCTCTATCGCCAACCCACGTATCTGCTGCTGGACGAGTGCCACCGCTGGAGCAAGACGCAGAGCGATTCGCTCCTGCCTGCGCTGGAGCGCGGCATCATCCGCTTCATCGGCTCGACCACGGAAAACCCGATGATCGCCATGACGAGCGCAATCGTGTCCCGCTGCCGCGTGTTTCAGTTTTATCCGCTGACCATGGAGGATGTGGAGCAGGCGGTGCTTGCGGCGGTGAAGGACGAGGAGCGCGGTTTTGGCAAGCTTCCGGTCGTGCTGGAGGAAGAAGCGCTGCACACCATCTCCGACATCGCGAACGGAGACTGCCGCAACGCGCTCAACGCGCTGGAGCTCGCGGTGTTGACCACCGCGGAAGACGAGGCGGGCGAAATTCGCATCACGCGGGAGATTGCAGCCGAGTCCAGCCAGAAAAAAGTCATCAAGCTCGACGAGCAGCTGTTTTACGATATGCTGTCGGCGTTCTGCAAGTCTCTGCGCGGCGGGGATTCCGACGCCGCGATTGCGTGGTTCACGCGGTTGTTGTATGCGGGTGTCGATCCGCGCATCATCGCGCGGCGGCTCATCGCGCACGCGAGCGAGGACGTTGGGCTGGCAAACCCGCAGGCGATGGTGCAGGCCGTTGCCGCCGCGGACGCGCTGGAGCATATCGGCCTTCCCGAAGCGCGGCTGCCGCTGACGCAGGCGATCATCTTCATCTGTGAATCGCCCAAGAGCAACAGCGTGGTCAGCGCACTCATGGCAGCCAACGCGGACGCGGAGACGAGCTTTGACGAGCCGGTGCCGGTCTATCTTCGGGATACATCCTTTGCGGGAGCGGGTAAGCTCGGCCACGGCAAAGGTTATCTGTATCCCCATGATTTCCCCGGGCACTGGGTCAAGCAGGAGTATATGCCGCCTTCGCTGAAAGGCAGACGCTATTATGTGCCCTCCGATCAGGGACAGGAAGCAAAGATATTGGAAAACCACCAGCGCAGGGAAAAGCTCCGTTCCGGAGAACCGCCCGCACAGGACAAAACTGAGGAATAACGCGGTCATCCGCGCAACAGGAGTAACGTAATGTATACGACGATTTCGAACACCAGCATCAGCTTTGTACAGCTGTTTACCATGATCTTCTCCGGCACATTCGGCCTATTGGGTCTGATCTTTCTTGCGGTCGGTACCGGCTTCTATATCGCGATGAACAAAAAACGCAGCCTGTGCACCGCGTATACGGAAGGAACGGTCAGCGCCATGCAGACGCAGTTCGGCTCAAGCGGCCTTCGCGCGGTATATAGCTTCGCAATCGACGGCAAACCCCTGCAATACGTCTCCAATTATGCGGGAACCAGCAATCTGCTGGTGGGGCAGAGCGTCGAGGTCTATTATGATCCGAACAACATCGGCAGAGTCTATATCGAAGAGGATGCGCGCCAGTTGAAATCCTTCAGCCGTGTGTTCATCATCCTCGGCGGCGTGTTTACCAGCGTTGCGCTGATCGTCGCGGTGGTTTTGCTGGGCGTCTTTTAAGCGAACGCCCATTTTTACAGACGATAGAAACGCCAAAAACAGAAAAAATACATCCGTGGAGCGATTACGTTTATATTTCGGACATTTTGTGAATAATCGTGGGGTATCATTGGCACGGCATCGGGCTTATGGTACACTAGACGTTGCGAAAATGCTCACCCGCAATTTCGCGAAAGGAGCATTGGATACATGGCGAAACGAAGAAGGAGATCATCCGGCGCGCGCAAGTTGCTCATCGTTGTGCTGCTTGCCGTCAGCGCGGTTGCGCTCATTCTTTATTTAACAAAAGGCGGCGGAAAAATTGAAAACGAATACCTCGGTCAGATTCAGATCAACGAGGTAATGACGAGCAACAAAGGCTCCGTGCCGGACGAAACAGGCGACTTCCCGGATTGGATTGAGGTGTACAACAACACCGACAAATCGCTGGACATCTCCGGATTCGGTCTGGCTGACGAGCTGATCTCCGCAGCAAAATGGACGTTCCCCGAGGGCTCTGTGATTCAACCCCGCGGGTATCTTGTCGTATTCTGCAGCGGCGACCCCACGCGCGGAAAAATGCACACCCCGTTTAAACTCTCCGCGTCGGACGACGTGATTCTTTCCAACGTCTCGGGCAAGGTGGTGGACAGCATCACCCTCAAGCCCGTCACGAGCGGCTATTCGCTCGGGCGCAGCGCGAGCGATGCAGCCAGCTGGACCGAGATGCTGCCAAGCCCAGGTTATCCGAACACGCAGGAGGGAGCCGCGCAGTATCTTGCGACGCTCTCCGCCTCCGCCGAGGAGACCAACGGCGTCTACATCAACGAGTTTATGCCGAGCAACGCCTCCACGCTGGTGGGTCCCGACGGTGCATATTGCGACTGGATGGAGCTCTACAACACCACGGGCGCAGAGGTCGATCTCAGCGGATTCGGCGTTTCGGATTCTCCGACCCAGCCGCTGAAATACACGCTGCCCGCCGGCACGAAGATTCCCGCAAACGGCGTGCTGCTCATCTACCTGACCGGCAGAGAGACGCCGGAAGGCGCGGACCGAATCGAAGCCCCGTTCGGACTTGCCGGTTATGCCGAGAGCGTGGTGTTCTCAACCCCTGCGGGACGCATCATCGATCAATACGATTATTCCCGCGCAAACACGGATATGAGCTTTGCGCGCAATCCCGACGGCACGGGCGAATGGACGACCACCGCCCAGCCCACGCCGGGCTATACCAACAACAATGCGGGGCTTGAGGCGTTCATGCGGACGCTTTCCTACGGAAAAGGCGAAATCGTCATCTCCGAGGTGCTCAACGCAAACGTCTCCTACCTCAAGCAGCCCGACGGCGAGTATTACGACTGGATCGAGATACACAACACCACGGGTGCGCCAATCTCACTTGCGGGCTACGCGTTGAGCAACAACGCGAAGAACCCCGCCAAATGGGTGTTCCCCGACGTAACGCTCGATGCGGGCGAATATTTAACGGTTCAAGCGTCGGGAAAGAACGTTTCCGACGCGCAAAAAAAAAATAATCTAGAGACGAACTTCGGCCTCTCTGCGGATGGCGATGTCGTTTTTCTGTTTACACCCGACGGCACGCTACTGGACAAGCTGCTCGTACCGAAGGGCCACGCGGACGTGAGCTATGGCAGAACGGATGCAAACCTGCTCTTTTACGCAAAGCCCACGCCGAGCGCAGCCAACAGCGGCGGCACGATGGGATATGCCACCGAGCCCAAGATTACGACGCCCGGCGGCACGTTTGACAGCGCGCAGAGCGTCAGCGTCGAAGTGCCGGAAGGTTGCACCGTCACCTATACCCTGGACGGAACGGTTCCGCTGGAAAACGGTACGCGCTACAGCGGCCCGATCTCGATTGGCAGAACCACGGCATTGCGTGTTCGCTCGTTTAAGAGCGGTTACAATGGCAGCGACACCGTCAGCCAGTCGTATATCATTAATACAGGCGAAAGCACGGTGGAAAGCCACAAGTACACGCTGCCGGTGATCAGCATCGTTACCGATCCGAAGAATCTTTGGGATCCGGATATCGGCATCTATGTTGCAGGCAGCGATTATGCGGAAGCCACCGGCGAAGGAACGGATCCGTTGCAGATCACGACTGCAAAGAACGATCCGAACTGGAATTTGCTGAATTTCTGGGCGCAGCCGAAGTCGCATCCCGATCCCCTTGGCAGAACCTGGGAACGCGACGTGCACTTTGACTATATTGATCAGAACGGAACGACGCTCTACAGCGGCGACGGAGCGATTCAGATTCAGGGTCAGTTTTCGCGTTTCGGCGAACAAAAGGGTCTTGCCCTGATTGCGCGCGGCGCATACGGGGACTCGATGTTCAACTACCCGTTCTTTGAGAATCGGGATATCACAAGCTACAAATCACTGATTCTTCGCGCGAGCGGACAGGACCAAGGGTACTCTCGCATTCGGGACAATCTCATCACCTCGCTCTTCGAAGAGGGGAACACGGGGTTGCCGGCGGAGCGAGCGGTCGTCGTGCAGGCGCACAAGCAGGTCGTCGTATTGCTCAACGGCAAGTACTGGGGCGTGTACGACCTGATGGAAAAGATCACCGAGCACTTTGTTGCGCAGCGGTTCCATCTCGCCAACCCGAAGTCGATCGACATGCTCTTCGGTAACGGAAACCAGTACTGCGTGCTTGCCGGCGATGGTTGGCAGGACTACACCGAGATGGTCGAGTGGGCGGGCAGCCATGACCTGGGTGATCCGTCGAATTATGATTACATCAATTCTCTAATGGATACGGAGAATTACGCGACTTTTGTCGCGGCCGAGATCATCGTTGGAAACACCGACTCTGCCAACATCAAATATTGGCGCAGTGCGGAATACGACAACAAGTGGCGCTGGATTTTCTACGACTTCTGTTGGGCGATGAATCGCGATGACGATCGGGAAGATGCGTATACCAGCGGCTACCGCAGAGATTTCTTCAGCCGGTACTTTGACCCGGAGGGACACGGTAATGCAAAAGCCGCCTCCACGGTGCTGATCCGCGCGCTGCTGGAGAACTCGACTTTCCAGCAGATGTTCCTCGAAAAAGTCGCGCTGATGATCAACGACGTGTATACGCCGGAGAAGATCAACGCGATGGTGGATCGCCTGCAGGGCAACATCATGGAAGAGATGAAGTATGACGTCGACCTCTGGGACGGCATCACCTACTCCTCCTGGCAGCAGCACTGCGACCACATCCGCGCTTATGCGGACCATTATCAGGAATATGCGTTGAAGCATGTGCAGAACTATTTCAGCCTCAGCGATTCGGAGATGAACAACATCTTCGGACGCACATCATCCTTGACGGATTAACGATGCAGTCCGGTGCCGGTGAAAGGCTCCGGGTGCAGAATAAACTGGAAGATACGGTAAATGGCGGCAAAACAAGCGCTTCCCGGTAAGCAGTACCGGCACGAACTGAAATACGTCATCTCGGAAGGAGAGCATAAGCTCTTGAGTACGCGCATCAAAGCGTGCCTCAAGCAGGATTATCATGCCTCCCTCAACGGCGGCGAATACTATATTCGCAGCCTCTATTTTGACGATCCGTTCGACACCGCGCTTTGGGAAAAGACCGGCGGCTCCAGCTCACGCGACAAGTTTCGCATCCGCATCTACAATTTGCAGGACAACGCGATCAAGCTGGAACGCAAGCATAAAGAGGGTCAATACATCAAAAAGGACAGCGTAAATCTATCGCGGCAGGACTGCGACGAGATCGTTCGCGGCAATCTCGAGTGCCTCAAGCACAACGACAGCCCCTTTGCGATGCAGTTTTACGGCATCTTCAAAGCGAACCACCTGCGCCCGAAGGTGCTTGTTGACTACTCGCGGGAACCCTATGTGTTTCCTTCCGAGGATGTGCGCATCACGTTCGATAAAAACGTCCGCACGGCGATGCGTTGTACGGATCTGTTCAACCCCAACGTGATCACCTATCCCGTTTGGGATTTGCGCAACTGCATGATCCTAGAGGTCAAGTTCAACGATAGCCTGCCGCAGTATGTGCAGGAGCTGCTCACTCTGGGAGCAGCGCAGCGCACGGCGGCCAGCAAATATGTCTTTTGCCGCCAGTATGAGTTTTAAGCGAAGCGCAATCTTGCGCCAGCCATAGATTTCTTCATCAGGATGATGTTAAGGAGGTAACGTATGAATACTATTCTGCGCGCGGAGGGGGATGCGCTCACAACCGCATTCAACATTAAGGAGCTCTTTTCGAGCACGCTAAATCCCCTGCAGGTGATTCTGACGCTGGTTATTGCGTTGGGCATCGGCGGATTTCTGTATTTCATCTATAAGAAGACGTTCGCGGGGGTTGTGTACTCGCGCGCGTTCAACCTGAGTCTGATTATGCTCACGATGGTGTCCGCGATGGTCATCATGCTCATCAGCTCGAACCTCACGCTCTCGCTGGGCATGGTCGGCGCGCTGTCCATCGTCCGTTTCCGTACGGCGATCAAGGACCCGATCGACACGGTGTATATGTTCTGGGCGGTCGGCGAAGGCCTTGCGCTCGGCGCGGGGTTTGTGGATGTCGGCCTCATCAGCGCGCTGGTCATCGGCGTGATCATGGTGGTCATCACCTCTATGAAGGGCAGCGGCACCATGCCGTACCTGCTCATCCTGCATTTTGATGATCGCGCCAGCCAGCAGATCAAGGGCCTGATCCGTCAGCTGCCCAAGGCGCACATCAAGAGCAAGACCGTACAGCATGACGGCATCGAGCTGACCATCGAGCTGCGCATCCGCGAAAGCGACACGGACTTTGTTGATAAGTTCCTGCGCGTGCCGGGCGTCTTCGACGCAACCCTCGTCGCGCATCAGGGAGACTTGCTCTCGTAATTTTCAACGAATCAAAATGAGGCTGCCTTCACGGCGGCCTCTTTTGCGTTGCGCCGCTGGCTCTTTTCGTTGAGATCAAGCTGAGATTTTACAGAAGAACCCTTTGATACACAGTGATATAGTTGAATCGTGCAATATTATCAAAACTGCTGTTGAAGTACTGGAATTGATGGTAGCTGCTGTATATAATGAGTATGCGAAGTTATACATGAGACTGTGGCATTATGATTTGCAGGAAACGATCATGTACGAAGAAATCACAAATTCACTTCTTGTTGCTGCAAGGAACGATTTTATTTTCTATGCCTTAGCCGAAATGCTAGTAGGCATCGGGTTATTTTTTCTATATAGATTTTTTCGCAGGCGCGATGGTCAAGTATACTTTAGAAACAAATTTTACGGTGCCTTTGTATTTTTCATTATTTTGAATATTCACATGTTGGTTTGCTTAGGGAGTTCGTCGATTAAGCTAGTTGAAACAATGACAGATATACATTCCGGGGAGGTTGCTCATATTGTTGGCATTCTTGAGGAAAAAAACAGTGTTTGCACAAGCAAGCAAGCACGAAAACTAACGGTTGACGATACCAAGCTACTTGATGATGGCACCAATGTTTGGATTCAATGGATGGTTGGACAGGAATACGATATTACATATTTGAAACATTCAGGAACCGTTTTAAATGCCACAGTTACCCTTAACGAGATAATACCCGAAGGCTCAGCGGTTGATCACTATATATTAAACAAGTTAGGCGTTGTCGCTGAAGATCATGTAACTCATATTATGAAAGTGAATGATATTGCTGTACGCTATTTACGTGCTTATCTTTCTTATGTACATCCCGAAGAATGGGAGAATCTGTCAAAGGAGGGACTTTATGCTTACGGTTATTTAAATCTTGAGAGGGGATTGTTTTTTGTTGAAGCATATTCATGTGACGAAAACATAACACAACATGCTCACATCGTTCTCGATCAGGAAAAATTTGAGCCTTTGTATTTGTGGATAGAAGCAAATTGAAGTAAATAATTTACTGCAAATCAATAAGATCGAAGGAATCTATACAATGATAATTACGAAAGCAAGCTTTCACGTTGAAACCTCACTATCCGAGTATCAGGTAGAGGAATTGCTAAAAGAAAACATTGCAAAACAAACGCCGGGTTTCTGGCTTTGGAGTCGAGAGGGGTTCATGGGGAAGCTTAACACGGAAAGAAGAGAGTTTGAGTTTGCAGATTTTTATTGGAAAGAGAAATGCACAATTGTGAAGGGCAATTATACTACGGATGAAGCGCTAGGCACGACGATTCATTTTGATATTCAATGGGCGTTTTTTGAATATTTCAGATTCGTTTTTAGCTCATTGGCAGTCGTGATTTTCCTTTTTATTTGTTCTGCGCGGTTAGCTCCTCTGCCGATTGGAGTTTTGATTGCATGGCCTGTGATCGTGTTTGCTTTCTTGGGGGTAAAAATTGGTTTCAATTATATCCTGAGTATCAAACGTACGAAAGCGAAGCTAATAGGCTTATTTAAGGCGAATGTCCGAAGCGTAATGGAGGACTAAACTCTTTCTAAGAACCACTGCCGACATCTTGTTGTTATTGGCTTGTTATCGGTTATAAACCGCCTGATTGTCGAACAAATTGTAGCTTTGGGCATGACATGTATATCGTTCAATCGCCGGCTCTGCCGGCCTTTTTGTTATAGCGTAAACGAAAAGCGATCCCACGCATCAGAACCCTCAATTATTCGCATAAAAACCATACAATTCCACCCCAAAACACCATTTCTTTTCTATAATATATATACAGAGGTGAGAATTTGTGCTATACTTATGTGTAATAAATTAGGGGAAGTTTGAGCAGCGTCTGCATGCGCGTTACCGGCCTACGCCTCGTCAATTTCAGAAATTACCCGTCTCTCTCCCTGCGTCCGGATGCGGGGCTTTGCGTACTGACGGGTGAAAACGCGGCGGGCAAGACCAACGTGCTGGAGTCGCTCTTTTTATGCTCTCTCGGCCGCAGTCACCGCACGGTGCGCGACGGCGAAATGGTGCGCGCGGGCGAGCTCTTCGCGAGCGTCGCGGTCGATGTAGACACGCGCGGCGGCCCGCGCAGAATTGAATGCAAGCTCTTTCCCGGCGAGCGCAAGAAGATCACCATCGACGGCGCGCCGATCTCCCGCTCGGGCGAACTACTCGGCTGTCTCAACGTGGTTATGTTTGCTCCCGAAGATCTCTCCCTCGTGAAAGACGGCCCGGGCGAGCGCAGGCGTTTCCTGGATATGGCGATCTCGCAGCTGCGGCCATCGTACTATTACACCCTCCAGCAATACAACAACGCGCTCAAGCAGCGAAACGCCCTCCTGAAAGACCCGGACGGGCTGGACTACGACGCGCTGGAGAGTTGGGACGAGCAGCTTGCCGTCCTCGGCGCTTCGATCATCCTCAACCGCACGGAGCTGACCGACCGACTGAGCGAAATCGCCACGGAACAGCACGAGACGCTTTCCGACGGCGCGGAAACGCTAAAGGTAGAATATGAACCCAACGTCGCGCCGCAGTCCTCTAGCGACCTTGCGAAAACCCTGCGCCTTGCACTCTCGGACACGGCGGAGCGGGATGTCTACCGCGGCAACACCTCGGTAGGGCCGCACAGGGACGATCTGGGGCTGAAGGTCAGCGGGACGGATGTGCGCGTCTACGGCTCGCAGGGGCAGCAGCGCACGACGGTGTTGAGCCTCAAACTCGCGCAGCTGGAGATTCTCCGCGCGGAGAAAGAGGATTCACCGATTCTTCTGCTGGACGACGTGTTCAGCGAGCTCGACCGCAACCGGCAGAAGATGCTGCTCATCGCAGCGCAGGACTGCCAGACGTTTTTAACGTGCACACACCTCGAAGAGGTCGCAGGCGCGGGCGTCGAGCAGATGCAGGTCTATCAGGTGGCGAACCGCCGCGTGGTGGAACTGTAACGAAACAAGAGAGGCAAGAAGATGCAGCTGCATATCGGCGCGGACGTGAGCATTCCGCTGGACAAGATTTTATTCGTGATCAACGAAACGGGCATGACGCCGCCGACGCGGGCGTTCATCGAAAAGGCGCGCAAGGAGCGCAGGTTTACGCCCTGTGCGGGCAAGCCGAAATCCTACGTCGTGCTCAAGGAACGCGGCAGGGAGCGCGTGTTTGCCTCCCACATCGCGTCCGCGACGCTGGAGAAACGCTGGAAGAGCGAAATCAGCAGGGAGTATCTCAACGAGGTTGCGGTGTTGACGATCTCCGACGCGGAACAAGGGTAACAGGGAAGATACGCCTTTGCCGCAGCGCGGCAGATGCCTTAAAACAAGACATGGCATGATGCGTGAAAACCAAACAACGGATTTTACGCGGCGAGATAGAGAGGAAACACGACATGGAACAAAACAACAAGCAGTCATACGACGCATCTCAAATTCAGGTGCTGGAGGGGCTGGAGGCAGTCCGCCGCCGCCCGGGCATGTACATCGGCTCGACGGACACGCGTGGACTTCATCACCTCGTCACCGAGGTGGTCGATAACTCCATCGACGAAGCGTTGGCGGGGTTCTGCGATCATATCGAAATCTTCATACGTCCGGATAACTCCATATCCGTCGTGGACAACGGCCGCGGTATTCCTGTCGGCCTCCACGAGAAAACAGGCAAGAACGCGCTCACCGTGGCGCTGACGATGCTTCACGCGGGCGGTAAGTTCGGCGGCGGAGGCTACAAGGTCTCCGGCGGTCTGCATGGCGTCGGCGTCAGCTGCGTCAACGCGCTCTCCGAAACCCTGCGCGCGGAGATTCACCGTGACGGGCACGCGTATGTACAGGAGTTCATCCGCGGCGAACCGATCAACGACGTGCACATCGAGCGCGACATTCCGGAAGACGACACCGGCACGATCATCACGTTCCTGCCGGATCATACGATCTTCGATGAAGTCAACTACGTGTTCGATACGATGAGCAGCCGCTTCCGCGAGCTCGCATTCCTCAACGCCGGCGTACGCATCTCGATCACCGACGAGCGCGAAACCCCTGCGCATGTCAAGTCCTTTTGCTATGAAGGCGGCATCATCTCGTTTGTGCAATATCTCAACAAAAACAAAGAGGTGTTGCATCCCGACCCGATCTTCTTCTGCGCAAAGCGCATGGAAGACGGCGTGGAGACCGGCTCGGTCGAAATCGCGATGCAGTACAACGATGGCTACAACGAGAATATCTTCACGTTCGCCAACAACATCAACACCATCGAAGGCGGCGCACATCTTGTCGGCTACAAGGCGGCGCTGACCCGCGTGATCAACGATTACGCGAAGAAATATAAAATCCTCAAGGAAAACGAAGCGACGCTCTCCGGCGAAGACATTCGCGAAGGATTGACCGCCGTCATCTCCGTCAAGCTTATGGAGCCGCAGTTTGAAGGCCAGACCAAGACCAAACTCGGCAATGCGGATATCCGTCCGCTCGTCGACGGCGCGGTTGCCGACGGCCTGACCCGTTTCTTGGAAGAGAATCCGGGCTGTGCGAAGCTCGTCATCGAAAAATGCATCACCGCCTCCCGTGCGCGTGACGCCGCGAGAAAAGCACGCGAGCTCACGAGAAGAAAGAGCGCGCTGGATTCCACCTCGCTGCCCGGCAAACTGGCGGACTGCCAGGAGAAGGACGCGAGCAAGTGCGAAATCTTCATCGTCGAGGGAGACAGCGCAGGCGGCAGCGCCAAGATGGGCAGAAACCGCGTAAACCAGGCGATTCTCCCGCTGCGCGGCAAGATCCTGAACGTCGAGAAAACGCGCCTCGACAAGATTCTCGCCAACACCGAAATCCGCGCAATGATCACCGCGTTTGGTGCGGGCATGGACGCGGACTTTGACGAGACAAAACTCAGATACCACAAGATCATCTGCATGACGGATGCTGACGTGGACGGAAGCCATATCCGCATTCTGATGCTGACATTCTTTTACCGGCATATGCGCCCGCTGATCGACAACGGCTATGTCTACATCGCTCAGCCGCCGCTATACCAGATCAAGCGCGGCAACTTCCTCAAGTATGTGTATTCGGACGAGGAACTGGAAACGACGCTCAACGAGATCGGCCGCGAACCCAAGCCGACCATCCAGCGCTACAAAGGCCTTGGCGAGATGAACCCCGAGCAGCTTTGGGAAACGACCATGGACCCGGAGACGCGCATCATGCTCAAGGTGACGGTGGAGGACGCGATCGAAGCGGACGAGCTGTTTACCCTACTGATGGGGGACAAGGTCGAGCCGCGGCGCGAATTCATCGAGCAGAACAGCAAGCTCGTCGTCGATCTGGACGTGTAAGGCAAGCGAAGAGAGAATTGAGAGTAGAAGTATGGAAGAAAAAGATACAACAATCTTAACCCCGACGCCGACGGTGACGACCAACCGCATCTTGCCCATCAAGCTTGAGGCGGAGATGAAGAAGAGCTTCATCGCCTATGCGATGGCGGTCATCATCAACCGCGCCCTGCCGGATGTGCGCGACGGTCTCAAACCCGTCCACCGCCGCATCCTCTATTCGATGGACGAGCTGGGCTTACAGCCTGACAAACCTTTTCGTAAGAGCGCGCGTATCGTCGGCGACTGCCTGGGCAAATACCATCCCCACGGCGACAGCTCGGTCTACGACGCGATGGTGCGTTTGGCGCAGGATTTCTCCACGCGCTATATGCTCGTGGAGGGTCATGGCAACTTCGGCAGCGTGGACGGTGACAGCGCGGCAGCCATGCGTTACACCGAAGCAAGGCTTTCTAAGATGTCCAGCGAGATGATGGCGGATATCGAAAAAGACACCGTCGACTTTATCCCGAACTTTGACGAAACGCTCATGCAGCCTAGCGTGCTGCCGAGCCGTTTTCCGAATATCCTCGTCAATGGTTCCGGCGGCATCGCCGTCGGTATGGCGACGAACATCCCGCCGCACAACCTCGGCGAAACAATCGACGCGCTCTGCGCCTTGATCGACGATCCCGACATCGACAACGACGCGCTGATGCAGGTGCTGCCCGGCCCGGATTTCCCGACCGGCGGCATTATCATGGGGCTTAGCGGCATCGCGAGCGCCTACCGCACCGGCAGAGGCAGGATCATCGTGCGTGCGCGCGCAGAGATCGAAGCCTACAGCGCGGGCAAGAGCCGCATCATCATCACGGAGCTGCCGTATCAGGTCAACAAAGCGCGTCTGGTCGAGCGCATCGCGGAACTCGTGCACGAAAAACGGGTCGAAGGCATCTCCGACCTGCGTGACGAGACTGATCGCACGGGCATGCGCGTGGTCATCGAGCTCAAGAAGGACGTCAACGCGAACGTCATCTTAAACCAGCTGTATAAGCACACGGATTTGCAGACCACGTTCGGCGTGATCATGCTCATGCTCGTGGACGGCGAGCCCAAGGTTCTGCCGCTTCGTGACGTGCTGTATTATTATCTGGAGCACCAGAAGACCGTCGTCACCCGCCGCACGACCTATGATCTCAACCGCGCGAAAGAGCGGCTGCATATTCTCGAAGGCCTGATCATCGCGCTCGACAACATCGACGAGATCGTAGACCTCATCAAGAAGAGCGGAAGCCCGGCGGAAGCACGGCAGAAGTTGATCGACCGCTTCAGCCTTTCCGAGCGGCAGGCGCAGGCGATCCTCGATATGCGCCTCCAACGCTTGACGGGACTCGAACGCGACAAGATCATGGACGAAGACCGCATGCTCCGCGAACGCGTGAGTTACCTGCAGAGCATTCTGGATGACGAAGGCAAGCTGCTCGGCATCATCAAAGAAGAAGCGCTCGTCATCAAGGACAAGCACAGCGATAAGCGCCGTACCGAGATCACGCAGATGATCGACGACATTGATCTCGACGACGTGATTCAAGAAGAGGACATGGCGGTTACCATGACCCACTTCGGCTATATCAAGCGTCTCACGCCGGACACCTACCGCGCGCAGAACCGCGGCGGACGCGGCGTCATCGGCCAGGGCACGCATGAGGAAGACTTTGTGGAGCGGCTGTTTGTCACCAGTACGCACAGCAACATCCTCTTCTTTACCAACCTCGGTCGCGCGTTTAAGAAGAAATGCTATGCGATTCCCGAAGCGGGCAGAAACGCGAAAGGCATGCCGATCGTCAACCTGCTGCAGTTGGGTGAAGGCGAAAAGGTCACCGCGATGTTCCCCGTTATGGGGGAAGGCACGGAAGGCTATCTTGTGATGGCGACTCGCGCCGGCATCATCAAAAAGACGCCGGTCAGCGACCTGCAAAACATCCGCAAAGGCGGCCTCATCGTGCAGAGCCTGCGCGAAGGGGATGCGCTGATCGCGGTGGAATACAGCATGGGCGACGACGAGTTCATCATCGCGAGCCGCAAGGGCAAGTGTGTCCGCTTTGCGGAGGACGACGTGCGTCCCATGGGCAGAACCGCGATGGGCGTTCGCAGCATCAATCTCTCCGATGACGACGAAGTGGTCGATATGGTCAAGGTCGTCAAGGGCGGAAACGTGCTGACCGTTACCGAGCTCGGTATGGGCAAGCGCACGCCGGAAGACCAGTACCCCGTGCATCATCGCGGCGGCAAGGGTGTTCTTGCGACGCAGCTGACCGAAAAGACGGGCGATCTTGCGTGCCTGAAGATGACATCGGACGGTGAGGATGTCATGCTGATTCGTGACGACGGCACCATCATCCGCCTGCCGCTGGATCAGGTAAACATCATCTCGCGTAACACGCAGGGCGTCAGGCTCATGCGCGTGGACGAAGGCACCCGCGTGGTGTCGGTCGAGATCGTGCCGCATGCGGAGGATGAGGAAGAAGCGATTGAAGGCGAAGTCGAGCAGACGGAGCCCGAATCCGCAGAGACCGAAGCTGTGGAAACCGAAGCCGGAGCGCCGGAGCAAGTAAACGAATAACAAACCAGAGGGTTCCGCGAACAAACGCGGAACCCTTTTTTTGACTGACAGACGAGACAAGTTGTGATATCGTAGAGGGGAAATAATTCGCAGGAGCAAACGATGAAACGAGCGATCGTTCTTTTTCCTAAGTTCAGTAATATCGAAGCCATTCAAGCCGTGCGGGAGCGCTTTGATCCACTTGCGAATTATATCGCCCCTCATATCACGCTCGTGTTTCCGTTTGAGAGCACTCTTTCGACGGTGGAACTCAAGGCGCACTTGCGCCATACGCTCGCGGGCATGAAACAGTTTGCTGTTAGCCTAAGCGGTGTCACGGGCGACTTTCGGGACGGCTATCTGTTTCTGAATGTGAAGCAGGGAAACGATAACATCATCGACCTGCACGACAGGCTCTACAGCGGTGCGCTGGAACCGTTTCTGTTTCGCAAGGTGACATATTGCCCACACATCACCGTGGGAAGAGTTGAAGAACCGTCAGCGTTTGATCTGGCGTTGGAGGAGCTTGCGGACTTTCAGGAACGCTTTGTAGCCGAGATCGACAAGGTCTATGTCGAGAACATCGATTCAGGCGATCGATCGTCGATCGAGCTGATTTTTGATTTGGAGTAGTTAAACGCCTCGACTCTTCAAATCTTACATGCAAAAATATCAACTCATACTTTGAAAAGTAATGTTATTGTCAGCTCCAGAGCAATAGCAAATCAGAGAAAAGTAAAACCTTGCTATAAACCATCTGATCCGGCATTTTCACGCGTGAACTTCCTTGTTCGGCACTTTTGCCAGTGCTATACTGCAATCAGTTCTCATTCTTTTTCGATCAAAATTTGAATATGGAGGAGTGAGTGATTTTATGCGACAGCGCGATCTAAGTAAGCGATTCACCAAACAGGAGAAGAGCTGGATCTTCTACGATTGGGCCAACTCCGTCTATGCAACCAACATCATGGCGGTCATTTTCCCGATCTAGTACGCAAGCATGGCGGGCGACCTCGGCAACAAATGGTGGGGCATCGGCGTCTCGATCGCCTCGCTGATCGGTGCGGTGATCGCGCCTACGCTTGGCGCGCTTGCGGACTTTAAGGGCAACAAGAAAAAGCTCTTGTTCGCGTTCATCCTCATCGGTGCGCTGGCAACCGCGGTGCTCGCGTTTGTGAGCGACTGGAAATGGATGCTCATCGGCTACGTGATCTCGCACATCGGCTTTTCCGGCTCGTGCGTGTTCTATGATTCGTTCCTCACGGACGTGACCACCGAGGAGCGCATGGATCGCGTGTCCAGCTGGGGCTACGCGATGGGTTATATCGGCGGCAGCACGATTCCGTTCGTGATCTCGATTGCGATCATGCTGCTCAACGACTACAACGCGTTCTCGATGAAGTTCGCGATCCTGATCGTCACCGTCTGGTGGCTGGTGTTCTCGATCCCGATTCTCAAGAACGTCAAGCAGGTGCACTACGTTGAAACCCCGCCGAGCGAGCTCGCGAAGCACGCCTTCCGTAACCTCTGGGATACGATGAAGCGCTGCGTGAACAACAAGGGGCTCTTCATCTACCTGATTGCGTACTTCCTCTACATCGACGGTGTGGGCGCTGTCATCTCGCTCGCGACCAACTATGGCGCGACGCTTGGCCTCGGTACCACGGGTATGATTCTCGCGCTGCTGGTGACGCAGCTTGTCGCGGCGCCCTGCGCGATTCTCTTTAGTAAGCTTAGCGGCAAGTTCGGCGCGATACGGATGATCATTGCGGCGATTGCGATGTATTTCGTGATCTGCGGTGTGGGCTTCTTTATGGGGCGATTGGTCGAGCCGTATCAGCTCGACCTCGTCAGCACCACGCGCCAGACGATCACGGAGCAAGGTGTGACATTCACTGATAAGGAAGATCAGAAAGCCTGGGAGACGCTTTCGCGCGACTATGTCGAGGACATGCGAGCCGCGCTTTCGGCGGAGGATCGCGTTGCGGCGTTTGATGAAGTGACAGCCGTTCTCGCGAGCAAGGCGCAAGACCCAGCGGGCGTGAGCTACTCGTTTGCGAGCGATGATTCTCGCGCTACGGCGACAAACGCCATCATGAACGTCGGCAAAGCGCTGGACGTCTACGCGCAGGACACGCAGAAACAAACCGACTACAACGGCGCAAAAACCACCGCAACCGCGCTCTTCTGGGTGCTCGCGGTGCTGGTCGGCACCGTGCAGGGCGGAATTCAGGCGCTGTCCCGCTCCTATTTCGGCAAGCTCGTGCCGCAGAAGAGAAGCGCGGAATACTTCGGCTTCTACGACGTGTTCGGTAAGTTTGCAACCGTCATAGGACCTCTGCTGTATGCGATGTTCTATTTCATGACTGATCGCGCGTCGATCGGTATCTTGAGTCTGCTGCTGCTGTTTGCAAGCGGAGGACTGTTGCTCATCTTTGGCCGAAAGGAACTCGCCAAGACAGAGATCGAGATGCGCGAAGCAAACGCGCGCATGCTGGCGGGAGAATAGCCTAAAAAGCAAGTTCTGCGGAAATACGCGGGATATGCTATAATAACGGCAAACGAACGCCGGACGGAGGAACACTCCCGAGTTGAAACCGACCAAATCCAACATACAGACGATATTGTTCGTCGGCGTGGCTGCGCTAATGCTTGCCGCGCCGACGATTTCGCTTGCAGAAAATTCATCCGCGCAGGACGTTACCGCGCTGTCGCAGTCCGCTACCAAAGAGGACGGAAGAGCGGTCAAGCGCACGCGTGACGGTAAAGTCGAAACCTACGCAGAGTATGCATCAAACGAACCGTATTCGCTCGTTTGGGACGAGAGCGCGGGCGTGCGCACGGCGTACGTCAAGTGGTACACACTGCCCGATTATGCTATACTGGTGCAGTCGAGCGAAAACGGGGAGGAGCTCTCCCGCGAGACGATCCAACAACCAAACTATAACGACATCTACGCCATTTTGCCGGAAGCGCGGTCGCTCACGATCCTCTGTGACAACGGGATGCAGATCGCGGAAGTGACGCTCTATTCCGAAGGCGCTTTGCTGGACGACATCCACGACTGGCAGGCGCCGCTGGACAAGGCGGATCTATTGGTCGTCTCCGCGCATTGCGACGATGAGCTGATCTTCTTCGGCGGTACGATTCCGTATTATGCGGGGGAACAGAAGCTCGCGGTGCAGGTCGTCTACATGGCAAACGGCGACCGCGCGCGTGTGGACGAGGCGCTCAACGGGCTCTGGTACGCGGGCGTGCGCAACTCTCCCGTGATTCTGCCGCTCAAGGACGTCTACACCGAGACGCTGCGGCTTGCGCTTCTCAATTGGGACGAACAGGATGCCACGCGCCTGCTGGTCGAGCAGATACGCCGCTTTCAGCCGGAGGTGATCGTAACGCACGATCTGAATGGCGAATACGGTCACGGCGCGCACATGGCGACGGCAACCTGCATGGTCAACGCCGTGCCGCAGGCGGCAGATGCAACAGCGTTCCCCGATTCTGCCGCAGTCTATGGCGCATGGCAGACGCAGAAACTCTATCTGCACCTCTACCCGGACAATCAGATCACGATGGACTGGAACCAGCCGCTTGAAGCGTTCGGCGGCATGACCGCGCTGGAGGCCGCGAACGAGGCATATCACATGCACGTCTCGCAGCTGGAATACCACAGCAATGTCTATGCAGATGGAGACTACAGCTCATCTCTCTACGGACTGGCTTATTCAGCGGTGGGACAAGATGAAACAAAGAACGATTTCTTCGAGCATGTCGATCCCGCGCGGCTGAGCAACTATGTTGCACCTACGTCGTCGCCAACGCCTGCCGCAACTGCGACACCAAATATCACACCCACGTCGGTGCAGACGGCGGAAATGGAGGAACCCATGCAGGCAAATAATGTATCGCTATTTCTCATCGCAGGCGGTTCCGCGTTTGTCGCTGCGTTTTCCGCCGCAGTCGCCGTCGTCTTGCTGCGAAAAAAGAAAAACAAGTAATGCATAAAGCGTAATGTCTCCCAATAAATCATTGGAGAAGAGAACACCGCATGAAGAAATACGTAGTTATGATTGTTTGTGCACTGTCGCTGCTGTTACTGCCTTCTGCCGCACTTGCCGAGAAAATCGAACCGGCTGAACATTTTGCATCGGCTGTGGTATTTGAGGTGCAGCAGGTAGGGCCAACGGATGGCCCGAAGTTTAACGAAGAGCAGAAGATGCAGCTGCGAGGCATCACAAGCATCTTATATGTCATACTCGCCGCGGGTGCTTTGATCGTGCTGAAAAAACAGAAAGATAAAAAAGGCAGCTGACAGATAACCGTTCTGATAATCCACGGAATAATCTCTGGAGTATAAAATACCGCATGAAGAAAACCATCGCACTCATCGCCTGCGCCCTGTCGCTGCTGACGCTGCCGACCGTCGCGCTTGCCGAATCATCCGAGCCAACCGATCAACCCGGCGAATCGCTGGGTTTGACCTTGACCTTGCCGGAAGAAACGGCGGCGTATGCATATCGTCTGACGGACGAGTACATCGTCTCGCGCGTGTCCTTCCAGCAGGAGGAGAGCATCACCATCGAGCCGGATTCACCCGCGCTGCTGCTGGTGCTGAACTGGTATGACGTGCCCGCGTCCTATACCGTGACGCAGCTCGGTGCAGCCGGAGAGACGATCTCGGAGGAGACCATCACGGACCGCCAGCTCGGCAGACAGATTTCACTGGCGAGTAATTGCAAGCAAATTACGGTCCTGTTCAACGAAAACGGTTCACTCAGCGGCGTTGCGGCGTATGCTGACGCCTCTTCAGCGCCCGGTGCGTTTTCGCCCGCGCCGACGAAGTGCGATATCCTGATCATCACCGCCGAGCCGGGCATGGAATGGATGCAGTTCGGCGCAATCATACCCTCCTACACAAAAGAAAAGAACATTGCTACCGCCGTGCTGTACATCTCTGACTACAGCAAGCGTGCGCGTGCTTACGAAGCGCTTTCTGGTTTGCAGTCGGCGGGATATACGGAGTATCCGCTCTTCAGCGGCTACCAGAGCGACAGCTATGATTCCTACAAAACCACCGCCGCACAGTTTGTGCGCCGCGATTTTGTGGAATATCTCAAGGAACAGATCAACGCATTGAGTCCGAAAGTGATCGTGACGCACAACGAGTCGGACGCTTCCGGCGCGCACAGCCTCGTCGCGGAGTGCGTGAAAATCGCGGTCGCCGAGTGCCCGAGTGTGCAGAAGCTCTATTTTTACGGCGCAACCGAAGGCACCGACCCAACCGTAATCGATATGAACACGCCGCTCAACGCCTACGCGGGAAAGACCGCGGCAGAGGTTGCGCAGCGCGCCTATGAACAGCACATCTCGCGCCGCTTATTCGGGCTTGTGATCGATCCAACCAGCGCATACACGCTTGCCTACACCACCGTCGGTGAGGATGTGGAGAAAAACAACCTGCTGGAACACATGATTCTCGACTCGTTGATCTACTACGCACAGGCAACGCCGGCTCCGACCCCGACGCCCGAACCGGCAGCGACGGCAGCACCCGCCGTTCCGGAAGCGCAGGCAACGCAGGAAAATAACACACCGCAGGAAACCACTGTTCCGCAGGAGAATGGTTCAGCACAGGCAGAAGAGAAAGAACTCTTCACGATGCCCGCCATGCTTCTCATCGGCTTGGGCGCGGCGCTCAGCGCGGCGATGTTTGTGCTGCTGTATAAGAAAATCAGCGCTGTCCGCGGCAAAGGCGACGCAGTCTGCTTCTGCCTGATGCCGGTTGCGCTCTGCTTAGCAGCGGCTGCAATCCTCGCGGGAACGCAGAAGGAAACACCCAAAGCAGTACCTGCGCCGCAGACGGTATCCGTTACGATCGATACGCCCAAACCGAGCGAAACGCCGGAGGTAAGTGAATCGATTGCATTAGAAACGACGCCGGAACCCACGCCGGAACCGGTTGACCCAGACGCGCAATATTACCGCCAGCCGGGCGAACCCGCGGAAGTGATCGTCGTGGACACGGAAAACGGACACTGGGAATATCGCAACGACGATCTCGGTATCGTGATCGACCGCGTGAAGGCGACCAACCCCGAAGGAAAGCCGCTGACGTACTTCGTCGCGGACATCCACATGCGCGATATCAGCCAGTTCCGTCCCGGCTTCGGTGCGGAAGGGCATACGGGCAGAGGTGCGATTCATCCCTGGCTCATTGCGCGGCGCGAAAAAGCCGTGCTGTGGCTCACAGGCGATAACCTGATCAACGACGAACGCGAGGAGAAGGGAATCCTGATCCGCGACGGACGCATGTTCTGGTCGGCGGAAAAAGAGGACACGCTCGCGATCTATCCCGATATGTCAATGCGCATCATCAAAAAACACAGCATGTATCCCGGCGCACTGCTCGAGGACGGCGTGGAGAACACCTATTCCTTCGGCCCCACGCTGATCGACAACGGCATCATCAACGAAGACGCGAAGTATCACCGCGTCCGCCGCACAAATCCGCGCGCGGGCATCGGCTATCTTTCGCCGGGACACTATATCGCCATCGTGGTTGACGGACGCCAGAAGGACTACAGCATCGGCATGCCGGTGTGGGAGTTTGCGGATCTGTTTGCAAGCTACGGCTGCCCGATTGCGTATAACCTCGACGGCGGGCTTTCCGCAGCGATGATCTTCATGGGCGAGCAGATCAACACGCACTCCGGTCAACGCACGGGCGACAAAAACGACATCTCCTATCAGCGCGCGGTGCCGGATGGATTGATGTTCGGCTACAGTCTGCAGGTGCCTTCCGTGGACGATCCCGTGATCAACGACGGCAACAACGGAAATTGAGCGATTTGAAATTCGAGAAATTTCGTTGTATTTATGGTTGACGCAATAAAAAACCCGTGCTAGAATAAGCACCGAACAAAAAACTGAATACCGCCTTATCAAGAGTGGCAGAGGGACCGGCCCTGTGAAGCCCGGCAACCTGTTTGTGAAGAGCAAATAAGGTGCCAATTCCGGCAGCGAAAGCTGAAAGATGAGCGTTGCACCATCGACTTTGTGAAACCTCATCAGCGGATGAGGTTTTTTTGTACCTGAAACAATGGAGGAATCATTTTTCATGGCAACCAGACTTTTCACTTCCGAATCCGTAACGGAAGGACACCCGGACAAGGTGTGCGACAACATCTCAGACGCGGTGCTGGACGCAATCTTTGCGCAGGACCCCAGTGCGCGTGTGGCCTGCGAATGCGCAGCCAGCACTAATCTCGTGCTCGTAATGGGCGAGGTGACGACGACCGCACACGTGGATGTCGAGAAAATCGTCCGCTCGGTCGTAGACGACATCGGCTACAACGACCCCGAATACGGCTTTGACGCAAACTCGCTCAAGATCATCACCGCGCTGAACAAGCAGTCGCCGGATATCGCGCAGGGCGTGGATCACGCGCTGGAGGAGAAAAACGGCGAACTCGAAGCGCTTTATTCGACGGGTGCGGGCGATCAGGGCATGATGTTTGGCTACGCCTGCGACGAAACGCCGGAGCTCATGCCGCTGCCGATTTCACTCGCGCACGCGCTGACGAGAAAGCTTACGCAGGCGCGCAAGAGCGGGGAGATCGCCTATCTGCGTCCCGACGGCAAGAGCCAGGTCACGGTGGAATACGACGGCTATACGCCGGTGCACATCGACACCATCGTCGTTTCTGCGCAGCATGACGACGTGGATATGGAACAGCTCCGCGCGGACATCACCGAAAAAGTGATCCGTCCCGTGCTGCCTGAAAACCTGGTGGATGCCAAGACGCGCATTCTCGTCAACCCCACGGGACGCTTCGTGATCGGTGGTCCCACGGGAGATTCCGGCCTCACCGGACGCAAGATCATCGTGGATACTTACGGCGGCTACGCGCGGCATGGCGGCGGCGCGTTCAGCGGCAAGGACCCGACGAAGGTCGATCGCAGCGGCGCGTACATCGCGCGCTATGCCGCAAAGCACGTCGTCGCGGCGGGGCTTGCCAAGCAGTGCGAAATCCAGCTGGCCTATGCCATCGGCGTGGCGTGCCCGGTTTCTGTGCGTGTGGATACCTTCGGCACCGGCACGGTGGACGACGCGGCGATTGAGCGCGCGGTGGAGCGCGTGTTTGACTTCCGCCCCGCGGCGATCATCGACGCGCTGAAACTCCGACGCCCGATCTATCGTCAGACCGCGGCCTACGGTCACTTCGGCAGACTCGATCTTGACCTGCCGTGGGAACGGCTGGATCGCGTCGAGGCGCTGAAAGCTGCAATTGGAAAATAAGAGACAAACGAACCATCAAAACGGAGCCACCCGGCTCCGTTTTCTTTACAATATTGTCACGTGAAGTTGGAACGTTTGTTCGGTATAATAGTCTCAATTAGTACATGTTATCTTGTCCCAAATCCATTCAAAACTACGAGAATGAGCAGGAATTTTTGAAATGAGAAACACTCAATATCAGAAACCACGAATGAAGTTCTCTCGCTTTATTTGCATCTGGCTTTGTTTCTCATTGCTTATTTCTATTCTATCCGGCTGCACCAGCCGTAACCCCGACATCAACAACTTTGATAACACCGGTTTTTTTGCAAACCTGAAAGGGGATGCAACCTCACCCATCGGGGAAAAGGTGGCATGCTACGGGGAACGTATCTACTACCTTTCCTCCGAGCTTGGCACACAGGGTATCTACAGCATGAATCAGCAAGGTGAGGATATCGTGCTGGAAATTCCCGTCGAAGACATCCGCTCGATCAATGTTCGTGACGATGGGATTTATTACGCGGGATTTACCGGAATCGAGGAAAATGATTCCGGGCCTTTTCGCCAATTCAGGTTACTCATTCGCAAGAATGATAGAACTGACATTGCTGATTTCTTGAGAGATGTAGGGTACCCGATCCCGAATACTAAATTTGACAGCAATGTCTTGGATTTTTATATCTCCGATAACGGCGTTGTTGTAATTTGCTTTGCAGAAGTCAACCATCATATGCAAGCCCAACTACGCGAGGTCGTAAGCTTTAGAAACGGCCGGGTTCTTAAAATGCCCGACTATAAGGGTGAGAAATTCAACCCTTCAATAAATTACACTGGTTTTAATCAGAGTAGAGTTGAGATAGGACAGCTTGATGGACTTTACTTTCTACCGTACTATTTTTCAGAACCCGATTACAAAGGAGAGTTCCTCAGTCTTTGCCTTTCTGTAATTGATCTAACCGCAAAGGATCATGTTGTGAAGATGTTGTCAGATTGGCTTGGTTACAACGACGATAGCGCAGACTATCTTAGATGGTTTTGCAGAGGAAATTCTGACGAATTCATTCTTGCTTCCGTTCACGGATTGGAGAAATACGATCTCGCGACCAACACCGTTTCGGACATCGTCACGTTTGACCAACCGGAAAATGTTTACTTCCAAATCGATTGCGGGGATAACTTTCTCGTGTTCACGGAGCTTTTGCGTAAAACGTATGATCTGGACTATCGCTACTCAAACATTTTGAAACAAACCCGCGCGCTTGCGGAATCGCTCTATCGCATCGATCCGGAAACCGGAGCGAAACAGCTGTTATTGACGCTTGAGTATAACAACGCCTTCCTCTACGCGGACGCGAATACCGCCGTCACCGGAGGCGGCAAGATAATCTCCATCTACGACATCAGCGGCGACAAGGCCGAGTTGCTGCGCACGATCTCGATTGAACACAACATCGTCGACCGCGCGAACAAAGTTGATACTGCGGGCGGCTGGCTGTTCCTCTATCGCTTCAACGAACAAACACAGCGGGACGAGTTGATCGAAAAGGTGTTTATCGGGTCATAACGATCAATGATAATAAACGGAGCCACTAGGCTCCGTTTTTTTTACAATATTGTCACGTGAAGTCGGAACGTTTGTTCGGTATAATGAAAGTAAAGATACAGAAAGATTGAGCGGAAAGAAGATGCATGTAAAAACTGCTTTATCAGCGCTGATGGTTTTGTGCTTTGTCATCATGAGCGGTCTTCGTGGTTGCCCGTTGTTTGAAGTTGAACCCAATGAAGCAGATAGTGTAAAGAATATCTGTTCCATATCCATAACCGATTGTGATTATTCCTTCCACACCATGAAAAATGAGATGGGGTATCGCATCAGGGATAAGCGCGAGTATTACATTGGGAACCGGAAAGAAGGCATGTCGTTTGATGGAGAAAAAGCTTATCAATTTGAAAACGGGATGAAGAGACCAATCGATCAATTCCCCTTTGAGAAATATGATGCTTCTGCGGGAGAGATTCTCGAAATCTCGCAGAAGATTATTTCAAATGGCTTTTATACCGCATACAATGATGAGAGTTCTTCTTATAATGATATTTTATACCATTTTTTGATTTCTGAGGAAGGACTAGCGCTGTTTCAGGATCAAAACTTTACATATGGGTTGATTCTCGCCGTATATCGTGATGGAGTTTTTGAAAATTTTAGCATCGAATTGAAGAAAAAACCGGACGCAATATCGGAAACTTATTATGTATTCGGAACAATTCTTCATTCGATTTCTTATTCATCCAGCTTAAGCGATTGAGCTAGGCAAGATTGAAAATCTGTACTATTTTAGAAATTGGGGATGGTATATGAAAGCGATCGCCTTATTGATTACATCCATTTTCATTGTTGGCATGATCCAGTTATTCTTACTGATCGCTCCTCCGCGCACAGAGGAGGAAAGCTCAAGGGACATCCTCGCGATTTCGATGGAAAACTGCGACTATCTGCTAAATTTAAAGGAGAAAGGCAAAGTCTATCGGAAGGGTGAAAAGCGTGAAGCCATTGTTTCAAAATATCTGGATGGGTCGCCTTTTACCGGAAATCCGGCACATCAATACATTGACCCGGAGCAGGGATTGACTTCCGATTTTCCGTTTGAAGAATATGACGCATATGCCGCAGATCTGTTGGATACCGTACAAGCGGTCATCCGAAACAAGCAGTATACTTCCTACAACGACCCAAACTGGGGTTATCAGACCATGCAATATTACTTCTTGATATCGGAAGATGGGCTGAAACAATTTGGTGATCAAACATATACGTACGGATTGATTTTCTGCTACTACATGGATGATGTTTTTCAAAAAGTAACCGTAAAGCTGTATAAGACGGAAGGCGAATCGGCAGATGTGTATGCAGAATTCGGTCACTTTAACTATGAAATAAGTCTATACTGATACAACGATAATAATGGATCCTGCTTGAGAAAACACAAAACGCATAGTTACGCTGGGACGGATTGAATCATCAAATCCAACACACTACGATAAAGCGAGGACAAACCGTGAATCTGCTGAAACGTGCATTCCTGACCATGTTCGTCATGCTTTTATTAGCCGCACCTGCGTTGTCCCTTGCCGAGAGCGACTATGAAGAAGGCGTCGGATGGGAATTTCGCGATGGCGTTCTCACGATCACCGCCAACGGAGGGATGGAGGATTTTTTCGATAATGAGCGGGATCAAAATGGCTCATTCAGATATCAGCACGACGGGTATGATGTAAAAACGGTTGTCATCGGCAAAAATGTTACGAAATTTGTCATGTTTGGCTTTGGCGAAGACTTTTATCCGACTTCGATGATTGTTGAAGAAGGGAATACGATTTTTACCGTCATTGACGGATGGCTGGTGAATCTGCAAACGAAAACCTTGATCTGCGCAACTGATTTGGAGCGGTTTTCTTGGATGCCGGTAGCAAGAAGTATACCCGCCATTATAGAGAAAATTGGAGTCGACGCGTTCTATCCTCTCAACCGCATCATTCAGATTTATATTCCTGCAAAGGTGTTGGAAATCGAAGAAAGTGCATTTGAATCGTGCGAAGCGTTGGACACCATTCAGCTGCCTTCCAACCTAATAACCATCGGGCGAAGTGCGTTTAATTACTGCCCTTTTCTTAAGAAAATGGTTATGGGTTCAAATATCGAAACGATAGGCGAAAACGCTTTTTCTTCATGTTACAATCTGGAACGCATTAATTTGGAGAACACGCGAGTCACCGTTCTAAACAAAGACGTGTTCGAACACAGCGGGCTCGAAAGAATCGTACTACCGGAGACGCTTCAATCCATCGAAACGGAAGCATTTGAAAACTGCTGGAACTTATATAAGATTACAATCTGCTCAGATGATATCGTCATTCACAATGGAGCATTCTCCGACTGCGAGAAGATCCGAAAGATCATCTTTACAAAAGGTGCTCCGAAACAAATCGGAGATAATTTGTTCGACGCGAAACAAGAAACGTCAGACGGAAAGCATTTTGTAACCAAGTATTATCAGCCATACGGTAAAATAATCCCCTATCCAACACTCTATTACACTGCTGCATTCGCCAATGAATGGGCACCCAACGGCGAAACGGAATGGAATGGATATCCAATTAAACAGCTGACGGCGAAGGAGGAGAACGCGCTGCGATCCGAACTGAATCAGCCAACAAACGCGCCGACAACGGCCGAGATCGACACGGATTATGAGGCTGGCAACGGCTGGATCTTCGACAGCGGAAAGCTGCTTTTGACCTCGAACAGCGGCCTCGATGATTTTACCGCGAATGATATGGATGAAAACTTCGACTATCAATACAATCATTTCCCGAGCGAAGTGGAAACACTTGTGATAGGTAAGGACGTCTCCCGTTTTTCGCCTGTCGCAAGTTATAGATTTTGGTATTTCACGCCAACTGAGATTCAAATCGAGCCGGGAAATCCGTATTTCATCCGCGACAATGGCTTCATTATACAGGCGCAGACGGGATCTCTTGTTTGCCCTGCGAACTATCCGGATTTCAGCAAAACTACCGTGCTAGATTCCATTCCGAATAGCACGCGCATCATCGAAGAATCCGCGTTCGATCAACACTATTTGCCCTATTGGCATGACGAAGACAAATGGCCGAAGATCGAACAGATCGAGTTTCCGGACAATCTGATCGTCATCGGCCAGAGCGCGTTCGATACCTGTGAGGAGATCACATCTCTTGACCTGCCGAATAGCCTTGTGACAATCGGTAATTATGCGTTCTATGAATGCAGAGCTTTACAGAGCGTTCATTTCGGTCCTCTGCGCTCGCTCGGAGAGAGGGCTTTCTATCGTTGCGGTGAACTGACTGCCGCTAATCTGGAGGATACGCGAATTACTGCACTGAGATTGGGAACCTTTGCCGGTTGCAAGCTCTTGACGACGATGGTTTTACCGGAAACGCTTCAAACAATTGAGCCCGGAGCCTTTTACGAATGTGAATCGCTGAAAACCGTTGTTATTCAATCCGATCACGTCACTCTTGAGTCAAACGTATTTGATGACTGTGTCGGCTTGAAGTACATTCTTTTCACGAAAGGCACGCCCGCCGTGTTCGGCGAATCGTTGATGGGAGAATCAGAGACGACTTCGGACGGCAGATACTATATCTCTGATTATTATATGACTGAACATCAGCCAATCTCCTATCCTACGCTGCTCTATACGGCTGAATATGCCGATGAATGGGCGCCGAACTGTGAAACGGAGTGGAACGGCTACCCGATCCAGCAGATTTCGCAGGACGTGCTGGATGCAACCCTTTCAAAGGCGCGCGGAGAAAAGCCGTCGGTGTTCTCTGCCGTAACGGGGACAACGCCTGCTGCAACCGCTGAGCAAACCAAAGAGCAACAAATTCCAACGCCATCCTCCGAAGAATCTCCTTTGGCGATCGTGCTCATCGTTCTCGGGATTCCCGTGATTCTGATCGCGATTATCGTGTTTTTACGCGTGTACGAGCAGCGAAAGAACAGTAGGTTCACTAGAACAGGAGATAAAACATGAACCATCGACGTGCGCGCTTTAAGGCGATTCTGTTTCTATTCATAGGAGCTATTCTGTGTAGTGGCTTTTTGAACACCTCACGCGCGGAAGAGGAAAGTTCATCGGGCGACGATAACCTATCGTTTTATAATGACAACCCCGACTTCAAGGTCGTTGACGGACTTGCTATTGAGATTGCAACAAATACGCTTGTGATGTGCCGTTCAGATGCACGATCGGTAATTGTCCCGGGCAACGTGAAAGCGATCGGGTTTTCCGCCTTTATGGAAAGCAGCATGTTGCAGTCCGTAATCGTTTCCGAAGGTGTCAAGGAAATTGGAGTCGGCGCTTTTCAGGGCCATGAAAACTTGACGTCGATCACACTACCGACAACGTTGGAAGTAATTTATAATTATGCGTTTGTTGGTTGTAACCTAGACACGCTGATTATACCGCGGAATACATTTTTAGATCCGAACCTAGGTCAATCCGAATGGTACGGCGTACTGGATGCCTGCAGGGTTAAAACACTCGTATTTTGCGGAACGGACGGGTTGTTTTTACCGACAACATTCGGGGATATCAAATTCCCCGCTGACGGCAGCGGACGAATCGTATTCTGGGGCAACCCACCCGAATACATCGATGTTTCCGGCCTTCAATTCAACTACAATGGTGGCGAGGTGGAGAGCGGAACATTCTCGATCTGCTATCCTGCGCAGTTTGCAGAAGCATGGGCACCAAACGGTGAAACGGAGTGG
The DNA here is from genome assembly GCA_002841395.1 of Firmicutes bacterium HGW-Firmicutes-9. Classification (GTDB taxonomy): domain Bacteria; phylum Bacillota; class Clostridia; order Christensenellales; family CAG-138; genus UBA7703. Next base: position 101,640 of record PGZM01000006.1, read on the forward strand.
AACGGGATACTGATTCGTGCGCTCTCCTGGTCGGAAGAGCAGAAGCTGATTCAAAAATCGCCCAAGCTGTTTTCCGACGAAGATCGAACGGACGTGACGGAGTATCCGGGTTGGTCGTTCGATCAATACCATAACGTCACCATCTATTCGGAAGAAGGATGGTACCGCTACTGCATTGCGAACTGGGGTATGGAGATCAACGATCTGCGGTTTGCGGAAAGCGTGGATTTTATTCTGGAGTACTTCAATGTCGATTCGGACGAAGGCATGTATCCCGGACCTTCGGAGATCGTCATGAAACGGTTGCTGCTGCCGTCATCCTTAACACAGGCAGATCTCGATCACATGATCTTTGAGGAGATGATCATGGCCGAAGGAAATCGTCATGTGGCGGTGGACAACGGAAGATTGATCGATCCGGATTCGGGTGATATTGTCTGGGAACCGACGAAAGCTGCCGAAGAGCAGACAGCTGCAGCGGAGAAACTAAAGAAGACGCCGGACTATGACCAATTGGCGCGAGAAAAAGAGCAGCCTCTTGAGAAGCCTAGGCAAGACGACTCATCATTCTGGAGCAGGGTTGTGGTTGCGGTCGCATTCACAACTGTTGTCATCATCGCTGCATTGCTCGTGAGCATGCGGGATGTTTGGATGAAGAAAAGAGCTGATTAATTCTCTGATATGAGCGTTGATGCAATAAAGCTTTACGGCTTGAGGATCGCTCAGCAGTCAAAAAGGTGAGTGATAGGATCATTAAGCTTGAAACGAAAGAAGTTTTTATGAAGAATACTCTATTAAAGCTATTCGTATTGTGTTGTATCATAGTGGGCTGCCTAGGCGGTTGTTCGCTGCTTGCGAAAGAACCTAACGAAGCAGATAGCGTGAAGAATATCTGCTCTATCTCTATATCCGATTGCGACTATGACTTCTATAAGGCAAATATGGGTTATGGATATCGTATTCGAGACAAGCGAGAACTCTACATCGGGAACGAAACAGATGGTATGGCATATGACGGTACATTTGCCTATCAATATATCAACGGTGAGAAGATTGCTACCAAAGGATTTCCCTTTGAGAAATACGATGCCTTTGCGCAGGAAACCTTAGAAATATGTCAGCAAATCATAAAGAATGGATATTACACTGGATACAACGATGACAGCGCATCATATCGATCCATATACTACCATTTCCGAATCTCTGAAGAAGGGCTTGCGCTATTCACCGATCAGAAGTATGAGTGGGGGATGATTGACAGCATCTATCGAGATGGAGATTTTGAGTTCTTTGATCTGGATCTATATGCAACCGAAGGGGCGAGCGAGGATTTTTCATTTACCTTTGGTACGATCCCGTACACAATTTCTTACTAGGAGTAGACAGAAAAAAGGAGCAGCCCACGCTGCTCCTTTGTGCTGTTTGCGTTTATTCTTCTTTTTCCGATTCGCGGGATTTTTTGAGTTCTTCCAGCTCAAACATCGCTTCGGCGGCTTCCAGTTCGGCGGATTCGAGCCGCTTGGCCGCTTTCTTTGCTTTGCGATCGTCTTCTTTCCACTGGCGGGAGATGAGCATGACGGAGGTGATGATCGCCGAGACCGCGAGCACCATGAACACCTGCTTGGAAAGATCGCTCGCCATAAACGCCATGACCGCGTTGAACCCGTCGACGACGTAGAACACCAGCGTCATCACGCCGAGGATGATTGTTAGATGCGGCAGCACGCGGGATAAAATCCGTTTCATAGTCGCATTCCTCCCTTACTGTCCGCCGGCTGTGGCAGGTTCGATGATGTAGAGAATGTCGCTTGTGTCGCGCGGGGAAGCTTCCTGTGGCTGACTGCGCCATTCGCCCATATAGGTCATCACGGCCGTGTCGCCGCCGTCGAGGTTAAAGGCGACCTTGCAGCCGAGATCATAAAACACCTGCGCAAGCTCCGTGTATGTCATGCCCCAGGAGTAGCCCTTCTGGCGGCCGTCGACGAGGATGAAGCAATAGTGCCCCGGCTCATAGTAGCCGATTGCGGAAAGCGGGTTCGCTTTGCCGTTTGCAAACTGCGCGGGCACCTGTCCGTCGACCAGAAGCTCCGGCCCGAAGGTCCAGATTTGATACGGCTCTTTGGCATAGATCGCGTCCACATCCGCGCGCTTGAGCTCCTGCGGATAGGTCTCCATCGTGCCATCATAATAAAGCACGCAGATATCGCCGAATACCGGCAGCTTGTTTTCCCACTCGACGCCGTCGCGCACGGCAATGCTCTGATGATACGCAAAGTTATCGCCGGAGATGGCGATTAGCGCGCCCGTGAGCTGCGAGAGCTGCTGTGTGCTCATGACGTTCTTGCGCGTGCCCTGATTCTGATCCTTATAGTCCAGCGCAACCGCAGAGCGGAAGCTGCTGATGTCCTTGATGTAGATATCCGCGAGATAATAGGTGATGGGTTTTTCCGCGGTACCCGTGACGATCTGCTGTACGTCAATGGAGACATTTGCGCTCCGGTAGGAGGTGTCCGTCTGCTCGACCTCGCCCGTGGTGAACTTCTCGGCATACTTGCCGCCGAGCAATCCGGTGTCGACGACTTCGGGCGTCGGCGTAGCAGCCGCGACCTCTTCCGTCGGGGCTTCGCTCGTCAGTGTATCGGTGCTCTCTGGCGCTGCGGCAACAATCGGCGCGGGCGTAGACAATGACTTTGGCGTATAGTCTCGCTCACGCAGAAAATAGAAATACGTAAATCCGCCAAGCAGTGCGCCGAGCACGAGCAGGTCGGCAACAATCGCGGTGACGAGGCGTCTAACGCGCCTGTTCTTGGGATTCATCATGAGATCGATCGATCCTCCTGATACAAAGTATCGTCGTTTACCGTCGTTGAAAGAAGAGAATCAGATTTCGGGGCCGATCTCTTCACTCTGCGGCGGAAAGACGTATTTGCGTTGCATGAAAAAGCTGACGGGGTAGAGCACAAGCTCGACCAGGATTTTTCCGACCGGGAGCGGCATGATATGCGTGATGACCAGCATCAGCATGTAGTTGACCGCAAGGATTCCCGCAACCAGCAGGTAGTAGCGGACGATGCTGGAGCGGCTTCTGTTTTCAAACACCAGCTTGCAGTTCATGAAATAGTTGGCAAGCGAGCTTAGAATACGTGCGCCGACGACGCTGATGAGCAGCGACTGCGCCATGCCCTTTGTAGAAGAGGAAAGCAGCAGCAGCAGTACATAGTCCAGCAGCATCGCAACCAGCGAGGACGCGACAAAATAGAGAATCATTTTATAGATACGCCAGCCGTCGCGGACAGCGTTGAAATGCGAGGACTTGTTGTCTTCAATATACACGGTTTCGATGGTAACCTCTTCTATCGGGATTCGATGACGCGTGGCGTAGAGGAGCACGTTGATTTCGTACTCATAACGATCGCCCTTCATCTCCAGCATCATGGGGATACGGAACACGCCGAATGCGCGCAGTCCCGTCTGTGTGTCAAACACCTTCACGCCGGTGGAGGCCGCGAACACCGCTCTGGTGATCGCGTTGCCTGCGCGGCTCTTAAACGGCACGTTGCCGGTGAACTGGCGGCTGCCGAGCACGAGCTTTTCGGGCGCGGCTTCCCAGGCCTCACTCACCCGCACGATATCGTCGGGCAGGTGCTGCCCGTCCGCGTCGATGGTGACGACGCCTTCATCCGCGGGATACTGGTCATAGATATACGTCAGCGCGGTCTTCAGCGCGGCGCCTTTTCCGCGGTTGACGCTGTGGTGGATGATCTTTGCATATGGTTCGAGCGAATCAAACAACGGGCGCTTGTCTGCGTCACTGCCGTCGTTGACGATGATGAGATCATAGCTGGTCTTTTCGTGCAGCTCATGCACAAGGCGGGAGAGCTTTTCATCTGGCTGATATGCCGGAATGATAACGACCATGAATCTGCTCCTTTGCGGGCTGTTCTGCGGCACGGCACGCGCAAAAGTCGCCTCTGGAAAAGACAACCGTTGTGCGGGCGCAAAAAGAAAGCGTGCCTACTTTGAACGCGTGTATAGTATATCCTATTTCCGCTCGTGTGAAAAGCTTAGGCGGCGTTTGACGCAGGATTGTCAAGATTCGGAATTTTCCGCGTAAAATCGCCCTTTTTTGGGCTTTTTCACACGGCTACTTTGTAAACTATTTGTAATAATTGGAAAGCGCCGCGGATTTTGGGCAAATCCTGCTATAATAATGACGGTATGTAATGACGGAAAGGATACGGCGAAACAATGGCCCGAAAACCTGAATATAACCCCGATCAGAAGGATCAATCGAATCACGAGCAGGCGCAGCATCAGCTGGAAGAGAACGCGCAGGAGAACCTGCCCGAATACGGCTATCACGGTATGGAAGTGGAACCGTTTGTTCCGACGGATGTGTTCCCCTCTACACAGGTGCGTGGTAAGCGCGCAAAAAAGAAGAAAAAGAAGCGTGCGCTCTGGGGGCTGTTGATCGCGGTCGGCGGTCTGTTGCTCGCTGTCGGCGGTGTGTTTGCTTACCTTGTGCTGCTCAATCCCAGCGCGCAGTTTGATGGTTCCGTGCAGCCCGTAAGCACGGAGGTGATCGGAATTGACGACAGCGACGCCACGCCCGCGCCGGAAGGCCCGGGAGCGCCGACGCCGACGCCAACGCTCGATCCGTACGAAGTCATCAGCGCGCAGGCGGATATCAGCATGATGCAGAACATCGTCAACGTTCTACTCATCGGCGTGGATTATGCGGAAGAGCGCGAAACCTGGGGCGGCAAGCATGAATACCACTCTGACGTGATGATGGTCATGGCCATCAACTTTGATGAAAACCGGGTGGATCTGATCTCGCTCCCGCGTGACACCTACGCCAAGATTCCCGGCGTCAAGGGCATCTACAAGCTCAACGCCTCGATCAACTGCGGCGGCGGGTTTGATGCGCCGGACGGAGCAGGCTTCCTCAAGACCTGCGAAGCCGCAAGCTGGATGCTTGGCGGTATTCCGGTGAACTACTATTATGCGGTCACCATGCCTGCGGTCAAGCAGCTGGTCAACGCCGTCGGCGGCGTGGACTACAACCTTGAACTCTCATATAGGATAGCGGGGCGAAGCTATGAAGCAGGGCCTCAGCATCTCAACGGACAGGGCGTGCTGGATTATCTGCGCGTGCGTAAAAATGTCAACTCAGGCGGCGATCTCAACCGTGTCAATCGCCAGAAAGAGATGTTGATCGCGCTGTTTGACTCCATGCAGAAGCAGAACCTGATCCTTAAGATTCCCGATATTCTCGGTTCGTTTGATGGTCAGTTGTTCACCAACTGCACGCTTGGGCAGACGGCCGCGTTGACGAAGTTTGCCTATTCGCTGGACAAAAACAACATCGGCATGCACTCCATGACCGGCACGATTACGAATATCTTCAACTGGAACTTCTGTCTGACTGACCAGACCAACCGCGTGAAGATCATTAAGGAAGTCTACGGCATCGACGTGCCGCGCGAACTGGAATATACGGCGGACTACGCGCGCTATCGCTGGGCGGACATCATCGCCACGCAGTATATCGACACCACGCGCCCGCTGGTGGATTTCGTTTCCGAAGCGCTGGCGGTGGACGACCTGCTGCCGACGATGGAACCCACACCGGAGATTACGCCGGAACCCACGCCGGAGTTTTTCGATACCACACCACCTGAAACGCTGCCGCCGGAAACGGGTACCCCGCAGACGGGCGCTGCCAATACCGACTCGACCGGCGTTGTGCGTCTCAGCGCGAAAAACCCGCTCCTCAACGAGGAGTTTCAGCAGTATTCATTTTCCTCGCGCGAGTTGTTTAATGATTTTCTGTTGACGCTGGATCTGCTGGAAGAAGCGCAGGCGATCGCCCGCAAGGAAGCTTCATATTATGCCAGCGGCAAGTCAAACGATCTCAAGCAAGCGACACAAGATGTGAAGGATTACTCCTCCCACGTCAAAACCACTGCGCTCCAGCTGGCGATGGAGTTCGGATACTCCACAAGCAAGTTTATGTGGACCTACTGGTTCGACAAAGACCCCAACTTCAACGAGGTCAAGGTGGATTTCCGTTAAAACAAGACAAACAAAAAGCGGCGCAGAGAACTGCGCCGCTTTTATGTTGTCTATAGTTTGTTATCCCGGAATGTCGCCTACGCCGTTGAGTACGAGGCGCGGACGATAGGGGAAGCGCTTCATTTCGTCAACACTGGTCACGCCCGAGAGCACCAGAACGGTGTCTAGGCCGCTTTCCACACCCGCGACGATGTCGGTATCCATCCGGTCGCCAATCATGGCGGCTTCGCTGGAGTGCACGCCCAGCATGCGAAGTCCGGTGCGCATCATCAGCGGGTTGGGCTTGCCCACGAAGTAGGCGGATTTTCCCGTCGCCAGCTCGATTGGCGCAATCAGCGCGCGGCAGGCGGGGATGATGCCCGCTTCGGAAGGGCCGGTCAGATCGGTGTTGGTACCGATCAGCTTCGCGCCGTTTTGCACAAGGTGCACGGCCTTAAGAATGCTTTCGTAGTTGTAGTTGTTGGTTTCGCCGACGACCACATAGTCCGGATCGACGCCGTTGGTTGTGATGCCGGCTTCGTAGAGCGCGTTAAACAGTCCCGGTGCGCCGATGACATATGCGCTGCTGCCGGGTGCCTGCGAACGGATGAAGTTCGCGGTCGCGAGCGCGCTGGTGTAAAAGTGGCTCTCGTCCACCTCAAGCCCCATGCGGGCGAGCTTTGCCTGCAACTCCTTCGGCGTTTTGCCGCTGGCGTTGGTTAAAAATAAAAACTTCTTGTCTTCGCGATAGAGCCATTCGACAAATTCCTTCACGCCCGGCAGGAGCCGTTCGCCGTGGTAGATGACGCCGTCCATATCGCAGATGAAGCCTTTTTTACTGCGTAAGTTATCCATGGATTTCCTCTCTGTTTTTGCTTCTTTCTTCTTTATTCTTCTTGCATGAGCATACCACGTTTTTAAAATACACACAAGCGTGGCGGTACATAGCAAACCAGCGTAAAATAAATTTTGCACGATTTTATTGCGGATTTTTTGATTTCTTGACGAAGCATGGTTGATGGCCGAGTTCAGCCGTGTTTTTAGTGGATAAATGCAGGAAAAAAACGAGATATTACAAAGAAACGACAGAGTTCACATTTTCTCTATAGTTCGTTCAAACGGATGCGATATACTCTTGCGGTAGTGAAAAATATGTGCATTGTTTCAATCGAAACAGTACATTCTCTTGTGATATGAGGAGGCAAACGCATGAATCAACGAATCCAACCGCTCCGGCGCATCAGCATTGCGCTGTTCGCGCTGCTTTCGCTGGCGTTTGCCACGGGATGTAATCTTTTTGATCCGGTTGTATCGGTGGGATCGCCCTCGCCCGATGTTGCGGTGACGCCGCAGCCCGCCGAGACCAGCGCGCCTGCAACGCCGATGGTTATGCCGCAGGAAACGCCGAGCCCGACCGAGGAAGTGCTGCCCACCGAAACGCCTGGAGAGGCCAACGGCGCGGGCGCATATACCATCGCAGCGGATGTGAGCGAAAGCAAGAAGACCTACTATTCCGAATCGGAAGATGAAAACGCGCTCCGCGTAGAAAACGGCGCGATCGCGGGCGTTGACGGCGCGCGCGTAGAAAAACGCTCGGGCGACGCAACAAGTCTGGAAAACGTGCTGCAATACGGACTTAACGCCGCGGTGCTGACGCGCGCAAATGCGCAATTACTACTGCTGAATTCGGACGTCACCGCAAACGCGCTCGGCGCGGGCGGGGTCTACGCATATGCCGGCAGAGTGCAATTAGAAAACAGCGTCGTGCGCGCAACGGGAGCCTCTGCCTTTGCGCTCTTTGCTTCCGCCGACGGAAGCGTCCATACAATAGAATCCAGCCTCTCGACGCAGGGTACTGACTCACCTGCATTGATCACAAGTATAACAGGACAGCTATTTATAGAAGGTGGCATGGCGGCGACCGGCGGCGAACGTTCGCCCGTGATGCTCGTCTCGGGCAGCGTCAGCGCGACCGGCGCAACGCTCCGCGCCAATAATTCGGAGGCGATTGCGATCTCCGGCGGAACCGTCACGCTGACCGACTGCGCGGTCTCAGGTCACATGCCGGATGCGGCGGTTTCGGGTACGCTGCTCTCGCCCTATTGCGTCGCGCTCTATAAGGATGGCAAAGGCGGCGCACTGAGCTCGTTTTCGATGACGCGCGGCGCGTTGAGTGCGCTCAATGGGGACATGTTCTATGTCACCAACACAGGCGCTTCCATCTATCTGGAAGGCGTGTCGCTCACGCTGGGCGAAGGAAGAACGCTCCTGCGCGTTGGCGGAAACGACGGCACGCGCGGCTGGGGCAACGCGGGCAAGAACGGCGCGGATTGCGCGGTGATTGCAAAAGACCAACAGCTTACGGGCAATATCGTCGTGGACGCGCTTTCTTCGGTTTCGCTGACGCTGCAAGGCGACACGGTGTTTACCGGAACGGTCAACGTCGCAAACACGGCGCGCGCGGCGAAGGTTACGCTGGAGGACGGCGCGAGCTGGTCGCTGACGGACAACGCATATTTAACCTCGTTCACCGGACGGGTGAGCGCCATCGAGACAAACGGCTTTACCGTGTTTGTCAACGGCGTTGCACTGACGAAATAAGAAATCAAGAGAGAGTAACAGATGAAGCGCGAACATATCATTACCGTCGATTCTTCGCTTTGCATCGGCTGCGGCCTTTGCGTGAGCGATTGTCCGACTGCGACTATCAAGATGGCGGGTGACAAAGCCGTCGTCACCACGCAGGACTGCATCAAGTGCGGTCACTGCCAGGCGATCTGTCCGCAGTATGCCGTGACCATCTCCGGCTTTGACGATGCGCCGGAAACCATCACGCCCGCGATGCATGTGGATGCAACGTCTCTGCTCGGGCAGCTCAAAGCGCGCCGATCGGTGCGACAGTTTACCCGGCAGCAGATCGCGCCGGAGCTGATCGCGCAAATCATCGAAGCGGGTCGCTATACGCCGACGGGCACCAACAAGCAGGGTGTATCCTACACGGTGCTGCAAAAGAACCTCGCGGACTACGAAGCGCCGAGTATCCGCCTGTTCCGCAGGCTCAAGCTCGTGATCGATATCGTCTACAAGGGCTTTCGCGCCATCGAAATCGACGACCACTTCCTCTTTAAGAACGCAACGGCTGTGATCGTCATCAAGGGCGCGGACGAAGTCGACGCGGCGCTTGCCGCCTCTTCCATGGAGCTTATGGCGCAGTCGCTCGGTCTTGGCGTGTTCTACAGCGGATTTTTCACGATGGTAACGCGCATCTCCGGCAAGCTTCGCCACAAACTCGGCATACGCCGCGGCGAGAAGGCGGTCACCACACTCGTGCTGGGTTATCCTGCGGTGCGCTATCAGCGCACAGTGCAGCGCGAACCCGCCGACGTGCTGTTCGATTAATAGAATAAAACACAAAAAAGCCCGTGCTGGAAACATGCACGGGCTTTTTTACGCGGTGGCGGCGCAACATCCAGCTATAGTTATCATAAAGATGCAAGTATACCAGAAAATCAGCACATTTCTGGATTGTGTAAATTATGAAAAATTAATACGAATTAACTTTAATCATTCTGATTATTTTACTTGACATACATTTCAGATTGAATATACTCGTACTAGTATTGTAAAAACAACGATTTAGAATGCCAGATATTATGCTCAAAAAGTGGCCTATGAGTTCAAATTAAACACGCCAACACGCAAAGATTGATGCATCCTGGAGGAGATTATGCGATCCATATTCAAACGAATCAAACGAGAGACAGGACAGTCAACGATAATAATTGCGCTGGCAATCGTTGTGTTGTGCGGTGTGGCGGCTCTAGTGGTCGATACCGGTATGGCATATGTGGAAAAAGGCCAGCTGCAAACGGCGGCGGATGCTGCGGCGCTTGCCGCCGCGCACGATCTGCCCAGCGTTTCAACGGCAAAGAACACCGCGATACGATATGCGGAAAAGAACGGCATCGAGCCCGGACATACAACGCCAACCACGCCATATAACGGCGACGCGAAACGGGTAGAGGTCGTGGTCACCGCAACGGTGAATTATACCTTTGCGCGCCTGCTCGGAATCGATTCGCAGGAAGTCTCCGCCCGTGCGGTTGCGGAAAAAACCGGCGTGAGCGGCGGCCCGTTTGGATATGCAATCTTTTCCGGCAGCAAGAACAGCAGGCTTGGTCTGTTTTCCAGTAGCCTGACGGTGAACGGAAGCGTTCACGGCAACGAAGAAGTCATGATGAACGGTTCCAGTATGACCATCAACGGAAATGTAGAGGCGGTCGGCAAGTTCTCAACAGCCGGTTCGCAGATCACGGTCACGGGTACTGCGCAGGGCTCCACCGCCACGGCGCACGGCAGCAACATCAACATTACAACCCTACTACCCGTAGCGGCTACAAACATCGATATGCCGGATCTTTCGGCAACGGCGCTTGCAGAAGCGCAGGCAAATGGTACCTTTTATACCGGAAACAAGCTCTATAACGGCAGCAGCATCGATGTGGATAACACGGTCTATGTCGATGGACGGCTCACCGTTGCCGGAAGCACCTTCAAGGGCGTTGGCATGCTGGTCGCAACAGGGAACATTCAACTCAACGGAAGCTGCATCGAAGCCTCATCTTCCGCGTCGGTCTGCATCTATTCAACGAATGGCAACATCCAAATCAATGGTTCGAATATCCGTATTGACGGCGTGCTCTACGCGCCCAACGGCAGCATTCAGGTCAATGGCTCCAACATCGTGATCAACGGCCGTGTGATCGGAAAAGAAGTGCAGCTCAACGGCAGCAGCATTACAGTGAACGCAACATCCGGCGATACAGACTTCCTGCCCGGCGAAATCGTCCGGCTGGTTGAGTAGCAAAAGCCGTACAGCGAATAAAAAACAAACCCTTTGCAGACGGTATGCCTGTAAAGGGTTTTTTTGTAGCGATTGCTTCTGTTTGGATCTTACTTTTTGCAGCTTAAAACGATTTCGCAGATGTCGTCCACGTCTGACAGCGCAAGGTCGGCATACAGCGGCAGCGTAAGCACGTTTCTGCTCGCAGCGAGTGCAACCGGCGTCTCGGTAGGATCAAATTGACCCTTGTAGCACGCGGATTCGCTCGTGAGCGGGTAAAAATATTTACGCGCGAAGATGTTGTATGTTTTGAGCGTGTCGTTGACCTGATCGCGATCTGCGCCAAACACTTCTGGGTCAAACGAAACGGGCAGGTAGGCGTAGTTCTGCGTCGCGCCCGGGCGAACTGGGCGGAAGGAGAGACCCGCAACGCCGGATAAATTCTCACGATAGCGCGCGGCGACCTTGCCGCGTCTTGCGATCTGCTCCTCAAAGTGCTTGAGGTTGAGTAGCCCCATCGCCGCCTGAAACTCGTTCATCTTGGCGTTGCCGCCAACCTCGCGAATTTCTTCGTCGGGATGATAACCGAAGTTTTTGTAGCCGTTGAGCAGCTCGGCGTAATCCGCATCCTTGGTTGCGATTGCGCCGCCTTCGATCGTGTGATAGCACTTTGTTGCGTGGAAGCTGAACATCGAAGCCGCGCCGAAATCCGCCACCGCGCGTCCGTTGACCGAAACGCCGAACGCATGCGCCGCGTCGTACAGCACAGGTAGATTGTGCCGCGCTGCGATCGCGTCGATGGCGTCCATGTCGCAAGGATTACCGTAAACGTGCACAGGAAGAATCGCGCGCGTGCGCGGGGTGATCAACTGCTCAAGCAGTGCGGGATTCATCGTGAAATAGTCCGGCTCAACGTCGCAGAACACGGGCGAAAATCCGCAGCGGACGATCGCGTGCGTGGTGGAGATAAACGTAAATGGCGTGGTGATGATCTCACCCGGCGCAAGATTGAGCGCCTGAATCGCGCACTCCAGCGCGAGATGCCCGTTGGTGAACAGGCGAAGATTGGGCGTGCCGAGTTTTTTGCCCAGCGCGCGTTCCAACGCTTTATGCTGGCTTCCGCCATTGGTGAGAAAGCGCGAGGAGAAGATCTCGCGCACAAGCGCTTCATATTCTTCCACCGGAGGCAGCGACGGGCGCGTGACCAGAATCGGCGGGTCTTTCTTTAGCATAAATCTCCTTTGTTTTGCCGCAGGCGGCAAAGAGAAATGGGATAGAAGATATTTTAGTCTTTTTTATGCGCAAAAGCAAATCGATGACTTCTCTATTACTTCTACACTTCTACCAGATATCGCATTTTGATGATATCGGCCATAAAATCTATTTAATTCTCTTAGTTTTGTATTCTTGTAATTACTCTACAACTTCTACGCCTTCTACTAGGTAGCGCATTTTGATAATATCAGCCGGGGCCGCATCCGAATGCGCCGGGATGCGCACAACTCCCTCGCTGTCCGTGACAGGCCCGTGGAACGGGTTATAGAGGTTTCGCGCCATGCTGCCCTTGAGATAGCGTATCAGGTTATTCGGCGTGCCGCTGGACCAGCTGCCGAGGCGAACATCCACAACACCGCCGCCAAGCCCCCACCAGAAGCTCGCGATCGGCGACTCGTCGCGATCCATCCCCAACAGCGCGCTGAGGCTGCCGTTGAGATAGCTCTTGACAATCGCGGTATAAAACCGCTCCCAATTCCAGTCGGGCGCGGCAAGATAACGCGTCGGGTTGCCTTCTGCGTCCACGCCGATGAGCGCGGTGAACACGCCGTATGGCAGCTCCGCGAGCTTGAGCGCGGCATAGTGCGGCGTGAGTATGGTGTCTGCGCCGAGGCTAGCCGCGGTCTTAACGCCCAGCTCGCACGTTTCCATCTGCTTGGGGTCGACGTCGCGCGTGACCATCAATACCCGCGCGTCCGGCCGCACGGAGTGCACGCCGATGGCGAACGCGTTGACATCCGAGGTGAAGCGCGTATAGTTCAACTTCGGGGTGATATAGGCGACCGTACCGGTCTTGGTGTGCTGACCCGCCGCGACGCCGCAGAGGAATACTGCCTCATAATAACGGCCAAAGTAGGTATGCAGACGATAGTGGTGCTGCATGCGCGAGTAGACCAGCGTGAGGCAATTCGGGTGCTCTAGCGCAAAGCGCAGCACGGTATTCATCAGCGAAGGCGTGGTGACAAACAGAAGTCCTGCGTCGCCTGCCTCGGCGGTCAGCAGATCAAATGCATCCTCGCGATCCTGTAAATCCAGCACGCGGGAATCGACCTTGTCGCCAAGCTCCGCCTGCATGGCTAGGCGTCCCTGCTCGTGTGAGCCGAGCCAGCTGTTCTGCGCGCGCTCGCCGGCATAGGCAAACACGATCTTCGGGTTTTTGTGCGTTTGCAGCAGCCGCGTGAAAAACGCCGGTTCCGCTGCCTCTGCGTCCTCTTCCAAAACCACGCGCGGCGAGGGCGGGTGCTCGAGGATGTCCAGCTGCGGTTTGAGCGTCACGATGCGCGCGGTGAGCTCGTCCGGCATGATGTTCATCGGGAACCCGTAAACGTGCAGGTACTCCAAAAACGCATCGCCAAGGCTGAGGGTGCAGCTGGTGTGCAGATAAGCGCCCTCAAACCGGGTATAGAGCGCGTTGAAATCCGGCTTGTCCTGCGCGGAGTCCAGCTCTGCAATCAGCCGCTGCTCGATACGGTAGAGCCGCTCATACTTGCGCGATTCGGAGAGCTCGATGTCCGCGAACACGCCTTTTTTACTGTAGGCGAGAAATGTATAATACCGCTCGATCGCCGGGTCGTTTTCATCCCACTGCGGGATCAGGCGGATGATCTCCGCCTCAAACGAGCTTGCTTCGTAGTATTTCAGGACGCTGACGCGTTTGTTTCCTTCCGCGACGTAGTATTTCCAGAGATACTCGTAGACGCGGATCGAGTCGCGGATGCCGCTCTGTAGATGCGCCTCGCAGAGATTGATCCACTTGTAGGCAAACTCGGTGTCTGGACTCAGGATCGGCATAAAGTTATATGCAAACGAGTTGGAACGGCTCGCCTGATAGGTGCCCACGATGCGGTTGAGCGAAATCGGCCGCATGGGCTGGTCGACGACCGCGAGCACGCCGTTCTCCTCGCGGCGGGCGTGTATCACGGGCAGAAGCCCGCTCTCTCCGCGCGCGCGGCGCAGGGCGAACTCTTTTAAGCCGCGTTTTCTAGCGCGGTCATATTCTTCATTTGCGTTGATGTTCTGGCTCATGCTTCCCTCCGGGGGTTTGATTGTGGAAGTATTTCAGTGGACGAACGAGATGTTCAGGTTCAATCCTTGTCCGGAAACTCCATTTCCAGAATGTGGTAATTATAGGCGTTTACGATGGTCGTGTCATTATACTCAATGATACGCTTGGAACCGATGGAATAGGTCAGGTGCTGGTGTCCGTGGAGATGATAGCGCGGCTTGTACTTATCGATCAGCTTCACAAATGTCTCAAACCCCTCGTGATAGCGGTCGTCTCCGTCTCCAAGGCCCGCGGCAGGCGCGTGAGTCACCAGCACGTCAAAACCCTTTCGAAGCGAGAGTGCGAGCGTCGCTTTGAGTACGCGGAGGTTCATCTCGCGTTCGCTGTAATGGTTCGGCGCGAAGCGCTCGCTCTTGCAGCCGCCAAAGCCCACGAAACGAACACCCTTGATGATCACGGGTTTCTCCTCGAGGTCGATGCAGCCTTCCGGCGGGTTCTGGTCATAGCGCGCGTCGTGGTTGCCTCGCACAAAGAGCAAGGGAGCCGGGATCATCGTCACTAGAAACGATAGATACTCCGGCTTGAGATCGCCGCAGGAGATGATGACGTCGATGCCCTGGAAGGCTTTGGCGTCAAAGAAGTCCCAGATGTATTCGCTTTCGTGGTCGGAAACGACCAGAGCTTTCAATTTCATGCCTGTTTAGCGGTTCCGTTTCTATTTGGTAAGATATGGATCAATATATGCTTTGATTTTGCGGGAACGTTTACTTGTATCATCAAGCGACTCTGTCTAATAACGATACACGCCTTTTTGATTTCTGTAAAGCGCATCAGGATGGAGAACAGTATGAAAAAACCGCCCGTGCTTTCTGCGGGCGGGTTGTTGCGCGGGAGAAAGAAGTTGCCTTTTGTGAAACGATTTTGCGCCGTATCAGGTTTGATACAGCTTCTTCAGCGCGGAGGAGCCGTGCAGGATGCACAGGCGGACATTTTGCGCGCTGGCTTCCGCATCGTGAAGCTCCAGCGAACGCACAAGCGCATCGTGAAGCTTGACCGTCTTCGGGATATCCGGCGCAAGCACAAGGTGCTGGCGGATCAAGCGCTGAATCGTTGTTTCAAAGCTTTTGAAGGTCATGGTATAGACGGCGTTGCCGGAATACTGCGTTAAAAGATAGTGAAAGCGCAGCAGCGGCTCCGTCGCGTCCGCCGGTTGTGCAGCGGTTTTGACCTGCTGCGTGAGCTTGCGCAGGGCGTCGATTTCCTCTGCGGTTGCATGCAGGCTCGCAAGCCGCGCGCATTCGCTCTCAATCAGAATGCGCAGGTCCACAAGATTGCAAAACAGCGGGTAATCCAGCCGGAAACTGTCGCAGCTCATCAGCGCGCTCAACACCTGCAGCGTTCCGTTCTTCTTGTAGTCCGCGATAATGCTGCCCTGCCGCGGGATGATGCGGATGAATCCCTGATTCGCCAGCTCCAAAATGCCCGTGTTCACCAGAGACCGGCTGACGCCGAGTTCCTGCGCGAGCTCGCGCTCCGGCGGGAGCTGCTGGCCGATTTGATATTCGCCCGAGAATATCTTCTGCTGCATTGTATGGACGAATGACTTCTTTAAGCCTTCTTGCTTCATATTGTTTTGTAACCGGTTGGCTTCCTTCCTGATGGTGTGGCTGCGACGAAAACAACCGCACCTCGTGCGCGGATTTTCGATTCGCAAGGTATCTATACAGGCAAGCGCAGCGTGCGCTTGTGGGGAAGCGATTTTTGGTTACGCGCACAGGAGATATAGGTTGAAGTAACTCCGGGCGCAAGAAAGAAGTTTGGCGCAACAATCTTTTCAGCATGCCGCTTGATAAACGGTGCGGTGGAAAAACTAACGCAATGCAATTTGGATACGAATGCATAAACAGCGTTTGGCGTAACATGCCTATGTAACAGATTATAGCGGTGTTGCGCGTAAATTACAAGCGCGTCCGGCCAAATTTATGGCAACCTGCCGTGGTTGGCCACAATTGCGCAAACACGGTGCAACACTTTTGTAAACAGCAAACAAAGAACCGGTTGTATAATATTCGATCTTATGCGTTTTTTAAGGCGGTTGGCCGAAGCTTTTTGGGTGCGTCTGCCAATTTTATTCTTAGAACAAAGCGAAAGCATGTTCTACGTTTGGGAGAGGGACAGGTTGGTGCCGGATCATAAAAAACCTCCCGAAACGTGTCCGGGAGGCTTTTTGTCGGTTAGTTGTTTTTGCTTACGCTTTCCAGAGGCCGTGGAGGTTGCAGTATGCGTAGGCTGCGATGACCTTCGTACCGCCGAGCGTGAACACGGCTTCGGGTTTGCCGCCAACCGGCAGGCACTTGCGCTGTCCGCCATCGTCAGTCTGCAGATAGATCCAGGCGATGTGGTGTTCTTCGAGCATCGGGTGATCGACGCTGCCGACATGGACGGTGCACTTGTCGCCTTCCACCTTGATAACGGGGACGTGCTTTTCCTGGCTCGCGTCGACACTACCGGGGATGAGCTCGGTCATGTGCTGGCCGCAGCAGCTCATCGGTGCGCCGGAATCGTGAATCATACCTACGAGGTTGCCGCAGATGTCGCAGCGGAAGAAACGGGTTTCACAAGTCATGATGAAGTTCCTCCTTGATCATTATAATGTTCATGTTAGGATTTCATGCGGGAGTGCCGCATACAAGAAAAATGGAAATTTGTTGCGAACGAAATGCCGTTCGCGGTTGAGTGATTCTATCATGTATAATACACTCATTCCGTAATTATGTCACTAAATAATAATAATTCTTACTAGCGACATATATACGGGTTAATACCATTATACGAAGTTTTTCGAGAAAATGCCAGTTCATCCCGAAAAGTTGACAATGTTGACGCATATTTAACGTGTGTGGAGAAAAATTGCACGTTATGATGGAAATATTGGCTTACAGAGTGAGAAATACATAGTGAAATATCTCTACAAACAGTTGTTTTTTAAAAATTCATCGCAAAAATGCAGAAACAGAGTATAATCAGAAAAGAGACTATTCAGGAGGAACACCATGGGACTCGACGCATTTCTTCCGATTTGGAAGCACCTCACGAAAGAAGACCAGCAGGCGCTGGAAGATGCCGCTGTATTTCGCAGCGTGCCAAAGGGCACGATCATCCACAACGGCTCGGCGGATTGCATCGGCGTACTCGTGATCAAGGGCGGACAGCTCCGCTCCTATATCGTCTCCGACGAAGGAAAAGAAGTGACGCTGTATCGTCTATTGGAGCGGGATATCTGCCTGTTTTCCGCGGCGTGCATGATGTCCAGCATCCGCTTTGAGGTCACCATCGAAACCGAAAAGGATTCCGATGTCTGGCTGATTCAGACCGAGGCGTACCACGCGGTGATGGAGCGCAGCGCACCGCTGGCAAACTACACCTGCCAGGTGCTGTCCTCGCGGTTTTCCGAGGTGATGTGGCTGATGGATCAGATCCTGTTCAAGCGCTTTGATGCGCGTCTTGCGACCTTCCTTCTAGAAGAGAGCACGATTGAGGACTGCGACACGCTGGATATCACGCACGAGAAGATTGCAAACCATATGGGCACCGCGCGCGAAGTGGTCACACGCATGCTCAAGTATTTTCAGGAAGAGGGTATGGTCACGCTCACACGCGGCGGGGTGACCCTCGTCGACCGCGCGAAGCTGAATACAAAGGCAGGGTAAAAGCGGGCTTTTGTTCGGCTGTGCTTTCTAAAACAAAACACATTTTGGCTTTCATCGAATTCGGCGATTCATTCGCCGAATTTGTTTTATAAATGCTCTTTGAGCATTTTATACTCGCAGTAAAAAACAGGAGCGATGTCTCTGGCATCACTCCTGAACAACTGCAAAGCGCCGTCCGGGTGGAGCCGGGCGGCGCTTATTGCATTGCTTGCAGTTTCTTTCCTTACGGGATCAAGGAGAGGATTTGAGGTTTGGGACGCGCGCCGGCGGTCTGATTGACCACTTTGCCGTCCTTCATGACGATGAGCGTGGGGATGCTCATAACGCCAAACTTGGCTGCGAGTTCGGGCTGTTCGTCGACGTTCACTTTGCCGACGGAGATATCCGCCCGCTCTTTTGCGATCTCATCGATGATGGGGGAAACCATGCGGCACGGGCCACACCAGCTTGCCCAGAAGTCGAGGAGTACGGGTTTTGTTTCTTTTAAAACTTCTGCATCGAAGTTGTCCTTCGTGATTACTTTAACGGACATAGTATTTAGCTCCTTTGCTGTTGATGTTATCATTGTACGAAAATCAACACGTCTATACAGTGACTATGTTACACTGATAATATACCATGTTTTGGGCGTTTTTTGGGGAAAATATAAATAAAAAAACGGGAGGGTTTTTTCATGAAACTTGTGATTCTTTTCGGGCCGCACGCGGTAGGCAAGATGACGGTCGGACAGGAGCTTTGCCGCCGGACGGGACTGAAGCTCTTTCACAACCATATGACCATCGAAGCGCTGGGCGATCTGTTTGTCAACCATCCGGCGATCGGCGGAAAACTCGTGAACCTGTTTCGCGAGGAGGTGTTTCTGGCGTTCCGCAATCTAGACGAAGCGGGTATGGTCTTTACCTATATGTGGGCGCTGGACGCGGAGAGCGACTGGGCGTATGTGCGGCATGTGGAAGCGCTGTTTTCCGAGGTCGGCGCGGACGTGTACTATGTTGAGCTGGAGGCGGAGGAGTCCGTGCGACGCGTGCGAAATCGAACGGAAAATCGCCTGATGAATAAGCCGAGCAAGCGCAATCTGGAGCATTCGGACGCGCTGTTTACCGCGCTGGAGAGCCGGTATCGGCTCAACTCGCTGCCCGGCGAGATTCAGAAATCGCGCTATATGCGCCTCAACAACACCGATCTTTCGCCGGAAGAGGCGGCAAAGCGCATCTGCGAGCAGTTCGGGTTCTAGTCTCGCTATTCGGCTTTATGCACTTTAGCACGTTAAAACAGCGCACAGAAAAAGCCGTAAACTGGCAATATTCCGTGGATACGAAATTTTCAACAGTGTATTGACGTGGATGATTATGCAGGATAGACTCAGTTTATCCGAGGAAATATTCGCGAACACGGAGTATAACAAATGATCGAACTTAACGGAGCAACCCTAACCATAGATGAGGTCGTCCGCGTCTGCCGCGAGGGCGAATTGGCGGAGATTCCGCAGGAGGCGCAGGTCGCCATCAACCACTCCCGCGCGCATGTCGAGGCGATGCTCAAAAGCGGCGAGGCGGTCTACGGACTCACCACCGGCTTTGGCAAGTTCTCCGAAGTGCGCATTGCGGACGAAGACGCGGCAGAGTTGCAGCGTAACCTGATCGTCAGCCATTCCTGCGGCACGGGCGAGCCCCTGCCGAAAGAGGCCGTGCGCGGCATCATGCTGCTGCGGCTCAACGCGCTTGCTTCCGGCTTCTCCGGCATCCGGCTAAGCACGATGGAGACGCTGCTTCTGATGCTCAACCGCGGCGTGCATCCCGTCGTGCCCGAAAAGGGCAGCCTCGGTGCGAGCGGGGATCTCGTGCCGCTTGCGCATATGGTGCTGCCGCTGATCGGATTGGGGCTTGCGGAATACCGCGGCGAAGTCCTTGATGGAGCAGAAGCGATGCGCCGCGCGGGGATTACACCCGTGCAGCTTGCGGCGAAAGAAGGCCTCGCGCTCATCAACGGCACGCAGGTGATGACCGCCATCGGCGCGCTCTGCGTGCACGACGCGATGCAGCTATCAAAAAACGCGGACATCGTAGCTTCCCTGACCTGCGAGGCGCAAAACTGCATCACAAAGGCGTTTGATCCGCGCGTACACCTACTTCGCGGTCATATGGGACAGATCGACTGCGCGGAAAACCTGAGAAACATTTTAAAGGATAGCCAGCTCTCCGGCGAGACCATCCCCGGCAAAGTGCAGGACGCGTATTCCATCCGCTGCATCCCGCAGATTCACGGCGCAAGCCGGGACGCAATCTGCTATGTCTACGAAGCGGTCAGCCGCGAGATCAACGCGGTCACCGACAATCCCCTGATCTTTCCGAAAGAGGGCGACGTCATCTCCGGCGGCAACTTCCACGGGCAGCCGATGGCGCTCGCGTTCGATTTTCTTGCAATCGCCCTTGCGGAGTTTGCAAATGTATCCGAGCGCAGAACAGAGCGCCTCGTCAACCCCGCGCTGAACAACCATCTGCCCGCGTTCCTTGCTCCTAACGGGGGACTCAACAGTGGATTCATGATCGCGCAATACTCTGCTGCAGCGCTGGTTTCCGAAAACAAAGTGCTCGCGCATCCCGCGAGTGTGGATTCGATCCCATCCTCCGCGAATCAGGAGGATCACGTCAGCATGGGCACGATATCAGCGCGAAAAGCGGTCGAGATTCTCAAAAACGCGCAGCGCGTGCTCGCCATAGAGCTCTTCGCGGCGGGACAGGCGACAGGGATGATCGGAGAGGACAAGCTTGCGCCCGCGACCCGCGCGGCATACAACGTGCTGCGGCAGGATGTGCCTATGGTGGAGCGCGATATTTTAATGTACGAACAGATGAACAAGTGCGAGCGCATCGTGATCGAGAACCGGCTGATTCCCGCCGTGGAAGCGATCACGGGCGAACTGAACTGAGAAGCGAAGGATGCGGCGATGAAGGACACCAGAACGATACGACTGAGCGGTGAACTGCCGGATATGCCGGAATTTGACGCGGGAAAACGCCGCGCGCCGGATCGCGGATTTCGCCTCACGCCCGCGCAAACGCGGCAGGCGTTGAAGAACGCGCTTCGATATATGCCGGAATCGCTCCACGAAACCCTCGCACCGGAGTTTTTGCACGAGCTGAAAACGCGCGGGCGCATCTACGCCTACCGCTATCGTCCGCAGGGGCGCATCTACGGCAAACCCATCGACCAATATAAAGGCAACTGTCTTGCCGGACGCGCGCTGCAGGTGATGATCGACAACAACTTAGATTTTGACGTGGCGCTCTATCCCTACGAGCTCGTCACGTATGGCGAAACGGGGCAGGTCTGCCAGAACTGGCTGCAATATCGCCTGATCAAGCGATATTTAGAAGAACTCACCGACGAACAGACGTTGGTGCTGGAGTCGGGTCACCCTGTCGGGCTGTTTCCGAGCAAACCCGATGCGCCGCGCGTGATTCTCACCAACGCGCTCATGGTCGGTATGTTTGATAATCTCGACGATTGGGAGATTGCGGAGCAGATGGGCGTCGCCAACTACGGCCAGATGACCGCGGGCGGCTGGATGTACATCGGCCCGCAGGGCATCGTGCACGGCACGTTTAACACCATCCTCGGCGTCGGGCGCAAATACCTCGGCGTCTCCAGCGACGGTGATCTCAAAGGAAAAGTATTCGTCTCCTCCGGCCTCGGCGGGATGAGCGGCGCGCAACCAAAGGCTGCCTACATCGCGGGCGCGGTCGGTGTGTTTGCGGAGGTGGACGCCTCCCGTATCCAGACTCGCCTTGACCAGGGCTGGGTCAATATGGTCTCCAGTGATCTGGATGAAGTTTTCACCCGCGCGGAGCAGGCCAGAAAGAGCGGCGAGCGCATCTCGATTGCGTACAACGGCAATATAGTCGATCTATTAGAAGCGGCGATTGCGCGCAATTTCCAAATCGACATGCTCAGCGACCAGACCTCCTGCCACAACGCCTACAACGGCGGCTACTGCCCTGCGGGGCTGACGTTTGACGAGCGAACCGAGCTGCTGCACCATGACCGCGACGCGTTTGCCAAACGAGTGGACGCGTCGCTCAGAAGGCACTTTGACGCGATTGTCGCGCTGACAAGTCGCGGCACGCGTTTCTTTGACTACGGAAACAGCTTCCTCAAGGCCGTGTTTGACGCGGGCGTGTTGGAGGTTTCCAAAAACGGCACGGACGCAAAGGACGGTTTCATCTTCCCGTCTTATGTCGAGGACATTATGGGTCCGCTGCTGTTTGACTACGGCTTCGGCCCGTTCCGCTGGGTTTGCCTCAGCGGCAAGCATGAGGATCTCGTGAAGACCGACCGCGCGGCGATGGACTGCATCGATCCCGCGCGCTGCTGGCAGGATCGGGACAATCACGCCTGGATTCGCGACGCGGAACAAAACCAGCTCGTCGTCGGCACGCAGGCGCGGATTCTGTATCAGGACGAAGAGGGCAGGTGCCGCATCGCGCTGAGGTTCAACGAGCTCGTCCGTAGCGGTGAGATCGGTCCCGTCATGCTCGGCAGAGATCACCACGATGTCTCCGGCACGGATTCGCCGTTTCGCGAGACCGCGAACATCAAGGACGGCAGTAACGTCATGGCGGACATGGCGGTGCAGTGCTTCGCGGGCAATGCTGCGCGCGGCATGACGCTTTGCGCGCTGCACAACGGCGGCGGTGTGGGCATCGGCAAGTCGATCAACGGCGGCTTCGGCCTGCTGCTGGACGGAAGCACGCGCGTGGACGAGATCATCAAAAGCGCGATGAGCTGGGACGTGATGGGCGGCGTCGCGCGCAGAAGCTGGGCGGGCAACGCGGGTGCATATGACACCGCGAAACGATATAATGAAAGAGAACAGGATCGAGGGCACATCACGCTGCCGTATCTGGCGAGCGATGCGCTGCTTGATCGACTCATAAAAGACAACTAATTAGGAGAAGATATTTTATGGCTAAGATTATCGAATGTGTACCCAATATTTCCACGGCGGATGGCGATCTCGTCAAGCAAGCCGCCGGCGTTGTTCGCTCCACGCCGGGCGTGACGCTCCTCAATACCTCCAGCGACGAGAGCCACAACCGCACGGTGATCACGTTTGTGGGCGATCCTGAAGGCGTTGCGGAGGCTGCCGTGCAGCTCGCGAAATTCGCCGCGCGCACCATCGACCTGACCAAGCACAAAGGTGAGCACCCGCGTATGGGCGCGATCGACGTGATTCCCTTTATCCCCATCCGCGAGGTGGAGATGGACGAGTGCATCGCGCTCTCCAAATCTGTCGCCGCGCGCATCTGGGAAGAGGCGTGCATGCCCGTGTTCCTCTATGAAGCGTCCGCAACCGCGCCGCACCGCGAGAATCTGGCCGCCATCCGCAAGGGACAGTTTGAGGGCATGGCGGAGAAGGTGAAAGAGCCCGATTGGGAGCCGGATTTCGGCGGCAAGACCATTCACCCAACCGCGGGCGTGGTGGCCGTCGGTGCGCGGGCGCCGCTGATCGCGTTTAACATCAACCTCTCCACGGCGGATGTCGCCATCGCGGACAAGATCGCCCGCGTGATCCGGCAGTCCGGCGGCGGCCTCAACTGCGTCAAGGCGATGGGCGTCTACCTCAAGGAACGCAACTGCGCGCAGGTTTCGATCAACATGACCAACTATTGCCAGACGCCGCTGTACCGCGCGGTGGAGTTTGTCCGCTTTGAAGCGGCGCGCTACGGCGTGAACATCATCGGCACCGAGATCGTCGGTCTTGTGCCCATGCGCGCGCTGATCGACAGCGCGGAGTATTATCTGGGGATAGAGAATTTCGATCCCGAGACGCAGGTTTTGGAGTACCGTTTGAACTAAGATTTGGATGTAAACGGAGGACAAAATATGCTCCTCATCCACAACATCGGCCTCTTGCAAACCCCCGTCGGCAACACGAGCCTGGGGGGTGTTTCGCAAGGCGAAAACCGTAAGTATCGTAATGCGAGCGTGCTGATCGAAGGAGAAACCATCGTCGAGATCGCACATGACGGCACGTTGCCCGCTTGCCCGCCCGACACCGAGCGGCTGGACGCGCAGGGTACGTTCGTCACGCCCGGCTGGGTGGATGCGCATACGCACCTCGTCTTCGGCGGCTGGCGGCAACATGAAATACCGCTCAAGCTCAAGGGCGCGAGCTACCTAGAGATTCTGCAATCCGGCGGCGGCATCCTAGACACCGTGCGTCAAACACGGCAGATGAGCGAGGACGAGCTGTTCTCACGCGCGATGGGTTTTCTCGACGAGCAGCTGCATTTCGGCGTCACCACGACGGAGATCAAGAGCGGCTACGGGCTGGATTTGGAGAACGAGCTCAAGCAGCTCCGCGTGATTCGTCGTCTGAATGAAGCACACGCGATGGACATCGTGCCGACCTGCATGGCGGCGCACGCCGTCCCGCCGGAGTTTAGCGGGCGCACGGACGACTATGTGCAGTATGTTTGCAATGTGATTTTGCCGCGCGCGGTGAAAGAACAGCTCGCGCAATATTGCGACGTGTTTTGCGAGACGGGTGTTTTTTCTCCTGAGCAGAGCAGGCGCGTGCTGGAAACCGCGCGTTCGCTCGGCCTGGGGCTCAAGATTCACGCGGACGAGATCGACGCCATCGGCGGCGCGCTGCTCGCGGGCGAACTCGGCGCGGTCTCTGCCGAGCACCTGATTGCAACGGACGATGCGGGAATCTCCGCGCTGTCCGCGGGCAACGTCACCGCGTGCCTGCTGCCGCAGACGTCGCTGTATCTCAACAAGAATTTCGCTCGCGCGCGGGAGATGATCGCGCAAAACGTCGCGGTTGCGGTCGCCTCGGACTTCAATCCCGGTTCGTGCCCGTCGCTGAATCTCCAACTCTCGGCGAACCTTGCGTACCTGCGCTATCGCATGACGCCGGAGGAAACCCTGACCGCGCTGACGCTCAACGCCGCCTGCGCAATCGGCCTCGGCACCCGCCTCGGCACGATCGAACCCGGCAAACAGGCCGACTTGACCTTATGGAACACGGACGGCATGGAGATGCTGTGTTATCGCATGGGGACAAATCAGGTTCGGGCTGTGGTCAAGCGGGGGAAGGTTGTTTGAATGTTATGAAGTCACTTCAGCAGCGCGCGAAACAACTCAAGACCGATATCCCCGCCGTGTTCCTTGCGCTCAAGCGGAGGGAAACACCGTGGTACGCGAAGGTCGTCGCGGGGCTGACGGTGGGCTACGCGCTCTCGCCGATCGACCTGATTCCGGACTTCATCCCCGTGCTTGGGTATCTGGACGATCTCATCATCCTGCCCGTGCTGGTCGCGCTGACCGTGCGCATGATTCCGGCGGAGGTGATGGCGCAGTGCCGCGCGGAGGCGGAGGATATGTGGAAGGATGGCAAGCCGAAAAAGTGGTATTACGCGGTGCCGATTGTGCTCGTGTGGCTGCTGGTCGTGTTCCTGATCGTCCGCGCGGTGGTCGCGGCGCAGGCTTAAAAATCTGAGTAAACAAACAATCCCCGCTGGATCGCTCCGGCGGGGATTTCTTCGTATTCAAACTTTACTTTTTCTTCGCGAGGTTTTGTTCCTTGCGGTAGGCGGTGATGCGGCGCACCAGATCCAGCGGCAGGGGTTGATCAAGCGGGAACTGCACCGCGCCCTTGCTAAAATGCAGCGCGCCAAACTCCTGCGTGAACGCTTCGATTCCGTCTGCGCCGGGGTAAAAGCCGATGTGGTTCTTGTAGCCCGCAAAATGCACGAGGTTGCCGTTGAGTTGAAACGTCGGCATGCCCCAGGAAATCTTTTCCGTGGATTCCGGAGCGATTTCAAGGATCGCGTCGCGCATCTGGGTCAGCTTTATCTGCACCTCCGGCGGGAAGCCGAGGATGTAGTCGGTGATGGGGGTAGGGGGATTGTGGGTCATAGGTTTTTACCTCCCATAAAAGTGATTTTAGTATAGCATATTGGGAGGTGGCGGTGTGTGATGGGGTTACGGAGGGGCATCGAACCATTAACAATACAACTTAGTTGAATTAAGAAAAATACTTACTTATTTGTAGCTTTGTTAAATTCTTCAATTATTTTTCGAGCATATTCTTTTGCTCCTTCAAGTAGTTTCCGCTTGGTACCTTCCTTAAACGAAGTATCGACTTTGAACCAAGATTTATTTTCTGTGAAAATGTTCGAAATTGTCTTGCTTGATGAATGTAAACCCCACAGATCAGTAACTAAGCATTGTACGTCAGCGATGCTGAAAAAATCACCTTTTGCTTCGCTTGTGACTATATACATGACCATAATGACCTGTTGCTTTGAAGAAGGTAATAGCTTCACATCGGGATATTTCTTAAGATTCAAATCGTCGAGACATAAATCTGAGTAAATTGAGGGTTTTTTTTTGAACTGCCTTCTTTGGCTTTTTTGTTGTTTTTTTCTCGCCGTTGGTAATAGATAGTTCCTTGTTCTCAACTCGCCTAATACCATTAGCAGTTAAGGCATATAGCTTTGAACTTATTCCGTCTGTTTTGGGGGCATCCATAATATAACCTTTGCCGATGGTTCTGTTAATTAGCAAACTGAGATTTGAGTGCTCAGGTCGTCGTGCTTCTTGATAGTAGCGCCGAGCAGAGTCGATAGAAAATGTGGCGACGTTATTTTTTTTCTCATCAAAATAAGCTGCGGCTAGCAAAAAATCTTGATCAATCAGATTGCCGAACGAGTTGCAAAATGAGGCCAGACTTTCTCGTGCCAACTCGCCTTGGTTTTCGCTTACTTGAAAAGTATCTTCAGATACTATTTCGGTTTGGGGAGGAAGTAATATGGGATCAACAGTATTAATGATAGGAGGATTAACTTTTGAATGCGTCTTTATTACAGCATTAACAGCTTCGGGTAAAAGCTCGTTCATAAATGCTTGCCTTTGTTTCTCTACATCTTCCGCTGAACCTTCAGCTTCGAACTCAATATCGCCTACCTTATAGTGCACCTTCAGTGGCTCTGACATGTTATCCCCCTCCTTTATACTAATCCGGATTTTGAAAACAATTCATCAAGCATCACCCGATACTTGAGATTAATATCGTCAATGTCTTTCTTGCCTGCGATATATGTGAGGCTATGGGCTGAGTAATTTCCAACTTGCCTTATTAGGTGGAAATCTTTTTTAATTCTACCCAGATCAATAGTCGAATTATTGATGATTTTATTCACTAGAGTTTCTAGTTGATGATAATTTCCATGGGTATCTTTTATTTCTGAAGAAATGCCAAATTTTTGATATGTAAAAACAATAAGGATTTCAAAAACTCGTCTCATTAGAACCGCACAAGCATCATAGCAATTTGCATTATAACTGTGATTAATCTGTTTGATTAGGCTATCTATACTGTGTTCCTTGCCGCAAAACTTTACTTCGTCAATTAATTCGCTTGACGATTCAACTGTTATGCAATCATTCCACAACTGTGCGTATTCTCGATCGAGTTGCTGTAATGCGGCTGGACGAAACGTCAGATTTCCTTTGGAATCGGAAAGGAAGGCTTTCTGTGTTTTTACAAGTGCATTATTTAATCGACTCTTATTTGGAGCACAATAACCAGCGTGTTGCAACATGGTTGAAATATCATTCATCGAGAAACTGCTCGTTTGGTTTTCTTTGTATTCAAAATAGCATACCAATGTTGCGCGTTTTGCTTCGGGTTGATTGCTAGCGTTAGTTGCCTCGATAAAGTCTAAAAGCTTCATAATTGCCTCAAATTTAATAATACCGGTTAGGAACAAAAGGAACGATATGTATTCTGTTGACTGTTATTTACCATTGATTCTATATTAAAATTGCTATGTAATCAATACAGACTATGGATTATAATAATAAGAAAAGTTATCCATCTTTACTTAATTAAATCTCGCCCTCCCCACCCGTAACAAAGTCACCGACTATCGATCACAAAATATCGTATCCTATTGCCAAACAGGAAAGGAACATTTCTTGTATGGAACAGGACTTCGCAACCAAAACCACAAAAAAGAAAAGCTGGAAGCGGTATCTCCCGATGATGATTTTAGCAGTCGTGGGGGCCGTAGCCGGCTTTTTGTATTATCTTTTGGTCGGCTGCGTGAGCGGCGCATGTCCGATTACATCCAATCCGTACATCTCTACTGTTTACGGCGGCGTGCTGGGCACGCTGATCGGCTATCTCTTTACCCCGGGCAAGAAGAAGGAGGAACAGGATTCATGAAAAAAGTTGTCATTATCGGCGGCGTAGCGGGTGGAGCCAGCTGCGCGGCAAGATTGCGCAGGCTCGACGAGACCGCGCAAATCGTACTCTTGGAACGTGGGGAATACATCTCCTACGCAAATTGCGGCCTGCCGTATCACGTCGGCGACGTGATCAAGGCGCGGCAGTCATTGCTTCTGCAAACGCCGGAAGCCATGAAGAAAAAGTTTGAAGTGGACGTCCGCGTGAAAAACGAGGTCGTGTCCATCGACCGCGAGAAGAAGACGGTGCAGGTCAAGCGCGTCGACTCCGGCGAAACCTATACCGAAAGCTACGACGTGCTGGTGGTCTCCACCGGTTCCTCGCCGCTCCGTCCTCCGATCCCCGGCATCGACTCCTCCCGCGTGCAGACGCTCTGGACCGTGCCGGACACGGATCGCATCCGCGCACTCGTGCGCGAGCAGGGCGTGAAGAGCGCGGCTGTCATCGGCGGCGGTTTCATCGGCCTCGAGATGGCGGAAAACCTCAAGCACGCGGGCCTCACCGTCAGCCTCATCGAGGCGCTTGATCAGGTCATGTCGCCCATCGATTTTGAGATGGCGCAGCTGCTGCACGAATCCCTCGTACAAAACGGCGTCGAGCTGCACCTCAGCGACGCGGTGGAATCGTTCAACGACGTTGTCGGCGGCGTGGACATCAAGCTCAAGAGCGGCAAGGTCGTCAACGCCGAGCTCGTGATCCTCTCCATCGGCGTGCGTCCCAACGGTCAGCTCGCCAAGGATGCGGGTCTTGCGGTCAATCCGCGCGGCGGCATTCTGGTCAACGACCATATGATTACCTCCGATCCTTCGATCTACGCCGTCGGCGACGTGATCGAGGTCGAGGACTTCATCAGCAAACAGCAGACGATGATCCCGCTGGCAGGCCCCGCAAACAAGCAGGGACGCATTGCCGCGGACAACATCGCGGGTCTCGACGCGGCCTATCACGGCACGCAGGGTTCTTCGATTGCCAAGGTGTTCGACCTCACGGTTGCGAGCACGGGCGAAAACGAAAAATCGCTCGTCAAGCGCGGCCTCGTCAAGGGCAAGGACTTTGAGGCCATCATCATCACGCAGAACAATCACGCGAGCTATTATCCCGGCGCGGTTCCGATGACGCTAAAGCTGCTGTTCACCAAGGACGGCAAACAGATTCTCGGCGCGCAGATCGTGGGCAAGGACGGCGTGGATAAGCGCATCGACGCAATCGGCGTGGCGACGCGCTTGGGTGCCACCGTAAACGACCTCAAGGAGCTGGAGTTTGCCTATGCGCCGCCGTACTCTTCCGCGAAAGACCCGGTCAACATGCTGGGTTTCGTCGCAGAAAACGTGCTGGGCGGGCTGATGAAGATCGCTCCCTGGGACATCGCGGAGACGGACAAAGACGTCGTGCTGCTGGATGTGCGCGAGGATGCGGAACTGCTTGCGTTCTCGCTTCCGAATGCGGTGCACATTCCGCTGGGACAGCTCAGAAAACGCATCGGCGAACTCGACGCGAGCAAGCATGTCGTCGTCTTCTGCGCCATCGGCGTTCGCGCCTACAACGGCGCGCGTATCCTCAACCAGCACGGTTTCAACAACGTCTCGGTCTATCCGGGCGGCGCACGGTTCTATCAGTCTACGCATTATAAGGAGGTCAACCCCATGCCCTACACCAAGAACGAGCCAGTTCATGACAGCGGACAAGCGGAGACCGCCAATATCCCCGTTGCGGCGATGCGTATCGATTGCAGTGGCATGCAGTGCCCGGGACCGATCATGAAAGTCTTTGAAACCATGAAGGAGATGAAGGACGGGCAGGTCATGGAGGTTGCTGCGAGCGACCCCGGCTTTGCGCGGGATATCGTCGCCTGGACACGGAGAACCGGAAACACGCTTCTGAGTAACGAACGCCACGGTAACGACTATGTGGCTCTGATCAAAAAGGGCACGGGCGCGGTTGTGACCCAGCAGATTCCGCAGAGCATGGCGGGCGACGGCAAGACGATCATCGTCTTTTCCGGCGATCTGGACAAAGTGCTCGCGAGCTTCATCATCGCAAACGGCGCGGCTGCCATGGGCAGACCCGTCACGATGTTCTTCACCTTCTGGGGCTTGAACGTGCTGCGTAAAGCCAGCAGGATGAAGGTCGAAAAGAACTTCATCGAGTCGATGTTCGGCGGCATGATGCCGCGGGGTGCCGGCAAGCTCAAGCTCAGCAAGATGAATATGGGCGGCATGGGCACGGCCATGATGAAGATGGTCATGAAGAAGAAGAATGTCGATTCTCTCGAAACCCTGATCCAGAAAGCCATGAAGGCCGGCGTAAAGATCGTCGCCTGCACGATGAGCATGGATATCATGGGCATTCAGGAGAAAGAGCTGATCGAGGGCGTGGAGCTCGGCGGCGTCGGCGCCTACTTAGGCGACGCGGAAGAGAGCAACGTCAACCTCTTTATCTAATCGATTCTGAACATAAGGCGCGCTGTGGAAACACGGCGCGTCTTTTTTTATGCGATCAATCGATGAGAAATTGAGTTTTTGGTACATTTTGTCTATAATCTAATTATTAGGACACATCCGATTGAATTGAACGATAACAAGTAAATCATACAGGAGGAGAGCCGTATGAAACAGGAATTGATGCAGGATATCATGTCCCAACTTTCCGCGCTGGGGCTGCCCGTTGAACAATCGGACAAGACCGATTTGATGATCGACGCGGAGCTGCTGGATGCGACGCTTGTGAGCGGAAAGAAGAAACTCAAGTATGAGGCGATGATCTTGCTCGACGAAGGCGACAAGACCGTCAAAATGTATGAAAAAACGACGGAGATCAACATCGGCGTTTCGTTCGGCATGAGCGGGGAGAGCTCGTTTCAGAGCGGGAGCACGCTGATGCGCAAGGTGAAGTTTGTGCAGATCGACGCCACCGGCAAGGTGATGGAGTTCAACTTCGACCTCGGCGCAATCAGCAAAACCGTCAAGGCGGCGGCCGCGGCACAGGGCTGGCGCTTTAAGACGGTGATTATGAAAAAGAATGCCATGTACCGATAAGCTTCTTAATGAAGCGAATAAAATAGAAAACGCGATGTTCCGCTAATTTTTGCCGAAAACGCATAGTTTTTTACCAAAACCGCTTGCATCTGCAATCCGGAATTATTACAATGTAACGGCTGGAGAAATTCACGCGCTTGCGTGATCCAAGCGGAGCGTAACGATGAACCGCCTATCGGAAGGAAACTTCTGCAGGCGGTTTTGCGTTTTGGAGATTCGGCTGTCAGTTATGACGGAAATACCGAGAAGAAGCGCTTTGTGCCAAGCGCACAATCCATGCTATTCAACGACAACGCGGTATGATATAATTCCATCAATTCAATGATACGGAGGATACACGCATGGCAGACGTCGTTTGGAAGGATCGCAAACGCATCATCTTCGGCTTGCCGTGGACGTTTACGCGATATTCAATGACGCAGGACAAGCTCATCATCGACACGGGCTTCATCAGCCGCAAAGAGGATGAAATCCGCCTGTACCGCATTCTGGATATCACGTTGGAGCGTCCCCTGAGCCAGCGCATTTGGGGCCTTGGCACCATCCGCCTCAATACGGCGGACAAAACCTCGCCGGAGGTTTCCATCAAACGCATCAAGCACGCAAAGGCTGTGAAAGAGATGCTTTCGGACATGGTCGAAAAAGAGCGCGACGAAAAGCGGATTACCGCGCGCGAGTTCATGGGCTATGACGACTTGAACGACATGGACGATGTGGAGCACGGAGTCTAAACCAAAACAGATCGACAAAACGGGCAAACGCAAAAAACGCGTTTACCCGTTTCTTTTTGTAATCCGGTTGTTTTTAAACACTGTGTTGAAATACAAACACTTTTCTTTCCAAATCGATTGAATCGGGCTTTGAACCTGTTATAATATACAAAACATCGTATACAAATACAACGTTTGAACCAGCAGAGATATTTTCATGCGGATGCAACGCATCTGTGTTCTTTGGTTTTCAAAATAAGAAGGGAGAACTGGGATGGAATTTAACTCGAACAGCGCATTCTTGTACATCATTGTCGGCATCGTGATTGCGTTTGTACTGCTGCAATCCGTCGTGTTTTTTGTGAAGGCATGGCGGCGCGGCAAGGAACTCGGCATGGACATGAAGGCGCTCAAAAAGACGGTTGGCACGTCCGCTGTCTTTACGATTGCGCCCGCGTTTGCGATTTTGCTCGGCGTCATCGCGCTGAGCAACGCACTCGGCTTTCCGCTTCCGTGGCTGCGGCTGACGGTCATCGGCTCGCTGACCTATGAGGCGACGGCGGCTGCCGCCGCAGCAAACGCGGTCGGCTCTTCGCTGGCGGAGCGGATCACAGACCCCACGATCTTCTCAACCATCGCGTGGGTGATGGCCATCGGCATCATTCCCGGTCTTGTGCTGGTTCCCGCGCTTGGAAAGAAAATCGAAAAAGGCATCAGCAATCTGGAGAGCAAAGACTCCAAATGGGGCAAAATATTCCTCTCCGGCTTGTTCATGGGCATGATTTCGGCGTTCCTCGGCCTCGTGTTTGCCAAGGTGCATATCGGGCTGGTGGGTTGGATTCCGGTGTTCGTGATGTTCGCCAGCGCGCTGCTGATGTTGATCTGCGGGCTTGTGCGCAAGCTGTTCAACGCAAAATGGATCGAGGATTACGCCTTGCCCATCAGTCTCTTAGGCGGCATGGCGCTTTCGATTCCGATCACCAATCTTGTCATGAGCCTGGTCGGATAAGGAGGGAGGACGCATATGAAAAAAGAAATGAGCTATCGCGACAGCATACATAAGATGGGCCGCGTCTGGATTCTCAGCGCGCTTGCGATGCTGCTGGCGGTTCCCGCAGCAATCTGCATCTATTACCAAGCCTGGCCTCCGATGAGCGGCATTCTCAAGGGACTCTTGAGCATCGTGCCGATCTTCTGGACGGTCGGCGTCATCGAAGTGTTTACCTATGTGCCCATGCTTGGAACGGGCGGCTCCTACCTCGGGTTTGTGACGGGCAACCTCGCAAACCTCAAGGTTCCCTGCGCGCTGAATTCGATGGATCGCGCGGGCGTGCAGGCAGGCACCGAAGAGGGTGAAGTCGTCTCGACCATCGCAATTGCGACGAGTTCCATCGTCACCACCGTGATCATCGCGGCCGGCGTGCTTCTGCTTTCTCAAATCGCGCCCGTGTTGGAAAGCCCTGTGCTCCAGCCCGCGTTTGAAAACATCCTGCCCGCGCTGTTCGGCGCGCTTGGCGTCGTGTTCATCTCCAAGGACTGGAAGATCGCAATTGCGCCGCTCGTGGTGATGATTGCGCTGTTCCTGCTTGTGCCGTCGCTGGCGAGCGCGGTGGGCATTCTCGTGCCCGTCGGCGCGCTGATCTCCATCGGCGTTGCGAGAATTCTGTATAAAAAGAATCTGCTGTAAAGACAGGTTCGCCGGATAACAATCGACATCATACGAGTTCCTCTTCCGGGTCGGAAGAGAGGAGGAGAAAAGAAACCATGTTGTATTTCTGGTTGACGCTGGTCGTGCTGGTCGTTGTGTTTCTCGCGGTCATCATCATCCGCGCGCTGCGCTTCGCACCCAAAGCGATCGCGTCCGTGGAGCCCACCGAAGTCTCGGTCGACGAACAGGCGGCAATTGCGCACTTTGTGGAGATGATCCGTTGCAAAACGATCTCCTATTATGAGGACGATCGCATCGATAAGGCGGAGTTCCAAAAATTCCGCGCGCTGCTTAAAAAACTCTACCCCACTGTTGCGGAGAAGTGCACCTATGAAGAGATCGGTCCCAGCGGCGTACTGTTCCACCTCAAGGGCAAGAGCAGCGAGAAACCCTCCGTTTTCATGTCGCACTACGATGTCGTGCCCGTCAATGAGGAGCAGTGGGCAAAGCCTGCGTTCGACGGCCTTATCGAGAACGACATCCTATACGGTCGCGGTACGCTGGACACAAAGGGCACGCTTCTCGGCGTGATGGAAGCCGCGGAACAGCTGCTCCGTGGCGGGTTTGTGCCGGAGAACGACATGTATTTCGCCTTCGCGGGCGATGAAGAGGTCGCCGGAAAATCGCAGCCCGTGATCGTCGAGACCATGCGTACGCGCGGCATCGTGCCCGCGCTGGTGCTGGATGAGGGCGGCGCGGTCGTCGAGGGAATCTTTCCCGGCGTCAAGCAGCCGTGCGCGCTGATCGGCATCGCGGAAAAGGGACTCATGGACGCGCAGTTCGTGATCGAAGGCGCGGGCGGACACGCTTCTGCGCCGCCGCCGCATACGGGCATCGGCAGACTTGCCGCCGCCGTGACGCGCATCGAAGGCAAACCGTTCCCGGTGAAGCTGACAAAGCCTGTTGCCGAGATGTTTGATACGCTCGGTCGCCGCTCGTCGTTTGTCTATAAGCTGATCTTTGCAAACCTCTGGTGCTTCCTGCCCGTGTTGGACGCGATGTGCAAAAAATCCGGTGGCGAGCTCAACGCCATGATGCGCACCACCTGCGCGTTTACGATGGCGGAGGGCAGCAAGGCCAGCAATGTTTTACCGCCGAAAGCGCGGATGGTCGCAAACCTGCGTATCATCAGCGGCGAAACATGCGAGAGCACGCTGTCCCGCTTGAAGGAGCTGGTCGCAGACGAGGGCATCACCGCGAGCATCATGCATGGCACCGATCCTTGTCGCATCTCCCGTACGGAAGGCTACGGCTGGGAGAAGCTCACCCACGCGATCGCCGAAACCTGGCCGAACGCGGAGATTTCGCCGTATCTGATGTTTGCCGCATCCGACTCGCGCCACTATAGCGCGATTTCGGAGAACGTCTACCGCTTCTCCACGATGGAACTCACCAAAGAGGAGCGCGCGGGCATCCACGGCCACGACGAGCACATCCCGCTCGAGAAGATCGTCAAGACGGTGCAGTTCTATGTGCGCTTGATGAGAACCCTGTAATACAACGCTAGATACGCAAACGCCGCCCATCAGGGCGGCGTTTTTGCGCGCGCTTGACTTGTAATTAGCTTTGCTTAAAGCTGCTTTTTACGGATCCCGACCACGCATAGCGCGGATTGCGTCGCCGAGAGCGCGAGGGAGACCCAGAGAGCGGGTAGAATATCGGAAGACGCCATATCCCCGGTCAACAAGCCAAGACCATCGCCCAGGTGAGACGGCAGGAAGCGCGTGAGCTGCGGCAGCATACCAAGCGCGAAGAACAGCGCAAAGACCCCGCCCGTGAGCAGCAGCGCATACATGCCGGAATTCAGTGCGGACGCAAACGCAAGCTCCAGCGATAGCAGCCACACGCCCATCATATAGGCGCAGACGGCAGCAAGCCAAATGCCAGCAGGCAGCGCGTTTTCCCAGAAATAAGCAGTATAGCCCAGCGTGACAAGGAACGTCAGCCAGTAGCAAACCGTCCAGGTCAGCTGCACAGCAAGCAGTTTCGAGAGCGCGACTTTTCCACGCGAAACGCCCTTGGTGAGGAGATTGACCAGCGTACCGCTCTGGTATTCCTGCGCAAAGATGCTGGAGAACATCGCGAGAATCAGGATATACTCCATCATCAGGTTCTTGAAGTACTGCGTCCACGAGGTCAGCGCATCGACGGTGATCGCGCCGAATGTGATGCCCTGCTCCGCGAGGGACTCGCCCATCAGCGAGAGCATCCACGGCGTGAGCTTCGCCAGCGCGGGATTCAGGATGCCGAAGATGCCGAACACGATCAGCAGCACCATCGCCCGTTTCGTGCGGACGAGCTCCAGCAGCTCTTTTCTAAGCAATAATAGTAGTTGTCTCATTCGGCAGACGCCTCCATAAACAGGGATTCCAGCGAGGGCTCGCGCTGCTCGATCTTCAACGGGCAGAGTTGCATGCCGCCGAGTTTCGTCATGGCGGCGATCATGTCCGCGCGTGTGCCCGTGGGATAGAGGAGCTTCGACGGCGTGTCCTGCTCTCCGCCCGGGTAGGCGGAAAGGAAGGTCACGGCCTCGCTCTCCTCCGCGAATTCCACAACAAAGCCGCTCTTTGCGTGCATGGCGCGGACTTCTTCCAGCCGCCCGCTGAGTGCTAGCCTGCCGCCGTGCAAGAGTCCAATCCTGTCGCAGACGCGCTCGATATCCGGCAGGATGTGCGTGGAGAACAGCACCGTTGTCTCGCTCTTGATTGCGCGGAGGATGTCGATGATATCCTTGCGTCCGGCGGGGTCGAGTGCGGAGGTCGGTTCGTCGCAGATCAGCAGCTTGGGTCGGTGGATCAGCGCCTGTGCGATGCCAAGCCGCTGCTTCATGCCGCGCGAAAACCCACTGATGCGGCGGTTGGCGGAGGCGGAAAGCCCGACGAGCTCCAGCAGCTCATCCGCACGCTTGCGCAATGTGTCCGAAGAAACGCCCGCGAGCCCGCCGCAGAGCGCGAGATATTCCCGCGGGGTGAGATAGCCGTAGAATTCCGGCACGTCCGGCAGGTAACCGACAAAGCGGTTTGTGCGCGTCTGCCCGTAGCCGACCTTTTCGCCGCAGATGCGGATTTCGCCACCGTCCGCCGCGAGCAGACCCAGAATGATCTTCATCGTGGTGGTCTTGCCCGCGCCGTTTTCGCCGATGAAGCCGTAGATCGCTCCCTCCGGCACGCGCAGAGAGAGATCCTGCAGAACGGTTCTCTCTCCGAACCGCTTGTTGAGGTTTGTGATTTCCAACACGTCCATAGTAGATTAGTCCTCTTTGCCGAGTATGAAATACAGGATCGGGCCGATAAACTCCATACCCACGATGGCGACGACGAGCCAAAGTACGCGCGTGCCGCGCTTGTAGCGCTCGTGGGTGAGGATGTGCCGGATCGTGAATCCAAGCAGCACAAACTGCGCGATTGCAAGCGGAATCAGAAATGGCAGAAAATCTTTGATTGTATCCATTGTTTTGCTCCTTTCAGCGAAACGAAACGTATTTTTGCTTTGTTTTCGCTCCTTCAGCTTGCACGATACTATATGACGCAACGTCATGAGCAAGCGTTTTTTTGCAAAAATAAAAAATCATCCTGATTTCGCAGGATGATTTTTGTGTTTTCGGGTTTTTTGCGTTTATTTTGCGGGGTTTACCGGCGGTTCGGTGGTTGCGGGCATGGCGGCCTGCCGCGCCGCGATGAGATCCTTCAGGTCGATGCCTGTGGATTCTTTGATGCCTTCGAGCACCTGACTTGCGCTGAGCATGACATCCCGCACCAACTTGGACGAGTTGCCGTCGCCGTACATGACGATCTTCTCGGTCTGTGCGAGCGGGGAAGCCGCGTTTTTGACGACTTCCGGCAGCGCGGTGAGATACATCTCCAGCACGGAGGCTTCGCCCATGCGCTTCTGCGCCTCTGCTTTGCGCTCGATGGCTTCCGCTTCAGCGACGCCCTTGGCGCGGATACCTTCCGCCTCCTGTTCCATGTAGAAGCGCATGGCTTCCGCTTCGGCGCGCCGCGCCGCGGCCTGCTGCTCTACCTGGAACTTGTGTGCTTCCGCCTCGATGCGAAGGGCTTCCGCCTGCTGCGCCATCTCGTATTTGCGTGCGTCCGCTTCGCGCTGGCGTTTGATGAGCTGCGCTTCCGCTTCTTTTTCCGCCTGATATTTCAGCGCGTCCGCCTGCTTGCGGATCTCTGCGTCAAGCTTCTTTTCCTGCAGGGAGATTTCGCGCTCGGCGATTTCAGCCTCTTTCTCCTTGCGCGCAATGTCCGCGTTGGCTTTGGTGATTTCAATCGTCTTGCGCTGCGTCTCCTGCTGGATGGCGTAGGCGGCGTCCGCTTCCGCTTTCTTGGTATCGGAGCGCACCTGCATGTCCGACTGTTGCATCGCAAGCTCCGCGTTTTGCACGGCGATCTTCTTCTCCGCGTCGGCGCGGACGGCGTTTGCCTCCTGCTGCGCTTCCGCGGTGGCGATGGAGATATCTCTCTGTGCGTTTGCCTTTGCGATCTGCGCGTTTTTGCGAATCTGTTCGACGTTGTCGATACCCATGTTTTCAATTGTGCCGGCGGCATCCTTGAAATTCTGGATGTTGAAGTTCACGACCTCGATGCCGAGCTTTTCCATGTCGGGCACGACGTTTTCGGTGATCTTGCGGGCGACGCCCTGGCGATCCTGCACCATCTCCTTGAGCCCGACGGAACCCACGATCTCGCGCATGTTGCCTTCGAGCACCTGCGTCACCAGCGTGACCATCGCGTCCGGACGAAGACCCAGCAGCGACTCCGCCGCGCGGTTGAGCAGCTCCGGACGGCTGGAAATCTTGACGTTAGCCACGCCGTCGACGCTGACGTTGATGAACTCGTTTGTCGGCACCGCTTCGGATGTCTTCACGTCGACCTGCATCACGTTGAGCGGGAGCTTATCCACCCTCTCTAAAAACGGGAAGCGCCAGCCTGCTTTACCGATCAGTATTCTGCGTCTGCCGAGACCGGAGATGACAAACGCGGTGTCCGGCGGGGCTTTCAGATAGCCCAGAATGAACACCAAAACAGCAAAGGCGATAATAATTGGCAAGATAAATTGCATGGTGGTAAGACTCCTTTTCAACAATCGAATACATGTTATCACAGTGAAAGAACAAACACAATTCACAACAGGGGTATGAATTGTATCAAATTTGTTAAACAGAAAGCAAAAAGGATCTGCGGTATAAAAACGCGATATTCGCAAAAATCGAAAACAGCAGCGCGACAAAAAAAGAGGCCTATATCAATAAGCCTCTTTGATGATATTTGCTGCTTTTATAGCTTCAACACATATACGATCTCGCCGTAGATCACGCGTCCGTCTGGCACGAAGCCGAGACCTTCGTAGAGTGATTTTGCGATCTCGTTCGCCGGTTCAAAGCTGATGTAGATGCGGTCATGCTCCTCGTCCGACATCCCTCGGATGCGATTGATCAGCAGATGCATTGCCTCTCTGCCATAGCCCACGCCCTGATAGCGCTGGTCGATCATCAGCCGGTAGATCCAGTATTGATGATCCTCCTCGTCAAGGCAATACATCGCAAAGCCGACGGGCTTGTTCTCCGCATACAGCGCGAGCGGCACGCACTCCGGCTGGGCATATGCCTGCGCGAGAGAGTACTGATTGGAAGCGACAAAGCTCTTCTGCTCCGCCGAAACGGAGAGATCCAGCACCGAAAGATAGTTGTACCGGTCGATTTCGACGAGGTGTAGCATACCTTCCTTTGCTCCTTTCGCTCATTGGAGACAGGGATTTACTCCGTCTCGATCTGCTTGGCGAACTTTGAACGCGCGTCCTTGTTTAAGAAGCGCTTACGCATGCGGATGTTCTTTGGCGTAACCTCGACCAGCTCGTCGTCCGCAATGAACTCAAGGCACTGCTCCAGAGAGAGCACAACCGGCGGCGTGAGGCGCAGCGCGTCATCCGAACCGGAAGCGCGCATGTTGGTGACGTGCTTCTTTTTGCAGACGTTGACCACGATGTCTCCCGCGCGCGCGTTTTCGCCGACGACCTGCCCCTCATAAACGGGCACGCCGGAGCCGACGAAGAGCTTGCCGCGATCCTGCGTGTTGAACAGGCCGTAGCTAGAGGTATCACCCGTCTCGTGCGCGACCAGAGAGCCCGTCTTGCGCTCTTCGATCGGGCCGCGATACGGCTCGTAATCGTGGAAGATGTGGCTCATCACGCCGTTGCCGCGCGTATCGGTCAACAGCTCGGAGCGGTAACCCATCAGTCCGCGCGCGGGCACAAGGAACTGGAGGCGGACGCTGTTGTCGCCCTGATTGGTCATATCCTGCAACTCCGCTTTGCGCTGACCGAGCTTCTCCATAACCGCGCCGACATATTCGGTCGGTACGTCGATGGTCAGTTCTTCGATCGGCTCGAAGAGGTTGCCGTCCTTGTCTTTGTGGAAGATGACCTTCGGGCGGGAGACGGCGAATTCATATCCCTGGCGGCGCATGGTCTCGATCAGAATCGAAAGATGCAGCTCGCCTCTGCCGCTGACGCGGAACGAGTCGGTTGTTTCCGTCTCCTCCACGCGCATGGAGATATTGGTTTTTACTTCGTTAAAGAGCCTGTCGCGGAGATTGCGCCCCGTGACGTATTTTCCCTCACGACCCGCAAACGGGCTGTCGTTGAGCATGAACATCATGCTCACGGTCGGCTCGTCGATGTGCACAAACGGCAGCGGCTCGATGCAATTCGGGTCGCAGACGGTTTCGCCGACGTTGAGGAACTCCATACCAGCCACGCAGATGATGTCTCCGCAGGGCGCTTCGTCTACCTCGACGCGCTTGAGTCCTTCATAGCGATAGAGGCGGGTGATCTTGGTGTCCACCTTGCGGTTGTCTTCGCCGCCGCAGATGACGACCGGCATGCCCTTTTTCGCCGTGCCGCGCTCGATGCGCCCAACGCCGATGCGACCGACATAATCGTCGTAGTCGATCGAGGAGAACAGAATCTGCAGCGGTTCGTCCGGCAGAAAGTTCGGCGCAGGAATGGCGGTCAGGATCGTATCAAATAGCGCGCGCATGTCGTTCTGCATGCCGTCCGGCGTCATGCCGCTCATGCCGTCGCGTGCGCTGGCGTAGACCACCGGGAAATCCAGCTGTTCTGCCGTGGCGCCGAGTTCGATGAAAAGCTCAAGCGCTTCGTCCACGACTTCCATCGGGCGTGAACCCTGGCGGTCGACCTTGTTGACGACCAGAATCGGAACCTTGTTGAGTTCGAGAGATTTTCTAAGCACGAAGCGCGTCTGCGGCATGCAGCCTTCAAACGCGTCCACGAGCAGCAGCACACCATCTACCATTTGGAGGATGCGCTCCACCTCACCGCCGAAATCCGCGTGACCGGGGGTGTCGACGATGTTGATGCGCGTGCCGCCGTAGGAGACCGCCGTGTTCTTTGAGAGGATAGTGATTCCGCGCTCGCGCTCGAGATCGTTTGAGTCCATAATGCGCTCGACGTCTTGTTCGCCTCTGCGCAGCACGCCCGCGTCACGCAGCATTTGGTCGACCAGCGTTGTCTTGCCGTGGTCGACATGCGCGATGATGGCGACGTTTCGAATGTCCATTTGAGTACCTTCTTTCTAAATAACGAAAACAAGTTATTATAAACCACGACAAGGGGTTAGGACAAGCAATATCGCGCAGTTTGCGGTTTTTTTACGATTCCTTGACGAAAAAACAGCCGAAAACGTCAATTTCATGCTATATAATGAAGCAAATGCCCGAAAAGCACGGGTAGAAAAATAAAAAAGAAAATTTGAAAAAATTCTCTTGACAGTGTCGGTGTATTAATGTATAACTGTGTTAAGACAATAATACAGCGACACACGAAAGGGGGAACATGCATTGGCTTGGCAATTCAATTCGAATCGTCCGATCTATCAACAGATCGTCGACGAGATAGAACTTCGTATTCTCAACGGCACCTATGAAATGGGAATGCGGCTGCCCAGCGTACGCGATCTCGCGGTACTGGCGGCAGTCAACCCGAATACAATGCAACGAGCACTCGCAGAACTGGAGGAAATGGGATTGGTTACCACGCAGAGAAACACCGGACGAACGGTGACAACGGACGAAACCGCTGTCTCCCGCGCGAGGGATATCAAGGCGGACTTACTCGCAGAGACGTTCATGATGCAGATGCAGGCGCTTGGCTTGAGCCGCAAAGAAGTGCTGGAACGGCTCACGAAGGCGGAACATAAGGAGGGGGAACATGCAGTCAATTCTTGAAGCAAGAGCGCTCAGTAAGCGTTACGGGAATACGCTTGCGCTCAACAATGTTGACCTGAATTTGCCTAAGGGCAAGATCGTCGGTCTCTTGGGACCGAACGGCAGCGGCAAAACCACGCTGCTCAAGATCGTAGCAGGTCTATTAACACCCACGAACGGAACCGTGCTCGTGGACAATCAGCCCGTTGGTGAGGGGACCAAAGCGCTGATTTCGTACCTGCCGGAGCGCACCTATCTGCCGGATTGGATGACGGTGGAAGATTGCCTCGATTACTTCGCGGACTTTTATGCGGACTTTGACATGGCGCGCGCAAGAGAGATGCTCTCCCGCCTGAACGTGCCCGCGGGCAAGCGCATGAAGCAGCTGAGCAAAGGCACGCGGGAAAAGATGCAGCTCGTGCTCGTCATGTCCCGCAGAGCAAAGCTCTACTTGCTGGATGAACCCATCGGCGGTGTAGACCCGGCAACCCGGGACTATATCCTCGACACGATCATCGGCAACTACGACAACGAGGCGACAATCCTCATCTCCACACACCTAATTTCGGACGTGGAAAAGGTGCTGGACGAGTTCCTGTTCCTCAAAGAGGGCGTCATCACCATGCATGACACGACGGACAATGTCCGCGAGACACAGGGCAAGTCGCTGGACGAGCTGTTCCGGGAGGTATTCAGATGCTAAAGAAATTGTTGAAACATGACTTCCGTGCGCTCTCGCGCACGCTGGTTCCGATGCAGATCGGCGTTCTCGGCGGCGGCCTTGTG
Organism: Firmicutes bacterium HGW-Firmicutes-9; assembly: GCA_002841395.1. GTDB lineage: Bacteria > Bacillota > Clostridia > Christensenellales > CAG-138 > UBA7703. Next base: position 144,258 of record PGZM01000006.1, read on the forward strand.
GCAACGCTGCTCACCGCGCTGACTCTCCGCATCGGGCAGAACACGGCAAACGCCGGCGGCTCCGCGCTGCTGCGCTCGCTGATTATGGGGCTTTGCGGAACGGCGTCGGTGCTCATCGGCGTTGCGATCATGGCCTCCGCGCTCGTGACGCTGCTTCTGATCTGCTACCACTTCTACCGCAGCTTTCTTGCGGACGAAGGGTATCTGACCTTCACGCTGCCGGTCTCCACCAGCAAGCTGATCTGGTCGAAGCTGATCACCGCCATGGTATGGACCGTGATCAACGCGCTTGTGGTGATGGTCACACTGATCATCTTCTCGGTATTCGGTACCACGAGCAACGGCATCGTCAACTTGGAAGTGTTGCAGGCGTACAGAACGTTCTTCACCGAGATCTTGCCGCAGGCAAGCCAGTATGTGAATGTTCCGGTCATGTCGGTTGAGATCGTCGTCATCGGCGTTCTGGCGCTCGCGTCTCAGCTGCTGGAGATCTTCTTCGCCATCGTGATCGGTGGTCAGATCGCCAAAAAGCACCGCGTTCTTGCCGCGATTGGCATGTATCTGCTGATCAACATGGGCGTTGGCATGATCAGCACGGCGTTCATGTCGGTGGTTGCGTTTGGTGAAGGCGTCTCTTCTATGGCGCTCGAAACCGTGCCGGAAGTGACCCGGTTCATGACATCGACCTTCGGCTGGTACGGCGTACTGTTCGCAGGCTTGGCGGTCGGATTCTTCTTCCTGATCCGTTCGATCTTCAAGAAGAACCTCAATCTCCAATAATCATAAATCCTGTAAAGATTTTTACAGGCAGGGGCGGCGCAAGCCGCCCTTGTTGATTTTTGGGAAGAGACAGGCGGGAAAATTCCGTCTTGCAAACGAGAAACACATATGATATTATCAACCTACCGAACGGTAGGTAGTTAAACAAAATTACCGTCGCCAATGGGAGGAACACATGACGAAACAAGAGATTCTGGAGCATGCGCTTGCGCTCTTTATGAAAAAGGGTTATGAGGGCGCGAGCATGAGCGACCTTGCCGCGGCGACGGGCATCAAAAAAGCGTCACTCTACGCGCACTATTCCGGCAAGGAGGAAATCTTCTCCGCCGTGTTCACAGGCGTGGTGGAGGAATACCGCGAAACCATTCAATCCCTCACCCTCAAGCGGGAGGACGAGAGCGCGCTCACGCGATTGGAGCGGATGTTTCGCGCGTTTCTGCGCTATTGCCACAATAACCCGCGGATGTATTTCTGGGATCGCTACTTCTATTTTTCGCCGGAGTTCATCCAGGAGCGCATGGAGCGGGAGACGAAGGAGACGCAGGACGAGTTTCAGCGGGCGATTCAGTCTGCCATCTCGGATGGCATCGCGCGCAGGGAGATCCGTCCGCAGCCGGTTGAAAGCGCGGCGCTTGCTTACTATTATCTGATGATCGGGCTCTCGATGTCGGTCAAACTCTTTGACCGCGAGGAATTGGAGCGGGAGATTTCGCTCGCCTGGGCGGGTCTTACCCGCGGACTGCAAAACGACTGACGAAGGAGAAGTTTACATATGGAACTGCGCATATTAGGCGGCAGCGGCATCGCAACCAGCGCACTCGGGCTTGGCTGCTGGGCGATTGGCGGGCCGTTCACGATGGACGGACATCAGGATGGCTGGGGACAGGTGGACGACGCGGAGTCGATCCGCGCGATCCGCCGCGCGGTAGAGCTGGGTGTGACGCTGTTTGACACGGCGGACGCCTATGGCACGGGGCATAGCGAAGAGGTGCTGGGTAAAGCGCTTAAGCCCTTGCGGCACGAAGTCGTGATCGCCACGAAGGGTGGATTCACCTACGACCGCGAACAGCGTGCGCTCACGGGACAGGACTGGTCGCCCGCCTACATTCGCCGCGCGCTGGAAGCGTCGCTGAAACGCCTCGGCACGGACTATGTCGATCTCTACCAACTGCACACGGGGTTCATTCCCGACGAGGCGGTGGAGTCGGTGTTTGATGAGATGGAGCGGCTCAAAGCGGAGGGCAAGCTCCGCGCATACGGCTGGAGCACCTACACGCGCGAAAAGGTGGAACTGTTTGCCGCTAAGACGCGCGGAACGGTGATTCAGACCAAGGCGAACCTGTTCAGCTACGACGCGGAGGCGGTCGAGGCCTGCGAAACGCACAATTTCGCGTGCCTGAACAACAGTCCGCTCGCGATGGGGTTCCTCTCCGGAAAGTTTTCGCAGGCCACGCGGTTTGAGCGCGACGATGTGCGCGCGTCCGCCTTCGATTGGACGGAGTATTTTGAGGATGGCAAGCCGAAACCGGAGTTTCTGGCGCGGATGGCGCGTGTGCGGGACGTATTGACCAGCGGCGGGCGCACCGCGGCGCAGGGTGCGCTCGCGTGGCTCTGGGCCAAGAGCGGGGTCAACATCCCGATTCCGGGATTCAAAACCGTGGCGCAGGCGGATGAAAACGCACGCGCGTTAGCGTTCGGCCCGCTGAGCGGTGAGCAGCTAGAGCAGATCGACGAGGCGCTCGCGATCTAGCCGCGCGAAAAAGCTTGCGCATTTGATCGCTTTGCTCCTATAATATCCCTCATGAAACGAGTATTAGGCAGCATTCGCCGCGCGGACGAGCGGTATCACATGATTGAAGACGGGGACAAGGTTTGCATCGGCGTCTCCGGCGGCAAGGATTCCCTGTTGTTGATGGAGGCGATGAAGCTCTATCAGCGGTTTTCGTATACGAAGTTTGAGGTCATCGCCGTCATGCTCGACCTCGGGCTCAAGCAGCAGGATGTTTCGAAGATTCAGGCGTTTGCGGAGAAGGTCGGCATCGACTTTGAGGTCGTGTATACCGACATTGGCAAGGTCGTGTTTGAATACCGCGACGAGCGGAGCCCCTGCGCGCTCTGCGCAAAGCTTCGCCGCGGTGCGCTGAACACATACGCCGTCGAGCACGGCTGCAACAAGGTAGCACTCGGGCACAATCGCGACGACGTGATCCAGACGTTCTTCATGAGCATGCTCTACGAGGGCAGGATCAACACGTTTGCGCCCGTGACGTATCTTTCCCGCCGGGATGTGACGGTCATCCGCCCGCTGATCTTTTTGCCGGAGAAGCACGCGCTCTCCGTCGCCAGGTCGCACGAGTTGCCGATTTTGCCGGCGAACTGCGACATCGCGGGGCACACCAAGCGCGAGGAGGCAAAGCAGCTGGTCAAGCACATGACGAGTCTGGTGCCGGATTTTGAGGAGAAGTTCATGCACGCGCTCTCGACCACGGAAACGTATGGACTGTGGGACCGGATGCGCGTAAAAGGCGACGAGAGTCACAAGCGATAACAGAAAGCGCCCCGATGGGGCGTTTTTTTGTGTCGCGAATGAAGAAAATAGTGAAAAATTTTTAAATGCGCGACAGACGCTGTTCTTATAGACAGTCAGGAACAGAATAATTATAATAGAAACAGTATTCGATCACTTGTGTTGAAAAGGGATTCGCTATGGATCAGACATCAACGACACAATCGTTACCGAGCACACCAAAAAGCAAAAGACAGCTGATTGAAGCACTGGTGTATGTGCTGCTTGGCTTGCTTGCGCTCGCGTTTGTGATTTTGCAGCTTACTGCAAACCAGAAATACGCTGCTGAGTTGACCGAGAAGCTGCAAGGGGAAACCTTTGTTCTGCAACGATGGGATATGTCTGCCTCCGGCATGCTGTATACGCGGAATAATATGGTAATGCTGCTGGAGGATGGAATCGCCGTTAAGATATACCTCGATAGTGTGAAAGATACATATGCCAGCGATAATAATGAGAACTCAACGCGCAGCCAGTTGCAAGAGACAAGCACTCACAACGAAGAAGCAGCAACATGGAGCGTACGCGTATCGATCTTCAACCGCATCACCATCAAAGTCGGAGAGACCAGATTTGTCGTTCATCAAGATAAATTCGGCATGATCGACTACCTGATCGAAGACGGATATAAGATTTACTATAAACGTCCTACGTTTGATTAAACTACGATTGAATATGCTGCAAAAAAACAACACCACAAAAAAGAACCGCCGATCGGCGGTTCAGTTATTTTCGTATGAATGTTTACAACCAGAGAACCCGCAACTGGTTATCTCTGGGCTCCAATTGCCCTCTACAACTAGCCACGGGTTCACAAAAATTCTATTACGTAATAAGCATGTTGTCAATGAAAAAGATCAAACTTGGCTTAAACTATCCCGGCTCCAATCGCCATCGAGCGTCAAGTATGATCTTATTGTGATTATATAACCAAGCAAAGACATTTTCAATATTCTAAATGAGAAAGACACTGCCATTAAAGACAAGTAGGCGTCTTATGCCTACGGCCAATAATAGAAATGTCTTTCGATTAATAATGCCATTCCATGACAGAAATAAATAGTCAGGTATTTTTAAATGTTGCATCAGAAATTTGTTAGAGATAAAAAAGAACCGCCAATCGGCGGTTCTGATTCTGCTAAGTCCTTTAGGATTTGGTGTGCTATTTGTTTGCTTTTGTCGCTTAGTCCGCCACGTAGGGCAGAAGGGCGACGATGCGCGCGCGCTTGATGGCAATAGCAAGGTCACGCTGATGCTTGGCGCACATGCCCGACATACGACGGGGCATGATCTTGCCGCGCTCGGTCACAAACTTTTCAAGGGTACGAATATCCTTGTAGTCGATGCTGGCGGTTTTATCAGCGCAGAACTTGCAAACCTTGCGGCGGCCACGCTTCATACGGGGACGCATTTTACGGTCTTCCATGTTGCAAGCCTCCAATTCGAAAATTTTGTTGCGGTTTACCCGCAGTTGTTAAAACGGGATGTCGTCGGACTGGATGTCAGTAAACCCGGCCATATCCTGCGCATTGTCTGCGCGATTGGAGGGCGCGGCTCCATCATCCTGCTGCTTGGGCGAGAGGAACTCGACTTCGTCCGCCTGCACGTCGAGAGACATGCGCGTCGTGCCGTCCTTTGCCTCGTAGGTGCGCGCCTGGAGTTCGCCGATGACGGCGACCTTGCGGCCCTTGCTGAGGTATCGGGCGCACGTTTCGCCTAGCTGACGCCAGGCGTTGATGCGGAAGAAATCCGTCGGGCGCTCGCCGCCCGAACCGCTGGCGAACCGGCGGTTTACTGCGATGGTGAAGGAGCAAACGGTGACACCGTTGGGCGTAGAACGCACTTCCGGGTCATGCGTCAGGTTTCCGATGAGAGTGATTTTATTCATGCTTCATCCATCCTTTCGGCACTGCTCTGTTCGTTACTCGCCTTTGCGGGTCACGAGATAGCGGAGAATCGCTTCGTCGTTCTTGAAGTTACGCTCGAGTTCTTTGGGAACTTCCGGCGCACACGTAAACGACATCAAAACGTAGTAGCCCTCGGTCTTGTAATCGATCGGGTACGCAAGACGCTTCTTGCCCCATTCGTCGACCGCAGTCACTTCACCGCCGTTGGTTGCGATAATCCCTTTGAACTTTTCGACGGATGCTTTCATCGCTTCCTCGTCCAGCGTGGGTACGATGATGTAAAGAACTTCGTATTGATTCATTCATTTCACCTCCTTATGGTCTATTGGCCCGGCGTCACGGCGCCGAGCAAGAAGGACGTTAGCGGAAGGTAGTGTATCACAAGAAAGCGTGATTTGCAAGGAGTTTCGCAGGAAAAGGGCAATGTCCGGGGTTCTATTGCTTAAATTTCTTTACGAAGCTTTCTTTTAAAAGAAAGCGAAAGGAGGACGGTATTCCGCCCTCCTTTTTGTTTACCGTTTCTCCACGCCGAGTGTGACGGCTTCTTTGTTGACGTCCCACTCTTTTGTGTAGCCTATCGCGCCCTTGCTCAGTGCAACGCCCAGCGTTTCGGAGAGAATCTCGTCTCCGAAGCGGGAGAAGATCTCCTCGATCTTCGCGCTGCCGTCATAGGAGAGCGCGATGTGGTCGCTGACCTCGAAGCCCGCCTCTTTGCGCATGGTCTGCACCTTACTGATCAGCTCGCGGACGAATCCTTCGTCGATCAGCTCCTGCGTGAGCTTGGTATCGAGCACCACGATGGTGTCGTTGTCGGTCGCCGCGACAAAGCCGTCGGTCTTGCCGGTGGAGACGAGCACGTCCTCGGGCGCAAGTACCACGTAGACTTCCTCGATGGTGACTTCGTAGTTCTTACCTGCGGCGTGCGATTTCACGACGAGGTTGCCGACGCCGGCTTCCGCAAGGTGCGCGCCGATCTTCGGCAGGATCTTGCCGTAGCGCGGCCCAAGCGTCTTGAGCTGCGGCTTGACCTGATAGCTCAGGAACCCGGACGCGTCGTTGACGAACTCCGCCTTCTTGACGTTGAGCTCCTCGGTGACGATCTTCACGTAGTGCTCGTTCATAGGTTCGCCCTGGATGTACATCAGCGCGAGCGGCTGGCGGGTCTTGACGTTGCCGTCGTTGCGTGCCGCACGGCCGAGGGTGACGATGTCGAGCACGCGCGCCATGTTCGCTTCCAGATCCGCGTCGATTCTGCTCTCGTCCGCTTCCGGATAGTCGCAGAAATGCACGCTCTCGGGTGCGTTTTTGTCTACCGTGCGCACGAGGTTTTGATAGATCTCCTCGGTCATAAACGGCAAAAACGGTGCGGTCAAGAACGTCAGCGTCTTGAGCGTGGTGAAGAGCGTCATGTAAGCGGCTTTCTTATCCTCGGTCATCTCGCTGCCCCAGTAACGCTCGCGGCAGCGGCGGACGTACCAGTTAGAAAGCTCGTCCGAGAATGCCTGCAGCGCTCTGCCGCCTTCGGTGATGCGGAGCTTGTCGAGGTTGCCGTCCACGGTCTTGACCAGCGTATTCAGCCGCGAGAGCACCCAGCGGTCCATCTCGGAGAGCTGGCAGTCTTCAAGCTTATACTGCGTGGGATCGAACTTGTCGATCTCCGCGTAGAGGATGTAGAACGCATAGGTGTTCCAGAAGGTGCCGATGAATTTTCTCTGCGCCTCGCTGACCGCCTCCGCCGAGAAGCGACTGGGCAGCCACGGCATGGAGCCGGTGTAGAAATACCAGCGCACGGCGTCCGCGCCCTGTGCATCCAGCACCGTCCACGGATCGACGACGTTGCCGAGGTGCTTGCTCATCTTGCGGCCTTCCATGTCCTGCACGTGTCCCATGACGATGCAGTTCTGGAACGCAGCCTCGTCAAAGAGGCACGTGGAGATGGCGAGCAGCGAATAGAACCAGCCGCGCGTCTGGTCGATGGCTTCGCTGATGAACTGCGCGGGATAGCGCCGCTCGAACTCCTCTTTGTTTTCAAATGGATAGTGCCACTGCGCAAAAGGCATGGCGCCGCTGTCAAACCAGCAGTCAATGACCACCGGCTCGCGCTTGATGGTCTTGCCGCACTTTTCGCAGGGGAAGGTGACTTCGTCGATGTAGGGCTTGTGCAGCTCGATGTCGGGAGACACCGAAGGATTCAGCTGCTGCAGCTCCTCGCGGGAACCGACGACGTGCACATGCCCGCATTCGCACATCCAGACTGGCAGTGGCGTGCCCCAATAGCGCTCACGCGAGACGCCCCAGTCGATGACGTTTTCGAGGAAGTTGCCCATGCGGCCTTCCTTGATGGTCTCGGGAATCCAGTTGACGCTGCGGTTGAAGGCGATAAGCTTTTCCTTGACCGCGGTCATCTTGATAAACCAGCTCTCTCTGGCGTAGTAGATCAGCGGGGTGTCGCAACGCCAGCAGTAGGGATAACTGTGCTCAAACGACAGCGCGGCAAAGAGCTTGTTGCTCGCCTTTAGCGCGTCGAGAATGGGCTTGTCCGCGTCTTTAACAAACAGGCCGTCCCAGGGCGTGCCGCCGATCATGTGACCGCTGGCGTTGACCAGCTGCACGAACGGCAGGTCCCACTTTTTACCCACGCGGGAGTCGTCTTCGCCGAACGCGGGCGCGATGTGGACGACGCCGGTACCGTCTTCGAGCGAGACGTATTCGTCTGCAACAACGCGATAGCCCTTTTTGTTGCCGAAATTCACGGGCAGCTCAAACAGCGGCTCGTATTCCGTACCGACGAGGTCGGCGCCCTTGCAGGTGGAGATGATCTCGGCATTTTCGCCAAGCACGTTCTTCACCAGCGCTTCGGCGAGGATGTAGGTTTCGCCATTGTGCTTCGCGGTGGCGTAGGTCTCCTTTGCGTTGACGCAGAGGGCGACGTTGCTCGGCAGCGTCCAGGGCGTGGTCGTCCACGCGAGAATCGCCACGGAAGGATCGTCCTTTAGGAAGAACTTCGCGATGGCGGAGGTGTCCTTGACGTCCTTATACCCTTGAGCGACTTCGTGACTGCTGAGCGCGGTTCCGCAGCGCGGGCAATACGGTACGATCTTGTGCCCTTTGTAGAGAAGGCCTTTCTCGTGGATCGTCTTGAGCGCCCACCAGATGCTCTCGATGTAGTTGTTGTCATAGGTGATGTACGGGTCTTCCATATCCGCCCAGAAACCGACGCGATCGGACATGGTTTCCCAGTCGGTCTTATATTTCCAGACCGACTTTTTGCATTCCTTGATGAACGGCTCGATGCCATAGGCTTCGATCTGCTCTTTGCCGTCGAGGCCGAGGTGCTTTTCGACCTCGATTTCAACCGGAAGGCCGTGGGTATCCCAGCCGGCTTTGCGCAGCACGTCGAATCCCTTCATGGTTTTATAGCGCGGGATGATATCCTTGATCGAGCGCGTGAGCACATGGCCGATGTGCGGCTTTCCGTTTGCCGTCGGCGGGCCGTCGAAGAAGGTATAGGGCTTTGCGCCTTTGCGTAAGCGCACGCTCTTTTGGAAGATCTGCTTCTCCTTCCAAAACGCGAGCACTTCTTTCTCGCGCGGAACGAAATTCAGTTCGCTCGATACTTTTTTGTACATTCGATTCGCTCTCCTTGTTCTGTGTGTCAGAAAATATTTAAAATCTTGTATCGCGGGAAAACGGGTAAAAAAATAGCCCTCCGCCCCGAAAAGAGGGACGAAAAGCACGAAAATCCGGCTTTGCGCGGTACCACCCTGCTTGGCGACTGTCTGCCGCCCGCTCAAGACCCCTTAACGCGGGGTATACGTCGCGCGTTACTCGGCAGTTGCCTTTGGCGCGCGCGCTCACGGGTGATACCGAACGGTTCTTGTCCATTGCCGCCTTGCACCGTACGCGGCTCGCTCTTATGGACATGCAAGTAACCCGGACTGTCCCGATCATCGCTGTAATAGCAGAAGTATAGCGGGTTTTCTGCGGTTTGTAAAGAGCGCGCGGGGCAGAATAGACTGCATAAGCGCGCCTTTATGCGTTTTTCTGCCGAAAACCCCAGTTTTGCCTTAACAGACACGGAATTGTTTGATATAATCATTCATTACGAAACGCAAGAACGGTGTGTTCGCACACAAGTATAGTAAGGAAATGACCGATGGACTTTAAACAGGCAATTGCATCCGCCCTCGCAACCCCCGCGGCGCTGCCCGCGGAGGAACTGATCACTTGGCTCGAAACCCCTCCCACGCCGGAGATGGGAGACTACGCGTTCCCCTGCTTCAAACTCGCAAAGACACTCCGCAAAGCACCGCCGGTCATCGCGGGCGAGCTTGCGGCGGCAATCGTGCTGCCCGAAGGCGTGGCAAAAGCAACCGCGACGGGTGGATACGTGAATTTTTACCTCGACAAAAGCGCGCAGGCAAAGGCTGTTCTTACCCGCGTGTTTGCCGAAGGCGCGCGCTACGGCGGCTCCGATTTGGGCGGCAAGCGCAACGTCTGCATCGACTATTCCTCGGTCAACATCGCAAAGCCGTTCCATATCGGGCATCTGCCCACAACGGTGATCGGCAGCGCGCTGTACCGCATTTATAACCACCTCGGCTATACGTCCGTGGGCATCAACCACCTCGGCGACTGGGGCACCCAGTTCGGCAAGATGATCGTGGCCTACAAACTCTGGGGCGATCATGATGTGATCGATCAGGGCGGTGTGGACGAGCTCGTGAAAATCTACGTGCGCTATCATCAGGAAGTGGAGAGCAATCCCTCTCTGGATGACGAAGCCCGCGCATGGTTCAAGCGTATTGAGGATGGAGACAAAGAGGCGCTGGAACTGTTTGACTGGTTTAAAAAGATCACGCTCAAAGAGGTCGAAGAAGTGTACGACATTCTCGGCATCCACTTTGACAGCTATGCCGGCGAAAGTTTTTATAACGACAAGATGGGTCGCGTAGTAGACGAGCTGCGGGAAAAGAATCTCCTCAAGCTCGATCAGGGCGCGCAGATCGTCGATTTGGCGGACTACAAGATGCCGCCGTGCATCATCCTGCGCTCCGACGGCGCGACGCTCTACGCCACGCGCGATATCGCAGCCGCGCTCTACCGCAAGGACACCTACGATTTCGCGAAGTGCCTCTATGTGGTCGCGTATCAGCAGGATTTGCATTTCCGGCAGTGGTTCAAGGTTGTCGAGCTGATGGGTTACGACTGGGCGAAGGACCTCATCCACGTTTCCTTCGGCATGGTCAGCGGCACCGACGGCGCATTCTCCACCCGCAAGGGAAACATGGTCAAGCTCCGCGATGTGCTCTCCGCCGCCTGCGATAAGACATACGAGATCATCCGCGAAAAGAGCCCCGACCTCGAGGACAAAGAGACCATCGCCAAGCAGGTCGGCATCGGCGCGCTGATCTGGAACAGCCTCTACAACGGCCGCATCAAGGACGTTGTGTTCGACTGGGACGCGGTGTTGAATTTCGACGGCGAAACAGGCCCGTACGCGCAGTATACCCACGCGCGCGCCTGCTCGGTTCTTCGGAAAGCGGACTACGCGCCCGCCGACGTGGATTATAGCCAGCTCACGGACGCGGAAGCCTCCGCCGTTATCTCTGCGATTGGTGCATTTCCGGATGCCGTCGTGGACGCGATGGAGAAGAACGAGCCGTATCTCGTCACCCGCGCGATCATCGCCATCTGCGCCGCGTTCAACAAGTTTTATTATGAACAGCGCATCATGGCGGACGTAGCCGCCGTGCGGCAGGCGCGCCTCGCGCTGACGGACGCTACGCGCCGGGTCATCGCCGTGGGTCTTGGACTCATCGGCATCGCCGCGCCGGAGCGCATGTAAATTCGAATACCATTTAGACGGATATATATAGGGGGATCGTATGCTGGATATCAAGCTCATCCGCACGCAGCCGGAGCTGGTAAAAGAGAACATCAAAAAGAAGTTTCAGTTCGACAAGCTTGCGTTGGTGGACGAAGTCATCGCGCTGGACGCCGAGTATCGCGAGGCGCACACCCGCGCGGACTATCTGCGCTCGCAGAGAAACTCGATTTCTAAATCCATCGGCTCCATGATGGCAAAAGGCCAGAAGGAAGAAGCGGAAGCCGCCAAGAAGCAGGTCAACGACATGGCGGACGAGATGGCGCGGCTGGATGTCCGCGAGACCGAGCTAACGGCGGAAATCCGCCGCCGCATGCTCGTGATTCCGAACATCATCGATCCTTCCGTGCCCATCGGCAAGGATGATTCCGAGAACGTCGAAGTCGAGCGCTTCGGCGAGCCGGTCGTGCCGGAATATGAGATTCCATACCATGTGGAGATCATGGAAAAATTCAAGGGCATCGATCTCGACGCCGCCAGAAAGACCAGCGGCAACGGGTTTTATTATCTTTGCGGCGATATCGCGCTGCTGCAATCCGCAATCCTCGCCTACGCGAGGGATTTCATGGTTGAGCGCGGCTTTACCTATTATATCCCGCCGTTCATGATCCGCAGCGGCGTGGTCGACGGTGTGATGAGCTTTTCCGAGATGGAAGGCATGATGTACAAGATCGAGGGAGAGGATCTCTACCTCATCGGCACCAGCGAGCACTCCATGATCGGCAAGTTCATCGATACGTTCCTCGAAGAAAGCGAGCTGCCGCAGACGCTGACCAGCTACTCGCCGTGTTTCCGCAAGGAAGTCGGCGCGCACGGCATCGAAGAGCGCGGCGTCTACCGCATCCATCAGTTTGAAAAGCAGGAGATGATCGTCGTCTGCAAGCCGGAAGAGAGCATGATGTGGTTTGAAACGCTGCTGAAAAACACCATCGACTTTTTCCGCACGCTGGATATCCCCGTGCGCTCGCTGGAGTGCTGCTCGGGCGATCTCGCCGACCTCAAAGTCAAGAGCATGGACGTCGAAGCCTGGTCTCCGCGCCAGAAGAAGTATTTCGAGGTGGGCAGCTGCAGCAATCTCGGCGATGCGCAGGCGCGCCGCCTCGGCATCCGCGTGAAGAACAAAGAGACGGGCAACTATTTCCCGCATACGCTCAACAACACGGTGGTGGCACCGCCGCGCATGCTGATCGCGTTCCTCGAAAACAACCTCCGCGCGGACGGCAGCGTCGCGATTCCCGCGGCATTGAGACCGTATTTCCGGAATAAGACGGAGATTCGATAATTACTCTTCTTTCTTTATAAGAAAGATGCAAAGAATTACCCTTACAACCTAGATACATAAAAAAGAACTGCGGGAGCAGTTCTTTTTTGTTGCTTGCGTGCAATTCAACCTTCGTAGAGCGCAGCGATAGCTTGCGCTCTCCGCCGCATCTCCGCGCGGACGCGCGGCGGCTCGAGGCACTCGCATTTGTCCCCAAGACCCAGCAAGAGATCATAATAATAGTCGTTTTCGATGAAGGGATAATTCACGACGTAGTGCTCCTCGCCGTCCGGCGAAATGTCCTCATCGTTGCAGTAGTCCAGCACCCGCTCCAAGATGGACTTGTGGATGCGGAGTTTGATCCGGATCTGCTTTGCAGCGATGATGTCGGAAGCGTCCAACTCCGGCTTCGGATGATCCCGCGGCACGAAGGTTTCGTCGAGCAGCCGTAGATCAAACGTGCGGGAGAGCTTGAACAGCCGAAAATCGTTTCTCATGTGGCAAAATCCTTGCCAATACCAATGATTGCCCTTTAGCACGAGTTGATACGGCTCTGCGATGCGCGGGATGCGGGTTCCGGCGCGGTCTAAGTAAGCAAACGAGAGCAGTTTGTTTTCCTGCAACGCCTGTTTGATCCGCTCCAGATATGGTTGGACATTCCGGTTACCCATCCATGGGCTCAGGTCGATCGTGATCTGACCCGTCAGCAGCTCAATCTCCTTTGCGCGCTCCGCGGGGATAAAGCTCTTGACCTTGGCAAATGCACTGACCAGCTCGTCGCCGCGCATCATGTTGGAAAGGCTCGATAATCCCATTAAGATCACGGAAAGATCGGCGGCAGAGAACACCTTTTTGTCGATCTTGTATTGCTGCATGATCTCAAACCCGCCGCCGACGCCCGACGTCGCGCGGACGGGAATCCCCGCCATATTGATGGAGTCGATGTCGCGGTAGATCGTGCGCGGCGACACTTCAAACAGGTCCGCGAGCTCCTGCGCGCCGATCCGCTCTTTTTCCAATAATAACAGGATGATGCTCACCAGCCGGTCGATCTTCATGCGACGCTCCTTTCCAACTTTTCTTGATTGTATCATAGATTGTTGCCATAGAGCTGTCAACAATTGCGGCTATCATGAAGATGAAATATAAAATAGTCGTTGGAGGAGAGCGTATGCAGAACAAAGCACTGGTGATCATCGACATTCAGAACGATATCACAAAGAATTACAAAGAGATCATCGGCAACATCAACCGCACGATCGATTGGGCGGTGAAGCAGGATATGCACGTCGTCTACATCCGGCACGAGAACCTGTCGGAAGGCACGCGCACATTCAAGCCAGGCACGAAGGGCGCGGAGCTCGCACCGGACATGAATATCGTTTCGGACAACATCTTCACAAAGAGCAAGGGCAACGCGTTGACCAGCGAAGACTTCGCGGCGTTTGTCCGAGCAAACGAGATCGATGAATTCTACATCGCCGGTGCGGATGCGGTCGCTTGCGTAAAATCGACCGTGTTCAACCTGCGGCAGGCGGGGTATGCCGTGCATGTTTTGTCGGACTGCATCACGAGCTACGACAAGCGAAAGATCGACGAGATGCTGCATTATTATGAAAGCAAGGGTAGCGAGATTCTGACGCTTGCGCAGTTAAAATAACTTTCTCACACAAAAAAGGAACTGCTGTTGCAGTTCCTTTTTGCGTTATTCAGGAGAAATCAACCTTCGGGTTGGGCTGCCGCTTCGTCAAGCTTCGCTTCCGCGCCGCCTGCGCATGTGTCGCACGGATCCCAGCGGTTGGCTGCAAACGCGTCATCCAGCGAGCCAGCATACAGCGTGCCGCCGTCCGCTGCGGGGGTCTTGCCCACGATGTATGGGCACTCGCGATCGAAATGATAGCTGTAGCCGTAGCGCGTCCAGTAGACTTCGCCGACGGCTTCCGCCTGCGCTTCCTGCTGCAGCTGCTGCACCTGCTCTTCGCTCGGCTGCTGGAAGTCCGCGCTGGCGGTTCCCGCGCCGACGAGCAGCACCGCAAGGATTGCGATCAGGATCGTCTTGGTCTTTTTGTTGAGCTTGTCGGATTTGGCGAGCAGGAAGATACCGATCGGCAAGAAGCAGACCAGCACCATGATTACGCCCAGCTGGTGCCAGAGCGTACGCACAAGCTTGCTGTCCGAAAGATTCGGGCGGATGCGGTTTGCTTTTTTCCAGAGCTGCGCCGCGATGATGCAGAAGATCGCGTCCGCGACAAGCGCGCCGATCATCAAGAGGAACTCGGGATCGTTCCAGTTCTGCGCGCCGTTACGCAGCGCATAGCTGAACGCGAAGAATGCCGCAACTTCCGCTGCCAGTGCGAGCACCCAGAGGATGATCGCGCCGATGCGCAGACCCTTCACGGAGCCTTTGCCGCCGGAGGCGGGGGCTGCTTCGACCGTTTCTTCCACGGTTTCAACGACTTCTTCAACTTCTTTCGCCTTCACGGGCGCCTTTTTCGGCGCAGACTTGGCGGGTGTGGATTTGGTTGCCGTACTCTTGGATTGCGCTGCCTTTTTCGCGGCAGCAGCCTTTTTGGCGGCTTCAGCCTTTGCCGCGTCGGAAACGGGTTTCTTCTCCATACATTACCTCCACGATTCAAACTAGTAATTTCTTACAGTATAACAATAACAAAAATCGTTTGCAAGAACTCCACAAACACGCGCGAGAATCTATGGCGCAGGTGCGCTGCGACTGCTATAATAAGAGCGCATCCCGTAAAGGACCACAACGGAGCGAACGGATGGATTCTTTGCCGGGACGGTTGCAATCATGGATACATTTCATCAATAGGAGCGAAAACCAAAACATGTTGAATTTTGAATTTTACTCTCCGACGCGCCTTGTTTTTGGCAAAGGCACGTTGGATCAGGTCGGCGCCCAGATTACGCCGCTGGCGAAGAAAGTGCTCGTGCACTACGGCAGCGAACGCGTGGTGAAGGACGGCCTGCTCAAGCGCGTGACCGACTCGCTGACGGAAAACGGCGTATCGTATGTGACCCTCGGCGGCGTGATTCCGAACCCCGATGTCGAACTGGTTCGCGAGGGAATTAAGCTCGCGAAAGCGGAAAACGTGGAGCTTGTGCTCTGCGTCGGCGGCGGCTCCGTCATCGACTCCGGCAAAGGCATCGCGCTGGGTGTGAAAAACCCGGAGCACGACATCTGGGATGTCTACGAAAAGCAGCTGCAAACCACAGGCGCGTTGCCGGTCGCGAGCGTGCTCACCTTCCCGGCGGCGGGCTCGGAAGCCAGCAACAGCACGGTGCTGAGCAACTATAAAACGCAGCAGAAGTGCGGCTATAACCGCGAATGGAACCGTCCCGTGCTCGCGGTGATCGATCCCACGCTGTTTGAAACCATCCCGAAATTCCAGATCGCGTCCGGCGTTGCGGACATGATGAGCCACATATTCGAGCGTTATTTTTCGAATACCGAGCACACGGAGCTCTCCGACGCACTGAGCGAGGCGACGCTGCGTACGCTGATCACGTTCGGCGAGAAGGTCGTCAAGAACCCCTCGGACTACGATTCGTGGTGCCAGGTTGCGCTCTGCGGCACAATCGCGCACAACAATATGCTCGGCGTGGGCAGAGAGCAGGATTGGGCCTGCCACAAGCTCGACCACGAGCTCACCGCGCGCTTCGGCGTGACCCACGGCGCGGGTCTTGCGATCTTGACCCCCGCATGGATGCGCTATGTCTGGCGCGTCAATCCCAAGCGCTTCTATGATTTCGCCGTGCGCATCATGGGGCAGGAGGATCAGCCGAAGGCGGTCGCTGCGACGATTGAGAGCGGCATCTCCGCGCTGGATACGTTCTATTCGCGGCTGGGATTGCCGAGCAGACTCATCAAGCTCGGCGTCGATCCCGCGCAGATTGCGGACATGGCGCGCGTGGTCACGCACCTGCCGGACGGCACAGATCGTCCCGTTGGCGGGTTGAAGAAAATCTACGAAGCCGACGCGAAGACGATTTACGAAAAAGCGATCTAAACAGCGCAATCAAAAAGAGAGGCAAAAGCCTCTCTTTTTTTGTGTTGCGTTATTTCCCCGCCAGTCGTTTGATCGCTTCGGCGATGAGGTGTGTATCAAAGCGGACGTTCTCGATCGGGCAGGATTCGTCCGGCATGTGCGCCTGCGAGGCTTCGCCCTCCGGCTCGACGCCGAACGCGACCGCGTTCTCAAACGAACGGGCATAGGTGCCGCCGCCGATGGAGAGGGGCTTTGCCTTTGTGCCGGTGGCTTCGCTGTAGATGTCTAAAAGCACTTTGACCAGCTCGCAGTCGGGCTTGATGTAATGCCCTTTGGAGATCTTCTCATGGATGCGGGTAAAGCCGATCTGCGCGAACTTCTCGTCCTCCGCCGCGAGCAGCTGCTCGGGCGAAACGCTGAAGGGGAAGCGGCAGTCGAGCGTGATGGTGACGGAATCTTCCGCCCACTCGATCATGTTGGGCGAGAGGGTCAGCCTGCCGGATTCGTCCGTGACGTCGAGGCCGAACGCTTCGCCGTGCTGGTCAAACGCCAGCAGCGCGGCAAGCGATGACGCGGTTGCGAGGTCTTCCGCGTTCAGCGGCTGTTCCTTGAGCGCGTCCAGCAGCGCAAGCAGCGCGTTTTGCGCGTCTTCCGGCGTGGAGGCGTGTCCCGCGCGACCGACGGCGCGGAGTTCGCCGCCCTCTTTGCCGCTGAGCTGCATGCCGTGCTTTGCATCTACGGGTTCGGGCGTAAAGGGCAGATAGGCCACCGCTTCGCCGGGGATGACATTCGGCGCGGTGCCGCAGGAAATGCGCACTTCACTGCCGGAGAGTTTCTTTGTATACGTGGTCTGACCGATGTTCTTTTCGCTGTTGATGACGGGATAATGCCCGTCGGGCGTGAAGGCCATTGTGGGATTCGGTTCGGTCTTCTTATAGCGATCGACACAGGTCCAGCCGCGCTCTTCGTCGCAGCCGAGGAAGATGCGCACGCGGCGCTTGAGCGGGATGCCCGACTCTTTGATTGCGCGAAGCGCAAAGAGGGAGGAGATTGCGGGACCTTTGTCGTCCATCACGCCGCGGCCGATCAATCGTCCATCCTTTTGCGTGAGGGTGAATGGATCGCTCGTCCAGCCGTTGCCGGCGGGCACGACATCCAGATGCGCCATGATCATGAGCATCTCGTCGCCTTCGCCGTAGTCGATCACGCCGCAGTAGCCGTCGAGCGACTGTGCGGAAAAGCCCATCTCTTTTGCGAGATCCAGGGTATAGTGCAGCGCGTTGTGGATATGCCGGCCGAGCGGCATGCCTTCTTCCGGTTCACCCATCGAAACGCTCGGGAACGCGATGAGCTTGCCAAGCGCGGAAATCTGCTCGTCAAAGTGCTGGTCGATCAGGGATTTATACATGGTTTTGCCTCCATTTGATGCGCAATCAGCGCGAATACGCTCCATCTATCATACCCATCGGGCGGGAAAAAAGCAAGCCGCCACACCTGCATAGAAGCACAATGCGGTTGACTTTTATGCGCGGGATTGATACGCTCTTTTGCATGGAACAATCAACCGACAGCTACACAAAGAAGTTGCCCAACGGACGCACGGTCACGATTTCGCTGGAGCAGGACGTGCTGCACGCGGCGAGAGCGCGCGGCGAGATCGCGATCTATGACGACCGCCACACAGGGAATCCCTCGTTTCGGATTTACGACTCTTACCGCATTCGCAAAAACAGCCTCAAGCGCGAGATCATCCGCGCAATGATGGACTATAACGCGGCAAACCCAAGCAATCCCGCCTGGCAGAGGACGGAGCGCTCGCTCGTGCTCGAGTGGATGGAGCACAACCTTGCCTATCGTATGAATTTCCTGCGCAGCCGCGCGAAGGATGTCGATCTGGACAACCACGCGGAGGGCAAAGGTGCGTTGGGGTATTTTATCAAGAGCGCGTGGGAAGTTGTGCTGGGATATCTCAAACCAAATAAAACCTGATTTGTATTTATGAGATGGCTGAAAAGCCATCTTTTTTTAGACAAAAATTGTTGAAACTTTATTTTAAATAGGCCTTGATTCTCATTTTTAATGCCGATACGCTTGGAAACAAGGATATCCTTGCGAGCAAAAATAAGGAGTAACTGAGGTATGAAACACAACACAATACAGACGTTTGAAGAAGAGATTCGCTCTCAATATAACAACATCACGGGTATCGTGATACAAAAGGACGGAGAAACCCGATACGAGCGTTATTTTCACGGGTTTTCGGCGGACAATGCCGCACATGTGTTTTCGGTGACGAAGAGCGTGTTTTCCGCGCTGATCGGCATCGCAATCTCGCAGGGCGCGATACAAAGCGTCGAGCAGAAGGTGCTGGACTTTTTTCCGGACTATCGCGTACTGCCGGGCGAGACCACCATTCAGAACGTCACCATCGAGAATCTTTTGACCATGACAGCTCCGTATAAGTACGAAACGGAGCCGTATCAGCGATTCTTTGTGAGCCCGAATCCGATTCAGGACGCGCTCGATCTATTGGGCGGGGACAAGCCGATCGGAGATTTCAATTACTCCGCCGTCGGCGGCACGCACATTCTTTCCGGCATTCTTGCGCGGGCGACGGGGAAGAATACGCTCGTTTTCGCAAAAGAGCATCTGTTTGATCCGTTGGGAATTCGAGTTCCGCAGAGCATTGTGATCAAGAGCGAAGAGGAGCATATGGCCGTCATGAGCGATCCAAATATGCGCGGCTGGGTGGCCGATCCGCAAGGGAACAACATGGCGAGCTGGGGATTGTTCCTGACGCCGCGGGAAATGGCGAAATTCGGCAGGCTCTATCTCGACGGCGGCATCTGGGCGGGCAGGCAAATCGTACCCGCCGCATGGGTCGCGGAGAGCACGCGGGAACACAGCCGATGCAACGATTGGGGTAAGCTGCCGTATGGTTATCTCTGGTGGATCATCGACGCCAACAGCTTTGCTGCGCTGGGGGACGGCGGAAACGTCATCTATGTCAACACCAAAAAGAAGTTGGTGGTCGCGATCGCGTCCTATATGGCGCCGGATGTCAAAGACCGGATCAAGTGGATCAAAACCATGATTGAACCTTTGTTTTCGTAAACAGGAGTTCGTTCTGGCCTGAGAGGCGCGCAAAAAAGCGAGAGGGCTTGCCTCTCGCTTTTCTTGATATTTGATTTTACTGTTTCGGGATCATCCAATCAATTCAAACGCTGATCAAAACATCACTGCGATCAGCAGCGAAACAATCGTGATCACTCCGTTGAGCAGGTTGTGCGCGAGCATGGGGCCGATGATGCTCTTTGTTTTCACCAGCAGCCAGCCATAAAACGAACCAAAAAGCAAACAGGTGAGCTGCTGGGCGAGGCTGAAATGCGTGATGGTAAAGGGGTTGAGGTTGTAGTTGATATGCGCGAGCATGAAGATGATCGTCGAGCACACGATGGCGACGATGTTCGCGGCAACCTCCTTCTTGATGAACGTGCGGAACAACAGAATCATCGGCGGGATGATCATCGCGCGGAAGAGAATCTCTTCGCTCGTGCCGGAAAGAAGAATCTCAAAAAGGAAGTTGCCGATGGCGTTGCGCGCGGTCAGCGGATAGGGAAACGATCCGTCCATCACGCCGGTTTTGGTGAAAAGATACGCCAGCACGAACTGAATCACAAACCAGATACCGCTGAAGATCAGCACGCTGCGCACGGAGAAGCGGAGCTCGTTTTTGTTAAATCCGAATTCCGAGATTTTCTTGTGCAGCACCAACGCAAGCAGCACGATGAGCACAAACGCTGGAATCGCCTGAAGCACGTGGTGAATCGAGATCACCAGATACGCGTGATTCGGGTCAAATCGCATCAGCGGCGCGGCAATTTGCTCCGCCAGCGTGAAAGAAACGCTGCTGATCACGGTGGTGAGCGCATACAGCGCGGCGGTCAGTACGGGCACGCTCAACCACAAGAGATATCGAACGGGACGCTGAGACAACGGTTTTGACTCCATATATTCTCCCTGCGCACGATTGGTGCGACTTTGTTCCAAGAAAAACCGCCGCGCTTGGCGACGGTCGGGTTCGGTGTTTTTCCGGCGGAATTACATCCCCAACGCTTCGTGTACGTCCCGCATACCGAGGATGCTTTTCTGGATCACGTCCTCCAGCGTCATGCCGAGCAGTTCGCAGCCGCCGAGGATGACATCGCGGTTCACGCCGGCGGCAAAGCCCTTGTCCTTGAATTTCTTCTTCACGCTGGACACTTCCATGTCCATCACGCTCCGGCTGGGTCGCATGTAGGCAGCCGCCGTGATGAGTCCCGTGAGCTCGTCGATGGTATACAGCACGGTTTCCATGTGCTTTTCCGGCTTGACATCGGCGCAGAGACCCCAGCCGTGCGCAAGCACTGCGTGGATGAACGCCTCGTCATAACCCGCTTCTTCCAGTAGACGGGGCGCGACCTTCAGGTGCTCCTCCGGCCACTGCTCATAGTCAACGTCGTGCAATAGGCCGACGATGCCCCAGTAGTTTTCGTCCTCGCCCGCCTCGCGCGCGAAATAGCGCATCACGCCCTCGACGGCAAACGCGTGCTTGAGGAGCGCTTCACTCTTGGTATACGTTTCCAGCGTGGAGAGCGCATGTTCCCGTGTCATATCCATTTCACTGTTACCTCGCTGTTTCAAAATTTATTTTGCGGTGCCGTTTGCGATTTTTCCGGCATGTTTTTCACCCTTGCCGGCGGATTGTTACGGCGTCATTTGTATGCCTCTGGCCCGACAAATGCAAGCACATGGACATTTCTCAATATCATATAATAAAAATATCAAAAATGGCAATATATTTTAGTATCTTTTCTTGACATGGGGCAAATAGGATGATATCATTCATGATTGACTTATGATCGAATAAATGTCGCAATATGCCCAAAAACGGGTTTTTCAGCGGGTTTCACGCATGAAAACTGGACGATGGGCCATTTTTGACCGTTAGACGAACATAGGTCGTGCAACAGGTTTTTGACACGAAAAAATGCGAAGGCGCGACTTGCAACCGCGCCGGCAAGGGGAGTACGCGATGATGCATGACGTTCAAATGGGCAGACAGACGCGAAAGAGCTTTTCCAGAATTCGGGAAGTGCTCGATATGCCGGATTTGATTGAGATCCAAAAGAATTCGTACTATCGTTTTTTAAAGGAGGACCTGAGAGAGGTTTTTGACGATATTTCCCCGATAACCGACTATTCCGGCAAACTGGTGTTAGAGTTTGTCGATTACCGTATCGATTTGGACAGCCCCAAATATTCCATGGAAGAAAGCAAGGAGCGCGACGTAAACTTCGCAGCTCCGCTTCGCGTTACCGTCCGCCTGATCAACAAGGAGACGGGCGAAGTCAAGCAGCAGGAAGTCTTCATGGGTGATTTCCCGCTCATGACACCGCAGGGCACGTTCATCATCAACGGTGCAGAGCGCGTTATCGTCTCTCAGCTCGTCCGTTCGCCGGGCGTGTATTTCTCCGAAAGCTTCGACAAAGTCGGCAAACAGCTCTTCTCCGCGCAGGTAATCCCGAACCGCGGCGCATGGCTGGAATATGAAACGGACAGTAACGGCATTCTGTACGTCAAGATCGACCGTCAGCGCAAGGTGCACATCACGGCGCTTGTGCGCGCGCTCGGCTATGGCTCGAATCCGCAGATCCTCGACCTCTTGGGCGACGACGAGCGTCTCTCTGCCACCCTGCAGAAGGACCCGACGCACTCCGAAGCGGAAGGCCTCATCGAAATCTACAAGCGTCAGCGCCCCGGCGAGCCGCCGACGGAAGAGAGCGCACGCTCGCTTCTGAACTCGCTGTTCTTCGACAAGCGCTATGATCTGGCGCGCGTCGGCCGCTATAAATTTAATAAGAAACTCGCCATCCGCGCGCGCATCCGTAACCACGTTGCTGCGGATACGATCGTGCATCCCGTCACCGGCGAAATCCTCGCTGAGGCAGGGCAGACCATCGACCGTTTTGTCGCGGGAGACATCCAGAACGCCGGCATCAATGAAGTCTGGCTGCAGGTTGGCGAAAACCGCGTCAAGGTCATCGGCAACAACTTTGTCCGCGCAAGCGACTGGCTGGAGTTTGACCCCCGTGAGGCGGGCATCAACGAAGATGTCCATCTGCCGACCCTGAAGGCAACGCTCAAGGACGCCGAAGGCATGAGCCAGGACGAACTCAAAGCCCTGCTCAAGTCCCGTTATTATGATCTGATTCCGCGGCACATCATCCCGGATGATATGATCGCGTCGATCTCCCACCTGATCGGCATGCCTTACGGCATCGGCCGCACGGACGACATCGACCACCTTGGCAACCGCCGCATCCGCAGCGTCGGCGAACTGCTGCAAAACCAGATCCGCGTTGGCCTCACCCGTCTCGAGCGCGTTGTGCGCGAGCGCATGGGTCTGCAGGATATGGATGTCGCGATGCCCTCTAACCTCATCAACATCCGTCCGGTGACGGCGGCGATCAAGGAGTTCTTCGGTTCCTCGCAGCTGTCGCAGTTCATGGATCAGACCAACCCGCTGGCAGAGCTCACGCATAAGCGTCGTCTCTCCGCGCTCGGTCCTGGCGGCCTCAACCGCGAACGCGCGACGTTCGACGTCCGCGACGTTCACTTCTCGCATTATGGCCGTATGTGCCCCATCGAGACGCCGGAAGGTCCGAACATCGGCTTGATCAACTCGCTTTCGACCTATGCCCGCATCAACGAATACGGCTTCATCGAAGCACCGTATCGCCGCGTGGATAGCAAAAAGCATGTCATCACTGACGAGATCGAGTACCTGACCGCGGACGAAGAGGATAACTTCATCGTGGCGCAGGCCAACGAGCCGATCAACGAGGACACCCATTGGTTTATGAAAGATCGCGTCATCGCGCGCTTGCTCGACCAGATTATCGAAGTCAAGGCCGTTGAAGTGGACTATATGGACGTATCTCCGAAGCAGCTGGTTTCGGTTGCAACGTCGATGATCCCCTTCCTCGAAAACGACGACGCAAACCGCGCGCTGATGGGTTCGAACATGCAGCGTCAGGCGGTTCCGCTGCTCATTCCCGAGTCTCCGATCGTTGCGACGGGCATGGAATACAAGGCCGCACACGACTCCGGTATCGTGCTGATCGCCCGCGAGGACGGCGTGGTTTCCCGCGCGTCTGCCAAGGCGATCGTGATTACGGACAAGATCGGCGTGGAGCATGTGTATAAACTCACGAAGTTCCAGCGCAGCAACCAGGGCACCTGCCTCAACCAGCGTCCGATTGTGAAGCGCGGCGACATCATAGCCAAGGGCGATGTGATCGCCGACGGCGCCT
Organism: Firmicutes bacterium HGW-Firmicutes-9; assembly: GCA_002841395.1. Taxonomy (GTDB): domain Bacteria; phylum Bacillota; class Clostridia; order Christensenellales; family CAG-138; genus UBA7703. The sequence goes on from PGZM01000006.1 coordinate 168,018, forward strand.
CGACCGAAAACGGCGAGATCGCGCTCGGCAGAAACATCCTCATCGGTTTCATGACCTGGGAAGGTTACAACTACGAGGACGCGGTTCTCATCAGCGAAAAGCTGGTCAAGGACGATGTCTTTACCTCCATCCACATCGAGGAGCACGAGGTTGAAGCGCGCGACACCAAGCTTGGGCCGGAAGAGATCACCCGCGACATCCCGAACATCGGCGAAGACGCGCTTGCGCAGCTCGACGAAAACGGCATCATCCGCCCCGGTGCGGAAGTCCGCAGCGGCGATATCCTCGTCGGCAAGGTTACCCCGAAGGGCGAAACCGAACTGACCGCGGAAGAGCGTCTGCTTCGCGCCATCTTCGGCGAAAAAGCGCGCGACGTGCGCGACACCTCCCTCCGTGTTCCGCACGGCGAGGGCGGCATCGTGGTCGACGTTAAGATCTTCACCCGCGAGCACAAGGACGAACTCAGCCCCGGCGTGAACCAGATGGTGCGCGTCTACATCGCCCAGAAACGTAAGATTTCTGTCGGCGACAAGATGGCGGGACGCCACGGCAACAAGGGTGTTATCTCCCGCATTCTGCCGGAAGAAGACATGCCGTTCCTGCCCGATGGCACACCGCTGCAGATCGTGCTCAACCCGCTCGGCGTTCCCTCGCGTATGAACATCGGTCAGGTTCTGGAGCTGCATCTTGGCGTTGCGTGCAAAAACCTCGGCATCAAGATCGCGACCCCTGTTTTTGACGGCGCGACTGAGCAAGACATCAAAGACCTGCTGGTCAAAGCGGGACTTGATTCGGACGGAAAGACCGTACTCTACGATGGACGCAGCGGCGAAGCATTCGAAAACCGCGTCTCCGTCGGTTATATGTATTACCTCAAGCTCGCCCACCTTGTGGACGACAAGATCCACGCCCGCTCGACCGGCCCATACTCGCTCGTCACCCAGCAACCTCTGGGCGGCAAGGCGCAGTTCGGCGGACAGCGTTTCGGCGAAATGGAAGTCTGGGCGCTGGAAGCATACGGCGCGGCCTACACCCTGCAGGAAATCCTCACGGTCAAGTCGGACGACGTGGTCGGCCGCGTGAAGACCTACGAGGCGATCGTCAAGGGAGACAATGTGCCGCCTGCCGGCGTACCGGAATCCTTCAAGGTGCTCATCAAGGAGCTCCAGTCCCTCGCGCTGGACATCAAGGTGTTGTCCGACACGCGCGATGAGATCTTCATCAACGAGGACGACGACGACGACGTAGTGCCGATCGATGTGAACCTCGCAGGTCTTGAAGATGTGCCCGCCTTTGTTCCGCTGAGCGGCGAGGGGGACGATCTGGAAGACTTTGACGAGTTTGACGACTTCGAAGACGTCGAAGATGAACCCGCGGTCAGCGAAGACCTGGAATCCGCGGACGAAGCCCTCGACGTGCTGGACGAAGATCTTGCCGAGCTTTCCGACACGCTGGATCTCGACATCGACAAGGACATCGAATAACGGCAGCAAGGAGAGATAGACTGTGTTTGAATTGACGAATTTTGACGCGTTGCAAATCGGGCTCGCATCGCCCGAGAAGATACTCGAATGGTCCCATGGCGAGGTCAAGAAACCCGAAACGATCAACTACCGTACCCTCAAGCCCGAAAAAGACGGCCTCTTTTGTGAGCGCATCTTCGGGCCGACGAAGGACTGGGAGTGCCATTGCGGACGTTATAAGCGCGGCCGCTACAAGGGCATCGTCTGCGAAAAGTGCGGCGTGGAAGTCACCCGCGCAAAGGTTCGCCGCGAGCGCATGGGTCACATCGAGCTCGCCGTGCCGGTCAGCCACATCTGGTACTTCAAAGGCATTCCGTGCCGCATGAAGATGCTGCTGGACATGAGCCCTCGCTCCTTGGAGCAGGTGCTCTACTTTGGCGCCTATGTGGTCATCGATCCCGGTCACACCGCGTTGACCTACAAGCAAATCCTCACCGATAAAGAATACCGCGAAGCGCAGGAACAGTATGGTTCCAAGGCGTTCCGTGCGGGCATGGGCGCGGAAGCAATCCGCGAACTGCTCATGCAGCTGGATCTGCCGAAGCTCGAGAAAGAGCTCCGCGCGGAGATCGACAACGCCTCCGGCCAGAAGCGTGCAAACGCGATCAAGCGCCTTGAGGTGGTCGAAGCCTTTATCACCAGCGGCAACAAGCCCGAGTGGATCATCCTCACGGTGATCCCGGTCATTCCGCCGGAAATCCGCCCGATGGTACAGCTCGATGGCGGCCGCTTTGCAACGAGCGACCTCAACGACCTCTATCGTCGTGTGATCAACCGCAACAACCGCCTCAAGAGACTCCTTGAGCTGCGCGCACCGGACATCATCGTCCGCAACGAAAAGCGCATGCTGCAGGAAGCGGTTGACTCCCTCATCGACAACGGCCGCCGCACCCGTCCCGTTACGGGACCGGGCAACCGTCCGCTCAAGTCCCTTTCGGACATGCTGCGCGGCAAACAGGGCCGTTTCCGCCAGAACCTGCTCGGTAAGCGCGTCGACTATTCCGGCCGTAGCGTTATCGTCGTGGGTCCTGACCTTCAGATGTATCAGTGCGGTCTGCCCAAAGAGATGGCGCTGGAGCTGTTCAAACCCTTCGTCATGAAAAAGCTCGTCAAGGGCGGATTTGCACAGAATGTCAAGGGCGCAAAGCGCATGGTGGAGCGCGTTGACCAGGCTGTATGGGGCGTGCTCGAGGAGGTCATCAAAGACCATCCGGTGCTCTTAAACCGCGCACCAACGTTGCATAGACTCGGCATCCAGGCGTTTGAGCCGATTCTGGTCGAAGGCCGCGCGCTGAAGCTGCATCCGCTCGTCTGCACCGCGTACAACGCGGACTTCGACGGAGACCAGATGGCCGTTCACGTGCCGCTCTCGGTTGAGGCGCAGGCGGAAGCCCGCTTCCTCATGCTCGCGAGCAACAACATATTAAAACCGCAGGATGGCCGCCCCGTCGTTTCCCCGACGCAGGATATGGTCATGGGCTGCTACTATCTGACCATGGTTCGCCCCGGTGCAAAGGGCGAGGGCAAAATCTTCCACAGCGAAGACGAAGCCATCATGGCCTATCAGACCGGCGAGATCGCGCTGCAGGCGAAGGTGAAAATCCGTCTTGAGCGCGAATGGAACGGCGAGAAGTGCCGCAAGGTCGTGGACACCACGGTCGGCCGCGTGATCTTCAACAACGCCATTCCGCAGGATCTCGGCTTTGTCGATCGCACGACGGAGGACAACCTCTTCGTGCTCGAAATCGACAAACTGGTTGCGAAAAAGGACCTCGGAAACATCGTGGACAGCTGCTACCGCAAGTATGGCCCCACGACCACGTCGCAGGTGCTGGACCGCATCAAGAAACTCGGCTTCACCTATTCCACGCGCGGCGGCATCACCGTCGGCTTCCAGGACATTCAGGTGCCTGCCGAGAAGAAGCAAATGATCGCGGACGCAGAGGTCAAGATCGAAGAGATCGACGAGCTCTTCCGCATGGGTATGCTTTCTAACGCCGAGCGCAAAGAGCGCGTCATCAAGGTTTGGGAAAAGACCACCGACCTTGTGGCAAAGAAGCTGATGAGCTCGCTCGACGAATTCAACCCCATCTACATGATGGCAAACTCCGGCGCGCGCGGCAGCACGGCACAGATCCGTCAGCTGGCCGGTATGCGCGGACTCATGGCCGACCCGAGCGGTCAGATCATCGAGGTTCCGATTCGCGCGAATTTCCGCGAAGGCCTCTCGGTTCTGGAGTTCTTCATCTCCTCGCACGGTGCGCGTAAAGGTCTTGCCGATACCGCGCTCCGTACAGCGGACTCCGGTTACCTCACTCGCCGTCTGGTCGACGTCTCTCAGGACGTCATCGTGCGCGAAGAAGATTGCTTCGCCAACCGCGGCGAGGCGGCCAAGGGCATGGTGCTCACCGAGATCAAGGATGGCAACAAGCTCATCGAGCCGCTGCGCTCCCGCGTGATCGGCCGCTATGCGGTCGAGACCGTCGTGCATCCCGAAACCGGCGAAGTCATCGTCGAGGCGGGCGTGCTGATCTCCTATGAGCAGGCCGAGGCGATTGAGAAGGCGAACATCAAGAGCGTGCATTGCCGCTCGGTCTTCACCTGCCGCGCAGAACGCGGCGTCTGCGCCAAGTGCTACGGCGCGAACCTTGCCACCGGCACACCCGTGAACATCGGCGAAGCGGTCGGCATCATCGCGGCGCAGGCCATCGGCGAACCGGGCACACAGCTGACGATGCGTACGTTCCACACCGGCGGCGTCGCCAGCGCGGACGATATCACACAGGGTCTCCCGCGCGTCGAGGAACTCTTCGAAGCGCGTAAGCCGAAGGGCCTTGCTGTCATCAGCGAGATCAACGGCGTGGTGCACATTGACGATTCCAAGAAGCGCCGTGAAGCGGTTGTCACCAACGAGGACGGGGAAGCAGAAAGCTACCTCATCCCGTTCGGCAGCAAGCTCAAGGTTGCGGACGGCTCCGTTGTTGAGGCGGGCGACGAGCTCACCGAAGGCAGCGTGAACCCGCATGACATCCTCAAGATCAAGGGCGTCAAGGGTGTTCAGGCTTACCTCCTAAAGGAAGTCCAGAGCGTCTACCGTCTGCAGGGCGTTGAAATCGCGGATAAGCACATCGAAGTTATTATCCGCCAGATGCTGAGAAAGGTTCAGATCGAGGAGAACGGCGACACCGCAATGCTGCCGGGCGAGTTGATCGACATCTTCCGCTTTGAGGGCGAGAACGAGCGCGTGATTCAGACCGAAGGCCGTCCGGCCATCGCAAAACGCAAGCTTTTAGGTATCACCAAGGCTTCGCTCGCGACGGATTCCTTCCTCTCCGCGGCATCGTTCCAGGAGACGACACGCGTGCTGACCGAGGCTGCCATCAAGGGCAAGATCGATCCGCTCGTCGGCCTCAAGGAAAACGTCATCATCGGCAAGCTGATTCCCGCCGGCATTGGACTAAAGCGCTATCGCAACGTCGTCGTGACGGACAACAAATAAAAAACCGCCGAAGAAACGCTTCGGTGCATACGTTCAAAATACCGCCGCGCCGGATGACCTCCGGCGCGACGGTTTCCCAACAAAGCGCGACCCTCGAAAGGAGCGGACATGGAAAAACTGCCAGTCAATCCCAATTGTGAGCTTTCCGGCACGAAATACTGCGCGATGCTGAACATGCATACCTGCGCTGCCTGCACCGTTCGCGATTCGGAGAACAAGTCAGAGATCAAGAGCGATCTCGACCTGTATGAAACGCTCCTGCCGGAAGGCGGCGTCGCGCGCTTGTTTGAAAGCAAGGACTGCCAGTTCTGCAAGACGCAGGTCAAGGGAAAGCGTCGCGGCTATGCGATTCTCGACATGGCGCACCCGGAACCGCGGCGTGTGCAAAAATGGCTCTTCGGCACGCGTCCCGCGCGCATCGGCACCATGATTCCCGTGCAGATGAGCGTGTGTACCAAGTGCCGCAGACGGTTTTTGATGATGGAGTATCTGCCGGTGGTGGTTCCGGTGGTCGTCGGATTTATCGCGTTGATTGTGGTCTCCATGGACGCCGTGAAAAATCCGCTGGTGGATCTTTCAATGTTTGCGCCGTTCGGCGCGTGGATCGTTGCGACGCTGCTCGGCGTCATCGCGGGCAAGCTCATCACCGACGGGCTTGAGCGCGGCTGGCGGAAAGAGATGGAGACGGATGTCATGCGTCATCCGGTCATCGCCGAGATGGTGAACAAGGGTTGGACGCCGATCACCGCCAAGAGCCGCACAAAACTGCTCTTTTCTAAGAGCCGTTTGGCAAAAGGCCTCGGCACAGGAGATGGCGAGCAACCGCTCGAATAAGAAAATTGTGGCCTAAGCGCTGGGCGGAGCACTATATATAGGAAACCGCAGCAGCGAGAGAGAAAGCGTTTGACAAGCCGGGCCATTGCTGATAAAATACTGCGTTGGCGGTTCCTGTTTTTTGCGTCCGTTTTGCGAAACATGCTGGTTTTGCGGAACTTAACGCGAAACAAACGCCATTTTGACCCGGTTTTAACAGAAATCAGGTAAGATAGCTTCCGGAGAACCGGACAAACCATTGGATACAATGTTCCCTACAGGGGTTGCAGGGAGCGGTAATAGAGATAGATAAGTTTGATATGACTAAGATTGAAGGAGATTGATTCATGCCGACCATTAACCAGTTGGTTCGTAAAGGCAGAGAGCAGGTGGAGTATAAATCCACGGCTCCTATTCTGAAGCAGTGCCCGCAGCGCCGCGGTGTCTGCACGGCGGTCCGTACGATGACCCCGAAAAAGCCGAACTCCGCGCTGCGTAAAATTGCCCGTATCCGTCTGACCGACGGCCTCGAGGGCACAGCATACATCCCCGGCATCGGCCACAACCTGCAGGAGCACTCCGTTGTGCTCATCCGCGGCGGCCGCGTTAAGGACCTCCCGGGTGTTCGTTACCACATCATCCGCGGCGCGCTTGACACCGCGGGCGTTGCCAACCGCAAGCAGAGCCGCTCGCTCTACGGTGCGAAGAAGACGCAGAAGCAAGCGAAGAAGAAATAAGGGAGGGCCGAAGAATGCCGAGAAGAGGATTTATCCCCAAGCGTGAAGTGCTGGCCGACCCGATCTATAACAGCGTGGTCGTTACCAAGCTCATCAACCAGGTTATGAATGATGGCAAACGCGGCGTCGCCCAAAAGGCCGTTTACGATGCGTTTGATTCTATCCGTGAAAAGACCGGCCGTGAGCCGGGCGAAGTCTTTGAGCAGGCGATGAGTAACATCATGCCGGTGCTCGAAGTCAAAGCCCGCCGCGTCGGCGGTGCCACCTATCAGGTGCCGATCGAGATCCGTACAGAGCGTCGCCAGACGCTGGGCCTCCGCTGGCTCGTGTCGTTCGCGCGTAAGCGCGGCGAGCGTACCATCAGCGCGCGCCTTGCAGGCGAAATCATGGACGGCGCCAACAGCCAGGGCAGTGCCTTCAAAAAGAAGGAAGACACCCACAAGATGGCCGAGGCGAACAAAGCGTTCGCGCACTATCGCTGGTAAACCACCGATCCGCGCACGCGCGGAAGGCGGCCTAAGTACGAAGGAATTGTCCCGGTTCATCTACGCGAAAGCGGCATGAACGCGGGAAACAATGAAGGAATCAACAGCCACGGGCCTGCGGTTCGGAGCAGTCTATCCGAACCGCAGACCCGCGCAATACTGTAGGGAACAAATATTAAGAACGAGTAAAGGGAAACGATTTTGCCTAGAGAGACTTCACTAGAAAATACCCGCAATATCGGGATCATGGCGCATATTGACGCAGGTAAGACCACGACGACCGAGCGAATTTTGTACTATACGGGCAAGATTCACAAGATCGGCGAGGTGCACGAAGGCGCAGCCGCCATGGATTATATGATTCAGGAGCAGGAGCGCGGCATCACGATTACGTCCGCCGCGACGACCGCTTACTGGCGTTCGCACCGCATCAACATCATCGACACGCCCGGCCACGTTGATTTCACGATGGAAGTCGAGCGTTCGCTTCGCGTACTCGACGGCGCAGTTGCCGTCTTCTGCGCAAAAGGTGGCGTTGAGCCGCAGTCCGAGACGGTTTGGCGTCAGGCGAGAAAGTACGGCGTTCCGTGCATCGCCTACATCAACAAGATGGACATCACCGGCGCGAACTTCGATAACGTCTGCCAGATGATGCGCGAGCGCCTCGGCGCAAACGCACTGCCCATCCAGCTCCCCATCGGCGCAGAGGGTGAATTCCGCGGCATCATCGATCTCGTTGCGATGAAGGCGGAAGTTTACTACAATGACGACGGTACGGACGTGCGCGAGGAAGAGATTCCCACGGACATGCTGCCGCTTGTCAAGGAACAGCGCGCGAAGCTGCTGGATTCCATCATCGAAGAAGACGAAAACCTGATGGAGCGTTATTTTGGCGGTGAATGGTTCAAGGCGGAAGAGCTGATCCCCTGCATTCGTAAAGCGACGCTTTCCGGCAGAATCGTGCCCGTCACCTGCGGCACAAGCTACCGCAACAAAGGCGTACAGCCGCTGCTGAACGCGATTGTCGACTATCTCCCCAGCCCGCTTGATATCGAGCCCGCCAAAGGCACCGATAAGAACGGCGAAGGCGAGATCGTGGTCGAACCGCGTGACGACACCCCGTTCTCCGCGCTGGCGTTCAAGATCCTGTCTGATCCCTATGTTGGCAAGCTCTCGTTCATCCGTATCTACGGCGGAACGCTCAAGAGCGGATCCTACATCTATAACGCGAGCAAGGGCAAGCGCGAGCGCGTTGGCCGCATCATGATGATGCACGCCGATACCCGCACCGAGATCGAAGAGGCGTATGCCGGCGATATCGTGGCGCTTGTCGGCATGAAGGACACAAGTACGGGCGATACGCTCTGCGTGGAAAACCACCAGATGCTGCTGGAGAGCATGGACTTCCCGGAACCCGTCATTCAGGTTGCCATCGAGCCCAAGACCAAAGCCGGTCAGGAAAAGATGAGCCTTGCGCTGATCAAACTCGCCGAGGAAGACCCGACGTTCCGCACCTACACGGACGGCGACACCGGGCAAACCATCATTGCGGGCATGGGCGAGCTCCATCTGGAGATCATCGTCGACCGCATGATCCGCGAGTTCCATGTGGAAGCGCGCGTCGGTAACCCGCAGGTTTCCTACAAAGAAAGCATCAAAGCTCCCGTCAAAGCGGATTGCCGTTATGTCCGCCAGTCCGGCGGCCGCGGCCAGTATGGTCACGTCGTCATCCAGCTTGCCCCGCGTGAACCGGGCGCAGGTTACGAGTTTGTCGACAAGATCGTCGGTGGCGTGGTCCCGCGCGAGTACATTCCCGCGGTTGACAAGGGCATGCGCGAAGCGCTCAAGAGCGGTAAGCTCGGCGGCTACGAAGTGGTCGACGTGCAGGCAACGCTGCTTGACGGCTCCTATCACGAGGTCGACTCCTCCGAAATGGCGTTTACCATCGCTGGTTCACTCGCCATCAAGGAAGCGCTCGAAAAAGCACAGTGCGTGCTGCTTGAGCCGATGATGAAGGTCGAAGTGCTCGTGCCGGAAGATTACCTCGGCGACGTGATGGGCAACATCACCTCCCGCCGCGGCAAGCTCAGCGGTATGGAGACGCGCCAGAACGTTCAGGTGATCGATGCACTTGTGCCGCTCTCTGAAATGTTTGGCTATGCAACTGACCTTCGCAGTCGCACCCAGGGCCGTGGTACATTCACGATGCAGTTTGCGCATTACGAAGAAGTTCCGAAGTCGATTGCGGACACCGTGGTCGGCAAGAAGGAATACAAACTTTAATTCGATGCTTCGGCTTGAACAGCCGGACTTCAGAACAGATTGATTTAGAAAAGAGGAGAATTACAATGGCAAAGGCAAAATTCGAACGCACGAAGCCGCACGTCAACGTAGGAACGATTGGACACGTTGACCACGGCAAGACG
>PGZM01000007.1 GCA_002841395.1 Firmicutes bacterium HGW-Firmicutes-9
CAAACCTTGATCCCAATCGCTGCTTAGAACAATATATTTACTAACATTGCTTCTGAACCATAAAACGGGGGCAGATCAACTGTTTTATTCGCAGTTACAAAGCACTGTTAAAATGAAGCTTCTCTACATTCCTTTGAGTAGATTGCCCAGCGCTAAGATGGTAAAGGCAATCAGCGCCCACCACACCGGCGCAAACAGGAAGCTGAATGGAACGACTGCCATCAGAAGCGCCAGAATTGCAATGATGAGCGCGATAAAGAAGGTGATGTTCTGTGGTCTTGATAAATGTAATTGCATGATGTTACCTCCAAAATTATGATAGAAATTTGAGTTGTTCAGTTGTAGTCAGTAGGCAAACGCTTACGCCGGGTATGATCCGTAACAACTGAATCGGAAAACGAAAAACATCAGTTGCTTGCGTTTTGCTTTTGCTGCTCGTTTTGCTGCTTCTGTTGTTCGTTCTTCAGTCTCTGTTGCTCGTTCTCCTGCTTCTGCTTTTCATTCTGTTTCTGAAGTTGCTCGACCTCTTGTCTCTCCCGGTTTGCGTGATCCTGCTTCGTCTGATCGGCTTCTTTTTTTAACCGATCGTTTTCCTGCTTCTGCTGATCAGCATTTTCCTTTGTTTTCTTCGCGAACACTTTCGCTTCTTGTTCCTGTTTACTGGTTCTCTTTGCGTAGATTCCGACAATCAAGCCCAGTATACCAAGAACGATCTCCCCGATATTCCAGTAGGCGGGATTGCTCTGAAACATTGGCACCATTCCCGTGATCCCAAGGACACCAATAAAGATGAGCGCCAACCCCATCAACACATTCGCTAGTTTAGTCATGGTTATAATCTCCTTTTTGATCTAGTTAAATTAACTGCGGGAAAACACGCCGACGAGGACGCCAAATCCGCCGAGCACAATCTCGCCGACATTCACGAAGCTCGGATCGGTTGCAAACATGGGAATTGTGTTTGTGATACCCAATATCCCCATTGCCAGAAAAACCAGGCCGAGTATCACGCTGATTGCTTTTGCCATTCAAAATTCCTCCCTTCTTTCGTTTTAGTTGTAAAATCAAACACTAAAATCGGAAGATCGCCGCAAGACCTGTTTCACCCGGCATCCGATCCGCCGGGAGCACGATTACCTCTCCTTTGTGCTTCCAGACAGCATTCACGATTTGATCGATTAAATCTCCACGTTCCGGGTTGTCTGTGCTTCCAAATTCGAGTTTTCCCGATTCGGTGTTAAACTTGCCCGGTATGCTTTTATCCGCTTCCACAAACAAGGTTGCGATTCTGCCTTCAAACGCGGCGCGTGCCACATCGATCCGTCTGTCGGATCCTGTGTGGTTCGATTTCGCGTTCTGGTAACGATCTACGCTTTCCATTTCTTTTTTCCGATAAATTGGCTCCATTTGTTCCCATGCTTGATCCGCCAGTTGATTCAAATCAATCGATTCATATGAAGACTCGATTCCATCCGCAATCATGTACGGGTTGCTGCTTATCTTGCGAAACAAGCTTTGATGTTCGGTTAACGAAACAAGAATCAACGGCAGCTTCATCGGCTTTGAGTAACGTTCTAGAACGGTATGCTCAACATACCGGAAGAACTTTTCAATGTCCTTATCGATCGCATCTTTTCTTCCACCGTGTCCATGAAAGGTTGCAACGCCATCGCTTCCGCCGTAACGCCCATGGGTCAAAAATCCCTCCGGGTGTTCTTCCCCAAGCACTTCTTCCATGCTTCTGGGAATATCAGCGTCAATCTCCAGTTTTTTTATGCCGTAACGATTTCCTTCATATAAAGAGAAACGGGTGCTGCTTAACCCTAGTAGGTGATAGGGTTGCGAAGACTGAAAATAGCGAATCAACGGTTTTATGTGAAAGCTCTCGGCGACAATCGCAGCACTTTCGACCGTGGTGTTGAGCAAATAAACGACGCAATCGTCCGGGGTGGCAAAAACCGCTAATCCATCCATGGTGTTCTGCCAAAACGGGGCGTCTTCTTTCAGCGCATGCAGCGGTTCCATGATCGATTTCACGGCTTCTTTTGATAGGCTTGGTTCAAGCGAGTCCTCCAGCTGCTGAAGCAGGTGCTTGAACACAATAACGTCTTTCTGGTTTTCCGGGGCAAATCGGTGCGTTGGTTGATATAGAGAGATGCATGTTTCTGCCTCTGAAAAAATAATATCGTCCGGGAAATCTTTCGCTATTCTATACATGATGTTGACCCTCCTGTAGTACTTGTTGATTAATCGCGTTGGCGAGCCGCCGAACGCACCTCGATCCATTTTCGTTTTCATTGATCGATTCATATCGTTCTAATATGATGATAGCACTTTCCAAATGATTTGTATATTTATTATTATTTTTTGTTGTATTATTTTTATAATTATATTATGATGTCCTTAGCGCATCATATACGAAGGGATCGGTCAACATGAGAAGTTTCATCAAATGCAAGGTCTGTGGATTCATTGGTGTAGAAGGTACGATTCATCAGGTCTGTCCGGCCTGCGGCGCCTTGCTTTCGAGTTTTGAAAACTACGATTACGAAATAGGGGATAAACGGCTATCCAATCTCAAGATGCAGTTACACCCGATGCTCGTACACTTTCCTCAGAGCATCTCCATTCTCTCTTTTCTCGTTATCATTATCGCCTTTTTGATGAAGCGCGATACCAACAGCGAATGGATCCTGATCACGAAGATTATCTCCATGATTCTGCCTTTCACCGTCATTGCCGCCATGGCCTCGGGCGTGTTTGATGCAAAAGCGCGGCTGAAGAACACGAACGGCAAGATCCGAAAACAGAAGATTCAGATCGGCACGTTTTTTCTTGTTGTATCCGGTATTTCTGCGATACTGATCAATTACGAGGTATTCACCGCATTTGGTATCATCTCGATTCTATTACTCGGACTACTCAGTGTGTTATGCAGCATACTACTTGGCAGAAAGGGTGCGTCGTTATCATGCGTACTCATCCGCAACTAGAACAGCAACTTAACACAATCCATCATCGATCAAAAAACACAGGAGGTTTCCAAATGAACGACTTTGAACGAAAACTGAACCGCACCAAAAACAAGGTGGCTGGTGTGATAAAGCAAACCGCGGGTAAAATCACTGGCGACGACGTATTGGAACTAAAAGGGCGCATGCAATCTGCTGGCGCAGATTTGCAGAAGAAAACGGATGTTGATGACGGAATTCGTCATGTAAAGCAGTCCGTCGAAAAAGGGAAGGCGCATGTCGAACAGAAATTCAACCAGGCGCAGCAGAGCGTCGCAAAAAAGATCAACGATTCGCTCGACGAACGCCAACAGCACAAGCCGAAATAATCACGCCGCAAATCAAGAAGAAGCGCAAATATAAATCGAGAACAAAATTGAACTAGGAGGATTACAAAATGGGTTGGATCGCATGGTTAATTTTAGGCGGCGTTGCCGGTTGGATCGCCAGCATGATCACAAGAAACAATAGCTCTATGGGGCTCTTCGGCAACATCCTTATCGGCATACTCGGCGCATTTGCCGGAAACTTTCTATTAAACCTGATCACAGGCAGCAGCTTAACCAGTTTCGGTTTCAACATCACTACTTTTATCATTGCCATTGGTGGTGCGATTGTACTGCTGCTGATCTTCAACTGGATTCGCAGACGGCGCTAAGCCCGCATATCGCATAAACAAGCTAGCCGCATTTGCGGCAGAGAAAGAGGAAATCATATGTCAGTTGTAAAAATCATAGAACTATTGGCCGAATCGACGGAGAGCTGGGAAGCCGCAACACAAGCGGCTGTCAGCGAAGCCGCAAAAACAATCGAACATATCAAGAATGTGTATGTTCAGGACTTCAAGGCGTTTGTAGAGGACGGCAAGATCGTTCGCTACCGCGTGAACGCGAAAATTTCTTTTGTCGTTCACGATTAACCTTCTATGCCTTCAATTTCCTACTTTTTGTTGAAAGGAGAGTGAGATATATGTTGATTATCATCATCATACTGGTTGTACTCTGGCTGTTTGGCGCGTTTGGCAACAGATGGTTTCCGCGGGCACCCAGGTTCGGTAGCTGGGTACATGTTCTGATCGCAATCGCAGCAGTTTTGCTGATATTAAAACTCCTGAATCTGATTTAAAAAATCAAAGAGCAATCTACCATAATTCATCGATCAATGAGCACTGTCTGTATCGGCAGTGCTCAACTTGGCGCCGGATTCCTTCTCATTACACGTTTCTCATCTAAACGAATTTGATATCATCTTACTTATCGTTATCCTCTGAAAAGAAAGTAACCGTGACTAAAATTCGCACACTTTCTCAATCCCCGGCACTCAAAACGAATAATCCATGAAATGATTTGTAATTCGTTTGACAGATCGCTTCATCCCATATAGAATTACCAAGAGCGAAAAGAAAGGGTATGGACAACAGGCATGAAAATTTCAACGCACGCCATCGTTTCCAACTCCGATATGATTAAAAGTTACAAAACTTGTCGTGAAAAAGCGGAACGATGCGGCAAGATTTTCGTACTGAAAAACAACCAGCCGGATGCTGTTCTGATCTCGGCTGGAGAGTATGAGAAGCTCTCCGCTATCATCGAATATATCGATACGCTGGATGACGCAGAGCGCGCATTATTTATCGAAAAGATTCCAACGGTCATTGTTAAGATGGCTTAGCTCATATGTTCCCGGAATAATTACCGGTCTGAACGACAAAAATACGGAGGCAATCGATTGCCTCCGTTATTTTTTTGCGGTCTGTTACCCCATCAACACTTCGATCTGGTGCTCCTTCCGATCATCTGTCAACAATACAGCCCCTTGCACGATAACGCCATCTAGCGTGATGCGAACGACACCGGACTGTACACGATGCGGATTTCGGACAAAGATATGATACATCGTGTTCTGATGACGATAATGAACAACATATTCCTGCCAAGACGCCGGTATGCTCGGCTCAATCACAAGGGAGTCCCCTTCTTTTTGCATGCCGAGAATGGACTCCAGCCCCGCGCGATACAGCCATCCCGCAGCGCCCGTATACCAGGACCACCCGCCGCGGCCTGTATGCGGCCAGACGGCGTATACATCCGCTGCGAGGGTATATGGTTCCGCCTTATACTTCGCGTAGCCGCGGTAAGTGCTCGTGTGATGGATCGGATTGATCAGGTCATAAAGCGCAAGTGCTTTGTCGCCCTCGCCCAGCATCGCAAAGGCGATGATCGCCCATGCGGCGGCATGTGTATATTGCCCGCCGTTTTCGCGAACGCCCGGAACATAACCCTTGATATATCCGGGCTCGCTCATGCCTTGATCAAACGGCGGTGTGAGCAGTTTGATGAGCCCGTCCTCGCGACTCACCAGATAGTCCTCCAACGCATGCATCGCTTTTTTCGCGCGTACGGCATCTCCTCCTCTGGATAGCACCGACCACGATTGGGCGATGGAGTCTATCTTGCAGTCCTGATTGTGAATGGAACCCAACGCCGATCCGTCGTCAAAATATGCGCGGCGGTACCATCCTCCATCCCAGGCATGCTCTTCAATATTCAAAAGCAACATTTTTCGTGTGTCCAGCAGCAGTCGCGTCGTATCTTCGTCGCCCTGCTGTCTGCAGATCGGTGAGAACGCTTCCAGCACCTTGGATAAAAACCAGCCGAGCCAAACACTCTCGCCAAAGCCCTTCTCTCCGACGGCGTTCATACCGTCGTTCCAGTCTCCGCCACCGATCAGCGGAAGCCCGTGTTCGCCGAATTGCAGCCCGCGGCGGATTGCGCGCATGCAGTGCTCGTATAAGGTTGCACGTTCATTCGATTGCGCAGGCAGCTCATACCGCTCGCGTTCCAGCTCGCCAAGCGGCGCGCTCTCGAGAAACGCTATCTGCTCCTGCAGAATCGCGCGATCACCGCTGATGCGGATATACGCAGCGGTCACATATGGCAGCCAGAGGAAATCATCGGAAAACCGTGTGCGTACGCCGTTTCCCATCGGTTCGTGCCACCAGTGCTGCACATCTCCCTCGGTAAACTGATGCCTCGCGTGCAGCAAGATTTGCTCGCGCGCGAGTTCCGGTTTGGTCGCCACAACGGCGAGCACATCCTGCAGCTGATCCCGAAAACCAAACGCGCCGCCGGACTGATAAAATCCCGTGCGCGCCCAGAGTCGGGAGGCGATCACCTGATAGAGCAACCACCCGTTTTGCAACAGATTCATGGCCGTATCCGGTGTTTCGACACGCACGCGTCCCAACGCTTCCTCCCATCCAGCGGTTACTGCCTCCAGCGCAAGGCGCGCCTTTTGTGCGTCAAGATATCGGTCGCTGACTTGCCCTACTTCATTCGCGTCGTTCGCGATGCCGAGCAGGAATACCACCGTTTTCTCTTCGCCCGGTTGCAGTTCCAGATCGATTTGCATCGCGCCGCATGGATCGAGACCAATTCCCAGCGTGCCAGAGAGCCGCTCGCGAACGAGGCATTCGGGAGCCTCCGGTCCGCCGCTTCCAAAGAACTCTTTGCGATCTCCCGTAACCGTGCGTACACGTTCCGAGCAATCCAGATAACAAACTCTGCCGGGGAAATTCTCGTTATACGGGTTCGTCATCAAGAGCACGCCGGATTCAGTGAGAGACGATTGCATGTGCATAGCTGTCGCCTGGTCGCTCACGCCCAGCACGGGGCGTAAATAATACGTCACGCTGAGCCGTCTTGCCTGCCCGGTCGTGTTCTTCAGATCCAGATGACTGATCTTTACCGTATCTTCGACAGTGACGAATTGCGTCAGCGTCTGGGCAATGCCTAGGCAGGTATGCGCAAATACGGAGTAGCCAAACCCATGCCGAACGTGATATGCGTTATGATCGCGAACCGGCAGCGCGGTAGGCGTAAACACCTGCCCCGTCTCCGTGTCGCAAATATAGATCGCTTCGCTAGGCGGATCGGAGACGGCGTCGTTCGACCATGGTGTCAGCCGGAACTCGTGGCTGTTTTCACACCACGTATACCCCGATCCGGATTCGGAAACGATGAAACCGAATTTCGGGTTTGTAACAACGTTGATCCAAGGCGCAGGTGTGTTTTCGTGCTCCAGACGCAGACAGTATTCCTTTCCGTCTGGTCGAAATCCGCCGATTCCGTTGTCATAAAGAAGGCTTGGCTCCTGTACGATTGCCGGCAAGTCAACGAGCGCATCCTTTGTCAATCGCATTCTGGCGGGCAGCTGATGCTCTCTTAATATCGAAAGCTGCGCTTCCATGCTCCCGTTGCCGCCTTGCAAGTAGATGCGAGAAGACGAGATCAGCAGGGACATATCCTCGTCTGACAAGTCTTTCCGGTTCAGCAGAACCACATCATCCGTGCAGAGGTCCTCCGTATAACGCCGATGGGATTCGACGATTCCCGTTACGAGGTCGCGCAGCGGCGAGAGATAGGAATGCTCTTCGTTGACCACCACGACCAAATCAACGCTGACATCCATGATGCCCCAGTATTCATATGCCTTGATCGCCTCGTGCAGCAGTGAAACCTGCGTTTCCGTCTTGAGCTCCACCAACAATATCGGCAAGTCTCCCGAGATGCTGTATCGCCAGAGCGCGGATTGCCCGCGGTGGTTAAGCGCAATCTGGTCGCTGTATGTTCTGCGCAACGGACTTAAGAAGAGAATATGCGAAAGCATATTGAGATAGAGCACGATATCGGAAGCTTTGAACCCGTGATACTTCGTTTCAATCCGGCTGCGTTCATATGCGCGCAATGCGCTCAACTCGATATCCCGCGAAGTCGCGTATTTTTTTGCAGACGCAATCAGCGTTTCTTTGTTCTCTGCCGAGATCGTCACAAAACTGACCGAAGCCGAGCGTCCCGGTTGAACCGTCACCCTTGTTCGCAGGCTGATGATGGGATCAAGCACCGCACCGACCGTTCCGGAGAGCGGTTGGCTTTGGTGCAGCGCTCGCGGATGCGCCGCGCTGTTACAACGCCCAAGAAACTGCATACGGTCGGTCTCAAACTCCACCTCTCCCGCTTGATCCGCGCTCTGCACAAGAAATTCGCCAAGCCAGCGTTCTTTTTCCTGCTCCGACCGGGGGCGGCGCTTCACGGTCACCATGCCGCTCGGCTTATGGTAATCCGTTTCAATAAAGAGATTGCTAAACGCCATATGCGCCAAATCTGCTGCGTGCGGCGCAAGCACCACCTCGCAGTAGCTCGTAATCTCGATTGTTTTCGCTTCATCCCCGTGGTTTTTCAACGTGATCCGGCGGATTTCCGCGCTGTCGTCGATTGGAACAAACACTTCGGTTTGCGTGTCGATTTCTGCGTCGGTACGGCGGTAGACCGCCTTATCATCCGAAAACTCCACCTCGTACGCGTCCGATTTCCGTTGAACAGGCGCATCAGCTGCCGACCAGACAGCGCCGCTCTCCAGATCGCGCAGATAGAAGAACGTCCCGTAAAGATCGAGTGTGCGATCCTCGCGCCAGCGCGTCATAGAAGTGATCTTGTTTTTGCTGTATCCGGTGCCGGAATCCGTCAGCATCACGGAGTAGTTGCCGTTTGACAATACATGCACACGCGGCAGTTCCGTGTCCGGATATCCGCTCACGCGGACTGGCAGCTCCTGCTTGAAAAACCGGAACGTCAACGGTGTAATCTTTTCTTTGGCAGCTTTGGTCAGAAGAATATTGGCAGGCACTTTCTCCTGCAGCAGGTGATGATAGGCTCGAATGTCCGGGTTTTCAAAAAACCGCTCCTGCATGCGGTTTTGATGCAGGTAATCGTCGATTGCGAGCAGGCTCATGCCCTGATGGTGTGCCATAAAGCTCTTGATCACCACACGCTTTGGTTCAAAGTAGAGCCGTTCTTTCGTATAGTCCGCCGCTTCGTAAAAACCATAGGATCCTTCCAACCGTTCACTTTTGAGACGGGTGATGTTTTTCATTGCCTCTTCGGGCGAAACAAGTAGCGCAAGAAATGTCGCATACGGCGCTGTAACAGAATCTTCGCTTAGTCCTCGCTTGAGCCCCAACCACGGCACGCCATTTGCTTTGTACTGATAATCGTTTCGTTTATCCAGCGAGTTGTAGGCAGATTCTGAAATGCCCCACGGCATGTTTCGCGTCTTTCCGAACCGAATCTGGCTCTTTACGGCAAACGAGTATGTTTCATCCAGCAGGGTATTGCGATAGCTTTTCATGATCAGCAGCGGCATGAGATATTCAAACATGGTTCCGGTCCAGGAGACCAGACCTTTGTATCTCCCAACATCGGTCAACGCACGCCCCATCGCAAACCAGTGCGCGGCAGGGATTTCGCCGCTTGCAATCGCGATATAACTCGCAAGGCGCGCTTCAGACGCAAGCAAATCATAATAGGAGTCCGTCAGCTTGCCGTCCTCAAGATGGTAACCGATGGAGAAGAGCTTTTTCTTTTCACTATAGAGCGGCAGAAACCGTACCGCAGAGATGAGCGAGCGGACACGATTGATTAAATCTGTATACCGCTGTACTGTGTGCCGCGATCGCTCAGCCGATTCTGACAACGCAGTTTGCATGCTGCCCAACCATCGCATGGCCCCTTCTTCCGGCAAGTTCGTCTGTGACCTTGCCGTGTCGAGCAGACGCGTTGTGAGTGCGAGAGCGGCGCCCAGCCGTGCGGGCAGATCGACAAAGGCGAAGTCCCATTTCAGCGAATCCTGCAGCGCTTCGAGCGCGTCAAGCCCGTCTGCCGCATGTGCTGCGTCATCAGGCAGCAGCGCGGCAGAATAATAGCTCCGCAGCACTTGAAGTGCGGATTTTACCTGCCGTTTTGTCTTTGCCAGCCAAACGTCGTCTTCTCCTGCTGCACAGTCTAGTTGTTCCTCTAGACGCACAAGTGTATCTTCAAAAGTACGCAAGCCGTTCATTGTGCCGAATCCCGCTTGCGTGACACGCGCTTTTGCGTCTCGCAAGATCTTGAGACAATCCATCGCTTCCGGTGCTTCCGCGCAAGAAAGCGTCGTGATCAGCCCATCGAACATGCTGATACTCAGCAGTGGCCGCTCGAGATATTCCTGCAATCCCCGTGTCAGCGTCATGAGGTAGCCGGTCAGGTTTCCGCTGTCAACGGTGGAAATATAGGCGGGATGCAGCGGTCTGAGCGTATCGGTGCTATACCAGTTATACAAATGCCCGTTCCATTTCGACAGGCCTTCAACCGTTGTAATCGTGCGTTCGACGCGCTCAAACATCTCGATCGTTCCGATAAAGCTAAAGTCCCGCGCGCTCAGCGTCGCGAGCAGGCCAAACCCGATGTTTGTTGGCGACGTGCGCATCGCTACGCCCCGGTATGGTTCGGCCTGATAGTTATCCGGCGCAAGGTCGTGCGTCTCTTTTCCGGCGAATTCTTCAAAATATCGCCAGGTTTTACGCGCGATCTTCTGCAGATCTGCGCGTTCGTCTCTGCTTACTTCTTCCGTATCCTTTTTGTCTTTTCCAATTGCATATGCAATCATTGGCGAAAAAAGCCAGAGTAAAGCGATAGGCACTAGCATCAGCGCCCACGCGCTGCGCAGCCGAATCGCCGCCAGCACTAGGATTGCGCCTGCCTGCCAAAGCGCAGATTGCATCCAGATAACGTATCCGCATATTGTCGTGATGCTTCTCGCTTCCGAGTCTGCGGACGTGACCCACTCCAGCAGGTTCTTTTTCGTAATCCAAAGCCTTGTCAGCGTCAATATGATCGCGCTGATGTTCAGCCATGCCGTGTACGGCAAAAACGCGATGTCCAGCAGTCCCTGTAACAGCGCGGATTTGAGCGAATCGAGCATCGGCACATAACGTCTCGTCCGCGAAGGTTTGCTGAGGACGGAGAGCAGACTGCTTAGAATCGTTCCAATAAACGGCAAAAGTATGGTAAAGAGCACCATGCCAAGCCAAACCGCAGGATTGCCCGGAAACACGAATACTGCAAGCAATGCAAGCAGCATCAGCGCGGGCGCGATCAGGCTGCGTCGCAGGTTATCATAGATTTTCCATTTGGATATCGCAGAAAGTGGGTTTTTGATCGTCCCCATTTCGCCGTCTCGCAGATGCGGCATTAAATAAGAAAGCAGCTGCCAGTCGCCGCGAATCCATCGCCGCTGCCGCGCCGCATAGGAATGGTATTGCGGGGGATACCCGTCCACCATCGTCAAGTCTGTGGCAAGTCCTGTGCGAAGATAAGAACCTTCCAGTAAATCGTGGCTCAACACCGTGTTTTCGGGAATGGTTCCCTTCAGCACTGTTTGGAATGCATTCAGGTCGTAGATGCCCTTGCCCGTAAAGATCCCCTCGCCAAACAGATCCTGATAGACGTCCGATAGCGCGCCGGAATACGGGTCGATTCCCTCCTGGTTGGTGAAGATACGCGAAAACAGTGTATTCCCGGCACTCTCAATTTCGATATGCGGCTGAATCAGTCCGTAACCGCGGGTCACTACGCATCGATTTTCATCGATATAAGGACGGTTCAACGGATGTGCCATCGTCCCAACCAACCGCTTTGCCATACCGATTGGCAGTACCGTTTCGCTGTCCAGCGTAATGACATAACGGATTTTGCCAAACGGCGGTGTGCCGGATGAAGCGCAGATGAAGCTCGTGTCGGATGCGCCCTGCATGAGCTCGTTGAACTCCATAATCGCCCCGCGTTTGCGCTCCCACCCGATCCAAACCTGATTGCTCGGATTATATTGCCGCTTCCTATGGAAAAAGTAGAATATCTCACCGTCGCCGGCATATGTTTCGTTGAGCAGCGCAACCCCATCCAGCGCCGCGGTAAGCACCGCGTCGTCACCGGGCAGCCGTTGCGCATCCGCGTCCCCGAACGCACCGATAATCGCAAAATAGAGATTCCTTTCGCGGTTTCGCAGGTAGTGCTCCTCCATAGACTGCAGCACTTCCGAAACCCTCTTTACATTCGGCAGGAGCGTAGGGATGATCACCATCGTGCTCAGCGCCTCCGGAATACCTTCCTTGAGCTCCAGCTTCGGTAGAAGCACCGGCTTGATGATATGATTGATTCCCCGGTTGACAAGGTATATCGCGATCTCCGATGCGGGAAGTAGCAGCGCAAGGCCGCAAAGAATTCCATACACCGTATTCAGCCGTGTTGCAGATAGCGCGCCATACAACGCGCCCGTCGATGCAATCAAGCCTGTAAGCAGCGATATGGAGGTAAGATAGAGCCCCCATCTCCTGTTTTTCTGACCGTTTGCATTGCTCGAAAGCTGTTTGCCGGATAATCGGCTCCGAAGCAGCCGCACGCCTGCGTCAACCAGATAGTATCCCACATGCCCGGTACGCCCGGAGTCCGTTCCCTCCCCCGCTGCCTCCTCGGCAAGTCTCAGCGCTTCGCGCGCAGCGTGTACCTCGGAACAATGGCATTGCGTAGCGATGCGCGAGATTTGTCGCTTATAGGAATCCCGCGTTTCCAAATCCATCCGCGGATACACGCCGTCGCCGCCCGTACGGAGAATCTGCTCAATCCGGCTCGCAGCGGGCAGCATCGCCGCCCAGTCCAGCGAGGAGAAATAGTGCAAGCGCTTGATGCTGCTCTCCATGGCGATGGTCGCAAGCGACTGCGCACTGTGCTCCAACTGCGTCACTTCGTCGATTGATGTGCCGAGCTTGGAAAGCGTCGTATTGAGGTGCTGAATCGCAATTGTCGGGTTTCGTTCCGACCTTCGCAACCGAAAGCAGAGGTGCTCTGCAAAAGTTGAATCGACGCCGGCGCTTGCCTTTTCGAGAAATCCAATCGCAGCCTGAAACTTCGTCAGTCTTTCGGATGTGTCCTCTAAAAATTCGTTATATACCTTGTCGGCTCTCTCGCGGCTCCTGGTCTCTGCAATGATATCCTCACAAAGGCAGCGAATATCTTCGAGGTTCACGAGGCGCAGCACAATCGGCAGCACGCGCACTTCACGTTCCAGTAGTATGTTCTTTGTCTGATAAGCCGAAAAGTAGTCTGTAAGCGCAGTATCGTCGAGCGTGTCGTTTGCTCCGGAAATCAACTCCACCGCCATAGCAAACACGCGCGCATAGCCTTTATAAGGCCCGGATTGCAGCACGGGCAAACGAAGATAGTCTTTTTTGCGCAATTCCGAAAGTAAGATGCGATATTGCGACTCTACGACATAAAAGTTATCCAGCAGCCACTCTGCCGACGCCGGCACTTCGATTTTTTTCAATAAATCCGCGTTCAAATCTGCACAAGCCGACTGGATGAGTTTGAAATTGCTTTTTAGTCGTGGAAGCGGCCAATCATGCGAATAATGCTTCTTCGAAGCAATGTGCGCAATTGTCGCCTGCCGCGCGTAGATATGCGGGTCTTCAACGGAATGTGCCACCACCCGGTTTCTTCCACCGCGTTCCCGCAGGTAAAGGATGAGTAGAATGATAGAAATCAAAAAAGCACCTAACGAAAATAAGATGCCTATACTGATGGTATTCATTTGTTCCAGAGCTCCTTCCAATCCGGCGTTCCTTTTCGGAACAACTGCCGGCGCGTCATGGTACTATCTGCCTTAAAGGAGCATTGGTCGGGTTACTACGCCGCTTGGCGTGTGTGCCCATGGCTTCCTGCGCCCGGTATTTTGCACCGCGTTACTTTACTGCTTGCCTAAAGTTTCCTTTCCAAAACATTGCTATCAATAATACACCTCGAACAATAACTCATTGTTAACGGATGCTTGCTATTATTATACGCTATTTTTTCATCTTTCGCTTGAAACACTGAAATATTACAACGCGTTACTTCAAACGTCTTGGTGGTAATAATCATTTTTTCCATTTCATAAAAATAAAATAGTACGTCTTATACATTGTATTATAATTATCATTATTATTCGTATTCTACTAGCATAATTCGTTTGAATGGGTTATGATGGAATAAACAATAATCCTATCATGCCTAGAGCAGCAGGAAACATTTAACCTTTTTTCATTCAAATAACGTATGAAAATAAGATTAGAAACGGCATACACTTCCATCATTTCTTCTCTGTCGTGAATTGTCGATGTAAAACTGTTTTATCCTGTTTCTTTCCAAACTTACCGTTTGCAGTCTTCACAAGTCGAAGACGCCTGCACCGCGAGACAACGTCAATTTTGTTCGTGCCGGGAGTATTCCCGAGTCGGGCAAATCTACAAGCATTGCGATCGTGTTCCCCGCTGATTCAGCGAATGACCGTTGGCAAAGCAGAATATGGATGATCATAAAATGCATTCAAGTAAGAAATCAAAAGCCGCATCCGCACTTCTGACGGGGTTTGCCCGGTTATCTGCGGTGCCGGACAAGTCCGGCAACATTCGTGATTTCTTGTTTACGCAAGCAAGCCCTTCTTTTGAAAAATTCTTACCGTTTCGGCGGACGTCGATCGTTGGCAGAACTTTGACAGAAATATTCCGCTTGCTTGCCGGGTCGCAGGACGACCGACTGCCGATGCTGATAAATGCCGCGCTCCAATATGGAAACGTCGAATTTGATCTCTATTTCGCGCGTCAACAGCGCTGGGTGAATGTAATCGCCTTCTGCGACGAACAGCAGACAATGAGTCTCATCCTGTATGACCGAACGATACAAAAGAACGCCGAGCTGTTGTTGAACGATGAGGCACAGAAAATGCGTCAGCTGTTCAACTCCAATATCGATGCGATTATCGTGATTCGCCAGAGCGACTGGCGCATAGTCGATGTCAACGATAGCTTTCTCGCGCTTTCCAGCTGCAAGCGAGATGAATTGATCGGCAGCAGCACCGCGGAGTTATTCCTTTTCCCCAACGGTAACGGACACCAGGCCCTTGCCGAAGAGATTGAACGCACTGGTTGGATCGACAATGTCGAAATCCAAATTCGCAAAAAAAACGGCGCTACTGCAGCAAGCCTGATATCCGCTACAACGATACTTTTTGGTGACGAACCGCATATCTATTTTACGATTCGCGATATCTCCACGCGCAGCAGCGACCATGAAGCGCTTGTCATTTCCGAGGCGAATTACCGGAGGCTGTTTGAAGCGGCAAAGGACGGGATCCTCATTCTGGATGCGGAAAGCGGAAAGGTTATGAGTGTAAATCCATTCCTTACCGACCTGTTGGGGTATTCAAAAGAACAGATTCTGGAAAAGAGCATCTGGGAGCTTGGTTTATTCAAAGATATTCTGGCAAATCGCGATAAGTTTTTAGAACTGCAAAGCAAAGAATACGTACGTTATGAAGATCTTCCGCTACAGACAGCCGACGGACGAACCGCTCAAGTGGAATTCGTGAGCAATGTTTATCTGGTTGGAAAACACAAGGTGATCCAGTGCAATATTCGCGATATCACCGAACGGAAAAGACTGGAAACAGCGCTTGAGAAAGAAAAGCGCATATACGAAATCACGCTCATCTCCGTTGGCGACGGGGTGATCTCCTGCGACAATCAAAATCGTATCGTCTTTCTCAACAAAGCCGCGGAACTGTTGACGGGCTGGGAAGCGGAGAGCGCGAAAAACCAGCAGCTGGAAACCGTGTTTTCCGTGGTCGAAGAGTGCACGCGCAGAGTAAGAAGCCGTATTACAAACCAAGCAAACGAGGATGAGCCCGTTTTAGAACGAGGGCTTCACATCCTGCTGATCTCGAAATTCGGCATCGAGCGGCCAATCGAATACACCGTTTCGCCGATCATCGACGAAACTGGCGTAACGGTCGGCAGCGTAGTTGTGTTCCGTGACTTTTCCGAGCAGCGGCGCGAGGAGAAGAAGATTGAGTTTCTCAGCTATCATGATCAATTGACCGGTCTTTTCAATCGCAGATTCTACGAAGAAGAATTGAACCGGTTGGATACGAAACGAAACCTCCCAATCGCAATCGTGATGGGCGATGTCAACGGATTGAAGTTGATCAACGATTCATTCGGGCATCTTGCCGGAGATGAACTTTTGAAAAAAGTAGCGATCGTCATGCAGACTGCCTGCAGAGCAGATGATATATTAGCGCGGCTTGGCGGGGATGAATTTGTCATCATATTACCAAAAACAGACACCAAAGGAGCTGAACAGCTAATTCAGCGCATCAAAGACAGATTGGAAAACGAAAAAGTCGGCGCAATTGACCTTTCCGTCTCCTTTGGGTACGAAGTTAAAGCAAACGAAACCGACAGCATGCAGGAAATCTTCAAAAGCGCGGAGGATCATCTCTACCGTCACAAACTCAGTGAAAGCATGAGCATGCGCCACCAGACAATCAACCTCATACTGAATGCCCTGTTTGAAAAGAATCCGCGCGAACTGATGCATTCCAAACGTGTTGGCGAGATAGCCGAACAGATGGCTACACAGATGGGGCTTAGCGAAGAAACCATTCATAATCTGAAGACCGCCGGCATGATGCATGATATTGGAAAAATCGGCATCGATGAGTCGATTCTCAATAAACCAGGTCGGCTGACTGACACAGAATGGGAAGAAATCAAGCGACACCCTGAAATCGGCTACCGCATCTTAAACACCGTCAGCGAATTTTCGGATATCGCGACATGTGTTTTGGAACATCATGAGCACTGGGATGGAAAAGGGTATCCGCGAGGATTAAAAGGCGACCAAATTTCATTGGAGGCGCGAATTGTCGGATTTGCGGATGCTTATGATGCCATGACTACCAGCAGGACTTACCGAAGCGCGCTTGATGAAAAGAGAGCTTTGGAGGAAATCCAACGATGCGCCGGTACACAATTTGATCCGGATATCGTTCAACTGTTTACTGATGAAATATGGAATTCTGCAATAATGCGTGAGTGATGAATCTTGCTAATATGCAAGATTCATTATTGTCTAGCGGAACTTCACCTGAGTTACGACTAGTTGTCAATCCGAATTTGACAGGCAAGCACTTTCGTTTGATTCATTTTCAGTTTATTGTTATTTAGCTTCTGCTCACTTACAATGGAAACGACTCCCCAAACGGGGAGTCGTTTTTTCTGTTTCATGCTGTACCAATAATCATATTAATACGAACAAGCCCACTACGTGGTTTTTCGCTGTTGCAAGTTCAGGTGTCTAATCTGTCGATTTCGCGCACCTCTTGCCCTCACAGGTGCTGTTTTCTGAGATACTACTCTCCAAAAAGCCTGCCCCATTACCACTGCTTATCGCCCAGCAAACGCCGGATTGCACAGGCAAGATACAGATCGTTCGCCTCCGGCATCTTCATAACCGGATAACAAAGCCGCTCGTTGATGCATCGAATTCTGTATTTAATCGTGTTTTTGTGTAGAAACATCAACTCAGCAGTTTTTGCGATATTGCTGTCCGCTTCGAGCAAAAAAATCTCAAGCGTATCGACAAGATCTGTATATCGATGATCCGTGTTTGCCGACAAGAGAGTTAGATCCTTCAGCTTGTTCTTGATCGCTTCTTCGCCGGAAACGATAACGTCGTTACACACCTGCGCAAAGAGGATTTCATGTAATGTTAGCTGCTTTTTATGACAGAAGATTTTTCTGGCATATTCCACCCCGTTCGAAACCGCAAGATACGCCTGCCTGACGTCAGTAGTCGTTTCAAGATTGTAGCAGATCACAAGCGTTGCATCGATCTCGTTTTGCGCGAGTGCGTTCTCGAGTTCACAGGCAAGTTCGGTACTGCTTTCCACCATTGATTGTTTGTCCATAAATACAACGATGGAGCCATCATAAATATCGATGATCAATGTGCTGCATCGATTCTTTAAGATGTTTGTCGCAATATCCAGGATTTGTCGCTGAATCATTTTGCCCTTTTCGTCTTCCTTTATATGGCTGCCGGGACGAATGATCCACATATTATTGATGGAAGCGACATCGATCTTGAAAAAGTTCGCAAGCCGCCGCATGTTCATCGGCTCATCATTCAAAATCGCCTGCACAAGCTCGCTCATGACGAACTCTGTATGCTTGCTGTTCCAAATATTTACCGCCAATTTCACGAGTTCGCCGGTATGCTTCAGCAAATTCAAATTGATCGGTGCATTTTCTTTGATGATAAAGAGGTGCATTTGCGTTTTATTGTTCCAAATCAACGGCGCGTGGTGGAGCCATGCATCCGTCTCATGCACCTTGATTGGAACCAACTCTTCCGGACGCGACAAATCCATCTGCTTGATCAGTTCTTCCAGATTCAGGTTCAGCGTTCGCGGCCATGCCACGGAGTTGAGCACATGATAGGAAGCGTCCGTCAAAAACAGAGAGATGTGCAACCTGTCACTCGCCATTTTTAATACGGTTTCAATGTTTCTTTGCGATCTCGGCAAATGCGAAACGCGCTCCAGAATTTCGTTTGCGAAATAGACATTGTCGTTCTGGTCTTTGAATATCGCTTCCATAACCTCGGATATCGCCTCGCTGTAACGAAGGTCCATCCGGTTTTTCGGCATGCAGATCAAAACAAAGTCCAGCTCGTTCGCCGTATCTATCAGCCTTTGATCGACGCGCGGCATGAAGATTCCCACATAATAGAGAATCAACCCGACCTCGCCAACCTGCGCCAGCCGCCTGATATTCGCACACTGCGCGTCAACATTGTCTTTGATGTTCACGAGTCCCGAGATAACGATCTCTCCGCCGCGGAACTCGTTATTGTTGAACAGATCGTTCTGCAGCGCGCTGACATCGGCATATTCCAGCACAGAAATAGAGGCGACGATTTTATAGAGCCCGCCGTGACCCGCTAAAACCTCCGACTCTTTTAAGCATGGCAGTTTCAATAGATCGTTTACCGTTACGCTCATATGTCACCTCAATAACAAAATATGTCCCGCGTTTGCCTGCTTCTTCTTTACGTTTTTCGTAGAAACACCAGGTTCTTTCAATGTATCGCAGGATTACGCTTGATTTTATCATACTTTTTGCGCTTATTTGTCCAAAAGGACAAATGTAAACGGCAAAAATTTCCCCAATGACCGATTACAACCCCGTCGCAATTATTATATATTATATCAAATAAAATCCTTGTTCGATTTGGGAGGTAGTTATGTCTGATAAGGGAACCAGTACGTTTTCAGGGTATGAGATTAAACCCGAACAGCGTCAGGGGTGGGTAAGCCTGGCGATGATCTGGATCGGTGCTATGATCTGCGTACCGTGCCTCATGGTCGGTGCATATCTCGGCATGGGCTTCAATCTCAGCGGCGTGGTCACTTGCATCCTGATCGGTTACGGCATCGTCTGCACTTATATGTGCTTCATGGGCATGCAGAGCTGCGACACCGGTCTGCCGACTGTGTCTATGGCGTCCGGCCCGCTCGGTACGCGCGGCGCACAGTATATCATCAGCGCGCTTCTTGCGATCGCTTGCGTGGGTTGGTTCGGCGTCCAGTCCGCCGTCTGCGGCGCATCGTTCTCGGCAATGATCGCTTCCATGACCGGTTTTGTCATTCCCGCATGGGTCTCCAGCCTCGTTTGGGGCGCGCTCATGCTGCTGACCGCTATGTATGGTTATAAGGCACTGAAGTTCCTCAACTACATCGCCGTTCCGGCGCTGATCGCCGTGCTGATCTACGGCTTGTACGCGGCAATCACCAAAAACGATGGCATCGCGGCGGTCTCCGCCTACACGCCTTCGGTTCCCATGACGCTTGTGCAGGGCATCAGCCTTGCCGTTGCAACCTTTGCACTCGGCGGCGTCATCAGCGGCGACTACTCGAGATTCGCGAAAAACCGCAAAGACGTCATCAAGTCGAGCGTACTCGGCGTTGTCCCCGCCGGCCTTGCCATGATGGTTATCGGCGCCGTCCTGACCATCGTAACCGGCGAATATGACATCAGCGCAGTTCTTGCAGCGGTCGGCGTGCCCGCCTTTGGTCTGATCGCGCTCGTGCTTGCGACATGGACGACCAACGTAACCAATGCATACAGCGGCGGTATTGCGTTCTCCAGCCTGCTCGGCGTTGGCGAAAAGAAGTTTAAAATTACAACGGGTATTGCGGGCGCAGCCGGCACCATCCTCGCAGCGGTCGGCATCATGAACCAGTTCCAGGGTTTCCTGAGCATCCTCACCGCATTCATTCCCCCGGTGGCGGGCGTTATCATCGCCGACTATTGGATCATTGGCAAAGGCAAGCGTGAGAACTTCAAAATCGTGGAAGGCTTCAACTGGAGCGGCATCATCTCCTTTGCGGCGGGCGCTGTTGTTGCCTACTGCACCGGCAGCGTTCCCTCTCTCGTCTTCTTCGTGGCTCCGATCAACGGTATCGTTGTTTCCATGATTCTCTACACCGCGATCAAGCTCATCGCGCGTTCATCCAAAACCGCTCCGGCCGTTGCCGAATAAAGTAAAAACCAGTTTTCGGTCATAAGGGGACGGTTATCCGTCCCCTATTTATCAGCTATGCAGTAATAATTTTGCCAGACATCGTTTGATTTACAAAAGGAGATTTGATAAACGTGAGAAAAATCGGACTAAAAGAAATAGAAGACATCGCACTGGGCGCGGCGTTGCTTGGCGCAGGCGGCGGCGGTGATCCCTATGTTGGAAAGCTTGTTGCAATTGGCGCCGTCAAAGAATGCGGCGAGGTTACGATGCTGAGCGTCGACGAAGTACCGGACGACGCGCTCGTCGTCCCGATCGCCATGATGGGCGCACCGACCATTCTCAGCGAAAAAGCGGTCGGCGGAAACGAATATAAAACGCTCTATGAAATGGTAACGCGGTTTTATAACAAAGAAATCTTTGCCTTTATGCCAATCGAGGCTGGTGGCGTAAACAGCATGCTTCCCATCGCCGCCGCAGCAAGGCTCGGTTTGCCGCTCGTCGACGCGGACGGAATGGGTCGCGCTTTTCCGGAATTGCAGATGGTTACGTTCACCATCGGCGGCGTTCGCGCAACCCCGATGGCGCTGGTCGATGAAAAAGGGAACAGCGTGATCTTCGATACCATAACAAACAAATGGACGGAAGAGCTCGCCCGCTCGGTTACTATGAGCTGCGGCGGTTCGGTCTCCGTTTCGCTCTACTGCATCGATGGCGCGACCCTGAAAAAATACGCTGTTCGGGATATCGTGACCAGAAGCGAGAAACTGGGCGCGGCAATCCGCACCGTGAAGCAGGTGACCAGTAAAACCCCGGAGGAAAGCTTCATTGAGTTCACAGAGGGCTATAAACTCTTCAAAGGCAAGATCGTGGATGTGCTGCGGGAAACGCGCGGCGCCTTCAACTTCGGCAAGGTTGTGCTCGACGGCATCGGCGAATACAAGGGTCAGTCTGCCGATGTAGAGTTTCAAAATGAAAACCTCGTTGCCCGAGTGAATCAAAAAATCCTCGCGACAACACCCGATCTGATCTGCATCGTGGATACCGAAACATTCACACCGGTCACGACGGACGCGCTGAAATACGGCAAGCGCGTTATGGTCGTTGGCCTCAAGTGTTTCGACATGTGGCGCACGCAAATGGGGCTCGAGCTGGTCGGGCCGCGATATTTCGGCTGCGATACCGACTATATTGCAATCGAAGATCGTTGTCAGTAAGGAGGAATGGAATATGTATAGATTGGGAATAGACGTAGGCGGCACAAACACGGATGCCGTTCTCATCGATGAGCAGCTTCAGGTCGTTGCCGAATTAAAGCAGCCAACCAGCGAGGATATCTACAGCGGAATTATCAGCGCGATTCGTCGCATATTGGATGAATCCGGCGTGAACCCCAAAGAAATCAAGCAGGCTATGCTTGGTACGACGCAATGCACCAATGCAATCGTCGAGCGGAAGCGTCTCGCAAAAATCGGCGTGTTGCGGTTGGGCGCACCGGCTACGGTCGGCATTCGTCCTATGGTCGACTGGAGCGAGGATCTGCATTTCATCGCGGAGAAAACGGCGATCATTGGCGGCGGTTACGAGTATGACGGAAAACCGATTGCGCCGTTCGATAAAAAAGCTGCGACAGAATTTTTCACCGAGTTAAAAGGCAAGGTGAAATCGGTTGCCATCAGCTGCTGCTTTTCCACGGTCCGCAGCGATCAGGAGGCGGAAGCCGCGCAGCTTTGCCGGGAAATAATGGGGCCGGATGTCCACGTTTCTGTTTCCAGCGAGATCGGTTCCATGGGGCTGATCGAGCGCGAAAATGCGACGATTCTGAACGCCGCGCTCTACGCGGTCGCGGAAAGCTTCACAGATGGATTTGCGCGCAGCCTGCAGGAAATGGGGATTACAGAAGCGGACATCTATCTATCCCAGAATGATGGAACGTTGATGACAATGGAATATGCACGGAAATATCCGATTCTGACGATTGCCTGCGGACCCACGAACTCCATTCGCGGCGCGAGCTACTTGAGCGAATTGAAGAATGCAATCGTCATCGACGTCGGCGGCACGACGACCGACCTCGGCGTCATCACAAGCGGGTTCCCGCGTGAAAGCTCCGTCGCTGTCACGATCGGCGGTGTACGGACAAATTTCCGTATGCCGGACGTGATTTCAATCGGTCTTGGCGGCGGTTCCATCGTGCGCGAAAATGACGGTGTGATCACGGTCGGCCCGGATTCCGTCGGCTATGAAATCACCAAAAAGGCGCTGTGCTTCGGCGGGGACACTATGACCGCAACCGATATCGCGGTAAGACTCGGCATGGCGGACATCGGGGACAAATCGCTTGTCGCGAACATCCCGGAAGATACGGCGAAAAAAGCGCTGCTTGTGATCAAGGAGCTTGTAGAAAACAGCATCGACGCTATGAAGATCTCATCCGATGACGTCGATGTGATCCTGGTCGGGGGTGGTTCCGTCATTCTGCCGGAATCTCTCAAGGGTGCAAAAACGGTGCAGATGCCGAATCATTTCGGAACCGCGAACGCCATCGGTTCTGCGATCTCGAAGGTTTCGGGCACATATGAGCAGCTCATCAATTATGATGAAATCCCTCGCGAAAAAGCGCTGGAGCAAGCAAAGCAAAGCGCGATTGAGTTGGCTATTTCTTCCGGTGCAAAACGAGAAACCGTCGAAATTATCGATGCCGAGGATGTTCCGCTCGCCTACTATCCCGGCAACACCAGCCGCGTTAAGGTGAAGGCGGCGGGCGATCTAAACTGAGTTATATTAAGATTTGGTAATAAGAAGCGCTGAAATGCTCGTTGATTTCGAGCGTTTCAGCGCTTTGTTGCGAATGGCGCGGTATGACGCACACCGTTGTGAAATTTGGTCGCACGCAAAACAACTATATTCATAATATCCTCTCACTGCAGTATTGGTGAATAATAATATCCATAACTATTATGTTTTGTTGACTAAAATGAGCACAACGCATAGAATAAATTGTAATGAAGCAACTTTCCATAAAAATCAAAACATCGTAACCGTTTGAAGAGAAAATCGTTCGCAACTTCATTCCATTGATAGAACACCAGTCACAGCTTGTCGGCCTTCAGCTGAATATGCGTTCACCGTACGAATCAAGCCAGAGAGTTGAGAAGAGTATGAACAGCGCAGTGGCGAATTTGGTTCAAATCATGCAGCAAACCGGGCATCGTGATATCTCAAACCACGATGACGCTTTTTTATTGCAGTCTCTCAAACGGAGGCAGGAAATCGTTCAAACGCCGGATCTATCAGCCTTTCTTCAAACCCTGGAGCAGAACGAGACCGAACGAGTCGCCTTTCTTATGTCGCTTGAAAACAACTATACCGAATTCTTTCGCATGGGATATGTGTTTTCCTGTCTGGAGCACCAAATTCTTCCGGGTCTTGTCGCAAAGCTTTCTCCCGCGAGCGAGCTTCGCATCTGGTCGGCGGGCTGCTCAACCGGACAAGAGCCTTACTCTCTTGCGATTCTGTTGGAAAACATCGCGGAGAAATTAAGAAACGAGTTCCGTTATCGCATCATCGCAACGGACATCTCGGATAGTGCGCTAAACACCGCCCGGAACGGTGTTTATACCGAGGAAGCCGTGCAAAACCTGCGCCTGAAGGACTTATCTACTTATTTCAAACTCGATCGGGATGGCTACGCCGTCACAAACCGGCTAAAGAAGCATGTATCCTTTTCCCGCTATGACCTGTTCGATCCACTCTCCGCCAATCCATCAGAGAGCATATTCGGAAATTTTGACCTTGTCCTTTGCAGCAACGTTTTACTTTACTACAACGAAAGAGCGCAGCAGTTCATCCTGAAGAAACTCATCAACGCAACTGTTGTCGACGGATATCTGATCACAAGTGAAGCCGAGCGCGCCATCACAAAGAGGAGCGCAGGTATCTGCCCCGTCTATCCACCGAGCCCTATCTTCAAGAAAACATTCGAGGTGCAACATGAAGCAGAGTAACCTGAAAATTGCAAGTCAGATTAACATTTGGCTTACCGTGCTGATTGTGCTGTTGGCCGGTTTTGTTGTGAGCACCTTTTTTTCTTTGGATATGCTTTGGCAAAACACAAAGAGTCTGTACGAGCATCCGCTGACCGTACGTCGCGCTGTCGGCGACATCGAAGTCGATGTGCTCTATATTCATAACAGAATGCTGCACCTCGTCCAAGACGATCATACCGAAAGTCCTGACACACTCATCGCGGAGATCGACGCGCTTGAAACGGACATCTATCGTCAACTGGATATACTGTATGATCGTTATCTAGGCCCCATGAGTGATCTGGATGCTATCTCGGCTTCGGTCGCACAATGGAGTACCATTCGCGCCGAGACCATACGGCTGTACCACACAGGAGATTTGGAGACTGCCCAACTCCGCGTTGAGGATCAAGGCGTTGACGGAGCGCAGACGAGCCTAATCATGGAAAACCTGATTCAAGTGAGCGCGTTTGCTATGAACAAAGGCGATACGTTCTTCAACGACGCGCGCACAACCAGAAGCGACAATCTCATCCGCATATCGCTGCTTAGCGTAGGCGTACTCATCATCATGCTCGTTGCAGGTTTTCTACTGCGACGCGGGATTTTGCCGCCGCTTACCGAACTGACCAACGCCGCGGATTCCATGCGGCAGGGTAAACTGGATGCGCGCGTTCGGTTTCGCTCTAGAAACGAGCTTGGTACACTGTCCGCCTCGTTTAACTCGATGGCCGGAACGATTCAGTCCGAGATGGCCTACCGCGAGAATCTCGCGTCCATCACTACTGCCCTCTCCGCAACCGCCGATTTGCGCTCGTTCTGTCAGCAGCTTTTGAAAACGTTGATTCCGAGCACGGATTCGCAGATGGGTGCGGTCTATCTTCTGGAAGAGACAAGGCAACGTTTTGTGCCGTTTGAATCACTCGGCGCTGTCCCCGCAAGCCTGCGCCCGTTTGCGAACGCGGCATTTGAAGGCGAATTCGGATACGCCGTCACCACGCAGAAGATCCGGCACATCACCGATATTCCCGAGGATGTTCCGGTCGTGTTCTCCAGCGTCAGCGGCGATTATCGCGCAAAAGAAATCATCACCATCCCCATTCTAAACGGCTCCGATGTGGTCGCGGTTGTCTCCCTCGCCAGCATCAAAAACTATTCCCGTGAATCGATCCGCCTGATCGAAGGCGCGCACAGCGAGCTCTCCGCGCGCATTGCAGCGCTGATCGGTTGGCAGAGAATTCTGGAGATGTCGGAGCGGCTGCAGCGTGCCAACCAGGAACTCCAGCAGCAGTCGAAAGAGCTGGAGATGCAGACCTCCGAACTCACGGAGCAAAACACGGAGCTCGAACTACAGAAAAAGCAGCTTGACGAAGCCAGCAGGCTCAAGACCAATTTCCTCTCCAATATGAGTCATGAGCTGCGCACGCCGCTCAACTCGGTCATTGCGTTGACGGGCGTACTGCGCCGCCGGTTGACCAACGCCATCCCCGCAGAGGAATTCAGCTATCTTGAGGTGATCGAGCGAAACGGCAAGGCGCTGTTGTCGTTGATCAACGACATTCTCGACATTTCGCGAATCGAAGCCGGCCGCGAGGTGATTGAAATCGAGCCCTTCAGCGTCCATGCGTCGGTTCGCGACCTGATCGACCTGATCATGCCGCAGGCGGAGCAAAAAGGAATTTCACTCACGCTTGATCCTTCGGACGATGTTCGTATCACAAGCGACGCGGATAAGTTCCGGCACATCATGCAAAATCTGATCGGCAACGCCGTGAAGTTTACCGAGCAGGGCGGTGTACGTGTCGCCATTCGCGCGCAGCGCAGCAACGTTTCCGTCACCGTTACGGATACGGGCATCGGCGTATCCAAAGAGGAACTTCCGCACATTTTCGATGAGTTCCGGCAGGCGGACGGCAGCACCTCCCGCCGCTTTGGCGGCGCGGGACTCGGCCTTGCGATTTCGAAGAAATATGCCGATCTATTGGGCGGCATTATCCAGGTCAAGAGCACGCCCGGTCAGGGCTCCGAGTTTACGCTGACGCTACCTTTGGAAACGGACGCAAGCGTGAACTTCTCCCTTCCCGTTCGAGAAGTCGAGGCAGAAGCTGAAACAACTAGCTCACTGACGGAAGCCGACAGTGATTTCTCCCAGAAGACCGTGCTGTTGGTCGAAGATAACGAATCCGCTATCATTCAGATGCAAGATCTGGTGGGTACAATCGGCTGCCGTGTGCAGACCGCGCGCAATGCTGAGGAGGCATTCCAGATCATCGCGCAAGCGATACCGGATGCGATGATTCTCGATTTGATGATGCCGGACGTGGACGGATTCAAAGTACTGGAAACGCTCCGCAACGCAGAGATCACCGCGCATGTGCCGGTGTTGATTCTCACCGCAAAGCAGATCAGCAAGGACGAGCTGCACTTCCTCAAGCGCAACAACATCCACCAGCTGATTCAAAAGGGCGACGTCAACGTGCACGCGCTGAAAAACGCGATCACCGGCATGTTCCGTAAGCAAGTCAAGCCCGCACCAAGCATTGTCCATCACATGGACAAAAACGCCGTTCCAACAGTGTTGATCGTGGAAGACAACCCCGACAACATGACGACGATCAAAGCGCTTCTAACAGAGAAGTTCATAGCGCTGGGCGCACCCGATGCGAAAGCCTGTTTTGAGCTGCTCACCGAGCATAGTCCAGACGTCATCCTCATGGATATCGCGCTGCCGGACATCAGCGGAATCGACGCATTCCACCAGATCCGGAAGCTGGCGCGTTTTCAAAAGACGCCTGTGATCGCCCTGACCGCGAGTGTGATGCGGCAGGACCGCGAGAGGATTCTGGCGCACGGGTTTAACGGCTTCATCCCGAAACCAATCGACGAAAAGGAATTCCATCGCGTAATCAACGAGGTGCTGTATGGAAAATGATCACATGCGCATTCTGGCGGTTGACGACAACGCAGATAACCTGACCATACTCAAGGCGTTGATCTCGGAAGCTTTTCCGCAGACAGAGGTGCTCTGCGCCTCAAACGGCCTTCAAGCGCTGGAGATGGCGGCGCAATACGATCCCGACATGGTGCTGCTCGACATCATCATGCCGGGCATGGACGGTTATGAGGTCAGCCGGAGGCTAAAGAGTGATAGTCGGCTGTCGGATATTCCGATCGTATTCGTGACCGCGCTCAAAAGCAGCCGCGAAAGCCGCATCACAGCGCTCGAAAGCGGCGCGGAAGCGTTTTTAAGCAAGCCAATCGACGAAAGCGAGCTGACCGCGCAAATTCGCGCGATGTTTAAAATTCGCAAAGCGACGCTCGCCAAGCGGGACGAATCCAGAAGACTTGCCATATTGGTCGACCAGCGGACGAATGAACTCAAAAAGTCCAACGAACAAGCGCTCTTGCTGTTGCAAGAGCTCAAGCAAAGCATGAAGGATTTGACCGAGTCCCAGAAGATAGCGCATGTCGGCACTTGGCGGTTAAATCTGAAGACGAATCAGGTCATCTGGTCTACCGAGCTATATAAAATGTACGGTCTGAATCCCATGCAACCGCCGCCGCCGGTCACCGAGCACGCAAAGCTCTTTACCCCCAAATGTTGGGAGACGCTTTCGAATGCGCTGGATCACGCCCGTTTGGACGGAACGCCGTATGAACTGGAGCTGCAAACGGTTCGTGCCGACGGAACGAATGGCTGGATGTGGGTACGCGGTGAAGCCGAGCGGGACAAAGACGGACAAATCACGTCCATCTGGGGCGCTGCACAGGACATCTCACGCAGCAAAAAGGTTGAAACTGAATTGCGCGAAAGTCAGGAGCGCTTCCACCTTCTCTTTAACAAAGCGCCGCTCGGCTACCAGTCTCTGGACAGCAACGGATGCCTCTTGGAAATCAACCAAAAATGGCTCGATACGTTCGGATTCGATCGCGAAGATGTGGAGGGCCGCTGGTTTGGGGAGTTCCTCTGCCCAGAATACGCAGAGGCGTTCCGCAAGCGTTTTGAACTGTTTAAGGCGCAGGGATTGATTCACAGCGAGTTCGAAGCGCCCAACAAAAGCGGCGAGCGTATGTTTCTCTCCTTTGAAGGGAAGATTGCCTACGACGAGAACGGCGACTTTGTGCAGACACACTGCATTTTGCAGGACATCACCAATCAAAGAAAAGCCGAATCAGCACTAAAAGACAGTGAAGAGCGTTATAAATATCTCTTTGAAAACTCCGGCGTCGGAATCGGGTATTATACGACCGATGGCGTTGTCATTTCCTTTAATAAAAAAGCGCTTGAAAACATCGGTGGCACGCTGGAGGATTACGCCGGCAAATCCGTGCTCGAGATCTTCCCGCAGCCGGAAGGCGAGATGTATTACAACCGAATTCAACAGGCGATCACGACCGAAGTACCACAGGTCTATGAAGATTATCTGATTTTTCACGAGACGGCGAAGTGGTTTTCCAGCACCATCACGCGAATCACGGATGCGGCGGGTCAGGTCATCGGCGTTCAGATTGCCTCGCTCGACATCACCAACCGCAAGATTGCGGAGGAGGCGCTGTCCGAGTCCCAGGCGCTGCTCAAAGCGGCGTTTGAGAACAGTCAGGCAGGAATCGCCATCGCGGACGCGCCGGACGGAAAGCTCCGCTATGTCAACAAAGCAGGGCTTCTGATTCGGAACAAAAGCGAAGATGAGATAGTCAAAAATATAGATATCCGCAGCTATGTAGAAAGCTGGCAAATCCTCCATTTTGACGGCTCTCCATACAAGGATGACGAAGTGCCTCTAGCGCGCGCGGTGCTGTATGGCGAATCCTGCAGCGACGAGTTTATTGTCCGACGGGACAACATGGAAGACCGCTACGTCCTAGCAAACGCCGCACCGATCAAGAACTCCGCTGGAGAAATCACGGCTGGTATGGTCGTGTTTCTGGATATCACCGAGAAGCGTAAGGCAGAGGAGGAGATCAACTTCCTCGCCTATCACGATCATCTGACGAATGTTTTCAACCGCAGATACTTTGAGGATGAGTTTGTCCGGTTGAACGGGGAAACCAACTTCCCGCTTGCGATCATCACCGGCGACTTGAACGGACTGAAGCTGATCAACGATTCGATTGGTCATGCTGCGGGCGATCAGGCTATTATTCAGTTTGCAGCCTGTATTCGCGAACAGATTCGCGGCAATGACGTGCTCGCACGCGTCGCCGGAGACGAATTTGCAATCATCCTGCCGCAATATTCCGACGAGGAAGCAAGCCTGCTGGTCAGCCGCTTGCAGTCCACGATTCGAATCAAACTCAACGATTCGCAGAGTTTTGAGACACAGATCGAATTGTCCGCAACGTTTGGATACAGCGTGCAGACATTTGTCGGCCAAACGCTGGACTCGCTGATGAACGAGGCGGAAACCTTCATGTACCGCCGCAAGTTCTACGAGGACGCGAGCAAACACAGCCACGTGATCGACGCGATCATGAACACGCTGTTTGAAAAGAGCGTACGCGAGCAGCAGCACTCAATTCGGGTAAGCATCATCGCGGCGGCGATTGCCGAGGCGATGCAGTTCGACGAGGCATCCGTGGCAAAAGTCAAGGCCGCGGGCGCGTTACACGACATCGGAAAAATCGGCATCGACGAGCGAATCCTGAACAAGACCGAACGATTGACGGATCTTGAATGGAACCTCATGAAGCAGCACCCGGTGCGCAGCGCGAGAATCTTAGCGACCATCGACGCGTATCTCGACATCGTGCCTTTCGTCAAGTCGCACCACGAGCGGTATGACGGGCTTGGCTATCCTTCTGGTTTGTCCTCCACGCAGATCCCGCTGGAGGCAAGGATCATCTGCGTCGCGGACGCATTCGACGCGATGACAAAGGTTCGTCCGTATCGTTCGCCGATCACCAAAGAAGCCGCAGCGGAGGAGCTTATGCGCTGCGCAGGCAGCCACTTCGACCCGCTGATTGTAAACGTATTCACGGAGAAAGTGCTGCCGAAACTGGACATACTGGCAGGTTTAATTCAATAACGTTACGCTTTTTCTTAAACTGGCATTCCCTTAAGTATGTTTAATGCAACCAAATAAAAACGGTCGCCTTCAGGCGACCGTTTTTCACTATTGCGTTTCTGAAACCAAAAGTGCAGAGCCGCTGCGTCAGCCACCCGTGCAAAGCTGGAAGAAACCGATCACGTCTCCATCCTGAAGCTGCGTTGTGAGCACGACGCGTTCGCCGTTGACACTCGCGAGCAGCAGCTTGGCAACCGCCGGATTGCAGCGCACAACGCGCAGCGCGTCTCGTAGCGTTGCGCCGTCCGGCAGCTCCGTCCAGCCGCGCTCGTCCAACCGGGATCGGTCCGATCCCGCGGGCGGTATGATCTTCACGCGAATCATGATACTGCGTCCTCAACCATCGTAATTACGTCCATCGGACACTCTTTTGCGCAGATGCTGCACCCGATGCAGGTGTCCTCCGCCATCTCGGGACAAGGTTTTTTGTACTTGCCCTGCTTGCGGATGTTCGTCATCGCGAGGCACGAAACCGGGCAAGCCTGCGCGCAAATGCCGCAGCTCACGCAGTTCTCATATGAAAAAACCGGATGTTTACGCGCCATGTGCATCCACCTCCAGCAGCTTCGGAATTTGGAGATTGTTCAACGACTCCTGCGTCGGAATACCAGTCTCCTGGTCCCAGCCAAACGTTTTCCAGTAGAGAGACACCTGCTCCCCGTTGCGCAGCTGAACGCCCTTGAGCGGGCCGTTTGTCAGCGGCGGCTTGCCCTCCATGCGATCCGGCAGCACGAAGGACTTCGGCGCGACGCCGTGCTTGATGTTAAACAGCTGTCGCAGCGTCTGGATTCGTTCGCCGATCTGCATGTAATGGTCTCCGTCATAATCCCAACCAGCGGCCGCATTGAGATAGTCCACCAGCCGCCACATATGCACGCCCATCATCTCGGCATAATAGCAACCGCCCGCGCCGTCCACCAACATGGAATAGCAGGCGTTCGCCTTCGCAATCCATGCTAATATATCGTTGGGGATCAGGTCTTCCGCCTTGCTATGCACCTTTGCGGGAGGCGCCCAGGAGCAGATGTCACAGAGCGACATCGCGCCGTATTGCAGCCCCATACCGATGGTATGTTTGCCCGGTGCAGGCTCCGCGACGAAATGCACCGCGAGCTGCGGGTCGTTGCGGCTGTCGTGCATGCCGGGTTCCTGCCCGCCGATCTGCATCGCACGCTCCGTGCCACCGAAGTGCGCTGCCGCGCGCTTGACGCCATCCGCAAGAATATCGCCGATGCCCTCCCTGCTGATCATCCGCTCGATCAGCGCGATGATCGCAGGCGCGTTTCCCCAGCTTAGCTCAAGCCCGTCGGTCTGTTCTTTCGTCAATATGCCCGCTTCGTAGCACTCGATCGCCCAGGCAACCGTGTTGCCCGCGGAAATGCTGTCCATGCCCGCGCGATTGAGCAGCTCGTTGATGAAAAACACGGATTCCAGATCGTTGTTCTTGCAAAGAGGGCCGAACGCTTGCAGCGTTTCATACTCCGGTTTATGCGTTTCGGGAAATCCCTTATAGGCGATGTCTTTGATGTCCAGTCGACCGCCGCAGCCCATCGGGCAGGAGTAGCAGTGGTACTTCTGAAACTCGATGCGGTTGATCTTCTCAGGGTTGTAGGCGCGCACAGCGCCGGGGACATCCTTCGGCCCGCCTGCCCAGTTCATAATCGGGCCGTCGCCGCTCGTGATCGCCATCGGCGTGTTGGAGGGCGTGCCCCATTCTTTAAAGAGATACGCCGTGAGCGAACCATCCAGCGGCATACTCGGCATCTTGCCGAGCATAGTTCCGCCAAAGCCAAGCATCCCGCCCATACCCGACGGCAGCGACATCTTGTTCAGCTTTGTGCCGAGCTTCTTGGAAAGCGCGACCACCTGCTCCCGATCCGCGCACGGCATGGGTTTTGTTCCCGCGAGCACAACCGCCTTTAGACGCTTGGAACCCATGACCGCGCCGACGCCGCTGCGCGCGGCAATGCGACCACCCTCGTTGCAGATACCGGAAATCAGCGATAGGTTCTCGCCTGCCTGCCCGATGGAAGCGACGCAGGGTTTCTTCTTGCGGCGCGTATCGCGGCAGAGTTGCTCTTCCGCTTCGGTCGCGTCTAAGCCCCAGTACGCGCTCGCGTCCCGAAGCTCCGCCGTGGTGTTGTCGCACCAAAGATAGACCGGATGATCGGAGATACCCGTAAAAAAGATGGCGTCATACCCGCACTGCTTGATGGCGGGCGCAAACACGCCGCCGCAGTTCGCGTCTCCCCAGCCGCCGGTCAGCGGGCTTTTGCAAACCACCGTCCAGCGCCCGGTGAAGAACGCGCCCGTTCCTGTCAGCGCACCGGAAACAAAGCCGAGGATATTATCCGGCCCGAGCGGGTCCGCGCCCGCAGGCATGTTTTGATAAAGATACCATGCGCCCAATCCTTTGCCGGAGAGCACCGCCTCGTAGACGGACTCCGGAATCTGTTCGGTGCGGATTTCGCCCGTCGTCAGATCGACGCGCAATACTTTACCAAGGCAACTCTTCATTCACATGCATCTCCCGCGTCATATTTCAATTGCCGCCGCAGCGGTAGCCACCAGATGAAGCCAAAAAGCATACATCCGGTGAGTGTCTTCCACAATGGAACGCCGGTTTTTCGTCCCGTTTGCAGGCCGATGATCATCAGCTCTGCAAAGTGCAGCGCGATCAGCCCGAAAACGAGCCAGTGCCAGCCAGACAGGATCGAAAGCAGAATCGCACCGATCCACAACAATATTGTAATCGAATAACCCGCAATCTGCCAGCCCTGTGTCTTTTCGCCGAGACCGGTATCGCACGCGGATTTCACGA
Source organism: Firmicutes bacterium HGW-Firmicutes-9 (assembly GCA_002841395.1). Classification (GTDB taxonomy): domain Bacteria; phylum Bacillota; class Clostridia; order Christensenellales; family CAG-138; genus UBA7703. Next base: position 33,199 of record PGZM01000007.1, read on the forward strand.
TATCCCACTGACTCTTGAGCTGAATCGCTTTTTCCCGCGCGGTCATCGGCGGCAGCGGCCACGGAATGAAGTCCTTCTTCTCGTCTTCCGGCGAGAGTATCGGCAAGCCGAACACACGGTCTTCATGCGTCGTCGGGCAGTCCACATAGCGGCCCGCGGCGATGTGTTCCTTGCGCACGAGCACGGTTTTCACCATGCCAAACAGGGTCTGGAGCAGCGCTTTGTTTTTCACGCTCATAATCGGCATGGGTACACCCGCCGCGCGGCAAGCCACGGACATGCACTTCGCGGGATCGCAGCAGCCGGTGGCAACAAACTGACTAACGCCCTTTGCCGTCATCGCGCAGTTGCCGAGCGCGAGCTTGCGCATCGGAAGCGATGCGATATCATCCAGCGTATACGGTTTGCCCGTTTTATCAAACCAATAGCGTTCGCCATCGATCAGGATACCCTCGCCCTCGATGATGCAGAGCGCAAAATCCCGCCGCGCGCTCTTCTTGAAGTTGTAGTAGTCCAGCCCCGTCTTCGCCGCGGCAAGGCAGCCGCCAGTGCACGCCTGCTCCAGCGCGAGCGCGATCTCAGGAGTCACCTTGTCTTTGTCGGTTACGACGGGCGCGCCGTTTCGCACATGGCCCGCGAGCGCCAGCAAATTCGGAAACTCGCGCGCGGTTTTCTCATCCATAAACGAGCTGATCGCAGGCCTGAATTTCGTCACGCTCGCCTCGCCGATGATCTCCACCGACGGGTCTCCAAAGCCTCTGCGCGTCGCTTCGATCATCAGTTTGTTTTGATCTGGGTCAAACCCCATCATGCGCGTGGTGATGCGATCCGCCTCTACGCTGTTGTTACTCGCGACAATCTTTCCCACACGAACGGGGTCGACCGGTGCGGGCGTGTTTCCTTCGCCGCCGATGATGCCGTCGATCACGGTCAGATCCGGCTTGAAGAGATACAGCAAATCCGCCAGCTTTTTCTCGATCAGGTAGCTGTGGTTGCGCTCCCGCAGAAAATACGGGATGGTACCCATCGCGTTTTTAAACCCCAGCGTCACGCCCGTATAGAGGTTTGTCTTCATCTTTGGCACGGAGATGTAAAACGCCTTTTTACGAACGGCGGCATCCAGCGTATCAGGCAGATAGACTTCCTTCATCACTTCCGCCTTGGGCAGCATATAGCGCACCACAGGGCGCAATTCCAGCGCGATCAGCTTCGCGCCGTAGTGCTTGGCGATGCGGTCATATCCCGCAACGCGAAAGCTCACGGGCGTCGGCATGGGTTTGCCGGAGGACTCCGCAATCGTAATATCGCTCGTAAAGCGCTTGATGTATCGCACCACCGCTTCAAACACGCGCGGGTCGGTCGTTTCGGGATAGTCCCGCTCGTCAAACCCGCTGTCGTGATAGACCGAAACGAGATTCGGCTTGATGATCACGGGACGATTGTTTGTCAGCTGCTCCGAAAAGTGCACCGCGGCATCCAGCTTGTTAAGAGCGTTATCTACCGTCTGCCGGATACCGACGACCTCCGGAATGCGGTCGTATTCACTGGTTCCAAACGACTTCGGCAATACGACAAAGTCCGTTAAATAGTCGAGCGGGGCTGCTTGTTCAATGACGACCGTGCTCATGCTCACTTTTATCACTCTCCGTACTCGCCGTATTCGCAGCCGATGTTCTTCGCCTCGATCTCATCCAGCAGCGTGGTCTTTCCGCCCTTCTTCTGATACAGCTTGATCACGCCCGTTCCGTTTCCGCCATTCCAAAGACGGTTATGGAGTTTGAGCCCGTTCGGCGCTTCGTAGTTGATCAAAAGCATGTCCTTTTTAATGCAGCGGATATCAACTTCCATGATCGCGCTCGTCGTCTCCTGACGGACGCGCCAGAGGATCTCCGTCTCTGTTTCCTGCCCGGTAAACTCCGTTCGGCAGAGCGTCCAGAACTTAGAGAAGTTAAACTCATAGCTCTTTCCTTCATAATAAAAGTCGGAGAGCAGCTTGCGGTTTAAAGCAACGCCGAGCACCTTCGGGCGTCCGCCGCCGATGTTAAACACGCTGTTGTTGAGGCGTTTGCCGGAGATTTTGCTGACCAGATTGTTGCTCGAAAGCCACACCCACGGGCTCGTGAAATCTCCGCCCCAGTTCTTATCCGCATAGCCGTAGCAGGTCTCAGGCTTGACGATATATTCCCTGCCGTTGAGCTGGAGCGTGCCGCTATAGGCGGTTTTCATGCCCTCAGCGTGCCAAAACATCTCGAACGCGTTCAACCGCTGGAAAAACTTCGACGCGCCATAGCCGACATGGAACGCGATTTTTTTATCGATCGCGATATCCCATTCCAGCGTACCGCCGTTGCACATATACTCCGGATGCGCTTTTGCTTCCTCGTCGGTGAGCGAGATGCGTCCCTTGGTATGCGTCTCCGAACAGGAACAATCTCCCGCCGTGATGTCGAGATCCTTATCGTACACCAGCGAAATATCCTTCCATGCAAAAAAGCGATGCAACTGCCCCGCCTGTTCGCCCCACCAACCGACTTTTACCATCAGATAAGATGGTTTCTTACCGTCCTGCTTTCTCTGCGGCAGCTGACCAAACACCGGCACATCCTCGGCCAGCGCGGGGTTGCAGACAAAGAACTCGATAAAGAACGGCTGCTGCTCGCCCGTCTGGGCGTCTTCGGCAGTAAAATTGTGCCACCACCAATCGTATCCACGCTTGCTGAGTGGGCCGCGTAACATGAAGTGGTCTCTTTGCTTGTCGCTGATGTTCGCCATTTGGTCATCCTCCTATGTTTTTATCATCCGGCGCAAAGAAATAGTCTCCGCGCATGATATCGCTGAGAATCGAGACAATCTCGTCCCGATCGGTCGCCCTGTCTTCCAATAGCCACGTCGAATAGACCTCGATAAACGCCGCGACCCAAAACGCATTGAAATACCGCCGCTCCGTATCTGTGCGGTTTTCCCGCTGGCACGCAAGCACAGGCGGAAGATGGCCGAGTTTTTCGCGAAACACACCCTTGGCTAAGTCGGTCAGCCCGTTTTCCACAAGCAGCCGGAAAAAAGACGCGTTTTCTTCCACAACCGTCGTGTAGACGTCGGTCAGCTTCTGAATCGTGTCGACATGCTCGACCTGAACGCGAAGCATGATTTCATCGAGCATTCTGGATAGATGCCGCGTCAAAATCGCCTCTTTGTCTTCGAAATTCAAATAAAACGTCTGCCTTGATAGACCGGCGCGTTCGGTGAGCGAGCGGATGGTGATGTTTTTGTAGGGTTGTTCGAGCATGAGCGAGAGCAAAGCTTCCTCAATGCTGTCCTTAGAACGGATGGACATAGGATTTTCTTTCATGATGTGCTTCTCCGATATTTGATTGTTAGATATGTTCAATCTCATTATATCTTGCAAAAATAAACTTTACAACAGTCTATTCTTTTACATGTGTCTATTTTTTATAAGATGCGTTTCCCTATGTTTCTGCGTGCCGGAAAACGATCTGATCATAATGCTTGCCTAACCCTTCTCTGTCGAATATGATACTAATAGACTGTATTTCACGTACTGTTGCCGATTCTCTGCCATGCCGATCAAGTACCGAAAGGAGCCGCGTGATGCGCATTACTCTCTTTGCCGCGGGGTCGCAGGGCGATGTGCTGTTTTGCATGCGGCTCGTAAAGCGTTTGCGCACAAGCGGTTTTTCTGTGACGCTCGCCGCGCCGGAGAACTACGCTTCTCTTGCGGAGTGTTCGGACATTCCGTTCTTTCCGTTGCGCGGCGATGTGCAGCAGCTCATGGCGAGCGACACCGGCAAAGAATTCATGCACACGGGCAGCAGCAACCCGCTGAAGAATATCGCGCTTATGCGCAGGATGGTTGCGCAAGTCGCGCAGCAGCTGTCGGAGGATCTTTTGGCCGCCTGCGCGGAAGCAGACGCACTGATCTCACTTGCGGTATTTGCCTCTCTCGGCGAGACCGTTGCGGAGCTATGCAATATACCGCTGCTACTGATCGAACCCACGCCGATGCTGCCGAGCGGGGACTTTCCCGCGCCCGGTTGGCCGATACAGCGCAATCTAGGACGCGTTCTCAACCGCCTTTCAGGTTATGCGATGCTAGCATTCGTGTTTGCGTGGTATCGCCCTTCCCTCAATACGTTTCGCTTGCAAAACGGACTGCGCCGGCTCAAAAGCCGCGATTTTTATCGCACGCTTTCTTCGGTTCCGCTGCTTGGTGCGTACAGCGATGCGGTGATTCCCCATCCTTCAGACTGGCCGGACAGCGCGCGCATCACAGGATACTGGTTGGACGAGGAAGAGCCTTCCTTCCAGCCGTCGGAAGCGCTCCTCTCGTTTTTGGAACGGGGCGAGCCGCCAGTTTACATCGGTTTTGGCAGCATGACGGCAAAGGACCCGGAACGCATGGCGCAGATCGTTCTGAATGCCGTTTCTCGCACGGGTCGGCGCGCTGTAATCGCGACCGGTTGGGGCGGGATCAGCGCTCTACCATCCTCCGATCAGGTCTTTGTGCTGGATCAAGCGCCGCACGACTGGCTCTTTCCCAGAATGTCCGCGATCGTCCATCACGGCGGCGCGGGTACAACGGCGGAAGCCCTACGCGCAGGCAAGCCCAACGTAATCGTTCCCTTTATCGTCGATCAGCAGTTTTGGGGCAGGCGCGTGCAGGCGTTTGGCGCGGGTCCCACGCCGATTCCCGCGCGAAAGCTGACCGCAAGACGGCTTGCAGACGCAATTGAACGCGCGGCAACCAATCCCACGATGCGGAAAAACGCGGAGCGCATCCGAAGCTCGATTCTCGCGGAGCACGGGCTGGATCAGGCCGCAGCATTTATTCAGGAATATTGGGGTACATCGAAATGAAACTGCAAGGCGCAACAATAGAGCCCTATCCGCGCATCCGCCGCCTGATGGCGGACGGCGGCAGGCTCGGACGGGAAAAGCATCTCGTGCACGGGCTGTACGAGATGGACGTCACCGCGGCGCGGCAGGCGATCCGCAGCTATCGCGCGCAGTCCGGCAACGGGCTTTCGCTCAACGCATATATGATCGCTTCCGTCGGTCGCGCGGTCGAGCAGCACAAACAGATACAAGCCTGCTTTTCGGGCAGGCGTAAGGTCGTGATCTTCGACGACGTGGACATCAACACGATGTTTGAGGTGGATGAAAACGGACAGAAGACCATCCGCCCGCACATCCTGCGCGCAGTCAACAAGAGAACGCCAGCCGACCTCCACACGGAGATCCGCGCATTTCAGCAAAATCCGAGCGCGGACGGCGAAAAGCGCGCGATCGAATGGTTCGTTCGCCTGCCGGGATTCCTGCGTCGCGCCGTTCTGCGCGCGATGTTTCGCAATCCCGCTTGGCTCAAAGAGCTGAACGGCACGGTCTCGCTCTCCTCGGTCGGTATGTTCGGCCAAGGCGGCGGCTGGGGTATCCCCGTCTCCAACGCAACGCTCCAGATCACCCTCGGCGGCATCGTGAATCGTCCCGCGCTGATCGAAGGGAAGCTCACGGAGCGGCAGTATCTTTGCGTGACCGTCAGCGTCAACCACGACCTCGTCGACGGCGCACCTGCCGCGCGCTTTGCGCAGACGCTCAAAGAGATCGTCGAAAGCGGAGAGGTGCTACAATAATCCGCACCACAGATTGGGTCTTTTTTACTAGTTGAACATCTGATACAAATTCATAGAATAAAATAAAATGTAATTCAAATAATCAGTAAGGATATGTGATATGAGTTTATTGGATTCCCAACGTGAAATGCGCTCCGCCTTTCTGGGCGGTTTTGCCGGACAGCTCGTCTCCGGCGTGATTTGGCTGATCGCTTCTATACTCAGCGTGCTGCTCAAGCCCGCCGCGGGCATGGCTGCGCTGTTCTTTGGCAGCATGGGCATCTTCCCGCTGACGCAGCTGATCGTGCGCCTGATGGGACGCCCGGGTAAAGTCAGCCCCGAAAACGGGCTTTGGAAGCTCGGCTCCCAGGTCGCTTTTACCGTTCCGCTCAACTTCCTGCTCGTCGGCGCAGCGACGCTCTATCGAGCGGAGTGGTTCTTCCCCGCGGCGATGATTGTCGTCGGTTCCCACTATCTGCCGTTCATCACGCTGTACGGAATGAAGCTCTTTGGCATTCTGGCGGGGCTTCTCGTCGTTAGCGGCGCGATGCTCGCCCTCTACGGGCCGCAGATTTTCAGTCTTGGCGGCTGGTTCACCGGCGTGGTGCTGATTGTGTTTGCGTTTGCCGGAAGGTACCTCGTTCTCAAAGAAGAAAAATCTCTTGTCTAATCCGCGCGAATAGTATCGACATGTTTCAGCTAGAATCAAAACAAAAATGCCGCTAAAGAGCGGCATTTTATTTTAGTGACTTATATTAACTTGGCTTCGGTTCAATGCCCGTACTGCCGCATCAGCGCCAGCACTTCCTCCTCGGTCGGCATCGCGGGAATCGCGCCGCGCTTCTGCACGCAGCAGGTCGCAACCGCGTTGCCCCAGTCCGCGCAGTCTGCGGCGTCCGCAAGCGTGAGCTGGTTCGGGCGTTTTTTGAGTGCAAGCATTCGGGTGAGAAATCCGCCCCAGAACGCGTCGCCCGCACCGGTTGTGTCCATCGCTTTCGGCGGGTACGAGGCAACCATCGTGCTCTTACCGTCGATGGATACCAGCGCGCCCTTTTTGCCAAGCGTCACCGCAACACAGGGAATGCCCATCGCGTTCAGCGCGGCTGCGGTCTTTTCCGGCTCGGGATGATCCGTCAAGAGCGACGTCTCCTCGTCGGAAAGCTTCATGACATCGACGAACGGTAACAGCTCTCGCATACGCGCCTTCGCCGTCTCCACATCGCTCCAGAGCGACGCGCGATAGTTCGGGTCGTAGGAGATGACAGCCCCTGACGCCTTCGCGGTCTTGACCGCGTGATGCGTCGCGCTTCTCGCGGGCTCATCCGTCAGTGACAGCGAGCCGACATGGAACACATCGGTCGATTCGAGCAAGGTTTCGTTGAGCTCATCTACGCGAAGCTGCGTGTCCGCGCCCGGCTTCCGCGCAAAGGAAAATGTCCGCTCGCCCGATTCGGAGAGCGCGACAAACGCCAGCGTTGTAAAGAACGTATCCGAAAGCACAAGCCCACTTGTGTCGATTCCTGCGTTGTCCAATGTTTCTTTTAAGAAGTGTCCGTGCATATCTTCGCCGACCTTGCCGAGAAACGCGGTCGAGCAGCCGAGCCGCGACGCTGCCGCGAGCACGTTTGCCACCGCACCGCCGGGATTCCGCTCAAAGAGCTTCATGCCCGCTGCGGACGTTCCGCTCTCTGTAAAGTCGATCAATAATTCTCCCAACGCGGTGATTTGATGCATGCTGTTGCCCTCTTCTTCCAATATTGTGTCTGTTTTTGCTGTATCCTAATAAATGAAACAACCGAATGTCCGTTTATGTCAATCTTTTTGACGTTCCTGACGGGTTGATCTTATTTTAACTGGCGGACGTGTCTGCCGCAAGTGCGGATAGAATATCGCTATTCTGAATTCGCTTGCAGGATTCATGATTGCTTATGAGTTTTCTACGAAGTATTACTGTTGATCTATCCCAATCTATTGCGTTTCTGACGTATAATACGAATATTTCCTTTATTTTACACAATCTGATATACTTACATTACTCTTCTATGCGTCCGCAGATCGAACCGTGATTTGATTGCGTCAAGCCATCTACAATCTTTGCAAATCCAAGGGTGAGGGTGATGCTGATGAAATTTAACTTAAACGAGTTTCTGTGCGCGGTATCCAATACACTTGATATCATTGAGATCGAGTTGTTCGGCATGCCAACCAATCATTCTAAGCGGATTGCGTATATCTCCATCAAAATCGCAAAACAGCTATACCTGAGTGACGAGCAGGTTTTCGATCTGGCATCCCTCGCCATCCTGCACGACAACGGCGCAAGCCTGAAAATGCTTCACGACCAACTCATCGGCACGACAAAAGAGAAGATCAACTTGATGGAGGCCAGAAAAGAACACTGCATCATCGGCGACGAGAATCTTGTCGCGTTTCCGTTCTTTACAAACCCGAAGCATGTCATTCTCTATCATCACGAAAAATATGACGGATCCGGCTTCTTCGGCCTCAAGCAGGATGAGATTCCCTTGATGTCGCAGATTATCGCGCTTGCGGATACGCTGGATTTATCGTTCGATCTTCGGAACGCTTATGAAAGAAAAGAGGACATACAGGCCTTTGTGCTTTCTCACAAAGGTACGTTTTTTGCGCCGGAACTTTGCGATATCTTCATCAGCATCTCAAAGGATCGCGCATTCTGGAACGATCTATCGGACGACGCAATCGACGATGGCATCGATCGAATGATACCTGATCTGCATGTGGACTTCAGCTTTGATGAGATCCGCACGATCACAAGGACGTTTTCCCGCATCATCGACGCAAAGTCAACCTTCACACAGGAGCATTCGCAAGGTCTTTCCGACAAGATTGCGACAATGGCAAAATATTACCGTCTGGATGCAGAACTGACGCAAAAGCTCATCATCACAGCCGACCTGCACGATCTCGGCAAGCTGGCGGTCAGCAATCAAATTCTCGACAAACCGGGAAAACTGACCTCTGCTGAGTTTGAGCTGATCAAAAATCACCCGCGCGTTGCAAAAGAGTGTCTGGAGCATGTAAACGGGTTTCAAGAGATCGCAACATGGATCGGAAATCATCATGAGAAGCTGGACGGATCCGGATATCCAAACGGCTTGAAAGCGCCGGACATCGACTTTTACTCCCGTCTGATCACGTGTCTGGATATCTATCAGGCGCTGCGCGAAGAGAGGCCCTATCGTCGCACGATGAACCACGATAGTGCAATCGCGGTGATGAATGAGATGGTTGCAGCAAACTTATTGGATGGGCAAATCGTCATGGACATCGACGATGTTTTACGTGGAACCTGATTGTGTATCTATTATCAAGGAATAGAACGCATGCTGAAACCAAACAATAAACAAAGAAGCCTTTTCGGGCTTCTTTTTTTGTTCACGATAATCAAAGCTCTATCAAACCACAAACTTATACCCAAATCCCCAGACGGTCACGATATAGCCGTCATACGGGCGGATGATTTCGCGTAGGGTGCGAATATGCGAATCGATTGTGCGATCCGAGCCCGTGAAGCAGTATCCCCAGACCTCGTTGAGCAGCGCCTCGCGCGAATACGCCTTGTTCGGATTTTGCGAGAGGAAGAAGAGCAAATCGTATTCCTTGGGCGTGAGCTGCACGGGTCGATCGTCCACCATCACCTCGCGCGAAACGGTGTTGATAAACAGCCCGTTGAACGTGATCTTGTCGGCGACGCACTTGGTCTTGCTTCCCGTGCGGTAGAGAAACACCTTGATGCGCGCGAGCAGCTCCCGCGGGTAAAAGGGCTTGAGGATAAAATCATCCGCGCCGACCTCGAACGCGCAGAGCCTGTCCTGCTCCGCCGTCCGCGCACTGATGAACAAAACGGGCACTTCGGATACCTTTCGTATCTGGCGGCAGACGTTTCCGCCGTCGAGCTCCGGCAGGTCGGGATCCATCACAATCAGGTTGTAGTCGTTGCGGCGGAAGAGTTTGAGCGCGGCAATACCGTCCGCGGCTTCGTCGAAGGAATATCCTTGCGAAACGGCCAGCTGGCGGATTTCTGCGCGTACAATGCTGCTTGGATCGACAATCAACAGACGGATATCCGAATTCATGTGGTATCCTCCGACGTGTAGAAGAAGCGCGTGTCTAGTACCATTCTATCCTGCTTCGCACGGGGTTTCAAGCCGCGTGAATGCGCTATTTATCAGAATAAACACGAATTGTTGCAACAAAAATCGCGGGAGCTGTATTTTGGCAGCCCCCGCAATACACTTGATTGACTCTTTTGCGAAGTATTATCTGCCGCGGCTTGCGTAGTCCGCAATCACGCTCTTGAAGAACCCGACCGTTTCGTTGACGTCTGCGAGTTCCGACTTGAGGCGCGCATTCTCCGCCTCAAGCGCCAGCACGCGCACGGACTCGTTCTCCTCGCGCGCTCTTGCCTGCTCCGCTCTTGCGGCGGCGTTGATCGCCTGCGCGGCAAGGTCTCGCTTCTTCTCCGCCGGACGCACACCGAGATCGAACCGCTCGTTCGTATATTCGTTATACGTGCCGCGGCGCACATAGTGCGTGTGCAGCAGTTCGTGCGACTTGTGTCCGTTGGGATGCTCCAGATACTCGGCGTACAACTGCGTGACGAACGGGTTTTCGTGCGATTTTCTCATCACCTTCGCTTCGTCTTCGGTATACAGCCCGCGCAGACGCTTACTGCGCACGTCCGGATCGTCCGACCTCGGCTGTCCGCCGCCCATGATGCAGCCGCCCGGGCAGCCCATCACCTCGATGAAGTGATACGGCGACTTGCCCTCTTTGATCTGCTCCATGAGTTTGTTTGCTCCCGCAAGTCCGCTCGTAACCGCGATGCGCACCGTGACCCCCTCCAGGAAACGGTAGTCCGGCAGTGTATCGGCGAAGGTTACCGCGGCCTCCTTTACCTGATCGAACCCGACGATGGGTGTTACGTGCAAGCCGTCAAACGGCAGCTCGCGCCCGGTCACCAACTCGTAGACGGTTCTGAGCGCGGCTTCCATAACGCCGCCCGTGAGGCCAAAGATGTCCGCGGCTCCCGTGGACATGCCCAGTGGGTTATCAAACTCCTCGTCGGGCAGGTTGTTGAAATCGATGCCCATCTCGCGGATCATGTTTGCGAGTTCACGCGTGGTCAGCACGGCGTCCACGTTCGCAAGCCCGTCGTTCTTCATCTCAGGACGCACGATCTCGCTCTTTTTCGCCGTACACGGCATGATCGACACCACGAAGATATCCTTGGGTTCGCGCTTGATCTTGCCTGCATAATAGCTCTTTGCCAGCGCGCCGAGCATTGTGTGCGGAGACTTACAGGTGGAGAGATGATCCAGCTCGTCGGGATAGGTGTGCTCGACATACTTGATCCAACCGGGGCTGCAGCTCGTGATCATCGGCAGCACCGCTTCGCCTCCGGTCAACGCGCTCTTCACGCGGGAGAGCAGCTCGGTTCCTTCTTCGAGAATGGTCAGGTCGGCGGTAAAGTTCGTGTCAAATACGTCGTCAAAGCCGAGTCGTCTCAGCGCGGCGGCGAGTTTCCCCGTCACGCGCGAACCGGGCTCATTTCCAAACTCCTCGCCGATGGCGACGCGGATGGCTGGCGCGGTCTGCACGATCACGCGCTTCGATTTGTCGTTGATCGCTTCCCAGACGGCTTGAATGGAGTCCGTCTCCTTCAGCGCGCCGACCGGGCAGACGACCGTACACTGGCCGCAGAAGGCGCAGTTTACGCTGCCGATGGCGAGTTCCATCGCGGGCGCGATCACGGTCTGGAAACCGCGATTCTGCGCGTTGATGATGCCGACGCCCTGAATCTCGTTACAGGCGGTGACGCATCTTCGGCAGAGGATGCACTTGGACATATCGCGCGTGATGGAAGTCGAAACATCGATCACGCATTCGCTCCGCGTACCTTCAAAGCGAGTCGCCTCCACGCCAAGCTGCTTGCCCAGCGCCTGCAGTTCGCAGCTTTGGTTGCGCTTGCAGCTCAGGCAGTCCTTGGAGTGATCCGAGAGCAGCAGCTCGTAGAGCACTTTTCTCGCCTTTCGCACGCGCTCCGTGTTGGTCTGGATGACCATTCCCTCGGAGACCTTGGTCATACAGGATGGCACGAGCGTCTTTGCGCCCTCCACCTCGACCACGCAGATGCGGCAGGAGCCAAATTCATGCACGCCGGAAAGGTAGCACAGGCTCGGAATCTGGATGCCGTGCTGCTTTGCGGCCTCGATGATGGTCAATCCATCCTCTACTTCATACGGTTTTCCGTTGATCGTAATATGCTTCATGTGTGTCACCTACCTCCTGTCGCAATGCAGGCAGCGCATCGCCTCGGCCATCGCTCTGAGCTTGTGGTAGCCCAGCACGACTTCGTCAAACGAGGTCTTACGCTTTTCGATGTCGAGCTCTTCGATTTCAAACCGCTTATGCTCGACGATCTCATCGTCGTTGAACTGGTCGGGAATCTCGATTTCCGGCCCCTTGTTCAGCTTCCCTTTGCCGCCCAGATACTTATCGATGGAGACTGCGGCGTTCTTGCCGTCCGCAATCGCCTGAATCACGGTATCGGGTCCGCGAACCACGTCGCCGCCCGCGAATACGCCGGGCATGGTGGTCATCATGTTGTTGTAGTCCACGACGAACGTGCCCCAGCTGGTCACGCCAATCTCGCTCTTCTTGATGAACGGCAGGTCGGAATACTGGCTCACCGCCGGAACGACCGCGTCCACCTCGATCATGTAGTTGGATTCTTCAACTGGAACCGCTTTGCGGCGTCCGTTTTTGTCGAAATCGCCGAGCTTCATCTGTTGGCACTCGATCTTGCAGACCTTGCCCGCGCGGTTTGCAAGGAAGCGAACCGGGGCCACGAGTTCCATGAGCTCCACGCCCTCGTCCAGCGCCGCCTGTACTTCTTCGCGGCTTGCCGGCATGGCGTCCCGCGTTCTGCGGTAGAGGATCATCACGCGATCCGCGCCGAGGCGCAGCGCCGTGCGCGCGGAGTCGATTGCGGTGTTGCCGCCACCGACGATAGCGACCGTTTTACCAAGTACCATCTCGCGCTTGAGATTGACATTTTTGAGGAAGTCGATGCCGTGCGTCACGCCCGTGAGACCTTCGCCGGGGATATTGACCATCTCCGGGAACTGCGTGCCGGTTGCGAGATAGACCGCGTCATATTGTGCTTGTAATGCTTTAAAGGTGATGTCTTTTCCGACCTCGGTGTTCAAATGGATATTGACGCCCGCCTGCGCAATCAGGTCGATCTCGTGCTGCAGCACTTTCTTGGGCAGCCGGTATTCCGGAATGCCGAAGGCGAGCACGCCGCCCGCGACGGACTCGGATTCGTATACGTCTACCTCGTAACCGATCTTGACGAGATAGTAGCCGCAGGTAAGTCCCGATGTGCCGGCGCCGACGATGGCAACTTTCTTCCCGTTCTTCGGGAAGACGAGCTCCGCGTTGTAAGGCTCTTCGTGCTTATAGGCATAGTCCGCAACGAAGCGCTTGATCTCGCAGATGGAAACCGCCTCGTCGAGCGTGCGCCTGCGGCACTTCGCCTCGCACGGATGCGTGCAGATGCGTCCGCAGACCGCCGGGAAGGGGTTTTCCTGCCGAATGAGGTTGTATGCGTCGATGAATCTTCCTGCCGCGACGAGGCTCATATACCCCGGCACGTTGATGTTCGCAGGGCATGTGTTTTCGCAAGGCGAGATAAACATCGACGAGCAGACGCTCGAGCGGCAGTATTTGTCCCGGATGTGTTCCTCATACTCATCGCGGAAATAGCGGATGGTCGAGAGCACGGGATTCGGCGCGGTTTGACCAAGGCCGCACATCGCGGTGTCCTGAATGGTCGCGCCTAGCTCTTCCAGCAGCTCGATATCGCCCTCTTCGCCTTCTCCGCGTGTGATGCGCTCCAGAATCTCCAGCATGCGCGTGGTGCCGATGCGGCAGGCCGCGCATTTTCCGCAGGATTCGTCGCGGATGAAGTCCATGAAGAAGCGCGCGGTATCCACCATGCACGCGTCTTCGTTCATCGCGATCAAACCGCCGGAGCCCATGATCGCGCCGAGCGCCTGTAGGGACTCATAGTCCGTCGGGGTGTTGAGGTTGTCCCTCGTAATGCAACCGCCGGAGGGGCCGCCGATCTGCGCCGCTTTGAACTTTCTGCGCTCCCGCAAGCCGCCGCCGATGTTAAAGAGGATATCGCCGAGTGGTTTGCCGATCGGCACCTCGATGATACCTGTGTTAACGACGTCGCCCGCGAGCGCGAATACCTTTGTGCCCTTGCTGCGCGCCGTGCCGAAGGTGGAGTACCATTCTCCGCCCTTAAGCATGATCTCCGGAATGCTCGCATAGGTTTCGACGTTGTTGATGATCGTGGGCTTCTTGAAAAGTCCGCTCTGGAACGGGAACGGCGGCTTCTGCCGCGGTTCGCCGCGGCAGCCTTCGATGGACGCCATCAGCGCCGTCTCTTCGCCGCAGACGAATGCGCCCGCGCCGATGCGGATCTCTAAATCAAAGTTGAACCCGCTGCCAAACACGTTTTCGCCGAGCACGCCGCGTGCGCGTGCCTCTTCGAGCGCTTTTTCGAGCCGCTCGATGGCCAGCGGATATTCTGCGCGGACGTAGACGTAGCCCTTCGTCGCGCCGATGGCATAGCCGCCGATCATCATGCCCTCGATGACCGTATGCGGATCGCCTTCCAGAATGCTGCGATCCATGAACGCACCGGGATCGCCCTCGTCCGCGTTGCAGACGATGTATTTCTGATCGCCATGCGCGTCGTGGCCCGCCTGCCATTTGATGCCAGTCGGGAAGCCCGCGCCGCCGCGCCCGCGCATGCCGCTGCGCTTGACTTCGTCGACGACTTCCTGCGCGGAGAGCTTATTGAGCGCTTTTGCCGCGGCAAGATAGCCGTCCCGGCTGATGTAGGCGTCGAGGCTGTCATATTCGATGACGCCGCAGTTGCGCAGCGCAATGCGTACCTGTTCCTTAAAGAAGTCGATGTCGTCGATCTTCGGAATCCGTTTCTTCAGCGACTCATCATAGAACGTATACTGCTCCGCGATCTCGCCGCGACCGATATGCTTCTGCACGATAGTGCGCGCGATCTGCGGCGTTAGTTTCGTATAAAAGATGCGTTCCGGCAGAATCAGCATCACAGGGCCTACCGCGCAGGTGCCGATACAGCCCGTCTCGCGGACGATGACCTGTTCACCCATGCCGATGCGGCTCAGTTCATCCTTGACCGCGTCGCGCACATCCGCGCAGTTGGAGGAGACGCAGCCCGCGCCACTGCAGACGAGAATCTGATAGCGGCTTTTTGCGGTTTCGTCCAGATACGCCTGTTTGATCTCTTGCAGATCCTGCAATGATTTCACCATTTTTTCGCTCAAATCTGTCACCCCTCTCAATAGCGCGAGAGAATCGCGTCGAGCTTGTTGATGTTCACCTGCTTATACACGACGTCGTCGATCATCATCGCCGGCGCAAGGCCGCAGGCGCCGATGCAGCGCGCGACCTCAAAGGTGAACTTGCCGTCCGCGGTCGTCCCGCCGATATCTACACCCAGCGATTTTTGCAGCGCGTCCACGATCTTCTTTCCCCCGCGCACATAGCACGCCGTGCCGAGGCAGACGCGAATCGTGTGCTCCCCGCGCGGCGTAGTGGAGAAGAAGGAATAGAACGTCACCACACCCGAAACTTCGGAGAGCGGTTTGTTCAGCGCAAACGCAATATGCTGTTGCAGTTCCAGAGAGAGATAACCGTAGAGTTCCTGTGCGATGTGCAAGATTTGAATCAGATTGCCTTCTTTGTCCCGGTACAGGTCGATGATTTGGTCGAGTTCGGCGAATGGTTCCGCGCTGTCCGATTGACAGCAAGTGCAATGACCTTGTGCGTTGTTCATTTCACTGCCCCTCTTTTCAATTGTAGATCTGTATGGATATGCCTTTACTGATTTGACTACAACCATCGTATCAGACAATTGTCATCAATTTATGTGCATTTCACAGATTTTTTTCGCCTTTTTTACGGGTTTTCTGCGCATTTCTCTTGTTTTGACTGTTTTGCGCACATATTTTCCACACAAATCATAAAATTCACACACCCTCGCTCTCGTAATTTTTCCAAAAAACACGCCGAACAAAGTATTCCCGTATCTTTTAAAACGCCTTTTCATGCGAAAAAACTGCATAAAAAAATAAAAACCTCCAAAAGGAGGGACTCAGAAGAAAACCACTTGCCAAAAAGAATCTCCCGCCAAAACACACGCGAGGCTGCCATTGCCGGCAGCCTCGGTGTAAGGAGGGACTCAGAAGAAAACCACTTGCCCAAAAAGAATCTCCTGCCAAAACACACGCGAGGCTGCCACTGCTGGCAGCCTCGGTGTAAGGAGGGACTCAGAAGAAAACCACTTGCTTAGAAGTTGTAGTTTGCAACGTTCTCCGCGGTGAAGACGACGCGCTCCGGCAGAAGCACGACGCCGTTGTTCATGTCAGGCGTGGTTGCGCCGGGCACGAGAGCATCGTTGGGAACGATCGAGCAATCGCCGATGCCAGGAACGGTGATTGTGTCGCCAGCTTTGACAGTGTTGCCAGCTGCGAGGTAAGCTGCGAAGTAGCAGCCCAACGCGCCCTGGATACCGCAATCCCACAGACCCCACTGTTCAAGGATACCAGCGTTGAGGTAAGCGGTCATGCCGGACGGTGTGCAGAAGCCGGTGATGGTGATGTCATCCTTGGTCAGACCCTTGTTCTGTGCAGCCTGGCACTGGCCGGGCAGCGCAGTGGAGTCGTTGCAGATGATCAGGTCGATATCGGAGTATGCATCAAGGATGGATTCGCCGATGGAGACGGATTTCTGGGAATCCTGCTCCGAGTAGAACGGACCGCCGACGGCAACCCAGTTCGGGAACTTTTCTTTGATGTACGCTTCACCGGCGACATACCAGCTGTTCTGGTCGGCGACGGCTGCCTGTGAGTAATGCCACGCATACTTAATCGTGCCGTTGACATCCTTGCCACGGTT
Organism: Firmicutes bacterium HGW-Firmicutes-9; assembly: GCA_002841395.1. GTDB lineage: Bacteria > Bacillota > Clostridia > Christensenellales > CAG-138 > UBA7703. The sequence goes on from PGZM01000007.1 coordinate 49,884, forward strand.
GGTCAGAGCATCCGCGCCCATGTCGACCAGCATCGTGCCGAGGATTTCCGGCGTGCCCTGAGAGACCATCAGAGAACGCGCGTCAGCCGAAACGTCGGAGTCCCACGTGGTGACGACGATACCGGCATCAATGGCTTCCTTCAGCTTCTCGTCGAGCGCTTTTGCGTCAACAGAGGAGATGGAGATCGCGTCAACGCCTGCGTCCATGGCCTGCTGAATGACTTCCAGCTGGTCGGTGACGGAAGCAGTCGCGCTGCCCATGTACTTCACGGTGATGCCCCACTCTGCGGCATACTTCTGCGCGCCGGCATTTGCGGCTTCGAAGAAGGAGTTGCCCGTGAGTTTCGGGATAAATGCGACCGTCAGGCCGGCGATGTCTTTTACGCCGGTGTCGGCTGCCGCTTCGGTGGCGGGAGCGGCTTCTGTGGTGGTGTCTGCAGCGGGTTCAGTTGCGGCGGGCGCGGCGGGCGCGCAGCCGATTGCCGTAATCAACATTGCGGCAACGAGCAGGAACGTCAGAATCTTTTTCATGTTCTTTCCTCCACTTTTTTATTTTCAAGGCGTTCGCCTCAAAATCATATTGAGTATTCGGAGCCGTTATGATTTCTTCCGGTCGTTTCGCCTTAAAATCTGGTTGATACTCGCTTTGTTATTTGGGAACTGCGCAGTCTTTTTCTTTGCGACGGAACACCGGGCGCTTACCCTGCGCAAAGTAGGCGCGAAGCGCGACGACGACCACCAGCATGATGCCGATCGGAAGGTCGAGGTTCTGGTTGCTGATGCCGAAGCAGAGCGGCAGGCCATAGCGCAGGATGCAGATGATGATTGCCGCGAGCGCCGTACCCGTGATGCTTCCCTTGCCGCCCGTCGAGAGCGTACCGCCCAACACGACCGCGGTGATGATGGAAAGCGTGAATGTTGAACCAAGGTTGTATTTTGCCGAGTCTACGTTTGCCGTGAGCAGCACGCCCGCAATCGCGGCGCCGATGCCGGTGAGGATGTAGGTGCTCATGATAATCCAGCGGCTATTGATGCCGGAGTATTCCGCGGCCTGGCGGTTGACGCCGACGAGGAACACGCGCCTGCCATAGCGGGACTTGTGTAGCATCAGATAGGTGATCACGATAAGCGCAACATAGATGATGATCTGAATCGGAATCAGGTCGAATACCAGCATCTTGCCCAGCGCACGGAAGGAGATGAACTCGCCCAGCTCGTTCTTACCCGGGAAACCGCTGATGCCTTGATAGGCGGGCGTTTTGGAAAGCCCGGAGATCAACAGCGCAAGTCCCGAGAAGAGGAAGCTGCCGCCGAGGGTGACGACCATCGGCTGGACGCCGCAGTAGGCGACGAAGAAGCCGGAGAGCGCGCCGCAGATGCCTGCGGTTACGATGGCGAGCAGAACGGCGGTCCAGATATTGAGTCCCGCGTCGCTCCAGAGCACGCCGATGACGATGGAGGTGAGTCCCACGATGGAGCTCGCCTGGATATCGATGCCGCCCGTGATCATGACGAAGGTGACGAACAGCGAGATAATGCAAATGCTGATGAAGTTCGTAATGCTCGAGAAGATCGAAGTAATACGGAAGAACTTCTCAAAGTTTGCCGCACCGAAGATTGCAAACTCGGCCAGTAGGATCAGGAGGAGCACAAACTCCCATTTCTTCGTGAACTTTTTCAGTCCGTCTACAAAATTGGTTTTCAAGTTGACATTCCCTCCCATCATCTGGCGGAGCCTGAAGCTCTCGCTACAAGCCGTTCGCGCCGTGCCGCTTCTGCCGAGCGCCGCTGCATCAAAGCATCGACGACGACGATGGTGATGAGCATGACACCTTTGATGGTGTTATCAAAGTCCGAAGACAATCCGATGAAGACGAGCAGGCGGCTGATGGTCGACATGATGACCGCGCCGATTGCAGCGCCGGCGATGTTGCCGAGACCGCCCGAGAGGCTGATGCCGCCGAGCACGCACGCCGCGATGGCGGACATTTCGTATCCCGCTCCGGCCACGATGTTCACCTGACCGTATTTGGAAGCAAACGCCACGCCGGAGATTGCCGCGAAGATGCCGCAGAGCACATAGGCCACGATCTTGGTCGCGGTCACCGGAATACCGATGAGCGTCGCACCGCCGACATTGTCTCCAACCGCGATGAAATATTTGCCGGAGCGCGTCTGCGTCAACAACAGGTGTGTGATGATTACGATCACCAACACGATCGTGTAATAGATCGTGATCTGCCCAAACAGCGTCTGGCTGCCGAAGTTCGTAAACGAGCCAGCGAAGTTTTCGGTGGTCTTGCCGCCGGAGAAGACGTAAACCAGTCCGCGGACGATGCCCGTCGTGCCCAGCGTAAAGATTAAGGAAGGAACGCCCAGCACCGCCACGCCGTAACCGTTGACCAAGCCGATCAACAGACCAATGATGATGCTGTATACGATCATCAGTGCCCAGCTCTCCCCGCGCTGCGCAAGCATGCCGGCTATTGCGGCGGCGAGGCCCATCGTGGAACCGATCGAGACGTCAATTTCACCCGTCATGATGACGAACGCGACGCCGACGGCGAGGAGCGTGAACACCACGCTGCTGTTGAAGCACTCGATGATATTAGAATAGGTAAAGAAATCCGGGTTGATCAAGCCGGTGATGATGAACATCACCGCGAGGAACGCGAGGCTGGAGAGCCACCGTACCTTTAGAATCGACTTAAGCATTCTCATTGTTCGTGCGCTTCTCCTTCCATATGCAGGCCAAAGGACGAAGCCGTCAGGTTATCCTGCGTAATATCCTTCTTCCAGAACTCCGCGTTGATGCTGCCCTGGGATACCGTCACCGCGCGATCCGCAAGCTCGATGATTTCTTCCATATCGGAGGAGATGATCAAAATCGCGACGCCCGTTTCACGCAAGCCGCGGATAATGCCGTAGACATCGCGACGGGCAGCGGCGTCGATGCCGCGCGTCGGTTCGTCGAGAATGACGAGCTTGGGCTTGGTGGAAAGCGAGCGGCCGATGACGACCTTTTGCTGGTTTCCGCCGGAGAGGCTGCCCGCGAGTTGTTCCTGTCCCGCAATTTTGATGCGGAAACTGTCCACAAACTCCTGCGTGATGGTCTGCTCCACTTTCGGCTTGAGGAAAAGCTTGCCGAGGCGGCGATCTTCTAAAAGCGCGGAGGTTGTATTCGCCGTAATGTTGCTAATTTTAAATAATCCGTGATTATGCCGGTCTTCGGGCACATAATTAATACCCGCTTGCAGCACTTTTTTGGTAGAATAACCAGTGATGTCTTTGCCGTCCAGTAAGACCTTGCCTTGCAGGATCTTATCGCGGCCGAAGATGGTGCTCACAAGCTCCGTGCGCCCTGCGCCGACGACGCCCGCGACGCCGAGGATTTCGCCCGGATACACCTTGAGCGAGATATCGTTGAACCCGTGGCCGCTGACATGCTGCAGCTCGAAGACGGGCTCTGTGTTTGCATAATCGATCGCGGCGCCTTCCGTCAGTTGCGCGGCCTTTTGCACCGAACCCGGCGGCAGCAGTCCCTGCACCAGCATCTCGTGGTTGAAATCCGAGACCGGGCCGTGCAGTGTGATGATTCCGTCGCGCATGATGGACACATGTGTCGCGATATCGAACACCTCCGAGAGGCGGTGTGTAATATAGATGATACCAATGCCCTTCTGGCGGAGCTCCTGCACGATGCGGAAGAAGCTTTCGACCTCGTCAAACGTGAGCGCGGAGGTCGGTTCGTCCAGAATCAGGATCTTTGCGTTACGAAGAAGACCGCGGATGATCTCGACCAATGTCTGTTCCGCAATCGAGAGCGTGCTGGCTTTGCGGTTGAGGTCAAACTTCCAGCCGATCTCGTCGATGACGCCCTTCAAGCGCGCACGCAGCTGCTGCTTGCGCTCCTGAAATCCCATGGTGATGTTCTCTTCGATGGTCATGTTCGGGAACAGCATCGGTTCCTGCGGCACCATATAGATGCCGGAAGCGAGCGCGACCGAAGCCTTGGTCAGGTGCGTCAGGCAGCCGTTGACGTAGATTTTTCCGTCGTCCGGCTGATAGATGCCCATGATGATCTTCATTAGCGTGCTTTTTCCCGCGCCATTGCCGCCGATGAGCGCAAGCACTTCCCCGCCGTTTAGGTCGAGGTCGATTTGCTTGAGCACGGCGTTGGTGCCGAACGATTTCGTGACACCTCTCACGCTGAGCAGCTTATTCGGTTCGCCGGTTGGTGCCGCGGACAGAGTGCTTGCCGCTTGAGAAACGTTGTTTGCCATGAATTGAACCCCCGTTGTTGGCGCATCGCGCCGAAGAAGATGGAATAAAAGCTCTTTACCGGCGTCTCACGCCGTAGAAGAATATAAGGAATAGCGCAACTTCCTTGCCTGACGAATGTCGTCTTCACTCTCCGAAATCTTTCGGATTCGTTGATCGATATCCAATTGTTGCTCGTTTTGCTGCTTTCCTTTGAATGATCCACTTTCTGAAGGATTTGAACGATACATTTGTTTTGTGAATTTTCTTTTGTAACTTCATGATACTTTGCCGTATATTGTTTGTCAACAAGATTTTTTGCAAATATCCGAATATTTCGCTTGTTGACACGTCGAATTCTTATTGATATAATTCAGACAAGTAAAACTTTTTATTTCTTTTCTAACATTTGTATTCATAAGGCGGGACAACATATGTACGAAGACAATCTGCTTTTTAAAATCGCCTGGTATTACTATTTTGATAACATGACACAGCAGCAGATTTCCGATCGGCTTGGTATCTCGCGCATGAATGTCATCAAATTACTGAACAAAGCCAAGAGCCAGGGCATCGTACAGTTCCGCATCAAAACCGACGGCGAGAAGCGCATGAATGCCGAACATCTTCTGATGGAGAAGTACGGCCTGTCCGATGTGTTTGTGATTCCCTCCAACGGCGCTTCTTCCAATGAAGAGGTCGCAATCGCTGCGGTGCAGTACGTTCTCGCCAACATCACGCCTAACAGCTACATCAATATCGGATACGGCGACACGATCTCGCGCATTGTGCGAAACCTGATCAACTCGATCGACAGCCACGTGTCTCTGGTCTCCCTCACGGGCGGCGTTTCATACTATACGTCTTCCATCATTGCAGGCGCGCACAAGAGCGAATATTCCGGTCAAACCCCGGGCATCTACCTGATTCCTTCGCCCTTGATCGCATCCACACCCAGCATCGCAAAAGAATTTCTCAGCGACGAGTCCGTTAAGCAGATCATGAACATGACAAAGCTCGCGTCTATGACCATCGTCGGTATCGGCGCGGTTTCCGAATCCGCCACCATCTTCAAGGACAACAAAATCAGCTCGACCGAACTGACGCTACTTCGCATGAACGGCGCGGTCGGCGATATTTTAAGCCAGTTCTACGATAAGAACGGAAACATCGTGGAGTGCGACCTGCACGAGCGGTTGGTCACCACCAAGCTCGACGTGCTGAAATCCTACTCCAACGTCATCGGCGTCGCTGCTGGTGAAAGCAAGGTGGAGGCAATCCACGCGGCGCTGCTCGGCGGCTATCTCGACGTGCTCGTCACGGACGAGGACACGGCGCAGCTGCTGGCTGAAATCAAGTCTAAATAGTTGAGGTGAACCGAATGGCACGTTATTTGATGGCGATCGACGCGGGCACCGGCAGTGTCCGTGCCGTCATATTTGATTTGGAGGGGCATCAGATCTCTGTTGAACAGCGCGAGTGGACGCATCTGGAAGACCCGCGCTTTCCCGGTTCCATGGACTTTGACGTCAAGCTGAACTTCCGGCTCGTTCTGGAATGCGTCAGCGGGGCAATCAAAAAGGCAAACATCTCCGGCAGCGAGATCATGGCGATCTCGACCACCAGCATGCGCGAAGGCATCGTGCTATACGACCGCGAAGGCAATGAAATTTGGGCCTGCGCAAACGTAGACGCACGCGCCGGAAAAGAAGTCTCTCAATTGATGGAAATCCGCCCGAACATCGAGCGGGACATCTACTCCATCTCCGGTCAAACATTCGCTCTCGGTGCGCTGCCGCGTATCCTTTGGGTGAAAAATAACCTGCCGGACGTTTACGAGAAGACCGCAGCGGTCACCATGCTCAACGACTGGATCATCTATCGCATCAGCGGCGTGTTCGCGCTGGAACCCTCCAACGGTTCCACCACGGGCATGTTTGATCTCAAGACGCGTACATGGGACCCGCAGATCGCCAAACAGTGCGGTCTGAAGGAAGATATCTATCCCCGCGTTTACGAGAGCGCAACGCCGGTCGGCACTGTCTGCAAAGAGTTTGCGGCGCTGACGGGACTTTCCGAACGCTGTCTCGTCGTTACCGGCGGCGGAGACGCGCAGCTCGGTTGTATCGGCGTAGGCGCCGTCAATCCCGGCCAGGCCTGCCTCTTCGGCGGCAGCTTCTGGCAAATGGAGTACAACGTAGACAAGCCCCTGACCGACAAAGATTGCCGCGTTCGCGTCAACTGTCATGCGGTCCCGGGCGTCTGGCAATACGAACTCATCGCATTCTTCCCCGGTCTTGTACTCCGCTGGTTTAGAGACGCATTCTGTCCGGATCTCAAACAGCTGGAGCAGCAGACGGGACTCGACGCCTACTATCTGCTCGAGCGCGAAGCGCGGGAGGTTCCCGCGGGCTCCAATGGTATGATGTGTACGTTCTCCGACGCGATGAACTACATCAGCTGGAAGCACGCGTCTCCCGGTTTTCTCAATTTCTCGCTCGACGCCGGAAAATTCAACCGCGGCGTGTTCTTCCATGCACTCATGGAAAACGCGGCGCTCGTCGCCCTCAACCACAAACAGATCGTGGAGTCCATCACCGGAAACAAGATGGACAGCATCCTCTTCGGTTCCGGCGCGTCGAAAAGCCCGATGTGGTGCTCGATTGTCGCCGATACGCTCGGCATTCCTGTCACCGTTCCGCGCGTCAAGGAGGCGACGGCGCTCGGCGCCGCGATCCTCGCCGGTGTTGGCGCAGGCGTCTACGGCAATCTGAACGAGACGGTTCAGCGACTCTGCACGCTGGACAAGACCTATGAACCGAACATGCAGAATCACGAAGTGTATCTGGAGCTCTTCGAGCGCTGGAAGACCGTCTATCGAAACCAGCTTGCGCTGGCCGATCAAGGCCTGACCAACCACATGTGGAAAGCTCCGGGTTTATAACGCTTGTCTGCGCGCCTGCCCAGAGGCGCAGACCAAAGTTGCCCGAAAAATGTATTAGAAAGCGAATCAGAGGTGTTGGAACATGTTTACTGTCAAAGAAACCGAAAAAGAATACCGCTTTGGGGACAGCGGCCCGAAATATCTGATGCGCGGCCCGCGCATCGGTTGCGGCGTCGTCGTGCTCAAGCCGGGGCAGGATTTTAAAGGCCATTATCACAAGGTAATGGAGGAGAACTTCTTCTTATTAGAAGGTAAGCTGGACTTTTATATCGACGATCAGAAAGTCACCGTAGGAGAAGGAGAATTGATTCACGTCGAGCCGAGCGAATCGCACTATCTGATCAACAACTATGATCAGCCCGCAAAAGCGGTCTTCATCCTCGGCCCGTATACCGACAACGACAAGTTTGAGTAACACTAGGAGGTAAGAACACATGCCTGATATCGACACCGCCGCCAGCAAAGATTATGGAATCGGCATCCCCTACCAAAGCCAGGGGTTCCATGTAAAAGGCTCCGATCACTATGATTGGGGTATGAAGAGCAGACTTTCCCGCATTTTCCAACCCAAGAGCGGCAGAACGCTCATGCTCGCGTTTGACCACGGCTATTTCCTCGGGCCAACATCCGGCCTTGAGCGTCTCGATCTGAACATCCCGCCGCTGGTTCCCTACATCGACGTGCTGATGGGCACGCGCGGTGCGCTGCGCACCTGCATCTCCCCCGCGACCTCGGGCGACAAAGCGATTGCGCTCCGCTGCTCCTCCGGTTCTTCCGTGTTGGAAGAGGATCTGAGCAACGAATGCGTCAGCGTGGACATTCAGGACGCGATTCGCATGAACGCGGACTGCATGGCGCTGCAGGTATTTATCGGTGCGCCGCACCAGAAGCAGACCATCGAAAACCTCTCCATCGCCGTCAACGAAGGCATGAAGGTCGGTATGCCCACGATGGGCGTCGTCGCCGTCGGCAAGACCATGGAGCGCACGCCGCAGTATTTCCGCCTCGCAACCCGCATGATCGCGGAGTTCGGCGCACAAATCGTCAAGACCTATTACTGCGACGATTTTGAGACCGTGACCGCGAGCTGCCCCGTTCCGATCGTTATCGCGGGCGGCAAGAAGCTGCCGGAACCCGAAGCGCTGACCATGTGCTACCGCGCCATCAGCGAAGGCGCAGCGGGCGTCGACATGGGCCGCAACATCTTCCAGGCGGATCATCCCATCGCGATGGTACAGGCCGTGCGCGGCATCGTGCACGACAACCTGACGGACAAGCAGGCACTGGAACTCTACAAAGACCTGAAGAAATAACGTCCGCACAACAGAAACGACCGGAGCCCCAAAGCGATCTCGTTTTGGGGCTCTTGTGTTATAATATGGTATTGATCATTTGGGAGGATTCATGACACAGCTCGTCGCAATCTTAAAAACCGTTCTCCCCGTGCTTGTTCTGCTGCTCGTGGGACACTTTGCAAGACGCTGGCGCATCCTGACACAGGAAGGGATAGACGGCTTAAAATCCATCGTCATCAAAGTCATGCTGCCGATCGTGCAGTTCCGCGCATTTTTGCAGGTGCACTTCGGCGTGGATATGCTGCTCATCACATTCAGTGTGTTTTTGGTATGCATTCTGGGTCTGTTTCTCGGCAGGCTCTCCGGAAAGGTATTTCGAAACGCTGCACAGTATGAACGCTATCTGTTCGCGAGCTTTGAGGTCGGCATGTTGGGCTACGCACTATACATCGTGCTCTTTGGTAACGAGCAGGTCGCAAACTTTGCAACAGTCGCCTTCGGCCAGGAGCTCTATGTATTCCTTGTGATGGTACCCGCGCTACAGATTTATGACGGCAAAAAGCCCACCGCAAAGGAAGCTGCGCTGTCGATCATCAAAACGCCGATTTTAATCGGTATCTTTGCCGGCATCATTGGCAGCATCGCAGGTCTCGGCAAGCTGCTCAACAGCACAGCCGCGGGCGAAGTAGTCTACGGCGTGATGGAGTTTGCCTCTGCGCCGACCGCCGCACTGATGTTGATCGTCATCGGATTCGGACTCGATTTCGAGGGCATTGACTGGCGCTTTACCAGCCGCGCCGTGCTCGGCCGCGCCGTTTTTCTCTCGATCGCCTGCTTTGCGCTCGTGACAGTGCTTAAGCTGTTTGTGCCAATGACGCCCGCACTGGTCTGGGCGTTTGTGATTTTGTTCCTGCTGCCGCCGTCATACATCATACCGTTCTTCCTCAAAGAAGAAGACGCCGTTCGAAAACTCTCGACGTATCTTTCGATCTATACGGCGCTCTCGATCGCGGCATTTTGCGTGATCGCCGTGCTGACAAATTTAGGTTGATCAAACCCGATTTTTATCCTAGACTATGGAGGCGAAATATCACAACGCGACTGATTTGAGGCAGTAAGCATGAAGACCTATCGAACCGGTGAGATTGCTTCTCTCACCGGACTGCATCCCAATACAATCCGCTTTTATGAGGACATCGGCTTTATCGCAAAGCCTGCGCGCCTGCCAAACGGTTACCGCGTGTTCACGCGGCTCGACCTGGAGCAGGTGCGTTTCTGTCGTCTTGCGCTGCGCGCGGAAGCGCTGCAAAACGGCCTAAGAGATACCGCGGTCGCGATCATTCGCCTCTCAGCCGCGTCCGATTTTTCGCGCACACGGCAGCGCACGCGGGAATATATCGCGCAGATCGATCGTGAGATCGCGTTTGCGGAAGGAGCGATCCAATCCGTTGAAACAACGCTGGCGCGCCGCGCGATTGCGGAGCGCTCCGCGCGAAAGCGGCGCGAGGCAGCAGAAGCGCTCGGCATTACGGTTGAAACCCTTCGCAATTGGGAGCGCAACGGGTTGATCAGCGACGGGCAGTTGCACAACGGCTGCCGCATTTATACAGCGGAGGACATGAAACGCCTGTTGATCATCCGCACACTGCGCTGCGCCAACTACTCCATCTCCGCGATTCTGCGATTGATGAGCCGCCTTTCCGAATCACGGGATGTCAACGTGCTCATGACATTGGACACGCCGGAAGAGACAGATGAGATCGTCTCCGCCTGCGATCATCTGTTATCGTCTTTGCATAGCGCGCGGGACGACGCAAAGACGATGCTCGAGCGAATCCGGCTCATGGAAAAAATCAAAACCCTCCATTAACACACCACCCTCCGTTTCTCTGGTATCCTGTAGCACGGTACAAGGAACGGAGGTTTTTTATGTCAAAGAAGCGTAACATCCTACCGTTTCACAAGCAAACAAATTAGAATTTGAAACGGAGGGAATTATGGAACAAAGTCCAACCTGGAAGCGCAGAACCATTCTATTCTTCATCAGTCAGGGAATCACGCTGTTTGGTTCCATGCTGGTTCAGTTTGCAATCGTCTGGTATGTGACGCTCAAAACCGCATCCGGCGCATGGGTCGCCGCGCTGACGGTATGCTCATTTTTGCCGCAAACGCTGATTTCGTTTGTCTCCGGCGCATGGGCGGATCGATACTCAAAGAAGATGCTCATCATCGTCTCGGATACGGTGATTGCGCTAGCGACACTCGCGCTTGCGCTGCTCTTCCCGTTGATACGGGAGGACGCGAATGTGATGCTCGCGCTGCTCGTCGTTTCCGCGATTCGCTCCATTGGATCAGGGGTGCAGCTGCCCGCTGTCAACGCGACAACGCCTATGCTCGTACCGGAAGATCAGCTGATGCGCTTTAATGGCATAAACGCCACGCTGCAGTCGATCATCCAGTTCGCGGCACCCGCGGCATCGGGTGCACTGCTCACATTGGGCGGCTTGCGTGCGACGCTGTTCATCGACATTGCAACAGCCGTGGTCGGCATCGGCCTGCTCAGCTGCATTGCGCTGCCCCGCATGCAGCAGCAACCGGAAGAACCGCAATCCGTATTTGCAGATGTGCAGGGTGGTCTCTCCTATATCCGCAAAGAAGGCTTTCTCGCAAAGCTCATTCTGCTGTACGGTGTGTTCATTCTGCTCAGCGTACCCGGCGGGTTTCTCGCATCGCTGCTGGTCACGCGCGTCTACGGCGCAAACTATTGGTACCTCACGATGGTAGAACTGATCGGGTTTGCCGGAATGGCGGCGGGCGGAATCCTGCTTAGCGTTTGGGGCGGCTTCCCAAATCGCGTGAAAACGCTGCTGTTGGGTATCGGCCTCTGCGGACTTTGCACCATCGGCCTCGGCGCCGTCAACAACTTCATCGTCTATCTCGGTATCATGCTCCTGCTCGGTGTGTGCCTCACTGCTGCGCAGACCTCGGTAACGACCTTGATTCAGGAGCGCGCGGATGTGTCCATGCACGGAAGAGTATTCGGATTGATGGGCGCTATGTACAGCGGGTTCCTGCTCATTGGCATGTCGGTGTTCGGGCCGCTCGCAGATGTGGTCTCCTTGCCGCTGATGATGATCCTCTCCGGCGCGCTGCTGGCCGTCATTGCGTTGTTGTATCGAGTCGATCATAAATTCTATCAAAAACCGGAGTAATTCACGTCTACCCCGTGTGGTATCTTTCAAGGATTGCAAACCTTTCTAACTGACAGTTAGGGATGCAATCCCTGTTCTTAATCTCTCCTGTAACTTTTTCAAGGTGTTTTGACGCTCAAGAAACCCAATAAGCATAGGGCTTTTTTGCTGGCGCTCTTTTACCATGCGTGGTACTTCTATGATTGGAGTGAATACGATAGCAGCCTATTACCAAACGCGACCTTTGACGTGAAGCATTTTTGTGGCATCAAAAAATTGCATCGGTTTAATAGTACAAATTTGTTATACCATACATGGTGCTTCTGTGCGGTTATATTTACTCATTTTGTTTGCGAAATTCTTCGCCCGTATCTTGTTTCACGATCATTTTGAACTCGCGTGAACAAGAAAGAAAACGTTAGCTTATTCTATTTATGTTATAATCGATGACAAGGTGAATAGAGTAAATTCGCCAAAGTAATTTGAACGTGAGAATCGCATGAACACAGAAGTTTCCATTGTACGCTGCAACAGCTATGATCCGGAAGAAGTAAAAAAAGCCCTCTCCGCCGCGCTGGAACCCATCGGCGGGCTTGATTGGGTGACCCCTGGCATGAAGATCGCCGTCAAAGTCAACATGATGACGCGTATCAAGCCGGAGCGCGCGGCGACCACGCACCCTCAAGTGGTGTTCGCGCTGTGCGAGCTGCTGAAAGAACGCGGCGCCAATGTCGTCGTCGGGGACAGCCCCGGCGGCCTGTTCAGCAGCGCCTATCTCTCGGCGGTCTATGGCGGCACGGGCATGCGTCAGGTGCTGGACGCAGGCGCAGCTTTGAATGAAGATTTTACGACTGTAGACGTAGACTATCCAGATGCGGTTACAGCAAAAGCATTTCCAATCACAAACTATCTCGCCAGCGCAGATGCCATCATCGACCTTTGCAAGATGAAGACGCACGGACTGATGGCGTTCACCGGCGCATGCAAAAATCTCTTCGGCGCGATACCGGGGCTTAACAAATCCGAGTTTCACTATCGCTACAACACGCACGAGGCGTTTGCAAACATGCTCGTCGATGTCTGCGAATGGTGCAAGCCGCGCCTTTCGCTCGCCGACGCGATCATGACGATGGAGGGAAACGGCCCATCCGGTGGTACGCCGCGCTTCATGGGCGCGATTCTAGCGAGTTTCAATCCTCACGCGCTCGATCTCGCCGGCGCGCACTTGATGAACATGCCGCCCGACGATGTGCCAACGCTTGCGGCAGCCGTCAAGCGCGGGCTGGTGCCTGCTCGTGTCCAAGACCTGAAGGTGTTCGGCGATCTGGAATCGTTCGTGATTCCCGACTTTCAGCTCACGCCAAAGCACGACGTGAAGCTCTGGGGCACAAAGAACGAGACGCTAGCGAAAATCCTCTCTGGCATGTTCGCGAGCAGGCCCCGCGTCGCGCGCGAGCACTGCACCGGCTGCGCGGAATGCAAGAAAGTCTGCCCTGCAAACGCGATCTCTTTTCGCGACAAACGCGCAGAGATTGACAAAAAGAAGTGCATCCGCTGCTTCTGCTGTCAGGAGTTTTGCCCGCAGGGCATCATCACCGTGCAGCGTCCGCCAATCGCGCGTCTGCTGAACAAACGATAAAGCAAGCATCATATAGCGCACAAAAGGCTCTCGAAAGAGAGCCTTTTTGATATACGTGCTTATATATTTGTTCTATTTACGAGAAGTACAGGACCGCCGATTCAAACAAGCGCATATCGTAGTTCCCCGCTACATTCTGATACAGTCCCTGTCCGATACGCTCACTATGCCCCATCTTGCCGAGGATGCGCCCGTCCGGCGAGGTGATCGCCTCGACCGCCGCAAGCGAGCCGTTGGGGTTGAACTGTACATCCATCGAGGGTTGGCCAAGATCGTCCACATACTGCGCCGCGATCTGCCCGTTCTTCGCGAGGCTTTGCAGCACATCCGGCGGGCAAAGGAATCGCCCTTCGCCATGCGAGATTGGCATGGAGTAGACATTGCCCGTTCCCGCGAGCATCAGCCACGGCGAACGATCCGAGGTCACACGCGTACGCACGATGTGGGACTGATGCCGCCCGATCTCGTTGAACGTCAGCGTCGGCAGTTCCGGCGCGGGCGCAACGATCTTCCCGTACGGGACGAGTCCCAGCTTGATCAATGCCTGAAATCCGTTACATACGCCGAGTACGAGCCCATCCCGCGCGTCGATGAGGCGCATGAGCGCATCGCTCGCGATCGGGTTGCGCAAAAACGCGGTGATAAACTTCCCGCTGCCGTCCGGCTCGTCTCCGTTGGAAAACCCGCCGGGCAGGAATAGCGCCTGTGCCTGATCGAGCTTCTGCGCAAACGTGCGGAGTGATTCCCCGATTGCTTCGGCACTCGCCGTTTGCAGCACGAACACATCCGCCTCTGCGCCCGCGCGCTCAACAGCCCTGGCGGACTCATATTCGCAATTGGTGCCGGGAAACACGGGAATCAGCACACGCGGTTTGCCGGGCACTTTTGCGCGGGGTTTCACGCGTGTCTCCGCGTGCAACAGCGGCACTTCCAACGCGATTTTTTCTTCTTTCGTTCGCGTGGGGAACACATCTTCCAGTACGGCTTCCGAATCTGCCTGCAAATTCGCAAGCGCGATTTCTTCACCGTGCCAGACAATCTTTTCCTGATCGAGCGTTTCGCCCAGAGGCGTGCCGACCGCGTCGCCGTTGACAAGCTCCACGACAAACGCGCCGATGCGAGGCGCAAACAGCTCTACCTGCGCAAACGAATCATGAAACCGGAATCCGATTCCGTTGCCGAGACACATGTTGAATACCGCCTCCGCGACGCCGCCTCTGCCGAGCGCGTAGACCGCGCAGACGCACTTCTGCGCAATCAGCGAGTGCACTTGCGTGAACAACGCGTTCATCGAATCCGGCTGCGGCAGTCCGTCCGGACGATATTCCGGCGCGAGCAGCATGACGCGAGAACCTGCTCGCTTGAACTCCGGCGAAATCACCGTCTTTGCATCGCCTACCGCGAGCGCAAACGAGACCAGCGTCGGCGGCACATCCAGCGACTCAAACGAACCGCTCATGCTGTCTTTTCCGCCGATGGCGGCAACGCCAAAATCCAGCTGCGCCTGCAGCGCACCAAGCAGCGCCGCTGTCGGCTTCCCCCAACGGGACGGTTGCTTGCCGGGTTTACCGAAATATTCCTGAAAACTCAAATACCGTTCGCCAAGAGGCGCGCCGGTTGCCGCGAGTTTGCTAAGTGAGCTCACGACTGCGGCATATCCACCCGCATAAGGCGAGGCCTCGCTGAGCAGCGGATCATACCCCCATGCCATCAGCGTGCACGCATCGGTTTCGCCCGCGTGTAGCGGCAGCTTTGCCGCCATCGCCTGCGGCGGGGTCAATTGGCGTTTCCCGCCGAACGGCATGAGTACCGAATATGCCCCGACCGTTGCATCAAACCGCTCGCTCAACCCTCTGCGGGAACAATGGTTGAGATTTGAGACCAGAGCACGATATTGCGCGGCGAAGCTGTCGTCCGTTTCCATTTTGAGCGAGAGCTTTGGTGGCTCCACGCTTACGGATGCGTGCTTCTGCGCGCCGTTGCTGTCGATGAAGCTGCGCTTGATATCCACAATCCGCTCGCCGCGCCAATCCATTGTAAGACTCGGTTCCGCCGTGATGGTCGCCACGCGCGTGGCCTGCAGGTTTTCCCTTTCTGCCAGCGCGATGAAATTCGCCTCGTCCTCTTGCGCAACCACGACCGCCATACGCTCCTGCGATTCGCTGATGGCGAGTTCTGTGCCGTCGAGGCCGTCATATTTCACAGGCACGCGATCCAGATTGACCGCGACGCCGTCGGCAAGCTCGCCGATGGCGACGGATACGCCGCCCGCGCCGAAATCGTTGCAGCGCTTGATGAGCAGAGAAGCATCCGGGTTGCGGAACAAACGCTGGAGCTTTCGTTCCTCCGGCGCGTTGCCCTTTTGCACCTCTGCGCCGCATGAAGAGAGCGAATCGGATGAGTGCGCCTTGGAGGAGCCCGTCGCGCCACCGCAGCCGTCGCGTCCGGTTTTGCCGCCGAGGAGAATCACAACATCGCCAGCTGCGGGCGTTTCCCGCCGGACATTCTCCGCGGGAGCCGCGCCGACCACCGCGCCGATCTCCATGCGTTTGGTTAAAAATCCATCGTGGTAAATCTCGTCTACTAGCCCTGTCGCAAGGCCGATTTGGTTGCCGTAGGAGCTATAACCCGCGGCGGCGGTGGTGACGATCTTTCGCTGCGGGAGTTTGCCCGGCAGCGTCTGATCAAACGGTTTTCGCGGGTCAGCCGCACCTGTCAGGCGCATCGCCTGATAGACGAACGCGCGTCCGGAAAGCGGATCGCGAATTGCGCCGCCGATGCAGGTCGCAGCCCCGCCGAAGGGTTCAATCTCCGTGGGATGATTGTGCGTTTCGTTTTTAAAGAGAACGAGCCATTCCTGCTGCTCACCGTCGACCGTGATCGTGGTCTTGACCGTACAGGCATTGATCTCGTCGGACTCGTCCAGTTTCGTCAGTTTACCCTGTTTTTTGAGCCACTTTGCACCAACGGTCGCCATGTCCATGAGCGTCATAGGCTTTTTAATGCCTAGTTGTTCACGCAGGGCAAGATATGTTTCATACGTCTGCTGCGCACGGGGGTCGAAAAACTCGACCGAATCCAGCGCGGTGAGAAACGTTGTATGGCGGCAGTGATCCGACCAGTAGGTGTCCAATAGCTTCAGCTCGGTCAAGGTAGGATCGCGCTGTTCCGCCCGGAAATAATCGCGACAGCAGAGTAGGTCGTCCCGATCCATCGCCAGCCCGTATTCCGCGATCAAGCCACCAAGAGAGGCATCGCTCATATTGCAGAATCCGTTCAGCACGGGAATTCTGTCGGGCGTGTCAGATCGCAATGCAAGCGAGTCAGGCTTCTCCAGCGAAGCCTCACGCGCCTCGACCGGGTTGATGATATACCGCTTGATGGCGGCAAACTCGTCCTGTGTGATTGCGCCGCTGAGCAGATACACCCGAGCGGTTCGCACGACCGGCGCGCCCGCCTGCGAAAGCAACGCGATGCACTGCGCGCAAGCCTCCGCACGCTGGTCGAACTGTCCCGGCAAATACTCGACCGCGAACACGGCGTCCGCTCCCTGCGGAATCTCGTCATAGGTGAGATCTATTTGCGGCTCTGCAAACACCGTGAACCGGCAGGACGAAAAGAGGGCGTGATCCACTCCCTCCACGTCATAGCGGTTGATGATTCTGAGCTCTTTCACGCTGGAAAAACCGAGTACGTTACGGATATCCGCGAGCGCTGCGTGCGCTTCCTGCGCAAACTGCGGTTGCTTTTCTACATAGATGCGTTCAACCATCGATCTTTTGTTCTCCCTGTTCCGCTGTGGCAATGGCGCGCGCGCCGATATCGCGACGGTAAAATGCGTTGTCAAAATGAATCCGCTCGACTACCGCATAGGCGGCATACCGCGCCGCGCGGGCATCCACACCAAGGGCTGTTACGCCCAGCACACGCCCGCCCGCCGTCACGAGCCTGTCTTGCTCAATCTTTGTGCCCGCGTGATACAAAAACACGTTCTCCGCGCGCTCGGCATCGCCCAGCGAAATCTCAACCCCGGTCTGATATGCGCCGGGATATCCGCCGCTTGCGAGCACGACGCAGCAGGCGCTGCCGCCGCGAAACCGCACGGGCACCTCGCCAAGTCGGCCTTCGTCGATTGCGAGCATGATTTCGAGTAAATCGGTCTCCAAAAGCGGCAAAACCGCCTGCGTTTCAGGGTCTCCGAAGCGGCAGTTGTATTCGATCACCTTAGGTCCATTCTTGGTGAGCATCAAACCAAAGAACAGGCAGCCGGAGAACGGTCTGCCTTCCGCACTCATCGCGCGAATGGTCGGCAGGAAAATCATCTCCATGCAGGTGCGCGCCATCTCGAGCGTATAAAACGGGTTTGGCGCAAGCGCGCCCATGCCGCCGGTGTTGAGTCCCTTGTCGCCGTCGAGCGCACGCTTATGGTCGAGCGCGGAGATCATCGGAATCAGCGTGTCGCCGTCCGTAAACGCAAGCACACTCGCCTCGTTTCCCACGAGGAACTCTTCTACAACAACGCGACTGCCGCTGGTGCCAAATGCGCCCTCTTCCATCATCGCATGCACGGCCTGGAAGGCCTCCTGCCGGTCGTTGGCGATGATCACGCCCTTACCCAGCGCGGGACCGTCCGCCTTGATCACGACGGGATAGTTTGCGCCGGCGAGATAGGCATATGCCTCCGTCGCGCGGTCAAACACCGCATAGTCGGCGGTCGGGATGCCATATTTGCGCATGAGGTTTTTGGAAAAACTCTTGCTGCCTTCGATGGCGGCGGCTGCCTTACTCGGGCCAAAACAGCGGACGCCCGCCGCGCGGAGACGGTCACAAACGCCCGCGATCAGCGGATCGTCCGGCCCGATCACCGCAAAGTCGATGGCGTTCTCCGTCGCAAACGCGACGATTGCGTCCAGATCCGTCGCACGGATGGGCACGCACTCCGCGTGCTGCTGCATGCCGCCGTTTCCCGGCAGCGCATAGAATTTTTCGATGCGCGGGTTTTCGCGCAATTTTTCAAGGATGGCGTGTTCGCGTCCGCCGCCGCCTACGATCATGATCTTCATACGCTCAAATCCACCTTCCTCAAATGTTTGATGGTCACATGAACGAATACCACTGCTTAATGATGGAACAGACGCATGCCCGTGAAGAACATCGCGATGCCGTAGCGATCACAGCATGCAATCACATCCGCGTCCCGCACAGAACCGCCGGGCTCTGCGATATATTTGACTCCGCTTTTATGCGCGCGCTCGATGTTGTCGTCAAACGGGAAAAACGCGTCGCTGCCGAGCGAAACGCCAGACAGCGCAGCCATGTGCTTTGCGCGCTGTTCCTGCGTCATCGGCACGGGCTTTTCCGAAAAATACGCTTCCCAACCCGCTTCGCCGCACGCGGGGCCGCCATAATTTCCGATATATTGATCGATCAGATTATCACGGTTCGGTCGCTTGATCTCCGGCAAAAACGGGAGCGCAAGCACCTGCGGGCTTCTGCGCATCCACCAGATATCCGCTTTTTCGCCCGCGAGCCGCGTGCAGTGAATCCGGCTCTGCTGGCCTGCACCAACGCCGATGGTCTGACCGTTTGCCACGAAACAGACGGAGTTGGACTGCGTGTAT
Organism: Firmicutes bacterium HGW-Firmicutes-9; assembly: GCA_002841395.1. Classification (GTDB taxonomy): domain Bacteria; phylum Bacillota; class Clostridia; order Christensenellales; family CAG-138; genus UBA7703. The sequence continues at coordinate 68,834 of PGZM01000007.1, forward strand.
TTCAGCGTGATCAGCGAAAGGATCATGTCTCGCTTCGCCGCTTCGCTGACGTCTTTGATCGCGGTGACGGGGTTTTGTAATATCGCGCTGTCGATTTTCGCCGTGTTGCGCGGCTGCTCAAACGTGACGCCGAACACCTGCTTGGTCTCCGCGCCTTCCGGCGCGTAATTCGGGTCGATTTGAATTACGGCATAGCTGCCGTTGCGCTTGGTTTTTAAGAGCGCGAGCGCTTCCTGCGTGTAGCCGGGCGCGATGATGCCGTCCGACACCTCACGCTTGATGATGCGCGCGGTGGTCTCGTCGCAGACGTCGCTCAGCGCAATAAAATCGCCAAATGAGGACATGCGATCCGTCCCGCGTGCGCGCGCATAGGCGCAGGCAACGGGAGAATCGTTGATGCCGGCAAGATCGTCCACCGCGCAGGCGATGAGATCTGTTTCGCTCAGCGGGAGGCCGACCGCGGCGCCCGCGGGGCTGACGTGCTTAAAAGACGTCGCCGCGGGGAATCCCAGCGACTCCTTCAACTCCTTCACCAGCTGCCAGGCGTTGAGCGCATCCAGAAAATTGATATATCCCGGTTGTCCGTTCAAAATCTCGATGGGCAGTTCGCCCGATTCTGCGTAGATACGCGCGGGCTTCTGGTGCGGGTTGCAGCCGTATTTCAGCGTCAGTTCCTTCATGCCGGTTCTCCTTTGATCGTGTACTCGAATACTTCTGTTCTGCTATCAGTCTATCATGTATTTGTTAAAAATTTTGTCTTCATACTTGTCTGTCGCAAGATCGATGTATCGTACATAGAGCGAAATCTTGTTATCCGGATTCAGCGCATCCCAAAGCCCGTCGGCGAACGCAGCAAAATCGTCCGGAATCGCAACCGCAACCGGCTCGCCGGAAAAGCTCGGCAGCACCGCGCCGTCGGTTTGATACGTGTGGATGAAATGCCCTGTGCCCGCGAGCGGCTCGGTTTCAAACGTCTGACGTAAGGTGGTGTTACCTTCTGCATCGCCGGACTTGAGGATCGAAAGCTTGTAGGAAAAGCCTCCGTCGAACAGGAGCATACCGCTGATGCGCGCGGTAAAATGCGGACCGTCCGGCTCAAACGTACGCGTGCGGAGCGCGGCTTCAAACGTTTCTCCGCGGGACAGCGCCGCGCAAATCGTGTCTGTCTGGTCACCGTTGGTGACGACGACGGACTGTTCCAGCGTGCGCAGCGGGGTGTAAAGAATCAGGCTGGTATCGGCGATCTTTCCGCCATCCAGCATATGGATGCCGAGATCGTCGCCGTTTTTCACAAACGCGCGGCTGCGGCTGCCCGCGCTGCGTCCCATGATGAAATACGCAAGCGCGGCGCGTTTGCCGTCCGGCGTGAGCCCGATCACAATGCCGCGTCCGGGATATGCGTTGGTTTTTAGCAGTTCCAATAAATTCTTATTGTTCATCTTGCCTCCAGCGTTTTGCTGCGCAATCAAATCTGCGCAAATCTGCTCAACCGCGCGCGGCAGAAGAATCCACTCCGCCTGTTCCATCACACGGTGTTGAAGGGTCTGCGGCGTGTCACTCGGAAACACTGGCACGCGCTGCTGCATCAAAATCCTGCCGCCGTCGGGCACCTCGTTGACCATGTGCACCGTAGCGCCCGTCTCCGTTTCGCCCGCCGCGAGTACCGCCTCATGCACCTTGATACCGTAAAATCCCTTGCCGGAATAGGCGGGAATCAACGAAGGATGCACGTTGACGATCTTCTCCGGATAGCGGGACACAAAGCTTGCCGAAAGAATGTGCATATATCCCGCGAGCACGATCAGGTCGATGTTATGAGACGCGAGTACATCCAGCAGCCGCGCTTCATACGCTTCCTGCGTGGAAAACGCCGCCCGTTCAACCGTCTCGGTCGCAATCTGCGCGGCTTTTGCCCGCTCCAGCGCAAATGCGCCGGGTTTGCTAGCGATCACGACCGCGAGCTCTCCGCTCTTGAGTCTGCCGCGATCCTGCGCGTCAATCAGCGCTTGCAGGTTCGTTCCCCCGCCGGAGACGAGCACCGCGATACGAGGTTTCAGCATAGTTCGATGCCCGCGTCGCCCGGCACGACCTCGCCGATGGGATACGCCGTGTGTCCAAATGCGCTCAAGAGCGCGATGGCTTTGTCCGCCTCGCCTTTCGGCAGCGTGATGGTCATGCCCACGCCCATGTTGAAGGTGTTGAACATATGCTGCTCTTCCAGTTCGCCCAGCTTTTGCAGCAGCCGGAAAATTGGCAGCACGCGCACGGCCTCTTTCTCAATTTTCGCAGTCAAGCCTTTCGGGATGCTGCGCGGGATGTTCTCATAAAATCCGCCGCCAGTGATGTGCGCGATGGAATGCACTTCAACCGCGTCGATCAGCGCCAGCACAGGCTTGACGTAGATATTCGTCGGCGTAAGAAGCGCTTCGCCGATTGTTTTGCCGAGCTCTGCGCTGTATTCGTCCAGTTTCGTTTTCTCCATAGAGACCAGCTTACGCACGAGCGAAAACCCGTTGGAATGCACGCCGGAGGATGCGAGAGCTACGATCGCGTCACCCGCCTTCACGCGCGTGTTGTCGATGAGCTTCGTTTTATCCACCAGTCCTACGCAAAAGCCCGCCAGGTCATACTCTCCAACAGGGTAAAACCCCGGCATCTCGGCGGTCTCGCCGCCGATGAGCGCGCAACCCGCCTGCGAACAGCCGTCCGCAACACCTTTGACGATGCTGGCGGCAACCTCCGGCACGAGCTTTCCGGTTGCGACATAGTCGAGGAAAAAGAGAGGCCTTGCGCCGTGGCAGACCACGTCGTTGGCACACATCGCCACGCAGTCGATGCCGACGGTATCGTGTTTTTCCAGCGCGAACGCGGCCTTGAGCTTTGTGCCGACGCCGTCCGTACCGGAGACCAGCACCTGCTCGCCCAGCGCATACATGCCGCCGAAGGAACCGAGGGATTGCAGCACATTTGAATCAAACGTCGCCTCGGCGTAGGCTTTCATGCGACGAACGGCCTCATAGCCTGCTTCGACGCTGACGCCCGCCTCTTCATAGGTCACCGGCATGTGAAAAATCCCCCCTTTAGCGATCCAAAACGTGTTTGCCGCCGCGCTGGATGAGCGCGGAGACGTCTTCCGGATATTCCCCGTTGAAGCAGGCCGCGCAGAAGTTACACGCGCCGCACTCCACGGTCTTATGCAGATCCTCAATGCTAAGATAGCTCAGCGAATCCGCACCGATAAACTTTCGAATCTCCTCGACGGAGTGATTCGCACCGATGAGCTGTTCATAGGAAGAAGTGTCGATGCCGAAGCAGCACGGATGCATGACCGGCGGCGAGCTGATGCGCAGATGCACCTCTTTCGCGCCTGCGGTTTTCAGCATCTCGACGATGTATTTGCTGGTAGTTCCCCGCACGATGGAATCGTCTACGAGCAGCACGCGCTTGCCGCGCACATTTCGCTTGAGCGCGCTGAACTTGAGGGAAACATCCATCTCCCGGCGATCCTGCGACGGCTCGATAAACGTGCGCCCCATATAGCGGTTTTTGGAGAGCGCCATGGTAAAGGGAAGCCCCGCCTGCCGCGCATACCCCATCGCTGCATGAACCGAGGAATCCGGCACCGCGCAGACGACGTCCACATCCGCAGGCGACGAGATCGCGAGGAGTTCCCCCGCGCGCTCCCGCGCTTTGTGGACGGAGATACCGTCGATGTCCGATTCCGGACGAGCGAAGTAAACATATTCGAAGATGCACATCGCGGTGTCCGTCGAGCGGACGGCCTGATGCGAGCGAAGCCCCGCATGCCCCGTGACGACGATTTCGCCCGGGCGCACGTCGCGAATGAACTCCGCGCCGATGGTATCAAACGCGCAGGACTCCGACGCAAAGACATATGCGCCGTTGTGACTGCCGAGCGCGAGCGGACGCATCCCCTTCGGATCGCGCACGCCGATGACGGAATCCTTGGTCATCATCACGAGCGCGTAGCTGCCCTTGAGGCGGTCCATCGCATACGAAATGCTTTCGACAAGTCCCTTATCGCTGTTTTTCGCGATCAACGCCGCGATAATCTCCGAGTCGATGGTGGTTTGAAAGCTGACCCCTTCCGCCTCCAGCTCACTGCGAAGCTCCTTTGCGTTGATGATGTTGCCGTTGTGCGCAAGCGCGAGCTGACCAAAGGGAGCCTCCACCACGAGCGGCTGCGCGTTGATGAGCAGGCTGTCCCCCGTGGTTGAATAGCGCACGTGCCCGATGGCGAGCGTGCTGCCTTTGAGCGAGGCAAGCCCGTCACAGAATCGTCCACTGACGAGTCCCATCGCCTTGTGGCAGTCGAGCTTACCCTTTCGGGAAACCGCGATGCCCGCGCTCTCCTGCCCGCGATGCTGCAGGGAAAACAGGCCGTAGTACGCGGCCTCCGCCGCGTCCAGGCCGCTGCCGTTGCAATAGATGCCGAATACGCCGCATTCTTCGTGCATGCAGTCGTCGTCTGGCTTGAGCCGTTCATATGTTGCGGGCAGGTGCAGAGGAACGCGCATTGTTATTCTCCCATCAGGCGGCCGATGATCTCGCGGTATGCTTCCTCGACATCGCCGAGGTCGCGGCGGAAACGATCTTTGTCCAGCTTTTTGCCGGTGGCTTTGTCCCAGTAACGGCAGGTATCGGGCGAAATTTCGTCCGCGAGGATCACTTTGCCGTCAAAGCGGCCAAACTCCAGCTTGAAGTCGATGAGCTCGATGCCAAAGCCGTCGAGATACGACTTGAGGATGTCGTTGATGCGGAAAGAGTAGTTCTTCACCTGCTCCATCTCTTCGTCGGTCGCGATGTTCAGCGCGCGGATGTAGTAGGAGTTGATGAACGGATCGCCCAGCGCGTCGTTTTTGTAGCTGTACTCGAGAATCGGGCAGGCAAGGGCCGTTCCTTCTTCCACGCCCATGCGCTTAGAAAAGCTGCCCGCTGCGCGGTTGCGAATGATGACTTCTACCGGCAAAATCTCCACGCGGCGAACTGCCGTCTCGCGGTCGCTCAGCTGCTCGACATAATGCGTGGGAATCCCGTGGCTTTCCAGCAGGCGGAAGAAGTGGTTACTCACCTTGTTGTTGACCACGCCTTTGCCGGCGATGGTGCCTTTTTTCAGGCCGTTGAACGCGGTTGCATCGTCCTTGTAGTCCACGATGACGATCTTGGGATCGTCGGTTGCATAGACCTTCTTCGCTTTGCCTTCGTAAATCTGCTCCAACTTTTTCATGACGGTTCTGTCTCCTTCGACATAGATATTGTTTTTTTAAACTGGTAGCAGCCGACCCAAAAGGATCAAAGCTGTTCGATTTCTTCTAAAAATTTCTGAACCTTTGGTGGAGGATCAAATCTGTTCTATCTCTTTTTGTATCGCTACGTCCGCTTCAGCGGCTTGCTGTGTCATTTTCGTTGCATAGTCCTGCAGTTTTCCGGCAATCGTTTCATCCGAGAGCGCGAGGATGCGCACGGCGAGCAGCGCAGCATTCGCCGCGCCGTCGATTGCAACAGTCGCTACGGGTACACCTTTCGGCATCTGCGCGGTGGACAAAAGCGCGTCCATGCCGCCAAGATCTTTTCCGCTGACGGGGACGCCGATGACCGGCAGCAGCGAATGCGCCGCCATCGCGCCCGCAAGGTGCGCGGCTTTGCCCGCAAACGCGATGATCGCGCCAAAGCCTTCCGCCTCCGCGCTCTTTGCAAATGCGGCTGCTTCATCCGGCGTGCGGTGCGCGGAAAGCACCCGCGCGACAACGGGAATCTCGAACGACGCAAGCGTCTTTAGTGCGTCTTTTGCCAACGGCAGGTCGGATGCGCTTCCCATCACGACAGCGACTTTTTTCACGTGTGAATCCTCCAAATCGTGCTCAATCTCAAAACAAAGATAAGCCTGATGCTTGTTCAGGCTTATTTAAAACTTCATTCTCAGCATGGTGTGCTGAATCACGCCGCCGATATAGTACTGCGGCGAATACAGCATCGGCATGCCTTCTTTGTCGTAATCGACCTCATCCAAGTAGAGCAGCGGCGTACCTTCCGGCACACGAAATGTTTCCGCGAGTGCCGCGTCCGCGACGGCGGGGCGCACCTCCGTGAGATCCATATGCGGCTCCAGCGCGCAATATTGCTTCAAAAACGAGAAGATCGGTTTTTGCAGATCCTGCTCGTTATACTCTTTCTTCTTGATCAGCGTGGTCGGGATATAATCCTCGCAATAGATCGCGGGCTTCCCATCTGCACCGATGAGACGGCAGACTTTGAGCACCGTATCGGCTGGCGAGATGGCAAGATGCTGCGCGACGGTTTCCCCGGCGGGCACAAGCGAGTAGGTCGAGCTGAGCAGCTCCGGCTTATGGCCGGAGGCCTCGATCATCTCCATAAACTCGATTTCCATATCCATGCGCACCGCAACGGCGAGCACGTGGCGGTTGATGACAGTGCCTACACCCTGATGGCGGCTGATGAAACCCTCGCGTTCCAGTTGCGCAAGGCTGTCCCGCAGCTGCGTGCGACTGATGTTGAGCCGTTCGGCAAGCACGCCCTCCGGCGGAAGCTTGCCGGAGTAACGATAGGAGCCTTCCTTCATCTCGCGCAGAAGCCTGCTGCGTACCGATTGAATCTGCATCTGTTCGCCCATGCGCGTCCTCCTTGTCAGCCCCGTCGCCGATTGTTGTGGTTTTTGGTTGGTTTATTGGTATTACCAATTCGTATTACCAATAAAGTAGACTTTAGCACAGGGAAGGTGGTTTGTAAAGACGACAGCGATAGTAAGATGCATCATTTTGCATGTTTTTTCGGTCTCGTTTCTATGTATGAAACAATATACCTGATTCCGAAAATTTTGTTCCGTTTCACGTTTTCCCCACAGGACAGACGCTTTCGTTTCAGGGGTTCATTTCTGTGATAGCAAGGCCTTCGCATTCTCTGCCGTTTGTGCCACATTCGTTCACATTTCTCCGCTTGACTTTTATCTAACAGCGTGTATTATTAACACTGTTAGCTAATTGAAAGGCAGGTAAGTGAGATGGATTATCAGGCTCTTGCGCGTGAGTATATGGTGATATTACACAAGATGCGCAAACGCAAAAGCGATAAACAGATCAACGAATCCATGCGCGGGGAGCAGTTTGTGCTGTCCTATATTTCCAACCAGGACGGAGGCGTGATTCCCAGCGATATCAGCGCAGTGATGGGCATCAGCACAGCGCGCATCACCGCGGCGCTAAACAGCCTAGAATCCAAGGGATTGATCACGCGCCGGATCGACGAGAGCGATCGCAGAAAGATTCTCGTTGAGTTGACCGATGAAGGGCGCACCAAAGAAGCGGCACACGCAAAGGGAATCATGCGGGTTCTGGTGCGCATGCTGGAAAACCTCGGCGAAGCAGACGCCATCGAGTTTCTACGCATCCTGAAGAAGGTCGCGGAGCACCCGCCGGAAGAATATTTTGAAGATGATATGCAATAAAGCCGGGCGATTTCCGTCTTATTGCTGGACAGATTACGTTTTATTAAACCGCTAGTAAGGAGAGTCTTAATGTTTCGATTACTCAAACGCCTCAAGGCAGCCGAGTGGCTGCAGGCGCTGGTCAGCCTCGTGTTCATCGTATCGCAGGTCTGGCTCGACCTCAAATTGCCGGACTATATGTCCGAAATCACACGCTTAACCCAAACGCCGGGCAGCGCGATCGGCGATATCTGGCTCGCGGGCAGCAAGATGCTGCTCTGCGCGCTGGGCAGCGTCGTCTCCGCGGTGATCGTCGGCTTCTTTGCCGCGCGCATCGCCGCCTCGTTTTCGCAGCGGCTGCGCAGCCAGCTGTTCTCCAAGGTGGACTCGTTCTCAATGGAAGAGATCAACCGCTTCTCCACGGACAGCCTGATTACGCGCTCCACCAACGACATCACGCAGGTGCAGATGCTGATCACGATGGGATTGCAGATGATCATCAAAGCGCCCATCATGGTGGTTTGGGCGGTGACCAAGATCGCTGGAAAGGGTCTCGAATGGTCGATGGCGACGGGCGTTGCCGTGCTGATCATGCTCGCAGTCATCTCCGTGATGATGACTCTCGTGCTGCCGAAATTCCGCAAAATGCAAACCCTCACCGACAACCTCACCCGCGTCACCCGCGAAAACCTGACCGGACTTCGCGTTGTGCGCGCCTATAACGCAGAACCGTATCAAGAAGGGAAGTTTGAGGGAGCAAACCAGGAGCTGACCGAAACGCAGCTCTTCACCAACCGCGGTATGGCGGTCATGATGCCGATCATTACGCTGCTCATGAGCGGGCTCAACCTTGCGATCTATTGGATCGGCGCCGTGCTGATCAACAGCGCTGGATTGATGGATCGGCTCACGCTGTTTTCCAACATGGTGGTGTTCTCCGCCTATGCCATGCAGGTCATCATGTCGTTTATGATGCTCGTGATGATCTTCGTGCTCTGGCCGCGTGCCTCCGTCTCCGCAAAGCGCATCAACGAGGTGCTGGAGACCGCGCCTTCTATCCTTGACGGCAGCAAAATGGAGGGAGCAGCAGGCAAAGAAGGCGAGATCGAGTTCCACAACGTCAGCTTCCGCTATCCGGGTGCTGCGGACGATGTGCTCACCGACATCAGCTTCACGGCAAAGCGCGGCGAGACGGTCGCCTTCATCGGCTCGACCGGCAGCGGCAAGACCACACTGGTCAATCTCATCCCCCGCTTCTATGACACGACAGCGGGCGATGTGCTCGTCGACGGCGTAAACGTCCGGGACTACGCACAGGATGCACTGCATAATAAAATCGGCTACGTGCCGCAAAAAGCGGTCACGTTCCGTGGCACCGTTGCGGGCAACATCCGCTACGGCGACAACGGAAAAGCAGCCGCAACCGATGAGGAAGTTGCGCTCGCCATGCGGATTGCGCAGGGCGCAGATTTCGTCGAGCAGATGGAAGGTAAGTATAACGCGGATATCGCGCAGGGCGGCTCCAACCTCTCCGGCGGACAGAAGCAGCGCCTCGCCATCGCCCGCGCGGTTGCCAGAAAGCCGGAAATCTACATCTTCGACGATAGCTTCTCTGCTCTGGATTATAAAACAGACCGCGCGCTGAGAAGCGCACTCAAACGCGAGACCGCAGGCGTCACAAGCCTGATCGTTGCCCAGCGCATCGGCACCATTCTCGACGCCGACCAGATCATCGTGCTCAACGAGGGCGCAATCGCGGGCAAAGGCACACACAAAGAACTGCTGAAGACATGCAGCGTCTATCAAGAGATCGCCATGTCACAGCTGAGCGAGGAGGAACTGTCCGCATGAGCGACAACAGAGAACATTCGGAAATGAAGCAATCCGGCCCGCGCGGCGGTATGGGCGGCCCCGGACCCGGACGTGGCCTGAATATGCCGGTTGAAAAACCAAAGGACTTCAAGGCGACGATGAAAAAGCTCCTCGCCTATTGCAAAAAATACATCACCGCGATCATGATCGCGCTCGTCGCGGCGGCTGGCGGAACCATCCTCCAGATCATAGGACCCGACCGCCTCAAAGTGCTCACCAACGAGATACTCAAAGGGCTTCCCTCGGTGGTTAACGGCGAACCCGTGCTGGGTGCAATCGACATGACCGCTGTCGGCACCATCGCACTGTCGCTTGTCGCGCTGTTCGCGTTCTCGTTCCTGCTCAACCTCCTGCAGAGCCAGATTATGGCGACGGTGACCCAGCGCATCTCCAAGCGCATGCGCACGGATATCTCGCAAAAGGTCAACCGCCTGCCGCTGAAGTACTTTGACTCGACGAGCTACGGCAACGTGCTCAGTCATGTGACCAACGACGTTGACGCCATCGGCCAGACATTGAGCCAGAGTCTCGGCACGCTGATTAGCGCGATTACAATGCTGGTTGGCTCGCTGGTGATGATGCTCTACAATAGCTGGATTCTCGCGCTCACCGCGATCGGCGCAAGCCTGATCGGATTTGTGCTGATGATGGTGATCATGAAGCACTCGCAGAAGTACTTTACGCAGCAGCAGAAGGAGCTCGGCAATATCAACGGCCATATCGAGGAAGTGTACACCGGCCACAACATCGTCAAGGTGTACAACGGCAGCCGCGAAGCAAAAGCGGTGTTTGAAGAGAGCAACACGACCCTCTACCACAGTGCATGGAAATCTCAGTTCCTTTCGGGACTGATGATGCCCGTGATGGGATTCGTCGGCAACCTTGGCTACGTAGCGGTCTGCGTGGTTGGCGCGGCGCTCGCGGTCAACGGCACGATCACCTTCGGCGTCATCGTCGCGTTCATGCTGTATGTACGGCTCTTTACCCAGCCGTTGTCGCAGATCGCGCAGTCGATGAACAACCTCCAGCGCACGGCAGCCGCGAGCGAGCGGGTCTTCACGCTGCTGGAAGAACCGGAGTTGGCGCGCGAGGAAGAGAAGAAACCCTCGCTGCAAAACATCAAAGGCAACGTCGCGTTTGACCACGTGAAGTTCGGCTACACGCCCACGAAACCCGTCATCCACGACTTCTCCGCAACCATAAAGCCCGGACAAAAGGTCGCCATCGTAGGACCTACGGGCGCGGGCAAGACCACGATGGTCAACCTCCTGATGCGCTTCTACGAGCTGGACGGCGGCGAAATCCGCATCGACAATATGCCGATTCAGAACGTCCCGCGCGAGAACGTTCACGCGCAGTTCGGGATGGTGTTGCAGGATACGTGGCTGTTTGAGGGCACAATCCGCGAAAACATCGTCTACAGCAAACAGGGCGTGACCGAGCAGGAGGTCAAAGACGCCTGCAAGACCGTCGGCCTGCACCACTACATCAAGACGCTGCCGAATGGCTACGACACCGTGCTTAACGACAAGGCGAGCCTCTCGGAAGGACAAAAGCAGCTCTTGACCATCGCGCGCGCTATGATTCAGAACGCGCCGCTGTTGATTCTCGACGAGGCGACAAGCTCGGTCGATACCCGCACGGAGCGCATGGTGCAGCAGGCGATGGATCGGCTCACCAACGGCAGAACGTCGTTTGTGATTGCGCACCGCCTTTCGACGATCAAGAACGCAGACCTCATCCTCGTGATGAAGGACGGCGACATCATCGAAAGCGGCAACCACGCGGAACTGCTTGAAAAAGGCGGCTTCTATGCGGAGCTGTACAACAGCCAGTTCGAAGCGGCATAAAAATTACGCAACACAAAAGCGCTTGGGATTTCTCCCAAGCGCTTTTTGCATTCTCTCGTTATAGCTCTACGAAGCCTTCAAAATTTTTCTTCGCGTCGCCTGTCATCCACACGGTTTCGTCGGTGTACTGTACCAGCAGATCGCCGCCGCGCAGGCGAACGGTGATGTCCTCGCCTTTTGCGCAGAAGCCGTTTTCGGTAGCGGCGACCACCGCGGCGCACGCGCCCGTGCCGCAAGCGAGCGTCTCGCCGCTGCCGCGCTCCCACACGCGCATCTTGAGCGTGTGACTATCCAACACCTGCACAAACTCGACGTTCACGCGATCCGGGAAGATCGCGGCGGTTTCGATCAGGGGGCCGATTTTCTCGATCGGCAGAAGATCGGGATAGTCGCAGAACACCACGCAGTGCGGGTTTCCCATCGAGACGCAGGTGATATGATAGGTCTCACCATCGAACTCGACCGGTCGCGAGACGATTTTATCGACTTCCAACAGCACGGGGATCAACTCCGGCTTCAGCTCCGCCTTGCCCATATCCACCGTGACGGATTTCACCTTGCCGCCTCGCACGTAGAGCTTGAGGTGTTTGATGCCGCTCTTGGTCTCAATCGTGAGTTCGGTATGCGCCGTTATGCCGTTGTCGTAGAGATATTTGCCCACGCAGCGGATGCCGTTTCCGCACATCTTCCCCTCGCTGCCGTCTTTGTTGAAGATGCGCATCTTTGCATCCGCGCAGCTTGACGGCTCGATGAGGATGATGCCGTCGCCGCCAATGCCCGCGTGCGATTCGGAGAGATAGACGCTCAGCGATTCCGGCGCGTCGATCGCGTGATCCATGCAGTTGAAGTAGATATAATCGTTGCTCGTGCCGTTCATCTTGGTAAACGGCAGGCGCATCTTCTCCGTGCGCATGTTGTTGATGTCTACAAGCTCCGTGCTGTGCTGGGAATAGCGGCTCAACAAGCTGTCTGCAAGCGCGTTCGCCGTGTCCACGGAGGTGATTGCCGGCACCGCGCGCTCAATGGCCTTTCTGCGGATCTTCACGCTGTCGCGCGAGGGCAATCTGCCTTTCGAGGAGGTCGAGAGGATGTAGTCGATGTTTCCGCTCTCGATCAGGGATAGAATGTTCTCACCCTGCGATTCGTGGAGTTTGCCGACCACATGTACCTGCATCTGCGCCTGCTCCAGCACCGCCGCCGTACCCTTTGTGGCATAGAGCGTAAAGCCCATCTCATAAAACTTCCGCACCGCGTCGGTCATCTCGGCTTTGTCCTGATCCCGCACGGTGACGAGCAAGCCACCGCGCCGCTTCATCTTGTAGCCCGCGGCGACGAGACCCTTGTAGAGCGCCTCTTCGCGCGTTTTGCCGATGCCGAGCACTTCGCCCGTAGACTTCATCTCGGGATCAAGCAGGATGTCGACATCCGCGAGCTTTTCAAACGAGAACACGGGCACCTTGACCGCGACATAGGGCGGCGTTTTGTAGAGCCCCGTACCGAAGCCCATCTCGCTGAGCGAATCGCCGAGCATGGCGCGCGTCGCGAGGTCTACCATCGGCACGCCCGTGACCTTGCTGATATACGGCACCGTGCGCGAAGAGCGCGGGTTGACCTCGATGACGTAGATCTCATTCTCGTAAATGACATACTGGATATTGATCAATCCCCGTGTGTCCAGCGCGAGCGCAAGCTTTCTGGAGTGCTCGACCACGCGCTCGATCAGCGGGCCGTTGAGGTTCCAGGCGGGATACACCGCGATGGAGTCGCCGGAGTGTACGCCCGCGCGCTCGATGTGCTCCATGATGCCGGGGATCAGGATATTCTGACCATCGCAGATCGCGTCCACCTCGATCTCGGTGCCCATCAGGTACTGGTCGATCAGGATCGGGTTGTCGATGCCCTTCCGAAGGATGATGCCCATGTATTCGCGCACGTCGTCGTCCGAAAACGCGATGATCATGTTTTGTCCGCCAAGCACGTAGCTGGGTCGAATCAGAACGGGATAGCCGAGCGAATTTGCCGCTTCCAACGCCTGTTCCGCGGTCTTGACGGTCTTGCCGAGCGGGCGCTTGATAGAGAGCTGCTCCAGGAGCGCATCGAACCGCTCGCGATCCTCCGCGGCGTCGATGCTGTCCGCAGCGGTGCCGAGGATGCGCACGCCCTGCTCGGAAAGATACCGCGTGAGCTTGATTGCCGTCTGCCCGCCGAACGCGACAACCACACCGTATGGCTGCTCCGTATGGATGACGTTCATCACGTCCTCCGGCAGCAGCGGCTCGAAATAAAGCCTGTCAGCTGTGTCAAAGTCGGTCGAAACCGTCTCCGGGTTGTTGTTGACGATGACCACCTCAAATCCCGCCTGCTTCAGCGCCCAGACGCAGTGGACGGAGGCATAGTCAAACTCGATGCCCTGTCCGATGCGGATCGGGCCCGAACCGAACACGATCACGCGGCGCTTGCCCGTGTCGTGCTTTTGCAGGAAGGTTTGCGCCTCGTTTTCTTCGCAGGCGTAGTCCGCGTAAAAGTAGGGCGTCTGCGCCTCAAACTCCGCCGCGCAGGTGTCTACCATGCGGTAGCCCGCGTAGAGGTGTTCTTTGACAGGCTGCCCGCTGATGCGCGAAAGCACGCTGTCGGGATAGCCGAGTTTTTTGCCTTCGAGATACGCTTGATCCGAAAGACCAGAAGCCACGATGCTCTTCTCATAGTCCGCAAGATGCAGAAGTTTCGCAAGGAACCAGATGTCGATCATCGTGATCTGATGGATTTCATCCATCGTGATGCCGCGTTTGAGCGCTTCAAACACCACAAACAACCGCTCGTCGTCGCAGTTATAGAGCCGCTCGTGAATCTGCTCCGTCGGGATGTCCACAAGCTTCTTCATGTTCAGGCTGTCCTGTGAAATCTCCGCACCGCGAACCGCCTTCATGATCGCCTGTTCAAACGTAGGCCCGATCGCCATGACCTCGCCCGTGGCCTTCATCTGCGTGCCGAGCGTGCGGCGACCATAGACAAACTTGTCAAACGGCCATTTGGGCAGCTTCACCGCCACATAGTCCAGTGCGGGTTCAAAGCACGCGGAGGTGTTGCCCGTAACCGCGTTTTGAATTTCGTCGAGTGTGTATCCGATTGCGATCTTGGTCGCAACCTTCGCGATGGGGTAGCCCGTCGCCTTGGAGGCCAGCGCAGAAGAGCGGCTCACGCGCGGGTTGACCTCAATCACCGCGTACTCAAAGCTCGTCGGGTGCAGCGCAAACTGACAGTTGCAGCCGCCTTCGATGCCGAGCGTGTCTATGATGTTCCGCGTCGCCGTGCGCAGCATCTGGTACTCGCGGTCAGAGAGTGTCACCGCGGGCGCAATCACGATGCTGTCGCCCGTGTGCACGCCAACGGGATCGAAATTTTCCATGCTGCAGATCGTGATCACGTTTCCGTTTTTGTCGCGCATGCCCTCAAACTCAATCTCTTTCCAGCCGGAGATGCATTTTTCCACCAGAATCTGGTGGATGGGCGACATGCGAAGTCCGTTTGTCGCGATCTCGGTCAACTCGTCGCGCGTGCTCGCGATGCCGCCACCGGAACCTCCGAGCGTGAACGCCGGGCGTACGATGACGGGATAGCCGATCTCTTCCGCAAACGCGAGCGCGGCGGGAAGCTCCGTCACCACCAGCGAGGGAATCACCGGCTGCCCGATTTCGAGCATCGCGTCCTTAAAGAGCTGCCGGTCTTCCGCCTTTGCGATGGTCTCCGGGTTTGCACCGAGCAATTTTACCCCATGCTCCTGCAAAAATCCATCCCGCGCGAGCTGCATGGAGAGCGTCAGCCCCGTCTGCCCGCCGAGGGTGGATAAAAGACTGTCCGGCTTCTCCTTTTCGATGATGCGCTTGAGCGTGGTCAGCGTCAGCGGCTCAATGTAGATGTGATCCGCCATCGAGCGGTCGGTCATGATCGTCGCGGGATTCGAGTTCACAAGGATGACCGTCAGCCCCTCCTCGCGCAGCGCACGGCAGGCCTGCGTGCCCGCGTAGTCAAACTCCGCCGCCTGACCGATGACAATCGGCCCCGAGCCGATCACCATCACGCGCTTGATATCTTGATCCAATGGCATATCTTACTCCTTTGTCGAAAAAGCTGTGCTGTCTGGTTGCCGTTATCCCCGCGCCGCATCCATGCGCGCAACGAACCGGTCGAAGAGGTATCGCGTATCCAGCGGACCCGCGCACGCCTCGGGATGAAACTGCACCGAGAACGCTGGGATATCGAGATACTCCATTCCCTCGCAGGTACCGTCGTTGAGGTTCACAAAGCTTTCGCGCGCATTCTTCGGCAGATGGTCGCCTGTCTTGACCGCGTAGCCGTGATTCTGGCTCGTGATGTAAACCTTCCTGCTCTCGGTTTCCTGCACAGGTTGGTTCGCGCCGCGATGACCGTATTTGAGCTTCATGGTCTCGCCGCCGCGCGCAAGCGCGAGAAGCTGGTGCCCGAGGCAGATTCCGAAGATCGGCACATTCGCCTTGCAAAGCTTCGAAAGTTCTTGAATAATCCCCGTGTTCTCCGCGGGATCACCCGGGCCGTTGGAGAGCATGATGCCGTCGGGATTAAGCCGCAGGATTTCGTCCGCCGTTGCGCTCGCAGGCACGATGGTCACGTCGCAGCCGCGCTTGACGAGTTCCTGTGCGATGTTTCGCTTCGCGCCAAAGTCCCAGAGCACAACGCGGCGTCTCGCATCAACGGTATGAAGAATGGCGGTATCTTTTCCGCTGACCGCCGGAACCGCGCCAGTAAGGCGATAGTTGCGAAGCTGATTCAGCGTCGCCTCGCCCGGATTGGGGTCGTCGGTGATCAGCGCATTCATCACGCCGTGTTCGCGGATGATCTTGACCAGCGCACGCGTGTCGATGTCCCATAGTCCTACTATTCCCCTGGATAATAAAAAAGTGTCAAGGTCTTCTTCACTGCGAAAGTTAGAAGGCACTTGACACCAGGAACGCACGATATAAGCTTTCAACGCGGGGTTCTCCGCCTCAAAGTCAGCGGGAATGACGCCATAATTACCGATCAGCGGGAACGCTTGCACCACCATCTGACCAAAGTAACTGGGATCGGTCAACGTCTCAAGATATCCGGTCATCGCCGTTGTAAACACAATTTCGGCAATTACTTGACCGCTTGCGCCAAACGCATGCCCGGGAAACACCTGCCCGTTTTCCAGAATCAGGTATCTTTGCTGCTCCATCCGTCTCCTCCTGTCCTCTGCCGCCCATGTACGCTATACTGCTCTGCCGGATTATCCGGATCGCAATTTTCCGCGATCTTGGGCGTAAAATTTTCTTTAGCGAGAAATATAACACAAACCCAACCAAGAAGAAAGCTAAATATAATATTTATACCAAGAAATTTTATAATTATACCACGTGCCGTAGAAGCCCGCTTCTCCAATAAATCTCTGCAGCTTCTTTCACGCGCCTGAAAAAACGGCTTCTCCAACAAGTTGGAGAAGCCGTTTTTTGTTGCTTGTCAGTCTCGTCCCGCGCTGCCTTCGCGGATTGTCAGAATCACGCTTTGCAGCAGAATGAAGAAACATAGCATAAGCCCTGTTGTAATGCTTTGCCAATACGGTTCCCGCAAGCCGGATGCGATGACAATATTGTTGATTGTCTTGAGCGAAAGCACACCGAACAGTGTCCCGATTACGTTGCCGACGCCGCCTGTGAGCAGCGTCCCGCCGATGATTGCGGAGGCGATTGCCTGCATCTCCGCCGCGGTTGCGTTGCTGGCGTTGCCCGCGCCTGTATGCAACAGATAGACATAGCCGCCGATACCGGAAAGTACGCCACTGAGCAGATACGAGAAGAATCTTGTGCGCTTGACGTTGATGCCGAGCATCAGTGCGCTCTGGTTATTGCCGCCGATGGCGTAGAGATTCCGTCCGAATCGTGTCCATTTGAGCACGATGAAGATCGCGAGCACGACCGCGAGCGCGATCACCACGCCCAACTCAATACGCGCAGGGATGAAGTTGCCGGCCTTGCCGTAAGAGCCGATACCGGGGATCACGATGCGAAACGCCTTGAGCGCCAGAAACGCCTCGTGCACCGCAGTGCGCGGCGCAACAGAAACGATTGTGGTCATGCCGCGCGCAAAGAACATGCCCGCCAGCGAGATGATAAACGGCTGAATCTCCAGGTATGACACAAGGAACCCCTGCACCAGTCCAAACGCGGTGCCGATGCCGAGCGCGAGCGCCAAAGAACCCGCGACGCTGCCGCCCTTGTCGTCCAGATAGACCACGCAAGCCATCGTGACCAGCGCGGTAATACCGCCGACGGAGATATCGATGCCGCCCGCGATCATGACGATAGTCAGGCCGCACGCTAAAACGATCAAAAACGAGTTGTTGTTGAACAAGTCTAGAAACTGCTGCGGATTGAGGAACCCGCCGCCCCAGACGGACATCGCCATGCCATACATGCCGACAAACGTCGCAATCGTGATGATCAACAGCAGGTTGGTGTTGGAAATCGGTTCACGCGACCCGACCCGTTGTAACTCGGAAGGACGAATTTTATGCTTCTCCATATACTTGCTTCTCCTCCTTCACACGTTTCGGGAACAGCTGGTTGCGCAGCTTCAGCAAATAGCTCTGCACCACCGGAGAGCCGAGCACGACGATGGCGATGATAACGATGGCTTTATACGCCTTGACCGCCGTGGAGGAAACCTTCATGGCGTACAGCGTAATGGTCAACGCCTGGATGATATACGCGCCGATCACCGAGCCAGCGATGCTGAATTTTCCGCCGCTGAGCGCATTGCCGCCGATGGCAACCGCCAAAATGGCGTCCATTTCGATATCCAGCAGCAGTGTTTCGTGGTTGATGAGCCCCATTCGGCTGACGCCGATGCAGCCCGCGATAGACACGCATACGCCAAGCATCATGAACGAAACAATCTTCATGCCGAAGGCATTGATGCCGTTGAGACGCGCGGATTTTTCGTTGATACCGACCGCCTGCGTATAAAGGCCAAGGTTGGTCAGCCGCAGCACCAGCGTAACAAATATGGCGAACACGGCGACGATGATGATCGGCGTCGGAATCGGAACGCCGGGAATAAAGCTGCCGATATTCCCAAGCAGCGGGCTTTCGACGGTCGGCGTTGCGCCACCGTTGATCCAGTAAGCAATCGGCCTGCCCGCGGTGAGCAGAATCAGAGTTGCGATCATCGGCTGAATCCGAAACCCTGCTACGAGCGTTCCGTTAAACACGCCGCAAAGCACGGCAGCCGCGCAAGCGCAGACAAACGCCAGTGCAATGATCGGCCAGTTGATGGTGTGTTCTTTTAATACGCGCACAAAGACGCTGCCCGCAATCGCCGCCACGGCGCCCACGCTGATATCCTGTCCGCGCGAGCTCGCGGTCACCAGCGTCATGCCGATTGCGATGATCGCAAGCTCCGACGCGCTGTTGAGGATGCTGATGATATTGCCGGAAAGTACGCTGTTTCCTTCGTTATTGACCGTGATGTTAAACGTAAAGAACCCCGGGTCACGGATCAGGTTGAATAAAATCAGCAACGCCAGCGCAAAGAGCGGAATCACCAACTGCGATTTTCGAAACCGTTCAAATCTTTTAGCCATTTTCTGCAGCCTCCCCCGCGATGGTATGCATAATCTTCGCCTGTGTCATGTCGTCCTGTGTAAGTTCGCCAACGATCTTGCGATCGCGCATCACGATGAGGCGCGAACAGGTTCGAAGCATTTCCTCGATTTCAGATGAGATGAACGTGACGCTGACGCCTTCTTCAGCGAGCTTGAGCACGAGCTTCTGAATCTCGACCTTGGTGCCGACGTCGATGCCGCGCGTGGGCTCGTCCAGAATCAGATATTGCGGCTTGGTCAAAAGCCACCGTGCGAGAATCGCCTTCTGCTGGTTGCCGCCGGAGAGCGACTTGATCGGCGTGTCCGTCGATGCTGTCTTGATGCCCAACAGCTTGATGTATTCATCTGCAAACTTCTCCGCCTCGCTTCTTGAAAACGGGCGGAAGAACCCGCGCATGACTTGTAGCGCCAAAATGATGTTTTCGCGTACGGAAAGATCGTCCACGATGCCATCCTGCTTGCGATCTTCCGGCAGGTATCCAATGCCGAGTTTCATCGCATCCTTGGGTTTTGTTATCTTCACGGGTTTGCCGTTGACCAGCACCTTGCCGCCGGTGACCTTGTCCGCGCCGAAGATGGCGCGCACGCTCTCGCTGCGGCCGGAACCGAGCAGGCCCGTAAACCCGTTGACTTCTCCCTGATCGATTTTAAAATCGAATGCGCGCGTACCAGCCGCGCTGGAAAGCCCCGTTGCCTCGAACACAGGCGCTTTGTCTGTCTGCGCGCGCGAAACACGGCTGTTTTTCATATGGGTGATATCGTCGAGCTCCTTGCCCATCATCTTGGAGATGAGCTGGACGCGCGGCAGATCCTTGATGTCATAGGCGCCGACAAGTTCGCCGTTGCGAAGCACGGTGATGCGGTCGCATACCTCATAGACCTGCTCTAAAAAGTGAGTGATGAAGATGATACCGACGCCGCGCGACTTCAGCTCCCGCATCAGCGTAAAGAGTTTTTCCACTTCACGCTCGTCGAGCGACGAGGTCGGCTCGTCCAGAATTAAAACCTTGCACTCCATATCCACCGCACGCGCGATTGCGACCATCTGCTGCACGGCAAGTGAGCAGGTGGAAAGCTGCTGTGTGGCTCTCGCCGGAATATTGAGTTTTTCCAAGATTTCCGTGGTCTTCGCACGCATCTTGTTCCAGTGAATAAAACGATAGTTTCCGCGGCCGATGTACATATTCTCGGCAACGGTCAGGTTCGGGCAGAGCGTAATCTCCTGATACACCGTGCTGATGCCGAGATTTTGCGCTTCCTGCGGTGATTTGATATGAACTTCTTTGCTGCTGCCGGCAATCGTAATCGTGCCGGCATCCTTCGGGTGGACACCCGTGAGCACTTTGATCAGCGTGGATTTTCCAGCGCCGTTTTCGCCCATCAACGCATGAATCTCCCCGCTGTTGAGCGTGAAATCCACGTTGTGCAGCGCGCGCACGCCGGGAAAGGATTTGCTGATGTTGCGCATGGATAAAACGATGTCGTTTGGCATGGGTTACCATCCTTTTGCGTTGAGAAATGGTGGAAACATAACGGTGCGAGTATGCGGCTCAAGTCCGCATACTCGTCACCGGCGATACTGATTTGATTACCCTGTCAGGGTTGGATCAAACGGATGGTTTATTCGCCCAGACCGAAGGTGTCGATGTCTTCCTGGGTGATGGTCGTGGCGTCAAAGCCGCGCTCTTCGGAGATGACCTTCTTCGCGGAGAGGGTTTCGCCCGCTTCGAGCTTCTGAATCATGTCCGCGATGACGGATGCCTGGAACGGGCTGCACTGGCCATCATAGTTCCAGTTGCCGGCGAGCAGTTCGCGCAGCGCCCATTTGTTGCAGTCAAAGCCCATGACGATGACCGCTTTGCCGACGCCGTGGGTGATGCCCGCTTCGTCCAGCGCCGCGACTGCGCCCTTGGCCATACCGTCGTTCTCGGCATAGATGACGTTGAATTCTTCACCGGAGTTGATGACGGATTCGACGATCTGCTTGGCGGTTGCTTCATCCCACGTGGCGGTCTGCTGCACAACCTTGGTCATGGTGCCGGCTGCAAATTCTGCATCCAGAGCGGCGGTGCGGCCGATCTGTGCGTCAGAACCCATCGCGCCTTGAATGTGGATGACCTTGTAGGATTCCAGATTCTGCGCTTTGAGCCATTCGACGGCGGTGACGCCTTCCTGAGACATGTCGGAAACGACAGCCGCTTCATAGTTGCTCTCGTCCGTGTTGATCATACGATCGAACAGGAAAACCTTGATGCCGGCTTCTTTGGCGCTGGCAAGGACTGCATCCCAACCATCGGTCGCCGCAGCGGAGATCAAGAGGTAATCCACGCCATCGGTGATGAACTGCGTCGCGGCATTGAGCTGCTCGTCGTTCTTCAGGCTGTAGAAGGTGGAAACAGCGTAGCCGTTCGCTTCGGTGAAGACTTTCTCAAAGTCCGCAACGTTGGCTGCACGGTAGCCAGATTCTGCCGGCGGGTTGTTGATGATGCCGACCTTGATCAGTTCGGGTGCCGCAGGGGCTTCCGCCGCGGGGGCTTCCGGTGCGGCTGCTTCTGCAGCGGGGGCCGGTTCTGCCGCAGGCGCGGGCGTCGATGCGCAAGCGATCATGCCAAGTGCGAGCATGGCAACCAGGAGCAATGTAACAAATTTTTTCATGGTTTCGATTTCCTTTCCTTTTTTGAGATGTGAATTGCATGTCGGTGAAAAAAGATATGACCAACAATCCTCTTATAACATATAGACAACCGCGTTCCAATGGCTCCGGGGCAATCGCATAAGAATGTCAACCAACCCCGTGATTTTACAAACCACGCGCGCATTTGTTGAAATTTTGATCGGTTTTTGACAGTAATTTTTCAAACAACGAACGTAAAATATCCCACGTAATTTTCGCGAGAACAGCGCGAAAAAAGAAGCCCGCAGGCGAGCTTCTTTGTGTTTTGCATATTTTTTAATCAGTAGCCGCGGCCTTCGATCATCTCTTTTGTAATCGTAAAGCTGTCAAACGCGGTCTCGTCAACGTGCATGATCTGCTCGACCGTTTCGCCGCGCTCTAAGCGCCGGATCAGGTCCGCAACATAAGGCCCTTGCAGCGGATTGCATTCAACGTTAAGCGCGATTTTTCCCGCGAGGCAATAGGTTAGTCCAAGCTTCGTCGCATCAAACGAGATCACGATCACGCCGTCTCCCGCGTTACAGGTCAGCCCCGCTTCCTCCATCGCGTCGATTGCGCCCAGCGCCTCGCCGTCGTTTTCGCAATATACCACGTCGATGTCCTTGGTTTCCTCTAAGATTGCGCCCATGACCTCATACGCCTTGGCTCGCGTAAAGTCGCCAAGCTCTTGCGCGATGATCTCCCAGTTCGGGTTTCTCTCCAGCGCGGCTTCCAACGCCGCTGTGCGCCCGATCTGCGCGGAGGAACCGACGGTGCCCTGAATATGCACGATGCGCAGGGGTCGATCCGCTTTGCCGCGCCGCTGCATCAGGCTCTCCAGCCAGCGCACCGCTGTTTCGCCCTCTCTGCGAAAATCCGAACCGATATAGGCTGTATAGAGGCTTCGATCCTCAACCTGGATGTCGCGGTCGATGACAATCACGGGGATTTCCGCGTCCCGCGCCTCCTGCAAAATCGACGTCCAGCCCGTCTCCACGCGCGGCGAGAAGACGATATAGTCCACATCCTGCTGGATAAACGTACGGATCGCGCGAATCTGGTTCTCCTGCTCGTTTCTAGCGTCGTCGAAGATCAACTCAAACCCGTTCTCTTCGCTGAGCGCGCTTTTCATGCTCTCGGAGTTGGCAACGCGCCATTCCGACTCCGCACCGACCTGCGAGAAACCGACCACGATCGGACTGCCTACTGTTTTCTCCGGCGGCTCCTGCGCGCTGCCCGCGCCCGGTACGCAACCAAATAAAACGGTGGCACAAAGGGTAAATAAACAGATTGCTGCGCTCGTCCGTTTCATTCGCCCATCTCCTTTTCACTCGTCCGCATGGGTATTTTGACCAATATGCTGGTGCCGACGTCCGGCGTACTCTCAATCGAAAGACCGAATTCTTTGCCGAACAATATCTGAATGCGCTGGTGCACGGTGCGCAGGCCGAAGCCCTCTTTCCTGCTGTCCACGAGGGACGCGCGCACCTCGTTGAGCCGCTCTTCGCTCATGCCACAGCCGTCGTCCGCGACTTCAAGGATCACTTGCTCGCCATCCACGCGCCCGCTGACGCGGATCAATCCTTTTCTGCGACGAATCTTGATGCCGTGATACAGCGCGTTTTCGACCAGCGGCTGAAGCGTGAGTTTCGGCAGAATGAACGATTCCAGCTCTTCGGGAATGTCGATCTCGTACTCCATCAAGTCGCGATAGCGCATATGTTGAATCTCAAGATAGCTGCGGATATGCTGCTGCTCTTCTTTGAGCGTGATGACGTTTTGACCTCTGCTTAACGAGAAGCGGAAGAAATTGCTGAGGCTGCCGACCATGGCAACCGACTCGCTGATCTCGCCGGATTCGATGAGCCAGATGATGGTATCCAGCGTGTTATAGAGAAAATGCGGGTTGATCTGTGCCTGCAGGAGCGCGAGCTCGGTCTTTCTGCGCTGCTTCTCCTGCTCGGTGTTGCGCTCAATGAGCCGCTTGAGATGTCCTACCATGCTCTCGATACCGTCGGATAGCAGCTGAACCTCCTCAACATCCGCCTGAATCGGCTCCATTACGAGCAGGCCGCCACGTCCGATGGCGACAAGGCGATCGCACAGCATATCGATGGGATCAACGATGCGGCGGCTGAGTTTTCGCGAATAGCTCAACAGGAAGATCAGCAGCGTCAGCGCGAGCACGACCACGACGCCCATCAGCACCACCATGTTTGTGATCATGGTGGACTGCAGCGCGTCCAGATGCACGGCTTCATAATAAAGATACGTGTACATGTATTCCTGAATGAGGTCCGCCATGACATAGATGTTGTCATTCAGCTGGCTCATGCGCGAATCATATCCCTCGGTGACCGCAATCTCCTGCATCTTGTCCTCGAGGTTATGGCAAAGGTTCAGCACGCTGTTGATGGCGCGCAGGCTATCCTTTTCCGCCGTCGTCTCAATGAGCTTGATGGCGATCCGCTCTGCCGACTTGACCTCTTCCGTCGGCATGCCTTCGGAATACTGGCTGTCGATCACGTAATAGTACATCTTGGTCTTGATGTTGTCGGTGAACTCGCGGTTGAAGTCCGAGGCGGTGGTGACGTTGTTGAGAATAGAGTTGTACTGGAGCCCGTATCCAAGGCCGATGCCCACGACAAGAATGATGATCAGCATCAGCGGTATCGTGACGATGAGGATCATCTTCCAGAGCTTTTTTTGCATGGTTGTCTTCACCGTTTTTGCGGGCTTCGTTGTCCAGCTGATGTTCTCAGTCACCGTTTGTCCCCTTTGCGGTATTCGCTGGGCGTGCTGCCCGTCACCTTTTTAAACACAAAGCTGAAATAGTGCGAGTCGCGGAAGCCGACCGCGTACGCAATCTCGCTGGAGCGCATCTCCGTCTGCCGGAGCATCCGCTTTGCCTCGCTGATTCGTTTGCCTGTGAGGTATTCCACAAACGTCTGCCCGATCTCCTGGCTGAACATTGCGGAGAAATAGTTCGGGCTGATGTTGACGCGCTGCGCAACCTTGTCGAGCGAAATCGATTCGTCCGGATAGGATTCGTCGATGAACGCGATCGCCTTTTTCAATAGATCATGCTGCTGCTTTTTGCTTTCGCGGTCGCGCAGACGAATCGCGTGCTGCATGATCTGGCGCAGATAGCCGCGCGCTTCGTCCGGGGTCGCGATATTGTCCTTCGGTCGCAATTCCGGCGGCCAGAAGCTATCCGTGTGGCATTTGATCGAGTCGATATAGGCGGCAGCCGCAAAATAGACCGTCATGATCAGATAACGGCAGAACATGGCGAGCGGAACGCCGTCCTCGCCTGCGCTATGAAGCAGCTGCTCGATAAACGGATCGATCTCCTCCGCCGAACCGCTGCTGATAAAGCAGCGCACGCGCTCCTGATCGATCTCTGGCTTGCGGGACGCGGTCTCTCCCGTATGCGCTTTTTGTAAATTCTGAATGCTTTCTTCGGTCAGGATATGCTCCGCGGGGCAAAGATAGCGATAGGAGAGAATGCGACTCGCCTCCGAAAAACACATGGGCAGCGCGCTCAGTCGCGCGACAGGCGTACCGCAGGCGATATGCCAGTTGACTTCTCTTCCCGCTTCCTCGCAAAGAGACTGGATACCGGAAACGCACTGCTGCGTCCGTTCCTCAATCTCGTCCGGCCCGCCTTTGATGAGCACGGCATGCGTGGTGATGTTCCAACGGAACAGGATCAAATCCGCATGCGAGAGAAAATAATACGTAACGCGATCCTGCAGCTTAGCAAGCGCTTCTGTATAGCCTTCCGGCGCGCTGCCGTTGTACTCCGCACTGCTAAAAGAAAACAGCAGGATATTATAGCCCGGCGCGGTGAGTTCAATCTCCATCGACTTCGCGGTTTCGTAGATTTCAGACACACTCAGCCCGCCTGTGACGAGCTGCTCAAAAAAGCGCCTGCGCGAAAACGCCTCATACTCCTGCGCCTCGCGCTGGAACATCGAGAGATATTCGCGCTGCTGCTGCTCCGCCTCCATCTTCTTCTGAAGAGAAATGAGCAGCTCCACCATCTTTTCTTTGATGACCGGCTTGAGTAAATATTGTTCCACGCCCATGCGAATCGCCTGCTGCGCATACGCAAAGTCGTCATACCCGCTGATGATGACGATCTTGGTGCGCGGCAGTTCCTTGCGAACCAACTCGCTGAGCGCAAGCCCGTCCATAAACGGCATTTTGATATCGGTGATCAACAGATCCGGCTGAATATCGCGAATCAACGGCAAAGCAAGCTCTCCGTCCGGCGCATCGCCGGCAAACGAAAAGCCATATTGTTCCCATTGGATATTTTTGCGAATCCCTTCGCGCACGACGATTTCATCTTCGACAAGAAAGACCTTGAACATTGGATCTTCCCTTCTTTTATTGGACATGTGAAATGCATGATTCAGAAGTGTATTCTGCCCCATTTATTATTGCCCATTTTGCCCGATCCGCCAATAGGTTATTTTTTGAGAAAAGTAGGATATTTTCAGTTGATCCCTTTTTCGAGCATTTTTGAGGACGATCCGCGCAATTCTCTCCTGTAAAACGTCTGAACACACCTGTCCCTGTTGAAAAAAAGCCCGGCTTATCTTCAAGCCGGGTTTTATGAAACCTATCTCTTCGGAACTAGGCTTTCCATTCAACGCGAGGCCGCTTTGCGGGACGGGCGGGCCTGCAACCGCCCGTCCCTCTTGGCGGAGAGAGGAAAGAACACGAATGAAAAAGCCGATTCTCGGTGCTGTGGTCTTGTTTATGGCTCTTAGGACTTCATCTTCCAGGCGAGGTCGGCAAGGAACAGCTCCTGCTTGAACGCCTCGACCGTGGAATCCTTGGTGATGTGCACGAACTCAATCTGCATCATCTCCGCCCAGTCCGCGAGCATCTGCGCATCTGCGGCATAGCTCATCACGGTGTGGTGCGCTCCGCCCGCGAGCAGCCAGAGCTTGAGCCCTGTGTTCAGATCCGGCATTGCGCGCCACATGACGCGGGCCACCGGCAGATTCGGCATCGCCATGATGGGCTTGATCGCCTCGACATCCTGCACGATCAGGCGCATTCTGCCGCCCATATCCACGAGAGAGGCGACGACGGCGGGGCCTGCCGCGCCTTCAAACACGAGGCGCGCGGGGGCTTCGCGGTCTCCGATGCCGAGCGCATGCACTTCGATGCGCGGCTTGGTCGCGGCAATCGACGGGCAAACCTCGAGCATGTGCGCGCCGAGGGAATAGGCGCCGTCCTCCGCAAGATGGTAGGTGTAGTCCTCCATAAAGGCGGTGCCGCCTTCCATGCCTTCGGTCATCGCCTTGACGATGCGCGTCATCGCGGAAACCTTCCAGTCGCCTTCGCCGCCATAGCCGTAGCCCTTCGCCATCAGGTGCTGGCTGGCAAGGCCGGGCAGCTGGCGCATGCCGACGAGATCCTGGAACGTGTTGGAAAATGCCATCGCGCCAACGCGCTTGAAAATTTTCTCCATCGCGATCTCTTCGCGCGCCTGATAACGCACGGAATCGATCTGATCGGTCGCGAGATCATATGCGGCCTTGTATTCTGCAACAAGCGCGTCGATCTCCGCTTCCGTTACGGCGTTCATCTCGTCTACGAGTTCGCCCACCGGCCAGGTGTTGACCTGCCAACCGAGTTTGATCTGCGCTTCTACCTTGTCGCCTTCGGTGACGGCGACTTCACGCATGTTGTCGCCGAAACGGACAAGACGGAGGTGCTTGCTCTCGTGGTAGCCGATCGCGCTGCGCATCCATGCGCCGAGCTCGTCGAGTACTTTTTTATCCTGCCAGAATCCGGCAACGACCTTGCGCGGCAGGCGCATGCGCGTTGCGATAAAGCCATGCTCGCGATCGCCGTGCGCCGCCTGATTGAGGTTCATGAAATCCATGTCGATTTCCTGATCCGGAATCTCGCGGTTATACTGCGTGGCAAAATGGCAATACGGTTTCTGTAGAAGGTTGAGGCCGTTGATCCACATCTTGCTGGGACTGAATGTGTGCATCCAGGTCACGATACCGCAGCAAGCATCCGAATAGTTTGCCTCTTTGGCAAGCTGTTCGATTTCGTCCGCAGTTTTCACGGTGCCTTTGTAGATGAAGCGGCACGGGATTTGTTTCTGCGCGTCGATAAACTGCGCCATCTCCTGCCCGCGTGCGGCAACGGTCTCCAGCACCTTGGGTCCATAGAGGAACTGTGACCCGACAATAAACCAGATTTCCTTCGTCTTGAGGCTCATGAATTTACTCCTTATTAAAATGGTATGATGGTATCAGTTGAATATGAAAATCGATTTGTATTGAATTTGTTCTGTTTAATCCAAGCGTAGCACCAAAAAAAGCTACTGTCAATATAATATAAGACGACTTTTGTTCGAAATTGCCATTTATTTCTTTCGTATATGTTCGTATTTGTACGGTTAATTCTAACGTCTTGCAAAAGTTGTATTGAATTTCGACTGCAATCATGTTAAAATGGCGTTAAGCAGACGGGCGGAAAATGCCCAAAACATGTGAAAACACCTAGTCAACCGTTCAAAGCGTACATTTTTACACCAAATTTGTATTGACGCAATAAAACAATCACGCTATGATTTTGCTAGCGTGCCGGAAATGGCCGCTATCGGGGGTTTATGCCGAAATATCAGCATATTGCAACAGCGTTGCAGGACGAGATCAAATCCGGTCAACTTGCCGAGGGAATGATGCTGCCGACGGAAGAAGCGCTCACACAGCGATTCTCCGTCAGTCGTCAAACCGTCCGGCAGGCGTTGGCCATGCTGGTCGACGCGGGTTTGATCGTAAAACAACGCGGAAGCGGTTCGCGGGTACGCGCGCAGCAGCTTCCGCCGAGAAGCGGCAACATCGCCATCATCGCTACCTATATCAGCGACTATATCTTCCCCGGTATCCTGCGTGAGGCGCAGAGCGTATTTGCCGCAAACCAATACTCCGCAATCCTTTCCGCGACGCGTAACAGCGTGTATCACGAGCGGCAGATTTTGCAGGACCTGCTCAACAAACCCATCGACGGCATACTCGTCGAGGGCACGAAGACGGCGCTGCCGAACCCGAATCTCGATCTCTATCAAAAGCTCACGCAGCGCAATATCCCCATCGTGTTTTTTAACGGATTCTACGCAAATCTCCCCGATTCGGTCAGCGTCTACGCGGATAATTTCGGCGGCGGATATGAGCTTGTGCAGCATCTTCTCCAAAAGGGGCACGCCGCCATCGCAGGCATCTTCAAAAACGACGATATTCAGGGGCACGAGCGTTACGCGGGCTATATCACAGCTTTACGCGATGCCGACCGCATGATGCCGGACGGATCTGTCTTCTGGTATTCCACAGAAACCCGCGAAACGCTGTTTACCGAGGAACTCGCGCGAAAGATCGCCGAATGCTCGGCCGTCGTGTGTTATAACGATGAGATCGCGTTTCGGTTGATTCCGTTCTTGTTGCAGCATGACATTCGTGTTCCGCAGGACGTCGCCGTCGTGAGTTTTGACAACAGCAGCCTCAGCGAGCTCAGCCCGGTCAAAATCACGTCACTTTCCTACGGCGGGCAGAGCATCGGCCACATTGCGGCGGAAACACTTCTGGATCGAATTGCAGGCAAACCCGCCGAGTCAAGAACACTCCGCTGGACACTCATCGAAAAGGACAGCAGCAAATAATCTGTCCTATCCATATAATAAGGCTTTATACATTTCAAAATAATCAGAAGAATCGAGGCATGTTATGACGAAAGAAACCAACACAGCCGCAGTAATCAGCGGCGGAGAAACGTATCTCGGCATCGAATTCGGTTCCACGCGCATCAAGGCGGTGCTGATCGACCGCAACCACGCCGTGCTTGCCTCCGGCGGGCACAACTGGGAGAACCGTCTAGAAGGCGGGTTCTGGACCTACTCGATGGAGGATGTGTTCGCGGGGATGCAGGATGCATACGCAAAGCTCGCGGCAAACGTACAAAAAACATACGGCGTACCGCTCACGCGCGTTGGCGCGATGGGCGTCTCCGCGATGATGCACGGCTATCTCGCGTTTGACGAGAAGGACAATCTGCTTGCTCCGTTCCGCACCTGGCGCAATACCACCACGGGTCAGGCCGCTGATCTGCTCACCAAACGTTTTGGATTTAACGTTCCGCAGCGCTGGAGCATTGCGCACCTGTATCAGGCGATGCTGAACCGCGAAAGCCACGTGGACTCCATCACATTCCTGACTACGCTTGCGGGATATATCCATTATCGCCTCACGGGCGAAAAGGTGATTGGTATCGGCGACGGCTCCGGCATGTTCCCGATCGACTCCATCGATCTGACTTATGACGCGAAGATGCTTAACTCGTTCCAGCAGCTCGTGCAGGAAAGCGGCTACGGCTGGAACATCTCCTCCGTGCTGCCAAAGCTCCTCTCCGCCGGCGAAGCGGCGGGTCACCTCACCCCCGACGGCGCAAAGCTGGTTGATCCTACGGGAACGTTGATGAGCGGCATCCCCTTCTGCCCGCCGGAAGGCGACGCGGGCACGGGCATGGTCGCAACCAACGCCGTGCGCCAGCGCACGGGCAACGTCAGCGCGGGCACAAGCGTGTTTGCCATGCTGGTGCTGGAAAAAGCGCTTTCTCGCTACTACACCGAGGTGGACATGGTGACCACGCCCGCGGGCGATCCGGTCGCGATGGTGCACTGCAACAATTGCACGAGCGATATCGACGCGTGGATTCGCCTCTTCGGCGAGGCGGCGACGGCACTTGGCGCGGAGTATGACGAGCGCACGCTTTACCAGACGATGTACAAAAAAGCGCTCGAAGGCGCCCCGGACTGCGGCGGCATCATGACGTTTAACTATCTCTCCGGCGAACCCGTGACCAATCTGGACGAAGGCCGTCCGCTGCTGTTCCGCAAACCGGATGCCGCGTTCACGCTCGCCAACGTAATGCGCGCGCACCTGACCTCCGCCGTCGCGTCGCTGCGCATCGGCATGGACATTCTCGCCGCGGAGCACGTTGAGCTCGACGCAATGACCGGCCACGGCGGATTCTTTAAGGCGGAAGGCATCGGACAGAAGATCATGTCCGCAGCACTCAGCACGCCCGTCACCGTGATGGAGACGGCGAGTGAAGGCGGCCCGTGGGGTATGGCTGTGCTCGCGGCGTATCTGATGAACAAATCGGCGGATGAACCGCTTTCGGACTATTTGACAGAGCGTGTGTTCCGCGGGGCAAAGAGCGTCACCGTTTCGGCAACCGAAGAGGAAGCCGCCGGATTTGCCGCGTTTATCGAAGCGTATACCAAGAGCCTCGCCGTGGAATGCGCGGCGGTTGAAGCATACTAAGCAGTTCAATATCAGGAGGGCAATGACATGTTGGAATCACTCAAACAGCAGGTGCTGGAAGCAAACCTGCAGCTACCGAAGCTGAATCTCGTCGCGTTCACATGGGGCAACGTCAGCGCCATCGATCGCGAGAGCGGCATCATGGTCATC
Source organism: Firmicutes bacterium HGW-Firmicutes-9 (assembly GCA_002841395.1). Lineage (GTDB taxonomy): Bacteria > Bacillota > Clostridia > Christensenellales > CAG-138 > UBA7703. The sequence continues at coordinate 99,837 of PGZM01000007.1, forward strand.
AAACCCTCCGGCGTGACCTATGAAGCAATGCGCGCGGAGGACATGATTTGTGTGGAGCTCGCAACCGGCAAGGTTGTCGAAGGCACGCTAAAGCCCTCTTCCGATACACCGACGCACCTAGTGCTGTATCGCGCGTTCCCGACCATCGGCGGTGTGGTGCATACGCACTCCCGCTGGGCGACGATCTTTGCGCAGGCGGGGCGTTCCGTGCCCGCGCTCGGTACCACCCACGCGGACTATTTCTACGGCGACGTGCCGTTGACCCGCCCGCTGACCAACAGCGAAATTCAGAGCGCATACGAGCTTGAAACCGGAAACGTCATTGTAGAGACCATGCAGGGCGTCGACCCGATCGCCATGCCCGCTATCCTCGTGCAGGAACACGGTCCGTTCACCTGGGGCAAAGATGCAAACGAAGCGGTCTATCACGCGGCTGTGCTCGAAGAAGCCGCCATGATGGCGTGGCACACGCTTGCGCTCACGCCAAACGCGAAGCTCAACCCCGCGCTGCTGGACAAGCACTATCTTCGTAAGCATGGCAAAGATGCCTACTACGGGCAGGGCAATCACTGAGCAAACGCCTCGCAACAAACACCAAAAGATGTCGTCGGGTTCCGGCGGCATCTTTTTTATTCACCGTGATGGCAAGAATGTTTGTTTGAACTATTTGCAAATGCGCAGTACACTGATTACAAACAGAGCGCAAACGTGTCTCTATAATTTTCTGCACAATCTGCGACCACAAGAAGGGAAACATTATGTCTGATGTAGCCATCATTTCCTGCGGGAGTTATCAAGAATCCGAAGTGCGCGCGGCGGTCGAGCGGGGCATCGATCTACTCGGCGGCGCCGGGCAGTTTGTTCAGCCGAATGAGAAAATCCTGCTCAAGCTCAACTGGCTCACGGGCGATCCGCCGGAAATGTGCGTCACCACGCATCCCGCTGTGTTTCGCGCCGTGGCACAGGTGCTGCAATCCGCGGGAGCCGTACTCTCTTACGGCGATTCGCCGGGGTTTCAATCCCCCGATTCCGCCGCAAAGAAAACGGGTTGTGCCGAGGTTGCGGAAGAGCTCGGCATACCGCTCGGCGATTTTCGCGCTGGGAAAGACGTTTCGTATCCCGAGGGCAGGCAGAATAAGAAATTCACCGTCGCCAACGCAGTTCTGGAAAACGACGGCGTGATCAGCCTGCCGAAAATGAAGACACACGCGTTTCAGCGCGTGACCGGCGCGGTCAAGAACCAGTTCGGCTGCGTGCCCGGCGCGCTGAAGGGCGAGTTTCACGTCAAAGTACCCAACGCATACGATTTTGCTAAGATGCTGATCGATCTCAACTCGTTCGTGCATCCGCGGCTCTACATCATGGACGGCATCATGGCGATGGAGGGCAACGGCCCGCGCGGCGGCGACCCGAAGCAGATGAATGTGCTGCTGTTTTCCGCCGATCCCATCGCGTTGGACGCCACCATGTGCCGGCTGATGAACCTCGACCCCGCGCTGGTGCTGACCAATCGTGCGGGCGAGGAGATGGGGGCGGGCACGTATCGCGAGGAGGAAATTCGCTTGCTCGGCGACCCGATGGAGCAATTTGTTGCGATGGAATATAACGTCAACCGCGAACCGGAACAGGCGTCGTCCAAGCGACCACAGCCGAAAGTTATGAAACAGCTGTTGACTCCTAGGCCGTATATTCTCGCGGAACGCTGTGTGAAGTGCGGCATCTGCGTAAAGATGTGTCCCGTGACGCCGAAGGCGGTCGACTGGCACGACGGAAACAAGAGTAATCCGCCGAGCTATCAATATGACCGCTGTATTCGCTGCTATTGCTGTCAGGAGCTTTGTCCCGAACGAGCGATTCAGGTGAAGGTGCCGTTTTTGCGGCGCGTGCTGGACAGGAAGAAGTAATTCATCGCGAAGACACGCGTAAAAAGAGGATGCTACGCATCCTCTTTTGTGTTATTGCGTTTCGTTGATCAGTTCGCAAGCGACTTGAGCCGGTAGATCTGATAGATGTCGTCCTCATAGATCTTCTCGTAGTCCTTGTCATACGCCAGATAGACGATCAAAATATCACCCTCGGAGATCAACATATGCGTAAAACCGTATCGATCCATCATGTCTTTGTAATATAGTTCCCCATACTGCAAATCGTGATACTCCTTCATCACGTCCGCTTTCTGGTTGTTTTTCATGACGAACACTTCGGCTCTGGGGTCGATATACGGCTTGTATCCCATATACTCCGCGTAGCCGCCGTCGTTGTAGCCCGTGTAGAGCACCATGCCGTCCTTCTCCTCATGTTCAACGAGGTAGTTCATTGCCTGCGAAACCGCGGGCGCATCCCCTTCCTGCACCGCCTTGACCACGCGCTGCACCGTCAGCCCGCCGACGACCAGCACAACCAGCGCAAGGAGCACCATACGCAATTTCAATACGTTCTGCTGGGACTTGATCTTTCCTTCGGGAATCGTGACATCCTTTAAGAAGTACGCGAGCGGGAAGATGCCGCAGGCCGCAAACAACGCAAAGCTTCGCGCGGACGACAGCGCAAGCACCGCCGTGCCAAGCGGCAGCAGCGCATAGCGAAGACGCGTTTTTCGTTCTTTTTTGAGCAAGTAGATTGCAAGCAGCAGGAAGAACACGCCGAAGATGAACATGCCGGAGCCATTGTTGATATCCGCGGCCTGCATCTCCATGACCATGTTGATCTCCGCAAACCCGTAGGAGCGGAACACGTACGTCATCGCGCTCCAGCCGTATGGATTGAGGAACCCCGCGGCGAACATCAACCCGATTGCGGGGAAGAAATACTGTTTTGCATAGCCCTGTCCTTCGAGGAACAGCAGCTTGAACCGGAATGAATCGATCATATACGGCAGCAAGATGATAAACTGCATCGGCCACATCGCCGCGTGCAGGTTGATCTGCAAGATTGAAAGAATCGGCAACGGGATCAGCCAGGCCGCTTTGCCGGAACGGATGAATCGCTCCACCGCGTACAGTTCGCACAGAAGAATCAGCATCGTGAAGATCATTGGCCGCGTAAACATCACGGGTTTCAGCGCAGCCGCGGTCAAAAGCGTCGCAAAAAACATTGCGGCGATGTTATTGTCTGAAATCAACTTCGTCAGCTGGAACACCACAAACACGATCGCGACGTAGACCAGGAACAGCAGCGCGAGTACGCCCGCCGCGCCAAGCTTGCTATAGATGCTCCAGAAAATCGACGCAGACAACCACTGCTGCATGAGGAAGCTGAACCCCTGATGGAGCGTAAACGGCTCAATGGTCGGAATGCCGTTCTGGAGCACGTATCTCCCGCTGGTGAGCAAAAACCAGATGTCGTTGTCGAGCTGTAAGTTGACGACAAGGCACGGCAGAAACATCAGCGCGATCAACAGCGTTCGCGTCTGCTTCTGCTGATTTTTCGGTAAATCGATGATCTCCGTCTGTTCCGATACACTGTTTAACTGCTGTTTTTCATTCCGCATCCGCGTTCATCCTCTTCTTTGAAAACTCATTTTGTTTTTCTATTTGAAATCAATGTTGCGCCTTTTTTTCGCGCATGAAAAATGGTATGATGGATCGAAATGTTACACATTCCGTCATTTATCCGATCTCATCGCCGTCGCGCATAAGGAGCAAACATGTCACAAACAACCAAGACGCATGTGGTCATCATCGGCGCGGGTCCTGCGGGATTGACCGCAGCGTATGAGCTGCTCGCGCAGCCCGACGCCTACTCCGTAACCATACTGGAGGCGGATTCGCGCGTCGGCGGCATCAGCAAAACCGTTCGCCATGCCGGAAACCGGATGGATATCGGCGGTCATCGCTTCTTCTCCAAGGACGAGCGTGTCACCGCCTGGTGGGAACAGATGCTACCCACGCAGGGGCAGCCCGCGCTGGACGAGCGCTTGCTCGGTAAACCCGCAAATCTCTCGCCCAACGGTCCCGATCCGGAGACGGAAGACCGCGTCATGCTCAACCGCCAGCGCGTCTCGCGCATCTATTTCGGCGGGAACTTTTACGATTATCCGATCAGTCTCAAGTGGTCGACAATCCGCAACATGGGGCTTTGGACGACGATTCGTGCCGGGTTTTCCTACCTTGCGTCTACCGTTCACAAGCTGCCGGAGACTTCGCTGGAAAACTTTTATATCAACCGCTTCGGCAAAGTGCTCTACAGCATGTTCTTTGAGAGCTATACCGAGAAAGTTTGGGGTCGCCACCCGCGGAATATCTCCGCCGACTGGGGTGCGCAGCGCGTCAAAGGGCTATCCATTCTTGCGCTGTTGAAAAACATTCTCCAGAAACTCCTTCCCGCAAAGATGCGCACGGTGGAGACCTCTCTCATCGAGTCGTTCTCCTACCCGAAGTTCGGGCCGGGTCAACTCTGGGAAACGGTCTGCGACGAAGTGCGCGCACGCGGCGGAGACGTCCGGATGAATCAGCAGGTGACGGGCTTTGTGACCGAGAACAACCGCATCACTACGATCCTCTGCGGAAACGAATCCATCCCGTGCGATCTGGTGCTCTCGTCCATGCCGCTTCGCGGGTTGATCGCGGGACTTCCCGATGCGCCGGAAGCGGTTCGGCGCGTTGCAAACGGGTTACCGTATCGCGATTTTGTCACCGTGGGGTTGCTGGTCAACCGTCTCAACCTGAAAAACACGACCGGCATACCGACGCTTGGCGATATCGTGCCCGACTGCTGGATCTATGTGCAGGACGCGGGCGTGCTGCTCGGGCGCATTCAGATCTTCAACAACTGGTCGCCCTACATGGTGCAGGACCCGCTGAACTCCGTCTGGATCGGGCTGGAATACTTCTGCGCGGAAGGCGATGCGTTCTGGTCGATGGAAGAGGCGGATTGCGTGAAGCTCGCCGTCAGCGAACTCGTACGAATCGGCGTCATCGACGCGGAAACTCCCATTCTCGACAGCTGCCGTGAGCGGGTTGAGAAGGCATATCCCGCTTACTTTGATACCTACGACGAGATTGAGACCGTGAAGTCCTATCTCGATACGATCGAAAATCTATACTGCATCGGGCGCAACGGCCAGCACCGCTATAACAACATGGATCACTCCATGGCGACGGCGTTTGAAACGGTCGCCAATATCCAGTCCGGCAGCTTAAGCCGCGATAACATCTGGAACGTCAATACCGAGCAGAGCTATCACGAGAAAAAATCATAACGATCAAACCGGAGGAAGCATGGAACAAAACCTCTTGAAAAAGCTATTCGTGGAGCCGACTACGCAGCCGTTGATCCAGTTCTTCCGCTATGTGTTCGTCGGCGGGTGCTCGTTCATCGTGGATGCGGCGGTACTCTGGTTCTGCGTTCAATTGGGGCTGCATTATCTCGTTGCCGCATGCTTTGGTTTTGTCGCGGGGTTGATCTGCAATTTTCTTCTCTCCCGTGCACTGGTGTTTCGCGGGCAGCCCGCGCAGGTTGGGCGCGTTGTGGAGTTTGCGGCCTATGCGCTCATCGGGCTCATCGGCTTGGGGCTCACGGAGCTGCTGCTCTACTTTTTCACCGAGATCGTGCTGCTGCATTATATGATTTCAAAAGTGATCGCAGCCGCAATCGTTCTTGTCTGGAACTTTCTTGCGCGAAAGCTGCTGCTCTATCGCGGTAAAACACCGACCGAATAATCACCCGTTTTTTACGCTTTATCCAGTAAGAAAGCGCAATCGCGCGGCTGCGTAGCCGGAGCTTTTGCGCTTTTGTTATGTCTTGCGTATGCGAGATTGCACCGTTCTGTTTTGGTTATCTTCTTGGATAGAAAATTTCCGCATTGACCGCATCCGGGCGCAGAATTTGCATCGGCGGCTGCTGGCGGGGCTGTTCCGGCTGCTGCCGCGGTTGCTCCTGCTGCGGGGTCGAAACGCCGCTCTTGTACTGGCTGATCATCTGATATGCTTCGGCAAACAGTGTCGCTAGCTTATCCGCAACCTGGGCAAACTCCCGCTGCTGCTGCGACGCATCAGGCTGTGCAGGCTGCTGCACCGGCTGCGGTTGCACAGGCTGCTGGTACGTCTGCTGCGGTTGCTGCTGAATCGGCTGCTGAAGCGGCGGTTGCGCCGGCTGCTGCACAAAGCGGTTTTCGGCTGTAATGACTTCCGACCGCGTCGGGCGGGCTGCTTGCTCAAACACAGCGCTGCTTTGCTCAAAGTCGTAGCTGGAGTCCTGATTTTCCGCGGGTTTCACGGTCACAGAACGCAGATAGTACACTTCCTCACGCAGGCGGTCACTTTCTTCGATGAGGCGTTCGCGCTCAGCCCTCCAGGTGTTCACGAGGTTGGAGGCTTGCGCCACCGCGGCGCGCAGCTGCTGGGTCTCTTTTTCCAGCGCACGGAGGCGCTCCGAGCTGCCACTGTTTGCAACTTCTTCGCGGAGACGTTCCAGTTCGTCACGTTCTGCGCCATGCGCCTTGACGGACTGAAGCAGTGTGTTGATGCGCGTACTCGCCGTGCTCAACTGCGCATCGCGCTCGTAGAGCAGTTCCTTTAACTTCTTAATGGCGCAATTTCGCGCCTGAATCTCACTTCTTGCGGAGTCCAGCTGCGCGAGCAGATCCTCCTGCTCCTGTTTTGCAGCCTTTGTCTGCTGCGCGAGGATGCGCTTGACGTTCTCCACATATGCTTGCACATCGCGCGGATCATAGCCGGACATTGCGCGCCGAAAACGCGCATCCGCATCCATGCGGCTACGCAAAGAGTCAATCCCAGCTTCGTTTCTTTCCAAACGTTCCTTCACCGGATCACCTCCAATACGTCTCCCGCGGCTATTCCGCGGCGCTTTGCGCTGCCTTCCGGCAACTCAAGCACATGCTTTGCGCCGCGTTGCAGCGGCATCACTTTGCCGGGTGCGATGGCGTCGTCCACACGCAGGACACGACCTTCTTTGTCCAGATACAGCGCGTCGATGGGATATCCCATCCCGACGGTGTGAATGGCGTTGCAGGGCGTGAGCAGCATGCCGCCGTCTTCTTGAAGCGACCTGCCGAGCAACCCGCGCAGACGCGCAAAATATCCTCTGGCGTGCCAAACCTTCGCGATGGATTCTCCATTTTTCTTGATTTCGACAGTCTTCATGTCTTTCCTCGCTCTGGCAGGCAGATTTACCACAAAGATATAATACCTCTGATGGTAACTCTATTATCACAGAAACTTGACATTATCGCAATGATGAAATCATGCTCATCGCCGCGGGTCCAAGCAGAATGATAAAAATGACCGGGAAAATAAACGCAACCGTAGGAAGCATGATCTTTATCGGTGCCTTCGCGGCCTGCGCTTGTATCCTTTGCTTGCGCTCCACGCGCAGACGATCTGCCTGTGCATCCAGCACGCTCTTGATCGGAACGCCCAACTGATCCGCCTGCAGCAGAGAGGTGACAAACACCGTCAGCTCCTTGACGTCGCAGCGATCCGCCATCTCCTTGAGCGCCGTTCTGCGCGGAACACCCATCTGTACTTCGCGGATGGCATTATATAACTCGGTCAGAACAACATTCTTGTTTTTTGAATATTGCCGCACGATCGCGGCATCCAGTCCGAGACCTGCCTCGACGCTGACGACGAGAACGTCCATGGTCTCCGGCAGCTCGCGCAAAATGGCTTCCTTCCGCTGCTTGACGCGGGATGTGAGAAATCTGCTCGTGCCAAACATCGGGATGTTGATCATGACCATCAAAAGGATTACACGCAGAAACAGGTTGATCCGAAGTAATAAAAACATCGCTCCGCCGATCGCAAGAAACACAAAGAGAAGAACGATTTTGATAAATCCGAATTCCTGAGCGGTCAAGGCAAGCCCCGAGGACCGAAGCTGTTTTTCTATCTTTACTGAAGACTTGCTAGGTGCCGCTTGTTTTCGATTCCCTGCCGATCTTTTAACCCCGTCCGAAATACGTTTGATAAACGGCTTGATCACGCGTTCGGAGAATGATTTTCTCAGCTCTTCATCGCTATAAACGCGTTCTGTCTCCACCACTGCAGAAAAACGCTTATGCATATGGTCGCTCTTTTTTCCGTAATCCTGCAACAGCGCAATCAGGCTGAGGAACACCGCAATGGTGAAGAATAAAACGGCAACTCGCATACGGTTTCCTCCTCCCTACATTTTAATGTTGACGATTTTGCGGACGATCAGGAACCCGATCGTCTCCAGTACTACGCTTAAACCAAGCATGATGCGTCCCGTCTGCGTCTCAAAGAACATATTGATGTACGTCGGGTTGATGAACATCAATAGAAGGATGATAAATACAGGCAGCGCGCCGATGATATAGCCGCTCATGCGTCCCGCGGACGTCATGGTGCGAATCTCGCCGCGCAAGCGAATGCGTTGGTTGATCGTGTCGGAGATGTTCGAAAGAATCACCGCGAGATTACCGCCGACCTGCCGCTGGATGATGACGGCGGAGCACATCAACTCCAGATCCGGGTTCTTTGTGCGGCTGACAAGCCTTCCCAGGCTGGTTTCAAGCGGCATGCCATATTGCGTTTCACGATAGACGCGCATAAACTCGCGTGAGATGGGCTCCTCCATCTCGTCCGCAACGTTCTTCATCGCAGACTGAAACGATTGGCCGACGCGCAGCGCATTGCAGATGATCGAAAACGCATCCGACAGCTGTAATCCCAGCTGAGCGAGGCGTTTGTTTTTCTTGATGGTGACCCAGATGATCGGCGCTGACGCACCGACGATGACAAGCCCGATACTGATCGTCAACGGCGCGCCGAGGAACAGCGCGATGGCGGGAATCACACCGCCGGTCATGATCCAGAACGTTACAAACTCTTCCGCGCGGAGTGCAACGCCCGCGACATAGAGTTCATCCGCGATCTGATCCAGACGGAGCGGATTGCGCTTGTCGCGCTCTTTTTTGACACGCCGGTTGGCATTTTCCTCATTTCCGAGGTCAAAGAGTGTGCGGACGCGTTCATCCATCCTGCGCTTATCTTTGGTTCTCGCGTAAGCGATCAGGTAGAAGATGAAATAGAGTGCGATGACAACCGTGCCTACAACCATTGCTCGAATCATGTATTCCATCTCCTTTCGTTAGATTTCAGTGTAATACTTTCTTTGTTCAAAAAGCGATTAAGAGAACCAATCATCCCGTAATCCGGCACCCGCCGCGACTAGCTTGTCGGCGCAGCGCGGCTTAATACCTGTTGCGCGGAAGCGTCCCGGCGTACGGCCATCGCCGTAATCATAGGTGAAGATCTCCTGGGTGACGATCACTTCGCCTTCCATGCCGAGCACTTCGCTGATGCCGATGACCTTTCTGCTTCCGTCTCGCATACGCGATTGCTGCACGATGATGTCGATTGCAGACGAAATCTGCTGACGAATGGCGGAAATCGGCAGGTTCATGCCCGCCATGAGTACCATGGTTTCCAAACGGGCCAGCATATCTCGCGGAGAGTTCGCGTGACCCGTGGTCAGCGAGCCGTCGTGACCCGTGTTCATCGCCTGCAACATGTCCAGCGCTTCTCCGCCGCGAACCTCGCCGACGATGATTCGATCAGGGCGCATACGCAATGCGTTTCTTACGAGGTCTCGAATGGTGATCTGCCCTGTTCCTTCAAGGTTTGCGGGGCGCGCTTCCAGCGTCAGCACATGCTGCTGCTGGAGCTGAATTTCCGCCGCGTCTTCGATTGTCACGATGCGTTCGTCATTCGGAATATAGGCGGAAAGCACGTTGAGCAGCGTGGTTTTACCGCTGCCGGTACCTCCGGAAACAACGACATTGAGTCTGCCTTTGACGCAGGCTTCGAGAAATGACGCCATCTTGATCGTCAAGCTTCCGAAATCAATCAGGTTCTGAACGGTCAGCGGCTTTTTAGAAAATTTACGAATGGTGAGCAACGGCCCTTTCAGCGAGAGCGGCGCGATAACAGCGTTGACACGCGAGCCATCCTGCAAACGCGCGTCTACCATCGGGTTCGCTTCATCGATGTGTCGTCCCAACGGGGAGACGATGCGGTCGATCACGTTGAGCAGCTGCTCGTTGTCGTAAAACGTAACGTCGCTCTGAATCAGTTTGCCTTTGCGTTCTACAAAGACCTGCTTGGCGCCGTTGACCATAATTTCCGTTACGGTTTCATCCGCCAGCAGTTTTTCCAGCGGGCCTAGGCCGCGAATGGAATCATAGATCTCGATTGCGATACGGTTGCGCTCAGGGCGCGCCATGCTGGCCGCATGCTGCTCCAGCGCGGCTTCAATGATCGAGCGTGTATCCGTCTCGTTGGTGCCGCCGGTGTGCTTTTCGTCGCGCTTGTTGAGCGCCTCAACGACCTGATAGTGTACCCGGTCTCTCAGCGCTGCATTTTCGTCTGCATCCGCTTGCGTTCCGCCAGCTTGCATCGCGGGTGTTTTCTTATCGAGCCGTTCTAATAGTCCCATGTTTACATCCTCCGAATCATGGCCTGCGCGAAGGCGCGAATCTCTTTGCTCGCCTTGGAGTTCGGCGCACAGCTGAGCATCGGAATTCCGCGATTGACGGCAAGCATTGCTGCCTTCAGATCAAACGGGATGACGAGCACAGGTGACGCTTCGAGCAGATTGGCCACGTTCTTCACCGTGATGGTGGAAATGCCGTCTTTGTTGACCACGATCTGGAGTTTATCCTGCTGGTTCAGCGCTTCCATGACCTTGATGCTGCGCTTTGCATCGTGCAGCGAGGCGATATCCTCGTTGACGACGAGCAGGATCGTGTCCGCGGTTTCCATCGCTGAAATGGCGCAGTCTCCAAATGAGACGCCCATATCGACTATGACATAGTCAAACTCCGTGCGCAGTGTCGATAGAATCGCGCTGACATGCGATGGCTGAATCAACTCCGCATACTCAGGCGAACTACTGGAGAGCATGACTTGTATTCCGCTTTGATGGCGGATGAGATAGCTCTTGATCGTGGAGAGTTCGAAATTGTGCTCTTCGACCATATCCGCGATGGTGTCGCCTTTGGAGATGTCCAAAAAAACGCCAACCTCCCCGAATTGTAAGCTCAGGTCGATCAGCGCAACTTTTTTGTTCATGGTCGCAAGCGCATAGGCGAGGTTGACCGCGAGCGTGGTCTTCCCAACGCCGCCCTTCGGGGAGTAGCAAACGACGATCTTGGAATCGTAGCTTGCAATCTTTTGCGTGGTGTTTCTGCGGTTCTGGTCGCGATTCGCCGTCGCCATAATGTGCGAACAGATATCGTGTTCGCTGCTGCTGATGTCGATGACACGCGAAATGCCGCACTCCATCGCGCGGGCGAGCGTGCGACTGTCCAACGCGGGTGCGATCAGAATGATCGTGATGTCGCTGCGCGTGGTAAACATGCGCTCCGCAAAGTCAAGCTCCTGTTCGGGCTGTGCGCGCGTGCCAATCAGAAGCACATCCGCGGGTTGAGACGACGCCTTTCTTAGACCGTCCGCATCCGGACGGAATGTGCTGACAACGCGTAAAGCCTCGTCTGTCAACAAGCTGGAGATCAGTTTTCTGTCATCGGCGGAGTGTGCCACCAACATGATTCGAATGCCGTTCGTCTTGTTTTCCATGCCCTAACCTTTTCTGTTCCGCAATTCTTATGTCCGATCTTTTAACTGCACGCCAGTTTATTTCGCCAACTCCAGCAATTGATTGCTCAGGATCGGTAGTTCTATGTTGCGATCATGATCGCCGGATGCGCGAAGAAGCAGCGTCAACACACCGGTCTTCGATCCCTGCACAATGCGCATCGCATCCTCTGGCGTTACAAACAGCGTAACGCTGGTATAGGTTTCTTCGCCATCGGTCAACTTGTTGGCAAGCGTCTTACCGATTGCTGCAACGCAGATATCCTGCGCGACGACAAGAGTCGCGCTTTCGGTTGATTCTTCGATTTCCGAAGGCGCCGGGGTTCCAACTTTTGCACGGTATGCATCTTTGATGCTATTGCCGTAAATGGTTACCGTGGTGAAGGACAACACATCGACATAATCACCGCGCTGGATAAATCCGGCAACACCAGAAATATCGTCCACCGCAATTGTCATCGCGCGCATACCTTCCGGCACCATGTAGGATAGCCCGCTGCCTGTCTCGCCAAACTTCTTGAGTTTTGCCGCATAGAGCTCTTCGCCCTGTAGGATTTGTGCCTCAGTGACAAAGCCTACAACATCGTCGAACTTTCGTGCAGCAGACGGATTGGCATAACCCATCGGAATCTGCTTGAATTTCAACATATCTGCGGTAATCGGCGTAAACGCGGGGATATCCATCGCGGCGACCACTACGGTGTCATAGTCGACCTTGACTTCTTTTTGCGTTTCCAATTTATCCAGATAAAAATACAACAAGGCGCCCGCACAGAGCGCCGCGACGAGTGCGAACAGACCAACCTTCTTCATGTCCCCTCCAATCCAGATTATGGATGCCGCAATCGAACCATCGATACGGCATCCATCTTCCGATGAAACCTTAGTTTGTTAAAATGAGGCTATAAACGCCGAACTCAGGCAACGTCCCGGTCAGGTCTCCGTCGGCTGCGCCGATATTGACCATATTTGCATAGGACCCGATAACGCAACCCTGATCTTCATACGTCGTATAGTCTTCCAATACGAACGCCGCGAATCCCTTGATGCGGACGTATTTATGCGAACTATCCGTGTACTCGATGACCGCAATCTTCATCACACGCGGACAATCATCGACGTACTTTGTGATCTTACATCCGCCTTCAGACGGAAAATGTGTGCATCCGTTGTAGCGGCTTACAATTCCGGAGTAGGTCGGCCCTGTCATATTACCGCCCTCAATCGGAAGGATGGTTCCGACTGTCAGCTTCGCCTGATAGCCGTTGGCAAGCCAGCTTGTGTAGTCGTTTGCGCCGCCGCCCTTTACGCCGTCGAGGTCGATCGCACCAAACGCGCCGTTCTCGACTTCTATATCGTTATCCCCATATTTCAAGATGCAATGATCTGTCAAATTTTGATCAATGAGATCCTGTAGAATATGCTCCTGAATGGAGAGCGGCACCAGATCGGACAGCGCGGAGCACGGAACGATCTTCGCCTTTGCATCACGCGCAAACGTGATGGACGTTATCCCGAAAATCTTTGCAAAACTGGTCTCCGCCGAAGCCGGTTGGCTCACATAGATGGAATAATATGCGCCATCGTTCAGATCGCCCAGTGTAACCGTGGTGCTGGTCGTATCCGTTACACCATTCTTTGTCAAATATTCTTTCGCGACCTCTGTAGCCCTCGCAACTGCGGTCGTATCGCCGCTTCTGACCGGCAACGTCATGCCGGAGGCGAGAACCGCCGCATCTACCGCGGTTTGGGTTTGCGCAGTTTTAACATAGGCTGCGCCCAAGTCGGTGACTGTTGCCGCAGCGCCGATTAATGCTGTTATTGCGAATATGATGACCAGCAGTGATTGTCCGCTTTCTTGACGAAAAAGCCAACGGGAAAGCTGCTTCAACCATGCTTTCATAGTGACCGCTTCCTTTCTGTAGGGATGTCAGTCTTCCTTCGAGGAGATTAGCTACCCTGCGCTAACTCATCTTCATCGTACATTCCGAGCGCAGATGGAATGTACCGTCTTCCGTAAGAAATGCCGTCAATGGTGTCAATGGCGGTAGGTTGTACTCGGTTACAACCGTGATGTCGCCGTCTCGAAAGCTCGACGGGTTCGAGTATGTAACCGTAATCGTCAATGGATCCTTCAGGTAAGACGGCTTCATTACGTTGATGCGATCGATCACGTCCGATGTGTTTGCGGAAGCGCTGGTTGCGACAATGCCAACACGAACACCTTCGCGCGTGATGTTATCCAGCACGAGCCTCGTGGACGCAAGCCACCCCATCTCCAGCATGCCGAAGATCAAAAGCAGTAGCAGAGGGAGCGTCAGCGCCATCTCGACCGCAGACTGACCGCCTTCGCGGCGTTTCCGCTTGCGTAATTTCATTTTCACGGCTTCTCCCTCCTTTAAAAAGTATTTTTCATATTGATGATAGACGATCTATCATCGGCATCTCTCACGCTGCAAAGACATGGTGTAGCGTCAGAGATACCGAAGATGCCAAAAATGGATGAGTGCCGGAATGAGAACGGCCTTTTTTAAAGGTCGCTCCCATTCCGGAAATCCTGATTCCGAGCCATACACAGCGTCCGGCGGTTTGCCAGCAGCTGCGTCAACCTGAAAACGCCAGTTTGAGAATCCTCCCGCTCTTGGGATGTTCACAAGCGTTGGAAAACAGAGCTCATTGTTCATGAGCTGGAAATGAAGGTGATCCGCTTGCTTCGCTGCCAATCGGCACCGAAGCATTAGGCAGGCTTGATCGCGTTTATGTCAGGTGATTGTTCGTAAAGTTCGAGAAAAACCCGGTTACATTGTTGCCAAGCAGCGTCAACGCGCCGATGACTACAAACGCGACAAGCAGGATGATCAGGCTGTATTCAACCAGCCCTTGTCCTTCTTCATTCCGGACGTAAACTTCCATCGTCCTGCATCCTTTTCCCTTGAGTTTCGCTTGGCTTCTTATTTCAGCGAGTTGGTGACGTTGGTGAAGGTGTTCTTCACGCCGTTGCCGAGCAGTGCGATTGCGGCGATGACGACGACCGCGACGAGCGCGATGATGAGACCGTATTCGACCATGCCCTGGCCTTCTTCATTCATTAAGAAACGCTTCATATTTTTGTCCTCCCAATTAATATTATATTGATTGTTCTTATTTCAGCGTGTTGGTGATGTTGGTGAAGGTATTCTTCACACCGTTGCCGAGCAGCGCGATGGCTGCGATAACGACGACCGCGACAAGCGCGATGATCAGGCCATATTCCACCATGCCCTGGCCTTCTTCATTCATGAGAAACTTTTTCATTGTAAAAATCCTCCTTTCTACAAGAATATTCGCGAACTTGTGCCAGTCCGTCGCTCCGGCAAAATTTCCGACCGGTCAGACCCCCATCAAAGCTGCGAAATCATTGCGACGCGCACGCCCGGTTATGGGTAGCTTCGTCGTTTGTTAACATAGAACGGTTTGCACAGGTTGCTGTTTACGCGAGGATGATCGACACGGCAACCAATCCAATCGCGAGAAACGGTCCCATCGGGATCATCTCCTTAAGCCGCTGTGCAAGAGGTAAGCGGTTATCCAACAGGGTATAGAGCAGAACCAGCGCACCCATGCACGCAATCGCGTACAGGCTGCCGGTCAGTCCCAATGCAAACCCCATTGCTGCCGCGAGTTTGACGTCTCCTGCTCCGATCTGTTTTCCAAAGAGGCTCGGCAGAAAGAAGATGACAAAGCACACGACAAGCCCCACCAGGGAATACAAAATATCGAACTGGATCGCGCCCGTGAGCCCGAACACCGCTGATAAAACGAGGATCGAGAGCACGAGTTCATTCGGAATCACGCGATGCTTGGCGTCGATATAAAACGCACAAGCTGCTACAAGTAAGATCAACAGCAGATACAGTCCCCGGAAAGAGACCCCTGCCCGCCAGCCGATGATGCCGCCGACCAGCGCCATACCCGCAAGCATGATCCAGAAGTGTTTGCGTTCTATGGTCGGTTCAAAGCCGCGCTGCTTGAGCAAAAGCCCGCAAAGAAGCCGTGCCAGAACCGCCAGAACGCCTCCCGATATCGTGCCGTAAACGATCGGCATCCATGCTTGCATGTTTGTTTCTCCTACGTCATCAGTATAGTTGAGATAGATTCTCTTGTTATAAATTAGTCTCTAAAAAATAATAACGGCTCAAATCCCATAGTGAATCTGAACCGGCGCCGTTTTTCTGGAACACAATTAAACCGATACCGGTTATTGTGTGAAACGTGAGTTCTTCATTCGGGAACTGGCTACCGTAGGCTTTATCTACCCTTAGGCCCTCTAGCTTTGCGACGCCGGCTTTCGCCGGTTGTGCCATTTGCGTGGGAAGAATCGCACAGATATACAGCTATCAAGGTTCAACCGTCGAGTGTTACAGAATCGAAGCATTCATCTATATTGTATAGAATATCGCTGCATATACCACAGGTTGTATGCGAATATTCATGCTTCCACCGATTATTTGACTGATCCGGTACTGTTTGCTTTACTATTCGTTCTATATATTCTAACGAATTTTCGCAACTGTTCTTCTAGTTGGAACATTACTTAATATTCATTAATTTCCGCTTGACTCCCAAGTCGGATGGCTGCCGCTTTCTGTTAGGAATCAAGCGTGTTGCGTCTGCTTTTTCTATCATAACCGAAGTTGTGAGATTTTGCATAATGTTCCGAAAAAATTCATAATTCCTTTACAGTCTTATGTCTCGGCCGGAACGCCGATCAAGCAGTATTTCTCACACCGGCAACTGTTTTCTGTAGAAAATAAAAGTAACAAAATCATGCGAAAATGTCAAGCGCATATACATGGAAATCGGCTGTATAACGCTGTTACATCGTAATATTTTCTCGCATATAACGCTCTTTTTTCGCATCTGCGTTACAATAGCATGATTTTTACGATACATCAAATCGTTACATTGTTGATGTTAATGTAATTATACGCAATTCCCCAGCAATTGCAACTACAAATTTTACTGGAAGAATGCGGGTCTGCGCAGATAACGGAAACCAGTACTCCATGCGTCGGTCACGATGACTCCATTTTGAAGTGAGGAACAGTGCGCAACAAGGTAGCTTCCGTCGTCGTCAATCGCGACGATGATGCCTACGTGGTTATACTGCCGTTCTCCGGGTACGCAGTAAAACGCGAGATCGCCAACGCGTGCTTCATCCCAACCGATTGCCTCGGAGTTCACCCACTGGCTTCGCGAGCCATTGCCGATCACACGAACCGCAGCCCTGTCACCGAGGGCATTGATAAACACCCAGCTGACATATCCGCTGCAATCTAGCCCCGCCTGCCGCGAGATGCGGACTTCGTCGGTGGACTGCGCGACGTTTGCATTGCCCCATTCGTCGTTCCAACCGAGGCGGTTATACTTGCCGCCCAGAATATAGGAGACTTTACCCACCAGCGAGAGCGCGGTGTCTACCACCTGTTGCCGCTCGACATTGGCATCTTCCGGCAAGACGGAGAGAAGCGTTTCAATCGATTCTTCCGAATTCGGCACAAACGATGTGTTGCCGGTCAACGACGCAAATGTTCTGCGGAACTCCGGCTGCATGAGTTCATAGAGGAACGTTCTGCGGGCTTTGCTCATGTGGTATGCGTCCGCCATGTCCTCATAGGTCTTCGCGCTGAGCAAAACATTCGCCTTGCCGTCCATGCGGAACACTTCAATCGGGTTCATGTCCCAGAACACAGCGTCGAGTTTCTCCAGCGGGATCTCCGCAAGCTGTTTTGCGTTGAGCGGATACTCCTCATATTTGGCGTTCTGCGCAAGGAATGTCGCAAGTACGTCTGCCCAGTTGGTAATCTTTGCGTCAGACGTCTGCTGAACCACTCTTGCCGAGGTGGTCATATCGTCCGTATCGGTCTCGGTCGTTGACGGCGCAAGGATGCGCGCTTCATCGTTCTCTGCCAGCGCTTCACGAATCTTTCTCTCAAACGACGCGCTCAGTGCAGCAATACGCTCGCTCAGCTGATCACCGACGGCGTTGCGATACGCAAGCAAAACCTCGTAGCGCTCCTCGCTGCTGCCGGACGGCGCTTCCGCCTGCAACAGCACGGTCTCTTCCACTGCACCATGGACGGTGACGGTGCGCGTTGCGGTGATGAGCTTGCCTTCTTCAAACGCGCCGTAGGTCACGGTATATTCGCCGGACGTATCGGTGCGGAATCCGCCGTTATCGACGACCCAGACCGCAACCGGCTGACCGAACTCCGTTTTCGCGCTCACATAATCCAGCAGGTTAAACCCTGTTTGATCCAGTTCAATCGTCACATTCGGGCACGTGATGATCACCTTGCCCGTTGCGTCGTCCGGCACAGGCAGCGGCGTCGCCGTCGGGAGAACTGTTCCGTCCGATGCTACCTTAACCAGCGTGATCTTTACATACGCTTCCTGCGCCATATCGCAGGGGTAGCCTTCTTCATCCAACGGCTGATATCCGTTCAGCGATCCCTTGACGAGATAGCTGTGATCCGGCGGGAGCATCCAGGAGACATAGCCGTCGCTTCCGGTCATGCCGGATAACAGAACCGCTCCATCCTGATAGAGCGTCACGCGCGCGCCGACCAAAGCTTTCGCTCCGGTGTCCTCAACATAGACGATTAATCGATGCAGCTCCGGTGTTTGAGAGGGAAGCGGCGTCTCCGTACCGCCTGCGGGCAGAGGAGAAGGCGTCGTGCCTTCGGTCGGAGCAGTTGTGCTCTCGTTCTGCAGAGGCGTTGGCGTCGGCAGCGTTTCCGGCGCAGGAGTTGCGCTTTCCTGTAAGGGTTCTTCCGGCGCAGGTGTAACATCCGGCGCATCGGTGGTTAGATCGTTTTCCAAAGAGTAATCCAGCGCGCGAACCGTCTCGCCCGTGCAGCCAAGCATCGTCAGCATGGCGACAGCGAGAAGGATTGTTATTGCGCACCGGGCGATTCTTTGGTTCTTACGCTTCATGAATCAAATCCTTTGAGATGATTTTCACCTGCTTGCGACAGGTACATGAATGAACTTACTGTGCATCTGCGGGGATGGTGCTGCGCAGCATGCGGGTCACGATACCGCGGATGGAGTCCAGCGAAATCTGTCCGACGCGGATATCGCGGCTGTCGATGGACTTCGCGCGGTTATCGCCCAATACGAAAAACTTTCCGCTCTCGATGACGGTTTCCGGCATCGCGCTGTTGCCATATGGATCGGGGATCATATACCCTTCCTCCACCATTGCGCCGTTTCGAATCAAGCTTCCGTCCGCCTTGATCTCAATGCGGTCTCCCGGCAATCCGACAACTCGCTTGATCACGAGGCCGTAGGTTTCGCCGGCGTGAAAGATGACAAGATCGCCGTAATTCGCCTGAACGAATCCGACGTAGAACACCCGGTCTCCCGCCATCAGCGTCGGCTCCATTGAGTCTCCCGTGACGGTATATTGACGTATATAGAGCGTTGCTGCCACCGAAAGAAGCAGCAGAACGACAAAGACGGTAATCAGAACTCTTGCAACGCCAGATCGTTTGTCCGACCTTGGTGTCATGTCATATGCCCAGCTCTCCGCCGGATTGTCATGCGGTCTGTGTCCTTCGGATTTCGGCATGCAATAGACCTCTGATATCCTCCGGCCTGCTTGGGCTTCTGTGTGAATTCGAATGGTTCGGCCGTTTCTTTACCACCCGCCGCGAAGTTCTGCGATAGTATCGTACTTTACGATTTAAGTCGATTGTAGTATTGGCCACTGTGCGCTGTCAACAAGCGCGGTGCATAAGAATGACTAAAAACGGGTGAATCATGCATGTTTAGCCGAGATTTTATAATTCGTTCACAGAAAATCACGTGTGTTCATGCAGATTGATGTTTCGCGCGTTTCTGCGCCTTTCTGCCTGTCGTTCGACAGAAATCGCCATTTCAGGCAATGATGTCGGAATACATCTTTTGATTTCGCATCAACCAGGCATCGGCATAGGAGCAGCTTGCAACGGCCTTTAAGCCTTTCTTGCGCAGCTCGTCCGCTACGGCTTGCACCAACTGACCCGCGATGCCCTGCCCACGCAGCGCGGGGCTGACATATGTGTGGCAGATATCAACGATGCCGTTCCGTACGGGGACGTAGGTCGCCTCCGCGATCACTTCCTGCTGATCATCCAGGGCGAAGACACGCCCATCTGAAAATTGAAACTCCATTTGTACTCTCTTATTGTATGTCGTGTTTGTTTTGACTGGTTGCTCCGGCGGTAGAGAGAGATCAACCTCGCGCGCAGTCAACGCGAGAGGTGTTACATACAGATTACATCGTTTTTATCTATTACGCAACAGAAACACAGCATCATTTCATTAATTTCACAAAAAAGCACGGAAAAGAGGTGTTTCCACGCTCTTTTCCGTGCTGTGTTGCATCTAGATTACATTTGGCTTTATTTGAGCAACGACTGTACCGTTTCCACGATATGCTCCGCGGTGAGGCCGAAGCGCTTCTGCAGATAGTCCTGCGGGCCGACTTCGCCGTACTCGTCGTTGACCGCGACCACGTCGATCTTCGCTGTGTTCTCGCGCGCGAGCGTCTCGCAGACCGCGCTGTAGAGGCCGCCGATACGATTGTGGTTTTCCGCCACGACGATGTTGCCGCACTGTTTGGCAAATTTCTTCACTGCCTCGGTGTCGAGGGGTTTGATGGTGAAGAAGTTGACAACAGCTGCTTCGATGCCGCTCTCTGCGAGCTTGTTTGCTGCCTGCATGGCTTCGTGCACCATGATGCCGCTGGCAAAGATTGCGACATCCTTGCCTTCGCGCAGGGTGATCGCGGGACCAATCGGCGTCTCCGTGCCGTCGGCGAACACCTTTGCCGCGCTTTTTCTGCCGACGCGGATGTATTTCACGCCCGGCAGATCCTTGCACTGCTTAAGTACGCTGATCAGCATCGGTACGTCCGTGATGTCGATGATCGTCGCGGTCGGGATGGTGCGATAGAGCGCGACGTCTTCAAATGGCATATGCGTACCGCCGTTGAAAGAGGCAGTCACGCCCGGGTCGGTGCCGATGACGGTAATGTCATTCTTTGCGTACCCCGCCGAGAGGAACACCTGATCAAACACACGGCGCGAGGCAAACGGGCCGAACGTATGCACCACGGGCTTGAAGCCGGTTGCTGCAAGGCCGCATGCTACGCCGATCATGTTCGATTCGGAGATGCCGCAGTTCACGCCGCGCTCGGGGTTTTCACAAGCCCATGCGCTGGTACCGATGCAACTCATCAGGTCCGCGTCAAGATAGATAAAGTCGTTGTCCTGTTCGCTCAGCTCGCGAATCGTCTTGCCGAGGATATCCTTAAACAGGCGGGAATCCATGCTTCCATCGTAAATCAATTCCATTTTTGTATTCCCTCCTCAGTCCAACTGCGCCGTCAGCGAGAGTAGCCATTCGTTCCACTGATCGCTTGAGACCGCCATGCTGTGGTTGCTCTTTGCGTTCTCCACCGCGGCAATGCCCTTGCCCTTGATGGTGTTGAGCACGATGGCGTACGGTTTATCCCCGCCGTTTCTCGTGCGCTCAAGTGCGTTATAGACCTGCTCGATGTCGTTTCCATCGATGCTGACGGTATCAAAGCCGAACGCAGCAACCTTCGCGGAGAGATCCAGCGTATCGAGGATATCCTTCGTGCAGCCGTCGAGCTGCTTGCCGTTTACGTCAAGCAGCAGCACGAGATTGCCGAGCTTCTTCGCTGCGGCAAACATGAGCGCTTCCCAAACCTGACCCTCGTTCGCTTCGCCGTCGCCGACGACCAGAAACACGCGCGCATCGCGTCCGCGCAGCTTTTCACCAAACGCCATGCCGCAGGCAAGGCTCGCGCCCTGACCCAGAGAGCCGGTGGTCATATCCACGCCCGGCGTCTTGTTGCGGTCGCAATGGCTCGGCAGGTTGGTGCCGGGCTGGTTGAGCGTCTTGAGCTCTTCATACGGGAAAAAACCCTGCAGCGCAAGCGCCGCGTAGACCGCGGGACCTGCGTGTCCCTTGGAGCAGACGAGCTTATCCCGCTCCGCCCAATCCGGGCGCTTCGGGTCCACGCGCATCTGCGAACCATACAGCACGGCGAGCGCATCCGTAATGCTCAGCGAACCGCCGACATGACCAAACCCGCGCGCCTTCATCTGCTCCAGCACACCGATGCGGATTTCAAGCGCAAAACGCTCCAACCGCTTTTTTAACGTTGCGTCCAAAAGAATCGTTCCTCCTCTTTCGCTGCGCCGCTTTCCTGCATGATCCGTGATCGAAAAATTCCGAACGGCGCGCTTGTATCACAATATCCAACCTATCATACTCTATCTTTTTCGCCAGAGCGAGACTTTTTTCAGAATCTGTACAAAATTTCACGCAAAATTTCGATGACGGCGCGATGTAGAAAATGGCGGCATTGGCACAGCATTTTTGTTTTACAAATGAAAAAGGTGGTTTTTCCGGATTGCTGCAACTCGACCGCGGTGTTGACGAGTGAACAACAAGCACGTATGATATTTATGTTATATAGGAGCTTCTCAATGTATGCGGCATGTGCCGTATATAACAGTACAATATCAGCGATAAAAGGTGCACTATGATCAAACGATGGCAGCGTATTCTCAACCAGATCAACCGCCTGATTGACTTTATCATCGTAGGCGTTTCCTATTATGGTGCGAATTTATTCTGGCTTCTCGTCGTTCGGCATGATCCGCATAATCCCGCACTGCATCCGGACAGCCTGTTTTGGTTCGCTTTTGTGTTTGCGACCGCAAGCATCATCGGCTATCAGATCGCAAAACTGTATGATTCCGTGCGCGCAAAGCCTTTTACCTTCGATATGCGTTGGGTATTGTTTGTCAATGCGGTGACCGTGCTCGGCGGCGGCGCGCTGTTTTACCTGCTTCGTTTGACTGATATATCGCGTGCAGCACTCGCGCTGTTCTACCTGCTCGCAAGCACCTTGGTGCTGACCAAGCGTCTGATGGTGCGCGTCGTGCTCCAACGCTACCGCAGCAAGGGTTATAACCTCAAACATGTGATTGTGATCGGCAGCGGCGCGCTCGCAAAGAAGTATGCGGAGACGATTCGCCGTACCCCGCAGCTCGGCTATGTGATCGACGGCTATATTGGAACCACATGCGCCTTGGAATGGCTTCCCTGCCTCGGTAGTTGGGAGAACAACGGATCCGAGAAGCTCGCCTCTTTGGATATCGACGAAGTTATCGTTGCGCTGGAACTTGAGCAAACATCACTGCTGCCGCAGATCATTGCCGCGACGGAAAAATACGGAACCAAAGTCTCCATCATCCCGTATTATAACGACTATATTCCTTCAAGCACCACGATACAGTCCCTCGGTGAATGCAGACTGTTGAGCCTTCGCACAACGCCGCTGGATTTCCCCAGCAACGCACTGGTCAAGCGGTTGTTCGACATCGTCTGTTCGCTGATACTGATCATTTTAACAAGTCCCGTGATGCTGTTTGCCGCCATCGGTACCAAGCTCTCCAGCCCCGGCCCGATTATCTTTAAGCAGGCGCGTGTCGGCAAGAACAAGCGGCTGTTTCAGATGTACAAATTCCGCTCTATGCGCGTCAACGCGCTGGAGAACACCGGCTGGACGAAGAATGATGATCCGCGCAAAACACGCTTCGGCAGCATGATGCGAAAGACAAGCATCGACGAGCTGCCGCAGTTTTTCAACGTGCTCAAGGGCGATATGAGCCTCATCGGACCGCGACCCGAAGTGCCGCATTATGTGGAGCAGTTTCAGGAGACGGTGCCGCTTTATATGCTCAAGCATCTCGTGCGCCCCGGTATCACCGGCTGGGCGCAGGTGAATGGCTACCGCGGCGACACCTCGATTGAAGAACGCATCAAGCACGACATCTGGTATATTGAGCACTGGTCGCTCTGGCTGGATATCCTCATCTGCCTGCGCACGGCGTTCGGCGGCATCATCAACGCGGAGAAGGTCGCGAAGTAACTTTCTCTAAACAAAAGAGCATCAAAAAATGCACCGCGCATCAGTCGGTACATTTTAATTTGTTTAAACAAACTAGCTTTGTTTGGTTTTCAGCTTCGCGCACTTCGCTTCCACACGATTACGGCAATCGTCTGCCAGCGGCAGATCTGCGCTGTTAAAGAGCACGAGATATACCTCCATCTCGTTCTGATCCAGAAACCGGCGAATCTGGGTAATCGCAACCGAGAGCGCAATCTCCTTCGGCATGCCGTAAATTCCCGCAGAGATCAGCGGAAATGCGATGCTGTTGATCCCGTTCTGCACCGCAAGAGTGAGCGAACGATCATAACAGGAGGCCAGCAGTTCCTGCTCGCGCTCGTGTCCGCCGCGCCAGATCGGCCCAACCGCATGGATGATGTAGCGAGCCGGCAGCGCAAACCCGGGCGTGATCACGGCATCGCCCGTGCTGCAAAAGCCGATGGCGTCGCAGGCGTGCGTGAGTTCCTTGACGCCCGCCGCGGTGAAGATCGCACCGCAGACTCCGCCACCCATCGCGAGCCGTTCGTTTGCGGCGTTTACGATGGCGTCCGTCTGCATCTTCGTTATGTCGTTTTTCACGATACTCAGCGGCATGCTTCATTGCCTCTCTTCATCGATCCCGGATTCTGCCGTCTCTACATCCTGCAGCGCTAACCCCAGTACCCGCTCGATGAAAAGCTTTGAAATGTCGGGGTCGAATTGTTTGCCCGCGTTGCGCAAAATTTCGCTCGCAGCATCTTCACTTGGAATCCCTGCGCGATAGGAGCGACCCTGCGTCATGGCGTCATACGCGTCAATGATCGCGATGATGCGCGAAATATATGGTATCTCCTCGCCGCTGAGCCCTTGCGGATACCCCGCGCCATCCCAGCGTTCGTGATGGCAGAGGATATAGCCCGCGATGCCCTGCAGTTCCGGAATGGTCAGCGCGATGCGGTAGCCAATCTCCGGATGGCGGCGGATCTCCGTCCACTCCATCTCTTCCAGCTGATCGGGTTTGCCGAGCACGCTGTTGCTGATGCCGATTTTTCCGATATCGTGCAGCATCGCAACGAGCTCAAGCGAGACCAGATCCGCCTCGTTGAGCGCGAGCTCTGCGCCGATGCGCCGCGCAAGCAGCGCCATGCGCTCGGCATGCTCCACCGTTTCGTTGCTCTTGGAGAACAGCAGTTCCTTGATGGTTGTAAGCAGCGTGCTGCGGATGCTCTGGTGCTCCAGCAGCTTCTTGCGGTACATGTGCTCTTCCGCGGTCTTCATGACTTCACTGATAGTCTGCTCTTCTTTTGTCTTTGTGGCATACCCAAGCGAAATGCTTAAAAAGTAGTTCTGCTCGCGCGGCAGGGCTTTCTGTTCCTCAAACGCTGCATAGATGCGCGTCACGATCCTGCTTGCTTCTTCTTCGCTCGTCTTTGGCAGAAGTACCGAAAATTCGTCTCCGCCTGTTCTTGCGACGATACCGTTGCCGCAGTTTGATCGCAGAAGGACGGCGGTCTCCATGATGAGCTTGTCGCCTTCGTTGTGCCCGAAGAGGTCGTTAGTGAGCTTGAGCGCGTTGACGTCGCCGGTAATTACGGAGTAGGGTAAATCGTTTGCCGCGTCCAGCCGGTAGAGCTCCGTGTCAAAGTACATGCGGCTGTAGAGGCCCGTCATCACATCGTGAATGCTCAGATACTCGATTCTGTCTTCCTTTTTCTTGCGATCCGTGATATCGCGGCTAATTCCGATCAAACCGGCTAGCTCGCCTTCGTCGTCGAAAAACGGCGTTTTGAGCGTCTCCGTGGTTATTTTTCGTCCGTCCGGATAGACAACCGACTCTTCAGACCGACTCTCCTTCTGGTGCAGAAGCACCGGTTCATCCTTGCTCATGAACTGCTTCGCGGTTTCAGCATCATAAAGCTCAACATCCGTACTCCCGGTCATGCGCGCCCTGCTGATGCCGGAGGCATGCTCAAACGCGCGGTTGCAGCCGAGGTATACGCCGTTTTTATCCTTATAAAAAATATGATCCGGGATGGCGTCCAGAAGCGTACTCAAAAACCGGCTGGTTTCGCGGTGTCTGCGTTCGCTGGCGAGCAGCTCCTGTTCGCGCTCAAACTCGCGCGTGATGTCCTGTGCGATGCAGATATAATCGCAGGATTCATGGGAATCCGTGCGGTTGAGTATGCTGACATACAAATGTACACGAACAACCTCACCGTTCGATCTGATATACCGTTTAACGAGGTCATAATCGTCAATTTCACCTTTCAGCAACTTTTGAAACAATACATGATCTTTGTTGATATCGTCCGGGTGTGTGTATGTTTGCCAGTTGGTCGCCCGAATCTGCTCCCGCGTCATGCCAAGCATTCTGGAATACGCGGAGTTGACATAGGTAACAACATCATCTTTCTCGACGGCAATCCCAACCGGCGCTTGTTCGATGACTTTTTGAAAACGGATTTCACTATCGCTTAAGAGTTTTTCCGTGCGGAAGCTCTTTTGCTCATAAATGATAATAAGACACATTGCGAACGTGCCCAGCGGATAGATCAGCAGAACCGGAAGCGCGATGGTCGAAATCGTCGAGGCCAGCTTGTCCGCAGGAAGCAAGAACATACAAAGCATCATGACAACATGCGTCACAAATCCCAGCAAATAAAACTCGATGCGCTTCAACTTTTCCGGGTTTTTCCGGAACGCTCGCCAGATGATTCCGGTGGCCGCCGAGGTAAGCGTTACCGCAATTCCCGCTACCATGCCGGGGCCGCCTAAGAACGCACGATATCCTACAACAAACAAAGCTGCGATCGCGGTAGGGATTGTTCCGTAAAACAAACCGGATACACAGAGCAGAATCGATCGCGTGTCAAATATCACACCATTGGGCAGGCGGATGGCGTATGCAACAATGGCAATGCCTACCGCGCCGAGAATCAGACCGCCTGCGATGCGATGCCAGTATTTATTCGCTTGTGGTTTTATGAAGAATTGATTGAAGATGATCGTAATGGACAACAAAAGGGTGGTGTTCAACACCAGATTTAACGCAATCTGCATGAAACCGCCCCCTTTATCCTATTGTGCCTTTGAAACTGTCCGTTCTGTTGCTTGCCGCGAGTAAAATCGCCAACCATTTTGCGCCATGTATGTGATTTGCTAAGTAACAACTCTAAGCTATTCTATCACTTTTATACGAATGATAGAATACTTCCGTATATTTTTCTTGCGGGCACTTACCTGCCGATCTTTGCCGCAGACGATGCGTTTGTTGAGTTTACTTTCCCCCTTGCGGTTGGTATAATGAACCATGTTTCCTAGAGAAATTGCTCAGCCGTAAGTGGTACGGCACCAACGTTGGCTTTCGTCTGTTACGTGATATTACCATAAAAGCAGGTGGTTCATTTGTTTCAATATCGATTATTCAACCGCTCCAAAAAACTCTTCGTCATCGCGCTTTCACTGTGCGCGATGCTCATGTTCGTTGCCTGCGCGCCCAAGGAGGCGATCAATGCCCCGGCATCCGCAGAGCCCTTGCCGACCACGCTGGATCTGCGCGATCAGGGTATAACGGACGTCTCGGATCTGATGAAACATACGCAGTTGACAAAGCTCGACCTGCGCGGAAACGAGCTCTCGCGTGAGAGCTTTGATGCGCTGAAAGCCGCCCTGCCGGATTGCGCAATCCTCTGGAGCGTTCCCATCGCAGGCGCTCGCTTTGACAGCGACATGACCGCGCTCACGCTGGATTCTGCTACAGACGATCTCGTCGATCTGCTCGCGTATTTCCCCGCGCTGGAAAGTGTGATCATCGCCACCCCGCCGGACAGCGCGACTGCCGCCACGCTTACGGAAAAATATCCCGCGGTTCAGTTCGGCTGGGACATCATGATCGCCGGAGAAACCGTAGCGGCGGATACCGCAACGCTGGATTTCACCGGAAAGACGGTTGATCTAGCGGAGCTCAGAACCGAGCTGGAACGCCTGCCGAATCTGATGCAGGTCACGTTCGACGATGAGTCGCTCGCGCTCGCCGAACAAATCGCACTTGCGCAAGCGTATCCCGGCGTACAGTTCATCTGGAAGGTGCTGCTGCTGGACGATCTCACCCTGCGTTCGGATGTCGCCGAACTTGACTTAAGAGACTATCAGGTAAAAGATGCGGCGGCATTTTCGGATAAACTCGTCCTCTTCCCCAAGCTGACCAGGCTGGATATGTGCGGCACGGGTCCAAGCGACGAGGAGATGGCGGCGATGCGCGCGCGCTATCCCGCGATCAAGTTCATCTGGTATACGCGCGTCTACAACTGGCTCATTCGCACCGATATCAAGGGCTTCAGCACCGGCCAACGCAGAGAATTCCCCGATGGTGCAGGCTGGTATACGGGAGACTCGTTCTCCTACAAGCGCATGCACAGCGAGCATTTTGAGAACCTCAAGTATTGCACCGATCTGGTCGCGCTCGACGTTGGGCACTGTACCCAAATCGGCGACGTTGACTTCCTTGCATACC
Organism: Firmicutes bacterium HGW-Firmicutes-9; assembly: GCA_002841395.1. Classification (GTDB taxonomy): domain Bacteria; phylum Bacillota; class Clostridia; order Christensenellales; family CAG-138; genus UBA7703. The sequence continues at coordinate 127,924 of PGZM01000007.1, forward strand.
TGCCGCAGCTTCGTATTCTTGATATTTCGCTGTGCGATCTGACCGATATCTCCGTGCTGACCAATCTGCCCGAATTGGAGTTCCTTGAGCTGAACTACAACTACGTCGTGGATATTTCGCCGATTGCCAGCCTCAAGAAGCTGAAATATCTCAACCTGAACAACAACAACATTACCTCCTACGATGCGCTCTTAGATCTGCCTCTGCTGGAACGGCTCTGGATCAGCTGCAGCGGGTTGAGCGACCAGCAGCTTGAGGATATGAGCGCAGCGTTGATGGCGAAACTCCCGAATTTGACGATCAAGGCCTCCAATACGAACCGCGAGTATGCCATGAGCCTCTGGCGCAAAGGCAATCCGGCGTATCTGGAGATGCAGGCGCTATTCGGCCTCCGCGCACAAAATCAAGGAACGAAAAAAGACTAGTTTCGCTTGATACCGTAAAAGCGTATATCAACAAAGCCGGAGATTGCTCTCCGGCTTTGTTTGCGCTCGTTTTCTGTTACTCGCCCTTCATGTCGATGACCTTCGTCTTTTGATCCAACACTTCCATGCTCAGCAGCACGGACTCGCCGATTGCAGCGTCGATGTCGTCGTCCGTCACGCCAAGCGGCAAACACGCTTCCTCTTTGTCGATGAAGAGATTGCTCGTCTGCATGTCCACAAACTTCGTCATGTCCAAACCGCCTTCGGTGCCTTTGGAGCGGTGCGATTTTTCGATCTGCTTTGCGCTCAGGGCAAAGAGAAACTTCGGAATCGTGATGATCTTCTTATCCGGCACGCCCATATAGTTATTCATCATGGCGATCATTTCTCGCCACGTCAGGTTGAACCAGCCGATGGGATAGGCATTTGCGCCCCGTCCGCGTTCCAGCGCGCCCGCGAACGCCTGCCCGACCTGTCGGACGGTGACCATCGTGGTGCCGCCCTTGGGGTAGAGAATCGCGCCTTTCATCTTGAGCAGCATCTCGATCAGGAACACCCAGACAGGTTTTCTACCCTTTTGCGCGCCGAAGATATACGGCAGCTCCAGCACGGAGACCGCAAAAGAATCGTCCGCAAAGGAAAACGCCATGTTCTCCTGATCGATGCGGCTGCGGATGTAGGGATGATATTTCGTCATCTCCATCTCCGGCCACTTCTTGGCAAAATAGGAGAAATAGGAGCCCGCGATCACCGCGTGCTTCACGCCGCTTTCTTTGGCAAGGCGCAGTAGCCGCTCCAAGGGAGTAATGTTGTATTTCTTAAAGAAATCATAGATGGGCGAAGGGCCTTCGATACGCTCGTCCACACCCGCGGCGAAGATAAACCCGTCCATGCCCGTAAAGAGCGCGCGGAGTTCGTCGTCCGTCATATCGTTGCTGTTTTTCAGCGTCAGCGTCATCTCCGGCGGCAGCAGCGCGCCTTCCGGCAGCGGCGGCAGGGCGATGGAGTGCACGCTATGTCCGCGGGAGATGAGCTCTCGCGCGGCCTGGCTGCCTAAAAGGCCCGTTCCGCCGATCATGAGTACTTTCATTTCACACACCTCCAGTGTATTTACTGTCTCCATTATATCAAGTAAAATCAAATCTTCCGCAACGAGATCACGATATTTCATTGTAGCTGATCAGTATCTTATGGTATCATCCGTTTGCGGCCTGAGTTGGAAAAACACGGCGCGGTTGGTAGTCCGCGCGCGGAGTTCTCCGTCAGTAACCTGCCCTCCTGGGTTGTCCGCCTTCTCAAAAAGAGGGTCGCAAAAGGAGGATGCGGCATGCACCGCATAACATGCACGGTTTTCTTTGAAGACCCATTCTGGGTCGGCGTATGGGAACGCACGAGCGAAGGAACGTATTCCTGCGCAAAGGCTACCTTCGGCGCAGAACCAAGCGACGCAGAAGTGCTCGCGTTTTTGCTCAACTCGTATCCATCGCTTTTGTTTTCCAAACCCTATGCCGCGCCACAGCGACAGGCAGCGTTACCGAATCCAAAGCGGGCGCAACGCCTTGCAGCACACGCGGTACAGGCAACCGGAATCGGGACAAAAGCACAGCAAGCGCTGAAGAGCCAGTACGAGGCGGGCAAAGAAGAGCACAAAGTGATCTCGCGTGAGCAGCGGCTCACGGCAGAGGAACGAAAGTTTCAGTTGAAACAGGAGAAAAAGAAAGCCAAGCACCGGGGACACTAACCCCCATAAGGCTGTTCGGGACATTGCCCGGCGGCCTTTTCCTTTGTATTATCTGGTAAGAATCCGAAAATCCATGCTACAATACGAGTAACGATTCCTATGGAAAGGCGGCACGGCATGAAGAAGAAAGACATCCTGCTCATCATCGGCGTGCTGCTGCTGGCGCTGCTGGCGTTTGGCGCGTCCCGCCTGCTGAGGCCCGTTTCATCCGGCGCGATGGTGACGGTCTATGTCGGCGGCGAGGAGTACGCAAAGGTTTCCGCAGGCGACTACCAGACCATCACGGTGGACCAAGGCGACGGCAAAGTAAACGTAATCGTCATCTCAGAACACGACGTGCATATGGAATCCTCCACCTGCAAAAACCAGATCTGCGTGCGCCACAGTCCGATTGACCCGCAGCAGGCAGACAAGCTGCTGCTTGATAACTGGATCGTCTGTCTGCCCAACGGCGTCTCCGTCGAGGTGACGGGCGCGGAGGGCGCGCAATGAAGAATCGTTGGAGTGCTTCCACCATCGCCAGACTGGGCTTGCTTACCGCTGTTGCAATCGTGCTGGGCTATTTTGAGCATCTGCTGCCCGTCTCCGGCATCCCAGGCGTAAAGCTCGGGCTCGCCAACACGGTGCTGCTCTATGCGTTGTATCTACTGGATGTGCCGAGCGCGATCCTCTTGATGTTTCTCAAGGTGGGCGTGAGCGGTTTTCTCTTCGGTGGTCCCGCCGCTATGCTCTATAGTTTCGCAGGCGGAGTCTTCAGCCTGATCGTGATGATATTCGCGCGGAAGATGCCGGGATTCTCCGTCGTCGGGGTCAGCGTGCTCGGCGCAGTCGCACACAACATCGGCCAGATGCTGATCGCGATCTTCGTGGTCGAAACGCGCGCAATCCTCGCCTATTTGCCGGTTCTGATCATCGCCGCGGCAATCACGGGTACGCTCACGGGATTGATCGCGCGCTATTCCTTCCGCGGACTTCGCCCGAAACTTGAGAAAGCCGATCATTCCGCGAAAAACGAAGAGTAGTATCAGCACAAGTCTTGATAAAACCCGTAAAACGTGGAATAATGCTGGCAGACCCAAATGATTTTGCGTGCGCATTGGCGGGTGCAAATCTTCACAGGAGAATCACACGAAAAAACGCAGTTTACAAATCAAATCGATCGTCATAGGCTCGCTTTTCTGCGCGGGACTGTTGCTTGGCGGCTGCGCGGCAAATGCCGAGCCACAACGATACAGTACGACGTATCTAGACGTGTTTGACACGGTCACCACCGTGGTCGTTTACGACACCGAGGAACAGCACGCGAACGATACGATGGAACGAATTCATCAGCAGCTGCTTACGTATCATCAGCTCTATGACATCTACAACACCTACGACGGCATCAACAATCTTGCGACCGTGAACGCAAACGCAGGAATTGCGCCCGTCGAGGTGGACGATAAGATTCTCGATCTGGTCGAATATGCCATATCGATGGACGAACTCACCGGCGGCAGAATGAACATCGCCATGGGCAGCGTGCTCTCGATCTGGCAGGATTATCGCGATGCGGGCATCGACAATCCCGACGCGGCGCAGCTGCCGCCGATGGACGAGCTGCAACGCGCAAACGCGCACGCCGCCATCGACAATATCTTGATTGACCGCGCCAATGGCACGCTCTATATCACCGATCCGGAGACGCAGATCGATGTCGGCGCAATCGGCAAAGGCTATGCCGGCGAACAGATTATATCCGATCTTCGGGCAGAGGGCGTTGACCAGCTTCTGCTCGCAATCGGCGGAAACGTCTGCTCCATCGGCTCCCGCGCGGACGGCACGGGATGGAAGGTCGGCATTCAGGACCCGTATTCCGACGCAAACCTCTGTGTCGTTTCGGTGAGTGGGCAAAATGTCGTCACCAGTGGCACGTATGAGCGGTTTTATACCGTGGACGGCAAAAACTATCACCACATCATTGATCCTGGCACGCTGTTGCCGTCCGTACTCTACGATTCCGTCTCGCTGATCTCAAGCGATTCCGCGCTGGCGGACGCGCTCTCAACCGGGCTGTTCAGTATGCCGATCGATGAGGGTATGGCGCTGGTTGAGCGCCTGCCGGACACCGAAGCGCTCTGGGTTCTCGCGGACGGCACGCAGCGAATGAGCAGCGGGTTCACCGCATTTATCGTAACAGAATAATAGTAAGTTTCAGATAGACAGGCACACGAAAGGGGCAACACACGCATGTATTGCACACGCAAAGTAAACGAAGACATCACCTGGGTTGGTGGCAATGACCGCAGACTCGCCATGTTTGAGGGCGTCTATTCCATTCCGGACGGCGTCTCCTACAACTCCTACCTGATTTTAGACGAGAAGACGATCCTGTTTGATACCGTGGACAAAGCGCTCGGTAAGATCTTCTTTGAAAACGTGGCGCACACGCTCAACGGGCGGAAGCTTGACTATGTGGTCGTTCAGCACATGGAGCCGGATCATTCCGCCACGCTGATGGATCTTCTCTGCCGCTATACGGACACCAAGATCGTCTGCACGAAGAAAACCAGCGAGATGATCTGCCAGTTCTTCGATGAGGACGTGATGGATCGCGCGATCATCGTCAAGGAAAACGACACGCTCTCCACCGGCAAGCATGAGTTTCAGTTTGTCATGGCGCCGATGGTGCACTGGCCGGAGGTCATGTTCACCTACGACAGAACGGACAAGGTGCTGTTCTCCGCGGATGCGTTCGGCACATTCAATGCGCTCAACGGTGCACTGTTTGCGGACGAGCTGGATTTCTACAACACGTTTATCGGCGAAGCGCGCCGCTATTATGCCAACATCATCGGCAAATACGGCCCGCAGGTGCAGTCCGCGCTGAAGAAGGTCGCAAACCTCGATGTCAGGATCATCTGCCCGCTGCATGGCCCCGTGCACCGCAAGGATTTCTCCGCCTATATGGAGAAATACCTGCGCTGGAGCGCATATGAACCCGAAGAAACGGGCGTGATGCTCGCCTACGCCTCCATCTACGGTAACACCGAGAACGCGGCAGAAATCCTCGCGAGCCGCCTGCGTGAGCTCGGCGTGAAGGTCGAAGTGTTCGATGTTTCGGTGGTGCCGATGTCGGAAATCGTTGCGGCCAGCTTCCGCTACAGCCATCTCGTCTTTGCCGCGACCACCTATAACGCGGGCATCTTCATCACGATGGAGGAGCTCATCCATGACCTCGTACTGCACAACATCCAGAACCGTACCCTCGCGTTCATCGAAAACGGTTCCTGGGCGCCGACCAGCGGAAAGCTCATGCGTGAAACGCTCGCGCCGCTCAAAGACATGATCGTGCTTGACGAGACCGTCAGCCTCCGCTCCTCGCTCAAGGAGGAGCAGCTCACGGAGATCGACGCGCTGGCGCAGGCGATTGCGAACACCATGGTGCTGCCCAAGAACGAGGATGTGCCCATGGGTGAGCTGGATAAGTCCGCGCTGTTCGCCATCACCTACGGCCTGTTTGTGCTCACCGCCAAGGATGGCGAGCGCGACAACGGCTGCATCATCAACACCGTCATTCAGGCGACGAGTACGCCGCTTCGCGTCACGTTCACGGTCAACAAAGCGCACATGACGCACGATATGGTGCAGAAAACGGGCATCTTCAACCTCTCGATCCTGACCGAACAGTCGAAGTTTGACGTCTATCAGCGTTTCGGCCTCCAGAGCGGCAAAAACGCGGACAAGTTTGCGGACTACAGCGCCTATGCACGCAGCGTCAACGGGCTGACGTACGTGACCGAGGGCGTCAACGTGCTCCTCAGTGGCAAGGTGATCAACACGCTCGACTGCGGCACGCATACGCTCTTCCTCGCCGACCTGACAGAGGTCAGAAGACTCAACGGCGATGCCTCCGTGACCTACGATTATTATCACAAGAACATCAGGCCCGCGCCCACCGCGGAACAGCAGAAGAAGAAGGGCTGGCTCTGTACGGTCTGCGGTTACATCCACGAGGATGAGGTGCTTCCGCCGGACTTTATCTGCCCCGTCTGCAAGCACGGCGCAGACGTGTTTGTCCCCCTCTCTTCCGTGTCAGAAGAGAAGAAGCCCGAGCCGGAACAGAAAGCAGACGCGGTGAAAACCCCCGAACCGGCAAAAACAGCCGAGACGGAGAAAACCGCCGAATCTGAGAAAAAGAAAGGCTTTGTCTGCGGCATCTGCGGATATGTTCTCGAGAGCGACACGCTCCCGGACGACTATATCTGCCCGATCTGCAACAATCCGGCGAGCGCATTTAAGCCCATCGAATAATCGATAGCAACACAAAAAGCACGGCGAACGCCGTGCTTTTTGTTTTTTGATTTGGGATAAAGTCTTTGCTGCTTACTCGATCACTTCGATCCCCAGCGGGAACTTGCTCATGTACTCGCAGCCTTCTTTGGTGAGCAAAATCGGGTTTTCATAGCGGAAGCCGATGTTCTCATCCGGGCAGGCGTACTGCATCGCGCAGATGAGCACTTCGTTTTCCAGATACTCGTGATCCGGATCGGTCCAGTACGGGAACGGACCATCGTGCTTGCCGATTCTCCACTCGTCGCCGAGCATGCCGATGCCGTGCTCAAAGCCGGGCACCATGAAGTCCGCAAAACCGCGGGTTTCGGCGAAGTCCATCATCTGCTCCGCGAGCGACGAGGGCGAGATGCCCGCGCGATACGTCTTGAGCGTGAGGTCGACGATGTCCACGAAGTTTTTCGCGTGCCAGAGCTGGCGGTCGCTCGCGGGCGCGATCAGGTAGTTGTGGCTGTGGTCGCCGCAGGCGAGGCCGAATAGCGCGTGGATATCCACCATCAGCGGCTCGCCCGCCTCGATCTTCTTTGCGGAGGCCGGTGTACATGCGCCGCCCGCAAGCCCCGTGCGGTAGCCCGCGGCGATCTCGTTTCCGCCGGTGAACGACCATTCAAACGTGCTGCCCGCCTTGCGCATGGCATAGCCCGCAAGTCCCGCAATCTCCGTCTCCGTCATACCCTTCCAGCCGCCGTTTTTGATCGCGGCGAGCACGGCTTCGTGCCCGATATCCACGATGCGCGACGCCTCGCGGAAGCGGTTGATGGTGCCGATGTCCTTGATCATCTGGAGGCGGTCGACCAGCGGATGCGCGTTGACGAGCGTGCAATCCGGGAGAGCTGCTTCAAACGCTTTGTATTCGTAATAGGTCAGATATCCTTCCGGCAGATAGTTGCTCATGCCGGCTTCGACGCCGACTCTGCCGCCATGCGGGAGATACTCTTTGATCATATCGGAGATCTGCGTAATCTGGTCCTGTCCGCCCATCGGCGCAAAGCCCAGCACGTGATCCTCGTCCAGCCAGCTGTCGTCCGCCGCGCGCGCCGCGTCGATGACGAACGTAAACGCGGTCGGCAGCCCTTCCGCGGGGATGACGATGAAGCTGCGCCAGGGGAAGAACGCGTCTGTCGTCCAGCTCATCGTGCGCAGGCGCGAACCTAAGTACAGATCGATCTTTTCCTTTGCCATTTCGGCTTGGATGGCTTTGATGCGGCCGGGGAAATCGATATAAAACGGGCTTGTCTTGTCAAACATGTGTAGTTCCCCCTTAGTATTCGGTTTCAATCGTGGCGATGATCTTGTTCAGGCGATCGACCAGCGACGCGAGCTTCAGCGCCTTGACCATGTTGCCTTTGAGCTTGAGAAGGCCGCCCATGAGCGCTTTTTGCGCGCCGAGTTCCGCGCGAGATATCTTGGCAAACGTTTCATATTCGCCGGAGATCACAAACTCCGCCTTTGGGCCTTCGCCCTCGCCAACCTGCACGCTGTCCACTTTTCCGTCAACGAAGCCGACGAAGAAATAGTGGCTCTTGCCGTCGGGGCAATTGAGATAGAGGTTGTTCATGGAGGACGTGAGGTTGTTCATCTTTTCCGGGGTGAGCTGCGCGCTCAAGCGCGTCTCCACCTCTTTGCGCCAGTCCTCTGAGAGATACTTGACCATGATGATATGCTCCTTTCAGATATGTGGTTTTTTTATTTGGAGAGAATTTTTCTCTCGATGTGCCTCTTTTAAATTGCCCAGTAAAAAAATAAAGTCTTGTGTTTATTAAATGCCCGCACGCAGCGCGTAATTACGCCTTCTTGATCCCGTTTAAGATCAGCTCCATTGTGATCGGCAGATATTTGCTCGTGTAATCCTCTTCGCTGTTGATATACGTGTGGATGATGAAGTTTTTGTAGATCGAAAACAGCACCTCGCCGACCGCGGGGATATCCACCGCGCGAAATTCGCCCGTCTCCTGCCCAAACTCCAACACGCGCTCAATGAGGCGCACGGAATCGCGGTTGATCTCCTCATAGGGATCGACCGTCGGGAACATCGGGAAGATCGACGGATCGTTCTTGAGAAGCGCGCAAAACTCCACATCCTGCGCGAGATAATACAGCGCACTTTCGCACAGCGCCGCCATCTTCTCCTGCGCGGTCGTTTTCTCCGCAACCGCCTGCTCCACGCCCGCCTGCCAGCGCTTCATGACATACGAGACCGTCTGCTCGTAGAGGTCGCGCTTGCTCGAGGCGTAGGCATACATCGCGGTGTTGGTCATGCCTAGTTCGCTCGCGATGTCTTCCAGCGTGGATTTTTTGTATCCATAGCGGGAAAACACCTTCAGCGTTGCGTCGAGGATGATCTGTTCGTCGAGTTTGATTCGCATATTCGGTTTCCTTTGGTTGAGGTTTTGAAGGTAAAAGACTCTTAATAAATGAATGACTTGTTGATTTATTTAATTATAGCACGATGATCCGTAAGCGCAAGAGGAATTTTGCGCGAGTAAATTCTCAGCTTGATTGAGTGGAAAATATAATACTAAATAACTTTAATATAAAGAGACAGATTCGCACGCGAACTACCCTTGAAATAACGAATTAATAATTAACCAAGAAGATTACATATGATATAGTAAATAACACAATGAAATTGTGTTTTTCAATTAATGAATTGAGGTAAGTAATATGAGCGGAGTGAAATTCTATTCAACATCAGATTTATCCCGAGGGTATCAACTAGAACAACTTAAAGAAATAGTAGATAACTTCGATCAAGGCAAGATCAATTACAACATAAATGAAATACTGGAATTGTACAACATTACTCTGTTTATCAAAGCTAACTTATTCTTATTGTGTTGGGATAAAGAAGAGATCGCCAAATTACAAGAGACAGAACCTCTGTTAACTAAAACTATCGCGGTTTTCATGAAGTCAATAACGAATACAAGCCTTTCTATGATTTATAATGAATTGGAGGTAGATTACATTGATGATTTTTGGAGCCTGTTTTGCAAATTTAAACTATATCAACTAATTGATGCACAAGCTGTCAAAATGATCCTGCAGAAAAATCAAACACATTTTCGTTTCTTTTTGTCAAATAAAATGCTCGTTGATTACTATGATCAAATTACTAAAGAATTGATTCTAGCCGATGAGCGGAACGCAGAATTATTGTTAGATAAATTCGCTGTTCAAGGAGCAGTAAAAAAAGTGTTTCTAAACTTTCCAGCGTGTTTCTCGGAGAATGAGAGGGAAGAATTAATCGGTCATTATATACAATCAGCCGAAGCAAACCTAAATTACCTGAGAATTATAATAGATACATTAAGTAACAGTGGCTTAGTGCTTTCAAACAAAACAAGGCTCGCTGCACGTAAAAGAGTCGAATCCGAAACTAAGAAGTTTTTTGAAAAAACTGAAGGTATGAAATATGGGGCATCAGTGTGTTTTGATGAAGACTGTGATCCTGAGCCAAGCATCCGATATAATAAAGGAATTATTGAGAGTACATATAATACAAAGTGGATTGAGTCAAATCTCGACTTCAGTACATTACTGAATAATTTTATCTATTTATTTGGTTTTGTTGATAACCAAATGAGGATCACCCTTGTTAGCAAACAAACTCAACTAGGACTTTTCGAACGTTATTTAACGATGAGGCCCAAATATGCTTATTCGACGGGTATAAGCTTCAACCAAATTGGAGCACTATCAGACTTACAAATCATAGGATACTACAGACTCTTAAAAAAGAATAACATTAGAATAGAGACAATTATCGAGTGGTTTTTTTTAGTCTACTTAAATGATGAATTCCAGATAAAAGATTTCCATGTACGTATGCCTTCAGAGAATTCTACATTTCTGGAAAAATGCCGCATAATTTTACCGGAGATCGAGTCGATTTTGAAACAGTATAAAATGTACACGGATGAAAATGCGATTGACCACGAATTGCTTCAAATGTCATCTGATCACTTATTTTTTAAAGATATTAAATCTGTGATACCGACAAAATACATTTATCCAAGAGGAGATGAATTTAATGAGATAACATTCTGTTTTTTTTCCGATCAAAGTGGATTGTCATACATAGATAAAACAAAGAGCAAATATAGAACTCTTTTTGATTTGTTGAAAAATGAAGAAGTTCAATTAGATGATTTCCAAAGATACCAACAGATAAGTCTAAAGAAGCTACTAGACAAAGCATATCTAGCTTTTGACAGGAAAGGGAAAATTCAATTTAGCAATCCGAAGGTGATTTATCTTCTAAAAGAGTTATACAACAATGAAGTGCTTAGTTATTGGCGTTTTCCTAATGACTTTCGAACAATTATCGATGAGTTAATGGAAAAGGGATTAGTTGAAGCAAAAAGCACATTATTATCAAAGTCAGAAGAAGCCTATTTCAACTATCATTTAAACAAGTCAGAATTCAGTAATTCACTTGATTTGCGAAATAAGTATAGCCATGGGACACAACCGTCAGATGAAACGAGCGAAAAAATTCACGAAAGAAACTACTTTATATTTTTAAAGCTTTTGATTCTGTTAATTATTAAAATTAATGACGATCTAGACATAATAGATGAGATTAATCAAAATCAAATTACTTCATAATGTAATATGCAGAACTAAAATTATAATTAACATGAAACAACTAAATTGATTTAGCTGTTTGATAGTATGATAATTTGTTTAATTCGAGTATTGCGGATACGTGCTTTGATAACACTATTGAACCTCATTCTCCGCCATGCTCCCGCACTCTTTCCAGAACCGCTCCGCGCGAAGCACCCACGCTTCAAAGCCCTCTTCGCTTGCGGGATATTGTGCGTAGAGCTGTTCCGCCCGTGCGCCGTTTTTCATGCTGCGCAAGAGCGAGCGGATCGTGCAAAGGCGCACTTTCCCGCCTAAAACGCCGCCGAGCAGCACCCATGCCATATGCAGCATTTCTTTTTTCGAAAACACCAGCGGCTCGCCGCAGGCAAGCGCGGCAAACGTTTTGTCACTGAAGATGATATCATGCTGGAAGAAGAAATCGTTCTCCTCCGCCGTGGTAGACATGGCTCCAATCAGCGTCGCGAGTTGACCCGCAAATGCCTTGCCCTGCGCCGCAACATACCGCACGTTGATCGGCCAGAGCCGCGCGCGCGAAAGATACCCACCCTCGTTCAAGAGTCTCCCGATCTCCTCCGCCGCAATCTCAAGCTGCACCATGCTCGAGGTAACGCCCTCGCCCGCAGACGGCTTGGTCAAACATGCCGCGTCGCCGGAAACGAGGAAACCGTCAGCGACAAACGAATACGGCGGCCTGCGGTAGGGCGTCGTGCCCTGCTCTGTGCGAATCACGGTGTACCGCGGGAGCTTCACCTGCTCGCGAAACTTCGCAAACACACGCTCCGCTTCTTCATAAGAGCCGTTCGCGCCGACGCCGAGGATCGCGCAGTCCGCTCTGCCCTCCGGCGCTTCCCACGTTTTATAATAGGACCAGCCGCGAGTGCCGACCGTATAATCCTTCGGGTCGTGATAGACGACGTAACGCAGAACGACGTAAAACATCTCGTCGGCCTTGATCGTAAAATTCTCCACGCCGTAGTCCGGCGGCAGCCTCGTCCGCGCGACGGACTCGATGCCGGAGCAGTCGGCGACGAGCTTTGCGCGCACTTCCGTAATCTGCCCGTCCTGCTCGATCACTGCGCCCGTGACGCGCCCATCCTCATAGACAAAATCGACAAACCGGGTTTGATAGCGAATCTCCGCGCCCGCTTCCCGCGCCCAGTTGTTCAGGCGCAGCAGATAGCGGTGCTTGTGCATGCCGACAATATTGCCGCTGTTCTTCTTTGGATATCGATCCAGCGCGGAAAACGTCCGCCCGCGCGAGAACTCAAAGGCAAAGTCATCCGCATATTCCGGCTGTGGAAGAGAAAAGCGAGAGAAGTCCTCTTTTGCGATATGGAAGATGTCAAACTTTCCGCCTAGGTTTTCCTTCGCCAATTGCTCGACAACGAGCGCGCGATGCCCCTGTTCGGCAAGTCTGCGCGCAAGAAAGCTGCCTGCGCTCGCCGCACCGACGATGAGTACGTCAAACTGCTCCATAAGCACCTCCGGCAAAATAAAATCGGAGAGAACGCTGTTTTTGCAACACAATCTCAAATTTATGTCTTTTGATAAGCCAAGTGTATCACAAAAAGTGCGGGATTGCTCCCGCACATTCTTGTGATTCTTACGTTTCTTGTATAAATCTATTGCTAGAAATTAATCATTGTCCAGCGACCGGATGAGTGTCTGTGCGACGAGTCGACGCGTCTGACGCGCGTCCATTGCGAGCTTTTCAATATAGCGGTGCGCGGTGGCTTCGTCCATGCCGCGCCGCTCGATCAGCATCCACTTTGCTCGATTGACCAGACGGATCTCCTCCATCTTCTCCTCCAGCGTCGCCGTCCGCTGCTCGAGATCCGCGAGCTTGAATCGCGTCGCGCTCATCATCGCCGCGGCCTGCTTAAGCTGCTGTGCGGTGCAGGGTTTGCTGAGCGTCATCACGCCCGCATCCTCCACCTGCTCGTTCACCTGATCAAAGGTATCTCCCGGCACCAACAGCGCCACACAGCAGTTGCGGCTGTTTGAAAGATCGAGCGCGAGCTGTGCGCCGGTCTCGTCCGGCAAAGGTGTGTTGATGAACACCAGCGAAAACGGGGTCTCCAGCAAGAGCCGCCTCGCCTCCGCCGCGGAACCGCGCGTGGTCACAGGCGCATAGCGCGAGGAAGAGAACACCTCCGCAAGTGTCTCGCGGGAGCGTTCCGATCCGGACACGACCAATACGCTATTCTGCTTTGCGCCGGTGTATGGCAAAGGTAAGTCTCCTTTTTGGTGTCGCTATGCGGAAGGTTTGAGGATCAATCCAAATCCAGCGTATACGCGTCGATGATGCCCGCAGGCAGCACGGAGCGCACAAACTCGCTCTCTCTGGCGATCTTTGCCGCCTCTGCGCGCGTGCGCGGCAGCTGGCGCAGCTTGCCCGTAATCAACGCATCCGCCGTGAATAGGTTCACATTGGTCGGCGGCGGCGCGACAAGGTTTCTGCGGATGCCGTCCGCGCCTGCCGCGAGAATCAGGGCAAACGCGAGATACGGGTTCCCCGCGGGATCGGGCGAACGCAGCTCCAGCCGCTCATACTCGCCTTTTGCTGCGGGAATGCGAATCAGCTGCGAGCGATTCTCCGGCGACCACGTGACATAGCGCGGGGCTTTGTGCTCGCCAAGGCGCGCATAGCTCGCGTCCAAGGGATTTAAGAACACGGTGATCTCGCAGATATGCTCCATCAAGCCCGCCATGAAGGCATCTCGCGCGCCTTCGCTCAACGGCATTGCAAGCGACAGGTTGATGTGCATGCCGTTTCCGCTCTCGTCCGCGATGGGTTTCGGCGTAAAGTCCGCCCAGAGGCCGTTTCGCATCGCGACCGTACGTACCACCGACGGGAACGTGATCGCGTTGTCCGCGGCGCGCATCGCGTCGGCATAACGGAAATCGATCTCATTCTGGCCGGGGCCGTCTTCGTGATGCGAGCTCTCCGCGCGGATGCCCATCTCGATCAGCGTCAGGCAGATTTCGCGGCGGACGTTCTCGCCGCGATCCAGCGGCGCGATGTCCATATACTTTGCGTTGTCATACGGGATCGTCGTCGCGTTTCCATCCGCATCCAGCCGGAAGAGATAAAACTCAAACTCCGTGCCGAAGTTGACGTTCACGCCTTCGTTTTGCGCGTCCGCAATCGTCTTTTTCAGAATATTGCGCGTATCGAGCGGGAAGAGCGAGCCGTCAGAACGACGGATATCCGCAAACAAGCGCACCACGCGCCCGTGGCTTGGCCGCCAGGGCAGCACGGTAAGCGTCTCGCTATCCGGGAAAAGCAAAAGATCCGAGTGCGCCTCGTCTCCAAAGCCGCGAATTGCGGAGGCATCGATTGAAATGCCGTCCGAAAACGCGCGTGGCAACTCCTCCGGCATAATTGAGACGTTTTTCGGCACGCCGAATACATCGCAAAACGCGAGACGGATGAACTTCACATCCTCTGCTGCGCAATAATCGGCAATCTCCTGTGCGGTGTACATCATTTCCGCGCACATCCTCTCTTATTAAATAGAACAAAGTCCGCCGCAAGGTGCGGCAGCGAATCGGCAATCGTGTTCTTTCATGTGTTTTACCGGCAAATATTTGCCTGTTTGTACCAGTTTAGCACAGATTTCGGCAAATATTATGCAGTATTCGCGTAATTACGCAAGTTCATGCGTCGAATCCGCCGTTTTGACACACGCCGTTTTTTCGCAAAAGGCGCCCAAGCCCGGGCAGAAAATCCCCCGGTCCGAACGCCTTTGTTCCTGCGAGTATACATAATATAGGATTTTGTGTCAAGAATATCGTGAATGATATACAATTTCAAACTGCAAAAAAGGGCACAAAAAATATTTTCAGCATCAATCCTGTCGATACAATCTCTCTTTTTGCGATTTTTCGCAGGAAATCTTGCAATATTTTTGGGTTGACAAGCCGTACCCTGCGCTGTATACTATCCGCATATTATTTCAAACGGCAAAGGCGCCGCGGAAATACCGCTGTGTCGTTGCCTCTTTTTATAAGGTAACAGCACAAAATGAGCCGAAGTGGCGAGTAATAAACGGTATTCCGGAGCGAGTTGCGTCATCGGCGGTTGAAAAGGATATGAAAAGACAATATAGGGTATAGGAAAGGGTATAGGAGGAGAAAAGACCATGAGTAAGGTTTCGGAAGCTTTCGGCAGTAAGGTGTTTAATGATGCGGTCATGAAGGCGCGTTTGCCCAAAGACACGTATAAAGCCATGCAGACCGCGATTCGCGAGGGCAAGAGGCTCGACCTCTCCGTCGCTAATGTTGTTGCCAACGCCATGAAAGACTGGGCGATCGAAAAGGGCGCAACGCACTTTACCCACTGGTTCCAGCCGCTGACCGGCATCACGGCAGAGAAGCACGACAGCTTCATCTCGCCCACCCCCGGCGGCAGCATCATCATGGAGTTCTCCGGCAAAGAGCTCGTTCAGGGCGAACCGGACGCATCCAGCTTCCCCTCCGGCGGCCTCCGTGCTACATTCGAAGCGCGCGGCTACACCGCATGGGATCCGACCAGCTATGCATTTATTAAGGAAAAGGTGCTCTGCATCCCGACCGCGTTCTGCTCCTACGGCGGCGAAGCGCTGGATAAGAAAACCCCGTTGCTGCGCGCCATGCAGGCGATCGACCGTCAGGCGATGCGCATCCTGAAGCTCTTCGGTAATCCCGATGTCAAGCGTGTCACCACCACGGTTGGCAACGAGCAGGAATATTTCCTCGTGGACAAGGCGGACTTTGACCGCCGTCCCGACCTTCTCTTCACGGGTCGCACGCTCTTCGGCGCACGCGCACCGAAAGGCCAGGAACTCGAAGATCATTACTTCGGTTCCATCAAACCCCGCGTGCAGGCCTTCATGGAAGACCTCAACGACGAACTTTGGGACCTTGGCGTTCTCGCCAAGACCGAGCATAACGAAGTTGCGCCCGCGCAGCACGAGCTCGCCCCGATCTTCACGACGACGAATATCTCGGCCGATCACAACCAGCTGACCATGGAAATCATGCAGCGCGTTGCGAAAAAGCACGGCCTCGTGTGCCTCCTGCATGAAAAGCCCTTCGAAGGCGTCAACGGCAGCGGCAAACACAACAACTGGTCTATTTCGACGGACACCGGCGTGAACCTGTTGGAGCCAGGGGAAACGCCTTTTGAGAACGCGCAGTTCCTTCTCTTCCTCTGCGCGGTTGTCCAAGCGGTGGATGATTATCAGGACCTGCTTCGCATTTCGGTAGCGAGTGCAGGAAATGACCACCGTCTAGGGGCCAATGAGGCCCCGCCGGCAATCGTCTCCATCTTCCTTGGCGACGAACTCTCCTCGATTCTGGAGGCGATTGACTCCGGCTCCGCTTACGGCGCACGCGAAAAGACCCAGATGAAGGTCGGCGTGCACGTAATCCCCCACTTCCCGAAAGACACCACGGACCGCAACCGCACCTCGCCGTTTGCGTTCACGGGCAATAAATTCGAACTGCGCATGCTGGGTTCCAGCCAGTCGGTTTCGGACTGCAACATGGTGCTCAATACCGCAGTCGCCGAGTCCCTCCGCAAGTATGCGGACATTCTCGAAGGCGCGAGCGATTTCACCACAGCCGTACACGAGCTGATCCTGCAGGTTGTGCAGGCGCACAGACGCATCATCTTCAACGGCAACGGCTATGACGATGCGTGGGTCAAGGAAGCCGAAAAGCGCGGCCTGCTCAATCTCAAGACTACGCCGGATTGCCTGCCCTACATGGTTGCGCAGAAGAATATCGACCTGCTGACCTTACACAAGGTGCTCAGCGAAACCGAAATCCGCGCCCGCCTCGAGATCGCACTCGAGAGCTACAAGAAGATCGTCTGCATCGAGGCGATGACGATGATCGACATGGCGCGCAAGGACATCCTCCCCGCCTCCGCCGCTTTCCAGAAAAAGCTTGCGGACACCATCGCAGTCAAGCGCAACTACGTTGCCGCCGCGGACTGCACCTACGAAACCGACACGCTGGTCACCGCAGCCGCGTTGACCAAGGCAGCATATGAAAGCACCAAGGCACTGGAAGACGCACTCGCCGAAGCGAAAGCCGAGGAAGACGCGCACAAAGCCGCCGAACTCTGCAAAGAGAAGGTGCTGGAGCAGATGAGCGAACTGCGGGCGAGCGTGGACGCGATCGAAATCCTGACTGCGACGAAAGATTGGCCGTATCCCACTTACGGCGATATGCTCTTCAACGTCAGATAATTTAGAAACAGGAGAACGAAAGATCATGTGTTCAATCATGGGATACCTCGGCAAGCGAATTCCGCTGGATTTGCTGGTCGACGGATTTTACAAGACCATCTCACGAGGACCTGATCTGTCGCGAATGTTGAGTGTTGGGGATGGATACCTCATGTTCCATCGCCTGACGATCATGGGTCTGGAAAAGAGCGGCATGCAGCCATTTGAGCGGAACGGGGATGCGGTTGTTTGCAACGGCGAACTCTACGGCTTTCGCAAAATGCGTGACGAATTATTCTCAGGATACGACTTCAAGAGCGGCTCGGATTGCGAGCTGCTCTTACCCTTATATCAACGTTACGGGACAGATATGTTCCAGATGCTCGACGCGGAGTACGCGCTGATCCTCTACGATCATAAGAGCGACTCTCTGATCGCCGCGCGCGACCCCATCGGCATCCGCCCGCTATTCTATGGCTATGACGAGGACGGACAGATCATGTTCTCTTCGGAAGCGAAGAATATCGCGGGGCTCACGGACACCATCAACCCCTTCCCGCCGGGACACTACTGGAAAGACGGCGAGTTTGTTCAGTATACTAACCTCACGGACGTCGCGGAATATTCCGAGGACGAGCTGGACGAGGTTTGCAACAACATCCGCGAAAAGCTCACGCTCGGCATCGTCAAGCGTCTCGACGCGGACGTACCGCTCGGCTTTTTGCTCAGCGGCGGCCTAGACAGCTCTCTTGTCTGCGCGGTTGCCAACAAGTATCTGCCGCATCCGATCCGCACCTTTGCCATCGGCATGGTCGGCGATGCGATCGACCTCAAGTACGCAAAGCAGGTCGCGGACTACCTTGGTTCCGAGCATACCGAGGTGTTCATGACGGCGCAGGAGGTCATTGCCTCCCTGCGCAGCATTGTGCGCATCCTCGAAACGTATGACATCACGACCATTCGTGCAAGCGTCGGCATGTATCTGATTTGCAAGTACATCCACGAAAACACGAACCTTCGCGTGCTGCTCACGGGCGAAATCAGCGACGAGCTCTTTGGCTATAAGTACACGGACTTTGCGCCGAACGAAGAGGAATTCCAGAAGGAAGCCAAGAAGCGCATCGACGAGATCTATATGTACGATGTGCTCCGCGCGGACCGCTGCATCTCCTCCAACTCTCTGGAGGCGCGCGTTCCGTTTGGCGATCTGGACTTCGTCAAGTACGTCATGTCCATCAACCCCGCCCTCAAGATGAACCGCTTCGGCAAGGGCAAGTATCTGCTCCGCCGTGCGTTTGAAGGCGACTATCTGCCGCACGACATTCTCTACCGTGAGAAAGCCGCGTTCTCGGATGCGGTCGGTCACTCCATGGTCGACCAGATCAAGGCGTATGCCGAGAAGCTCTATACGGACGAGGAGTTTGCAGAGCGCTGCAAGAAATACGAGTTTGCAACGCCGTTTACGAAGGAATCTCTGCTCTATCGCGAACTGTTTGAGGCGGAATATCCCGGGCAGGCGCATATGGTCAAGGATTTCTGGATGCCGAACCGCACCTGGGAAGGCTGCAACGTCAACGACCCGTCGGCGCGCGTGCTCAAGAACTACGGCGCCAGCGCAGTATAAAGAATTGTCTCTAAACCCTCGAATGCCGTGGGAATTCGCTCCTTCCGCGGTATGCCCGCCTCCTGTTTTCAGGGGGCGGTTTTTTTGATACTGCTTTTTTTAGAAAAGCAGTACCGTGCGTCATTGCTCCTTCCGCGATATGCCTCCGCCACCCGTTTTCGGGAGCGTTTTTTTTGATTTCTTTACATGCCCCGAGGTTAGCGAGCTTTCTATTAAAACAAATATATGTCGGGTTTGGGCGAAGCCTAAAAATAATATATCTTTCTCCCTAATCCGTACGGTTCTCGTACGGACGATATGATATATTATTTGGAAATCAGTTTTCCGGTCGCAAAACGCAACTTGCTGCGGCAGAGAAAGCGAAAGAAAAAATTGCATATAAACGCCTGACAGCGGCGAAACAAAGACGTTTCGTACGGTATCCGTACGGAACGTTTGTTATATTGCTAGTAGATTCGATTATTCAATACCGATTGACTGGCAAATCGCAAAAAGTCAGCATCACGCAACAATCTTTCACTTTTTTCAAACAGCAAATAAAAAAACGCATACGATATCTTTCGGCAAACGCTTTGCCATCCGCCGGAATCGGGAAGGGGACGTGGTCTATGAGCGAGATTCTCCGTATGGAGCATATCAGCAAGCAGTTTGGGGACTTTTACGCCAACAAGGACATCAATTTTGATGTGCAGCAGGGCGAAGTTCACACACTGCTTGGCGAAAACGGTGCAGGCAAAAGCACGTTGATGAACGTGTTGATCGGCCTGTATCAGCCGACGGAGGGCTCCATCTATCTCCGCGGTAAAAAAGTTGAAATCGACTCCCCTGCCGAAGCGGTTCGCCTCGGCATTGGCATGGTGCACCAGCACTTCATGCTCGTAGAAGCCATGACGGTGTTTCAAAACATCATCCTCGGCGATAGACGTTATAAGGGCATCTTCATCGACCACGCCGCGCGTAGAAAAGAGATTCTGGAGCTGTCGTGGCGCTATGGTCTGAACATCGATCTTGAAGCAAAGATTACAGATATCTCCGTCGGCGCGCAGCAGCGCGTAGAGATTCTCAAGGCGCTCTACCGCGGCGCGGAGCTTCTCATCCTCGACGAGCCGACCGCGGCGCTGACCGACATCGAGGTTGAAGGGCTCTACTCCGTCATCGACAAACTCAAAAGCGAAGGCAAGAGCATCGTCTTCATCAGCCACAAGATGCGCGAGGTGCTGCACGTCAGCGACCGTGTAACCATCCTCCGCGCGGGCAAGACCATCAAGACGCTGCTCGCGAGCGAGACGGACGGAAAAGAGCTCGCAAACCTGATGATCGGGCGCGACCTTGTCGAATGCGAATATGAAAAGAAAGAGTCCGAGCAGGAGCCCGTCATCGAGCTGCGCAATGTGGACTATAACAAGACCAGCAAGCACAACGGCCTCAACGGCGTGTCGCTGATGGTGCGCAAGGGCGAAATTCTCGGCATCGCGGGCGTGGACGGAAACGGACAGAGCCAGCTGAGCCAGATCGTCACGGGCGTAACCATGGCGGAAGCGGGCGAGGTCGTGCTCAAGGGCTGCAAGGTAAACCACGTCACCGCTGCGGACTTCATTGAAAAGAACGTCAGTCACATTCCGGAAGATCGCAACCGCATGGGCCTCGTGGGCAACATGACGGTGGAAGAGAACCTGCTCTTAAAGAGCACGCAGGATTGCGCGTTCTGCGACCTCAACGGCTGGCACCTGAAAAAGAAAGCCATGCGCACCTATTCGGAATCGATGCGCGTCAAATATGACATTCGCTGCCAGGGCATGGATCAGGAAATCCGCTCCCTCTCCGGCGGCAACCAGCAAAAGGTCATCCTCGCGCGCGAACTGGAAGCCAAGCCGGATCTTCTGGTTGCGGTGCATCCCACACGCGGCCTCGACATCGGCGCTACGCGCTATGTCCGCGACAACATGATCGCGGCGAGAGACGCGGGCTGCGCGGTGCTCCTCATCAGCGCGGACTTCGACGAAGTGCTGCAGCTGTCCGACCGGATCATCGTCATGTTCGAAGGCAAGGTCATGGGCGAGTATTCCGGCAAGAATCCGCCGATTTCCACCATCAGCCTTGCGATGGCCGGCAAGTAAGGGAGGGAGAACAACGTGCAAAAAACAAAAACGCTCAATGTCCTGATTCCGGTTCTCTCGATCCTGCTGGCGTTCTTCATCGGCATGCTGATCATCTTAGCGCTGGGCAAGAATCCCATCGAGGCGATCGGTTACCTGATGAAAGGCGCGTTCGGCAGCAAGACGAACCTCGCTAACACCGTCGTGCGGTCTATGCCGCTGATCTTTACGGGCTTGTGCACCTGCTTTGCCTATCGCTGCGGCGTGTTCAACCTCGGTGGCGAGGGCCAGTTCCTCGCCGGTGCAATGGCTGCCATCACGGTCAGCCTGCTCATCGGACACGAGGGCTGGTGGGTTTCCATCGTCGCCGTGCTCGCGGGCACGGTCGCCGGCGGCATCTGGGGACTGCTTCCGGGTATCTTGAAAACCTGGCGCGGTATCAACGAGATGATCACCACGATCATGTTCAACTATGTAGCGACGCTCTTTATGGGTTATCTCTACACGACGGCCCTGCGCGAGGGCAGCGTGCCGCAGACCGCGCCCGTTCCGGACGCGACGAAAATCGGCCGCATCTTTCCCGATCTGCGCATCACCTGGGGCATCGTGATTGCAATCGTACTCGGCATTGCGATCTGGTACTTCCTCTTCTACACCTCCAAGGGATTCCAACTGCGCGCGGTGGGCTTTAACCCCGTTGCGAGCAGCTATAACGGCCTCTCGGTCAAAAAGTACATGCTGACTGCATTCATCGTCTCCGGCGCGATCGCGGGTCTCGGCGGAGCGGCCGATGTCCTCGGCACGCAGTTCCGACTCATCAGCGGCTACGGTGGCGGCTACGGATTCGACGGTGTGGCGCTAGCGCTGATTGCGCAGCTGCACCCGCTGGCGACAGTCGCGGTTGCCTACTTCTTTGCAGTGCTGCGCGTTGGCAGCACGACGATGCAGGTCGGAACCGGCGTTCCCACCAGCGTCATCGACATCATTCAGGCGCTGGTCATCATCTTCGCCGTCGCGGGCTCTTCGATGATGTATCTGCCAAAGGTGCGAAAATTTGTCACAAACCTCTTCGAACGAAAGGAGGCTAAGTGATTATGGACTGGAACACGATTGCTGAAGTACTCACTTCTGCCGTCCGCATGGCGACGCCGCTGTTATTTGTCGCGCTGGCGGAGCTTTATTCCGAACGTGCTGGTCTCGTCAACATCGGTCTCGACGGCATCATGGCGTTCGGTTCGCTGGTCGGCTTCCTCGTCTGCTTCTGGACGGGTAGCCCCTTCCTCGGTGTGATTTGCGGCGCGCTTGGCGGTGTGCTGGTCAACATGGTCTACGCGTTCTGCACGGTTACCCTTGCGGGTCAGCAGATCGTCTACGGCATGGCGCTGAACATCTTCGCGCCCGCGCTGGCCTCGTTCATCTATCGCGTTGTGTTCGGCGTGAGCTCCACGCTCGCGCAGGCCACGCTGATGAAGACCGTATCCATCCCCGTGCTGAAGGATATCCCCTTCTTGGGCAAGCTCTTGTTCGATCAGACCCCGATGGTCTATGCGGTCTATCTGCTCGTCGTGGTCACGATGATCTATTTCAACCGTACAAAATCGGGCCTCAACTACAAGGCGGTCGGCGAATACCCGAAAGCCGCCGAGACCATGGGCATCAACGTCATCCGCACGAAGTATATTGCCTCCATCATCTGCGGCTTCCTCGCGGGCATGGGCGGCGCATACCTGACCACCTGCTATGTCAACACGTATTCCGACGGCATCGTCGCAGGCCGCGGTTTCATCGCGCTTGCTGCGGTCATCTTCGGTCGTTGGTCCGGCTCCGGCGTGCTCATGGCGTGCCTGCTCTTCGGACTGTTTGACGCGATGCAGCTCAGGCTCCAGGTCGGTACCGATCTGCTGCCGTATCAGCTGTTTCAGATGATTCCGTATGTGATGACTTTGATCGCGCTGACCATATTCGGCAGCAAGATCGCAGGACCCAAGAGCAAGGGCAAGCCCTACTACAGAGAAGAAAGATAAGTTCCTATGCGGCTTCGCCGCAAATAAAGAGCTAAGTCTTTCCGCGGCTTTGCCGCAACTGTTCCGGTAATTACGAGATTCTCTCGTTCTTACATAAAATTTAATGGAGGAAACGAACACTTATGAAGAAGATTCTTGCTATCGCGCTCGTTCTGTGCCTGGCCGTCGGCATGCTCGCCGGTTGCGCCAAAACCGAAGCTCCCGCTGCGGCGGAGAAGACCTTCAAGGTCGCCATGATCTGCGATTCCAGCATCTCTGACGGTGGCTGGGGTGCAGCCTGCTACAACGGCATGACCGCTGCTGCGGAAAGCCGCGGCTGGGAAACCGCCTACACCGATGCCATCGACCAGTCCGCTTATGCCGACACGATGATTAGCTACTGCGACCTCGGCTATGACATGATCTTTGCGCCGGGCAACCAGTACAGCGATGCAGTCAAGCAGGTCGCCGCGGATTACCCGAACGTTGCGTTCGCGGTCCTCAACGGCTCCATCGAGCTGCCCACCGCCAACATCATGAGCATCCTGCCCAACGCCCAGCAGATCGGCTCCATCGCGGGCATCATCGCTGGCCTGATGAGCAAATCCGGCGTGATCGGCTTCATCGGCGGCATGGAACTTGACACCACGAAGGCCAAGCTCGCGCAGTTCACTGCAGCGGCACAGGTCATCAACCCCGACATCAAAGTCGTCTCCGCGTATGCCGGTTCCTTCAGCGACACCGCCAAGGGCATGGAGCTTGCAGCTTCCATGATCAACGAAGGCGCTGACGTGTTCTTTGGCGATGCTTCCGCCGTCGACTCCGGCGCACGTCAGGCCATCGATCAGGCCAACGGCGACACCGTGAAGATCTACGACATCGGCCAGCCCGCCGACATCCTCGGCCAGAACCCCTGCATCGTGAGCAGCGTCGTCACCGACAACGCCCGCATGATCGCCATCTGCCTCGAAAAGGTCGAGACCGGCAGCTTCGGCAACGAAGTGGTCTTCGGTTCCCTCGAGAACGGCGCAGTCTTCCTCGGCAAGTTCAACGATGAACTCATGAGCGCAGACCTTCAGGCGCAGGTTGCCGAATACATCAAGCAGCTGCAGGATGGTACCTTCGGTAAATAATTCCACTAACGCCATCAAAAAAAGTCCGGCTTCACAGCCGGACTTTTTTGATAGATGATCAAATGATCGCTCTGTATAAATTAGAGATTCACAATAAAAGCAAGTGCGAACAGAACGACACCCAATATCGCAATCGCGAGATCTTTGCTTTTGCCGGAGCGATAAAACAACACCGAGAAGAGAACGCACAGCACGCTCGGAATCGCAAGCGCCAGCATTTTGGGCATTGTGCTGTTCGCGTGCGAGGAAATGCCAATCTGCGTAATCAGCGTATCCGGCAGGATGATCATGCCAAGCACAAACAGCGCTACGGCAAGAAACAAAAACACAAACATGATGATGCGACGGGCTTGAATCGTAAGCAAGATAATATCCTCCTGTCATCTATCGATGAATCATATTGTATTGCGTATGCAACCGCAAAGAACTATACTTTATCTATCATACGCGATCAGGAGGAAAAAAGAAACATGATCCGATTTATTCCGCGCGAAAAACTAAGCAAGCGCGCCAGAGAAGCACTAGACCGTGCCAAACGAACCTTATGGGACGGCGTCAATCCGGTAACCCGGAAGGTCGAAAACAAGAAAATCTACACAAGAAAGAAATCCCCGCGCTGGTACGATGACGACAGCACGGGGATTTTTGTTATTGCCTGTTCCGTTTAAGCGCGGCGTTACTCCGCCGACGTGGCGGCTGTTTCTGCCGCTGGTTCCACCGCAGGCTTGTCATCCAGCGAACGAATCGCGGGCATGGAGAGCATCACCAACGCGATGAGCATGACCAGCAATCCGGAGATGAGGAACCACGTGTGCACACCGATCACCTCGGCAAACGCACCCGCGAGCATCAGGCCGATCGGCATTGCAAGCGACATCATGCTCATGCTCAGCGAAAACACGCGACCCAGGCATTCCGGTGCGATGCGCTCCTGAAAGATCGCGGTCTGCACGCCATGGAACGGCGCCGCAAATCCCATCACCACGCAGAGCACAGCAAAGCCGACAAAGCCCCACGTTGGCAGTAGTCCCGATGCCGCGAACCCCGCGCCCATCAGAATAACGGATAGCCCCAGCGTCAGAATGCGGCGCTTAAAGCCGCCCCACGCGCCGAGCACCAGCCCGCCGACGAGCATGCCCGCGGAAAACGCAGTCTCCGCAATCGCGGCGTGCGTGGTCGTTCCGCCGAAGTAGCCCATGCTCATCAGCGGAAACAGCGCGTTGATAGGCATGAATACGAGCATGTACAGCGTGCCAATCAACAGCATCTGAAACAACCCTTTATCCTCGCGGATAGCGAGCCAGCCGTCCTTCATATCCGCAAAGAAGGTTGTTTGCCCCACAAGCTCCGATTTCGGCGGTTTCGGAATTGCGATAAACGCCACAAACAGCACCGCAATGATCGCACCGAACACATCCAGCCCCACGATGGCCGAAATCGACCAGCGCGAGTACACCACCGCAGCGATGGCGGGGCTAACGAGAAAGCTGATGGACTGGATCGACGAGCTGTAGCCCGCGCATTTCACCAGCATATCCTCCGGCACGATGAGCGGGGTCACCGCCGACATCGCGGGTGAATGGAATGCAGCACCCACGCTGCGCAAAAACAGGATGGCGAGCACGGTCCAGATCGGCGGCTCGATCTTCAGCGCGATGATCGCAAGGCCAACGCCCGCGAGCGCGATAAACAGATCCGCACCGATCATAACGGCTTTTCGGCTCCAGCGATCGACCCAGACGCCAATGAACGGTCCCAGGATCGCCTGAGGCAGAAAGCCGAAGAACGTCGCAAGCGAGAGCACGAGCGCGGAGCCCGTCTTCTCAGTCAGATAAAAGATCAACGCCATCTGCAGCACACCGCTGGTGATCATCGAGATGGCTTGACCGGAGAGTATCGTAAAGTACTTTCGTCTCCAATTGTTGTGTTCCAACATATATGTAATCCCTTCGTAATTCCAATCAATGCTCTATTTTACCACGCACGACGGTATGCCCCGCGTGATATCGTCACGATAACAAAAAGACAGACAAGCGCTGCTGTCTGCCATTGCGGAGCAAAAATCATCACGCGAAAAACCCGCGCGCCTTATCCGCTCACTATCACAACGCAAACAGCGCCGTTTCCGGCGTACACTGCTGTCCTCGGTTGATTAGCGAATGCGGATGTAATGATGCAAAATGGATCATTCCTTTCAAAGTTACTTCGATTCTAGCATATAGCTGTCGACTTTCGCAATATCTTTGTCTGTGGAAGACGCGTGCTTTGCGATGATGTCCTTGACCACTTCGCCAGCAAGTATATAGCCCGCGACGGGCGGTACAAACGAGACGCTGCCCGGCACCTGACGACGCACGGTGCATTTACGCGCGGTACCCGGTGGGCATACGCAGCCGGTCTTGCAGCTGATGGAGAGATCTTCCGCGGGTTTTAACGCCTCCTCGCGGGAATAGACGACTTTGAGCCGCTTGATGCCGCGGGATTTGAGTTCCTTACGCATCACGCGCGCCAGCGGGCAGACGGATGTCTTATAGATGTCCGAAACCTCCAGCCGCGTGGGATCGAGCTTATTGCCAGCGCCCATGCAACTCACGATGGGTACGCCCGCGGCGTTCGCCCGTTCGATCAGCACTAGCTTGCAAGAGACAGTATCGATCGCGTCGATGATATAGTCATAGACCGAAAGGTCAACGGAGTCCGCCGTCTCCGCGCTGTAAAACATCGCGTGCGCGGTGGCTTTGCAGCGTGGGTTGATATCTAAGATTCGTTCGCGCATGACCTCGACCTTGGGTTTGCCGATGGTGGAATGCAGCGCGATGAGCTGGCGGTTGATGTTGGTGAGGCACACTTTGTCGTCGTCAAACACGTCGATTGCGCCGACGCCCGCGCGAGCGAGCGCTTCCACGGCAAAGCTGCCAACCCCGCCGACGCCGAACACGGCGACACGGGAGGCGGAAAGCTGCTGCATCGCCTCTTTGCCGAGCAATAACTCCGCGCGGGAGAATTCATTGAGCATGGTAATTCACCTTTCTTGCAGTGCAACGATCTGCACCAGAAAAATCATAACCTGAAATATTCGCCTCGTCAACAAGCGAACAGGAGAAACAAAAAGCCGCAAAGTGCGGCTTTTTGTGTTTCACATGCGTGTTTCATGTTCAGCAGAATCGCCTGTGATAAAGTCTTTGTTACTGCAAATCGGCAAACAGCGCGGTGGACAAATAGCGTTCGCCCGTATCCGGCAAAATGACCACGATGGTCTTCCCCGCGTTCTCGGCACGCTTGGCAAGCTCGATTGCTGCCCATGCGGCGGCGCCACTGGAGATGCCGACAAGTAAGCCTTCGTCTCTGCCGATCTCGCGCGCGACGGCAAACGCGTCCTCGTTCTTCACGGGAATGATCTCGTCGTAAACAGAGGTGTTCAGCACAGCAGGCACGAAACCTGCACCGATACCCTGAATCTTATGCGGGCCGGCATGTCCTTCGGACAACACGGGAGAATCGGCGGGTTCGACGACGACGATCTTCACGTTCGGGTTCTTGCCTCGCAGATATTCGCCAACGCCGGTCACCGTTCCGCCCGTGCCAGCGCCCGCGACGAAGATATCGACCGTTCCGTCGGTGTCTTCCCAAATCTCGGGTCCTGTGGTCGCGCGATGAACTGCGGGATTGGCGGGGTTTGTGAACTGGCCAGGAATGAACGAATTCGGAAATTCGGCCGCGAGTTCTTCCGCCTTTGCGATTGCGCCCTTCATGCCCTTCGATCCTTCGGTGAGCACGATCTCCGCTCCGTATGCTTTCATCAGAACACGCCGCTCAACGCTCATGGTTTCCGGCATGGTGATGATGATGCGATAGCCGCGCGCAGCCGCAACGGATGCAAGACCAATGCCCGTGTTGCCACTGGTGGGCTCTATGATCACACTGCCCTTTTTGAGCACGCCGCGCTGTTCCGCGTCGTCGATCATCGCCAGCGCGATGCGATCTTTGACGCTACCGCCAGGGTTAAAGTACTCCAGCTTTGCGATGATCTTCGCCTTTAGATCATGTTTCTTTTCATAATTGGAGAGCTCCAACAGCGGGGTCTTTCCAATCAGTTCCGTCAGGCTCTTTGAAATTTTAGCCATTTGACAACTCTCCTTATTTATTGCATATATGTTTTATATGTTTACTTTACACAACCAATCGCGCTTTGTCAAGCGGTTTGTAAAAAAGCAGCGGAAATGCTCCTGCTGCTCTTAAATCATAACTATTCTTCGGAAAACGGCTCGATCCAGACCTTCATGCGTCCGCCGCAAACCATTCCCTCTTCCTCGGCAACGTCGTTGCTCATATCGAGGTGGATCATCCGCGCTTGGCCTGTGCGCAGCACATCCAGCGCATGCTTGACGATCTCATGCTCGCCACAGCCGCCGCCGACGGTGCCGACGATGCCGCCGAGCTGGTTGACCGCCATGACGGCTCCGGTCGGAACGGGCGTGCTGCCGCTCTTTTCGACCACGACAGCAAGCGCGCAAGGCTCTTTGTTAGAACTTAAATAATTGAGCAGCTCCGGCTCGTGGGAAGCGAGCGCGAGGCGCGTGCCGTCCCTCTCCGCGCTTCTGCTGCTGCGCTGCTGGATCAGTTCCGCAAGGATGGAGATTGCGATCTCCTTCGGCGTCTCCGCGCCGATTGCGATTCCGATTGGAGTATGAATCCTCTCGATCTTCGCGCGGTCGAATCCCTCTTCCTCCAGCATTTTGAATAGCTCAATGGTACGACGGCGCGAGCCGATCAGTCCCAGATAACGCGGCTGATTTCCTGCAAGCAGCACCCGCAAGCAAGCCGCGTCGTGCCGGTGTCCGCGCGTGATCACGCAGACAAAATCGTACGGCGTGATCGCGAGTTCCGCAATCGCGTGCTCAAACGCGTCGCAAACAACCTTACCCGCCTCCGGGAAGCGAACGGCGTTGGCAAAGCCGGGGCGATCGTCCACGACCACGACGTCAAACTCCAGATCGGCGGCATAACGACTCAGCGGCTGCGAGACGTGTCCGCCACCGAGGAGAATCAGCCGCTGCGGCGGCAGGAACGCGCGCGTATAGACCGCCGCGCGGTCTTTCTCATCCCGCGTGTTGAGAACCAGCTCGGCCGGCGCACCGTTTTGCATGGCCAGATTGACGAAGCGCATGTTGCCTCCTATCGCCGATATTGTAATTACTGCTTTTCTACCTGCTTCATCGAGAGCGAAATCCGCTTTTTCGCGACGTCCACGCCGAGTACCAGCACCTGAACCACGTCTCCGATGGATACGACTTCGCTCGGGTGCTTGATGAAGCGGTTGACGATCTCCGAGATGTGCACAAGCCCATCCTGATGCACGCCGATATCGACGAATGCGCCGAAGTCGATCACGTTTCGCACGGTTCCCGTGAGGATCATGCCCGGCACGATGTCCTTGATGTCCAGCACGTCCGTGCGCAATACAGGCTTTGGCAGCTCGTCGCGCGGGTCGCGACCGGGTTTGACGAGCTCTTTGACCACGTCGCGTAGCGTCGGCAGACCAACGCCGCATTCACTTGCCAATTTGCTTTCACCCGCCTGTTTGACGCGCTCCGGTAGATCCGAAATGCTGCCCGCGGCGACGTCCTTGAGCGTATAACCCGTGAGCGACAAAAGTTTCTCCGCAGCGGCATAGCTTTCCGGGTGTACGCCGGTGTTATCAAGCACCAGCTTGCTCTCAGGCACGCGCAAAAAGCCCGCGCACTGTTCAAACGCCTTGGGCCCCATCTTGGGCACCTTCATAAGCTGCTTTCTGCCTGTAAACGCGCCGTTTGTCTCGCGGAACGAGACGATGTTCTTCGCGAGCGTTTCGTTGAGACCAGCAACTTGCTTTAAGAGCGACGGCGACGCGGTGTTGACGTCCACACCGACGGCGTTGACGCAGTCTTCGACCACGCCTTCGAGCGTTTCGCTGAGCCGCTTTTGCGGCATATCATGCTGATATTGCCCCACGCCGATGGCCTTGGGGTCTATCTTGACGAGCTCCGCGAGCGGATCCTGCAATCTTCTTGCGATGGACACCGCCGAACGCAGGTTAACGTCGTACTGTGGGAACTCCTCCGCCGCGAGCTTGCTCGCGGAGTAGACGGAGGCGCCCGCTTCATTAACGATCATATAGCTCACGCCGCGGTTGCGCGAGATGAGCTCAACGGTCATCTGCTCCGTCTCGCGGGAAGCGGTGCCGTTGCCGATTGCGATGTGCTCGATGGCGTGCTTCTTCACGAGTTGTTCGAGCTTCTCAATCGCCTCTTCCTTCTGCCGCTCGCCGAACGTCGGGTAGACCACGGTGGTGTCGAGCACTTTCCCCGTGTCGCTGACCACCGCGACCTTGCAGCCGTTGCGGTAACCGGGATCGAGTCCCATTGTGACATGCCCTTTCACGGGTGGTTGCATGAGAAGCGGTTTGAGGTTGAGCGCGAAATTATGGATTGCGCCTTCGTTGGCAAGATCGGTCAGCACATTTCTCGTCTCGCGCTCCACCGAGGGAAAGATCAGACGATCGTATGCATCCTCTGCCGCGGCTTCCACAAACTTGCCCGACTGCGTATTGGACTTCACGACGGAGCGTTTGACGGTACCGAGCGCAAGCTCGCGGTCGAGGTCGAGGTTGACCTTGAGAAAGCCTTCCTTCTCGCCGCGGTTGATCGCGAGGATCTGGTGGCTCTGCAAGCGGCTCATCGGCTGGTCAAACTGATAATAAAGGCGGTAGACAGAGTCTTCCTCCTTGGCGGCGACGGAGCCGACCTTCGCGTTTTTTGCGATCACATCGCGCAGCTTCTGGCGGATGCTTGCATCGTCGGAGATCGTTTCGGCGATGATATCGGATGCTCCCGCGAGCGCTTCTTCAACCGTGTTCACGCCCTTTTCCGGGTCGATGAACGATTGCGCGAGCGCTTCCGGCGCGGGCAGGCCGATGCCTTGTATGAGAATCTTCGTCGCGAGCGATTCTAAGCCCTTCTCTTTGGCGATGGTCGCGCGCGTACGCCGCTTTTGCTTGTAGGGACGATATAAATCTTCCAGCACGGCGAGCGTTTTTGCTTCGTCGATCTGTTTGGAGAGTTCGTCGGTGAGCTTATCCTGCGCCAGAATCGCCTTTTTGATCTCCTCGCGCCGCTCAGCAAGGTTTCTCAGATACGTCAACCGGTCAGCCAGATCGCGCAGGGTTGTGTCGTCCATCGTGCCGTGCATCTCCTTGCGATAGCGCGCGATGAACGGGATCGTATATCCCTCGTCGATCAGATCGACGACGTTTTTGACATGCATTTCGTTCTTGTTAAACTCTTTTGCAAGTAGTTGAATCTCTGTTTCCATGTTCGCTCCCTGTTGTTTCTGCGCCCGAAACGATGTAGGCAGGCGCATGTTTCCGCCGGAAAGCATCACCTCCGGCGTAGGGTTATTTTATCACAAACACACCATGCGCGAAACAAAAAGAAAGCGCGCTCGTTTCCCGGCGCGCCTTGTTGTGTTCTCGTTTTGCTCAACGTCCTTCTTTCAGCGCTATAAATCGCTCCAACGCGGTGAGCGGCATTGGCAGCCCGCGGTAGAATCCCTGCACCCGATCGCAGCCCGCGCGGCGCACAAATTTCAACTGCTCCTCGGTCTCTACGCCTTCTGCTACGATCTCCGCGCCGAGCGTATGCCCAAGGCGCGCGATCATCTTCGTCAGCACAGCCGCGCTTGGATCCTGTATGAACACTTTATCGATCTTCAGCGTCGATACCTTGAGGTCTTTGAGCAGCCCAAGCGAAGAATAACCCGTGCCGAAGTCGTCCAGCGCGATACGTACGCCGTGCTTGTGCAGGGCGTTCAGCTTCTCGATGGCGTGAAGGGTGCGGTTGATCAGCACAGATTCCGTGACCTCAATCTCCAACAGACTCGGCTTGAGTCCCGTTTCGGACAACAAACCCAAAACCTGATCAACGAAATCGTCCACACGCAGCTGCACGCCAGACACATTAACAGCCATACAAAACTCTGTGCCACATCGCTCATTGAGTTGGCACAGGGTCTCAATTGCGTTTCGCATCACCCATGCGCCAATCGGTAAAATTTGCCTGCTTTCTTCCGCTACGCTGATGAATTCCAACGGGGAGACATCACCCAACGCAGCGCTATGCCAGCGAAGCAACGCCTCAAATCCCAGTATCCGATCCGTGGCGGACGATATCTGCGGCTGAAAGAACAGTTCAAACTCTTCACGTTCCAACGCTTTCGGCAGCTCGTTACGGATGCGTGTGCGATGCAACAGCTCCAGCCCGATCTCTTCGTCATAAAATCCGATGGGTTCGCCAAGCTCTTTTGCCTGAAAGAGCGCAAGGTTCGCCTTCATGATCAAATCGTCACGATCGACTGAATCCTTGGGGTAGCACGCCACGCCGCAGCTCGCGGTGATATAAAATACGCCTTCCTCCACTTTGATCGGCGTGCGAATCGCTTCGTTTACGAGGGCAAGTGTTCTCCTCGCCTCTACTGTGTCACACTTGGAGGAGTAAAGCAGTACAAGGTCTGTTCCGGTCATGCTGAAAAACATGTCCGGCGGATTGACAAGCTCTTTTAGCCGCTGCGCGATAGCGCGCATGATCTCGTCACTGAGCACGCTGCCGTAGGTTGCGAGAATCTCCGCGAGGTTGTCCGGCGTAAAAATTGCGAGCATAAAGCCCTTGCGCTCCGGCTTGTGCGCCATTCGTTCCGCCATCGCTTCATAGAGACTCGCGCGGTTGGGCAATCCCGAAATCGGTTCTTCATGCGCAAGGCGGTAGTTTTCCTGTTGCTGCGCGCGGAGTTCTTCCGCCGTCATTTGAAGGGTTCGTTGTTCCTTGATAAAATTCGAAATATCACTGACCGTGACCGCCACATGCTCCGGTTTCGGGGAGAAAGCGAGCAACTTGTACCATTTATCAAAAGCTGCAGAATAATTCGAGATCTGCTCCGAGATGCCTGTTTTTCCAACGCGACCAAAACATTCGATCCAGTATTTCTCTGTTTCCGGGAATAACGAGAGCGCTCTTTTGCCGACGATTTCTTCGCGCGTTTTCCCGGTCTCAATTTCAAAAGCACGGTTGACCGCGAGAAACTCATAGTCCACAGTGCGCCCTTCTTCGTCATAAATCATACGATAATACGAGAACGGGCTGATCATGTTGTCTATTAAAAGGCGCAACTCTTCTAACGAGAGTTCTTGGCCCGCGAAAGGTTCTTCATCATGTATTCTGTTCTTCTTCTCATTCCGGATCATATTCCCTCCATCTCAACTGGGTATATTCCTCTTGAAAACTTCGGGACCTGTTCTTTGGGTAATCACTTGGACAGTCTGTCGATCTTCGCTGTGTTTTCATCATGTGCTTCGTAATGAACATGCACAATCTGGCAAAACAACGAATATTCCTGAAACAAAGACTGTGTCAATAGAGAACGCTTACCATTTTCATTGTAAATCCGTTCGTCATTGCCGTCAACTAAGCGAAAAAACGACTGCTTCTCAGCATACGTGTTATGACAAGTTAATATTCTGCCGCAGTAGATCGCCATCCTTCGAGCTGCCGCCGACAAAGAGCGTAAACTCGCCCGGCTCCACCACGCGCAATTCATCCGGCAAAAGGAGCGAGAAGTCATCCCGCTTGAGCTGAAACACGAGTTCGCGGGACTCGCCCGCCTCCAGAGTTACCTTTTGGAACGCGATGAGACGCTTAACCGGCGTGATCACGCTGCTGACGAGATCGCGCACGTAGACCTGCGCCGTCTCGCTGCCCGCTCTTGCGCCGGTATTTGTAAGCCGGACGGATAGCTGCAGCGTTTGCGCGTCAACGTGTACGTTTTCATAAGCAAACGACGTATAGGACAACCCTTCGCCGAAGACAAACAACGGCGTATCCGGCAGATCGACATATTTTCCGCCATGCCAACCAGGCATACTATTATAGTAAACGGGTATCTGGCCGCTATGCCGCGGGAAGCTGATCGGCAGCTTGCCGGACGGGTTGAGCGCGCCGAAAATCGCCTCCGCAACCGCCTGTCCACCATACATGCCGCCGTTGAATGCGGCGATAAATGCGGCGGACTCCTCCGCTACCTTGGTCATGCACAGCGGTTTGGTCGCGATCAGCACGGTTACGACGGGTTTTCCGAGTGCGCGCAGTCGAAAAAACAGCTCCTCCTGCCGATTGGAGAGCGAAAGATCCGCGCGATCGCGGAACTCGCCTGACTGCTCGATGACGTCGCCCACCGCGAGCACGATGAAATCCGCGTCCTGCGCCGCCGCAACCGCAGCGTCTAGATCGTCCGCCTCGTTCGGCAGCGGGCCGCAGCCGCGCGCGTACGTTACCGCAATGCCATGCGGTTCGGCAAGCATCTGCACGCCCTCGAGCAAGGTTACATACGGTCGCGCGGGTGTGGTTTTCGGGCTCGGATGCGGATGGGTAAAATACGTCCAGTCGCCATATTGCGCGCGAATGTCGTCCGCGTTTGCGCCGATGACCGCAATGCTGCGAATCGATGGATCCAGCGGTAGCGCGCCGTCATTTTTCAGCAGCGTTACGCTCTCCCGCGCGGCGGCAAGCGCGCTCTCCCGATGCTCCGCGCAGCCGAGACAGGCGGGCGTTCCGCGATCCTGTGGGCGTTCCAGCAGTCCCATCGCGATCTTAACGCGCAGAATATTCCTCACAGCCTCGTCCAGCACGGATTCGTCCAGCTTTCCGCTCTCGACAAGGCGAATCGCGCTTTCATAAAACGCGGTTGTGGTCATCATCATGTCGTTGCCGGCGCGGGCTGCCAGGAGCGACGCTTCATCGATATCAGCTGCGACATGCTGATTGTTCACGAGGCTTGCGACGTTGTCCCAGTCGGTCACGACAAATCCCGCAAACCCAAGCTCGTCCCGCAAAATCGTGCGCATCGCCCGTTCACTTGCGGTAAACGGCGTGCCGTCGATCGAGCCGTATGCGGTCATGATGGTTGCGACGCCCGCCTCCACCGCACGCGCAAACGGCGGCAGAAACGTCTCCTTCAGCTTACGAAACGTCATCTCTGTGTCGACGGAGTCGCGCCCGCCAACCGCGTCACCGTAGCCGATATAGTGTTTCGCGCAGGCAAGAATGTGTTCTCCGTCCGAGATGTCGTCTCCCTGATATCCGCGGACAATCGCGGCGCCCAGCTCGCCCGCGAGATACGGGTCCTCGCCAAACGTTTCGTCGATCCTGCCCCAGCGCGTATCGCGTCCCAGGCACAACACGGGAGAAAACGTCCAATGCAGCCCGTCCGCCGCGACCTCGCGCGCGGTCACGCGACCCATCTCCTCCGCGATTTCGGGATTCCAGCTGCAGGCCGCGGCAAGTTGAGACGGAAAGATCACGGCCTGCTGATTCAGCCCGTGTCCGTGGATGGCGTCGATGCCGAACAGCACGGGGATACCGAGGCGCGTGCCCATCGCCGCCGCCTGAATCTCCCGCGCGTCGTTGCCCAATACATGCAGAAACGAGCCCGCGCCGCGCTTCGCCCACATCAGCGCTTCTTCGCGCGTGACGTAAGCAAACGGC
The DNA here is from genome assembly GCA_002841395.1 of Firmicutes bacterium HGW-Firmicutes-9. Classification (GTDB taxonomy): domain Bacteria; phylum Bacillota; class Clostridia; order Christensenellales; family CAG-138; genus UBA7703. The sequence goes on from PGZM01000007.1 coordinate 163,680, forward strand.
ACCTGCACCATCTGCGCGGCCTTTTCCGCAAGGGTCATTTTCGAAAGAATTTCGTTTGCACGGGCGTTGACCGCTGGCGTATTCCAAGACACCATATTGTCTCCTAACTGCCGCGCAGCGCAGCATAAAAGATTTGTTATGTTGGATTTGAGATTATAGATGACTACTGATATTATAAGTCCTACCAGACACTGGTGCCAAAAGTTAATTTTTACTTATCTGTCGTGTTTCAACTCGGTTTTATGGGGGTATCACATGATCAGCCGCACCAAATATCAACTCGACAAGGCGACCATCCTGCAACTGTTTGCCAAAGCAGGCATTCCAAACGTTACCCATGCGGAGCCTTTGGGCGACGGGGAGTTCAACGCGGTCTATCTCGCGCATGCGGATCAGCAGGACTATGTGCTCAAGGTCGCGCCGCGAGTCAGCGCACCGGTGATGCGCTATGAGCAGAGCATGATGGAGAGTGAAGTATTTTGGTATGAACAGTTGAGAGCAGACACCGATATCCGCGTTCCAAAGGTTTTTGCCGCCGATTTCTCACGCGAGCTGCTGCCCGTGCCATATTTCATTATGGAATTTTTACCAGGCGATCCGCTGAACAAGGCCGTCCTCACACCGGAAGAACGCGCAGAAGTCGACCGCATGCTTCCCGCGATGGCGACGCAGTTGCACGCAATCTCAAACGCGCGGTTCGGTTATGTGCAAAACGCGTTGTACGACAACTGGTACACGGCGATCCATGCGTTTGTCTCGCAAACGCTGGAGGATTGCGCGCGAAAAAAACGCCGCTCCCGCAGAGGGGAACGGCTGCTTCGTTTGATTGAACAGCATCGCGCTATCCTGGAGCCCGTCGCGGGCTGCATGGTCAACTTTGACATCTGGCCCGCCAACAGCATTGTACAGCGGGAAGACGGCAACATCCGCTTGTGCTGGATCGACCCGGAACGCTGCTTCTGGGGCGATCGGATGTTCGACTTCGTCTGTTTTACGTTTCATCAGCCGCTGTCGGACAAGCCTGACGTGATCGCGGCCTATAACGCCGCGGCGAAAACGCCCATAACGCTATCAAAAGAAGAGCAGCTTCGCTTTGCCATCGGGCAAGGGTATCTTTCTTTGATCATGGAGACCGAAAAATATTATCGCTACTCGCCGCTCAACTACGGCTGGTGGCGCAACGTAATCGCCTGCCGCCTGCTCTATCGCGCCGCATTCGCCGCGCTGTCATAAGCCCGATGCGCTATTGCCGATCGGGATGCGGTCGTATCTTCGGCACATTGCCAATGAACCGTTTCGGCAGTGCTTCGATCAGCGGCACGAGAAACGCGGCAACGATGCCCGCCGAGAAACCGGTGTTGTAGAGGTTCATCCCTCCGTGCATCACACCGGACGACAACGCAACGGAAGAGTTTAAGAACCCCGCGACAACGCCCCAAGCCCAGCCGTAATGTCCCGCAACCGGTGCGAGACTTGTGCCAAACAGCGCCGCAAGTAGCACCGCGGGGTCGTTGATGTTCCAGACTTTGGTAAGGCTGCCCAGTACCACACCGAGCATCACGGGTACGACATTTCGCGTGTGCTTCCCGCAAGCGCCGAACCCGGCGATGGTCAGTATCCCGCCGATGGTCGGACCGTTGAGCGGACCTGTGACCAGCAGCACATAGCCCGTTGCGACAAAACCGTTGATCCCCATGTTCAAAAGCGCGGCCCCGAATCCCGCCAGCTCGGAAAAATCCTTGCAGGACTGCCCCGATTCGCGAAATATCTTCCGGAGTCCCAAGATCGGATGCGGGCTGAGAAAGTATCCCGTCAGCGTGAAAAACGAAAACAGCAGGAGGAGAAACACGCCGAACAGCGCGTCGTTCCCGTCGCTCCAGAACATGTTGAACCCTGTTTTATAACCATAGGATTTGAGGATGGAGACAACCACCGTGCCGATGATACCCGCCGTGAACCCGACGTTATAAAGACTGAATCCCTTGTGAACCTGTTTTAGGTGCGCGGCAAGCGGCGGCGCAACAAGACCCACACACATGCCGATCAGAATGCCGAGAGGCACGCCTATTTGCTCCGGTAGATGCAGCACAAAGGCGCACTCCGTCACGATGGGCGCTAAACTCGTCGCAAACAGCGCGGTATAAATGTGCTCGGTAAACGGCTCGCGTTTGAGGCGCGCATATAACCACGTGCCAAACATCAGCGGCCAGACGTTGTAAATGTTCTTCCCAAACAGACCAAAGCTGCCCATGAGAAACACGCCCACGACGGTAATGCCCCGAAACGGCGCACGATGCGACAACAAAAGCAACACCGAGAGCAGCATCAAAAGACCCGCGTTGACAAACGCAGCCCCGATGCCGCCGAGGGCGACATAGTCCGTGATGAGAATGTTGGTCGATTGTATGATGCGGGAGAAGCCTGCAAGAATCGCTTCCGGCTTGCTCTGCGTCAGGCCGAACAGGATGAACAGCAGCGAGGTAAATGCTAGCACGGCATAGCCGAATTGATTCTCGCGCGTTCGTGCGGATCGAAGCGGTTTCATCGCTTCGTATTTGTCGGTCGTTTGGTTTCTATTTTCCGAGGTTATGGTCGGAGCAGCTTGGCAATCGCGTGACAGCCTGGTCAAGGTATCCCTCCTTCTGTTTTGACGGGATATCGGCACGGGTTGCTTACGTCCAAGGCAAAGGCATCGTCCTGTTTTCGTATCTTGGGTTTCCGCAGGGGATGCGTTGCATCAGGCGCGCGGTTCGTCATGTGTTGTTCCGATATGAAGTTGTCCAGTTTCTGACTTTATCGTATCATGCCGCTCATCCGGATTTCCATATAAATATTTCAGGAGCGAAAAGAGCGGGGGCATTTGTCCCCGCTCTTGTGTTGCGATACGATGTTATGCGATTTCTTCCGTGCAGCCGCAGTCCAGCGTGAGCGCACGGTCGATGCTCCAGTAAACATTTTCCTCGCCGATGAGCGAAAGGATACCGCTGCGCTCCATCGTGCGGCGCGTCTCGCTCGAGAGTCCGCAGCAGCCGACGCGGACGCCGCGCTTTCTCAGCGCGATAATCACGCCCTCAAACGCCTGCGCACAGGAGACATCCAGATAGCTTACCCCGCGCATCGAGAAGAATACCGCGTCGCAATCCTCCGGAACCGAGGCGGGAATGCTTTCCACCGCGCCCGTGTTGGCGAAGATCATCGCGCCCGCGATATAGACCACGCGCGCATTTGCGTATTTCTTACAAATTTCTTCGCCATCCGCGGAAAGGCGCGCTGCATCTACGGTTTCCAAATTGATCTCCAGTTTGGAGAGCCTGCTGATGAGCAGCAGCAGCGCCACAAGCACGCCCAGCGCGATTGCGGTGGTCAGATCGAAGATGACTGTCGCCGCCATGGTGACGAAATACTTAAGCATCGCTCCCTTGAACTTGCGCGAGAACATGTATCGAATGGCTGACCATTCGTTCATGCGAAACGCGGTAACCATCAGCACACCCGCAAGCGCTGCAAGCGGAATCGACGACATCACAGGCGCCAGCAGGAACATGGACACGACAAGTACCAGCGCATGCACAATGCCCGTCATGCGCGTAACCGCGCCGCTCTTGACCGCGACGCTCGTGCGCGCGATGGCTGCCGTCGCAGGAATGCCGCCGAAGAACGGCAATATGATGTTGCCGATGCCCTGCGCCACGAGTTCCTGATCGCTGTTGAAGGATTTGCCCGTCATGCGGGACGCGCTGGACGCACAGAGCAGGCTCTCGATCATGCCAAGCATCGCGATGCTGAACGCGGGAGACGCGAGCTTGAGCAGCATATGCACGTCGATGTTGCTCAGCGTGAGCCGCTGTGCCGGCAGCAGCGTCTTGGGAATTTCACCCACGCGCGCTACGTCGAAGTTTAGAAGCGATGCCGCGGCGGTCGCAAGAATGATCGCGATCAGCGAGCCTGGCACGACCGCGTTCCACTTCTTGGGATACGCAATCATGAACAGTATCACAAACAGGCCGATGCAGACCGCATACAGATCGGGATGAAAGCCGAGCGCAAAATAACTACCAATCCGCTCGATCACATCCTCGCCCACCGACTTCACGCCAAAGAAGTTGTCGAGCTGACCCGCGGCGATGAGAATCGAAATGCCGGAGGTAAAGCCCGTGATCACCGGTGCGGGAATATAGCTCGTGAGTTTGCCGAGGCGCAGCACGCCGGCAAGTAGCAGGAACACGCCCGCCATCAGGGTTGCAAGGAACACACCCTGCATCTGATATTTCGCCACGATGGAGATCAAAATCGCCGCCATCGCGCCCGTCGGACCCGAAATCTGGTAGAATGCGCCGGAGAGTGAGCCGATCACGATGCCCGCGATGATCGCGGTGATGAGCCCCGCTGCGGCATCTGCGCCACTGCTGACGCCAAACGCGAGCGCGAGCGGCAGCGCAACCGCTGCAACTGTAATACCCGCCATGAGATCCTTGGAAAACGACTTCGCGCCGTAGCCGGAAAACTCCTGCTTCAGCATCGATAGATAGGTCTTGATCATACCTGTTGTTCTGCTCCTGTAAAAAATCACATACGCCCGCTAGTATACTGGATTCCATTTGGAAACACAAGAAAAAAGGCTCTCCTCAACCGCGTCAAGCGGTGAAAAGAGCCGTGTTTTCTGTGTTAACAATACATTTTTGTGCGTTTAATCCCGTTCCGGCTCGCCATGCTCCGGCGTTTCGCTGGGCTCATATTCAGACTCGTCAGAACCATACTTCTGGTATTGCTGATACTCCTCAGGATTTGAGCTCTGCTGACTTTCGGGGGTCTTGTAAGGCGAACTGGTGGTTGACCTGTATTCGTCCTCATAACCCTCGTCGTCCTCATCCCGGCCTTCGCGCTGCCATTCGGTCTCGCGAATGATCTCCCGTACGGGACGCACGATCCAATCGTCGGCGTCAAAGTCTTCCGTATCCGTCCAGGAGTCTTCGAGCTCCTCTACGATGTAGAGTTTGCCCGCGCTGGTGCCGCGTTCATGCGCGCTCTCTACCTCGCTTCTGGTAACCGGCACGGAGAGCACAGCCAAGTCTCCATACGCACCTAAAAGAATGCGAAGCCGCTCGGCGATCCGCTCGGTATGCCGCGCGTCATAGGAAGAAGACGCGATCACGACGTTGTTTCCCGTCGAGTCGGCGAGATAGCCGCTTTCACGCAACGCAAGAATCGTCGCATTCACCACTTCGTCCACGCTGTGATAGCGAAGCGCGTTTTCGTCCATGCTTGCCAGGATCAACTCTCCATCGTCATTGACGGCGGAGATATCCAGAACGCGGTCAAAGATATTGATCGAGTATTCGATGGAGGGGTTCACGTCGAGGCTGATCACGCCGGCAGGTGTCGTATATCCCTTGAATCCGCCGAGAATCAGCAGCAGAAATCCGGCGACCATTCCCGCATATGCGGTGAGCCGCATGCGCTTGCGCACGGGCTGCGCCGTCTCCGCGGGCTGCGCAAGCAATACCTGCTGACCCACTTCGTAACGGTCGTTTTGCACGCGCAGAAATGCGCCGTCGCTGGTCATCGCCGCGGCGTTTCTGCCCCGGATCTCGACGATCACTGCGCTGATATTTTCCTGTTTCATGATGTTTCCCGCCCTCCGCGAATGTATCCCTGCAGCGCGGGAAATTCACCCGCGCAGATGATAATGGTTGCAATGATGTATTTGCGATACCGTTCCAATAGTTTCTTTGGTATCGCGCGCTGTTCGATCAGCCATTTTACCGGCAGTTGGTGCGTGCGCATCAGCTGATCCAGCGCGATTTGACTTTCGAGCACCGATTCTACCGCAAGCAGGCACGTTTTTCTTGTGCTGTCGCGCCCCGGCGAGGAATCGGTCAGCTCGTAAAATCCGAATCCGAACTGTTTGAGCAAGGCGTTTGCCGCGAGGATTTCGTCCCGCAGCGTGGTGTCCGCCGCGCGGACGCTTTTTTCAACCACCACGGCGAGCACGGGATTGGATTCTCCCTCGTCCAACTCGCCTTCAAACGCACTTGGCGAAAAGGAGAGTTCCTGCGCGCGCTTTGTCGCGGCGCGATGCTCGTCGATCAGGCTGCGTTTGATCAACATTTCGGCATAGGGCACGAATGCACCCTTCCCGGGACTATAGGTATCGATCGCGCGAGAGAAGGCATACAAAGCGATCGACCATTCGTCATCGCTCTTTGTCGCATAGCCGTGCTTTGCCAAAGAAACGATTCTGAGAATGTTCTTTTCCTGTCGGGAGATGAGTTCTTCGCGCGCCCGCTCGTCCGTTTTTGCGCGGAGAGCCAGCGCGGATTCGCCAAAGCCCATGCTTCCTGAATCTTCCGTTTCCTGCGGTAACTGCGCCCGCATGTTTTCGTTTGCACTGCGAGAGGATTTCTCCTCCCGCAGTGCTATCGTATCATGCTTGGGCGATGATTCAAAGAGCGACTTCTGTCAGATAAAAGACTTCCGCTCAATACGCCCTATAGGGCGAGTTAATCGTCATCGTCCTCGGATTCGTACTCGTACTCGTCGTCATCGTCGTCGTCGTAATACGTCGGTACGGCATAACGCGGCTGTACATCCTCCAGTACTTTCGGCACATCAATACCGGCAAGCTCCAGCGCCTCAATCAGGGCCAGTTCCGCGGCATCTGCGGCAGCCTCGAGCACATCAAGTTCCGCATCGCTCAGCGCGGTCTGATCGGCGGTTGCTTCCGCTTCCAGCGCGGCGATATATGCTTCCAGCAGTTCGGTCAGCTTGGCTTTGTTTTCGTCGGTATCACCCAACGCCGCGATGCTTGTCAGAATAGAGGTCACGTCCAGTTCGCTGTTTCCATACGCATAGCCGTTGAGGAACTGTACTTGTCCGTTTCCGCCGGTGAGACCCGCTTCACGCGAGGCAAGCAAGAGCGCTTCCTCCGCGTGCCGTACCCGATATGCAAGTTCGAGTCTTGCCTGATCGGTCAGCGAAGCGAAGTTGGCTGAGGTTTGCGCAAACAGCGCCAGTTGATATTCATTCAAAAGGCCCAGCAGCGTCGACTTATCCGCGTTGGTATCCGGCAGGCGTCCGATGACCTCGAAAATCGCATTGGTATCCAACACCGGGCGCTGATACATTCTACCAGTACCGTCCAGCGCTTCCACAGGTGTGCCATAGATCGTGTCCAGCGAGACGCCTGCTGTTTCCAGGGCTGCATCCAGTGTCGCCTTTGCCGTGGTGATTGCATCGGTCAGAGCGGCGAGCGCATCTTTCTGGTCAGCCGCTACGGCATCCTGCTTCGCCGTCCATGCATCTTCATAGGTGCTCAACAGCGTCGTCAGCTCCGCCTTCAGGGTTTCGTCGGCCAGAGCGGCAATTGCAGCCACAATCTTATCGAGATTGGGTAGGCCAATCTTCGCTCTGCTGCGGTCGGCGGTCTGTCCGCCACCAGTGCTGCTTCCGCCGCCCGACGGAGGCTGAGAGGTGGCCCCACTCTGCGCGTCCGTGCCTGCTGGTGCTGCGCTGCCGCCGTTGCCTTTGGCCGCCAGTGCCGTTGTGCTGAATGCAAGCGCAAGAATGATTGCGAGCACGGCAACAAGATATCGTTTTGTGCGTCCGCGGAGTACCGCGCGCGAATGATTTCGATCTTCCTTCATATTGATGATCTCCTTATCGAATGATTCCACAGGATTTCTCCATGCATTATTTAGATACGATATTGCGTGCAGAAAACTGGGGGTCAAAGCCGTATGTTTCGTTGAGTTTCGAAAATCGTCACAATTCGAGGCTTTTTTATTCTATATTCATCCCGAAATAAAAAACTCCGGTTATTCACCGGAGTTTTGCTTCTTAATATTTATTCTACTTCATCAGCGTTCCGAGCAAATACTTCTCCGCCTCGGGGCACCAGAGTCCGTTGCAGGCACAGACGATCTCGTCGAGCCTTGCGAACATCGGATCGGTCTTGCCCTTTTCGGCAAAGTCGGTGATTGCGGTGAGCGGCAGATCGATCTGCGTGTAGATCAGTTTCTTGCCGCCGGGGATCTTCGGAAGGTTCGCGGTCGTCTCTACCACGCAATCAAGCCCTCCGATGTGCGTGATCATCGCAGCGGGGTTGAGCAGTCCGTCGTTCATCATGGTGATCGCTTCGCGCATGTCGTCCGTGTTGCCATGCGAGGTGGCTGCGACATGCGTGCGGTTGTAGTGCACGTTGTAGAAGTTCATCGGCGCGGTGAACGCGGGATCGCCGGGGCCCGCGAAGAAGTTCAGGCAGCCGTCAACGGCTAAGATGCCGTCGCTCTGCTCCACAACCTGTTTGACCGGCGCAAAGCAGATCACGTCGTCGAATCCGTCGCCGCCGGAAAGCGCACGCAGATGTTCAATCGGGTTTTCGAGCTTGCCCGTGTTGACGTAGTGCAGCTCAATGCCGCACGATTTCGCGTGCTCGACGGTATAGATCGACGCAGCGCGTTGCAGCCGTGCATCGTCGATGTCGGTGACAACGAGTAGACGGGGCTTGCGGTCGCAGTGCAGCGCGTAGTCGATGGTGCCGAGTCCCATCGGGCCGACGCCCGCAAGCAACGCCATCTTGCCGCCCTCCACAATGCCCATGTCGTGGACGTATTCGCCGTCACGGGTATGATACATCGCGTGAAATGTGCCGATGATGCAGCTCATGGGTTCGGCAAGAGAGCCGTAGAAAAAGACGTCGCTCTTGTAGGGCAAGAGGCAGTCCATGTGCAGCGTTTCCCACGGAATATTGACATAGGTTGCGTCGCCGCCGCATTCGCGGAAGGAGTAGCCTGGCGCGGTCAGCGCACCTTGATAGGAGTGCGCGGGTTGGATGACGAAACCGTCGCCCACTTTAAACTTATGCGCCCAGTTTTTGCCGACCTCGTCGACCACACCGCAAAACTCGTGTCCGATGATCGTCGGATTTTCTGCGACGTCGTCCGGCACGCGCTTGTGCGCCGCGCCCTGCTGATAGACCTTATACGAGGACATGCAAAGGCTGTCCGAAA
>PGZM01000013.1 GCA_002841395.1 Firmicutes bacterium HGW-Firmicutes-9
CTTCGCCCGCGAGGAAACCATCGCCGGAGAGCGTCACGCTGGAATCGCTCAGCGCGGTGCCGTCATATGCGCGGCTCTGCGTTGCGCCCGTGACCACAATGTTGCGCGGCGTGATCGTAACATCCGCGCTGCCGAAGGCCGGTGCGTAGTTCGGGTTCGTCGCCACGAAGTAGACAGTCTTGCTGTCGTCAACGTGCGTCGCCGTCGGGCTGCTCGTCAGCGTGTAGGCCGCCGGATCGTTGCTGGGCGTCTCGCTGTAACGGATCGTCGTTCCGGTCGGAACGTTCGCACTGGCGGACACACCGTAAGCGGTGCCGTCATACATCTCGGTCACGTCGGTGGCGTCAACGGTCAGCGCGGTCGACGCGGTGATCGTCAGCGTGCCCTTGGTGACGTCGATCGTGTAGTTGTCGGCGTTCGTCGTAGCAAGCAGCGTGTAGGAGAACGTATTCTCCGCCGTGCCGACGTTGGTGATCGAACCGTCAGCGGTCGCGGTCGCGAAGCCCTGACCCGCGACGAATCCGTCGTTGCCGGTCGTGTCGTAGTTCCAGTTGGGGTTCGTGAGCGCGCTGCCGTCGTACATCTTCGATGCATCTTCGGTCGTCAGCGCGACAACTCTCTTATTAATGGTAATGACTTCGTTGCCGAACACCGGATTGTAGTTCGGGTTCGTGACCACGAAGTAGACCGTGGTTCCTGTGGTCGCGTCTGTCGCCGTCGGACTGGTGGTGAGCGTGTAATCCGCCGGGTCGGTGCTGTTGGTCAGCGAGTAGCGGACGGTCGAGCCATCCACTGCCGGGGTGACCGTGATCCCGTGCGCGACTGCGTCGTAGGTGCCCGTGTAGCCGTCGGAATCCGCCGTCGTGTTCGCCGGATCGATCGTGAGGAGGCCATCGGCGGTCGACACATCATACTGATATGTTACATCCGTCGAGCCGTCCATGATCTTCACTTCGCCGAGCGTCACGCTGGTGGGATACGTGCCTGCGCTCGTGCCGCTGCCGGAAACGGTGTAGCCCGTGACCGTCAAGCCGGGCACATTAACCGAACCCGTGGTAATCTGCCGCGTGGTTCCATCATAGGTATACGCCGCGCTGTCTGCCGTGATCACGAGCGTCTTGTTCTGTGTGTAGCTCGCATAGATCGTCGTGTTTTCGGTCAGATCGTTTGCGCTGGCGGGATTGTAGGTGCCAAGCCAGTAGAAGTTCGTTGCGCCGACGGTGATGCTCTGCGGCGGGGTGACGTTATAGGTCGCGTCTCCCGTGCCGTAAGCAACCCACTCCGTGCCGATGACCGCGCCGTTTGCGCTGGCGCGATAGGTCACCTGCGGGTTGATTGTCAGTGCGCCGTCTACCCAGCTCACAGTGTATTGTTCCGTAACGTCTACGCCGCCGCTCAGGATCACAAGCCCCGCCTGATCGGTAAAGGTCGTGGCGTACACACCGGGGTTGGTGCCGGAGGCGCCTGCGGTCGTGTTCTGAATCGTCAGTCCCGCGATGCTCGGCGTGATGCCGGAAACGCTCTTGACGGAACCGTCATAGTTGCGCGTCGCGCTGTTTGCGGTCAGCGTCAGCGCGGTCTTCTCTGCCCAAACGGCATAGAGCGTCAAGTTCGAGGAAGGCATCACAACACTGCTGCCTGGCGCGTAATTTGCGTCAGCCGCGGTTGCAGCGGAGTCGGTGTTCCAACCGAGGAAATAGTAGCCGTCACGCGTGAACGTGTTTGCGTCCACCGTGAAGCTTGTGCCCATGGTCTTCGTCGAGCTGTAGCTGGGGTTGCCGCCCGCCAAGCCGCCGTTGCCATCGTAGCTGAGGGTAAAGAGCGTCTTCTGGGTGTTGATCACCACAGCGTGATCTTCTATAATGCCGCTGAGCGTATAGCTGTTGCCAACATACGATGCTGCGTCAACGGTCGTGCCGTTGTCGGTCACGCTTGTGACTTCATAGCCAGCCGCTAAGGTCCATGTGACCGTCGTGCTCGCGTTGTAGACGAAGATACCCGCGCCGCTCTTGGAAGAAACACCTTCCACAGGGTCTGCGGTCACCGTTACGTCAAAAGTCTGGTCTTCCCAGATGGCATAGAGGCTGCCGGGCGCGGTGGGTACGCTGACGCCGAGCAGGACGCTATCGCCGGGGTTATACCAGCTGCCGGAGCCATCCGATGCGGTGTTCCAGCCGGTAAAGTTCTTTCCGGCATAGAGGAACGGATTGCTCTGCACGGTGTGATAGGTGTTGTTGATCGCACCACCCGTAAAGGTCGTCAGGTTGTCAGCTGTTGCGCCGCCGTTGCCGTCGTAGGTAATCGTTACCGTCACCGAAGAATAGACCCAGACCGCGGTCAGCGTCGTGTCTTCGATGATCGTAATCAAGCTGTTGGGGTAGTAGATCTTGCTGTCCACGCTGGAACGCCAGCCGATGAAGACCTTCTCCGGCGGCGGTGTGACGGAGGCCAAAGTAAGCGATTTTACCTGCGCCTGGCTTCCCGCACCATACGTAACGCTATCCACGGGCGCAGTGCCGGTGGCCTCGCCGAGACTATAGGTAATGGAGAAGTTTTCCGTACCGATCCAAACGGGGTACAACACCACGTTCTCGTAGATCTGCATGCTGGAGTTAAACAGAATCAGCGAGCCGCTCTTCATGATTAACCAGCCGCCGAACGCGTCCGTCGGATTGGGTTTGCTGGCTTCGGCTGCCGCCTGTGCCACCGCAAGCGCGCTTGCGCTGATGGTTCCGCCATATTCAATCGATCCAAGATCGACGACCGTGCCGCCGCTCGTGCCGAAGGAAACCGAATGCGCGATGCCGGTAAACGACGGTTGCTTCCAAACGCCGTAAACGATCAAATCATGCGCGGGCATGGTGCCCGTCCAGTTCATTTCACTTCCCGCATAGCCGGCCTGTGTGGTATACCAGCCTGCCCAGACATAGTCGGACGGAACACCCGCAGGAGGTGCAGAGGGCGTAGCGGGCACATAGGTAGAAAGCGATTTCTCATACAGCACCGTCGAAGAACCGATTGCGGTGTTGTAGTTGAACACGCTCAATGTATAGCTATTGCGCGAGTGGCGGATGTTGAGCGTGTCGATACTGTCCAGCGGCACGCTGGTCGAGCCGGGAATCGCCGTCTGCCAGGTGCTGTTGGTGTTGGTGTTATAGTATGCTGCCGTGAATCCTTCAAATCGGTTGTTGATGCCGAAGCTGCCGACGTTGTAGCCATAGGCCGTAACATATGGCGTCGAAGGCCAGCTGAGATCAAGGTTCTGGAGAATATGGTTGAATGTATCCGTTGTAACATAGGTGTTGGTATATTGCGCATAGAGGTTCAACACACCGCTGAAAAACAGCTGCGTGCCGCCGTCGGCGAAAATTTCCAGATAGCTCAGCTTTGTGCCGCTGTTTTCCGCATTCTGGAACCAGCCGGTATGCGTATATCCGCTCATGCCGCCGGAATAATAGCTCGTGATTTCGGAAGCAACCGGCCAATAATTGATCTTGGATCCATAGCGTCCGCTTCTGGTTGTCCATGTAAAGAAACTGTTGTATGCGCTAAACGTGTTGCTGTATGTTTTTGTGCGCATCAGCCAGTTAACTGTCCAAATCTGGCGATCATAATACACGTTCAGAACCGTGCTGCCATCGCCCTTGACCGTCACGGCGACCGATTTGGTCGCGTTATAGTCAAATCCCTTATAACTCTTTGTGGTATCCGCCGAAATCGGCGAAACAGAGGAGCCGGAAAGCGCCGTGCGCGAGGTTACCGTATCCGCGGCAACAACCGCATAGGAATCGCCGACCACCACCTGCTGCCAGAACAGCACGGTATAACCGACGGTCTGCGCCGTCCATGTCGCGGTTAGCGTTACGTTGCTGCTCGGTCTCTGGCCAAAGGTAAACCCGGTCCAGCCGGCGAAGGTATAGCCGACCTTGCTGATTGTACTTGAGCCATTGTTTTGCGTGGCAATATATGCCTCAACCGCAGCTAACGTAAGTTTATCACCGGGTTGAATGTGCATCGGCGAGAGATACGTTCCACCGGCAGAATCAAATGAAATCCAGATAACCTTCTGGATGATCGGATAGAGGTTGATGCTTGCGCCGTCAACCGTCACGCTTGCGCCGACATCGGTCGTGTCGCCGGGTGTCAGTGTCCAGCCGACGAGTACTTCGTCCGCCGCAACCTGCAGGGCTGCGCTGCTGGGCATCGTGACGACATTGGAGGCATCCGGCGTCACGGTCATAAACACGGAACCAAACTGGTTGTAGAAGAATACAGAATAGGCAGGCTCAAACTTCGCGGTCAACGTGGTCGCTCCGTCTTCCGTGACTGTCTGCGTGCCAAAGGAATCAAACAGGGTGTTAGCATCGGTGAACCATCCGGCGAACTTCTGGCCGTCGGGCGCAGCGGGCACTTCCGGCTCGTCCAGCGTGTCGCCGTTTGCAACGATCTTCGTCGATACGCTTGCGCCGTCGACGACAAACGTGTAGGTCCAAAGCGGCGTGGTCTCCGGCAGGATACCGCCCTCCATGGAGAACGCGGCAAAGAGCATGCCGTCATCCAGAACAGCAGGCTCTTCCTCGATCACCGGCGCTTCTTCGGTTACGCCGAATTTTGCAATCAGCGTCAGATTCGCGGTAACAGGCGTGCCAAAGTCGTATGCCTCGTTTGCGCGGACATACCAGTACAGGAACACCTGGCCCACATACGCTTCGCTGTCCGGCACCTGGGGAATGCTCGGCGCCTTGACCGTCTCTCCCTCTGCAACCGTCTGCTGCAGATCCCAAAGGGTCTCTCCGTCGACAACAAAGTTGACGAGATACGTCACGGGTCCTTCCGGAATGATTTCCTCAACCGGCGTTTCCGACGGGAGCGGTGTTTCCGAAGGAACGGGCGTTGCTTCGTCCGTGTTTTCCGCTGCGGGAGTGGGCGAAGCCTCTTCTACTGGAGTCGTCGTCTCCGCGGCGGGTGTAACCTCCGCTGCTGTCGTTTCAGCCGGTGCGCTCGGTTCTGCCGTAGCGCTCGGTTCTGTTGGTGCCGTGTCTTCCGCCAGCGTACTGGTCGGAAGCAGCGCAAGCACCATCATCACGCAAAGCGTAAGGCTGATGACCCGTTTGATCTGCGACCATTTCATGAATTCTGCCTCCTGAGATCTATCGTTTTGAATAAACAATTGCATTGAACTAGATATATTTTTTGCACTGTAGCATATTGTAAGGTATGTCCATTACATAAATGTTGCTTTCGATTACTTTCTACTCTTTATTATTACGAGTTTCGTGACATTATATCAGCGTTTCATGACACAAGCGTTGGCTTTGTTACATGCGTGTTGCTTGCAAAAACGCTTATGGCCGAAGGTCAATTATTACATGGTCACAATTCCCATTCTCATGTATACAACTGTTTTTAGGCGCTCTGCCACTATGTAACAAGCTATGCCTAGTTTCTGGCAAAAAATAAAACCGCCGTCCATTTCGGACAGCGGTTTTTTGAACGAAAAAATGTTACAATAGTGTTACGCCGGCATGTTCGCACATCGCCATTGTCTCAGCATCCCAGAGCGAACTTTGCACTTCGCCGATGTGCGCCTTGTTCAACAGCAGCATGCACAAACGCGACTGGCCAATACCACCGCCTATTGTTTGCGGCAGCTTGTTTTCCAACAACATCTTGTGGAATGGCAGCGCGCGTCTGTTCTCGCAACCGGCGATGGTAAGCTGCTTTGAGAGGGTTTCCGCATCGACGCGAACACCCATGCTCGAGATTTCAAACGCGCAATCCAGCAGCGGATTATAGAAGAGAATGTCGCCGTTGATCTGCCAGTCGTCATAGTCCGGCGCTCTGCCATCGTGGGGTTTTCCGTCGGTCAATTTGCCGCCGATGCCCATGACAAACGTCGTCGGATGTTGCTTGACATAGCGATATTCGCGCTCTTTCGGGTCACAATCGGGATACATATCGAGCAATTCCTGTGCCGTGACGAACGAAACGTCCCGGCTGACGAACGGCGTGAGCACGTCATACTTTGCGCAGATGATCTGCTGGGTATAATAAATCGCGTCCACGATGTTCAGAACGGCCTGCTTGAGCGTCTCTTCGCTACGCTCTTCGGGCGTAATGACTTTCTCCCAATCCCACTGGTCGACATAGACGGAATGCAGGTTGTCCAGCGCTTCGTCACGACGGATGGCGTTCATGTCGGTCACAAGACCCTTGCCGGAGCGGAAGCCATAACGGCCGAGCGCATAGCGCTTCCATTTGGCGAGGGACTGCACCACCTCGCCATGCCCGCCGGTTGCCGGGATGTCGAAGGAGACGGGACGTTCCACGCCGTTGAGATTATCGTTTAAGCCCTCCGCCGGATTGACGAACAGCGGCGCGGATACGCGCTTGAGGCGCAGCACCGCAGATAGGGACTCGAGAAACGTGCTTTTGATGATTTCGATGGCATTCTGTGTGTCGTAGAGCCCCAGTTTGGAGCGGTAGCCCTGCGGAATGAACGACTTGGACATGTTTTCTCCTCCTTTTTCCCTTGACGGGTTACAAATTAGTTTAGCCTTGCTGAAAAAAGATTGTCAAGGCATTTACGCAACACGGCGCGAGATTATATATAAATTTCTCCTTTTCTGCGAAATTTCTCGTATTTTACGCCTCAAAACGCGCTCCGGCCCGCATGCCTTGTGTCATTGACAGGCCGTCGGATGATGGATATATTATACGCATCAGGGGGTTTCGCATGCGTTGCGCATGTTAAGAACCGTCTTGATCACTCCCACTCGGAAACCACGGCATGCCAGCCGAAAGAAGGAAACGTGCATGAAAAATCATCTGAAGAACGTGATATCATCCTTACCTTCCAAATTGTTTTTCGCGCTTTCCTCCAGAAATCTGCTCAACTGGATGCCGGACAAACCGTATCTCTCTGCTCTGTGGCAGGCGCACTTTCATCAGGCTTATCCCTGGAAGAATCCTCGCTCCTTCAACGAAAAGCTCCAGTGGCTCAAAGCAAACGATCATAATCCGCTCTATCCCACGTTGGTAGACAAGTACGCCGTTCGCAGCTACATTGCTGATAAAATAGGAGAACAATACTTGATCCCCTTGGTTGGCGGCCCATGGAACAGCTTTGACGAGATTGATTTTGCGCAGCTGCCGGAACAGTTCGTTCTCAAATGCACGCACGACAGCGGCGGTGTCGTCATCTGTCACGGCAAGGACTCGTTTGATAGGAAGTCTGCACGGGAAAAGATCGAGAAGAGCCTCAAGCGCAACTACTATTGGGGCGGCCGTGAGTGGCCGTATCGCGACATTCAGCCGCGCATCATTGCAGAAGCCTTTATGGCGGATGATTCGGGCAACTCATTAGTCGACTATAAATTCTACATGTTTGGCGGAACAGCCCGTTGCATTCTTGTTTGCACCAATCGTTCCGCGAAAAGCAAGATGAATATGACGTTCTTCACCCCCGATTGGAACCGGTTGCCGTTTGAGCGGCAATATAGAAACGACCCGAATGAACTGGTGAAGCCGGAACACTTTGATGAAATGCTTTCTCTGGCCGAGCAGTTATCTGCAAATCTGCCGTTTGCCCGAATTGATTTGTACGAAATCAACCGTAAGGTGTATTTTGGAGAAATCACGCTTCATCCTGCCAGCGGGTTGGGTAAATTTGACCCCGTCGAGTGGGATTATACGCTCGGCGAGTGGTTGGATTTAGAGCGTTACTTTCCCGGCAAATTCGTTTGAACCCCGCTTCTTTATGATGTTTCAATCAACCGCTGCGTTTTCTTGAATCGCAGATGACATTTGTCATAGCATCGCAAACTGATTTTTGCTATATATAAAGAAAATTGTGCTATACTGATAACGTATTCACATCATAATGTTGATTCGGAGGTATCGAAATGAAACCCGCCAATTTAACCCCGCACATCAGCTGCAGCCCCGATGATTTTGCCAAGACCGTGTTGATGCCCGGCGACCCGCTGCGCGCAAAGCACATCGCAGAGACGTATCTGACGGACTACGAGCTCGTCAATAACGTCCGCGGCATTCAGGGCTATACAGGATACTTCGAGGGCAAGCGCGTCTCTGTGATGGCCAGCGGCATGGGTATGCCGAGCATGGGCATCTACTCGTTTGAGCTCTACAACTTCTTCGGCGTTGAGACTATCATCCGCATCGGTTCCGCGGGCGGCATGCATCCCGACCTGAAGCTATTTGATATCGTGCTCGGTCAGGGCGCCTGCACCAACTCCGCCTATTTTTCGCAGTATGGCATTCCCGGCAGCTTCGCGCCCATCGCGGACTACGCGACGCTCAAGCGCGCAGTGGAAGAGTGCGAAAAGCGCGGACTGAACTACAAGGTCGGCAACATCCTCTCCAGCGACGTGTTCTATTCCGAAAAGGGCATGGAAGGCACGTTGGAGTGGGCAAAGCTCGGCGTACTCGCAGTCGAGATGGAAGCCGCGGCGCTGTATATGAACGCCGCGCGCGCGGGCAAGAAAGCCCTTGCCATCTGCACGATCTCCGATCTTCTGATCGGCGGCGCTGTCACCACATCGGAAGAGCGCCAGACCGCGTTCCACGATATGATGCAAGTTGCGCTGACAATCGCAGAGTAATCTGTTTGTAATTCGATTATATTTTTAAGAAATATAATCTGGGATGATGCAGGTTGCACTGACGATCGCTGAATAATATCCATTATCAAGCAACAAAACGAGGTTCGCCGGATGAAGTCTGGTGGACCTCGTTTCTCACTTTTGCCCGACTTTATGGCAGGAAGCCTATCTGCTTGTGAACTTCTTGTTGCTTTTCTTCTGGATTGTTGCTTTTCAGTTCATGCAAGACTATCATCATTAAGATTATTAGTGTCGATTCATTCGGGAAGATTTCCCGCCACTCATCGAAAGGAATCCATATGCGTCACAAAAAACCGCTGCCCGGAATGCTGGTCGTCCTGCTGGATTTGCTGGGCATCGGCGCCGCGCTCGGCATCTATGCTCTCTTTCTTTTCGTCATACCCAGCAGCAGCAATGCGCCGCTGCAGGATATCGTAAGCTTCGGCGCAACACCGACCATGGAGGTATCCGCAACGCCAGAACCTGCGGCGCAAACGGATGATGCCGCGCTGGCAACGCCTGCCGCGACACCAACGCCGAGCCCCACCCCGGCACCCGGCGATTTTTCGGCGACGTTCCCGACGGGCGAGTTTGACGACGAGAACGCCATCGGCACCTATGCAGACGACAACCTCCGTGTTTCGATCACTGAGCATGAACTGGATGGCGGGGTCTATTTTGTCGCCGATGTTTGGATTCGCAACATTCAGGGCTTCAAAACCGCGTTTGCGGGAGATAAATATAACAGCGGCTACGAGCTGCCGAGCGATACCGCAAGCCGGTATAACGCCATTCTCGCGCTCAGCGGAGACTGCTATCGCGCACGGAACGAAGGCATCGTCATCCGCAACGGCGTATTGTATCGTGATTCGCGTTCCGGCGACGTCTGCATCCTCTATGCCGACGGCACGATGGAGAGCTATTATGAATCCGAGTTTGACATCGACGAAGCCGTCGCACGCGGGGCTTATCAGGGTTGGTCATTCGGGCCGAAACTGATCGACAACGGACAAGTGCCCACAAGCTACAACACCTCTGACGCGATCATGGCGCATAATCCGCGCGCAGCGATCGGCTACTATGCGCCGGGTCATTACTGCCTCGTCTACGTAGATGGACGGCAGCCCGACTACTCCAAGGGGCTGACGATGAAGGAACTCTCACAGGTTATGATCGAACTCGGCTGCGTGGATGCGTACAATCTCGACGGCGGTCAGTCGTCCATGATGACATTCCAGGGTCAGGTCGTCGGCCAGCCATACAAGGGCGGACGCGAGATCAGCGACATCATCTATTTCGGTGGCGACGACCCGAAGGCATAAGCGTCTGACTCCGTTGGAAGATTCCCTATTTCAACCGTCGCTTAGCGCGATACCGCGCAACAACAGCAACTTTGAGGAGACACGTTTATGAGAACGTTTCGCAATGTTTTTTCGCATCTTTCGATCATCTTTTCCGGCTTGTTCATCACGCTGACGATCCTGAACCAGTACAACCCCGGTATGGGATTTCTGACCAGCACGGTGAGCATGGTGTTCATCTTCCTGTTCTGTCTGTCCGTCGTCGCGCTCGCGGTTGCAACCATCATGGATAACCGCAAGCATGCCAAGCACATGCACCACCGTGCGGAGGAAGCCGCAAGATGGAAAAAGATCAGCAGCAATAACCAGCGCCCGCCGCAGAAGTAATTTCATAACAAAAAAAAGCTGCCGTCAGGCAGCTTTTTTTATGATTCTTACATCTCCATGTTGGCAGTCGTGCGGGGGAATGGCAGCACATCGCGGATGTTCTGCATGCCCGTGAGGTACATGATGATCCGCTCGAAGCCGAGGCCGAAGCCCGCGTGCTTCACGCCGCCGAACTTGCGCAGCTCCAAATACCAGTCATACTGCCCAAGCTCCATGCCGAGCTCCTCAATGCGCTTCTCGAGCATATCGAGCCGCTCTTCGCGCTGGCTGCCGCCGATGATCTCTCCCACGCCAGGCACCAGAAGGTCTGCCGCCGCGACGGTCTTTCCGTCGTCATTGAGGCGCATATAAAACGCCTTGAAGTCTTTCGGGTAGTCCGTGACGAACACGGGGCACTTGAAGATCTGCTCGGTGAGATACCGCTCATGCTCGGTCTGCAGTTCCAGTCCCCAGCCGACGGGATACTTGAACTCTGCGCCGCTTTCCAGCAGCAGCTCCACCGCCTTGGTGTAGGTCAGGCGCACGAAGTCATTCTTGAGCACGACGTCCAACCGCTCCAAGAGACCCGGATCGATGAACTTGTTGAAGAAGTCCATCTCCGCAGGGCAGCGCTCTAGTGTCGTCTTGATGATGTACTTGATCATCGCTTCTGCCACGTCCATATCGCCCGCAAGATCGCAGAACGCCATCTCCGGCTCAATCATCCAGAACTCCGCCGCGTGACGCGCCGTAAAGCTATATTCCGCGCGGAAGGTGGGTCCAAACGTGTAGATATCTCGGAACGCCAGCGCGAACGCCTCGCCGTAGAGCTGACCCGACACGGTCAGGTTCGCGGGCTTGCCGAAGAAATCACCGGAAAAATCGATGTTGCCATCCGCATCCTTGGGCATATCCTTCAGCGGCAGTGTGGTCACCTGAAACATCTCGCCTGCGCCTTCGCAGTCCGAACCCGTAATCAACGGGGTGTGCACATAGACAAAGCCGTTCTGCTGGAAGAACTCGTGAATCGCCGCCGCTACCACCGAGCGCACGCGGAACGTCGCCTGGAAGGTGTTTGTGCGCGGACGGAGATGTTGAATTGTACGCAGGTACTCCAGCGTGTGGCGTTTTTTCTGCAGCGGATAGTCCGAAGGGCAGCTGCCCTCCAGCACGATCGCTTCTGCACGAATTTCAAACGGCTGCGGCGCGTCCGGCGTTATCACCAGTTCGCCGCTGACCGCGATTGCGCAGCCGGTGGAAAGCCCATTACCCAAATTTCGGTCGTCGCGCTCAAAGACGACCTGAACGGGTGTAAAGCATGTTCCGTCGGTGAGTTCCACAAAGCCAAGGGTCTTGCCCTCGCGCACGGTGCGTACCCAGCCGCAGACCTCGATTGCGCCGACATACGATTCCGGCGACTTTTGAATTTGAGACAGTTTGAGCGCCATAAGAAGTTACCTCTCTTCATTTCATTTTGGGATTAGGGTTAAGGGATAGTATACCACATTTTTCCGCGTAGAAAAGCCTGTCTTTGCGCTTTTTTACATGAAAAACAGCGGATTTTTGTCCGTTGCGCGCGCCATTTTGATCAGAATTTGGTCGAATTGCAAACGATATTGAAATCCTCTTTTCCGCAGAGCCGGATATGGTATACTTGCGTTAGTATCTCAGGAGGGATTCATTATGTATTTTGGTTATGGAGCGGGCGACGGTATCTATATCATCCTGCTGCTCGTGGTGATGGGCATTAGTTTATATGCGCAGAGCAAGGTGCAGCGCACGTTCATGAAATTTTCCGAGACCTATGTCTCGTCCGGCTACCGCGCGGAGGAGATCGCGCAGCAGCTCTTAGACCGCGCAAACAGCCCCGTGCAGATTCAACCCGTGCAGGGCGCGCTGACCGACCACTACGACCCCAGAAGCGGCATCGTAGGCCTCAGCACGCAGGTGTACGGCCAGAGCAGCATCGCCGCTATCGCGGTCGCCGCACACGAGATCGGCCACGTGCTGCAATATCAGGAAGGGTATGCGCCGATTCGCCTGCGCAACGCGATCCTGCCCGTGGCGTCCATCGGCTCCTATGCCGCGCCCTGGATCGTTATCCTCGGCTTGATGATGGGCAGCTTCAACCTCGCGATGATCGGTGTGGTGCTCTTCGGCGCGATGCTGGTGTTTCAGGTTGTCACGCTGCCGGTGGAGTTCAACGCCTCCGCCCGCGCGCTGCGGATGCTTGAAGAGGGCAACTATATCACCTATGAAGAAAGCGACGGCGCGAAGAAGGTGCTCAACGCTGCCGCGATGACCTACGTCTGGGCGGCGGTCGCCTCGCTCATCAGCTTCCTACGCCTGCTCGCGATGGCGAACCGGTCAAGAAGGAATTAACGTTCATTTGATTCACAGGAGAGAGGACGAAAATCCTCTCTCTTTTTTGTGAAAATCCCGCGGTGAGATTGCCATTCCCAAATGCAAATGATACTATGCTGTTAGCATGTGCAGGAGGGTGTTTGGATGAAAAGGCTGTTTCGTGGCGTGGTCATTCTGTCGTTTATCACGGTCATATGCGTGATCGCATATTTCCTGCTCTCCGCGATGAAGAAGATCTATATCGAGAGCTGGTTCTTCATGGATCGCTCGGTTGTCATCGGCTTTTTCTCCGGTCTGGGCGTGACACTCGTAATCTCGCTCGTGAACTTCCACCACGCGCTTTGCGACCACGCGCGGGAGCGCAAGGCTCTGCTCGACGAGTTTGCCGCGGAGACGGATTCCTTCCGCCGCACAATCGAACCGATGCAGGGCGGAGATGGTGCGTTCGTCATCCCCGATCAACTCCAGCCGGAGTTGGAGCGTGCGCTGGCGCGGCTGGACGACTGCGCGGGCAAGATCATGCGTAGCGATAGAATCTCCCCGCTCAAAAGCGCGCTTATTCAGAAGCGCGGCAAGTGCGCCTCAAGAATCGCAAGAGCGGAGTACAGTTTTGACCACGCGTTTGCGCCGTTTGCGGAGAGTTGCAACGCGGCCTTCCACGCGCACAGTGTATTGCCCTATCTCAAGGATGAAACCGAGCGGCAGACGGCGCAGGAGGATTTCACGATGAATCTAAGCCGTGTTTCCGAAGCGCTGCAGGAGAAGAGCAATCTGATGCTGGCGCTGCGCGCCTATCACGACAGGATCGACCGTTTCCTCGGTCTCCGGCGATAAATATTTTCAATAACAGCAAACAATGCAAAGCGAAGAATTGAACCCTTCGCTTTTATTTTATGCATCTTTCAGGTGTTGCCGAGCGGCAGTTTTTACTATAGAATAATGCGTAGAGTGCATAAGGAGGAATCAGTATGCGTGATGAACGGCTTGATCGGCTTGCCGATCTGCTCCTGAACTATTCCCTCAAGCTCAAACAAGGCGAGCTTTTCGAAATCAACGGCGGACTCCCCGCCAAGCCCCTGATCAAAGCCCTGCAAAAGCGTGCCCACGCTCTCGGCGCTGTCCCGTTTGTGAAACTCACGGACGACGAGATCAGCCGCCTGTTCTTCGGCTTTATCGACCCGAAGAATCCCGAAGCATCCCGCGCTGCCATCGACGCGCAGCTGGAATGGGAAAACAAGTATTGGGATCACATGGTTGCGCACATCGACATCGGCGTGGACGAAAACGACGCGGAGCTCTCCGCCGTGGACACCACCGCTATGACCTACTACCGCAACATCCGCAGAGCACTGCGCGACAAGATCATCGACGAGCGCCGCTGGGTCTATCTCCACTGGCCGACCATGGCAGACGCGCAGAAAGCCGGCATGTGCTATGACGACTTCTACGAGTTCTTCCTCTCCGCCGCGCTGGTGGACTATGAGCAGATGGGTCGCGACATGGAGCCGCTCATCGAGCTGATGGAAAAAACCGACATGGTGCATATCAAAGGCCCCGGCACGGATCTCACATTCTCCATCAAGGACATCCCGGTTGTGCCCTGTAACGGCGAACTGAACATCCCCGACGGCGAGGTCTACACCGCTCCCGTGCGCGACAGCGCGAACGGCACGGTGCAATACAACACACCCGCCATGCGATACGGCAAGCGCTTTGACAACCCGCGTCTCGTCTTTAAAAACGGACACATCGATGAAGCAAGCTGCGACGGCGACGTCGCGGGCTTCAACGAGATGCTGGACGCGGACGAAGGCGCGCGCTATCTCGGCGAGTTCGCCATCGGCGTGAACAACGCGGTCACGAAGTCCATCGGCAACACGCTGTATGACGAGAAGATCGGCGGTTCCTTCCACCTCACGCCCGGCTGTGCCTATGCAGACGCCTTCAACGGCAACAAGTCGCAGCTGCACCTCGACATCGTCTGCATCCAGACGGCGGCGTTCGGCGGCGGCGAGATCTGGTTTGATGGCAAACTGATCCGCAAGGACGGCGTTTTCACCGTCGATGCGCTCAAGGGCTTGAACCCGTAACGTCGGCATTGTATCGCCCCGACGCGTCTGTCGGTCGGCTTTTTGGAACAAGAAGGACAGAATTGTATGAAAGAAACCTTACGCAGCTGGATTTTTGACGTATTTGCGTTCATCGTCGGCAGCGCGATGGTCGCGGCAGGGCTGGTGCTCTTCACCATCCCGAACGACATCGCGCCCGGCGGCGTCTCCGGTCTTGCAACGGCGCTTGCGTTTCTCTCGCCGATATCGGTCGGCGTCTGGACGCTGATTCTGAATATCCCTCTGATCATCCTCTCCTGGTGGAAGCTTGGCTTCCGACCGCTGGCAAAGACCATCATCACAACGCTCCTGCTGTCGGGATTCATCGAGCTGTTTCTGCGGATTCTGCCGCCCTACAGCAACAACATCCTGCTGGCTTCCGTGCTCGGCGGCGTGCTCTGCGGCGTCGGCATGGGCGTGATCTTCGTCCGCGGGGCGACAACGGGCGGGACAGACCTCATCAGCCTGCTCCTAAATCGCGCGCTTCCCAACATTTCGGTGGGATCGCTGCTCTTGATCGTGGACGCGGTGGTTGTCGTATTCGCCGTGTTCGTGTTCCGCAACATCGAGGTTGCGCTCTATTCCATCGTGACGATCTTCGTCACCTCACGCACCATAGACGCCATCATGCAGGGCGTTGACCACGCGAAGGTGATCTATATCGTCACCGAGCGCGGGGACGACATCCTCTCGCTGCTGGCGGAGGAGCTTGGCCACGGTGTAACGGTGCTGCAGGGGCGCGGCGGCTACACACGGCGCGATAAGCATATGTTGATCCTTGTTGTGCGACGCAACATCTTCGCGCAGACGCTGAAGGCGATCAAACAGATCGATAAAGAGGCTTTCATCTTCGTCACTGACGCAACGGAAGTGCACGGCGAAGGGTTTAAGCCCATGGAGTAAGGGGAAAATATCGGGCTTCGCCCGAACCCTATCACGAAAAAAAACTTAAAACAAAAAAGAACCTCCGAAGTCATTTCGGAGGTTTTTGTTTGTTGAATTTAAAGTTCTTCTGCCTGCATTTTCGCAATCTCTTCCTGCCCCTCTTTGTTGGTATACATGTGATTGCGGAAAACGATGAAGCGGTAAACACTGAACTCGGTGATAAAGTTGATCACCATGGTGCCGATCAATACGACATAATAATTCCAGCCAGCTCGCGTCAGCGCTTCGCCCCACCAGATGGAGAGCGGCGTAAACACTACGTAGTAGAGGAATATCTGCATCATCGCCAGCGGCACGTTTTTGGCGGACTTAAACGTAAACTTGCGGTTGATCGTGAAGTTATACACCACCGATAACGTCAGTGCGATGAAATAACTCAGCCAATAGCCCCAGTGAAAAGTCTCATTGAGCAGCGTAAAAGAAGCAACCTGAATGAGACCTGCAGACGCGGTAAAAAGCAGGTATTTAAACGCCTGCAGAATATTCTGCCTCTTCGTGAGCCTTACCGGCGTGACTGCGCCCTCTTTCGGAGCGTTTAATTCCTGGTCAAGTATGGCCTTGTCCTCCCGTCGATTATTCGTTCTCTATATCTTCCTCGTAAACACCGCCGTTGTCAAGCGAATCGTTTTCTGTATCTGGGCGATAGGTAAGTCCGGTTCTTTCTTCCAAACTGGCGGGAGCGGATGCAAACGCAATCGAGTTTTTGCCCGCACGCTTGATCAGATAGAGCGCGCCATCCGCCGCCGTATAAAGTTTTTCAAACGTCTCTCCGTCCCGATCATAGATCGCGATGCCGACGCTGATGGAGACGGGTATGGCGATCTTGCGGCTGAGTTCCACCATCTGTTCGCGCATCGCTTCCGCTTTGTCCAGCGCGACAATGTCGTCACTGGCGTGCTTGATGAAGATCATGTATTCATCTCCGCCGATACGGCTTAAATAGTCTCCCGAACGGAACAAATGCCGGATGCCGTTTGCAAACGCAACCAGTAGATAGTCGCCTTTCGCGTGGCCGAGGGTATCGTTGACCGCTTTGAAATTGTCAAAGTCGAGCATGATCAGCGCATGCCTGCCGCCGAGTCCTTCGCCCGCGAGAAACGCCTTTATATTCCGCTCCATCGCGCCGCGATTTAATAGCCCAGTCAACGGCTCGCTGTCCGCCTGCCGGATCAACCGCTGCATGCTCTGCTTTTGCCGGTGGATATCGGCGATCTTGCCGACGAGCTGTACCGCAAGCCCTTCCTGATCGATTACTGCGTAAATCTCTACGCGCTTCCAGCGGATGATGCCGCGGGAACCGACCATCCGGAGTTCTGCGGTCGATTCCGTGTCTCCGGCGCGCAGCTGATTGACGAGATTTAAGAAGATGTGGTTGTCATCCTCAAAGAATAAATCGTTGCATTTCTCGAGGTGATCCAGCGTGCATTTGGGCGGTTCAAAGCCAAACGCAGCCTCGAACGTATCGTTGAATAGAATCTCGCCGGAATCCATGTCGATCTGGAAGAAGACCTCGTTGGATAGCTGTGTGATTAACTGATATCTCTGCGTGCTCTGTCGGAGCAGGTCCTTGTCCGCTTCCAGTTTCGCAACAGTCTCTTTTTCGTGGCGGAAGGACTGCGCCGCCATTGAACTGCCGACTAAAAGCATAATAACCAGCATCGTCATCTGATACATGCTCACCTGCCGCGAGATCACGTCGGCGACGCTGCTCGGCACAACGGTAAACACATACCAATCATAGTTCGGCAACCATTCGCAGACGGCGTAATACGCTTTGTTTTCATGCGCATAGCTGAACGCGACGATCTGATTCTGTTGCAGTCGCTCTTTCAACTGCTCGATGCTGCCCTTGCCGTCCAACGCTTCGTCGTTGATATATGTCTTCACGTATTCGCCGATTTGAACAAAATCAAGTCCGTCCTCGATGAACAGAATCAAGCCTGTATTATCCGAAACAAACGAATACGCTTGTCCTTCATAGGCAAGTGTCGTGAGCTGCGCGGTAAAGTTCCGGTTGCTCAGCGTCGCAAACAGCACACCGTGCACGCCGGATTTGGTGTTCACGTTTGCGGAGACGCGCACATCCGTAAGTCCATCATCTTCGTTTTGAGAGCCGGTGCTCAGCACCGTTTCGCCGCCCAGGCTGCGACCGAACCATTCTTCTCCGGCTACATTGTAGACATCCTGATCGCTGTAAAACAAATCCCCCATCGGGTTTGCATAGCCAATCTCCACATCGACCGCATCATCCTTAAGCACCGTGCGGAGCGACTCCACGAGCGTATTCGGGCCGGTGTCCGCGTCGTAGTCCGCAATCAGCTCAACGCGGGCGATCAAGAGGTCCACATAGCGCTCCAGCGAGATAGACTGCTGTCGCGCCGCGTCCACCAGAATCTCATTCGTTCCCTTGTGAATTTCTTTGACAATCTGCGCCTGGAGCGTAAAAAACGCCAGCAGCATCACGGCTGCCGCCGCGAGCGGGTAGCCAAAATAACGCAGGAACTCTTTCAATGGAGTACGCTTCGTTTCCGGTGTCTTCAAGGAATCCCGCCCTCCCGTCTTCAGGTCGCGATGGATGCGTCTTGTTTCGTTCTGTTGTAACGAGTATTAAGAAAATTATAAAGGGTAACGTCGGGTTTGTCATCTGATATGCGCTTTTTGGGGGTTCGCCTGATGAAAAAACAACGCATTCAGCGAAAAAATTAAGTGTTCTGGACTGGCCAGAAATCACGCCGCACACAAGAAAGCGGCAGCCGTCTAAGTAACCAGACAGCTGCCGCCGTTTTCTGTTGTAGCTTTTGTTCGGCTATTTAGATGCGCGCGACTCCGCTCTTTCTTGCGGCCTCGGCGACTGCCGCAGCAACCGCCTTACCCACGCGCGGGTCAAACGCCTTGGGGATGACGTAGTCAGCGCTGCGTTCTTCGTCCGGGATCAACCCAGCGAGCGCGTAGGCCGCGGCGATCTTCATTTCATCGTTGATGTCACTTGCGCGCACGTCAAACGTGCCGCGGAAGATACCCGGGAACGCGAGAACATTGTTGATCTGGTTGGGGAAATCGCTTCTGCCGGTCGCGATGACGGCGGCGCCGCCGTCCTTCGCTTCGTCCGGGAAGATTTCCGGCGTGGGGTTCGCGCAGGCGAACACGATCGCGTCTTTCGCCATGCTCTTGACCATGTCCACGCTGACCATCTTGGGCGCAGAGACGCCAATGAACACATCGGCACCCTTCATCGCGTCCGCGAGTGAACCCTGGCGCTTTTCGCGGTTGGTGATCTGCGCCATCTCTTCTTTGATCCAGTTCATGCCCTCTTTGCGGCCTTCGTAGATGATGCCTGCGCGATCGCACAATGTTACATCCGCAAAGCCGTCGGAGAGCAAGAGTTTTGTCACGCTGATGGCGGCGGCACCCGCGCCGTTGATCACGATCTTCACATCTTCCTTCTTCTTGCCGACCACGCGCAGCGCGTTGATCAGGCCCGCGAGGGTGACCACGGCGGTGCCGTGCTGGTCGTCATGGAAAATCGGGATATCGCATTTTTCTTTCAGCTTGCGCTCGATCTCAAAGCAGCGCGGTGCGGAGATGTCTTCGAGGTTGATGCCGCCGAAGCTGCCGCTGATGAGATAGACCGTATTGACGATGTCGTCGACCTCTTTGCTCTTGACGCAGAGCGGGAACGCGTCCACGTCGCCAAAGGACTTGAAGAGCACGCACTTGCCCTCCATGACCGGCATGCCCGCTTCCGGGCCAATATCGCCCAAACCGAGCACCGCGGTGCCGTCGGTAACGACCGCGCAGAGGTTCCAGCGGCGGGTGTATTCATAGCTGAGGTTGACGTCCTTCTCGATCTCGAGGCACGGCTGCGCAACGCCCGGCGTGTACGCCAGCGACAGGTCTTCGCGCGTGGCGACGGGTACGGTCGCTTTGACTTCGATCTTGCCCTTCCATTCGCCGTGCAGGCGCAGGGACTCTTTTGCGTAATCCATGTTGTATTTTCTCCTTATGTCTTGCCGCTGGCTTTACTGCTCAAACGGGAATTTGTAGGGCAGGTTTTTCTTGTCGCGGATCGCGATGAATTCTTTCTGCACCGCTTCGCCGACGGGAACGCCCTTGTCCTTGCGCTCCATCCACACGTCGTGCTCTTTTTCGCCCGCGGTGTAGATGCGATCCTGTCCCGGCGCTTTTTCGGAGGCACGCAGCTCACGCAGGATATCGCCCGCGATCTTCTTGAACGTCTCCAGCCCGCAAAACGCTTCGGGGTCGATGACGATGAAGAAGTGACCCAGGTGATACGGCTTCTTGTAGCCGTTTTCGTCGCGGTCGACGCACATCTTGAGGAAGCTGCCCGCTTGCAGCGCCGCGGAGAGAATCTCGACAACGGTCGCGTAGCCGTAGCCTTTGTAACCTGCGAGGTCTTCGCCAATGCCGCCCAAGGGTGCAAGCGCCGCGCTGCCGTCGGTCAAACCCTTGAGAATCGCGGGACTGTCCGTCATGGCGCTGCCGTCGCGGCCGATGACCATGCCCGCGGGCGTGTCCTTGCCGGAACGGGCGTAGTATTCAATCTTGCCGCGCTGGCTGATGCTCGTCGCGCAGTCCAGCGTGAAGGGGAAATCTTCATCTGTCGGAAGACCGAAGGTAAGCGGGTTGGTGCCCAGCATGTTTTCCACGCCGAACGTCGGGGCGATGGAAGGACGCGCGTTGGTGCCGGAGATGCCGATCATGCCTTCGTTGACCGCCATGCTCGTCCAGTAACCCGCGATGCCGTAGTGCGAGCTGTTGCGAATGGCAGCCATCGCCATGCCGTACTTCTTTGCTTTTTCGATGATGGTCTTCATCGCCTTGTAGCTTGCGACCATACCCATGCCGTCGTGCGCGTCCACCACAAGCGTGGTCGGCGTGTCTTTGACGACTTCGTACTCGGTGACGGGATTGAGGATGCCCGCGTCGATGCGGTCCAGATAGATGGGCTTAAAGCGGTTGCAGCCGTGGCTCTCGATGCCGCGGCGGTCGCTCTCCAAGAGCACGTCGGTGCAGATTTTCGCGTCCTCAAGCGGGATGCCGTAGGATACGAACGTGTCGATCATAAAGTTTTCAATCATGTCCCAAGGGATATACGGTCTGGTTTCTGCCATAAGTCATTCTCCTCCTGTTTGATCCGTTTTTGTGAAAATTGAAATAACTATCGTTGAACAGACTGTACCGCGCCGCCGCTTTCCCTGCTCTTCTCTCCGCGCGGACATGAAAAAAGGAGCATACGCAAAACAAGCCGTGCGCCGCTCCGAACTCCAAATCTCAAGTGGAACTTTTGTACATATTTATCATATCGTGAAACATTACACCTGTCAAACCTGATTTTTACTGTTTTGATTCAAATATTGAAGGCTGTGCTTGCGCTTTTTGCATTGTTCCAATATGCTAATGATATTCTATATTCATAAAGAGGTACGCCTTGGAACACGCCGCCCAAATGCTGGAACAGATACAGATCAATCCCGTCATCGCCGCCGTCTGCAATGAGGAAGAGCTAGCGCTCGCGCTCGATTCCGATTGCCGTGTGGTGTTCCTTTTGATGGGCGACGTGCTCGACATAGGTGAGCTCACAAGACGTGTACACGCGAGCGGAAAACTCTGTGTCATCCACCTCGACCTGATCGAAGGTTTGTCGAGCAAGGAGATCGCCGTAGACGCGATTCAGAAGGCGACCGGTGCCGAGGGCATCATCAGCACGCGCGGCGCGCTGATCAAGCGCGCAAAGCAGTTAGGACTCGCCGCGGTGCAGCGCGGGTTTATGCTCGACTCCCGCTCGCTCAACAGCTTTGAACAGCAGATTGCGCAGAGCAAGCCGGACTTTGTGGAGATTTTGCCGGGACTTCTTCCGAAAGTCATCTCATCACTGAAGGATCGAATTGCAGCGCCCATTATCGCGGGCGGGTTCATTCACGAAAAAGAGGACGTCATTTCAGCGCTCCAGGCAGGCGCGCTTGCCGTCTCCGCCTCCAGCCCGAAGATTTGGTCAGTGTAAGAAAACAAACACGAACGCGCTTTCGCATTGTTTAACGAAGCACGCTTTTTTTAGACAATCAATAATCAAACTCATGTTCTCCCACTTGAATCTTTCGCGACAGGACTTCCCCTGAATACGGTTTTCGTAACTCTATCAGGTTTAAGACGGAGTACCCATTTTTGCGCAGAAATTCAATCATTCCATGATTGTTTGGATGTACAAAGTTGAATACGGTATCCTCGCCGTATGAAGTTACAAGATTTTCAGCCGTCTGATACAGCTTGGTTGCTACACCTCTTCTACGGTACTCTTCTTTCACATAAAGCGATTCCACCCATACCGTGGGTTTCTCAACTCGGCAGACAATATAACCAATAAACGTCTCATGCTCTACAGCCGCGAAGCAAGGATATCCAGCATCAAGATATTCAAGTATCTCCAGCTTGCCTGCCTCAACATTAGGCAAGGCAGCAATACCGTTAAAATTCTTTAACGAAACGCGAAAAGCAGCTGCCAGTGGTGCAACGCGATCGATTTCCCGACTTTCAAGTCTCACGATCTCCATCGTTATTCCCTCCCGCTGTTCAAAATAAGTTGTCATGCAAAAATATCCGAGCGGAACATATTGCTCCCTCGGATATTTAGTATATCGCAGTCCTTAATAACTCACAACTCAAATGCGTTTTTGATAAACTATTAGGCGTAATGTAATTTACTCTTGATACCCGATCTTCTCCGCCAGCGCGCAGTCGATGATCACCGTTGCGTCGGGATGTGTTTTGACCAGCGTCGCAGGGTTTTGTACGTCCAGCTCCTCGTTGAGCAACAGCCCGCGCATAGCGGCAGCCTTGCTCTCGCCCGTTGCGAGCAGAATCAGCTTCTTCGCGCGAAGGATATCACCCATGCCCATCGAGATGGCTTTGGTCGGCACTTCGCTGCGTGTGGCGAAAAACCGCGCGTTTGCGTCGATGGTGCTTTCGTCCAACTCCTCGACATGCGCACCATCGTAAAGCACCTCTCCCGGCTCGTTGAAGCCCACGTGCCCGTCCACGCCGATGCCGAGCAGCTGTACGTCGATGGGCTTAGCCGCCAGCGCCTCGCGGAACGATTTCACGTTTGCTTCGATATCCCCCGTGCCCTTGGCGACGATGGTGTTCGCTTTGTCGATGTTGATCCGGTCAAACAGATGCTCATCCATAAACCTGCGGTAGCTCTGCGGATGATCGGGAGCCAACCCAACATACTCGTCGAGGTTGATCGTGCTGACGCGCGAAAAGTCCAACTCTCCCGCGCGGTTTGCCGCGACGAGATACGGATAAACGCCCTGTGCGGTGCTGCCCGTGGCAAGGCCCAGCCGCGCGTCGGGCTTGCTGCGGATGACGCTCGCGATCTGCTCCGCCGCGATCCGGCAGGACGCCTCAAAATTATCGGTTACGATGACTTTCATGTTCTTCCCTTATCTCAGCAAATCAAGTTATACGATCTTTTTTATGCTTCAGCCGTGATGATCAAGTCCCCATAGAGATGCGGCACGTGGAAATCCACCCGCTCCACCGGCGCCCAGCTGCCCCAATGCGGCGTTTCCGTGTGGTCGCCGCATTTGTAGAAGTTGCCGCGCATGCGGTGTCCCGGAGTAAAATCGCACGGACGCTCATACAGCGCTTCCAATAGCGACTGCTCCAGCAGGCATGTCGCGCGCCACCAAGCCGCACCGTCCTGCGTGAATCGATCCACTGTTACGGTAGGATGCGGCAAACCGAGATCGAGCACATACCGCCGGTTGTGACGGTCGGTGCCAAAGGAGCAGTGACAAGCTCCGTTTGCGTTCATCTCCAGTCCGATGTAGCCGCAGTCCGGCAGGTCGGGACAGCAGTCGATAAACGCCTCCAAACAGGAATCTGTGTGCACAGGTTCGTTGGGCAGATGATAGACCGCGCGGGGATTTTCCTCACGGCACCAGAGCGATACTTCCAGCCCTGCACCGGGCAGATAGACGACCTGTCCGTGCGTCTCCGGCGAAGGCGCGCCTTCCGGCCGATCGTGCGAGATGGTGAACGTCTCTCCCGCATGCGGTTCTCCAAGCGATATGGTTTTTATGTGGTACAGCTGTTTCTGCTCCATCGACTAGTTCTCCGAAATCGCGCTGCCCGCGAGATAGACGCTTTTGAGTGAGAAGTCGCTGTTGAGCACGAGGAAATCCGCGCGCTTGCCGTTCGCAATAGAGCCAACTTCGTCGCTTGCTCCGATCACACGCGCTGGATTGTAGCTCGCCATGCGCACCGCAGCCTCGGCAGGAATGCCGAAGCAGACCGCTTTGCGGAACAGATCGAAGAGGTTGCTCGCAGAGCCCGCGAGGGTATCGGGCGCGTCAACGAGGCGCGCAACCGAGCCGTCCAAGAAGATCTTTTGTCCGCCGAGCATGTATTCACCGTTTGGCATACCGCTGCAGGAGAGCGCGTCGCTGACGAGACACAGCCGCTCGGGTCCAAACATCGAGTACGCCGCGCGCACGACACTCTCGTGCACATGCATGCCGTCCGAGATGATCTCCGCCGTGACCTGCGGGCTTTCCGCGGCGGCGCCGATGACGCCCGGCGCGCGATGCAGCATCGGCGGCATGGCGTTGAAGAGGTGTGTGACATGCGTTGCTCCCGCCGCGATGGCAGCCTTCGCGGCATCATAGTCTGCATCGGTGTGCGCAATCGAAACGCGGCAGACTTTGCTGACTTTTTCAATATAATCGGTCGCACCCGGCAGCTCCGGCGCGACATCCGCGATTCTGATCAGCCCCCGCGCCGCTTGATTCAGCCGTTGGAACATCTCATCATCCGGCGATTGCAGATAGGCGCCGTTTTGCGCGCCCTTTTTCTTCTCCGCGAAAAATGGTCCCTCCATATGAATCCCGCGCAATGCGGCGCAGCCCGCAGGAGTACTCTCCGCAAACTGCGCGGCTGTCGCATAGGCGGTATTGAGCTCTGATTCCGGCAGCGTGACCGAAGCGGGCGCGAACGAGGTGATGCCGTTCTTGGCAAGATACCGCGCGATGACGGTCAAGCCCTCGAAATCGCCATCCGAAAAATCGTGACCAGAGTTGCCGTGCAGATGGATGTCGACGAACCCCGGCACGACATAGGCGCCTTCCAGATCGACACCGCCGGTTTCCTCCGATAGCACACCTGTAAAGCGGCCGTTTTCCACCGAGAACCCGCCTTTATGAAACCGGAAGTCCGGACCAAACACCAATGCGTTATGATATCTCATCGAATTATTCCTCCGATTCTGCTCTGCGCGAATCCGCGCGGGCAACAGAAGACTCTGCTGCATCTTTACTATGCTCGCTCTTGGTGCCAGATAGCAAGCAGCCCTATCCATTGCAGCAAAATTTGCTACAAAAGCAAGCAAATTTGCTCAAACAGAGCGCATTCAAACCATGCTCGTATTGGTTTATTTGTACCATACATATTATATGTTCTTTTCTGCACCTCCGCAAGCGCAGTTTGCATTTCGCCAAGCAGAAACTGGATAACGCCAAGCACGCGCAAGCAAATATACAGGATCTCTCATAAAAAAACGGCCTGCAAGTTGCAAGCCGTTTTCTTGTGTCTGTATTAACCTTCGCCTCTGTGATAGATCGGGTCGTCCTCGTCCGGTACGGTGTCCGAGTAGCCCCAGACGAGACCATCTGGAATTCTGCGCTGGTAGGTGTCCTCCACCGTTCCAACGCGCTTGTTGCCGTGGCGGTTGAGCTGCTCTCCCATGAAGAGCATGCAGGCAGAGACGCCGCCGTCGAGGTTGTATGCTTCCACACAGCCTTCCTTGACGAACAGCTCGCCAAACGCGGAGAGGCGCATGCCATAGCTATAGTCCTTCTGGCGTCCGTCTACGACGATCGCGACAAAGTGTCCGGGTTCGACCATGCCGAGGCCTGTGCGCGGGTTTGTTTCGTTGCCGATGCGCGCTGTGTGGTCTATGTCTTCCGTGGTATATGCTCCATCACGGATGATGGTTGGTGCAAACGAGAACGCTTCCCGTACGCCGTCCATCAGCAGCTCGGATGCGTTGATTTCGCCCGGCGAGAAGATCTTCATCGTCATGTCGGGATACATCGCCATGATGTCGCACTTTGCGCTGTCAAGGAACACCTTGCCATCGCGGATGAGGATGCTCTTATACTGCGTATCGCTCTCGGTGAGGTTATCGCCCGTGATCATCAGCACGGCCTTGTTGCGGCGCGCGAGAATCCAGGGTTTGATCGCGCCCGCGCCGTTGCGGTTGTCTGCAGACTGCACGGTGCGGAAGGCGTTGATCTCCCGCATGCGGATGTGCGCCACAAAATAGACCAGCGGATACGTCTTTCCGCCGTAGTTGGTATATTCCGTATTCACGCGGTCGATCATGATGGACAGCGTATCCGTGCGATATTCCCAATGCCCGTTTTCTTCGTCGACGGTGACGACTTCTGCCGGATCATCCGCCTGACGGTAAAACTCGTCGCTCGCGGAGGCTGCCACATCCTGCGCCAACGCTTCAACTTCCGGCTCTGCCTGCGCTTCCGGCTCGGCGGTAGGCTCCGGTGTTTCGATGGTTTCAGGCGTCGCGGTTGCTGTCGGCGCGGGTGTTTCCGCGGGCACCGCCGCAAGCTCCTGTTTACCTAGATAATACAGCGCGCCGGATGCAAGCACACCCAGAACGAGCGGAATGAGCGAGACGACGACTGCGCTTGCGCGCACCCTGCGCGCTCTGCCGCGGCCTCTGCCGCGCCGCTTGAGCCCGTAGGTCGCAAGCAGAACCAGCGTGATCAACAGCCCCGCGCCCGCGATTCCAGCCAGAGCAAATATGGAAGAGCCGAGCGTTGCAATCAAAGAGACGTTCTGTTGCGCTGCGTTCGGCTGTTCGTCAACCGTACTGGGAACTGCTGCTTCTTCCTGCTGCTGTGTTTCCGGCTCCGCTGTGGGTTCCGGCGTTGGTTCCGGTGTGGGCTCCGGCGTCGGCGTCGGGTCAACATAGCCCGCCAGCGTCGCGGTATCGATGTTTTCAAAGAGATTATTCAGGGCTACGTCGTCGCCGACCGCGCTGTCTTCCAGGAGGAACGACGCGGTGGGCACCAGCGCGCTTTCATAGGAATGACGCGAAGTGCAGAACGCGAACACGTCCGCGGAAAGCTCCGTCACGCTCTTGCCAAGCACGCCGTTGAGAGGAGACGCATAATCCAGCGTCGTTGTGCCGGTCGATAAGGCGAGATAGATCTTCTGGATGCCCGCATCCTCTGCGGCGCGGAGGGTGTATTCCGCCGTGAATTGCGCGGAGCCGGTCGGTGCGGTCTCGTCGTCCATGTGGGTCACGAGAACCTTCGGCTGCATCAGCTCAATCAGATCGGTCACAAATGAAAGCGTAGGCTTTCTGCCCCAGTCGTTCTTGGCAAAGCCGTAGATCGCGTCGTTGACGCTCTCAAACGCGCCAAAGATCGGGTATTGATCATATCCCGCATACCAAAGCGCAGAGAGCAACTCCTGCTGCGCGCTGCGTGTGTTCGGGGACATGACCGCAAGCGCAGTCGGGATGTCGTGGTTGCAGGCGTAGGTCGCCATCACGCCAAAGAACTCGTCCAGCGCGGTGATGCTGCTGGAGGCGATCACCAATAGATCCGCAGATGTAGGCGTGTTCCAGCGCTGAATCGTGTCGGGCAGTTCGCCCGCGCCATACGCCGCGAATGTGGAAAGCGCGGCTTTGCCCGTAAAGACGATCGAAACATGCTTCGTTCCCTCGTTCAACGGGTAGTATGCGTTGAGATACGGCGAAGCCGCATCTTCCGACAATGTCGCGCCACTGGCATCGAGCTGTATCACAGAATACTTGCTCGTGGGCGAGTACCACTCCAGGTAAATGCCCTGTACGCCGTCCGGCAGGTCCACCTCGATCGACTGACCCGAGACGAACTGCTGATAGCTCTCCACAAGCCCGTCGGTGATGCGGTATTCCTTGCCTGCAAGCTCTTCCGGTAAAGCAAATGTGCAGTCCGCGGTCACGGTTCCGACTTGTCCGGTCTGGATTTCAGCCGATTCCGCGCGCGCGCTGACGACGGGAACAAATCCCGTAACAAACAGCAATAAAACGGTCGCAGCGGCTGCCATCCGGCTTAAAAACTTCGTTTTTATCATATGCGTATACATGGGCTAAGTATACACAACAACGCCGCGCAAAGTCAAAGTGATTGTGGTTTTTTCACCCGGATTTCCGCACAAATTTCAGCGCATTTCTACTAACTCGAAACAGTACTATACCAGTTTTATCGGTGTGTTGATTTCTGCACAGAATGCAAATTTGAGAAGCGACGTGTCGCGTAGGCAAGGCTGTACAAGCTCGTTTGATCACCGTTTCTTCACGTTCTCCGCCGTTGAAACGAACGCCAAATTATGATACTGTTGGCATAGTGCATTTGTTAGGTTTTCTGCATGATATCTTGCTCCTTTTGAGTCAAGAAACCCGCACTGTGCTTGCCGGATACCTTGTATTAGATTGAAAAAAGCGCGACTTTTGACTATACTCAATATAAATTAGAACGTACCCCCGGCGTTTTCGCCGGAAAGGAGAACGCATGACCCCGAAAAGAGCGCTCGCAGCCGCGCTGATCTGTCTTTCGCTCCTCTTTGCCGCCGGCTGTTCCATACTTGAGCCGGAGGCAGCGGCGACTCCCGCGCCGACCGCGCCAGCGACGCAGCTGGATCAGAGCAACCAAAACCTGACCGATGCTGACTTGACTACCCTGTATGCGCAGACGCAGCTGGTTTCGCTCGATTTACGCGGAAACACGCTCTCCGTCGAAGCCGTTCAGTCGCTTCAGACCGCGTTGCCCAACTGCGATATCCTCTGGAGCATTCCGCTCGGCAGCGCTCAGTTTGACAGCAACAGCACACAGATCGTGCTGCCCGCGGACACAGCTGCAAGCGAGCTAAGCCGTCTTTCGCTGTTCCCTGCGCTCACGACGGTCGATGCGTCGGCTGTATCAGATTCCGCAGCGCTGAAGTCGATCGCGGCGGAGATGCCTAATCTTGCGATCAGTTGGAACATCGACGTGCTGGGTCAAAGCTATCCTTCCACCACCACTTCGCTCGATCTGACCAGCGCGACCATCACGGACGCAGCAGCGCTGAGTGATGCGCTGCTCGCATTCCCGCGCTTAGAGTCGGTTGACCTCACGGGCCTGGCGCTTTCACCTGACGTGATGACCGCGCTTGCCGCCGCACTGCCGGAGACGCAATTTATCTGGAGCGTCGACCTCTTTGGCGTGACGGTTGACTCTCTGGCAACCGAAGCGGACATCAGCGAAATCCCGGTCGAGAGCGTTGAAGCCGTTTCACAAAAGCTTGCGCTGCTGCCGAATCTGACGGAGCTTGTCATGTGCAACTGCGGACTCACAAACGAGCAGATGGAGCAGCTACACGCCGCGCATCCTACCGTCAAGTTCGTCTGGCTGATTCAGGTCGGCGGATGGGAGCTGCGAACGGATGCAAAAGCCTTCTCCAAGGGCAATCGCAAGACATTCGACGGCGGTGAATTCATCGGCGGAAAAACGAATTTCACGAGCGAAGACCTCGAACCGCTCAAATATTGCACCGATCTCATCGCGCTCGATCTCGGTCACGGCAGCCGTATCACCGATCTGAGCATTCTGCAATACCTGCCGAAGTTACGCTTTTTAATCCTCGCAATGAACCGTATCACGGATATTTCGCCGTTGACCAACTGTCCGGATCTGGAGTATCTGGAGATCTTCCAGAACTATATCTCGGATTGGTCGCCACTGCTCTCGCTTAAAAAACTCACGCACCTCAACTGCAGCACCAACTACGGCAAGGATGCCGACGGCGGAAAGACGTATCCCGACTACACCGTGCTCAAGCAAATGACACAGCTGGAGCGCATCTGGATCATCCGCAGCGGACTTGGCGCGAGCGAACTTGCGGATCTCCGCGCTGCTCTGCCCAACGCCGTGATCAATAACGTCGGTTCCCACTCCACCTCCAACGGTTGGAGAGACAACGATCTCTACGTCGAGATGCAGGGGTTGTTCAACCTCCCGCTCTCCGAATAACGCCGGCTCCCTGACGCTTGCGTCATAGCTTCCTCTTGCAACCAACAATAGGAGAATTCATGAAACATCGCATCACCTT
Source organism: Firmicutes bacterium HGW-Firmicutes-9 (assembly GCA_002841395.1). Taxonomy (GTDB): domain Bacteria; phylum Bacillota; class Clostridia; order Christensenellales; family CAG-138; genus UBA7703. The sequence goes on from PGZM01000013.1 coordinate 29,884, forward strand.
TTTATTACTCGCAATTTTGATGTGCCTGTCAGTGCTCACTGGCTGCATCCCTGCGCAGCAGGAGCCCGTGGCAGAGGCCGCGACAGCTGTCCCGACTGCAATCGCGACCGAAACCCCGCAGCCCACAGAAGCGCCCACGCCGGAACCCACGCCTACACCGGAACCAACACCAACCGTGATCACGATCGGTGCCATCGGCGACATCATGATGATGTCTGTTCAGGTCAACGGCGCATACAACCCCGATACGGACACCTATGACTTTTCGCGCAGCTTTCAGGGCGTTGCCAACCAGTTCCGTTCCGTCGATCTGATGTGCGGCAATTTTGAGAGCACACTCGCGGGCAAAGACGCGGGCTATTCGGTCAAGAAGCGCGACAATGAGCCGGCAGACACGTTCAACGCACCGGACGCGGTCATCGACAATCTCAAGGATATCGGATTTGATTTCTTAAGCACCGGCAACAACCATTGCCTCGACCGCGAGATGCCGGGCTTGCTGCGTACGCTTGATGTACTGGACGAAAAGGGTATCTATCACACGGGCACCGCGCGATCTAACGAGGAGCGCGACACGCCGCTGATCATCGACGTGAAGGGTATCAAGATCGGTTTCATCGCGCCGACCGAAATCATCAACAAACGCGACCGCTACATGAACGACGAAGAGACGGAGTATGCCGTCACCCGCCTGTATCAGCAGGAGGAGCGGCTCGTTTCGGAGATCAAAGCGCTGCGCGCGGCTGGCGCGGATTTCATCGTCGCCTATCCGCACTGGGACAAGGAGCATAAAAAAGCCGCCAACTCGCGCACGCGTGCTGCCGCGCAGCTGCTGTTTGAATCCGGCGTAGATGTCATCCTGGGTTCTCACCCGCATGTGGTGCAGAGTATTGAATACATGACCGTGGAGCGCGACGGTCAGCCGTATACGGGTCTTGTCGTGTATTCGATGGGCAACTTCATCTCCAACATGTCTAACAAGAAGAGCGTCGACCCGCTGAAATACGGGCTCTATGTTCAGCTTACGGTGGAAAAAGCGCTCGACGGCACAACCTCGCTCAAGGCTGCGGAGTTTATGCCGCTCTTCTGCTTCTATCGCTCCATCGGAGATATCTATCTGCATCAGGTCGTGCCTGCTCTGTCGGACACATCCCTGATTCACTCCTATTCGGAGTTGACGGAGTCAGAGCTTGTGCGCGTGCAAACCGCACGGGAGTACGTCATCGACATCTGCACGACCGATGCCATTCCGGTTATGGAAGACGCGGAGTGGATCCAGTAATGCCCCTTCAATAAGCAGCACAAAGCCCGCGGCAAACGCCGCGGGCTTTTTTGTATGTATGCTAATGAGTAGGTCTAAATCAGGCCTTCTCGGGTTCCTGCGTTGTATCTTCTTTTTTGTTGAGGCGAAGTACGAATCCCGCAGCGATCATGAACCAGATCCAGACGATGTTGAGCGAGACGCTCGTGAATAGAAAATCTTCCATCATGCCTTCTGCGACGGTAAAAAGCAGCACGGCAGGCAGCAATTTGACCACGAGCGGCTGATCCGTCTTCTTGCCGAAGCACAGACGCAGCGCAGCAAGCGCAACCACGATGAGAAGGACGAGCGCCAATAGTAGTCCCGGCGCACCATAGGCGACCAGTGCGCCGACCAGAGAATTATGGAAGAGGCCGATTGGCGAATTCGGCGGGAAATACGGCGACATCACCTTTGCCGCCATCATGGGTCCTGTGCCGAACAACAGAATCTTCGGGTTTTCAAGAAGCCCGTTCCAAACGCCGCTCCAGATATCCGTTCTGCCGTTGAAGCTGTCCGCATCCGAAAAATCGCGCGTGATGACTTCTTCGCTCGCTGCCGGTTCGATCGATGCTGGGTCGCTCTCAGCCGTTTGCGCGGGTGTGCCTTGCGGCTGTTCGACTGTATTCTCTGCGTCCTGCTGGACAACGAGCGCCGCTTCCTCGCGGACAAGCAGCGTGTTGGTCGTCTGCTGCGCCATTGTGGAGGCATAAAAGAATCCGACCGCTACGATTGCCGCAACCGTAAGAGAAACGCATACACGAAGCGCCGTGTGAAGTCGTCCCTTCAGCGTGTACCCCAGCGTGAGCGCCGCCTCAAACGCGAGCGCGAGCGCCGCGCCGAGGATCGCGGTACGGCTTCCGGTCAACGACAACGGAATAAAACAGATGACCCCGAATAAGATAATCAGCACTCGCTGCCATGTTTTCTTCACGTCCGCAAGCAGAATACCCGCGAGAATCACGCCCAACGCGGGCGCGGGTGCACTCCTATTTGGATGGCTGTCGATGCTCAATCGACCTCCTCCGATGAAGATACCTTCGAAGATCGACGGCGCTTTTGCAGCGATGTCTTTTGCGAACACTGCAATCAAGCTCACAACGCTCAGGATGACTGCCGCAAGCAGCATCGCCGCCATCAGCAGCGTCAGCACACGGCGCGCGTTCGATTTCTCGAATGCATAGGGCAGCGCAAAGCAAAGGAAAACAGCTGTGCAGATGCTCGCAAACCACTCATAGGAATCCACGAGTTGTGCGCGGCCATAGTTGAGAACCACCGTGACGCAACCCCACACAAGAAACAGCAGCAGCAGCTTGATTTCAAAATAGCGCGTTACTCTTAACCCAAAATATAGCTGCGACGCCAACAAAAGTGCCACAGGAAAGTACCAGAATAACTGCAGCGTGTTATGGTCTATCGGCAGCAGATTGAACAGCACCTCTATCGCAATACTGGCCATCAGCGACAAAACCGCAATGAGCCGCCACGAGAACACATGGTTCTCGCGAAGTGGTAACAAGGTTGTTTTCTCCAAATTATGATCTTTCTGTTGTGTTTGCATAAGCTTACCCTTCAGGCACGCGTGCCAAACACACTCCGCACCTGTCTGGTGCATTTTACACCACAGCGATGGAAACGTCCAGTCCTTGTTTTTTACTCTCTTTACATAAGTCTGTAGATGTGTTGCGTAACCGTTTTTTTGTATTGATTCTTATAAACTATTGCATGATGCGCCGCCGTATGCAGTCTCTTGCCGTTAAGACTTCGGCGAAACCGATTCGCTGATTTTGCGGATCACGTCCGCATCCACCGCCTCGTCAAACTTGCGCGCAAAGAGCATGTCGCTCTCCATCAGCATATCATAATCCGCGCTGGTCAGCATGCGCGGGGATGCGCCGCCGCCGCTCCAATCCACATAGCGCATGGTGGCGGCTAGCTCATCGTCAAAGCCCATGAATGCGCGCCGTTCCATAAACGGCGAGTTCGCGACTAGAGTTTGCAGCCAGATTTCATCCGCGCAGGAGGAATGGCGATAGTACGCGCGATATTCGGGCATCTTTTCAACGATATATCGCGCCAGCGCGTGCGTAATCGAGAACCATACCCCGCCTTTTTGAAATACGACGGGCGCATGCTTGATGCGGTTGATGCCGAGTAGGCGTTGAAGCTGCGCCGAAATGGGGCTGATCCTGCGATCCAGCTTCTTTAAAAACGAGTGTACGGGTCTTTGCCAGTGGTAGCGCGCAATTCTGCCTTCGATGACGTAAGGCTTCGCGGTCTCCCGCTCAAAAGAGACGAACTCTTTTCCCGCATGCGCCTCAAAGAACGCGTGAATCTCCTTCTGGGATTTCAGCGGCAGATCGACGCCGGAGAGGAGATGATAAAACACGTGCTCTTCGCGGCTTGACAGCTCGACCAGCGAGACAATCGCGTCGATGAATACCTCGCTGCCCCAGCGTGCGTCCAGCCGCGGCACGAACGCCACACGGCAGTCAGGCGCCGCCGCGCGCATCTCCTCCTCGGTAATATCCTGCGCTTTTTTGTCGATATGGATGTAGATATCGTTCTTCGGGTCGTTGAGCAGCCACAGCAGATTCAGCAGCTGCGCTTTTTTGTTGTGTGCCGTGATGAGATACGCGTGTCGAAGGCTGTTCTGCTCCATATGTCGCATCCTTTCTTCACGATTGCTACGGGTTGCTCTACGGTCAGTCGCCCTTGCGCCAGTCCTGCGGCACAAGCCCTTGCAGCATGTAGGGATCATCCACCCCCGGCACCAGCTCCGAGTAACCCCAGAGCAGCTGATCCGGCACGGAGCGATAATGGTTTTCCGCGCGCTTGTTGATATATTCGCCCATGAAGACGAGCGTCGCGGACGCGCCGCCGTCAAGGTTATACGCGATCACGCAGCCTTCCTGCTGGAAGAGCTTTGCAAAGTCGCTCAGCATCATGCCGTGGCTGTAGTGCGGCAGTCTGCCGTCAGCAACGATCGCCACATAGTGCCCCGGCTCGACGAGGCCGAGACCCGCGCGCGGGTTGATGCGGCCCACGCGATCCTGATCGACATTGTCACAGAGTACGCCGTCGAGAATCAGCGGTGGTCCAAACGCAAATGTATCCTGCGTGCCCGCTTCGATCTCGTTGAGCATCGCCGCATCCTTCTTGTTATAGATGCGCATGGAGAGATCTTCCGTCAGCGCCATCAGCGACACCTGCGTCTGGGAGCGGAAGATCCGCCCGTCGCGCAGCATCATGCCGCGGTTATAGTCCGAGTGCAGCAGGTTATCGCCCGTCATGCCCAGCACCGCGCGATAACGACGCGCCATCACGCAGGCGTCCTCGGTGTCTCTGCCGTTGAGGCGTTCAGAGCCGAAGCCGGAGCGATAGGAATCGATCTCACGCATGTAGATATGCGCAATGTAGTACGCAAGCATCGGGCTTGTCTGCTCGGTTCTGCGGATTTCAATAGCGAGGGTATCGTTACGATATTCGTAGATGCCGTTTGTCTCGTCAAATACCACGACCTCCGCCGGATCGCTTTCCTTACGGAAATGCGAGGCAAACTCGCTCTCGTCCGCCGGTTCCGGCACGCTTAGCATGGCGGTCGGCGTCGGCAGCGGCGGTTCCTCCGTCGGTGCAGGTGTCGCCGCAGCGGGTATGGGAGTAGTTGCAACGGCAGGCTCCTTGATCAGCTCGCGATAGAGCAGTCCCGCTCCGCCAAGCAGCAGCAGAATTCCGAATATGGTTCCCGCGATGGTGAGTCCGCGTTTTCCGCTCTCCGCCCTGCGCTTGCCGCCCGCGAGACTCGCGATAACGACGATTACGCCCAGCAGCGCAAGGCCGCCGCCCAGATAGTGCATGAATCCAATCGCAACAGGCGCTGCGACCTCGGCGGAATCATCGACGGGCTGCATCTGCTCTGCGGTGGGTTGCGGTGTTTCCTCCTGCGCGGGCGTATCGCTCGGCGCAGGCGTCGCCGCTGCATCCGGCGCTGCCGCGGGGCCTTGCAGCGCGCTCAGCAGCGCAAACAGCTCGCTCGTGCTCTGCTGCTGCGGTTGCTCGCCCATTGGATACGTCTGCACGAAATACGGCGTATCCGAAACGGTATAGTGCGTCACCCGCAGAGAGGAATAGTTTTCATACGCCGCCTGTGCAAGTGAGATGGCGCTCTCGCCGCCGTACGCGGGCAGAGGCGCGCTTGTGTCATACAAGGGGCTGGCGCCGGATTCCACGTGCTGATAGACCGCACGCACCTGCCAGACGCCATAGGCGCGTTCGCTGACGTACTCTTTGCCATCGTCCGCGGCTTGGTCCGCCGCGAGCAGCACATGCGTGCTCGTCAGCTGATGCATACCGATGTTGTCTTCGGCAACGGACGCGTGGGTGATCAGCGTATCCGGCTGATACCGGCGGATGATCTGAATGAGCCAGTTGGTGACGTCGCCCTTATCGACATAGGAATATAAGCGCCTTTGATCGATCGCGCTGGGATAGTACGGGAAGCTGCCGAAGATCGGCTGCGTGCGGGAACCGAGCGCATAGCGCGCACGGATGGCCTCCTGCTGCGCCTGCCTGCTTTCGCAGGAAAGAAACACCAGCGAGGCGTCGTCGCCCGAAAGATACGGCAAAAGGCTGCCAAAATAATACGACTCGTCCGCCGTCATCGCCACGATCAGCATCGCCTTCGGCTGCGCGGACTGCGCCTGCACGACGCAGAGCGCCTCCGGCGGGGTCTCGGTATTGTATACGCCAAGTTCCGAGACGGCGAATGCTTTCTCGCCGGAGATGCGCGCACTTGCCGCGCCCTGCGGCAACGCGAAATACTCGTTGAGAAGATCTGTGCTTGCGCTCATGCTGGAGAGCGTTGTGCCCTTGGCATCCAAAAACTCGACCTGTGCCGCTTCGGGAGCCGTGTACCAAGCGACGTAAAGCCCTTTTGCGCCGTCTGCAAGCTTCACGTCCAGCGCTTCGCCCGGCTGGAACGAGATGCGGGAGTTAAAGCGCGCGTCGGTCAGCCGCTCCTCAAACGAGGCGGAGCGTTCCGGCAGCGTAATGGTGCACTCGCCCGTCAGGTTGACGGGCTCTCCGCCCTCCGCACGCGTGGCAGACGCAGGCACGAGCATTGCGCACAATAGAAAAAAAGCGACTGCGCTCCTGAACAATTTCGAACCGTAGACGCTGTGAAAAGCCATGTACCGTACTCCTTGATGTTTGCTCGATCGACGAAATGCTGAGAATGCTGCAGATGTCACATCAGACATTGCAGCTCGCTTGCTGTAAGACCCGCTATGAATTATTGCTGCGTTTGATTGACCGCAGGTATCTCCTGCGAAGCCGGTCTGCCGCCCGTTTCCAGCAGGTTGATCGTAATCACGACCGTCAGCGCCAGAAACAGCAGATTGAAAATCAATAATCGTGTTAAGTGTTTTTGTTCTTTTGCCATGCATTTTACCCTCTGTATAATCATAGTGACAAGCGTAGTAAAAGTCAAACCCGCGCGAAGGATTTCCGGCGGATCTCTCCCCTTTTTCACAAGTTGTTCAAACGCCGCAGAGCATTATAATAGAATGTGTAATTTTCCGTGAACTGTTTCCGCCAAAGGTTCCGCGGTGTGGTATTCTATAGTATGATACCAAGGACTTAACACAGATATCTCTGTCTATCATCAAACGCGCGAGGAAATCGATCATCATGACAAAAGTGCTCTCCCTGTTGATGGCGGCATTCACGCTGCTGTCTGCACAACCAACAATCAGCAACGATCCGCCGGACGTGGAACTCGTCGCGCCCTATTATATCGTCGTGGACGCGGACGATCCTTCCATCGTGTTTTACGAGCGGGATCCGGACGAGAAGTGCATTCCCGCGAGCACGATGAAGATCATGACCTGCATTCTTACGCTTGAGCACGTGCAGGACTATAACGAACTGGTCGAGGTGACCAAGCAGGCCGCAAACCTCAAGGATTCCAACTCGCTGATGCATGTGTTTGCGCGCGAGAAGCTGACGGTCGATCAGCTTCTGCACGGCCTGATGCTTGTCTCCGGCAATGACGCGGCGCTCCTGCTTGCGACGCACATCGCAGGCGGCGTGGAAGCGTATACCGAGCTCGCCAACGCGAAAGCCGCTGAGCTTGGCATGGTCAACACGCATTTTCTCAACGCGAGCGGCGCGTATCGCGGCGGGCAATATTCCACCGCGCGCGATATGGCGATTTTGACCGCATATGCGCTGAAAAACGAGAAGTTTTGCGAGCTCATCGGTACCAAACAGTACACCATCGTACCCAACGACGTCCGCAGAAGAGAGGATGTTCTGGAGAACTCCAACCGCCTGATCTCGGACGATCCCGCGACCAGCGACGTCTATACCGATCTTTGCATCGGCGGCAAGACGGGCAGCACCGTCATCGGTGGCAAATGCCTCGTCGCCGCGGGTGAACTCGACGGAGCGCGCATCGTCGTTGTGCAGATTGGTGCCGACGATTTGCAGAGCTACGATATGCACCGCCGCATGCCGAAGCTTTTTGGCAACGCAAAGTTCCTTTTGGAGTACACGCTCAACAATGACTATGTACCCGTTTCACCTGAATCGCTTGGGTTTGAGTACCAGCAGGATATCACTCCCTCCGGCTTGACTAACTCCTTTTCCATCTCAGCAGAGTTTGGAGAAGATGCGGTGCATCGCCTGCCCAAAGCGATGGCAGAAGAGTTGACGAAAGACGCGTCCAAGATGGAAGTCACAACCGAGCTGGAGAAAAACCTTGCCGACGCAAAGGCGGGCGATGTGGTCGGCGCCATCTACTGCTCCTATGAAGGACGAGCGCTGTTTTCCGGAAATCTCGTTGCGGACGTGGACGCGGCTCCGTCCCCGACGCCGACTGTTGAACTCACCGTCGTCACCCCCGAACCCGTTGCCGATAACGAGCACGGCAACCTCACCTCAAACTTTAACATCGGCGTCTACATCTTCGGCGGGCTCAGCGTCCTCCTCACCGGCAGCCTGATCTACCTGATCGTGCTGATCCTCAAGAAGCGGAGATAACTCTTACTTTTCTTAAAAGAAAAGTAGTAGGAATAGAGCCATCTTACTTTTCTTAAAAGAAAAGTAAGCAAAAGAACTTTCACTAATTAAGGCACGAATTTTCGTGCCTTTTTTTGCACGCAAAAAGAGGCTCGCGCGAGCGAGCCT
>PGZM01000008.1 GCA_002841395.1 Firmicutes bacterium HGW-Firmicutes-9
TCTTCTTTCAGCTCCTTTGTTAGTCTTTTTTCTCTTTTTCCTAACATTGTAGCTGGCCCGGTTCCGTGGGGCTAGATCATAATATAGTAAGCCTCGGATGCGTGATGGCAATGATAAGATATCTCACCATATCTTTTTTGAAACTACTTGATTCGATATTCTGGAGTAAGAAAGGAATGACTTTTATACAATCGTCTGCTCCTGTATTGTCTACTCGGTCATCATAGGTGTTGGGGGTTGCTTCTTGTTCAAGCTTATGCAAAATATGTTGCATATAGTCTGTACACCATTTTTGATCAGATGCACTAATTTCAAAATATGCTGCACGCATTATTGTGGCGACAGCCAAAGTGACATCCTTCATCAAAAACGAATCCCATCCATCTTCAGATAGAGAACAAATTTGAATTAACTCTCGTATAGATTTTAACATTTCTGTTGGGTTCACTACTTCAGCATTGTTATCCCAAGTATTGTGTGCCCATAGTGAAATGCTATCGGATAAAAGCATTGATTCAGCCTCTTTATTATGTTGCTTAACAACTTCTTCTAACTCATCCGTGAGAGGAGCGCTAGATGCAATATAGCCATTGTGTTCAGTAGAATACTCATATGAGTAGCCACGTGTGTCAATACGGCGTTTTGCAAATTCCCAGTTTACATTTCCGGCGTTACTGCTATCAATCTGATCAATTAAATCGAGTATCTTTTCTCTGTATTCTGTAAATTGCAATTTAACACATACATTTTCTAGACTATCTTTACGCCAAGATTTATTGTCATATTTATCTATTATTGGGTTGATAAAACTTGCATATTTGTCGTAAAAAAACAACTTTCTGCTAATATCCGTCCCTTCATGTACACTCCTCTCAAAATCTAGTTCGAGCACTCTAGCTGAACATAAAAGAGGTAAAACTTTATCGCCAACAATTGAAGTGAACCCCGTCGCTATTGAGGCCAATACCGCAATAGGTAAAACGGAGTTGCTATTGATGAATATTAAGTTGAAAACTTCACTAACCCAACTACTTGTAACCGGGGTGCTTTCAAATATTTCGATAAAAACTGTTTCCATCACAATCAATGCAGATTGGATTGCATGTGGAACGTTGCCCATTCCTCTGTAGGCAACCCAAAAATCTCTATCGGAATAATATTCTTTCTTTTCTCCGCTGTATAGCGTTAGGGTACACGATCTGGCTTGTAACTGTTCTCCCGTCATACCTTCATTTTTCAGACTAGAAATATATTCGTTCGTTACATAATTGCATAAGTCAATAACAAAAATTAGGCTCTTAACAAAATGATATTTGAATAATCCTTTAAATGGTGGACAAATCGGATTTGGGTGAAGAAGATCTCGATTATGAGTGCTATTAATGCCAAATCTAACTTCACTCTTATGGTGGTTGGAGAAGAAAGATCCTTGCTTTGGCTCCTTCTTTATATATTCATTCGTTAATAGAATCAGATAATCGGGAGCGAATTTTGCTAAATAAACTGAATCAAAATCAGTAACAACATATTCAGCAAGACGCACTGAATTCTCGTGTCTTGAATGTGCCTGATGTCGCATCTCAAGTAATTGCTTAAATTCAGATTCTATAAATTGGTACGTTTTTACCAGGACACTATATAATTTTTCTAATTGCTCGTGGTACATGTAGTTGTTTGAAATCGAATTTAAGAGCTTAAGGCAGAGTAGCCCAGCACTTTTTGAACAGTCAGGAGGTTGTTCAAAAACATTAATTGAATTCGCCCCGTCAATTATGAAAGCTATATAATGTGTGTAGGCTTGATCAGATATGTGTTCAAAATTATCATTTAGAAAACGCAACAATGTCCCCCAACAATCACCTGTAGGGGTTAAAAGTAAACGGTTTTCAAATGGCGACAGGATGGGATTGTTGCTGGTGAAAAACGGGCTTACTGATTTGGAGGAAACTCGTATTGCAAAACAAAGCTCAATTAAATACTGATTATCGTTTACTAATAAAAAATCACGAAGTCTATCAAGATATACTTCAAAAGCTGCTCCATTGAGAATAGCAACAAAACACTCATCAACCCAACGGCGAGGTATATGAGCAGATAATACATGACCTAAGAAATCCATTATTTTGGGCGAACCCTCAGCATCTAGGTCTGCATTCTCTGTTAACCAAATTCTGAATGCTCTGTTCATTGCTGTCTCTTGGCCGATCTCGTTAAAAAATGCTTCGGGATCTGTATAATACCGTGCGAAAACACGATCGATGAACTTACATAGTGCCCAATCTTCCATAACATCATGTGTTATACAGACTAATCCATTTGCGTGGTTTACTAAGCCGTCATCACTCAACTTCTTTAGGACTGCGGGACTAAACTCCTGCGCCTCGATGTTATAGCGAAGTGATTTAGCGCGTTTAAGAGCAATGTCAATAAATGTATTCTCGCGTAAAATATGAATGCCATTTCTCGTATCACAATCGTATTGGACGATAGCACCCCAAAGTTTTTCCCTAAGTGTTAGCATGGTGTCATTTTTGCAGAAGCTTGATCCGCTCCCTATTGCGCGATGACACATGGATAGATAAAACGGATTATAAACAATGCTCTGTAGTCTCTCGTTTGTAATAATCCCCGAAAGCTCTGGAATTTCGGCACTAATCCTATTCAATTCAGTATCTGAATTGAATAGGATTAGTGCACAGAGTACTATCTGTAGGTTACTGCCTCAAAACCTAAGAAATGGAAGCAAAATGCATTCCAGGCATAATCACGAATGGAAGCCAGTATTTTCCAGTTGTGCATTTTTGCGAATGATAATAACTCTTGGAAAGCAGCAGTATTGCTCGCCTCATGAATCTTTTCAAGAGATTCTATTATTACGATTTTATTTTCATATAACCTAAAATAGTCTGATAATTGAGATAATGTCGAGTGTATACCAATCTCGGATAATGAACTATGTAAACTCGCGCTGTCAAGCTCCTCAGCACGAAATATAAGAAAGAATACATTGCCCTGAGTCTCGGAATATGCTTTAACTAACGCAGATTTTCCACATCCTCGATTGCCGGATAAGAAAGCGGCACCATATGATCTAAGAATATCATTGATATCCGAAATGCAATCATCTCGATCAACATGCGTATTGGCAATTTTCTCACTGATGATGCCTAGTATTGAACTATTGTGTTCGTGGATTCTTTGAATGTCGTTACTCAGTTGATCTTTTAGCAGATCTGAAAACGCTGAATGGATACTTTCAGGGATGTTCTCGCGACAAATTCGGCCAGCTTCTTGATTGGTTTGTTCGACGAACAGGATTATTTCACCTAGCACACTATTACTCTGATCAATTATTGACTGAAGCAAGGGGCTATCATCTTCAAGATCATAATTAAGAATGTGAATGCTTTTCATGAACTCCCAAAACATTTCATCAGAAATTGGTGAGCTGCTTTGTGCAGTTATTAAATTTCGAATAGTGTCTAGCTTCTGTTGTTTTGTAGTGCTAGAAAATCCCAATAAGCTAACTCTTTTGAAAAAGTCACATGCAGAATTTGATTTTCGTGCCCAACTAAAGAGCACTCTCGAATGATTGGAATCTATAGAGGCTAAGCTAGTAGTAATTATTGCGATCGCATCTCGACCTTTATCAAAAATTGATATGTCATTAAAGTCATGCCACGCAGCTGAAAATGTTTCCACGAAATCCTTATCGCTAGCTGCAATTGAAAAATTATGTTTGACCTGACAAAGAATCCTGTGCTGAACTTTCGAAAGATCACATGCATGTATTAACAGATCGTCAATATCGTATCCTAAATGTCTTGTCTGCAACTCGACATTTTCAATAGTGCTTCCTTTGAAAATAGGAGCGCTGGTTCCTCTCAGCAACGACAAAACAAAGTGTGTTATCACTTTAGTCTCATAAGTTGCGCCACCACCTCCAGTGGAGAAAGGATTGCTTTGATTTTTCGTGTGTTTGAGTGATTCCATTTCAGTACACCTATTATCAAGGGATTTTAGTTTGCTCTAGAGATAAATAATTCTTGATGCTTTTGTGCATCATTCCAAGTTAGTAGAGCACTGTTTACTAGGCAGATAGATACTTGTAAAAACACCATTTCATTCTTTCCTGATTGTAGTTGTGTTTACAAAATACGTCAATATCCCTGCCTATTCAACTCCGTAGTGGAAGCACGGAGTGAGGATATACGTGCAAGTACATTAGTCTCAAATACTACATACGATTTCGCTTTATACTATGAGCGCAACACACAAAGAACGAATAGAACATTAGAGGTAGATATTTTGGAAAAACAATGGCTGAGTGCAGCTAATAATTAAATTTTCTTATTTGTATTTCAAATTGTAGATATTCGGGGAATATAAAGATGCATTAATCTCATTTAAATTATTGAATATGTATCGAAAAATCCTTTTTTTAAGAGAACACAATTACTTATCAATATTGTACAGTTTCATGCTGCCAATTCATACTATAAATAGTAAATCCGTTGCATTCTTCGTTGACACTTAACGGTTTGAACTGTAAAATATAAAAATACTATGTGTTGATGATAGTTTTCAATTCTTACAAACTTATTATCTTTTCTAGACACCAAAAAAGAATTCATATCCATGAAACACGGCCCAAGTAGAAAGTTCAAAGATTCAGTTGTGGAGGTTACAATGCAATATCCGTATGCTATAAAAAGGTATCTTGAACCTAAGGATACTAATGATGTTTACCACAAGACTTTTCATAGTAAGAATCTAGTTGAACTTGAAGATATGCTAATTACTCATATTGGTCATCTCGATACAAGGGTGGGTAGTCAATCTCGTAATATGCATAGAAACAATAAATTCATCGGGATAACGACATTGTTTGGTGATAATAAGAATTCATATTATACCCTCAAAAAAAACCTGATTATCCAAATTAGCAAACATAAGAGAAGAGTAAAACTAACATATGTCGAAGAAGGTAACCTTAAGCACCCATTACGACAACTACTATCTGATCGTATTCTGAATAAATCGCTCAAGAATACAACCGTAATTAACGAGAACTCGAAAATATCCGTTCTGTTTTGGAGCGTTGCGGCGAGTATTTCTGGGATTGCGGAATTATTAATAGTAATGCTAAATGATAAGTATCTTAATGCACATTGGCTGCTTTTGGTAGCCATTTTACTGACATTGTCGACGTTAGCATTTATGGCAGTGTCAAAAAGTGGAAAAGCACGAAAAGAACTTCTGGAAAGGAAAATCAATACTTTAGAGAGCAATGGCTCGGATGAAGAATTTGAAGACTTTTTTACCAAAGTTTACGCAAAAATTTCAAGTCAGGCTCGTAGAAGAAATGAATCTAACAGACGATTAGAAAAAGAAATTGTTCTAATTGAAAATTTAAGCGCATCGGGAAATCTGCTGAAGCGGTATTTGCTATTCTTTTTGTCATGTTCACACAAAAAGGGATGCCTCGAGAACAGTATCTGGATTTGCTTTGAGAATCAAGAGGAGCCCTATATTTCCAATTTTCTCCAAGCGATAGAACAATATAATCCGCGTTTAATCAATTTCTATTTCTATCGTCAACTTGTTCTCTCGAGTAATGATATTGAAAGGATTTCTTTTGAATTAAACCTTCACAATCAGATGCAGCGCGACTTTTACAAACAGGTCGGAATAGACTATCTGTTAGCACCACTATATCATGAAGCGATACAAAACAGCGATGACTATGTTTGGGGTTATTCCTCAACGAATTCGGGTAAAGTTCAACGGGAATTAATGAAAAAAGTAACTGCAAATGTTGATATAAAAGCACTCTATATTTATTCAACGATTTCAGGGTGTTTCTTGCAAAGCTTCCGCAAACAAGATATCAACGAATTATTCCAACGTTCCCGAACGTTTGGGCTGCTTAATATACCTAATACAGAATATATTTTTGGTAAGAAAGAGATCTCAAAAAAAGAAGCGGAAGAAGCAAAAGCAAAAATTGTCTCCGATTTCTCAGATTGGATGGTTGAAGTTAAATCTGATTTGGTTTCTATTCGGCATTATTGTTGCTCTTATATACTTTACAAAGTTGTTAATCAGGTAATTAATCAGCACCATACGAACGACAAGTGCGAACTTGACCTTTGGATTCTGATGTATCTAATTGACCATCCACTAGCATTAGAGTCTTACTCTTTTGCGTGGTTTGATTTTGCAACATTGTTTCTATCAATCGATACTTCTTGCTTAAACGAGCTTACTCTATATACTTCTGTAGCGAATGCTATGCTACGACTCATGGAGAAAAGTGGATGTTTCATTTTCCATTATTCAATACTATCAAAAATAACCCAAGTATTAGTTGAGCAAAAAAAATTATTGATTTTTTTTCGTAGCGAGTACTTTCGTGATTTTCAAAATCATTTTTTTCATTTATTCCTCACAAACTGTTCTGATTCTAGTATCATACTTCATTATAAATTCATTCAATTATTTGCAACTAAATTCGACCGAGCTCGAGTTGAACCCGAACACGATGTTGGCATAATAAACTTCAACGCATTCTTTGCTAAGAAAAAATTGGGATTTGTAAGGCCGGATTTCTACCTTGATCTTATGTTTCAACAAAACGATCCGTGTCAGAGTTTCTATTGGAGTATTCAATATTTTTACTCTTTTATTCAAGATAGCGGAGAGGGGTATTCATATGTAAATCTTTTTCACAAAGAGATGCATAATGTTAAAATTTTAAGTGAAATAGAAACTCGTTTGAGTTATCCCATTTCGGAATATTGTCGAATGATATATAGCTTAATGCAGCTAGTATACATGGCTTTGAATCCTGAATATGTAAAAGAGGGAACCGAGAATAACGCTGTGATCATTCGGTATAGGTCGGAATATGCAAAACGCTGGAATGACATCAAGAAGATAGCATGCTCAGCCATTACGACACAGCTTCATCAATCTAGCAAGTGGTTTAGGGCAATTGTAGTAGTAAGCCAACATCTGGTCGACGTTTTGGATAAGAGATATTATTCAATGGTACGTAAGTTAAATGAAGTAGTTAATGGCATAACTTCCGACTCACATGTTGATATTGATAAAATGTTACTTGACGAACTTATATTAGCAAGTTCAAATGAAGGTATCGTACAAACATGTTATTTCCTAATTATGCTGAGGGCTGAAAGTGCTTTGTATTATACTTTAGAGTCCGATTTAAAAAGGCCATTATCTGAATCTGTTCAAAATGCAAGTATTATATCACTTCTTAAATATGAAGCATTCAATCGAAAAACTGGAGTTATTGACTCATGTATCATACCCTGTTACTACAAATTTTTATTGAATGGCCCCTTTCAAGAAGATGTGAAAATGGCTTGCATAATCAAGCATTTGAGGATTGGAGCTGTTGGGGAAGAGCTACTACATTCGTATATTAAAGCTAATGAAAACAAAACAAAAGTGTATATTTACCGAGCACTCGAGGCGCTGCTTCAGAATTCACAAATTGATATTGATGATTTGCATAGCATTTTAGTTACAGCCATAAATGTCGATGATAGAGAGCTGAGTCGCAATTTGTGTGATTTAATTTGCAAAGTATCAGCACAAACTGAGAATTCGACATTGGAAAGCATTGCAATATTTTCAAAAGCATATTTGCTAAATGAGATTATTGAAGATATTTCTTTAGAGGATTTAGATGGTGCCATGAGGATTTTGCCAATCGGTGCATATAGAATGGGTCTTCTTCAGGCATACGCGCTGCAAAACATGAAGTATGCAATGTTGCTGCCGAAGCACCTTGATTCTTACAAGATGGACAACTCAACTTCTGGTCGCATAATTCTTCCAATATATTTTGCTGTTTCAAAAAAAGAAAGCACAGAAGTTGATGCGAGTGTCAGGAATGCTTTCATATCATCACTCGATAATCCAATGATGGAAACAAGAGTTGAATGTCATTTACTAATAAAGTCAATAATTGAGTTAGGTGATTCAGCTTTAGATGATGTTAAAAGGATGGTTGCCGAGAAACTTTTCTATTTAGACTATATCGAATTCCTAAGTACGATGCTCTTTAGTGCAACTACGCTTCCTTCCTATGTATTAGGGTATAACGAAATATTGATATCAAGACTCCGAGAGGTAACAAACGGATTAACATTTGGTTTTGAGAATGACTCTTGCCACTTGCTAGAAACCTATCTTGATAGCGATACCTTTAATATAGAAATTTATAAGCTTGCAATTCAAATTTGTACTACGAAAACAATTATTGGCTTCAATAGGCTTGATTACAAAAAGGCAGTTATTAGTGAGAGCATGCTGGCTCTAAAGTATTTATGCAAGTTTGCCGATGCAAACGAAGAGATTTCAAGCGAAGATATACGAGAATTTGTTATCAATCAATATAATTGGTCAAAGCAACTTTTAGAGATGTTAATTAGCCAAGAGTCAGTCGATGAACTTAGAAAACAAGTATATCGCGAATCACTGGAAACACTTGAGAGTTGTTTGGTTTCAACATGTTTAATCCCTACAAACTAATTTTATCAAGCGGGGAAAGCCATTACTACAGTATTGTTATTACGCGACGCCGTGCAACCCTAGACAAGCAGGGCACATGCTGCTGCTTGAACTAATGAAACATAAAATGTAGAATCGGGAATTAGTTTGCACGATGCAATCTCTTCAATTTGATTTCCATGAAATGCAAAACAATAGCACAACAACCACAAACCCACCCATAAACACAAAAATGTTTGCATTTGGATGCGTTAGCTCCATGTTCTCCGGGCGAACGATATATATTTTATTAACCGCACTTTGTTAAAATTGGTATAGACTTTTCTCGTCTTAAACGGACTATTCTTTGTGGAGTAGGTCAATTTTAAGCAGCGATTGGGGCATAAAATGGGGAGGCAGATCACAAGCTATATAATTCTTGCCAAATACGCGTATTTGTGGTAGGTTTAAACAAAGTGTGATGGGAGAAAACTATATGTTCAATTCAATTGGTACGAAAATAAAAGTCGCAGCAAAAGTAATTACTTGGATAGGGATAATTGGTAGCATCATTGCCGGCATTATAATTATTAGTATAGGACTATATAATGAAAATGGAGGTCTATTAGGCATAGGTTTTGGCATTTTACTTGGAGGTTCTTTCATATCCTGGATTTCATCGTGGTTTATATATGGTTATGGAGAGTTAATCGAAAAAACATCTGAAATTGCAAAGAACACATCAACTTTACCCCAATTCACTTCTGTGACAGCTAGAAATGGAAATGACATAAAAATGCAGGCGTTAATTTCATGGAGAGAAAATAATTTGATTTCCGATGTAGAATTTGAGATGAAAAAACAAGCCATACTTAGAGGTGAATAAAGTTATGGAAAAGAATAGCTTTGACAGAGCGACATTCAGAAAAATCGAAGGCTTCAGAATAGCGACGGGGGTGCTTGCAATTATTGCGGCGTTGTGGCTAATTTCTAGATTCGTGCAGTATATTAAAATCACGGATGATTTCGCATACCAGATGGGTACCTTTTACCTTCTTATCGGAAAACTAAATGTTATTTTTTCGTTTATTGCATTGGTTCTATTTGCGATTTTTGTATTGTTCCTTTACGGGAGAACAGACAACACTCTCGGAGCAATATCAATCTTAGTGATGTCGTTCGTTTCGGCATCGTCAATTATGTTGATTATCATTAGAATCATTAAGTACGCGGCAACATCGAATGGATTGGAACTGTTCTTAAGTATAATCACTGGTATTATATTCCCATTAGTTTCAAGTATAATTTTGTTGCTAATAGCACTAACTTGGCTTAAAAAAATAAGTATAAGTGTTAAATTTCTGCCGATTGTACTCATAGGTATCAGCTTTTTTTCGTATTTTCTGACATCAATTGTTCTAGGGTTTTTTGAAGTTCAACTTGTAAGATTCTATTTATTGGATTCATTGTTTTTATTTGCTTTGTTAATGTTTACTGTATTTTGTCCTTTAACATACCGAAAAGTAAAAGCCAATGTTCAATCTTCTTTTTCGAAGCAGCAAGAAATATTAAGCGATCTTGATTCTCAATTATTGCTGTTAAAAAATGAGTTTGATCGAGGTAACATTTCCCCAAAAGAGTATGAATCTAGAAGAAAACTTTTAATCGACAAATTGTAGTTGAAAGTGTAGCGGAAATCTAGCAGACCTCTGTTGCCAGATCAAACAAGCAACGGAGGTTTTTATGATAGTCGTATGGCTCCGTGGTGGGCGAGAAGAGACATGCAAAGCTTGGGCAACCTCAATGGGATTAGAACATCTCTTACGGATGCTGACGGACGTATACGAGGTTTCGACACTTACCTAAACCAGTAGAACTTTACAATAGCACAGTTGCTCCAAACCCACCCATAAATATAAATATGTTTGCATTTTGATGCGTTAGCTCCACCAAAATTCAAAACAGACCCTTTCGGGTCTGTTTTGTTTTTATGACACATATCAGTTTCATGCGCTTCGGGCGGGCCGCTATTTCATCGATTTTTTCACGTGCCTTCGTCCAAATCGGCAAGCAGCTCGTCCAGCACACCGGAGAACATGTTCGGAAAGAGCGCATCCTCTGCAGCAAAATCTTGCTCGTAAAACAGAATCTCGTCCCGATCAGTCGGCAATATGCGCTGATAAGCGATGAACGTGTATCCGTTTCCCATGTCGAAACGCGCGGCTTCGATAAAGTGTTTTTGTGGAATCTCGCTGAAAAATGCGCTGTTGTACTTCTCGGCGAGGCTAAAGCTGCAGAACGGCTCACACGTCAACACATAGTCCGCCAATAATAATCCTCGCGGGAAAGCATGCGTCCCCAGAACCGCAGAACCGTAGGGCAAAATGTTTGATACACGTTCATCCGGCATGTCAACGCAGCGGAAAACATCCGGATTATACGGTTCACCGTGAGGGATCATGTAAGCAGTTTTTGTTTCACAACAGCTCTCGAGCAACCAGCCATTCACGGCTCGAATTTCATCGATATCATCCCGTTGCGGCAACTTCAGGGGAGAATAGGAGAATAAGGCGGTTTGCGTAGAACTGGTCATCGCGGCGCAAACGGCTGCATTGGTCACATAAAACGACAATACGACCGCTGTCGAGAGCAGGAAGAGGAGTTTTCGTCGTATGCGGCTGATACCCGCAAGGCAGAGCAGCATCAGCAGAAGATAAGCGGGCACGAGAATCAACGTGTGATGGAACCCCATGTTTTGTATGCGTGTAAAGAGCAAAATCACAAGAAAGATATCGACCACGGCGAGGATGCTCCACACCCTTGTTTGCTTGCGAAACATGCCCCACAGGAACCCGGCCAGCAGCAGGATCAAAAGCCCATATCCGAGAAAATGCGCTTGGTTTGATAGCTCAAACGGAAATCCGCCGACGTTATACTCGCTGTAGCTTACGGAATAATTCGTGCGTAAAATTGCACGTATCAAAGGAAATAGAGCTGCGCCGACAACCGCACAACCAAGCAGAACAAATTTTGAAAAGCGTTTGAGCTGTGCCCATTGCTTGCCCTGAATCTGCCGAACCATGACCGCCAGGCCGAAGCAGGCATAGTATGCGATTGCCCAATAGAGATACCAGCGGCGCGATGCGATGATCATCACGGTCAGGCTGAAAATGATCAAATAGCGTTTGGTATCCGCTTTGGAAAAATCAAGCGGAATGGTCAAAATCATAATCAGAAACGCGAGAATCAAGCCGAATAGATCCGGCTGTCCGTAAACCAACGATACGTGGATGAGCGGGAATAACCCGGCAAGCACGATGCCTGCGGTGAAGAAAAAGCTTCCGCGCATTGGTTGCAAAATCTGTTCCATGAGTTTCAGGAAGATGGCAATCACCCAATATAACATCGGAAGAATGGTGACCGCGCATGCCGCGACAAACCAATCTGGCGTTTGCGGCATAAACGCGAACGGAACAGCGAGAAAGATATTAATGAAGGAGGAATAGGCATAGTACCATATGCGCTTGATCACGCCGGTCGCCGCAGCGAAAAATCCGTTTACCTGAAAGTCTGCTGCCGTATCGATTTGCAAACGGTAGTAGTTCGCATAATCCCAGTAGTAGATAAATTTTCGCGTCGCAAGGCTATATGCGTAGAATCCTAAAACGACGACAATAATAATCGCCAGAAGGAGTAGGTTCTGCTTCGTAAAGCGAACGCCCGCCATCCGCTGCGCTTCGGTCACGATCCAGATGAGAAGCAGCCAGGCCCAGATGCTGAACAATAAGTAGCAAAGGCTCTGCCCGGAAATGGTCGCCTGAAACAACGCGAGGTTCGGTAAGAATCTGGCGATGATAAACAGAATCGCGATAAATAGCGACGCAATCTGTAGAATCCAGGTCAAAATCCGCTTCTGAGAAAGTTTTCTCTCCATGCTTACCTCGTAATGCATTCTTCAAATAAAAACAGTATACGTTGTCATAGTTTACTTACCAACTGTAAACGAGCATAAGGCGTAATATGGGCGCAGAGTATTGCTTTTGATGGTATGTCACGCCTTGAATAACAGTTTACACCGTAAACACACGATTTGGAACAACTCTTTTTTAAATGCTCGCTTCTTCGTTTAACAAAGATAAATTGTTCAATGAAAGATTTTGCAGCACGTCTAACCTGTTGAGATGATCGTCATATACAGTATAATGAAAGTATGAAACAATGATCGGAGGCAGACGTTTGGAATCAGCAGACAAGATTCTGAAGGAATATCACGAGTATCAAGCGAAAATCGGCAGCAGAGTCGCGCTTTATAGAGTCGTGGCGCGCGCGTTTGGCATAGAGAGCGCGCTCTATCCGGGCAGCCATGTTGACATTGCGCCGTCGTTGGTTATCCCGAAGGTGACGTATATCGACAGCTATAAAGGCACGATCCAGTTCTTTCGCCAGATGGACGTGATTCAATCGTTTCTTGAACAGCAGAAAGAATATCCGGAAGCGTGCGAGATATCGTTTATCGGTTCGGACTATGAAGCGGAGCTGGGCGTTGATCCGGTTGATCTGATCATATCGCAATTCGCGGGCTTCGTCGGACAGGCGACGAAACGCTATCTCAAGCCGGGCGGCATCTTGCTCTGCAACGATAGTCACGCAGATGCGACGCTCGCGAGATTCGATGAGACGTTCGAACTGATCGGCGTTATAGATGAGAAGAACCAAATTTCTAGCGCTTATTTGGAGAACTTCTTTCAATTGTCAAAGGGCAGGGCGGTCGACTTGGCAAATGTGCGGAAAACGATGAAAGGCCCAAAGTATACGCACATGGCGGAGAACTATCTCTTCCGGAAAAAGTAAGCATCTAACATTGACGATTTTTAGGAGTTGTTTTGCTATCGGAACGATGAATTTGATCGAACGAAGTTTCGTTTGGACGAGTCTGCTGGGTGAATGAAGAAGATCGGTATGACGCAGGAATGAGCCCAGACCTAAGAATTGGTTTGCGTTGAACAGAATCGCTGTAATCTGGTTCACATTGACGGAATGGATGTGCCGTATTAATATGTTTTTATGATAATCAGTGTTCTTTCTTAACACATATGATGGATTCCAGAAAGGATGGAATGCAATATGTTCTTAAAAAACGGAAAGAATGTTCCGAATGAAGCGGATGCTGGAATCTTGAGTAAGATTGAGAAGATAGAAGTAAAAAAGTATAACCGCTTAATACTATCGAAAATCGAACATAGCTTAAACCTCATTATCTTGATTGCTATACCTTTGGTATTGTTATTGGTAATCAACGATTATTTTCGACAAAATTTTCTGATCATGGTTGTCGATTCAATCATTACGTTCTCATTAATCATCATAACCATATATAGGCACAAATTTAACAGCACTGTAAAAATCAGCATAATCGTGTTATTAACTCTCGTTGCCGGGTTGACATCCATGATGGTATCGGGATACGCAGGCGCTGGGTTTCTCACGCTATTGCTTGGCAGCTTACTGATCGCTGGGTTTTTATCGACAAAAGTATCAATCATTTATGCCTCTTTTTTAGCATTCGTTACGATTGTCTTCATAGCTTTGGTTTATAGCGGAGTCATATCATATGATATGAGCAACCCGAAGTTTGATCCAAACACTGTTTCAAGCTGGTTCAACCTGTCTATCGTTTTTATTATTAAACTCTATGTAACGATTGTAATCATTTATACCATTAGAAGGTATTTCAGTATAAGTCTAAAACAATCCGAAGAACAGTTAGATTACATCAATCATATTGCTTACTATGATCCGCTGACAGGATTACCAAATAAAAGCAAACTAATGTCCCTACAGGAGGAGATGCTTCGCGATGCAGGGTTTATCGCAATATTTAGTATAGATGGTTACCGATTGATGGATTCTATCTATGGCGAAGAAGTTTCAAACGAAATCATCCTGGCAATCAGTGAACTATTAAAAGTAAAGAATGATAATATCTTGTTCTATTCGCGCGTTGATGTGAACGAGTTCGCGTTTCTCTGGAGCAAGAATAACAAAAGTGAATTCCTGCCTTTCGTTGAGAGATCTATCGCTGAAGTGCAAACCTACCCTACCATTACGAAATGGAAAAAAGGCATTCACATTCATCTTGGATATTTCGAATTCACTGATACACCACAAAATCTTATCGATGGATATCACAATGCGAAAGTAGCCCTGCAAGAATCTGTGATCAACAGTGGAACCAAGCCGATCATTTATAATCAAGAAATTGAATTGAGAATCAAACAGGAATATGACCTGAAGCATGCGGTGAATCAAGCCATTATCAATGGCGATTTTGTGATGTATTATCAGGAGAAAATAAATGGTATTGATCGGCAGGTAATAGGCGTGGAAGCGCTTGCTCGCTGGAAAAGTGCGGAGCTTGGATTTATTTCCCCTTCTGTTTTTATACCACTAATCAATAAGTCCGTGCTGTTCGCGGAGTTTGGGAATCTTGTCATTCAGAAGGTGATGGGGGATTGTCAGAAGCTGCGCGATAAGTATTCGAGTGATTTGAAAATATCGATCAATATATCTCCGCAGTATCTGTTAAGCCAGGATTTTATCAGCTACATACTGCGTGCGATCGATGCGAGAAAAATAAATCCGGAAAATATCATCTTCGAGATAACCGAAGAAATCCTGATTGAAAATATCGAAAACGCGGTCTCTGTTTTGAAAGAACTAAAAAAGTATGGATTCAAAATATCGTTGGATGATTTCGGCTCCGGATACTCTTCGTTGAACTATTTGTCCCGATTGATCTTCGATGAGGTCAAGATAGATAAGTCGTTTATTGATCATATCGCCAATGATCCAAAGATTGCAAAAATGATTGAGATAATCGTTGCATTAAAGAATGTTTATGGATTTGATATCGTTGCGGAGGGCGTTGAAACAGAAGAGCAGTTCAATATTTTGATGGGTATGGGGGACTTTATCATACAAGGCTATTATTTCTCCAAACCGCAGAGCATAGAATGATATAGATATGGGAGCAAAAACCTATAATACATTCGTTGCCTCAGAATAACTGCTGCCCAAGCCCGCCCATAAATACAAAAATGTTTGCATTTGGATGCGTTAGCACCACAAAAACAAAAGGTCGATCGGCCTTTTTGTTTTTTGCTTTGAATGTGATACTGAAAATTCGAATTACAATACAGTAGCCTCCGCCATGCTCTGGCCAATGGTCAGGGCTTTTAAGATTAAAGTACACATCTCAATCAAAAAAGCCGGATTACATGAGTTGCAGCCTGATTGCTGTTGCGCAAGTGTGATCGATTCATTGATACGCGTGCGTTTCTCTTTGTTTCATCAACATGTTCCCGCTTCTCTTGCTGGCCTGATTGCGGGATCAGAATAAGTCTTGCATGAACGTTGAGAGTTCATCAGGGATCGCATGCTTCAAATTTGATATTTCGCGTTTCTCTGTCTATACTTAAAATAAGCAGACACAATAGTATCATCGCGAAAAGGAGGCGGCTATTTTGGAACATCATTCGAATATGAAAGAAGGTCACATGGAACATGGACATATGGACCATGAACATCACCATGATCATAAAGACATGATGCATGGTGAAATGAATCAAATGGATCATAACCAGATGGATCATAGTCAGATGGAGCATAGTCAGATGGAGCATAGTCAGATGGATCATAGCCAAATGGATCATAGCCAAATGGATCATAGCCAACACCAGCAGATGGCGGCGATGAACCATAGCGGTCAAAACCAAACAAATCATGAAACCGGGCATTCAGCGGGACACCATGACCACCATATGATGATGGTGAAGGATTTCAAGACGCGGTTCTTCCTATCGCTGATTGTAACCGTGCCGCTGTTGATTCTATCTCCGATGATACAGATGTTTCTAAAAATCAATTTGAGATTTCCCGGGGACTCATACATTCTCTTTGCGCTGGCGACGCTGCTGTTTATATATGGCGGCAAGCCATTCTTTACGGGCGCACGAGACGAGCTCAAACAAAAATCGCCAGCGATGATGACCTTGATCGCGTTCGCAATTTCGGTGGCATACATCTACAGCTCGCTGACGGTTTTTGTTTTGAAAGGGAACGATTTCTTCTGGGAGCTGGCAACTCTTATTGTGATTATGTTGCTCGGACACTGGATAGAAATGAAGTCTGTCATGGGGGCATCCAGAGCGCTGGATGAACTTGCGAAACTCATGCCGCAGGAAGCGAACTTGATATCTGACACCGGCGAGATCACGGCTGTTCTGGCTGAAAAATTGAAGGCAGGCGACAAATTGCTGGTGAAACCCGGTGAGAAGATTCCGATTGACGGAACTGTGTTCGAAGGCATCAGCGAAGTCAACGAGTCCATGGTTACCGGGGAGTCTGTTCCTGTAAAGAGAACCGTTGGGGATGAGGTCATTGGAGGAGCAATCAACGGAGACGGAATTCTGAAGATAGAAGTCACCCGAACCGGAGAGGATACCTTCCTTTCGCAGGTGATTAAACTTGTCAGAGAGGCGCAGCAATCCAAGTCCCGAACGCAAAGGCTTGCCGACAAAGCGGCAAAGCTGTTGTTTTATATTGCATTGAGCGCGGGTGTTATGACTGCGGTCGTGTGGACGCTAATCGGCAAGGATATTAGCTTTATCATGGAACGAGCGGTCACGGTTATCGTTATTTGCTGTCCGCATGCGCTTGGGCTTGCGATACCGCTTGTGACGGCGAGATCGACGAGTATAGCGGCGCAAAACGGCCTGCTGATTCGAAACCGTGTTGCCTTTGAAAACGCGAGGAAGATCGGCGTTGTGGTGTTTGACAAGACCGGGACGCTCACGGAAGGTGCGTTTGGGGTCACGGATGTGATTGAAGCAGGCCGATCGAAAGAGGAGATTTTAACCATCGCTTCTTCTCTGGAGATGAATTCCGAGCATCCAATAGCGAAGGGCATTGTCCGGGAATCGCAAAAGCTTGGATACCAGCTGAAGCCGGTTACCGACTATATGAATATGGCGGGCAAAGGCTTGATGGCAACGATCGACGGCAGTGAAATCATGATCGTCAGCCCGGGATACATGCAGAGCAAGGGGAAAGAGTATGACGTCGCGGTGTTTGAGCGGCTTGCTTCCGAGGGTAAGACGGTCGTTTTTGTGTTGATAGACGGGGCGCTTGCCGGAATGATCGCTCTGGCAGATATTGTTCGCCCGAGCGCGAAGCAAGCGGTCGATTCCCTGCGGCGCATGAATATTGAATCGATCATGCTGACGGGCGACAATCAAAAAGCCGCTTTGCATGTTGGAAAGCAGGTTGGTATATACAGAGTCATAGCCGAGGTTTTGCCACAGCAAAAAGCGGACAAGATTGACGAAATAAAGACGGATGGCAGGATTCTGGCGATGACGGGAGACGGCATAAACGATGCACCGTCTCTTGCGAAAGCAGACTTGGGCATTGCGATTGGCGCAGGAACCGATGTTGCAATTGAGACAGCGGATGTGATACTCGTGAAAAGCAATCCGAACGATGTTGTAAATATCATCAAGCTTTCCAAAGCGATTTATAAGAAGATGATACAAAATCTTGTTTGGGCAACAGGTTATAACGCGCTGGCCCTGCCGCTTGCCGCGGGGGTACTGTATGGCGCGGGAGTGACACTGTCGCCGGCGGTCGGCGCGGTGCTGATGTCGCTCAGCACGGTGATTGTTGCAATCAACGCAAGACTACTCAGGATAAAGTAACAGTCGGAAGGCACCATAACTCGACAAAACAAAAAGGCCTGATGGCCTTTTTGTTTTGATTTGAATGTGAAACTGTGAGTTCAATATTCGATTAGAATGCTATTGCGTGGGCTTGATTATTGATCGACCTGCACGAGCAATTGGCGAAAGATTTCTGCTTCTTCCGGTGTCGCTGTTTTCTTGACCCGGATCACAGCCTTGTCAAATTGATAGATGTAGGCTCCGATGGCTGCGGTTTCGCTGATGCGTGTGTAGTACTCCGCGCGCGCGGTTGCGGCAACGATGTTGTCATATGTTTCGGCGACGCAATCGATGCTACCGTTCAGGGTGAAATCAACGCGCTGCGTATATGGCTCCAGTTTGCCTGTCGCCGAGTTCGCGGCGGCGGCTTCATCATATTCAACGATGTCCGAGATGTCTGCGCCAAAGCTGACCAGTTCATCGATAGCCTCCATCAACGTTAGCGACGAAAGGCGACCAAAGAGGCGCGGGGTCGGGGTCGGAACCTCGGTCGGGGTTGGCGTCGGGACAGGGGTAGCGGTCGGCTCTGCCGTGACGCTTGTCATTTCGACGACTTCGGGTGTCGGACTGTTGGATTGCAGCGAGCCAATGCCGACCCCGTCTCCGGCAGCGCAGCCGGTGAGTAACAGCATAACTGCAAGGATGCAGATGATTTTTTTCATGTTTATTTCCTCTCTCTCTGACGTAATATGCCGGGACCAATCTGTGATAAAGTATGTTCACGTTACAAGTATTCGTTTGCCGAGCGGCGGGTATTACCGGCCGTTTGACGAGAAACACGAGCATTTTTGCCGGCGTTTCCGCTGTTTTGCGCGCTTAATAAAAAGACAGCGTTCAGAAACGCTTATTATTGTATAGTTGATTCGGCGAAAAGTCTATATCCGGCATGTGAACACCCCGAAAACTTGAATCCGTAGATTACCATAAAGAATCCATAATGACGGATGATTTGCTATCTTTTTGTGGATTACTTTCGCGGGAGAAGGCTGAAAAACGGTGAAACGATTGATATTATGGTATGCTTACGGTACGATGCAGTTAACCACACAAAGGAGAACACCATGCCAGACGAAACGAAACAGGAGCAGACGCCAGAAATCCTCAACGAAGAGGAAGTGCAGGCGCGGTTTGACAAGAGCAAGGAAAAGGCGAAGAAGATTCTCGAGGATCGGGACAAGATGGATCGCTTTCTGGAGCGACTGGAGAAGAAGCTGAAGCATATTCCGGTAGTCGGCGGGATTCTCTCGGAGATTCCGGTGCTGATCGCGCTCGTGAAGGCGTTTTTGGAAAAGCGCTATCTGGAGATTCCGATCGGCTCCGTGATCGCGATCGTCGGCGCGCTGATCTACTTTCTCAGCCCGATCGACCTGGTGCCGGATTTTCTGCCTGCCATCGGCCTCGTTGATGATGCGGCTGTGCTGACGCTTGCGTTCAAGCTTGTGCATGACGATGTGAAAGAATACAAGGCTTGGAGAGAGAAAAATAAAGCATAGCGTAAGCATGAATAGAAATCTTATTGATTTACTTGACGCGGGGAGCCTGTAGGAATACTATAAAATTAATACGCATATATACAGTAAAGGTGAACTGATTATGCAATTTTTCGCCTCGCTTTTAAGGAGAATTGAAATATGGGAAAAAAGAAACTTGTTTTAGGCGCAACAGGATTTGTTGGCTCCGCGGTCATGCGAGAATTGTTGAAGGACGGAAATGAAGTCAAAGTTGTTTTGCGAAAAAGCAGCAACACGTCCAACATCGATCCGTATGATGTCGAGCGTGTGTTTGCGGATATGACAGACACCGATTCCATGAAGAAAGCACTGGCTGGTTGCGACACACTGTATATCACCGCGGCATATTTTGCGCACTGGACACCAACGCCGAAAAAGCTCTACGAGGTCAATGTTGGCGGGACAAAGGCTACGCTGCAAGCGGCTCTTGAGATGGGGACAGAGAAGGTCGTCTACACCAGCACCAACAATACATTGGCGCGCACGGCGCACCGCCGGTGGATGAAAACGAAGACTTTAATCAATGGGATATTGACGATGACTATTCCAAGTCGAAATATCTGGCGGAAGTGGAAGCATATAAATATGGCGCAAGAGGCGTGCCGATTGTCATTGTAAATCCTACATTCGTCATTGGAACACATGACATTCGGCCAACGCCTTCGGGTCGCATGATCATCGACGTTGCGTCAGGCAAGGAAGATCTATATATGGATGCGCGAACCAATATCATCGATGTGGATGATGTCGCGCGCGGTGAAATCCTGGCCGCACAAAAAGGAAGAATCGGAGAACGATATATCCTTGGGAACACGAACGTAAACATCCCCGAGTTTTACAGACTGATTGCGGAAATCGCGGGGGTCAAAGCGCCGAGAATTAAGGTTCCGTATCCGCTTGCGCTTTTGGCAGGGCATATCTTTACGACGCAGGCGGCCATCACCGGAAAGCAGCCGTTTGTGACAGCGGGTGAAGTGAAGATCGGCCATCGCGGTGAATGGTATGACTGTTCAAAAGCGTTCAATGAACTCGGCATGCCGCGCACGCCGCTGCCGGAGACAATCAAAAAAGCCATTACCTGGTTTAGGGAGAACGGGTATCTTCCGCAAGTGAACAGCGAAAAAAACTGAAGCGCAGATTGCATGGATAAACACACAGCAATAGAATAGATCACCACATACTTGACGTTTTTTCGGTGGAGAGTAGATGCACGCGCATGCTATACTCACAGCAAAGTGAGGATAGAAAAATGACAGACAATGAACGATATACGGCGCTGGTCGAGAAAGACCCCGCCTACGACGGCGCGTTTTTCGCGGCGGTGAAGACCACGGGAATCTTCTGCCGGACGACCTGCACCGCGCGCAAGCCCAAGCGCGAGAACGTCAGCTTTTATGACACAGTGCACGATGCGCTTTCCGCAGGATATCGCCCGTGCAAGATTTGCAGGCCTTTGGAGAGCGCGAATCATATCCCCAAAGAGATCTCGGACTTGCTTGCCGAGGTGCAGGCAAACCCGCAGTTCCGCATCACGGAATGGGAGCTCAAGCAGCGCGGGTTTGACCCGAACACGCTGCGCAGATGGTTTCAGAAGCACTATGGCATGACGTTTCAGGCGTTTTGCCGGATGAACCGCATCAACACGGCGTTTGGCGCGATCCGGGACGGCAACAGCGTGCTGGATGCGGCGTTGGACAGCGGCTACGCCTCGACCAGCGGATTTTCCACCGCGTTTGACAAGATTATGGGCACGGCACCCGGCAAAGCGAAGAAGAAACCCGCGAACGTGCTGGTCTATGAGCGGTTCGATGCGCCGCTTGGGCCGATGGTAGCGGTTGCGAGCGAAACGGGGCTGAACCTATTGGAGTTTGGCGACCGTCGCATGCTGGAGAGCGAGTTTGCCGACCTGCAAAAGCGGCTCAACGCGGTGCTCCTGCCCGGCTCAAACGAGTTCACGAAGGCTGCGATTCAGCAGATCGGCGAGTATTTCGCGGGCACAAGAACGACATTTGACGTGCCGCTGCACGCGCCGGGAACAGACTTTCAGCAGCGCGTCTGGGAGGCGCTGCGCGAAATTCCGTATGGCGAAATCCGCTCCTATGGCGAGCTCGCCGCTGCGATGCACGAACCCAAGGCGGTGCGCGCGGTAGGCACGGCGAACGGCATGAACCGCATCGCGATCATGATCCCGTGCCATCGGGTG
Source organism: Firmicutes bacterium HGW-Firmicutes-9 (assembly GCA_002841395.1). Taxonomy (GTDB): domain Bacteria; phylum Bacillota; class Clostridia; order Christensenellales; family CAG-138; genus UBA7703. The sequence continues at coordinate 22,014 of PGZM01000008.1, forward strand.
ATCGGAGCGGACGGCGCGCTGACGGGCTATGGCGGCGGTCTCTGGCGGAAAGACTGGCTACTCAAGCATGAGCAGGAGCATAAGTAACAACAAAAAAACAAAGCCAAGAGGCTTTGTTTTTTTAATTAGAGTTGAGCGTGTGATTATGAATCCGTCTTTTTTGCAGGCGATATTCTCTTGAACAGCTGCAACAGCCAGTCGGAGACTTTGCTCAAAAGCAGACTTGCAGCGGTGATCAACAGAATCAGCGCAAGGTTGTCCAGCGCAGGATGGTGGAGACCCACGACATCCCGATAAATGTAATACAGCAGCTCCTGCGTGCAATAAAACGCGAGGCTGATGGAACCAAAGAAGCCGAAGAATTTTTGGATGGGAGAAAGTTCCCGCCGGATGACGCGTTTTGCGAACCACGGCACGAGAAACACGATGCCGAGCGTGAGCAGTATGTTTGGAAACGCCGCGTTGGAGACGGGAAAAAGAAGCTCCATCTTCATGACGTTGGTCAGATACGCGAGGAATACGCCGATCAGCAGCATGATACCTGCTGCGAGCGGGAACCAGCGCGGCAGGATGTCGTCTCCGTCCTTCATCTTTTGCCCGCAATATACGCCGATGAGGAAGATCGGGATGCGGTTGGTGAAGCCGTAGAAGTCCTCACGCAGCGTGTTTTTGAGCAGGATGGAAAGCGCAAGCCAAACCGTAAGTACGACGAACAGGAAGAGTGACCGATGCTTGCTCCGCGAAAACAGCGCGTAGTACGCGGGGAAGAACAGATATAGCGTCAGAATCGCGGGCACATACCAAAGGAAGCCGTACATACTCTTCGTATAGAAATAGACGCCGGAGATGCGCGCGAAAAACAGGCCGACGCTCCAATGCTGATAGAGCGCGTAACAGACCGCCATGATCAGAAACGGAATCAGGATGCGCTCCAATCGGCGTTTGTAAAAGCACCAGACGCTGCCTTTTTGCATCGAGAACACGAGTCCGCCGCCGGAGAGGAAGAAAAAGATGTCTACGCCAGCAAAGCCGACGTATTTGATGATCGACTCCAGCCGGCCAAGCACGGGAACGCCGCCCAGCATCGGCTGCCAGACGTGAAAGACGAAGATCCACAGCGCAGCAAAGCCCATCAGCCCCGGTTTGAGGGCGAATGTGTCGGCTATGCGCATCGGTTCAGGTGGGTTTGCTTGAACGGAATGGTGCTCCATGCGTACATCCTTTTTCAGACTCGGCGTATGATGCCGTAAGACAATCTTACACCAGAGTTTGCAGGCGGTACAAGCCCCGCATGAAAGAATCGGACGGTGTGCTGTACGGCACAGAGAAATGCGAGTAGAATGAAGGTAGAACATTAGGAAAAGAGGGCGTTTGCATGAAGATCGGAGATGTTGCGGAGGCGATGACCGCCTACAACGCGGGCGACGCAAAACGGATCAATCACATGATGAAGGTGTTCGGCTTTGCTAAGACCATCGGCGAGCGGGAAGGGCTGGACGCGCGGACGCAGGAGATTCTGGAGATCACGGCGCTGACGCACGATATCGGCATCCGCAATAGCGAGCGAAAATTCGACAGCTGCTCCGGCGAACATCAGCAGCAAGAGGGACCGCCGGAGGCGCGGATGCTGCTCACCCCGCTTGGCGTGGAGGAGTCGGTCATCGAACGCGTCTGCTGGCTGATTGCGCACCACCACACGTACGCGGACATTCAGGGTATGGATTATCAGATTCTGGTCGAGGCGGACTTCCTGGTCAACGCCTATGAAGAAGAGATGGACGAGGACGCAATCCGCACCGTACGCGACAAGATGTTCCGCACGAACACAGGCGTTGAGCTGATGAATCTGCTGTACTTTTCCTGAGCAATTGCGCGGATTTGCTAGGTTTTTCGGGCGAACTGTGGTATGATATCGGTTGTTTTGAGAGAAAGCAGGTAAGATATCATGATCAGCGCACGCAACGTATCCCTTCAATTCGGCGGCAGGCCGCTGTTTGAACACGTGGATATACAGTTTACCAATGGAAATTGCTACGGCCTTATCGGCGCGAACGGAACGGGGAAATCGACATTTCTCCGCATCCTCTCCGGCGAGCTGGAGCCGAACAAGGGCGAGGTCTTCGTTACCCCCGGCGAGCGAATCGCGGTGTTACGGCAGGATCACTACGCCTTTGACCAATACACCGTCATGGAGACGGTCATCATGGGCTATGAGCGGCTGCATGAACTCACGCAGCTCAAGGAAGAGCTCTACGCCAAAGCGGACTTCAACGACGAGGACGGCATTCGTCTGGCAGAGTTGGAAGGCGAGTTTGCCGAGCGCGACGGTTGGAGCGCGGAGTCGAACGTCGAAATCCTGCTCAACGGCCTCGGCATCCCGGGAGATCTGCACTATGCGCCCATGGCGGAGCTGGACGGCCCGATCAAGGTCAAGGTGCTGCTCGCGCAGGCGCTGTTCGCAAAGCCGGACATCCTGCTGCTTGACGAACCGACGAACAACCTCGACATCTACGCCATCCATTGGCTCGAGGAGTTTTTGCTCGATTTCCCGAACACCGTGATCGTCGTTTCCCATGATCGCCACTTCCTGAACAAGGTTTGCACGCACATCGTGGACATCGACTACAGCAAGATGCAGATGTACGTCGGCAACTACGATTTCTGGTATGAATACACCCAGCTTGCCGCGCGTCAGGAAAAGGACAAGCGCAAGCAGAACGAGCAAAAGGCGAAGGAGTTGCAGGAGTTCATCGCGCGATTCTCCGCAAACGCCAGCAAGAGCAAGCAGGCGACTTCGCGCAAGAAGATGCTCGACAACCTCGACATGGGCAACTTTGCGCCGTCGTCGAGACGTTATCCGTTCATCCACTTCAAGCCCGACCGCGAGGTGGGCAACGATATTCTCGCCGTCAACGGGCTGACGAAGAACATCGGCGGCAGAAACGTGCTCAACAACGTGAGCTTCGTGGTCGTTGGCGGGGACAGGGTCGCGTTTGTGGGCGAGGATGAAATCGCGCGCACGACGTTGTTTCAGATTCTCATGGGCGAGATGGAGCCGGATTCCGGCAGCTTCAAGTGGGGCGTGACCACAACGCAGGCATATCTGCCGAGCGACAACAGCGAATATTTCGACGGTGTGACCTATTCGTTGGTCGATTGGCTGCGGCAGTTCTCCAAGGATCAGTACGAGACCACGATCCGCGGCTGGCTGGGGCGGCTGCTCTTCTCCGGCGAAGAAGCGCTCAAGGAGGCGCGTGTGCTCTCCGGCGGCGAAAAGAACCGCTGCATGCTCGCTAAGATGATGCTCTCCGGCGCGAATGTGCTCATCCTCGACGAGCCGACGAACCACCTCGACCTCGAGGCGATCACCGCGCTCAACGAAGGCATGACGGAGTTCACGGGCGTGATGCTCTTTACCTCGCACGATCATCAGATCACGCAGACGGTCGCCAACCGCATCATCGAGATTCTGCCCGGTGGTGTAATCGACAAGCGCGAAAACTATGACGAATACATCGAGAACGAAGACGTGAAGAGAATGCGCGAGCTTTGGAGCTGAGAAACAGGGTAAGTAAAAGGGTGCTGTCAAAAGACAGCACCCTTTTTGAGTTGGGTTTGTTTAGTTTTTCGGAAGCGGGACGGGGATTTCGACCAGGGGCACAAAGTTGGTTTGGGTTTTCACTTCTCCGCTTGAAAGCGTGTATAATTCACCGTTGAGTAAGTCAGTACCATTGTAAGTTTCGATGTAGGCAAGGTAGAGTTTCATAACGACCGAGGGATTACTATCGTATTGATCGGGGAAGACGGGGAGAAAGTATGCCAATTCATCAAGTCCGAAATGATCTGGAGTTGGAGCTTCCGATACAAACGCATCATCGATATAGAGATCGTTTGCTATTCCATCCTTGGTGAAATTATCATATATGTCTCGCCATGTCACTTCCAAGAGACTGCTGATCATATCACTTGTCCAGTCCGCAGGCGCTTCTTCGAGCGTGATACTCACTTTAATGCCGGTCGGAAGATACTCATAGTTTGCTTTGAGTTTAATGCCATCCAAAGAAACCTTCTTAGTCTCCTTTGTTGAGGATTCATCGCCCTCTCCATAATGCGTGATGGTAAGATAGTACTCTCCGGAAAGAGGAATGAGCGTTTCGGCTCCGTCTGCCGATTGCGAATTACCCTTCGTTGTATCAAACGTGAATGTGTGCGTGATGATCGCGACTGTTGCACCGTAATCCATCGCGTCATTCTCGCAGACACGGATATTTTGTGTAATGGTAATCACACCGTTGGGTAGAGGTGTTGCCGGATCAATCACAAAATCAGAATATAGAACGACATGATCGGCAGTCGATAACGAGGATTCGTCTTGAATCGGTGTGATGCCGCCGCCTGAATTTATCAACGGGTAGACCATCGGATCACCCGCTACGGTGTATGTAGCGCTGTCCAATAACGCATCGACGGAAAGCTTGCTGCCGGAGTGAATACCAAAGCCTTCCATAAACTCCCGCACATGTTCGTTGGTCGTGTAGAGATTCGTGTTCCAGATCAGCTGGTTGCCATCGTAGAGCACCTCCGCAATCTCAGGACGGATATCGCGAAGCCAATCCCAGTTTTCCTCTGCAAACGAGTCATGACCGTTTTGTGCACGGAAATCGATATACTCCTGATTGTTTGGCAGCTCCGACATGAGCGTAATGGTAAAGTCCCCATCCTGCGGAGCCGCGGCGGCAATCGCCTCGTCGATCGACGGGACAGGCGTGCGATCCGCCGGGTCCTGATTCATATAACGGCTTGGCGTAAAGATGCGGCCGATGAACTCCGAAACTGCGAGCGCGGCCTTCGGGAACGCGACAAAGAACATCACCACGGCGATGAGGCACGCCGCAATGGGCAGCAGCGTCTTGCGAATGCGGTTGCGGGCAAGCGCTTTTGGCGCGGCTTTTTTTAACACAGCTGCGCGAATTCTGCGCGAGGCCGCAAGGCTCAGCGGCAGATCGGACACGCCGGAGAGCAGCTGCTGCGTTTGCGAAACGTTGAGCGCAGGAAAGCGCGGCGAACGATTACTTGTCATACAGATTTCCTCCTTTCGAGAGGCGGTTAAGTTTTGCGAGCGCGCGGCGCATGCGCTGATCAATCGTGTTTTGCTTGAGACCGAGTAGCTTAGCAATCTGCTTGCTCGGCAGATTGAAATAGTAGCGGTAGAGAATGATCTTGCAGTCCGGCTCGCCGAGCGCGAGAATCGCGTTCACGAGCGCCTCCGCTTCCAGATTGCGAATCGCGGCGGACTCCGTCTCTTCACTGGACAAGGCAAGCTCGTCCAATAGCACTTCCTTTGCGCTTGCTCGCTTGTTCAGTCGATTGATGGCGAGATTGCGCGCCGTTGCGCAGAGATACGCTTTGACGGAACCTTGTGAAAAATCCAGTCGCTCCCGGCCATTATAGACCACGAGAAACGCATCGCTCACGCATTCCTCGATCTCTTCGTGAGAGGAGCGTCCGAGCACCGCCGCGGCAGCATGATAAACCAAACCCGTGTACGCGCTGAGCATTTGATTGAGCGCGCGTTCCGGATCGCGCCGGAGCAGTTCGGTGACAGCATCCATAATGGAACCTCCTGTATCATATTGAGAATTCTCACCCAATATATCTATATTACGCGTAAAAATCTGACAACAGAAGTGAATTTTTAAGAAAATTCATTCTCCATATTGCCTATTATCTTTTGAAGTGTTACCGTTATTTCAACGCAACAGCAAAGGGGGCATTATCCTATGTATCAACTCGGCAATCTATTCGGCATCCTCACCGCGGTGCTGTTCGGCGGCGCGATTTTGAATTTTGTGGTCAAGTTCGTCAACCGCAAGTGGGTGACCAAGCTCCCCAAAGAGAGCAAGTTTAAGAAAACCTACATGGAGGTGATGAAGTTCCTCGTCAAGAACCATCGGTTCTTCGGCTTCGGCGCGGCGGCGATGATGGTGCTGCACGTCGTGCTGCAATTCATCTACAAATGGGTTTCGTTTACCGGCATCGTGACGGCGGGGCTTGCCGTAGTGACGGTCATACTTGGCGGAATCATGTTTAAAGCCAAGAAACGCACACCGGCGATGCTCTGGGCACACCGCGGCTCGGTGATTCTGCTCATTCTCGCGTTTATTGCGCATGTGGTGACGCGCATCTAACGATTGACGGGGTAAAAATTTCCTGATCAGCAACTCAAATTCTCTGACATTCAGCATGCAAAAAGGCGCGCGGGACAAACCGCGCGCTTTATGTTACAATCAAAAAAAGTACAACTGACAGTTTCACTTGGAGGGTACATGAAACGACGCTGGCGCTGGATTTTGCTGCTTTGTTTGATCCTGATGATACCCGTTTCGGCGAGCGCAAATTCGCCTGCGCCGGAACCTTCCATAGAATATACGTTGCAGTTGATCCATGCGCCGAGAGAGGCGTTTGGCATCACCATCCTCACGCGCGAACCGGGCGCAGAGCAGAGCGCTTTCATGAGAGATGAGCACCCCGAACATCGCGAGATGATTGCGGCGATGTTCTCACTGAAAGCGGAAGGATGGTATCCCGTGACAGAAGGGCCGAATGGCGGACTCTTCCAGTCGCTGGGAACGACTCGAATCGAATGGATGAGAGTATCGCCACCCATGAAGGAATACCGTATTATCATCGTTACGGAGAGCGGGGCAGTACATGTATCCGATCCAGTCATCCGTCGCGATTATGCCAATATGGCGACGTATGATTTAAAGACCAATCAGCTCACACAGCAGATTAACTATCAGGATTACGGTAAACGTGTTTTAATTGCAGTCTCGGTGACGCTGGTCGTTGAATCCTTGCTGCTATTTGCGTTCGGATTCACATTCAAAAAGAATCTGCGCTTGGTTATTATAACCAACTTGTCCACGCAGCTGCTTCTAAACGTCGTGCTTTTCGTGACCCACTACTATGAGTTTACACAGGATAACGTGTCGGTGTTGCTCATCATGGAGCTGGTGATACCGATTATCGAATCATTGGTATACGCAAAGTTCATGCAAGAAAGAACGATCAAAAGACGCGTGCTATATGCATTTACCGCAAACTTTACTAGTTTTTACATAGGCATGCTTCTATATAATTTCCAACAAACAGTTTCTTACACCTATTTGTTACCTTTTCTTGTACTGTTTTGGATTGGAAGTTTGTTTTCGCCAACATACTGACATAGGTGAGAGGCGAATGCATTCAAACTTAAAATCCAGTATGACAGTAAAATAATCCACGATAATTGTATTATTTCGAAATAGTAGGATGAACAAATAAAACAGTGAAAATATCGACAAATATTGTATTGCGACGATAAAAATGGTATTATTAAACTTATTCAACCAAGATTTTGTAGTCGATTCACAAAAACCCATTTTCTAAAAGGAGTGAGTTCACTTGGAACAGCCGCTGCAGATCAAGTGCTTTCTTTGCGATGACACCGCGGAGTTTGTGTTTGCCTATGCGCGTTTCAGCGAACGGGAGACGTTTCAGGGCGTGATTTACCGCGGCGTCTGCCCGGACTGCCTCCGCGCCTATATCGAAACAATCAAAAAAGACCGTCACCTGCGCGGGGAGCTGCTGCTTTGGCCGGTCGTGTTTTTGCCGATCGGCGCGCTGCTCGCCGCGTTTTCACGCAATGTGATGGGCACGGCGTTTGGCTACGCGTTTCTGGGGCTGGCGATCGTGATGCCGCTTTTGATGCGCCTCTGGCAGCGGCGGGAAGCCAACCGCGCGAGCCGCGCCACAGATCAGGAAAACTTTGCGCGCTATAGCGAGCAGATGTGCCGCGAGGACGCGCTGCGCACCAGCCGCCAGATGAAGCTCATCTACCTGCGCCCCGACTACGCGGAGCCGCACATGAGCGTAAAGAGCATCGCCAGCGAGATCGGCGTTTCGCATGATACGGCGGGGCTGATTCAAAAACTCTCCGCTGCGGCGCAAAACCTGCTGCGCGGGGAAACATCGGCAGCCGGTTTTGTGATCGGGTTTGACAAGCAACAGCCGTTGTGAAATAATATCCGCAGCAATCGTCGAGCGGGTTGTGCTACACACACCTGTATCGACAACTGCAAGAAAAAACTGAATACGCAGGGAAAATTTCCGAGCCCTCGCAGCCAACCAAAAACGGGTTGCGCCGGCCAATGGGTAACGCTGGTAACGGCGCTGCCTGCCTTATTTGCAAAGGGAATTCCAGCAGATGATTACGACGGGCGCAAGAGCGGCGGGGCGCGTGATTTTCCTTGTAGAAACTGAGAGGAACATCATGACCAAACGCATTTGTCTCGTCTTTTTTGCTGTACTTTTTGCGCTCGCGGCTGTTGCCTGCGCAAAGACAGCACCCGCTGTCGCAACCCCGGCTGACGCAACGCCGGTAACCGTTCTGGCCGAACCGGAAGCAGCGGCGCCGGAGATGACCGCCCTGCCGGAAGCATACGAAGGGCTCGGTATCAAGATCCTGCTCGAGCAGGATGACGACATGATGAACAACTACTCCGTGATCGCGGTCAACGACGCGGCACCTTTTAAGGACGCGGACGGCAAAGCGGTCAGCGGCGTGGCAGTCAATACCGACGGCGCAAAGGCGCTGATCGATTGGCTGATGAGCGACGAAGCGACGCAGATCATCGCAACCTACGGCGTCGAAGAATACGGCGAAGCGCTCTTTACGCTGAAAGAGGATAAGCCGGTCTTCACGGGCGATATCCCGATGGCGACGGACGCCACGAGAGTCATCCGCCTTTCGACCACCACGTCCGTGCAGGACAGCGGGCTATTAGACGCGCTCCTGCCCGCCTTCCAGGAAAAATACGGCTACTCGGTCGAGGTCACCGCGGCGGGCACGGGCAAAGCCATCGCAGCCGCGACTATGGGCAACGCAGATCTGATTCTCGTGCACAGCAAGTCGCAGGAGGAGCAGTTCATCACGGACGGCTACGGCAAGAAGCTGGAAGGCTTCGACAGCGAGCGGCTGACGTTTATGTATAACTACTTTGTGCTGGTGGGTCCCGTGGACGATCCCGCTAAGTGCGCCGAAGCGGGCAGCGTGAAAGAAGCGTTTACGCGCATCGCGGAGGGCAAGTTTGCGTTTGTCTCCCGCGGAGATTTGAGCGGCACGCACAGCAAAGAGGTGACCCTCTGGCCGGAAGCGCTGGCGATCACCACCGATCCCGCAAGCGTCGCCGCCTACAGCGATTGGTATCTTTCCAGCAATGCGGGCATGGGCGTCTGCCTGACGATGGCGAACGAGCTGGAAGGCTATGTGTTTTCCGATAAGGCGACGTTCCTCGCGTTTGCCGCCAACGGCGACGCGGTCGGCTAACCCCTCGTGAACGGCGCATTTGCGCGCGCGCTAGAGCTGCTGTTTGCGGGCGATCCGCTGCTGACCAGCATCCTGCGCGTAACGCTGACAATGACACTCTTCAGCTCCATCACGGCGCTCCTATTCGGGGCGCCGTATGGCGTGCTGCTGGCAAGTGCGCGCTTTCCCGGGCGAAGGACACTGATTTTGATCAACCGCACGTTCACGGGGCTGCCTCCGGTGGTTTGCGGGCTGTTTTGCTACCTGCTGTTTTCCGGCACGGGGCCGCTGCACGGGCTGCACATCCTATTTACCGTGACCGGCATGGTGATCGCGCAAGTTCTGCTGATTACGCCGATCGTCGCGGGCAGTATGGAGACCGCGATTGCGCCGCTGGTGCTGCCGCTGCGCGAGAGTGCGCGCGGCTTGGGGCTTTCGCGCGGGCGGACGTTTCTTTTGACGCTCAACGAGAGCAAGTATGCGCTGTTTTCGTCCTATCTGTTGGGCTTTGGGCGCGCGATGGCGGAGGTTGGCGCTGTGTCGATGGTCGGCGGGGCGATTGCCTACAAGACCAACGTGATGACCACCGCGATCATGATGTACACTAACATTGGCAACTTTTCCTACGCGCTCGCGCTGGGCATGTTGCTGCTCATCATCTCGCTGATCGTCAATATCGTAGCGCAGCTTCTGCAAAGGAGTGTTGGCGTATGATAGAGCTTGTGAATGTGCAGAAGCGATACGACGCAAGAATCGCGCTCGATATCCCGCAACTCTCCATCGAGCCAGGCGAGCGTCTCGCGGTAATCGGGCCGAACGGCAGCGGCAAGAGCACGCTGATACGCCTGCTCGCGGGCGTGCTTGCGCCCGACGCGGGAACGGTGCAAGCGGGAAACTTGCCGCGCGGCGAGATCGGCTATCTACCGCAGCAGCCGTATGCGTTTGACTTGAACGTGCAGAAAAACGTCGAGCTCGCGCTGGCGGGAGAAGCGGAAAAAGCGAAGATTGCACAGGCTGCGCTGGAACGCGTGGGTTTGCTGCACCTGAGCAAAGCGCGCGCAAACCGCCTTTCTGGCGGGGAGACGCAGCGCATGGCGCTCGCGCGCGTGCTCGCGCGGCCACGCAAACTCCTGCTGCTGGACGAACCGACCGCAAGCGCGGACATTCAGGCGATGGAGTTGATCGAACGTGCGATTCTCGTCTATGCCGATCAAACTGGCTGTACGCTCGTGTTTTCGTCCCACGCGCCGTCGCAGGCGATGCGGCTTTCCACTCGTGTGCTCGCGCTGGACAGCGGAAAAATCGGGGAACTCGGCGAGACCGCACAGGTGCTGCAAAGTCCCCAGGCGGAGAGCACACGCGCGTTTCTCAAAAGCTGGAGGATCTAGCAAACCAAACAACGCAAAACACAAGCGCCGCGGGACAACCCGCGGCGCTGTTGCGTTGCTTGTATGTGATTTTTCGGGAAATCGTTACTTGCAGAAGCGATCGTACAGCCGCCCGAATCCCGGCAGGGAGCGGATGATGGTGTCGTACGCCACGCAGTAGGCGATGCGCACATAGCCGGGGCAACCGAAGCTGCGGCCGGAGACGATCAGGATATCCTCGTCCTTTGCGGCCTCCGCAAACGCGTCGCCGTCGCCGCCGGGTGCCTCGAGGAAGAGATAGAACGCGCCGTCCGGCGGCATGCAGCGGTAGCCGAATGCCTTCAAGCCGTTGTAGAGCGCGTCGCGATTCTTCTGATAGCTCGAAAGATCCGGCATCAGGTCGAGGTCCATTGCGCTGGCGATCGCTTTTTGCAAAAGCGCCGGTGCGCAGACATAGCCCTGCACGCGCGCGCTGCCCGCGATGGCGTCGTAGACGTCGTCAAAGTCCGGCATGTCGTTGCCGAGGAGCACATAGCCGATGCGGTCGCCCGGCAGGGAGAGGCTCTTGGAATACGAATAGGTGACGATGCTCGCGGCATAGTAGTCCGTCACAAACGGCACGGGCTTGCCGGTATAGTTCAGCTCGCGGTAGGGTTCGTCCGAGATCAGGTAGACCGGATGCCCCAGCTCCGCGCTCTTTTTCGTCAGCAGCGCGGCGAGCTTTTGGATCGTTTCTTCGGAATAGATCACGCCGGAGGGGTTGTTGGGCGAGTTGATGATGACCGCTTGCGTGTTTTCGTTGATGGCGCGTTCCAGCGCGTCAAAGTCGATCTGAAAATGCGCCGTGTCCGGCTCCACAACCACGAGCCTGCCGCCCGCGGTGGTCGCAAAGCACGCGTATTCCGGAAAATACGGCGCGATGGCGACAAACTCGGTCTTTTCGCTCACGGTGAGCGCGCGCAGAACAGAGGTCAGCGCGGCTGCCGCGCCGCAGGAGATGTAGAGATTCCGGCGGGTAAAAGACGTGCCGTAGCGGCGGTTGAGGTTGTTCGCAATCGCGTCCCGCGTTTCGTTCGCGCCCGGCGCGCTGGTGTAGCCATGCAGCGCGGAAGGATCGCACGTGGAGAGCAGATTGACCATCTCCTCCGTGAGTGCGGCGGGCGGTGGAACGGAAGGGTTCCCGATTGAAAAATCGTAGACGTTTTCGCCGCCGACGATGGCCGCGCGCTTGCGCCCGAACTCGAAGAGCTCGCGGATGGCGGAGCGCACGCGCCCCAGCTTGAGCATGTCTTTTGAAACCATGTGTCTATTCCTCTCTGGCAACCCGCGTGGAAGCGGGGAATTTAACCCTGGAACTGATAGCCCGCCTCGAACGCCTTGATGTTCATTTCGAGCACCTTCGCCGGCACGACCGCGGTCAATGCGGCGTTCCAATCGATGGATTCGAGCGAGAATGCGCGGACGAGCGCGCCCATCAGCACGATGTTGGTGCAGCGGATGTTGCCAAGCGATTTTGCAATCGTGCTTGCGGGGATCACGCGCACGTCAAACACCTTTTTCATCTCGTCGTAGATGTTGGTCGGATATTCCGCAGCGCCGCTGGAAACCGGCAGCGGGAACACCTCGTAGTCGTTGATCAGCGCGGTGCCGCCCGGCTTGAGCAGGTCGGAATAACGCGCGGCTTCGAGCTTTTCAAACGCGACGAGCACATCCGCTTCGCCGCGGCCGATGATCGGGGAATACACCTTTTCGCCATAGCGCACCTGCGTGGAGACGGAGCCGCCGCGCTGCGCCATGCCGTGTACTTCGCTCATCTTAACATCGTAACCCGCGGCGACGAGGCCGTAGGTGAGGGTTTTGCTCATGAGGATGGTGCCCTGTCCGCCGACGCCGCAGATGAGAATGCTCTTTCCGGTATTGTTTGCCATAGTGTTCATTCTCCCTTCTGTTCGCCGATGCGGGAAATTGCGCCAAACGGGCACGCCTGCGCGCAGACCTTGCAGCCCACGCAGAGCGTCTGGTCGATCTCGGTCTTGCCGTCCTTCATGTGGAGGGCGGGACAGGCGACCTTGAGACAGATTTTACAGCTGCGGCACTTATCACGGTCGACCGTGCATTTGCCGATGTCGTGCTTGATGCGCTTGATCAGCACGCAGGGTCTGCGGACGATGATCGCGGCGGGGACGGTGCTCGCGAGCGCGTCGTCCACGGCCTTTTGCATCGATTTGAGGTCCTGCGGATCGCAGATGATCACGTTCTCAAAGCCAAAGCTCTTGAGCACGGCTTCGATCGAAATCTTGGTAGCGATCTCGCCGTCGAGCGTGAAGCCCGTGCCGGGGTTATCCTGATGTCCCGTCATGCCGGTGATCGAGTTATCCAGCACGCAGGGGATCATGTTGCCTTTGTTGTAGAGGATTTCGACCGCGCCGGTGAGGCCGCTGTGGAAGAAGGTGGAGTCTCCGACCACGCCGAAAATCTTCTTGTCGGTTACGCCCTGCTGCGCAAAAGCCTTCGCCATGCCCATGCCGAGCGAGAAACCGCCGCCCATGCAGGCGCAGGTGTCCATCGCGGAAAGGGGAGCGGCGTAGCCCAGCGTATAGCAGCCGATGTCGCCTGTGATCACGAAATCCTTACGCTTGCTGAGTACGTAGAAGAATCCGCGGTGCGGGCAGCCGGGGCAAAGCGCCGGCGGACGCGTGACCATGTCAAGCTCCATCTTGGCCACGTTCGGCTCGGTGCCGAAGATGCTGCGGCGCACGATTTCGGGGTTGAGCTCAAACATCGCGGGGATCAGCTGCTTGCCGATGCAAGAGATGCCCGCGGCTTTGAGCTGTTCCTCCATAAAGGGCTCCAGCTCCTCGATCACGTAGAGCGTCTCTACGTTGGAGGCGAAGGTGCGGATAAGGTCCATCGGCAGCGGCCACGTGAAGCCGAGCTTGAGGAAGGACGTATCAGCCGGGAACACTTCTTTTGCGTAATGGTAGGCAATCGAGGCGGAGATCACGCCGACTTTGCCGCCGTTGAGCTCCATGCTGTTCAGCGGGCTGGTGTTTGCGTAGGCTTCCAGGCCTTTGAGCTTTTCTTCCAGCTCCGGGCGGTGCCGTTGTGCGTTGCCCGGCGTGCAGACAAACTTCGGGATGTTGCGCACATAATGCGCGGGCGTCTGCTCCTCGCGCTCGCCGAGGGAGACGAGGCTCTTGCTGTGGCTCACACGCGTGGTCACGCGGAAGAGCACGGGGATATCGAACCGCTCGGAGATGTCGTAGGCTTCCTTCATGAAGTCCTTGCACTCCTGCGAATCGCTTGGCTCAATCAGCGGAATCTTTGCAAACTGCGCATAACGGCGGTTGTCCTGCTCGTTTTGCGAGGAATGCATGCTCGGGTCGTCCGCCGTGACGATGACAAACCCTGCGCCGACGCCGTTGTATGCCGCCGTGAACACGAGATCCGCCGCGACGTTGAGGCCGACGTGCTTCATCGCGGTCAGCGAGCGCGCGTTTGCGATGCACGCGCCGTAGGCAACCTCGGTTGCGACCTTTTCGTTCGGCGCCCATTCGGCGTAGAGGGAATCTTTATACTGCGCGAGATTTTCAAAAATCTCGGTGCTCGGCGTGCCGGGATAGGCGGAGCAGACGGTGACGCCCGCTTCATAAGCGCCGCGCGCGATGGCTTCGTTTCCGGTGAGAAGTTGACGCTTGCTCATGCTTTGCCTCCTTCATGCGCGGCGATCGCGCCGAGTGCGAGAGAGGTGAGCTTTGCGTCCGCCGGGTCCGCGCGGGACACGAGCACGATCGGGCAGCGCGCGCCGACGACGATGCCTGCCGAGCGGGCATGCGCAAAGTAGGTCAAAGACTTACCAAGGGCGTTGCCTGTCTCGTAGTTGGGCATGATCAAAAGGTCTGCATCGCCCGCGCCGGGAGCCGTATATTTCTTGTGCGCGCAGGCTTCCTTGCTGATGGAGAGATCGAGCGCGGCGGGGCCGAACACGGTCATGTTGTAGCGCGACCAATCGAGCTCGGCGAGCGCCTTTGCGTCCACGGTGGACTGGATTTTTTCGCTGACGACCTCGCTGCCGCTGAGGATGCCGGCGTTTATGGTATTATACCCGATCAGCTGCAAAAGTCGAGCGGCGTTTTCCAAAATGATGCGCTTTTTTTCAACGTCCGGGGCGGGATTCATGGCGCCGTCGCTGATATAGAGCAGTTTGTGATATGTCGGGAACTCGAAGATCATCACGTGCGAGAGTAGCCCGCCCGTGAGCAGCTCCGAATGCACCACCGCGCGGAGGAAGTCCGTCGTGTTGAGGATGCCCTTCATGAGGTAGTCCGCTTCTCCCGTTTCCACGGCGTGTACCGCGGCGCGCGCGCAGGCAACGTCGCTGCCGTCTTCCGGCTCGACGATGGTGAAGCCCGTTTCGTCCGCGCCGAGGGTGGCGAAAATTTTGTGAATCTCCGCAGCTTTGCCAAACAGCAGAGCCGAGCAGATGCCCTTTTCGCGCGCGGCAAGCAGGGCCTCTATGACCTCTGTGTCGTGTGCGCTGGCGACCGCGACGCGGAGGTTCAGCCCCTGCGCCTGATCAACAAACTCATTCAGGGTGTGTTTCATGCGATGCATTCTCCTTGTTGTGATATGTAGAAACTTATTGTTGTTTGGTTGCGATTGTCTCGGAATACGACTTTGCCGCTTCCCCGCGGAGCACACGCAGTGCGCCGAGCGCGAGCGCGCGCATCTCCTCTTCGCCGGGATAGCGCAACATCGGCGCGATCTTCTCGACATAGCTTCCGATCTCCGCGCAGAACAGCTCGGAGTGCGCGATGCCGCCCGTGAGCACGATTGCGTCTACCGCATACTTGAGCACCGCAGCCATTGCGCCGATGTCCTTTGCGTGCTGATAGGCCATCGCCTGGAAGATCAGTTTCGCTTCCGCGTCGCCGTCCACCATGCGCTGCTGCACCTCGCGAAAATCGCGTGTGCCAAGATAGGAAAACACGCCTGCTTCAAACGAGAGCTTGCGCTTGAGTTCCTGTTTTGTCACGCCAGAGTAGCAGAGGTTGACGAGCGCGTTGACGGGCAGTCCGCCCGCGCGGTCGAGAGAGAAGCTGCCTTCGTCCTTGACGTTGTACACGTCCACGACGCGGCCTTTTTCGTGCGCCGCGACGGAGACGCCGCCGCCCATATGCACGATGATAAGATTGAGAGACTCATACGGCTTGCCGAGATCGGCTGCAACCTTCCGCGCGACAGCCTTTTGATTCAGTGCGTGGAAGAAGCTCTCGCGCTCCATGCCTTTTAGCCCCGTGACGCGGGCAAGCGGCTGCAGCTCGTCTACCGAAACCGGATCGACAAGCAGCGCGGGAATCTTCGCTTCGTCCGCAATGCGCCGCGCGATGACGGGGCCAAGCGAGGAGGCGTGTTCGCCGAACGGCGGATTGTAGATATCGTGAATAACCTGATCGTCTATTTCGTATGTGCCGCTGGGGATATGGCGCACGAGGCCGCCGCGGCTTGCGACCGCGTCAAACGACGCGGGGGAATAGCCCGCCTCCGTCAGCGCGCTGCGGACGAGCCCTTCGCGCAGAGGCAGCTGGTCGACCACGCGCGAAAAGCCGGAAAGCTCCTCCGCCGCGTGCGTCAGCGAGGCGGAAAAAACCTCCGCTTCGTCTTCGTAAACTGCTATTTTGGTCGAGGTGGCGCCGGGGTTGATGACGAGTATGCGCATTTCGCTTCCTCCGGTTTCTCGGCTTGCGTATGTGTTGTGCTACAAAACCGCTGATGTTATCCTATTCGCTGTCGCATAGCGGTGTCAACGAAAGTGGAGAAAATATATAGTATATTTATTCAGTGCAAAAAGACTGATAAAATCTATGTTTTTTCGATCAACTATATACAAAAATTCATTTTGATTGCATAAAAAGTTGTGCAGATATGCGGCGGCTTGCGCGTAGCCTTACAAGCAATACAGCCGCTGCGCTTGCCAGATTGTGCGACAGGGTGTATTATACCGTTAATACACGGATCAAACAGACAGGAGTAACACGGATGATTCGGATTTTCATCGTGGAAGACGACGAGATTATCGCAAATGAGGTGGCAAAGAGCCTCCGCAGCTGGGGCTTTGAGGCGGTGATTGCAACCGCGTTCGACCGCATCGACGAGGAGTTTGCCGCGTCCTCTTCGCAGCTTGTGATCATGGATATTTCGCTGCCTTATTACAACGGCTATTATTGGTGCGAGCGCATCCGCCGCGGTTCGAAGGTGCCGATCGTGTTCCTCTCCTCGCGTGCGGACACGGCGGACGTGGTCATGGCGGTCAATATGGGCGGCGACGACTATATCGCAAAGCCCGTTGTGATGGAGCTGCTGATTGCCAAAGTGCAGGCGATGCTCCGGCGCGCATACGATTATGAAACGGGCGCAAACCTGCGCTTTCTCGGCGCGGAGTTTGACGCCGCGACCAACAGCGTCCTCATCGGCGAAATCAAGCGGGAGCTGACCAAGAACGAGAGCCGGATTCTCGCGGCGTTGCTTGAAAAGCGCGGGGCAATCGTCAGCCGCGAGGAGCTGATGCTCAAGCTCTGGGACAGCGACGAGTTTGTGGACGACAACACGCTGACCGTCAACGTCAACCGCCTAAGAAAAACGCTCTCCGAGGCGGGGCTTGGCGACTGTGTCAAGACGCACAAGGGGCAGGGGTATTCGCTCGAAGGCTAGCCACGGGATGCTTTCGGACAGACAGAGGGATTATATGCGACGATTTTTGGATTATCTCGCCTCACGGCGTGCGGCGCTTCTATTATATGTATTGAGCATATCGACCGTACTGCTGCTTGGCTATCTTGCGCAGCAGGAGATGGTCTATGTGCGCTACACGTGCGTGATCATCAGCTTTATCTTCATTTGTGTGTTGCTGGGCGACGGCGCGCGCTATCGCAGAACACGCAGGCGCATGGAGCAGATGCACATGCGCACGGAGCTGCTCCCGCGGGAGCTGCCGGAGCCGCTCGATGGTCTCGGCCGGGACTATGACGCGCTAATCCGCGCGCTCAAGCAGGAGAACGACCATCTCACGAGCGAGAGCATCCGCCAGCAGGAGGAGCAGAAGGAGTATTACACCCTCTGGGTGCATCAAATCAAAACGCCGATCTCCGCGATGCGCCTGCTGCTCGACAAACAGAGCGACGAGGAGGCAAAGCTGCTCAAACAGGAGCTGTTCAAGGTGGATCAGTATGCCGATCTTGCGCTGAAGTTCGTCAAGCTCGGCGATATCGCAAGCGATTTGGTCATCGAGCGGTGCGATCTGAACGAGATTGCGCGCGCGGCGGTGAAGAAATATTCGCTGTTGTTCGTCTACAGCAAGCTCACGGTTTCCATCGACCCGCTGACGCGTGACATCCCGTGCGACCGCATGTGGCTGGAGTTCATCCTCTGCCAACTGCTCTCCAACAGCGTGAAATACACGCATACCGGCGGCGTGCGCATCTATATGGAACAAAACGCGCTCGTCGTGGAGGACACCGGCATCGGCATCCGCAAGGAGGATCTGCCGCGTATCTTTGAGAAGGGTTACACGGGTTACAACGGGCGCATGGACACGCGCGCAAGCGGCATCGGGCTGTATCTCGTCAAGAGGGCTGCGACCGCGCTCGGCATCAGCGTTGAGGTCGCCTCCGAACTCGGCAAGGGCACGCGGGTAACGCTCCGCTTTCCCGTGCTCAACGAGTTTGCCCAGATGTAATTATCAAAGTGACACTATGCGCGAGAATGCATTGCGAGAAAACCATAAGTGACAAAATCGTAAGATTGCGTTTGCGTTTTGTAAGGCAGTTCGATGGATGACGAACCCCGCAATTTCGTACAATAGCCGCATCAAACAATCATTGGAGGAAGTTTCCGTGTCTCTTTTACAAGTCAAAGGACTGGGAAAGGTCTATAACACCAAACTTGGCATGCGGCAGTGCGTTGCGCTCAAAAGCGTGAGCTTCGAGGTCATCGAGGGCGAGTTTGTCGCCATCATGGGAGCATCCGGCAGCGGCAAAACCACGCTGCTGAATATCTTAGCCTCGCTGGACAAACCCACGACGGGCGACGTGCTGCTCGACGGTACGAGCTTTTCGTCGATTCCGGATCGCGAGCTCTCCGAGTTCCGCAGAAAGCATCTTGGCTTCGTCTTTCAGGATTTCAACCTGTTGGATACGTTCTCCATTAAGGACAACATCCTGCTTCCGCTTGTGCTGATGCAGATGCCCGTGCGCGAGATGGAAGAGCGGTTGCTCCCCATCGCGCGGCAGCTCGGCATCACGCAGCTGTTGAGCAAGTATCCCTTTGAGGTGTCCGGCGGCGAGAAGCAGCGCGCGGCGATAGCGCGCGCGGTGATCACCGACCCGCGCATCCTGCTCGCGGACGAACCTACGGGCGCGCTGGACAGCAAGGCCTCCGCAAGCCTCTTAGGTCAGCTGACGGACTTGCACCAGATCGGCAAGACCATCGTCATGGTCACCCACAGCGCCATGGCGGCGAGCTACGCCTCCCGGGTGCTGTTCATCTCCGACGGTGCGCTGTTTTCCCAGCTGTATCGCGGGGACGACAACAACCGCGCATTCTTTGATCGCATCGTCGCAAACCTTTCCATTCTGGGAGGTGGCGACATTGCGTGAACATCTTAACTTCTCTTGCCTTTCAGGTATGGAGGGTGAGCAGTATGCGTAAGTTTTTCTATTTTAAGCTTGCGCTGAGCAATGTGCGGCGCAACAAGCTCACGTATCTGCCTTACCTGATCGCAACCGCGGTCATGAGCGGCGTGTTTCTGCTCATCTCCGGCCTGCTCTTTTCCAAAGGGCTGACCAATACACCAAGCGGCGACACCGCGCGGATGCTGTTTGCATTCGGCCTGGTCGTCTACGCGGTGTTTACGTTCTTCTTCATGCTCTACATCAACAACTTTCTGATCAAGCGCAGGAAGAAGGAGTTTGGACTCTACGGCATCCTCGGCCTGGACAAGCGGCACGTCGGGCGCGTGCTCGTCTGGGAAAACACGTTTGTGTTCGGCGGCGGACTTGTGATCGGCTCGCTGATCGCGCTCGTGTTCGGCAGGCTCTTGTTCCTGCTGCTGATGAAGCTGATCCACTCGATTCCGGGCAGCACCTTCTCGATTCCGCTGATTGCGTTCGGGCTGATGTTTGCGCTGTTTTTCGTGATCTTCCTGGTCACGTCGGTGTCGAATATCATCCGCGTGCATACCGCGAGCCCGATTGCGCTGCTTTCCAGCGAGAAGAGCGGCGAAAAGGATAAAAAAGGCCTGCTGCCGCTGGCGCTGCTCGGCCTGATTCTCCTCGGCGGCGCATACTATTTCGCGTGGACGACGGAGATACCCGGCATCGCGCTCGGCCTCTTCTTCCCGCTGGCGATTGCGGTCATCATCGCAACATACCTGCTCTTTCTTTGCGGAAGCATTGTGGTGCTCCGACTACTCAGAATGAAGAAGAGCCTCTATTATCAGCCGGATCATTTTGTGACCATCTCCGGCATGTTCCATCGCATGCGGCAAAACGCGCGGGGACTTGCCACCATCTGCATTCTCTCGACCATGCTGGTGGTCACGGTTTCCGGCACGCTCTCGCTCTATCTCGGCAGCGGCGAGATGATGCGCAGCATGTATCCCTACGATGCACAGGTGTATGTGCCGGAAACGGCAACGACGCAGCAGATTGTGGACTTTGACGCGACGCTGAACCGCATCGCCGCGGAACACAACGTGACGCTCTCCGCCGATAAAACGAAGCTCGTTCGCGAGCTGCCCGAAGGCGAGGAATTCAGGCGCAATAACTTCGTTTGGGAGGACAGCGAGTTTGTCGAGGTGCCTACGCTGATCTTCTATGACGAAGCCTTCCGCCTCGACATCGAAGGAAAGACGGAGGACTGCCTCGCGTTCGTGCAGGCGGTGCGGGATCAGTTCGGCCAGTCGTTTAACGAAAATCCGAATCTGATCGTAGCGGACTACTATACCGCGATGGAGGACGGCTACGGGTTCTATGGCGGACTACTGTTCCTCGGCGCATTCTTCGCGGTGCTGTTCTTAGCTGTAGCGGTGCTGATTCTCTACTTCAAGCAGGTTTCCGAGGGCTATGAGGACAAGGAGCGCTTCGAGATTTTGCAAAAGGTCGGCATGGACGATCACCAGGTGAAAAAGACCATCAACTCGCAGGTGCTTTGGGTGTTCTTCCTGCCGCTTGGGGCGACCGCGCTGCATATGCTCTTTGCCTCGAAGCTCATGGCGTGGATGCTCAAGACGTTCATGCTCTACGACTGGGGTCTGGTGCTGACCTGCATCGCCGGCACGCTGGTTGCGTTTACACTATTGTACTTTGGCATCTATCGCGTGACCGCGCGGACGTATTACCGCATCGTGCGGCGATAACACACAAATATATAAGATCAGAAGACAGGAGGGGATATACAGAAGCATAGATACAGAAGATAGACGACAACAATAGATCGATGATTACAGATCGATGATTACAGTAGATGAAGAAAGGAGGAGGCTCGCCTCCTCCTTTCTGTGCATTTGTCACCATTTGCTCACGTACACTTGATTGTATCAAGGCGAATATTCCGCTATAATTTGAGCATAGAAATTTTTTCGCAAGAACGGAACAGAGAGAAGAAACATGGAACAAAAACAGGGGCAACCCCAAAACGGCGAAACAAAACGGCGCATCGTCACCGCGCTCAAGGAGCTTGGCGGCGCAGCGCTCGGATTTGGCAAAGCGCAGCTGATCCTCTTCGGGGTCAACTTCGTTGTGGTCACCATCGGCATGATCGTTACCGGCCTCGGCTGGTGGTCCCCGCTGATTGCGCTGGCGATCAGTCTCATGGATCTGTTGCCAGTCATCGGCAGCGGCATTGTATTCGTGCCGTGGGCGATTATCGCGCTGATCGCGAAAAATCCGTATATGGCGGTTTGCGTGGGCGCAACGTACATCGCGATGGTGGTATTGCGGATGATTCTGGATCCCATCATCACGGGCAAGAGCATCGGCGTTTCCCCATGGATTACGCTCTTAGCTTCCGTTGGCGGGCTGATTCTCTTCGGCGGCGCGGGCATGATTCTTGGCCCCGTGATCGCTGCGGTTGCAAACGTGATCTTCCGCGTGTTCTTCAAGAAGAAGACGCAGAGTGACGCGCAGGCAAGCGCGCCAGACACAGACAAAATAGAGTAACGCGGTATATAGCCGCGCGAACGAGCAAAATACAATCCTATAACCAATTACAGGGGGAACAAATCGTATGTGGAATTTATTGAGTTGGTTGATCATCGGCGCACTCATCGGTTGGGTGGCGAGCAAGATTATGCACGGCAGGGGCGGTCTGATCCGCAACATCATCCTCGGCGTAGCTGGCGCGACGGTTGGCGGTTGGCTCGCGGACTTCGCGGGCATCGGCTCCGGCAACGTCTGGTCGATCGGCGGATTTTTCATCGCGGTCGGCGGCGCGTGTATTTTGATTCTCGTCAGCCGGTTGATTGTCGGCAGGGGATAAATTCGGTATATTAGTCACAGCAACAAAACAACAAAGAGAGCTGCCGGATTGGCAGCTCTCTTTTTGTTTGTAAGCGTGGGGTGGATTAGTCGATGGGTTGGAAGTAAGCAAGGGCATCCTCGGGGGAATTGCCAGCCATATCTGTGATCGTAATCGTTGAAAGATAGGACCCTTTGAGAATCAGGCAAACGCGCTCGGTCAGCGAAATGCCCTGATACTCAGCTGATACAAAAGTCGCCGCGTGCTCTTTGCCGAGAATGGTGACCGTCTCGTTGGTGTAGGTGATGTTCTGAGCGCCCATATTCTCCAATCCAGCGCTCATCAACGGGAGTGAAGCCTCCAGAAGCTGTTTTTCCGAGAGTAAACGCTGTAAAAGTGTCACTTTGCCCAGAACGATGTTGATTGTTTGTGTGCCGTTGCCGGAAACCGCATAAAAGTCCATGGTTGATGTGCCGTCGTCGAGCGATTTTTTGATGATATCGCTTGCGTCGCCTTCGCCTAGCGCATCTTTGGCGATTCCAAGCATTTCGGACATTTCATCTTGATTCAACACATACCAGTCATCCGGCAGGACGCAGGTATACTTGAAGTAATCGTTTTTGTAGGCAACGGGGGTTTCGGAATCGCTCACGGTCGAACCGTCGCTGACGGCGAGCGCCGTCGTCGGCGTCGAGACACCAAGGACATTGACCTCCGCGCAGGCGACCATGGACAGAGAGAGCGTCACGAGAAGCAGAATGGCGAAAATTCGTTTTGCCAGTTTCATAGTTCCTCCAGCATTTGTGTGATTGGTATATTGTATCATAAAACATCATAAAAACGTATATACAATATTCAGATACGTAAACTTGAACGATAGTAAAACATACAGATGTTAGAAAATAGCATACTCAATCAAGAAGAAAGCAATGTTGAGCAAAAAAAAGGCACTCGCCCGAAACAGGGGAGTGCCTTTGCGTAGGTGCTGCTCTATTGGCGTTATTCGACCCCGACTATGTCGTCGTCGAGCACGACCGCGACGAGCATATTGCCCTTGCCTGCGCGCGGCTCGATGCGTACTTCGCCCGTCTTAATCTGCGTCTTTCCGCCGTGGCGTTGCAGCAGCGTCAGCGTCGTCTGCTCCGTGAGCACCGCAACCACCGCGATGCAGGTGCCGTTGGAACCGTTTTTCTTGAGGTCAAACGTCTTTAAGCCCTTGCCGTTTCTGCCTTGCAGGTCGTAGTCAAACATCGGTGAACGCTTGCCGAAGCCCTTGTCGGTGATGGTCAGCACCTCCGCTTCGTCCGGCACGAGCGAGGCGAAGATCACCTCGTCGCCCTTGTCGAGCTTGACGCACTTCACGCCGCCGGAGACGCGACCCATCGACGGAATCGTGTCCGCCGCAAAACGGATGCTCATGCCGAGCTTTGTGACCATGAGGATCGACTTCGGCTCGTATTTCTCCATCGAGAGCACGCGGTCTTTGTCCCGCAGCGCGACCGCGACGGTGCGCTTCACACGCACGCGGTAGTCGTCGCAAGGTGTGCGCTTGATGTTGCCGTCCCGCAAGTAGAAGAGATAGTCGCCCTCTTCGTCGTCGCCATACAGCGCGATGATCTTCTCGTTCTTCTCAAACGGAAGCAGCGACGCAAGATTGGCGGCTCTGGTGGTCGCGCGGGTTTCCGGCAGCTCCTCAACCGCGAGCGAGAGCACCGCGCCCTGATCGGTAAACAGGCGGATGCGCTGGTTGGAGCGGGTTTCGAGCACAAACAGCGGCTTGTCCTCCGAAATCGCCGCGAGCGAGAACGCCTTGGTCGGCATGCGCCGCACCTTCAGCCCCTCGCAAACACAAACGGTGACGTCCTCCACGACGGCGAAATCTTCCGCCTCGTCGATGGGTGTATCGTCGGTTGCGACAAACGTCGTTCTGCGCGAAACCGCGAGCTGCTCGCGAATCTCGGTGAGTTCTTTCTTGATCAGCGCGAGCAGCTTTTTCTCGCTCGCGAGAATGCTGCGCAGATCCTCGATGAGTCGCACCACCTCGGCATATTCGCGCTTGATGGTGACGAGCTCCATATTGGTCAGGCGCTGTAAACGCAGATCGAGTATCGCCTGCGCCTGCACTTCGGAGAGCGAGAAGGTCTTCATCAAGCCTTCGCGCGCTTCTTTGGGGGATTTGCTGGCGCGGATCAATGCAATGACCGCGTCGAGGTTGTCCACGGCGATCATGAGGCCCGCCAAGATATGTTCGCGGCGCATTGCCGCGTCCAGCTCAAACTGCGTGCGGCGCGTGACCACATCCCGCTGATGGCGGATGTAGTGCGCGATGATCTGCTTGAGGTTCATCTGCTGGGGTTTGCCGCCCGCGATGGCGACCATGTTGACGCCGAACGTCATCTGCATATCGGAGTACTTGAACAGATATTGCAGGATGCGCTCCGGGTCGCCGTCCTTCTTGACCTCGATGACGGCGCGCATGCCGTTGCGGTCGCTTTCGTCGCGAATATCCGCAATGCCGGCAAACATCGCCTTCTTTTCCTGACTGACGGCGAGGATTTTCTCAAGCATGTTCGCTTTGTTGACCTGGAACGGCAGCTCGGTGATGACGATGAACGTCTTGCCGTTTTTCTGCTCTTCAAAGTGCGTCTTGGCGCGCATGTAAATCTTGCCACGACCGGTGCGATAGGCCTGCTCCACCTCGGAGGATTCGAGGATGAACCCGCCGGTGGGGAAGTCCGGCGCGGGGATGATCTTCATCAGTTCCTCGAGCGGGATGCGAGGGTTCTCCATCACCGCGATGACGGCGTTGATCGCCTCCACGGGGTTGTGCGGCGGGATGTTGGTGGCGAGACCCACCGCGATGCCGCTGGCGCCGTTGACCAGCAGGTTCGGGAAACGACCCGGCAACAGATCCGGCTCTTTGAGCGTATCGTCGAAGTTAAACGAGAACCCGACGGTGTCTTTTTCGATGTCACGCAGGAGCTGCATGGCGGCTTCCGTCATGCGCGCTTCGGTATAACGCATCGCAGCTGCGCTGTCTCCGTCCACGCTGCCGAAATTGCCGTGGCCATCCACGAGCGGCACGCACATGTTGTAAGGCTGCGCCATGCGCACCATCGCGTCGTAGACGGAGCTGTCTCCGTGCGGGTGATATTTACCGAGGCAGTCGCCGACGATACGCGCGCTCTTGCGGTGCGGTTTGTCGGGGGTGAGGCTCAGCTCCAGCATGGTATAGAGGATGCGCCGCTGCACGGGCTTGAGGCCGTCCTCCACGCGCGGGAGCGCGCGCTCGAGGATGACGTGCTCGGCATAAGGCATCATGGACTGATGCATGACCTCGTCCATGGTGCGCTCGATGATTTTTTCCAGTTTGAGTTGAATGGGTTCTTTCGGCATATCGTGCTTCCTTATCGTCCGTCAATCATGTTCGCTTGCGACAAGCAAAAATCAATCTTTTGATTTATCAAGCAGCTCGCTTGTGTTTGAATCTACGCTGATCAATCCTTTAGCTTCTCAAACATCTCGCTTGCGTTTTTATTAAAGTCCGCGTTTTCGAAGATGTATTCTTTGCGGGACTGGACTTTGTCGCCCATCAGCACGGTGACGAGGTGTTCCACGTCCGCCGCGTCCTCGATGGTCACGCGAACGAGCGCGCGTCCTTCGGGATTCATGGTCGTCTCCCAGAGCTGCTCCGGGTTCATCTCGCCGAGACCCTTGTAGCGCTGGATGGTATAGCCTTTTCCGATGGACTTGGTCGCGGCGCGCAGCTCCTCGTCGTCATAGCAATAGATGCGCTTCGTATCCTTCTGCACCTTGTAGAGCGGGGAAAGGCCGATGTAGACGTGCCCTTCCGTGACCAGTTCCTTCATATAACGATAGAAGAACGTCAACAGGATTGCGCGGATGTGCGCGCCGTCCTGATCCGCGTCCGAGAGGATGATGATCTTGTCGTATTTAAGCGAGGAGATATCGAAATCTTCGCCGATGCCGGTGCCGACCGCAGTGATGATCGAGCGGAACTCCTCGTTTTGCAGCACCTGATCGATGCGCTTTTTTTCTACGTTGAGGGGTTTGCCGCGCAGGGGAAGAATCGCCTGAAACTTCCGGTCGCGTCCCTGCTTTGCGGAGCCGCCCGCGCTGTCGCCTTCGACGATGAACAGCTCGTTCTTGCTGTAGTCACGTCCGGAGCAGCTAGAAAGTTTTCCGACCAGCGGCGCGTTTTCGAGCTTGTTTTTCTCGCGCGCGGTGGCCTTTGCTTTGCGCGCGGCCTCACGCACCTTTGCGGACTTGACTGCTTTTTCCGCGATGGCGGTTGCCACCTCGCCGTGCTTGAGGTCTTCCAGATACGGCACGAGCTGCTCGGTTACGACGCTCTCGACCGCGGGTCGCGCTTCGGTGTTGCCGAGCTTGGTCTTGGTCTGTCCCTCGAACTGGATCGTGCGCATCTTGAGCGAGAGCACGGCGGTGATTCCCTCGCGGAAATCTTCGCCGGTAAGCGGCGCGTCCTTGTCCTTGAGATAGCCCGCCTTGCGGCAATAGTCGTTGAGCACCTTGGTCAGCGCGGCCTTGAGGCCGGTTTCGTGCGTGCCGCCTTCGGTGGTGGGTATGTTATTTACATAGGAAAAGATATTGTCCGCATAGCCGTCGTTGTGCTGGAGCGCAACTTCGACGACGATGCCGCCGGATGTGCCGGAAAAGTGGATCGGCGGATCGTAGAGCGGCGTCTTGTCGCCGTTGAGATAGCTGACAAAGTCGCTTAAGCCGCCGTTGAACTGATATTCGACCTTTTTCTGGTGGTTGACATGCTCGTCGGTGAGAATCATCTTCGTGCCGCGATTGAGATACGCGAGCTCGCGAATGCGTTTAGAAATGACCTCGTAGCTCATCTCGATGGTTTCAAACACGCGCGCATCGGGGAAGAAGGTCACGCTCGTGCCCTGCCTGCGGGTGCGGCCGACCTCTTCCAGCGGGGCGACCGGTTTGCCGGAGATGATCTTGCCCGTTGCGTCCTCTTCGCTGGTGAAGCGCATTTTGTAGAGCCTGCCGTCGGTCGCAACCTCGACCTCGACCCACTCGGACAGCGCGTTGACGACGGATGCGCCGACGCCGTGGAGTCCGCCGGAGTAGCCATAGGAATCGTTGCCGAATTTGCCGCCCGCGTGCAGCTGGGTAAAGACGACCTCCACGCCGGAGACGCCCATCTTCTCGTGAATCTGCACGGGGATGCCACGGCCGTTGTCCACAACGGTGACAGAGTTGTCCTTGTGGAGCGTGACGGCGATCTCGTTGGCGTAGCCGTTGGCCGCCTCGTCGATGGCGTTATCGATGATTTCCCACAGAAGGTGGTGCAGGCCGCGCTGGCCCGTCGAGCCGATGTACATGCCCGGGCGCATGCGAACGGCGTCGAGACCTTCCATGATTTTAATTTTGTCTACTGTGTAATCCGATGCCATAGAAACTCCTGTCTATATTCTTAAGAGTAAGACTCAAATGATTACGAAAGAAATTTTGAAGAGTACGCCTGATTCCCTCCAGACGCAAAGAACCCCGGCAAAAACGAAGAAAACCGCCTTTTCGTGCGGGTTTTGCCGGTGAACATGCTGGTACGCACCATATCTGGCACGAAGACAGACACAGTATACCACAGATTGTGGCGCGAAAAAACCCTCCCGCCGGTGCGGAAGAGCCGTTTCGAAGCAAACAAACGTTTATTTTCAAAAAATTCAAAAAAAGTAGGTAAAAAATACATAAAAGTGGTGACAAATGGGGGAATGTGGTGTATACTCAACGTGGGATTGGGGGAACCATATCCCGAGATTTGTGAAAAATCGTTCTCTTGATGGACTACTATGCGGAGGAGGAGAGCGCGTGCTGATCGGTTCATTCGAACATATGCTGGACGCAAAAGGCCGCGTATTTATCCCGGCAAAGTGGCGGGAGAGTGTCGGAGACACGCTCGTCCTCACGCTTGGGTTGCTCGAATCCACCAGCGCTGTCTGCCTTTCCGGCATGTCGCTCGAAGAATGGGAACGCTTTTCGCAGAAACTCTCCGCGCTGCCCGTGACCGACGTCAAAGGGCAGGCAATCCGTAGAAAGATTTACTCCATGGCGGCTGCCTGTGAAATCGACAAGCAGGGCCGCATCCTGATTCCCGCACAGCTGCGGGATCTCGCGGAACTGACCAAGGACGCGACGCTGATCGGCGTCGGCGAGCGGGTCGAGATTTGGAATCCCGAAACGCTCACGGACTATAATGCCGCCTGTGAGGAAAACTATGGCGACGCGCTCGCGCATCTGGCGGCGCTCGGCATATGAGCGATCAATTTTCGCATATTCCTGTGCTGCTCGACGAAACGCTGGAGCTTCTTGCTCCCGAGCGCGGCGGCACGTTTATCGACGGAACGCTCGGCGGCGGCGGCCATGCCGGGGCGGTTCTATCCCGCCTGCCACAGACGGGCAGGCTCTTTGGAATTGACAGGGACTGGGAAGCCGTGCGCGCGGCGGGGGAACGGCTCGCCGTTTACGGAAGCCGATTTACCGCGCTGCACGGCAACTTTTTTGAAATGAAGACGCTGCTTTCCGGCGTCGGCGTACACGAAGTCAACGGAATTCTCCTCGACCTCGGCGTATCCTCGCACCAGCTGGATACCCAGGAACGCGGATTTTCCTATAAGACGGACGCGCCGCTGGATATGCGCATGGATCAAAGCGCAACGCTTTCCGCGCGGGATGTGGTGAACACCTATCCCGAGGCGGAGCTCGTGCGCATTTTCTTTGCCTACGGGGAAGAGCGTTTTAGCAAGCGAATTGCGGAGAGAATTTGTAGCATTCGTGAACAATATCCAATCGAGACCACCCTTCAGCTGGCGCAGATTGTGCGCGACGCCATCCCCGGTAAGTATCGAAACGAGCCGCAACACCCCGCGCGACGGACTTTTCAGGCATTGAGAATCGAAGTAAACAGCGAACTCAGCGGCCTTGACCGCGCGGTTGAGGATGCCTGCGATCTGTTGCAAAAAGGCGGGAGACTGTGTATAATTACATTTCATTCACTGGAGGATCGAATCGTCAAGCAGGCGTTTCGCAGATTTGAGAACCCCTGCACGTGTCCGCCTTCCGCGCCGATCTGCATTTGCGGCAAGGAGCCGAAGGCAAAGATCCTCACCAAGAAACCGCTGACCGCCTCTGATGAAGAGGAAGCGCGAAACTCCCGCTCGACCAGCGCAAAGCTCCGCTGCATCGAAAAGATCTAGCGAAGATGTGCGCTCCGGGCGGTTCAACGCGCCGGTGAGCGGAATTTTCGCTTGATTGGAAGGGAATTGTTCATTGGATATCCGCTTTGAAGACGACCATCAGAAAGGCCGCTCGCCAACCACAAGGCTTTATTTACCAAAAGAAGCGATTGAGGAAAGCGAAGCGCGCGCGCCGCGCGCGAAAGCGGGCGCACGCCACGGCAGAGAGCCCGGCGTACGCGTTGATAAGCCCGAGACGACAACGCTTGGGCGCGTCGGCCTGATCATCAGCAGCTTTATCTTTGCCGGAATGGTGCTCTTCACACTCTCCGGCTATGAGCGTATTTCCCGCGCGTATGCGGACATAAACGCGCTCAACAACGAAATCACCCTGACGGACCTGCGCATCAACGAGCTGAATGTTCAGATTGAATGCGCGGTTACGATTCAGGACGCGCAGAATATTGCGGAAGCGTACAGCATGCAGTACCCCGATCGGGATCAGTATGTGCGCATCGGCGACCTGCTTCCGTTTGACAATTCGCTGCCGACTATGGGCACGACAACGGACACCACAACCACGGAGCCGGAGACATCTCCGGAACCGACTACGACTGAGCCAGACACTACGGGCGGGGGGGAACAGCCGCCTGCAGGCGGTTGATCTCACGAAAGGACGATTGACCAAATGGCAAAAACGACGGCCTCCGCGCCGAAGATTAAACGAAAACTTGTTCTGCTGATGGTATTCTCCGGCTTGCTGATGCTATTGCTGGCGCTTCGCCTGACGCAGGTTATGATCATTCAGGGACCCGAACTCAAGGCAAAGGCAGAGATGCAGTGGACGCGCCGGCAGAATCTCGCCGCACAACGCGGAAAGATCGTCGACCGCAACGGCCTCGTGCTCGCGCAGAGCGGCACCGCCTATCGCGTGCTCGCGAACCCGCCCGCCATCGCGGCGGACGACCGCGTCCGCGTCGCGACCGAGGTTTCGGAAGTGCTCGGTCTCAACTACGACTACGTTATGGAGCGCATTTCGCCCAACCCCGAGACGGGCAAGCTGAGGCTGCAGGTACAGCTCAAGCGGCAGGTGGAAAGCTCCGTCATCGACCAGCTGGAAGCACTGCAGCTCGGTAGCGGTATCTCCTATACCACCGACATGAAGCGCTACTATCCCTTTGGACAGCTGTTTACGCAGCTGATCGGCTTTACCGGCATCGAGACGGAAGGCCAGACGGGGCTGGAAGCGGAATACAACAGCTATCTTGCGGGCACACCGGGACGGCTTGTCATCGAGGTAGACCGAAAGAACAACCCGCTTTCCTACGGCGAACAGGATTATCTTGCGCCGGTGGAAGGCTATAACATGCAGCTGACCGCGGACTCCATCACGCAGAGCTATCTGGAAAAGTATCTCAAGCAGTGCTACGAGCTCAACCGCGCAACCAGCGTCTCCGGCCTTATCATGGATCCGAATACGGGAGAGGTGCTCTCCACCTCGACCTATCCTTCGTTTGACCTGAACAACCCGCCGCGCGACATGGTCACCGAACTCATGTCGATGTCCCGCGTGCGCATGGTGACGGACACCTACGAAGCCGGATCGATGTTTGAGGCGATCACAGCGGCGGCCGGCGTGGACTCCGGCACAGCGACGCTGCAGAACCAGTATGACTGCGAAGGTTCCAAGATTTTCCGTTTGGAAAAGATCGTCTGCTGGGATCCCGCAGGTCACGGAAAACAGACACTCAGTGAAGCGCTCAACAACTCCTGCTATCTTGCGATGGCGGATATCGCGTTGGCGACGGGCATCAACGAGTTTTACGACTACATCTATAACTTTGGCTTTGGAACGGAGACAAACGTCGGTATTCCCAGCGAGGACACGGGCGAAGTCATCCACAGAAAGTATATCCGCGAGAGCGATCTTTCGCGCATCGCCTTCGGCGAAAACATCACGACCACCGGCATCCAGATGGCAAACGCGTTCTGCGCGATCATCAACGGCGGTACACTAATGCAGCCCTATGTGGTGGACAACATCACATCAACCGACGGCACGATCATTCTCAAGAACGAGCCGACGATCCTCCGTCGCGTGATCAGCAGCAGCGCATCGGCAACCATGCGTACCCTGCTGGAGTCCGTCGCGACGCGCGGCAAGGGCAGCAACGCGCAGGTGCTCAACTATACGGTTGGCGGCATCAGCGGCGTTTCCCGCAAGTTTGAAGAGGACGGCGTGACGCCATCGCGTATGCGCACGGTCGCCTCCTACATCGGCTATCTTTCGACGAACGACACCCCGCAGCTCGTCTGCATGATCTTGATCGACGAGCCGCAGGTGCCGTATATGGAAGCCAGTAGCATCGCGGGCTACTGGGTCGGCAAGATATTCTCCGATCTGGTGCAGTATTACGGACTTCTGCCAAATCCGCAGCAAACCCGCACCGACACTGTGCCGGACGTGACCAATATGACGGCGCGCGATGCGGTCTATGCGCTCAAACAGCAGGGATTCTCAGCCTACACCGTAAAGGCCGAAGACGCGGCGACAGTCGTTTCGCAGTTTCCCGCAGCAGGCACGAAGGCACCTACCGGCTCGATCATCATCCTGTACACGACCATGACGACCTTCACCGACAGCGAGCTGTACAAGGAGCAAGTGCTGGTGCCGAGATTGATCGGAAAACGCAGACAGGACGCGGCGGATACGCTCGCGGGACTGGGTCTGGTGCTTGCGTTTGACAAGACGCAGTGCACGGGACAGATCGACACGCAGTCCATCGACGAAGGTACGCCGGTCGATCCGGGCACGGTGATCTACGTCACGTTCCCCGATCCGACACCGTCTCCGACGTTGGATCCAGCGGCCGCAACACCGGCGGCTCCGACCCCGTTGCCGGAAGGATAAGGCGCTTACCCAATACGCATTCATGACGCATGGCGGGTTATCCTGCGTGCGGAGGATATATCATCATTTATTGTTAGAGCGCGACGAAACGCGCGACGGGAGGTTTTGACATGCTGCTTTCGGAACTGGCTATGGCAACCGGCCTACGCTATGAAGGCGTAGACACGGATATTGTTTCCATTGAGTACGATTCCAGAAGAATCAAGAAAGGCAGCCTGTTCTGCTGCATCGTCGGCGCACTGTTCGACGGGCACACGTTTGCCGAGGGCGCGATTGCAAACGGCGCGACCGCGCTGCTTGTGGAACGCGAGCTTCCGTTTGACGTGCCGCAGCTTGTCGTGAAAAACGCGAGAAAAGCAATGGCCGAAATTGCGGCGGCGTTCTATGGATATCCGCAGCGTGAGATGATGATGCTGGGCGTGACCGGCACCAACGGCAAGACCACCACGACCTATATGGTCAAGGCGATTGCCGAACAGTCGGGTAAAAAGGTCGGCGTCATCGGCACAATTCGCAACCTCATCGGCAACGAGAGCATCCATACCGACCGCACCACGCCGGAATCGGTCGATCTCTTCCGCATCCTTCGCATGATGGCGGACGCGCACGTTGACCTTGTGGTCATGGAGACGAGCTCCCACGCGCTGGAGCAATTCCGCGTGCACGGCATCAAGTTTGACGTGGGCTTATTTACGAACCTGACACAGGATCACCTGGACTATCACAAGTCCTTTGATAACTACCTCGCCGCGAAGAAGCTGCTGTTCCTCAACAGCAAAAAAGCGGTCGTCAACGTGGACGATCCGTATTCCTCGCGCATCATGGAAGGGCTCACGATCCCGATTTTGACCTTCGGCGTGCGTGACCGCGCGGACATCTCCGCAACGGACATCGACATCACCACCGACGGCGTGCATTTTGATCTGCACACGCCGGAAGGCGAAGTGCTGATGAATCTCGCGATTCCCGGCCTGTTTTCGGTGTTTAACGCGATGGGAGCCGCCGGCATGGCGCTCGCAGTCGGCATGAAGCTCAGCGCCGTCAAGGCAGGGTTGGAATCGCTCACGAGCGTCTCCGGCCGCCTCGAGCCGGTCAAGACAAATCGCGGATTCTCCGTGTTCGTCGACTATGCGCATACGCCGGACGCGCTGGAAAACGTGCTGAAAACCGCGCAGCAGTTCACAAAAGGCCGCGTCATCTGCGTGTTTGGCTGCGGCGGTGACCGCGACCGCGCGAAGCGCCCGATCATGGGCGAAATCGCGGGCAGATTCTCCGAGTTTGCGGTCATCACGAGCGACAACCCGCGTAACGAAGACCCGATGACGATCATCGAATCCGTCGAGGAAGGTGTGAAGCGCAGCGGCACGAAGTACACCGTCATCGAAAGCCGCAAAGAGGCGATTCGCTATGCGTTGAGTTTTGCGCAAAAGGACGACGTGATCATGATCGCTGGCAAAGGCCACGAGAACTATCAGGAGATCAACGGCACGAAGTATCACTTTGACGACAAAGAGATCGTTGAAGAACTGCTGAGCGAGCTGTAATTTTTATATCAGCCTACAAACCGCATCTGGTAATAACGCCGGATGCGGTTTTTGCTTGCAGCCGCAGGCGGCAAATAACCCCCCTCTCCAGTTTTGGGGATTGTCCAGCCTACGGTTGCAGGGGTATAATACCGATATGTTGCAAATCCTCTTAACCGCGCTTGTCGCGCTGGTGTTTGTCTGGATTCTTGGGCCGCTGGTGATCCCGCTGCTTAAGCGTCTCAAACCCGACAAAACGGATCGGGACATCCTTCCGGAACCTGCGCCGCAGTCAAGCAAGAAAAAGAAAGAGCCGCCGCCGAAACCGCCCGCGCCAACGCTGGGCGGCGTGATGGTGCTGCTTTCGGTTGCAATCGTCACGCTGATATTCGGGCTGGACGGCATGGAATTCACCCTGCCCGCGCTGGTTGCGATGCTTGCGTTCGGCGTACTGGGATTTGTCGACGATTTTCTGCGCGTGCGCGACCCGGACGAAATCGGGCTCAGCGGAGGCGCGATGCTGATCACCGAGATCGTGTTTGCCGCGATCATCGCGATTTGGGCGTACCGCTCGCCGATGATCGGCTCCGAGCTGTATCTTCCGATTTCGGGCGGGGAATGGAACATCGGGTTTTGGTATGTGCCGCTCGTGATGATCATCGTGCTGGCGGAGGTCAACGCCGCGCACCTGAGCGACGGCATGGACGGGCTTGTGACCAGCGTGAGCGTGGTCTACTCTATCGGCCAGCTCGGCATCCTCGCCGCGATGGCCAGCTTTGCAAACCAGAACGGGAGGTTCCTGCTGGGCGATAATCTCGCAGGCGGCGCAATCTTCGCCGCGGCGGTTGCGGGCGCAGGAATCGGATTTTTGCGCTATAACACGTATCCCGCGCGCGTGCAGCCCGGTTCGTCCGGCTCGCTCGCGTTCGGCAGCGCGGTTGCGATGCTCGCAATCCTCAGCCGCTCGATCCTGCTGCTGCCGCTGATGAGCTTTTGCCTGTTGGCGAGCATCGGATCGATTGTTTTGCAGGCGATCAGCAAAACCCGCGAGGGCGGGAAGAAGCTTTTCCGCGCGGCGCCCATCCACCGGCACTATGAGCTGACAGGGCATCCGCCGTCGCAGATTGTTTCGATGTATACAATTCTCACGGCGGCGATCTGCGCGCTCTGCCTGCTGCCGTATTTTCAATAATCTTCCTATAACATAGTCCGCCCAGATTCCTTGGGCTAACATTTTCGGAGGCAACGCACAACATGGATCAACACAAAAAAGCGCTGATCGTCGGCATGGCAAAAAGCGGCATCGGCGCGGCAAAGCTTCTCGCCGCAACTGGCTGGGAAGTGATCATCAACGACAAAAAAACGGAGATCGCGGGGCTAAGCGAGGCGCTCAGCGGTGTTTCTGTCGAATGGCGGCTGGGCGAAGAGCCGCAGACGCTGTTTGAGGGCGTAACGCTCATCGTCATCAGCCCGATTATCCCGATGACGGTTCCGTTTGTGCGCGCGGCGCAGCAAAAGGGCATCGAGATCATCAGCGAGATCGAGCTTGGCTACCGCTACAGCCATGCGGAGTTTGTCTGCATCACAGGCACCAACGGCAAGACCACCTGCACCGCGCTGACCGGAGAGATCTTTAAAACCGGCGGACGGCATACGTTCGTGCTCGGCAACATCGGCGTGCCGATTACGGAGCACGCGCTGGAAACGCGCGAGGGCGACGTCGTCGTCGCGGAGACCGCGGGGCTGCAGCTGGAAGGCAATGTGCACTTCCATGCGCGGGCGGCGGGCGTTTGCAACATCACGGAAGACCACCTCGACCACTTCGGAACGATGGAAAACTATATTGCCGCCAAGTGCAAGATTTTTGACCACCAGACGGCGGAGGATATCGCCGTACTCAACTACGACGACGCGGTGGTGCGCGATATGGCGCGGTTAACGCCTGCGCGCGTGTACTATTTCTCGCGCAAGGGCGAGGTGCCGCGCGGCATGTTCCTGCGCGGGGACACGGTCGTCTACCGCGACGAGAACGGGGAATACGACCTCATCCGCGCGGACGAGATCAAGATTCCCGGCGGGCACAATCTCGAGAACGCGATGCTGAGTTCACTGCTCGCGCTCGGCATGGGTATCTCCGCTGACGCGGTGCGCGAGACGCTGCGCACATTCCCCGGCGTGGAACACCGCATCGAGTTTGTGCGGGAGTTTGACGGCGTGCGCTACATCAACGACTCCAAGGGTACCAACCCGGACTCGACCATCAAGGCGATTCAGGCGATGACGCGGCCGACCGTGCTGATCCTCGGCGGCTACGACAAGCACAGCGACTTTCACGAGCTGTTTGAGAACTTTCAGGGCAGCAAGCTCAAGGCAATTGTCGTGCTCGGCGAGACCAAGCAGAAGATTCTCGATACCGCGCGGGACACGGGCTATCTTGGCTATTGTCACGCGACGGGTACATTTGAGGACGCGGTCTCCTGCGCGCGCGTGCTCGCGGAGTCCGGCGACGCGGTGCTGCTTTCGCCCGCCTGCGCGAGCTGGGATATGTTTGAAAACTTTGAGCAGCGTGGCAGGGTGTTTAAGGAGATCGTGAATCAGTTCGCGTAAAGCCAATTTTAAGAACGAGAGATACAACATAAACGCCCTTTCGGGCGTTTTTATTTGCGCTGCGTTAGTTTTCTTCGCGCGGTGTGTCCCCGGGCGGATCGGGCAACGGTTCCTGCACCTTCTCGAGTGTTTTGAGCAGCAGGATGTGGATGCTCACCGCAATTCCTACCGCGAACAGGATCAGGCGGACGAACAGCTTGTCAACGAGAATCATAGACGTGATCAACCCAGCCCAGAGGAGAATCAGCGCGCCGATCTTCGTGTTTTGCGGTACGGCGCGATAGGTCACATAGTTGTAGAGATATCTGCCGAACAGGCGGTGATGGAGCAACCAATCGTAGAGCCGCCGGGAGCTGCGCAGATAGCAATACAGCGCGATGAGTAAAAACGGCGTTGTCGGCAGCACGGGCAGCACAACGCCGAGCGCTCCAAGCCCCAGCGAGAGGCTGCCGAATGCGATAAGCAAGTATTTTTTCAGGGATGATTTCAAAGGCAGATCCTTTCCGAAAAGGGATTGAAACGGGGGAGACGGTATGTAAGCCGTTCCCCCGCAAATCGTGCGTTACTTCAGGTCGAAACGGTCGGCTTCCATAACCTTTGTCCATGCGAGAATGAAATCCCGCACAAACTTCTCTTCGGCATCCGCCGCGCCATACACTTCGCAAAGCGCGCGGAGCTGTGCGTTTGCGCCGAAAACGAGGTCGACGCGCGTCGCCGTCCATTTGCGCGCGCCGCTTGCGCGGTCTACGCCTTCAAATACGTCGGCATCCGGCGTGAGCGGCTTCCACTGCGTCCGCATATCCAGTATGTTGACGAAGAAGTCGTTGGTCAGCAGTCCCGGCCGCTTGGTGAATACGCCGTGCGGCATACCGCCATAGTTTGCGCCGAGCACGCGCAGGCCGCCGAGCAGCACGGTCATCTCCGGCGCGGTAAGTGTCAATAGCTGCGCGCGGTCGATCATCAACGTCTCCGGCATAACGGCGTACTTCTCTTTCTGATAGTTTCGGAATGCGTCCGCCTTGGGTTCCAGAACGCAGAAGGAAGCCGCGTCGGTCTGCGCTTCGGTTGCGTCGGTGCGCCCGGGAGAGAAAGGAACTGGAACATCGTATCCCGCGTCCTTTGCCGCCTTTTCGATGGCTGCTACGCCGCCGAGCACGAGCAGATCGGCAAGAGAAACCTGTTTTCCGCCAGTTTGCGCCTGGTTGAACGCCGCCTGAACGGACGAGATTGCGCTCAACGCAACTTGGAGCTGTTCAGGCTCGTTGACCTTCCAGCTTTTCTGCGGATCAAGGCGGATACGCGCGCCGTTTGCGCCGCCGCGTTTATCGGAGCCGCGGAAGCTGGAAGCGCTTGCCCATGCGGTTTTGATCAGCTGTGCGGACGTAAGCCCGCACGCGAGCAAACGCTCTTTGAGCAGCGCAATATCCGCTTCATCGATGGAGGGATAGGTCGCTTTGGGCACGGCATCCTGCCAGATGAGTTCTTCGGCGGGCACTTCCGCGCCGAGATACCGCGCGCGGGGACCCATATCGCGATGGGTGAGCTTAAACCAGGCGCGTGCAAAGGCATCCTCAAACATTGCCTGATTCTCCGCAAACCTGCGGGAGATCGGCTCAAAGACGGGGTAGTAGCGCAGAGACATATCCGCGGTGGTCATCATCGGACGAACCATTGTGGTCGGGTCGTGCGCGGCCACGATCATGTCCTCGGGCGCGACATCTTTCGCGAGCCACTGGTTCGCGCCCGCAGGGCTCTTGACCAGCTCCCATTCGTATTTGAAGAGGGTTTTGAAATAGCCCATATCCCATTTGGTCGGGTTCGCTTTCCATGCGCCCTCTATGCCGCTGCCGATGGTGTCCCCGCCCTTGCCGGTTCCGAAGCTGGAACGCCAGCCGAGACCCATGTCTTCGATCGGTGCCGCTTCCGGCTCTCTGCCCACATGCGATGCGGGGCCTGCACCGTGACACTTACCGAACGTGTGGCCGCCGGCAATCAGCGCGACGGTCTCTTCCGCGCTCATCGCCATGCGCGCAAAGGTCTCTTCGACATCTTTGCCGGAGGCAACGGGATCGGGCACGCCGTTCGGGCCCTCGGGGTTGACATAGATCAAGCCCATCTGCACGGCTGCAAGCGGATTCTCCAGCTCCCGGTCGCCGCTGTAGCGTTTGTCGCCGAGCCAATCGGTCTCAGAACCCCAGTAGATATCCGCGTCCGGCTCATAGACATCCTCGCGTCCGCCCGCGAAGCCGAAGGTTTTAAAGCCCATCGATTCGAGGGCGCAGTTACCAGCGAGAATCATCAGATCTGCCCAGGAGATCTTTTTGCCGTATTTTTGCTTGACCGGCCAAAGGAGCCTGCGCGCTTTGTCGAGATTGATGTTGTCCGGCCAACTGTTGAGCGGGGCAAAGCGTTGTGTGCCGTTGCCCGCGCCGCCGCGTCCGTCCTGCATGCGGTAGGTGCCCGCGCTGTGCCATGCCATACGGATCAACAGCGGGCCGTAATGGCCGTAGTCGGCAGGCCACCAATCCTGCGAATCCGTCATGAGCGCGTACAGATCCTGCTTGATCGCCTTCAGATCCAGCGAGAGGAACTCTTTTTTGTAGTCGAAGTCCTCTTTCATGGGGGTACTCAGATTGGAATGCTGATGTAAAATATCGAGATTTAGTTGATTCGGCCACCAATCCCGGTTTGTCGTGCCACTGCCTGCCACCATGCGCGTCTTACCCGTAACCGGGCAGCGAATGATCTCTTCCATACGTTCGATCTCCTTCTATGTTTATTTTGACTTGCTCGTCGAACGGCGGCTCTTGCAGCAGTTCGGCGGTTTATCCTTTGTCTTTGCAGCGTTTGCACACACCGCGGTAGAAGATGTCCCTCTGGCGGATGCTTCCGGCTTCAGGGAACTGCAGATTGAGCTGATCAAAATCGACGGGTTCGTCATAGATCGCCCCGCAGCACTCACAGACGAAGTGTCCGTGGTCGTTTGTTAAAATGTCATATCGCGCTTCGCTGTTATCCAGATGAACGATGCGCAGAATTCCTTTCTGCACGAATAACGTGAGGGCGTTATAGACCGTCGCTTTGGAGAGCGCGTGCCCTTGCGCAGCAAGATCGGCGTAGATCTTTTCGACGGTCGGATGCTCGTGGCAGTGATACATGTAGTCGAGCAGCAAAAGCCGCTGGAGAGAGGGTTTGATGCCTTTGGATTCAAGCAATGCGGTCAGTTCAGAAAAGCTTTGCATGGTGTGTCCGTCCGTTCAAGAATGTTATTGAACACTTTAACAAGAAGTGTTCTGTAATTAGAAAGATTATACAATTTAGAATCATTCTAAATTAAACGTATCAAACTTGTACTGATAAGTCAAGTAAACGGCCATAAAAAAAGAGCGCCAAAGCGCTCTTTTGATCGGATCAAGTGTTACTCGTTCACGATGTCAATGTGGCAGGTTTTCATCGCGGAAAGGGCGGTTTTGTGCCCTTCCGGCGTGGCGCCCGCGCAGGCGGCTGCGTCAACGGTGATCGTCGCCTCGGGATAAAACGCCTTGACGAGAAGCGCGTTGCTGATCACGCAGATGTCCGTGCAAAGACCGACCAGATCGATCGACTCCGGCTCGTTGCCATCGAGCAGCTCGTGGATGCGCATCGGCAGGCTCACGCCACCGAAGGTGTCCTTGGCGATCATGTGCTGCTCGTCCGCGACATTTTTGTGCATCAGCGCCATCCAAACGGCGGCGTTGGGCGCCCAGCCTTCGGTGCCTGCGATGCAGTGCTCGACGGGCAGCTTTTGACCCTCTTTCGTGTTGAGGTAGTCCGGCGTATGCGTGTCGAGCGTATAGAGAATCAAACCGTCAAAATCGATGATGCGCTGCACGACCGCGTCCACAATCGCCTGCGCTTCCGTGGAACCGAGGGAACCTGTGATGAAGTCGTTTTGCATATCGACCACGACGAGAACCTTGTTATTCTTTGCCTGTTCCATATGATTACTCCTTTTCGGGATGGATTATTGTGCTATCTGTCATCGTCTGGCGCACGATTTCGGGATAGATTATTGTGCGTTATCGGGGCATTGCCTCGGAGACG
Source organism: Firmicutes bacterium HGW-Firmicutes-9 (assembly GCA_002841395.1). Classification (GTDB taxonomy): domain Bacteria; phylum Bacillota; class Clostridia; order Christensenellales; family CAG-138; genus UBA7703. Next base: position 62,600 of record PGZM01000008.1, read on the forward strand.
ACGTAGAGCAGCACGCCTGCCGCGACGGAGGCGTTGAGGGACTCCGCGCGTCCGCGCATGGTGAGCCGAAACCGCTCGCACGTGTCCGCGACCGCCTCGCTCACGCCGCTGCCTTCGCTGCCGATGACGAGCGCGACATTTCGGTTCAATGCGGGCAGCGTCTCGCTCCCGCGCAGATCGCCGCAGAGCGCCGTAAAACCCTGCTGACGCAGTTTCTCGATCTCCGGCAATAATTCGCCCTGCCAAACGGGCAGATGGTATGTCGAGCCCATCGCGGCGCGAAGCGTCTTTGGCGCATATGCGTCCGCGCAGGCGGGGGAAAGCAGAAGTCCTGTCGCGCCGAACGCGTCCGCCGAGCGCAGGATTGCGCCGACGTTGCCGGGGTCCTGCACGCCGTCGAGCACGAGCACAAGCCCAGCTGGATAGGTATCCGGCGGTGTGAGATCGGGTGTTTTGACCACGGCGACCACGCCCTGTGGCGTTTGACTTTCGCAGAGGGATTCGAGCACCGCGCGCGTGACGGTATAGCAGACAGCGCCATCCGGCGGCGTGAACACAAAGCCGTCCTCGATAAAGCAGGAGACGATGACGGCGCCGGATCTGACCGCCTCGCGCACGAGCTTTTCGCTCTCGATGAGGTGCAGCCCGCTCGCCTTGCGCTCCTTGCGCAGCAGGAGCTTGCGAGCTTCCTTGACGCGCTCGTTGGCGCGGCTTTCGATGATCATAACGCACGGCTCCTTTCGGTTTCTTCTTGTATCACTGGCATTCATCAAACGATGATTTGATGCCGCTGCCATTCCTCTTTGGTGATGGAGTAGACCGATTCGTCAAACACAGCACCGTCGTAGCGCAGGAATGTCTGCCGCATCGTGCCCTCGTAGACAAAGCCGCATTTTTCAATCACGCGGCGGGATTGATCGTTGAAGGTGTAGTGCGAGATGCTCATCAGCCGCAGATGCATTTCTTCAAAACCGTATTGCAGCACGCGCCGCACCGCCTCGCTCATGTATCCGTTGCCCCAGCAGTCCTGCGCGAGCACGTAGCCGATCATTTTCACATCCGGCAGATTGCGCCACTTGTCCTTGTGCAGGCCGAGGGTGCCGATCATGCGGTGGTCGCTCTTGCGCTCGATGGCAAAAACGTTGTCGTCGGCGATGAACATCTGAACGATGGAGAGCGACTCTTCGCGGTTCTGGTGCGGTTTCCAGCCCGCGCGGGGACCGACCTCCGGATCGACCGCATAGCGGTAGAGGTCGTCGGTGTCCGCCTCCGTAAATCCGCGGAGGATCAGGCGTTCGCTTTCGATTCGCTCCATACGCGTAGGCTCCTTTTATTTCAGTATAGTATAGCACAAACTGTGATGGAATCCGTGACGTGTTTCCCAATTCAAACGAATTTTCTATTCTGTTTATTTTACTGTACCGCCTATGATTTCTATTATAACTACTCCTCCTGCTGGGCGGCAACCGTTGCCGCCGAAGCAGCCGCCGCCGGAGCCACCGCGCGCTTGCGCAGCAGCGCGGTCGCGATGGTAAAGACCAGCAAAAGCGCGCCGGCCAGCAACCAGATCTTCTTGAAATCGGCATTCGAGCTGACCAGATAGCCGCAGATCGAGGCGAGCACGCCGCCGAGCTGGAGCACGAGCGAAAACAGCGAGAGGATGCTTGCGCGGCTGTTTGCGGGCGCGAGCTGGTTGAGATAGGTGTTTTCCACCACGCTTCCGCTGCCGATGAGCAGGTACAGCCCCAAATAGATGCCGATGATCGAAAACTCGCTCGCGGCAAACGAAAACAGGATCAGTCCGATGCCGAGCGGCGCCTTGAGCAACAGCAGCAGCCCCAGCCACGATTTTTTGTACTTGCTCAAGAGCTTTTCCGCAAGCCAGCTACCGAGGATGACGAACCCGAACGCGAGGGAGCTCACCAGACCGAAGATCCAGTAGGAGGTTTGGTAAGGTTCCAGCGCGGGTTGCCAGTAGATTTCGATCACGCTCAGCGAAATACCCATCAGCAGGCACAGCACGAGCAGAATGCGGATGATGCCGCGCTGTTTGGCGAACGCGAGACTCTCCTGCATCTGCGCACGGAACATCTGAAGATGCGTCTTTCCCGCGTGCTGCGTGTGTTCGCGCGGGGCTTCCCGCACAAACGAGGCGACGAGAACGATCAGCACGGCGGAGACGGCGATGTTAGCGCCGAGGTTGCCGGAGAAACGCGAGCCGATATCCGCAAGCAACCCGCCCGCGAGAGAGCCGATTGCGATGCCTGCGCTTTCCAGAATCGCAAGCCTTGCGGTCACGCGCTCCAGCGGAAAGTTGTTTTCCGTTGCCTGATCGATGATCAGCGCCTCAAAACTGCCGGAGGCAAACGCGCGGCTGAATCCGTTGATGATCATGCCGATCAGCAACAGAAGGCCGGAGCGCGAAAACAGAAACAGGGTATAGCTGACGAGTGAGAGTACGCTCGAAAGCAGGAACGACGTCTTTCTGCCGTAGAGGTCTGCAAACACGCCGCTGGGAAACTCCGCGGCGATGACGGTTGCGGAATACAGCCCGATGAACAGCGAGATGGTTTCGATGGTTGCGCCGCGCGAGAGCAGAATCAGCGACAGGACGGGGATGATCACGCCCGAGCCGAAGAAGCGCAGAAAGTAGATCAACTGTGTCGTTTTACGCATGTGTTTCTTCCTCCACCGGATAAGCAATCAGTGCATATTCCCAGGCGGAGGTGTGTTCCGCCGCTGTTTCGTGGGCGTCCAGAAACGCCGTGATCATGCCGTAAAGCTCCTTTGCTTCGTCCTCGCGCAGGTGCTGTATGCCAAACATCATGTCGCCAAACTGGAGCGCGCCGGTGGTTGGGTCGGCGTTTTTGCTGCAATAGTCCATAAATCCGTTGAACACGCGGTTGAGTCCCGTTTGCAGCACGGCGATGCGCTTGTTTGCGTGCTCGTCTCCGATGAAGCTGCCGATGCGTACATTGACCGGCAGTACGCGAAAATACGTCGCCGTGATGCCGTGGATCAGCTCGGTGTGGCTCTGCTCCACAAGCCCCAGCTCCCGCAACAGGCGGATATGATGCTGCACGGAGGAGGCGGAGATGCCGATTTGATCCGCAATCTGCTTTGCGGTCATGGGCTCTCCCTGAATCTGCATACAGCGCAGGATATTCTGCCGCTGCGGATTCATGTAGATATCGAGTTCCTTTTTGCCGGTTAAAACGATGGTTTCCATAAGCGCCTCCTGACGATGCACATAGTATATCGTTACACAACGTGTAACGTCAAGAAAAATGTAAAAAAGTACTCAAAATACGCAAGAAAGCACAAAAAAGCGCATTCAGAAATCATAGCAAGAAAGAGTTTGATCTAAAAATCGGGATAAAAAAAGAACCGCCGGAAAACGACGGTTCTTCGTTGCGTTGCTTACGCGCGGGCCTTCATGGCGATATCAACCAATTCTTTGAACGCGGTCATATCGGTGATGGCGAGGTCGGCGAGCACTTTGCGGTTGATGTTGACATCCGCAAGTTTGAGCCCGTTGATCAGGCGGCTGTAGGTGGTGCCGCAGATGCGCGCGCCCGCGTTGATACGGGCAATCCAGAGACGGCGATATTCGCGCTTTTTCAGCTTGCGGCCGACATACGCGTACGCCATGGACTTCATCACCTGCTGCGATGCAGCGCGGTACTGTTTGCTCTTTGCGCCATAGTAACCTTTGGCGAGCCGCAGAACTTTGCGGCGTTTCTTGACGGCATTAACTGCTCTTTTAATTCTGGCCATAATTCATCTTCCTCCTTACGCGTACGGCAACAGCTTGCGGATCTTCTTCTCTTCGACGTCGGCGATGTAGCCGGTCTGACGCAAACCGCGCAGGCGTTTGGTGGATTTCTTGGAGAGAATGTGGCGCTTGTAAGCCTTCGAGCGTTTGATCTTACCCGATTTTGTGAGGGAGAAGCGCTTTGCCGCTCCGCGATGGGTCTTTAACTTTGGCATTGGTCGGTTCCTCCTGGTTCTTTCTTACTGCAATATTTTTTTCACTCCCGTGAGCGAAGCTTGGTGTTTGTGTTATGTGGGTATCTTCTTCTCAGCCTTGGGAGCGAGAATCATGAACAGGCTTCTGCCTTCCATCTTCGGCTCGCGCTCTTTGATCGCGCTGTCGCCGAGCATATCAAAGAAGCGATTCATGACGTCCATGCCGATCTCGCCGTGCGTGATCTGGCGTCCGCGGAAGCGGATGGACACCTTGACTTTGTCGCCTTCTGCAAGGAACTTGACGGTCTGCTTGGCCTTGATCTCCATGTCGCGAACGTCAATGGTTGCGGAAAGGCGCGTTTCTTTGAGTTCGATGATCTTCTGATTCTTTCGTTGTTCCTTCTCGCGCTTGCTCATCTCAAAGCGGTATTTACCGTAGTCCATGAGTTTGCAGACGGGCGGATTGCTGTTCGGCGAGATTTTGACCAGATCCAGTTCGCGATCATCGGCCATTTTCTGTGCCTCCCGGACATCTACGATGCCGAGCTGGTCACCATTTTCGGCGATTAATCGAACCTGTGGGTCGCGAATCTCTTCATTGATCATCAATTCCGTGATAGCGATGGCAGTACACCTCCAAATAAAAAATGTGGGCGCAAGTCAGATTGCGCCCACATGTACAAAGCATCATAACCAAATGAGTGTTGCTACCGTGCCTGACAATCGTCGGCAGGTGAGAAGCGGGCGCTTCTGCTTGAACATGACTATTATATGGAGATTACCGCGTCATGTCAAGTAAAAAGATACGCATTACGCCCGAAATTCTCAGAAACGACGGCTTTTTTAGTCGTCCGCGCCCTGCAGCGCTTCCAGCTTGGACTGCGGCTTGCCGGGTCTGCTGTCGCCATGCTTGGCGAGCGAGACAGGGATGATCGCAAGCGCGATGAAAACCGCGGCATAGGGGAAGAGTGTATCATATCCCACATATTGCAGCAAGTAGCCGGAGACGATGGGGGTTACCACCTGCGCCGCCATGGAGCAGGTATAGTAGAAGCCCGTGTATTTGCCGACGTTGCCGAAGCGGGAGATCTCCCAGACCATCGGGAAGGTGTTGACGGTGACCGCCGCCTGCGCAAAGCCGATTGCCGCGAACATCACATACAGCATCGGGGAGAAGGTGCGCGCGCCGACCGCGCCGAAGATGAAGCAAGCGAGCGCGATGACCAGGCCGATGACAATGGTCTTTTTGCGGCCGATGCGGGAGGCCAAGAAACCGATCGGCAGATATGAGATGATCGCAACGCCGGTTGCAACGAGCAGGCACGTCGAAACGTGGTTCAGTCCCGACGCCCACATCTTGGTGGCATATTTACTGAACGCCGTCGTGACCGCGTTGTAGCCCAAGAACCACAGCGTGATGGTCGCAAGAATCAAGATCAAGCTGCGCATGACATCCGGCGGGAGCTTCTGTTTGCCGTCCACCTCGATGGACTTGCTCTGGTCCTCCTCTTCGGAGACGCCGTAGTTGATGTCCTTCATCTCCTGGACAAGCTTTCTCTCCGGCACGAAGAAGAGCACCGTCAAGGCCGCGAGAACCATCAGCACCGCAACCGCGAGGAAGAGGTAGAGGTAGTTTGTTCTGCCGCTTGCGCCTTCAACCACCAGCATGCGCATCACGACGAGCGTGAACGCGCCGCCGACCGCACCCATGAGGTTGATGATCGCGTTGCCCTTGCTGCGCACAGGTTTCGGCGTGACGTCCGGCATCAGCGCGACCGCGGGCGAACGATAGGTGCCCATGGTGACGAGCAGCGCGCCGAGCACGACGATAAACACGATCAGCGACGTGGAAGGCGCCCACGCGCCGTAGGTGTTGTCCAACGTGGGGATGAGCATCATGAGCACCACCGCGGTAAACGTGCCCGCGACGATGAACGGAATGCGCCTGCCGACCTTGTCGCTCAGCGCGCCGAACAGCGGCAGTAAGAAGAGCGCAATGATGTTGTCAAGGCTCATGATAATGCCCGCAGGGCCGTCGCCAAGGTGGTAGGTATCGCGCATGATCAGCGGGATGATGGTGTCATACATCTGCCAGAATGCGCTGATCGAAAGAAACGCAAAGCCGACGAGGAACGTGCGCTTGTAGTTCAGTTTCATGTGCTTTTTCTCCGATTTTTTAGATTGGATGTGTCATAGAAGGGCAGATTACCTGCCGAGAGTGTTATATACATGGTAACGCAATTGGCGTATAATAACAACACAAATCGTTGTAAAAAATCAACCGGAGGATGAATATCATGTGGATTGCACTGGCGGTGTTGCTTGTACTCTTGACGCTCTGGTTCGCGCTGATTATGCCCGCGCGGAGCACAAAAGCGCAGCGCGCGCCGTTTAGCGGGCGGACATATGCACACCGCGGGCTGTTTTCCGCCGACCAGAGCGTGCCGGAAAACTCGCTTCCCGCGTTTCGTGCGGCGGTAGAGGCGGATTACGGCGTAGAGCTGGATGTCCAGCTCACCCGCGACAAACAGGTTGTGGTGTTTCACGACGACGATCTCAAGCGTGCCTGCGGTATGCCTGCGCGGGTGGACGCATATTCGTATGAAGAACTCCAGACGCTTTCGCTCTTTGGAACAACGGAGAAGATTCCGCTGTTTACGGACGTACTCAAGACCATCGACGGAAAGATTCCGATGATCGTGGAGCTCAAGAGCGGCGGGGACTGGAAAGCGCTGTGTCCAAAGACGCTGGAGCTGCTAACGGCGTACAAAGGCGACTATTGCGTGGAGAGCTTTCATCCGTCTCTCGTGCGCTGGTTTTATCTCAATGCGCCGGGGATTCTCCGCGGACAGCTTTCGGAAGCCGCGCGCTATTCGCGCAAGGGTCTGCCGCTGTATCAGGCGATCATGATGAGTCGGCTGTTTACTAACATCCTCACGCATCCGCATTTCATCGCCTATCGCGTTGGCCCCAAATGTCTCTCGGTTCGCATCAGCGAAGCTTTAGGTGCAATGCGCGTTTGCTGGACCGCGCGTCCGACGGACGACCACGCGAAACTCACGCGGATCAACGACGCGATCATCTTTGAGCATTACCGGCCGGAGTCGCGGTTTTAAGAGAACATTACGAACCTGACACGATGTTGTCAGGTTTTTTGTTTTATGCTGGTGTTATCAACATGATAGAGGAGAATAACGTATGAAAAATCAGTTTGAGTTTCTAAAAGAATATAAAGAACTTTATCAGCCGAAGACGACACCGGTGATCATCGACGTGCCGGAGATGACGTTTTTCGCCGTGGACGGCAAGGGCAACCCCAACGACGCGGACGGCGAATACGGTAGGGCGGTCGGGCTGCTGTACGCGCTGAGCTACACAATCAAGATGAGCGACAAAGGCGGCGCGAAGCTGCCGGGGTTCTTCCCGTTTAAGGTGGCTCCATTGGAAGGTTTCTGGCAGATGGCGAACGGCGAACCGGGCGTGGACTACAATAACAAGGATAAGTTCGAGTGGACGAGCGTGATCCGCCAGCCGGAGTTTGTCACGGATGAGGTGTTCGCCTGGGCTTGCGAGCAGGTGCAGAAGAAAAAGGGGCTGGACACGTCTCGCGCGCGGCTGTGGCGTTTTCGCGAAGGCTTGTGCGCGCAGATGATGCACATCGGCCCGTATGACGCGGAACCCGCGAGTGTCGCACGGATGGACGCGTTCCTTCTAGAAAACGGCTACCGTAACGACCTCGACGCACGCCGCCACCACGAAATCTACCTCGGCGATCCTTCCAAATCCGCGCCGGAGCGGCTCAAAACGGTGTTACGGCATCCGGTGGCGAAACTATAAATCAAGATATGGCAGAAGATTAAAAATTCCCCAAAATCAAAAGTTCAGCTCTCTGGAAGGCGGCTTTTAAAAAAACGTCTGCCAAAAGAACATAATCACAACCCAAAAATCAAAAGCCCCGCGAGGTTGAGGGCGGCTTTATCTTATAAAGTCGTCCTCCAAAAACCAATCAAACCTCGCCAAAAATCAAAACCCCCGCGAGTCTGTGGCAAAACCCCCGCGAGTCTGTGGGCGGCTTTATCACATAAAGCCGTCCTCCAAAAAACCAAACAATCTCAGCCAAAAATCAAAAGCCCCCGCATGTCTGCGGAGGCTTTTGATTGGGATGGGATGGGAGGTAATATTGGGGGTTTGTCAGTCTATGTCCTTGCTCTGGATATAATTTACTCCGCGCTTGTGGAATCGCAATGGATAGAAAGTGAACTTCCTGTTACACGCAAAAAGTTCATATCAATTCATTTTTTGACCCCCGCGTAACAGCGATTTTCCCGCGTTTTCCGCGTCTCCAAAAAACCTGCTTTCACCCCGAAAAACGGCTATTTTTACCCGAAAAAACGGCTTTTGACTGCGAAACACGCCTTTTCTGATCAAATCCGTGAAAAATCGTATTCATTTTTCTTGTCAAAAATGAGAAAAAACGTCTTGCAATTTCATCCCTCATGTGTATAATAATATGTGCACTCGGGGTTATAGCTCAGCTGGTCAGAGCGCTACGTTGACATCGTAGAGGTCGTTGGTTCGATCCCAACTAATCCCACCACCTTTATAATTGAATATCCTGCGGTGTGCGTGACGTTTTCCGTTATAAACCCACAAAGTAACTTCGGGAACGTTCGTTGAGAAGACAAGGTCAGGCCCGTTACGGATGGGAAGATCGCGGCGATCACGGCGTACCCACCTGCCGAGAGGCGGGTGTTATAAAGAAAACGAACGGCACTTCGGGATACTCAAAGACCATGTTGCGGAATTGTGTAATGGTAGCACCTACGACTCTGACTCGTATTGTCTAGGTTCGAGTCCTAGTTCCGCAGCCAAATCGAAAACAAAAAGGCCCGCTGATTCAGCGGGTTTTTTGTTGGTTTTGGGGATAGCGTTTCATGGTGAAACGAGCGTCTTTATGGCCTAAAACGCCTTGCACCGCGCGCGGCGAGAGTCCGGCGCGAAGCAGATATGTTGTGACCGTGTGCCGGAGATCATGGAGACGCATTTGCGGGATACCAGCAGCGGTTGCGATCTCCTTAAACTCTTTTGATAACGTGGTCGGGCGTATCGGTTTACCGTCCTCAGTCACAAAGACGAACGGGGAGCGGGTGAAGATGTCCGCGCGCTCGATCTCCAGCCGGGCACGCTTTTTCTTTAGCTCCTTCAAAACGGTTTCCATTTCGGGCGGCATTTGGAGCGTTCGGCGACTGCTCTTCGACTTCGGGTCTTTCAGTGTGAGTTGGTGCGTTTCCTCGTCATAGATCAACGCGCGCTGGATGAGTATTTCATGCGTCGCGAAGTTCAGGTCAGACCAGAACAGCCCCAGGCACTCACCGCGCCGGATGCCAAGCAGCGCATCGGCAAGTATCGCCTCATAATAGCGAGAATCGTGCATCACTTCCATGAGCTTGTCCATTTGAACTTCCGAGGGGACAAACCCTTCATAATCCTCGATCTTCGGCAACACAACGCCGTCGCACGGATTGAACGGGATAAGCCTTTGAATTGCGCAAGCATGTTTCAATGCCTTGGTGAGTACGCCGTGGATATTTACGATAGTCTTTGCAGAGTAGTATTTTGCTGGTGTGGTCGTGATGTCAACCCCGTTAATCTTTTTCACTTCTGCCGGGCGATACGGGGTTGTCATAATGTCATTGTACGTCTGTTGGATTGTCATGACCGAAAGGTCTTTCAAGCGGACGTTGCCGATGCGCGGAATAATATGATTCGCCATGTAGCGTTTGTTACAGTGTTCGGTATTGCCCGTCAGATTTGCGCTATACGTTTTGAAAAAGTCATCAAGGTATTTTTCCAGCGTGATGGTATCATACGAACACTGCCGCCCGGTCAGAGAATCCGCCTCGAGCTGCTTTTTGAATGCAGCTGCGTCGCGGTGCATATCAAACGTCTTGCTGTGGGACTTCCTCTTTCCGTTCTCGCTGGTAGACCAACGCACATAATAGCTGCCGCCGCGCTTTTCTATACTAGCCATAATTGCACATCCTTAAAAATCAGTCGTTGATGCCGAGGATAATTTTCATAGCCACATCATACTCGTCCACCTGAGCCGGATCAAAATCAGCGTCAAACCGTAAAAGAACATTTCCGTATTGCAACTCATATTGGATAACACCAAGTCCTGACAGCATGAGATTGTCAATATAAGAATTACGAGCGGAAGCGTCTTCTTCGTTTTTGAAAATTTCAAGCATGCCACAATCTGAATATGAGTTGGTGCCTATGCGACTATCGAAAAAGTTCGTTTTGTCAACATATGCGTGTGGGCGACCCATCAGCTCGTTCGGATCAGTGCTTGCGTCATATGTTTCGTAGCGCGCGATAGGAAGCCCAGCAGCTATAAGTGCTTGGACTATTTCTTCGGTCGTGATTGTATATGAGATCGGAATGGGAGAAGGGGTTGGAATCTCGGTTGGAACGGGGGTAGGTTCCGGCGTTGGTGAAGGGGTTGGGATATATGCCGCTTGCTGCTCGACATATGTAAGCTGCTCCTCAATAGAGGACAGTCTATCATTTAGGGCAGATTGGTTTTTAGAATAAGTGACAATTCCTACGATCAATAAACCTGCGAAAACAGCAGCTATTACATACTTAAGATACTTCATCATGCACATCCCTATCCAATTTTATATTCACAATAGCATTGACAACTAGGCGCTGTCAATTACAGCGTATTCTTCTGGTTGCTCGTCAATCGCAGTAGCAGCGACATCAAGAGCGGTTTTTATCAGCGATACGGTGTGATCGGCGAGCAGCACGAACTTTCGCGCGCCGCGAGTTACTACAACTTGCTCACCACGGTCAATCACCGCATTGGTGTATTTCACCGTGTTGCGAATGTATTCCATGTATGAGACTTCGATCATACGGCGGCACCGTCCTTAATAGCCGCAGGCGGCTCAATATCCACGCTGGAGCGGTTCGGAAGGGGTAGCGCGCGGAATACTTCGTTGATGACATGCGCAACGCACGCGGGACACGGTGTGGTGAGCTGGCAGCGGGAACACCCGGACGTTTGCGGCGGGTACATCGGCACCCCGTCGTCCTCAAATACCGTGACGGGCATGTTCATCACAAGATGTTTATTCGTTCGCCGACATACCACGTTTGCACGGACATAGATTTTGTTTACCATTCGGAACACCTGCTTTGAAAGATTTGTGTTTGTAATATCCCGCAACTCAATATCTTGTGCGTTGACAAGTCATTGTTGTCTGCTATAATTAATGCAAACACATGTTCGTATTATAACACGAACAAATGAGATGTAAAGCGCGATTGAGGGGAGAATAGAATGCAGGTCTTGTATATGCACATGCCGGAGCTGCCGCACACGCGGCATATCATCGTTGGTGAGAAGCACATTATAAACACCGCCGCGCCGGAATCTACGATATTTCATAAGATTACGCGGAGAGAATGCGCAAATCAGGAGATGACGAGCAATAAACTGCGGGTAGGTAAGAAATTTCACTTCGGGAGTTAATACACAAATAATACACAAAATATTTTGCAAAAAGCCTTGACTAGTGTGTAATGAGTGTGTATAATATAAACATAAGGAGGGCAGACAATGAAGAGACGGGATTTGATAAAACTGCTCGAATCAAACGGATGGTACTTCAAGAGAGAGGGTGGCAATCACGACATTTACACAAACGGCACGGATTGCGAACCAATCTCAAGACAGACCGAAATCAACGAGGTATTAGCCAAGAGGATCATCAAGCGGCGGGGGCTGAAATAAGCCCCCACCCATCCTCAACAGATAGAAACTATGAAACTGCAAAACTATGAAATGGAGGTCACAAAAATGAAAACGGTATTTCCCGTTGTGTTCACAAACACGGGCGAAGAAGGATACGTTGCCCATGTGCCGGATATGGATATCGACACGCAGGGCGCAACCTTGGCGGAAGCAATTGAAATGGCACGCGACGCAATCGGATTAATGGGAATCGACATGCAGGATAGTAAAAAAGAGATCCCGCAGCCGTCGAAACTGGAAGACATCGCACATGAACCGGGCGAGATCGTCTCACTGGTCGATATCGACTTTGCGGCATATCGCAGGGCGAATGATCGCAGAACAGTGCGGCGCAACGTGTCACTACCGTTGTGGATGGATGAGGAAGCGACAAAGGCAAAAATCAACGTATCGGCAGTGCTGCAAGCGGCTCTGAAACAAGAGCTGGAAGCATTAAAAGCATAAGTAACAAGACAAACGAAAGCCCCCGCAATCGCGGGGGCTTATTTTTTATGCTTTCTTATCAGTCTGCTGTGTGGTGGCTTGTGATTCGTGAGCGTCTAAATACTGGTTGGTGATGCGCTCGATGCGTTCGTGCTCTGTCTCGTCAATCTCGGCGTTGCGGTAGCTGTCGGCGGCGATCTTCCGGGCAACTTCAACCGCCATCCTCTGGAGTTCAGGCGGCATTTCGTAGACCGCGCGAACAAGCGTTTGCTGAAAATCGCTGAGCTGATACTTTGCGGACATCTCAGCGACAAAATCAGACCCGACATCGAGGAACATATTGCCGAGGCCTGTGTGCAACCATTGAGGACTAGCTTTGAACTTTGATTCGAGAAGCATAATCACTCGTTCATTGAGATTACGAACATGCTTCTCAATATTCGACACGCTTGACTTCGTTAAGCCGATAGGAGCGCCAAATTGCTCTTGGCTTAAATCTAAGGCTAGGCGAAGTTCCTTAAAACGATCATTGATCGTGCCATCGTCATGCATACACTCACCACCTGCATGAAAGATATCACATAAAGTTGATTTTGTAAACATTTATGTTGACAAAGTTCTGTATGAATACTATTATGTTTTCATAATCAACGAAACATACCGAAAGAGACGGAAGGGAGAGGCTGGAAATGTGGTTTTTCAAAAAGAAGTCTGAAACACAATTCGTATTCGTTCGACCAGAAGACTCTATTTGTCGGACTACAGACGAGCTGCGGAGAAGAAACGTTAACGAAGGATTTACGGTTAGGGGAATTACGGATCCTCATTATCCGGGGGAATTGCTATTGATAATGTTAGTTTCCGAGCGCGGTTGGTTGAAACTAGCAAAGTCACATCTTTGGGAGCAAGTGGAAAAATACCTTTCGGGCGCGAGAATTGAACATAGCCACAAGTCGCGCCGAGAGCATCGAGGGAGATAGGCATCGGTAACGTGTAGAACACACGCTCAACGCTTTCGATATCGTTTGAAGTGGTAGTAAACACGCGAACCTTTTCCGGGAACGAACAACAATCATAGCTGTTGCCATTAAGCGAAAATTGCAGACGCGTTATAGCAACGGGCAATGATGAGTGGTTTGCTATCTGAATGTACATTTGACAAGCACTTTCACGGGCGAACGACTTGTACTCAGAAACAGTTATTGAAAGCCTTACACGACGCGATAGAGCGGTAGCAATAAGTGACCAGACAGAAAGAACTGAACCAAGTATTGCGAGAGCCAACGTTATGTTGTCTCGCGTGAATAGATCAGAAAAAGACTTCACAGAAACACCACCTTTCACGGTGAGTTTACCACAAAAGGAGATACAACACCATGAACAAAGACAATTTGGAAGGAGCTGCCACGGAGCAGGAACAGGCGGAAAATGTTGCCAGCGAATCCGAGCTTGCGGCAGAAGCGGCAGCCGCGGTCATGAAATCCCTGTCGCCGGGGTCGCGCATGTACTATCAGGGATTTGTGCAGGGGCTGCAGGCGGCAGAGGAAGCGAAGAAGGCGGGGTAAAACCCCGCCACCTCTGCACATGAGAGTCTTAGCTATTCCCCTTTACCAAGGAAAGAACTTTTTTGTAAATTGCGTCAAAGTACTCGCCTACAAACTCACCGCCTGTTTGATCAACTCCCACATGAGTACTTGAGACAGTGGCAACAACAATATCTGCTGTGATTTTTAACGCATGATTCTCCAGAGCATCCATATTTATCACCTCCTTTAGCAGTAATACTATCACAGCTTTCATTCAAGGTGAAGCAGAAATGAGAACGTCGGCGCTTTGCGATGGGTTGAGAGAGAGGCGGACACAATCCGTAGGCGGTGAGATGCCCACCGCCCAGCCCGTCGCAAAACGCCGAAAGGAGAACCAACATGCACATGCACCTTAGGTTGAAGACCATGAGCGGGATTTACGCGCAGGCAGAAGATTATAGCGCGGATGGTATCGAGAACCCATTCCGACTCACTGCATTCATACCAAATTATGACGGAAAGCCGAAATTCAAACCAGTACAGTTTGCGTTCGGATCAATGGCAGAGGTGTCAAACGCGATATTTGCGTTGACATACAGCGGGAAGAAGCTCAAAGACTACGCGAGTAAGCTTATTGAGCCAGATAACGAGAGATTATTGACGGTAAACATTTAACGATGGAGGATGTGCAAAATGCCTTTTCGAATTTCAGAAGACGATAAACGCGCCGCCAAGGTTCTCAACAGTGGGAGCATGGACGGCGCGCGCGCGTACTGCAAGAAGGTGGTAAGCGATATCGACAAAAAGGGTAAGCACGGACGCATCGACAATATTTTACCGCTTGCAGAAGCAGCTGCCACATATCAAGATATCGCCGCTGATGCCGTGTCTTCCGATGAGGGAGAAAAAGCGCAGCCGCACGAAAATTTCATGAATGCACTGTTTCAAGCAACGCGCGAGGAAGTCTTGCAAAGCGGATGTTGGCGGTGCGAGCGGGACGTGTGTCGGCCTTTTGCCGGGGCGGTTAGCATACGCCACGAAGGGGACAGGCATTATCTCGTTTTCACGGACGCGAGCGGCAATAGTACCGAATATCGCATTTGGTTCTGTCCATATTGCGGAAAGAAGTTTTAAGGAGGAGTCAACCTATGTGCAGACCTCAGATCGGAGCTGACGGCTGGGAAAGGCCGAGAGACAACATCTTCACGCGATACCGCCTACGTCGCATCCTGCGCGCGTTGGGGCTGAATGAACTTTACACGTGGCAGCGGCAGTACGTTTTCAGCGAGCTGTCGGAAGTACCGAGCAAGAAAGGGTGCGGGAAAACGACTGCACGTCTGGTCAATCTCGCGATGTGGTATCACGGCGTGATCGACAAACGGGATATCACCTGCGCTGGCATCCTCGGAGACCCCGACTATTACGCCGCAAGCAGAAGAAGCCGAAACTACTACTTGGCAGAGATCGAGTGGGCGCACGCGCAGTGCGTCGCGCACGGCATCCGGGTATTCAAGATCGTGCCGGAAGAGCGGAAACGGTGGTGGAGACCGTGAGCAAACAAGTCAACTTGCTCGATGATATCGATGATATCGACGATTTGAAGCAAGCGAAGATAAGGCTAGCACAAGCGGTTTCAGAATTATTTTGGATTGAGAGATTACTTCACTGGATAACCCGAAGAAAAGTCCATAACGAGAGCAAAACAGACAGTTAGTAAATCAGAAAAGGAGGGCGCGACTATGGAGCAGAGCATCAAGGTTTTGAAAAAAGAATACCGCTATGCGCTGCTGCCGTTGGTCGCGCCCGAATCGCGCGTGTACACGCTTCTGGAAGCGTGCGCCGTGCTCCAAACATCGAAATCGACTATGCTGCGGTTACTCGCGGCGGGTGAAATAAAAGGATTCAAGCTGCCGAACACGCAGCACGGACGCTGGCATATCGCCGAGATCGCGATTGCCGCGTACATCACCGCACGGACGGAGGAGGCAAACGAGGCATGAATTGTACGAAATGCGGAAAGCGGATTCTTTTCATGAAGACGCAAAACGACCGAACAATGCCCGTTGATGAGCAAATGGTGTACGTCGTGCCGGATGACAGCGCTCGACTACTTGCGGTTACACATACCGGGTATTCATTCCATGCGCGGCTTGCAAACGCGGGGGACAAGGATGCCAGGAAAGCGCATCTGACACACTGGGCAAATTGCAAGAAGCATACTCCGAACCATGTGCAAGCGGCACGGGATGAGTACGACAGGCGTCAAGAAGAAGTGATTGACAACAAGCTCGCTTTTCAGCGCAAACGCTATGAAGAAGCGCGCCGGATCGAGCGGCAGAAGCGTGAGCCATCAGAGGTAGCCGAGCAGATTTCGCTGCTTCACTTTCTTTAGGAAATAAACATCTAAACAAAAAAACCGAGTTGATGTATTCACATAACTCAGGTTGGGAACATCTGACAGCAGGTTTCTATTCAACGTTGTTTTCAGATAGAGAGTGGAAGAAATCATGAATCTTATTAAGCATTCTTGCCATAAGGCTGAATATTCCCATTAGTATCGCAAGAGAGATAGCAAGGATAAGATAAAAAGTTAGATTGTCGATAAAAGTTGATGACTTAGCAAGTTGAGATTGGTAAATAACCTTGAAACAAAACAAAGCAAAGCAAATTGTAAGTGCCAAATTAAAGTATGAGCATAGGATTGCGATTAGTGAAGAACGTGGAGTTGCAAGAAGGCAAGTTTCAAATACGTTGAACAGAAAGAAAAAAACAATTGCAAGAGCGAGGTTTCGAGAATATGTATAACCATCAATTTTAAGTAAGCAAGCTAGCCAAAATCTGAAAGAGGCGAAATAATTGAAAGCTGCTATGAAAAGCGTGATCAGAAGGAGCACATGGGAGAACTCGAAAACAAAAAAGGACATTTTTGTGCCATGTGACAAATAAGTATAGTACAGCGCTATTAGGGCAAATAGTGCTCCAATTAATAAATTAAGGCTAAGTTCTTCATTCATATGACAATTATATGAGAACTGTTGTCAAAGTCAATACTACAGAGAAATGTAATTAAATCATCGGGTCAAGAACAGGTCTATGACAAAACCTTTTTTAGATCTCAACCGAACTAGATTAGTAATGAAATAAAAACTGGAGACACTGACGCATGAAAAAGAAAAGAAACGGAACGCAGCAGATAAAGAAACATTCGCTTTGCTGGACGTGCCTGCGCTCTCGTCCGATACCGGGCATTGGATGCTCGTGGTCGCGCCTGTATCACCCAGTCAAAGGATGGGACGCGGAAGCGACAACGATCAAGAGCACGCGAAAAAGCGGAACAATCACATACGGATCATATCGCGTCTGTGCGTGTCCGCTCTATATCGAAGAGAGAAATGTGCAGACCAATGATTTCACGTTTGAAGAACAGAGGGCATAACGCGCTGCGCGCGGGAGGACTAGACCATGCCGGAAGAATCCTATAGTTTTAGCAAAAGTCATTTCATGCGAATTGACGTCGACGAAATCAAAGGCCGGAAAACGCCGATTTTCCGCATTGCGGAGATAACCACGCTTGGAGAGCTGGGCGAAATCAAGTGGCATACGCCGTGGCGCGCGTTTTGTTTCTTTCCAGAGGGCAGTTGCGTATTTGATAGCGGATGTCTCGCAAAGATCGTGGAGTGGGTACGGGCAGCGAACGAGCAGTATAAGAGCGCGCGCAGAAATGAGAGCATATAAATCTAGAATTATTGGCGATGACATATTAAGGCTTTTGCCTAGGAGGTTCTCTCGTTAGCAAGCTGATGATTATATCAAGACGTTTATAACTGTCGGAGGTTTCATTGCGAAACTGTTCCTCTAACGCTTGAATTTCAACTCTGCATTTCTCGGACACGTAAAGCTGGACTTCATGATAGTTCTTAGTTTGAGAATATGTTCGTTCATATGCAGCTGAATCCGGATCGTTTAAGATTGCTGTTTGAATTGATGCAGCTGCAATGTAATCTTCGATGATCTTCGCGCGATGCTCGTAATAGTTTTCACGGTAAAATTTCTTGCTCTCCTGAGAACCGTTAATCCAAGAAGTAAGAACAGGACTTGCGACAGAAATCGCAACAGCACAAAGCGCAATTATTAGTTCCCAATTAATACTCGTTTCCATAGTTACCTCCTTTTTGGCGATTATACCACTAATTTTGGTTTTGAAACATACACGCAATACAATGCAGAAACGGAGAAGGTTATGAAAGAATCCATGAAAGCCCTATGCGCCGATATCGAGGCGGCAGGAGAAAAGGAACTCGCGCGCGCGGCTGCGATGTTCGGGGAGACCAACAACAGCCCACACGAAAGCTACGCGGTCATTCTCGAAGAGTTTCAAGAGGCGCAGACCGATGGCCGCATGTTTGAACATAATATTGACTTCTACTGGGACGCTGTGAAGAAGAACGACGAAAAGAACCAAGACGTTTGGCTCAAAGAGATGAAGGAAAAAGCACTGCGCGCGGCAATTGAATGGACGCAAGTGTATGCAATGTGCGCCAAAGCACTCAAGAAAAAAGAGAACAATTAAGCAAAACCCGCTTCCTTATTTATAAGGAAGCTTTACTACAGGATAAAAATCGAACATGGTTTCTGGTTTATTTGAACCTTGTATACGGTGATAACATCTCGGACTAAGTATGTAGAACGTACATACACACACCAACCAGAGAGTTGGCGTAGCCAGTAATCGCGAAGCGCGTTCCCTTAGCAGTAGTCGGTGGGCAGAGTGGGCAATGTGGATAAGTCTTACGCACCTTATCCACATTGTCTCACGCTATCCACCGACCAAGAACCACGACCACTCTGCCGGAGGTGAAAACCGTGAAAAAGCAACAGTACGTAGCAGAACGCTACGAGGCGATATATGACAAGGACACTCGCGAGGATTTTCTTGACGCAATCAATCACCCAAGCGTAAAGACCTACCGCAACAAAGCGCAGTTCTGCGGGGACATCCTCGAAAGCGACGTTTGCGCAACGTGGAACGCAAAGAGCCAGGCATCAGCGGCAAAAGCTGCTATGCGCGAGCAAAGCCCGGAGACCATCGAGAACAGAAACAACCGCAACGCCGAGCGCAGGATCACGCAGCTGCTCAATACGAATTTCAGAACAGGCGACTATGCCATGTATCTGACGTTCCGCAGTGAACCGAAAAACTGGGACGAAGCACACAAAGCGTTGGAGTGGTACATAAAAGCACTGCGCAAAGCCTATAAAGCAGCGGGGAAAGAGCTTTTTTACCTGTACGTCTACGAGTGTGCGAACAAGGACGGAGAAACAGTTCGCCAGCACTTCCACATTTTCATCAATGGCGATATTGAACGCGATTTTGCCGAAGACCTGTGGCGGAAGAAGTACGGGAAAGCCAATGGCACGAGACTAGAGCAGGACGAATATGGTTTGACCGGGTTTGGTTGCTACGTTCTCAAAGCCCCGCGTGGGGTAAAGAACCTGCGCAGGTGGGCTGGCAGCCAAAACTTAAAAGAGCCGGACGTGAAAAAGAGCACACGGCTGCCATCCGGCCAGCGGCTCAGCAAAAAGCTGATGATGGATATCTTGTCCGGCAAGAAAGACGTAAAAGAGGTTTTTGAGCGTGCATACAAGGGGTATATCTTCGTGGACGCGCGCACGAAATACAGCCAGTACGCCAGCGGCGTATATCTCTATGTGCGAATGCGCAAGATCAAACGAGAATGACAAAAAACAAAAAAGGATGTGCAGAACATGAAAACAGTCTCAATCATCAACCTCAAAGGCGGAGTTGCAAAGACGGTATCCGCAATCAACATCGCCGCCGTGCTCGTGAAGGAACACCAAAAGCGGGTGCTGCTCGTCGATGCAGACAAGCAAGCGAACACGTCTAAATTCTTTGGCTTGCATGACGAGGGAAAGCCGAGCCTGTCCGATCTGCTGACGATGCGAAACACAGCGCGCGAAATCATCCGGCCTACGTCTATGCCGGGACTGGACATTATTCCGGCAAACATGTCTTTGCTCGTCGCGGACAAGCAAGTTTTGCTAGATGTGCAGACCCCGCAGCAGACACGTTTGCGCGATGAGCTGGAGGAAGTGCGGGAAGACTATGACTTTTGCGTGATCGACAACGCGCCAGACCTCAATATGACGGCGGTCAACGCTCTGGTTGCTAGCAACGATGTCATGATCCCGATCAAGATCGATCGTTTCGCGTTCGACGGAATGCCTATACTCGTGGATCAAATCAACCGTCTCAAAAAGTCGTTCAACCGTGATTTGCGAATTGCCGGATGCTTTGTGACGATCATGGAGCGCAACAAGGTCAACACGCAGGGCATCGACGTTCTGGATCGTCGCATGATCGCAGATTTTCCGATGTTCAAAACGGTGATCCGCAAAACGGTCAAGGTTAGCGAGATGACGTTTCTTGGTAGCGCGTTGATTGAATACGCGCCGAGGAGCACCGCCGCGCAGGATTACGTGCGGTTGGTCAATGAGTATTTGGAAATGTGCTAATAATTAGCACGCGAAAGGAGAAAGACGATGGCAAAACAATCAGGATTCAGCATTCTAAGCACGCTTAACCCGCAGAGTTTACCGGGCGAAGAACGCGCCGCAAATGAATTCGTCGTTGAGATGATCCCGTTGAAGGAGATCGAACCGAACGCGGACAATTTTTACAACACCGAGGATATCGAGGCTCTTGCAGAGGACATCAAGCAAAACGGTCTCATGCACAACATTGTGGTTGGCAAGCGCGGGGATAACGGACAATACACGCTCATCAGCGGCGAGCGCCGATACAGGGCGTTTACGCTGCTCAACTCACAGGGCAACGCAGGGTATAAAACAATACCGGCAGTCGTTGACGGTGAGAAAAATCCGCTGCTGGTCAAACTCAAACTCATCAGCGCAAATGCAACAGCGCGCGAGCTGTCAGACTACGAGAAGTCAGAACAGGCGGCGCAGATCGAGCAGATTGCAAAGCAACTCAAACAGCAGGGGTTGGAACTTCCGGGGCGCGCGCGGGACATCACGGCGCAGGTTCTCGGAGTATCGCCAGCACAGGCCGGGCGGCTTACACGTATTGCGCACGATCTTGTGCCGGAGGTCAAAGAAAAGTTTGCTGCTGGTGATATCGGGGTGACTGAGGCTTACGATGTGGCGACGCTGCCGCCAGAGCAGCAGGTGCAGGTGGTCGAGGCGCGCGCAGCAAAGCAAGCGGAACCGAAAGCAACGGGCACCGCGCAGCCAGCCAAGCCGCAGAAACCAGTGCAGCAAGCTGGTGAGCGGGAGAAAACCCGCAACAAGACGACTACTTGGATGGACGGTTTTGAGCATGACACCGAATTGATGAGTACGGCACTATGTTTGGAACACTGGAATGAGATGGCGTGCCATCCGACAGAGTTCAAGTTCCTAAAATCGCTCGTACTCCAAGAGGCGGCCATGCGGAAGAGGAGGGCAGAGTGAAGCAAATGGAACAGGGCAATGACATGAGTGCAGAAGTTGAGTTCTATCGCAATGAAGATGGCTATGGTAAATGCCCAAAGTGTGGCTTTGACGGAGTAAACGCAGGGGTTATTTACAACCATAAAGCACATACCGCTGATTGCGAAACGAAATGCTTGAGATGTGACTATGGTATGGGACAAACGTTGCCATTCTTTGGGAAAGAATCATTAAAAAAAATACATGCATCGCTAGAAGAACAAAAAGGGTTCTGGAACAAAGCATCAGACAATCAACAAGATAGAGCGTATGGATATTTCAGAGCAGCTGATGTTATGAGAAAAAATGCAAACGAGACGTTGCAAGCGGCAGCGCGTCTTGAAAAACAAGGAAATGAGATTATCAGGCGGTTCAATCTAAACAGAGACAACAAGGAGGATGAGCATGGAACAGAGTAACGACCAGCGCGCGGGAATCGACACCGCAGCAGAAACAGCCGAAGCACTCGCGACAGTGATCGCAGATGCCAGAACAACCCTGCAAGCCTATATGGACAACGCAGGCGGCAACACGAACTATTTCAAGTCCATGGAACTGCTGCTGCGCAACTATCCGCAGCTGGCACAGTTGGTGATTGATGCTGACTTGTACATGGAGGATGCCGACCGCAAGCGGGACAAGAGCATTGTTTCGTATCGGCGCAATGCTGGCGGGTTGCAACCGAGTGAAGCCGAGGACGAAGCAGAGCGCATCCGCGCGAGCAACTATGCGTATACGCGTGCGAGGTTCGACGAGATTGATAGTGTGGTTAAAGTGTACAAAGATCGCAAAGAGATGCGCGTGGTGCGGATGTACTACTTTGGGCAGGATGCAGACGGAAAACAAAAGCTGCCGTCTGAGAGACAGACCACGTTCGAAGACATTGCCGTTGATCTTGGGATCGATGAGAAGACCGCGCGGAGATGGCGCAGCGATCTCGTGAATGATATGGCGGTTGCTCTCTTCGGCAAATGTGCAGCCGTTGAAGCAGGAGCATATCGCGGGCAACGCAGGAGAGGGTTGACAAGCGCGAGTTAATGCCCGAATCGTGCCCGATTGATGCCCTTGATGTTGCCGCTTAACGAGTTATAATTATTACTGTGATCTTGTGTACAAACGAGAGACACACAGAAAGCGCTGACCGTCTGCACATCCGGCCAGCGCTTTTTCTTTTGAGGTGATCGGGTGACAACCGAAGATATCAGGCGATGGATTGCGGACGGCGAACTGTGGAGGTTCTACACTTCTCGCACATGGAAGCGCCTACGCAACGAAGTCATGCGGGATTACAAAGGCGAGTGCCAAGACCATAGAGAGAAGCATGGCAAGTTCGTGGCTGCTACCATGGTGCATCACGAGAAGGAGTTGCGAGACAGACCAGACCTAGCATTGCAAAAGTTTTATATCGACGAGCAAGGGCGTAAGCATCGACAGCTTACGCCCTTGTGCGATGCATGCCATGAGACACGGCACCCGGAACGTCTCAAACAAAATCATAAAGCAAAAGAACCGTGGCCGGAGCGGTGGGACTGAAAAAAGCACACCCCCCGGTCGAAAAAAACGCATTCTAAAATTTTTACCGTCTACTCGGTAGGGTTCAGGACAAAAGCGCTCTCGCGTGAGCGCGCGCGTGAAAGGGGGGGGTGGGGGTATGCCAGTAAAAGGCCGCGCCCAAGTGCAGAACTATTTGAATTGTGAGCTGTATAAAAAGATTCAAGAAGACCTAGAAAAACAGCTAATTCGTATGGGCAATGAAAGCCCTTATGCCTTTGATTTGATTCACGACTACATGGAATTTTGGGTTACCAAGTGCTTGCTGGAGGATGATATCAGGCGGCGCGGGGTTATGGTCACATACAACAATGGCGGGGGTCAGAAAGGCAAAAAGAAAAACGATTCAGTCGAATTGAAGATCAAGGTCACACAGCAAATGACGGCAATTTTAGACAAGCTCAACATCAAGACTACACTTTTCGTGCCGGAGAACGGAGACGGAAACGGCAACAAGAGCGGTGGAGACGATGACGACCTGTGAGCTAAACCGTCATGTGCTGGAATGGATCGAGATCGTCGAAAAGGACACGATTGGCAACTGCGTCGAGCAGCAGCAGCTTGCGGCGTATATCCGCAAGTGTTTTGTACAGGAAGACATTTACACGGATGATGTCTTGCTTGAAAAGTATCTCCGGCAGGAGAAGTATTTCCCGTTCAATCTGATTCCGTGGGAAAAGTTCTGCATCGCGCTGCATCTCTGCACGTTCTGGTCAGAAAGCGGTTTGCCGCGATGGCCGGACTTATTCATGCTGCTGGGGCGTGGAGCGGGAAAAGACGCTTTCATTGCCTTTGAGGGATATTGCCTGTTGTCGCCGCACAGTGCGTTGCCGGAGTATGACGTGGATATCTGCGCGAACGTCGAAGAACAAGCATTGCGCCCGGTGCGAGATGTTGTGTCCGTACTCAACAACCCGCAAAACCGCGTGAAATTGAGTAAGTATTTCAACTGGACAGCGGAGCGGGTGACCGGGGCAAAGCTAAACGGAGTGATGCGCGGGCGCACAAAAAATCCGAGCAGCAAGGACGGAATGCGCAGCGGCATGGTCGTTTACAATGAGCTGCACCAGTATGAGAACTATGACAACATCAAGGTTTTTGCCACGAGCTTGGGAAAGAAAAAGCATCCTCGCAGGCTCTATGCGACAAGCCAAGGCGATGTCAGAGATGGCCCGCTGGATGATATGCTTGACCGCTCTGAGCAAATCCTAAAGGGCGAAATATCGGACAATGGGTTGCTGCCGTTTATCTGCCGACTGAACAATAAAGACCTCGTACATGACGAACGCTGCTGGTCGCAAGCGAATCCGACATTGCCATATGCGCCAACGCTTTTTGGGGTCATCAAGAAAGAATACATTGAGTGGTGCGCAAATCCGGGTGCGAATGCGGACTTCATGACAAAGCGAATGGGACGGCCTCAGTCGGATGCGGTCTTGCCAGTAACGAAGTATGAGAACATCAAGGCAACGGCGTTTATCATCTCACCAAGCGGAGAGAAAACGCCTCGCGTAATTCCTGACCTACGCGGGCGGTCATGCGTTGGTGGAATCGACTATACATTGCTCACGGACTTTGCGAGTGCAGACCTGCGGTTTTGGGTGGATGGGAACAAGGTTGACATCAACCATTCTTGGCTCTGCTTGCAATCGCGCGACCTGCATCGCATCAAGCCGGACTATAAAAAGTGGACGCAGCAAGGTCATATAACGCTTGTGGATGATGTCGAAATTCCCCCGGAATTGATTGCAACATGGTTCTACGATCATGCGCAGGACTACAACATCGTTGGCATCGCGGCAGATAATTTTCGTTATGCGCTGCTGGCGACTGCGTTTCGCGAGATTGGTTTTGACGCGAAGGAGAAAAAGAACTTCAAGTGCATTCGACCATCTGACGTTATGATGGCAGCGCCGATCATCATAAGCGATTTTGAAAACAAACGCTTGATATGGGGAGACAACCCGCCGTTGCGATGGGCGACAAACAACGTGAAGTTGATGAGCCAAGCATCGCGCGGAGGCGTTGACACCGGGAATAAGTACTTTGCTAAGATCGAGGCGAAAAGCAGGAAAACAGATCCGTTCATGGCGATGGTAGCCGCCGCGACAATTGAAGACAAACTGGAACAGCCGGAACACACATTTGTTGATGTTCCGGCTGTTGTCTGGTAAGGAGGACAAGGGATTGAGCTTAATATCATGGATTGCCGAGAAGCTGGGGACAGCTTCGGTGCCACTTGCGCCGGATAGTAGTTTGATCGTCGAATACTACAGCATTTTCGGCGAGGTGTGTTTCCGAGAACTTGCATACGCGGCGGCGAAAAACCTAATTGCAAACAGCATCAGCAAATGCGAGTTTAGAACAATGCTGCGCGGCGAAGAGGTGAAACAGGACGAGTATTATCTCTGGAATGTGGAGCCGAACAAAAACGAAAACAGCAGCAGATTTCTACGCAAGATCGTTAATCGCCTTTGCGACAATAACGAATGCCTTGTGATAGAGCAAGGCGGTCAACTGCTGGTTGCGGACAGCTTTTACAAGCAAGATTACACGCTGTATGAAGATGTTTTCTCGCAGGTGACAGTTGGAGAGCTTACGTTTGGCCGACAATACAGGCAGCATGAGGTGCTGTACTGGAAGTTGTCGGACAAGAACGTCAAACAAGCACTGGAAGCGTTGAACGGGTCGTACTCCAAAATGCTGGCATATGCAATGCAAGCCTATCAGCGGTCGCGCGGGACAAAAGCGACGGTTGATTACGAATCGATCCCACCTAACGTTGTAAAAAGCGGCGCAGACGAGAATCAATGGATTCTAGCACAAGCAGCAAAGTACAAGACGTTTTTGGAGGCGGACAACGCTATTATGCCGCAAGGTAAGGGCGTAAAAATCAACGCTTTCAACAAGGGTTCGACAGCGAATGAGACAACGCGGGATATTCGTGAAATGATTGGTGACATTTTTGATTTCACCGCGCTTGCGTTTGGAATCCCGCCTGTCCTTATGCGTGGTGATGTTCAGGGGACGAGCGACGCGACGGACAACCTGTTGACGTTTGGTGTTGACCCTTGGACGGATATGTTGCGCGAAGAGATCGTCCGCAAGCGGATTGGTAAAGAGGAACATTTGATGGGGACAGATTTGATAATCGATGCGAGCCAGGTTAAACACATCGACATCATGTCTTCCTCGACGCAGATTGACAAACTCATTGGGTCTGGCGCGTTTAGCGTGAACGATATTCTCAGAATGTTCGGAAGACCGACAATCAAAGAGCCTTGGGCAGACCAACACTACATCACAAAGAATTACGCGCTGATCGAGGAAGTATTAAAGGCGCTTACGGGAGGAGGTGAGAACAAATGAGTGAAAAGCCACAGAAGTTTTACTCAATGGCGGTGAGGGGGCGCGAAGCAGATATTTATATCTTTGGAAGCATCCTTACGCCAGACTGGGTCGCGTTTGATCGCATGTTTGGTGTTGAAGCAAGCCGTTCGGGATACGACATCATTACGGAGATTCGCGACCTCGACGTTGATGTCATAAACGTACACGTCAATAGCCCCGGCGGGCACGTGTCGGAAGGACTCGCAATTCACAACGAACTCGAAGCACATAAAGCGGAGATCGTAACGATTACACCCGGCTTTGCGTGTTCGGCGGCGGCGGTTGTCTTCATGGCGGGGAAAATTAGAAAGATGTACAAAGCATCGCTCCTAATGATCCATAACGCATGGGGCGGAGGAGCCGGAAACGCAAAAGAACACAGAAAGTGTGCGGATGATCTGGATACTATCAGCGCAACGGCAGCTCAAACATTCAGAGCGAAAATCAAATTACCTGATGCCGAGCTTGACCGTTTGCTTGACAACGAAACTTGGATCAATCCGACAGATGCTGTTAAATGGGGATTCGCAACCGAGATCGTGGAGGCGGAGAAAGACGAGAGACCAGCCGCAAGCGCAATGGACGCGATTGTGCGGACTCTGACAGCGCCGCAGGTAGAACACGAAACGACCGATGACAAGCTGGAACAGCTGATTAAAGACGTGGCCGCCATCAAGGCGGCTGTTTCTTTGCCCGGACAGCAGCCAAAGCAGGAACCGAAACAGGAGCCTGCGCAGGAAAAGAACATCGAGAACAGACCTATGACATTTTTCAATGCCCTACTGGGCGGGAAGGAAGAAAAGTAACATGAAAAACCTCGACATCCTGAAACAGGAACATCAGGCAATCGTCCAGAAAATGCAGGCGGCGTTCGCATCCGGTGACACGGAGGCGTTTTCTGCTGCGTGGGGCGACTTTGCAAACGCGATCATGGAAAGCGTCATCAAGGAAGCAACCGGCCTCATCGGCGTGAACGATTCCGCAGTGCTCGCGCAGCGCGGCGTGCGGCAGCTCACCAGCGAAGAGCGCAAGTACTATGAGGCGTTGATCGGCGCAATGAAGAGCGGCACGCCGCAGCAGAGCATTTCCAACCTCGACGTTGTTATGCCGAAGACCGTCGTTGAGAGCGTCTTCGAAGACTTGGTATCGGAACATCCGCTGCTGGATGCTATCGACTTTGTCAATGCCGGAGCGGTCACCGAGTGGCTGCTCAACGACAATTCCAAAGACCTTGCATCTTGGGCGCCGCTCAGTGCAGAGATCGTGAAAGAACTCACGTCCGGGTTCCGAAAGATCGATCTTGCGCAAAACAAGCTGTCGGCATTCCTGCTGGTCAGCAAAGCCATGCTCGATCTCGGGCCGGAATGGCTGGATCGATACGTGCGCGCGGTGCTGTCCGAAGCGCTTTACTTCGGCCTTGAAGACGGCATTATCAACGGCAGAGGACAAACCATCAATCTGCATGAGCCGATTGGTGCGAGAAAGAATCTCGCTGGTGCTGTTGATCCCGCAACAGGCTACCCCGACAAAGAGAAAGTCGTGGTCAACTCGCTTGATCCTGTAACCTATGGCGCGTTGCTGGCCACGATGGCTCAGACTCCGGGCGGCGGGTTCCGCGTGGTGAAACGGGCGATTCTCGTTGTGAACCCCGCAGACTATCTGCAAAAGGTTATGCCTGCAACGACCGTTCGTGCGGCTGATGGAACGTACAGAAACGATGTTCTGCCGTACCCGACCATCATCATTCCGTCCGCGCAGATTGCCGCGAATGAAGCTCTTCTCGGCATCGAGAAACGGTACTTCATGGTTGCTGGTACTGGCAAGTCCGGCAAGATTGAGTACGATGACTCGTATAAGTTCCTCGAAGACGAGCGCGCCTATGTCGTGAAGTTCTACGGTCACGGCCAGCCAAAAGACAACACGTCTTTCCAGCTGCTTGACATCACCAACCTCAAGCCCACCGTGGCTCAGGTTGAGGTCATCAACCTCGACGAAGTGCCCGTGGCGTAAGGTGACGCGCTATGGCTAAAAAGACAGAATTGATGGCAAGAGTGCTGTCCCCTTTTCGGGACAAGTACACTGGCGAAATTCGCAAGCGTGGAAGTGTATTTCCGGCTGACGAGAAGCGCGTGAAGGAGATCAACGCCGGGCGTACAAAGCCGCTGGTGGAGATCGCAGAAGCAAAGGACGCAGAAAGCGCGCAGACCGCGGCTACCGCGCCTGCTGTGCAACCGGAACAGAACGACGCGGGCGGCGAGAAATCGCCGCCTGTAGCGTCCTCGGAACCCGAAGAAGGAGCGACTGTCGCAGATGGCGGCGCGGGCTGCGTGCAGGCGGGAGAACCCGCGTCCGCGCCCGATACGGCAAAGCCGGACACGAAGGGCAAAGACAAAGGCAAGTAGGAGGGATAAACAATGGCATTACCAGAGGGATTGCTTGAGGCGGCGAAAAACAACCTGTCCATAACGTGGAATGATCCAGACACAGAAACGAATCTGACGGGGATTCTCGAAAGAGGGATTGTGTATTTAGATCGTATTGCCGGAGCCGCACAGGTTTACACGGTCGAAGGTGATGCCCGCGCTTTACTCTTTGACTATGCCAGGTATGCACGTTCTGACGCGTTGTCGGAGTTTGCGAAGAACTATCTGCATGAACTGCTTGCACTCCAGATCAACACGACAATCCCACCGACAGTAGAGGAGGGATAGCATGATTCAAAATCCTCTGAAACTGCAAACGTACAATGACGGCCTCGTAGACATCTACGAGGCCGTTTCGCCGCGCAAGATCGCGGTAGCACCAAAGATCAAGCTGCGTTTTGAAGACCGCACCATTGGCGTGACGCGCCACTACGCGGCGCAGCAGGCGAATGCAAAGATTGCGCATGTGCTGCGCTGTCCGCGCATCAAAACCGTTTCCACGCAGGATATCGCGGTGCTGGCCGGTCATCAGTACAACATTACGTTCATCCAATACCCGAAGGATGTAACTCCACTGTCGATGGATTTAACGCTGGAGGAGGTGCGCGGGAACTATGCTGCCGACAATTAACCAAGCGTTAGAGGCACTTGATACCGTGCTCAAATCGTTGCCGGGGATGTCCGAGAAGGTGGATCACATCGAGGCGTTTGAGCAAGAGGAAAACTACATCGTTTGGCAGGAGGACGGGCAAGCTGGTGACACCGATGAGGCGGATAACGCCGCAATTCGGCAAACGATAACCGGGACGGTCGATTATTACACGAAAACAGAGTTTGACACGATGGTAAGCGCCATTCAGAAAGCAATGACGGATGGAAAAATATCGTGGGAACTCAATAGCATCCAGCACGAGACGGATACGGGCTATTCACATTACGAATGGACGTTTGAGCTGGAGGTAGACCCTCATGGCTAACGTCACATTTCGCGCATCGGAAGAATATGAACTTCGGTTGTCCAGACTTGCGAATGAATCGCCAAACGTCATCACGGCGGCGATCTATGCCGGGGCGCGTGTCATCGCAGACGCGATAAAGGCAGCACTGAATGCGCTGCCAACCGACAAGTTTCGCTATCTGCGCAACGGCGACAAGTACAAAGGTTTGACGGAGGATGAGAAGCGGGATCTTCAAGAATCGTTTGGCATCACTCCGATCCGTAAGGGCAGTGATGGAAACTGGAGCGCAAAAGTGGGATTCGACGGATACGGATCAACACGAACGCCGAAATACCCGAAAGGTGTTCCAAATCAGCTCATCGCAAGAGCTGCCGAGAGCGGTTCGACGGTGCGTGAAAAAACGCCGTTTGTTCGAACATCGGTTAACCGGGTGAAAGGAGCCGCGCAAGCGGCCATGGAAGAAGCCGGAGAAGCGGAAATCAGAAAAATATTTGAGCCTTAAACGAGGCGGGAGGATTTTATGCCGGATAACAAGACTTTCTTTGGATTGAGCAGGTGCGGTATCGCACCGAAAACCGTTGCAGCTGGCGTTGTTTCCTATGGTGCGATTATTCCCATTCCGGGAGCGGTTGAGTTCAAAGCAACGCCGAAGGGTGACATTCAGACCTACGAAGGAGACAACACGGACTATCTCGTGGTGGACAAGAGCGAAGGTTACGACTGCGAAGCGAAGTTCTTCAACGTTTCTGAGGAGGTCGTAAAGACCTACTTCGGCCAGAAGGAGGACGTGAACGGAGTCGGCGCGGAATTCGCCGGGGCAACATTCCCTGAATTCGCTTTCCTTGGTCAGATGGAGGGCGACGCTTATAACCGCAGATTCACGATGATGGATTGCGTGATGAGCAAGCGAATCAGCATCGAGACCAAAACGGCGAAGGGGAAAGAACCCAACTATGTGCTGGTTAGCTTTGCAGCTCGTCCGCGACCGACTGACGGGCTGGTCAGGCTATTCACAAAAGCGGCAACCGACGCTGTTGTGTATGGGAACTGGTTCACCACGGTACAGGACTACGTTGAAGTCGTAGGGTGAGGATTATGAGCAAGATTATTAATATTGCTGGCCGGGACGTGGGGTTTGATGCCCCCGCGTCCCTTCCTGTTCGTTACAGGAATATGACGACGCGAGATTTCTTTGTGGATATGCAAACACTGTCTGAATCGACTGATTCCGTAAAGAAACCCAAAAAACTCTTTGGGAAAGCAGCCGAGAAAGAAGAAGCCGCAGAAGAGATGCGTATCAATGAGAAATGGGATACCACAATTCTGTTTAACATTGTGCATGCTATGGCGAAAGCTGCCGATCCGACTATTACATCGGACTTGATTGATTGGGTTGACTCGTTCGAAGAGTTTCCGATCTTCCAGATATTCGCGGAGATTCAGCCGCTTCTTGTGAAGAGTATGCAAACCACAAAAAAGTCCACAGCGGCGGTGATGGGCTAGACTCAATCGAGTATCTTCTTGTCGCGAAGAGACTCGGTTTCACCGTCGCTGACCTTGACGATATATCGATTGGAACCTTCTGCGATGTATGCGCGGAGAGTTCGGGCGAAGTAGTCAAAGAAGCGACGCAAGCGGACATTGACAAATTTTACGCATAAGGAGGCTCGAAAAAATGGGGTTTAATATCGGGCCGACTATCTCGGTCAAAGGCGAAGCTGAATACATTTCGGCTATGAAAAATATCAAAGCAAACATGAAATTAATCGCCTCCGAAGCGAACGTCATGACGGCAAATTTCAAAGGCAACGAGAGTTCGGTGCAAGCTCTCACCGCGAAAGGGAAAGTCCTCAACGAAGCGTTGAAAACGCAAAAGGCGGCTGTCAAAGAGGCAGAGGACGCGCTGCAACGCATGAAGAAATCGGGCGTTGATCCGTCATCGCAAGCCTATACGGCCATGCAAACAAACCTTAACAACGCAAAGGCTGCTATGATCTCAACGACAAAAGAGATCAAAGACAACGAATCCGCCATGAAGAGCGGTGGGAAAGAAACAGGGAATTTCTCGCAGCACCTAAAGGACTTCGCGCACGCGGCAGGAACCGTCGCGCTTGGAGCAGCGAAAGCGTTTGCAGTTGGTATTGGAGCGATTGCAACGGCGGTTACTGCTGTTGCAATCGCTGGTCTGAAAGTCGCATTCAACTATAACAAAGAAATGGAGTCCTTCACTTCGGACTTCAAGGTCATGCTGGGAAGCCAAGAGGAGGCCGTGACCAAGGTCAATGAGTTGAAAGCAATGGCAGCATCAACCCCGTTTGAAATGTCCGACCTTGCAGCGGGAACCAAAACGATGCTGGCATTTGGGGCGACGAGCGCAAACAGCTTGAAATACATCCAAATGACAGGGGACATCTCTCTTGGAAACGCAGAGAAGTTTCAGCGATTGAACAACGCGTTTGGTAAATCGCTCAGTCTTGGGAAGTTGACGGGCGAGACATACCAGCAAATGGTTGAGGCGGGATTTAACCCGCTGGCCGTCATCTCCGAAAAAACGGGCGAGACCATGGAACAGCTGCAAAAGCGCATGAGTAAGGGTAAAATTTCCGCCGAAGAGCTTGCAGGCGCTATGGATACTGCAACGTCTGAGGGCGGGAAATTCTATAAAGGCATGGAAGAAGCGTCGAAAACAACAGACGGACTCATTTCGACGTTGAAAGACAATGCCAGAGCATTTGTTGGCGATGTGATGAAACCAATCACCGAAACGATACGAACGGAGATTCTGCCAGCAGCCATCAGCTATGTTGGAAGATTGCAGGAAGCGTTCAACGAGGACGGATTGAGCGGCGTTGCTGACGAATTCGGGAAAATTTTCAGCGAGGTTGCACAGTCCGTTGCGGACGCTATCCCTGGTATCGCAGACGGAATTGCAAAGGGCGCGCCCATTCTCATCAATGCGGTATCCGGCATCATTTCATCGCTTGTTTCAACGATTACAAGTGTGCTGCCAACAGTTCTGCCAACATTGGGAACTGCGGCGATCACGCTTATGACTGGCTTGCTTCAAACAATCCAACAGAACGCCGCGCCGATCAGCGAGGCGGTTGTGCAAATCATCATGATGTTCGTCCTGTTTTTAACGGACAACATGCCTATGATCGTAGAGACAGGCATGACGATATTGCTCGCTGTGTCGCAAGGCATACTGGACAATATACCATCGCTCATCCCGGCTATCGTTGAGATGATAACGGGAATCGCGCTTGCGATCACAGAGCCGAATACGCTTGCGCAGCTGGCCGTTGCGTCGCTCGATATCATCATTGCGGTTGCACAGGGTCTCTTGAACGCTCTTCCGCAATTGCTCGAAGCAGCTCTGCAAATTGTTGTGAATCTCGCGTTAGCATTCGGGCAGGCAGCCCCTCAACTGTGGGACAAAGGAAAAGAATTTATCGTTCAGATGGGAGAGGGAATTTGGGCGCAATTATCTACGCTGTTTACTCAAATTGGCGGTTGGGTAGATACCAACATTGTGCAGCCAGTCAAAGGCAAGCTGGAAGAATTTCGCAACATCGGCAAAGACCTTATTACGGGCATTTGGAACGGCATAAATGATAAAGTCGCTTGGTTGAAACAGCAAGTGAAAGGCGTTGTTGATAAAATTAAGAGCTGGTTCACAGGCAAGGATGGATTTGACGAGCATTCGCCATCTCTATGGGGCAAAGGCGTAGGTGCTTATCTGTTTGAAGGTGTAGGGCTTGGCGCGGAGAGTGCATTGCCGAATGTTCTTGCGACTATGGGAAATTCAATTAAGCGCATCAAGCAAACCATATCGTCGGGCATGGCAACCGCCTTGGATTTCACCATGAATGCAGTGGGAAGCGTCGGAATGAACGCGTCTGCGAGCGGAAGTGCTGCTACTGCCGCTGCCCCCGCACCTAACTACATATTCCAAATCTATGCAAAGGACAAAGACACTGCGATTGAAGTAGCGGACGAGACGGTTGCAATGTTGCAAACTGCAAGGTGGGTGACACCATGAACGATACGTTGACCTATATCAATAACAACGGTGAATCCGTTGTTTTGAGTTTGAAGAACGGATATGCAGTCGAGACCTGCACAGGTGCGAACGGAAACACGGTAAACGTGGCAACCGCACAAGGCGTTGGACAAGTCGGCGCAACGGTGCAATCAAGGGTTGTTGAACCTGTGCCGATGACCATAACGGGAATGATCCTCGGAACGCCAGCAGAAGCAAGAACGAGGGCAAACAAATTGCAGGAAGTCATTTTGCCGGGCGTAGATGCGAGACTGTACCACAACGGGACATATTACAGAATCGTAACGCCGACCAAAACACCCGTCATCGAAGCGGTGAGACGGTGGCCGCACTTCCAGTTTTCGGTTTTGGCTGCATATCCGTATTGGCTAAAAGATCAAACGACAAAGACCATTCTTACGGGTGTTATCCCGAAGTTCAAGTTTCCTTGGAACATCAGCCGGGAATACAAGTTTGGCGAGACTATTGCAACGGCATTCGTGAACATCAGAAATGAAGGGCAGCTGCCGTGTCCATACACGGCAGCATTTACGGCAAAAGGCCCTGTTGAGAATCCGAGAATCGTCAACGCGATCACGGGCGAATACATGCAGCTGAACCGAAACATGATCGCAGGTGAGCGGGTGACGATTCAAATCACGCACGACCTAACTTATGTAACGTCTACGATTGATGGAGATATCCGGGGAGATTTGGACATTGACAGCGATTTGTGGACGATGGCGGTAGGGGATAATCTGATAAAGACCGAGGCAGACAGCGGCGCGGCGAATGTCGTTGTGAGCATCGATCTAGCAATTGAAAAGGTCGGGATTGTAATATGCTAGTCGTTTATGATTCTGGCCTTTCTGGCTATCACGAAATCAAACCAATTTCGTACACAACCGAAGAGTGGTACAACGACATCGGGAAATTCACGTTGATTGTTGCACCGAGCAAATACAACATCGCGCACTTGAAAAAGGGCGCGATTCTTTTTCGCACGGTCATCAAGCAGGCGATGGTGATTACACGGGTAAGCCCGGATACATCACAGGACAGAATCACAATCAACGGGTTTACCGCGAACTGGATTTTGAACAAAAGAGCGATTGCGGTTGCCGCGACCATCGCAACCGTGGAAGCGGACATTTATGCCGCAATCACGTCAAACCTGCGGGAGCTGCCGAATGTTATCACGGCGACGCTGAAAGCGCTCACGGAGTCTTTCAGCGCGATTCTGCACGGCGGGCAGATGCTTACGGAATTCATCAAAATTCTGGACGCTGTAGAGCTGGGGCAAAAGATGTATCTGGACGTGAAAACAAAGAAGCTCGTGTTTGAGATTTACAAAGGGCGAGACCTGACCACCGGGTCGCACGCGGTAATCTTCTCGGACGAGCAGGGCACGGCACGCGATCTCAAGATTGAAGATGACGAGAGTACGTTTTCAAACGTCTGCTATGTCATCGGGACATTGAGCGATGAAACATCGGTTGTAAGAACGGTTGGAACAGCAACAGGCGCAGACCGATTTGAATACTGGATAGATTCGCGATTGAAGCAGGGCAACGATGAGCCGATAGAGGACTTTTATGCTCGACTGGACAGCAGAGGCATAGCCGAAATCGCAAAGCGCGTTCGTGACATCGGGTTTTCTGTTCGGGTAGACCCCGGCGAGTATGGGAAAAGATACACCATGGGCGACAAAGTCGTTTGTGTATCAAAAAGATTCGGCATCGCGTTTATTGCGAAGATTAACGGGGTGAAGCGGACGCAGCAAGCACAAAGCGAGACCGTCAATATTATCCTTGGCGAGCCGCAATTGACTTTGATTGGAGAAATTAAACTATGGCTGAAATAAAAAGCTATCCCAACAATGTGGATGTCGAAATCGGCGCGGAGAACGTCATGAAGTGGCACCACGGCAGACGGACAGGTGTTTACGGGGCGGAAAGAGAACTCGCCGTAGCCGCGCTTGAACCGCCTGAAATGGCGGTAACCGTGTCGGACGGCGATGGATGGATGACGGATGCAATTGGCAACGGGATCCATTTCTGGAACGACCTTTTTGCGGCGACTGCCGCGCTGTTGCGTCTTTCGATTGACACGGCTGACGGCGTGTTAAACCGCATCGACCGTGTAATTGTCGAGTGGTCAACGCCGAACTATACGCAACTTCCTGAAATCAAGGTGCTAAAAGGTGTTGCGGCAATGGTGCCTATTGCTCCATCTCTCACAAACAACGCGTCATTACGGCAGATTTCCTTATCGCGTGTCAGCGTGGCGGCTGGAACGCTTGCGATCACGGCAGGAATGATTACTGACGAGCGGTTTGATCCTACGGTGTGCGGGATCGTGACCGAGTCTACCGTGGTTGACACCTCAGTGGCGGCAGCGCAGTTCAATGAAGTTCTCGAAGAAGCGCAGAATCTCGTGCTCCAACTAGAGGAAGAAGCGGTGGTTGATCATTCTGGAACGCATGAGCCGGGCGGGGATGATGTTGCGCGGTTTGTGTTCTACGGCGGCGAACAGGTGCTAACAGACACGGAGAAGGCACAGGCGCGGTCGAACGTCAGTGCGGAAGCTGCGCGGTTACAGTTCATCAATACCGTTGTAGACAATGCGGCGTTTGTCGCTGATGCAACGTATGCGGACTTTCCATTTCGCGCGGCGGTTGCGCTGACGGGCGTGCTTGCCACAATGGTGCCTTTTGTAGTCTTCGGCGCGGTTGACGCGGTTAGCGGTATTTTTGCTCCAGTCGCCGATCCGTTTGACGGTGGGGTATACCTCTATGCCGCCGAAGTCCCGGCTGCGGACATCACGGTGCCGACCATGATCTTTTGGAGGTAACAGGATGAAACTGGAACGCAATCGCGCCGAGCGAAGAAGCAAGCACGGCGCACAGATTTTATTTAATGGGATTCCGTATTTGATTCTTGCGGCTCTTGCAGCAGGATTTTTGCATGGCGCACCGCAGATGATCGCGGCATCTTCGATTGCGCAAGCGGCAAAGAGCACAGTTACTGTCACAGAGCGAAAGGCATTTCCGATCGCATTTGCAGGATACCTTGGCAAGACCAATAGCGTGATTTCCAGAAGCTTCACGCAAGAGGATTTCACCTATACAGGATCATATGTTTGGGTGGATGACGGAAATGGAAACTTTAGATTTAAAGCTCTCACAAGCGGAACCTTCACACCTCTCAAAAAAATCGTTATCGATGTGTTTATTGTTGGAGGAGGGGGCGGCGGCCGCAATGCGGGAGCGAACCAATATGCTGGAGGTGGTGGCGCGGGAGGATTAACCGGCACATGGACGGCTGTAACGATTAACGCAAACCAAGCATACCCAATTGTAATTGGTGCTGGTGGAGCGGCAAATGGCGGAACTGGCGGAACTACTTCGGGATTTGGATACAGTAAAGCAGGAGGCGCGCCCGGCGCGAATTACTATCGTGGTGGTATTGGTGGTAGTGGCGGCGGTGGTGCGCTGGATGGCGGCGGAGCTGGTGGCAGCAATGGTTCAAATGGTGCTAACGCTACCTACGGCGGAGCAGGGCAAAACTCTACAACGCGCGAATTTGGAGAAATCGCGGGAACGATTTACGCTGGTGGCGGTGGCTCTGGCGGCGGTAAATATAGTTACTATGCTAGCGGCGGATTAGGTGGTGCTGGTGGCGGTGGAAACGGCGGCGCGTGCGCCGGAGGCAGTGGTGCGGCAGGAACCGCGAACACTGGCGGTGGTGGCGGTGGTGGTGGAGCAGATGATGACTCCTCTGTTGGTTCTGGCGCAGCTGGCGGCTCTGGCATCCTCATCATCAGAAACAAGAGGTAACACATGAACGAACCAATGAATCATGCAATAGTTGAGAATGGAATTATTGCAAATGTTATTTGGGTGCTACCAGATCAAGCACACGAGTTCGGGGCAATCCTTCTCACGAATGAGGCTGCGGGGATCGGGTGGAGATATGAAAACGGAGAGTTCATACCACCTGTGACACAACCTGAGAGCGCGCCGGAAGAATAGAATACTTGCGAGTCTTTATGATTACCGTCCTTCTTGTAGGGACGGTTATTTTTCTATTTCAAATTTCCCGCAAATCGCGGGTATAGGAGGACATGCCGAGTGAAAGACACGCTAGACATTGTTTGGTTGATAATCTGCATTGCGATTGCCATCGGTAGTTTTTTCGGGGGTAGCGCGTTTTTTACGCGACGTGTCAACGAGAACTTCGACAAAAAATACAATGCGGACAAAGCAGAACGTGAGGAGGCGAAAAAAGAAGCCGACGAGCGTGAGCAAGCACGTATCGAAAGACAATTACTTATCGAAGAGCAACTTGTAGCTGTTGGGCACGTAGCAGTATCAACGGCGGAAGATCACCTTGAAAGGTGCGGAGCCAATAAAAGGATTGCGACCGCTCTTGAAACATATGCGGCGTGTCGCAAACGCTCTGACGATCAGTCGCGAAGAAGCGCGGCAAAGTACGAACAGCGGGCAGAGAGACCCGCGTAATGACGGTAACGCATAAAGCGTCCGAATAAAAAAGGAGAAACAAACAAATGGAACTTTTGATGAACTATGGCCTGCAGGTCGCGGCAAC
Organism: Firmicutes bacterium HGW-Firmicutes-9; assembly: GCA_002841395.1. Taxonomy (GTDB): domain Bacteria; phylum Bacillota; class Clostridia; order Christensenellales; family CAG-138; genus UBA7703. The sequence goes on from PGZM01000008.1 coordinate 100,827, forward strand.
TTTGCTCATTACGCTCATCGGCGTGCTGGGGACGTACCTGACCATGCAGCTGGGCAAGAACGCAAACTTGAAGAACATCAACGACGCGCAAAAAGAGCTGATCCGCGCGGCAAAGATCACGGTCGGCGAGTTGCAACAGACTATGGTATCGCAGCTCAAGGCCGCGAATAGCGACGGGAAGCTCACGCCGCAGGAGATTGCGACTCTGCGCGCAAAGCTTCTGGACAAGACCGTGGAGAAACTTTCTGCGCCTGCTTATGGATTGCTCGCGGCGGCCTCTGTGGACGTTGAGGCGCTGATTCTCGGTGTCGGTGAGAGCTGGATCGAGCGCATCAAACAACAGTCTGCTATCGAAGAGTAACGAACGCGAAAACGCCGCCGCAAGGCGGCGCTTTTTCTTTTGGAGGGAGAATATGAAAAGACAACAAATTGCAAGTATTGCATCGGCCATTGGACACGCTCTGATAGGCATGTCATATTCGCGGACGTATCGGTGGAACTTTTTCCCGCAGGGCGGTTCTGCTGATTGCAGCTCTTACACACAGGCGTGTTTTATCGGGGCGGGGTGCCCGTTGGTTGATAAAAACGGTAAAGAGCTTTGGACAAGCACATACCAGATCAACGCGGCAGGATTCGACTTGCTGTATCCGGCATCGGTCAAAGTGGCAGGAAGAGAACATGCGCCGGAGAGCTTATACAAGAGCCTACAGCCGGGAGATATCGTGCTTTATGACTTCGGGACTGATGATCGTGCGAACACGATTGACCACGCTGCGTTTGTGGATGCTGATGGTAATATTATCAACGAGCGATCAAGCAAGACCGGGATAAAGGTTGACCCGATATCCTTCGGTAAAAACAACATCGTTGCTGTTCTGCGCATGCGGGAAGATGCTGAAATTATGGAGCCAACCGAGGTAAGCGCGGAGAACACAACGAAGTTGATGACGAGGCGGTTGCAAATTCTGCTCAACGTTTCGCCGATTGCGCCACAGCTGCTTTGTGACGCTGTGTGGGGCACAAGGACGAACGCGGCACTGAACGCATACAAAGCATCTCAGGGGCTTACACAGGACGGAATCTGCACGCGGGAAACGTGGGAGCGGTTGATTGCCGGGTTAAACGCGCAAGAGATCGAGGAAACGAACACGCCTGAGACATCAGAGACGCAGGCGAGCGGCAACCGGCTGTTGTTGATGCAATCGCCGCTGATGAGGGGCGCGGATGTCGCAACGCTGCAAGCAAAACTTGCCGCAGCAGGTTATGATGTCGGCGAGATCGACGGCGTATTTGGCCGTAAAACAGAAGCGGCAGTGATCGCACTGCAAACCAACGCCATGGCGATCACGACGGCAGACGGAATCGCGGATAATGCCGTGCTTAATCTGCTGGGGATATAACACAAGCGCCGCCTACATGGGCGGCGCTTTTCTATTTTTGGGAAAAAGATAGATCATAACAAAATGATGACACAGGGAATAAGAAATTATGCAATTGTGCCGCGCTTAGCCGCAGGTCGAGCTTTGTGCGTGGTTTATGGGTGAAAAACAAAAGAATCAATTAGCAATTCATTGTAAATAAAAGTTAAACCTATATCGTTACGCAACAACGATAATACCATTATTGACGGTTCGTCAATTGCGGTTTATATTAATAAAAGATATAATGACAATTCGTATCAAGGCTAATGCGACTTAGTGCATCAATCATACATATGTCTAAAAAGGAGCAGAAATACAATTATAGATTTTAGAACGGGGCGTTCTACAGAAACTGCACAGTATTTGTATTCATTATAGTATTTTCGTTTGTTTGAAAAAATAGCACTAGAATGATAGAGTTTTCGCAATATATTTGGAAGGAGGCAATTAAATGGCTACAGCTGATCATTTGAAGAATCTTATCAAAGCCTATATTAACCATGATGATGAACGGTTTAAAACGGTTGTACTTCAAATTGCCGCATATGAAGCAAAGCACGGGCATGAAGTATTTGCTCGCGAACTTAAACAGTATTCAGATAAAATTGGAGGAGCAAAGAGCAATAATATTTTGCGGTTGAATACGCAAAATCCTATGTTTTTTATGACTGTTCCTTCTGAAAAGTTATCAGATCTTGTTGTTTCAGATGAGATACAGGATCGAATAAAGCGAATACTAAACGAATTCAAAAACCGGAATAAACTACAAAAATTTGGGCTAAGCAATCGACGGAAAATACTCATAGAAGGGAAGCCTGGCACAGGTAAAACATTCACAGCATCGGTTATTGCATCTGAATTAAATTTACCTCTCTATTCGATTCAGCTGGACAAGGTTGTTACGAAGTTTATGGGAGAAACCAGCGCGAAACTGCGTCAAATCTTCGACGCTATTGCATCTTCTACTGGAGTATATTTTTTTGATGAGTTTGATGCAATCGGAGCGGACAGGAATTTAGACAATGAAGTCGGCGAAGCGCGTCGCGTCCTAAATTCATTTCTTCAATTCTTAGAGCAAGACACATCAGAAAGTATAATTATAGCGGCAACGAATAATACGAAATTACTGGATCACGCTTTGTTTCGAAGATTTGATGATGTGCTGCATTATTCTATGCCATCAAAAGATGAAGTGCGTCGCTTGTTTGAACTGAAAATATTACCATTCGATAAGGAATTTAGAGTATCTGCGGAACTTGTTAATAAAGCTAGCACTCTAAATCATGCTGAAATCATTAGAGTGTGTGATGATGTGATAAAGATATCAATTTTAGAGAATTCTCAAATAAGTGAAGAACGTTTGTTAAATTTAATTGAAGAGCGGTTGGTGGCATATTCATTTAAGGAGGCATAAGTGGCTTCAAAGAATATTTTTTTGCGGAACACAATAACTATATTGCCATATGGCTCTGACTCTAAGCGAAGTGGACTTACCTATCCCAACAGGGCAAACGCTGGAGTGCACGCAGCTTATATTAGTCGTCAATTGCAAGCAGCAGCGGAAGCTTCGCTAACGCAGAAACAAGTTGCTGCAATTCGTTATAAAGACGGTGTCTATTTTGAGTTTTCTGGCGCAGAAAACCATGAATTAGCAATTAAGAGCTTAGAAAACCTTCAACAAGGAATAAGGCTTCTTAATGTAAAGCATGACGGCGATATCGTGAAAGCTACAGTGTACATTCCCGCTGGGAAAGAATCTTATTTTTTGAGCAAAGTTCAAGAATACGCGAAGCCAACGGACGAAGAAAAGAAACCTAAAAACAATGATTTGGTGCGAAGCATTGAGAATGTTAAGCTAGCAATGCTTGAATCTTTTTGGATAGGTGACCAGCGGGACATGCCTGATGAGACCTCTTGTTGGTGTGAAATTTGGGTAAGGTTTGATGAAACCAGCAGCGAAGAAGTCGAGAAGGATTTCGTTGAATGCTGTACAGCAATTGACATTGTAATAAATGCAAGGCATATCGTCTTCCCTGAAAGAATCGTGCGACTTGTCAAAGCAAACAAAGAACAACTAAAGGATTTAATCGCTAGAAGTGCTTATATTGCTGAGATTCGTAGGGCCCCAGAGAGTACAGCTTTTTTTGATGAATTACCTGGCTGGGAGCAGCAAGATTGGATAAAAGAATTATTGTCTCGGACGTCGTTTCAGAATACTAATGCAACAGTATGTCTGCTAGACAGTGGATTATCTGCTGAACATCCTTTATTAGCTCCAGCAGTCATAGATCAAGGTATACAATCCGTTGAAGAAGCATGGGGGATAGGTGATCATTTAAGTCACGGGACCGAAATGGCGGGTATTGCGCTATATAAAGATCTCAAAGCTTGCTTGGCTGGTAATGGACTGCAGAATGTTGCTCACAAACTTGAATCCGTAAAGATACTACCACCCAACGGACACAATCATCCGGACTTGTATGGTGCTGTAACTGAGCGAGCCGTATCGCTAGCAGAGATTGCTAATCCTGATGCCGAGCGAGCAATTTGTATGGCAATAACAACTTCAGAGTATAATACTACAGATGGAAGCCCTACTTCGTGGTCCGCAGCACTTGATAGTATTATATCGGGGGCAGATAGCAATGATGAGAAAAGATTGTTTTTTGTCAGTGCGGGTAATGTAGAACCAACAGAAACAGGTAGAAGTGGATTCCCTGACGCAAACTTACTGCATTCAGTTGAAAACCCTGGACAATCTTGGAATGCAATAACCGTCGGGGCGTACACTAATGATGTTCATATTGAATCGGACGGATTTCACGGATTTATGCCCGTAGCCGATTTGGGGAATATTTCCCCATATAGCTCAACTTCGCGACTTTGGGCTGACATTTGGCCTATCAAGCCGGAAATTCTTTTAGATGGTGGGAATGTAGCTACAAACGGTGAAGATTATACTGAATGCCCAGATCTATCATTATTAACAACCTACTCTAAACCTACGATTAGATTATTATCAACAATTTGGGGAACAAGTTCAGCTACTGCCCAAGCAGCTTGGATGGCAGCGCAGATATACATTGAGTATCCTGGAATCTGGCCTGAGACAGTAAGGGCGTTGCTAGTTCACTCTGCTCGATGGACTGTCGAAATGAAGAACCAATTTCTATTTGATGAGGCAAAGACAAGAGGACGTAAAAATTTGCTTCGGACATGTGGTTATGGTGTTCCTCAATTTGAAAAAGCAATTCATTGTATAGATAATTCAGTCAATCTAGTTGTACAAGCATCAATTCAACCCTATACGAAAATTGGAAGCACGGGAAAAATGAATGAGATGCATTTACATAAGATTCCTTGGCCAACGGAAGTGCTTCGATCACTTGGCAATACCGAAGTTGAATTACGAGTAACCCTATCTTACTTTATTGAGCCTGGGCCGGGTGAGAAAGGTTGGAAGAACCGATACAGATACCCTTCGTGTGGCTTACAGTTTGATGTCATAAATTCAAACGAGGAAGTTGAAGATTTTGAAAAGCGTATCAATGTAAGAATGCGAGGTGAAGATAAAAATGATAGAGGTGAAGGAGATAGTGGTAGTTCGAGATGGTATTTAGGATCTGATAATCGTGATGTTGGCTCAATTCATTCAGACTTTATTATAGATAGTGCTATCAATCTATGTAAAGCAAACTATATTGCTGTTTATCCTATAATCGGTTGGTGGAGAGAAAGAAGTTATCTCGGAAAATGTGAAAGCAAGGTAAGATATTCACTTGTGATAACTATTTCAACGCCAAGTGAAAAAATAGATCTATATACACCAATAATTACTTCAATTCCGAATTATGTTGAAGTAGAAATTCCTGTGAAGTGATATAAACTTAAACTCATAAGCAACCGATAGCATCGAGCTACCGGTTGTTTTTTTTGTAAAATTGATCGTCGCATCTAATTCTACAATATGCACTTTAATGAAAGATAGACTATGCCAATTCGCTCTAGAGTGGTGAAGCATAGATAGTAATTAGTAGTAAATAGTTTAATTTACGATCTAATCGTGGTCATGGCTACGCAGCCCTAGCGTCATACTGCCTTTGGACAGATTGCAACTGGCCCGAAAAGGCTCGTTGCTTTTCTAACAAATAAGAAATCAGATCGGATTGTTTCCCGTGATCAAAGAAACTTTCATTCTCAATAGAAAATAACGCACGCTATACACGCAAAATACACGCCACGCAAGAAATTATTTTGGAGGACTTGTGCGGAATATTCGAAAAAGCGCCTAAATTGGGGCATTGTGCATTATGGAAATTCGTAAAAAACATTGCGCACTAAGTTCGAGTCCTAGTTCCGCAGCCAAATCGAAAACAAAAAGGCCCGCTGATTCAGCGGGTTTTTTGTTGGTTTTGGGGATCGGTTTATTTCCTGGCAACATTTCGTCGTTACGACTTCCCTGCGAGCAATCCGATTGCCTGATGCTGAATCTTCACTTCAATTGTTTCGCCGGAAGCGCTGCCTTCGTATTCGCCGTCAAGCGCCCATGCGATTGCCTCGCTGGACTGTATGCTCAGCTCTTTGGCCTGGAAGAACTCGATGGAGTTTGACTCCAGTTTTCCGTTCAGCAGCGAGATGATCGTTGACTGCCATTCAAGTAGGGTAGAGGGTTCCCGGATCAGAATCACTTCAAATATACCATCATCCGTATGTACTTTCCCTTCGGGCAGCTTAAACAGCCCCGGAAAGGTGAACAGATTGCAGACGGCGCCGAAAAGATAGTCACCTTCGTGTACGGTATCCCCTGAGACAATGCGGATGTGGATCGGTTTGATCTTCGGCAGGCTCATCATACCGTCGAGGATGTATGCCGGAGAGCCCAGCATGTTTTTTAAACTTTGCGGCGTTGTATAGGAGGACCAGGAGAATGCGCCAAACGCGGCGATGAACGCAAAGCTCCGTTTGTTGAACGATCCTACATCAAACCGCCGGACGTCACCCTTTGCGATGTTCCTCGCGGCTGTGAGGATATCGCAGGACAAGCCGTGGTTCAGCGCAAAAATGTTCGTGCTGCCCGCGGGGATATAGCCGACAGGTATGTTCGCCCCGCAGTCCAGCACGCCGGCAAGCGTTTCGCTGAGCGTACCGTCTCCGCCAACGCAGACGATTGCGTCATACCCGACGCCGTATTGCGAGGCCAGCGCCGTCGTGTCCCGGGGCGAAGCCGATACCATTACGGTTACGACATAGCCGGTATCCATGAAGATCCGCACGATCGTTGCAAGCAGGCGAAGCGATTGCTTGCGTCCGGCGACGGGGTTTATGAGAAGCATAAGCTTTCGATCCATTTTGTTACTGCGCGTAAGACGCTCTTCACTCTTCATAGTTGCCGCTCCTTTCGCAAATCACGTGTCGGGATGTCAGCTGGCGGAAAGAGGTGTGTGTTTCTACTGATATTATACAACATCCGCACACATTAGAATCAAAAGCAGTTTTGATTGCCGAAAATCGATCGGGAACAGCATGATACGCTATTTTATTACGGTCAAATAGAAAACACAGCACAAAATATCAATGCAGTCAAAAATAAAATGCGATAAATATTAGAAATAAATCTAAAATACTATTGACAAGTATGTTAGAATGTTTTATGCTTGTGATGCAATGAAGAGAGGGAGGTGTGAATAATGTTGGATCAATACCTGAGCAGCTTTATGGAAAACCAGAATCATGATCTCAATCAATACTGCAAGATGGAACATGTCGTGCCCTCTTCGTTGAAGCCTGCGAAAAAGCCGAAGACTTCTATAAAACTGAGCGTGCAATCGGCTTCCTGCCATGCGTTAAAGCGAATCAATCATTGGCTGGAAGTCGCCATCATCAGACTATCGGCTGATATCGAACACAGCAGGAACGTTCAGAGGCGGTTATCATGAAGAAAGTAGATGTTTCGATCGATACAAACCCCGTATTTGAGATGCTGCTGTCGCTCAATCGAATCGCTGACAGTGACCGGCTGGAGAGCAGCTATTTTGAAAACGCGAACTATACGCCAAACGCGCGCTTGGCTGAAATCATCTTCGAGCTTAAGAACAGCTTGTCGATGTTTTATCGGCAGGAGATATCGTTCTTCTTCGACAAGCCGGTTTGTTCGCTGTTATGGGACTTTGTTTTCTCCGAAGACATACATGATATTCACCTGCTGTCCGCGAAGGTTGCAGAGCTTTCCGATCTGGATGCTTTGAAACATTTGCTGTGCGACGTCATCGAAACGATTTGCCAGCGGGGGCCAGCCAATTGCGAAGACGAAAATGCTTCGGATCGTCTTCTTGCCGACTTAAAATCGTTTGAAGAACGCGTGGTGGAATGCAAGGAGTTGTCAGAAGCGGATCAGCAAAAAGCATTGGAAATTTTGCGTTACCCTTCCGAAGCAAAACAACGGTTGATCCGTTTGCTGGAACAATACGTGACGGTTTTCGCGCCCTATGTAGCAGAACTCGAAGAACTGGACAAGGCAGAGGTGGAACGATCCAGCAGCAGCTGCATTGCAAACGCGCAGGCATTCGTCACCAACTACTTGAAGATCAATGCGAATATCATCGAACCGGCAAAGCAACTGGTCTTTATTCCAAATGCATTCTCCGAAATCCTGACCTATATCATTCAACCGGAAAAGGGCAAGTTTGTACTCGTTTATGGTACGTTCATCAGCAAAAAACGAATTCTCGAAAAGCGAAGCGAAGAGATCAAGCAGTTTTTAAAAGTGCTTTCCGAAGAAAAGCGGATCGAGATGATCAAAAGCCTTGCCGTGAAACCAGCACTCGGAAGCGATTTAGCCAGACAGGTAGGGCTAACGAATGCGACGGCATCCTATCATCTGACGATGATGCTGGGCATCGGGTTGATCGATTATGAGCGGGTCGGACAAAGATTGCACTACGCGCTGAAAAAGGATGTACTGAAAGACCTGCTGGACAAAGCCTATCAGGATCTGGTCAATCTTTAATCATCAGTCGAGTGGATTTCGATTTTGAGTCCAGTATGTGATCCGCATGATACAAGAACGAAGAAACCAACGAAATTTCAACCCGCACTCGTCACAGTGCGGGTCTTTTTTTGTGAAAGAACAAATTCTTGATAGTAAATGTGTTTGAATATGCCAAAGAACGCTGCGAAGAAAAAATTCTAATAATTTCGATTGGATGGAATTCCGATAAAAACGCAGCCTTGTTTGCTCCTATAATGGTTCTCACGATGGGTGAAGGCGCATCCAAACCGGAAAGGAGGAAATTTCGTGCGCGAGGGGTTTATTTTTTACGAATCGTTCCGAAGCGCGATGAAGGGGCTGCCTGCGGAGACCCAGCTGCGGCTCTATCACGCGCTTGCGGACTACGCGCTCTACGACATCGAGCCGGATTTTTCGGACGACGGCATCGCGCTCGGATTCTTCACGCTCATGCGCCCGCAGATCGACGCCAACAATCGCAGACGCGACGCGGGCTTGCGCGGCGGGCGACCGGCGAGGGCGATTGCGGAGGAGGCTTGCGAGTATCAGCAGGAAGCCATTGCGGAGAAAGGCGAAAACCAAAGCGAAACCAACGCAAAACCAAACGATAACCAAGCCGTAACCAAGGACGAACCTAAAGAGAAAGAGAAAGAGAAAGAGAAAGAAAAAGATAAAATTAAAGTAAAAGCAAAAGAAAATGGGAATGGGAAAGAGAATGCGAACGCATTCTGCGCGGACAAGTCGCGCCGCTTCACCAAACCCACGGTTGCGGAGATTACGGAATATTGCCGGGAGCGGGGCAGCGGCGTCGATCCGCAGCGGTTCTTTGACTTCTACGAGACGAAGGGTTGGCGCGTCGGCAATCAGCCGATGCAGGACTGGCAGGCGGCTGTGCGAACGTGGGAGGGACGGGAGCAGGCGAAGCCGCCGAACCAAGCTGGAGCATACGCAAAAAAGAACGGGCAGCCGCAGATCGAGCAGCGCATGATGACGGATCAGGACTTGGCGCATCTGCTGGTTGATTTGGAAGGGGAGATTGATTCTTCGTGAGGGGGGGGAAGGCAACTATATTTTAACCCAATAAATTCCGTGATCACACGGATATAGGATGTGCTTTATTTGATGTTTCAAAACTAGTGGGAGTTTCATTTTAGTTCCGCAATCTCGACACTCATGAATGAAATACGATTCGTTTATGGAAGGAGGTGAGATTACTAACATTGAATTAGGCACAATTATCTCCGAATCGTAAGCATTCACGCGAGCCATTAGTTTCGGTAATTCAGATAACGAGATTTTTTTATTTAAATTCTCTTTCTGTGGATCAAAAGTAGTAGTGCTTCGAAGTGGATCATTAACAAACACACCATACTTTGAAATGGAAGAAAAGGTAACAAAGTGAGCACCATGCTTTGGATTGAATCTTAAAAGCAAAATTGCTTCGAGCCCTTTTTCCTGGCAAATTTTTAGAGACTTGACTGGGTCTGATACTGAGACATAAGCAGCTGGAAAACCAAGCTGATTAACGTAGTTCAGCATCCTTAGGTTATCACAATAGTATTGGCCAGGTTGGTTAGGACGTGGGGCTAAGACGTACTGTGCTATTTCGTTTTGCTCCTTAGGTAGATTCATTGAGGCAAATGCTTCAGATTGGAAAAGCATCGCTAGGCAAGAAGCGCCACATATCCAACTGCTGCCATTAACTGGTTGCATTACAAGCGGTAATTCTCTGGTAATAATGTTTTTCATACTAACCCCCTTACAGTTTCTAAAAACAGAATACCAAACTAAGTATTATAAAACAACAGGAGAACGATTTAAATGAAACATAAGAGTAAAGAACCAAAGAATGTTGTACTGGGAAAATATTTTAAACAGAATCAAGAACGCGAGGAATTTCCCCGCTGCTTCAATCCCATACTTCCAACATTTGGAAGCGGCGGCTCTATTGGTAGCTACCCAATGGGGCAGCATGAAGTTTGCTTTCAGTGTGTCGCATGTGGCAAAAATAAATGCGTAGTAGATAGTGAATACGTAACAGGCGGATCAGAAGATGAGAGATGCGAAGTTAGAGTTCTGATTATGCTTATTGTGTGGATGTGGGAACAATCAAACGTAGTGAGCAAAGCAATCAAGGATTACTTTGTTCAAGTGGAGAGATTTTCACCTCTGCATGGATTTATACAATGTTCAAATAAGGACAAAGTTAATATACTTCTAGGGTTACAAGATTTTCAGGTTCGTGAGCTATATAATAAATGTAAGAAAATAAGGAAGTGCTCGAGTGGTATCGGCAGCAGGTGAGTTGAGAAATGTCCGACAACAAAGCTGTGACTGAAGAAAATATGGATGTTTTGAGTAGTTACATTCCTGCAAGAATTTATTTTCTTTCGACATGAGCATCCTTGATTTCGAATCCCCAACGCCCTGTTACTTTCCATTTGACCCAACTTAACATGTGGTATACAATTCATGTAATACGAACGTTGGCCGGATGAAGGTGTTTTGGTTCCGATGATCCGTAGTTGCGGCAAATTTACCCGCGGCGCATTCGATCAATCGAAATATGTCATTGCAAAACCAAAGGAGGGTTAACGGATTGCTTCCCGTGTGAAGTAACATTTGTTGTTTAGAGAGAGGACAATCATATGTATCTTGATCCCGGATTTGGCAGCATGCTCATTCAGGGCATCGTCGCGGCGCTTGCCGCGGGCGGCGCGTACCTGATCTTGATGCGAAAGAAGATCGCTGCCTTCTTTCAGAATAGAAAAGCGGTAAAAAACGCCGAAGAGAACCAGCAGAACGACGCCGAGACAGAGAAATGAAAGAGCAGAGTTCGTTTCGCGATCCGTCAGGGCATGTTTTTTATGAGGACGGGGTTGTTTACCGACAGGTGAACGACTGCTACCGCGCGCAGTTTGCGGCGCTGATGGAGTCCGGCCTGTATGAAAAGCTGACGGCGGAAGGCTTGCTCGTTGCGCACCGGAACGTCGAACAGACGAACCCGGAGGCCGCAGGCTATTGCGTGATCGCGCCGGAGCGGGTTCCGTTTATCACCTATCCCTACGAGTGGTCGTTCAGCCAGCTGAAGGATGCCGCGCTGACGACGCTGCGCATCCACAGAGCCGCGCTCGACTACGGCATGATCCTCAAAGACGCGAGCGCGTATAACATCCAGTTCGTCCGGAACAACGCAAAGCTCATCGACACCCTGTCGTTTGAGTTTTATAAAGAAGGTAGCGCATGGATTGCCTACGGGCAATTCTGCCGCCATTTTGTGGCTCCGCTGCTGCTGATGAAGCACGTGGATCTGCGGCTGCAGCAGCTGCTACGGGTCTATATCGACGGCGTACCGCTCGACCTCGCGTCGAAACTGCTCAAGAGCAAACACGACGCACTGACGACGCAGCACATTCACTGGCACGCAAAGGCGATCGCGCGGCACATGACGGACGGCAGATCGACAGGCGCGCAGAGGCGGGTGCAGATCAGCAAATTCAGCCACATCGCGCTGATCGAATCGCTTGCACGCATGATCGAGCGGCTGACGCTCGACGGCGTCAAGACCGAGTGGATGGACTACTACGACCACACGAACTATACGCAGCAGGCGCTCGCGCGCAAGGAAGATATTCTCGCGCAGATGCTAAAGGCGGGGGATGCTCGTTCTGTCTGGGATCTCGGCGCAAACGACGGGCGCTTTTCCCGCATCGCGCTGGAAAACGGCGCGGAGATCGCTGTTGCGTTCGATATCGACCCGCTGGCGGTGGAGCAAAACTATCTCGCGGGCAAGCGGAGCGGAGAGAACATCGTGCCGCTGCTGTTTGACCTGACGAATCCCAGCCCCGGCATCGGCTTTGGCAACACGGAGCGCGTACCCGCAGAGCGACGCATGCAGCCGGACTGCATCATCGCGTTTGCAATCATTCACCATCTGGCGATCAGCAACAATCTGCCGCTTGGCAAGATCGCGGAATGGTTGGCAGGGCTTTCACCGGAGCTCATCATCGAGTTTGTGCCGAAAGAAGATTCGCAGGTGCAGACGCTGCTCGCCACGCGTGACGATGTGTTTCCCGACTACACGCAGGACGGGTTTGAGCGGGCGTTTGGCGCGTATTTTGACATCGCGCATAAAGAACCGATTGCGGGCAGCGGACGGACGATCTATCGTCTCGAAAGAAGGGCGCAGGCATGAGCAGAGTTCAAAAGCGCATCATGCTGCTGGACGTCGCCGCCCTGCCGTTTATTCCGTTTCTATACCTCTACAACCAGAATTTCCAGTTTCTCTCGTTTGCCCAGGTCATGATCGCGGGGGGGGTGCTTGCCGCCGTCACGCTGGGCATCTTCTTTTTGAATGTCGCGCTGTTTCGAAGCTATTCCGGCTCGTTTTTCGCGAGTGTCGTGTTTGTCGCTCTTGTATTTTTCACGAGCAGCGTATTCAGCAAGCTGGAGTTGTTCTGGGTGTATCTGATCTTTGCGCTGCCGATTCCCGCGGCGTATATCGCAGGGTTTCTCTACCGAAAGTGGTTTCAAAAGCGGGAATGGAGCGCGCTGCCCGTGCTCGCGTCCGTCGCGCTAGCGACCATGCTGCTCTTTAACCTCGTGCCCATCGCGACCAGAGGCGGGGGCTCGGACGCCAACGCGAGGCACAAATACAAGACGGAGTTCGTGGTAAACGACAAATCAGACGCGCCGAACGTCTACTGGTTCCTCTGCGACGGCATGCTGGGCTTCGACGCGATGGAGACGTATTTTGGCGATGCGCAGACGGCGTTTTCGGACGCGCTCGCAGAGCGGGGATTTGCGATCAATCGCGAAGCTACGTTTGAGTCCGGCCACTGGACGCGGATTTCGATTCCAGTGCTGATGTGTCCGCAGTATTATGATAAGTATCTAGGCCGCGTGGTGGCGGATCATGCGGCGGCAGTTGCGCTGCGGGAGATCACAGGTACCGGCCTCGACAACGCGCGCAAGAACAACGAGACGATTCTGGCGTTTGACGCGAAGGGCTACACCACGACCACGATTTCGATCGAAGGGCCTTATTTTTACCCGACGACGGACTATTTCTACCGCATCGAGGCGCGGTTTGAAAACGAAAAGGACGAGCGCACCAGCCCGCGGCTGACGCAGAACATCGACAGCGCGTCGCATGCGTTTAACGAAGGCCGGCTCTATGCCTATCAGCTGGGCGAGCTGTTCCTCGGCGGCATCCCGGGGCAGGTGTACGACCTGCTGTTCCCTAGCAAGACAGAGGTGGAGCGGGCACTTGCGACGCAGTTCGACGGTGTTTCGGATGTGCTGCTGGGAAGTCGCGATGCGCTGATCAACACGGCGCTGGTAGAGAGCCTCTATGACGCGGTGCATTCGCCGGAGATCGGCGCGCCGAAGTTTGTGATCGTCCACGATTTTCTGGCGCATTATCCGTTTGATACGGACGAAAACGGGAGCCGCTCGGCGGAGCCGGAGGAAATTGACTCGTACGGCGCGCACCACACCTATGCGGCGAAGGTGCTGATCAACCTGATCGACATGGTGCAGCAGGCGGACCCAAACGCCGTCATCGTACTTCAAGCGGATCACGGGCTGCATGTGATGACGGAGAAGCAGATAACGGAGGCGTTCGGTGAGGATGCAGTGCTGGATATCTGGAACAGCACAATCAGCGCAATTTGCGTGCCGGAAGCGTATCGCAACGGAGAGGAACCCTACGCGCTCACAACCCCGCTGAATATGGCGCGCTATCTGGTCAATAACTTTGTGGGCGAGAATTATGGGTATCTCACGGATTAAATAGAAATCCTATCACCAAACCGCAAACAAAAAGACCTGCTGTAAAGCGGGTCTTTTGTTGTTTTGATTATTCTTATAAAAAATCTATGCTCCATTTCCGTTCGGTGCTATCGCGAGCATCACGGCGCTGAGCAGGAGCAGCGCGCCGGAAGCGATCAGCGACCAGGTGCGGCGGTTGTTCGTTTTGGCGAGGGCGAGGCCGACCGCGAAGAAAATTAACGCAGGCACGAGAAACGAAAGCCCCGGAAGCCCGATATCCTTTGAACTCCAGTATCCAATCAAAGAGAGTACGAATGCGGTGACACCGCAGCCGCTCTACTTTTTCTTTTGCTTTGCCTGCTGCTGATCAAACTCGTCGCTGCGATAAACGCCCTCTCCGGCATGCACGGCGTATGTTTCCGGCGGAATCTCCGCGCGAATCGGCGCAACGCCGACTAAGTCTTTGTCGCAATCCGGACACTTCGCGTCAAACGTGTGCCTGCCGCAGTTCGGGCAGACCTTCTCGTGCGTCTCGTGCAGAACGCCGCATTGCGGACAATCGAGCGAGGTAAACCGCGTACCGCAGTTTTCGCAGACATATAGAAAAGAGGCAGAGCCGCATGCCAGACATTTGCGTATGCCGGTGCTCGCCGGTGCGCCACAGGAGGTGCAGACTTTCATATGCGTTCTCCAAATCCGATGTATTGAAACAGGGTGACTAATACGTTCGAATTATTCTTCGGGCTGTGCCTGTTCAGCCGCATCGCCAAACTCCTCCGGCATCACATCCGGCGCCCAGAGGCCGCGCGCCATGTACCAGTCGATGGACTCGCGCAAAAACTCCACGCTGACGTTGAGCGTAAAGGCGATTTCGTAGATGTCGTCCGTGTTGCGCGCGGCTGTGCGGATTGCGTCCGGCGAAAGCAGGCGATCGTGCGCCCATTTGCGCGCCTTTGCCTCCGCGCGCCAGTCGTCCGCGGCGTTGTAGTGCAGCCTGCGATCCGAGCCGGTGTAGTGGTGCCCAAGCTCCTCCGCGAGCCAGCAGGCGCGCTCCGCCTGCGTGCCGTCCATGCGGATGATGATGTGCTCGCCCGTCTCGGTTTTGATGTACGCGGCGGACATGCCCGGCACGGGAATCTCGCGCTCATGCACGTCGATTCCGCGCTCGCCCGCTTCTATGGTGAGTTCTTCGATGCGATCCATATCCGTCGCGCTCCTTTCACATGGTAGTTCATGAGGGAAACAGTGAACTAAAACCAGATTCGCCCGAAGGCGGGAAGATCAAAAAACAGACTATTTCGAGAACTTATCGGCTAAGAATTCGATATACTCCTCGTACCGTTCGCGCCCTTCCGGCGTGAGTTTGTCCACGTCAAAATGTCCAGCGGAGGCGTAGATGCGCGTTCCGCGCTCCTCGATCTCGTCGTCGGCCAGATAGTCCAGCGAAACGTTAAAAAAACGCGCAAGCGTCAACAGCGTGGAGCGCTTTGCGTTCTCCGCGCCTTTTTCATATAGGCTCACGATGGTGGTGTACGGCAGGCCGCACTGCGCGGAGAGCTGCGATTTGTTGAGCGAACGCTCTTCCAGCAGCACATCCAGCTTTTCCGTCAGGGTCAAGAGAAATCACCTCTTCTATATTATACGTACAAATCTACGATGTGTAAACAAAAGAATTACGATGCGGCGTAGATGGCTGCTACAATAATCGGATGATGCATTGCATGGGAAAAACTTATAAGCAAAAGCCGCACGATTGTCATGCGGCTTTGTTTGTGCTGTTTTATTGCGATGAAAAGTTAGGTCTTGATCTTCACAGGCGCGCCTTTGTCGTTGGTGTTTTGCACGATGATGCCGACGATGCCGACGGCCACGATGATCGCGTAGAGATACAGCGGGAGCTCGATGACCTGCAGCGTGTCGCTAAATCCGGCAAAGTCGATTCCGCTGATCAGCGCGAAAACGCCCGCAACAATCAGATAGGACCCCTGAAACGCGCTACCGATGATGATGAACTGACGCAGGAACACGCCCGCGATAATCGCCACAACCACCGCGCCGACGAGCATCATCCAGGGCAGCGCGGTAATACCGAACGCAGAGAGGATGACGGAGGTAAACATGCCGCCGAGCAGCGCGCCGATGAGCACCGCGCCGAGGCGATAGAGGAAATAGGACAGCAGGCAGATGACGAGACCCACGGCAATCGCGCCGATGATGGGCCAGGGTTGCTCGCCGATGAGGCCGCCGAGGTAGTAGCCAAGCTGTGCGCCAAAGAGAAGACCCGCCAACGCCAGCCAAACGCGGAACGCTTTGTAGCCATAAAAACAAGCGACGAGACCAAAGACGATTGCGATGATATTGAGTGCCATAGAATGCCTCCTTGCTTTCTTCTGTCGATCCTGCATGTTATCAAACGCCAGAGCGGGCGCGTTTTTTAGTACAGTGTTTACACTACATATAATCATAATACGTTATATTGTCAATCGTTTACATCAAAATTTTACATGCGCGATTTGTGTTCGTTCGCAGGCAAGGGATGCTTTTATTGCAAACTATATATCTTCATCCGGCTGCAACCGAACGGCCTTCTCCGGCGTGTTATTTGTGAAACGAATGTGAAAGTGCGTTTCTTTCGTTGACATGATTACATTTGTAGCGTATGATGCAAGTGTATTAGTACGGATAGTACGCTAACGCGGTGCGAACCGCGGGGAGGGAACCAATATGCGAAACAAAACTTGGATTCGATTGCTGGCAGGATTGTTCTGCGCGGCGCTGCTGATCGGCATCATGCCGATGGAACGCGCGCATGCGGAGTCCGCAATCGCCAGCGGATTTGTCAACACGACGAAGCTCAACCTGCGCAAAGGCGCGGGCACGGGCAACTCGATTGTAGACACGCTTGCCGCGAACACCGCGGTCAATATATATGAAGTCGTCGGCACTTGGCTGCGCATCGACGTGCCCACAACGGGCAAGAGCGGCTATGTCAGCGGCAAATACATCACTGTCAACAGCGCGAGCCTCAGCGCCTATGCGCTCGGCTCCACGTCCGGTAGAGTGAATCTCCGCAAAGAAGCGACCAGCAAGAGCGAAAGCCTCGCCATCGTCGCCGCGAAAGCGGGACTGACCGTGTATTCCGCGGACGCCAAGACCGGCTGGTACAAGGTCAAGGTGCACGGCACCGGCGCGGAAGGCTATATCTCGCCGAAGTACGTGAAGATCGTCTCCAAAGTCGACAAAGGCAGCGGAACGACCGCTACCGCGGGCGAAATCACGGCAAACAGTGTCAACCTGCGCTCCGGCCCGGGCACCAAATACGCCAAGCTCGACAAGCTGCAGAAGCTGGATCGCCTGACGATTCTCGACAAGAGCGGAGACTGGTACAAGGTCACCGCCACCGCGATCAACAAGACGGGCTATGTCTACGCGAGCTTTGTCAAGGTGACCAGCACGTCGCCCACACCTACACCGGGGCCTGCAACGCCGACGCCGGTTCCCACCACGGCTCCGGTCGGTAGCCAGCAGGGCAAGATCAACGCGACTGCCGTCAACTTCCGCAGCGGCCCGGGGACGAACTATCCCAGCTCCGCGAAGCTTGCCAAGGACACGGCGCTGACCGTGCTCAGCAAGTCCGGCGACTGGTATAAGGTCACGATCAACTCCAACGGCAAGACGGGGTATGTGTTCGCAAAATACGTCACTATCCTCGCCGCAACGCCAACGCCGACGCCCACCGTCGCACCGACCGTAACCCCGACCGTGGTGCCGACCGCCGTGCCGACCGTGACCCCGACGCCGACACCGACGCCCACGCCGACACCGACGCCGACGCCAACGCCGACACCCACACCCACACCGACCGCGGAACCCACGCCTACCACCTCGGTAACGCCGTAAGAAACGACGATTACGATAGCTCCAACCAACTCTCTCTCTGGCAGCGCCTTGCTCACGAAGCAGGGCGTTGCTTTTTTTGATTGGTTTGTTGCAGGTTCTCGCGTTTAAAAAGGGCAGAAATGCAGTTTTGCATGTTGAATTGTTACGACGAAACGATTTTACTTGTAAATTTTACATTTTCTAATGACAACGCACATACTGGTCGCTATAATGGAACCAATATCAACAGATTTTGCGCATGTGTTGCGCAACTGAATGGAATACAATGAATTACGAACTCTGCTATTGCGAAGACCTGCTGAACGATCTCTACGAAGGCGTCTATTTTGTAGACAAGGACAGGGGCATCACATTCTGGAACCGCGGCGCGGAACGCATCACGGGATTTACCGCGGGCGAAATGCTCGGCCGGTTTTGCTATGATAATCTGTTGAGCCATGTCGACGAACACGGCAAGCAGCTCTGCTTTGACGGCTGTCCGCTGCACGAAACGCTGCGGGACGGAAAGCCGCGCGCGTCTCAGGTATATCTGCACCACAAGCTGGGGCATCGCGTCCGCGTGGACATCAAGATTCGTCCGCTGTTTGTCGATGGCGAGGTCATCGGCGCGACGGAAGTGTTTTCCAGCGCGGAGTTTACCGATTGCAGCGAGACGGGGCTGAAGGAGATGGAGCGGCTTGCGCTCTACGACCAGCTCACACAGCTGCCGAACCGCCGCTATATCGACACCTATCTGGAGAATCAGATTCGGGACTATCAAACGTTGGGCATCGACTTCGGTGTGCTGATGCTCGATCTGGACTTGTTTAAGGATATCAACGACACCTACGGGCACAACATCGGCGATTCCGTGCTCAAGATGGTTGCGGATACGTTCCAGGGCTCCATGCGCAAGAACGATTTTATCGGCAGATGGGGCGGGGAAGAGTTTGTCGCGGCGCTGCGCGGCGTCAATCAAGCGGAGTTGGAGACGATTGCAAAGAAGGTTTGCAAGCTCGTTGAGCAGTCCAGCCTGAAGCGCGCGGGAGGCGACATCCGCGTGACGGTCTCCATCGGGGCGACCATGATCCGCCCGACGGACAACGCCTATACGCTGATCCATCGCGCGGACAGCGCGCTCTATACCAGCAAGCGCGAGGGCAGAAACCGCGTGACGGTATTATAATAAGAAAACAAGATCAGGCAATACACATTCAGACCGGCGCGGAACCAAACCGTGCCGGTTTTTGCGCGCGTGTACCAATCTATACAAACGTGAGTATTGACGCGGGTTCCATTCGCTACTACAATTTAACAAGACTGCACGCACCTAATAAAATCCAGAGTTCCATCTGATATATATTGAATCTTTGTTTTTCTGGAGGCCGCTTTTGTCGAAAAAGACCGTCGACACAATCCTATCGTGGGGTGTTGCGCTTGCCGTCGCGCTCCTGATCGCCAACGCCGTTTCGTTTGCCTATCGCAGCGGCGCGGGCTCGATTCAGCGCGCAAACGCGTTTTCCACCAGCATCCGCACGCCGAACACGGTCATCGTGCGCGGCGCAGAAGGATACGGCATCAACGCGGTGGACGAGCGCGGCTATCTCAACGACAACACGCTCCCGCTGAAGGAACATTATATCCTCATGATGGGGTCTTCTCATGCGGAAGGCCTGCAGATCATGCAAGAAGACACGATGACAAGCGTGCTCAACCGCATGCTCGACCCAAACGAGCGCACGGTCTACAACATCGGCACCGCAGGACAGACGTTTCCGCTGATCGTCGAAGGCTTCCGCGCGGCGATGGAGGAGTTTCCGGATGCAGCGGGCGTGATGATGGAGATTTCCAGGCTGGAGTTTTCGGAGGCGGACTTTGCGCGCGCGATGGATCAGGCGGAGTATGACCCCGCAAGCTCCGGCATCGCGCTGGAACAATCGCTCGGCTTTTCGCGACGACTGCGCAACAATATTCTCGGCGTGCTGCCCGTGATTTCGCAGCTGCGGCAGCAGTTTGATTCCATGGATTTCAGCATGCGGGACGCATTCGGCATCGCGGCGCTGCTGGAGAAAAACAAAGCCGCCGCGGCGAACGAAGCAGCACCAAGCCCCGCGACGAGTGCCCCCGCCGCACAGACGGGCGAGAGCGCGTATGCCGCGCGGATGAATCAGGTGTTCGCGCTGCTGCGGTCGGAATTCGACGGCCCGATTCTGATTCTCTATCACTCGGGCGTCATGCTCCTGCCGGACGGAACGCTCTTGATCAAGCGCGAAACGGAGTATTACGACGATTTCAAGCAGGCGTGCGAGAACAACGGCATCATCCTACTGGACGCGAGCGACGCATTTTTGCGCGCGTATGAGGCGGACTATTCGCTGCCGTACGGCTTCAATAACACGACGATGGCGAGCGGACACCTGAACACGCTTGGACATCGGCTCCTCGCAGAAGAATTCTACAAAGCATGGATGCAAATCCAGGACAAGGAGAAGAACTGATGTCATTCGTTTCGCTGGCATTCGCGCTGCTCTTTGTCTTCACCTACATCATTTGCAGGCTCGTGCAGACCAGAGACCAGAAGCACTTTGTGCTCCTGATCGCGAGCTATATTTTCTACGCCTATTGGGACGCGAGATTTCTGCTGCTGCTGATTTTGCAAACCTACATCAGCTATTTTCTCGCGAAAAAGATTGTGCAGGCCGAAACCAAACAGCAGAGCAAGCGCTTTATGGTGCTTGGGGTTTCGATCTCGCTCGGCATCCTCGGCTTCTTTAAGTATTTCAACTTCTTCGTCGGCTCGTTTGCGGCGGTGTTCGGTATCAAGAGCCTCGGCGCGCTCAACATCATTCTGCCCGTCGGCATCTCGTTTTATACCTTCCAGGCACTAAGCTATCTGATCGACGTGTATCGCGGCAAGCTGAAAGCTTGCGAAAAGTTTGTCGATCTTTCGATGTATATCTCGTTTTTCCCGCAACTGGTCGCGGGGCCGATCGTTCGCGCGAGCGATTTTTTGCCGCAGATGGAAGAAGACCGCCCGATGACGCGGGACAATCTCGTCGAAGGCTTGCAGATTTTCCTGTTTGGCTTGATCAAAAAGATCGTGATTGCGGATCGCCTCGCCGTGTGCGTGGACGCGGTGTTCGCCTCGCCCAACAGTTACAGCGGGCTTTCGCTGTTCCTCGCGGTGGTCGCTTACTCCATCCAGATCTACTGCGATTTTTCGGGCTATTCGGATATGGCAATCGGTGTCGCGAAGACGTTTGGCTACGATCTGTGCAAAAACTTTGACATGCCGTACGTTTCGCCGAACCCGACGGAGTTCTGGAGACGCTGGCACATCAGTCTCTCGACTTGGCTGCGGGACTATCTCTATATCTCGCTCGGCGGCAACCGCAAGGGCAAGCTCCGTACCAAGATCAACCTGATGCTGACGATGCTCCTTGGCGGTCTCTGGCACGGCGCAAACTGGCAGATGGTGTTCTGGGGTGCGCTCCACGGCGGTGCGCTGGTGGTGCACAAAACCTTCCGCGAGCAGAGCGACAAGCATGATGTGCATATCACAAATAGAGTGCTCAAGGGCTTTGTAACGGGGCTTTCCATCGCGGGCATGTATCTGTTTACCTGCGTTTGCTGGGTGTTCTTCCGTGCCCAATCGTTTGCGGACGCGACCACGATCCTCACGAGAATCGTAACGGGCGCTGCCGGCGTGCAGTATTATTTCGTGTTTACGTTCATCTTCGCGGCGATTATATGCATCGCGACCATTGTCGGCGTTATTAAAAATCAGGGACACGGTTATTATCCGGTGCTGAATCTTCAAAAATTCTGGCCGAAGGTGATACTGCTGCTGGTCATTTTGCTAACATTTATGTTCTTCTACGCGGGAGATACGGCGTTTATCTACTTTCAGTTTTAAGCGTAAAAAGCGCATCAGAAAGAAAAAAACCTACGGGGACAATCCCGTAGGTTTTTTAATTGCGTAGTTCTCAGAACATCTTCTTCTTGGCGAGATAGACCGCAACCGCGATCGAAACCGCGAGCGAGATCATCACAATCGCGAGAAAGCCAAAGGGGCTGTTCGCAAGCGGCATGCCCTGCGGGGCAAGGTTCATGCCGTAGGCCGCGAAGATAATCGTCGGAACCGAGAGCACGATCGTCATGACGGCCAAAAACTTCATGACGATGTTGAGGTTGTTGGAGATGACGGAGGCAAACGCGTCCATCATGCCGCTTAAGATGCCGCTGTAGATGTTTGACATCTCGATTGCCTGACGGTTTTCAACGATGACGTCTTCCAGCAGGTCTTCATCTTCCGGGTACTTCTTTACGCGGTCACTCTTGAGGAGCTTTTCGAGCACGACTTCGTTGGATCGCAGCGACGTCGTGAAGTATACAAGGCTCTTTTCCAGTTCGAGCAGTTCGATGAGCTCGCGGTTCTCGGTGGAACCGTGCAGCTTCTGCTCGATCTTGTCGCTGAGCTTGTTGATCACGCGTAGATATTGCAGGTACAAGGACGCGTTGCGATACAGAATCTGCAGCACAAAGCGTGTGCGCATGTGGGTTCTCAGCTCGTTTGCGTGCTTTTGCTTGAGGGCGTAGAGCACGGGCGTCTCCTCAAGGCAAACGGTGATGATCGCGTCTTTTGCGAGGATGATGCCGAGCGGTTCGGTGGTGTAGATATCTTTGCCTTTGTTTTTCTCAACGGCAGGGATGTCTACGAGGATGAGCGTGTAGTTGTCTTCCAGCTCGATGCGGGAGCGTTCTTCTTCGTCCAGCGCGGCCCGCAGGTCGTCCAGTTCGATGCAATACTGCTCCGCCACTTCAGCGAGTTCCTTCTCGGTGGGCTTGACGAGCGAAACCCAGCAGTCCTTTTCAGGCTCGCTGATCTGTCGCATCTCCGCCTCGAAGGTTTTGAAGATCTTCTTCATGGCAGGGGTACTCCTTTCGCTTTACCGCGCGCGGCAAGAAAGCGAAGCTTCCCGAACGCGCGGCGCTGATATACGATTGTTTTTACTTCGTTCGGGAACGGTATCCACCGTCCAATCACACTCCTTTCCTTGAGTTCGCTACCATTATAGACCCATTTAAACGATAGGGAAAGCGTAAAAATGAAAAAGAATGGAACAATTTGAGACAAATTTTCTCGTGGCAGCCTGTGCCCGCCCGCAGCCGCCTGGCAGCGCCAAATTTGCGCGAATTTCGGGTATTTTCCAAACAATTGCGTGCGGCGCAATCTCAACGCGCGTTGCTTTTGACAAACACATGCCCGCGTGTTACCATGATGCCGGACAAAACGAAACAAACGCCGGATTTACCATAGATACGGACGAAACGGAGAGATAGACAGTATGAAACAGGAACGCGCCTTTGCGCGCCTCACGATATCCAAGCGGGCGGAAGGCTCCGTCAAGGCGGGGCATCCCTGGGTGTATGACAGCGAGGTGTCGGGCAATACCGACGCGATTGAAAACGGCGCGCTGGTGGACGCGGTCTCCGAAAAAGGGGCTTATCTCGGAACGGGATTTTTGAGCAAGCAGAGTAAGATCCGCCTGCGGCTTCTTTCCAGCAACGCCAACGAAAAGTTTGACGAGGCGTTCTTTTCGCGCAGGATTCGCTATGCGCTGGACTATCGCAAAACCGCGATGGGCGAGGACTACGGCTGCTGCCGCATGATCTTTGGCGAGGCGGACGGCCTGCCGGGCTTGACCATCGACTGCTACCACGACGTGCTGGTGAGCCAGGTGCTCTCCGTCGGTATCGAGCGCATCAAGGACATGCTCTACCGCCTGCTGGTGTCGCTGCTGCGCGACGACGGGATCGAGATCCGCGGCATCTTTGAGCGCAACGAGGTCGGCATCCGCGAGCTGGAAGGGCTGAAGCTGGAGAAGGGCTGGTACCACGCGGAATTCCTGCCGGAGCCGCCGGACCCGCGCATCGAGATCGTCGAAAACGGCATCCGCTATGATGTGGACGTCGAAAACGGGCAGAAGACGGGCTTCTTCCTCGACCAGAAATACAACCGCCTCGCCGCCGCGAAGATTGCGCGCGGCAAGCGTGTGCTGGATTGCTTCACGCACACGGGTTCGTTCGCGCTCAACGCCGCAAAGGCGGGAGCTATGCACGTCACCGCCGTGGATGTTTCCGCAGCCGCCGTCGAGCTCGCCCGCGCGAACGCGGAGAAGAACGGGCTCACAGAGAAGATGGATTTCGTCTGCGCGGATGTGTTTGACCTCCTGCCGCAGCTGATGGAGCAGCACGCATCGTATGACATGATCATCCTCGACCCGCCGGCGTTTACCAAGAGCCGCAAGACCATCGCGGGCGCGGAGCGGGGCTATAAAACCATCAACTACAACGCCATGAAGCTGCTGCCGCGCGGGGGATATCTTGCGACCTGCTCCTGCTCGCACTTTATGCCGAGCGAGCTGTTTGAGAAGATGTTGCTCTCGGCCTCGCGTGACGCGGGCGTTTCGCTGAAGCTCATTGAGGCGCGCAGACAATCGCCCGATCATCCGACGCTGATGAACGTGCCGGAGACGGATTATTTAAAATTCTATCTGTTCCAGATCGTCTAGTATGAATCGGCTAGAAGAGATTTTTGAGTTATTGGATTGGAATAACAGCGAGGTAGAGCAGGCAGCTGGCGTCGCGCTTGCGAAGCAACTGGACGACTTTTCTCCGCTGTTTCAGCCGCTGACGGAACGATACAATAAGAACGTTTGGGACAATTGCGCGATTGTGCTCGCTGCAAAAACCGACGAACAGCTTTCTCCGTTTGCGGAGCAGCTCTTTGAATGGACTGCCGATTTAAATTGGCCGGGCGCGGTAACGATACTGGAACGGATCAAAAGAATATCTTCTGGAGATACATTTCTTTCCGCAGCAATAGCGGCTGTTCGACAAGCAAAAGCGGAAGACGATACTTCGTGGAAATGGTGGCTTTCTGAATTGTTGGAGTGCGTATTTTTCTCGAAGAACTTGCCGGAAGAGACTATAGTTCAGCTTGAAACTGTAAGCGCATGCTGCCCGACGAAGAAGCGTAAATTTCTTTACAAATTAACACAATAAGATGCATATTTGGACGATCACGAACTGGGAAAAACGAATCGATATTCAAGACGGCGCGTTGCGAAAGGGGCTTCGCCTTCGTTTTGACAAAGAAGTCGATCCGGAAGTAAAGCGCGCTTGCAAAGAATTCTGCGCATGGCTCAGAAAGAACTATTTCTTCCCGAAAAGAGTTGTGATTTATTTCAAACGGCAAGCGTATATTCAAGCGTTGGACGGTGAGTTGGTTTCCGCAACTTTCTTTGCACCGATAGAGTATTCCGAAGAGCCTTACATTCGCATTGCAACCGGCGATTACCCGGAATTCCTTGCGAAAAACGGACAAGATAATGCGCTTGCAAGCATGCTTGGATCGATTGTGCATGAACTCACACACTATTTTCAGTGGATCAACGCGCTTTCGCTCACTCCGCTTGGCGAGGAGAGACAGGCGAAAGCGTATATCGACTTTCTGCTGGATGAGTACCAAGAAACGCGAAAGCATCCATAAATGGAGACAGCGTGAAAAAAGCCATCGAACGAGTTGTTCGATGGCTTTTGTTTGTTGTTTTCTTACTTCTCTACCCGGAAATGGTAGACGGTTTCGGAGGAGAATACCTCGCCCGCGTGGAGGACGATGCTTGGGAACTCCGGATGGTTCATCGCGTCCGCAAAGTGCTGGGTTTCGAGGCAGAACGCGGGATAAATGCCGTACTGCACGCCGTTTTTGCCGGTCATATACGTAAAGTCCGGTGGGGTGAAGAGCTGCACGCCCGGCTGGTCGGTATACACATCCATCGCGATGCCGCCGACGGGATCGATCGCGGTTGCGATCTTCTCGACTTCGCTGCCCTTGCGGTCGATCACAAAATTGTGGTCGTAGCCGCCGATGACGTCTACCATCTCGCCCTTGCCTTTGATGTCGCGGCCGATGGGCTTTGCCTTGGTGAAATCGAGTGGCGTGCCGCGGACGGGCACGATCTCGCCCGTGGGGAGCACGTCTTTATCGATGCGCGTCGTGCGGCTGGCGTTGATCCAGAGCGTCTGATCCAACACGCTGGACTGCTGCCCCGCAAGGTTAAAGTACGCGTGGTTGGTCATGTTTTGAATCGTGTCCGCATCGCTGTTGAGCAGATAGCGGATCGAAAGCGCGTTCTCGTCATCCAGCGTATAGATGACCACGACTGAGAGCGTGCCGGGGAAGCCTTCGTCGCCGTCCGGGCTGGTCAGCGAGAAAAAGACGGCGTCTCCGTCGATCTGCGCCTGCCAGATCTTCTTGTCAAAGCCGACGTTCCCGCCGTGGAGGCAGGCGTCGCCGTTGTTGACGGCCAGCTTGTATTCCGTCCCGTTTAGGGTAAAGCGCGCGTCCTTGATCCGGTTTGCGACGCGGCCCACGGTGCAGCC
The DNA here is from genome assembly GCA_002841395.1 of Firmicutes bacterium HGW-Firmicutes-9. Classification (GTDB taxonomy): domain Bacteria; phylum Bacillota; class Clostridia; order Christensenellales; family CAG-138; genus UBA7703. Next base: position 127,353 of record PGZM01000008.1, read on the forward strand.
GAGGTACATGTAGTTTTTCTGATACTCCTCGACGGTGTCGTAGCCCAGCACGACGTCGACCAGCTCGCCTTTGCGGTTTGGCACAAACATCGTCTGCCAGGTCGCGCCGTAGTTTAAAAAGCTCGCGCTCGCGCCGTTTTTGTTGGTGATGGTATAGCGGATCACCGCCTCGCCGGAGGGCATGCGCCCGATTTCCGTCACTGTAACGCTCATGCTGACAAAACCTCCTGAAATTCTCGCGAATGAATCGTGTTACTGGATATGTTTTTACCATTATAATACACAGCCGTACCAGAAAGAAGAGAAAAGGGGATTATTTCGCCGCGCAAACGCAGCTTAATTTTCGGATGAACTTGTTTCAGCAAGTGCGAAAAAGCGATTACCATCTTTTTTGCGTTTCGCGCATGTGGTACACTATCCGCATGGAAAAAACGAACGGCACAACCACGCAAACCGGCAAACAAACGGATCGTCTTACTATCGATACCAAGCGGATCGATGTGCTGGACGGCGTGCGCGCGCTTGCGGTGTTTGGCGTGCTGTGGTTCCATTTCTGGCAGCAGAACTGGATTATGCCGTATATTCATGTGCCGTTTCTTGCGCGGCTGGGACTTCCGACCACGATCAGCCTGCTGTTTCTTCCGCGCGCGGGCTTTCTCTTTGTCGACTGGCTGCTGTTTCTCTCCGCGTTCTGCCTGTTTTTGCCGTACGCGCGCGCGCAGCTGGAGCGGCAACCCCTGCCGGACACGCGCCTGTTTTACAAAAAACGCATCGCGCGCATCGTGCCGAGCTATGTCGTCAGCGTGCTCGTGATCTTTTTCGCGGTGTCGATCCCGACGGGCGCATACCGAAACGTCACGGAGGCGCTGCGGGACCTAATCCCGACGCTGACCTTTACGCAGACGCTGTTTCCGAGCGTGCTGATCGGCACCAAGATCAACGGAGTACTCTGGACGGCTGCCATCGAGATGCAGTTTTATCTGTTCTTCCCGTTTCTCGCCAAAGGATTCGCGAAAAAGCCTGTCTGGACGTATCTTGCCATGCTCGCCGTCGCCGCGCTCTATCTGCGCGGGTATGCGATTCCCAACGCGGACAGCATCCGCCTGACCGTGAACCAGCTGCCGGGGTTCTTCGGCGTGTTTGCAAACGGCATGGCGATGGCGTATCTTTTTGTGCTCGCGGGGAAATACCTTAAGCGCAGTCCGCAGCTTTCCGCGCTCGCGCTTGTCGGGCTTATCACCGGATTTGTGCTGCTCAAGGGTATGATGACCGCGGCGCCGGACACAAGCCCCGTGCAGCTCTGGCAGGCGGAGCATCGCTTTCTGCTCTCGCTGGTGTTCGCGCTGATGACCGTCTCCGCCGCGCTGACGTTCTCCGCTATCCGCTGGCTGCTCTCCAATAAGTTGATGCAATTTTTGTCGCTGATCTCGTATAATGTCTACATCTGGCATCAGTGGATCGCCGTGCGCTTCAAGGAGTGGCGCATTCCGTTCTGGTCGGGCGACCAGCCGCCGAATATGACGGGCGACGTGCGCTGGCAATGGATGTATACCGTGCTGATTCTGATCGCCACGTTCGCGCTCGCGATTGCGGGCACGTATCTCGTTGAGCACCCCGCGGCAAAGCGCATTCTCGCGTGGGAGCCGAAGAAACGGAATCAGGAGCCGCTGATCACGCTGGAAGTGATCGAGCCGGAAGAAGATGACGAGAATGTTTTCGAAGAAACGCTTGATCATATAGCAGAAAAGCAAGACGAAATACCGGAACAAAAAATAGAAAGTCAAAACGAGGAACAAGACCAACCATGAAGCATAGTTTCACGCCGAAAGGCGTTTGCGCAAGCAAGATCGAGTTTGAACTGACCGACGGCAACATCCACAACCTCGCGTTCACCTCCGGCTGCAGCGGCAACCTCAAGGCGATTGCCACCCTCGTCGAGGGAATGGAGGCAAGCCGCGTGGTCTCGCTGCTCTCCGGCAACACCTGCGGCTTTCGCAGCACCTCCTGCGCCGACCAGCTGACACTGGCGATTGCGCAGGCGCAGCGCAAAGAACGCGAAGCGTGCTGATCGGGCAAAGCAATATCCCCGCACAGAAAAGGAGACACCATGGAACAACCCGTCAGAACCCCATACAGCAAGGACGGCTATATCATCGATCAGGCGCGGGTGACCAACATCCGTTACGGCGCGCTGACCAGCGACATCAACGGCTGCGGCTGGATCGCGGAATATAACTTCCTCAAGCGGATGGGGCAGGATGTGGACGAGCAGACGCTCGCCGACGAGCTGATTCGCCATACGCTTCTGCGCGGGCTTGCGGGCACGGATACATTCCGCCTGCGCCGCCGCCTCAGGCGGCATGGCTATCGCATGCCGATCAAGATCCGGTTCAACAAAAAAGCGCGCCTGCCCGAAGGGACAAGCGCGGGTGTGATCTGGTACTGTCATAAGGACGGGTTTCACTTTGTGACGTTCTACGCGGATGAGTCGATCCCGCCGCAGGAGGACGGGGAAGCGCGGTTTCGCTTTCTCAACGGCCTCGCGGGGAAGGAGAACCACCTCGACACCATGCGCGGGTTTCTCACGAAGAACAACGTCATCCCGTTTGCACTGATCATGGTCTGGCCGGGAGACGGCGCGAAACAATGACGCGAAGCGATTATTCCGCCGTCAGGAAATCCATCAGCATCGGATTGAGCAGACGGTAATTGCGCATCACAAAATCATGACTGCCTTGCGGGAACAAAACCGTGAGGCAGTTTGTGTTTTGCTCGCCCAGCGCGTTGAGGGAGGCTTTCATCTCCGCCGTCTCGCCCTTAGCGCACATGGCGAGCATCGGAATGCTGACCTTGGCGTAACCGGGTAAATCCTTGAGCAGAATGCGGTTTGCGTAGAAGCCGACATACGTGTTGCGCTTGATCTTCTGGCTGTAAGCCACGAGTTTCTCCGCCTGCTGCTCGCTCATGCCCCAATATTTCGCCTGCATGCGCAGAAGATACGCGCTCTTGATCGCGCCGTAGGACATCTTTGCGATGCTGGCGAGTGTCTTGACGCTCTTTTCCGAGGAGATGAGCCACGCGCTGAGGAATACCGCGCGCGAAAAGAGCTCCTCGTGCTCGCTGACGAGCTTGACCGCCAGCTGTCCGCCGACGGAATGCCCCATCACGAGCACTTTGCCGACGTTGAGGGACTTGATCCACTCTGCGAGCGCGTCGCACGTTTCCTGCGGGTTATATGCCTCCGCTGCGGCCTCGCCCGCGCCGGGCAGATGCGGCACCAGCACGTGGAACCGCTCGGTCAGCGCGTCATACTGGTGCGTGAATGTATCCAGCGCGGCTGCCCCGTGGAGCAGCACGAGCGTGGGGTTTTTGGAATCTCCGTAAGAATCGAATACCATAATTGTTCTCCCATTAACTTATTTTGATTTCGTAAGAAGCTCCGGGAATTTATCGCGAAAGAAAACCCGGGCGAACCCGGGTGGAATGGCTGGTTGCGTCAGATCGTGATCTCGGTTGCGACGCGGTACATATACTCGTCGAGGTCTTTCGTCATGGTCAGCGCCTCGTCGATGGGTACGGTCGTGATCTGGCTATTGCGATAGCAGACGATGAGGTTGGTGTTGCCCGCGAGAATCTCTTCCACCGCGCGGTGTCCCATGCGGGTTGCCATCACGCGGTCGCGCGCGGACGGGCTGCCGCCGCGCTGCACATGGCCGATGATCGTCACGCGGGTATCCAGACCCAGCTCGTCACGGCAGCGCTGTGCGATCTCGTTTGTGTTGTTGGTGCCTTCCGCCACGATGATCAGGTGGTGGTGCTTGCCGCGGTATTGTCCCTCGCGGATATTTTCCACGACGTCGCGCTCAAAGTCAAACGGACGCTCCGGCAGAATGATCGCGGTAGCGCCAACGGAGATGCCGACATAGACCGCGAGGTGACCCGCGTTTCTGCCCATGATCTCAACCACGCTGGTGCGCTGATGGCTCTGCATCGTGTCCGCAAGCTTGTCGATGGCGTCGATTGCGGTGTTTGCCGCGGTGTCGAAGCCGATGGAATAGTGCGAGCAGGCGATGTCGTTGTCGATCGTGCCGGGGATGCCGATGGTGTTGATGCCGTATTTGGCAAGCTCCCGCGCGCCGCGGAAAGTGCCGTCGCCGCCGATGGCGATCACGCCGTCGATGCCGAGATATTTGCAGTTGTTCGCCGCGCGCTGGACGCCTTCGTCCGTGCGAAACTCTTCGCTGCGGGCGGTGTAGAGGATCGTGCCGCCGCGCGAGGTGATGCCGTTGACTGCGCGCGCGTCAAGCTCGACCACATCCGAATGGATCAGGCCGTTGTAGCCGCGGTGGATGCCGACGGGGATGACGTCGTGCAGCACGCAGGTGCGCACAACCGCGCGGATGGCTGCGTTCATGCCGGGTGCGTCTCCGCCGCTGGTGAGGACGCCAACTCGACGAATCTTGTGTTCCATAACTATAGATCCTCTTTTCTAAATCAGAACCCGATACCGGGATTCCGTAATAATACGCAAGTCTCGCCACGATAACCTGCAAGGATTGCGGCGATACGCGAAAAAATTAAAATCCCACCCCATTATTTCCATAACAGTATACTACGCGTCGCCCGAAAACACAATTTCTCACGGAAAAAACGCGAAAACGAATTCAAAATGCAAGAAAACAGAAACAGAACTGCACAAATAATCAACACGATGTAGAAAAAAGCTTGTAGAAATTGACCAAATCGACGCCGATATTTCGCTCCTGGTTTTTTGATGCAGGGAAAAATGCTTTCCAGCATGCAAAAAAACGCCTTAAATCAACAACTTTAAAGCCGTTCCTGCAAGTTTGACGGCAGATTGCGCTGAAATCGCGGCAGCGCGGGATGCAAAACATCCGTCAAAACCCAAAAACAATATATTTGCAAGAAATACTAGACAAGACTTCATAATGACGCTAAAATGAGGTTGTGTTTCACACAGATCCTTTCACACATATTTCTTTAAAAATTGAAGGAGGCAAATCACATGGGTAAGTATGATATTCTCGTTGACGAAATGGAAGCCAAACTGCGTCCGCCGACGATCGGCTTGAAGCCCTACGAAGCGAAGGTCATCCCGCTGACAACCGGCGAAGATATGCTCGTTCGTACCGCGACGCGTGAAGAGACCGAAATGGTCATCGAAGGCATCAAAGTTCTCTTGGACCACCAGAAGGATTTCTACGACATCGTTTCCGCGCGCATCGTTGCGGAGCTTCTCGGCATGCTGCGCTATCGCGTGCAGGATGAGTATCTGCTCATCGGCGCGATCGACGGCGAAATCGCCGGTATCGTCAACGGCCGCATGGTCAACGAAAAAGTCGGCATGAGCTACCACACCATGACCCTCAAGCGCGGCGCACGCGTCGGCGCGCAGCTGTTTGCCGCCAAGATGGAATATCACTTCGACGTGATGAATCAGGACGAAGTATGGATCGTTGCCGAGAGCCCGAACGGCTTTAAGCGCTGGATGATCGAGTATGAACTCGAATCCCGTCCGCAATGCCCGCACGAGCTCGGCGGCGTGCCGACCTTTGTTCTCACCCGTGCGCTTTGGGAAAAACATAAGGCCAACAAGAACGTCGGCATTCGCCCCGCGTTTGAAGACGTCGTCGAGGCCAACAAAGTGGTGCACATGCCTGCCCAGATCAGCGTCTGACGCTTGAACTGGCCGGGCGCGGCGCAGAATGAACGCTGAGCCGCGTGTAGGAAGAAAGGAAGAAGGCAATGAGACAGGTAGGAATCGTTGGCGTCGGCCATACGAAGTTCGGTAAAACAAACGGTTCGTTTCTGGATATGCTTTGCGAGGCGGCTCTGCTCGCCATGGACGACGCGGGCGCGAAAACCGGCCGCAAGAACGTCATCGAGCAGGTGTTCGTTGGCTCCATGGGCGCGGGCATGGTCAACCGTGTTTCCGGCGCTGCCAGCGCGGTCGTGGATGCACTGAACATCCGCCCGGCGATGGCGGAGACCATCGAAAACGGCCCCGCTTCCGGCGCTTCCGCCGTGAAGCTCGGCGTGATGGCAATAGCCAGTGGCATGTGTGACTGCGTGCTGGTCATCGGCGGAGAAGCCATGCGCGAAGTCTCCGGCTGGGAAGGCACCGACTTTGTCGCAACCATGCTGCACCCCACCGCAGAGTATAAATACGGTCTGACGCTGCCCTCGTTCGCGGGCATGTTTACGCGGCTTTGCATGGACCGCTTCGGCGTAGAGAGCAAAGACCTCTCCATCGTCTCGGTCAAAAATCACGACAACGCCTGCCACAACCCGGTGGCGCACATCCAGCGTCCGGTCGTGCTGGAGCGCATCACAAACCCCGCATACATCAACGCGACAAACCCCATCGTCGCCGATCCGCTGCGGCAGTTTGATATGTGCCCCGTGTCCGACGGCGCGGCTGCCGTGCTTCTTGTCGCAAAGGACAAGCAGGACGAGCTGGGCTTTGGCAACAAGCCGTTTGTCCGCGTGGCCGGCATCGCCTCCGCGACGGATACCCACGTGGTCGCAAACCGCGAAAACCCGAGCGATCTGCTGGCCGTGCGCCTCAGCGCGCAGATGGCCTATAAGATGGCCGGCATGCAGCCCTCGGACATCGACGTGGCAGAACTGCACGACGCGTTCCAGATCCTTGAGATCGAAGAAAGCGAAGAAGCGGGACTCTTCCCGCGCGGACAGGGCCACATCGCGGCGCGCAACGGAGACACGAAGGTCGGCGGCAAACTGCCGATCAACACTTCCGGCGGCCTGAAGGCAAAAGGGCATCCGCTGGGCGCGACGGGCGTTTCGCAGATCATCGAACTCGTGCGCCAGCTGCGCGGCGAGGCCGAAGGCAGACAGGTTGTCGGCGCGAAAACTGGTCTTGCCGTAAACTTCGGCGGATTTGGCAACAACGTCGTGTCGACGATTTTGACCACGAAGTAGGGAGGGAAAGAACATGGAACAGATGTACGCCTACAAATGCACAAAATGCGGCAAGCTGCACCATCCCCGCTACGTCGTCTGCCAAAATCCGGACTGCGACGGGCGCGAATTTACAGAAGTACCGCTGGAAGGCAAATGCAAACTGCTGACCTGGACGCGCGTGTATAACCTTCCCGAAGGTTACATGCAGCCCTGGCTCCATTTCGGCGTGGTCGAGTTTGAGAACGGCGTCCGCGTGACGGGACAGATTGGCTTTGACGAGGGCATCGAGAGCGGCATGGAGCTGCTCGCCACCGTCGGCATCGTCCGCACGCGCCGCATCCTATATAAGGAAAGCATCGACTGCGAAGAAACCGGTTTTGTGTTTGTAAAGCCGTAACCCCATGCAAGCGACAGCCGTCTGCAAGCGATTACTGGACCTCTCGCTGAGCCGCGCGCGCTCCGGCACGGTGCATTCCGTGTTTGACCACGCGGTGAATCTGGAGTTCGGGTTTCGCGGCCTGATCGGGCTGATCGCAGAAGACAAGGCCCTAACGCCATATGCCGTGTCCGTGCGGACGAACGCCCCGTTTGCGAGAACGGGTGTCCGCGCGGATATGGCGGCGTATTTGGGAGAAGGGATGCTCGTCATCCCCGACGCGCAGATCGAGATCGATCTATCCAGCCCCGCGCACGTCGAGTTGAGCGTGGACGCGATTGAGATTCGTCATCGCGAAGCGCCAATGACGCTGCTATTGCTCATCGAGCAGGCGCTCAAGGGCGCGGACGCGGAGATGAGCCTTGCGCCACTCGTCACAGGCGGCGCAGAGAACACCTATACGCGCTTTCTAGCTCCTAGGCTGAAACGACTGTTTTACGCGGTTTCACTGGGCGCGGGGGAAGAGGCGGCGCAGGCCGCCGCAAACTGCGCGGGCTGCGGGATGGGACTCACCCCGTCCTCGGACGACCTGCTCAGCGGATATTTTACGACACTTCATCTGCTCTTTCGCGCGGAAAACCGCCCGGAAGACAAAGCAATCATCTCAAACATGGCGCAGGCTGCGGCGGAGAAGACCAACCGCATCAGCGGAACATTTCTGCTGCACAGCGGAATGGCGCTTGCCAACACCGCAATCTGCGATCTTGATCGGTCAATCTTTACGTTTATGGACCAGGCCGCGGCAAACCGCGCGATTGCGCGCGTGCTCGCCATCGGTTCCACATCCGGCGCGGACATGCTCACCGGCATGGCGCTCGCGCTGCGGCAGCACATCGGAGGGAACGAAACATGATCAAGCTGGAAGTTAAGAAAAACGCATATTACGACTCTGTTACGCTCATGCTGATCTCGAAAGAGCTCAAAAAGCTGGACGGCGTATCGGAAGCGCTCGTCGGCATGGGATCGGATCTCAACAAGGAGATCGCGCACAACATCGGCGTTGCCACGCCGGAGCTGGACAACGCGGTTTCCGCGAACGATTTCTTTGTCGCCGTGGCTTGCACAGGGGAAGAAGCCTTTGCCGCCGTGCTCAGTAAGACGGAAGAACTGCTCAACAAAAAGGCCGAGAGCAAAGGCGCAGCTTACACGCCGCCGACGCTCGACGGCGCGCTGAAGATCGATCCCGCGCTCAATATGGCGGTCATCTCCGTGCCCGGCAAGTACGCGGCGGACGTCGCACAGAGCTGCCTCGATCGCGGCATCAACGTCATGCTGTTTTCGGACAACGTGACCATCGAAGAGGAAAAAGCGCTCAAAACCTACGCCTATGAACACGAGCTGTTGATGATGGGGCCGGACTGCGGCACCGCGATTATCAACCATGTACCGCTCGCGTTTGCAAACGTGGTCAAAAGTGGAGATATCGGCATCGTCGCCGCGAGCGGCACCGGCACACAGGAAGTTTCGAGCATCATCGACCAGCTCGGCGCGGGCGTGAGCCAGGTGATCGGCACCGGCGGACGCGATCTGAAGAAGGACATCGGCGGGCTGATGATGAAGCTCGGCCTCGATGCGCTCAAGAACGATCCCAAGACGAAGGTTATCACGCTCATCAGCAAGCCCCCGGCCAAAGAGATCGCCAGTGAAATGCTCGCGCTCGCGGCGAAGACGGGCAAGCCCGTGGTCGTCTGCTTCATCGGCGGGGATCGCAAAGAAATCGAATCGTTCGGCCTGACCGCCGCCGTCTCTCTGGAAGACGCGGCGCACAAAGCCGTTGCATTAAGCCGCGGTGAAAAGACCGTGGACTACGCCGGATTCGCCATGGGCGAGGACAAGGCTGAGACAATGGCAAAAGAGATCGCAGGCAAGATGGCAAAAGGCCAGAAATACGTCCGCGGGTTCTACACCGGCGGCACGCTCTGCGACGAGGCCATGAAGCTCATGATCTCGGATCTCGGGCACATCTACAGCAACATCCCGCTCAACGCGGAGGACGCGCTGGAAGACCCGAAGGGCGGAAAGAGCCGCGAGCACACGTTCCTCGATTTCGGGGACGACGCGTTCACGGTGGGTCGCCCGCACCCGATGATCGACCCGAGCCTGCGCGCCGAGCGCGTGATCACGGACGCGAAGGATTCTTCCTGCGCGGTGATCATGGCGGACTGCGTGATCGGATTCGGTTCGCATCCCAACCCGGCGGAAGACCTTGCCGCCGCGATTAAAACGGCAAAAGAACAGGCCGCAAGCGAGGGCAGACATCTTTGCTGCGTTTGCGCGGTCTGCGGCACAGAGGGCGACCCGCAGAGCCTGAGCCGCACACAGCAGCAGCTTGCGGAAGCGGGCGCGGTCGTGCTGCCCAGCAACGCACAGGCGACGCGCTTTGTCTCGCGCGTGCTTGCGAACCTGCGTCAGGAGGGATAACATGTCGAAACTAAACGAATTGTTTGAACAGAAACTGCACGTGGTCAACTTCGGCATCGAGTCGTTCTACGACGATTTGACGAGCCAGAAGGTAGACGCGGTGCATGTGGACTGGAAGCCCGTCGCGGGCGGAGACAAAGCGGCAGCAGCGAGCCTCCGCAAGCTCAAAAAGCCGGAACTGGCGGCAAAAATCGAAGCCGCGAACAAGGAAGCGCTGGAGCGCATCCTCGCCGCGCAGCCGACGATCATTGGTCTTGCCATCGCGGGGGATGTCATCCCCGGCATGACGAAAAAGACCATTCTGCACGCAGGCCCTCCGGTCACGTGGGCGCGCATGAGCGGCCCGCAGCGCGGCGCGGTTATGGGAGGCCTGATCTACGAAGGCCTCGCCAAAACCCCCGAAGAAGCGGAAGCGCTTGCCGCGAGCGGCGAGATCGTGTTTGACCCTTGCCACATGCACGACGCGGTCGGCCCCATGGCGGGCGTTGTCACCGCGAGCATGCCGGTCTGGATTCTCGAAAACAAGACCTTCGGCAACCGCGCGTATTGCACGGTCAACGAAGGCTTAGGGAAAGTATTGCGTTTCGGCGCGTATGACGACGAGGTGCTCACGCGCCTTCGCTGGATGGAGAAAGAGCTCTATCCCGTGCTCAAGGAAGCGATGGAGATCAAGGGCGAAATCGACGTCAAGGTGCTGGTTTCTAAGCTCCTGCAGATGGGTGACGAGGGACACAACCGCAACGAAGCGGGAACGTCGCTGCTGCTGCGCGAGCTTGTGCCCGCGATCATGAACTGCAACAAGCCGCTGGAGCAGCGGGTTGCCGCGTTTAACTTCGTCAACGGCAACAACCACACGTTCCTGAATATCTCCATGCCGGCGATGAAGTGCACACTCGATCCGATCTTCGATATCCCGTACTCCACCGTGGTTGCGACCATGAGCCGCAACGGAACCGATTTCGGCATCCGCATTGCAGGCCTCGGCAAGGACCGCTGGTTTGCCGCGGAAGCGGAGCTGGTCAAGGGCCTGTATTTCCCGGGTTATACCGAGGAAGACGCCGCGCGCGACATGGGGGACAGCTGCATCACGGAAACAGCCGGCATCGGGGGATTTTGCATGGCGGCGGCGCCCGCGATCGTACAGTTTGTCGGAGGAGTGGTCAGCGACTCGATCAACTACTCCACGCGGATGTATGAGATCACCGTCGGCGAAGGACGCTCGTATAAGATTCCCGCGCTGGACTTCCGCGGAAGCCCGACGGGCATCGACCTGCTGCGCGTCATCGAAACCGGCATCCGTCCCGTGATCAACACCGGCATCGCGCACAAGAACCCCGGCGTGGGTCAGGTCGGCGCGGGCATCGTGTATCCGCCGGACGACTGCTTCAAGCAGGCGCTTGCGGCGTGCGCGGAAGCCTGGGCTAAGTAAATACAGAAACTCGTCCTCGCAAGAGGGCATACTATAACGACATCATCAATCTATTTTAGGAGGCTAAACACATGAGCAAATGGTCTGATATCAAAATGTATGATCTCACGATTCCGATTGGCATCAACACACCCGCTTGGCCAACGTATGAGCCGCTGACGATGAAATTTTTCAAGCGTCTCACGCCCAACGGCGCGAACGGACAGCTGCTGACGCACTCAAACCACGTCGGCACGCACCTCGACGGCCCGCTGCACTTTGACACCGCAGGCCGCGACATCGCGTCCCTCGAACTCACCCGTCTTTGCCGTCCCGGCGTCGTGGTCGACCTGAGCGATCAGGCGGAAGACTTCGGCATCTACACGCCCGAAGACATCGAAAAGCGCGTCACCGTCAAGGAAGGCGACATCCTCATCATCAACACCGGCTACCACATCTACGGTTGGGACAGCCCCACCGCGGACGAGCGCCGCTACATGCTGCGCCATCCGGGTCCGTCGCTGGACTTCATCCAGTGGGTACGCGATAAGAAGATCAGCTGGATCGGCGTGGACTGCGGCAGCGCGGATCACCCGATGAACACGAAGATCCGTGAGTGGGAACCCATGGAAGCCAAGAAGTGCGACGCCATCTTCCAAAAGAAGTACGGCAAGACGCTTGATGAAGTGTATCCGTGGCCGGATCACTATCAGGCGATGCACATCGAGCTGTTCTGCCAGCCGTATGAAGCGATTCATGCGGAGTGCCTCGGCGGCGACATCGAGCAGCTCTCCAACAAGCGCTGCGTCATCGGCATCTTCCCGTGGAAGCTGAAGGATGGCGAAAGCTGCATCTCCCGCGTCGTTGCATTCGACGGCTTCGAGGGTGTATAATCCGAATAACGATTGCGCGGCCGGAGCGGGATTCCTCTCCGGCTGCGCTTGAATCTCAATGAATGTGAGGCGAATGCATGGAGAAGTATATCGCGATGCTGATCGTCGCCCTGGTGGCCGGGGCATTCTACGGCGTTTCCATGATCAAAAAACGGAAGATGTATCCCGCCTGCGACCGGTTCGCGGAAACGTATTGCCAGATCATGGATCGTCTTCTAGACGATCACGGCACGAAACAGAGCCTTTTGACCGATTCCCTGGACGGCGGACTTTTCTGCATCTGGCCAATTGAAGAACAGCCGGAAGCGCTGCAGGCAGTGCTGAAAAAGCCGATCGACGACACGGTGCTTTCAAGCGTGCGCGAGCTCTACTTCCTGCGTGACGATATTCAGGCGCAGGCGAGCACCGGCAGTTTTTCCAAGGATAAATATAACGCAATCACCAATCAGGTTTTCGATTCACTCAACGCATATCTCTCAATTGTACAGAACCCGACACTGCTTATCTCGAAAAAAGATTTGGAACAATTTCACTACGTGTTACAGAAGCAAAAGCATATTCGCAACACCACGCTTCCCGCGATCGCGTCCGCGCCTTGCGCCGCGAAGATCGCCATCGTAAAGGCGTAGAAACCAATCATTTCACCTGCCAACATGACAAAAAATTAGCTTGTACATCGCAACTGTTTACGGTAAGATACCTAAAGCAAACTTGGAACACCGCGCGAAGCAATGACTTAGGCAACAAATTGGATTGCTTATGTTTGTTTACAAGTACGTTTACTTGTGAAAACTGTCATTTCGCAACGTTTGCGAGTGGATTGATGCACAGAGCGATGTACTCTGAAAAAAATCTTGCCAAATCGCTCGATTTCGGCAAGAATGGTGTTAACAAGTCTGTTTCAACAATCGACCACCCTCGATACAAACCAATGAATTCACGTTTCCAAGCCGCGGTTATCCAGAGCGCTGGCTCTTGATAATAGAGAGAAATGGAGACCTAATCATTCCAAAAAATTAGGAGGTAATTCAATGGAAAAGAAAGTCGAAGGCATTTACGATGGCTTTAAAGAGCTTGGAACCGGCAAAATGATGGTTCTGGGTCTCCAGCACGTATTTGCAATGTTTGGAGCCACGGTTCTTGTTCCCTTGCTCACCGGCTTGTCCGTCGCAGTCACGCTCTTCTGCGCCGGTATTGCGACGATCTGGTTCTTCTTGATCACCAAACAGAAGGTTCCGGTATTCCTCGGTTCCTCGTTTGCGTTCCTCGGTGCGTTCGCGTCCGTTGCCAACGGCGATATGGCGCTTCTGCCGTACGCCACACTCGGCGTTATGTTCGCTGGTTTTGGCTACGTAGTTCTCGCGGTCCTCTTTGGCATCTTTGGGCCGAAGAAGGTCATGAAGCTTTTCCCGCCGGTCGTCACAGGCCCGATCATCATCCTCATCGGCTTGATTCTGGCTCCGGTCGGCATCAGCAGCGCATCCGGCAACTGGATTCTCGCAATCATCGCAATTGCTATCATCATCAGCGTCAACCTGTTTGGCAAAGGGATGCTCAAGATTATCCCGATTCTCTGCGGTATCTTTGGCGCCTACATCATTGGCGTTATCGTGTCCCTGCTCTCCGGCAACGCCCTCTTCGGCCTGCCGTGGGTTGACTTCTCCGCGTTGCAGGGTGCAACCATCTTCCGCGTACCGCCGTTCATGGATTACTCGCCGATGCGTTTCGTCTTCGGACTGCAGACGTTTGATCCGACGATTGCCTGGCCCGCCGTCATCACCTTCGTGGTCGTCGCGGTTGCTGCCATGGTTGAGCACATTGGCGACATCTGCGCCATCGGCGCGACCTGCGGCAAGAACTTTATCGCGGATCCCGGCCTGACCCGTACGCTCCTTGGCGACGGTATTGGCACCTCTATTGCCGGCGCGCTGGGCGGCCCGTCGAACACGACCTATTCGGAGAACACCGGCGTCGTCGCTCTGACGAGAGTCTATGATCCGAAAGTTATGTTCATCGCGGCGCTCTTTGCAATCGCCTTCTCGTTCATCAACATCCTCGATGCGTTCATCAACACCATTCCGTGGTCGATCATCGGCGGCGTCTCCGTCGTCCTTTACGGCATGATCTCCGCGACTGGTATTCGCACGATCGTTGAGAACCAGGTGGACTTCAAGAACATGCGCAACATTCTCGTCATGGCGCTCATCCTCGTTTGCGGCCTCGGCTTTAATGCTGCTCCGCTGCAGATCGGCCCGCTCTCTCTGGGCGGTCTCGCTGTTGCGGCCATCGTTGGTGTTGTCATCAATGCCATCCTGCCCGGCAAAGATTACGAATTCGACTCGACATGTGACTAATTCGGAATCAATTCCGGAACACCAGTAACTCCATTTCTCGTCAAAAAAGGACGGCGGTTTTACCGCCGTCCTTTGGCATGTGCCGGAGTTTGTTTAGCTCAATGCTTTTTGATGTTACGCGTTGTTGGAAAGCAGCGCTTCCAGCTCGAGAATGCGCTCGTTGAGCAGCGCAATCTGCTCGGGATAGGTCAAGACGACCTCGCCCACGCGGGTGAATGCGCCGCCTGCGTACTCGTCGCCAATCGCGACAGGGCGGTTTGCAACGCACACCGCGTTCGGAAAATCGCCGCGGTTTGCGCTGCAGAGCCAGATGGTGTTGCTGACCACGCCGTCTTCGCCGATCAGTGCATAGTTCATCGGTTCATCCATGATAGTTGCCTCCTTAATTTCGTTTGTTGCGGATGATGAGGATGCCGGAGCCGCCGCCGCCACCCGCGCCGGTTGTGCTGTCATCGTCGGAGCCGCCGCCACCGCCGCCGCCACCGGTATTTGCTGAAGCGGACCCGCCGGTTCCGGCCGCAGCCGCGCCGCCGTTCGCGCCGCCGCCCGCGCCGCCGATGCCGCCCGCGCCCTGATAACTGTATTGTCCGCCGCCCGCACCGCCGCCGCCCGCGTAAAGCGTCGCGCCGGCCTCTGCGAATTCTCTTGTGGTGGAGCCCTGTCCCGCGCCGCCTGCGAAGTTTGACGATGCTCCGTTGGAGCCATCGCTGCCGCCCGCGCCGGAATCGCCGCCGCCTCCGCCGCTGCCGCCCGCGCCGCCAACCGGGTTTGTTGCCGCGGTTCCGCCTGCTGCGCTTAGATTGAGCAGAGAAAGGGAAGACGTTCCGCCGCTGGCATTCCGCGCTCCGCCAGCGCCTATGACCACACTGTAGGCGGTGTTTGCGCTTAGCATCTGGCTAAGCGCAGTCATCGTACGCCCACCGCCGCCACCGCCGCCGCCGCGCAGATTGGCTGCGCCGTCTCTGCCGCCCGCACCGCCGCCGACAAGAAAAGCGTCAACGACAACAGGCTTGAGCGGCGTGAACGTCCCGCTTGTGAGAAACTTCAGCCGCCAATTGGACGAGGTGTCCTGCACCCAGACATACGTCCCGGTGTAGGTGAAGTCGGTGGAGGTGAACCCTCCCATCACCATCAGCGCTTTACGGATCAGCCGCATATCAGCCACCATGCATTGCTGCCGACCTTGACCGCGGTCGCCGCGCAGCCGTACGCCGAGATGGCAGTCACATCGTTGACGGCTTTCCAGCCAAGTCCGCTCTCGATGGCAAAGGACACCGCGCCGGAGTTCCAGCGAAGGAAATTGAACGCCGTCCCGATCGGAAAATCATAGGTCGAGTCCAGCGGGAGCGTCACCACGATGGCGGCGGTGCTGGAGAGCAGCGTGAGTTTCTCCGCGTCGTCCGCGCCGAGGGTGAAGCTCTCCGTTTTCGTCTGGATCAGGCATCTGGATTGCGCAGCCGACACAACGCCGCCCGTAAGGCCCGCCGCGCCAATGTCCGCGGGAGAGAGCGCGTCCGCGCCGCCGTTTGCGTGGCGGGAGGCATGGAGCGTTGGCGTGACGGGATCGCTGCCGCCCTGCTCGTGCTGGGCTGCGTGGCTCGCCGCCGCCGCGCCGATATCACCCGGTGCGCCCGGAATCGAGGGCTTGTTGCGGATATACGCGTCCTGCGTCGTGTCCGCTTCGTTCCAGTCCGCCTGCACGTTGAGCTCGCCGAGATCGGTGTCGATGCGCTCCGCCGCGGCAAGCGCCGCTGCCGCAGCCTCGTTTGCGACGCGCGCCGCCTCGATCAGCGGCGGATAGGCGGTGTTTGCGCGGATGATATCGCCGCTGATGAGCGACTTTCGACAGCGGAAGTCAAAGCGCGTGCTGGTGACCAGCGTTGCATTGTTCTCTCCGCTGTAGATCTGCACGTCCGCGCTGACATTGCCCGCGCCATAGGCAGTCGGCAGCAGCGCAATGTCGAACGTTCCGGCCTCCGCGGTCTTCACGATGCCGCTCGTCTCGTCCTGCATGGCAAAGCCGTTGCTGGACGCAAACGCAATCTGAATCGCACAGCCGGAAAGATCCATCGCGTCTCCGTTGTTGAGCAGCGTGACGTGCAGGATATTGCCCGTGTCGCCCTCGACCACCTCAAACGGGCGAAACGGAAGCGTGCGCATCATGTCCAGCGTGATGAAATAGTCTTTGGTCTGCATGATGTACCTCCTTTGAATGAATGCAGGGGTATCCAAAGGAAGTATCGCGCATGCAGGGCTTTACAAATTATCGGAAAAAGGCATGGACTAAATTATAAGAATGCAGACGACAAAAAACGAACGCCGTGCAGAAATACGGCGTCCGTCTTGTCATCGCCGCGCGATGACCGGGCATGAGGAAGGCTATGTCATTCACGGGCGGACGTTTTGCAGGCTGTCCTGCCCGTGAAACGGGAGGCAATTTCCAACGTGCTTGTTGGAGATTGACCTTGGCGCTAAAGCAAGTGCGATGAAACGCGCGTTAGAAATCGACCGTCAGATCATAATAGCAGGCTTTTAGCAGCTGCTCCATCTGCGCGGGCGTGATTGCGCGCGGGTTGGAACCCGTGCAGGCGTCGCCGACGGCGAGCTCTGCCACGCGCGGGAGCTTCTCAAGAAACTCCTTCTCGTCGATGATGCCGCCTTCATAGTCGCGGATGCAGTCCGGGATATCCAGCGCCTTGTTCATCGCTCGGAGGTGGTCTACCAGTGCGCTTGCCGTCGGCGCAAGGCCGAGATGTGCCGCGATCTCGCCATAGCGCTTGGCCGCCGCCGGGTCTTTTGCGTTAAACTGGATCACCTTGGGCAGATACATCGCGTTTGCGCAGCCGTGGACGATGTGCCCGCCGGTGTACGCGGCGCCCGTCTTGTGCGCCATGGAGTGTACGATGCCCAGAAGCGCGTTGGAGAACGCCATGCCCGCGAGACACTGCGCGTTGTGCATGCTCGCGCGCGCCGTCATATCGCCGTTGTAGGACGGGATCAGGTATTCGCTGACCATCTTGATGGCGTGGAGGGCAAGCGGATCGGTATAGTCGCAGTGCAGCGTGGAGACATAGGCTTCCACAGCGTGCGTCATCGCGTCCATGCCCGTGTGTGCGGTCAGCTTCTTCGGCATGGTCTCCGCGAGGTCGGGATCGACAATCGCCACATCCGGCGTGATGTTGAAATCCGCCAGCGGATACTTCACGCCCTTTGCGTAGTCGGTGATGACGGAAAACGCCGTGACCTCTGTCGCCGTGCCGGAGGTGGAGGGAATCGCGCAGAAGTGCGCCTTGGTGCGAAGAAGCGGGAAGTTGAACGGAATGCAGAGGGATTCAAACGTCACGTCGGGGTATTCGTAGAATGCCCACATGGCCTTTGCCGCGTCGATCGGCGATCCGCCGCCGATGGAGACGATCCAGTCCGGCTGAAACTTGCGCATGGCTTCCGCGCCGCGCAGCACGGTTTCGACGGAGGGGTCCGGCTCGACGCCTTCAAACAGCTCGACTTCCATGCCCGCTTCGCGCAGGTAGGACTCGACTCGATCCAGAAAACCAAAGCGCTTCATCGAGCCGCCGCCGACCACGACGATTGCGCGCTTGCCGCTCAATGTTTTGAGCGCTTCCAGAGAACCTTTTCCGTGATACAGATCGCGGGGGAGAGTAAAACGTGACATTTGGAATCTCCTTTGTATCAGTAACATAATATCGGTAACAACCAAACGATAATATAGCACTGAATAGTGCGCGTGTCAACCCGCATCGTGAAATTAAGCCGAACAAGTTTCTATTGAATTTTTTAAGGATGCGTTGCGCGCAAAAAAAGCGCCCCGAAGGGCGCTTGATGAATCGTGGGATTGCTTATGTTATTAAGTTACTTTTTCGAAACGAGGTGTTCAGAAAGATGTTTGCTCAATTATTTATGCGAGCTACTTCTTCGAAACGAGATGCTCGGAAAGATGTTTGCTTAATAGCGCGAGGGAAGAGGCCATGTTCTCGTTTTGCACGAGGATGCCTTCCGGCGTGTTGAGGTGGACGGGCGCAAAGTTCCAGATCGCCATGACGCCGCTTTCCACCAGCGCGTCGCAAACGGTCTGCGCCTGCGAAGCGGGCACCGTGATGATGCCGATGTGGATATTCATGTTGCGGCAAATGCTCGTGAGCTTGCCCATCGGCAGCACCTGCTTGCCGGAGATCTCGCCGCCGGTGAGGTTCGGGTCTACGTCAAACGCCGCGACGATGCTCAGGCCATACGCTTCAAACCCGCGATAGGAGAGCAGCGCGCGACCCAGACTGCCCGCGCCGACCAGCACCGCGTCGTTGGAGTTGTCATACCCCAGCGTGCGCTCAATCGCCGCGATCAGCTCGTTTGTTTGAAATCCGGTTTTCGGTTTGCCCGCGGTGTCGCTCACCGCCGCAAAGTCCTTGCGAACCTGTACCTCGTTCAGGCCAAGCTGCGCGGCAACGGTCGGCGCGGAGATGATCTCGGCACCGGAATCCCGCGCTGCACGGAGCGCCTGAAGATAGTATGGCATGCGCTGAAGCGCCTGCTTGGAGATGGATACGGGAACGTGTTTTTCCATGGCGAACCTCCGAAAAACGATATCGATATTATAATACTGCTAATGCATGTCTGTCAACAGAGCAACACAGGATCACGTTCTGTTGCGGACGATCTATAGGGAAACTTGTGCATACGGATATATGCTTTCTGTTTATCATAACATAAAGTCGTGTTATATTGCCAGCGTTCCTTTTACAGTGTCTCAAAAAAAGTTTGCATAGGGCAAAATTTGGAAGAAACACGACCTTCGTATGCGTAACCGCTAGGAACGGTGGTTCTTTGCCGTGCCGGACGGTTGATGCGTCGCGCGGTAGCTTCTGGGGCTGACCATCAGCTCCTGTCGGAAGACCTTAGCAAAATAACTCGGGCTGTTGAATCCCGTCGCAAAGCAGATATCGGAAACGCTCATGTCCGTGCCGGAGAGCAGCCCCGCCGCGGCGCGGATGCGATATTGCAGCAGATAGTCGATGGGAGAGGTGTCCAGCACCTTTCGGAAGCAACGGTAGCATTCGCTCTCGCTGATGGCGGATGCCGCGGCGATTTGCGAAACCGTCAGGGGTTCGGCATAATGCGCGTGGATATAACCCAGCATCTGCTTGATGCGCGCGGAGTCCTTGTTTTGCACCAGATCCGTGTCGCAGACGCGATCCTGCAGGTTTTCCATCAGGATCAGCAGCATCTGCATCAGCTCGATCTGTACGCGGATTTCGTAGCCGTAGCGATCGCTGGTAAACGCCTCAAACGCGGCCTCAAAGCGGCGGATGGCGTCCTTTTGCCACGGCACATCGAGGCGAAGCATTACCTCGGACATCGTGGAGCAGCGCACGAGCGGCGCGATATACCGCTGCTGAATGATGCTCTGCGGAAAGCTTGCGACAAATTCCGGCATAAACAGGAGGCTGTTGATGCGGCAGGGCGTGTTCCGCTGCGCGCGCTTGAGCTTGTGCAGTACGTTACTGTTGACGAAAATCGCCTCGCCGGGATGCAGCACATATTCCGTTTCGCCGCAGATGACGAGCGTATCGCCCTCCACCGCGAGCACGATCTCCAGCTCCTCATGCCAGTGCCAGGGGATGTTGCCCGCGAGGTATTTGCCGGGGTCCTCGTCATAGCCCGCGCATGGAAAAATTGGCGTGCCGTGCTTGGTGAGCTCGTGCAAGTCGGGGGCAACGGTAATATCGGTCAGTTGGAGCGCTTTCATATCGGCATATCCTTGTGATGTGAAGAATTGTGCTAGTAACCAGCATCATTGTATCGCTATCCTGTAAAAAGCGCAAGAATAATCATATTTGTGAACAAAATTTCGCAATTTAGCAAAAACACTAACTCAATTAGAGTTCAGACAAAATTTCGCAACAAAAACCGCCGGAGCAGTTCCGGCGGTCTTGTGCGGCTTTATGTTATACCATGATCTCCTGTAGGGGCTTGCTTTCCGGCACGGGATGCCCTGCGAGAAAGCGATTCGTCTGCTCGATGGAGCGGCCGATGTGCCGCATGGGGTCGAGCTCCTGCCGGATTTCGTCCACGCTGAGCGGGAAAGCGGGGTCGCTGCCCAGCCGCTCGGCAAGATCGTTTCCTTCGCCGGAAGCTAAGCGTTCCTTTGCGGCGAGCGAATGTGTGCGGATGATCTCGTGCAGCGCCTGCCGGTCGCCGCCGCGCTTGACCGCGGCCATCAGCAGGTTTTCCGTCGCGAGGAACGGCAGCGCGTTTGCGAGCATCTTTGCGTTTGCCTGCTCGTGCACCACAATGCCGGAACAGATGTTTGCCATCAGCCGCAGTACCGCGTCGGTCGCGAGGAACGCTTCCGGCAGAGACAGGCGGCGGTTGGCGGAGTCGTCGAGCGTGCGCTCGAGCCATTGCGTGCTCGCGGTCATAGAGGCGTTGAGCGAGGTCGCCATCACGAAGCGGGACAGCGAGCAGATGCGCTCGCTCCGCATCGGGTTTTGCTTGTATGCCATCGCGGAGGAACCGATCTGCTTGCTTTCAAACGGTTCCGAGAGGATGCCGTCGTGCTGCAGCAATCGCATGTCGTCGCCAAATTTATATGCGCTCTGGGCAACACTAGACAGCGCGTTGAGCACGCGGCTGTCGAGCTTGCGCGGATACGTCTGCCCGCTGACGTCGTAGCAGCGAGTAAAGCCGAAGTCCGCGGCGATGCGCTCGTTCAGCGCGTCGATCTTCTGCGAATCTCCGCCAAAGAGCGATACAAAGCTCGCTTCGGTGCCCGTTGCGCCCCGGCAGCCGAGGAAACGGATTGCGGACAGCGTATCCTCGATCTCTTCCAGATCGAGCCACAGATCCTGCAGCCAGAGGGCGGCTCTGCGGCCGACGGTGACGGGTTGCGCGTGCTGATAATGCGTGTAACCCACGGTTGGGATCGTCTTGGTCTGCTCGGCAAAGGTCGATAGCGGCTTTAATACGGCATAGATGCTGTTGCGGATGCTCAACAGCGCGTCGCGCAGGATGACCAGATCCGCATTGTCCGTGACATAGCAGCTGGTCGCGCCGAGATGGATGATGCCCGCGGCCTTCGGGCAAACCTGCCCGTAGGCGTAGACATGTGCCATCACGTCGTGCCGCACCTCGGCCTCGCGCTTTGCCACAACGTCGTAGTCTATATCTTCCGTATGCGCGGCTAATTCATCCACCTGCTCCTGCGAAACGGGCAGTCCAAGCGCGTGCTCCGCTCTTGCAAGGCTGACCCAGAGCTTGCGCCAGGTGGAATAGCGCATATCCGGCGAGAAGAGCCGCTGCATTTCGTCCGAAGCATAGCGGCTGTTCAGCGGACTTTCGTACTGATTCCGCATCGTTTACCTCCGGATGATCTCGTCACGCGCGGCACCGACCGAGATATTCGTAATCGGGCAGCCGATGTTCTTTTCGATGTAGTTGATATAGTCCTGCGCGGCTTTGGGCAGCTCTTCAAACGTGCGGCATTTGGAAACGTCGCACTGCCAGCCGGGCATGTATTCGATTACGGGCTTTGCGTCGCCGACTGCTGCCGTGAAGGGGAAATCGTCCGTCTTCACGCCGTTCAGCTCATATTGCACGCAGATCGGAATCTGTTCCATATAGGAAAGGATGTCGATCTTGGTGAGCGCGATTTCGGTTGCGCCCTGCACGGCGACGCCGTAGCGGGTCGCGACGATGTCCACGGGACCCACGCGGCGGGGACGACCCGTTGCCGCGCCGTATTCCGCGCCTGCTTCCCGCAGGCGGGAGGCCTCTTCGCCGAACCATTCCGCCGTAAACGGGCCTTCGCCCACGCAGGTAGAGTAGGCTTTGACCACGCCGACCACGCTGTCGATCTTCGTGCCCGGCATGCCCGCGCCGATGGGCGCATAGGCGGCAAGCGGCGTGGAGCTGGAGGTGTAGGGGAAGATGCCGAAGTCGATATCGCGGAGCGCGCCAAGCTGTGCCTCAAAGAGGATGTTCTTCTTGCCGTCGACGCCGCGCAGGTATGCGCCCGTGTCGCAGATAAAGGGCTTGAGGCGCTCGCCGTAGGTCATCAGCCACTCCCAGATTTCGTCGAAGGAGTAGGTTTTGCCGCCGTAGACGTTCTTCAGCGTGAGATTCTTCCATTCAAGAATGCCTTCGAGCCGCTTTTTGAGATACTCCGGATAGAACAGCTCGCCGAGCATGATGGTCTTCTTCAGATACTTGTCTCCGTAGACGGGCGCGATGCCGCGCTTGGTGGAGCCGTACTTCGCGTCCGCAAGGCGCGCTTCTTCCAGCGAGTCCTGATCGCGGTGATACGGGAACACGATCGGCGCGCGGTCGCTGACCTTCAGGTTTTCGGGCGTGATGGAAATGCCCTTGCTGCGCAGCTCGTCCATCTCTTCCAGCAGCTTTTCGGGGTCGATGACCGCGCCGTTGCCGAGGACGTTGACCACGCCTTTGCGGAAAATACCGCTGGGCAAGAGGTGCAGCGCAAACTTACCATATTCGTTGACCACGGTGTGGCCCGCGTTGTTGCCGCCCTGATAGCGCACGACGACGTCGTAATCCGCCGCGATCAGGTCTACCATACGGCCTTTTCCTTCGTCACCCCAGTTGATTCCTACGATTGCACAGTTCATTTCTACCGCTCCTTTCCAATTTGAAACCATATATCAGCAACTTCGCAAGTGTACGAAATCGCAAACAAACTATTTTGCAATATCTCGCGCGTAGACGTCGTTTCCCAAGAGATCAAACGTCACGACCACGGGAAAATCGGTTACTTCCAGCCGGTAGACCGCCTCCGCACCGAGATCGGGAAACGCCACAAGCTCGCACGACGTGATGCGGGAGGCATAGAGCATGCCAGCGCCGCCGGTGGCGGCAAAGTGCACCGCGCGACCCTTCATCGCCGCATTAACCGTGCTGTTGCGCGCGCCTTTTCCGATGAACTGCGCGATGCCATAGTCGATCAGCGCGGGCGTATACGCGTCCATGCGCTTGCTGGTGGTGGGTCCGCACGGGCCGATCACCTCGCCGGGCGCGGCGGGGCATGGCCCGCAATAGTAGATGCATGCGCCTTTCGGCACGGGCAGCGTTTCGCGAGCTTTAAGCATCTGGTCAAATCTCGCGTGCGCCGCGTCCCGCGCGGTAAAAATCACACCGGATAAGTATACCACGTCTCCGGCGCGCAGCGCGCGTAAATCGTCCGGCTGAAAGGGCACGTTCAAACGATGTTCCATGCGCTCAAACCTCCTCGCACGCGTGGCGGCAGGCGTGGCACATGATGTTGACCGCGAGCGGCAAGCCCGCGATGTGCGTGGCCTCCGCTGCGGCATGCACCGCAAGCGCCGTGACCGCGCCGCCGAGCCCCATTGGGCCGATGCCGAGTTCGTTGATGCGCTGGAGCGCCTCGCGCTCGATGGCGGCGACGTCCTCTCGTTCTGCGGGTTCGCCGAGCGGGCGCAGCAGCTGGCGTTTGGCCAATAGCGCGCAGGATTCCATCGTGCCGCCGATGCCGACGCCGAGGACGACAGGCGGGCATGCGGAAGCACCCGCATCCTTGACCGTGGTCAGAATGTGGGTGAGAATGCCTTCGATTCCTGCGGATGGGGGTAGCATGAAGAGCCTGCTCATGTTCTCGCTGCCAAATCCTTTCGGCGCGACCGTGAGCGTAACGCGATCTCCCGGAACGAAGCGGACATGCAGCACGGCGGGCGTATTGTCGCCGGTGTTGACGCGCGTGAGGGGATCGAGAACGGATTTGCGTAAATATCCTTCGGTGTAGGCAAGGCGCACGCCTTCGTTGACGGCGGCGGTTAAATCGCCCTGTATAAACACATCCTGCCCGATGTCGGCGAACACGACCGCCATGCCGGTGTCCTGACAGATCGGGCGGAATTTTTCCCGCGCGAGCTGCTGGTTTTCCAGCAGTTGGTTGAGCACGTTCTTTGCCGCGCTGCCAGCGATTTCCCGATCACGGGCGGAGGCGAGCGCAGAAACCGCATCTTCGGGGAGGTTGCAGCAGGCACACAGGCAGAGCCTGCGTACGGGTTCGATGAGTTGTGCGGCCTGAATGATCCGCATGCTGCCGCCGCCTTTCCGTGCAGTAGTGATGGGAGCACACCGAAAAAGAAATTATCGCATAGATTATACCGTATGACAAGCCGAAATTTCCACCGGCAGAGATAAAAAACATACAAAAAGACTGCATGTTTATAATAAAATCCGATGTGCGTGCCATCTAAGGGTGCGATTGAGAAGTTTTGCTTGCTGGCAGACGAAAAAATGCCGCATGTCGCGTTTCTCACCAAATTCTAATGCTCCCGTAACGCTGGGTTTACGTTTCGGCGGATTTGCCATCTTTGTGCGCTTGTTTGAAATCCCAAAATCAATACACTATAAGTATGCAAAAATTACCGGATCAGACAAACCAAAATACGGGTGCAATCGAGACGGTTTTTACGTCTCTGGGCACCACAAACCGCATTCAGGTGTTGTCCTATCGCGACCGCACGGCGGCAAAAGCCGCGCTCAAGCGCGCGGAAGCGCGCGTGCGCGAGCTGCATGATAACCTCTCGGTGTTTCAGCCGGAGAGTGAGCTTTCGCTGTTGAACGCGTCCGCCGGATGCGGCGGCGTTCCCGTCGGCAAGGATGCGTTTGCTCTGCTCTCCGAAAGTCGGCGATATTCCGCGATGAGCGGCGGCGCGTTTTCGATCACCACCCGTGCGCTCAGTGCGCTCTGGGAGATCCACGCCCGCTGCGGCACCGTTCCGCTGCGCTCAGAGGTAGAGCATGCGCGCGCGCTGGTCGACGATCAGGATATCCTGCTGGATCAGGAGGCGCAGACCGCGGAGCTTCGCAGATTTGGTCAGAGCGTCGATCTCGGCGGAATCGCAAAAGGATTTGCCGCGGACGAGGTGCGAAATATCCTGCTCGACGGCGGCGTAACGGAAGCCTTGATCAACCTCGGCGGCACAATCTGCGTGATCGGAGGAGTGAAGCACGTCGGCATCCAGCATCCTGACAGCGTGACGGGGATCGCCATGGGACGCATCTCGCTCACAGACGCCTGCGCTGTGACCTCCGGCGACTATGAGCGTTTCTATGAGGTGGACGGCACGCGCTATCATCATATTCTCGATCCGCGCACGGGATATCCCGCAGCGTCGGGGCTACGAAGCGTTACGCTCATCGGACAAAGCGCGCTCGCGCTGGACGCGCTCTCGACCGCTGTGTTCGTGCTTGGCGCGGAGGCGGGGCTGCCGCTGATCCGTAAGGCGGGCTTGGAAGCCGTGTTTGTCACGAACGATATGAACGTGTTTTGCAGCGAGGGTCTGCGCGGAAGTTTTGAACTGCTGGTTTCCGCTCCATAGCGCGCAGCCTGATTTTATATGTAGAGAGAGATGCATGAAGAAGAAATTATTCCATAAAATCACCGCGCTGACGCTTGTCCGGCGCATTATACAAATCGCATCCCTGATCCTGTTTCCGGGGTTGTTTATCTACACGTTCGCCTCGATCAAGGCGATCTATGTCGGCCTCATCAGCGGCTCGTTTGACGCATCCGTGCTCACGGGGCAGATCATTCTTACCGTGAGCGTGCTGCTCATCACCGCGATCATGGGTCGCTTTTTCTGCGGGTTTCTGTGCGCATTCGGCACGCTGGGAGATTTCTTCTGGTATCTGGGTTCCAAGCTCAAGATCAAGCGCTCAAAGATCGGCACAAAGTTTGACCGCCTGCTCAAGAAGCTCAAATACGTGCTACTGGTCGGCATCGTGCTGCTCATCTGGACGTTTGGGCTTTCGATTCTCGAAGGAACCGGCAACCCATGGACGGTCTTCGGCATGCTCACGAAGTTCAGCGGCTGGACGGAGCTGGATACGCTCCTCTCCGTCGGCATGGGGCTGATGATACTGATCGCGATTGGCTCGCTCTACATCGAGCGGTTCTTTTGCCGCTATCTTTGCCCGCTCGGCGGGATTTTCGCAATCGTCTCGAAATTCCGGCTGTTCCGGATTCGCAAGCCGCGCGCCAAGTGCGGCTCCTGCCGCGCCTGCACCAAGCGCTGCCCGATGGGCATCCCGCTGTATCGCAGCAACGTGGTCAAAACCGCGGAGTGCATCGACTGCATGAGCTGCGTGGAGATTTGTCCGCGGGACAACGTGACCACGAACCCCAAGCCCGCCATCGCGGCAGCCGTTGCGGTCGTGGCGCTCACGGGCATGTATTTTGAGGGAAACATCGCCGCCAACAACGCGACCGAGCAGCGCATCGCCGCCGTCGCCGCGAGCCTCAGCACAAAAGCGAGCGTGAACGCGGGCGGCTATTCCGACGGCGTGTACAGCGGCAGCGCGGAGGGCTACCACGGCGTAACCTCCGTCACCGTCACGGTCGAGAGCGGATACATCATGGACGTTCACGTGGAATCCACGGGCGACGACGCGATGTTTTTCAGCCAGGCGCGGGCGCAGGTGATTCCCGCGATCATCGCAGCACAGAGCACCGAAGTGGATACCGTTTCGGGCGCGACCTATAGCAGCTTTGGCATCATGGACGCGGTCAGCGCCGCGCTTGCCAACGTGCAGCCGCAGATTCAGACGCAGGTGCAGAATGATCCCGTCACGTTTGAACTGGACAGCTCCGCGCTGACGCCCGTGCCGCAGCTCACGCCGTCGCCGAGCCCGGTTCCGACGCCGACGCCCACGCCCACGCCGACCATCGCGCCGGGACCTTACGCGCTCGCGGACGGGGAATACACCGGCACGGGTCGTGGACACAAGGGCGACATCGACGTGACGGTGACCATCGTAAACGGCTTCATCACGTCAATCACGGTTGACTACAACCGCGAGACGCCGAAGTACTACGACCGCGCGGAGACGAAGACCATCGACCGCGTGCTCACCGCACAGGATGTCAACGTGGACACCGTATCGGGAGCTACCCACAGCAGCAGGGGCATCCTGCAGGCAGTTGCCGATGCGCTCGGCGTTTCTTATTAAATAGTAAGAGTCGATTATACTAGATAGCGTCAATATAAAGGCCCGCTCCATGCGGGCTTTTACTTTGTCTGTGCTCCACGCTCCGTAGGTTGCCCGATTTCCCGCGGCGTGATATGCTCTTGTCAGTTTGGGAAGCTTTCAAACAACAAAGAAAAACCAGAGGGAATCACGATGAACAACTACGTCACCGGAAGCACAATCAAGCTTCTGCGCGAGAAAAAAGGATATACCCAGCGGCAGCTTGCGGAGAAGCTGATGGTCAGCGACAAGGCCGTCTCCAAATGGGAATCCGGCAGAGGATTGCCGGACATCAGCCTGATCGAGCCGCTGGCAAAGACGCTCGGCGTTTCGCTGGCGGAACTGTTTTCCGGCGAATGCGTACAAAACACCAACCGCCACGGGAACATGCACAAGAGCAAGTTTTACGTTTGCCCCGTTTGCGGCAATGTGATCTTCGCTTCCGGCGAAGGCGCGTTCAGTTGCTGCGGCGTGCAGCTGCCGCCGTTGGAGGCGGAGCAGGGCGAAGAGGAGCACACGATCTCGACCGAGACCATCGAGGGCGACTTATTTGTGAGCATGCAGCACCCGATGGAAAAAACGCACTTCATCTCGTTCTTCGCGCTGGTGCTTTCGGATCGCGTGCAGGTGGTCAAACTCTACCCGGAGCAGGACGCCTCCGCACGGTTTCCCGTCCGTGGGCGCGGCACGCTCTATGCCTACTGCAATCGGCACGGGCTGTTTTCAAAACGGGTTTGAGATAACGAAGGGAGTATTATGAAGATTCTGGTGATCAATGGCTCGCCAAATGGTGAGCGAAGCAGTACGATGCATGTCACCCGCGCGTTTGTTGAAGGGATGGGCGAAACATTTGACATCATCGACAGCCTGCGCGCTGACGTAAAACCCTGCCTCGGCTGCTTCTCCTGCTGGATGAAAACGCCGGGCAAATGCGTGCAAAACGACGATATGGCACAAATCCTGGAACGATTGCTCGATAGCGATCTTGTGATTTTGTCAACACCGCTGTATTGCTACAGCGTGCCTTCGAGTCTCAAAGCGATCTATGACCGTCTGATCCCGCTCGGCACACAAGAACAGATCGAGGATGGCGAGGGCGGAACCTATCACCCCGGACGGCAGGCAATCAACACCAAGATCATGCTGATCTGCGGTTGCGGGTTTCCCAACCGCGAGAACAACATCGAAGCGATGGATTTTCAATTTGACCGTATGTTCAGCAAGGACTGCCCGCGCATCTATACACTCGAAGCACCGCTGCTCAACACGCCGGAGGCGAAGCCGCTTGCGGACAACTACCTTGGATACGCCCGCAAAGCAGGCGCAGAATACAAGGCGAACGGCATCATCTCGCCGGAAACGCAAGCGCTGTTGGACGCGCCGATGCTCCCGCCGGAGCTTTATCGCCAACGGGCAAACGGATCATAACGCAAAAAAAGAGCGGCAGCATTGCCGCTTTTTTTGTTTTCTCTTTCGCACGCAGGATGCTAATATAGAAGAAAGTATCGAGCAGGAGAACAGTATGGGCACATTCGGGTTTTCGGTTGTCGGGCTAATCTATCTGATTCTGATGTTTGCGCCGAACATCTTCTGGATGCGCGCGAACAAAGAACCGCCGAAGGAGACCGTCAAGGAGCCTGCTGCGCTTGTCTGGATGGAGCGCATCGGGCAGGTCGGCATCGTCGTCTGTGCACTGCTGTTTCGGGACTATGACCGGATTTCACCTTCGCCGAGATTGATCCTGCTCGCTGGCGCGTTTTTGCTCCTGATTTTGTATGATCTCTGGTGGCTGCGCTGTTTCAAAAACGGTTTAAAAGAGGAAGATCTGTATAGCTCGTTCCTCGGCATCCCGATTGCGGGAGCGATCCTGCCCGTCGCGGGACTGCTGCTTCTGGGCTTGTACGGCGGCGTGATTTGGCTGATTCTCGCGAGTGTGATCCTCGGCGCGGGACACATCCCGATCTCATATCTGCATTGGAAAAATCTGAAACGATAAGCAACAAAAAAACACGCTGGCGATCTGCCAGCGTGCTTTTGTTTTAGAAGCGTTATTTTTTCGTGACCGCGTTGCGGATTGCGCCCGTGATCGCGAACAGCAGAAACAGCACGATGTTGACGCAAACGATGCTTGCGCCGCTCGGCGCCTCGTAAACGTAGCTCACGATCATGCCGAGGATGAATCCAACAGCCGCGACAACCGCCGAGAGAATCGTGACCGAAAGATACCGCTTGCCGATGCGCATCGCCGTTAGCACGGGGAAGATGATCAGGCTCGAAATCAACAGCGCGCCCATCATCCGCATGCCGAGCACGACCGTGACCGAGGCGAGCGTTGCGAGCGCCGCGTTATACACGCGCGTAGGAATGCCCGTCGCGCGGGAGAAGCTCTCGTCAAACGTGACTGCAAACAAGCGCGGATAAAACAGCACAAACAGCACAAGCACCACGCCCGAGAGCACGATGGACAGCGTCGCGTCTGCGGCGGACAGCGAAAGAATGCTGCCGAACATATAGTTATACACGTCCGTGTTCATGCCCGTGGTCATGCTCACGACCATTACGCCGATGGCGAGCGCGCCTGCGGAGAGCATCGCAATCGCCGCATCGCCCTTGATGCGTGTGCTCTCGCTCATGCGAAGCAGCAAAAACGAGGCAGCGATACACACGGGAATCGCGAGATACAATGGCGCAATGCCCACGACGGAGGCGATGGCCAGCGCGCCGAAGCCGACGTGCGACAGCCCGTCGCCAATCATCGAAAACCGCTTGAGCACGAGGCTCACGCCCAGCAGCGATGCGCAGAGCGCGACCAGAAGGCCCACGGTCAGCGCGCGCACCAGAAACGGATAGGACAACATCTCCTGCAATACACCGATCATCTGCCTTCACCGCCTAAAAACCGTTTTCCGATGTCGCTCTTGCGATAGTCCGAAGCCGTCCCAAAGAACAGCTGCTGATGTTCCAGATGCAGCACATGGTTTGCTTCGTGCGCCGCCGCGTGCGGGTCGTGGGAAACCATGATGACCGTCACGCCGTGGTGCTTGTTGATCTCCTCGATGAGGTGATACATGTCCGCCGTGGCGACGGGGTCAAGGCTCGCGATGGGTTCGTCGAGAATCAGCAGCTTTTGCGTTGCGGCAAGTGCGCGCGCCAATAGCGCCCGCTGTTGCTGTCCGCCGGAAAGCTCGCGAAAGGCCGCGTTTTTATGCTGCAGCATGCCGACGCGTTCAATCTGTGTGAGTGCGTTATTCCTCTGTGCGCGGGTGTAAAACGGGCGGATGCCCATCGAATTGAGCGTGCCGGAAAGCACGACCTCCTGCACGCTTGCGGGAAAGTCGCGCTGGCTCTCCTTCTGCTGCGGGAGATAGCCGATCTGGCGCGCGGTTAGTCCTTCGCCAAACGTAATTGAGCCGCTGTAGGGCGTTTTTAGCCCGAGCAGACCCTTGACGAGCGTGCTCTTGCCGGAGCCGTTTTCGCCGACGATGCAGAGATAGTCGCAATGCTCCACCTCAAAGTTGAGCTCACTGACCACCTCTTTGCCGTCGTAGCGAAACGCGGCGTTGTTGACCTGAATCAAAGACATCTGGCTCTGTTGCCTCCGTGTGTCGATTGTGCGGGGAATGGTTTCTTAGTTCAGCGCGGCTAGCAGCGCGATCACGTTGTTTTGCATGAGCGAAAGATAGGTTGCCCCGCCTTCAAACTCCGCCTTGGTCACGTTGTGGGTGCTATGGAAGAGCAGTGGCATTGCTCCCGTCGCTTCCGCGACGGTGTTCGCCATCTGTTCGTTGGACATTTCGATGTAGAACACGACGGGAATGTTATCCGCCTTGACGCGATCAATCAGCGAGGCGACGGTCGCCGCGGACGCATCCGTCTCCGCGGAACAGCCTGGGAACGCCGCGTAATAGTTCAACCCGAATTCTTCGACGAAATAGCGCACGGGGAAACGATCCGCAAACACGATGGTCTTTCGACCAGATGCATTCACTACTTCCCGAAACGACTGATCCAGCGCTTCCAGCTGCTTGACATACGCGTCCGCGTTTGTCTGAAAGGTGCTCGCGTTGTCGGGATCGAGCGAGATCAGCTCCGCCGTCATCGCCTTGACGATGGCAATCGCGTTGACGGGCGCGGTCCAGACGTGTTCGTCCCATTCCTGCTCGTTAGCATCGACATTCGCGGCATCGGCTTCCTCCGGTTCTTCCTGCATGCCCGCGACCAGTTCCTCTTCATAGAGCGTCACGTAGTCCATCATGCGGAAGGTGTTCACGCTCTTGTCGAGACCGGAGAGCACGCCATCCACCCAGACGTCGTTCTCGCCGCCGACAAAGAGGAAGAGATCCGCGTTCTGAATGCGGATGATGTCCTGGCTCGTCGGATCAAAGGAATGCACCTCTTCGCCGGGCTGGAGCAGGAGGGTCACCCGCGCGTCCGTGTCCGCGGTGATCTGGCGGGCAAAATCGTAGGACGGGAATATCGTGGAGACGATCGAGAGGCCGTCGCCTTCTTCGACCGCAGCGGTTGGCACACAGGCGGAGAGAAGGGCGAGGGATAGCACAATCGCCATAAGAATCAGGATCAGAGGTTTTGATTTCATTCTGTCTGCCTCCAAGCAGGGGGTGTGGTCGCGTTGTTATTAGTTGAGTTTTGCTTTCAGCGATTGTAAACGCCCAAGAGAAAGTTTATTTACCGGTTCGGTTTCGTTTGCAGCCTTTGCAGACGCCGAACAATACGGTTTCCTTCTCGTCCAGCGCAAAATCGCTGATCGAGAGCACTTCGCGCATGATCTGCTCGCTTACGGCGTGATCCATGTGATAGAGGTTTCCGCAAGCGGTGCATTTCATGTGCAGGTGCGCGTCGCATGCCGCGCACGCGACAATCTGATACGCAAACTGCCGCCCGTTTCCCGAAGAAAACCGCTTGACCAGCCCTTCCGTCACGAGCCGTCCGATCAGGCGGTAGATCGTGCTTTTGCCGGGGACGATGTCCGGCTCGCATTCGGCAAGAAGTCCTTCATGCAGCTCCTCGACCGAGAATCCGCGGTCGGGGTGCGCGTTGAGATAGTCCAGCAGAATCCGCCGCTGTTTTGTTTCGTATTCCGCCAAATCTGTCGCCTCCTTGCTGGCTGCCTGCATTTCGCGGCTGTACTGTCGCTTTTAAGTGCAAATAAAATATGAGAATTACTCTCATATTGTTACACGCATAGGTGTGAAAGTCAAGCAATAAATTGAGAATCATTCTCAAATCTTGCTGCATAGAGCGCATTGCTATTCATGTGTAACGAATCCGCGCGTTGGCGCAAAAAAACAGCCCGAAGATCAACTCCGGACTGTTATTATGACGTTGTCGCGCGATTTAGCGGAACTTGACCGCCGTGCCGTATGCGATGACTTCCGCGGCGCCAGACATCACGGCGCTGGAGGCATAGCGAATGTTGACGATTGCTTCCGCACCCAGCGCGGTCGCTTCCGCAACCATGCGCTTGGTGGCCAAGGCGCGCGCTTCATTCATCATCTCGTTATACGCGGTCAGTTCGCCGCCGACCAGCGTCTTGAGTGCCTGTGTGAAGTCTTTTCCGATGTTCTTGGTCTGGATCGTGCTACCCTTGACGAGGCCGAGCATCTCCAGCTCTTTTCCGGTGATGTAATCAGTATTGACTAAGATCATCTTCTTCTCCGCTCCTTATTTCTTTGATTCGTTGGATCAGTACATAGATGCTTGCAGCAAGCATCCCAAGGGGAATCAGCCCGATCAAAATCTTGAGCCAGATCGGCATCGGCACGGACAGAATCACGATAAAATAGCTCAGCATATACGCCGAGAGCAGAACCGTGACCACGATCGGGGCAACCATTTTTTTCTGATGCTGGTTCATTGGCGTCGTCCTCACTCCAATCCGCAATTTCATATAAACATAGCTGATATATACAATCAGTCTACCAGAAACAAGCGTGCGTGAAAAGAGAGTATCGCGACACATCGGTTCATATTTTGAGCAATCCCGCATCAAAATGAGAAGAAAACCGGACTAGATGTGAAATTATGCATTTCGCTCGACAGCAGTTGAAAATCTGATTAAAATAGAGGTAGCAGAAAATTTTATTATAATTTCTTATCTTGTATCAATTGTATGTGACGGACAAAAACATAGAACCGGCGTTTCGGGGGAGCGAACAAGAGCCGAACGCGCCGGACGGAGGGTTAGGGTATGGACGAGCGAACCGCGGGTAGCGGCGCGCTGGACGCGCTGTACGCGGAGCTGGCGAAGAACACGGGCATCACGATGAAGCAGCTGCGCGCGTGGACCGCCAAGACCAGGTTTGACGCGGAGTATGCCGCCATGCTCGGCAGGCGTGTTTCCTGCGCCGCGGTTGCCACGCTTTGCGAGCCGCTGATGAAGCGCGTGGGCGAGCTGCCGGAGGAAGGCATCCTTTCGCATGCATACGAGGCGCTGTCCGCGGGCTTGTATCCCTATTCCGGCGCGCCGCGCTCGACCAAAGGGAAAAAGAGCGCGCTGAAGCTGTTTTTAACCGTGCTC
The DNA here is from genome assembly GCA_002841395.1 of Firmicutes bacterium HGW-Firmicutes-9. GTDB lineage: Bacteria > Bacillota > Clostridia > Christensenellales > CAG-138 > UBA7703. Next base: position 161,371 of record PGZM01000008.1, read on the forward strand.
TCGCGGTTGATGGACGTCGAGCGCGAGCGGGCGTTTGATCCGCTTTTAGACTACCTGCCCGTTTCGCAGGAGGAGCTGGACAAAAGCCCCGTGCAGGAGCAGTGCGTGCTCTTTGCCGAGGCGATGAGAAAGAGTTATTACCGCGAACTGCTGCGCATCGGAAAAGAGATCATGCCGTTTGACCCCGCGGGGCATACCTTCGGCGTGCGGCATGTGGCGAGCCACACCGCACAGCAGGCGAGAAAAGCGGGACTGCCGGTCGATACCGCGCTGGTCGCGTGCGCCGCGCTCTCCCACGACATCGGAAAATTCGGCTGCCGCGGCGAGGATATGCCGCGCATCCCGTATCTGCATTATTATTACACCTGGAAGTGGCTGGAAGAGCGGAACATGCCGGAAATCGCGCATATCGCCGCCAACCACTCAACCTGGGATTTGGAGTTTGAAAACCTGCCGATCGAGTCGCTGATCCTCATCTATGCGGACTTCCGCGTGCGCGCCGAGCGCGGGGCGGACGGCAAGGAGATCACCATCATTAGCCCCTTGACGGAATCGCGCGACCGCATCTTCGTCAAGCTCGCGGACATGACGCCGGAGAAACGCCTGCGCTATGAGACGGTTTATAAGAAACTCGACGATTTTGAACGGTTTTTGATCAGCCACGGCGTCAATCCCGACCCGGGCGCAGACGCGCTGCTGTCCGCGGAGAAGCGCGATTCCGCGCTGCTCTCGCAGGGCGAGGTGATCCGCGCGCTGTGCAACCATGCGTTTGACAACAACGTGCATCTGATGCATACCATCTCCGTCAGCGACACGTTTGAGGCGCTGTTAGAGCAGGCGCGGGACGAGAAAAACCTCAGCCGCATCCGCACCTATCTGCTCCTGTTTGAAGAATACAGCACCTACATGACCCGCACGCACAAGCTGCTCACGCTGCGCTTTTTGTATGAGCTGTTGATGCATCACGACGGCGACGTGCGCCGCCACGCGGGGCGCATCATGGGCGCAATCCTCGCAAATTCCGGCCCGCGCTACCGCAAGGAGCTTCCGCGGGGCGCTGGCTCGCTTGCCATCGCGCCCGCGCTGCACGCGGTGCTGAGCGAGAGCATCGCGCTCTGGGACGATTATATCGAGCTGTGTTTGCATCCTGACTACAAGATTTCGCAAAAGCATGCCACGCGCATTTCTAACTCGCTGAAAACCATCGCGGGCAGCCTCTTTACGCACTGCATGGCGGCGGAGCGGCGCGGCTATTGGGATAAGATCTACCGGCGGATGTTCTTCTGCGGCGGGGAAGACCTGCTCGCGCTGATGGACACGCTCACGCATATCCCGCAGGAGGTCATGCAGCACGCGGAAATCGAGCGCATGCTGCCGATTCTCGGCGGAGCCGCCGCCTCTTCCGAAGCGCGGGTGCGCATCCGTGCGCTGCGCGCGCTCGGCGCGGTCGCGGACAACGACCCGAAGCTGCTGCTGCACGCCTGCGAGAGCATCAAGCTCCATCCCGAGGCGGAGTTTGCCTCCGTGTGGCTGCTCAATAAGCTGCGCAAGCGCGCGGGGCTGCCGACCGTCACGGAGCCCATGCTGCCCGTCGGCGAAATCTATTTGAGTAACCTCAAAAGCAGCATCACCTGGACGATGAAACTCGTCCACATCGATCACCTTTGCGAATATGTCCACCTGCACCCGCAGGAGGCGTTCCATATCGCGATGCACTTATCCAATCTCCTCTCGGTCAGCGAGCATCTGCCCGTGCGCGAACGCGCTGGCGAGGCGATGGTGGAGGTGTCCTCGGTACTCACGGTCGATCAGCGAAACGAGATTCTTGTCGATCTGCTGCGTGAGCTGGAGACAGGGCAAAACGAAATCTCCAGCTATATTCCACCGTATCTCGGCAGGCTCTTTTGCAGCGTGCCGGAGAAGGAGATGGACGAGGGAATCGACTATCTGGAAGGGCTGCTCCGCGCCGCAAACACGCGCGCCGCAAGAGCCGCGCTCTCGACGCTCTGCGCCGTGCTCTCCGGCTACAAAACGGAAAACAGCAAGCGCGCGGACGCGGTCTACGAGCGGGTCTTTGGACTTCTGCTCATCGGCGTTGCGCACTTTGACGACAGCATCCGCCTTACCGCGCTGGAGGTCATCTGCCGGATGTATTTCGGCAACGACAACTCGCCGCTGGACGCGCGCAGAGCCTGTCTCGTGCGCTTTGGAAAGAAGCTACTCACGCTGCTCGGCGAGCGGCGGGACGGCATGCTCGCGTTTTTCAACGAAGCCGCGATGCTCAACCATCTCTACCGCTTCATCACACAGTGTGAAACCGGCGGTGGCTTTACGTTTGATCCGCTCAAGCCCGTCGCGTTTTTCCCGGGCACGTTTGACCCGTTTTCGGCGGGGCACAAGCGCATCGTCGAGGAGATTCGCGCGCAGGGGTTTGAGGTCTATCTCGCGGTGGACGAGTTTTCGTGGAGCAAGCGAACGCTCGCAAAGCTTTTGCGCCGCCAGATTGTCAGCATGTCGACCGCGAACCTACCGGAAGTCTATCTCTTCCCGGACGATATTCCGGTGAATCTCGCCGTGCCGGAGGATCTCAAGCACCTAAGCCAGCTCTTCAGCGACCGGGAACTGTATCTCGTCGCGGGCAGCGATGTGATCCTGAACGCAAGCGCCTATCGCCAGAGCGGGCCGGGTACGGCCGCCACCTATCACCACATCCTCTTTACCCGCGTGGAAAACACGCACACAGAGGACAACCGCCGTGTGGAGGACCTGTTGCGCGGGCGCGTGATCTCGCTTTCGCTGCCGGCATATTATGAGAGCGCGAGCAGCACGCAGATTCGCGAATACATCGACAAGGATATGGACATCGGCATGCTGGTCGATCCCGTGGTGCAGGATTTTATCTATGCGCGCGGGTTGTATCTTAGGATGCCGCAGTATAAGCAGGAGATCAGCGCAATTGCGGCGCGGCGCTGCGAGGTGCGCGAAACGGGCGACGAGTATACGGCGGTCTATCGCGACAACGACGGCGAAGTGCGTGCGCGGATTCGCAGCAGAAGCGTCAGCGTGACGGATCTGTATGACGTGCTGGGCGACATGCGTGGCTCGGCGGAGACGGTGCGCAGGCTTGCTTCCGGCCGCATCCTCTGGATCGAGGAGACGAGCGGCACGGGCGAACCGCTGCGCGCGCTGCTGTGCGATCTATTGGCGCGGTCGCTGATTCGCGAGCATACCTTTGCGCTCTACCGCTGTTTTGACGAAGACGAGCGCGAGATCGCAGGCCAGCTTGGATTCTTGTCCCTTGAAGGACAGAGCGCGCTGCTGTATGCGGATATGCGCGCGCCGCTGGTGCTGTTGGAGGACGCGCTGCAGCGCATCAAGGAGCCGTTTGCCTCGGACGAGGCGGTGCGGCAGGCGGTGGAGTCCACGCGACCCGCGCTGCGGCACGCAATCTGCAATATGTTCCCCGGCACGCTGCTGCTGTGCTTTGACATGGAGGCCATCAACGACGGCGTCATCGAAAAGGTGCGCGCGCTCAACGGCGTCTCCAACGTGCCGCCTTCGGAAAAGACGCTCGGCCGCGCGATGTGCGTGCCGTATGGCATGATTCTCGGCGAGACGATCGTGCCGAATACCGTGACCAAAGCGCTGCACGCGGACAAGGTGTTCCACGCGAACGAGAGCGGGTTTGACATCGTCAAATCGCCCGGCTATTCGCCACTGAAAAATCAGGTGCGCACCATCAAGTCCTTCCGCAGACCGGTTCTCTTGATCGATGACCTTCTGCACAACGGCTACCGCCTCGAAAAGCTCGACCCGCTGTTCCGCGAACAGGGCGTGGAGATTGAGCGCATCATCGTCGGCATTCTCTCCGGCAGGGGGCTAGACCTCATGCGGGAGCAGAAGCGCAACGTAGACTGCGAATACTTTATCCCGAACATGCTCTATTGGTTCACAGAAAGCCTGCTGTATCCGTTTATCGGCGGGGACAGCGTAGAGGGCGGCATTGTGGAGCGGGACTATCCGCCGGGCATCAACCTGATCCTGCCATACCAGTATCCCAAATATCTGCATGGCGCGCCGCCGCCCGCAGTGCGGCAATATTCCCGTGTCGCGCTTAGAAACGCCTATACTATCCTCACCGTGCTGGAGGATCGCTATCTCAAGCTGCAGGGAACGGGGCTTACGCTCCGCCGCCTTGGCGAGGCGCTGGGTCGCCCGCGCCTGCCCGACAAAGGCGCGCACATGCAATACGACCTCAACGTGGTTGCTTCCGCTTACTTAAAGGACGATATTCGCCAGATGCGGCGCATTTCGAACGCGGAGGATGTGTGATCGTATGACGTATTATTCGTACAAAGGATTCTGCCTCGTCGAACACGGCGGGCGGCTGCCGGAGGGCGCGAATGCCGTCAGCGAGCCGGTTGATCCGCTCGTGTTTCTCGTCTCGCGCGATCCGAAGGTGAGCCGCGGACTGTTTGCGATCGACTCGCTTGCGGAGCTGGACGAGCCGGAAGGTATCTCTCTGTTGCTGCCGCCGCCGGAAGAAACGCGCGACGATGCACTTGCGGTGTTTATCCGCGCGCACGGCGCAACGGTCGCCAACACCGCGTTTTCGCGCTGGTTCACGGTGCTTGAAGCGTTTCGCACCCGCGGGAAATCAAAACCGCGCGTCAATCTGATCGGATTGGGCAACGTCGGCGGCACGACCGCAATCGGGCTGAAGCTTCTGGGCACAGACCTTGCCGAGATCGGCGTATATGACCGCGACGAGAAGCAGAGCCTGCGCTACGAATCAGAATTGAATCAAGTGCTGTCCGTACGGGATGGCGAGACGCTGCCGCCCGTTCGCGTGCGTAACGAAGCGGAGTTGTTTGACTGCGACGCGCTGTTGTTCACCGCGGCAAAAGCCGTGCCGGAGGTCGGTGCGGAGAGCGGCGGGGATGTGCGCATGATGCAGTTCACGGCAAACCGCGAACTGCTGCACGCGTATGCAAAGCACGCGCGGGAATGCGATTTTTCCGGCTTGTTCTGCCAGATCAGCGATCCCGTCGATCAGCTCAGCCGCGCGGTGTTTCTCATGAGCAATCAAAATGAACAGGGCGAGTTTGACGGAAAGGGATTGTTGCCGGAACAGGTGCGCGGTTTCGGCCTCGGCGTCATGCACGCGCGCGCGGTCTACAGCGCGGAATGCGACGGCATCGCGACAGAGCAATTGCGCGTCTACGGCCCGCACGGAAACGGACTTGTGATCGCAAACGCGCCAAACGAAGGCTATGACAATGCGATATCTCTTGCGCTGACACACAAGGCGGAGACCGCGAATCTCACGGTGCGCGCATTCGGCTTCAAGCCGTATATCGCGCCGGGGCTGTCCTCCGCTGCGGTATCGGTGCTGCGCGCGCTGCGCGGAGAGTGGCACGACGCGGCGGTACCGCTCGGCGGGGCATACTTCGGCTGCCGATCTCGCCTGACGGCTGCGGGAGCGCAGCAGCGTAGGGAAGTGTTGCATCCTGAACTTTACGAACGCATTTCGGAAAGCTACCGAAAACTGGAGGAATTTCACGCGGAATGAACGAACTACTCGTCGTCACCTGCCATGAAAACGAGCGATTGCACGAGACGCTCTCCTACGCGCTGGAAGGCGTTGCCTTCGAGCGGGTATCGAGTAGCGTGGCGCTGCCGCTGCTCGCGGGCAGGCGCGTGCTGTTTGCCATCGGACTGAGCGAGCACGGGCTGGACGCGGAGGTGATCGCGTTGATTGCGGCGCTGAGGCAGTCGCCCAATCTCATGCAGGGTTCGACGGGCGCGATTCTTCTGGACGGTACGGGCGAACTCTATACCAAACAAACGGCGGATATGCTCGCGCTGGCCGCGAATCTCGCCGGATGCCGCTTCCCTGGCAAGCCGCTGGTCGAAGCCACAGGCTCGCTCGACAACTGGAACATCCAGTCGCTGCGAAGAGGGGTATCGCTGCTCGGCGCATACCGGCAGGCGGCGCGGGAACTCGTGCAGCGGCTCCTGGAGTTCTCGCCGAAGAAAAAGCCGCGTCCGAAGGTGCTGCTACTGCACGCGAGCGACCGGACGACCTCCAACACACTCCAGATCGGCATGCGCATCTCGGAAAAAATCGAACCGTATTGCGACATTCACGAGATTTCGCTGATCAACGGCGCAATCTTTGACTGCCGCGGTTGCTCTTATAAAACCTGCTCGCACTTTGCGCGGCAAAACAGCTGTTTTTACGGCGGGGTGATCACCAACGACGTGTATCCCGCGATCAACGAGTGCGACGCGCTATTATTACTCTGCCCGAACTACAACGACAGCGTGAGCGCAAACATTCTCGCGTTCATCAACCGCCTGACGAGCGTGGTCGTCTACAACGGGCTGTATGACAAGCAGATTTTTTCCGTGATCGTCTCCGGCTACAGCGGCAGCGACATCATCGCGCAGCAGGTCATCGGCGCGCTGTGCCTGAACAAGACGTTTTCGCTACCGCCGCGCTTTTGCCTGATGCAGACGGCGAACAACCCCGGCGAGGCGATGCAGGCGGAGGGGATTGAGGAGCGCATCGACGCGTTTGCGGCAAGAATGCTCGAATCCCTGTATGAGAAAGACGATTCAACGGGCATATAACGCTTGTGTTTCCGGGCTGGATTTGGTAGTATTTTGTCAGCAAGGAACGTAAAAATTCGCGGCGAGAGGAAGTGTCTTTTTGGAGTCGGTTCTGTAAAGAACGCGAAACAATTGCAAGCAAACAAGAGCGCAGCGCATGCGTTTGTTTTGATATTCGCCTTCCAAACAGAAACGAGCCAAGCCGGACACCTCTTTTGAAACAATCAAAGAGATTTTCAGGCATGGAACAGTTTCCGTGCCGTTTTTATTTGGGAAAACAACGTGCATATTGCACACAAGAATGATGATTGAGAACAAGAAAGGAACTACAATGAACTATCCACGCGCAAACCGGATGAACCCGGATTTGATCAAACATAACATCATGGGGCCAAACCCCGCAAAGCTTCTCGAAGAACTGCTCAATAAGTTCCCGCTGGAGCCGGGACAGACCGTCATGGACCTCGGCTGCGGGCAGGGCGTGACATCCATCATGCTCGTCAAAGAATACGGACTGAAGGTGTTTGCCGTCGATCTTTGGATCAGCGCGAGCGAAAACTGGCAGCGATTCCGCAAAGAGGGGCTGACGCGAGAGCAGATTGTGCCGATTCATGAGGACGCGCACCAGCTGCCGTTTGCGGACGAATTCTTCGACGCGGTGGTGAGCATCGACTCGTATCACTATTTCGGCTTGGACAAAGCATACCTGGGCAAGCACCTGCTTCCGTTGGTGAAACCCGGCGGCTATCTTCTGCTGGTCGTGCCGGGGTTTCATCACGACGTGCACGCAGATATTCCGAATGAGCTGCTTTTAACCTGGAGCGCGGAAGACCTCGATACCATCCACGACGCGGACTATTGGCGGAACGTGATCTCGGCAACAGAAGGCGTTGAAATTTTTGCCATCGAAGAGCTGGAGAGCAACGAGAATTGCTGGGAGGACTGGCTCGCAACCGACAACGAATACGCCGTGATGGATCGGGCGCCGATGAACGCGGGCGCGGGGAAGTATATGAACTTTGTCGCCATCGCGCTGAAAAAGAAATAACGCACGAAAGACCGCGCAAACAAAAAAGGCTTCGGGATGTTCCCGAAGTCTTTTCTTAATGCTTTTCGCGTTATTCGGTCTTTTCTACTGTTTCAGCAAAGTCCGGCTCGTGCAGCGCGACTAGCTTGCCCGCCAGCAGCCGCGCAAAACTCGCGGCGATGGCGGAGCCGACAACAAGATCGCTCACCTCGGTGCCGGTGTGGCTCGATTCATCATAGATCGGCGCGGCGCTCGCCTTTGCCTGCTGCACGACGTAGCTGGAGATCCGCTCGTAGGACGCGGTGAAACGCACATACTCCTGATGGATGATCTCCTCGTCGTCGGGCGGGAGCATCGCGGACATCGCGGCCATGCTGACCGACTGCTTGAACGTGCAGATCATCAGTAGAAGCGCGATATGCCGCCTTCCGTACTTTTTGCGCACGGGTGCGGGAATCAGGCGCAGCTTGACGTAGTTGTTGACCATCGATGGTGTCAGGAGCTTGTCCTCCACGGGGTCGTAGACGAAGAAGCCGACATAGTTGTTGACCAGCGCGATCACCTGATCGAGATACAGGTCGATCTTCGGCAACTCCTCCCATTCGGGCAGGTGATAGGCGCCGAGAAAGCGTTCCCAGCGAACCAGCTTCTCTGCGACCTTATTTTTGTCATATCCCATCTGCTGCGCTCCTTTCGGCGGCTCAACCCGTGACGACGATTTTCACTATCATACAGGAGTATCGTCAAGCGGCATTCAACTAACGGCAAGTCTATCGTACTTTTGCGCTTTCGTTTGTGTACATAAGTACTTTACATCGTAAACAAAATCAGTTAATATAGTATAACAAACTAGCAAACGAGGTGCAACAAACAATGTCATTCGCACTTTTTACAGATTCTACCGCATCCTTGACCGAGGCGGAATATAACACAAGCAACGTTGGGGTGCTGTCTTTGTCCTTGTCACTCAACGACGAGGAAATCCTCTGCTACGAACCCGGAAAGGTGTTCGATTACGAAGCCTTCTTCAAGCGCATGCGTGAAGACAGCACGCTCGTGATGAAAACATCGATGGTCAACACGTCCGCGTTTTTGACCGCGTTTGAGCCGCGCCTTCAGGCGGGTGAGGACGTTCTCTATATCGGCATGTCGGGCGGCATCAGCGGCACCTGCGGTGCAGGCAAAGTAGCAGCCGCAGAACTGTCCAAGAAATATCCCGCGCGCAAGGTGCTCGTCGTGGACACGCTGACGGCAGTTATCGGCGAGGGCATGATCCTCCGCGAAGTGGTGAAACTCCGCGACGCGGGAGCAAGCGTGGAAGAAGCCGCGGCGCACGCAGAGCGCAGAAGCCACGAGATTCACTCCTTCATCCTCGTGGACGACCTGAACTTCCTCAAGCGCGGCGGCCGCATCTCCGGCAGCGCAGCGCTTGCGGGCAGCATCGTGCACCTCAAGCCGATTTTGAAAGGCGACGAGGAAGGCAAACTCGTGCTGGATCTGAAGATTCTCGGCCGCAAGAAGGCCATCAAGACGCTGCTCGAGCAGTTTGTGCGCCTGCATGTAGCGGCGGACGAGAACAGATTTGTCGGCATTTCGCACACTGGGTGCGAGGACGAGGCACATCTGCTCGCGGCGGATATCGTGGAGCGTTACCCGGACGTGGAAGTCGCGGTAGACTACTTTGAGCCCTGCACATCGTCCCACGTCGGCCCCGGTTCCATTGCGATCTTCTTTTTCTAAATCGGTCGCGGCATAGACTGCGCAGTCAAACAACACTTGTTCATCAATCGGCGGAGCACTCTGGGATGGGGCTCCGCCGATTCTTTGTATATCGATTGAATGTTATACAACCAGATATGCGCGTGACGATACAGAATATGAACAAAGTTTCAACAATACTGCACTACAACACCAATTTCTATTGCAAAAACGATAACGCATAATTATAGTAAAAGTGTATTTGAATCTTGCATATCCAATTATCTGCTGATCTTTTTTATTGATTCCTTCCCGAAGCAAAGAAAGGTCGTCATATGGAACGCGAATGGCTGGACAATCTTTACCGATTGGTCCTGCAGCAGACGCAGGACGGTATCATACTCTCGGATGCCGACGGCGTGATTGTGTTTGTCAACGACGCCGCGGAGCGAATCCGCAACATCCAGCGCGAAAATATCCTTGGCCACAGCATGGTGGACTGCCACAAGGAAACGTCGCGCGAGAAGGTGAATCGCGCGCTCGGCTACCTGAAGTCTCACGAAGGAAACGCCGTCAGCCGCATGGTGACGGATTCCGTCAACGACAAGTATTACGAAAATATCTATACGCCGGTGTTTGACGAAACGCACACGCTCCAGGGCGTCTCCGTCATCTCGCGGGATATCACGGAGCGCAGGCGCGCCGAGGAGTCCAAGGCCGCCATCCAGCGCGCGCAGGAGGTTGCGCACGCGACACTCATGGAAAAATATCACAGCCTGATGATGACGAGCATGGAGATGCTGACCAATCTGCTGGAGGCGCGCGATTTCTACACGAACGGACACAGCAAGCGCGTCTGCGAAATCGCGACCAAGCTCTTTGAGCATCGAAACGGAATCGACGAGCATTTTCTGGACATCCAGTGGGCGGCAAAGCTGCACGACATCGGTAAGATCTGCATCCCCGATGCGATTGTGCACAAGCCAGGCAAGCTCACGAGCGAGGAATATGAAACCATCAAGATGCATAGTGCGCTTGCCTCGGATATCATCCGCCCGCTCGATCCCGGCAGCCGCATCTGGCCGATGATTCGCTATCATCACGAACGGTACGACGGAAAAGGATATCCCGACGGGCGCGGCGGGGAAGAGATCCCGGACGGCGCGCGTGTGATTGCCATCGCGGACACCTACGACGCGATGCGCTCCTGCCGCCCGTATCGCAGCGCGATGTCCTTTGACCAGTGCATCGAGGAGATCAAGGCGAACGCGGGCACGCAGTTTGACCCGAAGTGGGTCAAGGTGTTTTTAGAGCTTGCGACCACGGGCAGCATCGACTAACGAAATTCATTCTATAAACAAATAACGGAAACAAAACCCGCAGGCTTTTCCTGCGGGTTTTTTGCGTGAAACGTGCGAATGCACACTATTTTTTTTGCTTCTTCAGGTGTTTGACCGCCTGATCGGCGGCGAGCTTGCCCGTGATGATCGAGACGGGAAGCCCCGCGGGGCTGAATGTCCACATGCCGCATTGATGCACGTCGGGTATGCCGGTTTCGGTCGATTTGGCGATGCTGCCGAACTCATGCACGGCGGGCATCGGGTGGTTATAGTGCGCCCAGCCGGTGATCGCGCCGTGGCGGGAGCCAGTTTCGCGCTCGATGGTCATCGGCGTGGAGCAGAGCGCGAACTCGACACGATCCGCAAGACCCGGAAGTACGCTGTCTTCCAGCACGCGCAGAATCGTCTCCTGCGCGAGATCCTTGAGCGCCTGATATTCGCCCGCGTCGGAGAAGACTTTCGTCAGGTCATAGTCAAACAGCGTGCTCACGATAAGCCCAGTCTTGCCTTCGGGCGCGAGGGAAGCATCGCGCAGCGCGGGCACGGAGATTTCGAACGTGGTCTTCTCGAGATATTCCACAACCCAGCGTTTCAGTGCATCGATGCCATCAGCAGAAGCCTCTTGCCAGCTTGGCAGCGACGAAAGCCCGCTCGTGACCGGCGTATAGAAGGCATGTGCGCCGATCGCTTTTTGCGCTTCGTCCGGCGTGAAGCTGGAGCCGATGAACAGCGTGAGGATGGAATCGATGCCGTGGCTTTTTTGCGCGAGCTCTTTTTTTGCGGCGATTGCTTTCGGCAACTCTTCGCCCAGCGCGCGGTAATACGTGGTTTGATCCGCCGCCCAGACGAGCTGGCGATAATCGATCTCTGCGCCGTTGGCGAAGACGACCTTGTGTGCGGCGGTGTCGATCTCGACCGCCTCGTGGCCTAAGCGGATTTCGCCGCCGTGGCTTGTGAGATAGTTCGCAAGCTGGCGTGTCAGCTGTACCGTGCCGCCGACGGGGTAGCGATAGTCGAGATACAGCCCGAAATAGCTCAGCGCAAAGAACGTCGGCGTGTCGGCAAAGAAGTGCTGACAGATCATGTCGATGAGTTGTTGATTCTGCGTGAACTTCAATAGATACTGCTGCACGGGCTGGTCGAGCTTGCCTGCTTTTTTGATGTTGACGGAGTATTTGAGCAGCCACGGAAGCAGCGTCTTGGTCAGATACCGCGGGTCCTTCAGCTCCTCTTCCAGAAACAGCGGGTTTTCGATGCCGTAGAGCACGTCCATATACCGCATGACCTTGACGACCTCTGCGATGATAGCGTCGATGGCGGCGCTCTCCTGCGGGAAGATGGACTTGTACAAGTCCGCATATTCCGCGAGGCTTTCTTCGCCGGTTAAGCGTACAGAACGGTCTTTGATGCCGATGGTCACGGGGTTTTTGACGAACTCGATGGAGAGCCCCAGCGAACGAAGAAGCGGCGTGATTACGCCGGAATCCTCCAGCGCGCGGATGCCCGCGTCAAACGCAAAGTCGCGATAGCGGAACGTATCGACGAGGCCGCCTGTCTTTTCCCAACGCTCGCAAATGAGCGTGGAATAGCCCGCCTTTGCGCAATAGGCCGCTGCGGTTAAGCCCGCGGCGCCGCCACCGACCACGAGTACGTCGAATGTTTCGTTCATGCCTGTTCCTCCGTCAAAGATTCGATGATGTGTTTGATTGCAACCGCGGTTCCGCCCTCCAGACGGCGGATGCAGCGGGATTCATAGAGTGTGAGCGTTTCTTCCGGCGCGGGCTGCTCGCTGAGCCGTTTTTTCGCGCCAGTGAAGTTTCCGACCGCGACGCGGCGCATGATGCCGGGAATATCCGTGCCTTTCGTGCCGCAGCAGGTGGGGTGTTCGCAGAAGCGGCAGCGCATCGCGGCCTGCATGATGCCGCGCGTATTTTCCGGCTCGTCGGCGTAGAGCTGCTCCGCCGTAAACGGAACCGGCAGCTGGCGCACGAAATTCTTTTGATCCTTGTCGTAGACGAACGGAGCAATCCCGCGCTTTTTGAGAATCGTGTTCGCGGCGGATAGCCCGCTCGTGGTGACGGTCGGCGTGCCCGTGCCCATCACGGTCGACTCGCCGCAGTAGAAGAGGTTGTCCCATTCGCTCTTGGTGTGCAGTCGCTTGAACATGTGCTGTCCAAGCATCTGCTTCGGCCCCGCGACCGCACCGCCGTTTTTCATCGTGTAGCGTTCGATGGTGCGCGGGGTGGAAAGCTCCGCGTGCCGCACGCCCGCGGAAAAGCCGGGGAAGCGCCGCTCCAGAACGGAGATCAGCCGCTGCTGCTCCGCGGCCTTGAGGCGCTTGTATGTCTCTTTGTCCGCACCTGCCCACGGCTGGAACGTCGGCCCGATGGCGATGACGGTATGCACGTCGTCCGGGCAGATCGAGCGGTCGTCCAGGCTGAAGGTGTACATCGTGATCTCGCTGTCGTCGATCTGTTCGGGATTGCCGACCAGCATCTCGACGGGAGACGTATCCGCGGTGATCACCGCGCGATCCACCTCGGTGTAGAGCACGACGCTGGGATACGTCGGAACAAGGCTCTTCGCCCAGTCGCGCCGTTTTTTGCTTGAATATTTCGGATCGATCAGTTTCTCGTAGAGATTCCAAACCGTGCCAGAGTAGACGATGTCGTCTGCCATCAGGCGTGTTCCATCGTCTAGCAGCACGCCGGAGGGTTTATTGTTGTTAAACAGGATCGAGACGACTTCGCGGCCGAGAACCAAATCTCCGCCGTGTTCCTCAATCGCCTTTTCCAGCTTGCCCGGCAAAAAGAGCGTGGAGCCCGCGGGATACCAGCTGCCGCCGACGTGGTTGTCCACGAACATGACGGCGGCGAGCACGGCGGGCGCTTCCTCAACCGTCGCGTAGCAATAGGTGGAGGTGAGCTTATCGAAAAAGTTGAAGATCGCAGGATCGGTAAAGTATCGTTGTAGCAGCGATTTTGCGCTCTTGTTGAGCAGCGTTAAAAAGCGGATGTACGAGACCGGATGCCGCAGCATGCCCTTTAGTCCGTCTTTCGGCGGCGTTTCGTCCGCTGTGGTATAGCTCGGAGATTCGACCATGACGTGCCGATAGATCGTCGACATGTCGCGATAAAACCGCTTGATCTGCTGTTTCTGCGTCGGGAACACACGCGCAAGCTCTTCGGAAAACTGCTCGACGTCCGGATAAAACCGCACGCGATGCCCGTCGTAATTGACCACGTACAGCAGGTCGTGCTTGAGCACGTCGATCGGCTCTTCGAGGCAGTTCATCACGAACCGGTGCGCGTTGAACCCGTGCTCGCCGAAGCCGTAGAGCATCGCGGAACCCTGATCAAAGGTCGTGTCCCCGCGCCGGAAGATGCCGCAGCATCCGCCCGGCTGGTCGCTTTTGTCTACAACCGCAACGCGGAGTCCCTTTTTGGCGAGCAGGCTCGCAGCCGTTAAGCCGGAGAGCCCGCCGCCGATGATGATTGCGTCATAATGATCTTGTTGATAACCCATAGCACCTGCCAGATGTATTTATTTTTTTGCCGCTTTCGCTTTTTGAACGATCAAAACGACGATTGTCGCAACGAACGCCGCGAGCAGCACGATCAGCGTCGTGATCACGCCGGGGTATTTGCCCGCAAATCCGGCGGGTGAGAGGTGGTTATTGAGGATGTTGCCGTATGCCCAGATGAGCACGAGCGCATAGGGGATATCGCGGAATTTCAGCGCGGTTAGGATGCCGATGACGGCGCCGACGATGAGGATGATGATCGTCCAGACCGCTTCGCTGAGTCCCAGCCCGCCGAAACCGTTTCCAACGAGTAAGGCGGTTGCGCCCGCGATGGTGGCGATGGTGATCCAGCCGAAATAGACGGAGAACGGCAGGCGCACAAACCATTTTTCTTTGGTGGTCAGCGGTTCATGCCGCTGAATGATCACGCGCATGTAAATCATCGCGAGCAGGAACAGCGCGAGCAGGATAAACGAGATCGCGAGCAGTCCATAGTGCCAGGCGAGCACCCAGCTCAGGTTTAGAATGCTGCTGATGATAAAGAGGATGCCGGTGCGGTGAATCAGCGTTGCGTTGCAGGTTTCGCCGCGCTTATGAAACACGCCGAGCAGATACAACGTATAGCCGAAGACGAGCAGGTAGATCACGCCCCAGATCGCGAAGGTCAGCGGCGCGGGAACAAACAGGTTTGGATACCGGTCGGAGACTTCTTTCGGGGTCACGCCGTTGATCGGCAGAATCGACGAAAGCGCGTTGACGGTGAGCATCGCGATAAACGCGAGCAGAACAAACCACTTGATAGACTTGCATACTTTTTGCGATTCCATACTGAGTAGTCTCCTTTTCTATTAATTGATGTTTAGATTTATTACAGTGTGAAGTAATATGAGTTCAGCAGATAATCCTGCTGATACTTCAGCGAAAGACGATACAGAAGCCGCTTCACCTGTTCCAGTTTAGCGCTGCCGCGCAGATAGTCGTCCCGCAGGGTTTGATAGCGCTTCGTCTCCGCAGGAGTCGCCACATCGGAACAATATCCCCAAACGTGCTCCAGCGCGTTGACGGCGCGGCCTTTGTCCTCCGGCAAAGCCAGCGCACGCTCGACGATCTGGTAAAACAAGATCGCGTTGTCGCCCTGCTTAT
This sequence comes from Firmicutes bacterium HGW-Firmicutes-9, assembly GCA_002841395.1. GTDB lineage: Bacteria > Bacillota > Clostridia > Christensenellales > CAG-138 > UBA7703. Next base: position 176,717 of record PGZM01000008.1, read on the forward strand.
CCTTCAGCATCTCGCGAATCGCCTGATAATCGCTCGGCGAACGCTCCAGAACGCTGTATTTATAGCGTCCCCACTCGGTTTCGAGCAGGTGCTGGTTGGGTGAAGTGGTGCAGAGCACGCATTTCACGGCGGATCTATTTTTGTCCTTCACTTCCAACATAATATCGGGTGCGGGCGTGTGCAATCCGTGACAATAGTCCAAAAACGGGTCGATATAGATCGTGTCGGAATGCGCGCCGCGCGTTTTGGTCGGGTGCTGCTGGGAATAGTGCGTTTTTTGCGCGCCGTCGCGCTCGCGCCACGTTTCGCCGCACAGATCGATCCAGTCCGCGTCGCTCTTTGTTTCGGTTGCTGGATTGATCGCGTTGTGCAGGTTGTCGTAAACCGCAGGTGCGCCGATTCTATGGCAAAGCTCCAGCACCTCGTCAATATGGAAGATGCTGCCGTCGTTTTCCAGAATCAGGCGTTTGGTGATCGTCTCCGGCAGATCGCGATAAACCTCTGCAAAGCGATCCATCGCGAGAGCGGGCTCGCCGTATTTTCCGCCGACGTGGAGGATGATCTTGTGCGTCGCGTCAAGATGCAGCAGGTCGAGAAACCGCGCGTGATACGAAAGGTCCTCGATGGCGCGGCGGACGACGTCCGCATCCTGCGAGTTGAGCACCGTATATTGCCCGGGATGCATGGAAACACGCATGCCGCTCGATTTGATTTTTTGTGCAACGGAGGTTAGGCGATCTTTGTGCGCGCTGTCCCAGGGCAGCGAAGACGCGAGGCTGGAACCAAACGGCACGATATCGGAACTGATGCGGTAGAAGGGGATTTGATTGGCGATGTTGTAGTCGATCATCCGCTCAAGAGCGGCAAAATTCTCGCCCGCGAGCGCAAGCAATCGCTTTGGCGTGGCGTTTATTTGCATACAGGTTTTGATTTGCGCGCCTTCGAGCGCAACGGTAAGGCATGCATAACCGATTCTCATATGCGTTCTGCCTTCCTATAGGGTTCGTTGCTAATTAGAAATTGCTACTAGTTTTATTATAAAGAATACGGTTTGCGTGCGCAACAAAAAATACACAATCAACAGATGTGCTGATCGTGCAAAAAACGTGATACAATCACAGGAACAAGAATGAAACGGAGAGAGTACATGGTGCAACAGGACAAAGATTTGATCGAAGAAGCGGTTTCTTCGGAGGAGATATATAAAGGAAAGATTGTGCATTTATTTTGCGACACCGTGCGTCTGCCCAACGGCAAAGAGGCCACGCGAGAGGTGATTCGCCATGTGGGCGCGGCGGCGGTCGTGCCGCTGACGGACGAGGGAAACGTCATCCTCGTGCGGCAATATCGCTATCCCTTTTCGCAGGTGATGCTGGAGATTCCCGCGGGCAAGCTCGACATCGGCGAAGACCCGATCGATTGCGCCAAACGCGAATTGATTGAAGAAACAGGCTATGACGCAAAGGAGTTTGTGCATCTGGGCGCGTTCTATCCGTCGGTTGCGATGCTGAACGAGGTGATTCACCTGTTTTTAGCCAAGAACATGACACTCTGTGAAACAAATCTCGACGAGGACGAGTTTTTGCATGTAGAGCAGCGTCCGCTCGGCGAGGTTGTGGAAGCTGTCATGCGCGGCGAAATCCCGGACGGAAAGACGCAAACCGCGATTCTTAAGGCATACTATCTGCTCAACGGCGATGTTACTCCCGATAAGCAGCCCGAATGAATGCGATGATCTCCTGCTCGCTGATGCCGAGAGACTTGTAGTATTCGATGTCTTTTCTGAGTTTTTCGAGCGCCATTTCGTTTCGCTTCTCCATGCGCTGGCTATGGCTAAAGGGCGCTACAAAGCACCCCCGTCCAACCATAGAGTGGATGAAGCCTGCGCGCTCCAACTCCTCCCACGCTTTTTTTACCGTGATGACGCTGATTTGCAGCTCTTTTGCAACCGTGCGAATGGGCGGCAGGTAATCGCCCTCCGCCAACTGCCCCAGAAGAATCTGGGAGGACAGTTGGTCGAAGAGCTGCTGATAGATGGGTTTGTCTGAAGTTGTCGAAATGACAATATCAAGCGCCATTATAGATTCACCTTGCTGAACCGTTTGATGGAAATCCGGATCGAAATCCAGGTAAGTAGCGCAAACACGGCGATTCCGCACAGCAGAACGGGGATTTGCGAAACGAGAGCCGTCTTGCTGATGCCATCCAGCACACGGGTGACGGCCGGAACCGTGACCACCATCACCTCTATTGCGCCGGCAAACAGCATGATCGCCGTGATGGCAACGATGAGCGGGATGGCGAGTTTGTAGCCCGTTTTATAGTGCATCGGGAAGAAGACGATGTTAAACACGCCATACATCACAAACACGCAACCGATATAGGCAACGTTGGTGTCGATAAAGAAGTTTGGCGAATGGTAGAGGGCGATGTTCAGCGCCGCAAAAACGGCGATCACCGCGATCTGTGCCACTTCCAGAATGGCAAAGGCGAGCACTCTTGCGGACACGGCGTCGCTTTTGCGAATCGGCAGCAGCATGGTAAATTCCGTGTCTTTTTGCGCTTTTGCGGACTGGATGATGTTCGGCAGCGCGATGAAGATCAGGTACATCGGGGCGATAAAGAACACCCAGTGCGGAATGAGCAGCAATACGCCAAACAGCATAAACAGAAAATAGTACGGATTGATAACGAGACTAAATTCTTTTCTCAATAAGTTACGCATGGCGGCTCTCCTTTCGCGCATGATAGATCATAATATCGTCCAGTGTCGGCTTTTCGACGGTGACGGTGTCGTGCTCGGTCAAATCAGTGGTTTTGATCATCCCCGAAAAACCGAACGCATTTTCCTTGGTCGAGATCAGCCTGGACTGAATGCCGGGCAGCTGCGCCGCCGTGCCTTTGACAATGCGATACGATTCGAGGAATCCGTCCTTGTCGCGGCTGGCTACGATTTTGCCGTTTTCGATATAGGTGATGAAGTCGGCGCATTTTTCCAGATCGCTCGTAATATGCGTGGAAAACAGGATGCTGACTTCGCCGGGTTCGATCAACTCCTGAAACAGGGTCAGCAGGTCGTCCCTCGCGACGGGGTCCAGCCCGCTCGTAGGCTCGTCGAGAATCAACAGCGTTGCGTGATGCGACATGGAGAGCGCGAGGGAATATTTAATCCGCATACCGTCGGACAACTCCGCCGGGCGTTTGCTCTCATCGATATCAAACCGTTTGATGTAGGATTGATACAGCTCTTCGTCCCAGTTCTCATAAAAACGGCGCACGACGCTGGTGATCGTCTTGATCTTGGTTTTGGAGTAGAAGTCCACGCCGCCGAGAGAGACGCCGATCTTTTGCTTAGCATCCCGTTCGCTCGCAAAAAAGTCGGTTCCAAACAGCTCTACGCTGCCGCCGTCTTTTGCGGTTAGACCCAGCATGCATTTCAGCGTCGTCGTTTTGCCGGCGCCGTTCGGGCCGATGAAGCCCATGATGTAGCCCGCTTCCAGCGAAAACGATACGTCCTTGAGTTCAAACGAACGATAGCGCTTGCTCAAGTGGTCTATCTTTAACAGTTCCATTGGTTTCCTCCTGTGATGATGTTTCAATTGAATATTGTGCATATACAACATACACAATATAACACCCGAATATCCGGCTGTCAACACAGAATCAGTCGAATAGTTCAATATATTTTTATGTTCTCAAAACTGAGCAGCGTTTTACGGCACAAAAAAAGAGAGCGGCGTACCGCTCTCTCTGACGTTTCTTTCTATTTTGCTTCCAGCTCTTCCGGCGGGATCACGCAATATTTGCCCTCATACGGCTTCGTGGTGAACTTGCCCTTTTTGATGAGCACCAGCATCAGAATGCCCACGAGCACGAGCACTGCGGACAGCACCTGCGAAACGCGGATGTTTGCAAATAGATAAAGGCTATCGGTGCGCAGGCCTTCGATCACCGCGCGCGCCGCGCCGTAGCCGATGAAGTAGGTCGCAAGCAGCGTGCCGTCCTTGACGCCCTTTCTGCCGAGCAGGAGCGTCACCACAAGCAGGATCATGTTACAGAAGCTCTCGTAGAAGAACGTAGCCTGATGCCACTCGCCGAGGGACTCGATGTAGACCGCGAGCGGGAAGAATTGCAGATTCGGGTTGGTCACCAGCGCGCCGAATGCCTCCTGATTGACGAAGTTGCCCCAGCGGCCGATGGCTTGGCCGAGAATCAAACTCGGAATTACGAGATCGATGAGCTTGAGAAACGGGAACTTCGCGGCCTTGGAGAAGATGAACGCCGCGAGGAATCCGCCGATGACCGCGCCATAGATCGCAAGCCCGCCATGATTGATCGCGATGATCTGTCCGGGGTTTGCGGAGAAATATTCCCACTCAAACGCAACGTAATACGCCCGCGCGCCGATGATGGCGAGCGGCACCGCGAGCAGGATGAAATCCAGCAGCAGGTCAGAAGACCAGCCGCGGCGCCTCGCGCGCAGGGTGCCGAGCACGATGCCGAGCAGAAGCCCGCTCGCGATGATGACCCCGTACCAGGCGATATTCAAACCCTGTATGCCAAACAGGTTTACGACAGCAAAACGATCCATGAAACTCCCTCTTTCTGAACAATAAACACTAGGTGAAAACCAAGCTTTGATTTCACATATAGTTTTGGACACTCTTTAGAAACCAAGCTGCTATTTTTATTGTAGCAATCTGGCCAGCCGTTCGCAAGTTCGCCGGATGGCAGGACGGTGACAAAGTAGCCGTCGCAGGCGATCCCCTCAGAGCGATTCTTTTTGCAGCACGCGATCCAGCATGTCAAAGCGTTTGAGACACTGTATGTACTCCGCGACGCTGTAGAAGTTCTCAAGATCCGTCTCGTTCAGCCCGCGCTGGGCGTAGAGCTCGTCCCACAACAGGCTGCTGCCCTCAACGAGGAAATAGCCGCTAACGAGGTCGATGCCCACGAAGATGTCGATGCCCGCAAACACTGCGCTCTGCGCACAGTAGAGCGCTTCGCCCGCGCCGCTGCGCTCGACGATGAAGCAGACGGGGTTTGGCGCGCAACCCTTTGGCAGCTGCTGGGCGAGGCCTTCGTTTGCGCGGATGTTGTCCGTCACCACGCGCTTTGCGCGCGGGTCATCCAGCGGGCGCACGGGATAGCGCGACGAAAGATACGCCGCGAGCGCTTCGCCGGAGATACGGTTCGGTGAGAGGCGCGGGCGATATTCCGCGAAGATTTTTTTCCAGCGCTTGATGTCCTGCCTGGTGATTTGCGTCGTCTGCATAAAACAAACCTCGTTTTTGCGTAAACTTGTGCTTATTATATCGCGCACAAGCGAATATGCCAAAACGAATCTGAAAACACGGGATAAATGTGTCAAAATGTGACGGTGTTGTAAAAACAGACGCGAGTTTATATTCCGTTAATGATTGCGGGTTACAATGCACAAAGATCATGAACGACCGGACACGAAAAGCGGCTGAACAAGCCGCAATTTGCATTTGTACGGCAGCGTATAAAACACGATTGTAACGATCCCGAATGGAGGAAGATAGATGACCCCGTATGTGTTATTTGAACAGGTAGGGAAGACCTATGATACCGAGGGCGTAAAGGTAGACGCCCTGCATGACGTGAGCTTTGAGATTGGCGAAGGCGAGGTCTGCGTGATCGTCGGGCAGTCCGGCGCGGGCAAGACCACGCTGTTAAACATCCTCGGCGGCATGGACACGCTCACCGCCGGAAAGGTGTTTCTCGGCGGAGAGGAAGTTTCCGCCTATAACCGCAGGCAGCTGACGCGTTACCGCCGCGAGGACGTCGGCTTTGTGTTTCAGTTTTACAACCTGATCCCGAACCTCACCGCGCTGGAAAACGTCGAGATGGCGACCGAGCTTGCCAAAGCGCCGTTTTTGGCGGAGCAGGTGCTCTCCGACGTCGGGCTTTCCGAGCGCATGCATAACTTTCCCGCGCAACTTTCCGGCGGCGAGCAACAGCGCGTCGCGATTGCGCGCGCGCTCGCGAAAAACCCGAAGCTACTGCTGTGCGACGAGCCGACCGGCGCGCTGGACGACACGACGGGCAAGCAGGTATTAAAGATTTTGCAGGACCTTAGCCGCGAAAAGGGCATGACGGTCGTCATCATCACGCACAACAGCGCGATCACCGAGATGGCCGATCGCGTGGTAAAGGTCAAGAGCGGCACGGTCTCCTCCGTTCGCATCAACGAACGAGCAAAGCCCATCGAGGAGATTGAATGGTAACGCGCAGAAAAACAGCATGGAATAAAAATCAGCGGCGTGAGGTGCTGAAAACCTTTGGCAGGTTTTTGTCGATTCTCGCGATCGTTTCGCTTGGCGTTGGCCTGTTTTCCGGCCTGAAGGTCACGAAGAATGCGATGATCGATACGGCGGACATCTACCTGCGCGAATACGCGCTGTATGACGAAAAGCTGATGACCACCATCGGCGTTGACGAAACGGAAGTAGAAGCCATTGCCGCGATGGACGGCGTACTTGCCGCGGAAGGCTCCGTGAGCATGGATGTGATTGCGCAGCTCGACGAGGGAACGTATGTGCTCGCCGCGCATTCGATTACAACAGAGGTCAACCGCCTAAAAATCACGACAGGACGGATGCCGGTTGCGGACAACGAATGCCTCGGTGACGCGCGCATGTTCCCCAAAAGCGCGGTCGGAACCAAGCTCACCATCTCGGATCAAAACGATCAGGACACACAGGATGCGTTTACGTATCATACGTATACCATCGTGGGACTGACGGACTCGACCACCTATCTGAACATGGAGCGCGGCACGACGAAGCTCGCCAGCGGCAAGATTACGGCGTTTGTCTACATCCCTGCCGGCGGGTTTTCGACGGAGTATTTCACCGAGCTTTACGTGAAGCTTTCCGACGCGAACGGCAAAATCTTCAGCGAGGCATATGACGATGCGGTCGCCAAGATGGAAGACCCGCTGAAAGAGAAGATGGAGCTGCTCGCCGATGCGCGCTTTGCGGACATCGTGCGCGACGCGCAGGCGGAGATTGACGACGGGGAACAGGAATATCAGGACGGGCTTTCCGAGTATCGCACGGAGAAGGCGGACGCGGAGCAGGAGCTTGCGGATGCCGCGGCGGAGCTTGCGGACGCAAAGACGCAGATTGACAACGGCTGGTACTCGATTCGACAAAACGAATCCAGACTTGCCGCAGCGCAGCAGCAGTATGACGAAGGGCTGGCTGCCTATAATCAGGGCTATGCGGACTATGAAGCAGCCCGTGCGGACGCGTTTGCGCAGCTTGACGCAAGCCAGCAAACGCTGGACGGTCAACGCGCGACGTTAACCGCCGCGCTGGATGCGGCGACACTCGCAGGCGACACCGACCAGATTGCGTATCTGCAGGGGCAGCTTGCGGCGCTTGATATCGCGCAGGGTCAGCTGGATGCGCAGCGGCAGACGGCAACACAGCTCTTTGACGGAACGCTGGCGCAACTGAATGCAAACAAAGCGCAGCTGGACGCGGCAAAGCAGCAGATTGACGACGGAAACGCCGGAATCGTGCAGGGCAAGCGCGCGCTACATGATGCGGAACAGAAATATGAAGACGGCTACGCAGAGTATCTCGACGGTAAAGCGGAGGCGGAACAGAAGTTTGCCGACGCAGAGCGGGAACTTGCGGACGCGCGAAAGGAACTCGACGACGCGCAGGCGGAGCTGGACAAGCAGAATCCGCCGAGCGTGTATCTGCTCAACCGCGAAACAAACGCGGGCTATGTGAACTTTGAGAACGATTCGTCGATTGTCAACGGCATCTCCAAGGTGTTTCCGGTGTTCTTCTTCCTCGTGGCGGCGCTGGTCACCATGACCACGATGACGCGCATGGTCGAGGAACAGAGAACGCAGATCGGCACCCTCAAGGCGATGGGTTACGGCGGCGGCGCGATCGCCTGGAAATACATTTCCTACGCGGGCGGCGCGGCGCTGGTCGGCGGGATGATCGGATTCTTCGGCGGCAGCTGGCTCTTCCCGTGGGTGATCTGGCAGGCGTACGGCATGCTATACGGCTTTGCGCCGATCATTTACACGCTCGACTGGTCGCTGTTCGCGCTCGCGATGTCGGTGACGCTGTTGAGCTCCGTCGGGGTGACGGTGCTGACCTGCCGCGCGGAGCTGCGGCTCATGCCCGCAGAGCTGATGCGGCCCAAAGCGCCCAAAGAGGGCAAGCGCGTGTTCCTCGAACGCATTCCGTTCCTCTGGAAACGGCTCGGGTTCATGGTGAAAATTTCGCTTCGCAACGTCTTCCGCTACACCAAGCGGCTGATCATGATGGTGCTCGGCATCGGCGGCTGTACCGCGCTGCTGATTGCGGGGTTTGGCATTCGGGATTCGATTGCAAACATCGCCTCGGATCAGTTTGACAACATCATGACCTACGATTTTGCCGTGGTGTTCGACGAACCTAAAAACGAGGCGCAGCAGGCACAGTTTCAGGAGGACACAAAAGAAATCCTCTCCCAGAGCGTGTTTGTCAGCACAGATACGATCTCGGCCTACACCAAGGAAGGCTATAAGACAGTCAACGTCATCGCGACGGGAGACCCGAACATCTCTTCGCTGATCGATATGCATAATCACGGACAGCAGCTTGCCTATCCGGAAGACGGTACGGTCGCCATCAGCGAAAAACTCGCGCGGATTGCCGGCGTTTCGGTCGGAGACAACATCCGCGTCAAGGTGGACGACACGCGGCAGGTTTCGCTGAAAGTGAGCGCGATCTTCGAAAACTTCGTCTACCACTATATGCTCATGACGCCCGCGACCTATGAAACCACGTTTGACAAGCCGGCGGAATATGAGGCGGTATTGGCGGATTCCGCGATTGCGGATCAGCACTCGGTTGCGGCGACGATAATGGACGAGCACGGCGCGGCGAACGTCAGCGTGACGACGGACATCGAGCAGCGCGTGAACGACATGATGAAGAGCCTCGATCTGGTGATCTTCGTGATCATCTTCTGCGCGGGCGCGCTGGCGTTTGTGGTGCTCTTTAACCTGAGCAACATCAACATCACCGAGCGCATCCGGGAGATCGCGACCATCAAGGTGCTCGGTTTCTACGCGCCGGAGGTGGGGGCATATGTCTTCCGCGAAAATCTGGTGCTGACGCTGCTTGGGTCTATCGCGGGCATCCCGCTCGGCATCTGGCTGCACAGCTTCGTGATGGGGCAGCTGAGCTTTGACATGGTGAGCTTCCAGACGATCATCAAGCCGCTGAGCTACATCCTGTCCGTGGCGATGACGTTTGTGTTCGCCTTCGGGGTGGACCTCGTGATGCGTCCGCGGCTGAGCAAGATCAATATGGTCGAGTCGCTCAAGGCAGTGGAGTAACGCGTTATTCAAAAAAAGAGCCGCTTCTGCGGCTCTTTTTTATGTTGCGCTCGTTAGTCCCGATCCAGAATTCCTTTGTGATCCAGAATGCGGGGGATGTATTTCTCAATGCGGGCGACGCGCGTCTTGGACTGCTTCGCGTCTGCAAAATATAGCAGATACGCCCGTTGGCGACCTGGCGTGAGCGAATAGTACGCGAGTTTGAGTTTTGCGTCGGCGTCCAGCGCGGCCTGAAACTCTTCCGGCATTTCCGCCTTCATCGGCTCAAACTCGATTTCGAGGCCTGCTTCTTCAATCGCGATGGCTTCCGCGATATAACGGCGCAGAGTTTCAGCCTTTGCGCGCACCTCGTCCGCGCGGGTGAATTTCACCATGCGCATCGCCTGTGAATGCTCGCCGGGCGCTACCAGAATCTTCGACTCGTCCTTGAGCAGCGCGCCTTTCATAAAGCCGATGGCGCAGGAGTCCTTAAATTCAAACAGAATGATGGAGTTCTGTCCATTGACGGTATAGCAGGGCTTGCCCCACTTAAAATCTTCAACCAGACCCGCAAAGAGCAAAAGCTCACGCAAGAGCGCGAGCGGCCCCGCCCAGGGTGAGTTGGGTTGGAAGAATGCTTCGATCTTGCTGGATGTTGACGGCATTTCCATATGGTTACCCTCCCATAAAAGACTACAACGCTATCATAGCAGGATGCAGGATCGATTCCGTGATTTTTACACAATGTGGTGTTATAGCATGGATTTATCGAACAAACTCTTGTTTATCATAGTGATTTTTGAATGCGAAGTTTATCGAAGAAAACTCTTTTCCAGCATCGCGGTAAACTCTTTGATGCGCGATTCGTTGAGACTGTAGAGCAGCTTTACGCCCTGTTTTTCGATTGTGACCAGACCGCTTCCTACCAGCTCACTCATGTGATGCGAGACCGTGCCGGGCGAAAGCTCCGTAATTGTGGCGAGCTCCTGCCCGTAGAGGGGACGCTCCCGCAGGGCGACGAGGATTTGCAGGCGCTTTTTATCGTCAAGCGCATGCAGCAGGTTTGCGACGGACTCCAGATCGGTCTTTCCCGTGCGCTCCGTGCGCGTGAACTCGTCGACAAGCACGCCGTATAGAATGTCGGTGTGCTCCTCTTTGCCGAGATATTGCGCCGTGAGAATATTGGAGTGCAGATAGATCGTCGTGAACTGCATGACGATGGGCGTTACATCCGCCTGCGGGCAATCGAGTCGGATGCCCTCAATCGCGAGCTGGTCGAAGAACGCTGCTTCGTCCTGCAGCGCGTTCCAGTCCGCGAGCGCTTTTTCGGCATAGGGCGCGAGCAGATCCGCCTTTTCGCGGATCAACGCCTCCGCCTGATCCAGCAGGCGGTTGACGCGGGATTCATACTCGTCAAAGCGGATCACGGCGTCGGCAAACAGCAGCTTGGAAGGATCGGCGATCGGCAATCCCTGCGTATACGCCAGTAGATCGGTGATTCCGACGGTGCCGAACGCAACATCGATTGCTTCGTCCGAAACAGCGAGCGCAATGCGCAGGTTCAGATCGTGCACCTTCTCATCGCCAAGGTTAAATTGCATCTGTCGGACCAGATCGTATAAATTCGTCTCCAGCCCGTCAGGGAAGCCGAAAAGCGCTACAAGCTCCTGCTCCTCGCAGACGAGGTTTGCTTTCACGTGCTCATATACGTCCAGCATGGCGGAGAACCGGCTGCGATCCGTGTTGTATTTTTTGCAATAGTAGTCGATCGCGGTGCGCATGTCGCCGGAGCGCTCGTTGTCTCCGCGATAGGCAAGGCGCGTCAGCGCGCCGGCCGCTTCCAGACGCGGATCCATCGGATGAAAATTCAGATGTTGCATGGTTGTCTCCTTTGTTCGGGGCGGATCGGCTGGCCTGTCATACAAGACCAGTATAGCAGGGTGTTGCGATTCCGCAAGGCGTTACAGCGCGTCGAGGCTCTTGACCCGCGTCAGGACTAGATAGAGCCCGATGCTCAGTAAACCGGAGGCGAGGATTGCCACCGGAACGGGCAGCACAGCCGCGAGCGCCGAGCAGATGAAGCTGCCAATCGGCATAGAGCAGACGATGAGCGCGGTCGATATGCCGGAGAGCCGCGCCATGAAATCCGCAGGGATCAGGCGTAGGAACGCCGCGTTGTAGACCACGTTGATGATGCCCGCGCCAAAGCCCATCAGCACGCAAGAGAAAAGTACAACGCCGTATTGCAGCAGCTTCGGCGAAAGATATCCGCCCAGCGCAAAGATGCAGAGCGCGACGCCTTCGATGATGCCGAAGACGATCAGCTGCGTCTTTCCGGAGATCCTCTTGATCTTCGGGGCAACGAACGAGCCAAACCCGAGTGCAAGCACGAGCACGATATTGAGCAGCGACAGCGTCTCCGCGCCGCCTTTGAGATAGTCCGCGATGAAGGGCGCTGCGTATGCGTTGAGCGGGACGAACAGGAAGTTCATCAGCGCGCCGATGAGAAGCAGGATCACCAGCACGCGGGATGTTTTCATGAGAGACAAGCCTTCGAGGAAGCTCTTCGCGGTCGATTTGAGGCTGACCTTTTCCTCAGGCAGATCTTCTTTTACGCGAATGAAACCGATGATGAGCGCAGAGAGAAAGAAGGTTGCGGCGTCGATCAACAACGCGCCCTGGCTGCCAAGGAGCGCCACCACGCCGCCCGCGAGCGCGAGGCCGACGATCTCCGAGATTCGGCTTGCCGTCTGGTTGAGCGCGGAGCCAACCTTGAACAGCTCCGGCTTTAGGAGCAGCGGCACGATTGCGGAGCCCGCGGGCGAGCGGAATGCCTCCAGCGTGGAGATGAGCAGCATCATGCCGGTCAGAATGGCGGGGGTGAGGAATCCCAACACGTAAAGCCCTGCCATCGCCACCACCACGAGACCGCGCGCGATATCGAAGAGGATCATCACGCGCTTTTTGGAGAGCCGCTCGACCATAGCGCCCGTAAACGGCTGCAGCAGGATGGTCGGCAGATAGTTCAGGCCGAGAATGAGTGCCATCAGCGCGGCGCTCTGTGTGATTTGATACATCAGCCAGGCGATGGCGATGCCGTCGATCGAATCGCCGAAGCGGTTGATGATGTTTGCCGCAATCAGTTTGAGGTATTCTTTTTCCGATCGAAGCGAGCTGTAGCTCGTGACTTCACTTTCCATTATAGATGCTCTTCTTTCGTCATAATCAAATATGGTTGTTTCATGGTTGTATCACGCGTGTAGAACGAATCGTATCATCGATGTCGAACATAGAATACCATAATTTTGATCGAAGTCAATAGAAAAGTTTGATTATGATCGAATAATAACACAACCATTCGTTGATATGCATCGAAACGCGCTCAACTAATGTTTGATTTGGATCGGGAAGTGCAGACGCGTCAAAAATCGTTTACAAGAGTGTGTTGGAGTGTTCACACTTTTACTATTGTGGAGTGACAACGAAGGCCTTATGATGATGGCACAGGTCTGATTCCCGGAATGATATTTAAATATTTGGAGGCGCCTATGATGCATACGCCGACGCCGATTGACGGAACGCTGCGAAAGTTTGCGCTGCGCATTCCGCCCGTGATTTCGCAATGCAGCGGAATCACGATTTTCGGCAAACTCTATCGATCCATCGTGTTCTCCACCGATCTGGCAATCATTCGAAATGTCAATGCAGACGCGATCATGGCGGTCTATCCGTTTACGCCGCAGCCGGTGATCACGCAGGCGATCATCTCCGCTTCCGATGTGCCGGTGTTCGCTGGCGTCGGCGGCGGGCTTACGCAGGGCAAGCGCGTGATCCACATGGCATCCTATGCCGAGATGCAGGGCGCAATCGGAGTCGTGGTCAACGCGCCGACCAAAAACGAGGTCATCACCGAGCTGCGGGAGACGATCGATATTCCCATCATCGTGACCATCGCGCGGGAGGATGCGGATGTCTACGCGCGCGTGGAGGCGGGGATGTCGATTGCGAACGTTTCCGCCGCGGGAGAGACCGCAAACGTTGTCCGCAAGATCCGCGCAGAGTTTCCGGAGCTGCCGATTATCGCAACCGGCGGACCCACGGAGGAGACCATACTCGAGACCATCGAGGCGGGCGCAAACGCGATCACATGGACCGCACCTTCCAGCAGCGAAATCTTCAAGAAGATCATGGCGGCATACCGCGCCGGAGAGGCACACCCGTAACAGAATCCAAAAACAAAAAGACACGCAGGATGCTTCCCGCGTGTCTGTTTTGTTTTGGTTAGAATGCGTTTTCCAGGTCGAATTCGTTGGACTTAAAGTACTCGTCTCGAAAATATCGCTCGGTATACGGTGAATAGGTAAACACATGAATGTTTCTCGTCGCTGTATCAAACGTCAGCACGCGAATCTGCCCGCTGTTGGTTTGATCATACCCCTGATAGTTATAAAGCATGGCGTTGACGGTTCGATCCATGACGCCGTCATTGTTGTCGTCAAACTCTTCCGCACGGAATCCGTTGCCGCGCAAGTGACCGGAGAGGACGAGGCGAACGTTAGGGTTGTTCTTCACGATCGTGTCGTGGACGAACACGCCCTGACGGGACAGGCCGCCGTCGACTCTCGTATAGGAGTGAAATAGCAGGATCGCAACATGGTCGGGATGCGCCTTGAGGGTTTTGTTGATCCAATAGGAAGAAAGAACTTCGGAGTTCCACCCAGCGCCGATCAGCAGAAAGTCCACGCCACCCGCCTGAAACTCGGCATATACGGCACGACCGCGGTTAAAGATATGATCCTTTGGCAGCTCCTTGACAAAGGACTGATCCAAATATCCCCTGTAGTTCTCCCACTTGACGCCAATGTCGTGATTGCCCGCGATTGGCAGATAGGGGATTTTTCCGTAGAACTGATCCAGAAGGATATGGAAACTGTCCCACTGCTTCTTTTGGAACCCGTTGTCCACCATGTCGCCGGTCTGCACGATATAACGGATATCGAGCGGCTCTTCGTTTGCCATGATCCATTCGCCCATCGTCTGAAACACGTCGTTTTGCTGATGGTATGCGATGGTCTGCGTGTCTGCCAGCCAGACGATGGAGAACTCCTCCGGCGTGGGGATCGGCGTTGGCGGCGGTGAGGGCGGCGGCGACGGGGCGATATTCGGCGGATTCGTAGCAGATCCATCCGCTATCGAGATCGTAAACGGCGCCGGAGTAAACGTTGCGAGGGGCGTTTCTGCTGGCACGCTTTGACAACCCAAACTTGACAGCAAGATGAGGAGTAAAAGAAGAATTGCGATACTTTCTATGCGGAAACGATACTCGCGTCTTTTGTTACTGCGTAATTCCATGATGCCCCGCTATTTTCCGGTGAAAAAAATATTACTACGTAATCAACACGTGGTTACGTTAACAACGTCAGTAAATATAGCGCGAGAAGCGCTACACAACTCAATTGGATTGTAGTCTATGTGAATCGTGAATACAACGGATACATTGTGAACAAGAAGTGAGAACAAAATTCAATGGTATATACAACTTTATAGCGCACAAATAAAAAGAGCCCAGTACTTTGGGCTCTTTTCAAACTTCGCTTGTCAGATTCTTTGAAATAACGCAGAAAAACCTTTTGAACTAAGGATTATTTTTTGAATCCGTTGAACCACGCCCGCTCGGAGAACGGTTCTTTTTTCGGACTGCGCGTGGCATCCGCGGCCTTGCCGATCGGCAGATAGCAGATGAGTTCGTATTCTTCCGGCACGCCGAGCACATCCGCCATCTTGCGGCCGATGTTGTCCTCGTCCGTGACTTGCCCTTCGACCCAGCAGCTTTCGTAGCCGAGCGAAACCGCGGCGAGCAAAATGTTTTCGATCGCGGCGGAGTAGTCCTGCACGAAATAGGTGCGGTCGCGGTAGGCGATGATGCGCCGCGTGAGCACGAGAATCATCGCGGGTGCGGTTTGGCCGATCTTGGATTCAGTCAGCGCGTTGAGCTGGCGCAGGATGTCGGGATCGTTCACGGCGATCAGGCTCGTGGTCTGTTTGTTGCAGCCGGATGGTGCGGCAAGACCTGCCTCCAGCAACAACTGAAGGTGTTCGCGGGGAACGGGCGTGGGGTCATATTTGCCGCGGTAGCTGGTGCGCGAGAGGATGGCGTCGAGGGTTTGCATGCTGGTCTCCTTTGTGTAATCGGGTGCGCACGCTGGCGGTTATCTTGCGCGGCGCAGCACGCGCGCGACCCAGATAGTAGAAACGATCATCAGCGTCAGCGCGAGAAGAAGGAGCGCGAGGCCGATTTGTAAGTCTGAGTGGAAGAGCGTCGGGATGATGCCGCGCTGCACGAGGGCGATCGACTGGATGATGCCGACGATTGCTGCGATGAACAGGCAGCAGGTCCAGATGATGCCCATGATCTGCATTTCGTATCCGCTGGCTTTCGGCGGCGGATCGAACGGGGTTTTTACGGGAGGAATCAGGTGGCGCTTGCCGGGCGTCTCCGGGTTGCAATAGGGGCAGACGACATAACTGTCCGTGTGCTGAAAATGCGGCACGTCGCCGCAATCCGCCGGACGGTAAAACCCGGTATCGTTACAGTACAGGCATTTCACCGCTGTGGTTGGCTCGGGTTCCTGCGGGCGGGTGAGGATGTCTACCTTCGTCTTCATGGTCTCCACTCCTTTCGGTTGGTCCAGAGGGGGGAATAGAGGAAGAGAATGAAAGTTACTGGGTTGTTATTCAGTTTTCGTCAGGTTGTGTGTGGAGAGCGGCATGCTTTCTTTACTATCTATATTATAGCATGGAATCACGAGAATGTAACAAAGGGTTTGTGACGCTGAAGTGAATGTGTGGAACAGAATTTTTATTTAAGTCGTCTTTGAAAAGCAAAGGATATACGTGTAATTATGCGAATAAACGAAGACAATATTAATGATTTTTGATGATTTGATGAAAAAATCAGACTTCATTCTCTGATTGAGCTATATCCTTGTGTCCAAAGTTCCAGAACATTTTTTTAATCACTCTTTTGATTGTTTGATCTTCAATCTTTATTAATCGTAATATCATAATGTATATAAGACAAACTGCATATGTGTAAGGCGTAACTGATAAAAAAACCCTACGTTCAAAGTCGCCGTGGGCCAAATCGTTACGCTGATCAACAAAAGCTTTTGCGATATCCTCAATATCACTATCTTTTAGTTCAATATTTGAAAATACATCAACAATAATGTTGCGGTACTCATTGAGAGCAAACTTGAACTTAGATTTTAAAGTAGTCTTTGGAGTAGAACCTGCTAAGTTTTTATGGTACTTTTTAAACAAACTTTCAAATACGGCACAAGTTTGAATATACTTCGAGTAGTCAAGAATTCGGGCATCATTGTCGGTTTCGGGGATAAAACTTAAATAACTACCAAATTGTTTTAAGAAGAAATACAAGTCAACGATATGTTCATTTATATCGGAATGATAAATTGTGTATAGCTGATGGACACTCGTGCAAGGGTTTTTAGTAGCAACTATGAAATTTCCAATTGGGTCTAGTCTGCCGTCGTCCATACGCTTTGATAGGACTATTTCATCAAAACTAATATTTTTCCTGAAATTGAAGAGTGCGAAGAACTGATAAATATTTCTGTATAATGCAATCAACCTATCAAGATCCCATTCCAAATCAGTTGTTATACTTAGATAAGAATGTAAATCTCCAAGTTTACTATTATACGGCGTTGGTTCGGAAGGACTCACGATACCTAATGTCATATCCAAGTGCGGAGCTAGTTTAATATGGTAATCAACTTCATCATATGACTTGAGAATTCGAATACTGGTACCTTTTTCATAATCATTGGAACTGCTTTTATGGTCATACTTAATAATAGGATTATAATATTTGTCAACAATACTACCATAGAGGGATAACGCAGAGAAAGAACTTATTTCAACGTCCGAATTATTATTTCTACCTATTACATATCCTGAGATGTATGTTTCGAGAGAGCTTGACATAAAGCCACTGTAGAATGACAAACCGAAAAAGCAGATTTCGCGATGGTCTGTTGTTTCTCCTTTGAGGTTTTTCAAATTATACTGTTTAAAAAACATATCTCTTGGCAACTCACCTTTGTATAAAACAAGAGTCAACAAGAAATCATTGAGAAAAAAAGTAAATTTTGCTGATTCTATTTCAGTATAGCCAGATATTACTTTTCCCATAACTGCTACCTCTAATAAACATATATTCAGATTATACTTGCAAATCATCTGCATTACAAATCATATCTGTGCGGAGTAAAATGCCAAAAGTAATCCGTATCACCTCCCTCCGTTGCTTTCCCACCTTCAATATGTTAAACTCTCTGGAACGAAAGTATATATAATGAATGGAGCCAGTATAATCATGCATGCCATCGTCACCGTCATCGGCCAGGACCGCGTGGGTATCATCGCGGGAATCTGCGTCGCCCTCGCCGGAATCAACGTCAACGTCCTCGACATCTCCCAAACCATCCTCGGCGGCATGTTCACAATGGTCATGCTCGTGGATATCAAGGAAGCGAGCGTCCCGTTTGGCGAGATTTCCAGCGTGCTGGACGCGGAAGGCGAGCGCCTCGGCGTGACGATTCGCATCCAGCGGGAAGACATCTTCAACGCGATGCACCGCATTTGAGGGGATGACGACATGATCGACCTCAAGGAAATTTTCGAAACCCAACACATGATCGACCGCGAAAACCTCGATATCCGCACCATCACGATGGGGATTTCGCTGCGCGACTGCGCCGACCCCGACCCCAAGCGCGCCACACAGAAGATTTACGACAAAATCACCCGCTGCGCGGAACGGCTTGTGCCCGTCGGCGAGGACATCGAGCGCGAGATGGGCATTCCCATCGTTAACAAGCGCATCTCGGTGACGCCGATGGCGTTGGTTGCGGACGCAAGCGAGACGGAGGATTATGTGCCCTTCGCGCTGGCGATGGATCGCGCGGCGAAAGAATGCGGCGTGAACTTCATCGGCGGCTTTTCTGCGCTCGTGCAAAAAGGCTTTACGCGCGGAGACACGCGGCTGATTCGCTCGATTCCCGAAGCGCTCGCGGTCACGGACTATGTCTGCTCCTCGATCAATGTCGCCTCCACACGCGCGGGCATCAACATGGACGCCGTGCGCCTCATGGGCGAGATCATCAAGGCGACCGCCGCGCGCACCGCCGATCGGGACGGCTTAGGCTGCGCCAAACTCGTCGTGTTTTGCAACGCGGTGGAGGACAACCCCTTCATGGCGGGCGCGTTCCACGGCGTGGGCGAGGCGGAGTGCGTGATCAACGTCGGCGTCAGCGGCCCGGGCGTCGTGTGCCACGCGCTCAAGGATGTCAAAGGCCAGCCCATCGACGTGGTCGCCGAGACGGTGAAGCGCACGGCGTTCAAGGTCACGCGCATGGGTCAGCTCATCGCGCGGGAAGCGTCCACGCGGCTCGGCGTTCCGTTTGGCATCGTCGATCTCAGCCTTGCGCCGACCCCCGCGCAGGGAGACTCCGTCGCGCGCATCCTCGAGGAGATGGGCTTAGAACGCTGCGGTACGCACGGCACGACCGCCGCGCTCGCGCTGCTCAACGACGCAGTGAAAAAGGGCGGCGTGATGGCGAGCTCGCAGGTCGGCGGATTGTCCGGCGCGTTCATTCCGGTTTCGGAGGACGAGGGTATGATCGCAGCCGCGCAGGCGGGCACGTTGACCATCGACAAGCTCGAGGCGATGACATGCGTCTGCTCGGTGGGGTTGGATATGATCGCAGTCCCCGGCGACACGCCCGCGGAGACGATTGCCGCGATCATCGCGGACGAAGCCGCCATCGGCATGATCAACAACAAGACCACCGCCGTGCGCATCATTCCCGCGCCGGGCAAAGTGGTGGGGGATATGGTCGAGATGGGCGGCCTGCTCGGCACCGCGCCTGTGATGGCGGTGCACGGCGAATCCAGCGCGGAATTCATCCAGCGCGGCGGGCGCATCCCCGCGCCGCTCAACGCCCTGCGCAACTAACATAAACCAACGCAAGCAAACAGCCCGCCGGAAGGCGGGCTGTGTTTGTTTCGCAAGTTGCTTTTATTCGTAATTCTTAGCCAGCGGGAACTCCTGTCCCTGCGTGCGCGTCATGAGCTCGCGGACGGCTTCCTCCGGTGTTTTTTCGCCGGAAACGACGGAATTGACCGCAAACGTAATCGGCAGATCGACCTGATACTGCTCTGCAAGACGCATCGCGGCGGGCAGCGCGTTGATGCCCTCGACGACCATGCCGACTTTCTCACAGGCCTCTTTTGCGGAGTAGCCCTGGCCGATCAGCATGCCCGCGCGGTTGTTGCGGCTGTGCTCGGACGTCGCGGTGACGATGATGTCGCCGATGCCCGCAAGGCCGTAAAACGTCTGCTCCGCGCAGCCCATCGCGAGACCCAACCGCGTGATTTCGGCGAGTCCTCGCGTGATGATCGCGGCTTTCAGGTTCGCGCCGTAGCCAAGCCCCGCGGAGATGCCCGCGGCGAGCGCCACGATGTTTTTCAAGGCTCCACTGACCTCGACGCCCTTGATGTCCGTGCTGGTGTAGACGCGCATCAGCTCGTTGGTAAACACGCCCTGCACGAATTCTGCGGCGGTACGATCCTCACTCGCGGAGACGATGGTCGTCGGCAGCTGCTGCGCGACTTCTTCCGCGTGGGTTGGTCCCGAGAGCGCGACGAGCTTGACGTGATCGTGCGCGCCGCCTTTGTTCAGCACGTCCAGAATGACCTCGGTGAGTGAAAACAGCGTGTTCGGCTCGATTCCCTTTGCAAGATCCGCAATGATCTGTCCATCGGGGATATACGGCGCGGCTTTTTCCGCCGTTTTGCGCACAAAGACGGACGGAACCGCGAACACAAGCAGGTCTTTTTTTGCGCAGGTCGATTGCAGATCGTCCGTAAACGCGATGCTGTCGGGCACGATCATGCCGGGCAGGTTCGGGTGCCTGCGGGTTTGCGTAAGCGTGACAATTTCCTGCGGGAGCGCAGACCAAACCGTGACATAATGTCCGCTGTCCGCGAGCATCCGCGCGACGGCGACGCCCCACGTGCCCGCGCCGAGAATTCCAATATGCATAGAGATGATAATTCCTTTCAACTGCCGGCTGAATCGACCCGGCCTGATCCAAAAAGACAGCCCACCGACGGATGTTGTCGATGGGCGAAACGTGCGCGATAACTCCGACGATAGGTGATGGGGAAACGGTTGATTACGCTTCCGGCAGCTCGATCTCCGCGGGATCGTCCTCATACGGATAGCACTGCCAGCTTTCGCCGTTTGCCTCAAAGTCCGAGATTTCGCTGAGTTTGAGTTTCATGTACTTCGCGGTGGCAAAGACCGCGACCTCTCCATTCGGCAGGAGGATTTCGCCCTCGCCGGTGAAGATGCGGCGCGTGTTGTCCACGATGCGTCCGGTGACCGTGATCGGCACGCCGTACGGCACGGGCTTTTTGTAGCGCGTGGTGATCTCGACGGTGACCGCCCAGGTGTCCGGTTCCAGCGCGGAAATCGCTCTGCCGATGGTCTCGTCCAGCAGCGCCGCGCTGATGCCGCCGTGCAGGCGGCCGGGGTAGCTCTGGTGGTGTTCGCTGGGCGTAACGCGGGCGGCAAGCGTGCCGTCCTCCAGTTCGAAAAAGTCCGTGTGCAGACCAAATGGGTTATTCACGCCGCAGACGAAGCAGCCTTTGCCGGCGTTGTGCTTTTTAACGATAATTTTCTTCAATACTCGTGTCCCTACCGTAATTTGTTTCTACTTATTTATGCACGAAGAAGAGCCCGAACGCATTCGGCCCGCCGTGGCAGGCAACCGCCGCGCAAACGGAGAGCGGGATGATCTTCTCGAAATAGTTCAGCTGTTTGATCTGGTCGATGAGACCGTTCAGCATGGCTTCGTCCTGAATCGAATGCGAGATCATGACCACGGACGGATCCATCAGCTCGTGCTGGGCCAGCATGGTTTCGATGAACTCCTTCAACGCGCGCTTATAGGTGCCCATGTACTTTTTGCCGACGACGAGCTTGCCATCGCGGATGTTGATGCTCTGGCGAATCTGCAGCGCGCTTGCGCCGAGATAGGCGAGTGTTGAGCAGCGTCCGCCCTCATGCAGATACTCCAGCGTTTCGATGATGAAGCTGCCGACGATCTTGTCGCGATAGGCAGTCAGGTGTTCGACGAGCTCTTTTGCGGACATGGTGTCTTTGAGGCGTACGGCCTCCATCGCGAGCAGCGCGCTGCCGCTGGAGATCGAGAGCGAGTCGATGACGTAGACGTTCTCCATCTCAGTGGCCGCGATCACGGCGTTCGCGTAGCAGCTGGACATGCCGGAGCTTTTTGCGATGAAGATCACCGCGTCGTGGTTTTCGAGGCATTGCTTGAACAGCATCTCATAATCGTTGGGGTTGGCGGCTGCCGTCTGGGGCAGCTTCTTGCTTCTGCGGAAATAGTCGAACAGATCGCTCTGCTTGAGATCAGGGTAATCCAGATAATCCGTGTCGTCCATGCGGACATAGGATGCGCTGACTTCGATGCCGTACTGCTGCACCATTTCGAGGGTCATGTCAAAGGTGCTGTCGGCCGCTATACAAATTCGTTCCATCATTGTTCTCCTTAATCGTAATTCGACGATGTCGAGCGGGGAAATCGGATGTTGCGCTGATAGCGATAACAATAGGATAGATGATTACAAATACATATTATACAGGAAATCGCAACGATTACAAACACAAAACGATGATGAATTGATTTACGTAAAAATTAAAAGTACTGACAGTACAAATTTGCCTGATTCTGCCGTGAAATCCTATATTGTTTCGCTGCTCTTTTCTTGCGGCAGCGCATGTGTTACCTTTAGTTTGCCCGATGCATCGCGCGGGAACAAGAAAAGAAACTGAGTATAAGTTTTTTTATATAGGAGCGAATATGAAAAAGCTGATGATCCTCTCCACGGGCGGAACGATCGCCTGCACGCAGACGGAGGAAGGGCTGATCCCGACGCTGAGCGCGGACGACATCCTCTCCTACGCGCCGGAGGCGAAGAAGCTGGGCGAGATCGAAACCAAGACGATCTTCAACCTCGACAGTTCCAACATACAGCCGGAGGAATGGCACCTGATCGCAAAGGCGATCTACGACTGCCTGCCGGACTACGACGGCATCGTCGTGCTGCACGGCACGGATACGATGGCGTATACCGCGAGCATGCTTTCGTTCATGCTCAAAAACGTCAACAAACCCGTGGTGATCACCGGCTCGCAACTGCCGGTCGGGCACCCGCAGACGGACGCGAAGCAAAACCTTCGGGATGCGCTGGTCACCGCCGCGAGCGGGATTGCGGGCGTGCTTGTGGTGTTTGACCGCCAGATCATGCTCGGCTGCCGCGTGGCAAAAGTGCGCACGACAAGCCAGAACGCGTTTGAGAGCATCAATCGCTCGCCCGTCGGCTGGGTGACGCTCGGGCATGTTCGCATGATCGATCCGCCGGAGCCTTCCGCGGAAGAGCCGGAGCTGGACGACGCGATTGAGTCCAACGTGTTCCTGCTCAAGCTGATTCCGGGAACGCGACCGGAGGTGTTTGACGACATCGCGCGGCTGGGTTACCGCGGCGTGGTGATCGAAGGGTTCGGACTAGGCGGGCTGCATTGCCTGCGGCGAAATCTGCTGGACGGCATACAGAAGCTGTTGGATGAAAACGTTGCGGTGCTGCTCACCACGCAATGCCGCTATGAGCCGAGCGATCCCGCCGTCTACGAAACAGGCCGTCTTGCGCTGGAACTCGGCATTTTACAGGCGTACGATATGACGAGCGAATGCGCGGTGACCAAGCTCATGTGGGTGCTGGGGCACGCAAACACGCATGATGAAGTGCGCCGCATGATGTATACGAATTTCTGCGGAGAGATCTCTCTGCCGGAAAGCGCGCACGAACAATAATCGAGAGAGAAACGCACAAACAGCCCGCTTTGGCGGGCTGTTGCAGGTTGCGAGCGGATGCGATCAGGATTCGAGTTTGCGGAACTCGACCGTCTGCGCTTTGAGTGAGATTTTTCCGACCTGATAGCCGAAGGCGAGCAGTTCTTTCTTATAATTCAGAAACGAGTGGTCGATCTCGATGCCCACGATCTGATGGATATCATCAAACGTAAGCTTGAACGCGGATTCGCCGCGGGCGGCGATATAGTCCCAAAGCGCGTTGTATTTGCTCATGGCTTCCTCCAAAGTGGCTGTCTTTCCAATATTGTATCACGCAAACGGACAAGAACATGTCAGGTTATCAAAAGTGATGCCGCGTGAAATCTGCTATTTGATTGCGCATCCAAATGATGATATATTGACTACAGTACAGTTATCTCTTCTTATATACATATCGACGCATAGAGACCTTATTTAAGGAGCGAAAACAGATGAGAACAAGTCTTCCGATCAATAACGACTGGCTGTTTGCAGAACAATATATCGAGGGCATGGAACTATCGCGCGCGGACGAGTCCGCGTTTGTTTCCGTACGGATTCCGCACACGAGCCGCGAATTGCCGCTGAATAACTTCGACGAGCGGGAGAGCCAGCTCATCAGTTGCTATCGCAGACGTATCCGCGTTGTGCCGCAGTCGGGCAGGCGCATGTTTTTGCACTTTGAGGGCGTGATGGCCGCAGCGAAGGTATATTTCAACGGCAAGCTGCTCGCCGAACACCTCGGCGGCTATACGCCGTTTACCTGCGAACTCACGGGGCTTGTCACGGGCGCGGACGACGTTGTTGCCGTGGTCGTGGACGCTACCGAGCGCAGCGATATCCCGCCGTTTGGCTACGTGATCGACTACCTGACCTACGGCGGCATCTACCGTGAGGTCTGGTTGGAGGAGACGGACGAGCTCTACATCCAAAACGCGCACGCAAAGACGATGCAGACCAAAGACGGTTGGCAGGTTGAGACGGACATTTATCTTGACAATCTTTCCGGCATTTCCGGCGCGGCGGAGTTGGAGCTGACGATTTCGGGCAAGGATGGCATCATCAGCAACCATAAAGAGAGCATCACGCTATACGGCGAAAGAAACGAAACCGTCACCGTCTCGTTTGCCGCGGGCGATGTGCGCCTATGGGAGTTGGACGAACCGAATCTATACGATCTTACCATCAAGCTTCAGCAAGAGAATCAGGAGATCGACGCATATGCCTGCCGGATCGGCTTCCGCACGGCGCAGTTCATGCCGGAGGGATTCTTCCTCAATGGCAAGCGCGTCAAGATCCGCGGACTGAACCGCCACCAGAGCTATCCATATGTCGGCTACGCGATGCCGAAACGCGCGCAGGAGATGGACGCGGAGCTGCTCAAGCGCGAGCTTGGCGTAAACCTCGTCCGTACGAGCCACTATCCGCAGTCCAAACATTTTCTCGATCGTTGCGACGAGCTAGGTCTTTTGGTGTTTGAAGAATTCCCGGGCTGGCAATACATCGGAAACGATGTGTGGAAAAAGAACGCTATACAGTCGCTGGAAGAGATGATCACGCGCGACTGGAACCACCCGAGCATCGTGCTCTGGGGCGTACGCATCAACGAGTCGCAGGACGACGACGCGTTTTACCGCGAGACAAACGCCCTCGCGCACCGGCTGGACGCAACGCGGCAAACGGGCGGCGTGCGAAACTTCGCGGGCAGCCACTTCTTTGAGGATGTCTACACCTACAACGACTTTGTGCACAGCGGCCTCAACGAAGCGCTCAAGACGCGCAAAGAGGTTGCGCACGCAAGCGTTCCATATCTTGTGACCGAGCATAACGGGCATATGTTCCCGACGAAGAAAATCGACCACGAGGAGAAGCGCGTGGAGCATGCGCTCCGGCATCTTTGTGTGCTCAACAGCGCGTACGGCGCGGATGAAATCTCCGGCGCGGTCGGCTGGTGCATGAGCGACTACAACACCCACAAGGATTTCGGCAGCGGGGACAAGATTTGCTACCATGGCGTGACGGACATGTTCCGCCTGCCGAAATTTGCGGCCTACGCCTATCGTTCGCAGCAGGACAGCGAGCCGATCATGGAGGTCGCCTCCGGCATGAACCAGGGCGAGCGCACGGGCTCCAACCTCAGCAGCGTGCATGTGTTCACCAACTGCGATTCCGTCAAGCTCTATAAAAACGGCGCTTACGTCGGCGAATATTTCCCGGATCGCAAAACGTATCCCAATCTCCCGCACCCGCCGGTCGTCATCACGGACTTCATCGGCGAGCTGATGGCAAACGCGGAAGGGTACAGCAAACAGGACGCGGATCGCATCAAGAAGATTTTCGCCGCGATTTTGACCTATGGCGACAAGTCGCTGCCGCTAAAGTACAAGCTCATGATGGGATACAGCATGCTCAAAATGAAGCTTTCGTATGAGGATGCGGTCAATCTCTACATGCGCTATGTTGCGGGCTGGGGGTCGGAATCGACCGAGTTTGTGTTTGAAGGTTATCGTAACGGCGAACGCGTTGCCGTCGTCAAGCGCGGCGCTTCCGAAGGTGTTGCACTTCGCGTCACGCCCGATTGCACGGTGCTCGTCGAAGGCGACACTTACGACGTCTGCCGCGTCGTCGTGGAACACGTCGATCAATTCGGCATGGTGCTGCCATACTCGACAGAGGCGGTACGCGTCAACGTCTCCGACGCGGGCGAGCGCATCGGCCCGGAACTGATTCCACTTACGGGCGGGGCAACGGCATTCTGGGTAAAATCGACGGGACGGGGAGAGGTCACGATCTCTGTTGAATCCCCGCGCTATGGCAAGCAGGTGCAGAAACTCACTGTCACTTAACAATTGTTTGTGATGAAGTCATTGACACTTATGCGCTCGCATGTTAAGTTATATTTACACAAAGTAATCGGCAAAGTCTGCGAAAGTAGGCGGCGCAAAGCTAAAGGGTCTAAGGGCGAACGCCTATGACAGCCAGTTGCAACATGAAGTCACTTTTTATGGCTTACCGTAGCAACTTGGCACGATCTGTGCAGGTTGCTACTTTCTTATAACGGCAGACTGACGCACGCACCATTCGAACAGTGCTTAGATGAGAGAGCATGAAGCACCGTTCAACAAATAAATATCCCGAAAGGATGGAACAACATATGAAACAGATTTGGAAGAGTTTTTTGAAACGCGTATTGCCAATTGCGCTGAGTTTCGCATTTATCATTGCGTTCAGCGGGTCCGCACTCGCAGAATCCGGTAAACCGGATCGCGAAACCGGCAAGCCCAGCTGGGCAGGCGAGAAGAGCGAAAAAGAGACCAAGGAGCGCAACGAGAATCAGGAGCGCGAAAAGAAGACCTATCGCGGCATCTCCACGGATAAGATCGCGCTGGCAATCGAGAGCGTAACGGATGAAGCAACCAAAGCAGAGCTCACCGCGATGCTGGATGCATATATTGCGGCGCTGTCCGGTAAGGACGCTGCGCTTGCCGAAGGCGGCATGAGCATGAGCGAGCTTTCGCAGCTGGCATCCGACGCTCGTTCCTCGCTGAAGGACGCGCTGGAAGCGGCGGGATTCACCCTCGGCAGCGTACTTGGTTGGCAGGAATGGAAAGACTATGGCAACGAAGCGCTCGATCTGGATAGCATCGCGCTGCTGATTGGTGCGTTGGATGACACGGACCTCAACAAAGAAGCGCTTGCATCGCTGCTTGCGGCATATGAGGCCGCTCAGGCCGCGAAGGACACCGCAACCGAAGAGAATGAGGACGCGCTGGACGAAGCCGCGAAAGCCGCGCGTGAAGCGCTGTTGGAAGCGCTCTATACAGCAGGACTTTTCCCGTTGGCAACACCGGAAGAGGTTTTCGTTCCGACCGAGCCCGTAATCTGATAACATCAGCCGAAACCTTGACAACATCAGAGAAAATTTACGTTGCGCGCTAGGGCATATGCATAAAAAGCGATTGACATTTTTCATGCATGTGTTAATATAAGGAAGCGCAAAACGATAAAGAGCGTTGCGCATACTTGGCCGAGTAAAAATGCCCATCGGACAGGGCTGGCCGCTGCCGCGCGTGACGTGAAGCGTCACATTATTGATTGAGTTTGAAGACTCAAATTTTATAAGTTGGTTACTTCATAACCAGTGCTCAGGCGAGCACACCACTTGTGAAACGGTCAATAAGAGTAGCGACGGCATCCATGCTAAACAACACTCTGATGAAACGGTCAAGACCATAATTCTGATCAACCGCGCTCGTACTTTGCGCGAGAGCATGCAGAATGAATGCGAGACAAACAAGTGGTATCCGCGTATGCCACTTGTTTTTTATTTTGGGTGGAACTGCGCGAGGGGCGGCCGACGGAAGGAACGAGAATGAATCTAAACGATCAGAAACGCGCGCCTATTTATGAGGCGTTGAACCGCTTCCGGAAACAGCGGGTCGTTCCCTTTGACGTACCGGGACATAAACGCGGGCGGGGAAATCCGGAGCTCGTGGAGCTGTTGGGCGACAAGTGCGTCGGTATAGATGTCAACTCCATGAAGCCGCTGGACAACCTTTGCCACCCGACCTCGGTGATCAAGGACGCGGAGGAACTCGCGGCGGATGCGTTTGGCGCTGCGCACGCGTTTTTGATGGTCGGCGGCACGACATCCAGCGTACAGAGCATGATTCTCTCCGCCTGCAAGAGCGGGGACAAGATCATCATGCCGCGCAACGTGCATAAAAGCGCGATCAATGCGCTAGTGCTCTGCGGCGCGATTCCCGTCTATATCGATCCGCGCGTGGAGCCGAAGCTCGGCATCCCGCTGGGCATGGAGCTCGACGACGTGCGGCAGGCGATGGACGAAAACCCGGACGCGGTCGCGGTGCTGGTCAATAACCCGACGTACTACGGCGTTTGCTCCAACCTCAAGGCGATTGTAGAGCTCGCGCACGCGCGCGGCATGCAGGCACTGGTGGACGAGGCGCACGGCACGCATCTATACTTCAGCGACATGCTCCCGATGGACGCGATGACCGCGGGCGCGGATATGGCGGCGGTGTCGATGCACAAATCCGGCGGAAGCCTGACGCAGAGCTCGCTCTTGCTGCTTGGGCCGAACGCAAATCAACGCTATGTGGACAAGATCATCAACCTTACGCAGACCACGAGCGCGTCATACTTGCTCATGAGCAGCCTCGATATCTCCCGCAGAAACCTAGCACTTCGCGGCGAGAAATCGTTTGAAAAAGTGGCGCAGATGGCGCAGTATGCGCGCGACGAGATCAACGAAGTCGGCGGATATTACGCATATGGGAGCGAGTTGGTCAACGGCGACAGCGTCTACGACTTTGACGTGACCAAGTTATCGGTCTATACTCGAGATATCGGACTAGCCGGCATCGAGGTGTATGACCTGTTACGGGACGAGTACGACATCCAGATCGAGTTTGGCGACATCAGCAATATCTTGGCCTACATCTCGATCGGAGATCGATTACAGGATATTGAGCGTTTGGTCGGAGCCCTCGCGGACATCAAGCGGCTCTATTCCAAAACGCCGACGGATTTCTTCATTGCGGAATACATTTCGCCCGTCGTAGCGGCAACACCGCAGGCCGCGTTTTATGCGGAAAAGGAGTCTCTGCCGATCCGCGAGACGGTCGGCAAAATCTGCAGCGAGTTTGTGATGTGCTATCCGCCGGGAATCCCGATTCTCGCGCCGGGCGAAGTCATCACCAAAGAGATTGTGGAGTACATTCTCTACGCGCAGGCAAAGGGCAGCAGCATGCAGGGTCCGGAAGACCCGGACATCCGCTATCTGAACGTTCTTGTGAAGGGAGTGTAATGCTTGGAATTCTGGTTTAACGACATGCACACGCAAAATGTGCAGCTTTCGATACGCGTGGAAAAGCAACTCTTTTCCGGCGAGAGCGACTTTCAGCGCATCGACGTGTTTGAGTCTCCCGAGTTCGGACGGTTTCTTGCCTCCGACGGCAGCGTGATCTTCTCGGAAAAAGATGAATTCACCTACGACGAGATGATCGTGCATGTGCCCATGGCGGTGCACCCGAACGTCAAGCGCGTGCTGGTCATCGGCGGCGGCGACGGCGGAGTAGCGCGCGAGCTCACGCACTATGAGGAGATCGAGTCCATCGACGTGGTCGAGCAGGACAAGCTCTTTGTCGATGTTTGCCGGAAGTTCTTTCCCGCGAACGCCTGCGGTCTCGACGACCCGCGCGTGAAGGTGTTTTATCAGGACGGGCTCCGATTCCTGCGTTCGCGCATGGACGAATACGACCTGATCATCAACGACGCGACCGATCCGCTGGGACACACCGCGGGGCTCTTCACGAAGGAGTTTTACGGCAGCTGCTATAAGGCGCTGCACGACGACGGCATCATGGTCTATCAGCATGGCAGCCCGTTTTTTGACGAGGACGAGGATCCCTGCCGCGCGATGCACAAAAAGGCGTACCGGAGTTTTCCGGTCAGCCGCGTCTATCAGGCGCATATTCCGACGTGCCCCGCGGGCTATTGGCTCTTCGGGTTCGCGTCCAAGAAATATCACCCGCTGGAGCACTTCGACAAGAAGCGCTGGGAAGACCGGGGCATCAAAACCTGGTACTATACCGCAAACCTGCACGTCGGCGCGTTTATGCTGCCGCGCTATGTAGAAGACTTATTAGAGGAGGAAGAAAATTCATGAACCGGAAACTGCTTGTTATCGGCTGCGGAGGCGTTGCCGCCGTCGCCATTCAAAAATGCTGCCAAAACAGCGAGATGTTCCCCGAGCTTGTGCTCGCGAGCCGCACGGTTGAAAAGTGCGACGCGCTGGTGGAATCTCTCAAGGGCAAGACCGCAACCGTGCTCTCCACCGCAAAGGTGGACGCGGACAGCGTCGAGGAAGTGGTCGCGCTCATCCGCCGCGTGCAGCCATACGCGGTGCTCAACGTCGCGCTCCCGTATCAGGACCTGACCATCATGGAAGCGTGCCTGAGCTGTGGCGTGCACTACATCGACACCGCGAACTTCGAGCCGGAGAACACGGAAGACCCCGCCTGGCGCAAGGTCTATGACAAGCGCGTCGAGGAAGAGGGATTTTCCGCGCTGTTTGATTACAGCTGGCAATGGGCGTATGCCGACAAGTTCGAGAAGGCGGGGCTTACCGCGCTGCTCGGCACCGGCTTTGATCCGGGCGTAACCAGCGTGTTTGTTTCCTATGCAAAGAAGCACTATTTCGACCGCATCGACACCGTGGACATCCTCGACTGCAACGGCGGCGACCACGGCTATGCCTTTGCGACGAACTTTAACCCGGAGATCAACCTCCGCGAGGTTTCCGCGCCGGGCAGCTACTGGGAAGACGGCAAATGGGTCGAAATCCCCGCGATGAGCATCAAGCGCGAATATGATTTCCCGCAGGTCGGCAAAAAGGACATGTACCTTCTGCACCATGAGGAAATCGAAGCGCTGGGCAAGCATTTTCCGGAGATCAAGCGCATCCGCTTCTTCATGACCTTCGGGCAGAGCTATCTGACCCACATGAAGTGCCTCGAGAACGTGGGTATGCTTTCCACCACGCCGATTGACTTTCAGGGGACGAAAATCGTGCCGATTCAGTTCCTCAAGGCGCTGCTGCCGGATCCCGCCTCGCTGGGCCCGCGCACAAAGGGCAAGACGAACATCGGCTGCGTGATTTCCGGCGAAAAAGACGGCAAGCAGAAGACGATCTTCATCTATAACGTCTGCGACCACGAGGAATGCTACCGTGAACTCGGCAGCCAGGCGATCAGCTATACCACCGGCGTGCCCGCGATGATCGGTACAGCTCTCTTGCTCGACGGCAGCTGGCGCAAACCCGGCGTGTTTACAACGGACGAGTTTGATCCCGATCCCTATATGGACATGCTCAACAAATGGGGCCTGCCTTGGGTGGTTGTCGAAAATCCCGAAACGGTGGAGTAACGCTCAGTGAAACGATACGAACTGCCGACGCCGTGCTTCCTTGTTGACGAAGCCGCGCTGAAGCACAATCTAGAGATACTCGCGGGAGTACAGAAGCGCACGGGCGTGAAGATTTTGCTCGCGCAAAAGGCGTTTTCGATGTTCTGCGTGTATCCGCTGATTCGACAGTATCTTTCCGGCGCGTGCGCGAGCGGGCTTTTTGAAGCGCGCCTTGCGCACGAGGAAATGGGAGGCGAGAACCACGTGTTTTCGCCCGCCTATACGCCAGAGGAGATGCAGGAGCTTGTCACCATCTGCGATCACGTGGTATTCAACTCGTTTTCGCAGCTGGAGCAGCACCGCGCCGCGTGCGAAAAAGCGGGCGTGAGCTACGGCATTCGTGTCAACCCGGAATGCAGCACGCAGGAAGGCCATGCGATCTACGATCCGTGTTCGCCGTTTTCGCGCCTCGGCGTAACGCGGGCAAACTTCCGTCCCGATCTACTGGACGGCGTGGAGGGGCTGCATTTTCACACGCTCTGCGAGCAGGACAGCAGTGATCTCGTGCAGACATTTGAATCGTTTGAGCGGGACTTCGGTGAGTACCTTCCACAGATGAAGTGGGTTAATCTCGGCGGCGGGCACCACATCACGCGGGAAGACTACGATATCTACGCGCTGGATGAACTACTCTATTACATCCGCGCGAAATATCCGAACCTGACGATCTATCTTGAGCCGGGCGAAGCCATCGCGCTCAATGCGGGTTGGCTGGATACCACCGTGCTGGATATCGTGGAAAACGGGATGCCGATCCTGATCCTCGACGCATCCGCCGCGTGCCACATGCCGGACGTGCTGGAGATGCCGTATCGTCCGCCGCTTGTAGACGGCGGCGAGCCGAATGAAAAGGCGGTTACCTGCCGCCTTGCCGCGCGGACGTGCTTGGCTGGCGATGTGATCGGCGACTACAGCTTTGACCGCATGCCGAAAATCGGCGAACGGCTGACGTTTGGAGACATGGCGATCTACAGCATGGTCAAGACCAACACGTTCAACGGCATGCCGCTGCCCGCCATCGCACTGCTGCACGAAGACGGAGACTGCGAGCTTGTCAAAACGTTCGGCTATGAAGACTTTAAAGGAAGATTGTCCTGATCGACTGCAAGCTTTGTTTGTCAAATATGAAGACGCAAAAGAAAGACTTTCTTGATATGTTAGATACGCTACCAGCGCAAGATGGATTCCATATGCCCGCCGAGTTCGCGCCGCAGGACGGCGTGCTGCTCGTTTGGCCGGTTCGCGCGGCCAGCTGGGGTGTTGACCCGACGGCTGCGCAGCGGGCGTTTTGCGACATCATGCGGGAAGCCAGCAATAGCGAACGCGTGTACCTGCTCGCAGACAGCGCGCATCTTCACAAAGCGCGCGCGCAAGCGGGAGCGTACGCGACCATTCTGGAGATTGTGACCGACGACGCTTGGGCGCGGGACATCGGGCCAACGTTTGTCACCAACGGCATAAACGTGCGCGGCATCGACTGGCGCTTCAACGCGTGGGGCGGCTCGGTAGACGGTCTCTACGACGATTATGAAAACGACGACGTGGCGGCAAGGGCGTTCTGCAGCGCAATCAACGCCGACTGCTACGACGCGGGTGACTTTGTGCTGGAGGGTGGCTCGATTTGCTCCGACGGCGAAGGCACGCTGCTGGTCACCGAAAGCTGTTTGCTCAGCGCGGGCAGAAACCCGCAATTAACCAAGGCGCAGATCGAGCAGAAGCTGAAAGACTATCTTGGTGTTGAGAAAGTGCTCTGGCTGCCGCGCGGCATCTACAACGACGAGACCAACGAGCACGTGGACAATGTCTGCGCGTTCATCCGTCCTGGAGAGGTCGTACTCGCGTGGACGGACGACGAACTTGACCCGCAATACGAGATGAGTCAGGCGGACTATGCATATCTATCGCAGGAAACTGACGCGCGCGGGCGCAAGCTTGTGATCCACAAGCTGCCGGTTCCCGACCATCCCGTCTGCGTGACCGAGCAGAATTTGTTGAACCAACCAGAGGATGCGGGCGGAGAGATGCGCTCACTTGGCGAACGCCTCGCCGCGAGCTATGTGAATTTTTATTTTACCAATGATGCAATTTTATTGCCGCAGTTCGGCGGCGAGAACGCAGATTCCGATGCGCGTGCGGTCGAGATCATGCGCGCGCTGTGCCCGGAGCGCAGGATTGTGCCGATCGATTCGCGGGATATTCTGCTCGGCGGAGGCAACATCCACTGCGTGACGCAGCAGATTCCCAAAGGCGCGATCCGGTAGAAAAGCAAGCGCGCTTGAACCTATTCCGAAAGGAGCAAACAATGAGCGAGATCACCGTTGCGGCGATTCAGATGAAGATGACCGCGCAGCCTGTCGAGAACATCGCGCGAGCGGAAGCGTTTGTCCGCGAAGCAGCCGAACAGGGCGCGCAGATCGTGCTGCTGCCGGAGCTGTTTGAGCGCCCGTATTTCTGTCAGGAGCGCAGATATGACTATCTCGACTACGCGCAGCCCGTTTCGGAGAATACGGCGGTCATGCGGATGATGACGGTTGCAAAAGAACTTTCGGTCGTGATTCCCGTGAGCTTCTATGAACGCGACGGCAACAGCCAGTATAACTCCGTCGCGATGATCGACGCGGACGGCAGCCTCCTCGGCGTCTACCGCAAGACGCACATCCCCGACGATCACTATTATCAGGAAAAGTTCTATTTTACGCCCGGCAATACGGGATTTCGCGTGTTTGAGACGCGCTATGGCAAGGTTGGCGTCGGCATCTGCTGGGATCAATGGTTCCCGGAAGCCGCGCGGGCGATGGCGCTGCTGGGCGCGGATATCCTCCTGTACCCGACGGCCATCGGTTCCGAGCCGATTCTTTTGACCGACAGCATGCCGCACTGGCGCAGGACGATGCAGGGGCATTCCGCCGCAAACGTCATTCCCGTCGTCGCCGCAAACCGCGTCGGGGAAGAGCGGGTTGTGCCCTGCGCCGAAAACGGCGGGCAGAAGAGCGCGCTCGCGTTCTACGGCAGCTCGTTTCTCACCGATGAGACGGGCGAGATCCTCGTGGGTGCGGATCGCGAAACGGAATGCGTGCTGACGAGCCGCTATGACTTTGACCGGATTCGGCAGGAGCGGCGAAACTGGAATGTGTTCCGCGACCGCAGGCCGGAGTGCTACGACCTCCTAACACAGTAAAAACGATTAAAATACTGGCTGATTTGTTCGATGCAATTGCAACCGATCAGCCAGTAATTTTTTTAGTAATAAAAATATATTATTTAGATTGCAAATCCAAGATCAAATGGTATAATATATAAAACTTTGCAAGATGGATCATAACATCTTGCACTTTTTAACAGGAACAATGGCGTTCCGGAGCCCGCTGCCACGTTTCTGACAGGATGGCGCGGAGAATCCGGACGCCTTTCTTCAAAGTAAATGTGAGAAGAAGAATCAAAATGCAGGACAAGCTGCAAAAACTGCGCAATATGCAAGAATTATGCAGGACGGTGCAGGCAGCGGAACAAACGGGAACGTCGCCGAAACAGGCGTGAAAAATAAGCAGGGGAGAGACGGATTGGGGAACGGCTGACAGAGCCGAAAATCCGGCAGGGTGACACATGAGACAGCAACAGCAACAGAATCAAGAGCAAGTTCGACAGCAATGCAATGAAAATCCCGAATCGGCGGTCGCGCCGAATACCAAGCGTGCGGGGCAATCAGCAGGTGCGATGAAGAAAGCCACGCTCTGGCGTCCGGAATTTGAGCATGATGCCTGTGGTACAGGCTTTATCGCGCATATGAACGGGGTGCGCTCGCACGCGATTATCAAAGACGCACTGGAAATTTTAGTACGCCTTGCGCATCGCGGCGGTACGGGCTCCGATCCCGACACCGGAGACGGCGCGGGCGTGCTTTTGCAGCTGCCGGACAAGTTTTTCCGCAAGCACGCGGGGGTACATCTCCCGCGCGAAGGCGAATATGCCGTCGGTATGTTCTTTTTGCCTCTCGACGAGGAGGTCTGCCGTCTCGCGCAGATCGGCATTGAAGCCATCGTCAAGGAAGAGACGTTTTCGCTGATCGGCTGGCGCACGGTGCCGACCAATCTGCACGCCTGCGGCTACGGCGCGTGGTCCAGCGTGCCCACGGTCAAGCAGCTGTTCATCTCGTGGAAGGAAGACGAACTGCCCGCCGATGTGCGCCTGTTTGTGCTTAGAAAGCGCATCGAAAAGGCGATGAAGGAGCAGGGCTTTGAGGTGTATATTCCGAGCCTTTCTTCTAAGACCATTGTCTACAAGGGCATGATGCAGGCATGGCAGGTTTCGGACTTTTACCCCGATCTGTTAAATGAAGAGTTTATCTCCGCGATTGCCCTCGTGCACTCGCGTTATTCGACCAACACGTTCCCGAACTGGGAGCGCGCGCAGCCGTTCCGCATGGTCGGCCACAACGGCGAAATCAACACGCTCAAGGGCTGCGAACACGCGGTGCTCGCCGCCGCTGCCGCCATGGACGGCGGAAGGCTTAAGAAACGCTTTGCGGATATCCTGCCGATTCTGGATACGGACGGCAGCGACTCCACCAAGTTTGATAATCTCCTGGAGTTCCTCGTCGTGGCGGGCAGGTCTTTGCCGCAGGCGTTGTTTATGATGATGCCCGGCCCGTGGTCGAAGGACCCGACGATGGACGAAAACCAGCGCGAGTTCTTCCGCTATGCCGCGTGCCTCATGACGCCGTGGGACGGCCCCGCCGCGATGTGCTTCACCGACGGCACACAGGTCGGCGCGGTGCTGGATCGCAACGGCCTCAGACCCGCGCGTTGGGTGCTCACGCGCTCAAACCTGCTCGTACTCGCGTCCGAAAGCGGCGTGGTGGATATCGCGCCCGCGGACGTTGTGCGCCGCGGAAGGCTGGGCCCGAACCAGATGCTGCTGCTCGATACCGAGAAGGGCACGCTGATGGAAGACCAGCAGATCAAGGATACCTACCTTGATGGCCCATGGAAGCAGTGGCTCAAGCAGCAGGTCATCGAGCTCAACGAAACAGACTATTCCCGCCAGAGCGCGCCGGGCACGAACCCGACGAAGCTGCAAAATATCTTCGGCTGGACGTATGAAGACCGCATGCTGACGGTGCTTCCCATCGCGCAGACCGGGCTTGACCCCGTCGGCTCCATGGGCTATGACGCGCCGATTGCGGTGCTGTCCGAGCGTCCGCAGCCGCTGTTTAGCTACTTCAAACAGCTCTTTGCGCAGGTCACGAACCCGCCGATCGACGCAATTCAGGAAGAATGCGTGGTCGGTATGGATGTGTTCCTCGGCTCCAATGGTGATCCGACGCTGGATCAGCCGGAAAACTGCAAAAAGATTCATCTGGCCTCTCCGATTCTCCAGACGGCAAACCTGGAGCGGCTGCTCGCCGGTATTCCCGACTTCGGCGCGGCGCAGCTCGACATGGTGTTTGATCCGAAGCTGGGCTTGGAAGCGGGCTTGGATACGCTCTTTGCCGCGGCAGAGAAGGCGATCAAGCGCGGGGATTCGATCCTCGTGCTCACCGACCGTCTCGCGAGCGAGACGCTGGTTCCGATTCCGTCGCTGCTCGCGACAGCGGGCGTGCATCACCACCTGATCCGCAAGGGTCTACGCGGCGGCTGCTCGCTGATCGTAGACAGCTATGAACCAAGAGAAGTGCATCACGTGGCGTGCCTCGTCGGCTACGGCGCAAAGGGCATCCACCTGCGCGGCGTCAATGAGGCGGTTGAAGCGCTTTATGACGAAGGGCATCTCGACGGCGTGACGCTAGAAGAAGCCATGGAGCACGTCTACCATGGCTACGACCACGGCATCCTCAAGATCATGTCCAAGATGGGCATCTCCTGCGTAGACGGCTATCACAACGCACAGATTTTCGAGGCGCTCGGTCTCTCCGAAGAGCTGGTCGATCGTTTCTTTACGGGCACGGTCACCCGCGTCGGCGGCATGTCGCTGGACGATCTGGAGCGTGAGATTCTGCGCCGCCACAAGGAGGCGGTGGAGTCTCCCGTCAACGAGCTGCCCTCCGGCGGTAGATTCCAGTATAAGAAGGGCGGAGAACACCACCTTTACAACCCCGAAACGATCCATCTGCTGCAAACCGCGGTGCGCACGGGCGACTATGCGCTCTTTAAGGAATACATCAAGCGCATGGAAGGCGACGCGCCTGTTTCGCTGCGTAACCTGCTTGGGTTCACCAAGTGCCATCCGATCCCGCTGGAAGAGGTCGAGCCGGTCGAAAAGATCGTCCGTCGATTCAAGACGGGCGCGATGAGCTACGGCTCCATCAGCAAGGAAGCGCACGAGTGTATCGCCATGGCGATGAACCGTCTCGGCGGCAAGAGCAACTCCGGCGAGGGCGGCGAGGCGCAGGATCGCTTTGGCACCGACCGCAACAGCGCGGTCAAGCAGATCGCATCCGGCAGATTCGGCGTCACGGGCCCGTATCTTGCCTCGGCAAAAGAGATTCAAATCAAGATGGCGCAGGGCGCAAAGCCCGGCGAGGGCGGCCAGCTGCCCGCGGGCAAAGTGTATCCCAGCGTCGCGCGCACGCGCCACTCGACACCCGGCGTCGGACTTATATCGCCGCCTCCGCATCACGACATCTATTCGATCGAAGACTTGGCGCAGCTGATCTTCGACCTCAAAAACGCGAATCCCGACGCGCGCATCAACGTCAAGCTCGTTTCGGAAGCGGGCGTCGGCACCATCGCAGCCGGCGTTGCCAAAGGCGGAGCGGACGTGATCCTGATCTCTGGCTACGACGGCGGCACGGGCGCCAGCCCCCGCACGAGCATTCAGCACGCGGGCTTACCCTGGGAGCTGGGTCTTGCGGAAACGCACCAGACGCTGATTGCCAACGGCCTGCGCGGTAGAGTCCGCGTGGAGACGGATGGCAAGCTCATGACCGGACGCGATATCGCCATAGCAGCGCTCCTCGGCGCAGAGGAGTTCGGTTTTGCGACGCTGCCGCTGGTCTCCATCGGCTGCGTGATGATGCGCGTTTGCAATCTCGACACCTGCCCGGTCGGCGTGGCGACGCAGAATCCTGCGCTCCGCGCGCGTTTCACCGGAAAACCGGAATACGTGATCAACCTGATGCGCTTCCTCGCGCAGAACCTGCGCGAAATGATGGCGGAGCTTGGGTTCCATACCATCGACAAGATGGTCGGCATGGCGGGACATTTGGCGCAGGTCAAGCAGTCGCCCAAGACCGCGGGCATGGATCTCAGCGGGCTCATCCCCGACGATCAGCCGCTGCCGTGGCGCGACCTCAAGCCCGTCAAGGACGAACACAACCGCCTGTTTCACGACATGGTGCGCTCGCTGGTCGAGCAGGGCGATGCGCTCGTCAAACGACCGATCAGCAACACCGAGCGCGCGGTTGCGACGCGTGTTTCCGCCTTCATCAGCAAGGAATACGGAAGATTGCCCGATGGGCGCGTACGTTTTCAATTCGACGGCACGGCGGGACAGAGCTTCGGCGCATTTGCGACAGCCGGCATTGAGCTGACCATCGAAGGCGACACCAACGATTATCTCGGCAAGGGACTTTGCGGCGCGCGCATCATCGTCAAGGCACCGGCGGACGCGGGCTGGTCGAGCAAGGACAACCTATTGACCGGAAACGTGGCGCTCTTTGGCGCGACGGACGGCGAGCTATACTTAGCCGGACGCGCGGGCGAACGCTTCTGCGTGCGTAACAGCGGCGCAATCGCGGTTTGCGAAGGCGTCGGCGACCACGGCTGCGAATACATGACGGGTGGCACAGCGGTCATCCTCGGCCCTGTGGGCAGAAACTTTGCGAGCGGCATGAGCGGCGGCATCGCGTATGTGCTCGATGACGGCAATCTGGATCGTATGGTCAATCGAAAGCTCGTCGCGCTCTATCCGCTCGACGCGCTGGATCTGGTCATGCTGCACAAGCACCTGACCAACCACGTGAAATACACCGGCTCGAAGATCGCCGCGCGCATCCTTGAAAAATGGCCGACGACGCACGCAAAGTTCGTCAAGGTCCTCCCGCACGATTACCGCGAGATGCTGGATGCGATGGACGTTGCCGAGCGCGAAGGCCTCGAAGGCGACGACATGCTGGAGCGTGCGTTCCTGCTCAAGACCACCAAGGGGTTGGAAGCGGCAAAAGAAGCGCTGCGCGGGAAACCGGAAGTAGCGGACTTGATGCTGTAAACTGCGCGCGGAAGGAGAAGAAACATGGGAAAACTCACAGGGTTTTTAGAATATGACCGCAAGACGGCGGAGGAAGTCTGCGCGCAGGAGCGCATCCAGAACTGGGATGCGTTTCACCCCGCGCAAACGGAGGAAGAGATCAACAAACAGGCCGCAAGGTGCATGAACTGCGGCGTGCCGTTCTGCCACGCGGGCGTGAGCTGGCGCGGCGTCGGTTCCGGCTGCGCGCTGGGCAACCTCATCCCCGAATGGAACCACCTCGTGTTCAAGGGACACTATGAGGAGGCATACCGCAGGCTTGAAAAGACCAACCTGCTGCACGAATGCACCTCCCGCGTTTGCCCCGCGCTTTGCGAAGGCGCCTGTACCTGCGGCATGAACGGCGAACCCGTCTCCATCCGCGAGGTCGAGCGGTTTTTGAGCGATATGGCATGGGAAAACGGCTGGGTTGTTCCGCGCATCCCGAAGGAGCGGATCGACAAGAGCGTTGCCGTGATCGGTTCCGGCCCTGCCGGACTCACAGCGGCGCACATTCTCAACCAGCGCGGGTTCCATGTGACGGTATTTGAAAAGGCGGAAGAGCCCGGCGGACTTTTGATGTTCGGCATCCCGAACATGAAGCTGCCCAAGGAGCGGGTGCGCCAGCGCGTCGAAATCCTCAAGCAGGAAGGCATCACGTTTGTCTGCAACACCGACGTGGGCAAGGATATGCCAGTCTCCGAACTGGACAAGTTTGACGCCGTCGTGCTTTGCGGCGGCGCGGGTCAACCGCGCGACCTTTCGGTCTCCGGCCGGAACCTGCCCGGCGTGCGCTATGCGGTGCCGTTCCTTGCGGACGCAACGCGCAGAGTGCTCCGCGGCGAGACGGAAGATAAACCGCTCGCGGGCAGAAAGGTTGTCGTCATCGGCGGCGGCGACACGGGCAACGACTGCGTGGCAACCAGCATCCGCATGGGCGCAAGCTCGGTGGTGCAGCTCGAGATCATGCCGCCGGCTCCCGAAACACGCGCGCTGGACAATCCCTGGCCGCGCTGGCCAACCGTGCTCAAAACGGATTACGGTCAACAGGAGGCGATCTGGCTCTTCGGCAGAGACCCGCGTACGTTTGAAATCACGGCGGTATCCATCATCGGCGACGAGAAGAACGGCGTGACTGGCATCGAGACCGCGCAGGTGGAGTGGGTGACGACAGAGCGCGGACGCATGCCCAAGCAGATCGAATCCAGCGTCAAACGGCAGGCTGCGACGGATGTGCTCATCGCGATGGGCTTCGTCGGCGCAGAAACGTATCTGCCGGGGGCTTTGAACGTCACCATCGACAAGAGCGCTTACGCGACCTCGCGCCCCGGCGTGTTTGCCGCGGGTGACATGCGCACAGGCCAGAGCCTCGTCGTCCGCGCGAGTGCGGATGCGGTGCACGCAGCGCTGGAAGTCGAGCAATACCTGCTTTCCAAATAACGTTTCAAACATCAAATCATTTTACGAACCCGGCTTCGCGTTGGGTTCGTATTTTTTGTCGTTTTTTGTATATACACGTCATAATTATGTAAAACGATACTTAATCCTAGCTGAATTACAAATATTTTTTGTCAAAACCTGTCACGGAAGCATCCGATCAATTGTCATATAGATGTAAAACGGGAAAGAGCGTGGCGCAGTGAAACGATCGGTTTGCAGGATTCAAATAGACTTTCATCCTTCGATTGCAAACGACATCGTGCACTGGAGCAGGCGGGATTCCGCTCAGAAACAACAGGTGCTTCGCTTCATACAAACGCTTGTGTTTTGCGGCTATCGGCATCTGATTCTGGCAATCGAGCAGCCGTCCGATGTCTGGGTTGCGCAGATGCTCTGCTCCTGTCAGGCGGCGCTCAACGATGTGTTTTCTTACACAATCGGTGTTTGGCGCTATGACGAAGCGGACAGCAACTGGATAGAAGCGCTCCCGTTTGATTGGGACGCGATCACAAAACGTGCGAATTGCGTGAAAATTCGCAGCCAAAACTGGTATGAAGAGCGCTGCTATACAGAAAGACTCTATGTTTCCGACAGTGAAAAATGGTATGATGCTAGTGATCGGTGTAACACGGAAGCCCAACAGCATCGATACGCAACTTTCACAAGGCGGAGACGATCCATGCAGGAGAAGCTTTCTGAGGTATTCGTAGAGCAGTATCAGGCGCTGCTCGGCGTCGCGTTTCAGCTGACGCGAAACGAAGACGACGCGCTGGACTTGATGCAGGACTTGGCGGAGACGATCGCGAAAAACGACCGTCCGGCAAGCAGCATCGAGCACCCGATGGCGTTCTTCCGTACCTGCCTAAGAAACGCGCGTATCAACTCACTCAAGAAGTCCCAGCGAGAGGTTCCCTCCGAGCCGGAGGTGTTCTCGCAGATCCCCGGAAAGGAATCCGTTGAATCGGACGTGGTCGGCGGCGCTGCGATGGCATGGCTCAAAAAGGAGCTCGATAGCTATCCGCCGGAGATGCGGGAGGCATTTTACCTCTATTTCTTCGATGGATATTCGCTGGACGAAGTGGCAAAAAAGCTGAACATCAACAAGAATACCTTGAGTCAGCGGTTTGTCCGCATTCGTAGCAAGCTGGTGAAGAAGGCCGCGGATCAATCCCTCTTCTTCGCGCTGATGGTGCTGTTCCTGTTAAAACCGAGGTGATTTGGTTTGAATCAAAAGAAATCAAGAGAATATATACGCAAACGGCTCCATCAGTTTGACGAGCTCTTTGTGCGATCTGAAGAAGAAGCGCAGGCGCTCGCCGCGCAATGCCGCGTTTCCGCGCGCGCGCTCATCATGCGCGCCGAGGCAAACTCGTCGTTACCCGCGGAGAACTGGAGCGGGTTTTACGCCGCGCTGGACGCAGCGGACAGGCGCGCCATGGGCGACTGGCGCGAAAAGCTCAGAGACGCGATGCGCTCGTTCCGCAGACACAGGCGTGTCGCACTCGGCGGACTGTTCCTCGCGCTCGCGTTGGCGTTCTTTACGTTGGTGCCTGCCGGCCGCGCGATTGCAGAGCGTGTATTCAACTATGTGATCACCGTGTTCGACAAGCAGCTTGAGATCGATCAGGCGGAGGAGAAGGCGCTGTATGATTCTCGCGGCTACGATGTGCCGGAGGTGCTGACAGAAGAGCAAATCGCAGAATACGGATATGATGAGGATGGTAATCTCATCATCATGTCAGAACCCGTCTACTATGATTCTATCGCGAGTTTTGAAGAGAAGTTCGGTTTGGATGCTTTTGAACTTGTCAGCGATCAGCTCACGTGTACAGAAGTGATAGAATACAATCATATCTCTGCGGGCAAATCGCTGCGGACGGTTTATCGCACAAAGGACGACCTGAACATCTACGTGATAGAAGAGTGGTCGCAAGGGGATGGAGCATCCATTGGTTTCCGGGGCGAAATCAAACAGAAGACGATTCTTGACGGTAGAACCATACATTACGCGATAGACCCGGCAGACGATACATTTGATGGGTTCGTTTTGCTGGAGAATTCCTTTTTAGGCATTCATGCAGACAAAGGAGTCGATCTCGATTTCATCTGGAGTTTGCTTTCGTAATGAAGTGACGCAAAAGAGCGGCGCAGGTGCGCCGCTCTTTTTTGTTGCTCGTAAATGCTCAATCAGCTGACGGTATAGTTACGCGTTCTGCTGGCGGAGGAGGAGATGCTGCCGGTTGCGGTCGCGACGACGCGATAGCTGCCCGCAGACAAGGTTGCGCTTCTGCTGACATAGGCGCTGGTTCCCGTGACCGTATTGCTGCCGGAGGTGATCAGCGTCAGCGTTGTGCCAACGACGCGATAGAGTTTCACGGTGACGGTGAGGGTTTCCGTTACGCTGGAGGTTGCTCTGCCCCAGGCGGTGTAGGAACTTCCGCCGTTGCTCGTGAGTCCGCAATCGACCGAAAGTACGGACATCGGCGAGATGTCGATTTTTGCGATCGGGTCCGGCGCGAGCGCAAGGGTGCTGCCCGTGAAGGCAAGGCAAACGATGAGT
The DNA here is from genome assembly GCA_002841395.1 of Firmicutes bacterium HGW-Firmicutes-9. Classification (GTDB taxonomy): domain Bacteria; phylum Bacillota; class Clostridia; order Christensenellales; family CAG-138; genus UBA7703. Next base: position 220,290 of record PGZM01000008.1, read on the forward strand.
AGGAAGGTTGCGATGAGTCGTCTTTTCATGGTAACTCTCTCCATATCATAGTAGTACGGCGATGCCGTCTGATGATGTGACAGCGGGAAACAGGTTCAGTGACATGGAGAAAATAGCGAAATATAAGAATAAAATAGCGTAATAACGCGAAATACAAGTATGAATATATATGAGTTCGTAAACAAACCGACGAGAATTGTTTATTAATTTGAAATCGAGATTGCGCAACAAAAAAACGCTGCCGGATGATCCGAGAGGATCGACCAGATAGCGTTTACTATTTTTTGGGTGGGAGCGGTTGGATCGCTTCGCAGGGAGCGTAAGATTTCGCTTCTGAAATCGGGTTACTTGTTCGAGAATCCCTTCCTCTTGAGCTCACCCCAGCGGGACTTGTTCTTCTTAAATCCGAACGTCGCCTCGACCTTGTATACGGTGTTCAACTGGCGATAGCCGAAGTTATCGACAAACGAGTAGAAGAACAGTTGCAGCAGCTGCTTGATGTCCGGATATTTCTTGAACGTGTTTTCCTCGAGTAGCAGCGCGCCGACGGAGAGGATTGTTCCATACAGCACCGCGACGAGGAAGAACGAGAGCATGAACCAGACATTGACCACGCCCAGCAGGAACGAAATCGGGATAAAAATGTATCCGAAGGTTTCGATCAAGGGACCTGCCAGCTCAAAAATCCAGTAGTACGGCAGGCAGATCATGCCGATGCGGCCATATTTGGGGTTAAAGAGCATCTTCCTGTGTTTGAGTAGCGTGTCGATCAGCCCGGTGTGCCAACGCTTGCGCTGCTTCTTGAGATCGCGCATGTGTTCCGGCGGCTGTGTCCAGCAGATCGGGTCCGGCAGGAAGCGGACGCTGTATTTGCGCTTTTTATCGTGCATCAGCTGATGCAGCTTGACGACGAGCTCCATATCCTCGCCGACGCAATGGCGCGTGTATCCGCCTGCCTCGATGATGGCGGCCTTGTTAAAGGCGCCGAACGCGCCGGAGATGATGAGCAGCATGCCCATCACGTCAAAGCCGATACGGCCGGTGAGGAACGCTCTGAGATATTCTGTGGTTTGCAGCGCGACGACGGGGTTTTTGGAAAGCCCGACTTCCTTCATTTGACCATCGACAATCACGCAGCCGCTGCCGATGCGGACGATGCCGCCGACCGCGATGCATGTTGGATCGCTGACAAACGAGTAGATGATTTTGATCAGCGAACTCTTCTCCAGTATCGAATCCGCGTCAATGGTGACGATGACGGGGTAGGATGCGAGGTTGATGCCCGCGTTCAGTGCGTCCGCCTTGCCGCCGTTTCGCTTGTTGACGACGATCAGTTTCTCGTCCACGGCGGAGCGGTAGATTTCGACGATCTCTTCTGTTTGGAGAGACTTCTTATACGGCTGATGGAACGGCAAGAGCTCATACGCGTCGATCAACAGCTGCAGCGTCTCGTCCTTGGAGCCGTCGTTGACCACGATGACCTCATACTCCGGAAAATCCAGCGAGATGAGGTTACGCACGGAGTCGACGATCGTTGCGGACTCGTTATACGCGGGCACCAGAAGCGAGATGGGAACCATGTGCTCCGAATCGAGGAACCGTCGATAATCGATGTATCGAAGCGAGCGGACATAGCGCCGAAGCCCGATGGAAGCGGAGATCAGCTGGATCAGATAGATCGTGCTGACGGTGATGACATAAAAAAGCGAGAAATAGTTGACACCGAGAACGATTCGGTAGAGTATGTCGTGCATCGACATTATGCCACCCCCTTGCGCGCGCGCAGCGCAATTTTATCCAGCGTGAAGCGGAACATTTCCAGCGCATATTTATCGTTGCGCGCGGTAACATGGCTTAATACAGTGAAGACATCAGAACACTTCGCGAGCGACTCCGCCGCGCGATAGCGCACCCACCACTCGCGGTCGCAGACCAGATCGAGCAGCGTGTCTTCGTTTTGATCCGCGCCGTAGTTGGCAAGCGCGGTAGCTACGATTGCGCGCAGCTCCCAGCGTTCGCTCTTTGCCATCGCAAGAATTTGCTCATAAGCGGGCTCGTAGGCGAGCTGACCGAGCGTTCGCGTGGCGTCGATCTGCATGTTAAACTGCGGGCTGTGCAGCAGCGGCATCACCATTTCCGCGAGCGAATAATAGCAGTTCTGTCCGATCGCCTTGACGCAGGTGCGGCGGATATAGGGGTCTGCCGCCGTATCGATCAGACGCCGGCAAAGGCGCTCGCGATCGCCGCGATAAACCGTAAAGAGTTCTTCCAGCGTGCGGAACGAGAGCATAGACGCGATGGTGCTGTCCCTGCAGATGGAAACGAGCTCCGCCTCAGCACCGAGCAGACACAGGGATAGCATGCCGATGTTCTGCATATTCGAGTTTGTGCGGTGCGCATAGACCTGCTGAATGATATCCGGCAGATATTGGCGCAGACTCAATGTTCCCGCGAGCTTGATCACGAGAATCACGGAATCCACGGAGCCGTAGCTGAATTGACGAGCCAAATATTTGTCATACCAGGCGCTGCCGATCTCACGGCGCAATACGGCGAGCTGCTCTCCCTCTAGTTCGTCCGCAATCTCGGAGATGACGAGCAATCCGCGCAGCGAACGAATCCCGCGAATTCCGGAGATGGATTGAAGACTGCCTTCCTCCTGTCGGATGATGGCCATGAGCTTGTTTCTGAGCCGGTTTGCTGCGGCCTCGCCGGAGATCAGGCAGATCAACTGCTCGCGCATCGCCTGAATCCGCTTGCTCTTGATGCTGTTGGTTAAATGCAGGATCAACAGGAGCACCGTAAACAGAACCAGTACGGAACCCATGATTGCGATCAGAAAATTGACGACCGTTTGAACCATGGTCAAATATCATCACATCCTTTACGGAGTTTAAAAGGCAAAAAATGCAGGAAGCAGATCACTTCTTATGGAATCTCAGCGAACAAATCCTGCACGATGGCGTAGCTTTTCTTCAGCCGCTCGTGATAGGTCGGCAGATCCCAGCTCTCCCAGGTGTATGTACCAAACGGGATGGAACCCGTGCTCTGGTCGGAACAGACGGCAAACGAGAACGATTCGATGGACTGTCCTGTGACTGCGCCGGTTTTGTTCCAGTCGGCGATGATGTTCTTTGTGCCCGGATCGCGAACGCTGAACAACAGCCAGGGGATGCGTAGCTCGATCACGCCGTCCTTTGCGTAGAAGTCCGCAAGCGAGTTGAACGCGGGGCTGTCGGGATCGGTGATGCCGTATAAGAGCTTGCCTGCGTCAAACTTGGAGAACGGGATAAGCTCCTCTGTATTCGGCAGCACGAGCGCGCGGTTCATCGCGGCATACAGCGGCACAAACGTGCCGGAGTTGAGATCGGACTGATGCTCAATCGGCTCTACCAGCGAGGTCTGAACAGAATATTGATATTGAAACACGTCATAATATGGATCGACCAGCATTAAACTGTCGTCCTGCCCGTGCAGCTGAATCAGAAAATCAGCGGCGGACGCAAACTGCAACGCGCCAAATGAAAGATTACCCTGATCGGGGATGGTATCCGCGGTGATGTAGATCGTGTCCTGCCCGAACTGCGCCGCACCGAGATCGATCTTAAAGTATAGATACGTTTCGTCGCTCTGGACGCTCAGGCGAAGTCCGTTTGATTCGCTGACGACGTCGCTCTCGCTCCAGTCGTCCGTTTTGCCGTCGATCCGCACCGCGAGGGTTTCGCCGGGATCAAACGCAAGCAGGCCAAAGCATTTTTCGGGGCTTTCCACGCTGTGCCAGTAGGGACGGCGTTCCGTCTCTTCCTGATCCGTGGTGTTCCAGGTGCGTTTGAACCATTCGTCCTGCCAGGAGAAGATCAACCCTCCCATGCAACCGACATTGCGGATGTCGTTCATCATGGAGACCAGCATCTCGCCCTGCGCCGCTTCCTCAATGTTGCCCTGATCAAACCCCGTTACCGCGTTGACGTGCGTCTTGCCGCGCGAGGTTGGAATGCCGAACTCTGCGATCAGCACCGGCATGGTGTGGTAAGCGTCCAGTTCGGTGAGATACGCCAGATAGGGATTCGGGTTTTCGCCGGAGACGTAGGCGGGATCGTAGCTCATCATATCGGGATAGTAGGGGTAGACATGGTAGGAGGCGAAGAACCCAGCGGTATACGCGCTTGTTGCCTTGATGTGCTCGACGTCGAGGGTCACGGCGTCCTCCATGCTTGGGTTCGGCTCGCCGGGATGCGAGAGCGGATCGGCGGTCACCCAGCTGGTGATCGCGATCGGACGCTGCACGTTATAGCGGCTCTGCTCATAGTCGATCATGTATTCCTGCGCTTCGGCAAGAAACACTTCAAACGGCGAAGCGTTTTCCGTGACGACATAGGTGCCGGAAAATGCGGTCTTGTCGGGATTCTGCTCGTTGGTACCGAGGATGAAATCCGCAGAAAACTCGATGCCGGGCAGATAACCGATTACATATTCCGAAACATCCGCGCGGTATTCGCCGCCCGCGTTGCCGGGCAGCTTTTCTACGGTTGCGTTGCCGTGGATGATGTCAATTGTATTGGAAAGATCGCGGTAGAAGATATCGATCAGTTCGGGATAGAACGCGTTACGATGCGCTTCAATGAGCTCCTCGTTCATGTAGATGCCCTGCATCAGATAGAGCGGCTGTTCGGCCTGCAGGTTATAGGTCAAAAGCGCGTGATAAAACCCCGGCATCTGCGGCACATAGACGCGGATGGTGTTTGCGTGGAGTTCGCCGATCAGCTGAAACCAACGCAGATAATCCTCCTGGGTGATACCGAATTCGCCCGGCCAGTAACCGGGCTTTGCCGCGCCGATATTGACGCCCTTGACATAGAAGGGAGAAAACGTTCCGTTTTCCTCGCGCACGAGGAACGATTTACCCTCGACCCGCGATACCGAGCCGTAATAGCCGGGCGTTGGAAACGGCGTTGCGGTGGGTTCAGGCGTCGGTTCTGCCGTCGTTTCGAGAGTAGGCGTTTCGACCGGCGCAGGCTTGGCGGGGGAGCAGGCGGCAAGCCCAAGGAGGCAAAACAGCGTCAGTCCCAATGGTATCAGAAATCCTGTGCACATGCGTTTCATGATCGTCTGCCTCCCTGAATCGATGTTACTTTGTGATTGCTGTGTAAATATACGTGAATCAGCCAAAACATGCAAAAATCAATCAAAACAATAGAGATGGGTTTTCAAGCGTAATAGTTAGCATATTATATAGTAATCATTCTATTTGTTACTTCGTGCGCCGTCAATCACGGGTTTCATATTGACCGTATATTCAATAACAGCTGGCACATATGCATACGCAATATTGTTGTGAAGCGCTTTCGCCGTAATTTCGAGAAATGTCGCTTTTATATTGCGCAAAATGCATATATTGCAAAAAAAGATTCTTACGCACAAAGTTGGTTTTTATGACAACATATCATCGAAATCCGTTGCATTTTTTTGTTTTGCTAGTGTATGATGATAGAAAGTAACAAATCTGTAACTTACTCGACTTCACCCAACTGCATACGAGGTTGAGGCATATGACATTCAAACGTATTTTCGCGTTTCTCTTGGCGGCGTTTGTGGCACCATGCTTATTTTCTTGTACCGTTTTTCGGCAACAGCCAGTCGAGGACGAGACGCAGTCACTGAAGCAGGAGAAAGCCATCTCATTTCGCATCACGTGGAAAGACTATTCTGGTCGCGGACAGGCAATCTGGAAAATCGTGGACACGTACAACCAGCAATCAGAGCAGGATGCAGTCGTGCAGGTCGTCAGCGGGGATGAAGATCTGGACGCGATTGGCGCGCTGCTCGAGACAGAGCAGGATATGGTGTTTGTCTTGCCGTATCGGTATGTGGCCTATTTCGGTAGCCTTGGCTTGCTGACCGATTTGACCGGTTCGTTTACGCAGGAAGAGAACGCCTTTTATCCGAAGGTTTGGGAACTTGGCAAAGCGGACGGTGTAACATACGGCATCCCGTGGCTTGGGCACTCGATGTGTCTGCTGTATAACAAGACGTTGCTGAAGAAAGCGGATGTCGATCCCGCGTCGATTACGAGCCTGGATGCGCTGGCAGACGCCATGACGATCATAGAAGAAAAGACCGAGGCAAAGGGAATCGGGCTGGTCGGCGCGGACAGCAACGACGTCTCGTGGATGGTAAACCAGTTTATCTACGGCTTCGGCGGAAAGCTGGTCAACGAGGCGGGCGATCGCGTGGCGATCAATTCGCCGGAATCCATCGCCGCCATCGAGTATTATCGCGATGTGCTGGGCGCGCATGCGCCGTCGTCGTGGACGATTGACACCGGCGTTGAGGTGATGGAACACTTTCTCAAGCAGGAGGTAGCGTTTGAGATTCAGGGCATCTGGGGCGTGACGGATGTGCTAAAAAACGGCTCGCCCTTTGAAGTCGGCGTGATTCCGCTCAAGCAGATCGGCATCTGCTCCGAAATCGGGCCGATGATGCTCGTCATCCCCAAGAACATGAGCGACGAAGCAAAAGCGAGGGCGACGGACTTCATCCGGTACATGATCTCCATGGATGCGCAGGAGGCCATTCTAAACGGCGAATTCAGCCCCGAGCACGATGCATATTATCCCTTCCGCACGCCGATTCGCGATGACATGGCGGACACGCAGATGCTGCGGATGAATCCCGTGTATCAGGTGTTTATAGAAGGCTTTGAGAATCCGAGCATCGATGTACCTGTGCCGAAGTGGCAGACGATCAAAAAGGAGCTGTATGAACCGGGATTGCACAGCGTGATGATCGGTGCAATATCGGTTGAAACATTTTTAGCGATGATCGAAACAAACGGAAATCAAATCTTAAATGGCGAATAATCAGATGCTTCTGTTATAAACACACAGTAATTAAATCAGATCCGGCGATCGAACGGATGACAAGGAGCGCCACACGATGAAGATTTTAATCGCAGATGATTCGCAAACCGATGTCGCCATCATTGGCAGCATTTTGTCGGACTACGAGTTGTTCTACGCTTTCGACGGTGTAGAGGCGCTGGAGCAGCTCGATAAGAACCCCGGAATTGACATCCTGATTCTCGACATCAATATGCCGCGCATGAACGGCTTTGAAGTGCTGGAACGTCTCCAACTCAATGAGCACCGGACAAATCTCGCCGTTCTCGTCCTGACCAACTTCGACGAGATCGACAACGAAATGCGCGGGCTTGATCTGGGCGCGGTGGACTACATCCGAAAGCCGCTCAACATCCGCTCGCTCCGAAAACGCGTCGAGCTGCAGATCAAACTCAAAAATGCGCGCGACGAGCTGGAACACCAGAACAGCATTCTGGAAAAACGCGTGCAGGAGCGCACGCGCGAAAGCGTGCTCACCCGCGACGTGACCATTCACGCTTTGGTGAGCCTGCTGGAGGTGCGCAACATCGAGTCGAGCAACCACACCAAACGCACGCAGCTGATGATGCGCGCGCTGTGCAACCATCTGCGCACAAAGCCGATGTTTGCAAACATTCTGACGGAGAGCTATTCTGCGGAGCTGTTTGACACAACCCCGTTGCACGACATCGGAAAGGTCGGCATCCCCGACCACATCCTGCTCAAACCAGACAAGCTGACGACCGAAGAGTTTGAGATCATGAAAAAGCACACGACCTACGGCGTGGAGGCACTCCGATGCATGGGGCCGGAAAGCGACAGCCTGCCGTTTATCCGCACCGCCGCGGAGATTGCGGGCGCGCATCACGAGAAGTTTGACGGAACGGGATATCCTGCGGGACTTTCGGGCAAGGATATTCCGCTTGCCGGGCGGCTGATGGCAATCATCGACGTATATGACGCGCTGGTCAACAAACGCGTCTATAAACCCGCGTTCTCTTATGAGGCTGCGCATGAGATTATGGTCACCAGCCGCGGATCACATTTTGATCCGGAGCTTCTGGATGCGTTTTTCGAGATCGATGCGGAAATTCGCAACATTGTGGAAAGCTTTGCACAGCAGCATTCCTGATTGGAGCATAATATGAAACCGATCAAATGGATGGCATGTTTTTTGGCTGTCCTCTGCGTGGCGGCTCTGCTTGTTGCGCCGGTTGCGCATGCAGAGGATAACACGCCGCAGCCAAAGATTCCGTTGACTGCGGAAGAGGAAGCGTTTATTCGCGAGCACCCCGTGATTCGCCTCGGCGTTGACCCGACGTTTGTGCCGTATGAGTTCATCGACACCGACGGAGAATATAAGGGAATCGCCGCGGACTACATCGCGCTGATCTGCGAAAAAACCGGGTTGCTGATGGAAGTGAAAAAGGGGCTGACATGGACCGAAGCGTATGAAAAAGCGGTCAATGGAGAGCTGGATGTATTACCCTGCGTTGCACAAACCGCTGAACGTGAGCGGTATTTTTTATTTTCGGATACGTACTTTTCGTTCCAGCGAGCGGTGTTCATCAATGAGGACACCAAAGATATCAAATCGTTTTCCGATCTCTCCGGCCAGACCGTCGCGGTTCAACTGAACAGTTCGCACCATAGCTACATGAAGCAGTTCACGGACATCAAGCTGAGCGTTTATCCGACGGTGGAGGCGGGGCTGCGCGCGGTTTCCAACGGAACCGAGATCGCGTTTATCGGTAATTTTGCTACCTCCAGCTATCTTGCAAAATCGCTCGGTATCTCTAACCTGAAATATGTGCCGATTGATGAGGGTACGGTTGACCCCGCGCAGTCGCTCCACTTCGCGGTGCGCAAGGATTGGCCGGAGCTGGTGAGCATCATCAACAAAGCGCTGGCCAGCATCACCACGCAGCAAAAGACCGAAATACAGAACAAATGGATCAATGTGGAAGGCGCGGTCGACTTTGGCTATGTACTGCGCATCATCGGGATCGCGGTCGGCACGCTGCTTGCGGTGCTGCTTGTTTCCTATTTCTGGATCATACGCCTTCGAAAAGAAGTAGCGATGCGCAAACAGGCGCAGGAGGAGAGCACGCAGGCCAAAGAGGAAGCAATCGCCGCCAATCAGGTGAAGTCGCTGTTTCTTGCGCGCATGTCGCACGAGATACGAACGCCGCTCAACGCGATCCTCGGCATGGCGTATCTGATTAAAAAGACGGAGCTGACCTCCACACAGGGCATGTATCTCGACAAACTCACGCAGGCTTCGCGCAACATGCTCGGAACCATCAACGACATCCTCGATTTTTCAAAGATCGAGGCGGGCAAGATCACGATTGAAAAGGTTTCGTTCGATCTGGATAAGACGCTCCAACGGATCATCAGCATCGAAAGCGTCAGGGTTGAAGAACAGGGGATTGAACTCGTCGTGGAGAAGAACCCCGATGTGCCGTCGATGTTCCTGGGCGACCCGCTGCGGATCGAGCAGGTGCTGCTCAACCTCATCAATAACGCGGTGAAGTTCACGGAGAGCGGTTCTGTCCGCGTGGTCATCACGGCGGAGGAGACGCAGGCGGCGGAGTGCGTGATTACGTTTGTCGTCAAAGACACCGGAATCGGCATGACGCAGGAGCAGATCGATCATCTGTTTATCGCGTTTGATCAAGGGGATAGCAGCATCAGCCGGCGCTTTGGCGGCAGCGGACTGGGGCTTTCCATCGTCAAGAGCCTAACGGAGCTGATGGGCGGAGAGGTGTCTGTCGCGAGTGAAAAGGGCGTTGGCTCGGTGTTCACCGTTCGCCTTCCGCTCACGGTTGATCTTCCGCAGGAGGCGCAGAAGCGATCCTGCGCATCGCTGGAGTGCTTCAAGAAGATGCGTGCAGTCGTGCTTTTCCGCGTGGAACCCATGCGGCAGCAGCTGGAGGATTGTCTGCGCTCCTTTGGCCTGCAATACGAGCTGGTCGAGACAGAGCAGGCGATGCTTGCCAAGCTGGATGCGTCCTACTCAACCGAAGACAAGGGATATGATCTCGTCATGATCGACTATACGACGCCGCAGAATAACGGCATCGCGTTCTTCCAGAAGCTCAAGACCGAACGCCGGATGAAGAGCACAAGCAAGTCGATCTTGTTTGTGCCGATGATGCGCGAGGACTTGTTCGACGAGTTGGAGTCGGCAGGGATCGATATCGGCATCACCAAGCCGATCATTCCGTCCGTGCTGTACAACGGCATCATCGAGATATTGAACATCAAGCCAAAGGAAGAGAAGCGCGCGCTTAATTCAAAACAAAGAATCGCGCCGCATCCATACCGGCTGCTGCTGGTCGAGGACAACAAGACGAATCAGTTTATCGCAAAGAGCATTCTGGAGCAGGCGGGGTTTGTGATGATCGTCACATCCGACGGCGAGGAAGGTTACCAATACTTCGCGGCGCACCAGCAGGAGATCGATTTGATCCTGATGGACCTGCACATGCCCGTGATGGACGGCTACACCTCGTCCGACCTGATCCGCAAGATCGATCAGGATGTGCCGATTGTTGCGATGACGGCGGATGCGATCTCCGGCGTGGAGGAGCTTTGCCAGAGTCACGGCATACGAAACTACGTCAGCAAGCCATTTGAACCCGATCAGCTGATCGAAACGCTGATATCGCTGCTCGGCGGCAAAACGCCGAAGATTTTGCCGGACGAGGAGAAAATGCCGGAAGAGACGGAGCAGGTTGTCGATTTTGCGGACGGCATCAAGCGCATGGGTGGAAGCAAGGAACTCTATCTGCGCGTGCTGCAATCGTTCGCCGCGGAAAGCGCGGGCGTGGCTGACCAGCTCAAAGAGGCGCTCGCCGCGGGCGATTTCGAGCGGGGCGAGCAGATCGTCCACAAGATGAAAGGCAGCGCGGGCAGCATCGGGGCAAAGAAGCTGCACGCGGTGTCGCTGGAGCTGCAGCAATCGCTCAAGGACAAGAACAGCTCTGCGATCCCGCCACAGATCGCGGCGTTCTATGATCGGCTCGACAAGACGCTAATCGCCTTGCAGGAGTTTGAAGAGCAAAACAAATAACGAATAAATTGGCGTAAATAAGCGACCGCCTGATGGCGGTCGCTTTGTTTTTGCGTGTTTTGTGAAATGATGTTTTTTACGAAACTGGATGGAGCTGCAGGGACAGCACAAACTCGCTGCCTTCGCCAACCGTGCTGCTGACGCGGATGTCGCCGTTGTGCGCTTTTGCGATGGCAAGCGCGATGGCAAGGCCGATTCCGCTGCCGCCCGTCTCTCGCGCGCGGGAAGGATCGGCCCGGTAGAATCGCTCGAAGATAAACGGCAGGTGCTCCGGCGCGATGCCGCAGCCGGTGTCCCGCACGGTGAGAACCGCACGGTCGTGTTCCGTTGTGGTCGTGATCGATACTGTGCCGCCCGCGGGGGTGAATTTCAGCGCGTTGTGCATCAGGTTGATGAGCACTTGGCCGATCTTGTCCCGATCCGCCTCTACAAACGCCTGCGATCCTGCGCAGGTGAGGCTGACGCCTTTTTGCCGCGCAATGCTCTCGAAATTCTGAATCGTCTGTTGGCAGAGCTCTCTCAGATCAAACGACTCGGTGTTTAGGCGCAGGGATTCGGACTCAAACCTCGACAACGTCCCAAGCTCGTCAACCAGCTTATTGAGCCGGAGAACTTCCTCACGCATGCTGTTCAGGTGCGTTTCGTCCGCCGTCCAGACGCCGTCGATCATCGCCTCGACCGTGCTTTGCAGCGTGGTCAGCGGCGTGCGCAGCTCGTGCGCCACGTCCGCGGTGAGCCGCTTTCGCAGCGTTTCCTGCGTTTCCAGCGAGGCAGCGAGGCTGTTGACCGAATGCGAAAGCGCGACGAGTTCCGCCGTATTTTCCGCGTGGGTGAGGCGATCACTGTAGTTACCCTCCGCGATTTTGCCCGTCGCGGCGATGACGTCCGTAATCGGTTTACTGAGCCTACGCGCAAGATAGGCCCCGAGCAGCACGCATGCACCGAGGGATACGGCGCCCGCGATGAGCAGGATGCGGTTGAGCGAACTCAAAAACTGCAGGTCGGCCTCGTTAAAGTAGAACGGGCCGTAGTAGCCGACGACAACCGTTCCTACCTCGGCGCCGTTCACGACGGCGGGGAAGCTCTGCTCCTCATATCCGCCCTGGAAATTCGCCTGATAGGACTGCATGTTTTGCGCCATGTTCTGAAGAATTCGCAGACACATGCCGTTGTTATGCACCTGCGCGTCCCAGACGACCTGCCCGTTCGTGTCTTCGACGCGCAGAATCAAGCCGTCGATCAGCAGCGCCATACCGGTTTCATCGAGGCTGGAGATGCTCCATTGTTCGCCGGAGCGCACATACAGATCGGTCACCTGATTGACGGTCTTGTTGATCGTCTGATTCAGACGCGCGGTGGCATAGTCCTCGAATTGCTTTCCGAGGGAAACATTGGCAAACAGCCCGACGAACGCGAGCGACAGCAGCGCGATCATCAGGAAGGTGATGGTCAGTTTTTTGCGTAACGAAATCGGATTCATGTTGCTCCTCCGCCGAAGCGGTATCCTACGCCGTGCACGGTGAGAAGATAGCGCGGCTGTTTGGCGTCCGGCTCGATTTTCTGCCGGAGGTTCTTCATATGCGTGTCGATCACGCGGTCATATCCTTCAAAATCGTCTTTCAATGCGAGATGGATCAGTTCGTCCCGCGTAAAGGTTCGCTTGGGGTTGGTCGCGAGCGCGACGAGGATGCTGTATTCGCTCGGTGTGAGGGTCACGAGCGTGCCGTCCCGCATGACCGTACGTGCGGTGGTGTCGATTGTAAGAAAGCCGCCGTCGAACCGGAGCGGCTCTGTTTGCGCGGTACCAGCGCGGCGAAGCACCGCGTGCACGCGCGCGACGACCTGCCGCGGGCTAAAGGGCTTGGTCACGTAATCGTCCGCGCCGATGGCGAGCCCACCCAGGATCGAGTTCTCCTCGGTCTTTGCCGTGAGCATGATCACAGGCGTGTTGCCGCGCGCGCGGATTTCACGGCAGACTTCCTCGCCGGAACGCTTGGGCAGCATCAGATCGAGCAACACAAGCACGGGAGACAGCGTCGCGTACAGACGCAGCGCCTCTTCGCCATCCTTTGCGGTGGCGACGGAGAAGCCTTCTCGCTCCAGATAGGATTTCAGCACCTCGGCGATCTTTTCTTCGTCTTCTACGACGAGTATCGTTTCTTTCGCGGCCATAATGCTCCTGATAAAACGTGATTTGGGCGATGCCTTTTTTCAAGCATACGCCCAAACCACGCGTTTGACAATTATGATTCGAGAGAATACGGCTTGAGCAGAACGTCAAAGTCCTGACCCGCGTCATCCTTCATGGTCATAAAGACCCAGCCTTCGATATTTTGCACATCGACGCCGAGATCCGCAAGCGGCTGTGCTGCGATGACAAATACGATGTCCTTGTCGTTGGCAACCTCGTCCTTCGCCCACTCGAACTTGCCGGCAGGCAGCGCGATACCGTAGTGATCGAGGTCTGCATGATACGTGAGCGCGGAGCGATCCGCTTTTGCGCTTTCAAACAGGGCCGCGGTGACGGTGCCCTGTTTACCCGAACCTGCACCGAAATCGGCGACAAGGAAGAGGGAGGTGCCATCGGTGCGGTATCCCGTGCCGAGCGCTGCGGGGTCAAGCCCAGCGTCCACAAACGGCTTTAACGGGGTTTGAATTGCTACGTCTTCGGCGCTGAGGCTAAAGTCACTGCTTACGTTCAGTGTCGTTTCGCCATCCACGGAGAGGTAGAAGTAGCCGTCGTTTAGCGTGTTATCCGTCACAAGATTCGGGAACTTCTCCGCGATTTTATCCAGTGACGAGGGGCTTTGGTTGAGAATGACGTCGGTTGCCGCGCAGCCAACAAGCAATGCCGCGACAAGCGCGAGTGCAACGACGATAGAAACGATTTTTTTCATGGCAATCGAGCCTTTCTTATTTTTTGTCCTTTAAACGGAACCGCTTCAGCCGCAGCGCGTTGGTCACGACCGAGACGGAGCTCAGCGCCATCGCAGCGCCCGCGAACATGGGGGTCAGCAGCGGGCCGCCGAAGGCGAAGAATACACCTGCCGCAAACGGAATGCCGACAACGTTGTAGGCAAATGCCCAGAACAGATTCTGCCGGATATTGCGGATGGTGGCACGAGAGAGCGCGACCGCTGCGCTGACGGCGGAGAGGTCTCCGCGCATGAGCACAACGTCCGCGGACTCGACCGCGACATCCGTGCCGGTGCCGATCGCCATGCCGACATCGGCCTGCACGAGTGCGGGTGCGTCGTTGATGCCGTCGCCGACCATGGCGACGCGCTTGCCCTGCGACTGGAGCTTCTGCACCTCGCTTGCCTTGCCGTCCGGCAAAACATCCGAGAGCACATGGTCGATGCCGACAGTCTCTGCGACAGATTTCGCGGTCGCGGCGTTGTCACCGGTGAGCATGTAGACATCAAGCCCAAGCGATTTGAGCTGCTCTACTGCCGCTCGGCTGGTGGGTTTGACCGCGTCCGCAGCCGCCATCAGGGAATAGAGCGCGTTGTCGATGGCGATGTACATCAGGGTCTTGCCCGCGCTGGAGAGCTTGAGCGCATCAGCGGTCGAACCGGAAATGTCCACGTTGTTCTCGGTGAGCAGCTTTGCGCTGCCTGCGAGTACGCGGCGTCCGCCCACAACGGCCTCGATGCCGCGTCCCGGAATCGCGCGGAATTGTTCCGGCTCCAGCAACGAGAGGTTTCGTGCCTGTGCCGCGTTGACGATCGCGCGTGCAATCGGGTGCTCCGATCCGCGCTCGGCAGAGGCGGTCAGCGTCAGCACGCTTGCTTCTTCCTCGGTCGTGTAGCGGACGATGTCCGTCAGTTCCGGCTTGCCCTGCGTGATGGTGCCCGTCTTATCGAGCACGACCGCATTGATGCTGTGCGTGGTCTCCAGCGCCTCGCCGCCCTTGATCAGAACGCCGAGTTCCGCGCCTTTGCCGGTGCCGACCATGATGGCGGTCGGGGTCGCAAGACCCAGCGCACACGGGCAGGCGATGACCAGCACGGTGACGAAGATGTTGAGCACGAAGTTAAAGTCTTTTCCAACCAGCGCCCAGATGACCGCGGAGAGCACCGCAATGCCCAGCACCGCCGGCACAAAATAGCCGGAGATGATGTCCGCGAGCTTCGCAATCGGGGCCTTTCTGCCTTGCGCTTCTTCAACCAGATGAATGATCTTGGAGAGCGCGGTGTCTTCACCCACGCGGGTGACGGTGAAATGCAGCATGCCTTCGCCGTTGATGCTGCCGCCGGTGACAGGGGACCCGGGCTGCTTTTCCACGGGCAGCGATTCGCCCGTGAGCATGCTCTCGTCTACGCTGGAAGCGCCGTCGAGTACGGTTCCATCGACGGGGATTGCAGCGCCGGGACGCACGAGCACAACGTCGCCCACCACGACTTCGTCCAATGCGACCGTCATCTCAACGCCGTCTTTGACGATGACCGCGGTCTGCGGGCGAAGGTTCATGAGTTTCTTGATCGCTTCGGAGGTCTTGCTCTTGCTGACGGCTTCGAGGTATTTACCGAGCATCACGAGTGTGATGACCACCGCAGCGGACTCAAAATAGAGATGCTGCGCGAAACCAAAGTCGCCAAGATAGATCAGCACGGTTGCGTATATGCCATAGAGAAACGCGCTTCCGGTGCCGATTGCGACCAGCGTATCCATGTTCGGCGAGCCCTTGATGAGCGTTTTGAAGCCGACGCGGAAAAAGCGTCCGCCCGCGATCATCACGGGGATGGTCAAAATTAGCTGCACAAGCGCGAAGACCAGCGGGAACATATGCGGGTTCATGAACATGGGCAGCGGTACGCCGAGTTTCGGAAACATGTGCGCCATGGCGATATAGAGAATCGGGGCTGCGAACACGATCGCGATGATCAGGCGCAGGCGCATCAGACGCAGCGCTTTCTCGCGCTTCTCCTGCTCCACATCGCGGGTGTCCTCGGTCGCCAGATCCAGCGGGGTGTAGCCCGCTTTCGTGATGGCTTCGCGCACCTGGGTGAGCTTCACCTTGGTGGGGTCGTAGGAAAACGCGGCGCGGTTGGTCGCGAGGTTGACGGAGGCATCGCTCACGCCATCGAGCTTTTTCAGCGCACGTTCGACCGCAGAAGAGCAGCTTGCGCAGGTCATGCCGTCTACGCCGAGTTCGGCGCGCTTGCTTGCCTGCGGTTCGACGAGCCCGTAGCCCGCGTGCTCCACCGTAGCCTGCAGCTTGTCAAAGTCCACCTTGCTCTCGTCATAGGATACGCGCAGCGTCTCGGTTGCGAGGTTTACCTCCGCGCTGTCTACGCCTTCCTGCTTGGATACCGCGCGCTGCACGGCTGCCGAGCAGGCGGAGCACGTCATACCGGTGACTTTATAAGATTGTTCTTTCATGTTTGTTCCTCCTTAGCCGCAGCAGGAGCCTGATATCGTAGTTGAATCAAGGTCCGGTACGGCGGAATCGATCGCGGGGGTTGGGGTGGCGGCGGGAACAACCGCAGCCTCCGGTGAATCAAACAAATTGTCCACCACGAGGATGCGACCATCCAGCATGCCCATCCAACAAGTGTAAGGAATCAGACCAGACTCCTCTGGGGTAAATTTTATCACATTATCGCCAGGTGTCAGTGCTTTTCTCACATCAAAGGCGGGGAACAGCACGGTCTGATTACAGCCGGTGATCGAGCTTTCGTCTGCGGTGATGGTCAATTCCACCGGGATGCCCTTTTGAACGATGATGAACGGGTAGACGGCGGGATTCAAATCCGCCTGAATCTTCTGCACGCTGCCATCCAGCGTCGCGGGCACATAGCCCCTATCCAACGCCTGTTGCAGTAGAGAATCACCGCTCGATTCCTTGCTCTCCGTGGCTGCGGCTGCAGCGACCGGAGCTGCATCCAGCGTAGTAGAAGAACGAACGCCAAGGAGCGAGAGGGCGTTGGTCGCCATCACGACGGCGAAGAACACCACAAGCACCGCGCTGACCCGCTGCACGACAAAGGCGAACTTGCCCTTGAGCAGGGAGAAGAGCGCGCCCGCGCCGAGCATCAGCGGAACCGTGCCGAGCGAGAAGAGGAACATCGAAAGCGCGCCGGTGACCACGGAACCCGTTGCGAGGGCGTAGAGCTGCATTGCCTGCAGCGGCCCGCAGGGCATGAACCCATTGAGTAAGCCCACGACGAGCGGCCCTTTGCCCGCGCCTTTTTTACCGATGCGGGAGGAAAGAAACTTCGGCACCCGCGGTGTGAGCCACCACGGCAGCCAGCCCAGCATGCTCAATCCCATCAGGAGCATACCGATTGCGGCAAGCGCGAGTAGAATCGCCTTGAACGTTTCACTCAAAAACAAGACTGAGCCGATGCCGCCGACGATGCCGCCGATGACGGTATAGGAGATCACGCGGCCGAGGTTATACAACAGCGGGTTGCGAAGGCTTTTTTTCACGGCGCCTTTTGCACCGACGCTTTGCGAGAGGTTGATACCGCCGCACATTGCGATGCAATGCACGCTGGTAAACAGGCCTGTCACAAACAGCGCGGAAAGTGAAATTGCGCTGTCGAT
Source organism: Firmicutes bacterium HGW-Firmicutes-9 (assembly GCA_002841395.1). GTDB lineage: Bacteria > Bacillota > Clostridia > Christensenellales > CAG-138 > UBA7703. Next base: position 237,798 of record PGZM01000008.1, read on the forward strand.
CTTCGGGATATAGCCGAAGAAATCAAAGCCGATCGTGACGCGCAGCAGGAAATAGAGCGCGAGGATGATGACGACCACCGGAACCACCTTGGAGATGGGCTGCGGCGCCTTGGCTGCATCCTGAACCTTGTATCCTTCTGCGTTGACGGCCTTTGTCACGGCGGAGACAAGCGTTTCTTCATCCGTCTTGTCCGCGTCATAGGTGACCTCCAAACGGCTGCGCGAAAACGACGCGATCGCGCTGGTCACGCCGGAAACGCGACGTGCGGCCTTGGATACACGCATCTCGCAATGCCCGCAGGTCATGCCCGAAACACGAAAAACTCGCTTTTTGTCCATTTTGGATTTCCTTTCATCTGCTGAAAATGCTACACTTGAATCAAATATTGCCATAACGCTGGCTATTTGAATGGATTCATCTTAATGAAGTTGTGTGAAGATTTTATGTAGATTTTCAGGATGCGGGAATCTTTGGTTTTTTCGATTTGTGCCTGATTTGGTGCGCAAATCTTGATCTCTCCATTATTAAATTATAAACATGTGAATGGGAACAAAGGCATGAATAAAACGGGAACCATTGCAACAGGATATGCGTTTCTCGCAGCGGCGCTCTATGCGCTGAATGCGCCGCTTTCCAAAGCGTTGCTGCAAGTTGTTTCGCCTGCCATGATGGCGGCGCTGTTGTATCTTGGCGCGGGCGTCGGCATAGGCCTTCTCTATCTGGTGCGATTCCGCAAGACGGAACACAAATCCCGCCTCACAAAGCAGGAGATGCCGTTTGTGCTCGGCATGATACTGTTAGACATCGCGGCGCCGATTTTATTGATGCTGGGGCTACAGCGTGCATCCGCGGAAAGCGCAGCGCTGCTGGGCAATTTTGAGATCGTCGCGACGTCAATCATCGCACTTGCGTTGTTTTCCGAGAAAATTTCGAAGAAACTCTGGATCGCGATCGCCTTGATCACGGTCTCCAGCGTGATTCTCTCGATTAAGCCGGGGCAGACCATCTCGTTTTCAGTCGGTTCGCTGCTGATCCTCGCGGCCTGCGCCTGCTGGGGGCTGGAGAACAACTGCACGCGAAAGCTTTCCTCCAAAAACACGGCGCAGATCGTCATCCTAAAGGGCGTTTTCTCAGGACTTGGGTCGCTCATCGTCGCGTTTTTGATCGGGGAATCATTTCCCGCGCTGCGCTACATCGGGGCTGCGATGCTGCTCGGGTTTGCGGCATACGGCCTGAGTATCTTCTTCTATATTCGTGCGCAGCGCGATCTGGGCGCGGCAAAAACCAGCGCATACTACGCGGTTGCGCCGTTTCTTGGTGTCATATTCTCGTGGCTATTATTTCGGGATCGGTTGGAGTTGCAGTTTATCGTGGCGCTTGCCATCATGATTCTTGGCACGTATTTTTCAATTACGGATACGATCGTTTTGCAGCACACGCATTCGCACGTGCATCTGCACACGCATGAGCACCGGCACGATGGCTTGACGCACACGCATGCGCACACGCACGAGCACACGCACCTGCACGCGCACGAAGGCGCGAAGGAAGAGGAACACCTGCATTCGCATATCGCGCAGGAATCGCACGATCATACGCACGAAGCATAGATTGCAAAGAAGAGGTTATCTGCCGGAGTCGCTGATGTCCAGCAGCTCCTCGGGATACGCCGACCAGATTGCCTGATTTAAAAGATAGTCGTGATTGTGCTGAATGGCATAGCTGCGCAGCACGTTGAGAATCGCGCTGATGTGAACCTTGTCCTCGCGGTATTTCTGGAAGCGGTCGAGCAAAAATGACTTTTCCTTATCACTCAGCGCGTCCGAAAAATAGCCGAAGATATGCTGAAACGTGTTGATATAGTTGTTTCTCGTCGGCGGACGTAAAAACGCCAGACCAAGATGCTGCTCGTATAGATCCAACACCTCGGAAACAGGCTTTTTTTCCGGGTTGGCGACGATTTTGCCGAGCAGGCGCAGCTGTGTCTGATGATATGCCATCAGCAGAAACTTGTGCTCGGAATGAAACCGCACGAGCTCCTTCATGGAGGCGGACTGCTTCACCTGCTGAAAGCGAAACACGGTGTAGAGCTTGGTCAAAAAGTGCTCTCGAATGGCATAGTTCGTCAGCCGTCCTTCTTCCTCGATTGGCAGATTGGGATAGCGCGCGATTGCGTGCGCGGCAAACAGACCGACGCCTTTTTGCGAGCTGGAAGATTTTTCCACGCCGGAGTAGACCTTGACGTCCTTGATGCCGCAGGAAGGGGAGCGGCCTTTCAGGATCAGGCCGTGCAGCTCGCCGACGGAATCGAAAAACGACTCGGAATAGCGATTCATCTGCTGCGTATACGTCTTGTCCTCGGCGGGTTGATAGAGCTCGATCGCGCCGCCGCGGCTGACGAGCCGCACGGGATTGCGCGGAACGCCGAGGCCGATCTCCACCTCCGGACAAGCGGTGATATAGTTCACATGCGGCTTCAGCGCCTCCACAAACGCGCTGGAAAGCACGTCTCCGTTATAACGGCACTTGCAAAACCCCAAACATTTGCTCACCAGTATGGTGGGCTTTTTTGCGTCAATCGATTCCGGCATACCGTTCTCCTCTTCTTCGTCGAAAGTACAGTTGCTTGCCTCTGAGGATTATCACGCTGGGAACCTGTTATCTTCATTATGCTATTTGTATCGTAAGAAGAAAAGGGTTATGTGTTTATAGCTGCGAATTTGTCGAATTTCCTCAACCCTGAACATGGTTTTGTTCATAAAATCTTCAAAAACGGTTTCACATGGACTTCACAGACGTGATTTATCTTTATTGCGCAAGGAAAACTTGCAGAAACATGATGAGGAACAGAGATGCAATGAGAAGACACGGCAGAATCGGAACAGTCTTATTGGCGTTGTTGATCGCGATGGTGCTGCTCGCAGGCTGCGGCAGAAGAGGTCTCGTTGAGCGGTTTGAAATGGCGCAGGCGGAGACAGTCACCATCGATCTACAGCCGACTACGGCGCAAAACACGATGCCCCCGCCGGACAGCGCAACACAAGCGGAACAAAACGCAACCGCGCCCGCGCCGACGGCAACGCCGGAACCCGGGCAGGCAGATGCAGCAAACGCAAGCGACACGGATTTGACATGGCTGATGGACGAACTGGACACCGCGCTGGACGATCTGGAAGACACCATCGCAACAGCGGATCAGGACACGATGAGCGATTCCGCCCTCAACGCACTCGCAAACTGAAAGGAAGGTATTATATGAAAAAAGCACTTATGTTGGTTGGAGCGATGCTCCTGCTATTGACCCCGACCGTCGCATTCGCGGAGACGGACACCGCAACCCCGACGCCCGCGCCGGCAACGTCTACCCCCGCGCCGCAGGTTCGTCCGCGCGCCACGCTGACGCCGGAGGAAAAAGCGCTGCGCGATGAAGTCGCCGCCGTGAGGGAAGCGCAAAAGGCCCTGCAGGAGCAGGCAAACGCGCTGACAAAAGAGAACATGGAGCTTGGCAAGCAGGTCAAAGCGGGCTTGCAAGCAGTCAAGGCGGGCACAAAGACGCCCACCTCGCCGGAGCGCATTGAGGAACTGCTCCAGACGCTGAAGCAGCTGCGCGCGTCGATCAAGGCAACGCAGGGACAGGTTCGTCAGCTGATGCTCTCCGCGCGCGCCAGCCTTGCCGCGAAGGATTTCACCGCCGCAAAGACCGCGGTCGAGCAGTCGACAACCGTGCTGGAGTCGAGAATCGCGCTCAAGCAGCAGGTCAACACCGCGCTCAAGGAACTCGTCACCCTCCTCGGATGATGGCGCTAACCGCTTTCATCCAGACAAAAGAGAAAGAGCTTGCGCATACTTGCGCGGGTTCTTTCTGATGGATGTGTGAAGCGATGTTGGGTTGCGAAAAAACGTATGCTATACTAACTTTATCATAACGATTCTCTTTTAGATCGATTGCTTGCGGAGGTGGACGGAATGCCGGTTCGGGTTTTGGTTGCGGATGATGATCCTGCGCTGCGCGCGCTGATTTGCGACATCGTGCGCCAGCAGGGATATGACCCGATTGAGGCCGCGGACGGCAAGCAGGCCATCGACCGCTTTTTCTCCGGCACGGAGCCGGGGCTGGTGATTCTCGACGTGATGATGCCGGTTTTTGACGGCTGGGACGTGCTCAAGGAGATCCGCGCGCAGTCCGACGTGCCGGTGATGATGCTCACCGCGCTGGACGACGAGCAGAGCGAGGTCACGGGGCTGAAGCACGGCGCGGACGATTATCTTGCGAAGCCGTTTCGTTATGCTGTGTTTGTAGCGCGGCTGCATGCGCTCCTGCGCCGAACCAATCGCGAGCAAAACGGAACACAACGCTTCGGCATACTCACGATTGAACCCGAAAAGCGCAGGGTGACGGTCGGAGAAAACGAAATCATACTAAGCAATAAAGAATTTCTGCTGCTGTCGCTGCTCGCCCAAAACCAGAGCGTGGTCTTTTCCCGCGAGAAGCTATTGAACAAAATCTGGGGATTTGACTTTGACGGAGACGAGCGGACGGTGGACACACACATCAAAACCCTGCGGCAAAAGCTACTCTCCTGCGGCGAGATGATTCAAACCGTGCGCGGCTCGGGATACCGCTTTGAGGTAACGCCATGAAGCTGACATTGCGCAAAAAAGTATTTCTGCTATTGAGCGGGTTCATCGTCGTGATCGTGGTGATCGGGCTGATCTGTAACCTGCTGCTGCTGCGCGAGTTTTACGTTGCGCGAAACCGCGTGGTGCTGCGCGCGCTTGGCAACGAGGTGGCGGTGGCGCTTAAGCAGGCGGGCGGGGATTTGGAAGCGGCTGTTACCCAGATTGATTTGGACAGCAACGTCGGCGTGCGAATCGTAGACGCAAGCGGCACGGTGCTCGATTCTACCCTGACCGGAGCGAAAAAAGCCGCGGCATTGTCGGACGAGATTCAGAGCATGATCGCGCTGGACACCGGGCGCAGGGTGCAGTTTGCGTTCAGCAAGGTGGTCAACGACAACGGCAACTCTTCTCTTGTGCATATCCGCAGGCTGCCCGGAGACCGATATCTTGTGCTCAACAGGAGCATTAAGGGCATCGACGACAGCGCGGAGATCGCAAACCGGTTTTATCTGATCGTTGGCGCGGGGCTGATTCTGCTGGGCGGCGGGGTGACGCTGCTGTTTTCGAGCGTGATCACAAAACCCATCGTGGAGATGAGCCGCGTGACCGCGCGCATTGCCGAGCTGGATTTTTCGGAACGCGTGAAGGTTGAGACAAAGGACGAGCTCGGTATGCTGGGTACGAGCATCAACGAGATTTCCGAGAAGCTCAGCCGCAGCATCGACCGGCTCAAAGGCGATATCTCGCGTAGAAAACGGCTTGTGCGCGATCTTTCGCACGAGCTGAAAACGCCGATTGCGGTGATCAAGGGCTATGCCGAAGGGCTGCAATACGGCGTTGCGGAAAACCCGGAGCAGGCTGCGCGCTACTGCGCGGTGATCTCGGCAGAGTGCGACCGCATGGAGGCGCAGATTCAGCAGCTGCTGGAACTCTCAAAACTCGAAAACGAGCAGCTGAGGCCTGAGTTACGCACCGTTTCCGTTCGCGAACTGTTTCAAACGCTCTCCGAACGGTTTGCGCGGGAAGCCGCGCAAAAGAGCATTCAATTACTTTTTGACGCACCGGATATGCTGAGCGTGTTTGCCGATGAAACCATGCTTGGTCGAGCGATTGAGAACTTTTTGAGCAACGCCATCCGCCATACGCCGGAATCGGGAGTGATTCGCGTTCGTGCCGAGATGGAATCGGACAAGGTGCGGTTCTGCATCCACAACTCCGGCTCGCATCTATCGCAGGATCAGCTGGAGCACATCTGGGATGTGTTTTACACGGGCGAGTCGAATGACCGCGCGAACGGGCACGGCGTAGGCCTCGCGATTGTCAAATCGATTGCGCAGCTGCACGGCGGCGGCGTCCGCGCAAAGAATGTAGAAGACGGCGTGGAATTCTGCCTCTATCTGCCAACCAAATCTCGCGTGTAAGCACGCAGGATGACAAAGTTGAACTTCTGACATCGCGTGTTTTTGATCCTCTGGACGCATCTTCCACCGTCTGTTAGAATGGAATTACATCGTAAGTTTTCACATGATTTCATCTGTCCTGCATTGGGTGATTCGCATTTACGCGTAAAATCGATTGGGAGTGTTTGAACATGGAATTGTCGTGTCACGAGTATAAGTTGATAGTTGAATCTTCGCCGAACATGATCTGGAGATCCGGCCTCGATGGAAACTGCTATTATTTCAACGAAACCTGGCTGCGGTTTACGGGCAGGACAATGGAACAGGAGCAGGGCGACGGCTGGTTTGGCGGCGTGCATCCGGAGGACGCGGACTTCTGCATGAAGACGTATCTGGACGCGTTTCAACAGCATCAGCCGTTTGAAATGGAGTACCGGCTCAAGCGGCACGACGGCGCCTACCGCTGGATCAACGACCGCGGCGTGCCTGTGTTCGGCGCGGAGCGCGAGTTTTTAGGATACATCGGCAGTTGCATGGACGTAACCGAAAAGGTTGAGGGCATGAGGCTGACGGAGATGGCGCATTACGACCGCCTGACCTGCGTTTATAATCGAAACTACCTCGAGATACTGATCGATTATGAATACAAGCGCATTGAGCGGGAAAAGGGCAACGCCGTATTCCTGATGCTCGACATCGATCATTTTAAATGTTTCAACGATGAATATGGCCACGACTTTGGCGACAAGGTGCTCAGCGCCGTCGCCTCCGCGATCTCAAAGAAACTACGTAGTTCAGACTTTGTCGGTCGTTATGGCGGCGACGAGTTTCTCGTGATTCTGCCGCAGACATCCGTTTCGGCTGCAGGAAGGATTGCACAGCGCATTTTGGAAGATTGCGCAGCGCTCAAGATCGAAGACTCAAAGGAAAAGATCGGGCTGAGCATCGGTCTATCGGAACTCAAACCCGGATCGAAACCGAAAGTTGTGCTCAAACGAGCGGATGAAGCGATGTTCCGCGCGAAACGGAACGGCGGGAACCAGTTCGTATAATAATTCTGTTTTCAAACTTCTTTACTATTTATATACAGATTACCCTCCGGTGATGCGGAGGGTTTTTTACGCTCTGTTCTAACCTCTCTTTGTTCGTTTATAAAAAATGGCTATGTAATATTGCAGTAACAGCATGCTGTAAAACACTAACATATCGCCGCAGATCAGCGATTATGCACGAAATTGAAAAGATGTTGAAATACAGGAAAATGTGATATGATGTAACATATCAAAATCACAAAAGAAAGCTGTAAGGTTTATGCGTGGAGGTATTATGAATATTTTTTCGTTAATGCTGACGGTGCTCTCCGTGTTTTATATTGTTCTGGGCATAAGCGTCTTTCGACTTGACAAGCGCTCGCGCATGAACATCCTGTTTCTCACGCTCAATATTTTACTGTTCATCTGGTCGTTTGCAACGGCACTCTACATCTCCGCGCAGAGCGAGCTTGCAAGCGCCATCTGGTATAGAATCAGTTCCGTCGGCAGCTATCTCTTCATCGGTTCCGCGCTGCATTTCTTCCTGTTTTTTACAAAGCAGCAAAAGTTTCTGAACCGATGGTGGAAATACCTGATTCTTTATTTTCCGAGCATATTCTTCGCATTCATCGAACTGGCGTTTGACTTCTATTCAGAGGGCTACGTTCCGGGTCAATACGGTTGGGTCGTCATCGCGCGGACAAACTCGATCTGGTTTGTGACATCGCTGGTATATATCATAGGTTATATCGTAGCTTGCGTCATGCTAAGCGCGCGATTCGGCAAAACCGCCGAATCGATACGCGAGAAGAATCAGGCGCGCGTGTTGCACTACACTGCGGCGATTTCGCTGGTGATCGGGTTGATCATATTGGTGGTGTCGACGGTCTTGGTGTCCGATCTTCCGGACATCACACCGTTCTCCGGTGCAATCTGGTCGATCGGTATCTATTACGCGATTGCTAAATATAAGCTCTTGTTGTTGACACCGTCGTATATCGCGGAAAACCTCTACAAGACCATTGCAGACTCCGTGATTCTCGCGAATCCATATGGTGAGATTATAAACATCAATCCGGAGGCGCAGCGACTGCTGGGATACAGCGAGAGCGAGCTTGTTGGGGCATCTCTGGAGAAGATATTCTGCGCGGAGAGCCGCTCGGAAAACAATATCTCCGAGCTGCTGAACCAGTGCCCGGTGCGCGGTGCCGAGACCTATATGGTCACAAAGACAAACGAAAAGACGCCGGTCATCCTCTCGATTTCGGAATGCTCCGATCAATATCAAACCAGACTTGGCTTTGTGCTCGCTTCCAAAGACGTCACGGAGTATAAAAAGGCAGAGGAGAAGATTCAATATCTCGCCACGCACGACAGCCTTACGGGGCTGCCGAATCGCTCTATGTTTACGCAGTTGCTGGAGCACGCCATCCTCTCCGCAAAGCGAAACAACAAGATGCTGGCGGTTCTGTTCGTCGACCTCGACCGCTTTAAGACGATCAACGACACAAAGGGGCACGACGCCGGCGATCAGCTGCTGATCACGATTGCTAGGCGGTATCAAAGCGCGCTGCGCGCATCCGACGTCGTTTGCCGGCAAGGCGGAGACGAGTTTGTGATCTTGATCGAGGATGTGCTCAAGCCGAACGAGCTAAAGCGCGTCGCAGGACACATCATATCCACAACCTACGAGCCTGTGATTTTGATGGGCGACGAGTGCCGCGTGACAGCCAGCGTTGGCATCAGTGTATATCCGGCAGATGGCGAAGACGCGCAGACGCTGATGAAACACGCGGATATCGCAATGTACTGCGCAAAAGAAGAGGGAAAGAACGACTATAAGTTCTATTCGAAGGATTTACAGTCGGTCTCTATGAATCGCCTTGCGATTGAGCGAAACTTGAGGCTTGCGCTGGAACGGCATGAGTTTTCGCTGCACTATCAAGCAAAGGTGAACTTCAAAACCGGGGCGATCACGGGCGTGGAAGCGCTCCTGCGCTGGCAAAGTCCTGAGTTGGGCAATATTACGCCCACACAGTTTATCCCGATTGCGGAGGAAACGGGAATCATCGTGCCGATCGGCAAATGGGTACTCCGCACAGCCTGTGCGCAAAATGTCGCCTGGCAAAAACAGGGCCTGCCCGCGGTTCGCATGGCGGTGAACCTGTCGCTTCGTCAGCTTCTCGACAGCAACTTGCCGCGAGACATTGAGCAGACGTTGCACGATTCCGGCATGGACGCAGAGTATCTGGAGTTGGAAGTGACGGAAAGCATGATCATGAACGATCCGCGGAAGATGATCACGATCCTGCAGCGCATCAAGAGTATGGGCGTCCGGCTCGCAATCGACGATTTTGGCACGGGCTACTCCTCACTTGCGCAGCTCAAGCAGTTCCCGGTCGATACGCTGAAGATCGACCGCTCGTTCATCCGCAACATCACAGAGGACAGCGATGATAAGGCGATTGCGCACGCAATCATCAGCATGGGCGAGTCTCTGGGGCTGACAGTCGTTGCCGAGGGCGTTGAGACCATCGAGCAGTTGAACTATCTCAAGGGGCAGGCCTGCGACGAGATGCAGGGATTCTATTTCAGTAAGCCGGTAGTTGCGGATCAGTTTGCGGAGTTGCTCAAGACGAAATCGGACGGAGGCGCGGGGTTACAGTAAAGAATACATCGCAGGTGTATCGTTGTTCACTTGTACGTAAAATGAAGGCACACGGGAGAAACTCTTCCGGGTGCCTGTTTTTTGCAGGGGCTATGAACTTTGAGACGTACTATGCAAAAAGAAAAAAGTTCAATACATGGCAGTGCGTAGAAGAATATTACTCGCTTTTCGCGCTGACAACCTCGCTGTTAGAAGAAGCGATCTGGAATCCCTCTCCAAAACTGGAGGGCGACAGCCCGTAAGCGCGGACGAATGCTTTATAAAACGTCGTGTAATCCGAAAAGCCGGATTGCGCCGCGCTCTCGCCCGCGCCGACACCCTGCGCGAGCAGGCGGCGGGCGCGCTGCAAGCGGAGCTTAACGATGTATTGATGCAGCGTCACGCCCGACTCTGTGTGAAAACGGCGCATCAGATGCGTTTTGCCCATATGCAGCGCGGCGGCGATGGTCTCCGCGCGAAGGTCTTCCAGCAGGTGCGCGCTGAGGTAAGTTTGCACGCGCCGCAGAAACGCACTCGCGTTGCCGCTTCGCTCCCGAAGGCGTGTGATCTGCGTGAAGATCAGGCGGATATAATCGGCGCAGACAGTGTCCCGCCCTTCAAACGCGGAAAAATCGTGCTCCAGCTTTGTTTGCTCGCCATCCAGAAGCGAAAGCAGCTGCCCGATTGTGACGCCATCCGCTTCCGAAAGCCGCAGCTCCAGCGGCTCGCTCCAGTCCTCGCCGGAAACTCCGGCCAGCAGCTCTGGCTGAATCCAGAGCACCGTGCGCTGATAGACACTATCCTCGTCTAAAAATCGAAGTGAATGCGAATAGTCCGGCGGAATGAGTAGCAGCGTGTTTTTTTGCAGATCGACCGCGCGATCCTGCAACAAAAACTCGGCGTGCCCGCTGAGGAAGAAGTACAGCTCGTAGAACTCGTGATGATGGCGAAAGACGCGGCGAATGTTGTTCGCGGCAAACGAGTTCAGCTCAAAACCGTTCGGCAGGCATGAGGCGTATATCGGATATGTAAAATAGCTTCTCATGCGGGTATCGTAACAGATATGCGCGCGTTTTTCAATTTCATCAACAGATACACCGCAATAATTCGCGTTATAAAGGAAATAAAGCGCACGATTTTCAATGAAAACGATGCGTTTTGCCATAGCGTGCGCCGGTAAACCGCCGTATAATCAAACCATCTCAATAAGGCGGGTTTTCTTTTGCCGCAATATCATCATGTTTTCTCTTGTGTAGAACAATCCAATCATCACGCGCTCTATCAATCGGATGGAGTGCTTGCGCGCGTCGATTTTTTAAATCGGGCGCTGATTCGCATCGCCATCCTGCCTGAGGGCGAGAGACTGCTGCCGACGCTTTCCGTTTGCCCTTCGGGAGTGTCCACACGCGAAGGCCGCGACAGGCTCTCTTTGGACGGGTTTGAACAATATTCATCCGAACAGGAAGGCGCGTTTTCGTTTCGCTGGGATGACTATCATCTCGCTTTTGATCCGGTCAATTTCATGATGAATCTGACGAAAGATGGGTTACCGCTGCTCGTAGACCGCATGCCGATGGGCTATAATCTCGGCGGAGAATACGGCGCGCATGCGCGCCATTATCTCGTTCGCGAACCGGATGAAAAAATCTACGGTCTTGGCGACAAGACAGGCCAACTCAACAAAGCGGGACGCAGATTCCGCCTCGACAGCAAGGACGCGATGGGCTACGATGCCGAAACAAGCGACCCGCTGTATCAGCATGTGCCGTTTTATATTTGCCAAAACAACGCGGGCTTTGTCGGGTTGTTTTACGACACGCATACCAGCTGCGTGTTCGACTTTGGCAAAGAACTGAGCAATTATACCGGCGCATATCGCTCTGTCGAGACCGGCGAACAATCGCTTGTCTACTATATTTTACTGGGCACGCTGCCGGAGATCGTGACGCAGTTTTCCGCGCTCACGGGCGGCTCGGCGTTTTTGCCAAGACGCGCGCTCCTTTACGCGGGCAGCACGATGACGTATACCGACGCGCCGGACGCGGACAAACAACTGCGCGATTTTGCGGATGGCTGCCGTGCGCGCGGGTTTGCCTGCGGCGGATTCTATCTGTCGTCCGGCTACAGCTCGATTGGCTTAAAGCGCTATGTCTTTCACTGGAACAACGAGAAGATTCCCGACCCTGCGGCGCTGGCGGCGTATTTTCGCGAGCGGGGCATCGAGCTGATCGCCAACATCAAGCCCGTGTTTCTAACCGATCATCCGCTGTATGACACGATCGCGCAAAACGGTTGGTTTTTGCGGCTGCCTGACGGCACGCCCGCGCTGACGCCGTTTTGGGATGGCCTCGGCAGTTGGTTGGATTTCACCAACCCCGGCGCCTATGATTTCTGGAAAGAACAAGTGACGACGCAGCTGCTGCAAAACGGTATCGCCAGCACTTGGAACGACAACAACGAGTATGAGGTGCTGGACCAAAACGTGCTTGCAGACGGCTTCGGGAAACCGTATCTCGCGCATCTGGACAAACCCGCGTTTGCGATGCGCATGACGCAGGCTTCGCTGGAAGCGCAGCGCGCGTTCTTTGGGCCAAATAAGCGTCAGTTTCTCTCGTCGCGCGCTGGCGCGGCGGGCATCTGCCGCATGGCGATGGTTTGGACGGGCGACAACCGGACGGAGTGGAAGACTCTGCGCTATAACCATTATATGGGGCTGACGATGTCGCTTTCAGGGCTGTATCTGTTCGGTCACGACATTGGCGGGTTCGTCGGCCTTGCGCCGGAGCGGGAGCTGTTTTTGCGTTGGCTGCAGCATGGTGCGTTTACGCCGCGATTCGTCATCCATAGCTGGAACAATGATGCGCGCGCGACAACGCCGTGGTTTTATGAAGACCTCGTACCCGCGGTACGGGAGATTTTCGCGTTTCGTTCCCGCATTTTGCCGTATCTTTACGATGCGATGTATCGCGCGCATACGCTGCACGAGCCGATGCTGCGCCCGTTGATCTACGATGATCCTGCGGCAGACCCCGAGAGCGATCTGTTTTTGGTTGGAGATTCGCTGCTTGCGGTGTGCGTGTTTGACCCGGGTGTGACGAAGGTAACGCATTGTTTGCCGAAGAGCGAACACGGCTGGTATGACGCGAGCGGAAGCTGGATGCCCGGCGGCGCGGAAAAGACGCTTGATCTACCTGCGGCGGGTGCGCCGCGCGCGCTGCACAAAGCGGGCAGCGTGTTTGTAGAAAGCGCATCGAACAATCCGCGGCATACGGAATCGCGGATATTGTTTACCGTCTTTGCGCAGGAGACGGGAACATTCTCGCGTGAATTCTTCTTTGATGATGGCGAGACGAACGCATATCTTCAAAACGATTGCACGTGGATAACATTCACCGTTTCTTGCTTACCAACGAGCGTGCAGGTGCGCTACAGTAATCGCGGCAACAACGCGATTTTGCCGGAGGTTCGGCTCATCGACCGGCTGAACCGCGCACTAGACCTGACAGAAGGAGACGAGAAATGAGCTATCGCGTTCGGGAGGATTACAAACTGGAAGCGACGCTGCCGATGGCCACGCCCGCGCCGTATGATTTGAGCAATCAAACGATTGCGGCATGCGTGGACGGAGCGAGCCTTGTGAAGCTTTCGCTCAGCGGGTCGTATGACGCGGTTTTGCCCGGCGGATTCTATGGTGTCTGCGGCGCGCGTGCGCCGATTGACCCGCAGAATGAGCGGCAGATGATCGCATACGGACGCGTGCAGGAAACGCGCTTTACGCAGCACGATATCGCCTACACCACGCGCTGGGTTCTCGGCTCCGAGCGCCCTGTGCTTTTCCTTAACATATCCGCGACGAGCAGTAGAGAGTTTTCGCTGACCTACAACTTTGGCGTACAGTGTCCGCCGGAGCGGCTGAATCTGCTCTGCACAGTGGCTTTGATGCTGCGTGAACGCGAAGGGGATTATCGGCATTATTCGGTTAAAACAGATGCGCTTATAGAAGACGGCATGTTTTCTGCCGAACTCACGCTGGCGTTCGATCTGGGATGCACGCTGGCGCAAGACGAGCTTGCGCAAGCAAGCGCGGAAGCAAACAGAGACGCGGAAGCATATTTTGCCATGCTGCTTTCTACGGCAAAGCGCAAGGAGGATGCCGCCTTTCAGGCATACGCGCTCAACGCGGCGTTTTCGAGCTATAAATCCTTCGCCGGATTTCAGGGATTTTTTGCGGGGGTCAATTACGCGGCTCCTGCGCGGACATATTATCGAGATGGATATTACACCGCGCTTGCCGTGCTGCCGTATCGGCCGGATTGGGTGAGGGCGCAGCTCGTCACCCTCGCGCGCGGAATAGCGGACGATGGCTCCTGCGGCTCCGCGGTGGATGCACATGGCGCGCCGTGGTGGCACGATCACGTCGACAGTCCGCTGTTTTTTGCGCTGCTGCTGTACGCCTATGTTGCCAACACGGCAGACCGCGACATTTTGGATGATTTGCAGATCGGGCGAAAACTCGCCGCGATTCTGGATCGAACAGTTGCAGCACTTGACGAAAACGGCCTGCTCCCGCGCTCGCCCGCGTCGAGGCACGACTGGGCGGACAACGTCTTCCGCGAAGGATATGTGACCTATGAGCAGTGCCTTGCGTTCGGCGCGCTGCAGCTTGGCGGCTCGCTGCTGCCGGAGTGTGAGCGATACTATGAGGCGGCACAGCGGATCAAAGTAGGCGTCAATCAAATCCTCTGGGGCGAGACGCTCGGGTATTATGTCAACTTCAAAACACCAAAGGAGACGGAAACCAATCTTTCAATTGATACGGTGTTTGCGGCCTTGTTCGAGCTGGCACCGCCCGATCGCGCGAGGCGCATGCTCACGCAGATGGAGACGCTGCTGGAGACGCAGCACAACACGCGCTACGGTGAGTTTGGCACGATGTGCGTCTATCCGCCGTATGCTTCCGCCGCGCGGCTAGTTGAGAAGAGCGCGGACCCGTTACGCTATCACAACGGCGCGGACTGGCCGTATCTTTCCTCACTCTATGCCTTTGCAAAGAAGATACATGGCATGGAGTATCGCTATCCTTTGACGCGCTGGAATGAGCGCGGGCTTGCGCAGGGCTATGCAACGCCTTGGGAATACGACTCGCCGTATTATCCCGTTGGCGGCATGCTGCAGGGCTGGAGCGCGTTTGCCGCGTTTGTTCTGGATCATGAATCTGCACAAGGATTCTTCCGATAAGCTTCAATAAACAAAGCGTAAAAAATATAACAGGAGGATCAACGAGTGGAACAACTTCCCAACACCCCGTACCGCGAGCTCAAGGGCGGCAAGCAGATTGCCTATGCGGTAGGGCACCTCGGCCCGGGCATGCTGAGTCAGTTCATCACAACCTGGCTGCTATTGTTTATGACCGGCAACGCTGGCAACCCCGTACTCTCCGGAACACTGGTCGGCACGGCGACGCTGTTTGGTCGCATTGTTGACGGAGTCGCGGACCCGATGGTCGCAAACTGGAGCGACAACATCCGCGGCAAGCGCATGGGCAGACGCCTTCCGTTTATGCTGCTGGGCACGCTGCCGATGATTCTCTGTTTCCTGATGGTTTGGCTCACCCCGCAAGTGGCGCAAACCGAGCTTGCGCGGTTTATCTGGCTGTTTATCTTCCTCAACGGCTTTTATTTCTTTTATACGGTCGTGGTCAATCCGTATTTTGCGCTGTTGCCGGAGATTGCCAAGGACGATAAGCAACGCATCTTCATCCAAAGCTTTGTGTCCGTGTTCGGCATCGTCGGCATGGGAATCGCGCTCGGCGCATCCGGCTTTTTGATCAACGCGATCGGCTATCTCGGCGCGGGCGCCGTGTTGAGCGTGATCTGCGCGCTTGTGATGGTCGTGCCTGCGCTGGTGATCAAGGTAAACGAGGACTATGTTCCTGCGCCTGCGCCAAACCAGACGAAAAATCTATTCAAAAACATTGTCGGCGCGTTTCAGAACGACAAGTTTGTGAAATACATCATCGGGTTTGCGACGTTTTTCATCGGCTTCCAGCTGATTCAATACAACCTCGCGTTTGTGACAACCGTTTCGCTGGGGCTGGCAAAGGGCATGTCGAGCACGCTGTTTATCGTATCCGTGGTGTGCGCGCTTGCGTTTATTCCTGTGTACAACGTGTTCGTCAAAAAATTCGGTACGGTCAAATCGCTGATGATCTCAATGGCGAGCTATGCGCTGGTTGCGCTTTTGATCATGGCGCTGCCAAACAACAAGGGAATCCCCGGCACGGCGCTCGGCTTCGCGCTGATGGCGCTGTTGGGGTTTCCTTACAGCGGATTGATGGTCATTCCCAACGTGCTTGTGTCTGAGATCATCGACGACGATTATAAGAGATTTGCCGTGCGCCGCGAGGCAATGTTCTTCGGCGTGCAGGGTTTGGTCAACAAGCTCGCGACCGCGTTTGCGTCGTTTGCCGTCGGCGTGCTGCACGATATTCTGGGCAGTACGGCGAACCAACCGCTCGGCATCACCGTCGTGGCGCCGATCGCCGCTGCATTCTCGCTCGTCGGGTTCTTCGTGATGGTGCGGCTCAACAAAGAAAAGGCGGCAGAGCTGTGATCTGGCTTATCCTTGTTCCGGCGGTTCTGATTGCGCTGCTCTGCGGCGTGGTTTTATTCGCCAACCGCTTTGTCAATCAAAGCGGAGTTGTGCGCCTGACAAAGCGCGTGCAGTTTCGCCCGGACGACAGAATCCTCTACGTCGTTGCGCATCCGGACGACGAAGTGCTCATGAGCGGAACGCTGTCCATACTCATACGGCGCTTCCACCTGCCCGTCAAGGCGCTGTACCTGACGCATGGCGAGGATGGCCCGACATTCGATCTTGTGCCGAAAAGCGGGTTGAAACAACGCCGCACAGAGGAGTTAGAGCGGGTGAAAGAGATCCTCTCGCTCGACGAGATGATCGTGTGCGACTATCCGGATCGTTATCTGGCCGATCAGGACTTCGACGCCGTCTGCCAGACTGTGCGGGCTGAGGCGGAAGCTTTTGCGCCGACGTATATTGTTGCGTTCGATGAGAACATCGGCATGTATGGGCACACCGACCATGTGGCAGCGGGCAGAGCCGCCGTTCGGGTCGCAAAGGAACTTGACGGCGTCAAGGGCGTGTTTCAGATGACGCTGCCAAGCGGGATGCTCTCGCTTGCGCTCAAGATAAGCCGGACATTTCGCGAGCGCTATGATCCCACACGCGGGCTGCCGCAGCCGAATGTTGCCGCGAACATCTACCGCTGGCGGAAGATTCGCTTTGATGTGACGCGCGCGCACGAAACGCAGACGGCGGTTATGCGGGAGCTGCAGCCGTATTATGACAAGCTGCCAAGATGTCTGTATTACGCGATCTTTGACCGCGAATACTTCTATTATCGCGAAAAGTCGGAGCTAAAATAGTTTGCAACGTCTGCTTTCCCCGCGTTTGGTGCGTACATCGGCGCGGGGAAAATGATTGATGGCGCGTAAACGCAACAACCTGTAGATTTGGGTTGTCATGTTCAAAAAGGAGCTATTATGGATTTGCCATACAAGCCGGATTTTTCCGGCAAGGTGATTGTCATCACCGGCGCGGCTGGCGTGCTTTGCAGTTCGTTTGCATTCGCGCTTGCGCAGTGCGGCGCAAAGATTGTCGTGCTAGACCACACGGAGGGGAAAGTGCGCGCGCTGGAGCGCGAAATCCGTGCGTCGGGCGGCGAGGTGCTGGGCGTTGTGGCGGACGTGACGGACAAACAGAGCCTGCTGCGCGCCTATGAGGCGATGCACGCAACCTACGGTTCCTGCCAGATGCTGATCAACGGCGCGGGCGGGAACAAACCCGCGGCGACGACCGACGATGAGTTTTTTGATCGGGTCGAATCGATGGGCGAGGGAAAGAAGAGCTTTTTTGACCTTGACCCGGCGGCGTTTGATCTCGTGTTCGGGTTGAACCTCAACGGCACGCTGCTGCCCACGCAGGTATTTGCGCGGGATATGGCGGAGGCGAGGAAAGGCGTGATTCTCAACATCTCCTCGATGAACGCGTTTACGCCGCTAACTAAGATTCCGGCCTATTCTGCGGCAAAAGCGGCCGTATCGAATTTCACCAGATGGCTTGCGGTCTATTTTTCGCTGAGCGGAATTCGCGTCAATGCGATTGCGCCCGGATTCTTCTCGACCAGACAAAACGCAAAGCTGCTCTGGAACGAGGACGGCACGCCGACGCCGCGCACCATGAAGATACTCAAAAACACGCCAATGGGACGCTTTGGCGAAACGGAGGAGTTGCTAGGGCCATTATTTTTCCTGCTGGACGATAGATCATCCGGCTTTGTCACCGGCACAGTGCTCGCCATCGACGGCGGATTTTCCGCCTATGCGGGAGTGTGACCGGATATGGAACTCTGCTTGCAGGCGACTGGGGAACGGGGGTTAACCGACGAAGAGATTCGCAGCGGTTTGCTTGCTCTATTGTCCAACTATCCGGCAAAAAAGGTGTTGATCCTGCCGCCGGACTATACGCGCTATCACAGCAAAGCGGGGTTTCTCACGCAAATCTGTTATGCGCACTATACCGCGCTCGGCGCAACGGTCGATATTTTACCGACGCTGGGCACGCATCGCGCGATGACGCGCGAGGAAGCCGCGGATATGTTTGGCGGCATTCCGTTTGAACAGTTTATTGCGCACAACTGGCGAACGGATGTTGTAAAAATCGGAGAAGTGCCGGGCAGCGTGATCGGCGCGTATACCGACGGGTTATGGACGGAGCCCATCGCGGTTGAAGTGAATCGACTGCTGATGGACTTGACATACGATCTGATTCTTTCGCCGGGGCAGGTTGTTCCACACGAGGTGATCGGCATGGCAAACCACGCGAAAAACGTGTTTGTCGGCGCGGGCGGTGCGGAGATGATCAACAAATCGCACATGCTCGGCGCGGTCTATGGAATGGAGCGCGTGATGGGGCGGGACTTTTCGCCTGTTCGGCGTGTATTTGACTATGCGCTGGCGCATTTTCTCTCCGCGCGTCCGATTCTGCTTCTGTTGAGCGTCACCACAGCTCCCCAGGGAGAGACACTGACGCACGGCCTTTTTTGCGGGCGGGAACGTGACGCGTTGGAGGCGGCAATCGCGCTGTCGCAACAAAAGAACATCGACTTTGTGCCGCACGCCATTCAAAAATGTGTGGTCTACCTCGACTCAAGTGAATTTCACAGCACCTGGCTTGGCAACAAAGCCATCTATCGCACGCGCATGGCGATTGCCGACGGAGGCGAGCTGCTGATTCTTGCGCCGGGCGTGGAGACATTTGGCGAGGACGCGCAGGTGGACGCGCTGATCCGCAAATATGGATATTGCGGCAGGGAGCGCGTGCTGACTTTGCTCAAGAGCGGCGCGTGCAATGACCTGGCGGAGAATTTGAGTGCAGCCGCGCACCTAATCCATGGCTCGACTGACGGGCGGTTTACGGTGACCTATGCGGTTCAGCCTTCGATGCGTGCGCAGATCGAGAGCGTGCAGTTTCAGTCTGCCGACGCGGAAGAAATGCTGCGCCGGTATCATCCCGCGAAGCTCCAATATGGGTTCAACACCATGCCCGACGGAGAAGAGATATTCTACATTCCGAATCCGGCGCTGGGGCTCTGGATCGATCGTGAGCGGTTTGCGCGGGAGGGCGGCGAACTATGAAAGTATTTATGGGCGAACAGTTTCTGCTGGAGGGCGATCTGGCAAACCGGTTGTATCACGATTTTGCGGCGCAGCAACCAATCTTCGACTATCACAACCATTTGAGCGCAAAGGAGATTTTTGAAAATAAATCGGCGCAGAACATCGCGCAGCTCTGGTTGAGCGCCGATCACTATAAATGGCGACTCATGCGCGCTAACGGCGTTTCCGAACGGTTGATCACGGGTAGTGCAACGGATCACGACAAGTTTGTTGCCTTTGCCGAAATGCTGCCGTATGCGATCGGTAATCCGGTCTATCACTGGAGCCATCTGGAGCTACAACAATATTTTGAGATCAATACGCCGCTGTCTGGCGATACGGCAGAGGCGATTTGGACGCAGGCGAACGAGCGGATCGCGCGGGGCGGATTCTCTCCGCGGGAGTTGCTGCTGCGCGCGAATGTGACCGCGCTTTGCACTACCGAAGATCCGGCAGACGACTTGTCGTATCACGAACTACTCAAAACCGATGCAACATTTCAAGTTCAGGTATTGCCCGCGTTCCGACCGGAAAAAGCGGGAGAAATCTGGCATGGAGCAGCATGGCGCGAATATCTGGCGCGGCTTTCGGAAGCGTCCGGCGTCGTGATTACGAGCTTTGCATCGCTTAAACGTGCGCTGTGTGATCGCATGGATGCGTTTGCGGCGCTCGGCTGCCGCGCGAGCGATTTCGGCATCGAGAAGATGCCGTTCTTGCGCGCTGGCGAAGCGGTGGTGGAGCAGATCATTACACGCGGACTATCTGATGAAGCACTGAGTAAGGAAGATGTCGCACAATTTCAGACGGAGCTGTTACTTTGGTTGGCGGAGGAATATGCGCGCCGCAGCTGGGTGATGGAGCTCCACATTGGCCCCGTTCGCGCGAGAAACACGCGCATGACGTCCCTCTGCGGTAGGGATGCGGGGTTTGACTCGGTCACCGACCACGCGGCTGCGGATGCGCTGGGTGCGTTTCTCGATGAGTTGAACACGCGGGACTGCCTGCCCAAGACGATATTGTTCTCACTGAACCACAAGGATAATCTCGCGCTGATGTCTCTTGCTGGAAATTTTCAAAACGAACGCTTTCCCGGATATATGCAGGTCGGCAGCGCTTGGTGGTTCAACGATCATCGCGACGGCATGGCGGAGCAGATGCGCCTCCTTGCCACGCAAGGCCTGCTTGGGCGCTTTCTCGGCATGACGACCGACAGCCGCAGCTTTCTTTCGTTTGCGCGGCACGATTATTTTCGGCGCGTGCTGTGCAGCCTGATTGCTGGCTGGGTTGAAGCAGGAGAATATCCCAATGATCCGGCTCTGCTGGAACGGCTGATCTGTGACTTGTGCGGCAGAAATGCAGCACAATACTTTGGCATTGTGCGAAGTTATAAAAGAGATAAGATGTGTAGATCAAATCGGAAAAAACAAAACGGTCACTAATTAGTGACCGTTTTGCTTGCGTTCATTTAAGCAGGATCGCGTTTTCACTTATTTCACTCGGCAAGAGCATGACAACCCATCTACTTTAATGGATATATTTGGGTCGTTATGATGAAAAACTTCTTACTATCAAATTATAATACAAGTTTTATGGTGTAAAATAGTTTGCAATCCCAGATACCACAATATAAAATGGTATTTAGTCGAATATACAAACGAAGTGTGTTTTGTGTGCGCGAACAGGAAAGCATTGCAGCAGTACCGCAGGCATAAGGTCGCGGATGGGGTTGATTTCTGATAATTTTTTTATCGATTGGGCAATAGACTGAGGAAATTGAGGATTTCTGTCTATTTTGCTGGAAAGTTGACCAATAAGAACCGGACAAGACAAGAATAACAGCCGCCGTTTGGTGAACGTATCAACGACGAGAACTTTACTGCCGCTTTCTGAACTTGCGGCATACGAAACAATCATAATCGTTGCTTGATAAACGTGGAGTAAAAATGGAAGTAATTGAGTTGCAAGAACTGCTTCAAAAATCAATCGATTATTATAAATCGGTTATGCTGACGTCTTACGCAATTCTGTTCATCGGCATTGTTGGTATAACTTTTACCGTTATCATAATCTTTAACGCCTTTCTTAGTAAACGTTTCACGAAACAAAATATGAGAATTTGGATCGCGATCACTTGTTTTGCTGTCATCGTACTCTGTCTGAATAAACCTTTTCAGGCTGCGATGCGCAACCAAAGCATGCTGAATAATTTGAGAGCAGACTTGAAGAACCCGTCTGTTGTCGTTGCATCCGGAAAAGTCGAGGAATGCTACGCATACACAAAAGGGGGAATTGCTGTGATCATCGGCGGCGAAACTTACTATCTTTCGCCGCAACTATCAAGCATGCAGTTAGGCGATGAATATACATTCCGATACCTTTCTCATTCAAAAAGGCTGTTCACGTATGAGCTGTTAGACGATGCCGAAATCCCAAAGTCGGCAGAAGTGACGAATGATATGTTGACTCGATTCAATTATGAATCAAAGGTAATCACCACAAATTACGATGCAGAGGATGCTGCTTTTACGTACGTAAAACAGTACTATTTAAGCCTAGGCAGTGATATTTATCAGAAGTTTCTAGATACTGGGTGGACGGTCAGTGGATATTATATCCAAACAGAAGAGGTTTATCGTTGCAGGTTGATTTCGCGAAAAGACACCACTCGAATTTACATAGTACTGGATGCAAAGACAAGCTGTCCTCTATATTTCTGGCAGGATGGCGACAACCTTTGACCTGAATGCATAGTTAGGGATCATTCAACTTGTATAGCAACTTGCTAGAATAAATCGGCGCGTAGAATATACTCTTAATATCAACACCAAAAATTTTTGACTACAGCGTAGTGCACTTCTCCGCATGCCAATAACTCCTGTGTGCGCATTCAAAAGGGTGAAAGCGATACACAAGAGTTATTTTGTTATTAGAGGTTATTACCCGCAAATCAACGCATTCATTCGCTCTTTGAATAACGCATGATCGATTGAGCGAATGACGGTTGCATTGTCCGGCGGAGTGATCTGCTCAATCGCCAGAACGTCGTTTTTGTTGTAGATGATCACCTGCCCGTAGGTATGGGGCTCGGTCGTGCAGCAATGGCAATATGCGCTCACGCTGTCCAGCACAATATCGTCCCAGAGCGCAACGCCCATGGCTACCGCATCCGGCAGATCGATCATGTATTCGCCGGATCGTTTCAGGTTGTAGTTCAGTAGCTCCGTGTTGCACTCGACGGCAAAACGGGACACGGAGGAATGGCTGCGCCAGGCCTCGATATCCGTTTTGTTCAGCGCGGCGGGACCCAGACAATGATCGAACCCGATGATCGTGATCGGGATGCCGCTCTGCAGCAGGATGGCGTAGCTTTCCGCGTCGGCATACACGTTAAACTCCGCGACTGGTGTCGTATTGCCCGCGCCGAATCCGCTGGTGCCCATCGACCAGATGCGTTTGACGCGCTTCATCGTCGCCGCGTCCTTGATGATCGCGGCCGCGAGATTGCACACGGGGCCAATCGCAACAATCTCGATTTCATCCGGGTTGGACCGTATCGTCTCGAGCATGAAATCCACCGCGTGCATGCGCTGCGGAAGCGTGGACGGATGAATCAGGTCGAGATCGCCCATGCCGTCGTTGCCGTGCACGTTGACCGCGGTGACGGGTTCTCGCATGATCGGCTTTGCAAGCCCTTCGTAGACGGGAACGCGCTTGCCGCAAACCTCGACGGTCATGAGTGCGTTCTTGGTTGAGCATTCCAGCGGCGCATTTCCGCAGACGGTCGTGATTCCGACCACCTCTACGTCGTCGGTCAGCAACGCCATCATGAGGGCGACGGCGTCGTCGCTTCCCGTATCGGTGTCGATGATGAATTTTCGCATTTGTTTCACACCCTTCATCGTTCTTGTTGTCTATAGAATAGCAAATTGATAGTATAAAGATAGGTCATTTGACCAAGGAGGTGAAACGCGTGCAGTTTTCGATTACCGCGATTCCGGCGGGCGTGCATTATGTAGAAAAAAACTATCAGAACGGCGACTATATCATCGAACCTACGGAGGAGAATCACTTTCTCTACATCCTCGTTGCGGGCAAAGCGGGGGTATACAACGAATGCGCCGACGGGGAAGCCGTTCTGCTGTACGAGTATCGGGCGGTCGATTTCTTTGGCGAGTTTGAGATATTGACCGAGGTCAGAACACCTATGACGGTTATCGCCAAATCGGACAGCAAAGTCTTCATCGTCGAGAAAAACGAAGTGCTGAAGTGGCTTCGCATGGATTTCGAATTCACCCTGTTTTTTCTGAACCGGATTTGTATGAAGACACTGGATTTATCATATGAACACATACGGGTGGCGAAACTGAGCATTCGGGAGCGGTATATCTATTCGATCAAGGCGCATTCCGACAAAGGCGATCTGCCGCAGCTTACAAAAGAGCGCCTCGTGGAAGACATCAAAGCGCCGATTCGAAGCATGAACC
Organism: Firmicutes bacterium HGW-Firmicutes-9; assembly: GCA_002841395.1. GTDB lineage: Bacteria > Bacillota > Clostridia > Christensenellales > CAG-138 > UBA7703. Next base: position 261,718 of record PGZM01000008.1, read on the forward strand.
GGATCATTGTCGACTGCGCGGATTTCATTGCATTCGAGCAGAAAACGTTCAAGATTATTGATCAAAAGAGATTTTCGAGTGAGTTTGAAGCGCTGAGGCGAAAATCGGAATAGCGTTGATTTAGATCAGTTTGCTTGCGCAGCCTGATTTTTATTTGCATCGAAATTATGCTCCTGAATGCACATTGATGATTCTGGGGCCACATCCAGATGAAGCGTTATAAAAAACTGCTTGTAATTCGGAATATAGGATGGAGATCGATATCAAAAAGCGATATGATAGATACCATCACAAAATGATGCGTTTTCATCGCCTGTCTCGAATATTAAGTAACTTCAACAAACATAAAAAAGTCGCTAAAATACAAATATTGTCATTCCGATGAATTTGATTTGTCAGTGTGCGGGCTTAAAATCGAAATATCATGAGGCGGCTGAAATACAAAAGCCGCAGAAGCACATCTGAACATCAAATCATATCGAGGAGGAATTACGAACATGACTTTTAAGAAATGGACTGCCCTGCTAATCGCCATGATGATGGTTGTTGGAACCCTTGCCGCTTGCAGCAGTGCACCTGCTGAAGCCACTGCGGCAGCGGAACCGGAAGCCACACAGGAAGTTGTCGCGTCCGAACCCGAAGCGACCGCAGAACCTTTTACGCTGGTTTTCTGGCATACCTATGGCGACGGCGAAGAGGAGCAGTTTAAAAACGTCGTTCTGCCGATGTGGAACGAGCTGCATCCTGAAATCACCATCGAAGCGGTTCGTCAGGACGGCGGACAGTATCACGAGATGATCGTCACATCCTTCGGCACCGGCCAAAGCCCGGATGTCGCGCGCATCGACATCGTCAACACCGCAGCGTACGCGTCGCAGGGCGGCCTCGTAGCCCTGAGCGATTATGAAGATTTCGCGGCGCTCAAGGACACCTTCCTGGAAGGGCCTCTCTCCACCAACCTCTACCAGGGCGGCTACTACGGCCTGCCGCTGGACACCAACTGCAAAGCCGCCGTCATCAACACGGCGATCATGAAGGATCTCGGCATTGAAGGCGCACCAGCAACCATGGAAGAGTTCATCGCGGCTGCCGAAACGCGCGGCACCTATTCGCTGAACGTCTCCGGCGTTGGCGACTGGGATCTGTATCCCTACTTCTGGCTCTTTGGCGGTTCGCTGACGGATGAAGGCTTCACCAAGGCCAGCGGATATCTCGACGGCGCAGATAGCGTTGCCGCGATTCAGACCATGCTCGACCTGCACGCAAAGAAGGTATTCACCATTCGCGATGTCGATGGTTCGGTTGACGCCTGGGACGGCATCAACAGTGAATATGCAATGTTCTTCGAAGGTCCGTGGTTCTTCGGCTCCTATGAAGAGCGTCTCTCGCAGGGCATCATTGCGGCGACGATTCCGACGTATAACGGACGCAGCGCTTCCGTCGTCGGCGGCGAAAACATCGCGGTGTTTGCAACCAGCAAACATACCGACGCGGCATATGAGTTTGCGAAGTTCATGACCAGCGAAGCCGTTCAGCTCGCCATGCTCGAAAAGGGCCAGCTGCCTGTGCTGAAGTCTTTGGTTAACAACGAAACCGTGCTCAACAACCCTGTCTGGTCGGTTTACATGGCGCAGCTGGAATCCGCCTCCGCGCGTATTCCCTCGCCCAACAACGAGCAGATCAAGCAGGTTTGGAGCGACGCGATGACGGAAATCTTTGTCAATGGCGCTGATGTGCAAACGACGCTGACTGCCGCCGCGCAGCAGATGGACGGATTGCTCGGTTAAACAAGAAGTAACGCAGACTGTGCCGCATGGCATGATCGCCTTGCGGCACAGCCTGATGGAACCAACGAATCTCGAACACAGCGGAAAGGGAAAGCACGTGCAACGAAACGCAGTCTCCAAGCGAAAATGGAAAAAAGGCGTAAAAGGCTGGCTCGCAGCGCTGCCGTTTGTTTTGCCGGGACTGATTCTAGTTGGGCTGTTCGTACTGTATCCGATGCTGTTCACCATTCGCATTTCTCTGTCAAACTACAGAATCGTACAGGGGCAGATCGACTTTGTCGGGCTGAAGAACTACATCAATATCCTGACAGATGCGTCCGGCAGGTTCTGGTATGCCTATCGCAACAATTTCCTCTACGCGCTGGTGACGGTTCCGCTGATTCTCTTCGGCGGCATGGTGTTTGCGTACTTAATCAACAACCTCAAGCGCGGCAGAACCATGTTCAAAGTCGGGTTTTATCTACCTGTCATCACGTCCTGGGTGATCGTGAGTCTGGTGTTCACCTACATGTTCAACAACTCCGATCGCGGCCTCATCAATTACATTCTCGTGGACAAGCTGCACATTCTCAACGACTATGTGCCGTGGCTCTTGCGGGAATGGTCGGGGAATGCCGCAATCTGGCTCATGGGCGCATGGAAGAACATCGGCTGGGCGATGCTGATCTTTTTAGCCGCGCTGCAAAGCATTCCGCGCGACTTATACGAGGCCGCGGATCTGGACGGCGCGGGCATCTGGGGCAAGTTTCGGCATATTACGATCGCTTGCCTGAAACCCACGGCGTACTATGTGCTGGTGAACATGATCATCGGTTCGTTCAACGTGTTCATTCAGGTAATGTTGCTCACGGAAGGCAACCCCAACGGCAGAACATCCGTTTTGCAGTATCTGCTCTACGATAAGGCGTTCGGTCAATTCCAGTTCGGCGAGGCTTCGGCAATCGGCCTGATTTCCGCTGTCACAATCGTGATTCTGACAACGTTGCTCAACCGCATGCTGAAACTCGATACCGTAGAGAAGGGAGGGGCGGACGCATGAAGCGAAATCTGCGCGGAAAAAAAGCGGGTGACACGATTGCACAGGTCGTCATCTGGACGATTCTTGCCGTCTCGCTCATCATCTTCTCGGTTCCGTTTCTGTTTATGATCACCAACTCTTTTGAGCAGTTCAGCTTTGTGCTGCCGTATCCGCCGAAACTGATTCCGACACAGCTGGACTTCTCAGCCTACAAATATGTACTATCTCAGCCGTTCTTTCCGACCGCGGTCAAAAACAGCGTCATCAACACAAGCATCACTGTTGTGCTCTCCGTGTTTATATCGACACTATCCGCCTATGGTTTCGCGCGGATCGAATTTCCGGGACGGGAAACGCTCTTTAAAATCTATCTATTTACGTTGATGGTGCCGAGCTTTTTAAACATCATTCCGCAGTTTATCATCCTCAAGGGGATACATATACCCGGAACAGACATGAATCTGATCGGAACCCGCGCGGGACTGATCCTGGTCTATGTCGCAACCAACGTCTGCGGGCATACATTCTTTTTGCGAAACTTCTTCCGTGGACTGCCGGATGCACTCTCGGAATCCGTCATCGTGGACGGCGGCGGACACGGAGCGATTTTCTTCAAGGTTATGCTTCCGCTCTCCAAACCCGCCATCGGTACCATGAGCATCTTTGCGCTGCAAGGCTTCTGGGAGGAATATTTCACCGCGAAAGTACTCGTCGGCGCAAACGAGTCGATGATGACCCTGCCGCTATTATTGCAGCGCTTGCACGGACAGTATGCAACCCGCTGGGAGTGGGTGTTTGCGGCGTCAATCCTTGCGCTGATTCCCGTTGTGACCCTGTTTATACTGTTCCAGAAAAAGATGGTCATCGGCGGATTGACGCAGGGTTCCGTCAAAGAATAATTCGACAATGGCAGTCGGGAGGAATTTCCTGCTGTCGGTAAGAAATTTTTAGAGAAATTTGACCGGCTTATTCGAGACGGTCATGGAGTAATAGATCTATGAAAACGATCAAGCAGCAAACGGCATACTGCCGTCCTGATCGCGCGCAATATCGCATCGGAGAACCGATCCGGCTTCTGCTCTTTCCCGATGCCGAGGTTTCGAAGGTTTCCTCCGTCCGCGTGTTCCGCCTCCAGCAGGAGATAACCTGCAATTGGACGCAGGAGAGCGGCATCATTACGATAGAATCATTGGAAATCGGGAACTATGGCGTCGCCGTCAAAACGGACAATGGCGTATTCGAGACGGCGTTTGATGTCGCGGAATCCGCAAAATCGGTGATTCGCTATGGATTTTTATCCGATTTTTCACCGGAAGACGGCGATACGGCGGATCTGGACTGGCTTTGCCGGCTGCATGTCAACACGGTGCAGTTCTACGACTGGATGTACCGCCACGACAGCCTGATCTCGCCGGAAGACGAATACCTTGACCCGATTGGCAGACGAAGCTCGCTGCCGGTCATTCAGCAGAAGATTGAGGCTTGCCGCAGCCGCGGCATGCGTGCGTTCGCCTATGGCGCGGTGTACGCCGCGACGAAAGAGACTGCATTGGCGCATCCGGACTGGGCTACCTATTCGCTCGACGGCGAACCGATGATCTTCGCCGACTGGCTCAACTACATGAACATTGCTCCTTCCAATGGATGGAGAGAACATATTATTCGCGAATTCCGCTCCGTTGTCGAAACACTCGGCTTTTCCGGCATTCATCTGGATACCTATGGGTTTCCCAAGCGGGTATATGCACAAAACGGAGAACGCGTTTTGTTTGAGGACGCGTTTCTGCCACTGATCAACGCAGCGCAGGACGCCGTCTATTCGGTGGATGCGGAAAATGGTGTTGTCTTCAACGCGGTCAACGACTGGCCGACGGAACGGATTGCGCAGGGCAATCAGGACGCGCAGTATATCGAAGTTTGGCCGCCGCACGATACCTATCATGATCTGTACTGGCTGATCAACAAGGCAAAGCGTCTCGCGCCCGAAAAATCGGTTGTGCTTGCGGCCTATATGAAGCCGTTTCAAAACGCGGTCGAAGAGGCAGACGTGATGAAAGCAGAGCATGCGTTTCGCCTTGCGAACGCTGTCATCCTCGCTTCCGGTGGGATTCAGCTGGTTCATGGCGAACAGGAGAGCCTGCTTTGCGATAGCTATTATGTCAACCACGCAAAAATACGGCCGGAATTTACCGATACGCTGGTTCGTTATGCCGATTTTCTTGTGCGCTATGCGCAGCTGTTGTATGATGACAATGGGTACGATGTTTCCATGACCGCGTTCGGCGGTATCAACGATGACGTAATCGCGGAGGCGGAAAACACCGCGTTTTCTGCGGATGGACGTGCGGATACGGTCTGGATGATCCTGCGCGAATCCAAAACGCGGCTGGTGCTGCACCTGATCAATTTGACGGGGAACGATGTATTGTGGAACACCCCGAAGAGTGAGCCGAATCCGGTGCAAAACATCCGCCTGAAGCTGCGGCTGGACGCAAAGATTTCTGGCGTTTACTGCGCCTCGCCGGATGATAATTCGCTGCAAGCCGTCGAGCTGCCGTATCGTACGCAGTCTTCGGCATACGGCCGGGTCATGGAGCTAAATCTGCCGACCCTTCACTATTTTTCGACGATCTGGATTGAATGGGAGTAATCATTCATGCTGCTGAACTATGACACCACCGTTCTGCCGCGCGTGCGCATGATGGGCCGCGTGCGGTATCACGAACCGTGGTGTCATTTTTCGCGCGTCATCGACGAATATATTCTCTACGTCATTCGCGACGGGGATATGTATATCGAGGAAGACGGCGTACGGATGCACTTAAAGGCAGGGGATTCGCTGCTTTTGGAGCCGAACCTGCCGCACGTGGGCTATCAAGCGGCCAGCTGCGACTATTATTATGCGCATTTCAAGCACGATCGGATGGAACGCACGTATGACGACGTGCTTGCGACGGAAGCCGCCAAGGAAACGCGAAGAAAATCCATGATCGGCTACAATCTCGACGAGGTTGACCCAACAGATCCGGTGATCTGCATTCCGAAGCGATTTAACATCTCAGGACTGGAGTATCGCCAAATGCTGCACGCGGCGGTGGAGGCCTATGACCGCAGGGAAGAGCAGTATAAACGTGTTGTTTCGACGCAGCTGCATTTGCTTTTGATGATGATTGCGCACGAATATTTAAACGCGGCCTGCGCGGAGGAGGACTCCAAGCGAAAGAAATCCGATGTGGCGGTGGACAGCCTGATTCGTTATCTAAACAAGCATTATACCGAACGCATGACGAGCGAGAAGATCGCGGAGCGATTTGAGATGAATTTCGATTATCTCAACCGCGTGTTTTCGGCCGCGACAGGCAGCACGATATTTTACTACATCAATATGCTGCGCATCAGCAACGCAAAGCAGCTGATTACAACCACAAACCTGACGTTTGCCGAGGTGGCGTATCTGGTCGGCATCGAGGATCGCTATTATTTTACACGGTTGTTCAAGCGATATGTCGGCATGACGCCGACGGACTTCTACCGCGCGGCGCACTCCATGCCATCCAAGGAGGGCGAACTGATATGAGCGAAATCGGCAGCGAACACCAACCAAAGAGAACCGGGTTTGCTTTGCTTGCGCATGTATTGATCTCGCGACTGTTGACGTTGATCGGGCTGAATCTCGTTTTTTGCGTGTCGATTTTACCGGTTGTGACGCTTCCAAACGCGTTGACTTCGCTCCACCGCTGCACAAGCCTCCTGCTGAAAGAAGAGGAATTCCCGCTGTTGAAGACGTATTTCAAAGCGTTTCAAAGCGAATTCCTCAAAACGCTCGCCGCGGGCTGGACGATATTGCTACTTCTGGCTGGCGCGGGTTATGGCGCGTTGTTTTATTGGTCGGTCAACTCCGCTGCCGCGCTTGTGTTTTCCTTCCTGTGCGCGGTATTGGCTGTTTATCTCTATGTCGTAAGCTGCAACTTGTTTTATATGCTATCGCGTATCCGCTTGCCGTTTGGTGCGCTGCTGAAGAACGCGTTTTTACTCGTGTTTTTGCAACCGATCAGGAAGACTGCGGTTTGCGGTCTGTCGCTGCTGATAGTCGGCATTGCCGCTTGGTGGTTTCCGCAAACGCTGCCCGTTATCCTGCTGATCATCTGCTCGCTCGCGACGCTGATTGCGTGCTATGGCGTACGGGACAAGATTGAACAAAGCGTCGTTCGGTAAAGAGATGCGACGTTCGAAACGCAATGTAGAAGATAAATTTTGATAGATAGAGGATCATCAATGAAACAAGCATGGTGGAAAGAGCGGGTGTTTTATCAAATCTACCCGCGCAGTTTTCTGGACACGAACGGCGACGGCGTCGGCGATTTACGCGGCATCATCGAAAAGCTCGACTATCTCAAATCACTTGGAATCGGCGCGATTTGGCTCTGCCCGGTGTATGATTCGCCAAACGACGACAACGGGTACGACATCCGCAATTACGAAAGCATCATGGCGGAGTTTGGCACGATGGCGGACTTTGACGCGCTGCTGGAGGGCTTGCACGCACGCGATATCAAGCTTGTGATGGATCTTGTGGTGAACCATAGTTCCGACGAACACGCGTGGTTCAACGAATCCCGCAAGGCAAAGGACAATCCGTATCGTGACTACTACATCTGGCGAGATGGCAAGGACGGTAGCACGCCGAACAACTGGGCTTCTTTTTTCGCACCGTCCGCGTGGAAGCTGGACGAGACGACAGGGCAGTATTATCTGCACTTATTCTCGGAGAAGCAGCCCGATTTGAACTGGGAAAACCCGGTGTTGCGCGAGGAAATTTACGCGATGGTCAACCGCTGGTTCGACCGCGGCGTGGATGGCTTTCGCATGGACGTGATCAACTGCATCGCCAAAGATGAGGGGCTGCCGGACGGAAGCGGGTCGCCGAACGCGGCAGGTTAACTGCGGCAGAAGTGCTACTTAGGGCGCGATTGTCTCTGCCTTGGCGAAGCGCCGTTTACCTCCCCCGAAGAAGGCGCGAAGATGCTGGACGAAGAGACGGGCATCTTCGACATGATTTTCCCGTTTGACCTGATGGAGATCGACGACGGCCCGAACGGGAAATATGATCCCGTGCCGTGGACCCTCGCGAAGTTTAAACAAATCGTGAATCGCTGGCAAACCGCAACTGAACACGGCTGGGGCAGCCTGTTCTGGTCGAATCACGATCAGGCGCGTGCGGTGTCGCGCTTCGGCTGCACCGACACGGAAGAACTGCGCGTTCGCTCGGCGAAGATGCTCGCTGTCGCGATGCATCTTCTGCGCGGCACGCCGTTTGTCTATCAGGGTGAAGAGATCGGCATGACGAACACGCCGTTTCCGGATGAGTCGGCGATTCGCGACATCGAGGGGATCAACGCGCTCAACGAGGCACGCATCAGCGGACGGTTTGATCAAGTTTGGAAGGGTATCCTGCACAAAGGACGTGATCATGCACGCACGCCGATGCATTGGAACGCTTCCGAAAATGCGGGATTCACCACAGGCGAACCGTGGATCATGGTCAACCCGAACTATGTTTCGATCAATGCAGCGGCTGAAGAAAACGACTCGGATTCCGTCTTGAACTTCTACCGCGCACTGATCGCGATTCGAAACAGCAGCCGCACACTGCAATACGGCGCGTATTGTCCGCTCTGGACGGAACACGCACAGCTGTTTGCCTATGAACGAGAGCTGAACGGAGAATCATTCACGATCGTCTGCAACATGAGCGGCGAGCGCGTATCGTTGCCGGAAGAGCTGAGCGGGCAGATTTTGCTCTCGAATTATGAGAATAAAGAAGACGGCGTATTTGCGCCATATGAGGCGCGGGTAATTCGTCGTTTGTGAAACAAATTATGATTGATTAACCAGCAGCAATACCCAGAAGACCATCCGAACGGGTGGTCTTTTTGTATGTTCCGAATCGCGAGGATAAAACGCGAAACAATGGAGATGTTATAAGAACTCGATGAGAGAAATCATACATATTTAAGAATACAGGAAAAAACTGCTTGACAGAATGTTCACGGCGCATATAATGGAGCTATGAAACCGGTTGCACAAAACAAGCAACCATAGCCAAAACAGACCTAATAAACAAAGTCATATCGATATGCAACCGATATAGTATTTCTCGATGGGAGTCGTGATTGATGCAGGATTATCGCATGTTTCGCAATCAAACAGATAAACAGGATTTGACCGCAGCGATCGAGACGGATCGTGTTCGGTTTGATCACTTTGATGCGAAAAAAATGCGATATTACGAATCGATTCTCTCGCAGGCAAACGGGTATATGGGAATCCGCGGAAACTTCGAAGAGCGTTACAGTGCGGAGCATCTGCAGGGAACGTATCTTGCGGGCGTCTGGCATCCGGATAAAACACGGGTCGGCTGGTGGAAAAACGGATATCCTGCTTACTTCGGAAAAGTCATCAACGCGGTCAACTTTATCGGCATCCGCGTGCTCGTCAACGGAGAGGAAATCGACGCGGGCGCACAGCAGATAGAGTCGTTTCACGTTACGCTTGACCTGAATACTGCGGTTCTTAACCGCGAGATGGTGATCAAGACCACAAGCGGCCGCGTACAGATTCGATCCGAGAGATTTTTGAGCATCGTCGAACAGCAGGTAGCGGCGATTCGCTATCAGGTGACTCCATTGGATGGAGACGCGGAAGTGCTATTGATTCCGTATCTGGACTTTAACGTTCGGAATCAGGACGCAAATTACGACGAAGTCTTCTGGGAGCAGCGTGCCGGAGAAGCCACAAAGCAGGGCGGCGTGGTCTCGGCAAGGACGATTGAAAATGCTTTTACACGGCAACGGTTTGACGTTTGCGCCGCAATGCATGTTTTGCATGCAGACTCGGCACGAAAGATATTCAGCGAGACGGGATCCGGCTATGTTTCTCTCTCGATCCAGTTTGCCTGCAAGAAGGGGCAAAGCGCGCAAATTGAGAAGATTGTCTCGCTCGCCACGTCCCGCGACACAAGTGCGGTCAGGAGCAGCGCACAGCAGACGCTGAATGATGCAGTTTTGCGCGGGTATGATGCGCTCCGTCAGGCGCATTGTGAGAAGATGGCCTCGCTGCTTGAAACCTGCGGCATCGAGCTGGAAGGTGATCCGCTCGCCGAGCAGGGCATTCGATTCAACCTGCTGCAACTTTTGTGCACCTATCGCGGACAGGACAGCAGACTGAACATCGGCCCAAAGGGATTCTCGGGAGAAAAGTATGGCGGCGCAGCATATTGGGACACGGAAGCGTACTTGATCCCATTTTTCCTTGGAATCGCGGATCCTTCCGTCGCAAAAAATCTTCTCATGTTTCGCTATCAAACCTTGGAGCAGGCAAAGGAAAACGCAAAAAAGCTTGGTCTTTCCGGCGCGCTGTATCCGATGGTGACGTTTGACGGGCAGGAGTGCCACAACGAGTGGGAAATCACGTTTGAAGAAATTCATCGCAACGGCGCGATTGCGTACGCGATCTTCAACTACGTCACCTACACGGGGGACACCGACTTTTTGACCCGGTATGGGTTTGAGATGCTGCTGGAGCTTTCCCGTTTCTGGGCATCCCGCGTGCATGAGAGCGACCAACGCAAGTCGTTTGTCATCCACGGGGTAACGGGGCCGAACGAGTACGAAAACAATGTGAACAATAACTGGTACACAAACCGCATCGCAAAATGGACGCTCGATTACACCGTATCTATTGCGAAGACCTATGGCGCTTTACTTGAGAAACGATACAGTGACGATGAGATTGAACGGTTCGTGGAAATCGCCGAACGGATGTATCTGCCGTACGACAGCGAACGTCAGGTTTTCGTTCAGCACGATACGTTCCTAGACAAAGCATTGACGCCAGCCTCCTATATCGACCCCGCGCAGCGGCCGATCAATCACCACTGGTCGTGGGATCGAATCCTACGCTCCTGCTTCATCAAGCAAGCGGACGTATTGCAGGGCATGTTTTTCCTGGAGGATACGTTTCGTAACGACGTCATTCGCCGCAACTTTGAGTTCTACGAACCGATGACCGTGCACGAATCCAGCCTTTCCGCGGGACTGCATGCTGTCATCGCCGCATGGATTGGGCACACGGATCAGGCATGGGAACTGATGCTCCGCGCCGTGCGCCTCGATCTGGACGATGTCAATCGGGACACGAGCGACGGGCTGCATATTACGGCGATGTCCGGCGGATGGCTCGCGGTTGTGAAGGGGTTCGCCGGTATGAAAACGGCAAACGGAACGCTCCGATTCGACCCGATTTTACCGAGACAGCTGCGGAAATATCAGTTTTCCGTGAACTATCGCGAGCGGGTGATCCGCGTTCTTGTCGATCAAACGGGCGTGACGTTCACATTGCAGCAGGGCGAGATGCTCACGATATCGCTCTACGGGCAGGAACACCGATTGGAATCCAGCCTGTGCGTTCCTTTTCAGGATACGGCGCAACATCGCAGCACCCACGCGCTGATCTTTGATCTGGACGGTGTTTTGACCGACACGGCAAGGCTGCACTATGAGGCGTGGAAGAAGCTCGCGAAAGAAGAATGGAATTTCTCGTTTACCGAAGAGATGAATGAGCAGTTCAAAGGCGTAGAACGCCGCACCTGCATGCGGATTCTCGCGCAACTGATGGGGATTGCAATGACGGAAGATCAAATCATCGCATATGCCGATCAAAAGAATGCGTATTACAGAACGCTGCTGAAAGACTTAACCCCCGCAAGCCTGATGCCCCAAGCGCGTCATATTCTCAACAAGTGCCGCGAGAAGGGCTATCGCACAGCCGTCGCCTCCGCAAGCCGCAACACGAGAGACATCCTGCGGCGAACGGGCATCTACGACCTGTTTGACACCATTGTGGACGGAAACGATGTGGAAAGACCGAAACCCGATCCCGCGTGCTTTCAAAAGGCGGCAGCGCGGCTTGGGATGAGCCCGCAGGAGTGCATCGTCCTCGAAGATTCTGCCAGCGCAATTGCTGCGGCAGACAAAGCAGGATTTTCCTGCATCGGCATCGGCGAAAGCAAGCTGGAGCATACGATCGTACATCTGCGATCCGTTTCGGAGCTGGATTTTTCCAAGATTCCGTGAATTGATTTGACACGATATGGCCAATATCACATAATGAATGCAACCGGTGCCAAAAAGTTGCACACCGGAAATAGGACAAGGAAGTGATTGGCTTGGCAAGTATCAAGGACGTGGCGATTGCGGCGGGTGTTTCCACCTCGACCGTGTCGCGCATCATCAACGAAAATCCGGCGATTTCTGCGGAGACGCGCGAAAAAGTGCTCAAGGTCATGAAAGACCTCGACTATGTGCCAAACAGCATGGCACGCGCGCTTTCCAACCAGCGGGCGTTTACGGTCACGCTGGCGATCAATGCGGAGGACGTAAAGTCCTTCAACAATCCGTTCTTCTATGAGGTCATGCACGGCATCGAAAAAGTGGTCTATCAAAAGGACTTGTGCCTGATCATTGCCAACATGCAGACGGTCATCAAAAAGGAAAGCATCCTGACGTGGCTGATCAACGGCAAGCGAACGCAGGGGATTATTCTGCCCTCGTCGCTCGCGACCGAGAAGAACATCAAGGAGCTCAACAAGCACCATTTCCCGTTTGTCGTGTTCGGCGAGCCGGACAGTCCCGATCCGCTCAACTGGGTTGACGTCAACAACCGTCAGGGCGGACAGCAGGCGGTCGACCATCTTGTGAAGCAAGGATACCGGAGAATCGCCTTTATCAGCGGCAGCCGGAAGGAACTCTTCAACAAGAATCGTTTCCTCGGATACCGAGATGGATTGGAGAGAAACGGCCTTACGTTCCGCGAGGATTTCGCCGCAGAGGGCGGCAACACGAAAGCGGACGGGCTTGCGATGATGGGAACGCTCCTCTCACTGGACGATCGCCCCGATGCAGTGATCTGCACGGACAGCATCATGAGCCTCGGCGTGCTCAAAGCGATTCAAAAAGCAGGGCTTTCCGTTCCGCATGACATCGGAATTGTCAGCTTTGATAATTACCCGGTGGCTGACCTAGCCGACCCGCCGCTGACCACGGTAGACGTAGACGTATATGAGCTCGGGGTGCAAACCGCGAACATGCTCTTTAAACTGATCGACAACCCGCTTTCGCGCCAGCAGCAAACGCTGATTGCGACAGAGATTCAAGCAAAGGAATCGACCATGCGGGCGAAATAATAATCGCATCAAAGGGGAACCTGTAATGACCATACTCCACCGACCGACAAGAGAATATGTGATTCCGGTATCGAGAACCAAGCTGTCCATTCGGTTTGAATGCCAGCCTGATCGGAACAAAGACTGGAACATTGTCTATTGGAATCGCTTTCATGAATCGGTTCGGTACACAGAACCTTTCCGGTTCCTCGGCGGAGATGGAATGCTGGATAGCTTCCTCTGCGAACTGGAGACGGAAGAGTCGACCAAATACCTGCGCTACTATATTTCATCCTCCGACGAGACCGTGTTCTGCGGGGCAAACGGCGTGACCGCCGCACCTCCGGAAACGTGCTTTGAGTATCTTTATACCAACGAGTGCGACGTTTTTGAAACGCCCGATTGGGCGAAGGGCGCGATTGCGTATCAGATATTCCCCGAACGGTTTGAAAACGGCGATCCTGCATTAAGCCCGGTTGGCGCAGAACCCTGGGGCAGCCAACCGACGCGCGAGAATTTTATGGGCGGCGATCTTCGCGGCATCATTCGCAGATTGGATCATCTCTCCTCGCTAAACGTAGACATTCTTTATCTGACGCCGATCTTCAAGTCGCCTTCCAATCATAAGTATGACACCGCGGACTATTTTTCCATCGATCCCGCGTTTGGAACGGTTGATGATCTAAAGGAACTCACAAAACAGTGCCATGCGCGCGGCATCCGCGTGCTGCTGGACGGCGTATTCAACCATTGCGGCTATGAGTTCGCACCGTTTCAGGATGTGCTGGAAAAAGGGGATCAGTCGCAGTATTGGGATTGGTTCTTCGTCGAATCCAGCCCGGTTCAGACCGACCCGCATAACTATGATTGCGTGGGCTACTATAAGTGGATGCCCAAGATGCGCATGAGCAACCCCGATGTAAGGGCGTTCTTTCTAAGCGTCGGAACGTTCTGGATTCGCGAGGCGGACATCGACGGCTGGCGGCTTGACGTTGCGGATGAGGTTGACTTTACGTTCTGGCAAGCGTTTCGCAGCGCGATTCACACTGTCAAACCGGACGCGCTTCTCATCGGCGAGAGTTGGAAGGATGCGGGCGATATGCTCCGCGGCGATCAGATGGATTCTGTGATGAACTATCTGTTTCGCAGCAGCCTGATTGGATTTTTTGCCAATAACGAGTCCGCGGAGAGTTTTGACGCGCAATTGCAGCGGCTGCAAAGACTATATCCGCAACCTACGCAACAGGTGCTCTACAACCTGATCGGCAGTCACGATACGGACCGGTTCCTGACCCTTTGCGGCGGGGATCTGCGAAAGCTTAAGCTCGCAGCGGCATTTCAAATGACATATACGGGCATGCCCGCGATCTATTACGGCGACGAAATCGGCATGACGGGGGAGAATGACCCCGACTGTCGGAAGGCCATGGACTGGGCTGGGGCTGACGAGAGTCTGCTTTCGTATTATCAAAAGATGACGTCGCTTCGCCGCAGCGAAAAAGCATTGCAGCTTGGCGACTTCCATACCTTGCATGTTTCAGATAACGCATATGCCTTTGCGCGGCGTTTCGAGAATGAAACGATCGTTGCGCTGTTCAATCGCTCCGCAGAATCGGTGGAGCTGAGCATTCCGGTCGCGGAATGTGAAAAAGGCTCCATGTACTCCCTGTTGAGTGGAGATGAACTTCCGCTCAGACCAATTGATCATAACGATCGCTTCTATCGTGAAGACAGAATGCGCTATCGTTCTAGTTTCAGCGTTGTGCTGCCGGCGTACGGCGCTGAGATACTAAAATTCAAGGAGGAAACCGTATGAAACGACATGTTGGAATTCAGATTCTGGTCGTCCTGATAGCAGCAATGATGATGCTTACCTCTTTTGCCTGTGCAAAAACGCCCGCAGCCCCCGCCGCAGAGGCGACGGAAGCTCCTGCAGCTGAAGTTACGGAAGCGCCTGCTCCAGCGGCGGAACCCGTTACCATTGAGTTCTGGCACAACTACAGCGAATCCGATGGGCAGATAGCCGTTCTGGATGAGCTGATCGCCAAGTTTGAAGCAGACAACCCCGGCATCACGGTTGAGCCGGTCTACATGGAGTGGTCCGCACTGCATGACGGCGTCGTTGCAGGCGCTACGACGGGCACCCTGCCCGATGTGCTCCGCGGTGACATCGCGTTTGTCCCGCAGTTCGGCGCACTGAATGTTCTGGTCGATATGGGCGCACTGCCCGGTTACGCAGATGTTGCGGCAAGCGTATTGCCGTCCGCCAACAGCACGACGAGCATGAACGGCAGCAACTACGGCCTCGCAGCCAACACCAACACCAAGATTCTCTACTACAACAAGACCCTTCTGGATGCAGCAGGCATCGCGGTTCCGACCACGCAGGATGAGATGTGGAATGCCGCAAGCGCACTCAGCGGAGACGGCAAGTTCGGATTCGTCGAAGCCTGGACTGGCTGGTGGAACGTCGGCCCGTACATCTGGAGCAACGGCGGAGACGTGCTCTCTCCCGATTACTCGACCGCAACCGGCTACGTCAACGGCGAAGCGGCTGTTGCCACGATTCAGAAGCTCGCAGACCTCTATGCCGCAAAAGCGCTGACCGGTCCCACCATGGATCCGGGCGCAATCGGCGATACGGACGGCTGGGCTTCCGGCACCTATGCGATGGAAGTGGACGGTCCATGGCGCGGCAACGCGCTCAACAGTGCGGGCATCGAATTCGGTGCGGTGCCGCTGCCCAAGGGCACAGCCAGCTCGACCAGCGTACTCGGCGGTGAAGACTTCATGATGTTTGCCTCCTCCTCCGACGCGGAGAAGGAAGCAGCCTGGAAGTTCATCCAGTTCATGGTCAGCGAAGACGCGCAGGTCGCCATGGCGAAAGTGGGTCAGATGCCCGTGAGCATCGCCGCCCTGCAGAACGCGGACGCGCTGGCTGCCATGCCGCTGCTCCCCGTCTATGTGGAAGCGCTGCAGACGGCAAAATCTCGCCCGGTCATTCCGCAGTGGAGTGAAATCGAAGGCATCGTCGCAACAAAAGCATCCGAAGCGATCACCGGCGTGAAAGACGCCCAGACCGCGATGGACGAAGCGGCAGCAGAAATCAACGCCTTACTGGCAGGTTAATATGATCACGAGGGAGGGAGCGCGCCTCGCGTGCTTCCTCCCGAATCTTTGCACTTCTCCCGCGCAGATCGCGAGCAAACCGGAGGGAAACAATGTCAACCCGATTCTCACGAGCCAAATCATTCTTCAAGCGAAAAGACAATATCCGCATGCTCGCGCTGCTCTTTCCGGGGCTCGCGGTGATCGGACTATTCACGTTTTACCCGATAATCAAAATGTTCGTTATGAGCTTCTTCGACTGGAAGATTGGATACCAGCAGGTATCGCAATTTGCCGGATTGATGAATTACGCCGCGGTGTTTTCCGACAAGGCGGCGGGCATTGCCATCGCGAACACGTTTTATTACATGCTTTTAACGGTGCCGCTGCAGATGATCATAGGCCTTTTGGTCGCGCTGATGATCAACGGCATCCGGCGATTTACCGTCACGTTCCGGTTGATGTATTATTTACCGGTCATCACCTCGTGGGTGGTGGTAGCGCTCCTGTTTCGAAACATCTTCAGCAATCAGGGGCTGCTGAACTACTTTTTGATGGATGTACTGCACGTGACCAACGATCCCATCGGCTGGCTCAGCACGCGCTGGCCCGCGCTCACGGCGACAAGCCTTCTGGGCATCTGGAAGGGAATCGGCTGGAACATGGTAATCTTTCTTGCCGCGCTGCAGGCAATCCCGGGCGAGTATTATGAGGCGGCGTCCATCGACGGACTCAACCGCAGACAGCAGTTTTTCCGGATCACCTTGCCGAATATCAAGGGAACGATCCTTTTCTCTCTCGTCATGCTGATCATCGGCGCATTCAACACCTACACGCCGATTATGGTGATGACGGGCGGCAACCCCGCACACCAGACGGAAGTCGTGCTGACCTGGTTGTATTACCAGACGTTCAGCGTATCGGGAAAGATGGGGTATGCAGCCGCGCTGTCATTCCTGGTGACGGCAATCATCTCCGTATTGGCGGTTTTGCTATTCAAGGTGTTTTCGCCGCAGAAGGAGGAGAGAAAGTCATGATCGATCAACAAAAGCAATCGCGGCTCAAGAGGAACCGGAAGCACACGCCCTGGCAGATGTCGATGCGGTACATTCTGCTTTGCCTGGGGCTTTTAATCATGGTCATCCCGATGGTCTATATGGTTTCGTCCTCGCTCAAGCCGAACGATATCGCCTTTTCGTATCCGATCCGTTTGATCCCGACCGCGCAGGAAGCGACGCTGAGCAACTATGACTACGTGCTGCATCAGAAAAACTTCTTCACCTATGTGGGGAATACGCTGATCGTCGCAACCGCGACAACGGTGTTTTCCGCGGCGCTGTCGTCTATGCTTGCTTACTGCATCTCGCGCTTTCGTTTTCCGGGCAGAAATCTTCTTTACAGCATCATCATCACGACCATGCTGATTCCCGGGCTTGCGATGCTCGTGCCGCAGTTTGAGCTGGCTGTCACGTTCAAGCTCGTCAACAATCTCTGGGGTGTGATCCTCTTCTATACCGCGTGGGTGACGCCGTTCTCGACGTTCCTGATCAAGGGCTTTATCGACAACATCCCGCGCGAACTGGACGAAGCGATCTATATGGACGGCGGAACAGTGTTCACGATCTACCGCCGGGTGATGCTGCGCATGGCGTCTCCCTCGATCGCGGCGGTCAGCGTGTTTAACTTTCTCTTCGCCTTTGAAGAGGTCGGCTGGTCTCAAACCATTCTGAAAAAAGACGAGCTTCGGACGCTCCCGGTCGCGATCACGCAGTTTTTTCAGGCGCATAACAGAACCGACTGGGGATATGTATTTGCTATGACCTGTCTTGCCATGATTCCGGTGATCTTAATCTATGTGCTCTTGCAGCGGTATTTTATCTCCGGATTATCCAGCGGCGCAGTCAAGGGCTGATTGATTTTAGGAGGAGAGAAATATGGCAGGCGTAAAATTATCCCACGTATATAAAGAGTTCGACAAAGGAAACTTTGCCGTATCCGATTTTTCGCTCGAGACAGGCGAACACGAGTTTGTGGTTCTGGTAGGTCCCTCCGGCTGTGGGAAATCGACGACATTGCGCATGATCGCAGGACTGGAAGACATCACCGCGGGTGAAATCTATATCGACGGAAAGCTCGTCAACGATATGGAGCCGAAGAACCGCGATATCGCGATGGTGTTCCAGAACTATGCGCTCTATCCGCACATGACGGTGTTTGACAACATCGCGTTGAGCCTCCAGATCCGGCATGTGCCGAAGGACATCATCCGCGAGCGCGTGATGGCGGTTGCAGAAACGCTCGGAATTTCGCAATATCTCAACCGGAAACCGCGCGCGCTCTCCGGCGGACAGCGGCAGCGCGTCGCGCTCGGCCGTGCAATCGTACGCCAGCCGAAGATCTTTTTACTGGATGAGCCGCTTTCAAACCTTGACGCAAAGCTTCGAAACCAGATGCGAACGGAAATCATCAAGCTCTTCCACGCACTTGGGACGACGTTTATCTACGTGACGCACGATCAGGTGGAGGCCATGACCATGGCGACCAAGATCGTTGTCATGAGCGACGGACTTGTTCAGCAGATCGGTTCGCCGCGCGAGATCTATCATCATCCGTCCAACGTGTTTACAGCCGGGTTCATGGGCAGCCCGCAGATGAACTTCTTTGAGCGTTGTCCGCTGGAACGGAAGGACGGGCAATATACATTGACGTTTCTGGGTACTCGTTTTCTGCTTCCGCAGGAGAAACAGCAGCAGCTTTCGCAGAAAAACGTGCAGTCCGGCGAAGTAATTGTCGGTGTGCGACCGGAGGATATCCGTCTCGCGACACAGGAGGACGATGACAAAGTCAGCGCGCTACTTGAAGTATCGGAGATGCTCGGCAACGAAGTGCTTCTGCACATGCGGAAAGCGCAGGAGAGTTTCATCATCCGCGTGCCGGAGTTTGAGGACGCGAGATTCTCGCAGGTCGGGGTAGCGGAGACGACGCTGGAACTTGCAATCGCGCTCAGCAAAATTCATCTGTTTGATGCGGAGACAAGGGTGAATCTCATATAATTTGAAACCGAACAAAGGAATTACAAGATTTCTGTAATCTTACAGGCGAAGGGATGCGTCAAAGTCTCTTCGCCTTTGCTTATTCGAAAATGAATTTACAGCGTATGATTGACAACAGATCGACCAATTAGTCGATGTTGTGAGAAAACTGACAAAATAAAACAAGCGTCCCCCAAAAGCATGATCTTCTTGGGGGACACCTAAATCAGAGCTAGGTAAGTTTGAAATAGATTCTTGAGTATTGAAAACGCTGGCTTGCGATTTATTCATAAAACTAGAAACTACTTTTGCTTATAAACCAATTTCCCATCAACATACGTCTGCAACACACGTATGTCTTTTATGCTGTGTTCATCGATTGTAATAGGGTTCTGATCCAGCACGATGAAGTCGGCACGTTTTCCCGCCTCCAGTGTTCCCCGATCCGAAAGTCGATACTGTGCCGCTGCATTCCTTGTGAGCGCAAGAAGACCATCATAGGCGGACACACGCTCGTTTGGACCGAGTAGTGCGCCATCTTCATCCAGCCGCATCACTGCGCTCCAAAGCAGCAGCCAGGGATCAACCGCCGTAACCGGCGAATCGCTGTGTATGGTGCAGGGAATGTCCATCTCCTGCGAAGTGGCGATGGGGTTCATGCGCGCCGCGCGCTCCTCGCCAAGAAACGTATTGCGGTGATGTTTTCCCCAGATATATGTGTGAATCGGGAAAAAGGACGGAATCATGCCAAGCGATCGAATCTGCTCCAGCTGATCGATTCCCACCGTCTGGCAATGGATAATGATGTTGTGCAGATCTTTATTTTTCTGATATTTTTGTTCCGCATCGATGACGAGTTGAATCGCCGCATCGCCATTTGCATGGACGGCATATTGCAGGTTTTCGCGGTGTAAACGCTCGACCGTATTCATGTAGTCTTCCGGCGTAACCGTTAAATATCCGCGATAGTCGTCGTTTTTTGCGCGCGTTTTGTGCTGCTTGTAATATGGCTGCCGCAGATACGCGGTATATCCCTGAATCGATCCGTCGGTAAACAGCTTGACCGGCCCGATGGAGACCCGTCTGCCTAAATCGCAAAACGATCCCTGCTTTTCGGCCGTGATCGGGAGAGCGCCGCCCGAAAGCAACCCGGGATTTACCACCAACTTGGTTTTCAGCATGCCTAATAACGAAGCGATGGAAAAGAGCGACTGCTGCATTTTTACCGCCGCGCCTTCGTTCGCCGTTGTATAGCCTTGGCTCAAATAGAGAGAGGAGCCTTTTTGTATGATCCGCAGTAGATTGTTTTTCGCAACAAGCGGTTGGATGACCTTGCGATTCACGAGATTGATCACAGGGCCTTCCTCGAGAACGCCTGTGAAGCGTCCGTTTTCGTCGCGATAGGCGACTCCGCCTTCCGGCACAATAAAATCGTCGATCAAGCCGGAGAGCTCCAGCGCTTTGCTGTTTAGACTCATCAAGTGAAAGCTCTGGTGGATGACAACGACCGGCTTTTCCATCGAAACCGTATCAAGTTCGTCCCGCGTCGGGAAGCGGTATTCGTTTATCTTCGTATCGTCGAATCCGTGCCCGATGACAGCCCATAGGTTTTGCTGCCTATCGTGTTCCCGCAGGAGCCGCGTGATATCCTCGATGCTCGCAACATTGCCGGTAGGTGCAGAATGCAGCCCGACAAACAGAGCATCCGCGATTGCCTGAAATGAAAAATGACTGTGCGCGTCGACGAGCCCCGGCAAGACGGTCTTGCCTTCGAGGTCGACACGGCACCGGATCGAAAATCGATTTTCTAACTCCTTGACTGTTCCAATCGCCTGAATTTGACCATGCGAAACAACCAACGCTTCCGCAGTCTCCGGCAAATCGCCGGCCATCGGATAGATGTTTGCGTTGTAATACAGCGTGGCCCCGCGTTTACTCGGCATTTTTCTTCCCCCACAACCCGAACACTTTCAAGAGGATCAGGAAGACAGGAACGCTCGCTGCGAGAATGATCATCCACAACCGGAAGTTCGTAACAGGCATTGCAACCTGTGAAAGAATGACCAATACGCCAACAAGCAGGTTGAGGATATTCCACCAGACCATCTCGCGGGCAACGGGGGATTTAAACTGCGGATCGACGATGCGCAACAAGATGAGCCCCGTAGCGGCGGTGCCGGTTACGATGCCGAACTCCGCCAGAAACCGTTCGTTGGAAAACGCGCCGCTGCGTCTGGCGAAATAGCGCACGACAAAGAACGTGACAGCACAGATCACCGCGATATTGATCACAAGCGGAACAAGGCTAGAGAAGATCAGCTTAATATTGATTGCAAGCATCGCTGAGATCGTGAGCGTATCGATTAAAAAGCCGGTGATGCTGCCCTGTATGTCGGGGTCGATGATGTATGTGAACTTTGTTTTGCGGAGAATTGCTTTGATCAGGAACGCGAATAATATTCCCCAAACAAACATGTTGCCAAAGATCAGCGTTTGATTGGCGGCGCCCTTGAGAACAAAGCGTGTGATTCCCTCGGCAAAGCCGTAAGAGAGCAGATAGGTGATGCCGATCAGCGAGAAATGCAACGTCAGCGTATCCAGATTTGCGTGGTGTGCGGTTTGGTGTCCGAACACAGGCTTTTCTTCATCCCGAATCAGCCCTAGTGCAAGATCGTTCGATTCTGCCAGCGTTGCGCCCGCCTCGCCGGATAACATGCGCTTTTTGATCAGCCGCTTTGCGTACGGCACGCCAAAGAGAAACGCAACTACATATCCGGTAGCCGCATAAAACAAGCCATACTGCGATGCGTTCTCAACGCCAAAGCCTTCCCAGATTGTTCCAATGGCAACGGCTTGTCCCGGGCCTTGCGCAAATCCATGCGTAATCATGCCGCCAAGCGCAGGCAGAAGGTCAGATCCGGTCAGGAAGTTATATCCCAAAAACACCGCGGAACCAAACAGTGCCTGAACGCTGATCATCATTCCAAACATGAGCGCGAGCCACAAGCCGCCTTTAAAGTAGCTCTTTTCGCTCTGCTTCGGCGCGTTGATGCTCATGTAGGTGATGGAGATAAAGCTGAGCGAAAAGAGATGGAACGAAATCCGCTCATAGACTGCGAAATCGAGCTTCAAAAGTCCTGAGTTCATGAGAGCGAATCCAAGAATTCCTGCGAGAATCGGCGCCGGAATCATTGCTTTTTGAATGAGCGGTATCTTCCGTAATAAAACACCGATAAAGACGAGAGAAAATAGTACAGCGGGAATAGCAAATTCTTGAATCATGTTATCCTCATTTTCGTTTGTTCGTGCACATGGCTGCTATTCGTTAACATCCATGCATATTCAAAACAATTTTTAGGCAAAAGCGTCAGAAAAGCGGATCGACTTTTTCTTGAAAGTGACCTTACGCTTTCGCTTTCCGAGATAAAAATCGCTTTGCTTTCCGCAGCAATAGATAAGCGTACTTGAACTTATTTCTCCGTTGCGCTTTTTTGGGAAGCCGCCATTCCAGCCCGGTATGCATGGCGTCATCGCAGGGTGTGCACAGTCCGCATGGACTCCCTTTTTTATCCGGGTTGTGACAGAACCAGGAAAGCTTCATCAAATCAAGCCATCCGTTTTCTCTGGCGATGCGTTCTTCGTCCTTTTTCGTGAGCCGAATGGAGGGCAGCAATAGGTTCTCAAAAACCAATGTCACGGTATCGTTGTCTTCTTTTGGCAGAACCTGATACCGTTCCCCTAAAACATCGTCATGGATCGGCGTGAGTATCGCTTCCACCTCGATTGCATCCTCGACCTTTCCATGGTACTGATGCACAATGCAGGTCTCCATCTGAACGCCTAGTTTTTTAGCAAGAAGCGCAAACCATTCATATTGTGTTCCGACATTGTACTTCTCTCTTAGAATCCTAAAAGCTGCGCTTATCTTTTCATCCGCGCAGTTTTCCAAAATCCATTCGACGGTATAAAACTTTACGGGTAAGATCGTGGCCTTGAAGTTGTTTTCTCTGCCGGCAGATACAGCATTAATAATTTTCGCCATGGCATCTTTTTCATACTCAGTGCCTTTGCGATTTTTGTCGATCACATAGATCGGCTGAATCGAAATCTCTTTCGCTGCCAGTTGTAAAAAGCGGAACGTTCCATCCCATCCACCGGACCATAGTATTGTTACTGTGTCCATTCTCGTCCTCCCCGGTTTTCGATATATTTTCCCCTAAGCATCAATCAAGCTGAAACCACAGGTATATAGATGTGATCAAATTGTCGTATAGTTTAGCCGTTAATAATTAAGCTGATTTTGATTGCTTTAGAGACGATTTGCTATGTAGATTCAAAGCCCGGTCAAGTGAAAATGAACCGAACGAACAATTTAGTTTATTATACTTTTTTTCAGCTATGATGGACAAGGAATTATTGGAAAATATAGATGCTATATGGTTGACGCGGCACAGAACACGTCATTACAATCAATGTGATACCACATTAAATTCAAAACATTCCTCAAAACGCTAAACTATCTGCGAATCTGGAAAGACAAACTATCTAGGCGACATAGAGAAGGAAACAGGATGAGCTTTGCGCTAATTGAACAATATCGTTCCCTTCGAGCGAATCCATACAAGCTGCTTGTCAAATTGTCCCGCTATGGCTTTTTTCGAAGAATGCCAGACGAGATGTACTTGAAACTGCTTTTTCGTGGAATACTAGATCGATCTCTGCGCCTTGATTCGCCAATTTCCTACAGTGAAAAAGTACAGTGGCTCAAGCTTCACGATAAAAATTCGATCTATCCAAAGCTGTGTGACAAGTATGCCGTGCGCGACTTTGTGCGAGAGTGCGCGGGGGAAGACTGCTTGATTCCGTTGCTTGGAGTATGGGATCGTCCGGAGCAGATCGATTTTTCGAGTTTGCCGGAACAGTTCGTGCTCAAATGCACGCACGACTCCGGGAGTGTGATCATCTGTACAAATAAGGCAGACTTGAATATTTATGATACTCGCCGCAAGCTGAAAAAGTGGCTGAAGCGAGATTACTCCTACCTTGGACGAGAGTGGGCGTATCATGATGTGCCGCGCCGAGTGATAGCAGAAGCGTTCATTGGCGATGAAGCGGGTACGCGCCCGGATGACTATAAATTTTACTGCTGGCAGGGGAAGGTCTTTTCGGTCTTGTTATGCGTAAACCGCCGTCAGGGCGGGGCGAATTATTTGTTTTATGATCCGGATTTTATTCCTCGCTACATGTCGATCGGAGGCACATTAAAGGGGCTGGAAGAGTTTCCGCTTACAAAACCGCCGCACTTTGAAGAGATGAAAATGCTGGCGGAACAGCTCTCCAAGGGGCTTAACCATGTCAGGGTCGATCTGTATGATACGCCGGAGGGGGTGCGATTCGGCGAGATGACACTGTATCCCAACAGCGGATTCAACACAGGTTATACGCAAGAGTTCAATGACTACTTCGGATCATTTATCCATTTGGAAGAGAGCCATATTGATAAAATGTGATTCAAGTTTTGACGCACCTAGTAAATGATTGGTCTACTTGAATGCTTTCAGCATCGTTTTTTAGTTTATCATTTTCTTTCTTTTTAGGTGGACTTCTTTTTTAAGGAACAGGTCACGATCCAAGACGAATCCGATTATTCTGGCGATAGATAGCGCAACATACTAGATATGGGACTATGCCGCGTGCTTACTGGTTATCTGGTATATGAAATTGTACGACAATGAATCATACAATGTAACAATATGGTCTGAATAATTGTTATTCGGTTTCATTGCGAGTGGAAAACTCCAGAGATAATACGAACCTGACAAGTGAAGAATCTAGCGCATAACGCAGCATATTCGTCAACAAACTGATATGGATTGACGATTAATTGACCCTTATTCTGGATAGAATTAGATTAAAATACCAGCGAAGATAACATTGTATTCAATAAACGATGCCACATGTTTGATCAGATACAATTGTGATAAAGTTACTTCGAACCATTGACAAGCAGGTTCGCATGTGATAATTTGTAACCAGGTAATAAATACATCACATCCAAGGGCATAACCCGTGAAAGCGGGCGACGCAAAACTACAGGGCCTAATGACGAAACATCGTCGATGGTAGCCAGTTGCCAAGTGGTTTTCCCGCTTTGCGTGATGTGCGGGATATTAAAAGTTTTGGCAGCTAGCATTTTTGTTAGCTGCTTTTTGTTTTTTTACACGCGGAGGACAATATTTAGCTGAACGATATTGAGGCATAATATGAACAAAGCAAAGCTGGGCGTCCTCATTATAACGATACTGCTTTTGCTCACAGGCGTTGCATATGCGCGCTGGACGGAGCAAGTCAACATACAGATTCTGGCGAAAACGGCTGAAACAAAACTCAGTTATTTGGATTACTCCTCCCGAATCAACAGCGGCAGCGCAAGCGTATCAAATGCGGAAAACGCGCACGCAACCGTGACGTTCAAAGAGATTACGCCCGGTACCGGAAACACGGTTACGCTCCGGTTCAAAAATACCGGCACAATTCCGATTGATATAGATGATATAAACGTACTCTATGTAAGCGGGTACTCGGATGATTTCAAAAATGATCTCAGGCTGACCGTGTCAGCATACGTTGGAGAGATTCGTATTGCGCATAAGGACAAAAAGATTTTTCAGTGGAAAGCAAACAACTCAACATCAAAGCGCGATGAGATATATCAGCTTCCTGTGAACGGGATCATCGAGGTTGTTTGCGAAGTAGAGTTTGACGAAATCAAAACCAAGGACAATTACGGTCAGA